>CAVWVB010000001.1:0-3455904 GCA_963758365.1 uncultured Gammaproteobacteria bacterium
ACACCTGAGTTAAGCCGCGCCGCGAAGCGGCGTCGGCTTGGACGAATTGTTAGATGTCACCGCCACTAGTAGCGCGCGGTTTCCGTGAACAACACGGTCTGCGCGCCTTGCTGAGATGGGGCGTAACCCCAACGCCGAGCGATTTCAACGATGTAAGTCTTTGTCGATCCGGCGGGCAGGTTTAGCTCCTTATCTACATCGGCGAATCGGATCACCTCTGTATTGAGGTGTGATGCTCGACTTCCCATCCACGACTGAATCAGCGCTTTGATGTCGCCTTCGGTGAGCTCAGACAGCGCTTCATCAGCCGACAGGGGTGAACTCACCTTCTTTGGTAGGTTCTTGATCTGCCGAGCGATCTTTGTTGCAGCAGGGCCAAGCGCTGCAACAAGATTTTTGTCTTGGCGGTCCGGTTCATACAGTGCCGGCGTGAGCCCGAGCAGGTCTGACGGGAGGTGAATATCCTCCTCGCTCCCGCGGGGCGCGACGATGAAACACCGCTCGCGCCCCAGCTTGCCGATGAAGAGACCAAGCTCGAAAAGGACATTGTCGCGGACAGTCAGTTTGTCGGTGCCGCGGATGTTTACGACGTCCTGAGGTTCGAACATGAAGACGCCGAAGTCCGAAACTTCTAGCGCGTCTATGAGGGACTCGATGTTGTACCTGGAAAGCTTGAACACATCCTGCGTCCACACAGTCACCTCAGCAACGTGCTCCAGGTTCTCCTGCATTGCTGAAGCAAGATCGAGGGACTCGCGCGAGGAAGCTATGAATAAGGCGGGTTTCACGAATCTCTCCAGTGACATCTAACACCTGAGTTAAGCCGTTCGGCTTGAACGAATTGTTAGATTTGCGACACGTCATGCTTGCGGTAGCGATAAGGCAGTAGCCAACGTGCGAGCGGAACCTCCAGAAGGTGAGTATCCGCAGTGATCAGGAAACGCTGATACGCCCGCGCGATAGCCCGAGCATAATCTACGCATTGGTCTAAGTGCTGTGCATGGTTGCTCGGAATGCCTCGTTCATCCTTGAACTGATGTTTGCTATCCAGAACTGGGCGGAAAAACGCGATGAATCCGGCCAGAGAGCCGATGGCAAAGAATGCTTCTTTAATGGACGGCCAAGAGATTTCCATAGCAAATCTAACGTTTGAGTTCACCCGCGGACGGAAGCGGGCGAAGCCCGCTGTAGGCCGTCGGGTGCAACGAAGTGTTAGGCCTCAGCGATTGCTGCAATGGACACCTTCAGGCCAGGGATGCGTGCAGGCAGCTTGGCACCTTGCCGCGCTGGAGGGTTAGAAGAGAACCACCTGAGCCATTCCTCATTCATGCCGGCAAAGTCGTCTTCGTCAGCGAGCACGATGGTAGCGCTGACGATTTTGTCTAGCGAGCTGCCTGCTGCCTCGAGGATGGCTTGAATGTTGGTAAGGCACTGCCGGGTTTGTTCTTGAATGGTTGTGCCTTTGATGGAACCAGTAGCGGGATCGGTCGGCGCGGTTCCCGAGACGAACACCAGGCCGGCAGCCTTGACCGCTTGGCTGTACGCTGGCGGTGGCTTGGCTGCCTTTGGCGTGAAGATGATGTGGCGAGCCATAGTGTGTTTGAGGATGGACGAGAGGAAAGAGCGTAGCCCCTGAGGCCTAACGCCTGAATTAAGCCGACTTGCGTAGCGGAGGCAACAACATGGCAAGCTCTCTCTGCCATGTTGTTGATGTAGCGAAGCAAGTTCGGCTTGAATGAATTGTTAGGGGCTATGCGACCGGAAGATCCAACTTGACGCCAAAGTGCCCCCGATCCGTCCGAGATCGCTGCCACCCACCCACCACCATTGCGTTGCACTTGCATAGTATCCGCTCATGCCCGAGCTGTTTAAGCTGCTTGCGATAGGAGCGAGCGTCTTTGCGTGACAAGTAGCCAACGGTGTTGCCGCCGATAGCCACCCGAACCGCTTGATTGTCGTGAGGATTCGAGTCCTCAAGATGGAGAACGGCTTCCGTGAGGTGTTCTGCGCTGTCCTCCGTCCGACCGCCGCAGATTGCCTCCAGTTCGTCTTGATACTGGGATTCACCGACGATATCGAACTCGTAGGTTCCGGGGCCAGGAAGCTGGGCACTTGGGTAAGCCGAGCCATTACTGCCAAAGCGGCCGCGTAGCGCGAAGTACGCGATCACTGCAATTGCCAGGATTACGAGGATGCTGGACATAGCCCCTAACGCCTGAATTAAGCCGACCCGCGAAGCGGGTTCGGCTTGAATGAATTGTTAGGCGCATGCTCCTCAACACAGAACATCCAGGCCATCGGTCGACCAGAAGTCATTCCGTCGTCTTACCGTCAAAGTGCTCGTTGTCTGCCTCCGCATCCTCGCGGGTACGGTGAATAACGCCGTCTCGGTGATTGGGAGGCGCGTAGATTGTGTAGAGCTTGAGGGGAGCGTCTCCAGTATTGATGATGTTGTGGTTCGCCCCGGCGGGAACAATGATCCCAAAACCGGCTTTGATCGATGTCCGGACACCGTCAAGAATCGCTTCCCCGGTACCTTCCTCCACGCGAAAGAACTGATCCAGTGTGTGAACTTCCGCCCCGATCTCTTCGTTGGGCTTTAATGCCATGATGACGAGCTGGCAATTCTTCGCCGTGTACAGCACCTGACGAAACTCGTCGTTCTTAACGGCAATACTCTCAATGTCCTGTACGAAGCCTTTCATGATGTTTCTCCTTTGTATCGAACAATCATATTCGTCGAACCCGTCTCGTGCGCCTAACGCCGTGGTAAGCGGCTGCGCCGCGACAAAACATCAGGAAACACGATAGCTTCTCTGCGCAGTCCGCTTGACCACACAGTTAGGTGCCGCGGGCGACTGGGTGCGTCCACGAAGCGAAGTCACGCATCCGTTCGGCGCGCCGACCCATAACGTGAACGCGCAAAAGATGAATGTACTCGGCGCGTTGCGCGACAGTAGCGCCAATTGGAACGAAGTTGCCGCGGAGGTTGTTGCAAACGAAACACGACAAAACCAGATTTTCCGGAGTGTCGTCACCGCCGGGAATGAGGTGGTCAAGCTGCGAGGTCTGGAACGTCTCAAAGTCGAAGAGCATGTACTTGCCACAGTACACACAGCGATGCCGATCACGATCGAAGATTTGCGAGAACAGACTGGGCATGTGAGGCACCTAACGCCTGAATTAAGCCGAGCCGCGAAGCGGGTTCGGCTTGAATGAATTGTTAGGCGTCACGCTCATTCACCTTGTCCGTGGAGTTGTCGGCGCGGCGCCTATTAATGCGTGGAGAGGTGATGTTTATCCAGTAGCCGATTGCTGGAATTACCGCTCCAAGTATTGAGAGCGAGACGATCATACCTAGATCCGCGGTTGGAGCACCCGCCCGGATGTTGGTGATCAGCCCTGCACATAAAAGCGGAATCGTTAAAACAACGAAGGACAGCACAATGTGACCTGTGAGTGAACCTCCACACCATTTCAGGAAGCGCCTGATCATTGAATCTCTCAGCTCCAGAAGGTCAACGAAGTGACGCCTAACGCTGGAGTTAAGCGGCGGCGAAGCCGTCCGCCTTGAACGAAATGTTAGCCGTCACTTCGCGGTGACCAACTGAGCGACGATTGCACCCACTGACAACGCCAAGGCGACCAACGACACGCCCAAAGACCAGATGAACTTAGAGTGCTCTTGGTCTTGGCCTGCAAGGATAGCCGCGAGGTACGGTAGGTTGATTGCATGACGAAGCTCCCCGGCCTTTGGCGCGAACAAGTGGACGGAAGCATTCTCGCCGCTGCTGTAACGGTATTTGTGATCGAGATGGTAGTAGAGATAGCCAAACAGGATGTGTTTGTCGCAGGCCAACTTCTTAGCGATCGCTTCGATATCGATTGCGACCATCACCTTCCCGACGCTCGGCCCCTCGATCGGAAAGGAATCCGCATACATATCGTAGATGCAGCGCAATAATTTTCTTTCAGTTGGGATGGGTTTCGGCATGACGGCTAACGCTTGAGTTAAGCGGCGCGCGTCAGCGCGTCCGCCTTGAACGAGTAGTTAGGTGGCTAGCCTAGAAGCACGATGAATGGCCACGCAAAACCAAGCGCTACAAGGATAAGGAAGAACGCCGATAGAAACGTGTATCTGGAACGGGCCACACACATAAGCCCCCAAGGCAAAAGGACTAGCGGACCGGCCAACGCGAAGCCAAGTTTTGAACGTGCCAAGAAGATTAGGGCGACGGAGACGACTAGGCCACCCATTGCGACGGCCAGAAGCCGCCACCGATGTGGAAAAAGTGAAGCAGATACCTGCTGAAGCGAAGCCATGGGCACCTAACTATAAGTAGACCCCGCATCCGGGGCGTTGCACGCCATCGTTCAGCAAGTTGGCGGCGTGGTCAAGCCGGTTTCCCACTACGATCAAGACCTTCGCGAGCAACCGCACGTCTACGGCGTGGGCAGGTGCCCGTGCAACACTCCGCTTTCGCGGGTGTATGAGTTACGGGTGTGAAGTCGCGGGTGTAACAGGCGTATCCAGCAGGCGAGTTCGGCGTAATCGTTCGATGACGTTCGCCGACGAATCGACCGCGATCTAGACAGCCTGCATGCGGCGAACGCGTGCCACGTGTGGTCCGGCTGTTCATTCTCGCGGCGGTCATCGGCAACCGCGGGACGCGCGATGGCCGTGCATGTGGCTATCGACGCGTGCCGACCGCGCGGACTCGTTCTGCTCCACATCCTCTGTTGGAGCCGGGTTGCGTGCGGCGACTCGGGAGTGCTGACTCGGCCCGCTACAATCGGCGGATGGACGTTTCACATCTCCTCGACGGACTCAATCCAGCGCAGCAGGAAGCGGTGACCGCGCCGGCCGGGCACTATCTCGTGCTCGCGGGCGCGGGGTCGGGCAAGACGCGCGTGCTCACGCACCGGATCGGCTGGCAGCTCGAGGTCGAGCGCGTGTCGCCGTGGTCGCTGCTCGCGGTCACGTTCACCAACAAGGCCGCGGGCGAGATGCGCGGGCGCGCCGAGTCGCTGATCGGGCAGGGTGCGCGCGGGCTCACGATCGGCACGTTCCACGGCATCGCGCACCGATTGCTGCGCCGGCACTGGCGCGAGGCGGGCCTGCCCGAGACGTTCCAGATCCTCGACGCCGACGACCAGCAGCGGCTGGTCAAGCGCACGATGCAGGGCATGGGTCTGGACGAGGCGCACTTCCCGCCGCGCCAGGCGACCTGGTTCATCAACTCCGCGAAGGACGAAGGCAAGCGCCCGGATGCGCTCGAGGCCGGCTACAACCCGACCAGCCGCGTGCTGATCGACATCTACCGCGCGTACGAGGCCGCGTGCCGACGCGGCGGTCTCGTCGATTTCGCCGAGCTGCTGCTGCGCGCGCATGAGCTCTGGCTGCAGAACGAGGCCTTGCTAGCGCATTACCGCGAGCGCTACACGCACCTGCTGATCGACGAGTTCCAGGACACCAACACGCTGCAGTACGCGTGGATCCGCGTGCTCGCGGGATCCACCGGACACGTGTTCGTGGTCGGCGACGACGACCAGGCGATCTACGGCTGGCGCGGCGCGCGCGTCGAGAACGTGCAGCATTTCCTGCGCGACTTCCCGAGCGCGAAGACGATCCGCCTCGAACAGAACTACCGTTCGACCGGCAACATCCTCGCGGCCGCGAACGCGGTGATCGCGCACAACCCGGACCGGCTCGGCAAGAAGCTGTGGACCGCGGGCGACGCGGGCGACGTGATCGAGCTCTATGCGGCGTACAACGAGCAGGACGAGGCGCGCTACGTGATCGAGCGCATCCGCGAGCAGTTGCGCGCGGGCCTGAAGCCATCCGACATCGCGATCCTGTACCGCTCGAACGCGCAGTCGCGCAACTTCGAGGAACAGTTGATCCAGCACGACATCGCGTACCGCGTGTACGGCGGCCTGCGCTATTTCGATCGCGCCGAGGTCAAGGACGCGCTCGCATACCTGCGCCTCGTCGCCAACCGCCACGACGACGCGGCGTTCGAGCGCGCGGTGAACACGCCGCCGCGCGGCATCGGCGGGCGCACGCTCGACCTCTTGCGCCAGCGCGCGCGACGCGACGACAGCTCGATGTGGGAGGCGGTGCTCGGCGAACTCGGCGCCGATGCGCTGGCCGCGCGCGCGAAGAATGCATTGCGTGCATTCCTGCAGCTGATCGAGGACCTCGCACGCGACTGCCTCGCGCCCGATGCCGCGTCGGCGCAGGCCGAACCCGACGACGACGCGGCGCCCGCGGCGGCCGACGAACCGATGCCGCTCGAACAGCAGGTCGAACATGCGCTCGCGCGCTCGGCGCTGCGCGAGTTCTACGAGAAGGACAGCCGTGGCAGCGCGGAGTCGCGCGTCGAGAACCTCGACGAGCTGGTCAACGTCGCGAGCCGGTTCCGGCGCACGCCCGAGGATCTCGAGGCCGGTCTCGACGAACTGTCCGCGTTCCTCGCGCATGCGGCGCTCGAAGCGGGCGAAGGGCAGGGCGAGGCGTGGCAGGACTGCGTGCAGCTGATGACCCTGCACTCGGCCAAGGGCCTCGAGTTTCCGTTCGTGTTCCTGGTCGGCATGGAGGACGGCCTGTTCCCGAGCCAGAAATCGACCGAGGAGCCGGGGCGCCTCGAAGAGGAACGCCGCCTCGCGTATGTCGGCATCACGCGTGCGCGCGACCGCCTCGTGCTCGCGTACGCCGAGTCGCGGCGCATGCACGGTGTCGAGTCGTACGCGCGGCCATCGCGGTTCCTGACCGAGATCCCGGTCGACCTGCTGCACGAGGTGCGTCCGCGCGTGCAGGTCAGCCGTCCTGCGTTCGCGGGCCGCGTCGGCCGCGCCGATCTTGCGCAGCGCGAGAACAACACGCCGTTCAAGCTCGGTCAGCGCGTGCAGCACGCGAGCTTCGGCGAAGGCATCGTGATGAGCTACGAAGGCGCGGGCAACCACACCCTGGTCGAAGTCAACTTCGCCGACGCGGGCCGCAAGCGCCTCGTGCTCGCGTACGCGAACCTGGCGGCGTTGTAGATTCGCGGCGCGCGGAACGCGACGCGCGGTGCGTGGCCGTGCGGTGGCCGCGGTGGCACGGCGGGTGCAGCGCGTTTCGCGACGACGAGATCGGGTGCAGCGCGTCTCGTGTCTCCGGGTTGTGGAGTCGGCGCGCGGCGTGCGCGCTCGCGGCGATGCGGCGGCGCAACCGGACTTGGCGGTCCCGCATCGCCGGGTTGTAGAGTTGGCGCGCAGTGCACGCGGCCGCGCCGGCACGGCGGTCATGCCGGACGCGGCAGCCGTGGCCTCGACACGCAGACCGCTGCAGCCTTCATTCCAGTCCAGCGCAGGAACCGTCATGCACAAGAGCAAGCTCGCGGGCTTCATCATCGATTGCCAGAACCCCGACCTCGACGCGGCCGCCGGATTCTGGGGCGGCGCGCTCGGCATGCGCGTCGCAGCGTTGCCCGGCGACGAGGGCACGAAGTACGTGCGCCTCGTCGATCCGGCCGACGCGCTGCACGTCGAAGTGCAGGCGGTCGATCACCCGAGCCGCGTGCACCTCGACATCGAGACCGACGACATCGAAGCGGAAGTCGCGCGCCTCGAGGCGCTCGGCGCGACGCGCGTACAGAAGATCAACACCTGGTGGGTGATGCAGGCGCCGACCGGCCAGCGCTTCTGCGTCGTGCGCGTGCAGTCGAAGGATTTCGCCGAGCGCGCGCGAAGCTGGGACTAGTCGCGCCGCCGTAGGTCAGGCCGCCCCGGCCTGACGCACGCAATGTGCATCGGGATCGCGCCGTCTCGCGTGGCGCGCTGTCATTGCGGCGTACGCACCCGCACGATCGGCGGCGCGCGCCGTTCCGATCGGCGCGGTCGTCAGGTCGGCAGAGCCGACCTGACCTACGAAAGCACACCGTCGTTGCGGGGGTGTTGCGCGTGCGCCAACCGTCGCGCCGTCGTTGTAGGTCAGGCCGCCCCGGCCTGACATTCGCTCCATCGATACGCGGATGCGCTCAGGTCTTGGTGTACTCGATCTGCATGGTCTTGGCCTCCTTGCCGCCGCGCTTCTCGTGCCACTCGAACACGTAATGCGTCGGGTCGACCACGTGCACGACCGCACGTACCGGAATCTTCGCACCCTGTTTCATCGGGTTGTCCATCGACCCGTGATACGTATAGGTCTTGGTCGCGGCGTCGTAGCTGCCGTACGACAGCCAGAATCCGGTCGACATGCTGTCGATCCAGGTACTGAAGTACTTGCCGCCGAGGTTGTCGAAGCCCATCACGCCGCGACCCTCGAACGGCTGGCCCATCGCCATGCCGGTGTGTGTGGTCTCGATGTAGCGGCCGCCGAAGATCGCTTCCGAATGCGACTTGCCGTTGCTGACCTCCGGTGGCTTCTTCGGGTCCATCCACATCGTGGTTTTCGCATCCCAGTCGCCGACGAAGTAGGCGAGCTGCTTTTGCTCGGGCCCGACCGCGCCCATGCGCTCGTACGCGGCCATCATGGCCTGCTGCTCCTTGGTCATCTTCGGCGCGGCGGCATCTTCCGCGCAGGCGGGTCCTGCAAACGCGCAGGCGACGATCAGCCCCGCGATCAGCGTGGTCTTCATGGTCGATCTCCGTTGCTGCCATTGGCTGGCGCGACCGATTCTAGTCCCGGACCGGGCGCCGCGTCGGACCGCATGGACGCTGCGCGTGCCGGCTCGCGGCCGGACACGCCACGGGACGCCGCTGGCGCCGCGCTTGTGCGCAGCCGGAACTTCGCGTACCGCGCTCGTTGACACCAAACTCTACATATGTTGATATTTGGCCATGCCACGCCAGCCCAACAGCTCGCCCCAGACCCGTTCCCTGCTCGCGGCTCTGCTCGAACGACCGCGCGCGTGGCGCCACGGCTACGACCTCTCGAAGGAAACCGGACTCAAGTCCGGGACGCTGTATCCGTTGCTGATGAGGCTCGGCGATCAGGGCCTGCTCGAGGCGGATTGGCACGAGGCCGAACGCGCGGGCGCGCCGCGCCGACATGTCTACCGGTTGACCGCCGGCGGATTGACGCTGGCCCGCGCGCAGGCCGCAAGCCGCGTCCGCGCGCCGGGCGGTCGCGCAGCGGCGGCCGCACGAACATGAAGCAGGCGATGTCCCGGTCGCGACGTTTCGCACTCGGTCTGGTGCGTCATGCCGCTCGCGTCCTGCCGCGCGCGAGGAAATCGTGGGCCGACGCGATGGAGCACGAAGTGCGCCATCTCGAAGAGGATCGCGACGCGCTGTCCTGGGCCGTCGGCTGCGTGCGTGCCGGTTACTCGGAGAGGGTCAAGGCAATGAAAGTCATCGATTCCTGGCCCGTACGCTGGCTGCTCGTAGCCGTGATCGGATGCAACGCGCTGGACACGCTGTTTGCGCCGATACTTGCAGTCGCGTGGCGTTCGCATCATCTGGGCGTCGCGGCGTTCCTCGGCGGGTTCACTCCGGGCGACGACTATCGACGCTTCATCCCGCTGATGGACGCGCTGCCTGGCTGGGTCATCGCGCTGCAGTGCATCGCCGGAGCGCTCTTTCTCGTTTCCGCATGGAAAGTACTCCGCGATCGCCGGGCCGCGTTTGCGCCGTTTGCCGCGGCGCTGATCCTCGCGGTCGTCACCTGGTGTTTCCAGAAACGCATTCCGGTCTACGACACGCTGTTTTCAGCGCGACACCTGCAGGGCGATTACGTGATCTTCGGCATCCTCACCCTGCTCGGTGTCGTGCTCTGGCATGTCTCGCGCTCGCCGGACGTGCTCGCGCCGCCGGCCTAGCGCTGGGCGACCCTTGATCAGCCGCGGCGTCCACGCGAGCGGAACTCGGCGAGGCGGCCGTCCACCTGGTCGAGCATCGGTTCGATCGCCTCGCGCGCCTTCTCTGCCGCATTGAGGCTCGTGAAATTCACCTGTTCGGCGCCGCTGGTCCACAGCACGCTGCCGTCGGCGACCTTGTAGGCCTTGACCCCGAGCTGCACGGTGTACAGCGTCGAGCTCTGTCCGTAGTACTGGATCTCCTGGGTTCCGACCGGCCGCGCGTAGACGAACACGACCGCATCGGCGCGACTCGCGAGCGCGCGCAGGTTCGGACGCTCGCCGCTGACGCGGCCGCCCTCGATGACGCGGAAGCCACGGCTCTGCAGCAGGCTGACCAGTGCGTCCTCGGCCGGCGAGGAAATCACGTTGTCGCCCGAGGAGACGACCGCAATCGTCGGCACGCGCGGCTTCGGCGGTGCGGCCGGCTTGTCAACCGTGACCTTCGCGATTTGCGCCGCGGGTGCGGCTTGCACCGCATCCTGTGCGGCCTTCGCGGCCGGCAGGTCGTGCAACGCTTCCATGCCGGCCTGCGATGCGCGTGCGGCCGGCGCGTCCGCATCGGCGGCGCCGTCGGCATTCGCGGCGGTCGTCGTGTCGGAAGCGGCGGGATGTTCCGCGGGCGCCGCGGGCAGCGTGCTTGCGGCGACGCTCGCGGCGACACGGCTCTGGTCGGTCGCGGTCTGGCCGTCGGCGACGGCCTGCGGCGCACCGAACAGGCCGGACAGGCCCGGGATGCGATCGCGGAACGCCCATGCACCCGCGCTCACGCCGAGCAGCAGGATCGCGGCGATCGCCCAGGGCACGACCGTGCTGCGCGGCTGCGCGTGCACCGTGGTCGTGCGGTCGAGCACCGAGCGGTGCGCGGGCGCGGCCGGCAGCGGCGGCTGACCCGAGGCGGTGATCCGCGTGTTGGCGACGCCGGCCGCGGCGCGTGCGGGCGTCGCCGGCGTGCTCGGCAGCGCGGTCTGGCCGGAAGCCGGCGTCTTCTGTCCGATCAGCGTCGCCGCGGCGGCCGACAGCCGCGTCTGCACGGTGATCGGTCCGCCCTTGGCGACCAGCGGATGCGTATCGAGGTCGGCGACCAGATCATGGCAGTTCTGGTAGCGCTCGGCCGGATCCTTCGCGATCATCCTCGCGAGGATCTGCGCGATCAGCGGATCGACGTCGGCATTGAGCTCGCGCACGTCCGGGATGTCGGCCTTGACCACTTCGAGCATCAGTCCGAGCGGCGACTCGTCGTTGAACGGCATCTTGCCGGTCAGCATCTCGAACAGCACGATGCCGAGCGAGAAGATGTCCGAGCGCTGGTCGACCGGCTTGCCCAGGCACACCTCGGGCGACAGATAGCCCGGCGTGCCGACGAATTCGCCGGTCGTGGTCAGCTTCTTGGAGATGTCCTGGTTCGACAGCGCGATGCCGAAGTCGGCGATCTTCACCGCGCCGCGGCTCGAGATCATCAGGTTGCCGGGTTTGATGTCGCGGTGCACGACACCGCGGTCGTGCGCGGTCGCGAGTCCGAGCGCGGTCTGCTGGATCACCTTGGCCGACTGTTCGACGGTGAGGCGGTGATCGCGCTTGAGCATCGAGCCAAGCGACTCGCCCTCGACGAACTCCATCACGAAATAGGTCTGGCCCTCGTCGTCGCCGATGAAGTAGATCTGGATGATGTGCGGGTCGTTGAGCGCGGCCATGCTGCGCGCCTCGCGCAGGAAGCGCTCCTTGATGCCCTCGTCGTGCGCGAGCGAATCGGCGAGCACCTTGATCGCGACGTAGCGGTTCAACGCGGGCTCGTAACCCTTGTACACCACACCCATGCCGCCACGGCCGAGTTCGGCGACGATGTCGTAATGGCCCAGACGCGTTCTCATGATCGGTCCCCTCGGGCGGATGCCCATTGGTGCGATGAATCCTAGCACCGGCCCGCGGGGGGCGTGCCCGGACCCTCTTGGCGGTCGCGACCGGAACCGGCGCACGCGACGACTGTGACGCGGTCGACAGGAGCGGCCCCTGGCCGGCGTCGCCGCGCGCCTCGCGCGGCGGGCACGGCTGTCGCGGAGCGGTCGCGATTGCACGCTAAACTCGCGCCATGAATCGACCTGCGGTCCCCGCGCGAGCCGCGTCCGGATGCCTGCGCCGCGCGCACGCGGAGCGCGCTTGACCGTGCCTGCGCGCGCGATCCGCGGCGTCGGCCTGCTGCTGATCCTGGTCTGGTTGCTGGCGACGCTGCGCGTGTTCGCGTTGTGGTCGCACGTTCCGCTCTACGCGTACGCGAACAGCTACGACCAGACCCGCTACACGAACTGCTTCCATTTTTATCCGGACCGCGACGCGGCGATCCCGCCGCAGCAGAACAGTCCGCAGGCGCCGTTCGCGAAGTACCGCTTCATCGCGACCGCCGATCCGATGTGCTACTGGTCGTCGGAACTCGTGTTCACCGGCGCGACCGCGCTGGTCTGGAAGCTCGGCGAACTCGCCGGCGCGGGCGACGTGCACGACGTGCGCGTCGCGGGTGCGCTGCGCTGGTTCGCGTTGCTCGGCCTGTCGATCACGTTCTCGCTGGCCTGGCTGCGCGCGGGCGACACGCGCGCGGCCGTCGCCAACGCGGCGTTGACGCTGCTGCTGTTCGCCGATCCGGGCAATACGCTGTACCTCGACACGTTCTATGCCGAGTGGAGCGCGCTGCTCGCGGCCTATGCGCTGTTCGCGGCGATCCTGCTCTGGCGCGACGCGCCGTACAGCCGGCGCCGCGGCATTCTGCTCGCGCTCGCCGCGTTCGCGCTCGCCACCGCGAAGATCCAGCACCTGCTGCTGCCGCTCGCGTTCGCGCTGCTCGTGCTGGTCATTGACCGCACGCGCCTCGCGCGCATCGGCTGGCGCGCGCCCGCGTTGCTGCTCGGCGCAATCGCGGGGTTCGCGCTGCAGTTCGTGCAGCTGCACCGCAGCGGCCCGATGATGGACGCGATCGATCAGTACAACCGCGCCGACGTCGTGTTCACCGCATTGCTGCCGTTCGCCGACGATCCGCGCGCACTGCTCGCCGAGCTGCGCATCGATCCCGACTGCGCGGGCTACAGCGGCGATCACGCGTGGGAGTTTCCGGACATGCCCGAGGCGGTCTGCAGCGGCCTTGCGCAGTTCACGCGCGGCACCGAGCTGCTGACCCTGCTGCGGCATCCGCGCCTGGCGCTGCGCCTGGCCGGCCATGGCGTGCTCGGCCTCGATCCATGGATCGCGAAGAATCTCGGTCAGGTCGAAGGCGGCGAGTTCGCGACCATGCAGCCGCCCGCGCCGGGCCTGGGCACGGTATTGCACGCGTCGCCCGTGCTGCGCCTCGGCATTCTCGCGCTGCCCCCGCTCGCATTGCTTTGCCTGCTGGTGCGCCCGGGCCTGCGCCGCGGCCGCCGTGCGCTCGACTACGCGGCATTGAGCACGCTCGCGATGCTCGGCACGCTCGCGGTCACCGTGCTCGGCGACGGTCTGGCCGACGCGGCCAAGCAGGGACACCTCGTGGTCAACGTCGCGCTCGCATGGCTGATCGTCGTCGGCGTCGCGGCGTTCGTTCCGCGCTCACGCGCTGCCGACGCGCCGACGGCTGCCTGACGCACCGGGGCAGGCCGCCCGCCGAGCGACGGTCGTTGGGTGAACTCACACGCGCCCGATCCGCATGCCGTCACGCGACGTCGCGGTTCCTGCCGTGGAACGGCGCGTAGAACGCACGCAATGCGGCGAGGTCCACATCGAGCTCCGCGCTCGGCTGCAGCAGCGTGCCGATCGTGATCGTGCGCGTCGGATAGTCGAACGCGACCGGCAGGATCGGCACGCCCGCCGTGCGCGCGATATGCCAGAAACCGGTGCGCCATTCGCTGACCTGCCTACGCGTGCCTTCGGGCGCGATGCCGAGCCAGAGGCGTTCGCTGGTGCGGAAGCGCCGCGCCATCTCGTCGACGAGTCCGTGCGCCGAATCGCGCTCGATCGGAATGCCGCCGAGGCGGCGCAGCAGCCAGCCTAGCGGGCCACGAAACAGCTCGCGCTTGCCCATGAACGCGATGTCGACGCCGAGTGCGACCTTCAACAGCAGACCCCAGACGCCGTCCCACCACGAGCTGTGCGGCGCCGCGATCAGCACGACCCGCGGTGCATCGGGAAACCTGCCGCTGACCCGCCAGCCGCACGCCGCGAGAAACCGTGCGCAGGCGCGCCGCCATGCGTTCTGGCGGAATTGCGGCAGCGCGGGCGGCAACGGCAACGCGCCGCCGCCCGCACTCATTCGGCGCTCCAGCTCGGGCCGCCGCGATTGCGCTTGATCGTCGCCCGCGTTTTCTTCGCATCGATGCGGCGCTGGTTCGAGCCGCGCGTCGGCCGCGTCGCGATGCGCCGCTTGGGCACACGCTGTGCGGCGCGGATGATTTCGGCGAGACGCGCGCGCGCATCCTCGCGGTTTCGCGCCTGGTCGCGGAAGCGGTTCGCCTGGATCACCAGCACGCCACTGTCGGTCAGGCGGCGATCGCGGCGCGCGAGCAGGCGCGCGCGCAACGGCGGCGGCAGCACCCGCGAGGCGGCGATGTCGAAGCGCAGCTCCACCGCGCTCGAGACCTTGTTGACGTTCTGCCCGCCCGGGCCGGCCGCGCGCACGAACTTCTCGGCCAGTTCGCGCTCGGGAATCCGCAGGCTGTCATCGACCTCGAGCATCGCGGGCTACTGGGCCGGCTGGCCCGCGATGCGCTCGGCGGTCCTCGCCATGCGCTGGGTGCGACGCGCGATCTTGTCGAGTTCCGCGGTATTGCCTTCGAGCTTCAGTCGCGTGACTTCGGCGCGGGTGTCGGCGAGGTTCTTCACGCAGAACTCGGCGAAGCGGTACAGGCGCATGTTCTGCTTGTCGTTCGCGGTCATGTCACGCGCCTTCTGGCAGATGTTCGTCGCTTCGGTCAGGGTCGCATCGAGATCCGGCGCAGGTTCGACCGCGCGCGGGTGCGGCTCGGCGGCCGCTGGCGTGTTCATCGCGGTCTGTGCAGCGCCGCCGCCGCGGGTCGCGAGCAGGGCCATTGCGCGCCTGACCACGTCGGGATTGCTGACCTCGGCAAACTCGAGCGCGGACGGATTGCGATCCTTTTCGGCGATCCAGCCGTCGATGCGCGCACGGCACTTGCCCTTCGCCGCGTCGGTGCGCGCGCTCGCGGGCAGGTTCGCGCTCAATGCGTCGTCGCCGGACCAGGTACGCAGACACATCACGGCTGCGGCATCGAGCGGCGCATTCGCATCGCCCGCCCTCGCGCCTTCGCGATGCAGCAGGCCGGTGAGTTCCTCGTTGGTGGGCACGCGCGCGCTGCACGCGGCGAGGCCGAGCACGCAGGTGGCCATGATCAGGACAGGCTTGTTCATTGCGGTGGATCTCCGGAAAAGGGAAAAGATCAAGACGCGCGCCAGGCGATCGCGAAAGCGATCAGCGCGCAGGCACCTGCGGTCCAGGCGGTCAGCTGCGGCCAGACCCGATCGGGTCCCGGCGTCGCGAGCAGTGCGATCAGCGCGCTGCCGATCGCGAGGGAAACCCCGAGCGAGAGCCAGATCGCGACGCGCTGGCCATGCCGTGCACGCGACTCCAGGCGTCTGAGATCATCCGAGGCGATGCGAAGTTCCAGCGTGCCGGCGGTCGCCTGGACCAGATAGCTGTGCACGAGCTGGGGCATGTCGGGCGCGGCGGCGATCCAGTCGGGCAGGCGGCGCCGCAGCGCCTTGAGCATCGCGCGCGGCCCGTGGCGGCGACGCCAGATGCGCTCGAGCACGGGCTGGGCGGTCGCCCAGATGTCGATCTGCGGATGCAGCAGGCGGCCAACGCCCTCGATGTTCAGCAGTGTCTTCTGCAGCAGGATCAACTGCGGCTGCAGGGTCAGTTCATGACGCCGCGCCATCTGGAACAGCTTGACCACGACCTCGGCCAGCGAGATCTCGCTCAGCGGGCGCGTGAAGTACGGTTCGCAGACGGTGCGCACCGCGGCCTCGAGTTCGTCCAGACGCGCATTCGCGGGCATCCAGCCCGCGCGCACGTGCAGTTCGGCGATGCGCGCGTAGTCCTTGTCGAACAGCGCGAGAAAGTTTTCGGCGAGCCAGTACTGGTCGCGCTCGGGCAGCGATCCCATGATCCCGAAATCGAGTGCGATGAAGCGCGGTTCGCGTGCGTGCGCGGGATCGACCCAGATGTTGCCCGCGTGCGCATCGGCATGGAAGAAGTTGTCGCGGAACACCTGCGTGTAGAAAAGGCGCACGCCCTTCTCGGCCAGCGCGATGCGATCGATGCCGGCCGCGTCGAGTGCGGCGAGATCGTCGACCGGGATGCCGCGCACGCGCTCGAGCGTCAGCGCGCCCGCGCTGGTGTGCGACCAGATCACTTCGGGCACGTAGAGATCGTCCGAACCCGCGAAATTGCGCCGCAGCAGCGATGCATTCGCGCCTTCGCGCTGCAGGTCGAGTTCGTTGACCAGGGTCGTCTCGATTTCGTCCACGACCTCGTGCGGGCGGATCTTGTCGGCGTTCGGATGCACGCGCTGCACGAGTCCCGCGAAAGCGCGCAGCAGCGCGATATCGTCGGCGACGCGCGCATGGATGTCCGGGCGCAGGATCTTGACCACGACCTCGCGACCGTCGGCGAGCACCGCGGGATGGACCTGGGCGATCGAGGCCGAGGCGAGCGGCGTGTTGTCGAATGCGGCGAAACGCGTCTCGACCGCGGCGCCGAGCGCGCGCTCGACCGCGGCGCGCGCGACCTCGCCCGGAAACGCGGCGACGCGGTCCTGCAGCTCGACCAGTGCGTCGGCGACGTCGGCCGGAATCAGGTCGCGGCGGGTCGACAGGATCTGCCCGAACTTGACGAAGATCGGACCGAGCTCGGTGAGCGCGGCGGCGAGGCGCTCGCCGCGCGGCAGCACCAGCAGTTCCGCACGCGGACGTGGCAGCAGCGGGCGCGCCCAGCGCAGCGCGCGCGGACGCTGCGCAGGCGGAACCAGGTCGTCGAGCCCGTAGCGCGCGAGCACGCGCAGGATGCGCAGCAGGCGCGGCAGCTGATGCAGTGCGGTCACGTGCGCGGCGCCCCGCCGCGTGCCTCGACGCGGCGCACGCGCGCGTCGAGGCGGTCGGCGCGTTCGCGCAGCGCGTCGACTTCGTCGAGGAATTGCTCGAGTTCGGCGCGTGCGACCAGGTCGCGGCTTTCCTCGGTCAGGAATTCGGCGGCGTCGTGCGCGAAGGCGCGTGCCGAATCGCGCGACCATGCGAATGCGCGGCGCAGCGCGCGTGCGATCTGGAATCCGGCCACGTCGCCGAAAACGCGCGCGAAGGCTTCATCGAAATCCGGCGCGAAGCGCGTCGCGATGCGCTCGAGCTGGCGCGCGAGTTCGGCATCGCCGGCGATCTGCACCGTGCCCGGCGCCACGCTGCCCTCGCGCCCGCGCGCGAGCGCCATGCCGAGCAGGCTGCCCAGGCTCGCGCCGATGCGCAGCGCGCTTTCCCCCGCGAAGCCGGGACCGACGCGCAGGCGCTCGCGGTCGACCGCGATGCGCAGCGCGGGCACGCCGGCGCCGGGATCGAGGGTGAGTGCGCGGCCGTCGAGCGCGGCGAGGCGGCCGCGTGTCTCGGGATCGAGATCGACGAGCCGGTTAAGCACCGCTTCGAGCACGCGACCGAGGCGGACAAGGACCGGATGGGGTGCGCGCGGCGCGGCGGCTTCGGACATGGATGCCGATTCTACCTGTCCAGGTCGTCGCGGGCGGGCGCGCGGCCGCGACGCGCGTGCGAACCCGCGCTGCGCCGCCGGGAACCGGAGGTCGGTCCTGCCGCGCGGCTGCCCGTGGCCGCGCAGGTTGCAGGCGTTCAGCTGCGCCGGACTGCGCGCGGGTAATCGACGGCTCAGCGAACAGCGTCTAATCTGCGTGATCGTCGGTCGTCGTGGAGTAGCGGATGTCGCGGCATGCGTGGATCGTCCTCGTGGGGTTCGCGTTCCTGCTCGCGACCGCGCTGGCCGGCGCGCGCGAACTGTCGGGCGTCGCGCCGTCCGGCGCGTGGTATCACATCGCAGTGCCCGACGGCTGGCAGGCGGGCGACGCGCTGGTCCTGTACCAGCACGGACTCGATTTCAGCGTGGCCACGGATCCGCCCGGACTCGGACCGCTGAGCGACCTGATGCAGGGCGAAGGCTATGCGATCGCGGCGACCAGCTACCGTCAGCGCGGCTGGGCGATGTTCACCGCGATCGAGGACAACCGCGAACTGCTCGACCTGTTCGAGCAGGCGGTCGGTGTACCCGGCGAGATCGTCCCGTTCGGCGGATCGCTGGGCGGCCTGGTCGCGCTGAAACTCGCCGAGGCGCGCAACCTGCCGCCGGTGCGCGGCGTCTTTGCGGTGTGTCCGGCCGCGGCCGGTGCGCGGATCTGGGACGCCGCGATCGATCTGCGCCTCGCCTACGACGTGGTTTGCCACGACGCGGGCGAACTGCCGACCGGCGCGCAGCCGCTGCCGTGGGCGCTCGACCTCGACACCATCCCCGACAATCTTGGCGACCTGTTCGACCAGGCGCGGCTGCTCCAGGTGCTCGTGCCGCTGAACCAGTGCACCGGAGTCAACCTGCCGCCGGCGCTGCGCAACGGCGCGATGCAGCGTCGTCTCGATCAGCTGATGGCATTCGCGCACATCAGCGACGAGGACTTCCTGGTCACCAACATCGGCTACGCGGTCTACGTGATGAGCGACCTCGTGCGTGCGCCGGACAAACTCGATGGCCGCAATCCGTTCACCACGGTCGGTGTCGACTACGCCGACGATCCCGCGATCCAGGCCGGCATCGCGCGCATCGAGGCCGATCCGTACGCGGCGTACCGGTTGCATCTGGTTTCGGATTTCCATGGCGACGTCGGCAGCGCGAAGGTGCTCACGATGCATACGAGCCGCGACCAGCTGGTGATCCCGGGCAACGAGGATTTCGTCGTCGCCGCGCTGCCGGCCGGGCAGCTGACGCATGCGATCGTCGACGAAGACACGCCGACCCACTGCGGCTTCAGCGACGCCGAGGGCGTGACCGGTTGGGAGGCCCTGCGCGACTGGAAGGACGGCGCGCCGCAGCCGGATGTCGCCGCCCTGCAGCAGCAGTGCACGGATCTCGTCGCGGGCGGCCTCGTCGCGGGTCCGTGCCGGTTCGATCCGCAGGCGCAGGTCGCGCCGTTCGACAGCATCGTGCGGGTGCGACCGGCCGCGACGGCGCCGTCACCGCGCGGTCATTCGCGGCATGCGCTGCCGCCGCTGCGGCCGCCCGCGGCGGCCACGACCGCTATCGCGATGCCGGTCCTGCGACGCTGAGTGCGTGGCTCAATGCTTGATCGGATAGGTTTCCGCGGCGCCTTCGGGCGGCCGTTGCTCGATGCGTGTCGGCGGCCGTTCCGCACCCGGCGCCGGACCGCAGTGGTACGCGGCCCAGCTCTGCTCGCCGTCGCGCGGATCGCCGAGCGGCTTGACCGTGTCGGCGCCGATCCCGGCCGCCTCGTTGCGCGCCATGACTTCGAGTTCGTCGCGCACCTTGAGGCTGTTGCGGTCGAGCGGGCCGACATGATCGAGCACCGAGACCGTGATCGTGCCCTGCGCGCGGCAATGGCCGACATCGCCGTTCCATGCGGTGCGCACTTTCCGCCCGCCCGAATCGAGCCGGATGCCCCAACTGCATGCACAGAGCGTGGCCGCGGCGAGGCAGGCGGCAATCGCGATCGGTTTCATGGGATTCTCCGGCAGGGCATCGCGCGGAATCTAGCGCGTGCGGCATGAACGACGTCAGCACCGGGAGCTCGCGCGGCCGCTCGACGCGCGGCGCCGCCGCGATCCGTGATCGCGCGGGCGGGCCGCGCGCCCGATCCTGCGAAAGAAAACCTAGCGCGTGGTCTTGCCATCGGCGTCGATCACGGTGACGGTGCCGAGTTTGAGATCGCGCACCGCCTGGCCGATCTTCTTGAGATCGCCGACCACGATCCAGGTCAGCGATCCGGGCCGGATCACCTCCTTCGCGGCCGCTTCGACCGCGGCGTCGGTCTGCGCCTCGATGCGACTCTTGAGGGTCTGCACGAAGTCGTCGGGCCGGTCGTAGAGCACGATCCCGGTCATCGCGCCGAGCACCGCGGCCGCGGTCTGGTATTCGCCGGGCATCGAACGTACGTCGCCGACCTTGATCCGCTCGATTTCGGCATGGGTCAGCGGTCGGCTCGAGATCACCGCCTGCGCATCGTGCAGGATCTCGGCCATCGACTGCGCGGTCTTGTCGGTCTGCACCGGCGCATACATCAGGAACGGGCGCTGTCCGATCGCGTTGGCCAGGAAGCTGCCCGCGCCGTAGGCCCAGTGCTTGTCCTCGCGCAGGTTCATGTTGAGGCGTGACGAGAACGAACCGCCGAACGCGCCGTTCATGGTCTGGATCTCGAGATTGTTCGGTGCCTTGGTCGAGGGCGCGACCCCGCCGGCGAGAATCAGCGACTGCAGCGCGCCGGGCTTGTCCATCAGGAACACGCGGGGCGCGTCCGGTGCGGCCACGCTCGCGATGTTCCTCCTCGGTATCGCCGACGCGGGCGCTTTCCAGTCGCCGAACACCGCATTGAGCCGCGCGATCGCCTCGTCGAGCGTGGTGTCGCCGGCGACCAGGATCGTCGCATTGTCGGGACGGATGAAGTCGCGTACGTAGTCGCGCAGGTTCGCGGACGTGAGCGCTTCGATCGATGCCGCATCGCCCGAGCCGGTGAACGGAATCGCATAGGCGTGGCCCTTGCCGTACAGCAGCGGCGGCAGGACACGCAGCGCGAGACCGGTCGGCTGGGTTTTTTCCTGCGCGATCCGGGCCAGCCACTGGCCGCGGATGCGCGCGATGTCGGCATCGCGGAACGCGGGGTTGCGCACGATATCCGCGTACAGCGCGAGCGAGGGCTCGAGCTGCGAGCGCAGCGCATTGAGGCGCACGGTCGAACTGTCGAGTCCGGAACCTGCGCTGATCTCCGCGCCGAGGCGTTCGCTGCGGCGCGCGATCTCGAGCGAATCGAGTTCGCGCGTGCCCTCGTCGAGCATCGCCATCGCGAACGCGGAGGTGCCGAGCTCGCGGCCCTGGTCCGACGCGTAACCCGCGTCGAACAGCATCTGCACCTGCACGACCGGCACTGCGTGGCGCTCGGCGAACACGACCGCGATCCCGTTCGCGAGCTTGCCGTGCTGCAGCTTGGGAAAGTTCAGGTCCGGAAACTTCGTGACCGGCGGCACGCCCTTGCTGCGCTCGATCGCCGACGCGACCGCGTGCAAGTCGTCGCGCGCGACCGGCTTCGCGGCGGGTCGCCCCGCGAGCGCGGCGCGTCCGGGCTTCTCCATCTCGTCGGCGGCGGACAGATCCGCATCGGCCGCGGCCGGAATCACGGTCAGCGTGTAGTCGCCCTTGCCGATCCAGCGCCTCGCCGCGGCGCGCACGCTCGCGGGCGTGGCCGCCTCGATGCGCGCGAGATCGCCGCGCCACGCGCCCGGGTCGCCGCGATAGACCTGGCCTTCGGCGAGGATCGACGCCTTGCCGTTGACCTTCTCGAGGCCGCGGATGAACGCGGCGCGCGCGAGGGTCTTGACGCGTGCGAGTTCGTCGTCGCTCGGACCGTCCGCGAGGAAGCGCTTCCACTCGTCGGCGATCGCGGCCTCGACGCGGGCCGGCTCGACGCCGCGCTTGACGTCGACCTGCAACTGCACCATCGAGGCGAGCGCGAGCGGCTGCACGTCGACCGAGACATCGTCGGCGACCTTGTCCTTGTAGACGAGGCGCTCGTACAGCCGCGAGGTCTTGCCGCCGCCGAGCACGCTCGCGGCGAGACCGAGTTCGAGCGTGTCGGCGTCGCCGAGCCACGGCGCATTCCACTCGCGGTAGATCCGCGTCTGCGCGACGTGGTCCTGCATCGTGTCGCGCACGGAGGTCGTGCGCGCCGCGGTCCACGGTTGCTGGCGCCGCAGCGACGGGCCAGGCGCGATGTCGCCGAAATACGCGAGCATCTTCTGCTTCGCGATGGCCGGCGTGATGTCGCCGACCAGCGCGACGGTCACGTTGGCGGCGCCGTACCAGGTGCCGAACCACTGCTTGACGTCGCCGAGCGAGGCCTCGTCGAGGTCCTTCATCGAGCCGATCGTCTCGTGGTGATACGGGTGGTTGGCAGGAAACGTGTTGGCGACCATGCGCTCGTCGACGCGGCCGTACGGCTGGTTCTCGCCCTGGCGCTTCTCGTTCTGCACGACGCCGCGCTGTTCGTCGAGTTCCTTCTGGCCGATCGCGCCGAGCAGGTGACCCATGCGGTCCGACTCCATCCACAGCGTCATGTCGAGCGCGGTGGTCGGCACGGTCTCGAAATAGTTGGTGCGGTCGAACGAGGTCGTGCCGTTCTGGTCGATCGCGCCGGCCAGCTCGAACGGCTCGAAGAACTCGCCCTTGTGGTTTTCCGAGCCCTGAAACATCAGGTGTTCGAACAGATGCGCGAAGCCGGTCCCGCCGTTCGGCTCGTCGGCCGAACCGACGCGATACCAGACGCTGACCGCGACGACCGGCGCCTTGTGGTCCTCGCTGACCACGACGGTCAGTCCGTTCGGCAGCGTGAAACGCGTGAACGGAAGGTCGATCGCGTCGGTCGCGGCCGCGGGGGCGATGCTGCCCAGACAAAGGCCGAGACCGAGAAACGGGGCGAAGAGGCGCGTGCGCATGATTCTCCTTGCGGGCGGGATGCCGCGGGAATGCTCGACAGGCTAGGGGCCGCAGCGCGGACGCGCAACGGACGATGGTCACGGAGCCGGCGTAGACTCGCGGATGTCGCGGAAAGTTTCGTGCAGGTCCTTATCCGCCGCCGGTCGGACACGCCGGGCGGCCGCAGGAGTTCGTTCGCCGATGTCCCATGCTCTCGTCACCGGCGCCAATCGCGGACTCGGACTCGAGTTCGTGCGCCAGCTGCTCGCGCGCGGCGAGCGCGTCGTCGCGACCTGCCGCCAGCCCGGGCGCGCGCTCGATCTGACCCGGCTCGCGGGTGCGCACCCGGGACATCTGAAGGTTCTTCCGCTGACCCTGCCCGATCCGCGCTCGATCGCCGAACTCGTCAGCGAGATCGGCCTGCTCGACCTGCACATCGGCATGCTGATCAACAATGCCGGTGTCCTGAATCCGGGCGAGCGGTTCGGCGCGGTCGAGGCCGATGCGCTGCGCGACAGCTTCGCGAGCAATGCCGAAGGCCCGTTCCTGCTGACCCAGGCACTGGCGCCGCGTCTCGCCGAGCGCGCCAGGGTCGTGAACCTGTCGTCCGCGCTCGGCTCGATCGCGGGCACCGATGCCTGGCACAGCCCGAGCTACGCGATCAGCAAGGCCGCGCTGAACATGGCCAGCCGTCTGCTCTCGATCGTGCTCGGCGAGCGCGGCATGATCGTGGTCGCGGTCAGTCCGGGCTGGGTGCGCACCGGCATGGGCGGCGCGAACGCGACGCTGAGTCCCCCGAATCCGTGGCCCGTCTGCTCGCAGTCATCGATCGCCTGCAGCCGTCTGACAACGGCCGCTTCCTCGACCGCGACCACGCCGACATCGCGTGGTGAACACCCGCGCTTGCGTTTCCCGCGCGGCGCGTCGAAGAATGCGCGCTTCCCTCCACGGAAGCGCACCCATGATCATGCGTCTCGCCCTGCCGCTGCTCGCGGCCTGCCTGAGCTGCGTCGCGATCGCCGAACCGGCTGCCGGTCCTTCGCGCGTTCTCACCGGTGCCGACCTGTTCGGACTCGAGGTCGCGAGCGATCCGCAGATCGCGCCGGACGCGCGGACGATCGCCTACGTGCGCCGCTCCAACGACATCATGAGCGACCGCACGCGCGCGACGATCTGGCTGATCGATGTCGCCAGCGGCCGCCAGACACCGCTGGTTGCGGGGCCGGGTTCGCACGGCCAGCCGCGCTGGTCGCCGGACGGCGGCCGGCTCGCCTATGTCTCGAGCAGCGGCGACGGCGCCGCGCAGCTGTACGTGCGCTGGATGGCCACCGGTACCACCGCGCGCGTGACCGGCCTCGCGGACGCGCCGCATGGAATCGCGTGGTCGCCCGACGGCAAGCGCATCGCCTATTCGATGGAGGTACCTGACGACGCGATCAAGCTCGGCAGTGCGCCGGCCAAGCCCGAAGGCGCGAAGTGGGCCGAGCCGCTGCAGATCATCGACAGCGTCGTGTACCGCACCGACGAGGCCGGCTACGCCAAGCCCGGCTACGACCAGATCTTCTGGGTCCCGGCCGAGGGCGGCGCGCCGGTGCAGCTCACGTTCGGCGCGCGCAACGCGGGCGGTCGGCTGAGCTGGACGCCGGACGGGCGATCGGTGCTGTTCAGCGCGAACCTGTCGCCGGACTGGCAGCGCGATCTGGTCAACACCGAAGTGCACGAGGTCTCGATCGCCGATCGCAGCGTGCGCACGCTGACCCGGCGCGTGGGTCCGGACAATTCTCCGGTGGTATCGCCCGACGGCAGGCTGATCGCGTATGTCGGCTTCGAGGACAAATACCTCGGCTACCAGAACACGCGTTTGTCGGTGATGAACCGCGACGGCAGCGATCCGCGCGTGCTGACTGCGCAACTGGATCGCAGTGTCGGCGATCCGCAGTGGGCCGCCGACGGGCGTTCGGTCTATGTCGCCTACGACGACCATGGCAGCGTGCGCGTCGCGCGCGTCGGCCTCGACGGATCGGTGAAGACGGTGGCCGACGACCTGACCGGCGACGAGTTCGACCGGCCCTACAGCGGCGGCGATTACAGCGTCGCGCGCGACGGCACGCTCGCGATCACCAGCGGCACGCCCGAGCGGCCGTCGGACATCCGCGTCGTGCGTGGCGGCAAGGTGCGCCGGCTGACCCAGCTCAACGAGTCGTTGCTCGGCCAGAAGACGCTGGGCAAGGTGGAGAAGTTCGAGGTCGGCGCGTTCGACCAGCGCACGATCGACGCCTGGCTGGTCACGCCGCCCGACTTCGACGCCGCGCGCAAGTATCCGTTGATTCTCGAAATCCACGGCGGACCGCATGCGGCCTACGGACCCTCGTTCTCGACCGACGACCAGCTCTACGCCGCGGCCGGCTACGTCGTGCTCTACACCAATCCGCGCGGTTCGACATCCTATGGCGAGGATTTCGCGAATCAGATCGACAAGGCCTACCCGGGCCGCGACTACGACGATCTGATGAGCGCGGTCGATGCCGTGATCGCCAAGGGCTTCGTCGATCCGCAGGAGCTGTTCGTGACCGGCGGTTCGGGTGGCGGCGTGCTGACCGCGTGGATCGTCGGCAAGACCGATCGTTTCCGCGCCGCCGCGTCGCAGAAGCCGGTGATCGACTGGGCGAGTTTCGTGCTGACCGCCGACATGACCCCGTACTTTTCACGTTACTGGTTCGGCAAGTATCCGTGGCAGGACCCGCAGGCCTACTGGGCGCGCTCGCCGCTGTCGCTGGTCGGCAACGTGAAGACGCCGACCCTGGTCGTGGTCGGATCGAAGGATTACCGCACGCCCGACAGCGAAGCAGAACAGTACTACTCGGCGCTGCAGCTGCGCGGCGTGCCGACCGCGCTGGTCAAGGTGCCCGGCGCGAACCACGGCGGACTCGCCGCGCGGCCCTCGCAATCGGCGGCCAAGGCGTCGGCGATCCTGGCCTGGTTTGCACGCTATCGGGACACGCCGCCGGTTTCCGCGCCCGCGTCCGCTGCCGCGCACGCCGAACACGATTAGGCGCACGGTCGCACGCGCATCTGCAGTGTTCCGCGCGCGCGAAACACGCGGCATGCACAGTCCGGCGGACACCTGCGTACGTCCGCAAACGTGTCCGCGCGCGTACCCATGACTTTCGGCCTGGCAACCCAATGCATTGATCGTGCATCTGTATTCCTGCAAACCGCAAATGCTTCGAAGCTGGCATGACGCTTGCTCCACGAAGCCTGTAATCGCGCTCGCAGGAGAAATTCATGAACATCCATACCCCGCTGATCCGCACCATCATCTCGGCGGCCCTGTTCGCCGGCCTGGTGAGTTTCGGATACGCAACCGCCGAACCGGTGACGATGCGTGTGCAGGCGCGCGCACCCGTGCATGCGACCCTGCTGCCCACGGTCCACGTCAGCCCGACGACGCACGAGTCCGATGCGGCGCTGCTCGCGCGTGTCGGCACGGCCGAGGCGTTGTCGGTCACCCTGATGCCGACCGTGTACGTGACCGCGCGGCGCTCCGAACTGCTGCTTGCAATGGAACGCGATGCAACGCGCGCCGCGCCGCGTGCCGACGGCGCCTGATGGTTGCAAAGCCGATCCATGCGGATCGCGGTCCGGCCTGAAGCCGGGCCACGACCCGCGCGCATGCGAACACGCGACGCGGCGCGCGCGATAATGCACGGATGCTGCATGTCGTCCTGTTCCAGCCCGAGATTCCGCCCAACACCGGCAATGTGATTCGCCTCTGCGCGAACACCGGCGCAGCGCTGCATCTCTTGCGTCCGCTCGGCTTCGCGCTCGACGACGCGCGCCTGCGTCGCGCCGGCCTCGACTACCACGAATTCGCGCATGTCGGCGTGCACGACGACCTTGCCGCATTCATCGCCGGCACGGCGCCGCGACGCCTGTTCGCGTTGTCCACGCGCGGTACGCAGCGCTACGACCGCGTCGAGTACGCCGATGGCGATGCGCTGCTGTTCGGCCCGGAGACGCGCGGCCTGCCGCAGGATCTGCTCGACACGATCGACCCGGCGCGGCGACTGCGCCTGCCGATGCGCCCCGGCAATCGCAGCCTGAATCTGTCCAACGCGGTTGCGGTCGTCGTCTACGAGGCCTGGCGGCAGCTCGGTTTCGCGGGAGCGCAGGCCTAGGCCGCTCGGCTGCGCAGGCCGCCGCGATGTGCGCTTCGGCGCGGCGGGTTCCACGCGGTCGCGGTGCGCGCTGAGCCTGCACCCTCGCTCTGCGCGGAACCGCGCCTACGCGGATTCGGGATATTCGGGTTTCTGTTCGCGCGCGAGCAGCGCACGCATGCCCTCGGCCGGAGTCAGTTCCTCGTGCAGCACACGCTGCACGAGTGCGCTGATCGGCAGCTCGACCGCGTGCGCCGCCGCGAGGCGCATCACGGTGTCGACGGTCTCGATGCTCTCGACCACCTGGCCGATCTCGGCGACCGCTTCGCGCAGGCGCGTGCCGCGACCGAGCGCGAGGCCGAGGCGGCGGTTGCGCGACAGGTCGCCGGTGCAGGTCAGCACGAGATCGCCGAGTCCGGCCAGTCCCATCAGCGTTTCCGCGCGTGCGCCGAGCGCCTCGCCGAGGCGCAGCATCTCGGCCATGCCGCGGGTGATGAGTCCGGCTCGCGCGTTGAGGCCGAGCTGCATGCCGTCGGCGACGCCGGTCGCGACCGCGAGCACGTTCTTCATCGCGCCGCCGAGCTCCGCGCCCGCGACGTCGTTGCCGGTGTAGGCGCGGAATTTCGGTGAGTGGATCTTCTGCGCCATCGCGAGCGCGAACGCGTCGTCCGCCGAATGCACGGTCAGCGCGGTCGGCAGACCCATCGCGACTTCGCGCGCGAACGAAGGACCGGTGACCACCGCGCCCGCGTGGCCGGGCAGGCGCTCGCCGACCAACTCGTGGAGAAAGCGGCCGGACGCCGGATCGAATCCCTTGGTCGCCCACGCGATGCCGACGTCGGCGCCCACCCACGGCGCGATCGTGTCGAGCAGCGCCGCGAATGCATGGCTCGGCACCGCGATCAGCACTGCACCGGCATCGCGCACGGTCGGTTCGATCATCGCCGACAGCTGCAGCGGATCGGGCAACTCCAGATCGGGCAGGTAGCGCGTGTTGCGGCGCGCGCCCGCCATGTCGACGATCGCCTGCGGCGAGCGGCCCCACAATGTCGTCGGCACGTCGTTGCGGGCCAGCTGCACGGCCAGTGCCGTGCCCCACGAGCCGGCGCCGAGGACCGCGACCGGCTTGTCCGCACCCATCGTCCGCGGCGCCGCTCGGCGCGTACTCAGGCGTTCGCGCCGGTGCTCGGTGCCGCTTCCGCGCGGCGCCGCATCTGCTCGGCGTACAGCGCTTCGAAATTGATCGGCTGCAGCAGGAACGGCGGAAAGCCGCCGCTCTGCACGAGCTCGGACACGAGCTGGCGCGCATACGGGAACAGCACGTTCGGGCAATAAGTGCCGAGAATCGCATCGCGGTTCTGCGCGTCGAAACCGGACAGGCCGAAGATGCCGGCCTGATGGACTTCGGCGAGGTAGGCGGTCTTGTCCTCGACCTTGCAGGTCGCGGTCACGCTGAGCACGACTTCGTAGTTGTCGTTGCCGAGCTGGGAAACGCGCTGGCTCAGGTTCAGTTCCACGTTCGGCTGGCCCTGTTGCTGGAAGATCTGCGGTGCGCCGGGCGCCTCGAACGAGACGTCCTTGGCATAGACGCGCTGCAGGCTCAGCTGGGCCTGCGCCTGCTCGGGCTGGGTCTGGCCATTGCCTGCGCCGTTCGGCGCGGCGGGGGTGTTCTCTGCCATTGCACTGCTCACATCAAGGAAAAAGAACCGGGATTATCCCACGGAATGCACTTCACGGTATTTCCGCAGCCGGACCGCGCCGCGTGCGGGCCGAAAGTCAGGGTTATTTCGGCGCGCCGCCGCGATGCGGCGACGGAGTCGCGTCAGCGCCCCTTCGCAAGCGGCATGTGTGCCTCGTTCCAGCTGCGCAAGCCGCCGTCGAGCCAGAATACCTTCGTGAAGCCGGCCTTGCGCAGGCGCCGCGCGGCCTGAGCCGAAGCCTGGCCCGAGCGGCAGACCATCGCGACGGGCAGCTCGCGGACTTTGGCCAGGTCCTTGCTCTCCGGATCGAACTGGCTCATCGCGACGTGCCTGGCGCCGGGAATATGCCCGTTCTCGAAATCCTGCAGGCTCGACACGTCGATCAGCAGTGCATTTTCGCGATTGATCAACTGGGTCAGCCCGGCCGGCGTCAACGCCGCATAGCCGCGCGCGAAGCGCTGCGCCTCGATCGCGACCAGCGCGACCAGCACGCCGACGAAGCCGACGGTGAGATAGAGGTGGTTGCCGAGGAACTCGGGCAGGCGCTGCAGGATTTCGGACATCGGGAATCGGCTGGCTCGCGCCGGGCGCGCGGCCGCGGATTATCGGGCAGGCGTGCGGTCATGGCAAAGCCGGTCGTCCGCGGCGCTCATCCGGCCCTGCGATCGGGACCGGCTGCGGCCATCTGCAGCGCTTCGCCGAAATCGCTCGCGAACCGCAGCATGTCGCCGCGTTCGCCGACGCCCATCTGCGCAAGCACGCGGCGCGGCTGCTCGCCGAGTCCGGAAAGGATCACGCGCGTACCGCGGCGTTCGCATCTCGCGATCATCTGGGTCAGCGCAGTCACGCCGGACGCATCGATCAGCGGCACCAGACGCAGGCGCAGGATGAACACGCGCGGCGCCTTCAGCTGCGTATTCAGCACATCGTCGAGGCGATCGGCGACTGCGAAGAACAGCGGTCCGGAAATCTGGAATGCCTCCACCCCGGGCGGCAGCTGCGCGCGCTGGTCCGGTTGCGAAGGATCGGCGGAGTCGGGCCGGTCTTCGTCCAGCAGCGACACGTTCGACTGCATCGCGACCACCTCGCTCATTCGATGCATGAACAGGAACGAGGCGAGCACGATACCGACTTCGATCGCAATCGTGAGGTCGAATACCACGGTCAGCGCGAAGGTCAGCAGAAGCACCGCGCGATCGCCGACCGGACCGGCCATCAGGTGCCGGAAACTCTCGATCTCGGCCATGTTCCAGGCCACGATCACGAGGACTGCGGCAAGCGCCGCGAGCGGTACATAGCTCATCGCCGGTGCCAGCACGAGCATGAACAGCAGCAGGAACAGCGCGTGGGCGATGCCCGCGACCGGCGAGCGCGCGCCCGCGCGCACGTTGGTCGCGGTGCGTGCGAGCGCACCGGTCGCGGGCAGGCCGCCGAACAGTGCGGAGCCGACATTGGCCAGGCCCTGCGCGACCAGCTCGCAGTTGGAGCGGTGACGGCCGCCGATCATGCCGTCGGCGACCACCGCCGAAAGCAGCGACTCGACGCCGGCCAGGAACGCGATCGTGAAAGAACTCGGAAACAGTTCGATCGTGCGTTCGATTGGAATATGCGGAAACGCGAACGTCGGCAACATGGCCGGGATTCCGCCGAAGCGCGTGCCGATCGTTTCGACCGGCAATCCGAACAGCGCGACGGCGCCGGCTGCCGCGACCACCGCGATCAGAAAACCCGGCAGCGCCGGTCGCCAGCGGCGCACTACGACGATGATCGCGAGGCTGCCCGCGGTCAGCACGGTCGCGGCGGGGGTCCAGTCGGGCAGGTGCGCGGCGTAGGCCGACCAGCGGCCCAGGAAATCGGCCGGTACCTTGTCCATGTGCAGGCCGAGCAGGTCCTTGACCTGGCTCGAGAAGATGCTCACCGCGATGCCCGCGGTGAAACCGGTGATGACCGGTTTGGGGATGTACTTGAGCAGGGTGCCGACGCGCAGCACGCCGGCCGCGATCAGCATCAGGCCCGCGAGCAACGTACACAGGATCAGCCCGCCATAGCCGAATTTGTCGATCACGTTGAACACGACCGGCACGAACGCCGCGGTCGGTCCGCCGATCTGCACGCGCGAGCCGCCGAAGAACGAAATCAGGAAGCCGGCGACAATCGCGGTGTGCAGGCCGCGTTCCGGAGTGGCGCCGGACGCGATCGCGAGTGCCATCGACAACGGCAGTGCGACGATCGAGACCGTGAGGCCGGCCACGAGGTCCGCGCGCAGATCGCCGAATCCGTAGCCGCGCCGCAGGATCGTGAACAGCTTGGGCGTGTAGAGCGCCCAGGCCGACGCGACTGCGCGTGATGCGCCGCTCATCCGCGTGTGGCGCCGCACGCATCCCGATGCGGCGCGTGGAGCGCGCGGTGCATCATTGCCGCGTGATGTCGGGCAGCCCGCTGACCAGCCACCAGCGCTTGACGGCCTCGTCGTATTTCCAGACCTGGTGATCGACGACGCTGCGCGCGGTCTGCGTATTGACGTTGACGAGATCGATCTGCACGGTCTGCCGCACTTCGTTCGCGCTGACCATGTTCACCGGCTGCTCGCTGTAGCCGCTGACCTGGACCTGCTTGAAACGCGCGAGTTCGAGCGCGGACGGCGGATGCTTCGCGAACTCCTTGGGTTCGATGAAAGTCTGCGCCTGTGCGATGTCGCCCCAGCGGATCGCTGCCGCGTACGAGCGCAGCGTCGCATCGAGAATGGTCTGGCGCGAACGAATCTCCTGGTTTGCGCAGGCGCCGACCAGCAGCGCTGCAAGCACCGTACCGCAGGCGATCAGACGAGGGCGCATGGCGATTCTCCGTGACGGGAACAGGGCGATTGTGCAGCACGCGAACGTGCGCGTCAGTCTTTCGCGATCGCGACGAAGTGTGCATGAAGCACGGCGGCATCGCTGCCATCCGCGAGCGGCACGACGCAGCGCACGCGCAGGCGCGCCTTGCCGCGCTCGCCGAGCATGTGGAAGAAGTCCGCGAATGCGGCGCCCTCGCCGAGGCTCGCGACGGTCGTGAAGTCGTCGCGGACCGGAGCGAGATAGCGGATCGCGCTGTCCTGCACATAGATGTCGCATGCGATCGCGCGGGCATCGAGGGCGAGCTTGACCAGACCCCAGCCGGCCAGGGTCATCAGGCCGGCCAGGCTGCCGCCGAACGCGCAACCCTTGTCGTTCACGTTCGGCGCGAGCGGCGCGGCCAGGGTCAGCGAATCTCCGTCGTAGTTTCCGATTGACAGGGCCATCGCGCGCGCAAGCGGGATCGTCGCGAGGATTTCGCGCTCGAGCGCGACGCGCATCGACAGCCGCTCCGGACCGGCAGAGTCATCGGTTGCCGGAGTCATCGGACGGACTCGCCATTTGCGGCGCGCGCACTGCGGTTCATCCCGATCGAAGCCGGGCCTGAGTACAGACAACGACGCCTGCGACGGCGCCGCGGTGGGGCCGCTTCGCCATGGCGCTTGCCGCCGGCCTGGAACCGAACAGCAACCCGGTCATCCTGTTCATTCGCGTTCCCTCACCGTCCTGCGTGCGCGCTCGTGCGGCTCGTGCGGCCGCAGGCAATGTGCCGAGTGCCGTGCGTATGATGGCGCATCTTACCGATCGGCGATGCCGCAAACCATGTCGACACGACGCGTTCAGCAGGCGTCGGCTGCCGGACCGGATCAGGGTTCCAGGGGCAACCCGAGCATCGTGGTCACGCAACCGGCGGGCGCGCGCGAGCGCCTGCTGCACGGAGTCCGTGCGCGCGGCCTGCACGCGGTGTCCCTGCCCGGTCTCGCGCTGCGAGCGCCGACCGACAGCGATCGTGCACGACGTGCGCTGCGCGCGGCCGCTCGCGCACAGGTCTGGATATTTTCCAGTCCGGCCGCGGTCCGCTTCGCGTTCCGCCTCGTGCGCACACCGCGCATTCCGCGCGGCGTGCGCGTATTCGCAGTCGGCAGCGGAACCCGGCGCGCACTCGCGCGCGCGGGCATTGCCGCGATCGGGCCGGACCGGCGCGGCAACAGCGAAATCCTGCTTGGCCTGCCCGGATTGCGCCAGGTACGTGGCCAGCGCATCGCGCTGATCGGTGCTGCGGGCGGGCGCGGCCTGATCGCGCCCGCCCTGCGCCGGCGCGGCGCGCAAGTCGAAGAGGTGCACGTCTACGAGCGCGTGCCGCCGCGCCTGACCCGACGCCATTTCGACCGGCTCGCGCACGCGCCCGCACCCTGGTTCACGCTGGTCTCGAGCGGCGAGGCGCTCGCGAATCTGGTCGGCTTGCTGCCTGCCGATCTGCTTGCGCGTCTGCGCGGCCAGACCCTGGTCGCAAGCAGTCCGCGTCTGGCCGGACTGGCCCGCCGCCACGGTTTTGCGACGATCGTCGAAGCCGCATCGGCATCGCCGGATCATCTACTCGAAGCCGCCCAGACCGCGTCTGCGCGTCGCCGAACCTGACTCCGGCAGCGCATCCCGATGCTGCCGGCGTCGCACAGTTCGGCTAGCATGCCCGCATGAGCGAAGACCTCGAAGCCGGCCATCCCGTGCCGACCGACGAGCCGATGCCGGCGGCCGAGCACGCACCGGTGGCGCGCTCGCGTGGCGGCGGCGGCATCGCCTGGCTGATCGCGATACTCGCGCTCGCGGTCGCGGGCGTCGCGCTCTGGCGTGTCTACCTGATCGAACACGGTCAGGGTATCGCGCGCAGCGCCGAACGCGAGCAGCTGGATGCGCGCATCGATACCCTCGAGCGCGGCATCGAGCAGCGCAAGCGCGACCTGGAATCTCTGCGCGCGCGCGTCGCCGACGTGGACAGCGTCAATCGCAGCGTGCGCGAGGAGCTGCTCGGACTCGGCGAGCGTTCGCGCCATCTCGAGGATGCGGTCGCGAATCTTGCCGAGCAGCGCCTGAGCGGCCGCGATTCGATGGCCATGAACGAGGCCGAATTCCTGCTCCAGCAGGCGCAGGAGCGGCTCGCGTTGTTCGGCGACGCGCAGGCCGCGATCAGCGCCTACCGGCTGGCCGACTCGGCGCTCGCCGCGGCCGAGGATCCGGTGTTCGCGAGCGTGCGCCAGATGATCGGCGCGGAACTGCAGGCGTTGCAGGCGAGCAAGCCGGTCGAGACGCGCGCCGCGCTCGCGGCGCTCGCGCGCGTGCGCGGCAGCTTGCCGAATCTTCCGCTCAGATCGATCACGGTCGAGACGCCCGACACCGATTCGGGCTGGCGCGGGTTCCTGTCCCAGTTCGTGCGCATCAGTCATGGCGGAACCCATGCCGCCGCGCTCGACGCGCGCACCGCCGAACTGACGCGAGCGATCGTCACGATCGACCTGCGCACGGCCGAAGCGGCATTGTTCGCGCGCGATGCGGATTCCTTCAAGGCGGCGCTGACGCGTGCGCGCGACGGCATCGCGGCGGCCTTCGACACGCAGTCGGCGCCGGTCAGGAGCGATCTGGCCGAGCTCGACCGCCTCGGCGCGATGCCGCTCGCCCCGGCGCTGCCCGAACTCGGCAGCGCGCTCAGGGAATTGCGCAATTTGCGCGCCACACGCGCGCTCGCACAACCGCACGCGCATGGCGCCACGCCGCCCGCGCACGGCACGGCCGCAGCGCCGCGCGTCGCCCACGAGGGAGCCGGCTGATGCGTGCCTGGCGTGCGATCGTCCTGTTGCTGATCGTTGCGGTGCTCGCCGCGCTTGCCTGGCACTGGCTCGCGGCCGACCCGGGCTATGTGCAACTGCGCATGCGCAACACCACGATCGAGACCAGCGTCGTCGTGGCGCTCGCCGCGCTGCTCGCGCTGTGGGCGGCGATCACCCTGGGCTGGCGGCTGCTGCGCTGGCCATTCCGGGCCTGGGACCGTTCGGTGAAGCGGCGCGGGCGCGAACGTCTGGCCGGCGGACTGACCGCGTTCGCCGAAGGCGACTACGCGCAGGCCGAACGCGATCTCGGCAAGGCCGCAAGCCACGCGGCGTTCCGTACGCCCGCATTGCTGGTCGCCGCACGCGCTGCACACGAGCGCGGCGCCGAGGACCGGGCCAACCAGGCACTCGAAGAAGTCGACGCACACGGCGCACGCGCGGCCGATGCATTGCGTGCACGCTTCCTGATCGAAAACGGGCGCAACGCGGAAGCGCTCGCGTTGCTCAAGGCCAGGGCTGCTTCCGCGGACCTGTCGCCGCGCGGCTGGCGCCTGCTCATCGAGGCGGCGCTCGCCGCAGGCGACAGCCAGGCCGCGGTCGATGCGCTGCCGATGCTCGCGCGCAGCCAGTCCCTGACCGCCGATACGCAGGCCGCACTGGAAACACGCGTGCTCGGCGCGGCACTCGCGGCGGCGCCGGACGCGAACCGGCTCAATGCGCTGTGGAGCGGCGCTTCCCGCGCGCAGCGGCGCCGCAGCGAACTGGTTGCCGCATTCGCGCGCCGTTCGGCCGCGCTCGGACAGACCCTTGCGGCGATGGACGAGATCGAAAGTGCGCAACGCCGCGAATGGAATGACGAGCTCGCTACGATCTACGCGGAACTCGGTCCCGATGAAGTGCCCGCGCGCATCCGCAAGGCCGAAGGCTGGCTCGCGATTGCGCCGAACAGCCCGGCGTTGTTGACCGCACTCGGCCGTCTATACGTCCAGAAGGCTCAATGGACCGATGCGGACGAGACCCTCGAGCGCGCGGTCGGCCTGGCCGAAACGCCCGCGGCCTGGGAAGCGCTCGGTGACTGCCGGCGCGGCGAAGGCGACCTCGCCGGTGCGACTGCGTGCTACGCGAATGCGCTGCGCGTCGCGCGCGGTGCGGCGAGTACGCCGGTCGGCCCACGCAAGCCGCGCGGTCCCGTCGACACGCGACCGCTCGCGTTCGAGGAACGCAGCGAGCTCGGCGTGCCGCGCCTGCCCGATTCCAGACAGGCAAGATGACGCGTCGTCTCGTCGCGTGCGTCGCGCCTCGATACGCGCGGCGTCAGGCCGGGGCGGCCTGACCCACAGGCCATGTCGCGGTCCCGTAGGTCAGGTCGGCGGCGCCGACCTGACGCATGCGCGGGGACGCGTTGCGGCGTCAGGCCGGGGCGGCCTGACCTACAGGCCATGTCGCGGTCCCATAGCTCAGGTCGGCTGCGCCGCGTAGGACAGGAACGGCGTTGATACAGGCGGCGCCGCGGGTCCGGGCGCGTACGAGTCAGCGCGGCAGTGCGTCGACGCCGGTGACGCGCCCGTCGACGAGCTGCACCAGACGCAGCAGCCGGCGGTCGCCGAAATCGTAGACCCATTCCTCGCGGCGCTGGTCGCGCCATTGCTCGACGCCGCGCAGCGGGCGTCGCACGACCGTGTCCGATTCGATGCGCCGCGACGCGGGCTCGCCGCAGCGCGCGATGAGTTCGCCCGCACTCAGGCCGTCGAGCAGCCGATTCGGATCGCAGTCCGCGCCGATCTCGTTCACACCGTAGCCGAGCGTGTCCTCGCGTACCAGGCGGCCGTCGCGAAACACCAGCCTGCGCATCAGCTGACGCGGGCCGAAGTTGTAATACCAGACATCGAAATCGACCGCGCGCTGCTGCTCGAGCGGACCATAGGCGCCGACGACCTCGACTTGCGTGTACTGGTCGGTCCAGAACGGCACGCCGCAGCGGTCGCGCACCTGGAAGTCGCGGTCGCCGTCGCTGACGAGGCGGTTGCCGCAACGCATCGCGAACGCGCTCGAACTGGCCAGCAGCAACGCCAGGATCGGCAGGAGTCTTCGCGGCATGACGTGCTTCCTGGTGACCTGTAGCAGGGGAATTGAAAGCAACTCGCTTGGTCTCGCGGCGCCGTGCCTGGCCCTCGCTCGAGCCATGGGCACCGCCATGGGCCTCGCTGCGGGCCGGCGCCCGCCACCCCGATCCCGGCGCGATTCCTCTTCCACTTCCCCCGTTGCAGGCTATTAGAACCCGTGGATGCCGGCCCGGCTGCCGAGAATCTCGGCAATCACGTCCGGCGCATAGTCGAACGAATCGTAATACAGGCGGTCCTCGGGCAGACCTGCATCGACGAATGCGCGGCGCCCGGCATCGATCATCGTCGGCGGACCGCTCATGTAGAGGTCGAAGTCCGCCAGGTCGGGATGATCCTCGAGCAACGCCTCGTGCACGAGACCGGCCCGCAACGCCGAGGCGAGTTCCGGGTCCGATATCACCGGGACGAATCGGAAGCCCGCAACGTCGCGTGCCCAGCGTTCGGGCAGGCCGCGCAGATACAGATCGGCCGGCTCGCGCACGCCCCAGTACAGGGTGATCGGACGCCGCGTGCCCAGATGCAGGAAATGCTCGACCAGGGCCTTGATCGGCGCGAAGCCGGTGCCGCCGGCCATCAGCAGCATCGGCCGCTCGCTGTCCTCGCGCGGCACGAACGTGCCGAGCGGTCCCTCGACGCGCAACAGGGCGCCCGGTTTCATCTCGTCGAATACGCGGGTCGTGAAGCCGCCGCCGCTGACCCGCCGTACGTGCAGTTCGATGCTGTCGTCGTCGTGCGGCGCGTTCGCGATCGAGAACGCGCGACGCCGGCCGTCGGGCAGCAGCACGTCGACGTACTGGCCGGGCAGGCGGCGCATGCGCTCGCCGCGCGCGGTCAGCAGGATCAGTCGCGCGACATCGTGACCGAGCAGGCTCTTGTCGATCAGCTTGAGCGTGAACGTACGGCGCGGGATGTCGGCCACCGAGGCGACCTCGCGCGCCGCAATCAGCAGGTCGCTGATCGGGACCGCCTGGCAGAGCAGGGCCTGGTGCTGCATGCGCTCGGTCGCGTTGAGCGCACTCGGAGGATTGCGCGGATACACGCATTCGCCTTCGATCAGGGTCGCCTTGCAGCTCCCGCACACGCCGGACAGACAGGAATACGGCAACGCGAGCCCGGCGCGGCGCGCGGCTTCGAGCACGGTTTCACCGGCGCTGACCGGAAACGACTTGCCGCTGGCCTGCAGGGTCACGGTATGGGACACGGTCGCGATCGTCGTGGAATCGGTCGATTGTCGCCGAAGTCGCAGCGCGACCGCGAACCGGCGCGTTCGCATGCGGCGGCTGCGAATCCGCTCGCGTGTTGTGCGGAGCGTCCGCCAGTACGGGTCCGGCCGGTCGGCATATGTCCCCACGCCGGGCACCGCGGTATCCGCGAATGCCCTTGCTATAGTCGATCGTCGATCGACCGGAACCCGTGTCATGAGCCTCTGGAAACAATCCACCGACCTCGAACGCATCAAAGCGTGGGACCAGGGCACGCTGGTCCAGCACCTCGGCATCCGCGTCACCGAGATCGGCGACGACTTCGTGCGCGGCACGATGCCGGTGGATGCGCGCACGCGCCAGCCGTTCGGCCTGCTCCACGGCGGCGCCTCGGTTGCGCTGGCCGAGACGCTCGGCAGTCTCGCCGGCAACCTCTGCATCGAGGCCAGCACGATGGCGGTCGGACTCGACATCAATGCCAATCACGTGCGTGCGGTCTCCGCGGGCGTGGTCACCGGCACCGCGCGTGCGCTGCACGTAGGTCGCTCGACCCAGGTCTGGGAGATCCGCATCGAGGATGCGCGCGAACGCCTGGTCTGCATTGCGCGGCTCACCCTCGCGGTCGTGCCGCGCGAATCGCCGAAGCCGATCTGAGGTGAAGAGCGCGGGCGACACCCCGTATGCGGCGCTGTCGCCGGACGCGGTGCTCGACGCGGTCGAGGCCGCAGGTTTCGCAACCGATGGCCGTCTGCTTGCGCTCGCGAGCTACGAGAACCGCGTCTATCAGGTCGGCGTCGAGGACGGTCAGCCGCTGGTCGCGAAGTTCTACCGGCCCGGGCGCTGGAGCGATGCCGCGATCGCCGAGGAGCATGCGTTTGCGCTGGAACTCCTCGAAGCCGAATTGCCCGTGGTTGCGCCGCTCGTGCTCGGCGGCGCAACCCTGTTCGAACACGCGGGCTACCGTTACGCGCTCTACCCGCGGCGCGGCGGCCGCGCGCCGGAACTCGAATCGGCCGACCATCTGGCCTGGATGGGCCGCCTGCTCGCGCGCATGCACGGCATCGGCGCGCGCTCGCGCTTTCATGAGCGCGGTCGGATCGATACCGACACTTTCATCCGCGACGCGGCGCGCGCGGTGCTCGCCTCGGGCCTGCTGCCGACGCGACTCGAGACGATCTATCGCAGCCGGACCGACGCGCTCGCGCTCGCGATCGACGCGTGTTTTGCCGAGCGCGAGCCGATCGCGCGCATCCGCCTGCATGGCGACTGTCATGGCGGCAACGTGCTCTGGACCGACGCCGGTCCGCACTTCGTCGATCTCGACGATGCGCGCATGGGGCCCGCGGTGCAGGACCTGTGGATGCTCGCGCAGACGCCGCGCGCGCTCGACGCGCTGCTCGAGGGCTACGCGGAGTTCCGCGATTTCGATCCACGCGAACTCGCGCTGATCGAACCCTTGCGCCTGATGCGCCAGATCCACTGGGCCGGCTGGGTCGCCGCGCGCTGGCACGACCCCGCATTTCCGCGCGCGTTCGGTCATGTCGGCGAGGCGCGCTGGTGGGAGCAGCATCTGAACGATCTCGGCGAGGCGCAGGCGCTCCTCGACGAGGCCTGAGCACCGGATCGGGACGGTCAGGGCCTCCCGATAGCCGCCGCGCTGCGCGCTCTGGCGGCCGCCGGGGCTGCGCCCGCTTCGCGTTCGCGCCTGCTGGCCGACTGCGCGCTAAAGGCCGGATTCGAAATTGACGCACTGCGGCAAAGCTTCCGCTACCATCCGCAACGTGAACCATGCGTCCGACCCTTCCGCAGCGCTGCCGGCGGTCAACCGCCTGCGGCCGCTGCGCTATCTGCTGCGTGCACCGCTGCTGCTCTTCAACACGGTGATCGCCCCGCCGCTCGGACTGCTCGTGCTCAATCCGCTCGCTGCGCGCATCCGCGTCGGCGCGACGACGCTCGAGAAGGTCATGATCCGCTGGTGGTCCGCCGCGATCGTGCGCTGCTTCGGATTCCGCATCCGGCGTTTCGGCGAGCCTCTGCCCGGCGCGGTGCTGTACGTCGCCAACCACGTGTCCTGGCTCGACATCGTGCTGATCCACAGTGCGCGCCCGGTCAGTTTCGTGGCCAAGAGCGAGATCGCGCGCTGGCCTCTGGTCGGCTGGCTGGCCGCGCGCGCGGGCACGATTTTCCATCGTCGCGGCAGCACCGATTCGCTGACCTCGGTCATGGCGCGGGTGGTCGCGCACCTGCGCGCGGGCGATCCGGTCGGGGTTTTTCCCGAGGGTGGCAGTGGCCATGGCGACCGCGTCGGCACGTTCCACGCGCGGATCTTCCAGACCGCGCTCGATGCGCAGGTGCCGGTGCAGCCGGTCGCGTTGCGCTACGGTCGCGGCGGGCGCCAGGATCCGAGCGTGCCGTTCGGCGTCGGCGAGAGTTTCTTCGGCAATTTCCTGCGCATTCTCGGCGGCCCGCCGATGGATGCGGAGATCCATTTCCTCGACCCGGTGACCGCGACGCCCGACGCGCGCAGACGCATGGCCGAGGAAAGCCGCGCGCGCATCGTCAGGACGCTCGGCTACGGGAATGGCGCAAACGCATGACCCTGGATCTCGCCACCTCGTTGAGCGCGCGCGACCCGGCGGCTACGGCAGCGACCCCGTGCGCGACACTTCCAGACGCCGCGCAATTCATGCCTCCGCGCTGGTTGCGCGATCCGCACCTGCAGTCGGTGCTCGCCTCGAGCGGGTTGCGGCGCTGGCTGTCGCGGCGCGCACGGCGCGCGCTCGAACGCTGCGCGGTCGAACATGTGCTCGACTGCGGCGACGGCGTGCGCCTGCAGGGATTCCTCTCGGTGCAAGGCGCGCTGCCGGTCGCGCGCGGACTCGTCGTGCTGCTGCACGGCTGGGAAGGCAGTGCGCGATCGTCGTACCTGACCCATACGGGCGCGCGTCTGCTTGAGGAAGGCTTCGACATCTTTCGCCTGACCTTTCGCGACCACGGCGATACCCATCACTTGAATCCGGAGCTGTTCCACTCATGCCGGATCGACGAAGTGGTCAATGCGGTGCGCGCGGTCGCGGACCGGTTTGCCGCGGGTCCGCTTGCTGTCGCGGGGTTCTCGCTCGGCGGCAATTTCGCGCTGCGCGTCGCGCTGCGCGCACCGGACGTCGTGCGGTACGCGCTCGCGGTCTGCCCGGTGATCAGCCCCGCAGCCGGCCTGTTCGGGCTCGAATCCGCGCCATGGATCTACGAGCGCTACTTCCTGCACAAGTGGCGCCGCTCGTTGCGGCGCAAGCAGGCGCTGTTCGCGGATCGCGAATGGTTCACACGCAGCGAACTCGGCGGCAACCTGCGCGAGCTGACCCGCGCGCTGGTACTGCGCCACACCGCGTTCGGCTCGCTGGACGACTATCTCGACGGCTACTCGATCGCCGGTATGCGACTCGCCGGCCTGCGCGTGCCAGCGACGATCCTGACCGCGGCCGACGATCCGGTGATTCCGGTCGCGGACTTCCGCGCGCTGCAGCTGCCCGCGAACGTCGAACTCGACATCGCCTCGCACGGCGGACACTGCGGCTTCCTGCGCGATGCGTCGCTGCACAGTTTCTGCGAGGACTACATCGCCGCGCGCATGCGCGCGCATCTCGCGACCGGCACGGACCCGTTCGACTGCGCAGGCACCGTGGGCAGTCGATAGTCCGGTTTCGCTGGCTCGCCGGGCACCAAGCCGCTGGATCGGGAGCGCGCCGCGGCGCGCGGTCAGTCCGCGGACACCGTGCGCGCGTGCGCCCACTGCCGCAGCGCCTCGATTTTCTCGGCCATCATCACCGACAGCGGACGCGTGTTCGCGGTCTCGGTGAGCAGATGTTCGGGGCTCGGCGTGGATGCGCCATCCGCCGCGGCCGCGTACAGTCGCGGCGACGACGACCTGTTCGATCTCGGCACCCGAGAAGCCGGCGCTCGCGTCTGCGAGCCGGCCGAGATCGTACGCGGACTCGTCGAGTTCGCGGCGCTGCAGGTGCAGGCGGAAGATCTCCGCACGCGTCGCCGCATCGGGCAGGTCGACGAAGAAGGTTTCGTCGAAGCGGCCCTTGCGCAGCAGCTCCGCGGGCAGCGCCTGCACGTCGTTCGCGGTCGCGACCACGAACACCGGCGCCGTGCGCTCGGTCATCCAGGTCAGCAGGTAACCGAGCACGCGGCGCGATACGCCCTCGTCGGAGTGGTCGCTCGACAGCGCCTTCTCGATCTCGTCGATCCAGAGCACGCAGGGCGCGAGCAATTCGGCACTCCTGAGTGCATCACGCAGGTTGCGCTCGGTTTCGCCGTGGTACTTGTTGTAGAGCGTGCCGATGTCGAGGCGCAGCAGCGGCACGCCGAAGCCGCCCGCCATCGCCTTGGCCGCGAGGCTCTTGCCGCAGCCCTGCACGCCGAGCAGGAGCACGCCCTTAGGCGGATCGAGCTTGACCGCCCGTTTTTCGCCGAGGAACGCGGGCCTGCGTTGCGCAACCCACTGCTTGAGCCGGGACAGGCCGCCGACGTTCGCGAACTGCGCGGTCTCGTACTCGAAGTGGAGCAGGCCGTTGCGGTCGAGCAGACGGTATTTCGCGCGCGCGAGTTCCGGCAGGTCGGCCGGCGACAACGCGCCGTCGTCATGGATCAGCTTGCGCACGATGCGCCGCGCATCGTCGAGCGACAGGCCGCGCAGGTTGCGCACCACCGCGCGCGCGGCGTCGGCGTCGACGACCACGCGGCGCCCGTCGTTGTTGCGCGAATAGCGGAAAGCCTCCTCGCGGACCAGCGCGGCCAGGGTTTCGCCGTCGGGCAGCGCGAACTTGAACGGCGTCGCGATCGCGGCGAGCTCCGCGGGCAGTTCGATCTCCGCGCCGACCAGCACCAGGGTATGTTCGGCCGCATCCTGCCGCTGCACGATTTCGCGCAGCAGGCGCAAGGTCATCGGGTAGCGCAGGTAGGGCTGGAAGTCGAGCAGCAGATAGACGCCGGGCTCGCGTTGCGCCTTGATCGCGTGCAGGGTCAGGCTCGCGTCGGGTGCGTCGCGCTGCGGGTCCGCGACGTCGATGTCGAGACGCTCCAGACCGTGGGTGATGCTCCACTTGTAGAGCGGACGCAGGACCTGCGCGATCGCGTGGCGGAAGCCCTCGACCACGCGTTTTTCCTCGGCCGACTGGATGACCAGCAGCGGCGTGCCGGCACGGATCAGGGTCACGAGGTCCTGGTTTCGGGGCGCCATGATGAACGGGAATCGGTCGGGCCGCGCAGCCTAGCATGAGCGGATGCGGCATAATTTCCGCCTCGCGTGCGCCAGGCCGCCGCGAAAACCTGCGCCGACCGGCGCCGGATCTCCCCAATTCGCGGAATCGCCGACCCCATGCTCAAGGACTCCATCGAACTGCATCGACAAGGTCGCCTCGACGAGGCCGAGCCCGGTTATCGCGCGCAGCTGGCAGCACACCCCGACGATGCCGAGACGCTGCACATGCTGGGCCGCCTGCTGTGCCAGCGCAGTGCGTTCGCCGAGGGTCGCGAGCTGCTCACGCGCGCGCTCGCGCTCGCGCCCGATCATGCCGGGATCCAGCTCGCGCTGGCCTCGCTGGATTTCAGCCAGGGTGCATACGACGCGGCGCGCAGCGGCTATCGGCGCGCGCTCGCGCTCGATCCCAATCTCGGCAGCGCGCATGCGGGCCTGGGCCAGATCGCGCTGCTGCACGCCGATCCGGTCGCCGCGGAAGAACATTTCCGTATCGCGCTGCGCACCGGCGAGCAGCCGTACGCGCTGGCCGGCATCGGCGCGCTGCTGCTCAGTCGCGGCGACCACGAGGGAGCATTGCGTCACCTCGCGCGCGCGGCCGACCTCGTGCCGGCCGATCCGACCATCCAGATGACGCTGGGCCGCGCGTTCGCGAAGCGCGGCAGTCCGGTGTTCGCCGAGCAGGCGCTGCGCAACGCGCTGCGCCTGAAACCGGACCTGCACCAGGCACGGCAGTGGCTGGCCGAAGTTCTCGTCGAGGCTGCACGCATCGGCGAAGCCGAGGCGCTGTACCGGGAAATGCTCGAGGTGCCCGAATGCGCGGCGATCGCGCAGATCGGCCTCGGCGACGCGGCGCGCGCGGACGGTCGCTTCGACGAGGCGGTCGCACGCTACCGCGTCGCGCTCAAGCGCGATCCGGCGCAACCGATGGTCGAGCGCGTGCTGGCCTGGTCGCTGGCCCGGCTCGGCCGCAACGACGAGGCGGTCGCGGTGTACGACGCGGCGATCGCGCGCGCGCCCGACGATGCGGATCTGCGCAGCGGGCAGGTCGATCTGCTGCTGCGCATCGGCCGCATCCACGAAGCGGCCGCCGCGCTGAAGGAACTGCTCGAGCGCAATCCGGCCGACCACGCCGCGCGCAGCCGCCTCGCGATCGTCTCCGAGCACCTTGGCGACGCATCGGCCGCACAGGCCCATGCGGAGATCGTGCTGACCTCGCGCGACGACACCGAACTGGAGCTGATCCGGATCCGCGCGCTGTTGCATGCGGGCGATCACGATGCCGCGCGCAGTGCGCTCGACGCGCTCGCGACGCGTGAACTCACGCCGAGCCAGGCCGCGCAGCGCCTGAACCATCTCGGCTACGTGCACGACCGTGCCGGCGAAGCCGCGCAGGCCGTGCGCTGTTTCGCCGAGGCGCAGCGCGGCCTCGCCGAAGCGCGGCCCGTGTTCGCCGAACCCGGTCCCGAATTCGCGCAAGCCATCGCCGAGCCACCCGCAGAGGCCTGGCCCGATGCGCCGGTGCTGCTGCTCGGCACGCCGGGCAGCGGTGTCGAGCGCGTCGCCGCGCTGCTGGCGGACCAACCCGGTCTGGTCGTGCTGCGCGACCGCGTCGGCGCCGCGGTGCGCGACGACGACTTCAGCCAGCCGCGTTTCCAGCACTATTGCGCAGAGCTTGCCGAGACCGATCGCGCAGCATTGCGCGAGCGCTATCTCGCGATGCCGCGCGCGGCGGGCCTGCCGGATGGCCGCCCGATCGTCGACTGGCTGCCGTGCTGGGACGCGCGCCTGCTCGCGCTCGTACGCCGCGCGATGCCGGGCACGCGTCTCGTGATCGTCGAGCGCGATCCGCGCGATGCGCTGCTGAACTGGCTCGGTTTCGGCTGGCTGCCCGGCTTCCCGTGCAGCGACGTGGACACGGCCGCGAGCTGGCTCGCGCGTGCGCACGGCGAACTCGCGTTCGGCGCGGATCTCGACGAGCCGCGCCGGATCGTCGTCGCGGCCGACGCGCTGCTCGACGATCCGGGCAGCGCGGGCGACGCGCTCGCGCGCTTTCTCGGCATCGAGTTCCTCGAGCCGGGTGCGCAGTTCGCGGCCGCGATGCGTAGCCTCGGCGACCTGCCGGTGCGCTTTCCCGCGGGACACTGGCGCGCGTATGCGGACGCCCTTGCGGGCGCGTTCGCGAGGCTGCCGGCATGATGCGCGCAACGAAGTGGCATCGCTGCGGCCTGCTCGTGCTCGCGCTGTACGCGGTCGCGTCCTGCGCGAAGGCGCCCGACGCGGACACGTTGACACTACCCGCGGGTTTCAGGATCGCGATCTATGCCGACCAGGTCGACGGCGCGCGCGAGCTTGCGCTCGGAACGCACGGCACGGTCTTCGTCGGTTCCGATGGCGGCAAGGGCGCGGTCTATGCGCTGACCCCCGACGCCGACGGCACGCGCGCACAGCGCGTGCGCGTGATCGCGTCCGGATTCCCCGAACCAACCGGCGTCGCGTTCCACGATGGCGACCTCTACGTGTCCGCGTTCGAGCGCATCGTCGTGCTGCGCGACATCGAAGCACACCTCGACGCGCCGCCGAAACCGCAACTGCTCACCGACAAGCTGCCCGCCGACCGCCATCACGGCCGCAAATTCCTCGCGTTCGGCCCCGACGGACGCCTCTACGTGCCGATCGGCGCGCCGTGCAACGTCTGCGACAAGGGCACCGCGTACGCGAAACTGATCAGCATGAAGCCGGATGGCTCGGACTGGCGCGATGTCGCGTACGGCATCCGCAACACGGTCGGTTTCGACTGGCAGCCGGGTACCGGGAAGCTGTGGTTCACCGACAACGGACGCGACATGCTCGGTGACGACATGCCCTCGGACGAGCTCAACGTGCTGACCCGCGTCGGCGAGCATTTCGGCTTTCCGTACTGCAATCAGGGCGACACGCCGGATCCGGACTTCGGTGCGGGCAAGTCGTGCGCCGACTACACCGCGCCGGTCGTGAAACTCGGCGCGCACGTCGCGTCGCTCGGCATGCGCTTCTACGACGGCACGCAGTTTCCGCGCGCGTATCGCGGCGCGATCATCATCGCCGAGCACGGCTCCTGGAACCGCACCGTGAAGGCCGGCTACCGCGTGGTCGCGGAAAAAGTCGATGCGGCCGGCCACGCGACCGAAACCGTGCTGGTCAAGGGCTTCGAGCGCGACCAGCAAGTCTACGGCCGACCCGTCGACGTGCTCGTGATGCCCGATGGTGCGCTGCTGGTCTCCGACGACATGAACGGCGTGGTCTACCGCGTCAGCTATTCGAAACCGATTCCCGAACCCGCGAGGTAACGCCATGCGCCTGCGCAGCAACGATTTCATGGACATGCAGCCGATTCCCGACGCGTGCGCATTCGGCCGTCCCGGCGCCGACGAACCCTGCGTCTGGTCGGCGAATCGCAATCCTCACCTGGCCTGGTCCGACGCGCCGTCCGGCACGCGGTCGTTCGCGCTGTCGTGCATCGACATCGACGTGCCGACCAGTGCCGACGACGTGAACCAGCGCGGACCGGCGCGTACCGGCCGCGCTGCCGCGCGCGGAGTTCGTGCACTGGCTGCTGGTGGACATCCCGCGCGAATGCGCCGAACTCGAGAACGGATCGTGCGGCGAAGGCGTGGTCGCGCACGGCAAGACCGCGCCGATCGGGCCGCCCGGTTCGAAACAGGGCCGCAACGACTACAGCGGCTGGTTCGCGGCCGACCCGGACATGGCCGGCGACTACCGCGGCTACGACGGTCCGTGTCCGCCATGGAACGACGAACGCCTGCATCGCTACCGCTTCGAGCTGCATGCACTCGACGTCGCCTCGCTCGGCCTCGCCGACGGCTTCACGCTGGCCGACATGCGCGCCGCGATCGACGGCCACGTACTCGCCGTAGCCACCCTGACCGGGACCTATTCTCTGAACGCGGCGCTGCGGCGGTAGGGCGCCCGGAGGACCACGGTCGTCCGCGTGATCGCGGAGCCTACGTCATGTCCGCTTGGACCATTGACGATCAAGTCTGTAGGGAGACGCACGCGTTCACGTCGATCGCGCACAATGTTCCCGCGCGATGCCGGAAACCATGCGCTCAACATCGCGTTGTGGCGTCGGGTGTCACCCAACCGCAGGCAGCGCGACCAGCAGCACGATGCCGAGCACGATGCGGTAGATCGCGAACGGCGTGAAGCGATGGGTGCGGATGTAGCCGAGCAGCCATTTCACTGCGATGAATGCGGTGAGCGCCGAGACCACGAACGCGATCGCGAGCGCGGTCCAGTCCTCGTGGCCGCCGCCGGCCTTGCCCGCCTTGAGCAGTTCGTAGCCGCTCGCAGCGAACATGGTCGGGATGCCGACCAGGAACGCGAATTCGGTCGCCGCCGACCGGTTGCTGGTGCCCGCGAGCAGCGCGACGAAGATTGTCGCGGCCGAGCGCGAGGTGCCTGGAAACACGCCGGCCACGACCTGGGCGAGGCCGACCAGCACCGCGACGCGCCAGGTGATCGCGCTGCGCTCGGGCTGACCCGCCGCGAACCATTCGGCGACGAGCATCCAGACTCCGCCGATGACGAGCGCCCACGCGACCGGCGTGATCGCCTCGGGCAGCTTGAAACCGAGCCGCGTCGCGAGCAGGCCGAGCACCGCGGTGATGCCGAACGCGGCCGCGAGCTTGAGCGCGTAGTCGCGGTTCTCGTGCTGGCCGAGCCCGGTCGCGAGCTGCCACAGCCGCGCGCGGTAGATCACGACCACGCTGAGGATCGCGCCGGCCTGGATCACGATGTTGAACAGGTCCGAACGGCGGCCGAGCCAGTGCTCGGCGATCAGCAGATGGCCGGTGCTGGAAATCGGCAGGAACTCGGTGATGCCCTCGATGACGCCGAGCAGGAGCGTGCTGAGCAGGTCGTTCACGCGGTGGCCTCGATAGGGTGGTCGGTCGCGCGGCGACACCCGGCTCGGCGCGTTCCGCGCGCGCATTGTACGGGCAAGCCGAATGCACAATTGGGGTGAAACAAGCGTTCACCGATGCACCACGGATGGGAATTTGGGGTGCGCGCGCTCGCACTCGCGCGGCCGATATCGCATGCTGGCGCGGCGCGCGCCCGCTGGCACGTCCATTGCTCTCCATTCGCTATCCCTTCTCCCGAGGCCATCATCCATGTCCGTCAAAGACGTACTCAAGCTGATCAAGGACAACGAGGTCGAATTCATCGACCTGCGTTTCGCCGACATGCTCGGCAAGCAGCACCACCTGACGTTCCCCGCGCACGCGGCCGACGAAGCGCTGTTCGAGGACGGCAAGATGTTCGACGGCTCCTCGATTTCCGGCTGGAAGGGCATCAACGAGTCGGACATGGTGCTGATGCCTGATCCGGCCACCGCGATCGTCGATCCGTTCATGGCCGACAAGACCCTGCTCATGCAGTGCGACGTGCTCGAACCGAGCACGATGCAGGCGTACTCGCGCGACCCGCGCTCGGTAGCCCGACGCGGCGAGGCCTATCTCAAATCGACCGGCATCGCCGACACCGCGTACTTCGGACCGGAACCGGAGTTCTTCGTGTTCGATTCGGTGCGCTACCGCAACGACATGGGCCACGTGTCCTACGAGATCGGCTCCGAGGAAGCCGCATGGTCGTCCGGCAAGTCGTTCGAGGGCGGCAACTCGGGCCACCGCGGCGGCATCAAGGGCGGTTATTTCCCGGTGCCGCCGGTCGATACGCTGCAGGACCTGCGCAGCGAGATGTGCAAGGTGCTCGAGCGCGTCGGCATGGTCGTCGAAGTGCACCATCACGAAGTCGCGAACGCGGGCCAGTGCGAGATCGGCACGCGCTTCAACACGCTGGTGCGCAAGGCCGACGAATTGATCACGATGAAATACGTGATCAAGAACGTCGCCCACCAGAACGGCAAGACCGCGACGTTCATGCCCAAGCCCGTGGTCGGCGACAACGGCTCGGGCATGCACGTGCACCAGTCGCTCGCGAAGGACGGCAAGAACCTGTTCGCGGGCGACCTCTACGGCGGCCTTTCGCAGACCGCGCTGCACTACATCGGCGGCATCTTCAAGCATGCGCGCGCGATCAATGCGTTCTCCAACTCGACCACCAACAGTTACAAGCGCCTCGTGCCCGGGTTCGAGGCGCCGGTCATGCTCGCCTATTCGGCGCGCAACCGCTCGGCGAGCTGCCGCATCCCGTTCGTGCACAGCCCGAAGGGCCGCCGCATCGAGGTGCGCTTTCCCGACCCGGTCAATACCGGCTACCTCACGTTCACCGCGCTGATGATGGCCGGCCTCGACGGCATCCTCAACAAGATCGACCCGGGTGCGCCGGCCGACAAGGATCTCTACGACCTGCCGCCGGAGGAAGAGAAGAACATTCCGACCGTCTGCCATTCACTCGACATGGCGCTGGATGCGCTCGACAAGGATCGAGCGTTCCTCAAGGCCGGCGGCGTGTTCAGCGACGATTTCATCGACGGCTACATCGCGCTGAAGATGCAGGAAGTCACGCGCTTTCGTGCGGCCACGCATCCGCTCGAGTACCAGCTCTACTACTCGATCTGAGCGCTCGATCTGAGCGCGCCGATCTGATCGCGTGCGGCGGGCGCTGCGCCAGCGTCCGCCCGGCCGACGGCAGTGGCGATTCCGAGAACGCGCGCGGATGCCCGCGCGCACTCGCGTTCGAACCGGGTTTGCGTCGAGAATGCGGCATTGACGCGCGCATCGTGCGCGCCCCGATCCGTGCGACGCAGTGAACAGGAAGAACCCGCAATCCGGTGCCGCGCACCGGTCCCCGCGCAGCGTCGGCCTGCCGCCTTCCGTCGCGGCACTGCTGCGTGATGCCGAGCAGGCCGTGCAGCGCGGCCGGCTCGACGCCGCGGAACGCGCGGTGACCGGCGCGATGGTGTTCGCACCGCAGCACGCCGAGACCCTGCGCCTGCACGGTCTGGTCGAACATCGACGTGGCCGCTTCGCGACCGCCGAGGCCGCGTACCGGCAGGCACTCGCGGCTGCCGCGGACGATGCGACGATCATCGGCCAGCTCGGCGAGCTGCTCGGCGAGGCCGGACGCGCCGACGAGGCTGCGGCGTTGCTGGAGCGAGCCTGCGAACTTGCGCCGCGCGACGTCGCGGCCTGGTTGCGTCTGGGCGTGCAGTGCGATCGCCACGGCCTGCATGCGCGGGCGCTCGAGGCCGGCGAGCGTGCGCTTGCGTTGCGCCCCGGCGATGCGCTCGCGCGCCTGCTGCTCGCGCGCAACCTGCAGGCGCTGGGTCGCATCGATGCGGCCGCGCGGCAGTATCGCGCGGTGATCGCCGCGCGTGGACCGCGCGCCTACCAGGCCTGGTTCAGTCTGGTCGATCTCAAGACCGTGCGGCTGGGCGTCGCCGAGGTGTCCGCCCTCGAGAAGCTCGCGCGCGATCCGACGCTCGCCGAAGACGCGCGCATGGTGCTCGGTTTCGCGCTCGGCAAGGTGCACGAGGATGCCGGACGCTTCGACGCCGCGTACCGCACGTTCGCCGACGCGAATGCGCGCAGGCGGCGCAGCGCGCGCTGGAATCGCACAGCGTTCAGCCGCGAGGTCGACGGGCTGCGCGACGCGTTCCCGGGCACGGCGACGAGCGGGCCTGCCGATTTCGGCCGCGCGGCGATCTTCATCGTCGGCATGCCGCGTTCGAGCACGAGCCTGATCGAGCAGATCCTCGCCGCGCATCCCGAGGTCGAGGGCGCGAGCGAACTGCCCGACCTGCCCGCGGTGATCGGCGCGGAATCGACGCGGCGCGGCCTCGCATTCCCGCAGTGGTGCAACGACGCGAGCGCGGCCGACTGGCAGCGCCTCGGCGAGGACTACCTTGCACGCACCGCGCGCTGGAGAACGCAACGTCCGCGCAGCACCGACAAGCTGCCGAGCAACTGGATGTTCGTCGGCGCGATCCGGCGCATGCTGCCGGCCGCGAAGATCGTCGATTGCCGGCGCGATCCGCTCGAGACCTGCTGGTCGTGCTTCAAGCAGCTGTTCGCGCCGGGTCTTGCCGACTACAGCTACGACCTCGACGAACTCGCAGCCTACTGGCGCGACTACGACCGCCTGAGCCGGACCTGGGCGCAGCATCATCCGCAGCATCTGCGCGTGCAGTCCTACGAACGCCTGCAGGCCGAGCCGGATGCGGAAATCCGCGCGCTGCTGCAGTTCTGCGATCTCGCGTTCGAGCCGCAGTGCCTGCGTTTCCACGAGGCCGCGCGCAGCGTCCGCACACCGAGTTCGGCCCAGGTGCGCCAGCCGCTGCAGCGCGATACCGGGCGCGCCGCACGCTACGGCGAACTTCTTGCCCGTCTGCGAAATGCGCTGTCCGCGCAAGGGTGATGGCTGCGCGGTTGCGTGCGGCTACGCGCTGCGAAGCCCCGACGCGCATTGCCGTAACTGCGCGATCGGTTGCGTGTTCGTGGCCTATCGAGGGGCAAACCGCAGGGTGCTGCAGGTCGCATCGGGTCGCACCCGTCGATCGGTTCGACGCTGATCGGTACGCTTGCGGCGTTATCCGGACCCGTGCGAGCGTTTGAACCGTGGCCAAACCGGCGTACATTGCACGGACCGGCTCCCCCCGGCAACGAGGTAACGACCATGGTCTCGCTGATCCAGCTCTGGCTTCCGATCGTGCTGTCCGCGGTATTCGTGTTCATAGCGAGCAGCATCCTGCACATGGTGCTGAGGTTCTGGCATACGCCGGACTATCGTGTTTTTCGCAACGAGGACGAGGTGCGCGAAGTGGTGCGCAACGGCATCTCGGGGCCAGGGATGTACCAGTTGCCGGCCTGTACGCCCGAATCGATGAAGCAGCCCGCGACCCAGGAGAAACTCAGGGAAGGTCCGAACGCGCTCGTCGTGGTACGCCCAAGCGGCATGACCAACATGGGTTTCTATCTCGGACAATGGTTCGCATTCTGCATACTCGTGCCGCTGTTCTGCGCGTTGCTCAGCATGCACGTACTCGCGCCGGGCACCGCGTTTGCGCGCGTTTTCCACCTGATCGGACCCGCAGCGCTGATGGGCTTCGCATTCGGCGCGCTGCCGAACGCGATCTGGTGGGGGCACCCGTGGGGCAGCACGCTCAAATACGTGATCGACGGCGTGATCTATGCGCTGATCACCGCGGCCACGTTCGCATGGTTGTGGCCCGCTGCGTGAGCGCTGCGTCGTTGCGCATGTCGCTGCGTCCGTTTCCGCGCCAGTCCCGCACGGCCGTGGCTACGACGGCGCGCCGGCGCACGTCGGTCGGTCGCGTCGGGCCCGCGGCGGACCCGATCCGGGGCGGGCAAGGATCCCGCGTGCCTCAACGCGACGTCGTCGAGGTTTTCTTGCGTGGTGCGCGCGCCGTGCTGGCCCGCGCACGCGCGGGTCGGCGCGGCGCGTCCTGCCGTTCGTACACATAGCGAAGCAGCCAGCCGCCGACCAGACCGGCGACGCCGACCAGCAGCAGCGACTCGAACGGATGCCCCTTGACCAGCTTGCGCGTGGAACGACGCGCATCCTGCGCGCTGTCGATCACGTGCTGGCCGAGCGCGCGCGCGCCGTCCATGCCCGCGTTGCGACCGCGCTCCAGGGTGCGGTTCGAATCCTTCAACAACCGCGCGAGGGCGGCCGCGGCATCGGAGCCGCGTGTGCCGACGCGATCGCGCCAATTCATTGCGAGCATCGCGGAGTCCTCTAGAAGAGATGGGTGAAAACGTAGATGAGCAACAACAGGCCGGCGGGCACGCCGAGCAGCCACGCAATGAAATACTTGCCCATGATCGATACCTCGCAACGGATCGTTGATCAGCGGAAAAAAATGGGAGCGGCCGGGTGGCCGCTCCCTTCGGGGATCTACAGCGTGCGGTCGAATTCCCGGACCTGGCGCATCGCCTCGTCCCTGGCAATGCCGTAACGCTCCTGGATCTTGCCGACCAGGTATTCGCTGTTGCCTTCGGCGACCTTGAGATCGTCGTTGGTCAGCTTGCCCCACTTCTCCTTGATCGTGCCGGCGAGCTGTTTCCACTGGCCCTTGATCTTGTCATCGTTCATGCGTTTTCTCCTGCTTGCGAGTCTTGAGTGCGGTGCGTCCGGATTACTTGGCCTTCAGCGCGCTCGCGTCGACGCGGGTCACGCCCTTGATGCCCTTGGCCACCGCGATCGCTTTCTTGACCGCCATCGCGTTCGGCTGCACGCCGGTCAGCGTGACCACGCCATTGACGGTATCGACGCTGATGTCGGTGCTCTCGACGCCTTCGGTGGTGGCGAGGTCGGCCTTGACCTTGGTGGTGATCCAGGTGTCGGTGACCGGCTGATCCGAGTCCATCTTCGCGTCGTTGTCGTTGCCCGGTACGGCCGGCGACTGCGCCATCGCGAAGGACGCGAAGCCCATCGCCAGCAGCGAACTCAGGGCAAGGGTCTGAAGGGTGGCAATGCGACGATTCATGGGTTTTCTCCTCCACTACAAAGAAGCGCCGTGTTGGCGGCGCGGCGGCCACGGGCCGTGTGTCGAAGAAGCTAGGCGCCGCTCGCATAGCGCGCGATGAACAATGAGAAATTAACCCGGTCCGCGTTCAGCAATCGCTTCGCAAAGCCAGTCAATTCGCGGCTTTCCGAGCCTCCACGCGTTCAGCCATGCGTCGGCCACGCGATCGCGCAACGCATGGATCGCAGGCTGGCGCGGTCGGCCACACGCTGATTCGGCGCGGTCGGTACCGCGGTTGCGACGCCGGATCGCGAACCGATGCACTAGAATGGTGCATGCTTGATGCGCGCCCGCCGATCGACCCGCTCGCGATCCATCCGGAACTGCACGCGTGCGCGACCGCGATGGCCACGGTCGATGCGCAACTGATCCTGCGCTCGCTCAATCCGGCCCTGCACGACTGGCTCGGCGGCGGCCCGCGCAACTGGCGTGGCGAGGAACTCGCCCTGCTCGACGCACGACCGCCGCTGCTCTGCGAAGCGGCCGCGCGCGCGCTCGCGCAGCAGCGCCGGATCTGGTTGCGCGGCGCGCGCCTGCGCACCGGGATCGGCGACCGCGGCGCGGATCTCGCGCTGACCCCGCTCGATGCGCGGCTGCTGCTCGTCGAAGTGCTGCCGGGCAAGGGCGACGCGGCGCCCGCGCAGCGCCTGTCCGAATCGCTGCGCGGCTTCGCCCACGAGGTCAAGGGTCCGCTCGCCGGCGTGCGCGGCGCGGCGCAGCTGCTGCAGCGCCGCGTGGCCGATCCCGAACTCGCGGAACTCGCAGCGCTGATCGTCGGCGAGGCCGATCGGCTCGCGGGGCTTTCCGAGCGCCTGTTGCGCAGCGGCGGCAAACCGAGATTGACGCGGGTCAACCTGCACGAGGTGATCGAGCGCACGATCGCGCTGCTCGCCGCCGACAGCGACAGTCCCGCCGTGCATCGCGATTACGACCCGAGCCTGCCGGCCCTCTCGGTCGACGCCGACCGCCTGCAGCAGGCGCTGTTGAATCTGGCCCGCAACGCGATCGAGGCCGGCGCGCGTACGTTGCGTCTGCGCACGCGCGCCGAGCACGGCGCACGCCTCGGCGATCATGTCGGCCGGGGTGTACGCATCGATGTCGTCGATGACGGCCACGGCGTCGCCGCCGAACTGGCCGACACGCTGTTCGAACCGCTGGTATCGGGGCGCCCCGACGGCAGCGGCCTAGGACTCGCGATCGCGCGCGAGATCGCCCACGAACACGGCGGCGAGATCGATCACGTCAGTCGTCCCGGCGAGACCGTTTTCAGCCTGCGTCTGCCGCTCGGGGATGCCTGACGTGCGCGGATCGGGCGTGACGGTCGTGGATTCGCGCGCTGGCGGTCATGCCGGGGGTCGACGATGAGCGCGCAGGTGTGGATCGTCGACGACGACCGCGCGGTGCGCGTCGTGCTCGCCGCGGCGCTGCGCGAGGCCGGCTATCGGCCGCGCGAGTTCGGCGATGCCGAAAGCGCGCTCGACGCACTGGTCGAGGCGCCGCCGGACCTGCTGTTCACCGACGTGCGCATGCCCGGCGCGAGCGGGTTGAAGCTGCTCGAGCGTGCGGCCGTACACCTGCCGCGCTTTCCGGTCATCGTGATGAGCGCATTCACCGATGTCGCTTCGACCGCGTCGGCCTATCGCCTCGGCGCGTTCGACTATCTGCCCAAGCCGTTCGACCTCGACCAGGCCGTGGTCTCGGCGCGCCGCGCGCTGGCCCAGCGCAGTGCGCCGCCCGCGAGCGCGCCGCCCGACTACGCGGAGCACGAACTGATCGGCCGCAGTGCGGCGATGCGCGAGCTCTATCGCGCAATCGGGCGCGTCGCCGCGAGCGGCCTTGGTGCACTCGTCACCGGCGAGACCGGCACCGGCAAGGAACTCGTCGCGCGCGCGCTGCACCGCGAATCCGCACGCTCCGCGCAGCCGTTCATCGCGCTCAATACCGCGGCGATCCCGAGCGAACTGCTGGAGTCGGAACTGTTCGGCCACGAAGCCGGCGCGTTCACCGGCGCCGCGCGTCGGCACGCGGGACGCTTCGAGCAGGCCGAGCGCGGCACCCTGTTCCTCGACGAGATCGGCGACATGCCGCTCGCGTTGCAGACGCGCCTGCTGCGCGTGCTCGCCGCGGGCGAGTTCTATCGCGTCGGCGGCCGCGAGCTGATCCGCGCCGATGTGCGGGTGATCGCGGCGACGCATCAGGACCTGGACGCGAAGGTCGCGCGTGGCGAATTCCGCGTCGACCTGCTGCACCGGCTCGACGTGGTGCGTCTGCACGTTCCCGCATTGCGCGAGCGCGCCGAGGACATCCCGCTGCTCGCCGCGCACTTTCTCGCGCGCGCGGTCGCGCTCGCCGACGGCGAGCCCAAGCGCTTCGGCGCCGAGGCGATGGGCGCGTTGCGCACGCACGCGTGGCCGGGCAACGTGCGCCAGCTCGAAAACCTGTGTCGACGCCTCGCGGTGCTCGCGCCCGGATCCGAGATCGGCATTGGCGATCTGCCCGCAGGCTTCGCGGCGCACGCGGCGCCGCTGCAGACCTCGGGCTGGACCACTGCGCTGCGCGAATGGGCGGCCCGCGAGCTCGCCGACGGCGCGACCGGCCTGCACGCATCGGCGCTCGCGCAACTGGAGCGCGTGCTGCTCGAGGTCGCGCTGGCCGCCCACGGCGGACATCGCCAGAACGCAGCGAAGACGCTGGGCCTCAGCCGCAATACCATGACGCGCAAGCTCGGCAGTTCACGGCGCAAACGCCGCTGAGATCGATCCAATGACCCGTACCGCTGCCCCGGACGCCCTGAGTATTCGCGACGCAACGGTCGCCGACGTCCCGTTCCTGGTCGCCAGCAACGTGGCCATGGCCAGGGAGACCGAGCAGAAGTCGCTCGACAGCGGCGTGGTAGAACGCGGAGTCGCCGCGGTGTTCGAACGGAGCGGACGCGGTTTCTATCTCGTCGCCGAGCGCCGCGGCGCCCATGAAGGATGCGTGCTGGTCACGTTCGAGTGGAGCGACTGGCGCAACGGCGACTGGTGGTGGCTGCAAAGCGTGTACACGCTGCCCGATTCGCGTCGCAGCGGCGTGTTCAGGGCGTTGCATGCCGAAGTCGTGCGGCGGGCACGCGCCACGCCGCGGGTTGCCGGCCTGCGCCTGTACGTCGAGCGCGACAACGGGCGTGCGCAACGGATCTATCAGGCACTGGGCATGCAGGAAACGCATTACCGGCTGTACGAGGCCGAGTTCAGCCGGTTCTGACCCGCAACGGATGCATGTACCATCATCGCCCCGATTGGTGCGAGAGCGCGACGATTTCATGGACGCCACGAACTACAAGACGTTCTGGGACCGCAAGGCCAGTACCAGGACCGGAGCGCTGATTGCAGTCGACGGCAGCGCCAACGAGGAAGTCGCACGTCTGACCGGTGCCTACACGGCCAGACAGGTGGCGCATGCGCTGGCGCTCAACCCGGACGACCGGGTGCTGGAACTGGGCTGCGGTGTCGGCCGCATCGGCCGCGAACTCGCACCGAAAGTCGCACATTGGCAAGGCGCGGATATCTCGGCCAACATGCTCGGCGTCGCGCGCGAGCGCCTTGCGGATCTCGACAATGTCGGTTTCACGGAACTCAAGCGCACGAGCCTGGATGCGCTCGCGTCCGCCAGTTTCACCAAGGCCTACTGCGTTGCCGTGTTCATTCACATGGACAAGGAGGACTTCCTCCTCTATCTCGAGGAACTCGCGCGCGTGCTGGTGCCGGGAGGACTCGTTTTTCTCGATACCTGGAATCTGGCGCACCCGGTGGGCTGGCGTCGGTTCGCCCTCGAGGTCGGCCAGCATCGCAATGCCGACCCGAGCCAGCGCAAGGATGTCGCGCGCAACCAGTTCTCGACGCCCGGGGAAGTGCGTTTGTTCCTCGAGCACAGCGGATTCGAACCGCTCGCTGTGTTCAGTGATTCGCCGTGGGTCCAGGCGGTGGCCGCGCGATCGGGCGCAACCGCCGATCTCGAGCACGAGCGCGCGCGTATCCGTGCCGATTCAGCCGCAATCGCCTATACCCCGCTATGGACCGAACTGTTCGACGCGATGATCCGCGTAACTGGAGAGGGGCTGCCGCCCCAGGCGATGCTCGATGCGCTCGGTGACGACACGCGCGGCGAGGAGAGTCCGATGTTCCGGGTCTGGTACCGGGAATTGTGGCGCCACAACGAGAAGCACTGGGGTCCCGTGCCAGCGGAACTGTAGGGAGGAACACGTTGCCGGACCCGGATACAATCGGCCCGCAACCATCATCGTGAACGCCAGGCTCCAAACGGAACGCAGGTAGGTCGTGAACTCGAAACGGGCGGGCATCATCGGCGGCGTGCGCATTCCGTTCTGCCGCAACAACACCGCGTATGCCGACATCGGCAACTTCGGCATGGCCGTGAAGACGCTCGGTTCGCTGGTCGAGCGGTTCGGCCTGCACGGGCTGGAACTCGGCGAAGTCGCCTACGGCGCGGTGATCAAGCATGCCTACGACTGGAACCTCGCACGCGAGGCGACGTTGTCGTCCGGGCTCGCGGCAACGACGCCGGGCATCACCACAGCGCGTGCGTGCGGTACCTCGCTCGACAACGCGATCATCGTCGCCAACAAGATTGCAAATGGACAGATCGACGTCGGCATCGCAGGCGGCGCGGATACCACGAGCGACGTGCCGATCGTCTACTCGAGGCCCCTGCAGCAGCGCCTGCTCGCGATGAATCGCGCGAAGGCGCCGCTAGAGAAGATCGAGAGCGCGGTCAAGGGTTTTTCGCTGTCCGAGCTCAAGCCCGCGTTCCCCGGCGTCGCCGAGCCGCGTACCGGCAAGTCGATGGGCGAGCACTGCGAGATGATGGCCCGCCAGTGGCATATCGCGCGCGAGGACCAGGACCGGCTCGCACTGGCCAGCCACCAGAAGCTCGCGGCCGCGTATGCGCGCGGTTTCTTCGACGACCTGGTGGTGTCGTTCCGCGGCGTCGACCGCGACAATGTCCTGCGTGCGGACACGTCGCTGGAGAAACTCGCGGCGCTCAAGCCCGCGTTCGACAAGACCTCGGGACAGGGCACGCTGACCGCGGGCAATTCCAGCGCACTGTCCGACGGCAGCGCGGCGGTCCTGATCGCAAGCGACGAATGGGCGGCCGAACGCGGCCTGAAGGTGCAGGCCTACCTGACCCACGCGCGCGTTGCCGCGGTCGATTTCGTGCATGGGGAGGGTCTGCTGATGGCTCCGACCATCGCGGTCCCGCGCATGCTCGCCGAAGCCGGGCTGGGCCTGCAGGATTTCGACTTCTACGAGATCCATGAGGCCTTCGCGGCGCAGGTGCTGTGCACGCTGCGCGCGTGGGAGTCGGCCGACTACTGTCGCGACCGGCTCGGCCTCGATGCGCCGCTCGGCACGATCGATCCGGACAAGCTCAACGTCAACGGTTCGAGCCTCGCCACCGGGCATCCGTTCGCTGCGACCGGTGCGCGCATCGTCGCGACGCTCGCGAAGATGCTCGCGGAGCGGGGCTCGGGACGCGGCCTGATCTCGATCTGCACGGCTGGCGGCATGGGCGTTACCGCGATCCTCGAGCGACCGTAGCGGGCACCAACAGAGCGCGGCGCACGATCGGCAACCCTTCCAGATACGATGCAGCGGGGGTGGGTATGGAAAACAGCAACTACGCTCTGGTGCTGACCGGCGAAGTCCTGCCCGGCTATTCGCCCGAATCGGTCTGGCCCGCGCTCGCGACCTACTTCCGCATGGACGCGGAGCGTTTCAATGCGCAGTTGCTCGCGCGTGCCCCGCTGTCGATCAAGCAGAGCGACGATCTGGGCAAACTGCAGACCCTGCAGGCCGGAGCCGCGGCAGTCGGCGCGGCAACCGAGATCTGCGCGCCGGACGACCGCTCCGCGTTGTTCGTGCTGCTCGACAACACCGCGCGCGGTCCGGTGCCGTTCGTGCTCGTCGAGGAGCACATCGAACACGGACTGTGGCCGCTCGGGCTGACCGTTGCCGAAGTCGGCTCGAAGACCTGGCGGCCATTCCGGGAACTGGCCGCGCCGGCGCGGCCGGGTGACGTGGCGACCCCTGCGGCGCCGTTCGATGCGACCGCGCACATGAGTGCCGACCACGCATCCAGCCACGCACCGACCCACGCGCCGGATCGCGGCCACAATCTGGCCGGCGTGGCGGCATCCCAGGCCATCCCTTCGATGCCAGAACAGACGCTGCCGTTGCCGGCCGGAGCGACCATCCACGCGGGTTTCTGGCGACGCTGCGCGGCCTTGCTGATCGACGGACTGCTGCTCGGCGCGGTCCTGATCGGCGTGCAGGTCGTACTCGGGGTGGGCAGCCTGAGCGCGCTCGACGTCAGCGACGCGGGTATCGCCGCGATCTTCGGCGCCATGATGATGCTCATGCTCGTCGCGTTCGTCGGCCAATGGCTGTACTTCGCGCTGTTCGAGAGCGCCTCCGTCCAGGCGACGCCCGGCAAGATGGCAATGGGCATCAAGGTCGTCGACGACAGCGGTCGCCGCATCGGATTCGGTCGCGCCAGCGGTCGCTACTTCAGCAAGATCATTTCCGGGATGATCCTCAACATCGGTTATCTGCTCGCGGGTTTCACCGAGCGCAAGCAGGCCCTGCACGACATGCTCGCGGGCACCCTGGTCGTGTTCCGCGCGGTGCGTCCCGGGCAACCGGCTCCGGAGACGCGCCCGCCGATGCCGTGGTACGGCTGGCTCGTGAACATCGTGGTGATCGGCGGATTCGTGCTGGCGCTGGTCGCGTTCTGGTCCTATGCGGCGATCCTGCTGAGTGCACTCGGCAGCCGGGATTCGCAGGGATTCTGAGCGCGCGATGAAAAAAGCCGCCTTGCGGCGGCTTTTTTCGGCAATCCACGTTCGCGCTCAACCGCCGAACGTGAACAGGCTCGGTCTCCAGCCGCCACTGCTCTGGTAGCTCTGGCCGCGGCGCTTGCGCATGCGGTCGAGCAGCTCCACGCGGCGTGCTTCGGCCCATTCGAAGCGCTCGGTCTTCAGCGATTTCGGATCGACGCCGCGCCGCGCGGCCTCCTCGTCGCGGTAGACCACGAAGTCCTCATAGGCCTCGATCTCGTGCTGCAGCTCGCGCACGCACAGCTCGATCATGATCGCGTCGTCGAGGAAGCCGAGCACCGGAACGTTGTCGGGAATGATGTCCTGCGGATTGGCGAAATAGGTCAGGCAGGCAAGCACGCGTTGCCTGTCCTCCTCGGGCAGCGCGAAACCTTCGTCGTTGACCATCGCGATCATGCTGTCGAGCTTGCCGAGACGTTCGGCGATGAAGTCGGGCAACTTGAGTTCGCGTCCGTCGACCAGCAGCTTGGAGGCCGCTTCGGTCACTTCGCGCGGCGACAGGTTCTTCGCTTCCTGCTGTGCCCGCTGCATGGCGGCGATGAAATGCGCGAGGTCGGCATCGCCGAGCTCGATGGTGATGGCGAGCGACATGATCGCACCTCTGCGGGAGACAGGCCGGTGAGACTAGCCATCCGGGATTAGGGCGTCAATGTCGGTCGACATGGTGCGCGATTCCAGGGGCAAGGATCGGCATGGCCGAACCTTCGGCGGCGTCCGCGAATCGGCAGCAACCCGCGAAAGGCATGTGGCGGACTCGGCGAGTCGCGCAAGGTCCTCGGGACCTTGCGCCGCATTCGACTACAGGATTCCGACCAGCCCCGCCCCGAATGCGGTCACGATGCGCGTGTAGATGGTCTTCAGGGGCAGGTCGACCTCGGGGAAGTCGCCGACGTCGACATGGCAGGCATAGAAGTCCGGGTCGGCGGGAGTCGACGGCACGCAGCCGGGCTTGAGTTCGAAACTGCTCGCATAGCGGAACGGCCAGAAATCGAACAGCGGTAGGGCGGTCGAGAGGTCCGCGATCAGGTTGTTGATGCGGCCCAGCGGTTCCGGGCGTTTGCGCTTGGCGATGATCCACGCGTTCTGCGGTTCGGTGTTGCGCAACACCGCGGAGCGCAGGCGGCCGGCGACTTCGCGGTCGTAGATGATGAAGCCCGATTCGGTGTTGTAATCGTCGGAACGCGGATCGAAGTTGTGCGATCCGATCATGCTGACCTGGTTGTCGATCACCAGCGATTTTCCGTGCAGGCCCATGCGCACGCCTGGACGCTTGAGGGGTGCTTTCCCGTAGCGGCCGGAACGGCCACTGTTGGCGGTGCCCGCGAGGGAGTCGTAGTTGCGCACGAATTGCGCGGCATCGCCGGGAAACGGCTTGAACTCGTGAATTTCGAATCCGTAGCGCTTCAGGTAGCGCTTCTTGTACTTGTAGGAAAGCGCGTATACGTAGAACGCATCGGTCGCGGCCAGCGAATTGGTCGATACGATCACGCGTACCCGCGGTTCGCGTGCGTGCAGGGAACGGAAGATTTCCCGCGCGGCCCTGCTCAGAACGAGGTACGGGGTCTCGAAGACGATCTCGCTTTGCGCGCCGCGAAGCAGATTGGCGATGTGCGTGGTCAGTGGAATCTCTTCGGGATCATCGAGCCGCGCGGCCTTGTCCGGGACGTCGGAAAAGTAGTCGGCACGGCCCACGCGCACTGCGTCGGCGACGAAGTGCTTCTCGATGTAGCCCGGGTCCGCTGCGCGCGCGCGCAGCGATTCGATGCGCGGCCAGTCGGCGTCGGCGGGGGGCGTTGGTTCGCCGGCCGTGTCGTGGTCGGCGAGAATGCGCCGGTTGACGTCGTTGAGCCGGGTCAGCGGCACGGAACGCGGATGCTTCCAGAACTGCTCGAACGACGCCTGCATCTCGCGGCCGGCGCGCGGACCCAGCACGAGTACGTCGCGGTCGCGATAGTCAAACGCGGGATCCCAGTCGAAATAGCGATCCTCGATGTTGCGCCCGCCGGCAATCCCGATGTCGCCGTCCACGAGCAGCAGCTTGTTGTGCATGCGCTGGTTGAAACGGGCGAAGCAGCACAGGATGCCGGCCGCGAACTCGAGCGGTTCGGTAACCGCTTCGTCGAAGGTCGGGTTGTACAGCCGGAACTCGAAATTGACGTGCGCGCGCGCGATGCGCGCAAGCCACTCGACGTCATCGAGCATGAACAACTGGTCGGCGAGTACGCGCACGCGCACGCCACGGCGCGCAGCCGCGATCAGCTCGTCGAGCACGAGCCAGCCGGCGTCGTCCTCTGCCCAGATGAACGTCTGCACGTCGATGCTGCGGGTTGCGGCACGGATCAGATGGATGCGCAGGAGCAGTGAGTCTTCGCCGCGTTCGAGCAGATTGACGTAGTGCACGGGCCGGTCCGGCGTGCTCGCCGCACGTGCCTCGTCGACGAGCCGGCGGTACGGCGTGTCGATCGCGCAGTGGTCGGCGCGATGGCATACGAGGGTGTCCGGGCGCTGCGCCGCGACCGCGAGGTCGGCGCGGCGTGCCAGGTCACGGTTCAGGCCGCACGCAGCGAGCAGCGGCAGCAGCGTGCCGATCGCGATGCGAATCGCCGCAGTTCGAGTGACTGCGCAGGCACGACCGGGTGCGCGCGGCGCGACGCCGTGCCTCATCGCGTGTCCGCGGGCGCCGCGGACGGATCGAGCGCCGACAACGCGAAGATCGAAAAATCGAGATCGACCTTGTCGCTGAGCGTGCCGCGATGCGATCCCATGCCGAATTCGGAGCGACGTATCGTGCCGTGGACGTGGATCGCGCACTCGAATCCCGGCTTGGTGCAGGTGGCTGGCAGCAGTTCGAACCGGACCGGCCCGCGAACGCCGCGAACCTCGAGGTCCCCGCGCAACTCGCCTCCATTGCGCAGACGCGCGCGCGGAATCGCCGCGGATTCGAACTGGATCCGCGGGTGGCGCGCCGCATCGAAGAATTCGGGCGACTTGACCCAGTCTTCGTAGGAGGACCGGCCCATGTGCACGGTGTCGACGTCGATGCTCGCACTGACCCGCAGCTGGTCGCGGAAACGGTCCTCGCGCACCGTTCCGTGCACACGCCCGAATTCACCTCTCACGGTGAGCAGCCACATCAGCTTGACCCGGAACTCGCCGGCCGAGCGCACGCTGTCGAGCTCGATGACGGTGCCGGCCTGGCCGGCTTGCGGCGCGGCATGCAGGATCGCAAGGGCGCAGATCGACAGCAAGCAGCCGCTCACGATCCGGGCGAGTGCCATGCGGCGCACCGACGGTGTCGACCGTCAGGGCCACCAGAAATGGCGGACCTCGGCGCTGCCGGGTTCGATGCCGCCCCTGTGCAGCGTCAGCCAGACCACCGCGCCCGGCGGCATGCCGCGACCGGAATCCGAAGCGCCTTCGGTCAACAGGGCAACCAGGTTCTCGAGGCCCGGATTGTGGCCGACCAGCATCACCGAATCGGCGTCGCTGTGGTCGTCGAGCACGCGGATCAGGGTTGCCGGGGTGGCCTCGTAGATGCGCGCGTCGCTGCGCAGGTCGGCATAGCCGAGCGACGCGAGCACGCGCTCGCAGGTCTCCCTCGCACGTGCGGCAGACGAGCAGAGGACGCGCTGCGGCGCGGCCGCATGTTGCTTGAGCCAGACACCCGTCGCATCGGCTTCGGCCTCGCCGCGAAGGCTGAGCACGCGCGCAATGTCCTCCTGGCCGGGCATCGCGCCTTCGGCATGGGCATGGCGCAGCAGGATGATCTCGCGTGTGGCCATCGGCGCGTTCCCCCGTGTCCTGTCGAGGCCCGATGATGCCCGATTCGCGTCGGCCGTGGTCAACGGGAGATCGAACAGGCCTGCCATTCCGGTGGCCGGGCACGATACGACCGGCGGCAGTCCAAATGGGCACCACCGCCGGTCTTCGGGGCAACGGATCGCGGCGTCGCCGCGCCGCGGGTGGTATCAACCGTCGCTGGATTTGGCGGGGTTCGTGTCCATCCGGCCATGCCCGTGGTGGCCGCGCTGGGCGGCGAACTGCGCGGCCGTGACGGTATCGCCGCCGCCGCTCATGCGGTCGAACCGCTGCATTGCCTTGGCTTCGAAATCGCCCTTGCTGACGTTGCCGCTGCCGCTCGGGTCGTTGCGCTTGACGAACGCCTCGGCGCGTTTCCGGGCGCGCTCCCTGGTCGCCTGCGAATCGGCGATCTCGTCTGCGGTGACCAGACCGTTGCCATTCGTATCGAGCTTGTCGAAGCGTGCATCGACGAAGGCCTGGTATTCGGCACGGCTGATCAGGCCATCGTGGTTGGTATCGATCTTGTCGAACATGCGTTGCTGGAATTCGGCGCGCTTGGCGGCACGCGTGCTCTGTGTAGCGTCGGAAGACGCCGGATCCGCGGCCAGCGCGAGGCCCGCGGACGCCAGCGCGCACGCGCCCAGCAGCGCGGGAATCAACCGGGTGGAAAGGATGCTGCGCATGGAGGAATCTCCTTGAGCGGTCACGACGACCGCGTGTGTATTGAACGCGCGCGGCGGCGTCTTGTTCGCTCGCAAGCTGCAAAGTTCACGCAAATTCGGGTTAAGGCGACACGCCTCCGCTGCGGCGGAGGCGCCGTGATGCGCGTGCGTTCAGGCGTGTTTCTTCAACCAGCGCAACAGCTTGGCCCAGTCGTCCTGGTGCGAGCGCACGAGTTCGGAGTGGTAGTCGAAGATGCTCTTGCCCAGCGCATTGGCAAGCACGTAGCCCTGGGTGTCGCGCAGCTCGGCGACCAGCGGGAACGGAAAGGTCTTCATCTCCTCGACCGCGAGCTGGGACGCATTGGTCCAGGGTTTGAGCCGGTTCGCGACGATGCCGACCGCGACCTTGCCGCGCCGGATGCGCGGCATTTTCGCGAGCTCGGCGAGAAACGGTTCGGTTGCTTCGAGGTCGATCGCCGAGGGCAGCACCGGCACGACGACCACGCTGACGCTATCGAGGTATGGGGCGACCTCGTCGGCGCGGATCCCGGCCGCCGAGTCGATGATCACGCGCTGCGCATCGTCGGGAACCTGTCTTTCCCAGTCGCGACGCAGGCCCGGCACGCCGAGCACGAGGTTCACGTGCTGCGCGCGTTTCTCGCTCCAGCGCAGCGCCGAACCCTGCCGGTCGGCGTCGACGAGCACGGTGTTCTTGCCGTCGACCGCGTAATGCGCGGCCAGGTTGGTCGCCAGCGTGCTCTTGCCTGCGCCGCCCTTGGAACTCGCCACCAGGACCTTGAGCATGAATGCCTCCGCCGGTACGCAAAGTGGCGGGCAGGGTACACCAGCATCGGCGATCCGCGAAGCTTGCCGGGGTTGGACTCGTGGCCGCGCATCCATGCGTCCGCAGCGCGCGCCCGATCGGCAGCTCCATGAGCCATTCGGCGGGCGACGGCCTGTTGCCGGCGAGCGGCATCGGCCGCCCGCACGTCGTGCGCATCAATACCCTGCCGCCTGGCCGTCCTTGCGCCCTTCCGAGGCACCCAGGTAGACGCGGTTCTTCGCATCCCACTCGATCGCCTGGTATCCGCCATAGGGACCGTTCGCGAAGCGCACCGAATGTCCCTTCCGCATGAGGCCGCGCACGGTCTCGTACGGAAAGCCCGACTCCAGGTCGACCCAGCCGCCATCGGTCATCGGTTCGGCCTGGCCTTCGGGCGACGTGGAACCTTCGTGCTGGATGCGCGGCGCATCGCCGGCTTCCTGCAGGTTCATCCCGAAATCGACGAGGTTCATCACGATCTCGACGTGACCCTGCGGCTGCATGTCGCCGCCCATCACGCCGAAACTGATCCACGGCTCGCCATCGCGGGTGATGAATGCCGGAATGATCGTGTGGAACGGACGCTTGCCGGGCTCGAACGTATTGGCGTGACCTTCCCTGAGCACGAACAGCTCGCCGCGATCCTGCAGCACGAAGCCGAGTCCCGGCGGTGTCATCCCCGAGCCCATGCCGCGGTAGTTGGACTGGATCAGCGAGACCATGTTGCCCTGCGCGTCCGCGGTGGTCAGGTAGATCGTGTCGCCGTGCAGCTGCGGATCGCCGGCAGGGACCTCGCGCAACGCGTGGTCTGCGGAGATCAGCTTGCGCCGCTCCGCCGCGTAGTCCTTCGAGATCAGGCGTGCGACCGGCGCCTTGCTGAACGCGGGATCGGCATAGAACTTCGCACGGTCCTCGAATGCGAGCTTCTTCGCCTCGGCGAACAGGTGCACATGCTCGGTGCTGCCGAACGGGATCTTCGCGAAGTCGTAGCCTTCGAGGATGTTCAGCATCTCGAGCGCGGCGATGCCCTGGCCGTTCGGCGGCAGTTCCCAGACATCGACGCCGCGGTAGTTCGTCGACACCGGCTCGACCCACTCGCCGTGATGGCTGGCTAGATCCTCGTAGGAAAGGAAACCGCCGTTCGCCTTCATGTAGTCGGCGATCGTGTGCGCGATCGCGCCCTTGTAGAACGCGTCGCGGCCGCCCTCGGCGATCGCCTGCAGGGTGTTCGCGAGGTTTGCATTCTTCCAGATTTCGCCCTTGGCCGGCGCGCGGCCATCGATCGTCATCTGTGCGCTGAACCCCGGGTATTTCGCGAGTCGCGGCACCGAGAGTTTCCAGTAGTACGCGATCAGTTCGGTCAGCGGGAAGCCCTCGCGCGCGTACGCGATTGCGGGCGCGAGCACCTTCTTCATCGGCAGCCGGCCGAAGCGGTCGTGCAGCGCGAACCAGCCGTCGACCGCTCCGGGCACGTTGACCGGCAGCGGCCCGAGTGGAGGCACGGCCTTATAGCCATGATCCTGGAACCACTTGAGGCTCAGCGCCTTGGGCGATCGACCCGAACCGTTGTAGCCGTAGAGTTTTCTCGTCTTCGCGTCCCAGACGATCGCGAACAGATCGCCGCCGATGCCGTTCGAGACCGGCTCCATGAGACCGAGCGCCGCATTCGCGGCGATGGCCGCGTCGACCGCGCTGCCACCCTGCCTGAGCACGTCGAGTCCGATCTGCGTTGCGAGCGGCTGCGACGTGGCGACCATGCCGTGCGTCGCGATGACTTCCGAACGCGTCGCGAACGGCTTGCCCGTGATGCGGTCGCCGGCGCGGGCGGACAGGGACAAGGACAGCGAAGCGACCGCTGCGATCAGCGCAATCCGGTTCATGGCGCACTCCGACGGAAACGGACGTCAAGCATACGACGGCGGCGGCCGAGCGCGTCGGCCGCGATCGGCCGCTCGCAACGGCAGGTTCTCCGCGATCGGCGCGGCCACGATTCATTCATCGCGGGATGACAACATGCAACCCTCCTGTCGCCGGACCCGGACTCACGATGTTCGCTGCCCTGCGCCGCCGCTGGCGCACGTTCCGTTCGGCCCCCGCGGGCAGGCGCTTCCAGCAGCGCTATCGCCGCCGCGCGCCGCGCGCCGGCGCGTTGCGCAAGGGCGTTGTCATGTGCGTCGCGATCGCGATGCTGGCGGCCGGAATCGCGCTGCTCGTGCTGCCCGGGCCGGGCGTGCTGGTGATCGTGCTCGCGGCCGCTCTGATCGCCGGAGAGTCGCTGGTCGCGGCACGCATTCTCGATCGCGTGGACCTGTGGATCGCGCGGTGCCTGCGGCGTGGCGCGTAGCCGAGGCCGCAACGGGTCGAAACCCGGCTAGTGACCTGAACTAGTGACCTGAAACAGTGAATTGAAAGCAACTCGCCTGGTCTCGCGGCGCCGTGCCTGGCCTTCGCTCGACCCATGGGCACCGCCATGGGCCTCGCTGCGGGCCGGCGCCCGCCCTCACGATCCCTGTTCCACTTCCTCTGTTGCAGGCCGCTAGTCGCGCAGCGCCTCACGCATGAATTCGGGCAGGGCCAGCGCGGCCCGATGCACGTCGACGTTGTAGTAGCGCGTATCGAACTGTTTGGTCGCCGCACCGCGCTCGCGGAAGCCGGACAGATCCGCGCCCTTGCGCGCCATCGTGCAGCTCCACCAGCCGGTTGGATACAACGGCTGCGGAAAAGTCAGGGTCTTCAATGCGTTGAATCCCGCCGCACGCATCGCCGCACGCATCGCCTTGATCAGACCCAGGTGCACCAGCGGCGACTCGCTCTGCTGGACCAGGATTCCGCTCGCGCGCAGTGCCTTGTGGCAGGTCGCGTAGAAATCCGCGCCGAACAGGCCCTCCGCGGGACCGACCGGATCGGTCGAATCGACGATCACCAGGTCGATGGATTCGGGTTCGATTTCGGCCATGTAGCGGATCCCGTCGATGAACCGCAATTCCGCGCGCGGGTCGCTGTTGGATTCGCAGAGTTCCGGAAAATACTGCTCGGAAAGCCGGGTCACGCGCTCATCGATCTCGACCTGCACCGCGTGCTCGACCTCCTCGTGCTTGAGCACCTCGCGCAGGGTGCCGCAGTCGCCGCCGCCGATGATCACGACGCGCTTCGCACGAGCATGCGTGAACAGCGCCGGATGCGACATCATCTCGTGGTAGAGAAAATTGTCGCGCGTGGACACCATCGTGCAGCCGTCGATGACCATGAGCTTGCCCCAGTCGGTCGTATCGAAGATCTCGATCGACTGGAACGGCGTCTGCTCGGCGTGCAGGCGCTGCTTGATGCGCAGTCCGAACGACGAGCCGGAACGCGCGTGCTGTTCGGTAAACCAGGCTGGTTCGGTGGCGGCTTGTTCGGGCGTGGACATCGGATGCTTCCTGCGGGCTCGGCCAGTCGGGTCGGTGCGACGCGGCCCGAGGGGGCACGATTGTAGCCGGTCCGCGCGAGGCTGCCACGCGCGCTGCGCAAGGCCTCGCTACACTACGCGTTCGGCTCGATCACCGTGGAGCACCGAGTGACCAAGCAGCACTGGAACGCCGACGCGGCGAGACGCACCTGGGCCGTGCCGCACTGGAGCGAAGGTTATTTCGACGTTGCCGACGACGGCGATTTGCTCGTGCGGCCGCGCGGGGCCGACGGTCCGATCCTGTCGCTGCCGGCGATCGTGAACGACGCGTGCGCGCGGGGATCGCGCCTGCCGCTGCTGGTGCGTTTCGCGGACATTCTCGCTGACCGCCGCGCGCGCCTGCAGCGCGCGTTCGCGAAGGCGATGACCGAGTGGGACTATGCGGGCGGCTACACGCTGATCTATCCGATCAAGGTCAACCAGCAGAACAACGTGGCCGGCGAACTGGCCGCGAGCGCGACGCACGGGTTCGGCCTCGAGGCCGGATCCAAGCCCGAACTCATGGCCGTGCTCGCGCTCGCGCAGCGCGGCAGCACGGTGATCTGCAACGGTTACAAGGATCGCGAGTACATCCGCCTCGCGCTGATCGGGCGCCGGCTCGGCCTCGACCTGTTCATCGTGATCGAGAAACCATCCGAACTGCGCTACGTGATCGAAGAGGCCAGGGCGCTCGATGTCGAACCGCTGCTCGGAGTGCGCATGCGCCTGAAGAGTCTCGGTGCCGGCAAGTGGCAGAACTCCGGTGGCGACAAGGCCAAGTTCGGTCTGACCCCGCGCCAGTTGTTGAACCTGCTCGACGAGCTCGACGCGGCGGGTCTCTCGCACACGCTCAAGCTCCTGCATTTCCACATGGGTTCGCAGATGTCGAACGTGCGCGACATCGCCAACGGCATGCGCGAGGCGGTGCGCTATTTCGTCGAACTCTCGAACATGGGTCTGCCGATCACCCACATGGATGTCGGTGGCGGTCTCGGAGTCGACTACGAAGGCACGCGGTCGCGCTCGGACTGCTCGATCAACTATGGCCTCGACGAGTACGCATCCGCGGTGGTCGGTGCGCTCGCCGAGGCCTGCGCCGCGAACGGACTGGAACCACCGCATGTGCTGACCGAATCGGGACGCGCGCTGACCGCTCACCATGCGGTGCTGGTCGTCAACGTGACCGAGGTCGAGCAGGCGCCGCGCGGCGCGGTGCCGGCCGCGCGCGTCGACGAACCGGCCGTGCTGCGGCGCCTGCGCGAGACCCATGCGGAGATCGGCCGCCGGCCACCGACCGAGCTCTACCACGAGGCGCAATACCAGCTCGCGGAAGGCTATTCGCTGTACGCGCTCGGTCAGCTCTCGCTGGCCGACCGCGCCGAACTCGACGACCTCTATTACGCGGTCATCAACGCGGTGCGGGCGCTGCTCAAGGCCGACGAGCGCGTGCATCGCCAGGTTCTCGACGAACTCGACCGCATCCTGGTCGACAAGTACTTCGTGAATTTCTCGGTATTCGAGTCGGTGCCGGACGTGTGGGCGATCGACCAGGTGTTTCCGATCGTGCCGATCGCGCATCTGGACCGCGCTCCGGAGCGGCGCGGGGTGATCGCCGATCTGACCTGCGATTCGGACGGGCGCATCGACCAGTACGTCGACGCCGACGGCGTCGATGTGAGCCTGCCGTTGCATGCGCTGCGCGAAGGCGAGCCGTACCGGCTCGGCGTGTTCATGGTCGGCGCATACCAGGAAACGCTCGGCGACATCCACAACCTGTTCGGCGATACCGATGCGGTCAACGTGCGGCTGGACGGAGAGGGCTACGCGTTTGCGCAGCGCCGGCGCGGCGACACGACCGATCTGATGCTCGATTACGTCGGCTACGATCTGGCCGCGCTGCGCGCCGCCTATGCCGGCAAGATCGCGGCCGCGGGTGTCGCCGCGAACGAGGCGGCCACCATGCAGGAGACGCTGGAGAACGGACTGACCGGCTATACCTATCTCGCCGAGGCGCCGTGATTGCGAGGACACGAACAGTCGACAGGTACGGAGACATGACTTGGACGATCTGAGAACCGGCTTCATCGGCCTCGGCGCGATGGGGCGGCCGATGGCCGGGCACATCGCTCGCGCGGGCCTGCTCAGCGCGGTCTGGAACCGCTCGCATGACAAGGCGGCGGCTACGGCGCAGCAACTCGCCGTAGCCGCGCCCGAGCATCTGGCCGAGCTGATCGCGCGTTGCAACGTGATCGCGCTGTGCGTGCCCGCCGATGCCGACGTGCTCGCGCTCGCGCAGACGATCGCGACCCACGCGGCGCCCGCAACGATCGTGATCGATCACTCGACGGTGTCCTCGGTGACCGCGCAGGAAGCGCACGCGATGCTCGCGGCTGCGGACTGCGCCTTCGTCGATGCGCCGGTGTCGGGTGGCGTCGAAGGTGCGATCAATGGCCGGCTTTCGGTCATGGCTGGCGGCGAGGAGTCGGTCATCGTGCGCGTGCGGCCGGTCCTCGACTGCTATGCGGCCAAGGTCAGCCACATGGGTGCGGTCGGCGCGGGGCAGAACACCAAGGCGGTCAACCAGGTGCTGGTCGCGGGCATCGCCCAGGCCGTCTGCGAGGGCCTTGCGTTGTCCGAACGGCTCGGACTCGATCCGGAGCGCCTGCTGCCGACCCTCGGCGCGGGCGCTGCCGGCAACTGGTTCCTCGACAAGCGCGGGGCGACGATGCTCCGCGACGAGTTCGACGTCGGTTTCAAGCTCGCCCTGCTGCACAAGGACCTGAAAATCGTGCGTGAACTGGCGCAGGCTGCGGGCACCGATCGCTCGGTGATCGAGAAGTCTCTGGCCGACTATGCGGTACTGCTCGCGCAGGGCCACGGCAGCGAGGACATCTCGGCCTTGATCCGCCTCAAGCGCGCGCCGCGAGCGTAACCGGTGCGGTTCACGATGCTTCCGGCATCGTTGATGCAGACGCGCCGGCTGCAGCCGCCGTCGCGAACCTGCGGCGCGGGTCACGAACGTGTCGTCGTGCACGCGCAACGCAATTCCAACCCCGGGCGTGATAGAACAGCGCGGGTTTTCGACCGAGGAGAGCGATTCATGCGCAGCAATCGTTGGATGACCGCCTTCGTCGGGCTGGCCCTGGCCGCACCGATGACCGCGCTGGCCGGGATCAACCCGGCCGACCTCGCGCTCGTGCGCTGGCCGGATGCATCGACGACGTTCGCGCAGCCGATCGCGATCCGCAACGCCAACGACGGCAGCGGCCGCGTGTTCGTGATCGAGCGCTGCAGCGATATCCGTATCGTCAAGAATGGCATCGTGCTGGCGACGCCGTTCCTTTCGATCAATGCGAGCTGCGGCGGCGAGCAGGGCATTCTCGGTCTCGCGTTCGATCCCGACTACGCGAGCAACGGCACGTTCTACGTGACCTATACGGCGCCCACGAGCGATCCGCATCTCGGCGCGACCGCGGACCAGGTGCTCGCGCGCTACACGGTGTCGGCCGCCAATCCCGACGTCGCGAACCCGACCGGGCAGGTGATCCTGCGCGTGCCCGATATCGCGTCCAACCACAACGGCGGCGACCTGCATTTCGATCACCAGGGCTATATCAACTGGTCGATGGGCGACGGCGGCGTGCAGGGCGATCCGAACGGCTTCGCGCAGTGCACCGGGCGCAAGAAGGCCGACAGCAATCCGTCCTCGTGCTACACGACGACCGGCAGCGGACCGACCTATTACCTGCTCGGCAAGATCATCCGTCTCGACGTGCACGATACGACTGCGTCAGCGACGAACCTGTGCGGCGTGGCCGCGGGCCAGCCCGCGCCGTACGCGATACCGCCCGGCAATCCGTTCGCCGATGCGGGCGCGCATCCGGACGACTGTGCCGAAGTGTTCAACTGGGGCTTCCGCAATCCGTTCCGCTTCAGCATCGACCGCGAGACCGGCGACATGCTGATCGGCGACGTCGGCCAGAACGTCTACGAGGAAATCGATTTCCAGGCCGCGGGCAGCCCGGGTCAGAACTTCCAGTGGAACCTCTGCGAGGGCTTCCACACCTATCCGGGCGGGACCAGCGGCTGCACCGGGCCGGCCGGAAGCATTCCGCCGAAGCTCGACTATTCGCACAACTCGGTCGGCGGCTGCGCGGTGACCGGCGGCTATGTCTATCGTGGGCCGATCGTGCCGCTGCGCGGGCAGTACATCTTCAGCGACTACTGCAGCGGCGACATCTACGTGGTCGCCGATGCAGGCGCGACGGTGTCGCCATGGACCTTCCAGACCCTGGGCGGCACGCTGTCGATGAGCACCTACAGCTTCGGCGAGGACGAAGTCGGCAACCTGTACGTCGCCGACGGCAACGGTCCGGTCTACCGGTTCGAATCCGCGTCGCAGGGAATCACCTATGTGGTGACGCCGAGTGCGGGCGCGGGCGGGACACTGACGCCTGCGGTTGCGCAGACGGTGCCCGAGGGCGACACCGTGACGTTCACGGTGACCGCGAATCCCGGCTACCAGATCGACAGCGTCAGCGGTTGCGGCGGCAGCCTGGTCGGCGACAGCTACACGACCGCGCCGGTCACGGCCGATTGCACGGTCACCGCGACCTTCACGGTCATGGACCTGATCTTCGCCGACGGTTTCGACGGCTGAGAGCGGCGACGCCGCGCGTACGCGATCAGGGTCCGGTTTCCTTGAGCGCGATCGCGTTGATGCCGTTGTCCGCGAGCGAACGCTTCGCGGCTTCCAGTTCGCTCGCGCTCGGGTATGGGCCGAGCCGCACGCGGTGCCAGGTCTTGCCGTTGATCGTGACCGGCTGGATCTTCGCGACGAATCCGGACAGCGCAAGTTTCGCCTTGGCTTCGTCGGCCGCGCGCGGGTCCGGGTAGGAACCGGTCTGCAGGATGTAGCGTGCGGGAGCCGCGGGCGAACTCGCGATCTCCGCCGACGCGGGCGACGTGGCGGTCTCGCGCGCCTGCTGTTCGGCGCGGGCCTTGGCCGACAGTTCGGCGTCCGGAATCACGACTTCGGCTTCCGGCAGTACCTGATAGAAATCGTAGTTCTTCTTCGGCTTGGCCTCGGCAACGGGCGCATCGCTCTCGCGCGGCGCGGTCGCCTGCGGATTGGGTTCGGGCAGACTGCGCTTGCGCAGCAGCGGCGCCCAGTCCCTGCCGAGCACGAGCAGCATGAGGCCGATCCCGGCAAGCATGCCCACCAGTATCCACAGCCATGCGGGTTTGTGCGTGCCATTGCCGCCGCGCGTCGCCTGGCGACCCTTCTTTGCTGCCATCACATGCTCTCCGGGGCGGATACGCCCAGCAGGTCGAGACCGTTGGCCAGTACCTGGCGAACGGCGGAAGCGAGTGCGAGCCGCGCATCGCGCAGATCCGCGTCGTCGATGATGAACTGGTGCGAGTTGTAGTAGGCGTGGAACGCGGCTGCAAGTTCGCGCAGATAGGTCGCGACCAGATGCGGCTCGAGGTTCGTGCCGGCGGCTTCGATGACCTCGCCGTAACGCGACAGTTCGACCAGCAGCGCCTGTTCGTGCGCATTGTCGAGCAGGGCGAGACGGGCGAGGCCGTTGGCGCGGTCCCAGCCCAGGCCGCGATCATCGAGCTGGCGCATCACGCTGGCTACCCGCGCATGCGCGTACTGGATGTAGTAGACCGGGTTGTCGTTGCTCTGCGCGCGCGCGAGGTCGATGTCGAACACCAGTTGCGAATCGGCCTTGCGTGCGACCAGGAAATAGCGAGTCGCGTCGCGGCCGGCTTCGTCGATGAGGTCGCGCAGGGTCAGATAGCTGCCCGCGCGCTTGGAGAGTTTGACCTCCTCGCCGCCGCGCATCACGGTGACCATCTGGTGCAGCACGTAGTCCGGCCAGCCCTTGGGAATTCCCGCGTCGAGCGCCTGCAGGCCGGCCTTGACGCGCGCGAGCGAACCATGGTGGTCGGACCCGAGTTCGGTGATCGCGCGCTCGTAGCCGCGCTGCCACTTGCTGCGATGGTAGGCGATGTCGGGCACGAAGTAGGTGTAGCTGCCGTCCGACTTGCGCATCACGCGGTCCTTGTCGTCGCCGAAGTCGGTCGTGCGCAGCCAGAGCGCGCCGCCTTCCTCGTAGGCGTGGCCGTGCGCGACGAGTTCGGCGACGGTCTCCTCGACCTTGCCCTGCGCATACAGCGAAGACTCGAGGAAATGCACATCGAACTCGACGCCGAATGCACGCAGATCCAGATCCTGCTCGCGACGCAGCCAGGCGACCGCAAACCTGCGGATCGCGTCGAGATCGCCCGGATCGCCGGCGCCGACGATGTCGAGGCCGTCCGCATGCACCGACTCGCGATCGAGATAGGCGCGTGCGACATCCTTGATGTATTCGCCGCGATACCCATCGACGGGCCAGCGCGAATCGTCGGGCTCGATTCCACGCACGCGCGCCTGCACGGACAGCGCGAGGTTGTTGATCTGGGCGCCGGCGTCGTTGTAGTAGAACTCGCGCACGACGTGCCAGCCGTTCGCATCGAGCAGGCGTGCGATGCAGTCGCCGATCGCCGCGGCACGGCCGTGGCCGACGTGCAGCGGGCCGGTCGGATTGGCGGACACGAATTCCACGCCCGCGGTGCGGCCGCGCCCGATCGTGCCGCGGCCGTACGCGGGGCCGGCTTCGAGGACCGATCGCACTTCGGACTGGAACGCGGCCGGACTCAGGAAGAAATTGATGAAGCCGGGGCCGGCGACCTCGACCCTCGCAAGTTCCGCGCTGGCCGGCAGCGCGGCAACCAGCGCCGCGGCCAGTTCGCGCGGCTTGCGACCCGCCGGTTTGGCCAGCAGCAGCGCCGCATTGGTCGCAAAATCGCCGTGCTCACGGTTCCTGGTGCGCTCGACCACGAAATCCGGCGTCACCCCCGCGGGCAGCGTGGCGTTCGCGCGCAAGGTGGTGATTGCTTCGAGGACGAGGGATTGCAACGAATCTTTCACGGCAGGCCGGAGTTCGGGAAAGCCGTCTATTGTAAGGCCTGCAATGCGTCCGTCGCCGCGTCGCATCGGGCGCCGCGTGCGCGGACAGGAACGGGGCCGCCGCGGACTGTCCCGGCGCGACACGGGAATTGCTCCACGGACCGTAGACGGCGGGTTGCGGTTTCCCGCATGTGCGCAAGGCATCGACGGGCGCGGGCGGCCCCGCGTCGATCACATTCACGTCACATGGGCGTCGCAATCGCGAGCCAGACTGCAGGCGTCAGAGCAGTGGCGGCGTGCGGGATGCGCACGGCGCCCTCCGGTGCAGGGAAGCACCGACCCTGCCTGGCGCACCCTAATCGAGCAGTTCGGCGAGTGTCGCCCGGTAGGCGTCGATGACCTGGTTTCCGTTTGCGGGTGGTCCGGCGCGCGCGACCCGCACGCGCAGCCCCGTGGACAGCGCCTTAAGCTTTGCGGCGTTGGCCTGCTTGCCGGATTCGAATGCAGCGCGACCGGGCAGCGACTGGAAGTGGTGCAGCTCGAAGAAGAACCGATCCTGGCCGTCGGAGAGGAATCCGAGCACCGGCAACGCGCTCTCGCCGGCCGCGAGCGAACGACCGGCCAGCATCTCGCGCTCGCGACACAGGTTCTCCGCGGTGGCAGCGAATGTCGCGAACGGCTCGGCGACATTCGCGGTGTCGAGATCGGCGGCAATCAGCGCGAGGCGATGTCCGTTCGCGAAGTTCGCGTCGGCACGCCACCCGGGATGATGCACATCGAGCGCAGTGTCGAGCGTGGCGGCGAGTGCGCCGCCGCTTTGCACGAGGTCGGCCGCATTGTAGGAGTGGCCGCCGGGCGGAGGGCGCGCGTCGAACGTGCTGCCGGCGATCATCAGTTCGAGCGCCAGATACAGGTCTGCATCGTGCTCCCGTGAAAACCCGGTCGCGTCGAGTATGCGCTGGGTCTCCTCGATGCTCGCCCGCTCGTTGGCGCCGACGCCCGCGAGCGGATGCGGCGCTTCGCGCTGGCGCAGGTCGTGGCCGGCGCCAAACAGCATCAGCGCGCAGCCGTCGCGCAATGGCAGCGCGGCCAGTCCGAGTGTTGCGGTGAGACGGTCGATCCGGCCCGCGCAGATCTCGAGGATATGGCCTTCGTTGTGGTAGGCATGGAAGTCCGTGCCGAAACGCCCGTGGCGCAGTGCGAGTCGCGCGTACGCGAGGCGCACCGCGTCGGCGGTGCGCTCGAACAGCAACGCGTCCTGCGCGGAGGCGATCAGCGTGGCCCAGTCGCGGCGCCGGCGCGCGAGCAACGTCTCCAGTGGCGATTGCTCGCCGGCCAGGCCGCGTGCCGCCGCGGCATCGGGGAGTCGCAGTTCGGTCTCGTCCGCTGCAAATCCGTGTGGCAATCCGAGTATCACGATCCACTGGTCCGGCGTCGGGCGCGCACGAGTATAGGTGGCGCCCGCCGGCAAGCCCATGCCGTGGACGCCCGGCTGCCGGCGCGACGCTGCCACCGATCAGATCCAGCCGCGTTGCGCCAGCGAGGTCGGCGTACCGCTGCCGATCACGAAATGGTCGAGCAGCCGCACCTCGACGAGTTCCAGCGATTCACGCAGGCGCCGGGTGATCGCGCGATCCGCAGCGCTCGGCTCGGCGACGCCGGAAGGATGATTGTGGGCGAAGATCACCGCGGCCGCGTTGTGGACCAGGCAGCGCCGCACGACCTCGCGCGGGTGCACGCTGGCGCCGTCGATCGATCCGCGGAACAGCTCCTCGAAAGCGATCACGCGGTGCCGGTTGTCGAGGAACAGGCACGCGAACACTTCGTACGGATAGGCACCCAGCCGCGACTTCAGGTAGCGCGCGCTGGCGCTCGGGTCGCTCAGCGTCTCGCCACTGCGCAGCTCCGCGTCGAGATAGCGCTTTCCGAGTTCGAGCGCCGCGCAAAGCCGGCACCAGGCGACCTGGCCGATATCCGGCTTGCCGTGCGGCGCATCGAGCAGGGATTTCAGGCCGCCCGCGCCGACCAGAAGCGATCGTCCGAGATCGACCGCGGTCTGCCCGCGTCGGCCCGAGCCGAGGAACACCGCGAGCAGTTCGGCATCCGAGAGCGAACCCGCGCCGCGCGCGAGCAGCTTTTCCCGGGGGCGCTCGTCGTCAGGCCAGTCGCGAATGCTCATTGATTTTCCGCTGCGGGTTGAAAGCGTGCGTTTCGCGTCGCGGACGGGGTTTCGGACCCGCGGATCCGGGCCGCGTCGCCAATCTAGCGATGCCTGCGCGAAACCCACAGAGGCGCGCGCTGCAATTTTCAGTAAGCTAGCCGTTTCCTCGCCCGTCAGCGGTTTCCTACATGAACGCTCACTTCCCGCGTATCGGCGTCTCGCGGCGATCCCGCGGTGGCCATGACAGCGTCCTGCCCGCGTGGCGCTTCGGCTCCGCGCGCGCATGACGCAGCGGCCCGGCCACGTTCCGCAAGAATCCGGTGCGGCGCCGCGCGACCTCGCCGGAGCGCGTGTCCTGCTCGGCGTGTCCGCGGGCATCGCCGCATACAAGGCCGCCGAGATCGTGCGCCGCCTTCGCGATGCCCGCGCCGAAGTGCGCGTCGTGCTGACCGAGAACGCGGCGCGATTCGTGACCGCGCTGACCTTTCAGGCGCTGTCCGGCCATCCGGTGCGCAGCGGCCTCTGGGACGAGTCGGCGGAGGCGGCGATGGGCCATATCGAACTCGCGCGCTGGGCCGACGAGGTGCTGATTGCGCCGGCGTCGGCGGATCTGCTCGCGCGGCTAGCGCACGGCCTGGCCGATGACCTGCTGACGACCCTCTGTCTGGCCACGACCGCGCAGGTGTCGGTCGCGCCGGCGATGAACCAGCAGATGTGGGCGCACGCGGCGACACAGGCCAACCTCGCGCGATTGCGCGAACGCGGTGTACGCGTGTTCGGGCCGGGTTCCGGCGCTCAGGCCTGCGGCGAGTTCGGTGCCGGACGGCTGCTCGAGGCGGGCGAAATCGTGGCCGAACTCGGCGTTGCGCGCGGTCCGCGGGAATGGGCCGGCCTGCAGGTCCTGATCAGCGCGGGACCGACCTTCGAGGACATCGATCCGGTTCGATTCATCGGCAACCGTAGTTCCGGCCGCATGGGTTTCGCGATTGCCGAGGCCGCGGTCCAGGCCGGCGCTGCCGTGACCCTGATTGCGGGTCCGGTGGCGCTGGACACGCCGCGGGGCGTCGAGCGGGTCGATGTGCGCAGCGCCAGCCAGATGCACGCAGCCGTGCTCGCGCGCGCGCCGGCGGTCGATGTTTTCGTGTCCGCGGCCGCGGTCGCCGACTACCGCCCAGCGACGATCGCGGAGCAGAAACTCAAGAAGGGCGCGCACCCCGCGCTCACCCTCCCGCTCGTGCAGAACCCGGACATCGTGGCTGAAGTCGCGGCACTGCCGAGCCGGCCACTCGTGGTCGGATTCGCGGCCGAGACCGAACGCGTCGAGGAGCATGCGCGCGGCAAGCTCGAGCGCAAACACCTCGACCTGATCGCCGCGAACCGGGTCGGCGACGGACTCGGCTTCGAGCGCGAGGACAATGCCCTGTTGCTGCTCTGGCCCGGAGGTCGCGAGGAGTTGCCCGCAGCGGACAAGCGCACGCTGGCGCGACAGCTGCTCGCGCGCATCGCCGAACTGCGCCGTGCGCATGGCGGGGCGGTCGCGTGACGCGGATCGCACTGAAGGTGCTCGATGCGCGTCTGGGCAGCCAGTTTCCGCTGCCCGCACCGGCGACGGCCGCGTCGGCGGGCATCGATCTGCGCGCGATGCTGGACGCGCCGCTGCTGCTTGCCGCGGGAGGCAGCGCGCTTGTTCCGAGCGGCATCGCGATCCATATCGACGATCCCGGGCTGTGCGCCCTGGTTCTGCCGCGCTCGGGTCTGGGTCACCGGCACGGCATCGTGCTCGGCAACCTGGTCGGCCTGATAGACGCCGATTATCAGGGACCGCTGATGATTTCGTGCTGGAACCGTTCCGATGCGGGCTTTACCATCGAGCCGGGCGAGCGCATCGCGCAATTGGTCATCGTGCCGATCGCGCGCGCGACATTCGACGTAGTCGCCGATTTTGCCCCGAGTGCACGCGGCGTGGGCGGGTTCGGCAGTTCGGGGCGGCACTGAGCAAGCAAGCGAGCCATCGGCACGGTGGCGGAACGGAGTACCTTCCGCTCATCGGGTGACCGGTGAGTGCTTGCCCGAACGAAATTGCCGCACGGGGGTGCGGGCGACGGCTGCGGCGCCCGCAAGCGTGGCGCGTGCCGCCGGCGATGCGAGGAAAGGCATGGGCAAGATGGACACCAGGCAACCGAAACGACACAGGTCACCGCGCGCGAGTGCGGCTCTGGCACGCGTCGGGCGTGGATCGCGCATCCTGGCGCCGCTGGCCGCGGCGACCGTGCTGTTCATTCTCGGCGCGTTTTTCGCGTGGCAGTCCCGTCTGGTCTGGGATACCGAGCACGGCATGCAGGACGCCGAGCGCGCACGGACCCGCGCTGTTGCGGCGATCGCCGACCAGGTTGCCCAGTACAAGCAGCAGGTACGCAAGGCACTGACCGATTCCCGCATCCAGCAGGCGCTGCTGCTGCCGGACCCGCTTCAGGCCCGCGCCGCTGCCGCCGCGGAACTGCGCAAGCTCGTTCCCGAGCTGACCGACAGCGAATTCTTCAGTCCCGATCTCGACGAGGTCCTGTCCGGGGATCTCAAGACCCTGGGCTACGCCAAGGCCGCGTCGTTGATGCTTGCCAAGGTGCATCCCGAGGATCCACGCGCGGAGATGCGCACCCTCGGCGAGGCGGGACGCCAGCTCACGTTTGCGCTGCCGGTGCAGGTCGGTGGCCGCCTGGCCGCATTCGCAGTTGTCGAGCGCCCGTTCGAGTCGATCCTGCAGACCTTCGACCGGTTCCGGGTCAGCGATGCCAAGCTCGATCTTCGCCAGGGCGATGGTCGCGGCGATTTGCAGATCGCGAGCATCGGCGCAAGCGGCGGGAACTCGGTCGGTGACCTCGGCGAGCCCATTGCAGGCACGAGCCTGCGCATCGCAGTGGCCGAACCGGATTATTTCATCGTCTTCTCGCACAGCTTCGGCCTGCTCGTGACGCTGGCCGGGCTGTGCGTGCTGGCCGGATTCCTCGCGCTCTGGCTGCGCCAGGTCGGCATGCAGCAGGCGATGCAGGTACTGCAGCGCACCCCGAAACAGACCGAACCGGAGATCACCTTGGCGCAGGCAATCCAGCAGCAACAACCGGGAGCGGACAACGCCGCCGCCGAAAAGGCGCCGGCGGACACGGTCAAGGCCGCGAACGAGGAAGTGGTCAATGTCGATGCATCGATTTTTCGCATGTACGACATCCGCGGCGTGGTCGGCGAGTCCCTGAGCACCGGCGTGGCGCGCCTGATCGGTCGTGCGATCGGCAGCGAAGCGCGCGACCGCGGCCTCGCCGAAATCGTGATCGGCCGCGATGGCCGTCTGTCCGGCCCCGATCTCGTCTCCGCCCTGATCCAGGGCTTGCGCTCGACTGGCATGGACGTGATCGACATCGGCGCCACGCCGACGCCGGTTGTCTATTTCGCGGGTTATCACCTGCGCACCGGCTCGGGCGTGTCGGTGACCGGCAGCCACAATCCGCCGGACTACAACGGATTCAAGGTCGTGCTCGGTGGCGAGACGCTTTCCGAAGACGGGATTCAGAAGCTGCGCCGGCGAATCGAGAGCGGTGAATTCGTCGATGGCCTGGGCGGCCTGCAGACGATCGACGTGAATCGGGACTATATCGCGCGGATCACCGATGACATCCAGATCGAACGCAAGCTCAAGGTGGTCGTCGACTGCGGCAACGGGATTCCCGGTGCGATTGCGCCCGCGGTGCTCGAGGGGATCGGCTGCGAGGTGATACCGCTGTACTGCGACGTCGACGGCACGTTCCCCAACCATCATCCGGATCCGTCGGATCCGGCCAACCTGAAGGACCTGATCCTGTCGGTGAAGAAGGTCGGCGCGGACATCGGTCTCGCGTTCGACGGCGACGGCGACCGTCTCGGCGTGGTCACCGCGAGCGGCGAAGTGATCTATCCGGATCGTCTGCTGATGCTGTTCGCGACGGATATCCTGACCCGCAATCCCGGGGCGACGATCATCTACGACGTCAAGTGCACCGGCCACCTGCAGCCGCTGATCCTCCAGCATGGCGGCAGTCCGCTGATGTGGCGCACCGGACATTCCCTGATCAAGGCGAAGATGAAGGAAACCGAAGCGGCGCTCGCGGGCGAGATGAGCGGTCACTTCTTTTTCGGCGAACGCTGGTATGGATTCGATGACGGCATCTACGCGGCGGCGCGCCTGATGGAGATTCTCGCCGGCGATATCGACGAACGGACTCCCGAAGAGATCTTTGCAACCTTGCCCAAGGGTGTTTCGACGCCCGAACTCAAGGTTCCGATGCACGAAGGCGAGCATTACCGCTTCATCGAGAAGTTCCGCGCCTCGGCGAAGTTCGAGGGCGCGCGCCTGACCACGATCGACGGCGTGCGCGCGGATTGGCCGGACGGCTGGGGCCTGGTGCGTGCGTCCAATACGACGCCGGTGCTCGTGCTGCGTTTCGACGCGGACGACGCGCAGGCGCTCAAGCGCATCCAGGACGTGTTTCGACGGCAGTTGCTCGCACTCGATTCTTCGCTGCCGTTGCCGTTCTGAACGCGGCAGGCGGGCACGCGACGGCTTGCGGCAGCACCCGCGCCGTCACGACTGTCGATGCGGCCGGTTACTGCGAGTGTCGCTCGGCGATCCGCGCCTTGAGTTCGCGATAACGCGCGATTTCCTGTTCGAAGCGTTTTCCGGCGCCATCGCGCTCGCTCGCGCGGCGCTCGACCGCGAGACGCTGATTGTCGACCTGCTTGCGCATCTCGGCGAGCTCGCGGGCCTGCTGCGCGGGCAGCGCGTTGCCCGCGCGCTCCACGTCGGCGGCGCGACCCAGCAGGTCGGCCAGGGCCTGCTCCTGACTGCGCAGGCTGATCTGCGCGGTGACCACCTGCTGATTGAGCATTTCCAGCTGCTGACCCTGCGCGCGTTGCAGATCGCTTTCGGCCGGATAGGACAACAGCTGGTCGTCCGCGCGGGCGCGCGTGGCAACCTCCGCCTGTTGTGCCTCCGCCTTGGCCGCTTCCACTTTCGCGGCGGCCAGTTCCTCGGGCGTCTTCGCGCGCTCGACACGCTTGACGATGATGCCCTGCGGATTCACGACCTCGTAGCCGAGCCTGCTGGCCTCCGCGGGCAGCGAGTCGCTGTAGTGCAGGTTGCCGGCCGCATCGCGCCACTTGAAGCGGTTGTGATCGAGAGGGGCGGCTGCGAAAGCAGGCAATATCGCGGAGATCGCGAGCGCGGCCAGGCAGAAGCGTGACGAGGTGAATTGCATGACAGATTCCTCCGGCGCGCAGTATAGGTGAGGCCGGCGACCGCGCACTGCGCCGCGCGTCATACTCCGTGGCGCACGCGGTAGTCGGCGAGGCGTTGCCGGTGTGCGGCCAGATCCGAACGCTCGGCCGCATAGCTCAGCAGGTCAGTGAGGCGTGCGATCGCGAATACCGGAATCCCGAACTCGGCAGTGAGTTCCTGGGTCGCCGAAAGCGTGCCCTGACCCCGTTCCTCACGATCCAGTGCGACCACCACCCCGGCCGGAATGGCTCCCGCGCCCGCGATCAGTTGCAGCGATTCGCGGACTGCGGTGCCCGCGGTGATCACGTCGTCGACGATCAGCACGCGGCCCCGCAGCGGCGCGCCGACCAGCACCCCGCCCTCGCCGTGAACCTTGGCTTCCTTGCGGTTGTAGGCGAACGGCAAGTCGCGGCCGTGGTGTTCGGCGAGCGCGGCAGCGGTGATCGCGGCGAGCACGATGCCTTTGTAGGCCGGCCCGAACAGCATGTCGAACGGGACGGCCGCGTCGATGACCGCCCGCGCGTACGCCTTGCCGAGGGTGGCCAGCGCCGCACCGGAATCGAACAGCCCGGCATTGAAGAAATAGGGACTGACGCGTCCGGATTTCAGCGTGAATTCGCCGAAGCGCAGTGCGTTGCGGGCGAGGGCTAGGTCGAGGAATTCGCGTTGGCCTTCGAGCATGGGATTGGGGATTCGGGACCGGCAAGTCGGGATTCTGCAGCAATTGCGGACGTGGGTCTCGCCGTCACAGGCGAGGCAACATCGGCTAGTCTGCCCCAATCTCGAATCTCCCCGATCCTCCAACCCTCCAGACCCGGCTCTCAATGAAGATCATCACCTTCAACGCGAACGGCATCCGCTCGGCGGCGAACAAGGGCTTCTTCGACTGGCTGCGCGCACAGCAGGCCGACGTGGTCTGCGTGCAGGAAACCAAGGCGCAGGAGGATCAACTGGGCGATCCGCGGTTTCGCCCGGACGGGCATCACTGCTTCTATCGCGACGCGACCACGAAAAAGGGCTACAGCGGTGTCGCGATCTACTCCAGGCGCGAGCCCGACGAGGTGCGCAGCGCGCTCGGCTGGGCGCCGTTCGACGACGAAGGACGTTACATCGAAGCGCGCTACGGGAAGCTCAGCGTCGTGTCCTTCTACATCCCCTCGGGATCGTCGGGCGAGGAGCGCCAGGAGCGCAAGTTCGAGGTGATGGGCTGGCTCAAGCCCGTGCTCGACGGCTGGCTTGCCAGCGGTCGCGACTACGTGTTGTGCGGAGACTGGAACATCGTGCGCAGCCGTCTCGACATCCGCAACTGGACATCGAACCAGAAAAATTCCGGCTGCCTGCCGCGCGAGCGTGACTGGATGAATGGCGTGTGCGACGGCTGCGGAGACGGCCGTGGCTGGGTCGACAGTTACCGCCACCTGCATCCGGATGGCGAAGACTACACCTGGTGGAGCAATCGCGGTGCGGCGCGCGCGAACAATGTCGGCTGGCGTATCGACTACCAACTCGTCACGCCGTCGCTGCGCGAGCGGCTGCGCTCCTGCGCGATCCATGCGACGCCGCGCTTTTCCGACCACGCGCCGTACAGCGTGGACTATGCCGGTTGAGCACAACGTGAGCGGTGTGCCTGCCGAGGTCATGTCCGCAGCGCCGGGACGCGCGTGGCGAATCGCGAGCATCGGCATGCTCGGCTTCGCTTCCGGCCTGCCGCTCGCGCTCTCGCTCAGCACGCTGCAGGCGTGGTTCACTGCTGCGGGCCTGAGCCTGAAGACGATCGGCTGGGTGACCCTGATCAGTCAGGCCTACGTCTTCAAGTTCCTGTGGGCACCGCTGCTCGATCGCCTGCCGCTGCCGTTCCTTGGTCGCCGGCGCGGATGGATCCTGCTCATGCAGGTGCTTTGCGCGGCCGCCATGATCAGCATGAGCTTCTATACGCCGCAGGGTGCCGCGACCACGATCGCGTTCTTCGGCGTCCTGCTCGCATTCGCCTCGGCGACCCAGGATATTGCCTACGACGCGCATCGCACGGACCTGCTGGCGCCCGCGGAGCGCGGTTGGGGCACCGCATTCTCGCAGGGGGGCTATCGCCTCGGCATGCTCGTGTCGGGCGCGCTCGCGTTGATCCTCGCCGATCATTTCGGCTGGGCCTGGGTCTACCGCCTGATGGGCCTGCTGATGCTCGTCGCAGTACCGGTCACGCTGCTGTCGCCGGACGCGCCGGACGAGCGGCCCACGCGCAGTTTCAGCGAGGCCGTCGTGCAGCCGTTCGCCGACTTTGCGGCGCGCTATGGCTGGCTCGCGCTCGGCTGGCTCGCATTGATGGTTCTGTACAAGCTGTGCGACGCGTTCGCGTTGTCGCTGTCGACCACCTTCCTGATGCGCGTGCCGCAGTTCTCGCTGACCCAGATCGGCAGCGTGAGCAAGACATTCGGACTCGTTGCGGGTCTGCTCGGAGCGCTCGCAGGCGGCTGGATCGTCACGCGCATTCGGTTGTTTCCCGCGCTGCTCGTGCTCGGCGTCGCCCAAGCCCTGGTCAACCTCGGTTACATCTGGCTCGTGCACAGCGGTCCGGACGTGATCGCGATGGCGGTCGTGGTGTCCGCGGAGTATTTCTTCAGCGGACTCGGCAGCACTGCGTTCGTGGTCCTCGTGACCGCGCTTTGCAATGTGCGTTTCTCGGCCACGCAGTATGCGCTGCTGTCGTCGCTGTCGGCCGTGGGGCGCGTGTTTCTCGGACCGATCGCGGCATGGCTGGTGCCGCAGGTCGGCTGGTCGGCCTTCTTCGCGATTACCGCCCTGTCGGCGCTTCCGGGCCTGCTTCTGGTCGTGCTGCTGCGCGTGCCGATCGCGCAAGCCGAACGCGCTCGACCGCATTGACGGGTTTTCGAGGGATCAGGACCGTGCGGGCGCCGCATGGATCGCGCCGAGCAAACGCGGCCCACGCGCTCCGGTCACCGACGGCAGATTGCCGGGCACGCCGGCAAGACGCGCACGTGCGAGCCAGGCAAAGCCGATCGCCTCGACGAAGTCGGGGTCGACGCCCAGCGCGGTCGTGGTGTCGAGGCGCACGTCCCCCAGCTCCACGCGCAATGCATCGAGCAGCGCGCCGTTGTGCACGCCGCCGCCACAGGCGAACACTTCGCGCGCGCCGCGGCCGTGCCGGCGCACCGCATCGGCGATACTGCGTGCGCTGAACGCGAGCAGGGTTGCCTGCACGTCCGCGGGCGCGATGTCCGCGGGCAGTCGCGTGTCCAGCCAGTCGAGATTGAACACCTCGCGCCCGGTGCTCTTCGGTGGCGGCAGCGCGAAATAGGGATCGTCCAGCCAGCGCGCGAGCAGTTTCTCGTCGACCCTGCCGCTGCGCGCCCACGCGCCATCCTCGTCGCGGGGCGTGCGCAGATGCCGGTTTGCCCACGCGTCGAGCAGGCAGTTGGCCGGGCCGCTGTCGAAACCGAGCACGGACTCGCCCGGTGCAAGCACAGTCAGGTTCGCAATGCCGCCGAGGTTGAGAATCGCGCGCGTAGCGACCGGATCGGCGAGCACGGCGGCATGCAACGCCGGCAGCAAGGGAGCGCCCTGACCGCCCGCGGCGACATCTGCGCGCCGGAAATCCGCGACGGTCGGCAGGCCGGTGCGTTCGGCGATGACGCTGGGATCGCCGATCTGCAGCGTGAACGGATGCGCGCCGCCGGGACGATGGCAGACGGTCTGACCGTGCGAACCGACTGCAGCGACATCGCTCGGGGCGATGCCGGAATCGCCAAGCAAAGCGAGCGCGGCCGCGGCGAACTCGACGCCGACCTCGACATCGAGACGCCCGTAGTCGTCGAGCGATATGGTCGCACGGCTGGTCGCCAGCGCGAGAACGCGCGCGCGCAGCGCGGCCCGATACGCAAATGTTTGCGCGGCGGCGACCTCGAGCGTCGGTTCGAACCGCACCAGCGCCGCGTCGATGCCGTCGGCGCTGGTACCGGAAATCAGGCCGAGATAGAACGCGGACAAGCGTGACTCAATGGCCGGCGCGAGCGAGCTGGATGCGATCGAGTGTTTCCAGGCGCGCCAGCATCGGGGCGCTCTGCGCGCGGAACTTCGCGAGCTGGTTCGCCGGCAGGGGTTCGGCCGGGGGCAGCGTGACGGTCAGCGGATTGCGGTGCTGGCCATCGACACGGAACTCGTAGTGCAGGTGCGGTCCGGTCGCCAGACCGGTCATGCCGACATAGCCGATGATCTGACCCTGCTTGACCCGCTGACCCACCTTCTCGCTCGCGAAGCGCGACATGTGCCCGTACGCGGTGCTGATGTCCTTGTTGTGCTGGATGGTCACGAAGTTGCCGTATCCCGACTTCCAGCCCCGGAACGTGATCCTGCCGTCACCCGCGGCGCGAATCGGTGTGCCGGTGGGTGCGGCGTAGTCCACGCCTTTGTGGGCGCGCATCGTGCCGAGGATCGGATGCCGGCGCCCGGTCGAGAACAATGACGAAATACGCGTGAACTCGACGGGCGTGCGCAGGAACGACTTGCGCAGCGCGCGTCCGGCCTCGTTGTAAAGCATCGTTTCGCCGCTCGCATTCGTATAGCGGATCGCGGTGTAGCGGTGGCCCTGATTGATGAACGTCGCGGCGATGATGTCGCCATCGTGCAGCCGCTCGCCATCCCGGTAGACGTCGTTGTAGATCACGCTGAAACTGTCGCCTTCGCGCAGGTCCTGGGCAAAATCGATGTCGTAGCCGAATGCGTTGGCGAGCTTGAGTACCATCGCGTCGCTGAGACCGGCTTGCTCACCGGCATAGAACAGCGAACGTGTGACGACGCCATGGGCGACATGCGTGCGCCGCTCGACAGCGCGGTCTTCGACCGATTCGCTGACATTGCCGTTGTCGATGTGCAGAACCACGCGCGCCGCGTCGCCGCGTTCGAATCGCATCGCGGAAAGTTCGCCGTCCTCGTCGATGGCGAATGCGAACTCCTGACCCGGGCGGATTGCGCGCAATGCGGATGTGTCGTCCTGCGAATCGAGCACGCGTTGCAGGTCGACCGGGCTGAGGCCCTGCTCGCGAAAAATATCGGAGAGCGACTGACCCGCCCGCACTTCGACGATGCGCCAGTCCGGCTCATGGCTGTTCGGGCCCAACGCGCCGATCGTCGGGTCCGCCTCGGTGCCTGGCGGCAACGCCGGCAGCGCAAGCGTGAGCGTCGTGTAGGGAGCCGTCGCCGTCCCGGCCTCGGTACGCGTGGCATTGGCAAACGTCGGCAGCACGATGCCGACCAGCGCGGTCAGCAGCACCGCAAGGCCACCCAGAATCCAGTGCTCGGCGCGCCAGCTGATTGGCGAGCCGGCGACGTTCTGCATGAACGTCCAGTTCGAGCAGCGCGAATAGAAATGAAAGTACTTGCGTTGGGTATGGCGCCGGATACCGAGGCGGCGAATCCTGGGATGCGCAGATTTCAGGTCATGTCGGGGATCGGTCACGGGTCGCAGTCCGGTCGGTCGCGCGGTACCATAAGGGCGTGACAGGCTCGCCGTCAACGTCAATGGCGACAAGGAGTTGCGAGCCATTGTTGACTAACGAATTATTAACCGGGATGCCCGTTTTGCGGGGTCCGGCACGGGTCCGTGCGCGATGTTCCAATGCATGGATGATCCGCTCGGCAAGGCGATCTGAGGAGCGACATGGCGGCTACGCAGAACGCACTCGACCTGATTGGTCGCGGTGCCGACGAGATCATCAAGCACGACGAACTCGAGGCGCGGCTCGGACTCGGTCGTCCGCTGCGAATCAAGGCCGGTTTCGATCCGACGGCTCCGGACCTGCATCTCGGGCACACGGTGCTGCTGAACAAGATGCGCCAGTTCCAGGATTTGGGTCACCAGGTGATCTTCCTGATCGGCGACTTCACCGGGATGATCGGCGATCCGACCGGCAAGAATGTGACTCGCAAGCCGCTCAGCCGCGAAGATGTGGACGCGAACGCGCGTACCTATGCCGAGCAGGTGTTCAAGGTGCTCGACCGGGAACGCACCGAACTGCGATTCAATTCCGAATGGTTCGGCAGGATGGGCGCGGCCGACATGATTCGGCTTGCCGCGAGTCACACCGTCGCGCGCATGCTCGAGCGCGAAGACTTTTCCAGACGCTATGCGGGCCGGCAGCCTATCGCAATCCATGAATTCCTCTATCCGCTCGTGCAGGGCTACGATTCGGTCGCGCTGAAGGCCGACGTCGAGCTCGGCGGCACCGATCAGAAGTTCAATCTTCTGATGGGGCGCGCGTTGCAGGAGGATGCGGGGCAGCCTGCGCAGATCGTGCTGACGATGCCGTTGCTCGAGGGGCTCGACGGCGTCGCCAAGATGTCGAAATCGCTCGGGAACTACATCGGTATCGCAGAACCCGCGATCGACATCGTGAACAAGACCATGAAAATCGGCGACGCGCTGATGTGGCGCTGGTACGAGTTGCTGAGCCTCGATCGCTCGCTCGCGGACATCGCCCGCATGCAGCGCGACGTGGACTCCGGTCATTTGCATCCGCGTGACGCGAAGATCGCCCTCGCGCGGGAACTCGCGGGGCGCTTCCATGGCAAGGCCGAAGCCGAATATGCGATCACGCAGTGGACCGCGCTGGTGCGCGAGCAGCGCGTGGACGTCGACCTGCCGGTGATCGAAATCGCAGTGGGCGCCGAGGGGATTCGCGTCGCGCCACTGTTTGTCGCCGCGAAGCTCTCCGCAAGCAACTCGGAGGCGATGCGCAAGCTCGGCGAGCGCGCGTTGCGCATCGACGGCGCGGTCGTCGACGACCGCGAGCGCGTTTTGACCGCCGGGGGCGAGCACCTGCTCCAGCTCGGCAAGCGCAACTTCGCGAGGGTACGGCTGGTCGATGCATCCGGCGTCGCCGTCGACCGCGCGGCATTGGCATGAATGCGTGGCTGAAACAGTTCACGCGGACCGCTGTTCGGCCACCGAATTCGCGTGCCGCGCGGGTCATGCCGCAGTCCGGGTCCGGTGCAACTTGAAGCATCGTGCGGGTGCGACGGTCCGCGCGGCATGTGACGCGCATGTCCAGCGTTGACCCGGCGGCAAATGGATGTAACATGCGCGCCCCTTCCGTGGCTGGTGCGAGCGAGCGGAGTGGCGGACGTCCAAGGGCGCGGGGACGCGGCCGGTTCGCAGCGAAAATGTGGCTGCGGGGTGTTGACGGATACGTTTTTCGATGTAAGATACGCGGCTCCCTTGGACGAAATGTCCTTGGGCGCGGGACGAGGAAAATCCCGCAAGTCTTTGATCTTTGACAGTGTGCGCAGGTAACTTGTGTGGGCGCCTTGTGGTGGATGAAAGTCCATCGATACAAAGTGCGTCCAAGCAAACGTCAAAGCAGCAATGTTTTACGCAAAGCTTGGTTCACACTCAGAAGTTTGACGGAAGGGCTTCGGCCCGGAAGTCTGCAATTTCAACTGAAGAGTTTGATCCTGGCTCAGAGTGAACGCTGGCGGCAGGCCTAACACATGCAAGTCGAGCGGCAGCACGGGTAGCAATACCTGGTGGCGAGCGGCGGACGGGTGAGGAATACATCGGAATCTGCCTTGTTGTGGGGGATAACGTAGGGAAACTTACGCTAATACCGCATAAGACCGTAAGGTGAAAGTGGGGGACCGCAAGGCCTCACGCGACAAGATGAGCCGATGTCGGATTAGCTAGTTGGCGGGGTAACGGCCCACCAAGGCGACGATCCGTAGCTGGTCTGAGAGGATGATCAGCCACACTGGAACTGAGACACGGTCCAGACTCCTACGGGAGGCAGCAGTGGGGAATATTGGACAATGGGCGCAAGCCTGATCCAGCCATGCCGCGTGGGTGAAGAAGGCCTTCGGGTTGTAAAGCCCTTTTGTTGGGGAAGAAATCGTACGGTTGAATATTCCGTGCGGATGACGGTACCCAAAGAATAAGCACCGGCTAACTTCGTGCCAGCAGCCGCGGTAATACGAAGGGTGCAAGCGTTACTCGGAATTACTGGGCGTAAAGCGTGCGTAGGCGGTTTGTTAAGTCTGTCGTGAAAGCCCTGGGCTCAACCTGGGAATTGCGATGGAAACTGGCAAGCTAGAGTACGGTAGAGGATGGTGGAATTCCCGGTGTAGCGGTGAAATGCGTAGAGATCGGGAGGAACACCCGTGGCGAAGGCGGCCATCTGGACCAGTACTGACGCTGAGGCACGAAAGCGTGGGGAGCAAACAGGATTAGATACCCTGGTAGTCCACGCCCTAAACGATGCGAACTGGATGTTGGGCACACTTAGGTGCTCAGTGTCGAAGCTAACGCGTTAAGTTCGCCGCCTGGGGAGTACGGTCGCAAGACTGAAACTCAAAGGAATTGACGGGGGCCCGCACAAGCGGTGGAGTATGTGGTTTAATTCGATGCAACGCGAAGAACCTTACCTGGCCTTGACATGTCCGGAATCCTGCAGAGATGCGGGAGTGCCTTCGGGAATCGGAACACAGGTGCTGCATGGCTGTCGTCAGCTCGTGTCGTGAGATGTTGGGTTAAGTCCCGCAACGAGCGCAACCCTTGTCCTTAGTTGCCAGCACGTAATGGTGGGAACTCTAAGGAGACTGCCGGTGACAAACCGGAGGAAGGTGGGGATGACGTCAAGTCATCATGGCCCTTACGGCCAGGGCTACACACGTACTACAATGGTTGGTACAGAGGGTTGCAATACCGCGAGGTGGAGCCAATCCCAGAAAGCCAATCTCAGTCCGGATCGGAGTCTGCAACTCGACTCCGTGAAGTCGGAATCGCTAGTAATCGCGAATCAGCATTGTCGCGGTGAATACGTTCCCGGGCCTTGTACACACCGCCCGTCACACCATGGGAGTGGGTTGCTCCAGAAGCAGGTAGTCTAACCGCAAGGAGGACGCTTGCCACGGAGTGGTTCATGACTGGGGTGAAGTCGTAACAAGGTAGCCGTATCGGAAGGTGCGGCTGGATCACCTCCTTTCGAGAATGACTTCGCCATCCCAAGGTGCCCACACAAGATACCTGCATCCAGAAGCGCGGCGCTCTGCCGCCGTTCATGGTCCCCGTAACGGGGCTGTAGCTCAGCTGGGAGAGCACCTGCTTTGCAAGCAGGGGGTCATCGGTTCGATCCCGATCAGCTCCACAGTTGCTTCACGCGGGTCCGTCCGCGAAGAGCGTAAAGAAAAACCGCACTTCCGTGTGCGGACTTCTCAACCAAGAGCGGGTTCTCTCAAGCGAACCGGGTCTGTAGCTCAGGTGGTTAGAGCGCACCCCTGATAAGGGTGAGGCCGGTGGTTCGAGTCCTCCCAGACCCACCATTAGCTTTTCCACGCATCCATGCGCGGAGAGCCAGGGCAGAACCGTACATCCTGTATGGACTCTTCTAGCAGAAGCCTTCTCGACGATTGTTCGAGGAGCTGCTTCGTTCCTGCTTTGGCTTTGACGACGGACCGAACATTCTTTCTGGATAGCACACTGAAGATTTGATGTGGCGCGACGCTGAAGTGCGTGCCACGCTCTTTGAAAACTTGGGACGTAACTAAGCGTTTTGGTTCTGTCGAACCAGACGTGTCGTTGAGGCAAGTAGGCGAAGTAATACGAGTTGTTTGCAGTGTGGCTCCAAGGCGACTTGGAGTTATATGGTCAAGCGACTAAGCGCATACGGTGGATGCCTTGGCGGTCAGAGGCGATGAAGGACGTGGTAGCCTGCGAAAAGTCCCGGGGAGCTGGCAACAAGCTTCGATCCGGGAATGTCCGAATGGGGAAACCCACCGCGCAAGCGGTATCCCATATTGAATATATAGATATGGGAAGCGAACTCAGGGAACTGAAATATCTAAGTACCTGAAGGAAAAGAAATCAACCGAGATTCCCCAAGTAGCGACGAGCGAACGGGGAACAGCCCAAAAGTCGTGCAGGTTCTAGTGGAACGGTCTGGAAAGTCCGGCCATAGACGGTGATAGCCCGGTATGCGAAAGGGCTTGTGCGATGAAAGTGAGTAGGGCGGGGCACGTGAAACCCTGTCTGAACATGGGGGGACCATCCTCCAAGGCTAAATACTCCTGACCGACCGATAGCGAACCAGTACCGTGAGGGAAAGGCGAAAAGAACCCCGGAGAGGGGAGTGAAATAGAACCTGAAACCGTATGCGTACAAGCAGTAGGAGCCCGCAAGGGTGACTGCGTACCTTTTGTATAATGGGTCAGCGACTTACGTTTTGTGGCAAGCTTAACCGTATAGGGGAGGCGAAGGGAAACCGAGTCTGAATAGGGCGCATAGTCGCAAGGCGTAGACCCGAAACCGGGTGATCTAGCCATGCCCAGGGTGAAGGTGCGGTAACACGCACTGGAGGCCCGAACCCACTCCTGTTGCAAAAGTAGGGGATGAGGTGTGGCTAGGAGTGAAAAGCTAATCGAACCCGGAGATAGCTGGTTCTCCTCGAAAGCTATTTAGGTAGCGCCTCAGGTATCACTGTTGGGGGTAGAGCACTGTTATGGCTAGGGGGTCATCGCGACTTACCAAACCATGGCAAACTCCGAATACCAACACGTGCAAGCCTGGGAGACACACGGCGGGTGCGAACGTCCGTCGTGAAAAGGGAAACAACCCAGACCTGCAGCTAAGGTCCCAAAGTCATGGCTAAGTGGGAAACGATGTGGGAAGGCACAGACAGCCAGGAGGTTGGCTTAGAAGCAGCCATCCTTTAAAGAAAGCGTAATAGCTCACTGGTCGAGTCGGCCCGCGCGGAAGATTTAACGGGGCTAAGCCATGCACCGAAGCTCGGGGTTCACACGCAAGTGTGAGCGGTAGAGGAGCGTTCCGTAAGCCTGTGAAGGCAGATCGTAAGGTCTGCTGGAGGTATCGGAAGTGCGAATGCTGACATGAGTAACGATAAAGGGGGTGAAAAGCCCCCTCGCCGAAAGCCCAAGGTTTCCTCGCGCAACGTTCATCGGCGCAGGGTTAGTCGGTCCCTAAGGCGAGGCGGAAACGCGTAGTCGATGGGAAGCTGGTCAATATTCCAGCACTTCATCGTAGTGCGATGGGGGGACGGAGAAGGGTAGGTGTACCGGGCGTTGGTTGTCCCGGGGAAAGGAGGTAGGTGTGGACCTTAGGCAAATCCGGGGTCCTCTACACCGAGCACCGAGACGAGTCCTTTTTTGGACGAAGTCACTGATCCCACGCTTCCAGGAAAAGCCCCTAAGCTTCAGCTACGATGGAACCGTACCGCAATCCGACACAGGTAGGCAGGGTGAGAATCCCAAGGCGCTTGAGAGAACTCGGGTGAAGGAACTAGGCAACATAGCACCGTAACTTCGGGAGAAGGTGCGCCCGGAAGTGTGGCAACACGCGTTGCTGAGCATTTCTGGGCCGCAGTGACCAGGCCGCTGCGACTGTTTATCAAAAACACAGCACTCTGCAAACACGAAAGTGGACGTATAGGGTGTGACACCTGCCCGGTGCCGGAAGGTTAATTGATGGGGTCAGCCGCAAGGCGAAGCTCTTGATCGAAGCCCCGGTAAACGGCGGCCGTAACTATAACGGTCCTAAGGTAGCGAAATTCCTTGTCGGGTAAGTTCCGACCTGCACGAATGGTGTAACGACAGCGGCGCTGTCTCCACCCGAGACTCAGTGAAATTGAAATCGCTGTGAAGATGCAGCGTTCCCGCGGCAAGACGGAAAGACCCCGTGAACCTTTACTATAGCTTTACATTGAACGTTGAGTTCTTCTGTGTAGGATAGGTGGGAGGCTTTGAAGTGCAGGCGCTAGCTTGCATGGAGCCAACCTTGAAATACCACCCTGAAGTGCTTGACGTTCTAACCTAGACCCGTAATCCGGGTCGGGGACCATGTATGGTGGGTAGTTTGACTGGGGCGGTCTCCTCCCAAAGAGTAACGGAGGAGCACGAAGGTACGCTCAGCGCGGTCGGACATCGCGCACTGTGTGCAAAGGCATAAGCGTGCTTGACTGCAAGATCGACGGATCAAGCAGGTACGAAAGTAGGTCTTAGTGATCCGGTGGTTCTGTATGGAAGGGCCATCGCTCAACGGATAAAAGGTACTCCGGGGATAACAGGCTGATACTGCCCAAGAGTTCATATCGACGGCAGTGTTTGGCACCTCGATGTCGGCTCATCACATCCTGGGGCTGTAGCCGGTCCCAAGGGTATGGCTGTTCGCCATTTAAAGTGGTACGCGAGCTGGGTTCAGAACGTCGTGAGACAGTTCGGTCCCTATCTGTCGTGGGCGTTGGAGATTTGAGAGGGGCTGCTCCTAGTACGAGAGGACCGGAGTGGACGATCCCCTGGTGTTCCGGTTGTCACGCCAGTGGCACTGCCGGGTAGCTACGATCGGAAGCGATAACCGCTGAAAGCATCTAAGCGGGAAGCGCGCCTCAAGATGAGATCTCCCGGGACACAAGTCCCCTAAAGGCCCCATGAAGACTACGTGGTTGATAGGTCAGGTGTGTATCGCAGTAATGCCGAGCTAACTGATACTAATGAGCCGTGCGGCTTGACCATATAACTCCAAGTTGCTTTGTTTACTTGACGCAAAGTCCTTTTTGCGAAGAGCCAGGAGCGACCTTCCGTGGTCGCACTCTTCAAGAAAAGCATGCCTCAATAGACGTCTGAAAGACGGTCAAAATGCTCTGTTACGTCCCAAGTCCCAATGCCGAGCACGCGCATTATGCGCGACTCGCACCGCTTCCCTGGCGACATTAGCGCTGTGGTCCCACCCGATCCCATCCCGAACTCGGAAGTGAAACGCAGCTGCGCCGATGGTAGTGTGGCTTAAGCCATGCAAGAGTAGGTCATCGCCAGGGGCTTTATCGAAGAACGCCTCCCCCGAACGGGGAGGCGTTCGTTTTTGCGCCTCGCGCAAACGGCCGAACAGGCCATCGTCAGGGCTTGGCGAAAGAACGCCCCGCGTGGCGTTGATGTTTTGCAGACTGCTCTTTGAGCTTCGCCAACGGCAGGTATCTGATTGCGCGCCCTCGCCCCAGGGCCGACGTATCGGGGACGCGCGTGCTACGAGCACTCGGCACGATCGCTGATCGATAGCGACCGGCATTCAGCGATCCGCAAGGATGCTCACGTCGATATACTGACCGGCAAGCGATGATGGCTGCGCCGGTGAACACCGCGCGGACCAGAGCCTCCCTGGAGACGCGAATGCCAAAACGCGCCATGACCCGGTTGCATGCCTTCTCGGCGATGATTCGTCTGCTGTTGCCCGCGTGGGCGGTGTTCCTCCTCGCAGGCCTGATCGCGCATCCGCTTTGTCTGGTCCTGCTGCTTGCGGCCAACGCAATGGTGATGACGGGCGTGTGCCGCGCGATCGGATTCGACCGTGAGGCCACATTTGCGCGCAGCATCGCGCGACGCGGCCTTGCCTATTTCGTGATGCTGACCGCGTACACCGCATTCGTCGCGGTCGTTCTCGCGGGCCCGGCCTGGTGGCTTGGGCGCGATGGGTCACTGCCGGCCGCGCTCGCAATGTCGACCGCACTGGTCGTGGCTCTGCTCGCGTTGTGGCGCGTCTGGCCCGCGTTCTCGCTGCCGCTCCTGTGGGACGATGCGTATCCGCGCGACGATGCGCGAGGTTCGTGGCTACTGACAGCCTTGCAACGGTCGCTGGCCTTCGCGCGACATCTGACGCGGGAACACGAACTGTTTTTCGTTTGCGGTTTGCCTGTGGGCATGGGCCTGCTGTTTCTCGCGGCCGGTGCGCTTGCGTTGTCGGGATTCGCAGGCTTCCTGACCGGCGAACTGCGCATTGCGGCCCTGATCCTGTACGCCGTCGTTGTGGCCCCGATGATCCACCTGCTGCTGGTCAATCGCAGCTTTCGGGCCCTGCTCGCCGATGCGCGCAGCGCGCGCCGCCTGCGTCGTGCAGTTTCCGAGGAATCGCAACCCGATGATCCCGTCCAATCCCCGGTGCTGCCGGCTGGCGTCGCGCGCGACGAGCTCGATGCCACGTTGATCTGCGCGGCTCGCTCGGCCCAAATGAGCCTGGCGCTCGCGGCGCTCGAACGCGGTGCGGACCCGAACGCGATGCCGCGCCACGACCAGCGCGACCAGCGCAGCGTGCTGATGATCGCGGTCACGCTGCCCGACCTGCGCCTGCTGCGCGCATTGATCGCCCGGGGGGTCGACGTCAACAAGATTCAAGGCGGTATCACGCCATTGGTCGCTGCAGTACGCGACAGTTACGAGGGGCGGCCCGATGCAGTGACGATGCTGCTCGCGAATGGCGCGGATGCGCGCATGGCCGACGCCGGGGGCAACACGCCACTGCATTATGCCTCCCGCTGCGCGGAGCCGATCATCGCCGCCTTGCTGGTCGACGCGGCGGCCGAGGTCAATGCCGTCAATGCGGATGGATTGACCCCCCTCTGCATCGCCTGCAGCCATGCAAACTGGGCCTTGGCCGACTTCCTGCTCGGCCACGGCGCGAAACCGGATCTCGAGGCGGCGCAGCCCGCGCTGATCCACGCCGCCGGAATCGCGGAAGACGATCCGTTCGGCATCAGGCTGCTGCTGAGGCAGCGCGCCGCGGTCAATGCCGGAAACGCGCTCGGTCGCACTGCATTGATGACTGCCGCGCTCGCCGGACACAGCCGCATCATGGAAGCCCTGCTCGGCAGCGGAGCCGATACCGACCTGGCCGACAGCCGTGGAACGACGGCCCTGATGGAAGCCGCACGTTCGGGCGCGGTCGCCGCGATTCATGCGCTCGGCAAGCGCAAGCCGCAAATGGACCGGGTGGACCAGAACGGTCGCACTGCTCTGATGGTCGCCTGCCAGTCCCGCCACTCCGGCGAGGATGCGGTGCGCGCGTTGCTCGCACTCGGTGCGGATCGCGCCATGGCCGGGGCCGACGGCAAGCGAGCCGTCGACCATGCAGCCAGTGCGGGACGCTGGCACATCGTCGCGCTCATCGACTCGGCCTATCCGCTGCCGAGTACTCTCGCGGGAGAGATACCGGCCGCACACGATACGCATGCCGATCATCTCCTGGATGCGCTGCGCTTTGGCCACTGGAATGTCGCCGCCGAGTTCATCGGTGTGCTCGGCCAGTGGCCGGCCGCGGCGCTGGCCGACTTGTATCTGGAACTCGTCGACTCGGAGCACGACGGCGCGCGCGCCTGGCTGCTAAATCATGGGCTCGATCCCAATGCGACAACTTCGACCGGCGGAACTCTTACCGATGCGCTGGTTGCGCGATTGCCGGCTTCGCTGGCGGCACTCGAAGAACTTCTCGCTCGCGGTGCCGCGGTTGGGGGCGCCGCACTGCTCGCCCGTGTGCTCGCTTCGGTTGTCTCCGGGCCCGAAGTGTCGGCGCTGCGCCGCCTGGCCGGCGATGTGCTCGCGCGTGGTGGCGACTGGTGCGGTTGCGCGCCTGGAGATCTGTCGCCGCTGCATCTCGCGGTTGCGAACGGCCACGTGAATCTGGTTTCCCGCCTGCTCGATCTTGGCAGCGACCCCAATGCTCGCGACATGCACGGGCGAACCGCGTTGCATATGGCACTGGGCGCGAATCATGAGCACGGGTCCGCATTGCTGCGCCTGCTGATCAGCGCCGGTGCCGATCCGGAAATCGCGACCGCAAACGGGGAGACGCCGCTCGGCCTTGCTCTCGCGCACATGCAGGGCGATGCCGCACGCTGGCTCGACTGGACCACGTGGCGACTCCCATTGCGTCGCCTGCACCCATCGGATTTGCCTGCCGCGGCCGTTGCCGGAGACTTCGAGGCCACCGAGCGGCTGATCGAGCTCGGCCTGCCCGTGGATGGCGTCGACGCACAGGGCGCAACGGCGCTCATCCGCGCTGCAGGATCGGGCCACGTTTCGCTCGTCGTACGCCTGCTCGAAGCCGGTGCCGACGCCACGTGCGTCGCGCACTCGGGTATTCATTGCCTGGCCGCGGCTGTCAGTGCGCGACGTGAAGCGGTCGTCCGCACACTGTTGAGCCACGGTATTGCAGCGGATTTGCGGCTCGCGGGCGGCGGAACCGCGTTGACCCTGGCTGCCGCAATCGGCGAGACGCGCATCGCCGAGGCGCTGCTCGAAGCGGGCGCGGATGCCAACGCCGCCGACGAACTTGGGGCGACACCACTGCATGCGGCTGCGCAGTTCGCGTTCACCGTCAGCGATACGGCAGTCTCTGGCGCGTTGTTCGAGGTGCTGTTGCGCGTGGGTGCGCGTCTGGACACTCGCAACAACGCGGGTCAGGATGCACTGCTGATTCTGGTCGGCGCACGCGCACAGGCCGGGGCGCGCTGCGATGCCGAACATTTGCGCGCTCTTGCCGGATTCCTGCTGGAGCACGGTGCGAAAGCCGACTGCCAGGACCAGCGCGGCGTCACCGCATTGCATGCCTGCGCGATGCACGGGTTGTTCGGCTGCGCGCGATTGCTGAAGTCTCACGGGGCACCGCTCGATGCAGTCGACGGATTCGATCGCCGTGCAGCGGAAGTCGCGGCTCTGCTCGGTTACGTCGATGTCGCAGCGGAACTGGGTGGTGAACGCCCCGCCACTGCGGTACCCCCGGTTCGACAGACGTTGCGGCGTCCGGCACGCGCCCCTGATTGAGACGGTCCCGGGCTTCGGCGCCAGTCAGTCGCGCATGCGCCTGTAGAGCCCCCACGGCAGGCGCCGAACGAGCGTCGCAACGAATGCCCACTTGTACGGAATGTAGCGGCGGCCGGAGCCGCGGCCGAGTCGCTGCACGACTACCTTGGCGACGTCGGCGGGAATGGCTGCGGCGAGCGGCAAGTGCCTGCCCCAGGTCAGGTTCGTCGCGAGAAAACCGGGCACATAGAGCTGCACACGCAGCTCGCGCGTACGGTAGCGCTGGCGCAGACTCTCGTAGAGCGACTCGAGCGCGCGCTTGGCGCCCGCATAGACGACATTGCGGCCGCGTCCGCACACGGCTGCGACGCTTCCGAACAGCACTACCACGCCACGTGACTCGACGAGTTTCGGCAAGAGCGCATGCACGATCGCCAGCGGGGCATGCAGGTTCACGGCGAGAAGCTGGCCGATGCGCGCTGCATCGAGGCTGAAGTCGTCGTCTTCGCGCGACGCGCCGAGAGGAAGCAGCAAAGCCGCCAGCGGCGACATTCCTTCCAGCGCTGCCGCAATGCGTCCGCCCGGATCCGGCTCGCGTGCGAGATCGAGCGCGATCGTGCGTACTTGCACGCCGGTGCGTAAACCCAGATCGGCCGCGATCGCCGCAAGATCGCGCGGATCCGAGGCAACCAGGAGGAGATCGTGGCGGTGGCGGGCGAGTTCCTGCGCGAGGGCGCGGCCGAGCCCGCTGGATGCACCGACCACGAGCGCGGTCACAGGGCCAGTCTCCGGCTCAGTCCGGAAGCCTGCAGCCGGCCCGGGTTGTGTTCGGCAAGGCGTGCCCTGGCCGCCTCGAATGCGGGAATCGCGCTGCGCACGGTTGCCGCATCGAGCGTCGAGTCCTTGATCAGATTGGGTCGGCCGCCGTGGGCAATCGCTACTTCCGCGAGGCTTTCGAGGAATGCGCGCTGAGACGGCTCGGCCGGGGCCGGAACCTGAATCGAAAGTGCAATGCCATTGCCATCGAACTGCAGGCCATCGGCGCTGCCCGCGAACAGCTTGCTCGCGATCAACGCGATGCGCGGTCGCGAGCGCGCAACCTGTTCCGACAGGGCCGCGGCGAACGCGTCGAAACGCGCATGCGCTACGAGCCACTGCGCCTCGGCCATCCCGGCGCGGCCGTAACCCGCGAAATAGCGGCGCGCGCCATTGAGCGGAAACAGCGCATCGGTGAGTGCCAGCGGCGTCTGCCCGGGGCGGCACCAGCGCGCCTGCAGCCAGCGGTTGGCGATAGCTATGCCGGCGCGATTCCAGACCGCAACCGGCATCGGCGCGATGGTCGCGGGCAGATCGTCGCGGACGTGCCGCGTACGGCGTTGCTCGTGTGGCGCATTGCTTGCGAGGCCGATGCGAACGACGCCGCTTCCGAACTGGCGCGCACGCCCGTCGTGCCAGCCGTACAGAACCGGTGCATTCGCGGCCTCGCGCAGCACGCGCGCGGCCGCAGCGAGGTCGGCGACCGGCACACGGCGCAGGATCAGGCCCGCCGGCGGTTGCGCGAGTCGCAGGGTCGCGTGCGTGACCGTTCCGGTCAGACCGAACCCCGCGAACGTCGTGTCGAACAGGGATTGCTCATGGGCGCGATCCGCGGTCACCGCGCCATGCCCGGCACGGTGCACACGCATCGCTTCGACCTGGGCGCGGAACGTACCATCACGAGCCGGGTTCTTGCCGTGCACATCGGCAGCGATGCAGCCGCCGATGCTGGCGCCCGGGTGCCCTGGAGCCACCGCGAGATACCAGCCATGCGCGAGTGCGAAGCGCTGCACGTCGCCGATCCTTGCTCCTGCCTCGACCGTGAGATAGCCCGCTTCGGCATCGAACGCGAGTAGCCGGTCGAACGCGCCGAGATCCTGGCTGACGACGTCGCTCGCGAAGCTCGCATCGACATACGACACGCCGCCGCCGCGCGCGATCCGCACGACATCGTCGGGCAGCGCATCGAGGAGGCGGTAGCGGTCGGGCCGTTGCACCTGACAGCGCGCGCGCGACTGGCGATCGAATCCAGCGACCTCGAGTTCGGCCAGTGCGTAGCCGCGCATCTCACGCAGCGCCATCGGTCTGCTCGACGTTGCGGCCGGTATCGGCCTGGAACAGCCGCTCCAGGTCCGCGCGGGCTTCCACCGCAGACTGCATCAGCGCCGCCTCGTCGTCGTAGACCGGATACTGGTCGGCGAGAATGCGTTCATCGTGCTCGCGGAAGCGCCGCACATACTCGCCGGCACTCGCCGCATCGTAGCCGAGGCCCTCGAACACATGACGGGCGAGTTCGAGGCTCGAGAAAAACGTGTCGCGCACGATCGTGCCGATGTTGAGGTCCATCAGCCTGAAGACATGTTGACGATTGCGCGCGCGCGCGTACACCTTCAGATGCGGGAAGTGACGCTTGAGAATGCGCGCGGTGCGCAGGTTCGAATCCGGATCCTCGGTGGCGAGCACGAAAACTTCGGCCTTGTCGGCCTGCGCCGCGCGCAGCAGCTCCAGTCGCGATGCATCGCCGTAGAAAACGACGTTGCCGAAGCGACGCATGAAGTCGACCTGCTCGGGGTCACTCTCGAGCGCAGTGAACGGTATCCGGTTTGCATTGAGCATGCGCGCGACGATCTGTCCGACGCGACCCATGCCGGCGATGATCACGCGCGGCGTTGCGGCGTCGACCGTATCGTACTCGCGTTTCGGTTTAGCCCGGCCTTGCGGGAACAGCTCGCCGCGCACGCGCACCAGCAGCGGGGTGACCATCATCGACAGGGTGATGACCAGAATCGCGAGGTCGCGCTGGGCGCCCGTGATCAGCGCGTTTTCGGCCGATAGGCCGAACACGACGAATGCGAATTCCCCGCCCTGCGCGAGCAACGCCGCGAGGGCGACGGACTGGGCATTGTCTTCGCGTGCGCCAACCCTGGCGACCGCGTACAGAACGAGTGCCTTCAGAGCGACCAGTGCGAGCAGCAGGCCGCCGATCAGTTGTGGCTGCCCGAGCGCCATGCGCAGATCGAGCGCCATGCCGACACCGATGAAAAACAGGCCGAGCAACAGGCCGCGGAACGGCTCGATCTGCGCCTCGATCTCGTGGCGATACTCGGAATCGGCGAGCAGCACGCCGGCGAGGAACGCGCCGAGCGACATCGAGATGCCGGCGAGCTGCATCAGCCAGGCGGTGCCCATGACCACGAGCAGGGCGGTCGCGGTGAAGACCTCGGGAGTTCCGACACGTGCCGCGGTGCGGAACAGCGGGCGCAGCAGGTAGCGCCCGCCGATGATCACCAGCGCGATGGTTGCGATCACGCGCAGCGCTGCGGTCCATTCCGAGCCGAGGCTCGTGGCCGCCTGCACGCCGCCGAGGATCGGTATCAATGCGAGGAGCGGGATCGCGGCGACGTCCTGGAACAGCAGTATCGCGAAGCCGAGGCGCCCGTGCGCGCTGGTCAGCTCCTTGCGTTCGGCCAGCAGCTGCAGATCGATCGCGGTCGAGGACAGCGCGAGACCGAGACCGACGACGAGGCAGGCTTTCCAGCCGAGACCGAGTGCCCACGCGATGGCCGCGATCGCGAGCGCAGTGAGCGCCATCTGCAGGCTGCCGAGTCCGAACACGCTGCGGCGCATGACCCAGAGGCGCTGCGGCGACAGTTCCAGGCCGATCACGAACAACATCAGCACCACGCCGAACTCGGAGATTTGGGCGATCTGGCCGGTGTTGCCGATCAGGCCGAAACCGGACGGGCCGATCAGCACGCCCGCGCCGAGGTAGCCGATCACCGCGCCGAGCCGCCAGCGCTTCGCCAGCGGCACCGCGATCACGGTCGCCAGCAGCAGCACGACGGCATAGGGGAGGAATCCGTGGTCTGGCACGCGCGCTCCGGAAGTGCCAGCGGATTATCGCATGCGGTCCAGTCGTCGCAGCGGCTGAGACCCGCTTCGGCCACGCTGCGGATTCCTCACGATCGGAGCACCCGCATGTTGACCGTTGCGCTCGTGGTACCTGAACCTTCGATCCGCGTCCGGGTTGCGCCCGCAGCATGCGCCGCGCGTTCGGCGTCGTGGCGCGCCACACGCAATCGCACGCCGTCCTCGTCCCTGCTGCTGCTCGGCTGGCTCGCGATCGGCACGTTTGCATGGTGCGTGGTTCCGGCTGCGCGCGGCGGCACGACATTCGGCGCGACCCTGCCCTTCTGGCTGGTCGCGGCGCCCATGCTCGATCTCGCATGGCTCTGGCGCGCGCGCCTGCTGCAGGTTCTGCGGCGCGCGTTGACCCGCGTGGTTCCGCGCGCACGCGGGCCGAACAGGCGCCTCGTGCTTCGCGCTGGACGAGCGGACGCGCCTCAGGCGCGCGTGCCAAGCCGCTTGCGCTCCATGCGGCGCAGGAACTCGTCCATGATGCGCCGGTACAGGTCATCGCCGAGGTAGGCATCTTCAACACCGGCGTCGATCGATGGATTGTCGTTGACCTCGATGATCGCGAGGCGATCATCGAGCTGCTTGAGGTCCACCCCGTAGAGACCGTCGCCGATCGGCGCCGTGGCGCGCAGTGCAAGCTTGATCACTTCTGCCGGCGCCGAGCGCGCCGGCAGCGTCTCGAATCCACCGGATTTGGCAGTGCCCTTGGCGCCATGGTTGTAGATCTGCCAGTGGCCGCGCGACATGAAATATTTGCACGCATAGATCGGCTCGCGGTTGAGCACGCCGATGCGCCAGTCGAATTCGGTAAACATGAATTCCTGGGCAAGCACGAGCGCGGTGTGCTGGAACAGGTCGTCTGCCGCAGCCTTGAGCTGCTCGACGTTCTCCGCCTTGACGATGCCGCGTGAAAACGAACCGTCGGGAATCTTCAGGACGATAGGGAATCCGAGGATGTCGGGCAATTCGACCAGCTTCTTCGGTTCATCGCGATACAGGATTTCGGTACGCGGCGTAGGCAGCTTGCGTGCCTTCATCATGTCATGCAGGTAGATCTTGTTCGTGCACTTGAGAATCGAGCTCGGGTCGTCGATGACGACCATGTCCTCCTTCTCGGCGCGATTCGCGAACCGGTACGTGTGGTTGTCCAGCGCGGTCGTTTCGCGGATGAAAAGGCCGTCGTACTCGGCGAGCTTCGTATAGTCGTTCTTGCTCAGCGTGTCGACCTCGATGCCGAGTTCGGCGCCCGCCTCGATGAACGCCTTCAGGGCGCGCTTGTTCGACGGCGGCATCGGGTCGAGCGGATCGGCGAGCATCGCGAGGTCGAAACGGAACTTGCGGCGCGCTCGCGGCTTGCGCCAGAGTTTCTTGGAGAACTTGTCGAGCGCCTGTGCGAACGCGTCCTCCTGCGGATCGGACAAGGTGTGCAGACCGGACGGCTTGATCGCGGCGATCTGCCAGACCCGCTCGCGCTCGAACTCGATGCGCAGGATCGGACATGGAAACGTCTCGAACACCTGTCGGGCGATATCCTCGAGCGCCGGATACGAGGTCTCGCCGAAATACACGAGCACACCGAAGTCCGTTGTGTCGCGACCGCCCGCAGGCAGGAACTTGCCGAGTTTGGCGTTGAGATCCTCGATGTCGAGACCGTACAGCGAGCGCCGGCGCAGGTCATTGATCGCGCGCACCGAGGGGATCACCTTGTGACCGCGCGCCTCCGCGAGCAGCGAGACGTAGTAGCCGGTGCCGAGATACTTGTAGGTGCGGCACAGATTGATGACCTGGGTGCGTTCGTCGTCGGCGCCGACGGGCTGCTTCAGATAATCCTGGGCGGTGACGACGTTGTCGGAGGGATAGTAGGAACCCCAGTCCGAAGCCTTTTCGACGACGATGACGAGCCGGCTCATGGGCAGGATCCGTACAGCATCCGCAGGACCCCGGGTCGAACGCATCCGCCGCGCAGGCGCGGAACCGGTGCGGCAATGGAGAGGCCGGCGATCGTCATGTCGGGTTCGCGGCGCGCAGTCTGACATAGCGAAGCGCGCGCGTGGAGGGCCTGCCGTTCCCGCGCTCCGCCGCCGTTGCGTACAGAAGCCGACACGGTCCCGCCTCGTTGCGGCCACCCGGCGCAGCGACTAGGCTGCGCGTCGTGCCGGTCCCGCGCAATTCCCCGATCGTTCCTCGCTCGAGACACGCGGATACGCGCGTGCGCGCGGCGACGATCGACGATCTCGCGCCGCTCGTCGCTCTCGAAAACGCGACGTTCGCGGTCGATCGTCTCAGCGAGCGCCAGCTGCGCCGGCATCTGGACAGCGCGAGCGCTCGCTTGCTGGTCGCGGTGCATGAACACCGCGTCGTCGGCTCGGCCGTGCTGTTTTTCCGCCGCGGCAGCACGGTCGCGCGGCTCTATTCGATCGCGGTCTCCGCGCACGAACGTGGTCTCGGTCTCGGTGCGATCCTGCTGGAAGCTGCGGAGCGCTGCGCGCGCACCCGGGGCAAGCGCCGACTGCGTCTGGAAGTGCGCCTGGACAATGTGTCCGCGCAGCGCTTCTACGAAACCGCCGGCTACCGCCGTTTCGGCGTTCGGGATGGCTACTACGAAGACGGCCACGCGGCATGGCGCTACGAGAAAACTCTGGACTGACTTCACGTCTACCAGCCCGCCGCCTCGATTTTCGCCGCGGTTGCCGCGTCGGCGGGGCGTGCGACCAGGCCGCCGGCCGCCGCGAGGGTGACCGTGAAGTGGCCATCGTCGACGAACGGAAGATAGGCCGCGCTGCCATAGTCGGCATCGATCCACGGCACCCAGTGCGGGAATCGTCGCTTCAGTGTCCACAGGTCGAGCACCGGCGAATCGGCGAGCGCAACCACGCTCTTCGGCATCGCGCGCTCGGCGGCGATGTCATGATGGCGCCCGCTGATGCGATCGAGGCGGTACAGCGGCGGCGCGCCGAGCGCGACCGCGCGCAGATCCCACTTGATCACGCGCGCATCGAGCTGCCAGTCATCGCCGTCGAGCGTCGCCTCCCGCTGTGAGCCGTCAGGGAGACGGATCGTCACCGCATGTCGCCCGTCGGCGAGGGTCCGCGTGTCGAGTTGCGCGACCAGCGCTTCGGAAGCCAGGCGTCGATAGCCGAGCAGGGTCGTCGCCGCGAGTGCGCCGAGCAACGCGAGCAGGAGAAAGATCGCGCACCAGAGCGCCCGGTGGCCCGCGGCGAACCGGCGCCGCGCACGCCAGCAGCGGCGCATATGCAGGCCGTGGGACAGCGCAGCCAGCGCGGCCAGCGCGGCGAGGACGTAGACAACGACCAGGATCGGCATCAGCGACATCGCCCAAGCATACCCGTTGCCACCGCCGACGGCCGCTATACTGGAGCAAATCTTCGCCGGATCCGATCCATGTCCGTGTCGCACCTGTCGAGTCGTAGCCTGATCCTGCTGGCGCTGGTCGCCATCCTGTTGAGCGCATGCGGCAACAAGGGAAATCTGGTCAAGCCGGAGCCGCCGCAACCGCCCGCATCCGCTGCGGCCACCGCGACGCCGCCGGTTCCGCCGCCCGAAACACATTGATCCACGCGCGGCAGATGCACATGCGCTTCAGCAAGATGCACGGACTCGGCAACGACTTCGTCGTCGTCGACTGCCGCCGCGCGCCGCTCGCGCTGGATAGCGCGGCGATTCGTTTGCTCGGCGACCGCCATTTCGGGGTCGGGTTCGATCAGCTGCTCACGATCGAGGCCGCGCGCGACCCGTCGTGCGCGTTTGCCTACGCAATCTGGAATGCCGACGGGACGCGTTCCGGTCAATGCGGCAATGGCCTGCGCTGCATTGCGCGCTGGCTCGATCGCGAAGGGCTGCTCGGCGAGCGCAGCGTTCGACTCGAAAGTCCGTCCGGGCCGGTCACGGTCGAGCTGCTCGACGCGGGTCGGGTGCGCGCCGACATGGGCGAGCCGCGCTTCGATGCCGCGTCGATTCCGCTGCGCCTCGACGCCGCCGCGACGCGGGAACCGCAGCATACGATCGATGTCGCGGGACGCGGGATCGAGATCGGTGCGGTCTCGATGGGCAATCCGCATGCGGTCGTCGAGGTCGAAAGCGTCGCGGATGCGCCGGTCGCGGTGCTTGGACCGCAAATCGAACACGCGAGCGCGTTCCCGCAGCGCTGCAACGTCGGCTTCGCCGAACTGCTGGGCCGCGATGCGATCCGGCTGCGCGTATGGGAGCGTGGCGTCGGCGAAACCCTGGCCTGCGGCAGCGGCGCGTGCGCGGCGGTTGCGGTGCTGCGCCGACGCGCTAAGCTCGACCCCGACGTGCGCGTCGCGTTGCCCGGAGGGGAGCTCGGTATCCACTGGGACGGCCCCGGTCACCCGTTGTGGATGAGCGGACCGGCGACGTTTGCATTCGAGGGCGTGTGGCCGATGCCGGCCTGAGGCAATGCGCCCGACATGCGCCCGGCTGCAGCGGGTTCCACGGACCGATGGTTTCAGGATTCGGCAGTATCCGGCGATACGACCAGGCGCGGACTACCAGTGAGGATCCCATGAGTGAACTCAGCGTCAAGGAAGGTCTCAATGCGATGGACGTTGCCAGCTACCTGCGTCGTCATCCGGAGTTCCTCAACGAGTTCCCGGATCTCGCGCTCGCGCTGGTGCTGCCGCGCGAACAGGGTCCGGCGGCGTCGCTTGCGAGCTACCAGCTCGACGTGCTGCGCGACAAGAACCGTGATCTGGGTCGGCGCCTGCATGATCTGATCGAGATCGCGCACGAGAACGAGACGCTGATGGTGCGCGTGCACACGCTGACCCTCGCGCTGATGCGCGCGCGATCGCTCGCGGACACGAGCAGCGCGATCGTTGCGGCGCTGACCGAGGACTTCGATACCGATCTCGTGCGTCTCGTTCTGTTCCGCGCCGACCCGGACCTGCCGGCTGCCGAATGGCTCATTGCCGAACCTTCCGGGGTCGGCGCGTTCCCCGCATTCGCGGAGTTCTTCAAGCGGCTCGAGCCGCTGTGCGGGCGCCTGCAGCAGGACAAGCTCGACGCGCTGTTCGCGGCCAGGGCCGCCGACGTGCAATCCGCGGTGCTGTTGCCGATCGGTTCGATCGGCATGCTCGCGATCGCCAGTCACGACCCGAACCGCTTTCATCCGGGCATGGGCACCGTGTTCCTGAAACTGATCGGCGAGGCGGTTTCGACGGCGCTTGCGCGTTTTCCGGTCAAGACCTGAGACATGGCCGTGGCTGCGCGCGCGGATTCCCTGGGCGGACCGGTCGACCGGTTTCTGGTGTATCTGCGCAGCGAACGCCGCTATGCGCCGAGTACGCTCGAGCACTACGCGCATGCGCTGACCCGGCTTGCCGAGTTCTGCGAACGGCGCGGCCTGCGTCGCTGGTCCGAACTCAAGGCCGATCAGGCGCAGTCGCTGCTCGCCGAACAACATCGCCTGCGCGGTTATTCTCCATCGACGTTGCGCGGCATCGCCTCGGCCTGGCGCAGTTTCTTCCGCTACCTCGCGCGCGAGGGCGAGGTAGCGACCAATCCCGCGATAGGCCTGCGTTCACCCAAGCTCAAGCGCAAGCTGCCCGACGTGCTCGATGCGGACGAAATGGCGGCGCTCGTCGAGGTTCCGGGCGACGACGCCGAGGCGGTGCGCGACCGTGCGCTGCTCGAACTTCTGTATTCGAGCGGTCTGCGTGTCGCCGAGCTGTGCGGCGTGCGCTGGCGCGACTTCGAAGCCGGCGACGGCGCGCTGCGCGTGACCGGCAAGGGATCGAAGACGCGTATCGTGCCGGTCGGATCCAGAGCGCGGGCTGCGCTCGCGGCGCTGCGCGATCTGGACGCGCCCGGCGCCGACGATCCGCTCGTGCGCGGCGGTCGCGGCCGGCCGCTGACGCCGAATGGCGTGCGTGCGCGGCTCCGCCGCCGGGCCCAGGCGCAGGGTGTCTGGAAGCGCGTCTATCCGCATCTGCTGCGCCATTCCTGCGCGAGCCATCTGCTCGAGTCGTCCGGCGACCTGCGCGCGGTGCAGGAACTGCTCGGCCACGCCGACATCGGCACCACCCAGATCTACACGCATCTGGATTTCCAGCATCTGGCCAAGGTCTACGATGCGGCCCATCCGCGCGCGCGGCGCAAGCGCGATCGCGATCCGTAGGACCGCATGAGGCGGATTCCGGTCCAGGCATCCACGCCGCATGCCCCGCTTGCGCCCATTCGGTCCGGTCAGGCAATGCTGCTGTTCGCGTTCGGTGCATGCGCGGGCGATGAATCGCACCGCGCACGATCGATGACCCCGGAATTCGTGGGGCGGCGATGGCGTTTGCAGCGCGAGCAGGGTTGCAATCCGCGTTGCCAACCCCACCTCCGCCTTTCCCGCAACCGGTTGAATGCCATGGATAGTTTTCACGCTACCACGATCGTTTCGGTGCGCCGCGGCGAGCGCGTCGTGATTGGCGGAGACGGCCAGGTCACGCTCGGCAACACGGTGATGAAGGCCAATGCGAAGAAAGTGCGTCGCCTCGGCAATGGCAGCGTGCTGGCCGGTTTCGCGGGCGCGACCGCCGATGCATTCACGCTGTTCGAGCTGTTCGAACAGAAGCTCGACAAGCACGGTGCCAATCTGACCCGCGCCGCGGTGGAACTGGCCAAGGACTGGCGCACCGAGCGCCGCCTCGGCAAGCTCGAGGCGCTGCTCGCGGTCGCCGACCAGTCGACCTCGCTGATCATCTCCGGCAACGGCGACGTGCTCGAGCCCGAGGACGGTCTGATCGCGATCGGCTCGGGCGGTCCGTTCGCGCTGGCCGCGGCGAAGGCCTTGCTCGAGCACACCGAGCTCGCGCCGCGCGCGATCGTCGAAAAGGCGTTGAGCATCGCCGGCGACATCTGCATCTATACCAATCACAACATCACCATCGAGGAGCTGGGAATCGGCGACGGCGGATAGGGAATAGGGAATAGGGAATCGCAAACGCGACAGCTCCCTTGCCCATTTTCTCGCCAGCCGTGTTTCCGCTTCGACGATTCCCGATTCCCGATTCCCGATTGCCGGCCCATCCATGTCCGAACTCACTCCCCGCGAAATCGTCAACGAGCTCGATCGCTACATCATCGGCCAGACCGCGGCCAAGCGCGCGGTCGCGATTGCGCTGCGCAACCGCTGGCGGCGCATGCAGCTCGAGCCGGCGCTGCGCGAAGAGGTCACGCCGAAGAACATCCTGATGATCGGGCCGACCGGCGTCGGCAAGACCGAGATCGCGCGGCGTCTGGCCGCACTCGCCAACGCGCCGTTCATCAAGGTCGAGGCGACCAAGTTCACCGAGGTCGGCTACGTCGGCAAGGACGTCGAGCAGATCATTCGGGATCTGGCCGACACCGCGGTGAAGATGATGCGCGAGCAGGCCAAGACACGCGTGCGTTCGCAGGCCGAGGACCGCGCCGAGGACCGCCTGCTCGATACGTTGCTGCCGCGCCGGCACCACGGCGTCGGCTTTGCAAACGAACCGCAACCTCCCGACGAGCGTGACGCGGACACGCGCCAGAAACTGCGCAAGCAGTTGCGCGAGGGCACGCTGGACGAGCGCGAGATCGAGATCGATTTCGCGATGAATGTCGGTGTCGACATCATGGCTCCGCCCGGAATGGAGGAAATGACCAGCCAGTTGCGCGGCATGTTCCAGTCCCTGGCCGGGCAGCGCAGCCAGTCGCGCAAGCTCAGCATCGCGCAGGCACGTCCGCTGCTCGTCGAGGAAGAGGCCGGCAAGCTGATCAATGACGAGGAGATCAAGAGCCAGGCCCTCGCCAACTGCGAACAGAACGGCATCGTTTTCCTGGATGAGATCGACAAGATCGCCCAGCGCGGCGAGTTCAGCGGTGCGGGCGTCTCGCGCGAGGGCGTGCAGCGCGACCTGCTGCCGCTGGTCGAGGGCTCCGCGGTGTCGACCAAGTACGGGATCGTCAAGACCGACCACATCCTGTTCATCGCCTCGGGCGCGTTCTCGCTGGCCAAGCCGTCCGATCTGGTACCCGAGCTGCAGGGTCGCTTTCCGATTCGCGTCGAACTGGCCGCTTTGACCGCGGACGATTTCCGCCGCATCCTCGGCGAGCCCCAACACGCGTTGACCAAGCAGTACATTGCACTGCTCGGCACCGAGGGTGTCAGCCTCGAATTCACCGACGACGGGGTCGAGCGGCTGGCCGAGATCGCATTCCAGGTCAACGAGCGTACCGAGAACATCGGTGCGCGCCGTCTGCACACCGTGCTCGAGCGCCTGCTCGACGAAATCTCCTACGAGGCCTCGGACAAGAGCGGCCAGCATTACCGGGTCGACACCGCGTATGTCGATGCGCATCTGGGCGGTCTGGTCCGCGACGAGGATTTGTCCCGGTACATCCTGTGAGTGTCCGCTGGCCATGAACGGGAGCCGAAGAGCCAGTCCCGCACCGCCCTTCGGCCCCGTACTTCTCCTTGCACCTTCCCCGCTACTGTCCGACCATACCCGAATGACCACAGTCGTCCCGTTCAAGGCGCGCGGCGCGCGCGCCGAACTCCGTGAGGCATTCGAGCAACGCATTGCGCTGCGCATCCTTCGTGAGCGCCTGCAGCCGGGCGTGATCCACGGCTATGTCGTCGCGATCTCGCGCGATTTCTGCCTGATCGCGGAAGTCGGCGACTCGATGCGCTTCGACGGCTACATCGCGATCGCGATCGCCGACATCTCGAGCCTGGAGATCGATCCGTCGCGCGACTTCGTCGAAAAGGCGCTTGCAATGCGCGGCGAAAAACTCCTGATTCCGGAGAATTTCCAGCTCGATGACTGGGCCGCGATCGCGCGCTCCGCGTCGGCCAGCGCGCCGCTGATTTCGGTCAACATGATCGAGGACGACGAAGGCGAAATCAGCTACGTCGGTCAGCTCGACGGCACCGAAGCGAACGCGCTGGTCTTGCGCGAACTCGATCCCAATGCACAGTGGTATCCGGACAACGGCGCCTACGAGTTCGAGGCGATCGGCTCGATCGGCTTCGGCTCGGGCTATCTCGACGCGTTGTGGCAGGTGGCCGGCTCGCCTGCCGACCCGCTCGCGCCGCGCGCACCGGCTTCCGACACCCTTCACTGAGCGTTGCGTTTCTGCGCGCGCCTTGTCGATCGCGGCGTTGAACGGGGGGTATTCGGCCCTCCACAGGAAACGCATCGCCGCCTGAAGCTGGTCTCATCGATCCCGATCCCGCTGCCCATGAGCACACCGCAACCGACCGCGATCACGCTGCACCGTGCCTCGCACGTACTCGAGGTCGCGTTCGACGATGGCGAGGCGTTCCGGCTGCCGGCCGAATACCTGCGTGTGCATTCGCCGAGCGCCGAGGTGCAGGGGCACGGTCCGGGTCAGCGCGTGCTCGTCGCGGGCAAGCGCGACGTCAACATCGACGCGGTCGAGCCGGTCGGCAACTATGCGGTGCTGCTGCGGTTCTCCGACGGCCATGCGACCGGGCTGTTCTCATGGCCGGTGCTGCATGAGCTGGGTCGCGACCAAGCGCGCAATTGGCAGGCCTACCTCGACGCGCTGTCGGCAAACGGGTTGTCGCGCTGAACGCCACGCCGGGCCCTGGCACGCGACTTACCAGCCACCACCACCGCCGCCGCCGCCGCCCCCGCCCGAGGAGCCGCCGCCACCTCCGCCCGACGAGGATCCCGGTGCCGTCGACGACGATGAAATGGCACTCGACAGCGAGGAACCGAGCCCGCTCGTGAAGCCGGCGAGATTGCTCGTGCTGCCGCCCTGGTACCAGGCCATCGAGGTCGCAGCTGCCGCGGCTGCGGCCGGTCCGACCGCGGCCGCGAAGCGATCGGCCCAGGTCTGTTCGACGTCGAGCGCGAGCGCATAGGGCAGGAAGCGCTGAAATTCCTCGGTCGTCATCGGCGGCGCTTTCTGCGCGGCCAGTTCGTCGCGTTCGGCGACGCCCAGATACAGGCGCAGACCCGCGATGCGGTCGAGCAGTTTGCGCCCTTCCGCGGTCGGCGCCTTCATCCACGCCATGAACGCCACGTTCGTGCCGACCAGGCCGAGCAGCACGAGCGCGAACCCGACCCCGACCAGCGAGGCGAACGCGCCGAAGCCGAACAGCTCGCCGGCGACGAAAGGTAATGCGAACAGGGTCAGGAAAAACGCGCCACCGTAGCCGGCGATGCCGCTCGACTTGCGCCAGGCCGCAATCGCGCCGCTGACCAGCACGATCACGCCGATGCTCCAGACCGAGAGCCAGACCAGCAGGAATCCCGCGCCTGCGAGCACTTCGCCGGCTCCGGCCGCGCGCACGCCGAGCAGCAGCGCCGCGATCGTGAGCACGATGCCCGGGATCATGAGCTTGCGGTTGCGGTTGAAGTAGCGACCGACCGCGGCCTGCTCGAGCGCATTGTCATGCGCCTTGCGTGCACCTCCGATCACGACATGCTCGCTCTGCTTGAGCGCGAGCTCCCGGCGCGCGCCGAGCGTGTCCGCGAGCAGCACTTTCTCGACCTCGGGGAGCCCGGCGCTGCCGCCGTTCCCGCGCAGCAGCGAAAAGTCCTTTCTGTCCTGGCGGATCTGCAGCTTGCCGCGCACCGCGAGGTCGACCACGTCGGCGGCGAAGCAGCGGTCGTCGTAGCCCATGCGTTCGATGAAGCGCAGCGTCCCCGGCGACATGCCCTCGGGCGCCGCGTACTCGGGAATGATCACGCCGGGCTTCGGGTCGCGGCCGAAACGGCGCCACTGCACCAGGTAGTAGAGCCAGGTCAGCAGCAGCCCGATGCCGCCGATCAGCACGCCGCCGTTGTCGCGCAGGAACCAGCCCACCTGTTGCGTCGCCGCGGGTTCCGCGACGATACCCTTGGGAAATCCGACGACCACGGTCAGGCCCTCGCGCGGCGCGAGCGGCCGCGTCGCACGGATCCATGCATGCGAAGGAGCATCGGCAGCTCCGGCATAGGCTTGCTCCCTGCTTCCCTGCGCGCCCGTGTACCCCTCGACCGTGATCCGCTCGGGCGGCACGTGATCGGGCAGGGTGATCGTCGCGGCCGCCGCATCGATCGGAAAATCCCAGCCGTTGCCGGTCACGTTCCAGTACAGCTCGTCGTGGTCGGCGAAGAAGCCGAGCTGGCGCGACGTTCGATAGCGAAACGTGTAGGTGTATTCGCCGCGTGCGAGCGAGACATCCTTGGACCCGAAATAGACGCGCACGCCGTTCGCCTGGTCCTGCGTGTGGAATGGTTCGGTCGCGCCGTCGCGGGTCACTGCTTCGGGATCGAAATCGACATGCACGCGATTGCCGTGGCGGTCGCGGTACTCGGTCGGAAAGTCGCGGTAGATGCCGTGGTCGATGCGGTCGGCCTCGGCGCGCACGCGGATCGTCTCCACGACCTGCATGCGCGCGTCGGCGTCGATCGTGATGTCGCTGCGGAACTCGAGGATGCGTTCGTCGGCGGCGGCGATCCCCGCGGTCAGGCCGAGCAGCAGACACAGTGTGTGCAGACAGCGGTTCATTCCGGCGCCTCCTGGGCATCGCCCTGGCGGAAGAATTCCGCGGGCTTGAAAGCCGCCGCGCGTGCGACCAGCAGCGACGGAAACGTCTCGATGCGGTTGTTGAGGTCGCGCACCGCGCCGTTGTAGAAACGGCGCGCGTACTGCAGGTGGTCCTCGATCGCGACCAGATCGCGCTGCAGCGCGAGAAAATTGTCGCTGGCCTTGAGGTCCGGATAGCGCTCCTGCAGGGCGAGGATGCGATCGATCTGCTGCGCGAGTTCGCCCTCGAGCCGGGCCTTGTCGGCGAGCTTTGCGGCAGCCATCGCGCGCGCACGCAGTTCGGTCACCGTGGTCAGCGTCGCGCGTTCGTAGCCCGCATACCCCTGCACCGCGGCGACCAGTTGCGGCACCAGGTCATGGCGGCGCGTGAGCTGCACGTCGATGTCGCTCCACGCCGCGCGCACCTGGTTGCGGGCCGCGACGAGGTCGTTGAATACGACCACGATCGCAGCGACCACGACGAAGCCGATCGCACCGACCCACCAGATGCCCATGCGGATTCTCCCCGGACCCGGAGCGCATTATCGGCCAATGCGACCGCGCTGCAACGCGGCGCCCGCGCAGCCGCTGCCGCGGCGCTGGGATCGGGTGCCAGGTCCAACCCGCGGAGCCGCGTTCGCGGCGTGCGGTACCATGCGCGCCATGATCGAACAACGCACCACGCACTTCGGCTACCGCGACGTGGCCGAAGCCGACAAGGCAAGGCTGGTCGGCGAGGTATTCACGTCGGTCGCACGCAAGTACGACATCATGAACGATCTGATGTCGTTCGGCGTGCATCGACTGTGGAAACGCTACTTCGTAGCCACCAGCGGCGTGCGCGCAGGCGACTGCGTGCTCGACCTCGCGGGCGGGACCGGGGACATCGCCGCGCTGCTGCTGCCGAAGGTCGGGCCGGACGGGCAGGTCGTCGTCGGTGACATCAATGGCGCGATGTTGAAGGTCGGCCGCGACCGCCTGCTCGATCGCGGCCGCGTGCAGGGGCTGGACTGGTCGCAGATGGATGCCGAGGCGCTGCCGTTCCCGGATCGCAGCTTCGACTGCGTGACGATCGCGTTCGGTCTGCGCAACGTGACCCGCAAGGAGTCCGCGCTCGCCGAGATCCATCGCGTGCTCAGAATCGGCGGCCGTGCGCTGATCCTCGAATTTTCGACGTTGCGCGCCGAGTTCCTGAAACCGCTCTACGACTTCCATTCGTTCCAGGTCCTGCCGCGCATCGGCAGACTGGTCGCCGGCGACGATGCGAGCTACCGCTATCTGGCCGAATCGATCCGCAGGCATCCGGACCAGGCGGCCCTGCGGGCGATGATGGAGAGCGCGGGCTTCGCGCGCGTCGACGTGCGCAACCTGTCGGCCGGAATCGTCGCGATCCATCGCGGCTACCGGGTCTGATACGTGCCGCGTGCGCGGTTGGACCCTTGCCGTGCAGGGATTCATCGGCGCCCGGGAGTGAGGCATCGATCGATTCGATCGATGCATGAAGCGCGCCGATTGCAGCATTCGCGCCTGCGCTACGACGACCCGGGTCGAGCCGGGTCGACTACTGAATCTGTACGGCGGATCGCGAACGTCGCGGTCCGTGAGACGCGACCCGAGCAGCATCGGTCGCGCAACGGATGCCGCCGCGCCCCATGGATGGGGCTTCCTGCCGAGATGCTTCAGGTGAAACGCGACGCACGGCGCCGCGCATGTTGCGGGGATACGGCTATCTGGGGTCCGCCTTCGTCGCGGAGCGGTGAAAGTCCGCGTCCTGGTTCCACTGCGGGAACGTGGTCTCGTCGGCGAGTCGCCGGCCGACCGCATGGAACGCCTTGATGTCGGAGATCACGCCGCGGAAATCCCAGGTCGGATCGTAGTTGTCGCTGGTCTTGTGATAGTGGTTCGCGGTGTAGTCGGCGTAGGCCGCGCGTCCGGCCTCCTCGCCGCCCGCGACCAGGTTCATGCCCGAGCGCGCATACAGGACCGGCACGCCCATGCGCGCGAACGGGAGCTGGTCGGAGCGGAAGAAGAAGCCCTTCTCCGGCGCGTCGTCGGGAATCACCGAGCGTCCTTCGGCCGCGGCCGCCTGTTCGATGTAGCGGTCGAGCCCGGACTGGCCCCAGCTGATCACCGCGATGTCCTTCGCCGGTCCCATGATCGGCAGCGCATCCATGTTGATGTCGGCGACGGTGCGGGCGAGCGGGAACGCCGGATGAGTTACGTAATAGCTCGAGCCGAGCAGGCCCGATTCCTCGAGCGTGTCGGCCAGGAACAGGATCGAGCGCTGCGGTGGCGGTTGCTGATGCGCGAAGGCCTCGGCGATCTCGATCAACGCGGCGATGCCGGTTCCGTTGTCGATCGCGCCGTTGTAGATCTGGTCGCCCTGCAGCTTCGGATCCTTGCCGAAATGGTCCCAGTGCGCCGAATACACGACCACTTCGTCGGGGCGCGTGCTGCCGGGCAGCACCGCGAGTACGTTGCCGGAACTCGAGTGTTCGATCCGGCTCTTGAACGCGAGTGACAGGGTCGCGCCGAGATCGCTCGGCCTGAAGCCACGCTGGTCGGCGCTCTTCTTCAGCGCGTCGAAATCCTTGCCCGCGGTCGCGAACAGACGGCGCGCAGCTTCGGTGGTGAGCCATCCGGCCGCGGTCAGGCGCGGCGTCGGGTCTTCATCGGGCGGCAGTGCGTCCTGCGGGCCCGACCAGCTGTTCACGACGACGTCCCATGGATAACCCGCGCCGGGCGTCTCGTGCACGATCAGGCAGGCGGCCGCACCATGACGCGCGGCTTCCTCGTACTTGTAGGTCCAGCGGCCGTAGTAGGTGAGCGTGCGGCCCTTGAACAGGCTGTCGTCGTGATTGCCCCAGCCCGGATCGTTGATCAGCACGATGACCGTCTTGCCCTTCACGTCCAGTCCGGCATAGTCGTCCCACTGGCTTTCCGGCGCGACGACGCCGTACCCGGCGAACACGATGTCCGAATCGGCGATGTCGACGCTCGCACTCGCATCGAGCGAGTTGACGATCATGTCCTTGCGGTACGCGAAGCTCGCTTCGCCCGCGCCCGCCTTGACCTTGAACGCGACCTGGTCCGGATCGAGCACGCGCGTTTCGACCATCGGCACGGTCTGGATCCAGCGCCCGTCATTGCCGGGCTTCAGTCCGAGCTGCTGGAACTGGTCGATGAGCCAGGTCGTGGTCACGCGCTCGCCGAGCGTCCCGGGCTTGCGTCCCTCGAACTCGTCGGAAGAAACCTTCTTCAGGCGTGCCGCAAAATCCTCGGCGGTGATCGCGGCCGAATAGTGGCCGTCCGTGGTCGGCGTGACCGCAGCGGGCGCCGGTGCGACGGCAGTCTGCACCTCGGTGGTTGGTGCCGCGGCAGGCGGTTCCTGCGACCGGCACGCAAGCAGGGCGAGGCCCGGCGCGGCGAGGATCACACAGCGAAGCAGCGAAGGATGCATGCGGGGCTCCGTTGGGCGGATAGCCCCCGATTATAGTGATCCTCGCGTGTCGCGCCGACCTGCGGCGCGCGCGAGCGCTCTGCGATCGATCGCGATCCGGCGTTCGCCGACGTGGCGATCGCGCGTGGCGCGGTTGCTACGGCCGATCACCGCTAAACCGCTGCGGCGTCGCGCCGACGATCTCGCCTACGGTCGCGCTGTCGCTGACGAGCAGCTCGACCTCGCGACGGAACTCGAGCTTGCCCTCGACGACCGCATGCGGTCCGATCACGATGCGCGGCTTGCGATTGCCCCAGTTGAACCAGCCCGACTGCCGATCGACGAGCAGGCCGCCCTCGATCCGCGAATTGGCGCCGATCTCGATATCGCCGCTGACCGTTTCCAGGCCGCCGCCGACATGCGCGGCATCCAGCGTGAAGCGGCCGTTGACATTGGACACATGACCCGCGACATCAGTCCCCTTGCCAAGAGTGACGCTGCCGTTGACCGCCTCGATCGTATGGGCGACGCGCGCGCCTTCACCCAGATCGAGGCCGCCGTTGACGGTCTCGAGTGAGTCGACGGTCGCCTGCCTGCCGACCTTGATGCTGCCGTTGACGGTCGAGACTTTCGCTGCGGATGCGCCGTCGGCGATGCGGATCGACCCGTTGATCGTGCTGAGATCACCGGCCTGCTGGCCGCTTTCGATCTGGATGGAGCCGTTGATCTTGTCGACGTCGATGCCGCGCGCGGACACGCTTGCGGCAAGAACAAGTGAAAGGGCCGCGGTGGAAATCAGGAATCGGCGCTGCATTGCGTTCTCCGGCAAGGGTAGGGCTTCGCGGGTTGGATGCGCGTGCGCGCGCGAAGGTTTAGCGGTCGCGCGGCACGAGTCGCCGTGGCGCGACCGGTTCCGCTAGCATGTACCTCCACGACCGCTGAGGATACGACTGCGTGGCGAGGCCCAAACCGATCCTTCTGCTGATCCTCGACGGCTGGGGTCATCGTGCGGAGCGCGCGCACAATGCGATTGCCCAGGCCGACTGTCCAAACTGGCAGCGCCTGCTCGCCGAGTGCCCGCACACGCTGGTCGACACCCACGGCGAGCACGTGGGTCTGCCCGCCGGGCAGATGGGGAATTCCGAAGTCGGACACATGAACATCGGTGCGGGCCGCATCGTCTATCAGGATCTGACCCGCATCGACGCCGCGATCGCGGATCGCAGCTTCTTCGCCAATCCGGCCCTGGTCGGTGCCTGTGACGCGGTGAAACGCGCCGCTGGAACGCTCAACATCCTCGGCCTCGTATCGACCGGCGGCGTGCACAGTCAGGAAACGCACATCCTCGCAATGCTCGACCTCGCCGCACGCAGCGGCGTCGAACGCATCGCCGTGCATGCGTTCCTCGATGGGCGCGACACGCCGCCGCGCAGTGCGCGCGCTTCGCTGAAGCGGCTCGAGGCCAAATGCGCGGAGCTGCCCAACGCATTCGTTGCCACGATCAGCGGACGCTATTACGCGATGGACCGCGACCATCGCTGGGATCGCGTGAAGCTTGCCTACGACGCGATCGCGGACGGCGCCGCGCAGTTCGCCGCGAACGGCGCGCTGGCGGCGCTGGAAATGGCCTACGCACGCGGCGAGAACGACGAGTTCGTCAAGCCGACGATCACGCGCGCCGGCTGCCACCTTCGCGACGGCGACGCGGTCGTGTTCATGAATTTCCGTGCCGACCGCGCACGCGAACTGTCGCATGCATTCGTGGATGCCGATTTCGAGGGCTTCGCCCGCGAACGCAGCATCGTGCTGTCCGCCTTCGTCACCTTGACCGAATACGAGAAGGGACTCGCCGCCACCGCGATCGCGTTCGAACCGCAATCGATGCACAACTCGCTGGGCGAATATCTGTCCGCGCTCGGCCTGACCCAGTTGCGCATCGCGGAGACCGAGAAGTACGCGCATGTGACCTTCTTCTTCTCGGGTGGCCGCGAGGCTCCGTTTGCGGGCGAGGAACGGGTCCTCGTTCCCAGCCCGAAAGTCGCGACCTACGATCTCAAGCCCGAGATGAGCCTGCCCGAACTCACGGATCGCCTGGTGGCGGCGATCGCTGCGCGCCAGTTCGATTTCATCGTCTGCAATATCGCCAATCCCGACATGGTCGGTCATACCGGCAACGAAGCCGCGGCGATCAGGGCGGCCGAGGCGGTCGATGTCGCACTGGGCCGTCTCACTGCGGCAATCCGCGCGAGCGGCGGCGAGATGCTGGTCAGCGCGGATCACGGCAATCTCGAACAGATGCTCGATGCGGATGGCGTTGCACACACCCAGCATACGGTCGGTCCGGTGCCGCTGGTCTACGTCGGCCGCAAGGCGATCCTGCATCGCGGCGCGTTGCGCGACCTCGCGCCGAGCGTGCTGGCGCTGATGGATCTGCCGCAGCCGCCCGAGATGAGCGGACACAGCCTCGTCGAATTCTCCTAGGAATGCGCAGCATGTCGGCCACGCTCCATGCGGTAGGCCTTGCCGCTGCGCTCGGATGCTGCGTCGCGAACGCGCAGATTGCAGACCCGGCGACGCATCCGGCACAGGAGCGCGCGGCGAAACAGAAACTCGATGCCGTGCGTGCCGAAATCAAGGCGCTCACCGAGCAGCAGCGCGCGGCGACCGGCGAGCGCAGCCAGGCCGAGCGCAGTCTGCGCGACAAGGAACTCGCACTCGCGGCCGTCGCGCGCGACGTGCACATGCTCGATGACCAGCTTGCCGTGCAGCAGCAACAGCTCGATGATCTCAACCTGCGGCGCGCACGCCTCGAGGTCGCACTGAAATCGCAGCGATCCGAACTCGCCGCCCTGTTGCGCTCGGCGTATGCGCTGGGTCGCAACGAGGAACTGAAACTGCTGCTGCAGCAGGACGATGTCGCGGCGATCGCGCGCGTGCTCGCGTACCATCGCTATTTCCAGCGCGCACAGGTCGGCCGCATCGACTCCCTGCAGGCGGATCTCGGACGACTCGCCGAAGTGCAGGCATCGATCGAGACTGCGACGCGTGCGCTCGCCGCGACGCGCGCCGCGCGCGCCGCCGAGGCAACGCGGCTCGAATCCGAACGCCGCGAGCGCGGGAAACTCGTTGCGACCCTGGACGCGCGCTTTGCGGATCGCAAGGCGCGCATTGCCGCGCTCGGCAAGAACGAATCCGCACTCAACGAACTGCTCGAGCGCTTGCGCGACGTGTTTGCCGACATTCCGAAACAGTTCGGCGGCGAACGCTCCTTTGCGTCCGCGCGCGGCACGCTGGCTTGGCCGTTGCGCGGCAGAATCGTCACCGCATTCGGCGCCATCGACGATTCCGGGCGCAGGAGCAGCGGCATTCTGCTCGCCGCCAGAACCGGCAGCGCGGTACACGCGGTCTCGCATGGTCGCGTCGCGTTCGCCGAGTGGATGCGCGGATACGGGCTCATGATCATCGTCGATCATGGCGACGGTTACCTCAGCCTCTACGGATGCAACGAATCGCTGCTCAAGGACGTCGGCGACTGGGTCGATGCGGGACAGACGATAGCGACCAGCGGCGCCAGCGGCGGCCAGAAGATCCCGGGTCTGTATTTCGAGTTGCGCGCGAAGGGCAAGGCGGTCGACCCGCGCGGCTGGCTGCGCTGAACGCGGCGTGCCGTTCCGGTATCGCGGCGCCTGACCGCACGTTGGTCCGGTGCGGCCGGGGCAGGGCAGGCCTGGGTCCGCCACGCTCGCAGTGTGGCCGCAGCGCGGGTCCGTCCCGAACCGGGCCGTTGCGCCGGGGCCGTCCGGCGCAAGGGATCGGCGGGAACGCTTTGCGCGCGCAGCGGTCGCAGTCCTCACGCCGTGCTAACGCGATGCGGCGTTACACTGGCGCCCTTGCCCAGAGGTCCGTTCGATGCGTCCATGCGCCCCCCTGCTGCTCCTGTTGACCCTCGCATCGATGGGGGTCCTGGCCGATCCGCCCGCCCCCGCATCGTCGTCTGCGCCCGCGGCTGCTGCGCCGGCCACGAAAGCGCCGGCCACGAAACCGCCCGTCGCGAAAGCGCCCGCGCCGGCCGCGGACACGCTCGATCTCGCCGACATCCGTGCGTTCACCGCGGTCTACAGCCTGGTCAAGCAGGCCTACGTCGAAAAGGTCGATGACCACCGCCTGATGCAATCGGCGATCCGCGGCCTGCTCGCGGGTCTCGATCCACACAGCGAATACCTCGACGAAACCGAGTTGCAGGATCTCACCGAAGACACCACGGGTAGCTACAACGGCCTCGGTATCGAGGTGCTGCAGGTCGCCGGGACCTTGCGCGTCGTCGCACCACTCGATGGTTCGCCGGCCGAGCGCGCCGGCGTCAAGTCCGGCGACGTGATCGTGCGCATCGACGGCCGGCCGGTGCAGTCGGACGATCTGGACGGAGCGATCGCGCGCCTGCGTGGAGCGCCGGGCACACAGATCACCCTGAACGTGCTGCACGAGAAGGAAAGCGTTCCGGTCGACATCACGCTGAAGCGCGAGGTGATCCGCGTCGCGAGCGCGAACGGACGCCTGCTCGAGCCCGGCTACGCGTATCTGCGCGTCAGCCAGTTCCAGGCCGAGACCGGCAGCCAGCTGCGCAAGCGCATCGAGCGTCTGGTCGCCGACAACAAGGCGCCGCTGCGCGGCGCGGTGCTGGACCTGCGCAGCAATCCGGGCGGTCTGTTGACCGCGGCGGTCGAGATCAGCGACGAGTTCCTCGACAGCGGCGTGATCGTGACCACGCGCGGCCGCATCAAGGAATCGGAGATGAGCTTCCATGCGACGCCGGGCGATCTGCTCGGCGGCGCGCCGCTGGTCGTGCTGATCGACAACGGCACCGCGTCGGCCGCGGAGATCGTCGCCGGCGCGCTCAAGGACAACCACCGCGCGCTGCTGATGGGGCGGCGCACGTTCGGCAAGGGCTCGGTGCAGACGGTGTTGCCGCTCGATGCCGAGCATGCGGTGAAACTGACGACCGCGCGTTACTACACGCCGAGCGGAATCTCGATCCAGGCCGCAGGCATCCAGCCCGATATCGCACTGGCCGATCTTGCGCTGAGCCAGCGCGAAAGCGAACCGGTTCCGACCTTCGGCGAACGCGACCTGCGCAACCATCTCAAGGGCAACGACGAAGCCCATGGTCCGGTCACGCCGCGCGCGGCGGATCGCGACCTGGAGCAGGACTATGCCCTCAACGAGGCGCTCAACGCGCTCAAGGCGATGGCATTGCGCAGCGCGCCGCCGGCTCCCGCGAGCGCGGGTGGTGACAGCCGCAAGGGTTGACCCGGTTCGCCGCGCGCTGCGCGCGAACCGGTTCGGGTCCGGCGCTATTTGGGTCTCGGCGGCGCGACCGGAAACGGCATGATCTTGTCGCCGCTGACCGCGTCGCGGATCGCAAGCGGACCGCGACGCGTGACTTCCTCGATACGCACGATCGCCTGGATCGGCACATGCAGCACGCTCGTATCCTTGAACTCCTCGCGCAGGCGTTCCTCGGCCGGATCGACGACGAGGTTTTCGCCGGGCGCATCGAATACGAGGTCGCCGACCTCGGTGAATCCCCACAGCGCGCTCGACGCGACGTGCCGCGCATGCAGTTCGATGCTCTTGCCCTGCGAGAGAAAGGTGACTTTGTAGAGTTTGTTCTTGCGCATGGAAGGCCGGGAACCGGAATGCGGGATTCGGAACCCGGAGCTTCCGCTTTCCAATCCTGAATCTCAAATCCCGATCCGGTCATGGAGCACGTGGCGCGTCTGTGCCGCGACCATGCGAGCTGAAAAAGTCCAGGACGGACGCTTTCCGTATCCTGCTAGCCGCGCAGGCGCCGCTTCACGGCCGGTTTCGACAACAGCGCGAGCACGATGCCGATCAGGAACCCCGCGATGTGGGTGCCCCAGGCAACCGCGCCGAACGCGGGGCCGACATAGGTGAACAGCAATTGCAGCGCGGCCCAGAACCCGATCAGCAAGGGTGCCGGGATGCGCACGAATTCGAGGAACATGCCGAGCGGCAGCACGAGGCCGAGGCGCGCGCGCGGAAACAGCGCGAGATAGGTACCGACGATGCTCGATACGGCACCGCTGGATCCGATGATCGGCGCGTTCGTGCCGACCAGGGTCAGCGCGCCGACCAGGTTCGCGAGAGCGCCGCCGAGCACGAACAGCGCGAGAAAGCGCGCCGAACCGAGCGCGCGTTCAGCCGGCACGCCGAACACGATCAGGAACAGCAGATTGCCGGTCAGGTGCAGCCAGTCCGCATGGATGAAGATCGCGGTGACCAGGCGCGCGGCGCGCAATTCGGTCAACTGCTGCAGCCAGGGCGCCTGCGCGTCGAGCAAGGTCGCGGGAACGGTTCCCCAATGCGTGAGCACCGCGAGGCGTTGCGCAGGCGGCAGGCTCGCGAGCCAGACGAACACGACCACGCAGGCGGCGACGACCAGCAGGGTGGCCCAGGGCGGTGCCGGTCTGCGCCGGCTGGGCAACTGGACGAACACGGCGGCCGGTCCGGGGGGTGGCCTAGCGGACTGAAACGTTCATGTGCAGGGTGGATCGCGCCTGAATCGCGGGCGCCGGACGCGGGCCCGCGGCGGCACCCGCGGCGCGGCCATTCCGAAATGCGCGGGGCCGTCCACTAGCGGCCGTCTCGCGGGTAGACGAAGCGCTTGCCCTTGAGGTCGAGCACGATGCCGTCGGCGCGGATCTCGCGCAGGATCAGGCCGTCGCCGAGATCGTCGCCTTCGACATGGCGCTCGCCGTCGATCACGACGAAGCGGTCCTGCGGCGCGTCGGCATACACATGCAGGGTCATCGCGAGCGCGGGTATGTCCTTGCGTGTCGAATACGGCAACTCCCAGATCGAGGGCAGGGCCGGCGCGGACGATCGCCGCGCGACCGCGGCGGGCGCGGTCGCCGGTCTCGCGACGCCGGGCACGTGCGGCGGCGGTGCCGGCTTCGGCGCAGCGGCCGCCGGTTGCGTGTCCATGGCGCGGGTATGCGGCGCGGTCGCGGTCGCGGGCGCATTCGGCGCCGCGTTCGTGCGCGCCGCGTGCGGTGCGCCCACGAGTGCGGACGGCGGCAGGTTTGCGACCGAACCGGGCCGGTTGCCCGCGAGCGGCGTCGCCGGCAGTGCGGTGGCCGGCGCGGGCCGGGCTCGCTGCGCAGGGGCCGCAGGCGCGCGCGCCACGGGCTCGCGCCGGGCCAGCGGATTGCGCGCAACCGGAGCGTGCGGCGTGGGCGCCGCGACGTGCGGTGGAGCGGCCGCCGGCGTCGCGGTGTCGGCGTGGCGATCGACCGGCGCGCGCGCAGGAGTGCGCAGCAGCCACCAGCCGACCCCGAGCGCGATCGCAATCAGCGCGGCCAGCAGCGGCAATCCGCTGCGACGCCGGCGCGAGACGATGATCGGCGTGCCCAGATTGGGCGCTTCGCCGAGCCGGCGTTGCTGCTCGGATTTTTTCAGTGCTTCGAGAATCAGCGACATGGAGTTTCCTGATCGGTTTGCCGCAACCTGCAAGCGACCTGCTGCAGCCTGCGCGGCCGCTCGCCGCACACCTGCCGCGTCGACGCGTCAGAGCCGCGGGCGTCCATCTACTCGACGGTCCTTGCCAGGTGCGGGCCTGCATCGTCGAGCGCGGACAGCGCGAACAAGGTCTCGGGACCGATGATGCCATCGGCGCGGATCCCGTAGGCCTGTTGCAGCTTGCGCACGCGTTCCTCGAGTGGTGCGTCGAACACCGCGGGCACGCTCGCGCCGCTGCCGCCGTCAAACGTCTTCAGCCGGTCCATCACCCAGGCGACGCCCGCGCCGGTGGCGCCGCGCGCGAGGGTTGCGGGTACGTCTGCCGGCAGGCGCCACAGCGCGATGAAATCGCCGCTCCAGAACTTCGACAGCGATCCGCGCGCAAGTTCATAGCGGGTGCCGGCCAGGTCGAGGCGCACATGCTGTTTGCCCGCGCCCTGCATCAGCACGTAGGTCGGTTGCGCCGGCTTGCCGAGCAGCAGGATCAGCGGACGGTCGAAGCGGGTCAGCTGCTGCAGCGCGGCGTGACCGCGCAGGCACGCGACGCCCGGGGCGACGATGGCCTGGCAGCGACTCGCGTCGCGCACCGAAACCGTGTTCGCGTCGACCTGCCAGCGTGCGAGCAGCTGGGTGAATGCGATGAGTTCGGAATCGGGCACGCTGGCCAGACGCGCCTCGAGGCGTGCGGCCTCGGCGTCGACCGCGGGCGCGGGTGCGGCGACCGGAGAGGCGGGTTCGAACTTCGGCGCGTCCGGCCGTGTCCGCCACCACCAGCCCGCCGCGACGACTGCGAGCGCGAGCAGCGCGGCCGCGGCCCAGCGACCATAGCGATGCACCCAGTAGCGCGCGTGTCCGGGCAGGGTCTCGTCCGCGGCGCGGTTGACCAGACGTTCGCCGATCGTGGTCTGCTCGCGCGCATATCCGGCCATCAGCGCGCGGTCGGCGATGATGTTGACGAGTCGCGGCACGCCGCCGGAGCGCTGGTAGAGCGCCTTCAGGCCGAGCCGCGAAAACGGGATGCGCGAGCAGCCCGCGACCGCCATGCGATGGCGCACGTAGGTTTCGGTCTCGGCCGCGTCGAGCGGGGTCAGGTGGTAGCGCGCGGTGATGCGCTGGGCGAGCTGGCGCAGTTCGGGGCGGTCCAGCATTGCGCGCAGCTCCGGCTGCCCGAGCAGGATGATCTGCAGCAGCTTCTGCGTCGGCGTTTCCAGGTTGGTCAGCAGGCGCACCTGTTCGAGCGATTCGGTCGACAGGTTCTGCGCCTCGTCGACGATCAGGACCACGCGCAGGCCCTGCGCGTACGCATCGAGCAGGAACGCGTTCAGGGTATCGGTCAGCGCCTTGAGGCTGCCGCGCTTGCCCTGAATGTCGAGCTTGAGCTCCTCGCAGACCGATTCGACCAGTTCGACCGGCGACAGCTTCGGATTCAGGACCAGCGCGACGCGCGTGTTCTCGGGCAGCTGGTCGAGCAGCAGGCGGCACAGCGTGGTCTTGCCGGTACCGACCTCGCCGGTCAGCTGCACGAAGCCGCCGCTGCCGCCCTTGCCGATCCCGTAGAGCAGGTGCGCGAGCGCATCGCGGTGGCGTTCCGAGAGGAACACGTAGCGGGGGTCGGGGGTGATCGAAAACGGCGGCTCGCGCAGGCCGTAGAACTCGAGATACATGCGGCTACTTTACCCGACCCGTCGCGGCCGGGGCTGGGTGGCCGCGGATGCCCCGTTGGTGGGCCGGCCGCGCGCCGCGTGCGGATGGCGCACGCCGCGGGACCGGGATAAAATGTGACGCAGTTCACATTCCGGGATTTGCCCAGGGGGATATCCATGGCAGGTCGGGTCGTCCGCAGCGTCTTGATCCTGCTGCTGTTCGCGGCTTCCGGGCTCGTGCCCGCGCAGAACCTGCCGGCCGATTTCCGGCGCACCGACCCGATCGTCGCGCGCACGCAGCCGACCGGCGTGTATTTCTCCCATGACGGGCGCGTGTTCGTGACCGAGAAGAGCGGCCAGATCTGGGTCTACCAGAACCTGCTCGACAGCAGTCCGCACCTGCTCGTCGATCTCGGCGCGAACGTGCACAATTTCTGGGACCGCGGCCTGCTCGGCTTTGCGCTCGATCCGCACTTTCCCGAAGTGCCTTACGTCTACGTGCAGTACGGGTACAACGGCGGCCTCGGCCTCGGCGGCCCGGTGCCGCGCTGGCCCTCGACTTCGTGCCCGACTCCACCGGGCGCGACCACCAACGGCGGCGGCTGCGTGATCAGCGGGCGCATCTCGCGGCTGACCGTCGGCGGCAACGTCGCGAATGGCGAACAGGTGCTCGTCGAAGACTGGTACCAGCAGTTCCCGAGCCATTCGATCGGCACGATCGCGTTCGGCCCGGATGGCTACCTCTATGCGGGCGGCGGCGACGGCGCGAGTTTCAACGGCCATGACTACGGCCAGTGGGGCAACCCGCAGTATCCGGACGAGCGCTCGCCGCTGAATCCGTCCAACCCGGGTGACCCGGCCACCAACCAGGGCGGCTCGCTGCGCTCGCAGGGCCTCGAGATCCGCGCGCAGTACAACGCGGCCGGCCACGATGTCTGGCTCGACGGCAGCATCATCCGCATCGATCCCGCGAGCGTGAACGGCGAGGGCGCGCCGGGCAATCCGCTCGACAGCGACCCGTGGCCGAACGCGCGGCGGATCATCGCGTACGGCCTGCGCAATCCGTTCCGTTTCACGTTCCGCCCCGGCAGTGGCGGCGAAGTCTGGGTCGGCGACGTCGGCGAAGGTACCTGGGAGGAAATCGACCGTATCCCCGCGCTGCCCGCGGCGGGCGGCGCGAGCCTGGTCAACTTCGGCTGGCCGTGCTTCGAAGGCCGGCCCGGCCCCAACCACATCCACCACCCAGGCTTCGACGCGACCCCGATCTGCATCGCGCTCTATTCCGGCGGCGACAGCGGCGGCTTCACGCCGCAGACGCCGCCCTGGTACACCTACGTCCACCAGGGTAGCGGCTCCGACATCACCGGACTCGCGTTCTACACCGGCACGAGCTATCCGGCCGCGTACCAGAACTCGCTGTTCTTCGCCGACAACAGCCGCACGGTGATCTTCAACATCCCGTTCGTCGATGCGAACCACGACGGCATTCCCGATCCGCCCGCAGACAGCACCGCGGCCGCGTTCTACGGCGGCGCAAGCGCGACCGCGGTGCAGCTGGCCACGGGTCCGGGCGGCGACCTGTTCTTCGCCAACCTCAATACCGGCCGCATCTCGCGGATCTCGTACTGCGCGGGCGGCTGCACGAATCGCGCGCCGTCCGCGGCGATCGCGCTCGCGGCCGGCTCGACCGCGGCCGGCGCGCCGCGCACGATCGCATTCAGCGCCTCGAACAGCATCGATCCCGATGCCGACGGCCTCGCCTACGCCTGGGACCTCGACGGCGACGGTGCATTCGACGATGCGAGCGGCGTGTCCGCGAGCGCGTTCTACGGCGCCAACGGGCCGCACGAGGTCGCGGTGCGCGTCGACGACGGCCACGGCGGCGCCGACATCGCGCGCATGCGTGTCGAGGTGACCAACACCGCGCCGAGCGTGACGATCACGAGTCCGGCCGCGTCGCTGCTCTGGGCCAGCGGCGACGCGATCGCGCTGACCGCGACCAGCAGCGATGCGCAGCAGGGCACGCTGCCGGATGCGGCACTGGCCTGGCAGGTGTTCCGCGAAGACTGCACGAACGACGATTTCACGGGCTGCAGCGAGACCCTGCTCGGCGCGTTCAGCGGCTCGAGTACGCAGGTCGTCGCGCCCGACGCGAGCTTCCCCGCGTACCTGCGCATCGTGCTGACCGGTACCGACAACGGCGGCCTGACCGCGACCGCGCAGGTCGCGATCTACCCGGCCACGGCCGCGCTGACGCTCGCGTCGGCGCCGGCCGGTCTCGCGCTCGTGTTCGACGGCAGCAGCGCGATCGCGCCGCACACGCACACGGTCATCGTCAATGCGGGCTTTACGGTCGGTGCGCCGACGCCGCAGGCGCTGTCCGCAACCTGGTACGACTTCGTCATGTGGTCGGACGGTGGCGCCGCGACCCATGTCGCGCACCTGGCGAGCACCGCGCCGGCGACGCTGACCGCGACCTTCGCGGCGCCGGCCGACATCGCGGTCGCGCTCGACGACGGCCTCGCGGTGGTCAATACCGGGCAGACCGTGACCTGGACCCTGGGCGTGGACAATCCCGGCGCGAATGCGCTCGCGGGCGTCGGCATCGGCGCGAGCCTGCCGGCCGGCCTGCTCGATGCGCACTGGACCTGCATCGCGAGCGCGGGCTCGACCTGCGCGGCCGGCGGCAGCGGTGCGCCGCTCGACAGCGCGTATCTGGCCAGCGCCGGCCATCTGAGCTACGTGATCGAGGCCACGGTCGCAGACGATGCCGTCGGCCCGTTGACCGTCGCTGCGAGCGCGAGCGTGCCGGCCGGCTATGTCAACCTGAGTCCTGGCAACGACAGCGCGAGCGACACCGACGCGGTATTCGCCGACGTGATCCTGCGCGACGGCTTCGAGCTGGCGCACTGAACGCGGACTCGTTTCGCGCGCAGCGGCCCTGGTTTTCGAGGCCGTGGCGGTGCGCGTATGCACGAAATCGCGTGGCGGCGGTGAAATTGCCGCGGATCGTGCAAGATGGCGGTCTCTTTAGCGGTCATCAGCGCCATGTCCTCGACCTCGCCGCGCTCATCGCGTGCCGCCCGCCTGCTGCTCGCGATCGTGCTCGTCGCGGCGGTCGTGCTGTTCTTCGCATTCGGTCTGCAACGCTATCTGAGTCTCGACGCGCTCAAGACACAGCAGGCCGCGCTCGCGTCCTACAACGCGGCGCATCCGTGGACCGTGCTGGCCGTGTTCTTCGCGCTCTATGTCGCGATCACTGCCTCGTCGCTGCCCGGCGCGGCGCTGCTGACGCTCGCCGCAGGCGCGTTGTTCGGACTGCTCGCGGGCACCGTGCTGGTCTCGTTCGCATCGAGTGTCGGCGCGACCCTCGCGTTTCTGGCCAGTCGCTTCCTGTTTCGCGACTGGGTCAGGCAGCGCTTCGGCAAGCGTCTCGCCGCGATCGACCGCGGGATCGATCGCGAGGGCGCGTTCTACCTGTTCACCTTGCGTCTGGTGCCGGTATTCCCGTTCTTCATGATCAACCTGCTGATGGGCCTGACCGGCATTCGCGTCTGGACGTTCTACGCCGTGAGCCAGCTCGGCATGCTCGCTGGAACGGTCGTCTATGTGAATGCGGGTACGCAGCTCGCGCGGATCCATTCGCTCTCGGGGATACTTTCCCCGACCCTGATCGGTTCGTTCGTGCTGCTCGGCGTGTTCCCGCTGTTCGCGCGCTGGATCGTCACGCGCTTCAAGGCGCGCCGCGTGTATGCGAAATGGACGCGTCCGCGCCACTACGACCGCAACCTGATCGTGATCGGCGCGGGTTCCGCGGGCCTGGTCAGCGCGTTGATCGCAACGACCGTGCGCGCGAAGGTCACCCTGGTCGAAGCCGGACGCATGGGCGGTGATTGCCTCAATACCGGCTGCGTGCCTTCGAAGACCCTGATCCGCAGCGCGAAGCTGCTTGCGCAGGCGCGTCGCGCGCAGGATTTCGGGCTCGCACGCGTGGATGCCGAGTTCGACTTCGGCGACGTGATGGAGCGCGTGCAGCGCGCGATCGAAACGATCGCGCCGCATGATTCGGTCGAGCGCTATCGCGGCCTCGGGGTCGACGTGCGCACGGGCCACGCGCGGATCACTTCGCCCTGGACCGTCGAGATCGACGGCGCCGCGTTGACCACGCGCGCGATCGTGATCGCGGCCGGCGCGGAACCGTTCGTGCCGCCGATTCCGGGTCTCGCCGAAGCGGATCCGCTGACCTCGGACACGGTATGGAACCTGCGCAAACTGCCGCGCCGCCTTGCGGTGCTCGGCGGCGGGCCGATCGGCTGCGAACTCGCACAGGCATTCGCGCGTCTGGGCAGCGAGGTGACCCAGGTCGAACTCGCCGAGCGCCTGCTCTTGCGCGAGGACGACGAAGTCTCCGCGTTCGCACGCGCGCGCCTCGAGGCGGACGGCGTGCGCGTGCTGAGCGGACACAAGGCGGTTGCGGTCGAGCAGGACGCGCACGGCCGGCGTCTGCTCTGCGAGCACGCCGACGCGCGCGTCGAAGTCGCGTTCGACGCGATCCTGGTCGCGGTCGGCCGCAAGCCGCGCACGAGCGGCTATGGGCTCGAGGAACTCGGCATCCCGCTGTCGAAGTCGAAGACGGTCGAGACCGACGAGTACCTGCAGACGCTGTTCCCGAACATCCATGCCTGCGGCGATGTCGCCGGGCCCTACCAGTTCACCCACGTCGCCGCGCACCAGGCCTGGTATGCGACGGTGAACGCGCTGTTCGGCGGCTGGCACCGCTTCCGTGCCGACTACCGGGTGATCCCGGCGGTCACGTTCATGGATCCGGAAATCGCGCGCGTGGGTCTGAACGAACGCGAAGCGAAGGAGCAGGACACCGCGTTCGAAGTGACGCGCTATGAACTCGACGAACTCGATCGCGCAATCACCGAAGGCGAGACGCTCGGCTTCGTCAAGGTGCTGACCGTACCCGGCAAGGACCGCATCCTCGGTGCGACCATCGTCGGCGCGCATGCAGGCGAGCTGCTCGCCGAGATGACCCTCGCGATGCGCCACCGGCTCGGTCTCAAGAAGATCCTGGCCACCGTGCATGCATATCCGACTTTCGCCGAAGCGAACAAGTACGCGGCCGGCGCGTGGCGCAAGGCGCATGCGCCGCAGCGCGTGCTCGGCTGGCTCGAGCGCTACCATCGCTGGAGGCGCGCATGAGCACGACCGACGTGCGCGTGCCGGTCGCGGCAGCGCTCGCACCCTGTTCGGGCGTGGACGCTATCCTCGCGGTCGACCCGCGTTTCGCGGCGGCATCGTCCCGCCCGCAGGCCAGGCCATGAATGCGGTTCTCGCCGCACCGCGTATCTCGTTCGCGCAGACGCTGCGCGCGAATCGCATCGAGTTGCCGCGCATCGCGCTGGAGATCCTGCAGGTCAATGTCGGCAAGCTCTGCGACCTCGCGTGCCATCACTGCCATGTCGAGGCCGGGCCCAAGCGCACCGAGATCATGCAGGCAGCGACCGTGGATCGCATCCTCGAACTGCTCGCGGGCGCGCCTGCGGTGCACACCGTCGATCTGACCGGTGGCGCGCCCGAGATGAATCCGCACTTTCGCCGCCTCGTGTGCGAGGCGCGCGCGTACGGCAAGAGCGTGATCGACCGCTGCAATCTCACCGTGCTGTTTCTTCCGGGTCAGGAAGACACCGCCGCGTTCCTCGCCGCGCAGCGGGTCAGGATCGTCGCTTCGTTGCCGTGTTACACGAAGGCCAATGTCGAGAAGCAGCGCGGACGCCGCGTGTTCGATCCGAGCATTCGCGCGCTGCGCGCGCTGAACGATCTCGGTTATGGGCGCGAAGGTTCCGGGCTCGAGCTCGATCTCGTCTACAACCCGCTCGGTGCGACCCTGCCGCCGGCGCAGGCACGGCTCGAAGCCGATTACCGGCGCGAGCTCGACGCGCATTTCGGCATCACGTTCAATCGCCTGTTCACGATCACCAACATGCCGATCAAGCGCTTCCTGCATCAGCTCGAACGCGAAGGTCGCCGCGAGGAATACATGCAGACCCTGATCGATGCGTTCAATCCGCAGGCCGCGCTCGGCGTGATGTGCCGCAATCTGCTTTCGGTCGACTGGCGCGGCGAGCTCTACGACTGCGATTTCAACCAGGCGCTGGACCTTCCGCTCGGCGGACGCCGGCGCACGCTGTGGGACATCGACACGCTCGCGGCCGTGGATCGCGAACCGATCGCATTCGCGCAACACTGCTTCGGCTGCACCGCGGGCGCGGGCAGCTCATGTGGAGGCGCGCTGACATGAACGACCGGCTCGACAGGGAATCGGCGGTGCTGCAGGAGGGCGTGCGCCGGTACTACGGCGAAACCCTGCAGTCGAGCCGCGATCTGCGCACCAGCGCATGCTGCAGCATCGAGGCGATGCCGGTACATCTTCGCGACACGCTTGCGCTGCTGCATCCCGAGGTGCGCGAGCGCTTCTATGGCTGCGGCTCGCCGCTGCCGCCCGCGTTGGCGGGCGCGGCCGTACTCGATCTCGGCTGCGGCAGCGGCCGCGACGTCTATCTGCTCTCGCACCAGGTCGGAGAATCCGGCCGCGTGGTCGGCGTCGACATGACCGCGCAGCAGCTCGCGGTCGCCGGGCGCCACCGCGACTTTCACGCACGCGCGTTCGGACATGCACGCAGCAATGTCGAGTTCCATCTCGGTGACCTCGCCGACCTCGCGGCGCTCGGCCTCGCCGATGCGTCGTTCGACGTCGTCGTCTCCAACTGCGTGCTCAACCTCGTGCCCGACAAGCGCGCTGCGTTCGCGGAGATCCTGCGCGTGCTCAAGCCGGGCGGCGAGCTGTATTTCGCGGACGTGTTCAGCGACCGCCGCCTGCCGCGCGCGCTGCTCTCCGATCCGGTGCTGGTCGGCGAATGCCTGGCCGGGGCCCTCTACGTCGAGGACTTCCGCCGTCTGCTCGCGAGCCTCGGTGTTGCCGACGCGCGGGTCTGCGCGCGCAGCGGGGTCGCGCTGAACGATCCGGCGATCGAACGGCGCATCGGCTTTGCGCGGTTCGAGTCGATCACCTGGCGCGCGTTCAGGCTCGACCTCGAGGACCGCTGCGAGGATTACGGCCAGGTCGCGACCTATCTCGGCACGCTGGCCGCGCAGCCGCACCGCTTCGTCCTCGACGACCACCACCTGTTCGAGACCGGCAAGCCGTTGCGTGTCTGCGGCAACACCGCGGACATGCTCGCCGCGACCCGCTATGCCGGGCATTTCCGCATCGACGGCGACAAGCAGAGGCATTTCGGCCTGTTCGACTGCGCGCCCTCCGCGGCCACGTCGGCCGCGTGCTGTTGAGACCGGCACGTGTGCCCGCTCTCGGTGATCGTCCCGCTCGCCGCGCAGGAGACCGCATGGCCGCAGCTCGCCGCACAGCTCGCCGCACTGCCCGCGGACAGCGAGGTCGTCGTCGTGCGCGCGGACACGCATGCGCGCGCGCGACCGGCGGCATGGCCGCCGTCGCTGCGCTATATCGAAGGCATCGGCCCGTCCGGTCGCGCGCGCCAGATGAATCTCGGCGCCCGGTTCGCGCATGGGCGCTGGCTCTGGTTCGTGCATGCCGACTCGCGTCTGTTGCCGGACACGCTGCCTGCGCTCGCACGCTTCGTCGAGGATGACCGCGAAGCGTTGGGATGGTTCGACCTGGTGTTCCATGACGGGCCGCGTCTGGCCCGGTTGAACGCGTGGGGCGCGAACCTGCGCGCGCGCTGGCTGCGGCTGCCGTTCGGCGACCAGGGCTTCGTGCTGCCGGCGCGTGCGTTCGCGGCGCTCGGTGGCTACGACGAAAGCGCACCCTACGGCGAGGACCACCTGCTGGTCTGGCGCGCGCGCGCGACCGGTCTGCCGCTCGTGCGCGTCGGCGCACCGCTCGCGAGCAGTGCGCGCAAGTACCTCGCGCACGGATGGCTTGCGACCACGCTGCGCCATTGGCGCCGCACGGTCGCCCAGGCCTGGCCCGCATGGCGGCGCCTGCACGGGCGCCGGACGTGAGCGCCGCGCTCGCGATCTTCGTCAAGACCCCGGGGCTGTCGCCGGTCAAGACGCGGCTTGCGCTCGCGCTCGGCGCCGCGACCGCAACGGCGTTCCATCGCCGCGCAGCGACTGCCGTGTGCGATGTCGTGCAGGCGGCGGTCGCCGCCGGTCTGCCGTTGACGCCGTATTACGCGGTTGCCGAAGCCGCAGCGCTCGATCACGCGGAATGGCAGGGATTGCCGACGCTCTGGCAGGGCAGCGGGGACCTCGGCATGCGCCTGCACCGGGTCTGTTCGCAACTCCTCGCACGCCACGGTCGCGTGCTGCTGATCGGCGCCGATGCGCCGCAACTCGATGCGGGCCTGCTCGCCCAGGCGCTCGCGGCGCTCGACAGTGCCGCGACGCCGTTCGTGCTCGGGCGCGCATGCGATGGCGGCTTCTGGCTGTTCGGCACGCGCCTGCCGGTGCCCGCCAGTGTCTGGCGCGGCGTGCGCTATTCGCGCACGACGACCGCGGACGAACTGGTCGCGGCGCTGGCCGCGCACGGCGCCGTTGCCGGCCTGCCGGAGCTGACCGATGTCGACGAAGCGGCCGACCTCGGCGCACTCGCCGACGCGCTGGACGCGTTGCACGACGCGCGACCGGCGCAGCGCGCGCTGCGCCGCTGGCTGCATTCGATTTCCGTCACGGCAGAAACACCGCGCCACCGCGCATGACGTGCCGCCACCTGTTGCGCGGTCGTTTCCTGCGGCCCGCACCCGCGCGAGACGGATTGCGGGCGCCGCACCCCGCTGCGCCCGATTGCCGTATCGTGCGCTGGATCGTCGCGGCAGCGAGGAGCGCGCCGCACCCGCTGCAGTAATCCACTGCCTGGAGAATCGCCATGAACCGCTCGCCCGCTACCGCAGCCAGTTCCGCGATGGCCCGCTGGATCCGCTGGACGATCGTGCTCGGCGTCGCCGTCGGCGTGCTCGCCGTGGCCGCGATGCTGCTGCCCGGACCTGCCTACCGCAGCGGCGTGCTCGGCCTGATGCCCGCGTTCGGGCTGATGCGCTACGCGGTCTGGCTCGGCGCCGCTGCGGTGGCGATCTCGCTGCTCGGTCTGCTGCTCGCGATGTTCGCCCGGGTCGCCAGCGGCCGCTGGCGCGCGTTGCTCGGCATCGCGCTCGGCGTCGCCGCGCTGACGCCGCCGCTGTGGTTCGTGCACAACGCGAAGTCGGTGCCGCCGATCCACGACATCAGCACCGACACGATCGATCCGCCCGCATTCCAGTCGCTGTTGCGCGAACGCGCGGACACGCCGAATCCGCCTGTCTGGGGCGGCGCCGAGGTCGCCGCACAGCAGCACGCGGCGTATCCCGACATCCAGCCATTGCGGTTCGCGGCGACGCCGGCAGCGGTGTTCGCGGCGGCGCTGGCCACCGCGCACGCCATGGGTTGGCGCATCGACGCGCAGGTTCCCGCCGAAGGGCGCATCGAGGCCACAGCGACGACACGCTGGTTCGGCTTCAAGGACGACATCGTGATCCGCGTGCGCGGCGAGGACACGCAATCTCGTCTGGACATCCGTTCGCAGTCGCGCGTCGGCAGGAGCGACGTCGGTGCGAACGCCGCGCGCATTCGCGCTTTTCGCGAGCGCCTCGAGAGGCGTGTCGCGCCCGCGGCGCGTTGAGCGCTGGCCGGTCGCTGCGGGTCAGCGGTATTCGGGATTCGGGTGGTCGAAGCGCGCACCGGCATCCCAGGCGGTGCGCACGTTGCCATGGGCCGGGATGCCGCCGCGCGCCTTGAGCATCGCCGCGAGGTGCATCAGGTTCCAGGCCATGAACGTCGTGTTGCGCTGGGTGAAGTCGTTCTGCGGGCCGCCCGAACCGGGGTCGAGGTAGCTCGGGCCCGGGCCCGCCTCGCCGATCCAGCCCGCGTCGGCCTGCGGCGGAATCACGCAACCCAGATGCTGCAGCGAATACAGGATGTTCATCGCGCAATGTTTGATCCCGTCCTCGTTGCCGGTGACGACGCAGCCGCCGACCTTGCCGTAGAACACGTACTGGCCCGCCGCGTTGGTCTGGCCTGACTGCGCATACAGACGCTCGATCACACGCGTGCACACCGACGACTTGTCGCCGAGCCAGATCGGCGTGCCGATGACGAGGATATCCGCGGCGTCGATCGTCCTCCACAGCATCGGCCAGTCGTCGTGCTCCCAGCCGTGTTCGCGCATGTCCGGCTGTACGCCCGCGGCGATCCGGTGGTCGACCGCGCGGATCGTCTCCACGCCGACGCCGTGCTTGCGCATGATCGCCTCGGCGACATCCATCAAGCCACGCGTGTTGGAAGTCTCGGGCGAGCGCTTCAGCGTACAGTTGATGAAGACCGCCTTCAGCCCGCCGTAGTCGCGCGGCTTGTCCGCGTTGTTCGCTTGTTTCGACATGCTGGACTCCCGTCTTTGCGCTTGTCGCGGGGTTCCGCGCCGACTTGCCCGCGCGCCCCGAATCACCGAACCGCGAGTTTCGCGCACCGTCGATGACGTGCGGCTGACTCCACGGGCGGTCATGCGCGCCATCGCGGAAAACGATCAGCGGTCAGCGCACCGCCATGGCTGGCCGAGCAGCGCCCAGAGACCTTGCGCGTGCGGCGAACGGAATCCGTCGAGGCCGAGCAGCGGCGCGGTCGCGTCGGCAAGATAGCTTCCGAACAGGCGGTCCCACCACGACACATGGAAGCCGAAGTTGCGGTCGTGTTCCGCGCGCAGTGTCGAGTGGTGGATGCGGTGCATGCCCGGCGTCACGAGCACGCGCCGCAGCACATGATCGAGCCGTACCGGCAGAGCCAGATTCGCGTGCGTGAACAACGCGAATCCGTTGAGCAGTATCTCGAACGCGAGCACCGCCATCGGCGGCGCACCGAGAACGAGTACGGCGCCGATCTTGATGCCCATCGACAGCAGGATCTCGAGCGGGTGGAAGCGCACGCCGGAACTTGCATCGAGGGTCACGTCGCTGTGATGCACGCGATGCAGGCGCCACAGCACGGGAATCGCGTGCAGCAGCCGATGCTGCCAGTAGATCGTCAGGTCGAGCGCGAGCAGGGAGAGTGTCCACGCGAACCAGGTCGGCACTGCCCATGCGTGCAGGAGGCCGACTCCATGCGCGTCGGCATAGAACGCGGCGTCGATGGCCAGCCACGGCAGCAGCAGGCGCAGCGCGAGCGTATCGAGCAGTGCGAGTCCGAAGTTCGCGGGCCAGCGCAGCCGGCGCGGGATGCCATCGGCGCGCGCGGGCCAGCGCGCCTCGGCCAGTGCGAGGATGCACCACAGTCCGACGAACACACCCAGTCGCACGAGCGCTTCGAATTCCGGCATCCGCACAGTATGGCGGAGCGGCAGGCGTTGCGACGATCGTGTGCGCGTCGGCAGGGCTTCTGCGCGCGGACGGTCCTGCCGCTATCATCCGCAGTTCGTACCGGGTGCATCGCCTGCGCGCTCAACCGCCCGGATCGAACCACTGGAGATTGCCCATGTCGTTGCGCCCTGTCGTTGCAGGTCTCGTGCTGCTCACCGCGTCCTTGCCCGCGACGGCGGCGTTCGATCCCGCGCTGTTCCAGGACCTGCACTGGCGCCTGATCGGTCCGTACCGCGGCGGTCGTGCGCTGACCATCGCAGGCGTGCCGGGCCAGCCCGCGCATTTCTATTTCGGCGCGGTCAACGGCGGAGTCTGGGAATCGAAGGATGCGGGTCGCACCTGGCAGCCGGTGTTCGACGCGCAGCCGGTCGCCAGCATCGGCGCGCTCGCGATCGCGCCGTCCGATCCGAACGTGATCTATGTCGGCACCGGCGAGGCCGACATGCGCTCGGACATCGCCCAGGGCGATGGCATCTACAAGTCGTCCGACGCGGGCAGGACGTGGACGAAGAGCGGACTGGCGGACAGCCAGCAGATCGGCCGTGTACTCGTCGATCCGCGCGATGCGAACGTCGTGTTCGTCGCCGCGCTCGGCCATCCTTACGGACCCAATGCCGAGCGCGGCGTGTTCCGTTCGCGCGATGGCGGCACGACTTGGCAGCGCGTGCTCGGCGAAGGCGACGCGGTCGGCGCGATCGACCTCGCGTTCGAGCCCGGCAATGCGGACGTGATCTACGCGAGCCTGTGGCAGGCGCGGCGCACGCCGTGGAACATCTATCCGCCCGCGAGCGGGCCCGGCAGCGGACTCTACAAGTCGATCGACGGCGGCTCGCACTGGACGAAACTCGAGGGCGGTTTTCCCCAACACGTCGGTCGCGTCGGTATCGATGTCGCGCACAGCGATCCGCGCCGCGTCTATGCGATCGTCGATGATGAAAAGATTGCCGGCGACGCGGGCGGCCTGTACCGCTCCGACGACGCGGGCGCACACTGGCGCCGGGTCTCGGACGACGCGCGCGTCTGGCAGCGTGGCTGGTATTTCGGCCGCGTGACCGTCGATCCGCGCAACGCGGACCGCGTTTACATACCGAACACGATCCTGCTGCGCTCGGACGATGGTGGCGCGCATTTCGTCGCGCAGAAAGGCGACAACACCGGCGACGACTTCCACGAACTCTGGATCGACCCGGCCGATCCCGAGCGCCGTGCACTCGCGGTCGACCAGGGGGCGATCGTCAGCCTCAACGGCGGCGCGACCTGGTCGAGCTGGCACAACCAGCCGACCGCGCAGATGTATCACGTGAGCACCGACGACCGCTTCCCGTACCGCGTCTATGGCGCGCAGCAGGACTCCGGTGCGCTCGCGTTGCCGAGCCGCACCGGCGATCGCGACGGCATCACGATGCGCGTGTTCCACGAGATCACTGCGGGGGGCGAGGCGGGCATGATCGCGCCCGATCCCGGCGATCCGGACATCGTCTACGGCGGCACCGTCGATCGCCTCGACCTGCGCACCGGTCAGACCCGCTCGGTCGATCCGACCCTGGCCGAACCGGACCTGTACCGGCGCACCTGGACCCTGCCTCTGGTGTTCGGCAGGCACGGCGCGAAGACCCTGTACTTCGGCAACCAGAAGGTCTGGCGCACGCGTGACGACGGCCAGCACTGGGACGCGATCAGTCCCGACCTGACCCGCGAGAATCCCGCAACGCCGCCGAATCTCGACGCCGTGACCGCAGCCAGCCATCAGGGCATCGGCGAGCGGCGCGGCGTCGTCTACGCGATCGCGCCGTCGCCGCTCGATGGCGCGCTGCTCTGGGCCGGCACCGACGACGGCCTGATCTGGCGCACCCGCGACGGTGGCGCGCACTGGGACGACGTGACGCCGGCCGAACTCGGTGCGTGGTCCAAGGTCGGCATCATCGAGGCCTCGCACTTCGACGCCGAAACCGCGTATGCCGCGGTCGACCGTCATCGCCTCGACGACCGCAAGCCGTACCTCTATCGAACCCGCGACGGCGGGCGCAGCTGGCAGCTCGTGGTGAGCGGCATCCGCGACGGCGATTTCGTCAACGCGGTGCGCGAGGATCCGCAGCGCAAGGGGCTGCTGTATGCGGCGACCGAACTCGGATTCTACGTTTCGTTCGACGACGGCGATGCCTGGCAGCCGCTGCAGCAGAACCTGCCGCGGACGTCGGTGCGCGACATCGACGTGCATGGCGACGATCTCGTGATCGCGACGCACGGTCGCGGCTTCTGGATCATGGACGGTATCGCCGCGCTGCGTCAGGTCGATGCGCGGGTCGCGGCCGCGTCGGCCTGGCTCTACGCGCCGGCGCCCGCGCTGCGCCTGCGCATCGCCGAATTCACGGGCACGCCGTTGCCGAAGGACGAGCCGCTCGCGAGCAACCCGCCGGTCGGTGCGGCGATCGACTACGTGCTCGAGCGTGCGCCGCACAAGCCGCTCGAACTGGTGATCCGCGATGCACAGGGCGCAGTCGTGCGCCGTTACTCGAGCGCGGACACGCTGCCGGCCTACGATCCTGCGAAGAGCAACGAGGCGCCGGAATGGTTCGATGCACCGACGCCGCTCGCGGCGACGCCGGGCATGCACCGCTTCGTCTGGCCGCTGCGCTACGCGCAGCCGCGGGAGCTCGCCGAATACTCGCCCGGCGAAGGTCTGCTGGTCGCGCCGGGCGGCTACACGGTCGACCTGGTCGTCGACGGCCGGACCCTGCGTCAGCCGCTCGTCGTCGCGCCCGATCCGCGCGTCGAGCTGCCTGCGGCCGCGTATTCCGCGCAGCTCGCATTCGCGCGCGAGGTCGAGTCGGACCGTATCCGCCTCGCGGTCGCAGGACACGAGGCCGCGGCGTTGCACAAGGCGTTGCGTGCGCGGCACGCGACCGCGGACGGGGAACTCGCGCACGCGATCGAAGCGCTCGACGCGCGCGTGACCGCGCTCGCCTCGATCGTCGAGGCGGGCAACCCGGGCAATGCCTGGGCCTTTCCGCCGACCACGACCACGAGCCTGCGCTTTCTCGACGTCGCTTTCGGCAAGCTCGCGGTCGCCGCCGAGGCAGCGGACGCCGCGCCGTCGCTCGACGCGCTGGCCGGGTATCAGGCGCTGCGGCCGATGCTCGAGCAGGCGCTCGCCGAATGGGCGGGGATCAAGCAGGACCTGGCGCCGTTGAACGTCGCGCTGCGCAAGAGCGGACGCAAGCCGATCCGTGTCGACGAACCGGCGCACGGCACATCCGCGCAGGGATGAAGTCGCGCGCGTCGGGCCGGCTGTGCCGACCTGACACCGGCCCGCAACGCGCGTCGTTCGTTCGCGCGCGTGTCAGGCCGGGGCGGCCTGACCTGCGCCTTTCGCGCGTTTCCGGGTCGCAGCGGCGCGGCTCCGACGCGCGCGTTTCGCACGTCGCGCGCGCGGCGCATCACCGCCGAACAACGCAATCGCGGTACGCGCGACCTGCCCGGTATCGTAGTGCGCATACGCGCCGACGCCGATCGCGCCGAGCACCGGCAGCCAGCGCGTGATGCCGCGACCTGCGATGCGCCGCGACACGCCGAGGCCGATCTTGGTCGACACGCGCTCGATTACGCGCAACGGCAGATCCTGGATCAGCAGGCGTGCGCCGACCTGCACGCCGACATCGCGCAGCGCCTGCGCAGCAGCGTGACGGAACAGGCAGTACAGCATGTGCGAGGGTGTGAGTTCGGCGCTGACGCCATAGGCGCCCGCGATGTCGGCGACCATCTGGCGCTGAATCCGCCAGATTGCGACGAGTTCGGGCACGATCGTCAGCCAGCCGATCGAACCCGGCGGCAGCGCGAGCGTACCGGCCGCAATCGCGGCACGGTTCGATGCGGCGGCCGCGATCTTGCGGGCGCGCTGCTGCGGTCCGTGGCTGCGCCGCTCGTCGGTATCGGGGATGTAGCCGACCAGATCGAGCAGCGCGCGGGTCAGATGACCGCCCGCCGGCTCGTCTGCGTTGCGCTCGACGCGAAGCGCCGGAATGTGGAGGGTCATGGCTTTGCGTTCCACTGCAGGGACGCGGTGATCGTGGCCGCCCGGCGCAGCGCTGGCAAGGTTTCCGGCGCCCGCGGTTTCCCCGCGATTCAGTCGCAGGCACGCGGGGTCATGCGATGCGCGCGACGTCTCAGTCGAAACCGTTCGCGAACAGCCGGTCGCCGCCGCGGAAGGAGCCGACGATGAGCGCACGCGCGGGTTCGGCCGGTGGCGGAACGTCCAGCGGCACGATCAGCGCGACGACCCCGCCGCTCAGTGTATCGACGCCGTCCCAGGCACCGCTCTGCTCGACGATCGCGCCGGGCAGCGCGCCCGCGAAGAACGTGTCCGCATCGATCGGATTGGCAGCCGGATCCTCGAATGCGGTCGCGTCGGTCGTGTCGAGCGTGAGGCCGAGCACGGACAACAACGGCCGCGCGACGCTCTCGACCGGTCCGGCCGCGCGCGATCCGCCCGGGTCCGGTGCGCCGCGCAGGCGCGCGCGTGTCGCCCAGCGGTTGCCGAGCCGATCGAGATAGCCGCGCAGTTCGATCTGTTCCGGCTGGGTGATGCCGTTCGCGTAGATGCCATCCTCGTCGCGCACTTGCGCCGAACGCCGCACGTCGTTGCCGAGAACACGCACGGTACCGTTGGCACCGGCCACGACATCGGCGGGGTCGACCGGCCCTTCGAGGCGGATGCTCGGCGCATCGAACTGGATGCCCTGCGCACTGAACGCGAGGTTGTCGCCGAACACACCGTCGATTTCGGCCGCTGCGCCGGGCGCCAGGTCGCCGGCGCTGCCGAAACGGAATTCGGTATCCGCGTCGTGCGTGACCGTGTACGGCCCGAACTGGAACGTGGTGTCGGACAGGATCTCGCCGACGATCCCGTTCAGGGCTCCGAGTGCGCCCGGAGTGCCGAGCGGTACCGGCTCGACGCAGGTCAGGCGCGTGATCGTGTCGAGCACCGATCCGGCCGTGAAGCCGTCGATCGCATCGGCACGGATCTCGACGAACTGGCCGACCGCGAGCGCGGCGCCGCAATCGATCGGCGCGACGCCGACCAGGCTGATCCGCTGCGGTCCGAGCATCGCCTCGTCGGCGTCGACCGCGGTCACGTAGCCTGACAGCAGCCAGCGCGGCGTCGGCGTCGGCAGGTATTCGATGAACGAGGCGAGAAGACTCGAATTGGTGTCGATGTAGCCGCTGACGTCGAGATGATCGCCGAGCGCGATGTTGCCGATGTCGCCACCGGGCACGCCGGTCATGCCGGTATCGGCGGTCACCGTGACTTCCTGGCCGAGCACGCGCAGCGGGTCGATCGAAGTGACCGCGCCGCGCACCGCGTACGAGAAAATCACCGTGGCGGCCGGTGCTGCGCCGAGCGGCGCATCGGCGGGCCGCATCGCGTAGTCCGCCGCGTTGGCTGCCGGCGCATAGCGGACCACGACGCGGATTCCGCGCCGGGTCGGCAATGGGGCGCCGGCGGGCTGCAGTTCGTCGTCGATGAAGACCTCGGTCTGCGCGTCGACGAGCACCGCATGGCCCTGTACGTCGATGACTTCGTCGGCGAGGGCGGGTGCGGCGCCGAGTGCGATGGAGGCGAGCGTGGTCCGCAGGAACTGCATCGTGTGCTCCGTATTCGGGGTGATGACCCCGGAGGATACAGCCAACCCGGGTTCGAATGGACCGCGCCGCCGCGCGGGGGCACGCAGGATCGCGCGGGCTCGCGGTCGTCGTTCAGGTCGCGGGTGCGCGCTTGAAGCGGTGCGTACGCTATGCTTCCGGCGCTCGCGAGAAACGGAGACCGGCGTGCCCCGACACCATGAAGGCCATCTGTCGCATCGGATCGGCTGGCTGCGCGCGGCCGTTCTCGGCGCCAACGACGGCATCGTCTCCACCGCCAGCCTGATCGTCGGATTCGCCGCGGCGGGGGCCGATGCGCGCAGCGTCGTGCTCGCGGGCCTGGCCGCGCTGGTCGCGGGCGCGCTGTCGATGGCGGCCGGCGAGTATGTGTCGGTGAGTTCGCAGGCCGACACCGAGCGTGCCGATCTCGCGCGCGAGCGCCACGAGCTCGCGCACTATCCCGAAGGCGAGCTGCGCGAACTCGCGGGCATCTACGTCAAGCGCGGGCTCGAACCCGCACTCGCGGCGCAGGTCGCCGAGCAACTCACCGCGCACGATGCACTCGCCGCGCACGCTCGCGACGAGCTCGGGATCACCCACGAACTGCGTGCGCGCCCGCTGCAGGCCGCGCTCGCGTCGGCCGCGGCCTTCGCGAGCGGTGCGGCGTTGCCGCTCGCGATGGCGCTGTTCACGCCGGTCCGGCTGCTCGAGGCGGTGGTGATTCCGGTTTCGCTGGTCTGTCTCGCTGCGCTCGGCGCGGTCGCCGCGCGCACCGGCGGCGCAGCGGTCTGGCGCGGCGCCTGGCGCGTGGTGTCGTGGAGCGCGCTCGCGATGGTGGCGACGACGCTGGTCGGCCGGCTGTTCGAAGGCTAGAACGACGAGCCCGGCGTCGCCAGGAACGCCTGTTCCGCGTCGGTCGACTTGCGTCCGAGGACCGCGTTGCGATGCGGATAGCGGCCGAAACGTTCGATGATGCGCTTGTGGCGCAACTCGAAATCGAGGTTGTCGGCGAGGCCATTGCGTTCGTACAGACCAACCGCGATCTCATGCATGGGCAGCGACTCGCTGTGCATGTACGGCAGGTAGAGGAAGCTGCGCTGCACCGGCATCAACTCGTTGTCCGCCCCGGCCGCCACGGCCTCCTGCGCGAGAGCGAGTGCGAGCGGATCGTTCGCGAACGCGAGCGGCGAATCGCGATGCAGGTTGCGCGAAAACTGGTCGAGGACGAGGATTTCCGCGAGGCGGCCCGCGGCGGTTACGCGCCACGCGAACAGTTCGCAGCGTGCAGCCGCCGCGTGGATGCTGCCGAAGCGGGTCGCGATCTCGCGATCGAAGGCGGGGTCGTGCGTCCACCATCGCGACGGCGCGGTCTCGGCGAACCAGAACGCGAGGATGGCGTCGGGCGTCGTGGCGCGCGCAGTCACGGATGGGTGTCCCCGAGCGCAGCGGCGGGCACGGCCCTCACGACCGGAAATCGCGCCGCGCACCGCCGGCATCGTCTCGCACCCGCATGCGGCATCCGCATGAGAATGTCGCTCACGGCCGACCGTCCCGAACCGGCGCGTCGTCGCGCAGGCGCTGCAGCTGCGCGGTGAACCAGGCCCTGCTGTCGACCGCTGCCTTGCCATCGCAGCGGACCCGATAGGGCTTGCCCGAGAGGCTGCTTTGCGAGGCCGCACGGTCGATGAACGATTCGGTGGTGGTGACGAGGTTCCTCTCGCGCAGGTAATCGTACTTGCGGCGCAGGTGCGCGACCGCGCGGGTCGCGTCGTACCAGGTTCCGTTGCGATAGAAGCGGCACTGCGAATGCGCGAGCAGCTCGAACAGCTGCGCGATCTCGTGCGTGGCCGCAGGCGGCGGCGCGCTCGCGGCACCGGCCGTCGCGCCGGCCAGCGGCCACGCGAGCGCGAGCATCAGGGCGATTGCATGTGCTCTCATTGCGACCGTGCCTTCATGCGAATGGTGTGCTGCGATCCGATTGCGGCGTCGTGGCGTCACGCGATCCGCGACCATACACCGGTGGTGCGGCGAGGGCCAATGCGCTACGCGGAACGCGCAACGTGCGTGTATTGCCAACCTCGGTCGCGCGGCACGCATGCACGCGAGAGCGCACCGGCGATCACTGCGATCCCGGCAGTGCGCTGCGCGCGACGCCGTTGACCTTGACGATTCCGGGTGCGGTGAGATCGACCACGTCGCCGTGTTCGAGCGGCCCGTAGCGGCGGCCATTGACGCGCAGGCCCCTGCCATCCGTGCTCGCGGCGATTGTTTCGCTGCGGTAGTCGATGCCGGCGGGTCCTTTCTCGACCTGCGAACTCTCGAGCGGTACCGCGAATGTCACGCCGGCGCCGGTGAAGCGCGGCCGGCCGGGATCGACCGTGTCTCCGCAGCCACCAATCGGGAGCGCGCACGCGATGCACAGGATGTGGAGGACGAACCGGTTCACGTGTGGCCTTCGGACAGCGATTGCCGATGAATGCACTGCGTCGCTCACGGCGCCTCCACGAGCGTGCCCTGGTGATAGAGGATCTTCCAGTCATCTTCGCAGCGGCGCCAGATCGTCGCGCGACGCGTCACGCGGGTCGCGTCCTGCAGCAGCGTGTAGGTCAGCAGATACGTGTCCGGTGCCAGTTCCAGGCATTCGAAATCACGGGTTTCCAGAACCTCCCCGCGCGGCGCGGCCTGGCGCTCGACCAGGGTATCGATCACGAAGTCGCGGCTGTAGCGTCGCCCGGATGCACCGACTTCGCGGAAATTCCGGTCGGTCATGTTCTCGAAATCCTGCCGCGTCGTGCCGAACTCCGGTCGATGGAAGATCGGCTCTCGCCGCGCGAGATCCTCGAGAACGTGCGTGGGTGTCGAATCGATGGGCATGCGGGAATCGCTCAGGTTGTCGGGATGGCCTGTCCGCGGTTACGCAGTTGCGTACGTGAACATCGCTTCGCGCGCGGCCGGCCGATGCGTGCGTCGTCACACTGCGCGTTCACAGGCACGAACGGGTTCACTGCAGTTCGCTGCGCTTTCGCGGCAGGTCGTCGGCCAGGTGAACCCAGGGCACGCGGGTTTCATCGAAGACATGCGCCTGCGGCTCCCGATCGATCGGCGCATGGAACAGCGCACGCGCAATATGGAGTTCCCCGGCCCAGCGCTCCGACTTGAAAAACATCGGACTGCCGCAGTTTCCGCAAAATCCGCGACTGCCGCCCTGCTCGGACACATGCCAGCGCAACGACTCCGCGCCTGCAACCGCAACTTGCGATGCCGCGAAACCTGCCCAGGTCACGAACGGTGCGCCATGCGCGCGTTGACACCGCGTGCAGTGGCAGTGCGCGACCCATTTGGACGGCAGCGTGGCCGTGAACGAGACTGCGCCGCACAGGCAACTGCCGCTGGACATGACCGGTTCCATGCCTGGATGCCTCTGCGTTGCGACGAACGTCTAAGGTACGCCGGAAACCCCTGCGGCGCGCGGGTCGGATTCGGCCTCGACCAACTCCACATCGGCGATCCAGTTGCGCTTGCGTCTGGCCAGGCGAGCGTCCTCCCGTTCGCCGTCGAAAGTGGCCGCTGCGTGCCGGATCACCGAGGCCTCGACGTCCTCGAACGTGTTCACATTGACGACCGCGTAGACACGGCCGTCGATCTCGCTCGTGACCACCGGCACGACGCCGCAGACGCGGCAGACGTGGAACGTCGCGGTCTTCGTGCCGAACGCATACGCGCTCATGCGGGCGGGGTCCGCGACGACGACCTTCAGGGATGCGCCCGGATACGAAGTCCACACGCCGCCATGCTTGACGCAGAACGTGCAGCCGCACGCACGCGCTGGAATTTCGCGGGGATCGGGATCCCAGCGCAGCAGGAACCTGATGTTTCGACAATGGCAGCTTCCGTTGATCAGCATGGCGACTCCGCACGAACTGTTGCCGATGGCCGCGCAGGCGCGGAACGAATTCTCGCGATCCGGCCCGGGGTCGGATTCACGACTGCAACCGCCCGCGGCGGGAACGCGATACCCCAGGTCATGTCGTTCGGCACCCGGGTGCTCCTGCGAAATCGTCAGGCGTCCAGATCGAGAGCATAGAAGCGCGTACCCGGCAGGTGCGTGCTGTTGTAGGCAGGAATCTCGACGAAACCGAGCCGGCGATAGAGGCCCTGCGCCGCCGCCATGCTCGGCAGCGTATCCAGGCGCAGCTCGCCGTAGCCGGCGCGGCGGGCCGCGTCGACAACGGCCTCGACCAGGCTCTTGCCCAGACCCCAACTGCGATACGCGGGCCGGACGTACAGACGCTTCATCTCGCCGGTGCGGTCGTCGAGCGGCCGCAGGGCGACGCAACCGGCGATCCCGGAACGCACCTGCGCTACGAGCAACGCGCCGCGCGGCGGGACGTAGGGTGCGGGCAGCGCCGCGAGCTCCGCTGCGAAACCCTGATACTCGAGATCCGTGCCGATCGCTTCGGCATATTCGCGGAAAAGCGCGCGCGCTGTCGCAACAAGTTCAGGTCGGTCGACCTGGCCCAGGATCGTCGCCGTCACGGCCATGCCGACGCCACGCGAGGTTCGAGCAGGAGCGCCGGATCGGCCCGCACGCGCTCGTTCAAGTTCAAGAGGGTGTTCACGGCCGCGCAGGATACGACGTGACGATCCGCTCGTCACCAGCCGGCAACGTCGGGCGCGATGGCCGCGTGCGCGGTGCATGGGTCTGCCGACTCCTCGCCAACCCACGCTCGTCGTTGCGATTCATTCGTCGCTGGAAAGGGCACGATGCGGGCGCTGCGGCACCGCGGTCTCGACGAACACCGTCGGTGCGCCATTCTTCTCGCACGTGATGTTGACCGTGCGCCCGATCGCCCGGGTCCGATGCACGGTACCTGCCGGGATGACAACGCTTTGCCATTCGGTCAGTTCGATGCGGCGTCCATCCGCGAGGTCGATTTGCAGCTTTCCCGCGACCACCAGGAACAGCTCGTCGGAATCAGGATGCTGATGCCAGCGATATTCGCCCTCGAACACCGCCAGTCGCATGCAGTGGGTGTTGACATCGAACAGGACCTGATTGCGATAGGACTCGGTTACTGCGGCCTGCTCCGCGCGGATGTCGACGACGGCCAAAGCGGGATAGCGTGCCGTCTGCGCGGAATACTCCTGTGCGGAAGGAAACTCGGATTTCATGCGGATGCTCCAGTCGTACCGGACATATCCGGTCGCCTGACGCGTGAATCAAGCGGTCGACGCGTTGCAGGCATGCCGCGGACTCGGCCTGTCAGAGCACGCCCGTGTAGTTGCGATGAAGGTCTCGCTTCCGGGTTGCCAGATAGGTCGAGCCAGGCTGTGAGTCCCGGTAGCTTTTTGTATCCCAGAACGTCTGGCCGAACATGGTCAGGATGGCCCCCAACAATTGAGAGTCCCTGGGGCCAAGAACATGAACCGAAAAAGGGATCGGCGGCAGGCAAGAATCCAAAGCTGGGCTCAAGAGACAGCGGGCGATCCATGTCGCATGACGTGGGCGGCCCGCTTGAGCGTGCCGTCAGGCGTCGCCGGGCGGCTCCGTTGTCTCGCGGTCGTAGTAGTCAACCGTTGTCTCCGAGCGGAAAAGCTTCCGTAGCCTGGCGGTGCCAGGCTCGTTTGCGAAGTTGCCGATCTTGTTGGAGTCGGGGTACTCGCAGATCTCCACCTCTGCGATGTTCGACAGGGCCAGGTAGCGCATCGTCGTGCGGCCGGTATTGATGATCTGGTGGGCAACGTCAGAACCACCGGTCGGGCACGCGATGACATCAAGCCTGCCGATCTTGTACGTTTGATCTCCAAAGCGAAGCTCACCTTCACCTTCGAGAATGAGGAACATCTCCTCTTCTGCGCGATGCGAGTGGAAGGGACACTGGGCCTTGCCAGGAAGGAGTTCGGTGAGGTTGTACCCCAGCTTGCGAGCACCGATGCCGGCGCTGAACCGAGCGCGCTTCGAGGTGTAGTACCCGTTCTCCTCAATGTCGGTGAACGTGACTTCGTTGAGATTCACAAAGGGCTTGGGCATGTGGACTCCGGGCAAACTGAGCAATGGTCGACCTTGCAGGCGGAGAACCGCCTCGACGCTTGCGACGCCCAACGCTGACGCCGCGGGCCGGCGTGCCGGAGCGTAGCGGAAGCGTGACGGTCGGCTTGAGCGGCTTGTTGGGCGGCAATTTGCCTGCCCGTGAACTCACAGCAGATAACTCGCTGATACGGAACATGCCAGGAGTTTGGCGAGCCACCCAAGAGAATGCGAGAAGGCTACCAGCGGATGCAGCTTGATGAATATCGAGTTGGTGACCAGCATCGGAACCGGTATCGCGAGCCAGGTTCCAGCCGCGAGGGCGAGCGCCCGTGAAAGCCCCGGCAACGCAAACAGGTATGTGACGTACGTGAACGCCATACAGGTAACAAGCGTCAGAAGCATGGACCATGCAACGGCCTTGAACTCGTTGCCGTGCGCAACCGAACTGCGCCAGACCTCCGGATGCTGTTTGTACTTCTGATGGAACAGGGAGCCCATGAAAAGCCAATCCGTGAAGGAACAAATGACGAAAGAGATGACGACGGCAAGTGCGTAGTGACCCAGTATCATGGATGTGCCCTCAGCGGCGCCCAACGCTTGAGCAAAGCGGCGTTGTGGACGACATTACAGGGAGCGCCCGTCAACCGGCACTCGCTTGAGTGACGATAACTCGACGCCCTCCAGGCAACGCACGTTGACCGCAGCCATCGCGGTACCCGAACGGTCCTTGCCGAACCCGAAAGGTGCGCAGCCGCAGTGGGGACAGAAATGATGCTTGATGACGTGCTTGTTGAAAGTGTAGGTAGCCAGGCCTGTCTCCGGTGTGAGCAGGTCGAATTGCAGACGCGGCACGAACCACAGCAGGTAACCCTTGCGACTGCAATGCGAGCAGTTGCACTCCATGGCCTGTTCCAGAGTACCGTCGACCTCGAAGGAGACTTGTCCGCAATGACAACTGCCCTTGTATTTCATTTGCTGCCTCCCGGGAATGACGGCTTTTCAGAGATGTACCCAACAACAGGAGCCTGCGCGCTCATGCGTGCACGTGCCGGTTGAGGTCATGGCTTGAACCGCCCGACACGCGAGTCGGGCCGCCGCGCGTCGCGGCGGCAACAAGTTTGGACGCCCGACCTGCCCTGTGGATGGTGCAGCAAAGCGCGTTCGGTTTGAATCCACTGGTTGAAATGATCATGCCTTGTCTGAGACACGGACATTTCTTGCGAGGGTCTTGAAGCGAGCGCCGTCCTGTTGAACGATGGTGATCGTGACATGGCCTGTCTTGCTGGTCTTCATGTCCGCAACGGTACCGGACTTGCCTGCATGAGTGCCGCCAACCACGGTGCAATGTACGCCGTCTGCAATCTTGCCGGCTGTCTTGATCGTCATCATGTTTCTCCGCTTGCAATCCTGCGGTTCCTGCCAGGTCGCCGACGTGCCCGGACATGGCCTGCGCGCGTCCGGTCGACCTGGGCGGCCGCGTCGCTAGCTTGCGTTCGAGGATGCTGCCGGCACCTTCACTCCCTTGACCAGTAACCACAGACCCAGCGGCACCTCGTAAAAGAACATCGGCACCATTGAAGCCATGGCCGCGTGGGCCGCGAACCACGGTGAGAGCAGTGTCGCGAGCGAGCCGAGCGCAAGCAGCGCCGACGCGAATATTCCCCAGCCGGCCAGCAGTCGGGGCACATAGCGCGACCGGAAGAGCAGGTAGGCGAAGATCGTCGAACCTGCGCCGAGGAACACGAACCCCAGGTAGAGTCCGCTGCCGCGCATTCCCATGAAAAGCCGTGCGAGGCCCTGAAGTTGTTGCGGGTCGATGGCCTGAAGGTAGTCCGCATCGCTCAGTAGTCGCACGCTGATCAGACCGTTGAGCGTCACTGCGGTAAGGATCGCCGCGTCGGCCACCCTGAGGAACGCTCCGAGGCGTGCCAGGGCATCGTCGACCGGCTTCAGCAACTCGTAGAACGCCCAGGCGATTACTACGTCGCTCACAAAAATAACCGTGTCCACGACGATCCCGGCGCGGAACAGGCCGCTCGACTCCACAAGATTGCGTGCAGTCGCCGCCGTATCGTGCGGCACCGTGATTTGTGCGGGCACGTAAACTTGCGTGAACATCGCGAGAGCCATGGCGGCCAGGTAGATGGTACCCACTACGCGCGCATAGAAAAGCGGTGAGCGTTCGGCGGTGCTGGTGATCATGGATACTCCGTCAGTTTCGACCGTGCACCAACAAGGGTTTCGATGTTCAACACCAGTCTGGGCGGCCGTGCCGACCACAGACGGTGACTGCAGCTGAAGCTCCATTCCCGGAAAAGTCACGCGGCGTCATGTTGCTCGGTCTCCAGGCGTGCCTTCATGTCCTGGTATGCGGCTTGAATTAGCCCCTCGAGGGCCGCGGCATCGATGCGGCTGTCCGGCCGCAGCTGCACGTGCCGCATGTACTTGCCATTGCCTTCCAGCAGGAGCAAGGGATCGGCGATCTCGGCGCCACGAAAGAAGCCGATATTCACGTGGGCCTTGAAGGCGTTTACGTAGGCGAATGCTGCGTCCCGGACACACGCTGTTGGATGATGCTACGCCCAAACCCGCTGCTGCTTCCACGACGGCGATCGATCTGGATTCGCGGTTCCTTCTGCTACCAGAGTCGTGACGCAGCACTGCGCTGGTGAATGGCCGGCGTGTCGCGGGCAGCGGTTCGCGAGTGCGGCTCGACTGAAGCCACAGCGGTCGCATTCGTGGCGCGCAGCCAGCCGACGCCGGGGCAGGTGCCGGTCGAGTCACGCATGAGCGGATTGTCGGCGCGGAGATACGGTGCGAGCAGGTCATGCGCCGCCTGCAGGTGATGGCTGGCCCCGGACGCGCGTGTCGCGGAGTCTCCCGCCGCGTCGATCACGGCAAGGCAGCGATGTGCCCAGGCACTGACGAGATCGCTCCTCAGTGTGTGTGCGGGTGTGGCTCCGGAGAGCAATGCAGTCATCGCCTCTCGTGCCGGCGCGAGCGCACCGCTGCTCGCGTCGAGCGCGGCAAGCGCGAGTCGTACTTCTCGACGTTCGGGATGGCCGGTCGGAAGTTGTGTTTCGCGCTGGCCCGCCGCGCTGCGCAGCAGCGACGCGGCTTCTTCCATGTCGCCCGTCGCGAGGGCGGCGACACCCGCGAGGTATTGCGCCTCGGCAAGGTCCGGATGGTCCGCGGCGAGAGCGGCGCGGCGAATCGCGAGCGCCTCGCCGAGTTGCGTACGTGCGCCGTCGAGGTCGCCGGTTGCGAGCGCAAGGCGGCCTTGTCCGACCAGCACGCGCGCGGTGATCAGCCGTGACGACGAGTCGACGCGATCAGCCCATCGCTGCGCCTCGGCGAGCACGCGCTGCGCTTCGTCGGGATGGCCGAGCATCAATTGCAGCCGGCTCATGCCGAGCAGGCCCGAGACCAGACTCGGATGGCCCTCGGGATACAGCGCCCGGCGTCGCGCCAGCGTCGCATTGCGCAGTGCCAGCGACTGCTGCAGGTGGCCCTCGTCGAACAGCATCGAGGCGAGCAACGCCTGCGAGTTGACCAACGTCGAGCGGTCCTGCATGCCGAGCGCCTGCTTGATCGCGATCGCGCGACGGATCCCTGACTCCGCCTCGCTGTAGCGCGCGAGGCTCATCAACGGGAGGGTTCGATTGTGCAGCGCGATGGCGATCGCCATCGTGCCGTCGCCGGTCAGCTTGCGATGCATGTCGATGCAGTGCTGCAGCGTTTGCAGCGAGGAGCGGTAGTGGCCGAGCTGGTATTGCAGAAGGCCGACGTTGTTGAATGAATCGGCGAGTTCCGCATCGGGGCCGCTCTGCAGTGCTTCGCGAATCGCCAGCGCTCGTGTCAGCGTTGCTTCGGCCAGGTCGAGGCGACCGTACGTGCGATGGATATTGCCGAGCCGATTGAGCGTGTCGGCGACCGCGAGGCTGTTCTTGCCCGATTCGCGTTCGCGTACCGACAACGCCGATTCGAGCAGATGCACGGCCGGCCCGTAGGCGCCGATGTTCGCGTACGAGAGTCCGATCACCTGCATCATGCGTGCGCGCAAAAGCGGCGCCTCGTCGACTTCGCCCGGCAGGGAAGCGGCGGCCTTGTCCAGCAGGTCGCGTGCGGTGAGATCGCGCTGCGCCGACTCGACCGGATCGGGGACCCGAAACAGATCAATCAAGTAGTCGGTCACCTGCGACGCGGCGGTAGCTTCGCTCTCGGCCCGATCGCGTTCGGCCGCATAGCGCACGGCCTGCCAGCGGCTGGTCAGCGCGAACAGCAGCAGCGTCGCGAGCAGCGCAAGCGACACGCCGACGCCGACCGGATTGCGCGAGACGAACTTGCCCGCACGATACCGCCACGAGTCGGGCCGAGCGGAGACCGGGCGTCCGCCCAGATGCGCGCGGATGTCGTCGGCGAGCGCATCGACCGACGCATAGCGGCGCTGCGGTTCCTTGCGCAATGCCTTGAGCACGATCTTGTCGAGATCGCCGCGCAAGCTGCGCGCCGGCACCGCGGCATCCGGAGTGCGGCTCGGGGCCACCGCTTGCGTCGTGCAGATGCGATTCTGCAGTTCGAGAGGCGACAGCTGCGGATCGGATGCGAACGGCAGGGTTCCGGTCAGCAGTTCGTACAGCATCACGCCGAGCGAATAGACGTCGGACTGCGTCGACACGGTCTGTCCGAGCAGTTGCTCGGGCGAGGCATAGCACGGCGTCATCGCCGCCGCGGCGGTCATCGTCGATCCCGACGTTGCCGCGTCGTCGCCCTCGAGCAGCTTGGCAATGCCGAAGTCGAGGAGCTTGACCGAACCTTCGGCATCGACGAGCACGTTCTCGGGCTTGAGATCGCGATGCACGATCAGGTGGCGATGCGCATAGGCGACCGCCTCGAGCAGTTGCAGGAACAGGCGCAGCCGGCCGGCAAGAGGCAGTGCGCGTTCTGCCACGTGACCCAGCAGGTTCGTGCCCTCGACGTATTCCATTGCGACGAACGGCGTTCCGTCGTCGAGTTCGCCGCCGTCGACCAGGCGCGCGATGTTCGGATGCGCAAGACGCGCGAGCAGGCGGCGTTCGCGCCGCAGCCGCGCCGAAACTTCGCGAGAATCGTGGAGGTCGCGCAGCAGCTTGATCGCCACACGCTGCTCGAAGTCGCTGCCTTCGCGTTCGCCGAGGTAGACCGTGCCCATGCCGCCCTGACCGATGCGGCGCAAGAGGCGGAACGGCCCGATCCGCTCGGGCATCGTTTCGGAAACCCCGCGGAACTGCTGGCGCCCGGCGCGCACCGCGCCGGCGAGCGCGTCGGCGTCCCGGGCGTCCTGCGTCAGCATCGCCTGCAGGCGTTGGCGCAGGCCGCGATCGTCTCCGCATGTCTCGTCGAGAAAGCGCGCGCGTTGCGCCTCGGGCAGCGCGAGCGCTGCATGAAACAGCGCGTCGATCCGGGCGAACGCGGGCGTGCTCATGCGTGGCGGTCCGGTTGCGCGTCGATCTCGGCGAGCAGCCAGGCGCGTCCGCTGCGCAGGTTGCGCTTGACGGTCGCCTCGGAAACCCCGAGCGCACCGGCCATCTCGACATAGTTCATGCCGCCGAAATAATGCAGCTCCAGTACTTCGGCACAGCGCGCATCTTCAGCAGCCAGCCGATCGAGCGCGGCGTCGACGTCGAGCAGGTCGGTCGAAACGATTGGAGCGACGCCGGGAATCCGCGAGTCGAGGGTGACGCGGACGCCACCCGGTTCCCGCCGTGCGCCGCGCAACGCGCGTGCCTGGTCGACCAGCACGTTTCGCATTACACGCGCAGCCACGCGCAGGAAGTGTCGGCGGTCCTGCCAGTGGCCTTCCTGCCCGGACATGCGCAGCCAGGCTTCGTTGACCAGCGCGGTGGGTTGCAGCAGGTCGGGGTTCGCCTCGGCGCGCAGTTTGCGCTGCGCGAGCCGTTTCAACTCGTCGTACAGCGACGCCCACGTCGCCGCGTCGCTGCTGTCGATGCCGTTCGGCGGATCGGTCGGGCGCGTCGGTTTCAAGGAAGGCTTGCTCCCTCGGGCGAAGTCGGTGACCCGATTCTGCCCGAAGTTCCGCCTTGCCTTGTAGGACCCGTCACGGAAGCGTCGATGAAACCCGCCACCTGCCGACCCATTTCCATCGCCTGCGCGATCGCGCTGGGCCTTGGCCTTGCCGCACCGGCTTCGGCCGAACTCGGCGACAATCCCGGTTATCGGGACGCCTACACGGCGTGGGCGGGCGCGCATCTCGCGCTGTTGCCGACGGCTTTTCTGCCCGGTCCGTTCGGTACCGTTGCCGATCTCAGCACGATCGCGATCGACATCCGCCTGCGCTTCCTGCCGGCCCTGTTCATCGCGCCCGAACTCGCTCCGGTGCTGCCGAACAGCAGCGACTCGTGCCGTTACGACTTCACCCTGCCGCAGAAAAGCGCGGACTACAGCAACCTGTTCAATCTCTGGGACATCCAGCCGCTGACCACGGATTGGGGTGCGTTCGGCATGCCGGTCGTCGGGCACGGCAACTCGCCGGTGCGCGTGTCGGTCGATGCGCCCTTGCTCGACGGCTGGTCGACCGGCCATCGCCAGGTGAGCTTTCCGTCCGGCACGTATCCGTTGCGCTGGCGCGCCGAAACCCAACTCGACCCGATTTTCGACATCGCCCTGCCGACGGCGCTGTTCGCCTACAGCGCCGAGTTCAAGTACGGCGAAGCGATCACCTCGACCGACCCGCAGAGCGCGGCCCGCGCGTTTGCGATCGGCAAGACCTTTCTCGCCAACGCGGGCGTCGAGCTCGGCGTGATTGCCGCGGGCGAGCTGTCCGACAACACCATTACCGCCGCCACCCACCAGCAGATTCGCAACTTTTCCGTTCTCGACGTGCGTCCGCCGCAGATCGCCACGAGCATGCCTTCGCCGCCGCCGATCGAGGCTTCGGGCTTCGGCGGGGAGCCCTGGCAGCATGTCCGCCCTGCGTTGCGCGCGACGGTCACCGCAAGCGATCCCTGCGGACTGACACCCAGCGTCGGCGACGATGCGCCCGACTACCTGCCGCTCGGCGCCACCACCGTGACCTGGACCGCCTACGATATCGGCCCGCTCGGCGGCGGCAACAGCGGCGTCGCCAGCGTCCAGCAGCACGTGGTCGTGCAGGATACGCGCCCACCGATTCTGCTGGCGCCGCCGAGCCGCGTGGTCGAGTCGTCGGTGCCGCCCGCGCCGGCGCAAGTCGAACTCGGTACCGCGGTCGCGTTCGACGTGGCCGATGCGGAACCCCTGATCACGTCGACGGCACCGACCTCGTTCCCGGTCAATGCGCGGACCGAGGTCGTCTGGACCGCGACCGACGCTTCCGGCAACAGCGCGCAGAAATCGCAATGGGTCACGGTGAAGACACCGGGTACCAACACGCAACCGGCCGTCGCGAACGCTGCGGCGCAGACGCTGACCAGCGAGCCGGTCGACATCGTGCTGTCCGGTAGCGACGGCGACTTCCTGTCCGGTCGCTTCGATCCGCTCAATTTCCATATCGTCGACCCGCCGTCGCACGGATTCTTCGTTGCGCCGCTCACGCCGTACTTCATCGAGGACTATCGCGTGCAGCCCGACAGCGAGGTCGGCGCAATCCTTGACTTCAGCAGCAACCCCGCAGCGGATCTCGACGCCGTGTTCTGCCACGCGAATCCGCCGCGGCCGCTTCCGGTCGACTTCGTCTACAACGCGCAGTTCGTGCATATCCGCGACGACGACACCGCATTCGTGCTGGACGAAGCCTGGCGCTGCACCAACGACTACCCGGTGACCGATCCGCGTATCTCGAAGTGGAGTGCGGACGGAGAACTGGTCGCCGCCACCGATGCGCGGTTCGGCGCGGGCCAGGTGAACCGCGTCATCGTCGACGCGGGCGGCGAGGTCCAGGCCGTCTCGCCCGCGAGCTCTTCCGATGCACTGGTGCTGCGCCGCTACCAAAGCGATCTGTCCTCGTTCGTGAGCTGGCAGATCGACAGCACGCAGCCGTTGAACCGGACGCCGAAACACGTGACCGCGATCTACGATGCACTGACCGGCATCATCTATGCGAACGACAAGGAGTACGTGTTCGCCTACGACGGCAACGACGGCAACTACCATCCGACCTATATCGGCGCGCTGAATGGCGGCCAGGGGTTCCTGTCGCGGGCGCCGAGCGCTGCCGGCAGCAGCACGCGCGGATTCACGATGGAAATCGATAGTACCGGGGCGCTGTACATTTCCGATCCCGGCACGCATCGCATCTACAAGTTCGCGCCGTCGACCTACGACGGCGCCAACTTCGTTGCCGGCGCGCTGGTCGGTTGGCTCGGGCGTTGCGACAGCGGCCCGAACTGCGACGACGAACATGGCCGCAGCTTCGGCTACAGCTGCACCGACGCGACCTGCAACGTCTCGACCGCGAGTGGCGCGGGCGAGGGTCAGTTCAGCACGCCGCTTGGCATCGCGCTCGATCCGGACGACATTCTCTACGTGACCGACTACGACAACTCGCGTGTGCAGCGATTCACCCCGCTCGGCGACTTCGCCGGCCAGGCCAGTTCCACGTGCGACGGAAGCTGCTTCGTACTGGGCGACATGGGCCGGCCGATCGACATCAGCGTCAACTCCAGCAAGTTCTACGTGCTCGATCGCGATCATGCATTGATGCACGTCTTCGAGACGGCGCCGTTCAAGGACATTTCCGAGTCCAGCGTTACCGTGAGCTATGCGTCCGACAACGACTTCCAGGGCACGGACCAGTTCCGCTTCCGCGCCGACGATGGTCTGGCCTCGAGTACTCCGGGTACCGCGACGATCCAGGTCCAGCGCAACTACAGGCCGCCCGAGGCGCACCCGGGCCAGCACGCGCTGAACGAAGATACGAGCCTGAACTTCGAACTCGAGGCGAGCGATCCCGACGGTATCGCCGGTGTCGATTTCAACGGGCTCGACACCCTGACCTACAGCGTCGTCGAACCCCCGGCGCACGGCAGCCTGGGCGGCAGCGGCGCCAATCGCACCTACACGCCCGCGCCCGATTTCAACGGCAGCGACTCCTTCAGCTTCCGCGTCAACGACGGTGTGTTCGACTCCGACGTGGCGCAGGTCGACATCGACGTGCAGCCGGTCAACGACCCTCCGGTCGTGCGTTTCACCGATCAGAACTCGTCATTCGTGCCGCGCCAGGCCTGGCCCTTGCTTCGCGGCAAGATCATCGGCGGCGGCCTCGTCGCAGGCCGCGGCTTCCCGGCACCGCTGCTCGCGGAGTACGAGGATCCGGATGCAAACGATCCGCATTTCCTGCAGGTCATTTGGGGCGATGGCAGCAGCGATCAGGCGAACGACGTGACGCCGATCGATCCTGATGATCCGCATCGGCCGCCGGTGATCACGCCGACATTCGAGGGCAAGGGACAGGTGGTCGGCAACCACATCTATACCGACAACGGTTCATACCCGGTGCTCGTTACGGTACTGGACTCGACCGGCAGCTACGGCGAAGTCCAGACGACCCTCGATGTGATCGACATGGTTGATCTCGTCATCGAGCCGGTCGGAGAGGCGCCCGATCCGGCGCCGCCGGGCTCGGTCGTGACCTTGACGCTCGATCTCACCAGCGCCGCGCCGGATGCGGGCGTGCCCGGCATCGATGCGACCGGCGTCGTCTTCACGGGCACGCTGCCGACCGGCGTCGCGCTGCTGAACGCGACCACGACGCAGGGCGGCTGCACGCATGTCGACCCGGTGACCACATGCACGATCGGCACGCTGGCGCCCGGCGCGGTGGTCACGATCAGCGTCACGGTGCAGCCGGACCTGTATTTCGATCCCGCACACCACGCCTATCAGGTCGACGCCACGAGCAACGAACCCGATGCGAGCGGCGAGAACCTGAGGTCGATCGCGATACCGGTGTTGCCCGGCCCGTACCTCTTCCACGACGGCTTCGACTAGGGCGGAGGCCAGGAGACTGCTTCTGTCCGGTGTGGCCGCGTGGTCCGGATGTCGGCGCTGGAAACGGTCTCCGACCCGGCAATCCGATCCGGTCGATCGCGGCAAGACCGGATCGCAAAAGTCGTCGAATGGCAGCGGCACGTCGAACTCCCCCGCAGCAGCGCCATCGCGGTCTGCGGGCCGTCACGCTTGCTGCCGGTCACGCGCAGCCTTGCGCCGACGACTGCAACCGCACCGCTTGCCGATCAGAGATTCAACAGGTCACTTGCGAGGGGAGTCCAGATGAATTGTCAGGTATCACCGATCAGGGTGCCTGCATGTACATGGCTTCAAGCCATTTCCCACCGCGCTTGACGTAGTTCACGGCTACTCGGACAGGGGAGGGCGCCTTCTCTCCACCGCAAACCGCGTTCTGCGTCGCTGTGTAGGTAAGGAGAACTGCATTCTTGTCCAGCATGGTGAAGTTGAAGTCGGCGAGCGAATACGCCGTGACCTGACAATCCGTGGGCATGCCTCCAACCACGTCGGCCTTGGTGCTGACCCCACTGGAGCTGATGGACCGGAAGCTCTCGGTCGTGTTGTCGATGAACCACGCGGGGTCATTGTTTTTCCATGCCTCCCAGCCGTGTTTGTCGAGCTCGATGATCTGCGACTCAAGTGTTGCGTCGGCGGCATGTTTGGTTTGAGCACCGGCGATAGTGGATGCCGCAAACGTGGCCATGGCCAGTGAAAGGGCTATCTTCATTGCCTGCATGCTCCTCGAGGAAATTGCGGGCCAATGCGATGGCCTGTTGTGATACCCAACGCCTGAATCAAGCCGACCCTCGAAGCGGATTCGGCTTGAAAGAATTGTCAGCCCCCAACAGCATGGGCGGGATCGTTGACTGCCCATTGGGCCGCAAACGCCCGCTTGTATGCGGGCCGTGCCTCTCCGCGAGCGACATAGGCCGCCAGTTTCGGAAACTCCTCCAGAATGCCCGATGGTCCGAGCCTGAGCAGCACCGACACCATCATCAGGTCGCCCGCACTGAACGCACCATCGAGCCAGTCGGCATCACCCAATCGCGCAGATAGCTGACCCAGCCGATTGCGGATGCGATCCCGGATCAGGGGCAGGCGCTCCTCGCGCCATGGCCTGTCGCCCTCGAAGAACTTGGCTGTCACGAGTTCGAGGATCGGCGGCTCCACGGTGTTGAGCGCGGCAAACATCCATGAGATGGCCCGCGCCCGGGCGTTGGCATCGTCCGGCAGCAACCCCGCATGGTGCTCGGCGATATGGAAGACGATCGCGCCGGTCTCGAACAGCGCGAGATCGCCTTCCTCATAGGTTGGAATCTGGCCGAAAGGATGAAGGCGAAGATGCGCCGGCTCCTTCATCGCGCGGAATGAAACAAGGCGAACCTCGTAGGGTTGGCCCGCTTCTTCAAGCGCCCAGCGGACGCGCGTATCGCGTGCCAATCCCTTGCCGCCATCAGGGGATCGTTCAAAGGCTGTAATGGTGATGGTCATCGTGAAGCTTTATCCAGGGCTAACGAATGGAGCCACGCGGATTGTCGGGCCGCGGACTATGCATTACTCAGCGCAATCGGCATGGGTGTCGGCGAAATTTACGATCTTCCAGCTTCCATCGATTCGGTAAAGCTGCATGGTTTCTATACCGCAGTGGGCATCGTCATGAAAGACGCCATTCTCCGTATGGGGCGTACGGAACCGGTAGCGCGACCACACCGTGGCAATTGGGCCGTCGACCAGCACCTGGGGCGTCAATAGCCGATCGTCCCAATCGCCCGGGTGAATTCCGCCCAGTACGCTCAGCAGCCGTTCGCGGGACACAGAGGCGAACTGCCATTGCCCTGCGTTTTCGTGCAGCGTAACTTCCCGGAACTGCGGGTGCAGAACAGCCGACGCCTTGCCGACATCGGCCTCGCGCCAGGCATCGAGCAGGCGTTCCACAGTGGCCAGCACTTCTTTGGACTGCGGATCGGATTCGCGAGCCGAAGCCGGCAGCGCAAGCGCCACCAGCAACAACGCGCATAGCCAGGACTTCTGCATGTCGCCCCCCGAACTGGTCACATGCCGACACTACTACAGGCAGGGCAAATACAGTCCTCTCGCAAGAATCTTCATGAGGGCCCAACACCTGATTTTGGCGGCGCGAAACCGCGTAGCGGTCGAGCGTCCGCTGGGTAGTCAGCCTTCTCGTGCCGGCGATACTCTTGTGCCCGTTGGCGTGATGCGACCCATGGCATCAGAAGAACACCAACCGCGTCGACAACGAAATGAGCAAGCATGCAAGCGAACAAGTTGTTTGTAAGGACAAACAGCAACGACATGAGTAGCGCAATCCAGAACACGGTAATTAGTTGAATCATCCCATGTGAAAAATGTACGACGACGAACACAAAGAGCGAAACAACGAAGGCAACTGCCAGGCTGCCCCATACATGTTGGCCAATGCCTATCGCGTAGCCGCGATAGAGCACCTCCTCCACCACTGCTGCAGTGACCACCACGAAGAACCTGTACGGCGTGGAAAGGTCATGGATCTTCCGCTGCAGCTTCGCCCCCTCGGTGTTTTTGATACCAAGCTTACGTTGCAACAACTGCAAAAAAATGGCACCGACGAGCGAGACGATCACCACCACTACAGCCCCGAGAAAGTCAGACCACCCAAAAGGCCGTACCCCAATGCGCGTGAGCCATGATGCCCCGGCACCGTACGCGGCGAGAAGCAGCGCGATGAGTGCAAGCAGCCAAAGCGAAAGGCGCCCCGGAAGCGAAAGTGAATTGAAGCGTAGCGTCTTGGCCGCGAGCAGCAAAATCAGCGGGCCACCCGGCGAGACTGCCAAACCGATACTGAGCGTTGCCCCCATGAACCGCTCCCGATGAGGGCCAACGTGAATTTTGTGGCGCGCGCAGCGCGTCCGGACTGTCTCAACATGAGCCCGCTGCGCATGGTCATCACCGACTACACGCTCCGGAGGGTTTCCAGGCAGAGGGCGTGCCTCTCTCCTGAGTCGAATCGTGAATGACGAGAGCGAATGCCCGTCGGAGCGCCGTGCCAGTTACGTTCAATTCCATCGGAGTATTCGGTGGTGCTGTCATGGTTTCTCCGGCCCGAGCTCTGTTGGCACCAGCCGGAGTCTCCAGACACTGTTCTCCAGCCAGCACATACCAGCCTTCGGGGCCCGGGTGTGTGTGCACCCGGGAACTGTCGCCGGGCCGCATGACAGCGTATGAGAGAACCGCTGTATAGCTCTTCGCGACGGGAAGCTGCAGAGGCCCGACGACCGCAATAGCTTCACCTCCCCTCAGGGCAGTGTCTCGGGGCCCGAATTCGGAGAGCCACACTCGCCCGTCTTCCTCCACAACGATTCCGGTCGCACTCTTGGCCGCCTCCGCAGCCTTTCTGGTACCAAACGTATGGAGATGCCAGTAGACGCTCGGTTGACTGAATTCGAGTCCCGTTACCGTGGCAATGTTGAAGCAGCCAAACTCCGGCCGCCTCTCCGCCGGCACGTCCACGCAGGCCACGTCGGTCAGGTGCTCGTGGGTGATGCCGGGAACCTTGGCTGTGCAACCCGCTAGTGCCAGCAGCATCGCAGCGAAGGTGACACGGATAGGAGAATCACCTTGGACGACAAGTGACATGATGCGCATGACGTTCTCCAGTGATTGAGATGTATCAACTGCAACCGAATATGTGAAGCCGCCCAATACCGAAGTTAACGCGCCGCGCGAGGCGGCTGGATTTTGGCGGCAACACACGACAGTCGCGTTGAATGAATGATCGAATGGACTCCCCTCGCGTCACCACACGGCTCGATGAGCCAGACCGATGTTTCCATGTGGCTTCGTCCCCGCGGATTCCATCCTGGCCCGAGCACCCGCTGCTCACCCCAAGGCCGCATACACGACTGCAACCGCACCGCTTGCCAAAGATGATTTACTCGTTCACTTGCAAGGGGAGTCCATACACGAAGGGTTAGGCGTCACTCGCGCCGCGACGGAAGAACACCAGACTCCATGCGGGGCCAAAGATAAACCAGAAGAAGACGCACCCGAACCCGTACCTGTACCAGGCGCGGAGAGGCTCTGTGATCGTCTCGTTACCCACGTAGGCTGTCAGGGCCTCGATCAATCCGAGCGCAACAATCCAGGCGCCGATGCAGCGCAGCCACAGTTCGAGTTCAAAGCGTACGGCTTTCCATCCTTTGGTCGGCGCGCTGGTGGGTGGTGCACCGGAAGCAAAGCGATAGGCAAATTTCTCGTCCGCCCAGCGAATGATGGGTGACCCGAAGGCGATCGTGAACCCTACGTAGACCGCAGCCAAGCCGTGCGCGAGTGTGGCTGGTGTCCCTGTGCGGAGATCCCAGGCAGTGAAAACGAGGAGCAGCAAATCGATGAGCGGCAATGAACGTAGAAGCCAACGACTCAGTACGCCTCTTTTCAGCAAGTAGCGCACTGCCAAGCCAAGCAACAGCACCAGCCAAAAAGCAACCTCGCAGCCAATGATCAACAGGTACAGCACGAAGGGCTGAGTGGGCACTGGGGTCGGGTCCTTGCGTGACGCCTAACGCCCGCGTAAAGCGCGCGAGGTACGAGCGTCGCTTTTGACGCGTTTGTTATGTGTTGGTTCCATGTTGATTTGTTACTGGTTTTTTCTTTTTATCAATCAAAACATCCTGCTGCCATTTGCTAGGCTTCTTGTCCGTGCGATGTATACACCCCACCCAACAGCAAGGTCGCTTTTTTCCCTCTAAAAGCTCCTCAGTCGCTCGAACTATCCGTTTTGCTCTAGTCTTCTCCTGTTTGGCGTCTTCAACCCAACAAATAAATTCATTACGGCCAATTGCCGACAAGGCTTCCCAGGCACTAAGAATATTTTTTTCAGTTAGCGCCATAGCCAAATCAACAGGTAATTCGTGTACTAGGCCGCCGGAAATTTTCGGTTTCATATCTAATTACCTATTTTCTGCTGGTGAGTTTTTGAACCAACGATTCGACGCACATAACGCTGGAGTCAAGCGGCGCGCGGCTTTTCGCGCGTCCGCTTGGATGATCGAATGGACTCCCCCCCGCGTCACCACACGGCCTCGATGGGCCGGACTGATGTTTCCATCAGGACACGGGATCACGAGAGGAGTCCGCCCTGCATGCTACGCCCAAATCCGCTGCTGCTTCCACGGTCGCGATCGATCTGGCCAAGGACGTGTTTGAGCTCGCGTTTGCCGATGTCGACGCGCGCATTGTCGAGCGCCGACGGCTCAGTTGCACGGCATTTGCCGGGCACTCGACAACCGACCTGCGCTTCGCGTGATCATGGAAGCGTGGTCATGGCGACGGCGTTGAGCGCCTCGGTCGGCGACTTCGACCGCTTCCCGTCCGGCCGCCACTTCGCCAGTTCGCTCGGCCTCACGCCGCGCGAGCACTCCAGCGGATCCACGCGCCGACTCGGCCGCGTGACCAAGCGCGGTGATGTCTATCTGCGCATGCTGCTGATCCACGGTGCGCGCGCCGTGCTGCGCAGTGCGAAGGTCGCAGCGAAGAACCAGCAACCGCTCGATCGCAGCCGCGCCTGGGCGCTCGCGCTATCGGACCGCGTGGGGCACAACAAGGCCGCCGTCGCGCTCGCCAACAAGCAGGCCCGACGACTGTGGGCCGCCGAGCATCACCGTGAACACTTCGATCCCGATCACGTCAGCGTGCAACCCGCGCCGACCTCTCTTCATTAACGTTCCCACCCCGCGTTGCACCGAGCACCCATCGATGGCAAACGAGTCGGTCCCCGGGACGAGCAAGCCGATAACTCTTCTGGCCCTGCGTGGCCGATTGAACGTGTGGCTTCGTCCCGGCGGATTCCATCCTGGCCCGAGCACCCGCTGCTCACCCCAAGGCCGTATACACGACTGCAACCGCACCGCTTGCCAAAGATGATTTACTCGTTCACTTGCAAGGGGAGTCCATACACGAATAGTTAGGCGGCAACAGGAGCGAGCAGCAAACTGGAAACTCGGACTACCAGCAGTCGTGAGAGCATTGGGGCAAGAATGGCCGATGAAGCAAGAGTACGACGGCCACGCGCCCGGCGAGGATGATAAGCAGCGCAACCGCCAGTTGCGCATAGATGGAAATGGCAAAATTGGCATACCGTTTCAACAGCCATCCGGTAAGCGGACACGAGGCGGCGCCCGAGAAGAACGCGAACCAACCATTGGTGACGGACCACGGCCCCTGATGTACGAGCAGGACCAACCCACCAACGCCCGCGAGGAGCGCCCAGGCCCATCCTACGAGGTGGGCAATAACCGTGATCAGTGCCTTCACGTTGCTGTTACGTCCACTGACGCCTAACTACAAGTAGACCCCACATCTGGGGCGTTGCACACCATCGTTCAGCAAGTCGGCGCGGTCGTCAAGCCGAATTCCTACACGCAATCAACACCTTCTGCGGCTGCGCCGCGTTCGCATCGCGTGCAGCCTCGCGTGCAACACCGCGAAGGCGAGGGTGTATGAGTTACGCGAGCGAAAGTGCGGGTGTAACAGGCGTGGCAGCGGGGCGCGGTTCGTCGCGGCTGTTCGACGAAGTTCGCGGCCAGTTGCGCGTGCATCACTACAGCTTGCGCACCGAGCAGGCGTATCTGGGATGGATTCGGCGGTTCATCGTCGCCAACGGACGGAGGCATCCGCGTGAGATGGGCGGGGCCGAGGTCGAACGCTTCCTGAGCACGCTCGCGGTCGACGGCAATGTCGCGGCGGGCACCCAGAATCAGGTGCTCTCGGCACTGCTGTTCCTCTACCGCAAGGTGCTGCGCATCGAGCTGCCGTGGATGGAAAACGTGGTGCGCGCCAAGCGTCCGCGGCGGCTGCCGGTCGTGCTGTCACAGGACGAGGTGCGGCGCCTGCTCGCGGCGATGGATGGCAGGTCCTGGCTGCTCGCGAGCCTGCTTTACGGAACCGGCATGCGCCTGATGGAGTGCCTGCGCCTGCGCGTCAAGGATGTCGACTTCGCGCGTTCGGAGATCACGGTGCGCGACGGCAAGGGCGGCAAGGACCGGCGCACGATGTTGCCGCGTGTGCTGGTCGAACCGCTGCAACGCGAGATCGAGCGGGCACGCGTACTGCATGCGTACGACCTGGCGGCCGGATTCGGGGCGACGCGTTTGCCGCATGCGCTGGCACGAAAATATCCGCGCGCGGCACTCGACTTCGGCTGGCAGTACGTGTTTGCGTCGCTGCAGCGTTCGCGTGATCCGCGCGACGGCGTGTTGCGCCGCCACCACGTGGACGATGCGATTCTCTCGCGTGCATTGAAGTCGGCGCGGCGCAAGGCCGCCATCGTCAAGCCGCTGAGCGCGCATACGCTGCGCCACAGCTTCGCGACGCACCTGCTCGAAAGCGGCTACGACCTGCGCACGATCCAGGAACTGCTCGGCCACAAGGACGTGAGCACGACGCAGGTCTACACGCACGTGCTCAACCGCGGCGGCCACGGTGTGTTGAGCCCGCTGGACCGCTGATCCGGATGCCTGGCGCCCAGCGCAGGGCGTGTGTCGAAACCGGCCACCCGCCTCGCGCGACTACTCCAGGTTCGCCTCGAACAGCCGGTAGATGCGCTTGTACTCGTCCAGCCACGAATCGGCGTGCACGAAGCCGTGGCGCTCGAGCGGGTAGCCGGACAGCTCGAAATTGTCCTTGTGCAGTTCGATCAGGCGCTGGTACAGGCGCACCGAATCCTCGAACAGCACGTTGTCGTCGATCATGCCGTGCGCGATCAGCAGCGCTCCCTTGAGGCCGTCCGCGAATTCGATCGGTGAGGAGCGTTCGTACGCGATCGGATCCACCTGCGGCGTATTGAGGATGTTCGAGGTGTATTCGTGGTTGTACTGCGTCCAGTCGGTGACCGGGCGCAGCGCCGCACCGGCCTTGAACACGTCGGGCGCGCGGAACATCGCCATCAGGGTCATGAAGCCGCCGTACGAGCCGCCGTACAGGCCCACGCGCGCGGGATCGGCCGCTGCGTTCTTCTCGAGCCAGTGCACGCCGTCGATCAGGTCCTCGAGTTCGGGATGACCCATGTCGCGGTAGATCGCGGTGCGCCAGTCGCGCCCGTAGCCCTCGCTCGCGCGATAGTCCATGTCGAGCACGGCGTAACCGTGCTCGGCAAGCAGGTTGTGGAACATCTGCTCGCGGAAATAGTACGGCCATTCGCTGTGCACGTTCTGCGTGTAGCCGGCGCCGTGCACGAACAGCACGGCCGGATGTTTCTTCGTCGGGTCGAAGTCGCGCGCCTTGTAGAACTTCGCGTAGATCGGCTGCTTGACGTGCGTCGAGGGCACTTCGACGATCTGCGGCTCGATCCAGGTCATCGCCTTGTATTCGGGCGTTCGCGTGTCGGTGAGCTCGCGAGCGCCGCCGCCGCCGCTCGCGACCACCGCGAGCTGCGGCGGCACGTAGGCGCTCGAGTGCAGCACCGCAAGTTGCGAACCATCCGGCGACAGCGTGAACTGCTCCATTCCCTTGAACGTGGTCACGCGTTCGAGCGCGCCGCCCGCGAACGGCACGCGGTAGACGTCGTAGAGGTAGGGCGCTTCCACGTTCGCGCGCAGATAGAACCACTTGCCGTCCGCCGACTGCGCCGGGTGCGACACCTCGAAGCGGCCGCGGGTGAGCTGATGCGCGCTGGCGCCGGGCACCTTCGTGTAGAGCTGCGCATAGCCACTCTCCTCGGAAACGTACCAGAGCGTGCGGTTGTCGCGCGCCCAGCCGAACTCGTTGAAGTTCCAGTTGATCCAGGCCGGATCGGTGAGCCGGTGCTGGGTCGCCAGCGTTGCGCGGTCGAGGTCGACGGTGACGATCCAGCGATCCTTGTTGTCGATCGCGCGCATCTGGATCGCGAGCGACTGGCCGTCACTGCTCCACGCGATGCCGCCGCCACCGCCATCCTCGCCGCCGGCGACGATGCGCAGCGCGCGCGTCTTCGCTGCGTCCGGATCCTTGTTCTTCTTCTTTTCCTTCGCATTGCCATCGCCTGCACTCGCGGTCGGCTGCGCTTCGGCGCCGGCCGCGATGCCGCGCTCGCGCTTGAGTTTGGCGTTCTCCTCGCGCACCGCCTTGAGCGGATCGTCGTGGATGCCGGGCAGGCCATCGACCGCGAGCGCATGTTGCGCGTGGCGCGCGAGATCGAGCAGCAGCAGCGACTGCGGCGCGGGATCGTTGCGGCCGACACGCGTGCGCTCGTCTTCCTGTTCCTCGTAGCCCGAATCGGTCACGAAACGCTGCAGCTTGCCCTTGCGGCCTTCGTCGTAGCCCTTCGGCCGCGTCACCACAAGCAGGTAGCGGCCGCTCGGCGACAGCGACGTGCCCGCGATCGCGATGTCGTCGCCGAGGTAGAACGGCAGCGGCGCGCGTGTCGGATCGCCGCTCGTGAAGTCCTCGCGATGCTTCTTCTCGGCTTCGTGATCGGCCTTGACCTTGCGCAGCGTCGAGAACCAGCGCAGCTGGTCCGCGCCGAGGTCGTCGGGCTTCTTCGATTCCGGATTCTTTTCGGTCTTGACGATCGCGGCCGCGACATCGGTGCCGCCCGCGATGTCGTGCACGAACCAGTCGTTGCCACTGCGGTACTGCACGCTGCGGCCGTCGGCGGAGAACTGCGGCGCGCTCTCGTGCTGCGGGGTGCGCGTGACCTGGATCAGGCGGCCGCTGGCGATCTCGCGGATGAAAATATCGCCGCTGCGCACGAACGCGGCACGCGTGCGGGTGCGGTCGAACACGGCTTCGCCATCGGCGTTCGCCATCGCCGCGGGATCGACGATCGAGTCGCTGCCGGAAGCGACGTCGACGCGATGCAGGTCGCGCACCGGCGAGCCCCTCTCGCGCTGACGGAAGTAGAGGCTGCGCCCGTCGACGCTCCAGTAGGGGGTTTCGACCGGCGCGCCGATCCAGTCGGGATCGGCCATCGTCTGCTCGAGCGTGATCGCACGCGCGGGCGCGGCGGCGAAGGTCAGCAGACCGACGAGTAGGGCGACGAACGCGCGATGCATGCGAATCTCCGGAGGGCACGGGCGAAACGCGAAGCATAGCCGCTGCGCGCGCAGCGGACCCGGGCCGGAAGTCAGCCGGCCGCGGCCGCGGGCGCCGTCGCGACGCCGCGCTTGGCAAACCATCGCGGTGCGGGCAGCCTAGGCGGCCGTCCGTGCACTGGAGAACGCCTTGAGCCTGCCCTGCGTCGAAATCGAGACCGCCGCCAATCCCGCCCACGCGGTCATCTGGCTGCATGGTCTGGGCGCCGACGGCAACGACTTCGCGCCGATCGTGCCCGAACTCGTCGATCGCGCATGGCCGCCGCTGCGCTTCGTGTTTCCGCACGCGCCGGTGCGTCCGGTCACGATCAACAACGGCATGTCGATGCGTGCGTGGTACGACATCGTCGGCGCGCGCATCGCCGACCGCCAGGACGAGACCGGCATCCGTGCCTCGATCGCCGAACTCGATGCACTGATCGCACGCGAGGCCGCGCGCGCCATCGTGCCCGCACACGTGATCGTGGCCGGTTTCTCGCAGGGCGGCGCGATCGCGCTCGCGGGCGGCCTGCGCCATCCCGCGCGGCTGGCCGGCATCGTCGCGCTGTCGACCTACCTGCCGCTCGCGACGACGACCGCGCGCGAGGCCAGCGCGGCGAACGCGAAGCTGCCGATCTTCATGGGTCATGGGCGCGCCGATCCGGTCGTGCCCGAGGCGCTCGGGATGGCGAGCCGCGACGCGCTCATGCAGCTCGGTCATGCGGTCGACTGGCACAGTTACCCGATGGCGCATCAGGTCTGCGCGGCCGAGATCGCGGACCTGCGCGACTGGATCGGCGCACGCCTGCGCGCGCAAGGCTGACCCGCGCCGTTTCGGCACCCGGTCCCCGGCCTATACTTCGTGCATGGGATCGGGGACCTCCAGCACACGGGACGCACGCGCGCCGGCGCCGGCCTGGCTGCCGCAGTTCTGCAGTGCGCCCGCGCTGTTCGCGGTGATGATCGTCGCCGAACTGGTCGCGCTGGTGATCGTGCTCGCACCGGAAATGAATCCGCGGCCGTGGCTGCCGCGTCTGGGCGTGATCACCGTTTACGTGCAGTGGCTGGCCCTGCTCGCAGTCGTCGTGCTGTGTTCGCTGCGCAATGCACTGGCGCGCGTCGCGACCCGCAGCGGATTCCTCGTCGCCTGGTCCGCGAGCGTGCTGGTGATCGCACTGGCCAGTGCGGTGATCTGCCGAATGGACCAGGCGCTCGGCCTCGGCCTGACCGTGCCGGTCGGGGACGACTGGCGCTTCATCGGCGCCAATGCCGCGATCTGCGCGCTGATCTCGGCTGCGCTGCTGCGCTACCTGTTCGTGCTCGAGCTGTGGCGCGAACGCGTGAATGCGGCGTCCAAGGCGCAGGTCGATGCGCTGCAGGCACGCATCCGCCCGCATTTCCTGTTCAACAGCATGAACACGATCGCGAGCCTGATCCGCACGCGCCCGGCCGAAGCCGAACGCACCATCGAGGATCTTTCCGATCTGTTCCGCGCGGCGCTCGGCAGCGAAGACAAGCCGGGCACGCTCGGCGAGGAGATCGACCTGATCACGCGCTATCTGCAGATCGAGCGCCTGCGCCTCGGCGATCGCCTGCGCGTCGAGCTCGACCTCGACGGACTGCCGCGTGATTTCGCGCTGCCGCCGCTGCTGCTGCAGCCACTCGTGGAGAATGCGGTCTACCACGGCGTGCAGCCGCGCGCGGACGGCGGCACGGTGAGCGTCGAAGGTCGCCGTGGAGACGGCGCGATCGAGATCGTCGTGCGCAACCCGCTCGCGCCCGATGCGCCGCGCCGTCGCAACGGCGTCGCGCTCGCAAACATCCGCGCACGCATCGAGTACCATTTCGGCTCGCGCGGCGCATTGCGCGTGACGGAAGGGCCCGACCATTTCACGGTCTGCGTGCACCTGCCGGAGGCCTGAGCCGATGAAGGTCCTGATCGCCGATGACGAACCGCTGGCGCGCGAGCGCCTCGCGGCGCTGCTTGCGGAGATCGACGATGTCGAGGTCGTCGGCGAAGCCGGCAATGGGCGCGAGGCGCTCGAAGCGGTCGCGCGCCTGCGTCCGGATTTGCTGCTGCTCGATATCCGCATGCCGCTGATGGACGGACTCGAGGCGGCGCGCCACCTCGGCAAGGACGAGCGCGCGCCCGGCGTGATCTTCTGCACTGCGTTCGAGGATCACGCGCTGGCCGCGTTCGAGGCCAACGCGGTCGACTACCTGGTCAAGCCGGTGCGCAGCGAACGCCTGCGGGCCGCACTCGACAAGGCGCGGCGCTGGAATGCCGCGGATGCGCGCAAGATCGCGCGCGCGACCGATTCGGGCACGCGGCGCAGCCACCTGTGCGCGCGCGTGCGCGGCAGCCTGGTCCTGGTGCCGGTTGCCGATATCGCCTACCTGCTCGCCGAGGACAAGTACGTGGTCGTGCATCATGCCAAGGGCGAAGTGCTGATCGAGGAGCCGCTGAAGTCGCTCGAAGACGAGTTCGCGGAGCGCTTCGTGCGCATCCACCGCAATTGCCTGATCGCGCGCGCGAAACTGGCCGGGCTGAGTCGCGCGTCCGATGGTCGCCTGCTCGCGAACGTGGCCGGCGTGAGCGCGGAGCTCGAGGTCAGCCGGCGCAACCTGCCGGCCTTGCGCAAGCTGGTGCGTTCGCTGTGAGACATCTGCGCATCGCGACCCGCCAGAGCGCACTCGCGCTGTGGCAGGCCGAACACGTTGCGGCGCGGCTGCGCGCCGCGCATGCGGATCTCGCGGTCGAGCTGGTGTCGATGACGACGCGCGGCGACCAGGTGCTGGATCGACCATTGGCCGAGATCGGCGGCAAGGGCCTGTTCCTCAAGGAGCTGGAGGTCGCGATGCTCGAGCGCCGTGCCGACATTGCGGTGCATTCCTTCAAGGACGTACCCATGCAGCTCGAGCCGGGATTCGCGATCGGTGCGGTACTCGAGCGCGCGGACGCGGCCGACGCGTTCATCAGCAACGCGTACGCGCGCCTGGCCGAGCTGCCGCGCGGCGCCACGGTCGGTACGTCGTCGCTGCGTCGCCAGGCGCAGGTGCGCGCGGCGCGGCCGGATCTGCACCTGGCCGACCTGCGCGGCAACGTGAACACGCGCCTGGCGCGCCTCGATGCGGGTGACTACGACGCGATCATTCTCGCCTGCGCGGGCGTCGAGCGTCTCGGACTTGCGCACCGGATCGCGGCGCGCCTGCACCCGCCCGAGTGGCTGCCCGCGGTTGCGCAGGGAGCGATCGCGATCGAATGCCGGGCCAAGGACATCGCGGTGCTCGGGCTGGTGGAGGTGCTCGACGACAGCGCGACACGTCGCTGCGTCGACGCGGAGCGTGCGATGAACCGGTCCCTGCACGGCAGCTGCAATGTGCCGATCGCGGGTTACTGCATCGAGACCGAAACCGGTCACGCGCTATGGGGTCTGGTCGGCGATGCACGAACCGGCCGGCTCGTTCGTGCCGAAGCGCAGGGCCTCTTCGCCGATCCCGTGCAACTGGGCGAGCAGGTCGCCGCACTGCTGCGCGAGCGCGGTGCAGGCGAGATCCTGGCCACGCTCGCGTAGACCAGACGATGCCGTCAGGTCGGCACAGCCGACCTGGCCTGCGAAGCCGACGCCCCGGAATTCCTCACGCCCGCCCGTAGGTCAGGCCGCCCCGGCCTGACGCTTCGCATCCCCAGCCCGGTCCGCCGGCATCGTTCGCGATCGTGCGTGGGCCCTCAGGTCGGCACCGCCGACCTGACCTGCGAAGCCGACGCTCCGGAATTCCTCGCGCCCTCCCGTAGGTCAGGCCGCCCCGGCCTGACGCTCCGCATCCCCAAGCCCTAATCCGCCAAATCCTGATTCGCCCGCACCGCACGCGATCGTGCGCGCACGATGCCGTCAGGTCGGCACAGCCGACCTGACCTACGAAGCGGACGCCCCCAATTCCGCGCGCCCGTTGTAGGTCAGGCCGCCCCGACCTGACGCTCCGCATCCGCGCGGCTACTCGGAGTTCAGGCGATGGATCGCTGACGGAGTTTCGGCCGCCCAATCCAGTGGGTATGTGCCGCGTTCGATCCATGAACGCATTGACGAGAAACGATAGTCTGCAGCCACGGTCACGACGCCGTGGCGCACAGGATTGTGGTGAACGTAATCGAGGTGGCACCGAAAATCATCCGCGTCGCGGATCACATGATCCCAGAAGCGCTTCTGCCAGACGGCGCGGCGGCGCGATCCGAACCACATGACCGCATATCGATGTGCGAACCGTACCTTGAATGCGTGCATCAATCGCGTGAAATCGCCGCTCGCGGGTGTCAGCAGCAGATGCAGATGATCGTCCAGAACAACATACGCATGCAGCCGGAATGGATGCGCCAGGCGGGACTCGCGAAGTGCATCGAGGACGAGCTCCTTGCTGCGATCCGCCTTCAGGAACGGCGCGCGTCGATGGCACACGACGGTGAGGAAAACCGGGCGCCCCAGCACGGGATAGCGTCGCAAATTCGACATTCCGAGAGTGTCTCGCGCTGCAATCCCGCGCGCGTCGGCAAACCAGCGCGGCGTCGTGCACGAATTCGCCCGGCCGATCGCACGATGCCGTCAGGCCGGCACAGCCGACCTGGCCTGCGAAGCCGACGCCCCGGAATTCCTCGCGCCCTTTGTAGGTCAGGCCGCCCCGGCCCGACGCCCCGGAATTCCTCACGCCCTCCCGTAGGTCAGGCCGCCCCGGCCTGACGCTCCGCATCCCCAGCCCGGTCCGCCGGCATCGTTCGCGATCGTGCGTGGGCCCTCAGGTCGGCACCGCCGACCTGACCTGCGAAGCCGACGCTCCGGAATTCCTCGCGCCCTCCCGTAGGTCAGGCCGCCCCGGCCTGACGCGCGCGTCCCGGCCCGAACCTGACGCCCGCATCCCGGCAACGGCCTGACGTCGCGACTTTTCCCAAGCCGGGCGCAACGCTGCAGACCGCCCTACTTGCCGCCGAAGTTGTAGACCAGGTTGGTGGTGACGAGCTGGTCGTTGTTCTCGGTGCCCGGCGATACGTCGGAGTTGTGCCGCAGCTGGTAGCCGACCTTGAGCGCGAACGACTTGTTGATCGCGACCTGTAGTCCGGCGTCGTTCTGCAGGAACGTATTGTCGCTGCCGGCTTCCACGAGCAGCGTATTGACGAATGCGGTGTTGTCGGTGAAGTCGTGCTTGTACGCCATCAGTCCGCGCGCGACGAGCTCGCCTTCCGAATCGAACGTGTGCCGCAGCGGCTGGTCATCGACGACCTCAGGGCCGAATACATCGATCGGCTGGACACGCTTGTAGCCGGGACCGATCTCGAACGACAGTTCATCGTGCTGGTTCTTGATCGCGGTGTAGCCGTAGCCGATCGAGGCGACCCACTGGTACTGGAACGGCGAGAAATCGTCCTTGTCGTAGCGCAATGCACCGACCACGTAGCTGCGTTCGTCCAGCTTGTAGCCTACCGAGGCGCCGGCCTCGTAGCGGTTGGCGGTCGTGTCGTAGTTCTTCACGCTGACGATCTGGCCGTCGACGATGGTCGCTGTCTTGACTTCGCCCTTGCTGCGCAGCGCATTGAGGTAGAAGTGGTCCTTCCAGGTTTCGTCTTCCTTCTTGAGGTCGAGCTTCGCATTGAGGTTCTCGGACCTGGAATTGCCGCTCGAGGCGGCGAAACCGAGTTCTCCGGAGCCGGACCATCCGTCGTCGGCGAGTGCGGTCAGCGGCAGCGATGCGAGCAAGGCGACAGGGATCAGCAGGTTTTTCTTCATCGGGGGTATTCCTTACGGCGTGGCACGCAAAAAAAAACCGCAAGACGGGCTTGCGGACGCCCGCGATGGTAACGGGTCGCACTAAATGCGGCGTGAACGGGGCATGGCGACGGCGCAAACGGAACTGGCGACGACGCACTAGCGCGCGTAGTACGCGATTACCGTGTGCCTGGCCTCGGCAAAGAACAGCCAGCGCTCGACGAGGATGCCGGTCATGCCGCTGATCAGTGCGAGCCATGCAGCGCCCCCGCGCAACGCGGGCAGCGCGAGCCCGCTGGTGGCCAGCACGGCCGGGACGAGGAAGCCCGCAACCCATGCGAGCGTGCGCAGCTTGCGCGCGTGCGCGCGCGCGAGCACGAAACCCATTTCGTGGGTGAGATAGTTCTGTTCGGTGTGCGGCTGCTCGAACGAACGCGCCACGCCGAGCGCGTCGAGGCCGGTTGCGTGGCCTGCGCGCGCCGCAGGCTCGCGATCGATGTCGCGCCAGTAGCGGTGCTTGAGCAGCGCGGCTGCCGCGCCGAGCACGATCAGCGAGATGGGCAGGATTCCGGGCTCCTTCGCGTGCGGCGGCGGCGATACGCTGGCCAGCACCCACAGGCACAACGCGCCGGCGTAGAGGCCGAGCAGCAGGTAGCCGGCGACCACATGGCGGTTGTGCCAGGCGCGGATCGGCTTCAGGCTCGAATAGATGTGGGCCGTGCAGAACACCGTGGCCAGCGCGCCAAGCGCGAGCAGGGCACCCGCAACGCGCGTCGCGGAGTCATTCGGCCACACGACGAGCGCGCGCGTCGACGTCCGTGCCAGCGCGTCGGCGAGGATCGCGGCCGCGGGAACATAGGTCAGCAGTGCGGCGATGCCTTCGCGCGACAGCCACGAGCTGCGCCACTGCGACAGCGCGCGCCAGGCGCGGCGGGGCTTCCCGAGATGACCGAGCGACGAGACCAGGCCCGCGCTGACCAGGATGAAACCGGTCACGAGTCCCGCGCTGACGACGCCGGCCCACGAGCACATGACCAGCACGGGACCGCCGCTGCCGGCCGGCGGGCCCGCCGCGCATGCGGGCCAGCGCAGCGCGAGGCCGATGCCGATCAGGAACCACAATCCATAGCCCGCGCCGGACAGCACGGTGAACAGGATGATCGAGAAGGTCGGTCGCATGCGCGGCGGTCAGCGCGACAACACGCGGTCGAGCCAGCGCAGCACGCCGGGCAGCGCATTGCGGTCCAGCGACTCGGTGCCGGTGCTGCCGTTCCCGGCAGCCTGCATTCCGGCGTCGGCTGCAGCGCTGCAGCCGTCGCGCCGTGGACGCGGCGGCAGATAGCGGTTGACCGGCTGGTAGCCGAATTCGGGCATCAGTGCGTAACCGCCGCGTTCCGCCACGAGCCTGGAGACCGCCGAGCCGGCATCGCCGAGGTCGCCGAAATGACGCGCTCGCGTCGGGCAGGCCATCACGCACGCAGGTTCGCGATCGGCCTCGTCCAGGGTCTCGTTGTAGATACGGTCGACGCACAGCGTGCATTTCTGCATCGTGCCGCGCGCGGCGCTGTACTCGCGCGCGCCGTACGGGCAGGCCCATGAACAGAGCTGGCAGCCGATGCACTTGTCCGCATCGACGAGCACGATCCCGTCCTCGGCGCGCTTGTAGCTGGCGCCGGTCGGACATACGGTCACGCAGTCCGGCGTCTCGCAGTGCAGGCACGAGCGCGGGAAGTGCACGGTCAGTTCCCGCGTGCCCGCGGCAGTCGCCTGTTCCACCGCGTAGCTGTGCACGCGATTGAACCAGACGCCGCTCGGATCGGCGCCGCGCGCGTCGGCATCGGGCAAGGGACCGAACTCGCCGCCATCGTTCCATTCCTTGCATGCGACCGCGCAGGCGTGGCAGCCCACGCAGGTATCGAGGTCGATCACGAGGCCGAGCTTGCGCGGGACCGATGGCGGCAACGAGGTCATGGCAGTTGCAGCGGCCAGAAGTGCGGGATCAAGTACATCGACAGCACGCAGAACAATGCAATCAGCGGAATGCCGATCTTCATGAAGTCGGTGAAGCGATAGCCGCCCGCGTAATAGACCATGGTGTTGGTCGGGTAGCCGACCGGCGTCGCGAACGAGGTCGCCGCCGCGAACGCGACCGCGACCACGAACGGCTGCGGATTCGCATTGGCGGCATGAGCGACCGAGATCGCAATGCCGACCATCAGCACGACCGAGGGATTGTGTCCCATCAGTTCCGTGAGCAGCGCGGTCATCAGGTAAACCATGAGCAGCGCGGCGAGCGGACCGTGGTCGCCGACCAGTCCCATGCCTGCGTGCACGAGAGTCGTCGACAGACCGCTGTTCTCGATCGCCGAACCCAGCGGCAGGATCGCCGCGAGCAGGATGATGATCTTCCAGTCGATGCTTTCGTAGAGGTCCTTCCTGCCGAAGCAGCGCGTGATCGCCATCATGATCGCACCCGCGAGTGCCGCGACCGGAATCGGCAGCAGGTGCAGGCCGGATACGACGACGACTCCGACCATGATCGCGACCGCAATGATCGCCTTGCGCGAAGGGCGGCGGTCGTCCTCGCGTTCGCTGAGCACGATCAGCCGATCGTCGCTGCGCAGCTTCGGCATCACGTCCTCTTCGACCAGCATCAGCAGCACGTCGCCGACTTCGAGCCGCGTGTCCTTGAGCTTCTCGCGCAGGATGTGTCCGCGCCGGTGGATACCGAGCGACGTCGCGTTGTAGCGCCACTTGAAATCGAGCTCGCCCAGCGTCCTGCCTTCGATCTGGCTGGCCGGTGCGACCATCATCTCGGCGAGCACGCGCGGTATCTTGCTGTCCTCGACGTAGCGCTGCTCGGACGCATTCTCGAGCTTGGCGCGCTTGCGGAAATCCTCGATCTTCTCCCATTCGCCGCGTACCAGCAGCACGTCGTCGGCGAGCAGTTTCTGCGACCGCGGCGACCACATGCGCTTGTCGCCGCGCAGCAGCTCGAGTGGATAGACGCCATAGCTTTCGCCCAGGCTCGCGTCGGCGATCGACTGGCCGATCAGGGGCGAATCCGCCATGACCTGCAGTTCGGTCACGTATTTGCCGATCTCGACTTCCTCGGGCGGCTGCGCTTCTACGTGACGCGGCAGCAGCCAGCGCCCGATCAGCATCAGGTAGACGATGCCGGCGACTGCGAGCAGCGCACCCATCCTGGTGAATTCGAACACACCGAACGGCGGCAGGCCATGGGTGCGCGCGATGCTGTCGGCGAGCAGGTTCGACGAGGTGCCGATGAGCGTGCAGACGCCGCCCATCTGCGCGGCGTAGGCCATCGGCATCAGCACGCGCGCGGGCGAGGTATGGGTCTTTGCGCATACGCGCAGCGCTAGCGGCAGGAAGGTGGCGACGAGCGCGATGTTCTTGACGAACGCGCCCATCGGCGCGATCGCGAGCATCAGGGCGAGGGTCAGCAACCAGGGCTGGCGGATCCGCGACAGCAATCGTCCGAGCGGTTCGAGCGCGCCCGAGCGTTCGATGCCGAGGCTCAATGCGAACATCGCCGCGACCGTGACCGTCGCCTCGTTGCTGAAGCCCGCGAGCGCCTCTGCAGGCGACACCAGCTGCAGCACGACCAGCAGCACGAGCACGATCAGCGCGACCAGGTCGATGCGCATCTTCTCGCTCGCGAACAGCGCGATTGCGCCGATCACGATCGCAAGGGTCATCCATGCCTGGGCGCTCATGCGGCTTCCCCGGCCACGATCTCGACACGATGTCCGGCGACGAGCGGGGTCGCGTCGCGCTCGATGCGCACGCGCAGGTCGAACCATGCGGCCTGACCGGTCACCGGGTCGGCATTCGCGTAGGGCACGCCTCCGCCCGAGGCCGGCAGCGATTCGTCGATCAGGTGATTGAGCAGGAAGCCGTCGACGTTCTCCGGTGCATCGGCTGCGAGCTTCCACGCGCCACGCTTCTTGCCGATCGCGTTCCATGTCCACAGCGTTCCGGGCGCAGTGCCCGCATGCAGTCGCGCCTGCACCCGGATGCGTCCGCGCGGCGCAACGAGCCAGATCCAGTCGCCGTCCGCGACGCCGTTCGCGTCCGCGGTGGCCGGATGCAGGTACAGATAGTTGCGCGTTGCGATCTGGCGCAGCCATTCGTTCTGCGAACCCCAGGCGTGGTACATGAACATCGGTCGCTGGCTGATCGCGTGGAGTGGATAGTCTCTTCGTGAAGAGTCCGCACACGGATGTGCGGTTTTGCCCTGCTTTTCGCGAACGGACTCGCGTGAAAGCTCTCGATACCAGAACGGCAACGGGTCGAAGTAGCGCTGCACGCGCGCGCGATCCCGCTCGGGCGGTTGCACCGCGCCGTGGCCCTGCGCGGCGAGGCGGAAACGCTGCAGCGACTCGGCATAGAACTGCAGCTCGATCGGGCGTGTCGAGGTGACGAAGCCGAGCGACTTCGCCCACTCGAGATAATCGCGGTTGGCCATCTTGTAGTAGCGCCCCGCGGCCGGAATCTCGCGCTGCCAATGGCAGTCGTGCTCGATGTAGCGCTGCAGCTGATCGGGATTCGGTGCGCCGATCGCCGCCGAGGAACCGTCCGCACCGCGCCAGCCCGCGAGCAGGCCGATGCCCGGTGCGCGCTCGTGCTCGACCATGTACTGCGCATAGCCGCGCGGATACTTCGCCGCACCGTCGGCATCGATCAGCCCGGGCAGCCGCAGGCGCGCGCCGAGGTCGAGGAGCACGTCCTGGAACGGTCGCACGTCGCGGTCCGGCGCCACGACCGGCTGGCGGATCGCGTCGCTTGCGCTGTCGGCATCCGAGATCGGGCGATCGAGCAGGCTGATGCAATCGTGACGCTCGAGGTAGGTCGTGTCGGGCAGCACGAGATCGGCGAACGCGACCGTCTCCGAATCGTAGGCGTCGGCGTAGATGATGTGCGGGATACGGTACTCGCCGCTCGACGGATCGCGTTCGCAGAGCATCTCCCGCGTCGCGGTGGTGTTCATCGCCGAGTTCCAGCCCATGTTCGCCATGAACAGGAACAGGGTGTCGATGCGCTGCGGATCGCCCTTGCATGCATTCGCGATCACGTTCTGCAGCATGCCGTGCGCGGCGAACGGATGCTCCCAGGAGAATGCCTTGTCGATGCGGCGCGGGTTGCCGTCGGCGTCGACGAGCAGATCCTCGGGCGCGCGCACGTAGCCGAGCGGACCGGCGTCGAGCGCGCCGTCGTCGCGGCGCCACCGGCCTGGGCGATTGGCTGGCGGCGCGGACTTCGGATACGGCGGCTGGTAGCGGAAGCTGCCCGGCGTGTCGATCGCGCCGAGGATCAACTGCAGCAGATGCAAGGTGCGACAGGTGTGGAAGCCGTTCGCATGCGCGGAAATGCCGCGCATCGCGTGCATCGCGACCGGGCGGCCGGTCATCCGCGCATGCTCGCGACCCCAGGCATCGGTCCAGGGCTGCTCGAGCGTGATCGCCTGATCGAATGCGACCGCGGCCAGTTCGCGCGCCAGACGGCGGATCGTGTCGGCAGACACGCCGCAGGTGTCCGCAACCGTATCCGGCCCATAGTTGTCGGCAAGGAAGCGTTCGGCAAACAGCTCGAATGCGGGCACCGCGCTGCGACCGTCAGACAAGGTGTATTCACCGACGACCAGCGGCGCGATGTCGATTCGATCCGCGCGCACGATGTGTGATCCGCTCAAACCTTGCCCTGCGAGGGGAAGGGAAGGGTTTGCACGCGCCGCACACAACGCATTCCCTTCGGTATCGCGCGCGATCAGGCCATCGTCGGCCGTGCCCGGTGCGCGGATCACCAGGTGGTGCGCGTTCGTGTAGCGCACGAGGTAGTCGAGGTCGATACGGTCGTTGCACAGCAGTTCGTGGATCAGCGCGCCCGCGAGCAGCCCGTCGGTGCCGGGATTGATCGGCACCCATTCATCGGCGATCGCGCCGTAGCCGCTGCGCACCGGGTTGATCGCGACGATCTTGGCGCCACGCGCCTTGAGTTTGCCGAGGCCGAGCTTGATCGGGTTGGAGTCGTGGTCCTCGGCGACGCCCCAGAGCATCAGGTACTTGGTCAGTTCCCAGTCCGGTTCGCCGAATTCCCAGAAGCTGCCGCCGAGCGTGTACATGCCGGCTGCGGCCATGTTCACCGAGCAGAAGCCGCCGTGCGCGGCATAGTTGATCGTGCCGAATGCCTGCGCCCACCAGCCGGTCAGTGCCTGGCTCTGGTCGCGACCGGTGAAGAACGCGAGTTCGTCGGGATTGCGCCTGCGGATCTCGCCGAGCCAGCGCGTCGCGAGCGCAAGCGCCTCGTCCCATTCGATCTCGCGGAATTCGCGCGCGCCGCGTTCGCCGACCCGCAGCAGCGGTTTCGAGAGCCGCGCTGGCGAGTAGTGCTGCTTTATTCCGGCCGAACCCTTCGCGCAGATCACGCCGCGGTTGACCGGGTGGCGCGGATTGCCGTCGATGTAGCGCACGCGCCCGTCCTTGAGGTGCGCTCTGATTCCACACCGGCACGCGCACATGTAGCACGTCGTCGTCTTGACTTCGTCGCCGGTCGGCAGATTGAGGTTGAGGTACTGGTGCGGCATGTGCGCGTGCTTATCGGTCTGCGTTGATCACGCTTCGAACCATCCCTGGTGCCTGCGGCCGGCCCGGCCATCCCTGGCCGGTCGCTCGCGGTCGCACGCGATGCGCTTCAACGCATCGCGAAAGCGCGACCGCTCGCCCACACCGGCACGCGCACATGTAGCACGTCGTCGTCTTGACTTCGTCGCCGGTCGGCAGATTGAGATTGAGGTGATGGTGCGGCATGTGCGCGTGCTTATCGGTCTGCGTTGATCACGCTGCGAACCGTCCCTGGTGCCTGCGGCCGGCCCGGCCATCCCTGGCCGGTCGCTCGCGGTCGCACGCGATGCGCTTCAACGCATCGCGAAAGCGCGACCGCTCGCCCACACCGGCACGCGCACATGTAGCACGTCGTCGTCTTGACTTCGTCGCCGGTCGGCAGATTGAGATTGAGGTGATGGTGCGGCATGTGCGCGTGCTTATCGGTCTGCGTTGATCACGCTGCGAACCGTCCCTGGCGCCTGCGGCCGGCCCGGCCCTCCCTGGCCGGTCGCTCGCGGTCGCACGCGATGCGCTTCAACGCATCGCGAAAGCGCGACCGCTCGCCCACATCGGCACGCGCTGATGTAGCACGTGGTCTTCTTGACCTCGTCGCCGGTCGGCAGGTTCAGGTTGTAGCGCGGGCGTGGCATGTGCGTGCGGCGTCAGCGGCGGACGGCGCCGGAGCAGGGCGGCGCGAATGGGCATGGTAACGGATGCCCGCTGCGCGCATGTCGAGATGCCGCGTCGGATCGCGGACCCGTAGGTCAGGTCGCCCTCGACCTGACTCCGTCGGACCCGCGGCGTCAGGTCGGCGCAGCCGACCTGACCTACACAACCCCTGACCTGCGACCCCGCGCGTGCGACGTCAATCCGGCTCAGCGATGCGGATCGACCGATCGTCGAAGTGCGAATACTGCACGCGCGTCGTCGAGGTCCGGCCCATGAAGCTGCCGCTCGATTCGATCTGCAGCGGCAGGCCGGTCTTGCGCGATATCCAGATCCTGGCCTGCGACGCGACCGGCTCGGTCATCGTGTAGGCGTAAACCTTCGCCGGTTCGCCATCAATGCTCTCGTCGGGCAGCGCCTGCACGGCCATGCCGCCCTCGACCTCGCGCAGGAAATCCTCGTTGCGGTACTGCGCGACCATCTTGCCGACCCCGGGGACCGGCAGCCGGGTCAGCTTGCCGTTCATGTCCATGTACATCGAATCGCCGATGATGACCTGCGCCGGGCCGGCTGCGGTCTGGATCCGATAGCGATCCGGCGCGACATACTCCATCGTCGCGGTCTGCTCGCCCTTCTTGAGATCAGTCATCGTCGCGCGAAAGCTCTGCGCCTTGAGGAACTTCGCGAAGGCTTCGTGCAGGTCGTCCTTCGGTGCAGCCGTGGCGAGCGTGCAGGTCAGCGCCAGCGATGCGCAGGCCAGGGTCTTGAAGATCGTTCGCATGAAACCTCCTTGATCGCCGCGATGAAATGCTCGTGGTCTTGCGAGTATGGCCTGAAGAATGGCGAGTTGCAGCCCGGCAGGTTCCTGGCCCATGCTCTTGCGTCGAGTCGACTCCTTCCAACGCACAACCGTGCTGCCTCGGGACACGCCGCGCCATGGATCGCTACGAACGTATCCTCACCCTGCATCGCATCCTCAAGGTGGCGCGCTATCCGGTGCCGTTCTCGCGACTCAAGGACGAACTCGCGTGTTCGCGCGCGACGCTGTACCGCGATATCGCGTTCCTGCGTGATGCGCTGGGCGCGCCGATCGAAGGCAGCGACGGCGACGCAGCCGCATTCCGTTACGCCGCCGACGAGGCGGATCGCTTCGAGCTGCCTGGATTGTGGCTGAGCAGCGAGGAGCTGGCCGCGCTGCTTGCGCTGAACGAACTGCTCGGGCGTTCCGATCCCGGCGTGCTCGCTGGCGCGCTGGCGCCGTTCCGCGCACGCATCGAGCGCCTGCTGTCCGATCATTCAAGTGGCCGCGTGTTGCCCATCGAACGCATCCGCGTGTTGGCCAGTGGTTCGCGCACGCTCGACCAGGCGGCATTCCGGACCGTGGCGGGTGCGTTGCTCAATCGCCAGCGCCTGAAGTTCGACTACCGCGCGCGCTCGACCGACGCGCAGACCGAGCGCATCGTCTCGCCGCAGCGCCTCGCGCACTACCGCGACAACTGGTATCTGGACGCCTGGGACCACAGCCGCGATGGCCTTCGCAGCTTTGCGCTCGATCGCATTCGCAATGCGCTGTTGCTCGATGAGGCCGCACTCGATCGCGACGGCAGCGAACTCGACGCGCACCTCGCATCGAGCTACGGCATCTTCTCCGGCACACCGAAAGCCTGGGCCACGATCCGTTTCTCGCCGCATGCCGCGCGCTGGGTCGCCGACGAACACTGGCATTCACAGCAGCAGGGGCAGCGCCTGCCCGATGGACGCTTCGAGCTGAAATTGCCGTATTCGAATTCGCGCGAACTGTTGATGGACGTGCTCAAGTACGGCCCCGACGCCGAGATCGTCGCGCCGGTATCCCTGCGCGAGGAAATGAAGATCCTGCTGCAGCTCGCACTCGGCGCGTATCAGGACGAGCCATTGTGACCGAGGCAGCAAGCACTCCATAGGTTGTACTGGGCATCGCGATTCGCGACATCAGATGCGGCGTTGGGTTGCCATGTCACGCCAACCTACTATGGTGTCTGGGAGTGCGGCGTCGAGCAGCGAGAGTCGCGGAAAACGCGAGCAAGGCCATCAACAGCAGCGCCGTTGCCATCGATAGCGCGGGTATCGGTGCGATTGCGCGGCGCAAATAAACCGTGGCGCTATTATTGTCGGGATTGATGTCTTGATAGAAAAATGCCAAGCCAAAGCTGAATGGCGTTGTCTGCGGCGCCTGAGAGGTCAGCGTCAAGGTGAGATTGCAAACGCGAGTTTCTCCGATTGCGAGAATCCCCGCGTCCGTGGGGTACCACCAAAAGTTGTAATGGAAGGTTGCTCCATCGTATGCGACGATTCCAAGACCCGGGCAATCATTCGGTGCGCTGGAAGGTCCAAACTGGTCGTAAAAATCGGAACTGATCAGCAGCAGACGGTCGACCGGTTCAGGCCCGAGATTCGTTGCCGACAAGGTGAACACGATCGGTTCGCCCGGTACGAGGTTTATGTTGGGGACGGCAGTCAGGCTAACCGAGATGTCGGCAGGAACCGGTATTGGCGGGTTCCCTGCGCGCGCGATCGGGATGATGGCAATCAGCGATGCCAGTAGGAAGGGCGTCGCGTTCATGCAGGAAAGTCAGTCATAAAAGCCATCGGCGAAGGTGCGCCCAAGGCTCGCTCGGTATTGTGCCGTCGTATCGGCGACCTGGAGTTCATGGCAACGCTGGCGATTATGACCGCAAAGTCAAACGCCGCTGCGCGATGCCGCCGCAAGCGGCCAGCAATGCCGTGAGCACGAGCAGCGTCGCTGGCGACAGCGCGGGAATCGGCGCGGCTGCTGCGATGGCGCGGCGCAGGGTGACCGTAGCGCTGTCGTTGGCCGGATTCAGGTCCGTGATGAAATACGGCAGGCCGAAACTGAATTGCATCGTAGGTGGCGCTTGTGACGTTAAAGTTAGGGTGATTGGGCAAACTCTCGTTTCACCTACGGCGAGGATTCCCGCGTCCGTGGGGTACCACCAAAAGTTGTAGTGGAATGTCTCTCCGTCGGAGACAACTACTACGAGGCCGGGGCAATCGTTCGGTACGTCGGAGGGTCCGAACTGATCGTAGAAATCGGAACTGATCAGCAGTAGCAGGTTGACCGGTTCGGGGCCGAGGTTGGTGGTCGATACGCTAAAAGTGATCGGCTCGCCCGGCACCAAGTCGACATCGGGGCTGGCGGTCAACGCCACGGCAATGTCCGAAGGGATGCTCAGTTCCCCGGCAGACACGCCAGGGCGCATGGACACGGACGCAAACAGCGTTACCGCGAGTAACCATCGGAGCGTAGGCATCACCGTCTTTGCTCACTCGAACCCATCGGCAAAGATGCGTCCGAGGCTCGCTCGGTACTGCGCGGTCGTGTGATCGAACTCAGCGATGACGCGTGCGTTCTCGCGCTGGTTGGCAATTCCGGTGTGGAACCAGTCGACGGTGACCGCGGCGTTGGAATAATTGAGTATTTGCGGGCATTGCCCGTTGCAGGCGCCAATATAGTAAGCCACGATCGTTCGGTGCCCCTCGTCCTTGCCGGGTGGATTGGCCCAGTGCGCGAAGGCCCAAGGCTCGAGCGGGGTCGTATTCGTATTGTTTTCCGGATTGTGGTTCGCGCCGAACAGATGGCCAAACTCGTGCTCGAAGCCATACGACGAGAATGAGCAAGTTCGCTTCGTTACGCCGACGGCATATGGCGCAAAGCCGGGACCGGGCAGCGGGGTCTGCTGGTAGCCCGGTGTATAGGCAAGGCCGCACTGATTCGGGTCGGCGTTGGTTTCTCGTACCAGCATCACGAGATCGGCAGCCCAATAGTTGCGCAAACCGACCGGTTCGGGGTCGGTCCTAAGATAGAACAAATCCGGGTCGAAAAACCCGCTGTCCGCCCGCGCGACCTCCTGAGCATGCGCGAGGTGCACCTGCGCAATCACCGGCTGCCCCGGCGTCGTGCTGCGGTCCATCGCCATCTGCGTCGCGTCGATCGTATCCTGCATGTACTGCTGCACATTGATGCCGGCATTTTGCAGGGCCTGCCGCACGGTCGATGTGTACAACACAAGCACGTCGACCTGCTGGTCGTTGGTCGGTACGCGCGGCGGTTCGCCGATTGGGGCTTCGGCACCTTCGCCGCCAACCGACGCCACGTCGGGCGCAAGCGGTCCGTTCGGCGACGCGTACGCGTCGTAGCGGGTCAGCGTGACGCCTGCGGTCGTGGTCTCTACGCCATAGGGCGCGTCGAGGCACGAGATCACCGCGCGAATGTGATCCGGGATCGCGCTGAACAGCGCGCTGCAATCGCCGCCACGACCCGTCCACAAGAAGCCTTGCGGCCCGCGCGATTCGGAGCGCATGCGTTGCAAGGTGACCGCGGCGCGGCCAGGAAGATTCAGCACCGCGCTCGTCGGCAGCGTGGTCAAGAGCGCCGTGTTGACGGTAACCGGCCAGACCGCCCCCGCCCCCGCATCGGCCTGCGGACCCGGCGCGCCCTGCGCACCGATGTCAGTAAATACGTTGGGAGAGGGTGGCGGCTCACCGTCCACACCGAATCCGATCAGATCAACACCGGCGCGTGCCGGGGGGAGGGCTGCAAGCAACAGGGCCATGGTATGGATGATTCCCTCCGATCGTCTGCTTCTTGCAGCGAGTTTACGCCGCCAGTTTAGGATGGGGCAAAAGACGTCACCGAGATGATTCAGCGCTCGATCTGTGCAGTCCGTCTGCGCTAGATTGTGGGGATGGAGGACCTCCCGCGCACCAACGACCAAGCGCACACGAACACGGCGCTCGCGATTTCGCTCGTGCTCGGCTCGGGCGGTGCGCGCGGCTACGCGCATATCGGCGTGATCGAGGAACTCGAGGCGCGGGGGTATGCGATCCGCTCGATCGCGGGCAGTTCGATGGGTGCGCTGGTCGGCGGCATCTACGCGACCGGCAAGCTCGAGGTGTTCAGCGACTGGGTGCGTCCGCTGCAACGCCTGGATGTGCTGCGTCTGCTCGACTGGACCTTGTCCGGTGGCGGTTTCATCAAGGGCGATCGCATCATCGGTGTCCTGCGCGACCTGATCGGCGAGGTCGACATCGAGGATCTGCCGATTCCCTACACCGCAGTCGCGGTCGATCTCGATGTACAGCGCGAAGTCTGGTTCTCGCGCGGGCCTTTGTTCGATGCGATCCGCGCCTCGATCGCGATTCCGACCGTGTTCCGGCCGCATCGTCTCCACGGCCGCCTGCTCGTCGATGGCGGTCTGCTCAACCCGCTGCCGGTGTCGCCGACCCTGCGCGACCTGACCGATGCGACGATCGCGGTCGACGTGAACGCGCCGGCCGAGCCGCTGGATCGCTACCGGAACCACACGGACGAGTCCGGCAAGGCGGATCGCGGCGCCGCGGGCCAGGCTTCGCCGGAGCTGCTGCCCGAGGCGGGCAAGCCCGCGCCGGTCGACCTGCAGCGTTCCGGTTACCGGCGGCGCATCGCCGAATTCGTCGGCTCGGTGATGGAGAAGCGCGAGCAGCGTGCCAGCGGACACGAACCGGGGGCGTTCGAACTGTTTGCGCGTTCGCTCGATGTGGTGCAGGAGACGATCACCCGCCTCAAGCTCGCCGCGCAGCCACCGGATCTGCTGATCACGATTCCGCGCAACGCCTGCGAGTTCTACGAGTTCCATCGCGCCGGGGAACTCGTCGAGCTCGGCCGCCGGCGTACCCGCGAGGCACTCGCGCGCTGGACACCTACGCGAGGCGGGCGCTAGCGCCTGGAGCGGCGTGAGCGCGCAGCATTCGCCGGTCGGTACGAGATTGCCGCACAGCCGAGCAGGGCCGCGAGCAACGCGAGCAGCGCGTTCTTGAGCGCCGGCACGGGTAGCAGCGCGGCTGGCGGCAACGAGCCCTGGCGCTCGAACGCGCCGATATCGGCGCCGCCGCCATACACGCGCGCAAACGCCGCGCCGCGCTGATCGAACGCGAGGTTTGCGTCGTTGTTGCCGGCATCGATGGCTGGGCTGCCCGCGCGCAGGGCATGGGTGCGGGTCGGTCCGCCGTTGGCCGCGAGCGGCAGCAGCGACGGGTCTGCATCCAGCGTATCGGCAGGCAGGTTGACGTTCGCGCCAGCTTGTCCGACCAGGTTGTCGTTGCCCGCGATTCCGACCACGAACGGATCGTCGACATCGGCGACCTGGCCCGCGCCGACCGTATTGCCCTGCACGATCGTGCTGGCGAGGTTCGCTGCGGTGGCGGCGAGCCAGATCCCGCCGCCGCCGTTGGCCGCGTGGTTGGCGGTGAACGTGCTGTTGCCGACCTGCATCGTCGCCGGGCGCCGCACGAACAGGCCGCCACCGACGCCGGCCGCGGCGATGTTGCCCGAGAACGTGCTGTTTGAGACCACGATGCTGCTGAACGTGGCGATGCCGCCGCCACGTCCGTCGACGAAGTTCGAGTCGATCGTCGATCCGGAAACCGAACCGCCGCGCACGCTGACGATCGCGCCGCCGATGTCGTAACTCGTGCGGCCATCATGCACGTGATGGTCGGCGAGGTTGCCGCTGACCGTGCTGTCCTGCAGCCGCATCCGGTAGACGAACGCACCGCCGCCGAACGCGGCGGTGCCCGCATCCTCGTGCACTCCGCGCCCGACATTGCCGGAAAGCGTGCTGTTGCTCATCGTCAGCGCGTACGCGTAGATGCCGCCGCCGTAGGCCCCTTCGCCGCCCGCGTAGCAACCCTGCACCACGCTGTCCTCGAGCGTCAGGTAACCCGCCGACGCGATGCAGCCGCCGCCGGTCACGTCGAAACCGGTCGCGCGCACGCGGCCGCCGCGGATCGTGATCGCGCTCAACGTCAATGCGCCGCCGTACGGGTGCACGAACACGCGGTCGAGCTGGTTGCCGTCGATGGCCAGCCGCGCGCGGCCGGGACCGGTCAGGCTCAGGCTGTCGACGTCGATCTCGATTGCGCCGGTTTGCAGGGTGATCGTGGAGCAGGTCAGTGCGGTCAGGTCGATGCGGTCGCCGTTGCCCGCGGCGGCGACTGCAGCGCGCAGGCTGCCCGGGCCGTCGTCCGCGCAGTTGTCGACCGGCCATACCGCGGCCGGGTCGGCCGCGGTATGGCTGCCGCGTGCAGCGGGCAGTTCCGGAAAGATCCGGTGTGCGGCGTCGGTGCGCAGGCGAATCCACGACACGTCCGCGTCGACGGTACCCACGGCCGATGCTGCCACCGCAGTTCCCGCGAAGAGACCCGCCGAGAGCGCGACCGCGAGTGGATGGATGGACGCGTGAATCGGCGATGGCGGGGTCATGCGTGCGTCCTGCGTGATGTGGGCGCCGGATGGTAGCGTGCGGACGCGTTGCCGTGGAGACCCCGCGTGAAGGAAGCACTCCTTTGAGGCATGCGTCGCGCGGACGCAGCGCTCAGCGCATCGTTTCGGCACCGATCAGCACGACGTCGGCACGACGCATCGCGAACAGGCCGACCGTGACCACGCCGACGATCTGGTTCAGGCGGCTTTCGAGGGCGACCGGATCGGCGATGCGCAGATCGTGCACGTCGAGGATCCAGTTGCCGTTGTCGGTCACCACGCCCTCGCGCCAGACCGGCCGTCCGCCGGTGCCGAGGATCTCGCGTGCGACGTGGCTGCGCGCCATCGGGATCACCTCGACCGGCAGCGGAAAGCGCCCGAGCACGTCGACGCGTTTGCCCGGGTCGATGATGCAGACGAAGGTCTTCGCCACGGCCGCGATGATCTTCTCGCGGGTGAGCGCGGCGCCGCCGCCCTTGATCAGGCACCTCGCGTCGTCGCACTCGTCCGCGCCGTCGACGTAGAGCGGAATGGGTCCGGTGGCATTGATGTCGAGCACGGCGATGCCGCGCTCCTGCAGCAGGCGCGTCGATTGCTCTGAGCTCGACACCGCGCCGTCGATGGCGTGTCGGCGCTCGGCCAGCGCGTCGATGAAATACGCGACGGTCGATCCGGTGCCGACGCCGACGATCATGCCGTCCTCGACGAAGCGCATCGCGGCGCGCGCCGCAGCGCGCTTCTGCTGATCCTGGTTCATGGCGACGGTCGCTCCGGGTTGTTCCGCATGTATGTGCGCGCGCCGCGTCCCCGGCTCCTGGATGGGCCTCGATGCGGCGATCCGGGTCCGCCGCGGCAGCGTTCGGCGGATCCGCCCGGCCAGTGTCCGCGGTCTGCGTTCACTCGAGCGCGAGAATGCGCGTCCATTGCGCCTTCGTCACCGGCAGCACCGACAGCCGATTGCCGCGCTGGAGCAGCGCAAAGCCGTCCAGCTGCGGCTGCTGCTTGAGTTCGGTCAGGCTGATCGTGCGCGCGAGCTTGCGCTTGAATGCGACATCGACCAGCGACCAGCGCGGATTGTCCGGCGTGCTGGCCGGATCGAAGTAGTCGCTCCTGCGGTCGAACTGGGTCGGGTCCGGATACGCGGCGCCGGCCACCTCGGCAATACCGACCACGCCGGGCTCCGCGCAGCTCGAGTGATAGAACAGCACGCCGTCTCCCGCGCTCATCCCGTCGCGCATGAAGTTGCGCGCCTGATAGTTGCGCACGCCGCTCCAGGGTTCGATCTTCACGCGCGCGAGATCGTCGATCGAGAATGCATCGGGTTCGGACTTCATCAGCCAGTAGCGCATGGCGGAAGCACGCCTGCGGGACGAGCGCGCACTCTAGCAGCGCCGAGCCGCGCGATCACGCCTGCGCCGGCGTGCAGTCGATGAGTTCGCGTTCGGTCGCGACATAGTCGAGGCGCACGTCCCAGGCCATCGCCTCGAGGCCTGCGACTTCCTGGCTCGCATAGCCGATGCCGATCAGCACCGGCCTGCCGACGCCGGCGCGACCATGTAGGAACGCGAAACTGCGATCGTAGTAGCCGCCACCGAAACCGAGGCGGCGCCCGCCACGGTCGAAGCCGAGCAGCGGCACGAGGACGACGTCCATCTGCGCCGGTGCGATCAGGTCGCCTGGTGTGCATTCCGGTTCGGGGATGCCGTAGCGGTTGGCGACGACCGGCTGGCCCGGATGCCAGGGTGCGAACAGAAGCCGGTGGTCGCTGCCGACGACCGGCAGGTACCAGAGCTGGCCGCGTCCGAGCAGCCCGGCGAACAGCGCCGACAACGGCAGTTCGCCTGCCACCGCCCAGTAGCCGCCGATGTGGCGGTCGGTCATGAACTCGGGAACCCGTTCCAGTTGCACGACCAGCGCCTGCGCGGCGGCGATGCGTTCGCCCGCGGACAGGGCGGCGCGGCGTGCGCGGAGCGCGGCGCGCAGACGGATACGCGTGGCGGACTGGATCGGGCGGGTCATCGGTCATCGCCGCTCGGCGTGCCGGGCAGCCCGGTGTGGGGGCAGGAAAGTGGCGTCCTCCGCCGTGCCGGTGCGCATCGAACGACCTTGATCCAGCGGGATCAGGTGGGATGGCTGACGGAACCTAAGGCTTTCCGCACGTGGCGGACCTGCACACGGGATTCCGTTTCGCCGACCCGGGTCGTCTATAGGAACAAGGCAATATGTAAGAGTGCGCTGTCGGTCACCGCAGAGGACACCTGACGCTATTGTAGTGATGCGGCAAACGCGCGTTCAAGCTTCGCGTTGATCGCTTGCAGGTTCTCTGCCAACTGTTTCGAATCGGTCGTTTCGCGCTCACGGGCGTTCAGCAACTCGTGGCAGATGTTGAGTGCGGCGAGAATCGCGATGCGGTCGAGTCCGGCGCTGCGCGCGGCGCTGCGCATTTCGCGCATCTTGGTGTCGAGATAGCGCGCGGCCGCGAGCAGACCGGCGCGCTCCTCGCTGCTGCATGCGACATGGAACTCGCGATCGAGGATCGTGACCGCTACCGGAGCGTTCTCGCCGTTCGCAGCCGATGTCATGCCTGATTATGCTCCAGCGACTTCAGGCGCATGATCATAGCCTCGACACGCGACCGCGCCTGCTCGTTGCGCGCGATCAGCTGTGCGCGTTCACTCGCGAGCTGCTCCTGACTGTGGCGCAGACTGCGGTTCTCGTCCTGCAGGGTGCGGCACAGCGCGATGAGCCGGTCCACGCGGTCGCCGATCGCCAGCAGGCTTTGTTCATGGGCGGTCATTGCGGAAATATAGCATCGCCACCGCGCGGTTTGTCATCCGCGGCCGATGCAACGCGGTCGGAACGTGAAACGGTCATGCGATCCGCGCGTTCCGTCAGGCGTTCGGTTCACCCAGGGCCTGGCGCCTGCGCAACGCGCGATCGCGCAGGAATGCCAGGCACTGGTCGGCCGGCAGCGGAAACGCGAGCCAGTGACCCTGGACCTCATCGCAATCCTGTTCACGCAGGTATTCGACCTGTTCGGCACGTTCCACGCCCTCGGCGATGACGTTGAGGCCGAGCGAATGCGCCATCGTGATCACGGTCGCGGTGATGGCCTCGTCGTCCGGATCGGTCGTGATGTCGCCGACGAACTCCTTGTCGATCTTGAGCGCATCGATCGGCAGCCGCTTGAGATAGCTCAGCGATGAATAACCGGTTCCGAAATCGTCGATCGCGAGGGTCACGCCGATCGCCTTGAGGCGGCGCAGGGTCGTGATCGACTGTTCGGCGTTGGCCATGACCATGCTCTCGGTCAGCTCCAGTTCGAGCAGGTTCGGTGCGATGTCGTGCTCGGCGAGCACGTCGCAGAGGCGGCGGATCAGGTCGCCGCGCAGCAGCTGCGCCACCGAGACGTTGATCGACATGGTGATGTCATGGATGCCCTCGTCGCGCCAGCGCGCGAGCTGGGCGCATGCCTGGGCCACGACCCAGTCTCCGATCTCGATGATCAGGCCGGTTTCCTCGGCGATCGGGATGAAAACGCCGGGCGAGATATTGCCGAGGTCGCCGCTGCTCCAGCGCAGCAGCGCCTCGACGCCGGTGATGCGCTCGTCGAGCAGCGACAGCTTGGGCTGATAGACGAGCGACATCTCGTTGCGCTCGAGGGCCTTGCGCAGCGCGGTGACCATGGTCGCGCGCAGGCGCGCGGCCGCATCCATCGCTTCGGTATAGACCATCCAGGTCTTGCGGCCGTGTTCCTTGGCCTGATACATCGCGGTGTCCGCGAACTTGAGCAGGTCGCTCGGCAATTGGCCGTGATCCGGATGCAGGCTGATGCCGATCGACGGTGAAATCACCACTTCCTGGCCATTGTCGAGTTCGAGCGGCTCCTCGAACGCGGCGATGATCTTCTCCGCGACGCGTTCCGCCTCGATCACGTTGCTGATGTTCTCGAGCACCACGGTGAACTCGTCGCCGCCCAGGCGGGCGACCGAATCACCCTCGCGCACGACCTGGCGCAGCCGGCTGCCGGCCGCCTTGAGCATGCGGTCACCGGCTGCGTGGCCCATCGAATCGTTGACGTGCTTGAAGCGATCGAGGTCGAGAAACAGGACCGCCACCTTGCGCGCGCTGCGGCGCGCGCGAATGATCGCGTGGCCGATGCGTTCGCTGAGCAGGGTCCGGTTCGGCAAACCAGTCAGCGCATCGTAGTTGGCGAGATAGCGCAATTCCTGCTCGGTCCGCTTGCGGTCGGTGATATCCGAGGTGACGCTGACGAAATGGGTGCGCACGTCGTTCGCATCGCGGACTTCCGAAACCTGGATCCAGCTCAGGAACTCCTCGCCGTTCTTGCGCCGCTGCCAGAGCTCGCCGCTCCAGTGTCCACTGCGCGTGAATGCTTCGCGCATCGCCATGTAGTGCTCGAGCGGATGCTGCGAACAGTTGAGGATGGCCGCCGAACGCCCGATCACTTCGTCCTGCCGCCAGCCGGTGATCTTCGCGAATGCCGGGTTGACGGTGAGGAAACGGAACTCGAGGTCGGTCACCGCGACCGCCTCGCTCATGCTGCGGATGACCTCATGGGCGATGCGGCGTTCGTGTTCGGCCTCGCGGGTCAGGGTCACGTCGCGCGCGGTGCCGCACATGCGCAGCGGCTGGCCATCGGCGTCGCGTTCGACGATCCTGCCGCGCGTGAGCGACCACACCCATTCGCCCTTGCGGTTGCGCAAACGGTGTTCGGATTCGAAATTGTCGGTGATGCGATCGATGTGCCGCTCGATCTGCTGTTGCACGAACGGTAGATCGTCCGGATGCATGTGCTCGCGGAACCAGTCGTACGAGCGCTCGATCGTCTGCCGTGATCCGCGCTCGAACAGCTTGCCGGCTCCGGTCACGACGACCCGTTCGTTGACCATGTCCCAGTCCCAGAAATCGTCGCCAGAGCCCCACAGGGCCAGGCGCAGGCGGTCCTCGCGCTCCTTGAGGTCGATATGGTGGAGGCGCCCCTCGCGCTGGCGGCGCCGGTGCGCGCGCCAGGCATAGAGCAGCCCGATGCCGCCGAGCAGCAGGTACAGCGCGCGCGCCGCGAGGCTGTCCCACCAGGGCGGCGTGACGCGCAGGACCAGCCGCGCCGCCTGGTCGTTCCAGTAGCCGTCGTGATTGCTCGCGCGCACCTTGAACGTGTAGGTACCGGCCGACAGATTCGTGTAGGTCGCGTCATGGCGCGTGCCCGCATCGATCCAGGTGTCGTCGAATCCCTCGAGCTGATAGACGAAGCGGTTGCGCTCGGGTGCGGTGAAATCCATCGCCGCGAACTCGAAGCGCACGATGCGTTCGGCCATGGCCATGTTCACGACGTTGCTGTCGCCCTGCAGCGGCGTTTCCTTCGGACCGACCCGGACCGACGTGAACACGACCGGAGCCGGATAGCGGCTGCCGACGATCGCCTGCGGCAGGAACAGGTTGAGTCCATTGACGCCGCCGAACGCCACCTGCCCGTCGCGCAGCAAGGCGACCGCGCCGCCGTTGTATTCCATGCCCTGCAGGCCGTCGGCGAGCGCGAACGCGTGGAACGATTCGGTGGTGCGATCGAACGAGGCGATGCCGCGGTTGGTGGTCAGCCAGAGCCGCCCCGCCGCGTCGGCCGCAATCGCGTACACGGTGGGCCCGGGCAGGCCGGAGCCGGTCAGCCAGCGCGTGAAGCGCGCGCCCGTCGCATCGATCGCGTCCAGGCGGTTGAGGCCGGCCTGGGTGCCGATCCAGAGCTGACCGTCCGGGGTTTCATGGATCGCGCGCACCAGGTTGCTCGACAGCGACCGCGGTTCGCCGCGCTGGCTACCGAACACGCGGATCTCGTGACTTGCCGGATCGATCAGATTCAGCCCCTGCATGTTCCCGGACCAGATCCGGCCCAGATGATCCTCGTACAGCGCAAGCACGCGGTCGTCGGAGAGGCCGCCGATCGCGTTCGCGGATGCATCCCGACGGTAGACGGTCCAGCTCGCCGATGGCGGGTCGTACCGTGCGAGGCCACCCCGTGTAGTGCCGATCCAGAGGCTGCCATCGTCGGCAGCGGCAAGCGCGCGCACGTTGCTGTCGATCAGGCCATGCCGGCCGCTCGGGTCGCGCGGCAGGAATCTCGCCGCGCGCCGCGCCGGATCGAACAGGCCGACGCCCTTGTTGGTACCGATCCAGATCTCGCCGTGCGCCGCGGACGCGAACGCATGAACCACGAGCGGCTGTTCGGGCGCATCGTCGTCGAGATCCTGCGTGGCCAGATCGCGGAAATGGTCGAATCGGTTCTCGCGGATTTCGTAGCGCTTGAGACCGTCGTCGGTACCTAGCCAGAGGTCGCCTGCGGCGTCCTGGTAGACCGCGCGCACGTAGTTGCCCGCGACCTCGGCGTGGGTCGTGTCGTCCTCGGCGACAAAATGGAACGCGGCGCCTCCCGGATCGACCTTGGCGATGCCGCGTTCATGGGTGCCGACCCAGAGCAGGCCGGAGCGATCGATGTCCAGGAGCGTGACCACCGCTTCGGGCAGCATGCCGGCGACCGGGCCGGGTTTCAGCCAGCTGGTCTCGCCAAGTCCCGGATCGAACACGGCCAGGCCTTCCAGCGGCACCGCGAACCAGAAACGGCCATGCGCGTCCTCGGCCATCGCGGTGATCGTGCGGGCCTCCGCGTTCGGCCAGATCCGCGAGACACTGCCGTCCCCGGCAACGCGCCAGGCGCCGTCGGCGGTGCCGACGACCATGCGCCCCGAGTGGTCCTGCAGCAGCGCGCGCGCATCGGCAATCTGCGCGCCAGCGATCCGTTCGGGCGTGTCCGCGTCGGCGGCGAGGCGCAGCAGCCCGCCGGAGCTGGCAATCCAGACACTGCCGTCGCTGCCGCGGCGCAGCTGGCGTATCAGAGTGCGCGTCTCGCCGCCGGACGGGATCGGAATGGACCGCAACGTGCGGCCGCTCGCGCAGTCGATCAGGGTCAGCTCGGCGTTGCCACCGACCCAGAGACCGCGCTTGGGATCGAACAGCAGGGCCTGCACGCTGGCCGTCTCGCCGCGGCCGTAGTCGACCCGCTCGAAGTCGTCCGACCAGGCGCGTCGCCGGCTCAGGCCCGCGCCGAACGTGCCGACCCAGAGCGAGCCCTCGTTGTCCTCGGCCAGCGCTGATATCAGGCCCTGCGGTGCGCTGCCGCTGTCGTCGCCGAGGTGCGCGTAGTTGACGAACGTATAGCCGTCGAAGCGCTGCAGGCCGCTGTCGGTTCCGATCCAGATGAATCCACTGCGATCCTGCAGGAACGCACTGATCGTGTTCTGGGCGAGACCGTGTTCGGCACTGATGGTCTGGAAATAGAAATCGCGTCGGATCGCCTCGCCGTGAGCCAGCGTCGCCAGCGCGAGGCCGACGAGCAACAGCCCGAACCGCCGGCAGAAACGCGAGCGGCCCGACGGCAACGCGAAACTCGGCATCAGCGCGCTCTTCCCAGGGATTGCGTCGAGCCCAGTTTAGGCAAACCCTGCCGCAGGCGCCATGCGCGGGCGCGGGCGCTCTCGTGAGTCGCCGCGGCGCAGCGGCTAGACTGCGCGTCATGAGCGGATCGGCGTCCCCCAAAGCAGAGACCGACCATGCCGAGCTCAGCGCGTTGCTGCGGACGCTGCCCCTGGGCGTGCAAGCCAGCGAGCTGCACGGTTCGCTGAGCGGTTTCCTGTGCGCGGGCGGACGTGCGGGGCCCGATGACTGGATCGGGCAGCTCGAACTGGCGGCCGACGGTTCGGTCGCGTCGCATCCGTGTCTGCGCGCGCTGCGCGACGCCTGCAGCGCGCAGTTCGCGGGTGCGCAGGCCCGCATCGACCCGCTGCTTCCGCCTGCGTCCGCGCCGCTCGCGCGTCGCACCGATGCGCTCGTCGACTGGTGTCGCGGGTTCCTTGGCGGTTTTGGCCTGGTCGGCGCTACCCTGCGCACGCCGCTCTCGGCCGATGCCTGTGAAATCCTTTCCGACTTCGCGACGATCGCGGCATCGCGGTTCGACTGCGACGAGGCCGAAGACGCGCAGGCATTCAACGATGTGCTCGAGTTCGTGCGTACGGCGAGTGCATGGCTGCATCGCGAGATTCGGGAAGGCGCCCGTGGCGCACCGCGATCGCTGCATTGACCGCTGCGCGCGTGGCGCCAGCGCGCGCGCTGCCCGTATCGCACCTTCGCCGCGGTCACGGTCGTAGAATGGGCGCAAACCGCAGGCCGGAACCGACCCCTCGATGATCGAACCCAGGGAATACGCGCGTCGCCGCAGGCAGCTCATGCGCATGGCCGGCGACGACGCGATCGTGATCGTCGCCAGCGCGCCGCAGCGCGTACGCAACAACGATGCGCACTACCCGTACCGCCAGGACAGTGACTTCCACTATCTGAGCGGGTTCGGCGAAGCCGACGCGGTGCTCGTGCTGGTGCCGGGACGCAAGCCCGGCGAGACGATCCTGTTCTGCCGCGAGCGCGATCCCGAGCGCGAACGCTGGGATGGCCCGCGCTCCGGCACCGACGGCGCCGTGGCCGCGTTCGGCATGGACGACGCGTTTCCGATCGACGACATCGACGACATCCTGCCCGGCCTGATCGAGGGGCGCACGCGCGTCTATTACCACTTCGGACGCGATTCCGAGTTCGATCTGAAACTGATCGGCTGGGTCAACCGTGTGCGCGAGCGCGTGCGCCAGGGCGCCAGACCGCCGCACGAGTTCGTCGCGCTTTCGCATCTGCTGCACGACCTGCGCCTGTACAAGTCGCGCAACGAGCTGCGCCTGATGCGCAAGTCGGCGAAGATCGCCGCCGCAGCGCATGTCCGGGCGATGCGCGCGACGCGACCGGGCATGAACGAGCAGGCGGTCGAAGCGGAACTTCTGCATGCGTTCCGCAGCGAAGGCGCGGTGCCGAGTTACGAACCGATCGTCGGCGGCGGCGCGAATGCCTGCATCCTGCATTACCGCGCAAACAATGCGCCGCTGAACGATGGCGACCTGTTGCTGATCGATGCGGGCGCCGAGGTCGATTGCTACGCGTCCGACATCACGCGCACATTTCCGGTCAACGGTCGCTGGTCGCCCGAGCAGCGCGCGTTGTACGACATCGTGCTCGCTGCCCAGCTCGCCTCGATCGAGGAGGTGCGCGCCGGACGCACGTTCGACGCCTACCACGATGCGGCCGTGCGCCGGATCACGCGCGGACTGTGCCGGCTCGGACTGCTGTCGGGCAGTGTCGAGAAGAACCTGCGCGAGCATTCCTATCGACGCTTCTACATGCACAAGACCGGCCACTGGCTCGGCCTCGACGTGCACGACGTCGGCGACTACCGCGTCGACGGCGAGTTCCGCGTGCTCGAACCCGGCATGGTGGTCACGGTCGAGCCCGGCATCTACATCGCGCCCGATCAGAAAGGCGTGCCCGCGCGGTTTCGCGGCATCGGCATCCGCATCGAGGACGACGTGGTCGTGACCAGAGGCGATCCGGACGTGCTCTCGAAGGGCGCACCGAAGGATCCCGATGCGATCGAGGCATTGATGGCAGGCCGGCGGTGAGACCGACGCGCGCGTTGCTGATCGTTCTGGCCGGATTGCCTGGCGCGCACGCAGAGGCCGCGGAGACGCTTCGCTATGGATTGTTCGGCGATCTGCACCTGGCGCGGCCGGCGACCGCGATCACCCACGCCGCGCTGCTGTTCTCGGATCTGGATGGCTGGACATCACGCCAGGACGGCCTTGCCGCGGGCCTGGCCGGTGCCGGAGCGTTCGTGGTCGGCATCGATCTGCGCGCGTATCTCGGAAGGCTGCGTACCATCGGCGAAAAATGTTCGTATCCGGCCGGGCATGTCGAGGAGGTCGCGCACTGGATCGAGCGCCATGAGGGGGTGGCGAGCTACACGACGCCCCTGCTGGTCGGCGATGGCGCGGGGGCGACGTTCGCGTACGCGCTGGCTGCGCAGGCACCCGCGGGAACCTTCGAAGGCCTGGTGACCCTGGGCTGGGACGATGCCCTGCGCTTCACCCGGGCCTGGTGTCCCGGCGATGCGGGCGCGATGACCGCTGCAGCGAAGCCGGGCGCATGGCGCGTCGTTCCGGTGGCGAACCTGCCGCTGTCCTGGTGGCCCCGGCCGTTTGCACCCGCTGCGCACCGCGTGGGTCCGGTCGCGGCGCTCGCGCGCATCGTGCGCGTGGTCGGCGCGATCTGGCCGCCGCTCGGGGCAGACAGCCCCAAACACGGTCTTGCGCGTACCTATGCGGCGTGGCGCGCGCGCGCGGACCACGCAACGCCGACGCTTCCGGACGACGTGGCCGATCTGCCCTTGACGGATGTGGCACCGACCGCGCCGGCGACCGACACCGCCGCCGCGCATCGGGTCGCGATCATCCTGACCGGCGACGGCGGCTGGGCCGGGCTGGATCGCGGCGTCGCCGATGCGCTCGCCGCACAGGGCATGCGCGTGATCGGCTTCTCGACGCTGAAGTTCTTCTGGCACCAGCAGACCGCCGAGGCGACAGCGACCGCGATCGCGCGCGTGATCGCGCATTATGGCGAGGCCGATCCCGACACCCGCTTCATACTGCTCGGCTACTCGTTCGGGGCCAGCCTGGTGCCCGTGGTCGTCAACCGCCTGCCGGCCGCCGCGCGCGATCGGGTCGCGGGCCTGGTGATGATTTCGCCGGATGACACCGCGGTCTTCGAGATTCATGTCGGCGACTGGTTCGGTTCGAGCCGGCACGATGATGCACTGCCTATCGGTCCCGAGATCGCGGCAACCTCCCTGCCGCTGCTGTGTCTGCATGGCGGCGACGAGAACGACAGCTACTGCCTGAAGCCGCAGCCCGCCAACGTGCACGTGGTATCGCTGCCGGGCGGACATCACTACGATGGCGACTATGCGGCGCTCGGTGCGGCGGCGGTGCGCAATCTGCCCGGGACCCCGGCGCGGCGCGATTGAGCGGGCCGGTCCGAATGGCGGTCCGCGATCGGCGGCCGCCCGGATTCGTGGTTCGGCCGCGCGTTGCGGAGCCGGTCGCGAAATCGCGAAGCCCGATTCGTCTATGCTGGCGCGGGCTTTTGGAGTGCCGTACCCGTAATCGGGGAGCGGCCCGGAGGGAAACCCGCATGTCGATCGTGGATTCTCGCAGAACCGTGCTCGCGGCCCTGGCCATGCTCGGCATCGCCGCAGGGTCCGGCCTTCACGCGGCAACGCTGGAGCAGGATGAGGCGCGCATCGAAGCGTTGCTGCGGGCCGAGAGGGTCGCCGCGGTCGCACGCGCTGCAGACGCCGCGCGCGCCGCAGCTGCCGCGACGCCGGTGATCGCCGAGGTGGTCGCGGTACCGGCCACGCCGACTGCCAACGACGACTGGCTCGCGCTACCCGTCGATCACAGCCGGACACTGGACTTCGATGAGCTGGGCCACGCGATCGGTCGCCGCGTGTCGATCACCACCGCGGGCGGCGAGCGCGAGCATCGCGGCATCGTCAAGGCCGCGGACGCGCGCCGGGTGACGCTGCAGGTGCGTCGCGCGGGCGGCGCCGCCACCTATTCTCTGCCGCGCAAGCAGGTGGTTCGCATCGACCTGCGCTGAGACGGCTGGTGCGCCTGCTCCTGCTCGCCGCTGCGCTGCTCCATGCGATCGCGATCGTGCGCATGTGGCGCAGTGCGCGCGCAATGGCTGTCGCGATGGCGCTGTTCCCGCCGGTGGCCGTGTACGCGCTCGGACGCTACTGGCACGCGCCGCACGACGATATCCGCGTTCCTTTGCTCGCTGCGCTGGCCGCGTTGGGCCTGTACGGGGCCATGGCTGCCGCCGCAGGCGGCGCGTCCGTGCCGCCTGCGCGCGACGCCGACGTCGCGGCCGCGCGGACGACCGCGCAGATTCGGGGAAACACCGGCGCCGTGCGCGCATCCGCAGTCCCGACCCGGGCCTACCAGCGCGGGCACGTCGCGATTCCGCTCGCACGCGCGGCGATCGATGTCCCCGCGCACTTCCGCTTCATCGATGCCGCTGCGCTGCGCGCCGCGCAGATGGCGGGGGCCGACGCATCGCCGGGTACGACGATGATCGGCTGGCTCGTCCACGAGAGCGTGGATCCGGCGTCAGCCAGCGCCTGGCACGTGCGCATCGACTGGATCGGTGCGGGGTTCATCACCGACGACGAATTCACCGTGCAGGGCCGCGAGTCGTTGCTCGCGCAGGCGCAGCGTGCGAGCCCGCGGCTGGCGCATGCTCCCGACGGCGCGCCGCGCGCTTCGCGCGTGGTCGACTATGCGCAGGCGCCGAGTCTGGACATGGTCACGCACGAGGTAACGTGGGCCGAACGGATGGCCCATGCGAATCCGCCCGCGCAGGCGCTCGACTGCCACGCAGCGCGCCTCGGTCGGCGTGGCGCGCTGGTCTACTCGATCGTCGACTTCGCGCCGCAACGCGCGGAACTGTGCCGGCTCGGCGTGCATGTGGCCGCCGCACGCAGCCGCTTCGACCGGGACGAGACCTATGCGGATCATTCACGACTGTTCGATTCGAAGGCCGCGTTCGATCTCGTTGCGCTCGTGACCGGCACCTTTGCGTTGCCGCAATGAGACCGCGTCGGCAGGCCTGCGCGGGCGGCCCTCAGCGGCCGCCGACCAGCAGGCGCCGGTAGCCGCCGGCGACCAGCGCAGCGATGTCGATCAGCAGCACCGGCACCGAGATCCCGCGCGGGTAGGCGAGATAGGAGCCGGCCCACTGCGGGTCGAATTTCTCCTTGTAGCGGCGCACGCCCTGATAGTTGTAGAGGCGCCCGCCGTACTGGAATGCGAGCGCCGCGAGTCGTTCGTTGAGGCGTGCATACGGGTTGTCGCCGACCGCGGAGAGCGGCGCCATGCCGAGGCTGAACGTCGCGCTGCCCTGTTCCCGCGCCCAGCCCATCACCCGCGCGAACAGGAAGTCCATGGTGCCGCGCGGCGCGTCGTCGACCTGACGCATCAGATCGACACTTGCGGTGCCGTTCGGGCCGTACGGCGGCAGCACGTTGGCGAACGCGATCAGTTCGCCGTCGCGGCGCACCAGCGCCAGTGCGCTCCAGGCCAGATAGTCGGGATCGAAACGACCGAGCGAGAACCCCTTCTCCGATGCACCCTTGTCCGCGAGCCACTGGTCCGACACGCGTTCGATCTCGGTCATCAGCACCGTGTCGAACGGCGGCTGCACGACCTCGAAGCTCATGCGCTCCTTGAGCGAGCGGTTGACCGCCTGGCGCAGGTCCTCCCAGCGCTTGCCGGCCAGGGTGAATTCCTCGAGGCGCAGTGTCGCGAGCTCGCCGAGCTTGAACAGGTCGAAACCGAGATCGTGGTAGAGCGACAGATCCGGTTCGAGAACTTCGTAGAACACCGGGACCCGATCCTGCGCGTCCGCGAACTGACGGAAATCCAGGATCGCGCGCTTGATCGCGCGCTCAGAACCGCTCGGAGAGCCGAGCGCGACGAGGCGGTCGCGAACCGCGCCATACGCGACGACCGCGTGATGGTCCGCGGACCAGAACAGGTACTTGTCGCCCATGAAGGTCAGATGCGCGAACTCGCCGCCGCCGTGCTCGGCGTAGATCGCGCGCGCACGCTCGAGTTCGTCGCGATCGGGCAGCTTCAGCGGCGGCCGGCGTACCGCGAACGACTGCCAGGTCAGGTATGCGAAGACGCCGAGCGCTGCCGCGAAAAGGCCGCGCGCGATCCGCGAGGAGTGCTCGCCGAAACCGAAGTACCAGAGATCGAAACTGTCGTCGCCGAGCACCGCGAGCAGACCGATCGCGAAGAACGCGAGCACGACCACGACCAGTCCCGCGATCCAGGTGAATGTGGTCAGCGAGGTCAGGCTCATTGCGCGCTGCACGAACTCGCGTCTGCGCATGCGCAGCAGCAGCGCGATGGCGAGCAGGAACAGGGATTCGCCGAAATGCAGGCCCTTGGTTACCGCAAGGACCGCGCCGACCACGAGCAGCGGCTGCACGAGCCGGTAGGCGACGCGCAGGCGACCGTCGATGCCGCGCCCTAGCCCGAGCAGGAACACGCCGGTGACGACCGAGAGCCAGTGCGAGCCTTCGACTGCGGCAAGCGGCAGGACCTGACGCACCATGACGATATGCTCGTGCATGCCTGGAATCGAGGCCGACGCGAGCAGCAGTACGCCGGCCCCGAACGTGAGCATCGCCAGCGCGTGCATGCCGAGGTCGGCAAGCAGGCTCGCCGGCAGTCCGAGCAGGCCGAACAGCGGATGCGTGCGCAGTCGCTGCGCTGCGCGCGCGACCGACTGCGAGCGCAAACGGCCCGCGAGCATGCCGGAACCAAGATAGAGTCCGCTCAGCAGCGGTACCAGATAGTAGGTGATCCGGAACAGGAACAGTCCGGCGAGCACGGCCGCGTTGTCATAGCCTGCAGCGGTCAGCGCGAGCAGCATGAGCCCGTCGAACACGCCAAAGCCGCCCGGAATCAGGCTGAGCAGGCCGAGCGTCTGCGCGGCCGCGAAATTGATCAGCAACGCGCCGGGTTTTACGTGGGCTCCGGCCAGATACAGGCACGCGTACAGCACCGCTGCGCTCAATATCCAGTCGATCAGCGACAGCACGCTGAGAGCGAGCTTCAGGCGCAGCGGCGGCAGCTCGACGCCGCTCGGCAACCAGCTCACGAGGCGGCGGCGTGCGGTCAGCACGAAGAACGCGGGCAGGTACAGTGCCGCACCGACGAGCACGGTCAGCGCGAGCCAGCGCGTATGCGCCACCGGCGCGACCGGCAACGGTCCGCAGAGCAGCGCCACGATGACCAGGACCGACAGGCCAAGCGGCAGCGACAGCACCTGCAGGCCGATCAGCGCCGCGCTGGACGGCAGCGCGATTCCGCGCGCGGACAGACCGAGCAGGCGCACGCCCGAACCGATCGCGCCGGAGAGATTCAGCACGTTGGCCAGGGAATTGGCGATGAAGGCCAGGCGCAGCAGCTCGCGCAGCGGTACCGCCACGCCAAGCCAGCGCGCAATCGCGACGTCGACCAGACCGGTGAACGCGACCGCGGCCAGCGCGAGCAGGCCGACCCCGGCGAACGGCAACGTCGGCACGTCGAGCAGGGCACGCTGCAAATCCGGCAGGTCGAGATCGTCGATGCCATGCACGAGCAGCCAGCCGACCAGGAGCAGGAACGCAACCGGGACCAGCCAGCGCAGCCGCGCGCCGCGCCCGGGCGTGCGCGGCGGATTCGTTTCGAGGGTTTCGGTGGTGCTGGTCATGCCGTGGCCGGCTCGATGTCACGGCGGATTCTAGCCCGCATTGACCGCGCTACTTCGTCGCGACGTTACCGCGGCGCCGCTGTCATGCGTGATGTGGACCGAAAGCACGGGCTCGCGCTTGCAACGTCCCCGTCTGCTCAGCACGCTGTGCGCGATGCGAAGCGCCGGCTGGCCGCGGCAGCGGCGGACGCGCACCGAATGGGCGTCTGCGCGTTCAGCTCGATGCGGCGTCGTCTTCCGCTTCCTGCGCAAGCTGGTCGGCGTGCAGCTCGAACCACATCGCGTTGAGGACCGCGAAAGCCAGCGCGAGTCCGAGTCCGAGCATCCAGCTGAAGTACCACATGGCGTGCCTCCTGTTTGCGGGTGCGGGATGACTTCCGATTCCCTGTTTCTCAATACATCCCGTGCGATTTCCTGATGTGTTCGAGGCTGACCCGGCCGCGCAGCGTGCGGTAGACCCAGCCCGTGTAGGCGAGCACGATCGGCAGCAGAACGAGGGTTGCGATCAGCATCAGACCCAAGGTCCCGCGGCTGCTCGATGCATCCCAGATCGTCAGGCTGCTGCCCGGCGCGAGGCTCGACGGCAGCAGGAACGGAAACAGCGCGAAGCCGGCCGAAAGGATCGTGCCCGCGACCATGCACGAGCTCGCGAGGAACGCGCTGTGGTGGCGCGAGCGTGCGGCAAGCAGCGGCGTCGCCAGCGCGGCGAGGATCGCGACCGCGGCCGCGATGCAGGCCCAGGTTCCGAGTGCGCCATCGGCGAGCCAGCCGCCGCCGGTCGCGACCTGCTTGTGCAGCGGATTGGATGGCGCGAGCACATCCGCGCCGCCGGTGATCGCGTAGCCTTCGATGCCGAACGCGAGCCACGCGCCCGCGAGCGCATAGAGTGCGACGAATGCGGGAGCGAGCATGCGCAGCAGGCGTCGCGCGCGCTGCGCGATGCGCTGGTCGGCCTTGCCCGCGGCCCAGGCCGCACCGTGGGTCAGCAGCATCGCGACGCTGACCAGACCGGCCAGCAGCGGAAACGGACGCAGCAGACCGGCCAGGCCGCCTTCATAGGTCATGCGCAGGGTTTCGTCGTAGCGGAACGGCACGCCGAGGAACAGGTTGCCGAACGCGACGCCGAAGATCAGCGCGGGCACCGCGCCGCTGAATGTGAGCAGCCAGTCCCAGCCGCCGCGCCAGCGCGCACCCTCGCGTTTGTTGCGGAAGTTGAGGCCGACCGGGCGCAGGATCAACGCGAGCAGCACGAGCAGCATCGCGAAATAGAAACCGGAGAACGCCGCCGCATAGAGCAGAGGCCAGGCCGCGAACACGGCGCCGCCGGCGAGCACGAGCCAGACCTGGTTGCCTTCCCAGACCGGCTCGATCGTTTCGAGCAGCGCGCGGCGCTCCTCGTCGTCGCGCGCGAGCACGCGCAGCAGCGCGGCCACGCCGAGGTCGAAGCCGTCCATGATCGCGAAGCCGATCAGCAATACGCCGAGCAGCAGCCACCAGATGATGCGGAGCGTTTCGTAGTCCATCGTGGGATCCGTCTGTGCATTCGTCCGCGAATGCGGGAATCGGGTAGCGGCCGCCATGGCCGCGTTGTTCGCGGGAGCGGGCTATCCGCGTGCCGGCCACATGCCGAGCCCGTCGGGACCCTTGCGCGCGTACTTGAGCATGAGCACCGCGTCGACGACGGCCAGCGCGGTATAGAAGATCACGAAGCCGGCCAGGCTCGTCGCGACCTGGGCCACCGAAACCGACGAGACGCCGAGCGCGGTGGGCAGGATGCCCTCGATCGCCCACGGCTGGCGCCCGTACTCGGCGACGATCCAGCCGAGTTCGGCCGCGACCCAGGGCAGAGGCAGGCTCCACAGCGCCGCTTTCAGGTACCAGCGGCGACGGTCGAGCTCGCGTCTGGAGGCGAGCCAGAACGAATATGCGAACAGCGCGATGAACCAGAATCCGCACGCGACCATGATCCGGAACGCCCAGAACAGCACCGGCACGTTCGGGATCGTGCTGGTGGCGGCCCTCTCGATGTCGGCCGGCGTCGCCTGCGCGGGATTTTCCATGAACCGCTTGAGCAGCAGCGCGTAGCCGAGATCGCGCTGATGTGCCTCGAAGATGGCGCGCGCCTTGGTATCGTCGCGGTTTTCGCGCAGGCGCTGCATCGCCACGTAGGCCTGCATGCCGCTGGCGATGTGCACCTCGGTTTCGGCGACCAGTTCGCTGATGCCGGGCAGCACGCCGTTGAGCGATCGCGTCCCGATGATTCCCATGACCCACGGAATGTGGATTGCGAAGTGGGTTGTGCGTTCAGCGACGTCCGGGAAGCCGAATGCAGTGAACGCGGCGGGCGCCGGCTCGGTTTCCCACATCGCCTCGATCGCGGCGAGCTTCATTTTCTGGTGTTCGGTGATCGTATAGCCGGATTCGTCGCCGAGCACGACCACGCTGAGCGCGGACGCGAGTCCGAAACTTGCTGCGACCGTCATCGAACGTTTCGCGAACGCGATGTTGCGACCGTTGAGCAGATACCACGCGCTGATCGAAAGTACAAACATTGCGCCGAACACGTAGCCCGCGCTGACCGTATGAACGAACTTCGACTGCGCGACCGGGTTGAACATCACCGCTGCGAAATCGACGACTTCCATGCGCATGGTGTCGAGGTTGAAGGTGCTGCCGACCGGATTCTGCATCCATGCGTTCGCGATCAGGATCCACAGCGCCGAAAGATTGGTGCCGACTGCGAGCAGGAACGTGACGACCAGGTGCTTGACCCGCGAGATGCGGTCCCAGCCGAAAAAGAACAGGCCGACGAAGGTCGCTTCGAGAAAGAACGCCATCAAACCTTCGATCGCGAGCGGCGTGCCGAAGATGTCGCCGACGTAATGCGAGTAGTAGGCCCAGTTCGTGCCGAACTGGAACTCCATCGTGATGCCGGTGGCCACGCCCATTGCGAAGTTGATCCCGAACAGCACGCCCCAGAACTGGGTCATGCGTTTCCAGATCTCGCGCCCGGTCATCACATAGACCGTCTCCATGATCACGAGCATCCACGACAACCCGAGCGTCAGCGGCACGAACAGGAAGTGGTAGAGCGCGGTCAGCGCAAACTGCAGGCGCGACAGGGTGACGACCGGGTCATCGATCATGCGGGGACTCCACGTTGGCGGGCGTCAGCAGATGGCGTTCGATCGCGGCGGGGCGCGTGTCCGGTCGCGGTTCGCGGAAGCAGACCAGCCAGATTGCGATCAGCGCGAGCAGCTTGAGCAGGACGATTGCAGCAAACTCGACACCGAAACGCCGCCCGCCGCGGCTGCGGAACCAGGAACCAGGATTGCGGGCAGTGCGGGTGTCCATCGGCTCGTGGCGCACGAGTCTACGCCGCTCGCGCGCAGGCTGCCTGCGGCGGGATGTCGCTGAGCCGCGCGGCCGACGTTTCACGGGCAGCGCGCAACGAGGATCATCCGCGCGCAGCGCAAGAAGAGTGACACGGCAGGGTTGCCGAAATGCGCCGCACCAACAGGATGGTGTGACAGCACGGCTTGGAGTGCCACAACGTTCATTCGCACTGGATCGCCCCGCGCCGCGAAAAGAGGCCAGCCAATACTGAAAAGAGCGTTCAGTTTCAGCTAGCTCAGCAACGCGAAAGCCTCTCGCGTGAGGTTTTCCGGGGCGTCGTCGGTGCACACGACATCGTCCTCGATGCGGATGCCGCCGTACTTGCGGAACGCGGCGACCTTGTCCCAGTCGACGTCCCTTGCGACCGGCTTGGTCTTCAGTTCGGCCAGCAGCAGGTCGATGAAGTACAGGCCCGGCTCGATCGTGACCACCATTCCGGATTCGAGTGCGCGCGTCATGCGCAGGTACGGGTGTCCCGGCGGGCGCGGAATCGTGCCGCCCGCGTCGCTGGCCTGAAAACCCGCGACGTCGTGTACCTGCAGACCGATCGGATGGCCGAGCCCGTGCGGGAAGAACACTGCGGAGACCCCGGACTCGACGGCGGCCTCGGCGCTCATGCGGATGAACCCGTGCTCACGCAGGACGCCGGCCAGTGCGTGGTGCGCGCCGACGTGCAGGTCCGCATAGCCCTGCCCCGCTCGGACGTTCGCGCAGAATGTCTGTTGCGCACCATCGACCGCGTCGATCAGGGCCTGGAATTCGTCGGCGTCGTCTGCGGCATGGGTGCGCGTGATGTCGCACGCGTAGCCGTGAAAATTCGCGCCGGCGTCGATCAGAAACGAATGCGCATGGGCCGGAGGTGAGTGCGCAAGTTCGCTGTAGTGCAGCACTGCGCCGTGCTCGTTCAGCGCGACGATGTTGTCGTAGGGCAGTTCGTTGTCGATCTGGCGGGCCTCGGCCATGTAGGCGATGTTGATGTCGAATTCCGACTCGCCGGCGCGGAATGCGCGCTCTGCCGCGCGATGCGCGCGCGTGCCGATCTTGCTCGCGACCCGCATCATCGCGAGTTCGTAGGCGGTCTTGTACGAACGCTGATAGTGCAGAAAGTCGAGGACGCCCTGCGGGTTGTTCGGTGCAAAGCCGTCGAAACCGGCATTCGCGTCGCCGACTATCGCGCAGCGCGCGGCGTCGTTGGGCAGCTGCGCGCGTGCTTCCTTCGCTTCGCGGATGATCACGATGTCGAAGTGTTCGACCCAGTAACCGGCCGGCGCCTCGGGCACCACGTGCCAGTAGTCCCGCGGCTGCAGATAGACGAGCCTCGGGCGCTTGCCCGGCGTGTACACGAGCCAGGACCCCGGTGCCCGCGTGACCGGCAGCCAGTGCCGGAAATGCGGATTGGCCACGAACGGGTACGGGCGGTCGTCCAGGAACTGCAGTGCCGGCTGCCCCGCGGCAATCACGAGATGATCGAAGCCTTCGCGCAGCAGCGCCTTGTCTGCGCGTGCGGTCAGCGTTGCCAGATGCTCGGCGTAGAGCGGGTGCAGGTCGGGATGCTGGGTGTCCATCGGGCCATTCCTGAAGATGAATCAGCATTGTGCCGTGCGCACCGCTGCGAGTGTAGCGGCACGCGAATCAGGGCACGCAGTGTCCGACGGTGCACTACGAACCGAGCACGAGTCGAGGGCGCAGCAGCGCGGTCAGGCCGAGCGCGCGAACGCGGTCGCGCCATTCACCGATTCTTGCATCGGCGGTTTCCGCATACAGCGCGCCGAGCGCGCGCAACTCGAGCAGCGTCTGCTGGTGTGCGCGTGCGTGATCGACCAGCCATTCGAGACGCTCGATACGTTCGGGCGCTGGATCCATGCGCGCGCGCAGCAGGGTCCATGCGGCTTCGCCATCGAACTGCGGTACCGCCTCGAGCAACGCACGCGCTGCCCCGAGTTCGCGTTCGGCGTCGGGCTTGCGCTCCTGGTCCAGCAGAATCCGCGCGAGCAAGAGCCGTGCGTTGCATTCTGCCGCTGGCTGCTTGTCTTCCCTGGCCTGGACGATCACCGCGAGCGTCGCTTGCTCTGCGGCGCTCAGACGTTTCTCGATCAGATCGACGCCGGCAATATCCAGTCGGCTGGCGCGCTGCATTGCGCGGTTGTCAGCCGCGGTTCGATGCGCGAGCGCACGCTCGAACGCGCCACGCGCAGCCGGCGTCTGATCGCGCAACAATGCGATTCGCCCACGCAGGGTTGCGATGATCGCCAGTGTCTCGGCTTCGCTTGCTCCGGTTCGCTCCGCGGCATCGAGCATCGCGTCGGCACCCTCGAGATCGGCTGCATGGATGCGCACATCTGCGCCCAGCGCGAGTGCGGTCGCAAGGCGATTGGGATCCTCAAGTTGTTTGAAAATCGTGCTGGCCTCCAGCGCCAGCTTGCCCGCTTCGTCCAGATCACCCTTGTCCAGCGCTGCGCTGGCGATATCGATCAGCGTGCGGGCGATGTCCGGCGGTTGCTTGAGCGCGCGGAACAGCGCGAGCGCGTCGCTGTTGAGTTTCTCGACCGAGCGCAGATCGCCTTGAAAGACGGCAAGATTGGCGAGGTTGCCGAGGGTGACCGCTTGCAGGCGTTGATCGTGCAGCTTGCGGAACAGGCTCAACGCGGCCTGGTAGTGTTCGCGTGCGTCGCCGTAACGCGCCTCTTTGGCGGCCAGGTTGGCAAGATTGCCGTGCACGCTGGCGCGGATCGACGCGGTGCCGGTTTCATCGGCCAACTGCAGCGCGCGATCCAGCACGGCACGGGCTTCCGCGCTGCGCCCCAGGCGTTGCAACGGGCCAGCCTCGGCGCTGAGCGCGCTGGCGACGCCGTCCCGGTTGCGCGCGATTTCGTGCTGCTGGGCCGCCGCCGCGTAGAACGCGATCGCCTGCTCGTCCTGGCCCAGGCGTCGGGCCAGGCGGCCGCGTGCGTGCAGCAGGCGACCGGCCGAGTAGTTGTCGCCGGCTTTCTCCACGCGATGCTGCAGTGCCTCCAGCTCCGCGGCGACATTCTTCATGTCGCCCTGGGCCAGCGCCGGATCGAGCTGGTCGAGTCGCAGATCGATCGCGGCGCGCAGCAGACCCTGTCGCTCAAGCCCGTTGACTGCCTGCGCGAACAGGTCGCGCGCCTCGCTGATTTTTCCGCGCTCCTTCAGCGATCGCCCGATCTCGGCCTGGGCCAATGCCGTCAGTGCGGGCCAGCGTGTGCCCGAAGCGGCCATCGCAGCCTGCGCCTGGGTGGCCTCGCGATCGGCGTCGCGTTCGTAGCGGGCGAGCTGTGCCGACATCAACAGCAGCCGCTCGGACGGAATGCCGTCGAGCTGGCTAACGCGGTCCCAGGTCGCGCGCAAGTCGTTCGTTCGTTCGTGCAGATCCATATCGAACAACGCCAGGCCGACATCGACATCGGCAGGATCGATTTCGTACACGATGCGCCAAGCCTCCAGCGCTGACGCGTAGCGCCCGGCCGCTTCGTGTTGCAGCGCATCGAGCATCACCTGATCGCTTCTGTGCAGGTGTGCGCGGGTCGCCTCGAGTGCGGCCAGGATCGGTTCGGCGATCGAACGTTCACCGCGCAGCAGATGCAGCCAGCCTTGCCAGAGCGCCAGCCGCGGCTGGTCCTCCGCTGCGCGGGCCTGACTGAGTTCGTCGAGCGTGACGACCGTATCGAAACGGCGCGCAGCTAGCATTGCTTGCCGCGCAATCCGCTGCGCCTGCGGATGGGTGGGCCAGCTCGATCCTTCGGCCGCTGGCGGCGTTTGCATTCGCGGCAACAGCGCCACCGCCGCCAGCGCGACTGCGAGCAAGGGGACGGCCACGGCCACGCGCAGGCGCATGGATGCGGACAAATCGGTCGAGTGCCGCGCTGCCCGCATGAACGGTGGATCCGGCGGCGCGCTGTCGCTGACGTTGCCGGGGGCTGTGGCCGGATCGCCTGTCACCGGAGCGATGAAGCGATAACCGACCCGATGCCGGGTCTCGATCGCACGCGGATGCTCGGCATGATCGGCCAAGGCGTCGCGCAGCTCGCGAACCGTCTGCGCTACGGCACTGCTCGAGATCGCCTGATGCCCCCAGACTGCATCGAGCAGCTCGTCCTTGCTGGCGACCGCCGGCGCATGCTCGACCAGATGCTGCAAAACGAGAAATGACTGGCGCCTGAGCGGCACCACGCCCGCCGGGCCGGCCAGCGTCTGCTGCTCGGTATCGAGCACGAACTCGAGAAATCTGTAGCGCATGGCTTGCAGTCTACTCCGCGGGTTCGCGGCGGTCGTCGCGCCCGAATTCAACCCATGGCCGCGGATTTCATGGAAATTTCAAGCAGATTCCATCGCAATTGAAAGACCTGCGCCGGGACCGCTGGCACCGTACGGGCAGGCCCGACGGTCGGGCCATGGAGCGCCCAATGAACACCCATACCCCTGTCATCCGCGTAGCGAGTAGCTGCGCAATCGTGTTGTCCCTGGGATTTACCGCAGCGCCGCAGGCCAATGAACTGCACCTGGTTTCCGCCCCGGACGATCCGTTCGTGCTCGGCGCCCAGTCCGACCGCAATGCGTTCGGCTGCCAGTTGAGCGGAAACGGCCGCTACGCGGTGTTCGGATCGGATGCGACCAACTTGATCGCGAACGATCACAACGGCACCCACGACGTGTTCGTCAAGGATCGCAATACGGGGGTCGTCGAGCGCATCAGCCGGCGTTCCGACGGCAGCGAGAGTCAGGACTATTCGCTGCAGCCGTCGATCAGCGACGATGGACGCTATGTCGCGTTCGCGAGCGACGACGATCTGACCGGCGCCGGCGCGACGACGCAGCAGGTCTATCTGGCCGATCGTCAGCTCGGAACGATCACGCTGGTTTCGCACACCGCCGGCGGTGCGCCGGGGAATGGAAGCGCCTATACCCCGACCATCGATGCGACCGGCGCGTTCATCGCGTTCTCGTCGGATAGCAGCAATCTGGTTGCCGGCGACAGCAACGGCGTAGGCGATGTGTTTCGCTACGAGGTCGCGACCGCCGCGATGGTGTTAGTGTCGACCGATTCGAGCGGCGTCCAGGGCGACGCGCGCAGCACCTACCAGCGCATCGCCGCCGGCGGCGACGTGATCGCGTTCGGCTCCGATGCGACGAATCTCGATGGTGTCGACGGCAATGGCTTTACGGATGTCTACGTCAAGGATCTGGCCAGCGGCGTGACCCAGCGGGTCAGCGTGTCCACGACCGGTGGCGACGCCGACGCGGTCAGCTACCTGGTCGATCTGTCCGCAGACGGCGGCACCGTCGTCTTCAATTCTGTCGCGACCAATCTGGTCGCCAGCGACGGCAACGGCGTCAATGATGTGTTTGCGCGCCGGCTCGCCGCGGGCATCACGCGTCGCGTCAGCGAGCCTGCCGCCGGTGGCGATACGGATGCGGCCAGCCGCCAGGGTCTGGTCAGCGGAGACGGTCGCTACGTCGCGTTCCCGAGCCTCGCGACGAACCTCGCCGGGCCGGATCCGCACGGCGTCGACCAGGTGTATGTCAAGGACATGCAAAGCGGCGCGATCGTTCGCGCGACCGATACCACCGCGCGGATCCTGAATCTCAGCAGCGTCAGCTCCGATCTCACATACCTGTGTTTCGACGCGCTCGGCGACACGCTGGTCGCCGATGACACCAACGGGGTGCAGGACGTGTTCGTGCTCGATGCGACAACGCTCGCGGTCACGCGCGTCGATCTGGCCGAAACTGCGCATCCGGTCACGGCCGGTGATGCGCCGAGCTACAACCCCGACATCAGCGCCGACGGCAGCCGCATCGTGTTCGATTCGAGCGCTTTGCTGCTCGATGCCGAGGGTTATACCAGCGACAACACCTACGGCGACATCTTCCTGTACGACACCGCGACGTCCGACATCACGCGCCTCAGCAACACGCCGTTCGGTGACGGTGGCAACGATGCGAGCTACGGCCCGCAGATCAGCGCCGACGGCCGCTTCGTTGCGTTCTCGTCGCTGGCGACGGACCTGACGTTCGGCGGCGACGGCAACGACGCGGCCGATATCTTCCGCGTCGATACCGCGAACGGCGCGGTCGTGCTGGTCAGCGCATCGATGTCCAGCGGCGGTACGACCTCGGACGGCGCCTACGATCCTTCGATCAGCGATGACGGCAGTCGCGTCGCATTCACTTCGGGTAGTGCCGATCTCGTGCCCGGCGACACCAACAACCACTCCGATGCGTTCGTCTGGAGCGTCGTCGGCGGCATGCAGCGCGTCAGCGTCAGCAGCAGCGGCGACGAGGCCAACTTCGGTGTTTCCAACGCGCGCATTTCTGGCGACGGCAATGTCGTCGCGTTCTGGTCGGCGGCGACGAACCTCGTTGCCGGCGACACGAACCTGAACCCCGATATCTTCGTGCACGAGATCGACAGCGGCGTTACAGAACGCGTTAGCGTCGCCGAATCCGGCGATGAGGCCAACGATTTTTCCTTGTTGCCGGCCATCTCGCAGAATGGACGCTTTGTCGCTTTTCTGTCCTACGCGACGAACCTGGTGCCGAACGATCTTTCGCCGGGTCTGGACGTCGTGCTGGTGGACCGCTCGACCGGTGTTGTGCGCCTCGCGACGGCGGATCTCGCCGCGCTCGGTTTCGTCGATGCCATCATCGCCACACCATGGCTCAGCCCGGACGGATCGATCGTGCTGTTCGGCGCGATCACCCCGAACGGCGTCGGCGCGCTGCTGCGTTATCGCGTGAACACCGATGTGCTCGAAATCGTGCAGATGGGCATCGCCGGTTCCGGCAACCCGTCAAGCTGGTCCGAGCCGGTCGGCTACACCGCGAGCGCCGATGGTTTGACCACGGTGTTCGGCTGGGCCGAACCGCTGGTGCCCGAGGACAACAACGGCACGTATACCGACATCTATCTGCTGCGCGAGGACGCGACGGACGCCGACAGCATTTTCGCCAACGGTTACGAGGAAGTTGCGCCATGACTCCGCCCGCGTGCATCCCAATCTCAACCGTGGTCGGTCTGGTCCTGTGCGCGCCATGCGCTCTCGCGCACGACGGCGATCCGGACCCGCGATTCGGTACCGGCGGCAAGGTGTTCGCGCCGTACTCGGATGGTACCAACGCGTATCTGATCAGCGAATACGGTGTCGACTTGGCGCGGCAGTCGGGCGGACGTCTGCTGCTGGTCGCCTCGTCGGTCGGCAACGCGAGCAAAGGCAACCTTGATTTTGGTGTGCTCGGCCTGCAAAGGGATGGCACACCGGACACCTCGTTCGGAACCCTGGGCACCGGTTCGAGCCTGGTCGACTTCAACGTGATCGGCAGCGACTCGCGCGATCAGGTGACCGGGGTCGCCGTGCAGGACGATGACAAGATCGTGCTGGCCGGCATTGTCGACGGCGATCCGTCCACGGCCGAGGACATCGGAGTCGCACGCCTCAACGCGAACGGGGTGCCGGATTCCGGATTCGGCAATGGCGGCAAGGCCATCGTCCCGTTCAATCTGGGCGACTGTGCGAACGGCGGCTGCAGCGACGCCGCGTTGCGTGTCGACCTGCAGAGCGACGGCAAGATCCTGTTGGTCGGACAGGCGACCGCCAATCCGGACGCGACGACCGGAGTTTCAATGCTCGCTCTTGCGCGTCTGACCACGAGCGGTCAGCGGGATACCACGTTCGACAGCGACGGTCGCGTCACTGTGCGGTTCGGCTCCGGCAATGCCGCGGTCGGCTACCGGGCGAGACAGCTCAGCGACGGCGCGCATATCGTCGCCGTGGGTGGCGCCAATACGTCAAACGGTGGCAGCAATATCGATTTTGCGCTCGTGCGGCTCGATGCGAACGGCGCCCTCGACCCGACGTTCGGGACCGGCGGCAAAACCACCTACGGCTTCGACATCGGCGGCGGTCGCGGCGACCTTGCCACTGATTTCGCCGAGCTCGCGGACGGCAAGATCCTGGTCTGCGGCGAGGTCGAAGTGAACGCGCCGGGCAACTACGATTTCGGTTGCATGCGCTTTCTCGTCGATGGCTCGCCTGATCCCGCGTTCGCGCGGGTACTGATTGCATTCGACCGCGGCGGCAGTTTCTACGACGCGCCGCTGCGTCTTGAAAGCGACGGTCATGGACGTTTCGTGCTGGCTGGTTTCAGCGAGCGCTCCAGCGAAAACCTCGACTTCGCGGTCGCCAGGCTCGACGCCGATGGTTTACTGGATTCGACGTTCGGTCAGGGCGGAGTGGCGACGCTCAACAGCCTGCCCGGATCGGGGGCGAGCGAGCGTAACAACTCCGCCGGCGGCCTCGTCATCGCGCCCAATGGCAGCATCATCGTCGGCGGCTATGCCGAGATCGACAGCGCACATGATGCGATGTTCGAGGCCGTGCGGCTGCTCGGCGACGACATCTTCGCGAACGGGTTCGAGGTGTTGCCATGATCCAGCCCGGTCTGTGCGCTGCCCTGTTGGTGGTGCAGCAGGCGTTCGCCAGCACCATCATCGTGACGACCCTGGTCGACGAAGACGTCGCCAACGATTTCTGTTCGCTGCGCGAGGCGATCATCGCCGCCAATACCGACGCGTTTCACAACGACTGCAGCGCCGGAAACGGAGTCGATGAGATCGTGCTGCCGCTGGCCGGCACCTATGCGCTGGCCGCTGACCTGCCGATCGTGAGTGAAGGTCTAACCCTGCGGGGTCTTGGCGTCGATCAGTCGATCGTCGACGGAGCCGGGGCGTATCGCCTGCTCGACTTTCCGGGCCCGGCCAACGGCAGCAGCGATGAACTGGCGGTCGAGGCGCTGCGCCTGACCGGAGGGTTCAACGATGACGGCGGCGCGATCGGCATCGGTACGGGCCGATCCCTGCGCGTCGTAGATGCGATGCTCGACCACAACCACGCCGGCCATTCCGGCGGCGCGATCGACGCGCACAACGCGGCCTCGGTCGAGGTCGAGCGCTCGTCGATCGTCGACAACGTGGCCGACAACGGCAGCGGCGGCGGCATCTCGGTGTTCGGCGGCACGCTCGGCGTGACCGAATCGACCGCGGCCCGCAACATCGCGAGCATCGGCAGCGGCGGCGGCATCGAGGCCTATGCTGTCAGCGCATTGCTGATACAACGTTCGACGCTTTCGGGAAATCGCACAGGTCTGCACGGTGGCGGTCTGCAACTCGTTGCCGGTAATGGCGATATGGCGCTTGTCGAGTCGACGACCGTTGTCGGCAACGTCGCCGACCAGAATGCCTCGGATGACGGCTTCGGTGGCGGCATCGACGTGGCCGGGCCGGTAACCCTGAGCCTGCGCAACAGCATCGTCGCCGGCAACGATGCGCTGGTGACGACGACGGTGCGCTGCCGCGACATCGATACCCGTCTGAACGCAACACTGATCAGCGAGGGTTACAACTTCATCGGCACGAATGCCTGCGCGACCGCGTGGTTCGCGCCCGGCTTGCCGAACGTCAATCTCGATTTCGTCGGCACCGACGCGGCGCTGCTCAATCCGCTGCTCGGGCCCCTTGCGGACAATGGCGGCCCGACGCTGACCCATCTGCCACTGGCGCAGTCGCCGGTCTTCGATCAGGGCAGTTGCGCGACCGAACTCAACGACCAGCGCGGCATGCAGAACGCGCAGACCGGCCTGCGCGCGGTCGACGATCCGGTGATTCCGAACCTGGCCGAGGGCTGCGATATCGGCTCGGTCGAACGCGCCGAGTCCTACGACCTCTTGTTCCGAGACGGCTTCGATCCGGCGCCTTGACAGCCTTGCCGTCCCTGAAGACCCAAAGGACGTTCCACGGCCGTCCCCGGCCGGGTATCCCAAAGGAGGAAACACCATGGATCCACAGCGCATTCTGACCGCGGTATTCGCCTGGCTGATGTCCCCCGCGGCACTCGCGGCGACGATCGCCACCATCGACCAGGGTCCGGTAGCGGGTCGTCCTTCGATCGCGATCGGGTCGGACGACATGCCGGTGATTGCCTACCACACCCTGACCAATGGCCTGCGCATCGCGCGTTGCCGCGACATCGATTGCAACACGTCGAATGCGATTGATATCGGCAGTCCGCCGACGGGGATGGCCTCAGGCTTGTACAACTCGATTGCCATCGCGGCGGACGGCAATCCCGCCATCGCGTTCCGTGATCCGATCGACCATCAGCTCAAGCTGGTCAAGTGCACGAATATCGACTGCAGCGGCGGTGGCTACGAATTCCGCACGATCGATGCGGGGCCGCATTCGGTCGGCCTTAATGTGACGATGGCCTTCGATGCTGACGGCAAGGCCGTGTTCGCGTACCAGGATTCAACCGACAACGCGCTGATGCTGGCCCGTTGCGGGAATACGGGTTGCGGTGTTGTCGATATCGAAACGATCGACGTCAATGGTGGTGCGGGTAACTACTGGGCGGGTGTCGACACCGCAATAGCGATCGGTTCCGCCGGCAATATCACGATTGCCGAACATTGGACCAATTCCAGCACCGGCTCAGCCGCTATCAAGCTTTTCACCTGCACCGCGGCCCCGTGCGCGGGCAATTGGCAAATGATTGATTACGCGGTCGGCCACCCGGTCGGAAGCGCGCTGTCCATGGTCCTGCGCGCGGACCATCGGCCCGTGTTTTCATATCACGACGACGCCGACGATGACCTGCTCTTCGCCGCCTGTTCGACGACCGACTGCAGTGGTTTTGAAATTTACGAGGTCGTCGATGCCGGGTCGCTCGGCGCGGGCGCATTTTCGGCAGTTGCGGTGCGCCCGGATGGCCGGCCCGTGATCGCATACCAGAAAAGCGTAACGGTGGCCGGTGGCGGACAGGCATTGTATGTGGCGGAATGCGAAGACGCGGATTGCCATGACACGGACCGCTTCGCGCTCGACCTGCAACCCGGCCTCAACACCGGTGAGGATGTGTCGATAGCGATCGGCGCCGACGGCGGTGCCGCGATCGCGTACTTCGACCAATCCGCACTGAAACTCCGGTTTGCCAAATGCAACCCGCAAGGCTGTCGCGGGCCGGGCGACCGGCTGTTCGCAGACGGCTTCGATTGAAGAATCGGCTGCGCTCGCCAAGCCATTTCGATCAGGATCCCCGCCGTGCGCAATGCACGAGCGCAGCCGTCCCCTTGCTGTCTCCCTGACATGGAGAATGAACCATGAAATGGCTGCGTATTGTCTTGATGCTATCGGGTCTGTCGCTGGCGTTGTCCGCGCCCGCGGCGACGATCGTGACCATCGAGGGTTATCCAATTGCGGGTCCCGCGCTCGCGATCGGGTCGGACGGCCTGCCAGTGATCGCGTACAGCGGTCTTGGGCCCATCCAGCCTGCGGCCGACGAGAACCCACGGCGCGCTGCCGGGGTCGCAGGCCTCGGCGCAGGCATCCTGAGCCTGGCGAAATGCAGGGATATCGATTGCAGCGAATCGGACTGGGGCTTCATCCAGGGTCCGAACGGATTTATCGTGGTAGGCGATATTTCGATGGCCATCGCAGCCGACGGCAATCCGGCCATCGCGTTCCACGACGGGGTCGACCATCAGTTGAAGCTGGTCAAGTGCACGACACTGGACTGCACAGGCAGTCCACCCGAGTTTCGCGTTATCGATCCCGGTCCGCATGATGTTGGCGCCCATGTTGCACTGGCTTTCGATGCCGATGGCAACGCGGTGTTTGCGTACCAGGACTCCGATGATCAGGCGTTGCTGCTAGCGCGTTGCATGAACCCGGGTTGTGGCAATGTCGACATCGTGGTACTCGACGACAGTTCGTCCTCCTATGGCGCCTATGCGTCGATCGCGGTCGGTGAGAACAACGCGCTGGCCGTGGTCAATCGCTTCACCAATTCAGCGGGCGACGGCGCGCTCAAATTCTTCCTGTGTACGGCCTCTCCCTGTTCGATCACGGGGCAATTGATCGACTACCTGATCGGCCATCCGGTCGGCAGCGGACTGTCGATGACGCTGCGCGCTGATTATCGACCCCTGTTTTCCTATCACGACGACACCGACAACAGCTTGCGCTTCGCGGGCTGCACGATGACGGATTGCAGCGGCGCCGATATCATCAGGACCGTCGACACCGGCGGCTCGCTCGGCGCCGGCGCCTATTCCGCGATCGCGGCGCGCCCGGACTTGCGACCGGTAATCGCCTACCAAAAGCCGCTCACGGTCGCGGGCGGCGCGGACGCGTTGGTTGTCGCCGAGTGCGACGACATCTATTGCAATGATTCGGACCGCTTCCAGATCGACCAGTGCTCCGGATCATCATGCTTCGCCGATCCGGCCATCGCGATCGGCGCCGACGGCGGCGCCGCGATCGCGTATTTCGACCGCAACGCGCTCGCAATCAAGTTCGCCAAATGCGACGTGCAAGGCTGCCGCGGGCCGGATGACCGCTTGTTCGCGGACGGTTTCGATTGAGCCGTCGGACTGCTTGCGTCCGCAACGATCGGCGAATGCGCGCAGCGAGCCGGGATGGTGGTGCGCGCGGCAATGTGCGGGCAGGATCTCGGCGCGATGCCTGCGCTGCGGCTGCGCTCAGAAGCACACGTCGTTGGTTTCAAATCCCGCCGCGAAGATCGGGTCGCCCGCTTCGTTGTCGACGATCGTGATCGTCGCGGGGTTGTGCCAGATCTCGACGCCGCCTTGCGGATTGGACAGCACGAGCTGGAACGTCTCGTCTGCCTCGGCGACAGCGTCGTCGACGAGGTAGATCTGGATGCCGCGATCGGCGCTGTCGCCATCGCCGAACGTCACCGTGCCCGAGCGCGGGTCATAGTCTTCGTCAGACACGGCGCTGCCTGCAACCGTTGCATAGTCGACGCTGACGACGCCGGCGGAGCCGCCGCTGCGCTGGACCAGGATGACGACACTGCAATCACCTTCGCCGGCGTCGACTTCGGTCGGGATCAGGCCGAACAGGCCCGCGCCACCCTGGGGCGCGATGGGTCGGGAGAGTGTCCGAGCGCTCACATCGGCAAACGCGGCGGCAAGGATCATGGCAAGCAAGGCAGTTTTGGGCATGTCGGCGGCTCCGTGGGGATCCCGACAGTGTGCGCAGGAGACGCAGCCGGTTGCTTCGAATTGCGATGAAATATTGCTGAAATTTCTACAGCGAGGATCGGTCACCACGCGAGGGCGCGCGGATCACACCCTCCCGGCCCTGCCCGGGATATCCGTCCGCGCCCGCAGCGCGCGGCAGTCGCGTCACCGGACAGCGCGCGCACCGCGTCCGACGGCACCCCGCTGCTGTCGAACCCGAACTTCGCGCTCAACCCGGCCGCGGTGCCGCGAACTCGTTGCGCAGCCAGTCGTCGAGCAGACGCTTCTCGTAGCGCAGCGGATCGTCGCTGCGGCCCGCGACCGCGCGGCTCAGGAAACCCGGGTCGCGCAGCTTGCGTTCGCCTTCGCGCAGCACGGTGCCATCCGCGCCGGTCAGCGTGAAGCGCAGGTCGATGCTTGGCGGATAGATCTCCTTGATCACCCGCACGTCGTTCCATTTCGGCCCGCGCCAGGGCTCGAACGTACCCGCACGCTTGATGTCGGTGAAGGTCACCTTCAGGTGCTGTCCGGGCGCCAGGATCCGGTCGGCGCCGATCTGCAGATGACGCGCCAGCTCGCGCAGCCACTCTTCGGGCCTGATCTGGCGGATGCCCGGGTTGTCGCGGACCTCGGCAAACGCGGCAGGATCGGTCCAGGTCACTTCCACGCGCGACGCGGGCACGGTTCGCGTGGCGGCAGGCGCGCAGGCGCAGAGCAGCGTGAGCGTCGCGATCGCGAGCGCCCACGATCGGTGCGACGGCAAGGGCAGCAGGCTCATGCAATGTCTCCTTGGCAGGTCCGGGTGAACGCGAATCCTGATCTCGCGCCGCTGACGTTCATTTTCAATGACGCGGCGGCGCGGGCAAGCGTCGCCGATCGCTGGCTGCGCGCGGTCGAACGTGATTGAATGACGCACTGAAGCGGGGGTGCCCGGACGTGCCGGGCTGAGAGAGTCCCTTCGAACCTGATCCGGCTCATACCGGCGTAGGGAAGCTTCGTGACGAATCCCAGGGCGTCACGGCTGCCGCTTCGTCCACCGGTGCGACTCCGAGGAACTCGCGCATCGAACCCGTACAGGACGCCCGCCGATGAACGCCCTACCCAATGCGCTGCTGCGCGAGACCGCCGAACTCTCCGCGACCGTGACCCGGCCGATTCCGGGCTCGCGCAAGGTCCATGTGACCGGACCGCGCGGCGCTGCCGATGGACACGTCGTGCGCGTGCCGATGCGCGAGATTGCGTTGGCCGACACGCCGTCGATGTTCGGCGCCGAGCGCAATGCACCGTTCGCGGTGTACGACACCTCCGGTCCGTACACCGATCCCGGCCATACGGTCGATCTCGCCGCCGGCCTGCCGGCGCTGCGTGCATGCTGGATCGATGCGCGCGCAGATACCGACCGGCTTGCCGAGTTCAGCTCCCCCTTCACGCGTCGCCACGCGCACGCGGAATCGCTCGCCGCCGTGCGCTTCGCGAACATTCCCAAGCCGCGCATCGCGAAAGCCGGCGCCAACGTGACGCAGATGCATTACGCGCGGCGCGGCGTGGTCACGCCCGAGATGGAATACATCGCAATCCGCGAGAACCAGCAGCTCGATGCGATCGCTGCGAAACATCTGTTGAAGCAGCATTCGGGGGAGTCGTTCGGGGCGGCGTTGCCGCGCCGCATCACCCCGGAATTCGTGCGCGACGAGGTCGCGCGCGGCCGCGCGATCATTCCGAACAACATCAACCACCCCGAGTCGGAGCCGATGATCATCGGCCGCAACTTCCTCGTGAAGATCAACGCGAACATCGGCAATTCGGCGCTGTCGAGTTCGATCGCCGAGGAAGTCGAGAAGATGGTCTGGGCGATCCGCTGGGGCGCGGACACGGTCATGGATCTTTCCACCGGCAAGCACATCCACGAGACGCGCGAGTGGATCCTGCGCAACGCGCCGGTACCGATCGGCACGGTGCCGATCTACCAGGCCCTGGAGAAGGTCGGCGGAGTGGCCGAGGACCTGACCTGGGCGCTTTTCCGCGACACCCTGATCGAACAGGCCGAGCAGGGCGTGGACTACTTCACGATCCACGCTGGCGTGCGCCTGCCGTTCGTGCCGCTGACCGCGAAACGCGTGACCGGCATTGTCAGCCGCGGCGGCTCGATCATGGCCAAGTGGTGCCTAGCACATCACAAGGAGAGTTTTCTCTACGAACGCTTCGAGGACATCTGCGCGATCATGAAGGCCTACGACGTCGCTTTCTCGCTCGGCGACGGACTGCGCCCGGGTTCGATCGCGGACGCGAACGACGCGGCGCAATTCGCCGAACTCGATACGCTCGGCGAACTCACGCAGATCGCGTGGAAGCACGACGTGCAGACCATGATCGAAGGTCCCGGCCACGTCCCGATGCATCTGATCAGGGAAAACATGGAGCGCCAGCTCGAGAAATGCGGCGAGGCGCCGTTCTACACGCTGGGTCCGCTGACCACCGACATCGCGCCGGGTTACGACCACATCACCAGCGCGATCGGCGCGGCGATGATCGGCTGGTACGGCACCGCGATGCTCTGCTACGTGACCCCCAAGGAGCACCTCGGCCTGCCCGACAAGCAGGATGTGCGCGACGGCATCATCACCTACAAGATCGCCGCGCACGCGGCCGACCTCGCCAAGGGTCACCCGGGAGCCCAGGCGCGCGACAATGCGCTCAGCAAGGCGCGTTTCGAGTTCCGCTGGGACGACCAGTTCAACCTCGGTCTCGATCCGGAAAAGGCCAGGGAGTTCCACGACGAGACCCTGCCCAAGGACGCGCACAAGAGCGCGCATTTCTGTTCGATGTGCGGGCCGAAGTTCTGCTCGATGAAGATCACCCAGGACGTGCGCGACTACGCGAAGGAACACGGACTGGGCGAAACCGAGGCGCTCGACGAGGGCATGGCCGAGAAGGCGGCCGAGTTCCGTGCCGGCGGCGGCGACGTGTACGGGCCCGGTTGACCGCGCTGAAACGGTGATCGCATGAAACTGCAGTTTCCGTTCGTCCAGTTCCCGCTCGCGTTCGACGCGGCGCGCCTGCGCGCCGAGGTCGATGCGCTCGGCGAGGGCGCATGGCGGCCGCATCCGCAGGGTTATCCGGGCAATTCCGCGCTCGCATTGATCTCGGTCGAGGGTGATCCGGCCAGCGACTCGATCGCGGGGCCGATGCGCCCGACCGCCCACCTCGATGCGTGCCCGTACCTGCGCCAGGTGCTCGCGAGCCTCGGCGCGGTCTGGGGACGCAGCCGGCTCATGCGCCTGAGCGGGCATGCCGAGGTGCCCGCGCATGCCGACCTCGCCTACTACTGGCGCGAGCGCGTGCGCGTGCATGTGCCGATCCTGACCCAGCCCAGCGTGCGTTTCCTGTGCGGCGAGGGCGAGGTCAACATGGCCGCGGGCGAATGCTGGATCTTCGATACCTGGCGTCCGCATCGGGTAATCAATGCCAACGAGAGCGAACGCATCCACCTCGTCGCCGACACCGTGGGCAGCGAGCGTTTCTGGGAAATCGCGGGCGGCGGGCGCGTGCCGGGCCGCCCGGTGCCGGACTGGCAGGCGCGCCGGATCGAACCCGATGCGGACGCCGCGCCGGAGCTGGTCTACGAATCGATCAATCTGCCGACGGTGATGAGCCCGTGGGAACTGCGCGAGCATCTGACGTTCCTGATCGCCGAATCGGCGCCGCATCCGCAACTTGCCGCAGTCCAGCAGACATGCGCGCGCCTGACCGCGACCTGGCTGGGGCTGTGGGCGCGTTACGGCGACGCGAAAGATGGCTGGCCCGCCTACCGCGCCGCGCTCGATCCGTTCGCGCGCGAAATGCAGCGAATCGCGCAGCCGCTCGTGCTGCGCAATGGTTCCGGATTCCTGATGGCGCTCGCACCGATGATCCTGCGCGCGGCGCTGGCCGATCGCGAGTCCGCCGCGGCCGGTACCCGCAAGGACACCGACCCGGATGCGGGCGCGCTGGCGCGCGCTGCGTCCGCGACCGCTGCGGTGGACCGCGCTCCGGTCGGCAACCCCGTGGCGGCCGCGAGCGCAGTCGTCGCGGCGCCGCGCGCGCGCGGCGCGGATCCGCGCTTCGAGCGCCCGGTGTTCATTGTCTCGCCGCCGCGCTCGGGCTCGACGTTGCTGTTCGAGACGCTCGCACGCGCACCGGACCTGTATACGGTCGGCGGCGAGAGCCACGGGCGCGTCGAAGGCCTGGCGGATTTGCACCCGCTGGCGCGCGGTTTCGAATCGAACCGTCTCGATGCGGCTGCGGCGACGCCGGAAACCAAGGCTGCATTGCGCGAACGCTTTCTCGAGGCGCTGCACGATCGCGATGGCAACGCCGCGCCCGCAGGACGCCTGCGCATGCTCGAGAAGACGCCGAAGAACGCGCTGCGCATTCCGTTCCTGCGTGAAGTGTTCTCCGAGGCGCGCTTCGTCTATCTCTACCGTGAACCGCGCGAAGTGCTTTCGAGCATGATCGAGGCGTGGTCCTCGGGGCGCTTCCGCACCTACCCGGGGCTTCCGGACTGGAGCGGACCACCATGGTCGCTCGTGCTGGTGCCGGGCTGGCGCGAACTGCGCGGGCTGGCGGTCGCCGAGATCGTCGCGCGGCAGTGGGAAGCTGCGACGCGCATCCTGCTCGACGACCTCGACGAGGTGCCTGACGATCGCATCGTGCGCGTGCGATACGACACATTCGTGGCCGATCCGCGCAGCGAGACGCAGCGTCTGTGCGCCGCGCTCGACCTGCGCTGGGACATCGAACTCGACACCGTGCTGCCGCATTCGCGTCACACCGTGAGCGCGCCGGCGCCGGACAAGTGGCGCCGCCACGAACGCGAGATCGAGGCGCTGATGCCGTCGATCCGCACGGTGTGCGAGCGCGCGGAGCGCGCGGTACGTGTCCCCGCGAGCCCTCGCCGTTCAGCGGACGCTGTCTCCGTGGCGGCACAATAGGCCGCTACGGCAAGGGCAGGCGTCCGGCGCGGGGTCAGGGGCTCGCCATCGCCGGCAGGTTCGTTGGCACCCACTCGAGGAGCACCACCATGGCGGCAGGCAAACCCTTCGTTTCAGACATCCAGATGATCCGCAAGCGCGCGCGCGAGCATATCGGGCGCGGCGCGGTGACCGACGGCTACAAGGCCGACCGTGCGACCGTGGTCAAGGTGCTCAACGAGGCGCTCGCGACCGAGATCGTCTGCGTGTTGCGTTACAAGCGCCACTACTACATGGCGTCGGGCATCAATGCGCAGAGTGTCGCGGCCGAATTCCTCGAACACGCGAACGAGGAGCAGGGCCATGCCGACCGCATCGCCGAACGCATCACCCAGCTCGGCGGAGCGCCGAACCTGTCGCCCGAGGGCCTGCTCACGCGCAGCCATTCGGACTACGTCGAAGGCGACGACCTGGTCGACATGATCAAGGAGAACCTGGTCGCCGAGCGCATCGCGATCGACAGTTATCGCGACATCGTCAACTACCTCGGCACGGCCGATCCGACCACGCGGCGCATCATGGAGGAGATCCTCGCGGTCGAGGAGGAGCACGCCGAGGACATGAGCACGCTGCTCGAGGAACTCGGCAAGAAGGGCGAACCGGCCAGGCCGGAGCCGCGCGCGGCGGGCAAGAAGAAGATGGGCAAGGCGCGTCGCTGATCCGTCCCTCGCGGTGCGCTCGCGCAGTCGTCAGGTCGGCGCAGCCGACCTGACCTACGGCGGCCGCATCGATGCCCGCACACGCGTCGAATCGCCCGCAGGTCAGGCCCGCCCCGGCCTGACGCCGCGCAGCTCGCGATCGCGCCCATTGCGCGGGATGTCCGCCTCGCTACGCGTGTTCGTTGTTCGCGTGGCACGCACGGATCAGTCGCCGAAGCGATAAGCGCATCGCTCGATCACCGCGCGATCGCGCTCGGCCACCAGCGCGACCAGCTCGTCGTCGTAGTACTCGCGGTAGTCGCGATGGCGCGACGCGTTGCGCGGCGCCTCGCCGGCGATAAAGTCGCGCAGTGGCGGCGTCAGCAGGCCGTCGAAGCGTTCGAGGAACGCGCTCAGGTCGGACCGCAGGTTCTCCGCGCGTCCGATCGTGATGCCGGCGTGCGTGTCGCCGTACAGGTAACGGAACAGGTAGCCGTAGAACCCTTCGCCGCTGCCGCGGATCGGAGCGAGAGCGAACGCGGGCAGGTTCAGGCCCTGGTTGCCGTAATCGGTCGGCAGACACGCGAGCAGTGCGTCGAGTCGGCGATCGTCGCGGCCGAGCTCGAGCAGGTTGCGCACGGTGCCCGCGAAGTCGAGCCTGCGGTTTTCGCTCATGCAGCGGAACAGCGCGTTGGGTTGTGGCCGCTGCGACTGGAACGCATGCCACGACACGTAGTAGCTCCATGGGCTGCGCGCGAAACCGAGCACGGGAAGCGTCGCGAACCGGGGCGGAATCAGACTGCGCGGCAGGTGATAGCCGAGCCGGACCGCACCCGGCACGAAGCGCAGCAGGCACTCGTTGACGAACGTGCCGCCGGACTTGTGCAGATGCAGGTAGACGAAACGGTCGGTCGCGATCATGCCGGTCGCGGCGCACCCTGTGCCGCGTACAGGCGCGCCTCGATCGCGGGGTCGCGATGGCCGCGCGAGCGGTCGGCCTGCGCGAGCAGATCGAGCATCGGCGCAGCGGGCAGAAAGTCGCAGATCAGGTGGATGCGCGCGTGCCCGGAATCGGCGTTCACCACGCCGTGCACGGTGCTGTTGTTGAGCGCCCAGATTTCGCCGGGCTGCATCCGGTAGACCTGTCCCGCGCAATACATCCAGACGCCGGCGTTCGTGGTGACCGGAAAATGCAGGCGGATGGTCTTGCTGAAGTACTCGGCCTGGTCGATGTGCGGTGCGATCACCGCGCCGGGCGGGAGCAGGGCGAGCAGGCAGCGCATCGCACGTCCGGGTACCCGGTTCTCGATCAGCTCGCGCACGTAGGGCAGGTGATCCAGCGCTTCGCGATCGGCGATCGGCAGATTGCCCTCGGCAGGCGCGTGGCCGCGCAGGAATACGGCCTGCGCCGGATTGTGCACGCCGACGCGGCCGCCGCGATGGCCCCAGAACGTGCTCGGCAATGCGGCGACTTCGGCCTGCAGGCGCGTCGCGTCGCAGGTCAGGCCCAGGCGTGCGCAGCCACCGATCAGCGCGATCTTGTCGAGTAGCGGATGGTCGGGAATGGACAGCATGACGGATCGGAGCGCTCGCGGCCGGAGCGCAATTCTATCGCGTCGCCGCCCACGGGCGGATGCGCGCGCTGTGGATGCCCCGCCAGCGTTTCGCCCGGGTCTCGCGACGCCAAGGTCGCGTGCGCCGCGGACATTGAGGCACAATGCCTGCAGTTCGCGCAGCGCCCGGGCGCTGCATCGAATTCGATCGATGCAGGCCGCGGTCGCGGTTGCCGGCCGCTCCGTCGCCCGACGGAACCGAGGAGAACCCGATGAACAGCGCCCCTGCATTCGCCCGGCCGAGTACGCGCCTCGTGTTGCGCGCGGCCGCGGTGCTGCTTGGCCTCTATGTCGTCGTCGTGCTCGCGCTGATGTGGTGGTGGGACTACGAGCCCGCGCATTTCGACGTCGCGGCGACCGCGCAGGCACGCTCGGGGGCGACGCAGCGACCGGTCGTCACCGGCACCGTGACGACGCTCGCATTGATGACATCGATGCAGACCCTGCTCGACAGGCGCGGCGGCTATCTCAGCAACGACCGCCTGCCGCCCGGCGTGCTCATGGACAACGTGCCGAACTGGGAATTCGGCGTGCTCACCGCGTCGCGCGACCTCGCGCGGAGCCTGCGCAACGAGCTCAGCCGCTCGCAGACCCAGTCGGTGGAGGACCCTGATCTCAAGGAAGCCGAGCCGCTGTTCAGCTCGCCCAACGATCGCTGGCTGCTGCCGAGCTCCGAGAGCCAGTATCGCAAGGGCATCGCGCACCTGGACGGCTATCTCGCGCGTCTGTCCGACAGCGACGACACCAATGCGCAGTTCTATGCGCGTGCCGACAACCTCGCCGATTACCTGCAGGTCGTCTCGGCGCGGCTCGGCTCGCTGTCGCAGCGGCTGTCCGCGAGCGTCGGCCAGGTGCGCATCGATACCGACCTGGCCGGCGACAGGGATGCGCAGCAGTCGACTCCGACCACGAGTCCGCGCATGGTCAAGACGCCATGGACCAAGGTCGACGACAACTTCTACGAGGCGCGCGGCTATACCTGGGCGCTGCGCGAGCAGCTCGAGGCGATCCGTATCGATTTCGGTCCGATCCTGACCAGCAAGAACGCTCGCGTGAGCCTCGACCAGGTGATCCGCGAACTCGAGGAATCGCAGAAGTCGCTCGGCAGTCCGATCGTGCTCAACGGCACGCCGTTCGGTTTCTTCGCGAATCATTCGCTGGTCATGGCCAACTACATCTCGCGCGCGAATGCCGCGGTCATCGAGCTGCGCGAACTGCTCAAACGCGGCTAGCGGCCTGTAACAGAGGAAGTGGAAGAGGAATCGCGTCGCGAGCAATGCGGCGCCCGCGCAAGACCGGGCGGCGTCGGCTGGAAATCGCAGCGCGCACCTGCCAAAGGCGCCCAGGCTGTTCCTGCCGTTCAATCGCAATGCCGGAAGTTTTCGCGCGTGCGCGTGAAATTCCGGGCTAGACTCGCGCGACCCGATGCGGCGGCGCCACGATGCCGCACGCGCCGCATACCTGATCATTGCTCCGTTGACCGTCTCTCGTGCCGTTGACCGACCCTCTCGCCCATCGCGAACGCTTCGCCGCGCATTCCTGGCGCGAACTGCTCGATCATCCGCTGCTGCTGGGCCTGCTCCTGCTGCTACCGGTCGTTTTCCTGCTGCCGCCGCTGCCGATCGACGAGACGCGTTACCTTGCGGTTGCCTGGGAAATGCGCCAGACCGGCGAGTTCCTCGTGCCGCACCTGAATGGAGCGACCTACGCGCACAAGCCGCCGCTGCTGTTCTGGCTGATCAACGCGGGCTGGCTGCTGACCGGCGTGCACGCCTGGACCGCGCGCGCGATGGGACTGTTGTGTTCCGCGCTGACCCTGCTCCTGATGTACCGCCTGACCCTGCGTCTGACCGCGTCGGCCACGGCGGCGCGTCTCGCGCTGTGGATGGTGCTCGGCGCGATCTATTTCGCCGCGTTTGCGAACGCGATCATGTTCGACGTGCTGCTGACCACCTGCGTGCTGCTTGCGGTGCATGGCATCTGCGACCTCGCGGACGCGCGCAGTGGTCGCGGCGTTGCGATCACTGCCTTCGCGGTTGGCCTCGGCATCCTGGTCAAGGGGCCCGTGATGCTGCTCGACGTCGCGTTCGTTGCGCTGTCCGCGCCCTGGTGGAACGCCACCGCGTTGCGCGGGCGCAGTGCGCGCTACTTCGGCAGCTTGGGCCTCGCACTGCTCGCCGGCATCGCGATCGCGCTGGCCTGGGCGATACCCGCGGCGCTGCACGGCGGTGCGGATTATGCGCGGGCGATCTTCCTCAAGCAGACCTTCGACCGCATCGAGGGAGTCAGCGGGGCGAGCACGCATGCACGGCCCTGGTGGTGGTACGGGATGATCTTCCCGCTGATGCTGCTGCCCTGGCCGCTGGTGTTGCGCGGTGGCTGGCGCGCGACGCGCGCATGGCTGACGGCACCTGCGGCCCGCTTCGCGCTCGCGTGGCTGATTCCGACCTTGATCGTGTTCTCGCTGATCGGCGGCAAGCAGCCGCATTACCTGCTGCCGCTGATTCCGGCGGCCGCGCTGCTCGCGGCAGTGATGCTCGACAACGCCACGTGGCGGGTGCGCAGCGGCCTCTTCGCGGCGACCCTGGTCGTACTCGGTTGCGTCCTCGCGTTCCTGCCTTTCTACGCGCGTACGCACGGACACTTGCAGGTCGTCGAAAACGCGTGGCCCGGCTGGGGTATCGCAATCGCACTGCTCGGTGCGACCATGCTCGCGCTGTCGCGACGCATGGACGGTCCGGCCGGCCCTGCGCTCGCGACCCTCGCCTGCGTGCTCGTGGTCAAGCTTGCACTCGTGCAGGGCACCGGTGTGCGCTACGACCCGCAGCCGGTCGCCGACCAGGTGCGCGCGGCACTGGCGCGCGGCCAGCCGATCGTGCACATGGGCTGGCATCACGGCGTCTATGAATTCGCGGCGCGCCTGACCCGGCCGTTGCCGACGCTCGGCACGATGGACGAGCTTGCACGCTGGGCGCAGCGCCATCCGGACGGTCTCGTGATCAGCTTCTACCCGCGCTTCCGCTTTCGCGCGACGCCACTGTTCACGCAGCCGTTCCGCGGCGCCGAGGTATCGATCTGGAACGTGCGCGACGCACTCGCTTCGGGCGTCGACGCGGCTGCCGCGCACAGCCGCGACGAGAGCGACGAGAGCGACGACGATTGAGGCCGCGCGTTTTCCGCGCCACCGACGCCGCGCTTCCGGCCTCAGAACGCGGGCTTGTCCTTTGCCGACGCATGGCGCTGCGCGCCGGCGACAATCTCGCGCTTGGCCGCCGCCGCATCGGACCAGCCCTCGAGCCTGACCCACTTGCCCTTTTCGAGATCCTTATAGTGTTCGAAGAAGTGGCCGATGCGGTCGAGCCAGTGGCGGGACACCTCGCCGATGTCGGCGATGTGCGCGTAGCCTCCGAAGATCTTCGGATGCGGCACCACCACGAGCTTCTCGTCGGCGCCGGCCTCGTCGGTCATCTGCAGCATGCCGACCGGGCGGCAGCGGATCACCGAACCGGGCACCAGCGGCAGCGGCAGGATCACCAGCGCATCGAGCGGATCGCCGTCGCCGCCGAGGGTGTGCGGCACGTAGCCGTAGTTGCACGGATAGCGCATCGGCGTCGACAGCACGCGGTCAACGAAGATCGCGCCGCTGGCCTTGTCGACCTCGTACTTGACCGGCTCGGCGTCCTTGGGTATTTCGATGATGACGTTGATCTCGTCCGGCACACTGGCGCCGGCGGGGACGCGTTCCAGGGCCACTTCCTGCTCCTGATTGCCAATTTTCATCGCGCACCGCGTCTCGCGGTGCGTACGGGGAATTCGAAAGGCGCCAAGGATAGTGCATGCCGTGCTGCGACGCAGCAGGCGGTTGCGCGGCGCGCATCCATGCCGCGCGCGCTGCCGTGCGTCCTTCGCGCACGTTCCGGGGCGCGGCGTTGGCGCGACGCAGGTCGGCTTGGCCGACCTGACGCACACGCATCCCGCGCGGGGCCATCGCGATGTCAGGCCGGGGCGGCCTGAGCTACGGCACGCGAATCCCGCGCGTGACCGATCAGAGCAGCGGCACCAGCAGCAGCGCGACGATGTTGATGATCTTGATCAGCGGGTTGATCGCCGGACCTGCGGTGTCCTTGTACGGGTCGCCGACGGTATCGCCGGTCACCGCGGCCTTGTGTGCCTCGGAGCCCTTGCCGCCGAGGTTGCCGTCCTCGATGTATTTCTTCGCGTTGTCCCAGGCGCCGCCGCCCGTGGTCATCGAGATCGCGACGAACAGGCCGGTGACGATCGTGCCGATCAGCACGCCGCCGAGCGCCTGCGCGCCCGCGAGCGGACCGCCGAGCCAGCGGAATCCGAATGCGACCGCGATCGGAACCAGCACCGGCAGCAGCGACGGGATCATCATCTCCTTGATCGCCGACTTGGTCAGCAGGTCGACCGCACGCGAGTAGTCGGGTTTCGTCGTGCCTTCCATGATGCCCTTGATCTCGCGGAACTGGCGGCGTACTTCCTCGACGACGCTGGCCGCCGCGCGGCCGACCGCTTCCATCGCCATCGCGCCGAACAGGTACGGAATCAGTCCACCGATCAGAAGGCCGATGATCACGTAGTGATTGGAGATGTCGAACGTGTAGATCAGGTCCGGATGTTCGGCGCCGAGCTTGTGCGTGTAGTCGGCGAACAGGACCAGCGCCGCAAGGCCGGCCGAGCCGATCGCATAGCCCTTGGTGACCGCCTTGGTCGTGTTGCCGACCGCGTCGAGCGGATCGGTGACCGCGCGCACTTCCGGCGGCAGCTCGGCCATCTCGGCGATACCGCCCGCGTTGTCGGTGATCGGACCGTACGCGTCGAGCGCGACGATCATGCCGGTCATCGACAGCATCGCGGTTGCCGCGATCGCGATGCCGTAGAGGTCGGCGAGATGGTAGGCGCCCCAGATCGCGGCGCAGATCGCGAGCACCGGCCATGCGGGCGAGCGCATCGACACCGCGAGACCCGCGATGATGTTGGTCGCATGGCCCGTCGTGGACGCATTGGCGACGCCGCGCACCGGCGAAAACTCGGTGGCCGTGTAGTACTCGGTGATCCAGACGATCACGCCGGTCAGGATCAGGCCGATCACCGCGCAGCCGAACACGTTCCAGACGCCGTAGCTGCTGTCGGACATCAGTTCCCGCGTGACCGGAATGAACGCGAGCAATGCGAGCATCGCGGAAACGATCACGCCCTTGTACAGCGCGCCCATGATCTTGCCGCCCGCGCTCGCGCGCACGAAGAACGTGCCGATGATCGAGGCGATGATCGACACGCCGCCAATGACCAGCGGATAGAGGACCGCGTTCGCGCCGGCCTGCGCGGCCATCACGCCGCCGAGCAGCATCGTCGCGATCAGGGTCACCGCGTAGGTCTCGAACAGGTCCGCGGCCATGCCCGCGCAGTCGCCGACATTGTCGCCGACGTTGTCGGCGATCACGGCCGGGTTGCGCGGGTCGTCCTCGGGGATGCCGGCCTCGACCTTGCCGACCAGGTCCGCGCCTACGTCGGCGCCCTTGGTGAAGATGCCGCCGCCGAGGCGCGCGAAGATCGAGATCAGCGACGAACCGAACGCGAGGCCGACCAGCGAATGCAGCGCCTGTTCCTGGGTCTGGCCCATGTGCATCAGGGTCACGAAGTAGCCCGCGACGCCGAGCAGGGCGAGCCCGACCACGAGCATGCCGGTGATCGCGCCGCCGCGGAACGCGACCGCGAGCGCGGCCGGGATGCCGCTGCGCGCGGCTTCGGCGGTGCGCACGTTCGCGCGCACCGAGATGTTCATGCCGATGAATCCGGTCAGACCGGACAGGATCGCGCCGATCGCAAAGCCGATCGCGGTCGACCAGCCGAGACCCGGCACGAACCCGATCACGAGGAACAGGACGGCACCGACCATTGCGATCGTGCGGTACTGGCGATTGAGGTACGCGCGTGCGCCTTCCTGGATCGCCGCGGCGATCTCCTGCATGCGCGGATTGCCGGCGGGCTTGGACAGGATCCAGCGGATCGACCAGATGCCGTAGAGAATCGCGAGCACCGCGCAAGCCAGCGCGATCAACAAACCATGGTCATGAAACAGCATCGAACCCTCCCTCAGACTTGCCAGAGTAAATTGCGGAACCGGTCATCCTCGCGGGGCGTGCAATCCTTCATCGCCGTTCCGTCGCACCTGGCAGGTCAAACCCGCAGGTCCGGCATGGTGGCGCGTCGCTGCCGGGGCGGTCTCTCGAACCGCCCGCCGGACGTGTGCAGGAATTGCGAAATTGCAGCGAGCCAACCGGTCGAGTATAGCCAAGCGGCGCCGCCAAGCGCATTGCGGCAATGCAGCATTCCGGATCCGCGGGCCGTTCGTGGCCAGTCTGCTATAACGCGCGGGTCCGGTGCTCCGCGCCGCGTCCCCGTCCAGCGCGAACGAGCCTGCATGCGATCCGAACCGGCCGGCGAGCGGCGCGACTACTTTCCCGGCTTGACCGGCCTGCGCGGGATCGCGGCGGGCTGGGTCGTGCTGTTCCACCTGTGGTTGCTCGCGGGTGCCCCGCGTCTCGTGCTGTTCGGTCGGGCCGACGTCACCGCGCTGTTCTCGTGCGGCTATCTCGGCGTCGATCTGTTCTTCGTGCTGTCGGGCTTCCTGCTCGGTCTGCCGTTCCTCGCCTGGGCCCGCGGCACGCGCGCTTTTCCGGATCTCGCCCGGTTCTGGAAACGGCGCTGCCTGCGCGTACTGCCGGCCTACTACGCGCAGCTCCTGATCCTGATCGCGGCCGGCTGGCTGCTCGCGGGCAGCCTGCCGGTGGATCTGCACCGCTTCCTGGCTTATCTGAGCATGGAGTTCGTGTTCTTCGACGGCATCAACCCGATGCTCAACGGGGTCTGGTGGAGCCTGCCGGTCGAATGGAACTTCTACATCGTGCTGCCGCTGCTCGCATGGCTGTTCGCGCGCGCGCGCTGGTGGCTCGTCGCGGGCGGCGTGCTGATTGCGGTGGTCGCGTTCCGGCTGTTCTGCTACGAGCTGCTGGGCGCCGGGCGTTCGATCGGTCCGATCGCCTATCCGATGATCATCCAGTTGCCCGGCCGCCTCGACGAATTCGTGTTCGGCATGCTCGGTGCATGGTTTCACCTGCGTCGCGGCGCAGCGACGCCGCGCCGCGACCACGCGGTTCTCGCACTGGGGCTGCTCGGCCTGTTCGCGCTGCTGTGCGTGCTAGACGGCCGTGCGGACCTGTTCGCGACCGGCGACGCACCACTGATCTTCGGCTATGCGACGTTCGCGGGTGCCGCCCTGGGCCTGATCGTGTACGCGGCCGCGTCACCGTTGCGGCTCGCCCGATTCCTGTTCGCGGGACGGCTGCTCGCGTTCCTCGGCACGATCAGCTACAGCCTGTACCTGTGGCATGCGATCGTGTTCCAGGTCGCGTACCGCAGCGGACTCCCGCAATGGCCGGCGCTGGCGGGCCTGGGCCGGCTCGCGCTCGTGATGATCCCGGTCGCTCTCGCGATCGCATGGATCTCGTACCGCCTGACCGAGCATCCGTTCCTGGTCACCGCGCCGGCCGCGCATCAGGATGCGCGACGCGGGTGACATGTCGTGGCGTCATGCAGTGCCCGGTCGAATGCGACCTCGCGTCCTAGCCGTCGATCCGGTAGGCAGGCAGTTTTCTGCGTACCAGGCGATTGCGAAGGCGCACGTAGCCGGGTAGTCCGTCCCTCGCGTATTTCGGCGGGTCTTCGCCGCGAATCAGCGGCTCGAGATAGCGCCGCGCCGCGGCGGTGATGCCATAGCCGTCGCGGCGGATGAATCCCTTCGGCAGTTTCTTTTCGTGGTTCGCGACCTTTTCCAGCGGCGCGGCTTCGATCTTCCAGCGATACGGTGTGTCCGACGTGCGCACGATCACCGGCATCACCGCGTTGCGCCCCGCGAGCGCGTATTCGACCGCGGCCTTGCCGACCGCCCAGGCCTGATCCGCATCGGTCTTCGAAGCGAGGTGGCGCGCCGAGCGCTGCAGGTAGTCGGGCAGCGCCCAGTGGTACTTGTAGCCGAGCCGCGCCTTGACCAGGCTGGCCAGAAACGGCGCGACGCCGCCGAGCTGGCTGTGCCCGAACGCGTCGGTGGTGCCCGCTTCGGCGAGAAAGCGGCCGGAAGCGTCCTTGAGTCCTTCCGACGCAACCACCGTGCAGTAGCCGACGCGCTCGACGCTCGCGCTCACGCGCTGCAGGAAACCGGCCTCGTCGAACGGAACTTCCGGAAACAGGATCAGGTGCGGCGGATCGCCGGCCTTGCGCGCGGCGAGCCCGGCGGCCGCGGCGATCCAGCCCGCGTGACGCCCCATCACCTCGAGAATGAACACCTTGGTCGACGATTCGCACATCGATTCGACGTCCAGGCTCGCTTCGGCAACCGACACTGCGGTGTATTTGGCCACCGAGCCAAACCCGGGGCAGCAGTCGGTGACCGCGAGATCGTTGTCGACGGTCTTGGGCACGCCGATCACGCAGACCGGATAGCCGAGCTCCGTGCCGATCTGCGAGATCTTCAGCGCGGTGTCGGCCGAATCATTGCCGCCGTTGTAGAGGAACCAGCGGATGCCGTGCGCGCGGAATACCGCGATCAGTCGTTCGTACTGCGCGCGGTTGTGCTGCAGCGACTTCAGCTTGTAGCGACACGAACCGAATGCGCCGCCCGGAGTGTGCCGCAGCGCGGCGATATCGCGGCGGCTTTCCAGCGATGTGTCGATCAGTTCCTCGCGCAGCGCGCCGATGATTCCGTTGCGCGCCGCGAGGACCTTCACCCCGCGCGCGCGCGCGGTCTCGATGACCGCGCACGCGGTCGCATTGATCACGGCGGTAACCCCCCCCGATTGCGCATACAGCAGCTTGCCCTGAGTCATCGATTCTCCCTTGCAGCGCGGTTTGACAGGTTTCTGGCCAGCCGCTAGCGTTACCTTTCTTCCCAACGGCTGGCCGGTGCGTCCGCAGCGGACGCGATTCCATCCGCTGCGTTTTCAGGAATGCGGCGCCAACGGCATCGGAGCACCATGCGACTCGTTCTACTCGGCGCGCCCGGTTCGGGCAAGGGTACCCAGGCGGAGATCCTGAAATCCGAGCTCGGCGTTCCGCATGTCTCCACCGGCGACCTGCTGCGCGCCGCGGTCAAGGCCGGCACGCCACTCGGGCTCAAGGCCAAGGCGGTCATGGACGCGGGTCGGCTTGTATCCGACGACATCGTGCTTGCGATGCTCGAGGAGCGCCTGGCCCAGCCCGATGCGGTCGCGGGGTTCATCCTCGACGGTTATCCGCGCAATGTCGCGCAGTGCGAGGCGCTCGAGGCGCTGCTTGCGCGGATCGGCCAGCCGCTCGAGGTCGCGGTCAAGCTTGACGTGCCGAGCGAGATGATCGTCGAGCGCATCGCGGGGCGTGCCGCCGCGCAGGGTCGCGACGACGACACGCCCGAGACGGTGCGCGAGCGCCTGCGCGTGTATGCCGAGCAGACGGAGCCGGTGGCCGGACATTTCGCCGAGATCGGCAAGCTCGAGATCGTCGATGGCGTCGGTGAAACCCAGGTCGTCACGCAGCGCATTCTCGCGGCGTTGCCGGAGACTCGCGCAGCCTGAGTCCAGGCGCAGACCTCGCGTTGGCGGTTGCGTTCCTCGCGAACGGGGCACGGTCCCGGAACGCTCACCGCGCTTCCCCTGAATGTGTTTTTCGGCTCCGAACATGCCCGGCATCCCTTCGCAAACATCCATTCCGCGCAGCGTCGCGGACCTGTGCCGGTTTCGCGGCAGCCCGCAGGATCTGCCGTGGTCGCCCGCGCTGCTCGGTTTGCTGATCGTCGCCGGTACGCTGCTCGACTTGCAAAGCGGGGCCGTGTTCGGAGGGGCCGGCGATGCGCTCGCGCATTCGCTGCTCTCGACCGGCGTGGTCCTTGCGCTGTGCTGGATCGCATTGTCGATCTGCGGCCTGCGCAACCGCTTCATGCAGACCGCGACCGCATTGTTCGCGTGCAGCCTGGTGTTCTCGCTGCTGCAGTGGCCGATCGCACTATGGATTGCGCCGCCGGCCACGGGCGCCGCGGCAGGCGAAGTCCGTGCGCTGCCGCCGCTGCAGCTGCTATTGCGCTGGATGCTGCTCGCGGTGTTCATCTGGCAGATTGCGGTCGATGCGCAGATCATGCGCAAGGCGCTCGACGCCTCGCTCGCGCTCGCGGTCGCGCTGATGGTCTCATGGGTGCTCGCGGTGTGGGCGCTGGACCGGGTCGTGTTCGGTGTCTGAGCCGGTGCGCGCGGCATTCGGGCGGCCCGCTCGCGTACGGCACGGCGTGACGGCGGGCGCTGCGGCGCGCGGATTCGGACGTCGCAGGAGCGGTCACTCGTGAAGCTGCACATTCTCGGTATCTGCGGCACGTTCATGGGCGGCATCGCGGCGCTCGCGCGCGAGCTCGGCCATGAGGTCGAAGGCTCCGACGCGAATGTGTATCCGCCGATGAGCACGCAGCTCGCGCAACTGGGCATCACCCTCAAGGCGGAGTTCAAGGCCGCGCATCTGCAACCGGCTCCGGACCTCGTGATCGTCGGCAATGCGCTGTCGCGCGGCAATCCGGCGATCGAGTACATGCTCGACGCGCGCCTGCGCTACGTGTCCGGTCCGCAATGGCTCGGCGAGACGCTGCTCGGCGAACATCGTGTGCTCGCGGTGGCCGGCACCCACGGCAAGACCACGACCTCGGCCCTGCTCGCCTGGATTCTCGAATCGCAGGGCTACGCACCCGGCTTCCTGATCGGCGGCGTGCCGGCCAACTTCGGTGTCTCGGCGCGGCTGGGAAAATGGGGTGGAAAATGGGGTCAGAGTCACTTTTTGAGCGCGGGGCGAGCTCGGTTCGAGCAGCGTTCGCCAAAAAGTGACTCTGACCCCATTTTCGTGATCGAGGCCGACGAATACGACACCGCTTTTTTTGACAAGCGCTCGAAGTTCGTGCACTACCGTCCGAGCATCGCGATCCTCAACAATCTCGAATACGACCACGCCGACATCTTTCCGGATGTCGCCGCGATCCAGCGTCAGTTCCATCACCTCGTGCGCACCGTTCCGGGCAACGGCCGCCTGATCGTCAATGCCGAGGACGCGCGTCTGACCGAAGTGCTCGCGATGGGATGCTGGACGCCGGTCGAGACGTTCGGCATCGATGCCGGCGACTGGCGCGCGCGCCTGCTCGAAGCGGACGGATCCGCGTTCGTGGTCGCTCATCAGGGGCGCGAACTCGGCGCGGTGTGCTGGAACCTCGGCGGGCGCCACAACGTGATGAACGCGCTCGCGGCGCTTGCGGCCGCGCAGGCGGCAGGGATCGATGTCGCGCGTGCGTTGCCGGCGTTTGCGCAGTTTCGCAACGTCGCGCGCCGGATGGAACTGATCGGCGAACACGACCGCGTGCATGTCTACGACGATTTCGCGCATCATCCGACCGCGATCGCGACCACCCTGGCCGGACTGCGTGCACGGGTCGGGGCCGCGCGCATCCTGGTCGGCATGGAGCCGCGCTCCAACTCGATGCGCATGGGTGCGCATGCGGACGGCCTTGCGCCGAGCCTGCGCGATGCCGACTTCGTGGTGTTCCTCAAGCCCGGGCAACTGCGCTGGGACGCGGCCCCGGTGATGACCGCGCTCGAAGGTCGCGGCCGCACCGCGTGCGACGTCGACGAACTGGTCGCCACGCTGCGCGAGCGCGTACGACCCGGCGACCATGTCGTGTTCATGTCGAATGGCGGCTTCGACTCCGCGCCACGCCGGTTCCTGGCCGCGCTGCGCTGATCCGCCGCGCGCGCGCCGTGCCATCGCGCACGTTGCCAGCGCGCGAAAAACCTGCAAGTGTCGAGGCCTGCAAGCCACGGTGGCGATGCATGAGCCAGCGACTGCGGATCAACCGGCTGCGCGCGAGGTCCCCGGTCCTCGCCGACATCGCACTCGCGGCGCTGGTCTGCTGGGCCGCGAGTTCGATCTATTTCTCGCATCCCGCGCTGCTTGCCCACTACGGCATCTCGCTGCCGCACAGCTCGGACAACGTCGCGCCCTACCTGCTGTTCGACGACCTGTTCCGCCGTCACCTGCCGTGGGCCGGCTGGCAGTTTCCCGAAGCGCCGTTCTGGTTTCCCGACGTCGCCCTTGCATGGCTCGTGTATGCGGTCCTCGGATCGCTGAACGCGGCCATCGCCGCGTACGCGTGGGTGTCATCGAGTGCATTCGTGCTGCTCGTGCGTGCGGTCGTGTTGCGCAGCGGCGGCAGCCGCGACGCATGGCGAATCTGGCTCGCGCTGTGGCTCGTTTCGTGCGTGCTCGGTGCGTGGTCCGCGCCGGGCTGGTTCAGTCATCTGTACGGCTACGTGTTCCTGCCCTACATCCATTCCGGCAACCTGCTCGCGGTGCTCGCGGGACTGGCCCTGCTGCTCGACCCGCCCGCGCGACGCGGCTGGCCGCGCCTCGCCGTACTCGCGTTGCTGTGCGGACTCGCGCTCGCGTCCGACCGTCTGTTCGAACTGCAATTCATGCTGCCCGCGCTCGCGCTGTGCGGCGTGGCCGCACTGCGCCGCCGCACGCGCTGGCACGGTCTGGCTGCGCTCCTGCTCGCGCTGATCCTGGTCGGCTGCGAAGGGCTGCGCCGGTTCGCGGCGACGCCGTTCGCGACCGATGCGGGCGACCGCATCGGGGCGATGACTTCGCTTGCGGGATTCGCGCGCGACCTGCGGCTCCTGTTCGTCAACGATCCGTTCAACAGCCTGATGATCGGCGCCGGCCTGTGCACCGCGATCGCGCTGTCCATCGGCGCAGTGCGCGGGGCCGGGCACCGGGCCGGGTTCGGGAATGCGTGGGGCCTGCTCGCGTTTTTCCTCGTGCCCGCGGCGCTGGTTCCGCTCGCGGCGTCGCTCGCGCTCGGTCGCTATCACACGGTCGAGGAGTGGCGTTATCTGCAGACGTTTGCATTGCTGCCCTTGCCACTGGTCGTGCTCGCGGGCGCGCGCGTCGGCGAACGCGCGGGGCGGATCGCCGCGGCCGCGGTCGCCGCCGCCGCGATCTTGACCCTGGCCACGCTCGGGTCCGACCGGCGCGCGGGACTCGGCTATGCGGCCGACCAGGAGGCCTGCCTGCGCGACGCGGCGCGTCGGCAGGGCCTGCAGTTCGGTGTTGCCACGTACTGGCATGCGGGCGCGATGACCGCGCGGTTTGCGCATGGCCCGGTCGTTGCGCCGCTCGGCGGGGATCTCGGTCCGCGCATGCGCACGATCGTCGACCTCGGCTGGCTCGGCGCATTCGCGGAGCGCGCGAGCGGCTTGCCGACGCTGCAATTCGTCGACGAGACCGGCTACACGCGCGAGCAGCTCGATCGCGTGTTCGGTCCGTCGGCGACGCGCCTGGACTGCCCGCGTTCCAGCTATCGGCTGTACCGCGCGCGCGACGGCGCTCTCGCGCACTGGTTCCGCGCCGCGGACTGGTTGCCCTCGCAGCTGCTGCAGCGGCTCGGGCGCGCGGTCGTGCCGGCCGCGGCCTGGGCCGCGGATGCGGACTTCGCCGCCGGCGATGGCGTGCACGTGCAGCGGCGCTTCGCAGTGGCGACACCGGTGCTGCGGACCGCGCTGGATGTGCCTCCGGGTCGCGTCGAGGTCTGGCTCGACTACCGTTACGTGCCGCGCGCGCCCGGCGCCGGTGTGCGCTGGGAGGTGCACGCGCTCGACGAAGCGGGATTTCCGCGCGCACGGCTCGGCTTCGGAACGCTCGAACGTGCGGATGCCGCGCATCGCGTCGATCTGCCGCTCGCGCCCCCCGCGGTGGACAACCGGGTGCTCGGCATCGTGATCGCGGCCGAGGGCGACGTCGACCTGCAGATCGCGGCGGTCGGTCTGGCCATGGCCCGGTTCTGATTCGCGGCGCGGACTACATCATCACCATTCGTGCCTGCGCGAGTGGCTTCAAGGTCGCGATGGCCACGGCTTTTCGCGCCCGGCCTTCGCGTCTAGACTGCCGTCGATGCTGTCGACGCTGCCGATATTTCCGCTGCAGGCCGTGCTGTTTCCGGGTGGCGCGATGAGTCTGCGCATTTTCGAATCGCGCTACCTCGACATGGTCCGCGACTGCGCGCGCGACAGCACGGGTTTTGGCGTCTGCCTGATCCTCGAAGGTCGCGAGGTCGGCGAACCCGCATTGCCCGCGGCCGTCGGCACGGTCGCGCGCATCATCGATTTCTGCACGCTTCCCGACGGTCTGCTCGGCATCAGCGCCGAGGGCGGCGAGCGCTTCCAGGTCGCGACCACGCACGTGCGCGACAACGGCCTCGTGCACGGCGAAGTGCGCTTCTGGCCCGCCGAACCCGTGGTCGAGGTGCCCGCCGAGCATGGACTGCTGGCGACGATACTCGAACGGCTGCTCGACCAGATCGGAGGCGCGGCGGCGAGGGTCGAGCGCGCGCGCCTCGATGACGCGAGCTGGGTCGGCTTCCGTCTCGCCGAGCTGCTGCCGCTCGCGCAGCCCGAGAAGCAGCAGTTGCTGCAGATCACCGATCCGATGCGGCGCCTGGTCCAGCTGCAACATTATCTGCCACGTTTTCAGCGTGCCTGATTCTTCTGAAAGCTGCGGTCGCGGCCGCTTTCCTCATTTTCGCGATCCTGGACGATCGCAGTGGAGACTCCGATGAAATACCTGCACACGATGATCCGCGTCCGCGACCTCGACGCGACGCTGCGCTTCTTCCGCGACGGACTCGGCCTGATCGAGACCCGCCGCACGGACCACGCGGCCGGCAAGTTCACGCTCGTGTTCCTCGCTGCCCCCGAGAGTCCCGATGCCGAGATCGAACTGACCTGGAACTGGGAGTCGCAGGAGGACTACGGCTCGGCCCGCAACTTCGGTCATCTCGCATTTCGCGTCGACGACATCTACGCGACCTGCGCGCATCTGCAGTCGATGGGCGTGACCATCAACCGTCCGCCACGCGACGGTCACATGGCGTTCGTGCGCTCGCCGGATCTGATTTCGATCGAGCTGCTGCAGAAAGGCGAGGCGCTCGCGGCCGCCGAACCGTGGCGGTCGATGCCAAACAGCGGAACCTGGTAGCGCCGGTTCGACGCGTTCCGGTTCCGCGATCGATTCGTACGCGCGAATTCGGGCATCTGCACGCCGTTCACCGAGTGCAAGACTTCGGCAGCGCGGTTACACCGACAGCGCGCGGTCGAGATCGGCGATCAGATCGTCGACGTCCTCGAGTCCGACCGACAGGCGCAGCAGGTTGCCCGGCGACACCGCATGCGCGCCTTCGATCGATGCGCGGTGCTCGACCAGGGATTCGCAGCCGCCGAGCGACGTCGCATTGATGAACAGTTCGAGGCGTCCGGCCACGGCGAGTGCGGCACTGCGGCCGCCGCGCACGCGGATGCTGAGCACGCCGCCGCAGGCGCGCATCTGGCGCACGGCGACCGCGTGCTGAGGATGCGAGGCGAGTCCCGGGTAATGCACTGCTTCGATCGCCGCGTGGGATTCGAGAAATCCCGCGAGCGTCGACGCGCTGGCGCTGTGGCGCTGCATGCGCACCGGCAGCGAGCGCAGGCCACGCAGGACCAGCCAGGCTGCGAACGGCGAGGCGTTGAGCCCGATCGCGGAGCGCGCATGGCGACTTGCGTCGGCGAGGTCGTCGGCGCGCGCGAACACGAGCGCGCCGCCCATCACGTCGCTGTGTCCGCCCATGAACTTGGTGGCCGAGTGCAGCACGACGTCGGCGCCGAGTTCGAGCGGACGCTGCAGCGCGGGCGTCGCGAACGTCGAGTCGACGACGAGGCGCGCACCGGACCCGCGCGCGAGCACGGAGAGCGCGGCGATGTCGGCGACCTTGAGCAGCGGATTGGACGGTGCCTCGGCCCAGAGCAGCCGGGTCTGCGGGCGCAGCGCGGCGCGCACCGCATCGAGGTCGGTCATGTCCACGCTCGACACCGTGAGCGACCAGCGCGGCGCGTACTCGCGCGCGACCGTGCGAAAGCCATGATAGACGTCGTCCTGCATCAGCACGTGGCTGCCGGCGGGCAGCCCGTGCAGCAGAGCGGTTCCCGCGGCGATGCCCGAGGCCAGGAACAGCGCGTCGGCGCCGCCGTCGAGACTTGCGAGCGCGGTTTCGAGGCGCGCCTGGGTCGGGTTGTTGCCGCGCTGGTACTCGAAGCCTGCGCGCGGCGTGCCATCCGGGGCATGCTCGAACGTCGTCGACAGGTGCAACGGCGGCGCGACCGCACCGGTGCCCGGGTCCACTTCGGCGCCGCTGTGCACGGCGCGGGTGTCGAACCTCGGCGCAGGCGCATCCTTTTTCATCCGCGGGCCACCTCGGCGAACGCGGCGCGTGCCGCGGTCAGCGTTGCGGCGATGATCGGCTCGTCGTGCGCGATCGAGACGAAGCCGGCCTCGAACGCGGACGGTGCGACGTAAACCCCGTTCTCGAGCATCGCGTGGAAGAAGCGCTTGAACGCGTCGACGTCGCACGCGGTCGCCTGCGCATAGGTCTCGACCCGTTGCGGCGTGAAGAACAGGCCAAACATCCCGCACACGCGGTTCACGGCCAGCGGCACGCCGGCCTCGGCGGCCGCGGCGCTCAGGGTATCGGTCACGAGACGCGTGCGCCGGTCGAGCTCGTCGTGGAAATGCGGAGTCTGGACCAGGTCGAGCGTGGCCAGCCCTGCGGCCATCGCCACCGGATTGCCGCTCAGCGTGCCGGCCTGGTAGACCGGACCGGCCGGTGCGATCTGCTGCATGAGATCGCGCCGGCCGCCGTAGGCACCGACCGGCATGCCGCCGCCGATGATCTTGCCGAACGTGGTCAGGTCGGGCGTCACCCCGTACAGTGCCTGCGCGCCGCCGAGCGCGACGCGGAATCCGGTCATCACCTCGTCGAAGATCAGTAGCGCGCCATGCTGCGTGCACAGCGCGCGCAGGCCCGCGAGAAAGCCGTCACGCGGCAGAATGCAGTTCATGTTGCCGGCGACCGGTTCGACGATCAGCGCGGCGATGTCTGCGCCTGCCGCCGCGAACAGCTCGCGGGCCGCGTCGAGATCGTTGTACGGAAGGGTCAGGGTCAGGTCGGCGAGCGCCTTGGGCACGCCCGGTGACGTCGGCACGCCGAGGGTCAGCGCGCCCGAGCCGGCCTTGACCAGGAACGAATCGGCGTGGCCGTGATAGCAGCCCTCGAACTTGACGATGTGCGAGCGGCCGGTGAACCCGCGCGCGAGTCGGATCGCCGACATCGTCGCCTCGGTGCCCGAATTGACCATGCGCACGACTTCGACCGAAGGCACGAGTCGCGCGATCGTCTCGGCCATCGTGACCTCGGCCGCACATGGCGTGCCGAACGAAAGCCCGTCCCGGATCGCGCGCTCGACTGCGGCACGCACGTGCGGATGGTTGTGACCGACGATCATTGGCCCCCACGAGCCGACGTAGTCGATGTAACGCCTGCCTTCGACGTCCCAGAGGCAGGCGCCGTCCGCACGCGCGCTGAAGAACGGCTCGCCGCCGACCGCGCGGAACGCGCGCACCGGCGAGTTCACGCCGCCGGGGATGCGCGCCTGCGCGCGTACGAACAGTTCATGGTTGCTGGTCATGCATGGATTCCGGCTGGTGATCCCGCCGTACGCCGGGATCCCGTGCTTCGCGTGTAACGCCTGATATGCAGTCCGGCATGTGCCGGACCACGACATGGGCACCTATTGTGTTACGTATCGGGGGTCTGGAACAGCGCGGCGAAGCGGACCGCCGCGGCGCGCACGTCGCGCGCGCCGAACAGTGCCGAGACCACGGCGACCGCATCGGCACCCGCGTCGATCAGTTCGCGCGCATTGTCCGCGCTGATGCCGCCGATCGCGACGAGCGGAACGCCGAACGTGCGTGCCTCACGCAGCAGGCGCAGTCCCGCGCGGCGAGCCTGCGGCTTGGTCGGCGAGGCGAAGAACGCGCCGAACGCGAGATAGTCGGCACCGGCCGCCGCCATCGCGCGCGCGCGCTCGATCGAGTCGTAGCACGAGACACCGATGATCGCATGCTTGCCGAGCCGTGCCCGTGCGCTCGCGACCGTATCGTCGCGTTCGCCGAGGTGAACCCCGGACGCGCCCACCGCAAGCGCGAGCCCGACATCGTCGTTGATGATCAGCGGCACGCGATGCCGCATGCACAGCGCGTGCAGCGCGTCCGCCTCGCTGCGCCGACGCGCATGGTCGGCGGTCTTGTCGCGGTATTGCAGGAGCGCGGCGCCGCCCGCGAGGGCGGCCGTACAGACCTCGATCAGATCCGTGCGCGGCCCGTCGGTGATCGCGTACAGGCCGCGCAGGCGGCCGCGGGAAATCGTGATCATCGGGAGCTGCGCTTTCGCCGCTGCGGACAAGCTGAGAGAATACCGGACCGTTCGTTCACCGATGCGTCCCGTGATGTCCGATTCCGCAGCCGCAGCATCCGTCGATGCGCCGTTTCGCACATTCATGTGCGTCGTCTGCGGCTTCATCTACGACGAAGCCGAGGGCTGGCCCGAGGACGGCATCGCCGCGGGCACGCGCTGGGAGGACGTGCCGGATACCTGGACCTGCCCGGACTGCGGCGTGACGAAATCGGATTTCGAGATGGTCGAGGTGTAGTCCGACATTCGATTCCCGCAGCCGCGGTTCCGGCTCGACGGTCGCGCAGGATGCGCAGCGGAAAATCCTTGCGCTGCCGGTTCGATTGACGCGTTGGGGCGGTGTCGTGAAGGAAGGCCCGGGCTCGCCGACCTGGCCGCGGCATCCGACAGGTCAAGGCGCCGCCGCGCAGTTTTTTGCGAGCGATGCTTCCCTGCAACGCGGCGCGGATTGAAACCCGTTCTCCGCATTCCGCCGATTCCGGCGCGTGTCGGTGTGCCCGCGACGCGCCATGGCGCGCCTTTTTTTCGTCATCTCGCTGTCGCCGGATCTGCAGCGCGATCTGTTGGAGTGAACTGAAATGTTCATTTCGAACAGAGGAGAGGAGATCCCATGCGCCTGTTTGTTCCCGTCGAGGACGCCAGCATCGATCAGGCGACGGAGCGGCTCGTGCCGTACCGCTGCGGTCTCGCCTGCGCTCACGCGTTGCGCGAGACCCTGGTATTGCGGGACGGTGTCTGGATCGCGCGCACTGCGCTCAGCGAGCGATCTGCATCTCGTCGCCCGGAGCCGCACCGATCCGGCGTGCCTCACCCGCGTTGAGCTCGAGCACGTAGCGGGCCGGAGCGCCGCTCGAGTAGGCGGGGCAGGGGTCGGCCGTGCAGGGCTGCACGTCGTGCTGCACGCTGAGCAGGCGCCGGTCGCCATTGAAGAACAGCATGTCCAGCGGGATCTTCGTGTTCTTCATCCAGAACGCGCGCGGAATCTCGTCCTGGAACTCGAACAGCATGCCGTGGTCGGCAGCCATCTTGGTACGGTCCATCAGGCCGTGCTCCCGCGCGGGCTCGGTGTCCGCGATTTCGACCCCATAGTGGTGGCCGGCGAGTTCGACCGACGGTCCCTTGGCCCCGCAGCCCTGGATGGAAGCGCCGGTCGCGAGTGCGATCAGCACAGGCAACAGCGATGGAAACGTTCGTGCTTTCATGGCCCAACCCTCTGCTGGAAAGAAAACCGCGGTCCGTCCGCGGACCGGTGGAAACCGCACGTGCCCGGGCCGTCCTGTGCGTCCATGGCCGCCCACAAGACGAGTCGAGGGGCGCGGATCGTGCCGTGTGCGCTCAACCCTGCGGCCGCGACGCTCCATCGAGCGCATAGCCGAACTGTTCGCTGAACGCCGCCGTGAATCCGGCATGGTCGAAGCGCTGGTTCTGGGTGCCCGGATGCTCGACCTTGAGCGCCCCCATCAACGAGGCCATGCGACCGCAGGTAGGCAGGTCGTGGCCGCGCATCAGACCGAAGATCAGGCCTGCGCGATAAGCGTCGCCGCAGCCGGTCGGATCGACGATGCGACGTTCGCGCGCCGGCGGTATCTCGTGGCGCTGGCCGTCATGCGTGTGAATGATCGAGCCGCGCGGTCCGTGGGTGATGATGTAGGCGTCCACGCGCGCGGCGATCTCCGCGGTGTCCAGGCCGGTGCGCTGCTGGAGCAGTTGCGATTCGTAGTCGTTGACGATCACGTAATTCGACTTCTCGATCATCGCGCGGAACTCGGCGCCGTCGAACAGCGGCATCGCCTGGCCCGGGTCGAAGATGAACGGCACGCCGCGCGCCGCGAATTCGTCGACGTGCTGCAGCATCGCCTCGCGTCCATCCGGCGCGACGATGCCGAAGGTGACGCCGGGCACGTCGCGCACGTGGTTCTCGTGCGAACTCGACATCGCGCCGGGATGGAAGGCGGTGATCTGATTGTTGTCCAGATCGGTCGTTATGAAGCACTGCGGCGTGAACTGGTTCTCGAACACGCGCACGCGGTCGAGGCGGATCCCGCATTTTTCGAGGTGCTCGCGATAGGGCGCGAAATCCTGGCCGACCGCGGCCATCGGGATCGGATCCTCGCCGAGCAGCTTGAGGTTGTAGGCGATGTTGCCGGCACAGCCGCCGAACTCGCGACGCATTCGCGGCACCAGGAACGACACGTTCAGGATGTGCACCTGGTCGGGCAGGATGTGTTTCTTGAACTGGTCCTGGAACACCATGATGGTGTCGTAGGCGAGCGAACCGCAGATCAGTGCTGACATCGAGGGGCCTGTGACCTTCGTCTGGTGAGGGGTCGCGACCGCTCCTGCGGTGCCGTGCGGCGCGGATCGGGCGCTTACCCGGCGCCAGGGGACCCTTTGAGCCGCGCTGCCTTCCGCGCTGCGACCGCTTGCCGCGGCGGCACGCCGTACGCGCCCGTAAACCCGTGAAGCTTACCCGAGCCGTGCGCCGGAGCGGAAATCCGCTCGGCATGCGCGGCGTCGCGCGCGCTGTCCGCGCGCCCCGCTCCGGCAATCCCGGTAGTTCCGGCAAGGGATCCTTAACCTGCCTGTCCTTGCCCGCGCGCGCGCAGCTGACTAAACTCGTGCGCTTTTCCCTCGTTCGGCCCGGCAGGCCTGTCACGGCCGCGACGAGGGTGCTCGCGTGTGGCCCTCGGGGCCGCGCGCCCTGTTTCGTGCGCCGGGCAGGATGCCCGCGCGTGTGAACCGAATCGACAAAGGCTCGCGCCGCGCTCATGTTCAAAAGTCTCCGCGGACTCTTCTCCAACGATCTCTCGATCGATCTCGGCACCGCCAACACGCTGATCTATGTGCGTGGGCAGGGCATCGTCCTCAATGAACCCTCGGTCGTCGCAATCCGTCAGGACCGCGGGCCCGGCGGGCCGCGCAGCGTCGCTGCGGTCGGCGGCGAGGCCAAGCGCATGCTCGGCCGCACTCCGGCCGCGATCGTGACGATACGGCCGATGAAGGACGGCGTGATCGCCGACTTCACGATGACCGAGGAAATGCTCAAGCAGTTCATCAAGAAGGTGCACAAGGCGCGCATGTTCCGGCCGAGTCCGCGCGTGCTCGTGTGCGTGCCCTGCGGCTCGACCCAGGTCGAGCGCCGCGCAATCAAGGAATCTGCGGAAAGCGCCGGCGCGCGCGACGTGTACATGGTCGAGGAACCGATGGCCGCGGCGATCGGTGCGGGTATCCCGGTCGGCGAAGCGCGCGGTTCGATGGTGCTCGACATCGGCGGCGGCACCTCCGAAGTCGCGGTGATCTCGCTGAACGGCATCGTCTATTCGCAGTCGGTGCGTATCGGCGGCGACCGCTTCGACGAGGCGATCATCAACTACGTGCGCCGCAATCACGGCACGCTGATCGGCGAATCGACCGCCGAACGCATCAAGGTCGAGATCGGCTGTGCGTTCCCGCAATCGGAAGTCAGGGAGATCGAGGTTTCCGGCCGCAATCTTGCCGAAGGCGTACCGCGCATGTTCACGGTCAACTCGAACGAGATTCTCGAGGCCCTGCACGAACCGCTGTCCGGCATCGTCAGCGCGGTACGCAGCGCGCTCGAGCAGACCCCGCCGGAGTTGTGCTCGGATGTCGCCGAACGCGGCATCGTGCTGACCGGCGGCGGCGCGTTGCTGCGCGACATCGATCGCCTGATCTCCGAGGAAACCGGTTTGCACGTGCACGTGGCCGACGATCCCCTGACCTGCGTCGCGCGCGGTGGCGGCCGCGCGCTCGACCTGATCGACCAGCACGGCAGCGATTTCTTCGCGCCGGAGTGATCGGGACCGGTATTCGGAATGAAGGGTCGGGATTGCCGTTGAGCGAAAGCGCACGGCGTCGCTTGTTGTTCTACGATTCCCGATTCCCGATTCGAGATTCCCTGCTGCAATGGCCCTCGCGCGTACCGAAAATGCCACGCTGTTCGCCGAGGGCGCGGTCAGCACGCTGCGACTGATCGTTTACCTCGCCTGTGCGGTCGCGCTGATGGTGCTCGATCACGGCAGCGGTTACCTCGGCACGCTGCGCAATGCCGGCAGCGCGCTGGTCGAGCCGGTCTATCGGCTCGCCGCATTTCCAGCGGACGTTGCGCGCGCGACGCGCACTGCGGTCGCGACCCAGGGCCGTCTGGCCAGCGAGAATCGCGCGTTGCGCGAGGCCCTGCTGCTCGCGCAGGCGCGCCTGAACCGGCTCGACACCCTGGTGGCGCAGAACACGCGTCTGAAAGCCCTGCTCGACGCGCAGAAGAACCTCGGTCTGTCGGTGCAGTTCGCGCGCCTCGTCGACGTCGATCTCGATCCATTCCGCCACCGCATCGTGCTCGACGTCGGCTCCAACCAGGGCATCACGGTCGGCCAGCCGGTCATCGACGCGCACGGCGTCATGGGACAGATCGTCGAAGTGCTGCCGAACACCGCGGTCGCGATGCTGATCACCGATCCGACCCACGCGATTCCGGTCGTCGTGGAGCGCAGCGGCCTGCGTGCGATCGCCTATGGCAGCGGTGCGATCGATCGGCTGGAATTGCCGAACATCCCGATCAGCGCGGACGTCGCGGTCGGCGACCACCTGCTGACCTCGGGCCTGGGCGGCCGTTTTCCGGCCGGTTTCCCGGTCGGCACGATCAGCGTGGTCAGGAACGACCGCAACGGCCTGTTCACCGCGGCCGTCGCGCGGCCGGCCGCCGCGCTCGACCGCAGCGGCGAGGTCCTGCTGCTGCGCGATCAGCCGCAGCCGTACGGACCGCCCGCGCCGCTGGACGAGGTGGGGCCGCCGTCCAGCCTCGCGGGGCCGGCGCCCGCGAATGCTTCGCCGCCGCCGCGATGAACCGCGCACGCGTCCAGAGCTGGTTGTTCGCGGGCAGCCTGGTCCTCGCGTTTCTGCTGCAGTTGATGCCGCTGCCGCTCGCGCTGCTGCCGCTGAAGCCCTATTGGGTCGCGCTGGTACTGATCTACTGGGCGATCGAGACTCCCGAGCGGATCGGTCTCGGTTTCGCGTTCCTGTTCGGTCTGGCCAGCGACATCGTGACCGGCGAACTGCTCGGGGAACAGGCGTTGCGCCTGCTCGTGATCACGTTCATCGTGCTGCGCTTTCGCGCGCGCCTGCGCTTCTTTCCGCTGTGGCAGCAGGCGCTGGCCGTACTCGTGCTGCTGCTCAACGACCGCATCGTGATGCTGATGGTGCGCGGATTCGCGGGCCAACCGCTGCCCTCGGCCGCGTTCTGGCTCGCACCGATCAGCGCGATGATCGCGTGGCCATTCGTGTTCCTGATCCTCGACGACGTGCGCGCGCGGCTGCGTGCGAAGGATTGACCGCGATGATCCGCGCATGCGCCTGTCGCCCGACCGGCCCGCTCCGTACCATGGCCGCCGCGCGCCGCGATGCCGCGCGGCGCAACCGGTAGCACGACGCGATGCGCAGCGCATTCAAACCGCTGAGGGAGGCGCGTCACGAGGCCGCGACGTTCCGTCGCCGCGCGATCGCCGGACTGCTCATCATCATCGCCTGTCTCGCCGCGCTCGGTGCACGCTTCGCCTATCTGCAGGTCGACCGGCACGACGAGTTCAGTGCGCGCTCGGAGGCGAACCGCGTACTGACCCGGCCGCTCGCGCCCGCTCGCGGCCTGATCTATGACCGCAACGGCGTGCTGCTCGCCGAGAACGTGGCCGCGTTCCGACTCGAGGTCACGCCCGAACAGGTCGAGGACATGCCGCGCCTGCTCGCGCGGCTCGGGCAGGTCGTGCCGCTCAGCGAGGACGACCTCACGCGCTTCGACGCACAGCGCCAGGGCAAGCGCTCGTACCAGAGCGTGCCGCTGCGGCTGAAATTGTCCGAGGAGGAGATCGCACGCTTCTCGGTCAACCGCTGGGCGTTTCCGGGCGTCGACGTGGTGCCCTACCTGACCCGCTCGTACCCGCTCGGCGAGGAATTCGCGCACACGGTCGGCTATGTCGGGCGCATCGACGAGGACGAACTGGCGCGCATCGACAAGGGCGACTACGCGGGCACCACGCACATCGGCAAGACCGGCATCGAGCGCTTTTACGAAGATCGCCTGCACGGCGAGGTCGGCTACGAAAAGGTGGAGGTCAATGCGGACCACCGGCCGCTGCGGGTCCTGCCCGACCGCCTCGCGCCCAAGCCCGGCGACAATCTGTACCTGACGATCGATGCCCACCTGCAGGAGGCCGCGGAGGCCGCGTTCGAGGGGCGCGCCGGCGCCGCGATAGCGCTCGATCCGCGCAATGGCGAGGTGCTCGCGATGATCAGCGTACCGAGCTTCGATCCGAATCCGTTCGTCAACGGCATCTCGCATGCGGACTACTCCGCGCTGCTCGAAGACCCGGACAAACCGCTGCTGAACCGCGCGCTGCGCGGCAACTACGTGCCCGGCTCGACGATGAAGCCGTTCGTCGGACTCGCCGGACTCGAATACGGTGTGCGCCGTCCCGAGGATACCGTGCTGTCGACCGGCGAATTCTTCATCCCGGGGCAGGCGCGCGCCTACCGCGACGACAAGCGTGGCGGCCACGGCCGCGTCGCCCTCGTGCAGGCGATCGCGCAGTCGGTCAATACCTATTTCTACTCGGTCGCGCTCGACCTCGGCATCGATCGCTTCTCGGCGTTCATGGACAAGTTCGGTTTCGGCAAGCCCACCGGCATCGATCTGGTCGGCGAGAGCGGCGGCGTGCTGCCCTCGCGTGACTGGAAGCGCGCGCGCTTCAACGAAGCGTGGTATCCGGGCGAGACCGTGATCGCGGGCATCGGTCAGGGCTACTGGGTGGTCACGCCGCTGCAGCTCGCCAATGCGGTCGCGACGCTGGCCTCGCGCGGCGTGCCGCATGCGCCGCACCTGCTGCGCGCGGTGCAGAAGGGCGTCGACAGCCGGCCGGTCGCGGTTGCGCCGGCCGCTCCACGGCCCGGCGTGATCCGCAACCCGCAGGACTGGAGCGCGGTCGAGCAGGGCATGATTGCGGTGCTGGACAGCGGCACCGCACGCGGCATCGGTCGCGACTTCCCGTATGTGATCGCGGGCAAGACCGGCACGGCCGAACGCTTTTCGCGCACGACCACCGAGTGGACCAGCATCAGCACCAGTCCGATCGAGCGCCATCAGGTGCTGTTCGAGGCGTTCACGCCGGCCGACGCGCCGCGCATCGTGGTAGTCGTCGCGCTCGAAGCCGGTCGCAGCGGCGCGCACGATGCGGCGCCGATCGTGCGCAGGATCCTCGATGCGTGGCTGCCGGGGGACCAGGCGCGCCAGGCGCGCAACGCGAATCCGGCGGCCGCGCCGGTGGCCGTCTTGCAGACGGCGGCGGCACGCGCGCACGGCGCGGAGGCGGCCCGATGATCGACGAATGGATCGCGAACCTGCGCGGCCGCGCGGCCGCGATGTGGCGCAAGCCGCGCATGGATCTGCCGCTGCTCGGCGCGTTGCTGCTGTTGATAAGCATCGGACTGCTCACGCTGTACAGCGCGAGTGACCTCGATCGCGACCTGGTACTCGCGCAAGGCGCGCGCTTCGCACTGGGCTTCGCGCTGATGTTCATGCTCGCGCGCATTCCGCCGCTGACCCTGCGCAACTGGACGCCGTGGCTGTACGCGGCGAGCGTGCTGCTGCTCGTGCTGGTCGCGCTGCTCGGCGAAGGGCGCGGCGCACATCGCTGGCTGGATCTGCGCGTCGTGCGCTTCCAGCCCTCCGAACTGCTCAAGCTGACCATGCCGATGATGGTCGCGTGGTATCTGAACGGACGGCCGCTGCCGCCCGGCTGGACCACGTTGGGCATTGTCGGCGTGCTGATCGCGATACCGGCCGGACTCGTCGCCGAGCAGCCCGATCTCGGCACCGCGCTGCTGATCGCCGCGAGCGGCGCGTTCGGGATTTTCCTCTCCGGCATCGCATGGTGGCGCATCGGTGCGCTGCTCGCCGCGCTCGTCGCGATGGTGCCGGTCGGCTGGCATTTCCTGCACGCCTACCAGCGCAATCGCTGGCTGACCCTGCTCGATCCGGAAGCCGATCCGCTCGGCAACGGCTGGCACATCATCCAGTCCAAGATCGCGGTCGGTTCCGGCGGAATCTGGGGCAAGGGTTGGCATCACGGCACGCAGTCGCGACTCGAGTTCCTGCCCGAACACACCACCGACTTCATCTTCTCGGTGTTCGCCGAGGAGTGGGGTCTGGTCGGTGTGCTGCTGCTGCTCGCGCTGTACGTGTTCATCATCGCGCGCTGCCTGTGGATCGCGGCCGAAGCCAAGGACACCTATGCGCGCCTGCTCGCGGGCGCGATCAGCATGGCGATGTTCGTCTACGTGATGGTCAACGGCGGCATGATCACCGGCATGCTGCCGGTGGTGGGCGTACCGCTGCCGCTGGTCAGCTATGGCGGTACCTCGGCGGTGTCGATGCTGGCCGGATTCGGCGTGCTGATGTCGATCCATGCACACCGCAAGGTCGTGGCGGGGTAGTGGTCCGGCAGCCGCAAGGTTGCCGATGCCCGTTCCGGCGCCTATGGTTCGACACGAGCCGGACGCATCGCTCGCGGGTCGATTGCGCAAGTGCGATGCCGGCGCAGGCAACGGGTTCTGCCGCAACCGCGCGAGCCGAAGGAATCCAGGACGGTTTTTTTCCGGCCTGCTGTTGGAGTGGCGTCAGGTGACGCCGGGGGCGGACATGGTCAAGACGAGCGGGTGGTGGTCACCGCCGCGCGAAACGGCACTGCTGGCCGCGCCGTTCGTGCTGGTCGCGGCGTGGCTGGGCCTGACGGTGGCGGCGTTTGGCATCGGCGCGGCCCTGCAGGGCGTGGCGTCGGGACTGTGTCTGGCGCTTGCGCTGCCGCTCGCGAGCCGATGCCTGCGCTGGCCCGGTGCGCTGGTCGGCGTCGTTGTCTATGTGTTCGCGCTGCTGCTGCTGGCCGCCGACGCGGTTTCCTGGCTATTGCAGGGCAGCTCCTTCAACGAGCGCTTCTTTGCGCACGTCGACGTGCGCAACCTCGCCACCAGTCTGACCGCGTATCCGTGGGCGAGCGGCCTAACGCTGGTCGCGCTGGTCGGACTCGTCGCAGCAGCCGGCCTGGTGCTCGCACGCGCAACGCGCCGGCGCCTGCCGCTGCGGATGATCGCGCCTGCGTTGCTGCTGCTCGCGCTCGCGTTGCTCGTCGATGCGCCTCCGCATCGTCTGCTCGCGTACGCGGCGGCGGCCGGACGCGACCAGGCCCTGGCCGCTTCGGGCGCCGGTCGCCGCATTCGCGCCATGCTCGATCCGCGGCCAAGCCGCCCGGACCAGGTGCAGGCCAGCCCGGGGCGCAATCTCGTGTTCGTCTATCTCGAATCCGTCGAGCGCAGCTACACCGACGCGACGCGCTTCCCGGGCCTGACCCCGAATATCGACCGGCTGCGCGCGCAGGGACTCGATTTCTCGGGGTTCCGGACTTTCGCGGGCGCCACCTACACGATCGCCGGCATGTTCGCCTCGCAATGCGGCGCGCCGTTCCTGCTCAACAGCGTGTTCGGCGAGAACGTCGGCGAACTCGGCTTCGTCCCCGGCAACGACAACACCACGGCCGCCAGCTTCCATCCGCAACTGGCCTGCCTCGGCGACGTGCTGCATGCGGCAGGCTACCGGCAGACGTTTCTCAGCGGCGTGTCGCTCGCGTTCACCAACAAGGGCGAGTTCCTGCGCCTGCATGGCTACGACGAGGCGCTCGGCGATAGGGAGATCGACCAGCGTCACGGCAACGCGCTGATCAAACTCGGCTGGGGCCTGCTCGATCGCGACGTGTTCGCCGAGGCGTTCGCCACCTTCCGGCGCAAGCAGGCTCAGGGGCGGCCGTTCAGCGTGGTGCTGTCCACCGCGGACACCCATCCGCCCGGGGGCTACCGGCTGCCGGGTTGCGCGCCGTACACGGCGATCCGCAACGACATGCTCGATGCGGTGCACTGCACCGACCAGTTGCTCGGCCATTTCATCGACCGTCTGTCGCGCGAACCGGGCTGGAACGACACCGTCGTCGTCGTCATGAGCGATCACCTGGCCATGCGCAATGTCGCCTCGCCGCTGTATCCGCCCGACGCCGAGCGCCAGCCGCTGCTGTTCGTGCTCAACGCGGGCCGCGGCGAGCGCCCCGTGCGCCTGCTGCACATGGACGTTGCACCGACCGTGCTGGCCCTGCTCGGCGTTCATTCCAACGCGCGTTTCCTCGCCGGCGACGACCGCAGCGCGCCGGCCGCAGCGGACGCGCGGCTGCCGGACAACGCGGTCGCGCAGGCGGTGCTCCGAAAGGCAACGTGGCGCGGCCGCGAAGCGCCCGTCCCCTGCGCGCACGACACGCTGGTCCGCTGGGCCGACGGCGGTCTCGACCTCGGCGGCTGGAGGCTGCCGCTGATGCTCGGCGGTTGGCCGGTCGGCAAACTCGATGACAACCAGGTGCTGCTGGTATTTGCCGATCGGCGCAGCGCCGATTTGCAGATTCTCGTCGCCGGCAACCAGGACCGCTGGCTCGAGATCGCACGCAAGCAGGGCAGAAGCGTGTTTCTCGCCGCGCCGTTCACCGATCGCGCCGGACGTCGCATGATCGCGCTCGACTGGCTTGCGGCAAGCGGCGCATGGGCCAGCCTCGGCGCCGTCGCGGACTTGCACGCGCTCGATCTGCACTCGTTCGAATGCGACACCCTGCTGCGTTCGCTCGAGCGCGCTGGCCCCGACACGCGGCTGGACTTCAGCGCGGCATTCGGTACCACGCCGGTGCCCGCCGCGCGCGAACGTCATCCGGCCGTCGTCAGCACGGCCAAGGTGCCGGTCGACGCGCTGCCCGAGCGCAATGCGATGTTCATGTTCGCGCGCATCGCGGCGCAACGGATCGGCTTCGGGCCGTTCCGCATCACGCGCAAGAACCGTATCTTCATGCATCCGGTCAACGATCACGCCGCATGGGCGGATTTCGACGTGTCCGGCATCGCCGACATCACGCTCGCGCCGGGAATCAATCCGCTGCTCGGTTCCTGCCTCACGCGTAATGACACCGGCATCGTCGGGGTCCGGCTGTCGCTCGATGGCCACGCATTGCTGCCGCGCTTCGTGGTCGACCGGAACTATGCCAAGCGCGTGCCGGTGCATGTCGCGGGTGCGACGCGGCTGCGCGTCGAGGTCGACGATGGCAATGGCACGGTCGACTGCGACTGGTTCTCGCTCGGCTTTCCGCGTATCGCGGCGGTTGCGCCGGCAGCGGCACCGGCGGCAGCGGGTGCCCGCTAGGAAAGTTTCCTGCGCATCCCCGAGTCGAACATCCAAGGGCGAATGCGCTGGAAGCGATCGATGCGGGAAGCCGCTCGCACGCAACGTGCAACCGCAGCCGCTCGCGACATCCTGCTAGAGTAAGCCGATGCAAGCACCGCTTCGCGCCGCGCGCGCCATTCTTCCGGTCGTCGCCCTCTGCCTGCTCGGTATCGGCAGCTCCGGTGTTTGCGCAAGCCAGGGCGATCCGGAAAGCGCGCTCGCGAGCGCCGAGCGCAGCTTCGCCAGCGAGGTCGCGCGCGAGGGCGGGCCTGCGCAGGCAGACGTGCTGGCGACGCTGGCCGGCGCCAAGGTGCAGCACTCGATCCTCGAGGCGATCGCGCGCCCGGCCGAAGCCACGCGGAGCTGGGCCGACTACCGGCCGATCTTCCTGACCGACCGGCGCATCGACGACGGCATCGCGTTCTATCGCGCGAACCGCGAGCTGCTCGACCGGGTCGGCCGCGAGTACGGTGTGCCACCGGCGATCGTCACTGCGATCATCGGTGTCGAAACCAGCTACGGGCGGATCACCGGCAGCTACCGCGTGCTCGATGCGCTGGCCACGCTTGCATTCCACTATCCGCCGCGCGCCGAATTCTTTCGCGGCGAACTCAAGCAGCTGTTCCTGCTCGGCGATCATCATCTGGCCTATCCGATCGACGCGCTGCGCGGATCCTACGCAGGCGCGATGGGCTGGGGACAGTTCATGCCGAGCAGCATCGCCAACTGGGCCAAGGACGAGGATGGCGACGGCCGCATCGACCTGTGGAATTCGCTGCCGGACATCACCGCGAGCGTCGCGAACTATTTCGTCGAGCATGGCTGGCAGACCGGCCAGCCCGTCGCGATGCGCGCGCAGCCGGCCGCGGATGCGCGTGTGCTGCCCGCGCCGGGTCTCGATCCGGTATATCCGGTCGAACAGATGGAGGCCTGGGGTTACGCGCCGCTCGAGCGTGTCGCCGCGGACATGCCGTCGACCCTGCTCACGCTCGACGGGTCGAACGGGCCCGAGTTCTGGCTCGTGTTCGCGAACTTCCGCGCGATCACGCGCTACAACAAGAGTCCGATGTACGCGATGGCGGTCTCACAGCTCGCCGATGCGATCGCGACAGGCGTCGCGAACCGCGCGCCGTGAGTCGCTATCGCCGGCTCGCGGGCCTGCTCGCGTGCGCAACCCTGCTCGCCGGCTGCGCGGGCCACACACGCCGCCCGGGCGCGTCGCCGGGCGCTGCCGGGCCGGACCGTGCGGCTGCCGTGCGCGGCGCCGATGACACCTCGCGCGCGCAGTCCGAGCGCTACCGCCAGGACCGGGACGACGGTCCGGCCGCACCGCCGGTCGACATCGCGAAACTGGCCGAGCCGGTGCCCAGGGCCGAACCGCTTTCGCGCTACGGCAACAAGCCGACCTACAGCGTGCTCGGTCGCAGCTACCACGTGCTGCCGAGCGCCCGCGGCTATGTCGAGCGCGGTCTTGCGTCGTGGTACGGCAACAAGTTCCACGGCTACATGACCTCGTCGTTCGAGCCCTACGACATGTACGCGTTCACTGCCGCGCACAAGACGCTGCCCCTGCCGAGCTATGCGCGCGTGACCAATCTCGACAACGGCAAGAGCGTGATCGTGCGCATCAACGACCGCGGACCGTTCCACGAGAACCGCATCATCGACCTGTCCTATGCGGCTGCGGTCCGCATCGGCATCTGGCCCAAGGGCACGGGCGTGGTCGAGGTGCGTGCGCTCGATCCGGATCACTCCGCTGCGCAGGCCGCGGCGCCGCGGCGCGCGATCGACGCCTCGGCGAACGGCTCGCCCGCTGCCACGCCAGCGATCGCGCAGGATGCCCGCATCTATCTGCAGATCGGCGCGTTCGGCGAGCGCGCGAACGCGGAGCGTGCGCTCGCGAGCGCGAAGCGCGCGGGAATCGATGCGGTCGGCATCGAATCGGTCGCGATCGCGGGCCGCACCGTGCACCGCGTGCGCGTCGGCCCGCTCGTCGACGCGGCCGCCGCCGACGCGATGACCGCGCGGATCGAGCGGCTCGGACTCGGCGCCCCGCGCGTGACGATCGAGCGCTGATCGCCGGCGCGAAACCCATGATCGCGCTGAACGATCGGCATACCGCGGTCCCGCGATCGCGTCGGGCGGGGTGTCTTGACGCGCCGTGTCTGCGACAATTCCGCACTTCGCCGCATTGCAGGTGCCGTTCCGAAATGAAGTTGCCGTATCTGATCGTTACCGCCGCGCTCGCGTTCGCGGGCGCCGCCCACGCCGCACCCCAGGCCGCGTCTTCGCTGACCACCGCCACCGACTCGCCTGCCGCGAAGCCCGCGTTGCCGACGCCGCAGGCCGTTCCCGCGCCGGGCGCCGCGCCCGGCGCGGGACCGATGCCGCCGCCGCCGTCGATCGACGCCAAGTCCTGGGTGCTCATGGACTATGCGAGCGGCCAGATCCTCGCCCAGGAAAACATGGATGCGCGCGTCGCGCCGGCCTCGATCACCAAGGTCATGACCTCGTACGTGGTCTCCGCGGAACTGGCCCACGGCAAGATCCACATGGACGATCCGGTCCTGGTCAGCGAACGCGCCTGGCGCTCCGGGGGGGCAGGTACCGACGGCTCGACCAGCTTTCTCCAGCTCAACAGCAAGGTGCCGCTCAAGGATCTCCTCTACGGGATGATCATCCAGTCCGGCAACGACGCGGCGATAGCGCTGGCCGAGCACACGGCCGGCTCCGAAGACACGTTCGCGCAACTGATGAACCAGTACGCGGCCAGGCTCGGCATGACCGGCACGCACTATGTGGACGCAAGCGGGCTGCCCAATCCCGAGCACTACACCACCGCGCGCGATGTCGCGGTGTTGTCGCGCGCACTGATCCACGACTATCCGTCGGAGTACACGATCTACGCGATCAAGGACTTCGAATGGAACGGCATCAAGCAGCACAACCGCAACACGCTGCTGTGGCGCGACGACACCGTCGATGGCATCAAGACCGGGCATACCTCGGAAGCGGGCTACTGCCTCGTGACCTCGGCACGGCGCGGCGACCAGCGCCTGATCGCGGTCGTGATGGGCGCCCCGAGCGAGAAGCAGCGCGCGGACGACAACCAGGAACTGCTCAACTACGGATTCCGCTTCTACGAGACGCGCAAGCTGTACGCGGCCAATGCGCCGCTCGCGAACCCCGAGCTGTGGAGGGGTGCGATTGCGACCTTGCCGCTCGGTGTCGCCGAAGACGTGCTGGTCACGTTTCCGCGCGGCCGCTACGCGGACCTAAAGGCCAGCGTCGACATGCCCGCGCGACTGGTCGCGCCGATCGCCAAGGGCAAAGCGGTGGGCAGCCTGAAGGTGCGCCTCGAGGACAAGGTTTTGCTGGAGCGGCCGCTGATCGCGCTGGCCGAAGGCGACGAAGGTGGTTTCTTCAAGCGCGTCAGCGACGACGTCTGGATGTGGTTCAAGGGCGGCGCGGGCACGAACGTCTCGGCCGATGCGCCCAAGGGCGAGTAGCGCGCGGAGATGCGCTGAAAAGGGCTCTTTCCGCGCCTTCCGCCGACGCGATGCACGGACACAACCTGTGCGCGTCGATCGCAGGCCGGCGGTCGGCGCCATCCGGGTGCGTTGCGGGCGACGGCGCGATGACTGATCGAAGGAGTGAGCGATGAAGGATCTGGACGATATCCATGCGCAGAATCCCGAACAGGGATTCCAGTTTCCGGGCGCGTTCGAGATCACCGCGATGGGCAGTGCCGCGGCCGGACTCGAGGAGAAGGTCGCGCGCATCCTCGGTGATCTCGGCCTGCACGTGCTCGCGGGTTCGCTGCGCGTGCGCCCGTCGCGTGAGGGCAACTACGTGTCGGTGTCGGCGAGTTTCACCTGTCCCTCGCGCGAGAAATACGACGAAGCCCATGCCGCGCTGCGTGCCGATCCGGCGATCCGCTGGACGCTGTGATCGCGCTGCAGGCAATCCGGAATCGGACCGGCGCGGTTGCCGGTGCGCCATCCGCGTCGCGCGCCGTTTGACTGGCGCGGTCGTCAGGTCGGCTCCGCCGACCTGACCTACGGAGTCCGCGTCGCCGCCGCATTCTTGCAAATGACGCGACCGTCGCGCCGTCGTGGGTCAGGCCGCCTTGGCCTGACACACGCGATGCGGTTGCGGGCGCGTCACAGGTGCGGGCACGGCCTCGGCATCGGCGTGCTTGCCGGGTGCCGCGAGCGGTGCCGAACTCGCCCCGACCGGTGCGGCGCCGAGCGCGGTGACGAGCAGGATCGACAACCCCGATGTGCGAACGTCCATGACTTTCCCCTTGCATGGCCTCGACAAGGCAGACAGTCTAGCAGCGGAAAAATGACATCCGCGGGCGCATTTCATGGTGCAATCGTGCTTGTGAAGGCCCGCGCGATACCCACTTCATGCAACATCGTCGCTACAGCAGCGACACGCACTGGAGCAGCGAGAACTTGGTCCCCGGATCAGCCATTCCAAGTCCCGAATCACGGCCACTCGCCGTGCGTCGACTCGGCCGCCAGCCCTACGAACCGGTCTGGCGCGCGATGCAGGCGTTTACCGACGCGCGCGGCGCGGACACCTGCGACGAACTGTGGGTGCTCGAACACGATCCGGTGTTCACGCTCGGCCAGGCCGGCAAGTGGGAACACGTGCTGCTGCCCGGCGACATCCCGGTGGTGGCGGTCGATCGTGGCGGCCAGGTCACCTATCACGGACCCGGCCAGATCGTGGCCTATCCGCTCTTCGACCTGCGGCGCCTCAAGATCGGCGTGCGCGAACTGGTCAACCGCATCGAGCAGGCCCTGATCGACACGCTCGCGAACTGGAACATCGGTGCCGTGCGTCGCGACGGTGCGCCCGGGGTGTACGTGGCCGATGCCAAGGTCGCCGCGCTCGGACTGCGCGTGCGCCGCGGCTGCTCGTTCCACGGTCTCGCGTTCAATGTCGCGATGGATCTCGAGCCGTTCCACCGCATCAATCCTTGCGGTTATCAGGGACTTGCAGTGACCCAGGTGCTAGACTTGGGCGGACCGGGATCGCTGGCTGCGGTCGAGACGGTCCTGATCGGCGAACTCGCCCGTCAGTTCGGGCTCACCGCACGGATCGCCGACCCGCAACTCCCACTGGCCGCCACCAGCGACGCCGCGCGTGTCGCGCAATCCGCATGACCGACTCCAGGACGATCCCGCTCGCGATCATCGAAACCGGCGACAGGCAGCTCGGCGAAGACAAGATCGCGCGCAATCGCGCGGGATTCGCCGCAGCGCCGGTGCTGCGCAAACCGTCGTGGATTCGCGTGCGAATTCCGCCCGGCAACGCGGTCGCGAAGCTCAAGGCGAGACTGCGCGAGAACCGCCTGGTCACGGTCTGCGAGGAAGCATCGTGTCCGAACATCCACGAATGTTTCGGCAAGGGCACCGCGACCTTCATGATCCTCGGCGAGGTGTGCACGCGACGCTGTTCGTTCTGCGATGTCGCGCACGGCCGTCCGCAGGCGCCCGATCCGCTCGAGCCCGCGCACCTCGCGCAGACCATTCGCGACATGGGCCTCAGGTACGTCGTGATCACTTCGGTCGACCGCGATGATCTGCGCGACGGCGGCGCCGCGCATTTCGCGGCCTGCATCGAGGCAGTGCGATTCGAGAACCCCGGCATCCGCATCGAGATCCTGACCCCGGACTTCCGCGGCAAGGGCCGCATGGAACGCGCGCTGGAAGTATTCGCGGCCGCACCCCCCGACGTGTTCAACCATAATCTGGAAACGCCGCGCGCGCTGTATCGCGAGGTGCGCCCGGGCGCCGATTACGACTGGTCGCTGGATTTGCTCGCGCGTTTCAAGGCCGCGCATCCCGACGTGCCGACCAAATCCGGCATCATGCTCGGTCTCGGCGAGACGTTGGAGCAGGTCGCCGAAACGTTGAACGATTTGCGTGCGCATGCGGTCGATATGGTGACGGTCGGACAGTATCTGCAGCCGACCGCGCATCATCACCCGGTGATGCGTTACTGGACGCCCGAGGAATTCAAGGCCGTCGAGGAACTCGGCTACCGGATCGGATTCCAGCATGTCGCGTCCGGTCCGCTGGTGCGCTCGTCCTATCACGCCGATGCCATGGCGCACGCTGCAGGCTACGTACAGGTTGCCTGAGTTAGACAGGAATCGAACCTGTCGCCCCCAACGATTTTGCGGAGACCGTAATGCGGAAGCTGTTCCTGACCCTGGCCCTCGTGCTGTCGAGCGGGCTTGCGTTCGCCAAACCCACCGGGCAGGCGGCGGCGCCGCTGCTCAAGGCGACGCCCGCCCAGACCGAGGCGGCTATCTGGGCGACCCGCTTCCTGACCCGCTTCCACTACAAGCCGATGCCGCTCGACGACGCGATGTCCGAGCAGATCTTCAAGCGCTACCTCGACGCGCTCGATGGCGACCGGCTGTTCTTCACCCAGGCCGACATCGATCGTTTCGGTGTCTACAAGGACACGCTCGACGACGCGATCTACGACCAGGATCTCGCCGCGCCATACGCGATCTTCAATGTCTACGAGCAGCGCGTCGGCGAGCGCGTCGCCTACGCGCGCTCGGTGCTCGCCAAGGGCTTCGATTTCAGCAAGGACGAGAGCTACCAGTACGACCGCGAGAAGGCCCCCTGGGGCAAGGACGATGCCGCGGTCAACGACCTCTGGCGCAAGCGCATCAAGAACGACTGGTTGCGCCTGAAACTGGCCGGCAAACAGGACAAGGACATCCACGAGACGCTCGACAAGCGCTATGCGAGCTACCTCGACCGCGTGCGCCAGCTCAACAGCGAGGACGTGTTCCAGACGTTCATGAATGCGTATGCGTCGTCGATCGAGCCGCATACCAACTATCTCGGCCCGCGTGCATCCGAGAATTTCGACATCGCGATGAAGCTCTCGCTGGAGGGCATCGGCGCGGTACTGCAGCGCGACGAGGACTACACCGCGATCCGCGAGATCGTGCCCGGCGGGCCGGCCGCGTTGTCGGGCAAGCTCAAGGTCGGCGACCGCATCGTCGGCGTCGGTCAGGGCGAGCACGGGCCGATGGTCGACGTGGTCGGGTGGCGTCTGGATGACGTCGTCGACAAGATCCGCGGCGCCAAGGACACCGTCGTGCGCCTCGAGGTGCTGCCCGCCGATGCGGGTCCCGACGGCAGGCACGAACAGCTCGCGCTGGTGCGCAAGAAGGTCAGCATCGAGGAGCAGGCGGCCAAGAAGTCGATCATCGAGGTCAAGTCCGGCGAGCGCACGCGGCGCATCGGCGTGATCTCGCTGCCGACGTTCTACCAGGACTTCGACGCGCGCCGGCGCGGCGACCGCAACTACAAGAGCGCGACCCGCGACGTCGAGAAGCTGCTCGGCGAACTCAAGGCCGACAAGGTCGACGGCGTGGTCGTGGATCTGCGCAACAACGGCGGCGGCTCGCTCGCCGAAGCGACCGACCTGACCGGCCTGTTCATCGGCAAGGGGCCGGTGGTCCAGGTACGCAATGCAGGCGGACAGGTCGAAGTCGAGGATGGCACCCATGCCGGCATGGCCTGGGATGGTCCGCTCGCGGTGCTGGTCAATCGCGGCTCGGCTTCCGCTTCGGAGATCTTCGCGGCCGCGATCCAGGACTACGGGCGCGGCGTGATCGTCGGCGAACCGACCTTCGGCAAGGGTACCGTGCAGAACCTCGTCGACCTCGACGAAGTCGCGCACAACGAGAAGCCCATCTACGGCGAGGTCAAGATGACGATCGCCCAGTTCTTCCGCATCAACGGCGGCTCGACCCAGTTGCGCGGGGTCACGCCCGACATCAGTTTCCCGCTGACCGTCGACGCCAAGGATTTCGGCGAGTCGAGCTACGACAACGCGCTGAAATGGACCTCGATCGCGCCTGCGGCCTATCAGCCGGTGGCCGATCTCAAACCGGTCATTCCGATGTTGCTGACCGACCACGCCAACCGCGTGGGCAAGAACGTCGAATGGCGCAACTTCGAGGCCGATCTCGCCGACGTGCGTGCGCTGCGTGCGGAAAAGACGATTTCACTGAACGAGCAGGTGCGCCGCAAGGAGCGGGACGAGCAGGAAGCCAAGCGCAAGGCGCGCGAACTCGCGAGCGGCCATGCGACGCCGGACGCGGATCCAGCGACACGGACCAGGAACAGGATTCAGGCCGATGCGAAGGACCAGCGCAGTGACGGCGGCACGGCCGCGGCGACGGCGGCCGCAAGCGCAGCCGCAGCCGCGCCTTCGGCGCGAGCGGACGGCGTCGATGCCGCGCTGCGCGACGACGGCCTGCAGCCGGACGAGCGCAGCATCGCCAACGACATCAAGCGCGAAGAGAGCGAGAAGGACAAGCGCGACGTGATTCTCGACGAAGCCGCGCACATCCTTGCCGACGAGATCGGCTTGATCCGCACCGACACCAAGCTCGCGGCCGTGGTTCTGCCGCACGGCGCAGCCGCGCCGGTCGAGCGCACCGACTGATCCGCGTTCGGCAGTCGACCCCCACCGGTCCGACGCACGGCGCAGCCCAGGCGCCATCGGCGGGCTGCGGTCGCCGCGGATGTCAGCGGTAGCGGTGGCGCAGGAACTCGAAGTACGCGCGCAGCCCTTGCGCCTCGCCGCCGCGCGGATGGCCCGGCTTGTCGGCGTCGTTCCACGAGTACACGTCGAGATGCGCCCAGGGCTGGGTCGCAGGCACGAAACGCTCGAGAAACAGCGCCGCGGTGATCGCGCCCGCGTGGCGTGACGCGCCGGCGTTGGCGAGATCGGCGACGTGCGAGTCGAGCAGGGTCAGGTACGGGCTCCACAGCGGCATCCGCCAGAGCGGATCGCGGGTTGCGCCGGCAGCCGCGAGCAGGCCCGCGGCGACGTCGTCGCGGTTCGCGAACAGCGCGGGCAGCTCGGGACCGAGCGCGACGCGCGCCGCGCCGGTCAGGGTCGCGAAATCGAGGATCAGGTCGGGCTTCTGCTCGGCTGCATAGGCAAGCGCGTCGCAGAGCACGAGGCGGCCCTCGGCGTCGGTATTGTCGACCTCGACGCTGATTCCGGCGCGCGTCGTGATCACTTCGCCCGGACGGTACGCATTGCCCGCGATCGCGTTCTCGACCGCGGGCACCAGCAGGGTCAGGCGCACCGGCAGGCGCGTCGCGAGCACGAGGCTCGCGAGTCCGATCGCGTGCGCGGCGCCGCCCATGTCCTTCTTCATCCAGCGCATGCCGTCGGCGCTCTTGATGTCGAGGCCGCCGGAGTCGAAGCACACGCCCTTGCCGATCACGACCAGGTGCGGCGCATCGGCCGCGCCTGCGTCGAGTTCGAGCAGCCGCGGCGCGCGATGGCTCGCGCGGCCGACTGCATGGATGGCCGGGAAATTGGCCGCGAGCAATTCGTCGCCGACGCGCTCGCTGAAGCGTGCTCCATGGCGCTCGGCGAGCGCGCGCACCGCGGCCGCGAGTTCAGCCGGCCCCATGTCCTCGGTCGGCGTGTTGATCAGGTCGCGGACCTGGAACGCGGCTTCGGCCAGGGGCAGGACCTGCGCCGCGGTGTCGGCGGCGACGACCAGGCGTGCGGCCATGCGGGACGGCTTCTTGTAGCGCGTGAACTGATATGCACCGAGCGCCCACCCGAGTGCGACGTGGCCCGCATCGAGCGCGAGCCCGCGCGGGTCGAGCGCATAGTCGCCCTGCGGCAGGCGCGAGGGCAGCGAAGCGAGGCCGAACAGTGCGTCGCGGCGGTCGCAGCCCGCGAGCACCGCGGCCGGATTGCCGTCAGGGCCCGGAATCGCGACGAAACGGCCGGGCTCGCCCGCGAATCCGTTCGCCGCGCACCAGCGCCGCGCGTGCGCGCCGAACAGCTCCGCGACCGCGACGAAGTTGTCGCGGTCCACTGCGAGCAGCGGCGTGGCCTGCGCGGCCCGTGCCGGATCGATCCAGGCGTCCATCGTCACTCCTCGTGCCCTCTTGTTGCTTCGGCGTGGCGTTCGATCCACTGCGCGAGTTCGGTCAGGTCGCGCAGTTCGATGTCGGGTGCCCCGCGATCCGCGCGCGCCAGGCTGGTGGCGTCGAGTGCGCGCACGCGTTCGGTCCAGCGCGCGCCGTCGCGATTCAGCCAGGCCGTGCGCAGACCCGCCGCGCGCGCGCCGATCACGTCGAGCAGCGGATCGTCGCCGACATGCAGCACGTGCTGCGGGGCGAGACCCAGGCGCGCGCAGGCATCGTGGAAGATCGCCGCGGCCGGCTTGGCGAAGCCGCACTCGCGCGCCGAGAGGCAGTGGCGGAAATGCGCGCGCAGACCGATTCGCGCGAGATCCGCATTGCCGTTGGAGATGCTGACCACCGGCACGCGCGCGGCGAGCGCGGCGAGCGCGGGTTCCACGTCGGGATAGCAGTCGACGCGATTGCGCGCCGCGAAGTAGACCTCGTAGGCGGCCTCGACATGCTCGCCTCCGAAGCCGCAGGTCGCGAATGCGCGCTCGAGGGTCAGCATGCGCTGCGTGCTGTAGTCGTGCGCGAGATCCGGACGTTCGCTCGCGATCTGCTCGCGCAAGCGCCGCAGCGCCGCGATCGGCCATGTGGCCGCGACCGTGGCGTGCTGCGCGCGCAGCCATTCGTGCAGATGCTGCTCGGCTCCGAGAATGGCCGGTGCAACCGGCCACAGGGTGTCGTCCAGATCGAGCGAAACGGCACGGATCTGCATCGGCGACGGCGCGCCGGCCACGGCCGGATGCTCAGTTCTGTGCGGCGCCGCCGTTGACATTGTCGAACGACACGGGTGGTTTCTTCGCCGGTTCGGGCGACTTCGAGGTTTTCGCGACCGCAGTCTTCGCGACCGCCTTCGGGGCCGGCTTTTTCTTCGCGGCCGGCTTGCGGGTTGCGGCGACCTTTGCTTTCGGTGCGCGCGTTTCGACGTGCGGCGCCGGCGTCGGCGCAACCGTGGCCCGCGGCATCTGCGCGTCCGGTGCGGGCGCGCTCGCGACCGCGGCCGGCGCAGCGGGCGGGAGCGGGGGCGGCGCCGCGCCGGCGCTCTTCGCGGCGGCCTTCTTTTCCTCGGCGCGGGCCAGGTTCGCGCGTGCGGCCTCGGTCGTCTGCGCGGTCGGCGCAATGCGCACGCGCGATTCGAGGGTTGCGCGCGGCGCCGATACCGGTGTCGGCGTCGCGGCGGCGACGGCGCTGGCCTGGCGACCGAGCTGGGCGTCGATGAACGCCATGCGCTGTTCGTTGCGCGCGACCGCGTCGCCCGCGTCCGCGTACGGGATCAGGTCGTGGCGGCGCAGGATGTCCTTGGCGGCCGGGGTGTCGAGAAACGCGAGAAAACGATCGATCGACGCCTGCTTGGGCGAATCGACGCGGCTCGCCAGATACAGCGTGATATAGAGCGGATAGCTCGCGTCGGCGACGCTCGCGGGCGAGGCCTTGACACCTTCGATGTCGAGCGCCTTGACCGCCTTGTTGCCATGCACGCTGGCCAGCGTCGACAGACCGAGCCCGGCCGGGTCGATCGCGACCGCTTCCTCGAGCTTGACCGTGTTGAGGTAGAGGCGCGGCGCGGCGACGCGCTGATCGCCATTGCGGAACACGAGCTCGCGCAGCGAGAACTCCACGCCATCGAGCGGCGCGGCGATCGCATACAGGTTGATCGGCAGGTCCGCACCGCCGAGTTCCTTCCAGTTGGTGATGCGTCCGAAGTAGATGTCGTGGACCTGCTTGAGGGTGACGCGATCGACCGGGTTGCGCGGATGAGTGATCAGAACCGCAGCGTCGAGCGCGACCGGCACGAAATTGATGTTCGCTTCCTCGGCGCGGCGCGCGTACTTGCCGCGTGCGCTGCCTGCGATATCCGCGCTGCCGCTCGCGACCGCATCGAGACCGGACAGGGTGCTGAACGGCTGCAGCACGATCGTGCCCTTCTTGTCCTTCGCATACTGCTTGGCGAGGTCGTCCATGATCGCGCGGCCGGTGGCCTGGTCGCCGCGCCAGACCAGCTGGTCCATCGTGGCGGCGCGCGCCGGCGCAGCGAGGCCGACGAGGAGGAGTGCGAGCGGGATCGCGAAAGACGCAATGAGGTGGCGTGGCAGCATGGTTGCGGAAGGCATCGGAAGCGAAGAAGAAATGCGGGCGCAACCTTAGCATGCGCGTGCCTGCACCGGCGCCGCGCGGATCACGGATTGCGCCGCGGCCGCGGTCTACTGCAACAGCAGGTAGTACAGCTCGTTGCCGCGCACCAGGGTCAGCAGAAGCTGGCGCGGGTGGCTCGCGACGAGGCGCCCGAAGTCCTCGCTGCCCGCGAGATCGCGCCGGTTCACAGCGACCACGATGTCGCCCTTGCGCAGGCCGTTCACGAACGCGGTGCTGTTCGGCGCGATCGCACTCACGCTGACCCCGCCGATGCCCTGGCGGCGCAGGCGGTCTTCGAGGTCGCGGAATTCGACGCCGCCGAGGCGGCGGTCGAGGGCTGCGCCCTTGATCGTGCGCAGCACGGTTGCCTTGAGCGCGGTACTCACGCTGAGCGGCTTGCCGTCGCGGACGAGGCCGACCTGCACCGCGGCGCCGGGCGCGGTCAGGCCCTCGATGTTGTAGAGGTCCTGTTCGCTGGTCACGGGCTTGCCGTTCAGCGACACGATGACGTCGCCCGCGCGCAGGCCGGCCGCTGCCGCGGGCGAGTTCGCGCGGACCCGGGTCACGACCGCGCCGCGGGTGTCACCGAGCGCGAGCATCGCGGCGATCTGCGGGGTGATGTCCTGCGCCTCGACACCGAGCACGCCGCGCTTGACCGTGCCGGTGGTGATCAGCTGGCGCATCACGTCGGCGGCGAGATTGGACGGAATCGCGAAACCGATGCCGACATTGCCGCCCGAAGGCGAGAAGATCAGCGAGTTGATGCCGACCAGTTCGCCGCGCAGGTTGACCAGCGGGCCCCCCGAGTTGCCCGGATTGATCGACGCGTCGGTCTGGATGAAGTTCTGGTAGCCCGTGCCGCGCAGGCCGGTGCGCCCGAGTGCAGAGACGATGCCCGAGGTCACGGTCTGGCCGAGTCCGAACGGCTCGCCGATCGCGACCACGAAATCGCCGACGCGCAGCTTCGAGGAATCGGCCAGCGGCAGCGCGGTCAGGTGCGCGGCCGGAATCTGCAGCACCGCGAGGTCGGTGTCCGGATCGGTGCCGAGCACCCGGGCCTTGACCGTGTGGCCGTCGGCGACGGTCACCGAGATGTCGTCGGCGCCCTCGACGACGTGATTGTTGGTCAGCACGTAACCCTTGTCCGCATCCACGATCACGCCCGAACCGAGCGACTGCTGGACGCGTTCGCGCGGCGTCGAGGGCACGCCGAAGAAGCGCTGGAAGAACGGATCGTCGAAGTACGGGTTGCGCACCGCGACCGTGGTCTTCGAAGCGATGTTGACCACCGCGGGCGTGACCCGTTCGAGCATCGGCGCGAGCGAGGGCACCGCCTGACCATCGACCGCGGGCGGCAGACCCGCCGCGACCGCGCCGTCGGGCATGCCCGCGAGGACGCCGCAGGCGAGCGCGAACGGCAGCGCCAGCGCGGGCAGGCGGCGGACACGAAGGGAGCGGCGTGAATTGGGCATGGCGATCATCCTGGACTCGAAAACGATGGCTAGCATCGACCGATCGTTAGGACCGCGCAAATGCACTTCAGTTTCGCGGCGGCCTTGCGGTCGGCACGAAAAATGCGCTTTCGAATCGCGCCGATGCGGGCCGCTGCGGAGGTACGAGAAGGCTCTTTACATCCTCGGGCGGCGAGCGTAGGTTTACCCCCCGGTCTCACAATATCTTGTGGTTGTCGGGACCGGGCCCACCTATCGGTTGGGTAGGCGAGGGTGGAGCACAGCGTGGTGCAGCGGCCTGCGCGGTGCGGCCCATGGGGGATCGCCAGGGCGGAAACGCGGTGTGATCAGCGCATGCAACCGGTCGGATCGCAATCCGGTCGAGATCAGGAGAAATCAACAACAATGAGCACGGTGCGCCTTGAACAACTTGCGCGCGGCGCGGTGGCCATTCCGCTGCAGCCCGCCTCGCAGGACATCTGGGACAAGAAATACCGCCTCAAATCCAAGCAGGGCGAACCGGTCGATGCGAGCATCGACCACACCTACCAGCGCGTCGCGCGCGCGCTCGCCGAGGTCGAGGCGAATCCCGAGAAGAGGAACTACTGGTACGACCGCTTCCTGTGGGCGCTGCGCCGCGGCGCGATCCCGGCCGGCCGTATCACCTCCAACGCGGGCGCGCAGGAGCACAAGCCCAAGACCTCGACGATCAACTGCACGGTGTCGGGCACGATCGACGATTCGATGGACAACATCCTCGACAAGGTGCACGAGGCCGGGCTGACCCTGAAGTCCGGCTGCGGCATCGGCTACGAGTTCTCGACGCTGCGCCCGCGCGGCGCGTACGTGTCCGGCGCGGGCGCCTACACGTCGGGCCCGCTGTCTTTCATGGATATCTACGACAAGATGTGCTTCACGGTGTCGTCGGCGGGCGGCCGCCGCGGCGCGCAGATGGGCACGTTCGACGTCAGCCATCCCGACGTGCGCGAATTCATCCGCGCCAAGCGCGAGGACGGACGCCTGCGCCAGTTCAACCTGTCGCTGCTGGTCACCGATGCGTTCATGGATGCGGTCGAGCGCGACGCGGACTGGCCGCTCGTGTTCCCGATCCACGTCAAGGAACAGCACGAGATCGACCTTGCCGACCCGGCCAAGGTGGTCTGGCGCGACTGGCCCACGCACAAGAACTACGTGACCCGCGACGACGGCCTCGTCGCGTGCAAGATCTACGGCCACCTGCGTGCGCGCCACCTGTGGGACATGATCATGGTCTCGACGTACGACTACGCCGAGCCCGGCTTCATCCTGATCGACCGCGTCAACGAGATGAACAACAACTGGTGGTGCGAGCACATCCGCGCGACCAATCCGTGCGGCGAGCAGCCGCTTCCACCCTATGGATCGTGTTGGACTGGTGCGATGCGGCTCAACACCAATCATGGTCTGATCCGCACCGACGACGCCTACGCGCTGGCGCAGCAGGGCAAGCCCTTGCTGATCGGCGTCGACGATCAGTTCAGCGGCAACAAGACCGATCTGCGAGCGTGTACGCTGGTGCGCAATGGCGAAAAGGAGGTCTTCGATGTTCGCTTCGCCAATGGCCAGCACATCGAGCTGACCGCCGATCATCGCGTGCACACGCCTTCCGGCTGGAAGGAAGTGCGAGATCTGGCGCCGGGCAGCGAAGTCCATGTGCAGTCGCGCGAAATGTCGGGGTTGACCCTGATCGATCCCTTCGACCTCGGCGCACTCAAGTATCTGCTCGACGGCTACGAAGGCGACCAGATCGTGGTCACGCGTGCGAGCCGGCGAGCCTTCCTGCGGCCGCTGCTCGACCGCCTCCTCGTCAACTACAGCGATCGAGCCAAGGGTCTGTGTGTGTCACGGCATCATGCGGTCGTTCGCGAACTAGGGCGTTGCGAGCTTGCGACCGCCCCGGATTCGGTATTGCGCGGGTACGTGCATGCGGCATCGGTGACCGCTGCGCGCTACAAGGGCAAGCCGTGTGCGTACGGTGACGCAGCGGCGATAGCTCTGCTTGCCGATGCGCAAGGCCGGCTCGGCGCGCGGCGTCCGCTGGTCACCCGGCACAAGCAGGACACCTGGCGCACGCTGATCGACGAGTCGATCGATGTGCGCGCCGGGGCGGGACGGTCGACTGCACTCGACCTGGATTTCGCGCTCTACGGCTGGCTGCTCGCCGATGGCTGGCTGACGGAGTCGACCGGCGTGGTGTTCAGCGACAGCGACGATGTCGCGATGCAGCTGCTTGCGCCGCACTTCCAGGCACTGACCGGAACCAACGGCACGTTGCGCAGGAGCTATTCGGGTCAGACCATCGACGTGCACACGATCGCCTGCTATCGCAAGGAAGCAGTGCGCAGCCTGCGCGATACACTTGGCCTGGAGGATTACACCTCGCGAGCACTGCGTGTGCCGGAGAAGATCTTCCGTGCCGACAGTTGCCAGCAGGCCTCGTTTCTTGCAGCGGTTTTCTGCGCAGATGGCGGTATCAACGACGACAAGCTCGCGATTCGCCTGGTGTCGGCCAGTCGCGAATGGCTCGAGGGCATTCAGCTGCTGCTGCTGAACTTCGGCATCCACGGCATGATTCACGCAAACGTTTCGAAGGGGCATGCGTTCCATTCGCTGTTGCTTCGTCAAGGCGATGCGTATCGCTACTACCGCCACATCGGCTTTCCGTTCTGCACCAGCAAGCAGGAGCGGCTCACGCGCCTGTTGGCGGACAAGGAGCGCTGGCGTGAAGCCGATGCCTTCCCTGTGGAAACCGTGGTTTCAGTTGCCAGCAAGGGCGTGCAGCCGGTCTACGACATCGAGGAATTCTCGACGCATACCTTGATCGTGAATGGCATCGTCGTGCACAACTGCTTATTGGGCTCGGTCAACCTGACCACGTTCGTGCGCGATCCGTTCGGCCCGAAGGCGCGCTTCGACTGGGAGGAATACCGCGAGGTCGTGCGCGTGTTCACGCGCATGCTCGACAACGTGGTCGAGATCAACGGCCTGCCGCTCGCGCAGCAGCGCGCCGAGATCGAGAGCAAGCGTCGCCACGGCATGGGATTCCTCGGTCTCGGCAGTACCCTGACCATGCTCAAGATGCGCTACGGCAACGCCGATGCCTGCACGTTCACCGAGGACGTCGCGCGCGAGATGGCGCTGGCCGGCTGGGAGGTCGCGCTGTCGCTTGCGAAGGAGAAAGGCCCCGCTCCGGTGCTCGCGCAGGAGTTCGAGGTGACCGGCGAGATGCTGCGCAAGCGCCCCGAGATGGCCGTCGACGGCTGCAAGGCCGGCGACATGGTGCCCGGCCGCGTGCTGCACGCGAAGTATTCGCGCTACATGCAGCGTGTCGCCGAAGTCGCGCCCGAGCTGGTCGCCGAGCTCGCCGAGGTCGGCGCGCGCTTCACCCACCACAGTTCGATCGCGCCGACCGGCACGATCTCGCTGTCGCTCGCCAACAACGCGTCCAACGGGATCGAGCCGAGCTTCGCCCACCACTACAGCCGCAACGTGATCCGCGAGGGCAAGAAGTCCAAGGAGAAGGTCGAGGTCTTCAGCTACGAGCTGCTCGCGTATCGCGAACTGATCAACGGCAAGGCGATGCCGGGCTCGCAGGTCGCCGAGGAAAAGCTGCCCGAGTACTTCGTCGCGGCCGACGACATCAGCCCGGTCGAGCACGTGGACATCCAGGCCGCCGCGCAGCGCTGGGTCGATTCCTCGATCTCGAAAACCGCGAACGTGCCGACCGAATATCCCTACGAGGACTTCAAGGACATCTACACCTACGCGCACCGCCAGGGCCTCAAGGGGTGCACGACGTTCCGCTTCAATCCGGCGGCCTTCCAAGGAGTGCTGGTGAAGGAGCATGATCTGGCCAACACCACCTACCGCTTCGAACTCGAGGACGGTTCCGTGGTGGAGGTCAAGGGCAACGAAGAGATCGAGTACGATGGCGAAACGCACACCGCCGCGAACCTGTTCGATGCGCTCAAGGAAGGCTATTACGGCAAGTTCTAGGATCCCGCGATCGGCCCTGGCCGATACGGGCAGGCCGCCGAATCGATCCGCCGCGACGCGCGTCGTCCAGCGCAATTCGTGAATGGCCGGCTTGTACAGGCCCGTCCCGATCAGGCGCGTTTCTCGATGCCCGTTCCAATCACGCTCGTTCCACAACAGCTCAATCAGGTCCCAACATCTGGAGAGGGGAACACCATGCACAGTGAAGGCGGCAGTTCGTTCGACAATATGAAGGAAGGCGCGTCGCAGGTCGGCGGCGCCGTGGCCGACATGGCCGGTGCCGTGGTCAGCTCGGTCGGCACGGCAGCGTCGGACACGAAGAATGCGGTCGAGAACACCGCGAAGAAGGTTGCGAAGAAGGCCCAGAAGGCGCGCAAGCAGGCCGCGCGCAAGGTCAAGGCGGTCGTCGCCAAGGCCCGGCAGGTCGTCGGCTCCAGGCCGGCCGCGCCGAAGAAGAAGAAGGCTGCGAAGAAGGCCGCGAAGAAGGCCGCGAAGAAGGTCGCGAAGAAGGCCGCACCCGCGAAGAAGGCCGCAAGGAAGGCGGTGAAGAAGGCTGCGAAGAAAGCGCGGTCCGCGAAGAAGGCGACGCGCAAGGCCGTGAGGAAAGGCGCGAGGAAGTCCGCGCGCAAGGCCGTGCGCGCGAAGAAGACCGCACGCAAGGCAGTCAGGAAGGGCAGCCGCAAGGCCGCGTCCGCACGCAAGGCGGTCAGGAAGACCGCGCGCAAGTCGGCACGCAAGGCCGGTGCGCGCAAGTCCGCGGCGAAGAAGGCGGTGCGCAAGACCGCGCGTCGCGCGGCACCGAAGAAGGCCGCCAAGCGCAGGCCCGCGCGCAAGGCCGCGAAGAAAGGCGCGCGTCGGCGCTGAGCGTCGTGGCATCGGCCGGTCCGCGGCGGACCGGCTGATGCCGATACCGTCCCGCGCCGCCCAGGAGAAACCGATGGCGACCCGCAAACGCACCACGATGTACAGCAGCGCCGGCAAGAAGCTGTATGCGGTGCGCGCTGCCGACGGCACGTTCAAGGATATCCAGAGCTACGCGCGCGCCCATCGCGCGGACATCGCGCGCCGCAGCAAGGCCGAAATCGCGGCCGCCGCCGCACTGCCGGCACCGGCCGCACGCAAAGCCGCGAAGAAGACGACGCGCAAGACGGCCGCGAAGAAGTCCGCGGCGCGCCGGCCGGCCGCGCCCAAGCGCGTTGCGCGCACGGCTGCGACGAAGCGCTCACCCGCGCGCAAGGCACCCGCGAAAAAGGCGCCGGGCCGCAAGGCGCCCGCGAAGAAAGCGCCCGGCCGCAGGAAACCCGCGCGCAAGGCCGCGAAGAAAGCGCCGCGCAAAAGTTGACCGCGCGCGCGAAACGTCACCGGTCAAGGCCGCGATCGCGCGCCACCCCGCGCCACCGGTCCAATCCCGAACATTCACGCATCCACTGAAACGATCACCCATGAAGATCAGCAAGAAGATCACCGGCTACAGCGTTGCCGGCCCGAAGGAAAACACAAAGGTCGTCCCGGCCGCAGAGGCGCCCGCGAGCGCGCCGTCCATCGCGCTGGCCGAAGTCATCCACATGCACGAGAAGGTCGAGCGCCCGGGCACGCTGATCGGCGCGACCTACAAGATCAAGTCGCCGCTGTTCGAGCACTCGCTGTACGTCACGATCAACGACATCGTGCTCAACGCGGGCACCGAGCACGAACTGCGCCGGCCCTTCGAGATCTTCATCAACTCGAAGAACATGGAACACTTCCAGTGGATCGTCGCGCTGACCCGGATCATGTCCGCGGTGTTCCGCAAGGGCGGCGACGTGACCTTCCTCGTCGAGGAACTCAAGGCCGTGTTCGATCCGCGCGGCGGCTACTTCAAGGCCGGCGGCGTCTACATGCCGTCGATCGTCGCCGAACTCGGCTACGTGATCGAGCAGCACCTGAAGATGATCGGCCTGCTCCACGACCCCGAACTCGACGACGCGCAGCGCGCATTGATCGCCGAGAAGCGCGCCGCCTACGAGGCGCGCTCGAACCTCGGCGGCGCAAAAAAAAAGTCCCGCGCACTGACTAGCGACGCCGCCGCAGGCGGCATCCCGTCCGACCTCGCGGGCGCCGGCGCCGAGTCGGCGCGCAAGTCGGAGTCCGACTTCGGTACGGCCGCCGCATCCAACGCCGACGATGCCGCAAGCGCATTCCCGCCCGGCGCGACCATGTGCGCCAAGTGCAACACGAACGCGGTGATCCTCATGGATGGCTGCGCGACGTGTTTGAATTGCGGGTATTCGAAGTGTGGGTGAAGGCTTCATGAGCCACGGGCGGACGCTACGGCTCTTTCTCGTGGACGGTGCGCCAACTGGTTTGATCACGGCCGAAATCATGAACTGGACCGGTCATGTCTTGACCGGCCCACGCAGCATGTTGGCGGAACTACTCAAACGACCCGAAGTGTCCCGAACCGGCGTGTACTTCTTGATCGGTCCCGACAACGATAATCCATTGCGTGCTCGCATCTATATCGGGGAGACAGACGATGTTTCATCGCGACTGAAACAGCACAATCGCGCGGATGCGCAGGGCGGGAAGGACTTCTGGGAGCGGGTTTGCGTCGTCACCAGCAAGGATCACAACTTGACCAAGGCGCATGCCAAGTATTTGGAAAGCGCGCTCATCGCTGCAGCCAAAGAGTCGGCCCGAGCTGTGCTGGAGAACGGGAATGCTCCTGCCTACTTGGCGCTTCCGGAAGCCGACATCGCCGACATGACGTTTTTTCTCGAGCAAATACGTACTGTGCTGCCAGTGCTCGGTTTTGATTTTCTTCGCCCGAGGCCAAGGGTATCGACGTCCGTGACAACGGATGATGCATCGCTGCCCGATGTGCTTTCGCCTGTTTTCGTGATGGAAGTGCGCAAACATGGAGTGAGCGCGGAGGCGCGCCAGATTGACAGTGACTTCGTGGTGCTTCAGGGATCGATGGCGCGTGATCGCTGGAGCAGCAGCGGACACGCCGGCTATCAAGCGTTGTACGAGCAACTGGTGCGTGACGGGGTTCTATCGGAAATAGGTACCGGCACGCGGAAGTTCACGAGTGACTATGCGTTTTCCAGCCCAAGTGCGGCGGCGGCGGTGATCTCCGGTCGATCGGCCAATGGTCGTACCGCATGGATCACGAAAGACGGTGGTCAGACCTATGCTCAATGGCAAGAGGTGCGGGTCAACAACGTGACGGCCGCAAGCGAATAGAAACCCGCATCGGTCGCGTCATTGCAACCGGAAGCGCGTGGCGGAGTATGTGGCGGAACGTATCGCGAAGAATGTGGAAACAGGGGTTGCAATCAGGGGTCAGAGTGCACTTTCCCGAAAGCGGAGAGGGACGGCGCGTGGCGATGTTCTTTCTGGTAACGCGCGCGGTGGAAACGTGTGTTGCGAGCTGCTAATCGGGCTCGGCGATCCTTCAGCGACGGTTCTTCGGAACAAATGTCCCCGCGGTCCTCCGTCGCCCGCTTCTTGTACGCCGGAAAGTTGGATTGTGAAAAAGGTGTGTGTGAAAAAGGTGTCAGGGACAGTTTTCGACGACCGCTTCGATCCGTGAGCGATGGCCCTACGTACGGCGGTCCTTACGGATGGTCCTGGAACAGAAGCCATGTTCGCTATGCAAGCGGTCAACGCCATCGAAGGCGATGAACCCGTGAGCGCATGCAGCAGATCCGGCGGCCACGCCGTCATTATGAATGCAGGAAAATAGTCGCACGAGGGTCCGGTTCCATGCGCACTTTCGTACTTCGGGCACGGTCCGCCCCCACCGACAGCGCGGGCCTATTGGCCGCTGTCGGCCAGGACGCGCATACCGAAATCCTTGCGCACACGCTGATGAATGCGATCTTCGTCGCGCAGTCGCATCGCGCCGACGTCATCGTGCATCTGGTACTGGAAAGCACGCGCGACTACTCGAGGACGATCAGCTTCCATTCCAACGAAATGCGCGACGTGGGCGGCTTCCACGAACAGGCCTTGCTCGGCAAGATTGCCGGCGCACTGGATGTCTCGAAGGGCATGGGCAAGGAGGAAAGCCGTCCTGTCGAGCCAGGCATCACCGTGCGCACGATCAGCTTCGAGAAGCTCGTCCAGGAACTGGCCGAGGACCATCAACTGTTCGTCATGGACCGCAAGGGCACGTCCATTCGCGAAATGAAATTCGGCTCCAACCCGTGCTTCCTGCTGACCGACCACGTGCCGATGCCGAAGAAGACGTTCAACAGCCTTGAACGCCTTGGCGCCGAGAAAATCGCGCTCGGGTCGCGGATGCTGTTCGCATCACAATGCGTCGTGGTCATCCACAACGAGCTGGATCACGTAACGAACGAAGAATAGGGCTCAGGTTCATTTTCGGTGCGAACGAGTGAGACTGCTCGTGCTTTGGCAGGCCGGGATCCATCACGCCCCGATCTGCGGCGCCGGCGGTGTGGACATCGTTGCCGCCGGCGACGTCATGTCCAGTGCCATCTGCGTCAGCTCGCGGAACTTGCCCGACATGGATTCCAGCTTGGCGGCCCATTCGGCATCCGGGCTCTGGTCCGCGGTAGTCTTGTCGTAGACCTATGTAAAACGGGTACAAAACGGGGCCGGCTTTGCTTACTGGCGCAATCCAGACGCAACAAGTGACGCTGACCCTGTTATCGGAAGTATCTCGCCGAGCGTGCTCGTTTCAAGGGTGTTGAAGTGTGCGGACAAATTGGCTTCGAGACCAACGAAGTGCACAAGTTCACGATCCCGCTTTCATAGGCAGGAACACCCACAATCTGGCGTACGAAACAGAAGCACCGACGCCGCAGATCGCGCACGGCGCGATTCGGCACGCGGGTAGATGTGGTACCGTTGCGCGAATCCGCATTCGCGGCGGAGCTGCACAAGTGCCGTTTGTTGCGTGGCGTCGGAACCACAGATGCTCAACTCGTGGCCGTATCGTGTTCCTTATGCAGCCCTTGGCGCCGGGGTCGTGCTCATCGCGCTGATGACCGGTCGCGCCGAAGCTGCTCGGCTTATCGTCGGTGGCGAAGCGATCGGCAATATCAACAACAATTTTTCGCTCGAGGCAGGCAATATCGTCCGTTATGCGTTCGCTAACGGCAAGCCCGCAGCGGCTCACGAATTTGCGGTTTTTCAGAACGACAGCAACACCATCGTAAAGGACGCAATCAGCGCCAACGGACACACGTTCACGGCATTTAGCGTGGCGCAGCTTTCCGGTTTCAACTTCAGCGACTACCGCGTGGTGATCCTCAATTGGGACAACTCTCCGGGAGATCTCGTTGCTGACCCGACGGCCGCTGCGATCCCTGGACTGGAAGCCTATGTCGCGGACGGCGGCACGGTCTGGATACAGGGGGCCATACGGTATGACATGAATGTTCTTGCCACCAACTCGTTTGCGTTACCGTTCGGTGGCACGCAGGCGAATGATGGTGATTTCTATATGGCCAACTGGATCATCGACGCGGCGAACCCGATGATGGCCGGACTCGGCCCCAACCCGATCAGCAATGGCGAAGTCGAGAGCACATCGCACTCCACCGGTTATCCGGCGGGCGCACGCATCGTGAAACGCGCACAGGATGAAAACGGCGTGGTCACGCTGTACGAGTATGAGCCGCCGGTCTTCGCCAACGGATTCGAGACTCAGAGTTTGGCCCGACCCACTTCGATCACCCGAAAGCTGGCGTTGGGACCTCTGCTGCTGATCGACTAGCCCGGCACGGGGTCAGGTTCACTTCCGAATAGAACTCAGGTTCACTTTCAGCGCGCACAAATGCGCCCGCGCGGGCGTTCGGCAGACGGGATCCATCATGCCCCGATCCGTGGTAGCGGCGGCGTGGACGCCGCTGCCGCGGGCGACGTCATGTCCCGCGCCTTCTGCGTCAGCTCGCGGAACTTGCCCGACATGGATTCGAGCTTGGCGGCCCACTCGGCGTTCGGGGTCTGGCCCGCGGTGATCTTGTCGTAGACCTGGATCAGCGCGACGGTTGCGAACGGGTCGATCAGCGCGGCTTTCAGACTCAGGGCGGCGATCACCGCGAGCGCGAATGTCCAGATGCCGGCCTCGACGTGGAACAGGCCGACAAGTGCAGCGATCGGGGCTGCGACGAGCAGCAGGATCAGCAGGGTCAGGCCCCAGATGATGAAGGTCAGGAATGCGGCATTCCTGAGTACGCCCTTGTAGTTCTGCGCATAGAGCACGGTGCTGTCGCGCGCGATCGCCCACGGATTGTCTGCCGCCGCTGCGCTGCTGCGGCCGCGCAGGATCTGCGCGAGGATGACCTGGTCCAGATGGCTGAGCGAGGTGTTGATCACCGCATCGACGAGCTTCACGAGCACGTCCAGCCCCGGGATCGGCAACCACGACGCGATGCTCACGGTCACACGATTGAACACGCGCAGGATGCCGCGGATCAGCTGGTTGAGGCCGAACAGCATCGACGACGTCGCGAAGTGCTGCCTGACGATCGTCGTCGCGTAATCGATCTGGCTCTTGCCGGTCGGAATCGTGCGGCCGTCGAGCAGTTCGACCAGCACCGCGATATGCCCGGCCTTGACCAGGTAGAGCAGGTATTCGCGCGCCCAGAACAAGAGGCCGCTGACGACGCCGAAGCCGATCAGCCCGCCGATGCCGGCGCCGGCACCCCCGCCGCCCCCGATCTTGCCGAACAGCAGACCGAGACCGCTGCCGACGCCGACCGCGACGACGTACGCGATCGTGATGCCGACGTAGACGACGGCGCGCAGTGCGATGAACGGCAAGGTTCGAACGAGCAGGCCGAAAATCTGGCCGGTGCGGAAATCAACCATGACGGGCTCCAGTGCCTGACGAAGACGCGGATGCGGGATTGCATCGACGTCATTGTGCAATGGCGCGGTCGCAACGAGCGACCTCGCACGCGCCGGCGTTCCTTGCGGGCGGCCGCCGACCCCGATGCATGATCGCTCGACGCCCCCGCCAGGTCATGGTCCTGCCGATGGATTCCTTATGGGAAATTGATGGCAAGCCGAACGCGGTGCCACTCAAGCGGAAGGATTGGAACCCTGCCTCCGCCTCGCAAGGCAGCCCGCGATCCAACGAGGCGTCCGGGGCAGGCCTCGAACCCGTCCGTGAAGATCAGGCGGTCTGCACGCAGGAGAGGGAGCATCGCTCTGGATCAAGGCGCCGTTGCGTCCCTGAACCTGGCGTTCCCACGGTCTACCGTGTGGAGAGGCGCGGATGGTCCGCGGCGTAGCGTCCGAAACGTGAGTTACGGCCGGTGAAACTGCGCATACGGGCAACCGGACCACGGCAGCGGCGCATGCGCGAGCGACTCCCCCATTACGCGAGCGTGGCAAACCCGGCAATGATTGACGTGTCCTGCACCGGGGACGACCTGCATGATCTTCTCCCATTGGCAAAGCTCGTACCCAGCCTGCCGGGTCTCGGAAAGCGTTCGCAGCGAAGATTCCTTCTGGGTCTCCCGGACGAGCGCCGAATAGATCCGTGCCTTCAGGCGGCCCGGTGCGGGCACGGCAGCTTCTTCACGATCGGCCAGATTCCGGAAGAACTGGTCGTCGGCAACTGCAGGCCGCTTATTCACGGTTCCACCTCCGCGCGAACTCGGCGCGCGAGCGCGCCAGCAATCGTTCCACCGCTTTTTCGCTCTTTCCCGTCATCTCGGCGATTTCGCCCAGGGTTCGATCGTCCCAGTATCGCCAGCGCAGAGTCGATCGATGGCGTTCCGGCATCTGCGAGAGAATTTTCCTCGTCTTGACGCCCACCCGTTGATCATCGACGTGCGTTTCGAAGTCAACGACCTGGACCGACTCTGGATGTGCGGCACGATCTTCTTCCCTTGCATCCTCCGGCGGTGTTTCCCGCAGCCGCCGACTGTAGAAATCCGCAATCTTGTGACGGGCGATCGCACAAAGCCAGGTCGTCAGGCTCGCTTCCTTTCGAAACCGCGCAAGTTGAGGCCAGGCGGCAAGAAACACTTCCTGACAAAGCTCTTCGACGATCTCTTGCCGATCGATCCGGCGCGCCACAAAGCCGTAGACTGCATCCGCAGTCGTCTCGACGAAAGTTGCGATTGCCTTGCGGTCCCCCGCGAGAACATCGGCGATGAGTCTATCCTGAACCGCCGGACCTAGAGCATTCGACCGCGCGAGGCCCGCCTGCCGTTCCGAATCATCGGTCGACTCCCGGAGCACGTCATCAGTAGCCACCGAAGCGAGTTCCCTGTCGATGACGATTACCGCGGCCCTCGGTCGAAGTTCTGTGATCGTGCGCTGGCATCGACATTACCCATGTTGGTTACCCATGCTAGCCGCAATGGGAAGAAGCTTCCCCCGCGATCATTTCTTCCGGATCCCCGTGCGATCGTCCCATGGTCGATTGTTCCGGGCGCAACAGCGGGAGGGCTTGCAGGCAAGTCCCTTCCCGTTGTTGCGCAGCAATTGCTTTCGGTCAGTGTGCAACAAGGCCGGTAGAGGCTCCGCTCAGCAAATCCGAAGCTTCATTCTCGATCAGCTGCAGCGAGCCGTCTGCGCCGACCGCAAACGCGCTGATGGTCCCATGGCCTGGATTGAGCACGTACAGGAACCCGTCGGTGCGGTCGAGTGCCAAATCGGTTGGGGCACTGCCGGCGCCGTCGTCGGCGACGACGTCGTCGATCAACTGGAGTTGACCATCCGCGGACACGCCGTACAGCGACAAGTTGCCGCTCGCGGTATTGGTGACGTAGGCGTGATCACCTTCGCGGGTGACCGCGACCCAACAGGCGGCGGATTGCTTGTCCGGCAATGCTGCGGTGATGACCTGCGCGTGGCCATCGCCGGTCAACTGATACGAAGACACCGTGCTGCCACCCGGAGCGCCACCGTCAGCCTCTGACACGAACATTTGATCGCGACGCCCGAAAGCAAAGCCGAACGGCGTCGTGCCGGGCGAGTCGCTGATCGTGACCTCACCCAGCAAGCCATTGCCGTCGACCGCATAGGTCAGCACCTTGCTGGTCGCTTTTTCGGTAACTGCGAGGAGATCGCCGGCGCGGTTGAATTCCACTTGCGCCGCACCGGTACCGGTGCCGCTCAATGGTCGCTGCGAATGCGGGATCGGAGACAGGTGGCCGAAAGGATTCAGACGGAACCCCGCGAGGTTGTCGCTGCCGGCATTGAGCACGTAGACGATGTTCCCCTTGATGGTCACGCTGACCGGCTGTGCGCCACCGGACCCGGTTGTATCCGTGCGCAACAGAAAGTTGTCGAACACGAGGAACACCGAAACGCTGTCGCTGCCCGGATTGACGGCGAGCAACCAGTTTCCGGAATCGCTGAGACTAAGCGCGCCCGAATTGCCGAGACCACTCCCGGTGCCGTTGCCTCCGGTCCGGAACGACCCACGCGGTATCAGCCGGCCATCGGACCAGCGCTCGAACGCAACGACCCGATTGCCCGCGGTTGCATTGGTCAGGGTGTATACCATTCCGCGCACAGGTGGGTGACGCACCGCGCCCGCATCCTGAGCGCTCGCAATCAGAGGCATCGTCAGTGCGACCGTTGCGGTCAATGCGACTATCGTGGCGATTATCGTGCTGGAGAATTTGAAAAAATGGTGTTCGTAGGTCATGAGGTTCTCCATCGCTGCCTGGAAAGGTCGACCCGCGAACGAAGCAGGTCGCTGAGGGTCCGACTCGATCCGTTACCGGCCGAGGCAAACGTACGGCTGGACGGATTGGCTCGCTCGTTCCATCGTCACCTTCGCCGCCGGTAGTTGGTCGCAACGAGAGGAAAAATCCCCCCGCCGCCGGAAAAGAGAAACCGGGGTCAGAGTGCACTTTTGCCGGCGGCCGCGGACCGTCGTCGGAGTAGGGTTTCGTGGCACACGACCGCAACCGTGTCAGGCACATTCTTCCCCCGAGGTTCCCGCACGATCGATCCAACCGGGTAGGGAAATCCACGATCCAACGCGCTAACGTGTGCCTGCCATGGCCAAGCCCGGACGCCCGCCGTTCGACGATGTGCTGACACCGGCCGAATGGAAGGTCGCCGAGTGCGTGCGCCATGGCTTGACCAACCCGCAGATCGCGCGGCGGCTCGATGTCAGCCTCGACGCGGTGAAGTACCACGTAGCCAACGTGCTGCAGAAGCTCGGATTCGAGAGTCGTCTGCAATTGCGCCAGTGGCGCGGGGTCAGGAAAACCAGTGTCTTGTTCGGGAGGACGCACGCGATGAACCCGGAGATCCGCATCCAGACGATCGGCCAGATAGCACGCACCGTGCGCGACATCCGCGCCGCGGAAACCTGGTATCGCGACGTGCTGCGCATGACCCACCTGTATACGTTCGGCAATCTGAGCTTCTTCGACTGCGCTGGGGTACGCCTGTTTCTCTCGGAAGGGGAGGCGGAGGCCGCCGAGTCGATCCTGTATTTCCGCGTCGAGGACATTCACGCCGCGCACGCTACGCTCGAGACGCGCGGCGTCACCTTCATCAACGCGCCGCATCTCGTGCATCGGCACGAAAACGGCACCGAGGAATGGATGGCGTTCTTCAACGACAACGAAGGCCGGACGCTGGCGCTGATGTCGCAGACCCGCTAGCCGGAAACCGGGGAAAGCGGGGTCAGAGTGCATTTTCCCGACCGGCCGACCGCGGCTGCCACTGTCCGCGCAACGCTGAACCGTCTCTCCGCGGGCGACGCGGCTTGTCGAGCCTGCCATCCCTCGTTCGTCATACCCTGCAGAGGATGACCCTCTGCCCCTGAAGGAGAATGACGATGTCCGAACGCACGATCCGACTGCACCGCGTGATCCGCGCCAGCCCCGAGCGCGTGTACCGCGCGTTCCTCGATGCGGATGCGTTGGCCAAGTGGCTGCCGCCGAACGGGTTCACCGGCCACGTGCACGAGCTCGACGCGCGCGTCGGCGGCAACTACCGCATGTCGTTCACGAACTTCACGACCGGCGAGGGCCACGCGTTCGGTGGCCGCTACCTCGAGCTGGTCGCGAACGAGCGCCTGCGCTACACCGACGTGTTCGACGATCCGAACCTGCCCGGCACGATGGAGACAAGCGTGACGCTGCGCGCGGTCGCGTGCGGCACCGAACTCACGGTCGTGCAGGCGGGGCTGCCCGAGATGATCCCGCTCGAAATGTGCTACCTCGGCTGGCAGGAATCGCTGGTCCTGCTCGCCAAGCTCGTCGAGGCCGAGATCAAGGGACCCTGAAAGGAAGACCGCTGCGGGCGGTCGCGCGCACCGCGTCGTCGCGCTCACATCGACGCTGCGATGCGCCCGACCTCCGCGAGCACCGCGTTGCGCGCGTCGGCGTCGGCATTCGATCCCGCGTAGTAGGCGGTCACGAGCAAGGGCTTGCGGCCCGGCGGCCAGACGATCGCGATGTCGTTGGTCTCGCCGTGCATGCCGCTTCCGGTCTTGTCGCCGGCGTCCCAGCCGGAAGGCAGACCCGCGCGCAGGCGTGCGCTGCCGGTCGTGCACGCGCGCATCCACGCAGCGAGCCGCGCGCGTGACGCGTCGGAGAGCGCGTTGCCGAGCAGCATCGCGTGCAGGCTGCCGAGCATCGCATCCGGCGTCGTCGTGTCGCGCTCATCGCCCACGCCGGCTTCGTTGAGTTCGGGTTCGGTGCGATCGAGCCGCGTCTTCGCGTCGCCGAGGCTGCGCGCGAACGCGGTCACCGCGGCCGGCCCGCCGAGACTCGCAAGCAGCAGGTTGGCCGCGGTGTTGTCGCTCAGCGTGACCGCGGCCGCGCACAGCGCATCCACGCTCATGCCGGGCGCGCCGACGTGCCGACGGGTCACCGGTGCGTAGGCGAGCAGCGCGTCCTTGCCGAACACGATGCGCCGGTCCAGCCGCTCCTGATGGCGATCGACGCGCGCGAGCACCGCGGCCACCGCGAGCAGCTTGAACGTGCTGCACATCAGAAAGCGTTCGTCGCCGCGATGCGAAACACGCCGCCCGCTGCCGGTATCGAGCACGCAGACCCCGAGGCGCCCGCCATGCTGGCGTTCGAGCGCGGCCAGGCGCATGCCCGCGTCGGCGATCCGCTCCGCGCGCGCGGGGCGCACGAAAAAAGTGGCGTGGAGCGTGCTCGCGGAGGCAACCAGCAGCGCGTTTTTGAGCAGGTTTCGGCGGTTCACGAGATCACCTGGATGGTCGGAGCGGGAAGGGCGCGCAGCGCGCGAGCGCAATCCTCGCCTTCATCGCGGGCATTGCGGCGGCGAAAGCATGGCGCAACACGGGCGAAACGCGGGCCAGCGTACCGTTTCGCGACAGCCGCGATGCGGCATTGCGCGCGTCTGCGGACACGGTCTTGCAGCGCACCGGGGCGCCGGACGCGACCTCCGCGCGCGGACCTCGCTCCCGTTCGCGCGGTTCTGCGCGGCGTCGAGCGCGTGCGGTCCCGATCGCGAAGCCCGCAACGCTGCTCGGCCCGATCGCGCGCGGCGCCTTGATCGCGGAATCGCCTCAGACCCGGCGCGCAGGCAGCACGCGCGGGTTGCGCAGCAGCGCGGCCGAGATCAGCGACATGACCAGGCCGACCGGAAAAATCTCGGTGAACGTCATCGTGAGCCGATACGCGGGTTTCGCGTAGTCGGCCTTGAACTGGTCCATGTCGGCGATGAATTTCGCGAGCGCCGGTCCGCTGATGCCCGTGGCCTTCTGCTGCTCGATCAGGGTGTTCGTGTAGCTGCCGATGAAGTCGGCACCGCTGACCGCGAGCGCGGCTTCCCAGGCGACCACGTAGAACACGCTGGCGATGAAGCTGACGCCGAGGCCCGTCGCGAACGCGGGCCAGAACCGGATCACGCCGCCGAGGTCGACGTCGCGATGGCGTTTGATCGCGACGAAAACCAGGCTGAGCGCGACCAGCATGATCAGGTAGCCCACCAGCACGCCGTAGCCGGACGGCGGCTGGTCGTGCAGGGCGACGGTGATGCCGAACAAGGCCGCACCGACGATCAGGCCGGCGATCGCGCCGAAGGACAGGATCTTGTTCAACATGATGAGGTCTCCTCCAGGCGGGTTGCGCCATTGGCCGCGAAATGGCGCGCTCGCGCAATCGGCCAAAGGGATGATTCCGTTGCGATCCGCCAAAAGGAATCGCCGATCAGGGCGCGAGGCCGAGTTCGCGTGCGCGGTTGACCGCATCGGTGCGCCGCCTGGCTCCGAGTTTTTCGTAGAGACGCGCGGCGTGCGTCTTCACCGTGCTCGGGGCGATATGCAACGCCCTGGCGATCTCCTTGTTCGAACGGCCGGCCGCGATCTCGCGCAGCACGGCCAGTTCGCGCGTGCTGATGCCGAGCGTGGCCTGCACCTGCGGGTTGCCTTGCGCCAGCCGCGTGGCCGGCACGCGCGCGAACACGCGCGCGCCGACGAAAACGCCGAGCGCAAGAAATGCAATGGCGACGAGGCCGACGTAGAAATCGGCCCAGTGGGTTCGCGCGAGACGCTGGTAGTCGAACCATTGCAGCACGAGCGCGGTCGATGCGAGCAGCACGCCGTAGAAGGCGGCGTGCTTCGCGATCGCGGCGGTCATCCACGCGCGCTTCACGGTGCCTGCTCGCATCGGAACCAACAAGCCGCGGTCGGGCCGGCGCGGCGTGCGGCTGTCCCTGTGCACTTCGCGGTCGTCGGTTGCGCAGCGGGTTCGCGTGCGGTCGAGGTCAACGGGAGCGCGCATGACCTGGCGGTCTAGCGGTTGCGCAGCAAGCGGTCCAGACTCCACGGCCCGGCGCCCGCCGCCGAGAAGTAGAGGAATACGAAGCAGTAGAACACCGCAGCCTCGCCGTGGTTGAGCACGGGCCAGAATCCCTGCGGCGCATGTGCGATGAAATATGCGAACGCCATCTCGCCGGACAGTACGAATGCGACCGGCCGCGTGAACAGGCCGAGCAGCACGAGGCCGCCGCCAACGAATTCCAGGCAGCCCGCGAATCCCATCAGCGAGAACAGCGCGACCGTGTGATCCGCGGCGCCGGGCACGCCGAACAGCTTCTGCGCGCCATGTTCCATGAACAGGAATGCGGTGACGATGCGCAGGACGCTGAGCAGCGCCGGCGCCCACTTCGACCAGAACGAATTCGCATCGGACATGCTCTTCTCCCGGGACGGTCATGGTGTAGCGGACGACGGATCGCGTGCGCAGCGTACGAGCCGCGTCGGGCAATGTCCACGACCTGGCCCGCGCGCCGATCGAGTGCTCCGCCCCGGACCGGAGCCCGGCTGGTTTCCCCGCGCGGGCGATCCGGCGCCGCAGCACGAGGGAGCGGGTTGCGGCGACGGCCGCACGCCGCCGCATCCTGGCGAGCGCACCGGCCCGGGACGACCAGCGCCGGCGCGCACTTGATTTCGTATCGGCGCTGACGACACTGGCCTGCCGCCATCTGGAGCAGCGCACACCGTGACCGCCAAGGCGATTTTCCGCGCGCTGCGCGAGGCCGTCGTGACCCTGCTCGCGGCGCTGGTCACGATGCTGTGCGCGCTCGCGATCGATGCCGAGCCCGGACCGGCGATTCTCGCCGTGGTGCTGTGCGTTTCGCTTTCGCGCAGCCAGCTCGATCGCGACCTGCGCGGCCGGCTGGAAGCGGCGATCACGCTGCCCGCGGTCAGTCTGGCAGCCCTCGGCGTCGGCATCCTCCTGCAGCGCTGGCCGTGGCTCGGTGCCGCGGCGTTCGTCGCCGGCCTCGCGCTGCCGATCTGGCTGCGCCGCTTCGGTCCCGCCCTGCGTCGCGCCGGTGCGCTGATCGCGCTGCCATTCGTGGTGATCCTGGTCACGCCGCACGTATCGCTGAGCCGGGTCGGTCCTGCGCTGGCCCTGCTCGTTCCGATCCTCGTCGCGCTGCTCGCGTTGCTCTGGGTCGCGGTGTTCCATGCGTTGGGACGACGCCTCGGCTGGCTGCCGCCGCTGCGCATCGGCAGCGCGCCGCGCGCCGCGCCCGCGCGCGAGAGTGCATTGCGCCCTGCAGCCAGCACGCGCATGGCCATCCAGATGGCGGTTGCACTCGCGGCCGCGTTCGTCGTCGGTCATGTGTTTTTCGCGCAGCGATGGACCTGGGTCGTGCTCACCGCGTATATCGTCGGCAGCGGCAACCAGGGCCGGCTGGACGTCGCCTACAAGAGCGTGCTGCGCGTTCTGGGCGCTGCGGCCGGAACCGTGCTGGCGCTGACCTTCACGCTCCAGCTCGGCGCGCATGACACCACGACGGTGGTGCTGATCCTCGCGGCGGTATTCCTCGGCATCTGGCTGCGTCCGCTCGGTTATGCGTGGTGGGCGCTGTTCGTCACGCTGGCGCTCGCACTGCTGCAGGGCTTCGAAGGTTCATCGGCGCAGATCCTGTGGCCGCGACTCGAGGAGATCGTGATCGGCGCGATCATCGGTGTCGCCGCGGCATGGTTCGTCGTGCCGGTGCGCTCCACCGCGGTGCTCCGCCGCCGCATCGCCGATGCACTGGCCGCGCTGGCCGATGCGCTGGATCCGGCGACGTCGCCGCGCTCGTCCGCAGCGTTCGAGGCGGCACTCGATCAGGTTGAACGGGTCATGCCCGCGTTCCGCGCGACGCGACGCGTGACTCGGCGCCTGTCTCGCGTGCAGCCGGCCGACTGGGTGGACGCGCTGGTCGCGTGCCGCCGACGCGCGATCGCGTTGATCGCCACGGGCGAAACGCCCCCTGCCGTTCGCAAGGCCATCGGCGCGGCGCGCCAGGCCATGCGCGATCCGCAATCGATTCAGCCCGCGCTCGGCAACCTGCGCGATGCACTCGGCTGAACGGCCGGCCACGGCTCCGCCCACGCGGGAATCCGCTTGAGGCCGTCGAGCCAGCGCACGATGTTCGAAAACGCCTGCATCGGCATCTTCGATTCGCGCCAGTCGGTGGCCATCGAGGCGAGGTGGAAATCGGCGATCGTCAGGCGTTCGAGCGCGACGTGCGTACGTCCGTCCAGGTGCGCGTCGAGCACCTTCGCGCAGCGCTCGAAGGCGGAAGCCGCGGGCTTCAGCGCCTCGTCGTCCGCCGGCCCGAGTCCGAACGTCGCCTTGACGATGTATTCGAAATAGTATGGCGCGACCGCGGGCGACCAGTGGCAGTCGCTCCAGGCAAGCCAGCGCAGCATCTCGACCTGCGCGGCGGGCGCATGCGCGGGCCACATGTCCGAGCCCGCCTTGATGCACAGGTAGGCCATGATCGCCGACGATTCCCAGAGTACGACGTCGCCGTCGACGAGCGTGGGCGCCTTGGTGTTCGGGTTCAGCTGCGCATACCGCGCTGCCTTGAGTCCGCCCGGCGCGCGATTCTGCTCGATGAACTCGGCTTCGATGCCGAGATGGCGGGCCAGCGCGAGCACGCGACGCGGCGCCTGGGCCTTGATCCAGTAGATCTGCATGCGACTCTCCTTTGGTCGATCGATGCAATGCGAACGAACGAGCGCGTCGCAAATCGACATCCACGGTCACCCGATCGCGCGCACCTGTTGTTGCATCGTCGCCGCTCGGGTTGCGAACGCGCAATCGAGTGGCTTTTCCACCGCGTGCCGGTCGTGCATTCTTGCGGCCCGGATGATTTCAGGAGACAACGATGAAACGCATGCGTGTGTCACGTGTGCCACTTGCAGCGGTCCTGATGACGTTCGCGCTGGCGGCTCTTGCGCGCGACGACTCGGGCGCCACGAGCGCGATCCTGAAGGCCGAGGCCGTGCTGTGCCGTGCATTCGAGCGCGGCGACGCGGTCACGCTGGGAAGGGGACTCGATGCGCGTTTCACGCTGACCAGCTCCCGGGGCGAAGTGACCGACCGCGCGCAGAACCTCGCCGAGGTCGCGAAGCGCGATCCCGCGTACGAAGTGTTCCGCAATCACGAACAGAAAGTCCGCCTCTACGGCGACGCCGCGATCGTGACCGGAATCACCACGGTCAAGGGTCATTCGGGCGCGGATGCGTTCGCGGCCGACTTCCAGTACACCGACACCTGGATACGTCGCGACGGCCACTGGTTGCTCGCGGCCAGTCATGCCAGCCGCATCGGCAACGGCTAGTGGCCTGTAACGTTCATGTGGAAGTGGATCGTAACGTCGCGGTGCCGGGCGCCGACCCGAAAAGAAGCCCGTGGGGGTTCCATCGACCGATCGAGGGGCAAGTACAGCGCCGCTAGATCGAGCGAGGCCCTTTCGATACGAGCGTTACAGGTCACTAGTGATCGACCGCCATCGACGAACCGGAGCCGGGCCCAGGCGCGGCGCCCGCATGGCACGAATGCGTGCGCCTTGGGCCGCGCCGGGATCGCGGGTTGTGCCTGCCAGGTACCGCAGCCAGGCGCGCGCGGCCCATCTGGCCCAACCGACACATTCCCTTCGCGCACGGGCGCGTTAGGCTGCGCGCATCGTCCAACGGAGAACGCGCTGTGGTTCGCTTGCATTGGTTGCGGGGTGGGATGGTTTTTCTGGCTGCGTGGGCCGGCGTCGCCGCCGCGACCTCGCAGGGTGCGGCGCCGACGAAGCCGGCGTTCAGCCGCGACGATGCGCGCGCGATCGTCGCAACCTTGCGCAAGGTGGTCAGTCCGCGCGGCATCCAGGCCCTGGTCGAGATTCCGGTCAACGGCACGCGGCAGTGGATCTCGCTGCGCGGCAACGATGCGCGCAATCCGCTGCTGCTGTTCCTGCACGGCGGACCGGCTTCGCCGGACATGCCGCTCGCGTGGACCTTCCAGGCGCCGTGGGAGGACTACTTCACGGTCGTGCAGTGGGACCAGCGCGGCGCGGGCAAGACCTACGCGGCGAACGATCCCGCACGCGTCGCGGCCGGCATGACGATCGACGGGATGACCGCGGATGCCGAACAGGTCGTGACCTATCTGCGCAAGACCTATCACAAGCGCAAGATCTTCCTGCTCGGGCATTCGTGGGGTTCGGTGCTCGGGGTGCGTCTCGCGCAGGCGCATCCGGACTGGTTCTACGCCTACATCGGCGTGGGCCAGATCGCGAACATGCGCCGGAGCGAAGCGGACGGGTACCGGTTCGCGGTCGCCGCGGCGCGCGCGCATGGCAACCAGGAGGCGTTGCGCGATCTCGCGCGCATCGCACCGTATCCGGCGCCGGACAGGCCACTGGATCTGGCCACGATCAGCACGCAGCGCAAGTGGCTCGAACGGTACGGTGGCCTCGCGTGGGGACGCACGAGCTTCCAGTACGACTCCGACGCGGAAAAACTCGCGCCCGAATACAGCGACGCCGATCTCGCCGCGATCGACGCGGGCAGCCTGTTCTCGCTGCAGCATCTGCTGGGTCCGCTGAGCGACGTCGACTTCGGCAAGACCACACGCTTCGAGCTGCCGATCCTGCTGTTCCTCGGGCGCCACGACTACTCGGTCTCGCACGAAGTCGCCGCGCACTGGTTCGCGAGCCTGCACGCGCCGGCCAAGAAGCTGGTCTGGTTCGAGGACTCGGCGCACATGGTCATGCAGGAACAGCCCGGGCGGTTCCTCGTGCATCTGGTCGAAGACGCGCGCCCGTATGCGGTGAGAGCCGGCGACGCCGCGCCGGACGAGATCGTGGAAACCGCGCACGGCGGTCCGTGACACGGGACTCCGGGGGTGTCGCATCGCTGCGGCGATGGGGAATCGCGGGCCGCAGGGCGCAAGCACGAAGGGGCGCGGCACCGCGCGTTCAGGTACGCCGCAGGCGCGCGAACGAAAACAGTCTGGCGCACGGGTGGCGCCGGCCCTGCAGATGATCGCGCAGCAATTCGGCACCGATCAGGCTGTAGGTGATGCCGTTGCCGCCATAGGCCATCGCGAACAGCACGCGCGGTCCGTGTTGCGGGTGGGCGCCGAAGTAGGGCAGGCCATCGCGGGTTTCGGCGAACGTGCCGGCCCATGCGAATGCGGGATCCAGCGTCATCCGCGGAAACAGGGCGGCGACCTGCTTGCGCAGGGCGCGCGCCTTGCGCAGTACCGACGCGTCACGCCGCGCGGGGACGTCGATACGGTCGTCCTCGCCGCCGACGATGAGGCGACCGTCCGCGCTGCTGCGCGCATAGAGATACGGCCGCGCCGATTCCCAGAGCACGCACTCGGCGATCGGCCCGAGCCCTGAGGGCACGGGATCGGTCACGAACGCGTAACTGCTGCGGTTGCGCGCGACGCGCTCGTCGAGGTGGTCCTGACTTTCGTAGCCCGACGCGATCACGAGATGCCGGCAACGGATCCTTGCGTCTTCGCCGACGGTTGCGTCGACTCCGCCGCGGCGCGGTTCGAACGTGCGCATCGGGCTGCGATCGAATACGCGTCCACCGCGCCGCACGACGCGCGCGAGCAGCCGATGCGCGAGCTGGTACGGATCGACCTGCGCGGCGACCTCGCTGAGCAGCGCGACCGGCGCATCGAAGCCGAATTGCGCGGCGACGTCGTCCGCCTCGAGCACGCGCAGGCGGAAGCCGTGCGCCTGGCGCAGTGCGCCTTCCCTGCGCAGGCGCCGCGCGTGGTACCAGTGGCTCGCGTAGTAGAGGCTGCGCATCGGCTTCGCGTCGACGCCGCCGAGCTGGCGCGCAATGCGCAGTACCTTGCGCACGGCCTGCTCGCCGCTGCGATAGGCCAGCACCGCATCGCTCTCGCCGACGCGTTTGGCCAGGTCGTGCAGCTCGACGTCGATCTCGTACTGCAGCAACGCAGTGCTGGCTGCGGTGCTGCCCCAGCCGGCTTCGCGGCGGTCGATCACGCACACGTCGATGCCCGCCCGAGCGAGATGGTCCGCGACCAGCGCACCGGTGATGCCCGCGCCGACCACGAGCACGTCGCAGTCGAGGTTTTCGCGCACGGCCGGGAAGCGCGAGAGCAGGCCGTTCCTGACGATCCACCAGGGATAACCGCTCTTGAGGTCCATGCTTGCAGATCCGCGACCGATCGGGGCGCGGCGATCCTAGCCGGCGCTACCTGCACCGCGCACGAACGCGCGTTTCATGCGGGGCGGGTATAGTCGGGACGATGGCGAACGCACCCGGTCCACCGGCACCGCGAGCCGCGGATGCCGCACGCAGGCGCCCGCGGACGAAGGACGCGCGTACGCCGAGGCCGCTGCGAACCGTCGGCACCCGCGAAGTCCTTGGCTGGAAGGAATCGGTCGTCCTGCCCGGGCTCGGCGGCGCCTGTCTGCTGGCCAAGCTCGACACCGGCGCGCGCACGTCGGCCCTGCACGCGGCCGATCTCGAATTGCACCGCCATCATGCGATGCTCTGGGTCGAATTCGATCTGCCCGACGTCGCGGCGCGCGTGCCGCGACGTTACCGCCTGCCGGTCGTTGAACACCGCGCGGTCAAGAGTTCGATCGGCAGCCGCCAGATCCGCCCCGTGGTCGTGCTCGCGCTGACCCTGGCCGGACAGACCTGGACGACCGAAGTCACCCTGACCGATCGCTCGGACATGGAGTTGCCGATGCTGATCGGACGCTCGGCGCTGAAAGGCCGCTTCGTCGTCGACCCTGCGCGCACGCGTCTGGCCGGCCCCCACTCGATATCGGCCCGAGTGCGCGTCGCCGGGGGCGTCGCCCCCGCTCGCGGCGCAAACCGCTAGCTACGGAGAGTACCGATGAAAATTGCGATGCTTGCGCGCAACGCGAATCTCTACTCGCATCGGCGCCTGGTCGAGGCCGCCGAGGCCGCAGGCCATACGCTGGACATCGTCAACACGCTGCGCTGCTACATGAACATCACCTCGCACCGTCCCGAGGTCTACTACAACGGCCAGAAGCTGACCGGCTACGATGCGATCATTCCGCGCATCGGCGCGTCGATCACGTTCTACGGACTCGCGGTACTGCGCCAGTTCGAGATGATGGGCGTGTATCCGCTCAACGAGTCGGTCGGCATCGGCCGCTCGCGCGACAAGCTGCGCTCGATGCAGTTGCTTGCGCGCGACGGCATCGGCCTGCCGGTGACCGCGTTCGCGCACGATCCGAAGCAGACCGAGGAAGTGCTCAAGGTGGTCGGCGGCGCGCCGCTCGTGATCAAGCTGCTCGAGGGTACCCAGGGCATCGGCGTGGTGCTCGCCGACACGCCGCGCTCGGCGAAGTCCGTGGTCGAGGCATTTCGCGGCGCCAACGTGAACATCCTCGTGCAGGAGTTCATCAAGGAAGCCGGCGGCTCGGACATCCGCGCGTTCGTGATCGGCGGCAAGGTCGTCGCGGCGATGCAGCGCCAGGGTGCCGAGGGCGAATTCCGTTCCAACCTGCATCGTGGCGGCAGCGCGCGTTCGATGAAGATCACCGCCGAGGAGCGATCGACCGCGGTGCGCGCGGCCAAGGCGATGGGACTCAACGTGTGCGGCGTGGACATGCTGCGCTCCAATCACGGCCCGGTCGTGATGGAAGTCAATTCGTCGCCGGGTCTGGAGGGCGTCGAGAAGGCCACCGGCATCGATGTCGCGAAGCTGATCATCGAATTCATCGAGCGCAACGCCGAACCCGGAAAAACCAGGACGAAAGGGCGCGGATGAGTCGCGCGGGAGGCCACGCAGGCACCGCCGGAACGCAGTCCGCGCGCACGCCCGCGCGCGCCGCATTCGAAATCGGCAGCCACTCCATCCGCGCGGGCACGCGCTCGACCGTCGAGCTCCCGGTCAGCCTGCTCGCCAACCATATTCCGGTCAGCCTGCCGGTTCACGTGATACATGGCGCCCGGCCCGGGCCGGCGATCTTTCTCTCGGCCGCCGTGCATGGCGACGAGATCATCGGTGTCGAGATCATCCGCCGCGTGCTGCGAAGTGCGGCGCTGAACCGCCTTGCCGGTACCGTGCTCGCGATCCCGATCGTCAACGTCTACGGATTTCTCAACCAGTCGCGCTATCTGCCGGACCGGCGTGACCTCAATCGCTGTTTCCCGGGCTCCGGGCACGGTTCGCTGGCCGCGCAGCTGGCCGACCTGTTCCTCAACGAGGTCGTGCGCCGCTGCGAATTCGGCATCGACCTGCACAGCGCCTCGCGGCACCGGATGAACCTGCCGCAGATCCGGATCAGTCCGACCCGGTCCGCGCGCCTCGGCGAACTCGCGCGCGCGTTCGGTGCTCCGGTCACGCTGACCAGCCCGGTGCGCGAAGGGTCGCTGCGCGCGGCCGCGGAATCGGCCGGCGTCGAAACGCTGTTGTACGAAGCCGGCGAAGCGCTGCGCTTCGACGAACTGCCGGTGCGCGCGGGGGTCCGTGGAATCCTGTCGGTGCTGCAGGCGCTGGGCATGCTGCGGCCGCGCGCCGCTTCGGAAAAACGCCGGGTCCCGCTCGAGGTCTCGGAGAGCCGCTGGATTCGCGCGCCGCGCGGCGGCCTGCTGCGCACCTTCAGGACGATCGGCGATGCGGTCGGCAAGGGCGACCGCCTCGGCGTGGTTTCCGATCCGTTCGGCGATGTCGAGGTGGACGTGGTCGCGAGCGCGAACGGCCTGGTCATCGGGCGCACCAACCTGCCGCTCGTGAACAGCGGGGATGCACTGCTGCACGTCGCGTTGTTCCCGGATCCGGACCGCGCCAAGGAGCATGTCGACGAAGTGCACGATGCGCTCGAAGCCGATCCGCTGCTCGACGACGACAGCCCTTGAACGGCGGGCCGAGTGGCTGCGCGAACCGCACGCGCGGATCCGCGCGCGATGCGGACGGCGGCATCGTTGCCGCGTCGGGCCGGAGCCGGGCCGTCGCGGTTCGGGAAGCGCAGCAGGCGCGCGCGAATGCAAGAATCCGTGCGCGGGCACGGTCAGGCTGATTTCACTGCAAGGAGAACGCCATGCGCCTGCTCGCTTCGTTCGCGATCGCCGTCTGCGCGAGCGTGTTCGCAAACGTCCACGCGGCCGATGTCGCGTCGGCACCCGATCGGGTGCGACCGATCCTGCTCGGCAGCCGATTGCCGGACGCACCGTTGCGCACGATCGAAGGCCAACCGACGTCACTGGTCAAGGCGGTCGGCGGCAGGCCCGCGGTGCTCGTGTTCTATCGCGGCGGCTGGTGCCCCTACTGCAATCTGCAATTGAGCAACCTGCGCCTGATCGAAAGCGACCTGCACGCGCTCGGCTACCGGATGATCGCGATCAGTCCCGACCGGCCAGCGGAACTGCGCAGGACGCTCGGCAAGGATCGCCTCGACTACACGCTGCTGTCGGACAGTTCGGCTGCAGCGATCCGCGCGTTCGGCATCGCCTATCGCGTCGACGCCGCGACGCTGGGAAAATATCGCGGCTACGGGATCGATCTCGAGCAGGCTTCGGGCGAGAAGCACCACGCGCTGCCGGTACCGGCCGTGTACATCGTCGACCGCGACGGCATCCTGCAGTTCTCCTACGTGCATCCTGACTACCGCATCCGCGTGCCTTCCGATGTGGTGCTCGCCGCTGCGCGAGCGATCGCGGGAGAGCAGCAGAAGCTGCATCCGAAACCCGGCGCCTGAGCGATCCGGATCGACCGCTGCGGCGCGGCCCGGGATGCGGAGTCAACGCGCCTTGCGGTAGATCCCGTCGAACACGGGTTTCCAGGTCGTGCCGCCATCGTCCGAGCTTTCCCAGAACTGGCGCACGCTGCGATCCGCGTTCGCAGTCCAGGTGACGCGGTCGACGTGCGCGCGGCTCGAGTCCGACTGCAGGATCATGCTGCCATCGACCAGGCCGCCCGCCAGATGCAGCACGTCGCCATGGGAGTCGACCCAGAACTGCCGCCAGGCATGGGTGCGCCGGTCCCAGACGCTGTAACTGGTTCCGGTGACGCCGCCGGCGCCGGCGCTGGTCCAGTGCTCGGCAAGCGCGCAGCCGTCGACGATCGATTGGACGCGGTTGTGGCCCTGGGCTTTTCCGTTCGGATCGCTGACGTCCCAGTCGCCGATCCAGAAATCGAACTGGCGGAACTGCGCGTCCGCGCAGCCCGCGGCCGCTTTCGGCTGCGCAGCCGGCTGTTGCGCGAATACGCAGCCGGCCATGGCGATCAGGGCAACAGCGAGTGCGCGCAACAGGATCATGACGACCTCCGGCGGGTGACGTGACGGTGATTCCGACCCTTGCCAACGATACGCGGTACGCGCGCACACCGGGCGCCGGTTGCACGCGGAAGTGACCGCTGCGGCGCGTTTTCCGCACGGTTCGGCGCCAGGTCGGCGGCGCCCACGTGGAACGGCCCGCGCGCCGGCAGGTGCCTGGGTACCAGCCGCGGACCGCAGCGCGTGCAGCGGCCGCGCATGCGCGCGACAATCGCGCGATGACTTCGATCGGCACGAGCGACGATTCCCCCGCACACGCGCAGCGCGCGTTCGAGCAGGCGTGCGCGCTCGGCGCGGGCGGCGACGATGCGGGCGCCGAAGCCGCGTTCCGCGCGATCCTGCGCCGCGATCCGGGCCATCGCGCCGCGGCCGCAACACTCGCGCATACCTTCGCCGAGAACGGCCGACCGAATGCGGCGGCCGAGATCGTGCTGCAGGCCCATCGCGCCGGTGCGTTCGATGCGGTTACCGCAGCGACCTTCCTGCGTCTGTGCCAGCGCTTCGAGGATGCCTACGCGGTCTGCAGTGCGGCCCTGACCGGGCAGCCCGCGGACGCGCGGCTGCGCTCGCTGGCCGGCACGATCGCGCTCAACCTGGGCCGCTTCGACGACGCGATCGTGCATCTGCGCGGCGCGCTCGACGCGGCTCCCGAGGATGCCGGGGCTTGGCTCGCGCTCGCGCGCACGAAGAAGTTCGCCGACTCGGCCGACCCGGAACTCGCGCTGCTCGAACGCGCGGCGCGCGAGGGCAGGGCGAGCGCCGATGCGCGCGAGGCGATCGGCTTCGCGCTCGGCAAGGCCTACGACGATCTCGGACGCTTCGCGGCCGCGGCGACAACTCTCGACGCGGCCAACCGCAGCTATCGCGGGCGCCTGCAGGCAACGCAGGCGGACTGGCGCGGCGAACTCGAACGCGCGCTCGGCCAGCGCTGGCCCGCGGCACGAACCGTCGACCGCGGATTCCGGCCGCTGTTCGTGGTCGGCATGCCGCGTTCCGGCACGACCCTGCTCGCGACCCTGCTCGAGCGTCACTTCGGCGCGCGCAACCGTGGCGAGACACACTGGGTCGCGGAGACCGCGCGCCGGCTCGGTACCGTCTACACCGGCGCCGACGCGAGCGATGCGGCGGCCGCATTCCTTGCCCGGCAACTGCGTCAGGACGATGCCGACGCGCCGTTCCACCTCGACAAGAATCCGCTCAACTTCCGCTACCTGCGACTGGTCCTCGCGCTGCTGCCGCAGGCCAGGTTCATCTGGCTGCAACGTAGCGCGCGCGACACCGCGCTGTCGTTGTGGATGCAGCACTTCGCGCATCCGGATCTCGCGTTCGCGTACGCGTGGACGGATATCGCGACGACCTTGCAAGGCCATGCGACGCTGCTCGAAGACAGCCGCGACATCGATGCCGGCGCGCTGCTGCATCTGCGCTACGAGGATCTGGTCGCTGCACCCGCAGCGGCGGTGCAGTCGATCGCCGCGTTTCTCGGTGTCGCTGCGTCCGGCGCGCCACGAGCCGCGCGCGCAAGCGGCATCGCGACCGCGAGCCTGTGGCAGGCGCGCCAGCCGGTGTACGCCGACTCGGTCGGGCGCTGGCGCCACTACCGCGGCGTCGTGCCGGAACTGGAAAACCTGTTCGACGACTGAGACGCAGCAGGTTGCAGGTTGCAGGCACGCGGGCCGGCGACGCGGAAGCGCCATTTGCCATCCGCGCCCACGTCTGTTCAGATGCCCGCATGGCCGACTTCCCGTGCAGATGGCCCGGATGGACGCCGCTGTTGTGTGCGGCGTTGCTCTGCGCATGCGGCCTCGTCTCCGCCGCGGCGGCACCGCATGCGGTCCTGCTGCGCGTCGATGGGGCGATCAGTCCCGCGAGCGCCGACTACGTCGAACGCGGTATCGCGCATGCGGACGACGCAAAGGCCGCGGTCGTCGTGCTCGAGATGGATACGCCGGGCGGTCTCGACAAATCGATGCGCTCGATCATCAAGGCGATCCTCGCCTCGCCGGTGCCGGTCGTCGCTTACGTCGCGCCGAGTGGTTCGCGCGCAGCGAGCGCAGGCACCTACATACTCTATGCATCGCATGTCGCCGCGATGGCGCCGGCCACGAACCTCGGCGCGGCGACACCCGTGCAGCTGATCGGAAAACCGCAGCCCGCATTGCCGCTGCCGGCCGCGCCCGACAAGGGCACGCTGCCGGGCAGTGCCGGCGACAAGGACACCGGGACCGCGCCGGCGCCGGATGCCGAGACGCGCAAGGTGGTCAACGATGCAGTCGCCTACATTCGCGCGCTGGCCGAGCAGCGCGGGCGCAATGCCGACTGGGCCGAAAAGGCGGTGCGCGATGCGGCCAGCGTGTCGGCCGAGGAAGCGCTCAAGTTGAAGGTGATCGACCTGATCGCACCGGATCTGCCGCACCTGCTCGCGGCGGTCGACGGACGGCGTGTCGGCACGGTCGAGGGCGAACGCGTGCTGCATACGCGTGATGCGGTCGTCGAGGCGCTGACACCGGACTGGCGCAGCCGTTTCCTCGCGGTGATCGCCGACCCCTCGGTCGCGTATCTGCTGCTGCTGCTCGGGCTCGGCGGCCTGCTGTTCGAGGGCTACAGCCCCGGTGCGGTGCTGCCCGGCGTGGTCGGCGCGATCTGTCTGCTGCTCGCGCTGTATGCGCTGCAGATGCTGCCGGTGAACTACGCGGGCCTGGCCCTGATCGCGCTCGGCATTGCGTTGCTGATTGCCGAAACCATGGTGCCGGCCTATGGTTCGCTCGGAATCGGCGGCGTCGTCGCGTTCGTGATCGGATCGGTGATTCTGATGGATACCAGCATTCCCGGCTATGGCATCTCGCTGCCGCTGCTTGTCGGTGTCAGCCTGTCCGCTGCGCTCGCGCTGGCCGGCATCATCTGGCTCGCGCTGCGTGCGCGCGGGCGCCCGGTGGTCAGCGGCCGCGAACAGATGATCGGTGCGGTCGGCGAGGCGCTCGGCGACTTCGACGCACGCGGCAGCGTGCATGTGCATGGCGAGCGCTGGCAGGCGCGCGCACTCGCACCGGTACACAAGGGCGAACCGGTGCAGGTCACCGCGGTCGAGGGTCTCGTGCTCGCGGTGAAACCGCTGCCGCGCACAACCACAGGAGTGTCGTGATGTTTTCCGTCATTGGTGTCGTCGTCTTTCTCGCGCTGGTCCTGATCACCAGCTCGTTCAAGATCCTGCGCGAGTACGAACGCGGCGTGATCTTCCTGTTCGGGCGCTTTCAGGCGGTCAAGGGGCCTGGCATCATCATCCTGATTCCGCTGCTGCAGCAGATGGTGCGCATCGACCTGCGCACGATCGTGATGGATATTCCGCCGCAGGACGTGATCTCGCGCGACAACGTGCCGGTCAAGGTCAACGCGGTGCTGCTGTTTCGCGTGATCGATCCGGAACGCGCGGTGATCCAGGTCGAGGATGCGCGCGAGGCGACCAGTCAGCTCGCGCAGACCACGCTGCGCTCGGTGCTCGGCCAGCACGAGCTCGACGAGATGCTCAGCGAGCGCGACAAGCTCAACCACGACATCCAGGTGATCCTCGACCAGCACACCGACGCCTGGGGCATCAAGGTCTCGAACGTCGAGATCAAGCAGGTCGATCTCGACGAGGGCATGATCCGCGCGATCGCGCGCCAGGCCGAAGCCGAGCGCCAGCGGCGTGCGAAGATCATCAATGCGGAAGGCGAGCTGCAGGCCTCGGAAAAACTCATGCAGGCCGCGCAGACCCTGATGCAGCAGCCGCAGTCGATCCAGTTGCGCTATCTGCAGACCCTGGTCGAAGTCGCGGGCGACCGCACGACCACGGTGGTGTTTCCGCTGCCGCTGGACCTGATCGAGCCGCTGCTCGCGAAGGCGCGTCCCGCGGGCGGCGCGACGAGCTGACCTGCGGCCTCACGCACGCGGTCCGGGCCGATCCGCTTGCGGTCGTGATCTTCGTGGCGTCAGGCCGGGGCGGCCTGACCTGAGCAAACGGGTCGCCGCGGTGAGCGTCGCGGCGTCACCCGCCCGACCTGCGAAGTGTCACGCGCGTCACCGTTTTGCAGACAACCGGATGGTCCAATCCGCGCATCGGCTCGACGGCACGCGCGGCCGCTTCACGCGCGGCGGAGGGAGATCGCAATGCATCGCTGGGTGACGCTCCTGCTGCTCGCAGCCGCACTGCCGGCGGCTGCGAATTCGTTCTACATCGATCCGGTCGCGGGCAGCGACGGTGGCGACGGCAGCGCAACGGCGCCGTGGCGCTCCCTGCAGGCAGTGTTCGACGCGGGCCTGGTCGAGACGCGCGACTGGCCGTCCTATCCGTACGATCCGGGTATGCAACTGGTCGTCGTGAACCCGGGTGCGCCGGTGCGCGCGGGCGACATGCTGTGGCTGCGCAACGGTTACCACGGCGATCTCGTGATCGAGCACATGTACAACGCCGCGCCGATCACGATCGCGGCCGCGGCCGGGCAGACGCCGCATCTACGCAGCGTGCGCGTGCAGGCCGCACAGAACTGGATCCTGCGCGGCCTGTCGATCAGTCCGTCCTATGCGACCGCCAACGCCCAGATCACGATGGTCGCAATCAGCGATCACAGCTATTTCGGTCCCGCCTGGGACATCGAACTCGCCGACAGCGACCTGTTCAGCGTCGCCGATGCGTCGACATGGGGCGCAGCGGAATGGGTCGACCTCGCGTCGAGCGGTATCGATATCGGTGCCGACCGCATCAGCGTGCACGACAACCGCCTGCGCAACGTGCGCTTCGGGATCGGCGTCGGTGGCGCCGATGCGCGTGTCCAGCGCAACCTGATCGACGGATTCTCGGCCGACGGCCTGCGCGGCCTTGGTGACCGCGGCCTGTTCGAATACAACCGCGTGCAGAACGTCAAGATCGGCGACCCGCCGGACGCGAACCACGACGACGGATTCCAAAGCTGGTCGGTCGGCCCCGGTGGCGTCGGCACCGGCGAGGTCACGGGCGTGGTCCTGCGCGGCAACGTGTTCATCAATTCCACCGACCCGAACGATCCGTTGCGAAACAGCATGCAGGGCATCGGCTGCTTCGACGGCTTCTTCGTCGGCTGGGTGGTCGAGAACAACATCGTGATCACCGACCACTGGCATGGCATCAGTTTCTACGGTGTACGTGACTCGCGCATCGTCAACAACACGGTGATCGACATGAACGACGTCTCGCCCGGACCGCCGTGGATCATGGTGCATGCGCACAAGGACGGAACGCCGAGCGCGAACGTCGTCGTGCGCAACAACCTCGCCACCGATTACTCGCTGGACGGCACGAATCTGGTCAGCGATCACAATCTCGAGTTCACGATGCAGAACGCGGGCGCGCTGTTCGCGGCGCCGCCGTACGATCTGCATCTGCTGGCGGGCACGGCCGCGGTCGACAGCGGCAGCGCCGACCTCGCACCCGTGGTCGATATCGAAGGCGTGCCGCGGCCGCAGGGAGCCGGATACGATCTCGGCGCCTACGAACTGCGTGTCGATCATCTGTTCGCAGACGGTTTCGACGCAGGCTGAAGATTCGCGATCGGTGCCACAGCCGGCAGGCGTCGTTGCGCGCGGTCGCCGGTCCCGCCGGCCAGCTCGCGCCGAAGCGATGCCCGCGCCGGCCCCGCGCCTGCGGCCACGCGCGTCAGGTCGGCCGAGCCGACCTGACCTACCCCGGATACGCTGGCGCCATGGGCGCGCGTTGGCCGATCCGCCGCGTGCGCGTCAGGTCAGGTCGCCCCGACCCGACGCGCGCGCTGCATCAAGCCCCGTAGGTCAGGTCGCCCCGACCCGACGCCCGCGCTGCATCAAGCCCCCGTAGGTCAGGTCGCCCCAACCCGACGCCCGCGCTGCATCAAGCCCCGTAGGTCAGGTCGCCCCGACCCGACGCGCGCGCTGCATCAAGCCCCCGTAGGTCAGGTCGCCCCAACCCGACGCCCGCGCTGCATCAAGCCCCCGTAGGTCAGGCCGCCCCGACCTGACGACCGCGCTGCATCAAGCTCCGTAGGTCAGGTCGCCCCGACCTGACGCCGCGCTGCATCAAGCGCGGTAGACCCCGCAGTCCGCCTCGATTAAACCGCGGCACGCGGTTCGCGCATCAAACCCGGAGTCCATTCCGGAGATCCCAGCATGCGTCGCCTCCTTCTCGTGATCGGCTTCCTCCCCGCGTTCGCGGCCGCCAATGAATGCAAGTTCACCGCCCAGCACGATTTCGATGTCGACGCGGCGGGTCTGAAAACCATCGCATTGGCGCTTGGTTCCAGTGATGTCACCGTCGAGGGCGTGCCCGGTCTCGCGCGCATCGAAGTGCGCGGCAAGGCCTGCGCATCGGAGCAGGACTGGCTGTCGGGTCTGGACGTCGGCCAGCAACGCAGCGGTGATCGCCTCACGATCACGCCGCGGCAGACACGCGGCAGCAGCTGGAGCTGGTTCCATTCCAGTTATGCCTATGTCGACCTTCAGGTGCGCATGCCCGCGTCGCTCGCAGTCGCAATCGACGCCAGTTCGGGAGACGCGGACGTACGCGATGTCGCCGCGCTGACGTTCGACTCGAGCTCGGGCGACCTCGTCGTCGACCACATCTCGGGCGCGCTCAGCGTCAAGGTCAGCTCGGGTGACGTGCATGGAGGCGAAGTCGGCAGTGTCGAGGTGCGCGGCACATCCTCGGGGGACATCAACCTGCGCGATGTGCGCGGCGAAGTTCATGTCGCGCGCGCGGGTTCGGGTGACCTGCAGTTCGACAACGTGGCCGGCAGCGTCGATATCGGCAGCGTCGGTTCCGGCGACGTATCGGCGAGCCGCGTCGATCGCGACGTGACCGTCGATTCGATCGGCTCGGGCGATGTGCGTGTCGATACGGTCGGCGGCAATTTCAGCGTGCGTTCGATCGGTTCGGGCGACGTGAGTCACCGCGACGTGCGCGGCACCGTGTCCGTGCCGCATGACGACGACGACTGAAGCGGATCGCGCAGCCTGGGGCGCTGGGTCACGCGGCGGCCCGCTCGCCGCAACACGCGGGCCCGCGCTGCGCCGCGGAACCCGGTTTGTTCCTGCCTGCGTGATTCATGGAAGCAGGATCCGCCGACGGACTCGCCGACCGCACCGGCTTCGGCTATGTTCGGCCTCATTGCAAAGCGGATGAGGCCAATGGGCACACTGAGCGGGCATCACCGGACACACCCCTCGCGGTCGCGCACGTGCAACGCCGGGCGCGGTGCGCAGCTCGTATTCTGGAGTCTGCTGCTCGCCGCGTGTGCACCGTCGGCGCCGCCTGCCGGCGAGTCCGCGCCGCGCGCTTCCATGGCTGCCGACGAGGCCGCCGCCGCAACCGGGCTCAAGGCGCTTTTCGTCGACCACGACTGGCAGGTCGAGGCATCCACAGCGGTTGCCGCGGGCACCGTGTATCGTTTCGGCGCCGACGGCGACCTGCGTATCGGGTCGCCCGGTTCGGTTCCCGCGCACGGGACCTGGAGGTTCGAGCATGGCGCGCTGATCATGGTCGAGGAGGGCATCGCGTACCGGGCCGACATCCTGCGCCTGGATGCGCTCCACTTCGTGATCCGCAGCCACAATCCGGGCCGGCCGGTCGATATCGAGATGGTGCGTGCGGATGCACCCACGTCCGGGACCGGGCGCAGGTAGCGATCGAATCCGGCACGCGCAGCCGCGTTTCCTTTGCCCCGGGCGCGGGTTACGCTGGCGGCCTCTCTCCGCGGAGCACGCCGACATGGCGAACCAGTCGACCACGCTCGCCGTGCTCATCGACGCCGACAACGCGCAGCCCGCGGTCGTCGATGGCCTGATGGCCGAGATCGCGAAATACGGCACCGCGACCGTGAAGCGCATCTATGGCGACTGGACCGGTCCGCAGTTGCGCGGCTGGAAGGACGTGCTGCTCACCCACGCGATCCAGCCGATCCAGCAGTTCCGCTACACGACCGGCAAGAACGCGACCGATTCCGCGCTGATCATCGATGCGATGGACCTGCTCTACGGCGCCAAGCTCGGCGGTTTCTGCATCGTCTCCAGCGACAGCGACTTCACGCGCCTGGCCGCGCGCGTGCGCGAGGGCGGCCTCGTCGTGTACGGATTCGGCGAGAAGAAGACGCCTATGCCATTCGTGTCCGCGTGCGACAAGTTCATCTACACCGAAATCCTGATCGCCAAGGACGACGAGCGCGAGACCACGCCGCCGCGGGCGACCGCGCAGCTCAAGCAGGACGCGCGCATGGTCACCCTGCTGCGCAACGCGGTCGAGGCGTCATCGGACGATTCGGGCTGGGCCAATCTCGGTCCGGTCGGCAGCAACATCGCCAAGCAGGCCCCGGAATTCGATCCGCGCAACTACGGCTATCGCAAGCTCAGCGATCTGGTCGAGGCGAGCGGGCTGTTCGAGATCGAGAAGCGCAAACTCGGCGAGAGCGGAACGACTGCGACGTTCCTGCGTCACCGTCACAATCGGGGCCGCCGCAAGGGCGGCTGACGTGCTGCGCGACGCCCCACGACCTGCGGGCCGTGTGCGGTCACTCGTTCGCGGCGAAGTGCAGGCCTTCGAGGCCGCCGTCGAAGCAGGCACGCTCGCGACGCAGCTGTTCGAGCGCGTTGGCGTGCGATGCGCGCGCGGGCAGGTAGGTGCGCAGGCGTTCGAGCAGACCCCTCGGTGCAACCGCGGTGCGTGACTGCACGCGGCCGGCGCCGTTTGCTGCGGGAGCCGAGGAAGCGGCCTGCTCGCGCAGCCGGGTGGTCTGGCCATCGCGCATGCGCTGGTTCCAGGCCTCGACCTGAAGCTTTGCTTCGGCAAGCGAATCGAACAGTTCGAGCTGGCGCGAGGGCAGCGGACGGTCCCACCAGGTCAGCGCGAACTTGCCGTCCCAGGGACCGGAGATTCCGGCGATCGCCTTGTCGCCCAGTTGCGCGATCGCGACAAGACCGTCGTAGCGCGAGCGCCACTGGATAGTCGGCACCACCCCGGGCAAGGCCTCCTGCGTGCTGCTCCAGTCCAAAGCGCTGTTCGTCATTGCCATTCCGTGAGTTGGCCAAAGGGGTGACCCCTGACTGAACCTAGCAAGCAACGTGCCAGTTTCTGGGCCGCCTGCCAGCACGCGATGCGCGGTGGCGGCCACGCGCGCGTGTCAATTCGTGGCAATTTCGGTACCCGACGTGCGCGTGCTGTCGGATCGCCACGCCACGCGTGAGGGCATCGCGGGCGACCCGCGACGGTCGCGTGGCGGCCACGGCGCACGCATGGCCCGGCTCGCCGCGATGCGCGCGGCGCATTCGGGCCAGCCATTCGCGGCCTTGGTCGTCGCGGCAGGGTCATGTAGATTGCACGCGCTGGCGTGCGCCGCACCGCACCGGCGCGATCACGAGACCCTGCATGACACCTGCCGCCCTGGCTCCCGCCGCAACTGCGATGCTCCTCGGCCTGCTCCTGTACCGGCGTTTCCGGCGCCTGTTCGGGCGCCAGCGGGTGCAGCCGAAACGAATGCGGCTGCGAGTCGCGCTCCTCGGGTTCGTCGGTGCCCTGCTGCTGCTGGGCGGGATGCGGCACACCGACATTGCGCTGGCCGCGATCGCGGGCCTCGCGGGCGGGGCCGCGCTCGCGTCGTTGGGCCTGCGCCTGACGCGATTCGAGCGTACGCCGCAGGGGCAGTTCTATACGCCGCACGGAGGCATCGGCCTCGCCTTGTCGGTGCTGCTGCTCGGTCGCCTCGCGTACCGCTTCTACGTGGTCTATCCAGCTCTGCAGGCGAACCGGTCGGCCGCTGCCGATCCGTTTTCCGGAGTCGCAGCCAGCCCGTTGACCGCGGCCATGCTGGCCCTGCTGATCGCTTACTACATTGCCTACACCATCGGCGTGCTGATACGCAGCGGCAAGGACCGCGGCAAGCCGGCTGCGGACACTCCGGATCAGGCCGCTTCGCCGCCTTCGGGCCCGTAGAAGACCACCCATAGCGCGAGGTCGTCGCTGAACCGCTCGAAGCGGTGCACGACTCGGGCCGGCGCGAACAGCGCATCGCCACGCCCGAATCGCGTGCGCGTGTCCGCGCAGACGAACTCACCCGAGCCTTCGACGACGATGTAGAGCTCGTCGCGCGCATGCGGCTGCTGTGGATCATGTCCGCGCGGCGCATACACCTCGAGGAGCAGGCTCGCGTGCTCGAACGCGCTCGCAAAGCGCTTGCCGTCGGCGATCGGCAGGCGCGCAAGCGTGTCCGCGAAATTGATCACGGCACCGCGTTTCATCGCGGCGGCGCCTCGACGCGGATTGCGGTCTTCACCGAGTTCGCGATGAAGCAGCGCTCGTGGGCGGCTTCATGCAGTGCCTCGATTTCGTGCGCGTTCGGCGCCTGCCCGCCCGCGAATTCGATGCGCGGATGCAGCACGACTTCGCCGATCGCCTGGCGCTGCGGCGCAATGCGCGCCATTGCGCCGACCGCATCGTCGGCATAGCTGTCGACGATGAAACCGCGCTCGGCGGCGAGCGCAAGGAACCAGAGCATGTGGCAGCTCGCGATCGCGGCAACGAATGCCTCTTCCGGATCGACGGCCGCGGCGTCCGACCACGGGGCCGGCACGACCTGCGGCGAAGGCGATGCGGGAATCGTGATTCCGCCATCGAAGCGCCACTCGTGCCGGCGCGAATAGTGGCCGCTTGCGAAGTCGGCGTCGCCGCGACGCCAGAGTATCGTTGCGTTGTGCGCGCTCATGACGGGTCTCGATCGCTGCCGGTCCGGCAATCGTAGCGGGCGCGGAGCGCCGATGCAGGAGCCATTCGCGCGCACATTGCCGGGACCGGCCCACTGGCCCCATGCGCGCGCGAGCGGATGGCTGTTTCCATCGGTGCCGACGACGACGACACTGCGGGTCCGCCCGATTCATGGAGACCGCGATGCTCGAACTGCGCCCGCACTGTGAGTGCTGCGGCAAGGACCTCGGACCCGCTGCGGCCGACGCGATGATCTGCTCCTTCGAATGCACGTTCTGCGCGGCCTGCGTCGAGTCGCGCCTCGGCGGGATCTGTCCGAACTGCGGCGGCGCATTCGAGCGCCGCCCGCAGCGCACGCCGGCGCTGCTCGCGACCTGGCCGGCCTCGACGCAGCGTCGGCCGCGGGCCTGTGCCGAGGGCTGATCGGCGCCGCCGGGCATTGCGCGTTCCCGGCGCTGCCGTTGTAATGACGGGTCCGCCCGCTGCCGGGAAATCCCGATGTCCGTGGTACGCATGAGCGATCTCGACCTGGCCGGTCGCCGAGTCCTGATCCGCGAAGACCTCAATGTGCCGATCGACAACGGTCGCATCGGTTCCGAAACGCGGATTCTCGCCGCGCTTCCGACCCTGCGCCTCGCGCTCGCGAAAGGCGCCGCGGTCATGGTCGTGTCGCACCTGGGCCGGCCCCGGGAAGGGCGCTGGACGGCCGCGGATTCGCTGGCGCCCGTCGCCAGGCGCCTCGGCGAATTGCTCGGACGCGAGGTGCCGCTGGTCAAGGACTGGATCGACGCGGTCACGGTCAAGCCGGGCCAACTCGTATTGCTCGAGAACTGCCGCATGAACGTCGGCGAGGCTGCCGACGACGACGCGCTCGCGAGGAAATACGCGGCGCTCTGCGACGTATTCGTGATGGACGCGTTCGGTACCGCGCACCGCGCGCAGGCGTCCACGCATGGCGTGATCCGCCACGCGAAGGTCGCGGCGGGCGGCCCGTTGCTGATGGCCGAGCTCGACGCGCTCGCGCGCGCGCTGGAGCATCCGCGGCGACCGCTGCTCGCGATCGTTGCCGGCTCCAAGGTGTCGACCAAGCTCGTACTGCTCGAGAGCCTGCTCGGCAAGGTCGATCAGCTGATCGTCGGCGGCGGCATCGCCAACACGTTCCTCGCGGCGGCCGGCCATCCGATCGGCCAGTCGCTGGTGGAGATGGATCTGCTGGACACCGCGCGCCGGATCATCGCCGAAGCGAAGGCGCGCGGCGCCGAAGTGCCGCTCCCGACCGATGTCGTGGTTGCGCCGAAATTCGCGTCGGATGCGCCCGCGACGGTCAAGCCGGTCGATCGGGTCGCCGAGGCCGACATGATTCTCGATATCGGTCCGGACACCGCGCGGCGTTACGCGGCGCTGATCGCGCAGGCCGGCAGCGTGGTCTGGAACGGTCCGGTCGGCGTGTTCGAGTTCGACGCGTTCGGCAAGGGCACCGAGGTACTTGCGCATGCGATAGCGGATTCGCCGGCCTACTCAATCGCGGGCGGCGGCGACACGCTCGCGGCGATCGAGAAATACGGCGTAGCCGACCGGATCTCCTACATCTCGACCGGTGGCGGCGCGTTCCTCGAATTTCTCGAGGGCAGGGAGCTGCCTGCCGTGGCCGCGCTCAGGGCGCGTGCGTGAGTGCGCGCCTGATCCTGTTCGATCTCGACGGTACGCTGATCGATTCCGAACCCGGCATCACCGCGACCCTGGCTCATGCGTTCGCGCGGATCGGCGCGCCACTGCCGCCGCCCGCGGTGCTGCGCAGCTGGATCGGGCCGCCGTTCTGGCAGACCTTCCCGAGCGTGCTTGGCGACGACCCGGCGCGCATCGAAGCGGCGATCGGCCACTACCGCGCGCGCTTCGAGGAGGTCGGCTGGTCCGAACACGCGGTCTACCAGGGCATCGCGGAACTGGTCGGCGCACTCGCCGCAGACACGCTCGCGATCGTCACCACCAAGCCGCTGAACCAGGCGCGCAAGATCGTCGACCATCTGCCGTTCGGAAGCGCCTTCGCGCGGGTCTATGGACCGGACATCAGCGGCAGACACTGCGAGAAGGCAACGATGATCGCGCAGGCGCTCGCCGATTTCTCGCTGCCTGCCGCGGCCGCGACCATGGTCGGCGACCGACGCTTCGACATCGAAGGCGCGCGTGCAAACGGCGTGCGCGCGCTCGGCGCGGGCTGGGGCTTCGGCAGTCACGAGGAGTTGTGCGATGCCGGCGCCGAAGCGATTGCGGCCGATCCGGACGCGCTCGCGGCGCTGCTGGGCCTGCCGCACCTGCGACGCTGATCGCGGGCGCCGCTGCGCGGGGTTCGGCGCGATGCGGATGGCGGCCGGTGCGATGGTGATCGGCGCGATCCGCTTATCGGCCGCAAGCTGCCTCGCGTACTATCGACGCCAGCGCCACGACCATGCCGGGAGCCTCGTTTGGAACTACAAGCGCAACTGCGCCGCACCAAGATCATCGCCACGCTCGGGCCGGCGACCGATGCGCCCGGCGCGCTGAGGCAACTGCTTGCCGAAGGCGTCGATGTGGTGCGCCTGAATCTTTCCCACGGCAGCGCCGACGATCATCGTCAGCGCGCCGCCGCGGTGCGTTCCGCCGCGCTCGAACTCGGCCAGGAGGTCGGCGTACTCGCCGACCTGCAGGGTCCGAAGATCCGCATCGAACGCTTCGCGGATGGCGCGGTCGAGCTCGAACCGGCCCAGACATTCACGCTCGACTGCCGGCCCGATGCGCCGCCCGGTGATGCAAAGCGCGTCGGTGTCAGCTACCACGACCTCTGGCGCGACGTCGAATCCGGCGACGTGCTGCTGCTCGACGACGGCCTGATTTCGCTCGAAGTCGCCCGCGTGGCCGATCGGCAGATCCGCTGTCGCGTGCTGCTCGGCGGGCGCCTGTCCGACCGCAAGGGCATCAACCGGCTCGGTGGCGGTCTCACCGTCGCCGCGCTTTCCGACAAGGACCGCGCCGATATCCGTCTCGCGGCCGAACTCGAGGCCGACTTCCTCGCGGTGTCGTTCGTCAAGACCGCCGAAGACGTCGAGCAGGCGCGCACGCTGTTGCGCGCAGCCGGAGGCGGTGCCGCGCTGGTCGCGAAGATCGAACGCGCCGAGGCGATCGAGAACCTGGTCGAGATCGTCGAGGCGTCCGATGCGGTGATGGTCGCGCGCGGCGACCTCGGCGTGGAGATCGGCGACGCCGAGCTGCCGGGCCTGCAGAAGAAGATCATCCGCGAAGCGCTCGTGCAAAGCCGGGTCGTGATCACCGCGACCCAGATGATGCAGTCGATGGTCGAATCGCCGATACCGACGCGTGCCGAAGTGCTTGACGTCGCGAACGCGGTCATCGACGGCACCGACGCGGTCATGCTGTCGCAGGAAACCGCGGCCGGGAAGCATCCGGACAAGGCGGTCGCGGCGATGCGCCGGGTCTGTCTCGGCGCCGAGCGCCAGTTCGAACCAACCGAGGACCTGTCGCCCGGCGCGCACCTGCTCGAACGTACCGATCAGGCGATCGCGCTCGCGGCGATGTTCATGGCCGGGCAGATCGAGGTGCGCGCGATCGTCGCGTTGACCGAGAGCGGCGCGACCGCGCAATGGCTGTCGCGCTACCGCTCGACCGTGCCGATCTACGCGCTCTCGCGCAACGGCGCTGCGCGCCGGCGCATGCTGCTGTACCGCGACGTGCACCCGGTTGCGTTCGATGCACATGGGGCCGGCCCGACGCAGGCCGCGCGCGATGCGATCCAGCACCTGTTCACGCTCGGCCACCTCGCGGTCGAGGACCGCGTGATCGTCACCAACGGCGATCATACCGGTCAGCTCGGCGGCACCAACACGCTGAAGCTGCTCAAGGTCGGCAGGAAGGGCGTCGCCGACGGACTCGGCGACCTCTAGCGCTCGTTCGATGACGGGAGCGCAGACGGCCATGCGAACGTCCTTCTATTCGATTCTCTGCATCGTGATACGCCTGGGCGCGGTTTTTCTGGTCATGAGGACCTTGTTGCAGGCATTGAGCGTCGTCCTGTTCTCGCAGCAGGCGCCCGATCCGACGAAGCTCCTGGAATCCGGCGCAGCAATCGTGTTTGTGCTCGTGATCGCGTTTCTGCTTTGGGTGTATCCGGGTGTTCTCGCACGCATGGCCGCAGGGCGCAGCAGTCACCAGGTGTTCGAAAGTCCGATCGCCGCGACAGAGATCCAGTGGATCTCGTTCACTGTGCTTGGCTTGTACTTCGTTCTCGAAGGCCTGGTCGGCTTGAGCTATTCCGGCATCCAGCTCATGCTGTTCGATGCGATCGCGACATCCCCGCTGAATCGTCGCGAGATGGCCTTCGGCCTCGTCTACTGGATCGTGCAGGCAGGACTCGGACTCGCCCTGGCGCTGGGTGCACGCGGGCTGGTCGGGCTGCTGCATCAACTGCGCCACGGTGCCGGGCCCGGGGCGTCCGCCGATATCGACGTGCTTGACGGACCGCAGCCTAAGGAGTCCGCGCGGACGACGCGCGACCACGGGCGACCGTAGAATGCAGGCCTTCGCGCGCAACCAGGGAGTGCTTTCGATGCAGCAAAGATACTCGGCCGTGCTGGGACTGTTCGCTTGCAGCGTCGCCATTGCTCAATCGACCGCACCACCGCGCGTGGTCATCGCCGACAAGCTCGCAAGCTACTGGGCACTGATCCCCTCGTCGATCGAGGCGTACGCGCCCAACTATGGCAAGAACATCCAGCAGCCCGGCTGCGCGACCGTGTCCTTCGTGGTCGAGAAGGACGGCAGCACGAGCACGGTCAAGGTCCAGCGCGTCGCTCCGGAGGGTGATCTCGGCAGCGTTGCCGCGAGCGCCGCGCGCAGCATGCGTTTCGAAGCGACCGCGCTCAACGCGGGCCGCGAACGCGTGTTCAGCTGGCTGATCTTCCCGTTCAACCTGCCGTCGGATGCGGCCGCGCGGACCGCGGTCATGCAGCAGTGCGCGGTCGAAAAGCTCGGCTGGACGGACCACTGAACGCGCCCGCGATGCGTTCATGCTGCGCCAGCAGCATGCATCGAACTGGCCTATAATCGCGGCCCCTGAAATCCTTCCGACCCGGCCGGCGCAAGCCCGCGGCCGCGGTCTGCTTTCGTTTTGATGGAGCCGTTATGAGTATCGAAGAGCTGGAAAGCACTGCGCTGGCGATGGTGGCGCCGGGCAAGGGCATCATCGCGATCGACGAGTCCACTGCCACGATCAAGAAGCGCTTCGATTCGGTCGGCGTGCCAAATACCGAGGAAAACCGGCGCGCATATCGCGAGATGCTGCTGACCGCGCCGAAGCTCGGGGAGCATATCTCCGGCGCAATTCTTTACGATGAGACGATCCGCCAGGCGACCAAGGGCGGAGTGCCGTTCACGAAGATCATGCTCGATGCGGGCATCCTGCCCGGCATCAAGGTCGACATGGGCGCCAAGCCGCTCGCGGGTTTCCCTGGCGAGTTGGTGACCGAAGGCCTCGATGGTCTGCGCGAGCGCCTCGTCGAGTACGCGCGGCTTGGCGCGAGATTCGCCAAATGGCGTGCAGTCATCACGATCGGCGAGGACACGCCGAGTGGCACCTGCATCGAAGCCAACGCGCATGCGCTCGCGCGTTATGCCGCGCTGTGCCAGGAAGCCGGCATCGTGCCGATGGTCGAACCCGAAGTGCTGATGGACGGCGATCATGATCTGGACGTCTGTTACGAGGTCACCGAGGCGACGCTGCGCTCGCTGTTCGGCGCGCTCTACGAGCAGAACGTGATGCTCGAGGGCACGATCCTGAAGGCCAGCATGGTCGTCTCCGGCAAGAGTTGCCCGGAGCAGGCCGACGTCGACGAGGTCGCCGAAGCGACCGTGCGCTGCCTGAAGGCCGCGGTACCCGCTTCGTTGCCGGGCATCGTGTTCCTGTCCGGCGGCCAGTCCGACGAGCAGGCGACCGCGCACCTCAATGCGATGAACCAGATGGGGCCCCACCCATGGCCGTTGTCGTTCTCCTATGGCCGCGCCATGCAGACCGCCGCGCTGCAGTTGTGGAGCAAGGACATGCAGGCGAACTTCGGCGCCGCGCAGGACATGGTCACGCTGCGCGCGAAGCAGAACGGCCTGGCCGCGCTCGGGCAGTGGAAGAAGGGCGCCTGAGACGCGCTGCTTCGTCGATCGAGGAAAAACGGGCGCCACGGCGCCCGTTTTGCATGGCGCGGCGGGTCGGCCCGCACGCGCAATCGGCGACTCAACCGAGCGAGGCGAGCCACTCGTCGTCGGACCCTTCGTTGACGCCCTCGAACAGGAACGTCGACAGATAGCGCTCGCCGGTGTCCGGCAACATCGCGAGCAGCACCGATCCCTTCGGCGCGGACTCGGCGACGCTGAGTGCCGCGGCGACGGTCGCGCCGGCCGACACGCCGACGAAGATTCCTTCCTCGGCAGCGAGGCGCCGCGCGGTGTCGCGCGCGACCGTGTCGTCGACGGGTTCGATAGCGTGCGCGACATCGCGGTTCAGGACTTCGGGAACGAAATCGGGCGTCCAGCCCTGGATCTTGTGCGGTTTCCACTCCTGACCCGCGAGCATCGCCGCACCGGCCGGTTCGGCGACGATGATCCTGACCTCGGGGCGAGCGACGCGCAGGACTTCGCCGACCCCGGTCAGCGTGCCGCCGGTGCCCCAGCCGGTCACGAAGAAGTCGAGTCGCCGGCCCGCGAAGTCGCGCAGGATCTCGGCGGCGGTCGTCTGCCGGTGGTAGGCGGGGTTGGCCGGGTTCTCGAACTGGCGCGCGAGGAACCAGCCGTGTTTTTTGGCCAGTTCCTCGGCCTTCCTGACCATGCCGCTGCCGCGCTCGGCGGCCGGCGAGAGGATCACCTTGGCGCCGTAGGCGCGCATCAGCTTGCGGCGTTCGATCGAAAACGTCTCGGCCATGACCGCGACGAACTTGTATCCGCGCGCCGCGGCGACCATCGCGAGCGCGACGCCGGTGTTGCCCGAGGTCGCCTCGATGATCGTATCGCCGGGCTTGAGCCGGCCATGCTGTTCGGCATCGAGCACGATCGCGATCGCGAGGCGATCCTTGACCGAACCGCCCGGGTTGAACGCCTCGACCTTGACGTAGAGATCGACGTGTCCGGGCGATACGTGGTGCAGCTTCACGATCGGCGTGTTGCCGATGGTGTCGAGGATGCTGGCGTGGATCATGGCGCCTCCGGTGGCAAGCGGGCGGGCCGCGCGGCCGCGCGGGCCCGCGCGGGGGACGACGATGCTACACCCGCGTGCCGCGCCGTCCGAAATGCCCGCGGCGTGGCGGCAGCCGCGCGCGGCGGACCCGTCAGCGCGCCGCGAGCGCCTCGCGGTAGGCGCCAGCGATGCGCGTGCCGAAGCAGCAGAACAGCACCTCGGACGGCGTAGCGGAAGCCGCGAGCCACGCGCGCGCCTCGCGCACCGCGATCGCGACTGCGGCGTCGACCGGAAAGCCATAGGCGCCGCAGCTGATCGCGGGGAACGCGATGCGCGCGACATGGTTCGACTGCGCGACGCGCAGCACCTCGCGGTAGCACGAAGCGAGCAGGCGCGCCTCGCCCGCACCACCGCCGCGCCAGACCGGCCCCACGGTATGGATCACGTAGCGCGCAGGCAGGCCGAAGCCTGCCGTAAGGCGTGCTTGACCGGTCGGACAGCGCACGCCGGCACGCAGCTGCGGGATCTCGCGACAGGCCGCGAGCAGGGCCGGCCCCGCCGCGCGATGGATCGCGCCGTCGACGCCGCCCCCTCCGAGCAACGTCTCGTTTGCCGCGTTGACGATCGCATCGACCGCGAGCGTGGTGATGTCGGCTTCGACGACATGGATGTGAGGGGTCATGGCACGGGAGCGGCGTCGAGTCGTTGCCAGGCTCGCGCTTCCTCGCTCGCCAAGCAACCCGGCCTGCGGCATCCGTGCCTGCGGCGCTCGGCGCAGCGCGCGAGTCCGAAGACTCGCGCAAGCGCTGCGCCTCGCCCGCCCCCTCCGAGCAACGTCTCGTTTGCCGCGTTGACGATCGCATCGACCGCGAGCGTGGTGATGTCGGCTTCGACGACATGGATGTGAGGGGTCATGGCACGGGAGCGGCGTCGAGTCGTTGCCAGGCTCGCGCTTCCTCGCTCGCCAAGCAACCCGGCCTGCGGCATCCCGTGCCTGCGGCGCTCGGCGCAGCGCGCGAGTCCGACCGAATGGACGCCCGGTATGCATCTGATCCTGGGTTGGGTCCTTGAAAATAACTTGCCTAGGACATAATATGTACGGCAACCATGATCAAGACAACTGATAACACGTTCGCCTACCTCCTCCATGACGTGACCCGGCTGATGCGCAAGCACTTCGACCGGCGCGCGATCCGCTTCGAGCTGACCCGCGCGCAATGGCGCGCGCTGAAGTCGATCCGTCGCAACGAGGGTCTGTCGCAGGCCGATCTGGCCGAACTGCTGGAGATGGAGCCGATCCCGGTCGGGCGCGTCATCGACCGTCTCGAAAAGACCGGCTTCGTCGAGCGCGTGGCCGACCCCGCCGATCGGCGGCGCTGGTGTCTGCACCTGACCCGCAAGGCGCATGCGGTCGTCGATGAGATGGAAGTGATCGGCGCCGGGCTGCGCGAGGACGCCCTGCGCGGCGTCAGGCGCGCGGACTTCGAAACCCTGCTGCGCGTGCTCACGCAGCTCAAGGACAACCTCGCGGCGCTCGACGGCGCCGCCGTCGAGGAACGAGGCAACAAGCCATGACCGACAAGCAACCCACATTGCAGGAACTTCCTGCGCAATCGCCGCCGCGTCGGCAGCGGCGCTGGCTGCGTGCGCTGATGTGGACCGCCGGACCCGCGCTCGTGCTCGCAGCCGGGGCTTGGCTGTACATCACGTCGGGACGGTATGCATCGACCGACAATGCCTATGTGCAAGCCGACCACGTCACCGTCGCGCCGCAGATCGGCGGCCGCGTGGTCGAAGTCGACGTGCGCGAGAACCAGGCCGTGCGCAAGGGTGACGTGCTGTTCCGCATCGATGCCGAACCGCTCGGGATCGCGGTCGCACGCATGCAGGCGCAGGTCGAGTCGGTCGCGAGCCTTCTCGGCGCGGCGCGCAGCGGCTACGCCTCGGCGCAGGCGGACCTGCGTTCGGCCGCGGCCGACCTGCGCTACAAGCAGCAGCAGTTCAAGCGCATGCAGGAATTGCGTGCGCGCGGCCTGGTCGCGCAGCAGACGCTGGACAATGCCGCCAACGACCTGGCCGCCGCGCGCGCGAAACAGGACTCGGACAGCGCCGCGGTATCCAAAGCGCAAGGCATGCTCGGCGGCTTGCCGGACACGCCGAACGAACAGCTGGCCGGTTACAAGCTCGCACTCGCCCAGCTCGCGCAGGCCCGACTCGATCTCGATCATGCGACGGTCCGCGCGCCGATGGACGGCACGATAGGCAAGATGACGCTGCAGAGCGGCGACTTCCTCGCGACGGGCCAGGTGGCGATGCCGCTGATCGCGCCCACGCCGTGGGTCGACGCGAACTTCAAGGAGACCGACCTGACCCATGTCGCGGTCGGTCAGGCCGCGACGGTCGAAGTCGACACGTTTCCGGGCCAGCGCTGGCACGCACGTGTGGAGTCGATCAGCCCGGCGTCGGGCGCACAGTTCTCGGTGCTGCCCGCGCAGAATGCGACCGGCAACTGGGTCAAGGTCGTGCAGCGGATTCCCGTGCGCCTCGCGATCCTCGAACCGGACCGCGACGGCATGATCCTGCGCGCGGGCATGAGCGCGAACGTCGAGATCGACACCGGTTCGCGCAACTCGATCCTCGGGCGCTGGCAGGGCGGCGCCGAACCGGTCACGCGGGTGGCGCTGACGCGCTAGGCACCGCGTCCCGTAGCGGCCTTCGCGCCGGGTCCGCGCGACCGATGCGACCGATGCGGCCGGTCCGGCAACCCCCGAACGAACCTCCACGATGAGTGCAGTCATTTCCACCCACCGCGAAGTCGCCAACCGCGGCCTGCTGGTCGTCTCGGTGATGCTCGCGACCCTGATGCAGGCGCTGGACACGACGATCGCGAACGTTGCGCTGCCGAACATGCAGGGCACGCTGTCGGCGACCCAGGACCAGATCTCTTGGGTGCTGACCTCGTACATCGTCGCCGCCGCGATCGCGACGCCGGCAACCGGCTGGCTTGCCTCGATCATGGGCCGGCGCCGCCTGCTGCTGATCGCGATCGCGGGCTTCACGCTCGCCTCGGTGTTGTGCGGCATGGCGACCAGCATCGGCGCGATGGTCGCCTTCCGCCTGCTGCAGGGCCTGTTCGGCGCGTCGCTGGTGCCGCTTTCGCAATCCACCCTGCTCGACGTGTACCCGCGCGAGAAGCATGGCGCGGCGATGGCGCTCTGGGGCATGGGCGTGATGGTCGGGCCGATCCTCGGACCACCGCTCGGCGGCTGGCTTACCGACAGCTACAGCTGGCACTGGGTATTCCTGATCAACGTGCCGATCGGCGCGCTCGCGCTGTTCGGCGTCGCGGCGAGTCTGCCGACCGACGAAACGCGTTCGTCGCGTTTCGACTGGCGCGGTTTCGCATTCCTCGCGATCGGCATCGGCGCGCTGCAGCTGTTCCTCGACCGCGGCGAACAGCAGGACTGGTTCGGGTCGGTCGAGATCCAGATCGAGGCCGCGCTCGCGTTCCTCGGTTTCTACCTCTACTTCGTGCACTGGCGCTGCAGCACGCGGCCGTTCCTGAATCTCGGCCTGTTCGCTGACCGCAATTTCCTGGCCAGCAACGTGTTCATCTTCGTGCTCGGCGTCGTGCTGTTCGCGACGATGGCGCTGCTGCCACCGTTCCTGCAGAACCTGATGAACTATCCGGTCGTCACGACGGGCCTGCTGCTCGCGCCGCGCGGCGTCGGCACCCTGATCGCAATGATGCTGGTCGGCCGCCTGCTCGCACGCGGCGCGGACGCGCGCCTGCTCGCGGGCATCGGCATGGCGCTGACCGCGTTCTCGCTCTGGCAGATGATGCATTTCACCCTCGACGTGCCCGAGCACATGATCGTCACGAGCGGCGTGATCCAGGGCTTGGGTCTCGGCCTCGTGTTCGTGCCGATCTCCACGGTCGCGTATTCGACCCTGCCGATGGCCGCGCGCACCGAGGCGGCAGGCATCTTCAGCCTGATGCGCAACATCGGCTCGAGCGTGGGTATCTCGATCGTGATGACCCTGCTCGCGCGCAACACCCAGATCAACCATGCCGAGATCGCCTCGCGCCTGACCCCGTTCGGCGACAGCATGGCGCAACTGCCCGCGACCTTCGGCGATTCCGCGGGCGGTCTCGCGGCATTGAATGCGGAGGTCACGCGGCAGGCTTCGGGCATCGCGTTCCTCAACGACTTCTGGTTGATGATGGTGATGACCGTAGTTGCCATCCCGCTGCTGCTGTTGCTGCGGCCCGTGAAATCGCCGGCGCCTGCGACGATCGTTGCGGATCATTGACGATGCGCTGACGGGCGTGCGGGCTCATGTAGCATGAACGCGTGGATACCGAGCACTCCGCGCTGCCCTTGCCGCAAATGCACTGCGGCGTCGCCTTGCTGCGCGCGTGGCGGCCCGAGGACCTCGACAGCCTCGTCGCGAATGCGAGCCATGCCGAGGTCTCACGCGGCCTGCGCGATCGCTTTCCATATCCGTACACCGGCGACGACGGCCGCGCGTGGCTCGCGCGCGCGGTCGACGAAGCCGATCGCGCGTGGGCGATCGTGGTCGATGGCGCGGCTGTCGGCGGGATCAGCCTTCATCCAGGTACCGACGTGCACCGGTTTTCGGCCGAGCTCGGCTACTGGCTCGGCCGGCGTTACTGGGGACGCGGTATCATGACCGCGGTCCTGACCGCGTTCGCGGATCGCGCGATGGCCGTGTTCCGCCTGCATCGCCTGTTCGCGACCGTATACGCGAACAATCCGGCGTCGATGCGCGTGCTCGAGAAGGCCGGATTCGAACGCGAGGGCGTGCAGAAATCCGCGGTCGTCAAGCGCGACGAGCTGCTCGATCTGATCGTCTATGCACGCGTCCACCGTGAACTGGACGATCCGCATGAAACGTGACCGCCATCCGCCGCCGCCGGTATCGCCGTGGGCGAATGCGCGCGCGGAAGCGATGCCGCAGCGCGGCGAGGAAGCGCGTCTGTACGGTTTGAAGGCGTGCCTCGCCGCGTTCTCGAAACGACCGGGCGCGCTGCGCAAGGTGTATCTGACCGAAACGCGGATGGCTGCGTTGAAGGATGTGCTCGCGTGGTGCGTGAAGCACCGCATCGGCTATCGCGTCGTCGGCGATGGCGATCTCGACCGGCTGACCGCTTCCCGGCACCACGAAGGCGTCTGCTTCGACGTCCGGCGCAAGCCGCCACTCGAACTGGCGACCCTGCTTGCGAGCGTGCCGGAAGCGCCGGCACCCTCGCTGCTGCTCTGGCTCGACGGGGTCGGCAATCCGCACAACCTCGGCGCGCTGCTGCGCAGTGCCGCGCACTTCGGCGTCGACGGCGTCATCGTGCCGCGCGCGTCCGGGCTCGATGTATCCGGCGCGGCCGCGCGCGTCGCCGAGGGCGCGGCGGAAGCCGTGCCCTTCGTGCATGCGGGCACCGCGACCGATGCGATCGGTGCGTTGCGTGCGCATGGCTATGCGATCGCGGCGACGCTGCCGCGCGGCAGCATTTCGTTGTACGCAAGCAGCCTGCCGCGGCGAGTAGCGCTCGTGTTCGGCGCCGAAGCCGCAGGCATGAGCGCGACGCTGATCGATGCAGCCGACCTCGAGCTGACCATTCCCGGCAGCGGCGCGATCGAAAGTCTCAACGTCGCCGCGAGTGTTGCGGTCGTGCTCGGCGAGTACTGGCGGCAGCATCGCAGCCCGGCGCGATCCTGATCCGCTGCAGTCGCCGCAGCGCGCCGGGTTCCTCGCGGCGTGCACACGCCACGGCGGACCGGAAACTCAGCGGTTCTTCAACAGGTCGCGGATCTCGGTCAGCAGGACGACATCGGCGGGTGGCGGTGTGGGCGCGGCCTCTTCCTTGCGGATCATGCGGTTCATCAATTTGACGACGAGGAAGATCGCGAGCGCGACGATCGCGAACTGAATGACCGTATTGAGGAAGGCGCCGAACTGGATCGCAACTTCGCCCTTGCCGTCCGCGCCGGCGGCCTTGAGGATCCATTTCCAGCTCGAGAAATCGACGCCGCCGATCAGCAGGCCGATCGGCGGCATGATGACCTGATCGACCAGCGAGGAGACGATCTTGCCGAATGCGGCGCCGATGACCACGCCGACCGCGAGATCGATCACGTTGCCGCGCATCGCGAACGCCTTGAACTCCGACATCATGCTCATGTGCTTGCTCCCACAGACAGGTGCTGGACAGGTCGCCGCCGGGGCGGCGCATCCACTCTACCCGGAATCGTCGCGTTCGAGACCCGCAGGGCGCCGCGTGACGCGCAGGTTCGCATCCTCTCGTGCACGTGCGGGCTAGACGATCCTGCCCTCCAGCGTCGCTACGCCCGCGAGCTCCGCTCGAATGCGCTCACCGCGCCGCAACGCGGCAACACCCGCAGGGGTCCCCGTGAAGATCAGGTCGCCCGGCGCAAGCGTCCACAGACGCGAGAGTTCATGGATGATCGCGGCGACATCGAAGATCATCTCGGCGATGTCGGTGTCCTGGCGTCGTTGTCCATCGACGTCGAGAGTCAGACGCGCGTGTCGCGGATGACCGATTTCGGCGACGCTGCGCAGCGCGGACACCGGCGCGGAGTGGTCGAATCCCTTCGCTGAATCCCAGGGGTGACCCTTCGCTTTCGCCGCCGCCTGCAGGTCGCGGCGGGTCAGATCGAGTCCGACGCCGTAGCCGAACACGCAATCGAGCGCACGTTCCACCGGGATATCGCTGCCGCCCGTGGCGAGGGCGACGATCATTTCGACTTCGTGGTGCAGCTCGGCGGTCGCCCGCGGATAGGCGATGTCGACACCGTCGGTCACGATCGCGTCCGCGGGCTTCATGAAGAACATCGGACGTGTGCGCTCGACCGGTGCGCCCATCTCCCGCGCGTGTTCGGCGTAGTTGCGACCGATACAGTAGATCCGGTGAACCGGAAAACGCGTGTCGCTGCCGACGACCGGGACACCGGGAACGGGGCGAAGCGGCGGAACGTTGACCATGGCCGAAGCTCGCGATGGAGACGACGCCAAAGGATATACGACGCCGATGCGGCGCGACGCGGCTTCTGCGCCGGCCAGGACGTCGTTCGCGTGGCCACACCAGCTAGAGCGCCGACCCGTTCGTGTCGATTGCACAGACCTTGACATCGACCAGACCGAGCGGCAATGCGAGCGCACGCACCGTGTCCTCGGGTATCCCGCTCGCGACGCCCGAACCGCGTTTCGGCCACGACACCCAGAGCACGCCCCGGGCGGGCAGCTTGCGAGCCATCGCTTCTGGCAGGGTGTTGAAAAACACCCTGTTGGCGCAAGGCGCATGGGTCTGCGCCAACCAGCGTCGCATGATCGGTTGGCGCATCGCGGACGAGGACGCGCGGATCCGCGGTCAGACCGGGTTTCCGCCAGACCGGTCTGCCGCAACGGCCCATGACATCTGTCATCTTCACCAGATGACCCTTTCGCCTTGCCGCGCTACGGGTGGACGCGGAGTCTATGGCACACTCGAAGTTCTTGTCCGCGTCACGAGGAAGGCTGCAAAGTGGAGAAGTCGGACCTGTTGCAGCAGTTGCGCATCGATCGCAGCGAACCCGTGACGCGTTCGCGCGGCGCGCGCAGCCGGATCGGCATTGCCGCCGCGGTGGCTATCCTGGTCGTACTCGCGATCGCCGGCTGGTGGTTCCTCAGGGACGGCAACTCTTTCGTGGTCGAGACCGCGATCGCGGTCGCGCCTGCGAGCGCGGACAGTGCGTCGATGGCCGTATTGCAGGCAACCGGATACGTGACCGCGCGCCGCGAGGCCACGGTGTCGGCGCAGATCACCGGTACGCTGGTCGACGTGTTGATCGAGGAGGGCGAGCATGTCGAGGCGGGGCAGGTGCTTGCGCATCTGGAAGACACCGCGCAGCAGGCAAACCTCGATCTCGCGCAAGCACAGCTGGCCTCGGCGCAGGCGCTCGTGAAGCAGTACGAGGCACAGCTCGCGCAGGCACGGCGCGACTTCACGCGTCAGCACGATCTGGTCGGACGCAAGCTCGTCTCGCAACAGGCAATGGAAGCCGCGCGCACGCAGGTGGACACCCTTTCAGCGCAACTCGCCGCGCAGCAGCGGCAGGTCGATCTGGCGCGCGCGCAGGTACAGGGTGCGAAGGTGCAGCTCGGCTATACCGTCGTGCGCTCGCCATTCGCGGGCGTGGTCATCGCCAAGGCCGCGCAGCCCGGTGAGATCGTCTCGCCGCTGTCTGCCGGCGGCGGCTTCACGCGCACCGGTGTCGGCACCATCGTCGACATGGACTCGCTCGAGGTCGAGGTCGACGTCAACGAGTCCTACATCAACCGGGTCGCCGCCGGGCAGGCAACCGAAGCGGTGCTCGATGCGTATCCGGACTGGAAGATTCCCGGGCATGTGATCGCGATCATCCCGACTGCAGATCGCAGCAAGGCGACCGTCAAGGTGCGGGTCGGACTCGACCAGAAGGATGCGCGGATCGTGCCCGACATGGGCGTGCGGGTGTCCTTCCTCGAGGACCGGGAAAAGTCCGGTGCACAAGCGCCGCCGCCGCCGAAGGGTGTGCTCGTCCCGACGGATAGCATCGTGCAGCGCGACGGCAGGACTGTCGTGTTCGCGATAGAAGGCGATCGCGCGCAGCAGCGCGCGGTCGCGCCGGGTCAGGTCCACGCAGATCTGCGCCTCGTGGAGAACCTGGCGGCGGGCACGCGTGTCGTGCGCGCGCCGCCGGCGCAGATGGGTAATGGCGCGCGCGTAACGATCAGGAACGCAACGAAGTGAACAGCCCGCCCGTGCAGGGCCGACAAGTCGGCGGGTCCCGGCCGTCCCGGGCGGGCCCGGCGCCTGGCCCAGGAATCAACATCGAGGAAACGTCATGGCAAATCTGGTCGAAATCCGCAATCTCAGCAAGACCTACGAGCGCGGCAAGCAGAAGGTCGAGGTGCTGCACCACATCAACCTCGAAATCGCCACCGGCGACTTTCTCGCGTTGATGGGGCCTTCGGGCTCCGGCAAGACGACCCTGCTGAACCTGATCGGCGGGCTCGACTCACCGACCGACGGAACGATTTCCGTGCTCGGCGAGCGCATCGACCAGCTCGGCGAGGGCGCGCTCGCAAAGTGGCGCTCGAACCACGTCGGTTTCATCTTCCAGTTCTACAACCTGCTGCCGATGCTGTCGGCGCAGAAGAATGTCGAGCTGCCGCTGCTGCTGACCAGGTTGTCGGGCGCCGAGCGCAAGCGCAATGCGGGCATCGCGCTGCAACTGGTCGGCCTCGCCGACCGCGCGACGCACAAGCCGGCCGAGCTTTCCGGTGGCCAGCAACAGCGTGTCGCGATCGCACGCGCGATCGTCTCCGACCCGAAGCTGCTGGTTTGCGACGAGCCGACCGGAGACCTCGACCGGCAGTCCGCGGAGGATGTGCTCGGACTCCTGCAGAGCCTCAACCGTGACCACGGCAAGACCATCATCATGGTCACCCATGATCCGAAGGCGGCCGAACACGCGCGGCACATCCTGCATCTGGACAAGGGCACCCTGGTCGAGCAGAGCGCGCATGCGTGACACCATCGGGCATCACGCGGGCGCAGCGAGGACGAGGCAGGATGCCGAGTGGCAAGACACCAGGAATGGTTGCTCGCCGGACAAACACTAGAGAGCACTAGCCATGAAATACCTGCATCTGGTCTGGGCCGCCCTGTTCCGGCGCAAGACCCGCACGATCTTCACCCTGCTGTCCGTGCTCGCCGCATTCCTGCTGTTCGGCATGCTCGACGCGGTGCGCAGCGCATTCGATGCGCCGCCGAGTGCGGCCGGCGTGAACCGGCTCGTGGTCAGCTCGCGCATCTCGATCATCCAGCCCTTGCCGCAAAGCCTGCTCGCGCGGATCCAGTCGATCCCCGGCGTCAAGGACGTCGCCTACGCGAACTGGTTCGGCGGTTATTACCAGGAACCGAAGAACCAGAATCTGATGTTCCAGGTCGCGGTGAATCCGACCTATCTGGATGTCTATCCGGAGTTCACGTTGCCCGCCGCGCAGCGCAAGGCGTTCGACGACACGCGCACCGGCGCGATCATCGGCGCGACCGCTGCCAAGGCGCTCGGCATCAAGATCGGCGACAAGATTCCGATCAAGGGCGCGATCTTCACCAACAAGGCCAGCGGCGACACGACCTGGACCTTCGACATCGTCGGCATCTTCAAGGCCAGCGAGGAGAAGATGCGCGGGCTCGAAAACCAGATGCTGTTCCGCTGGGACTACTTCGACGAAGGCCGTGGATTCGGCAACGGCACGATCGGCTGGTACATCGTGCGTGTCGCCGACCCCAGGCAGTCCGAGCGCGTGGCTGCGGCGATCGACGCACTATCGGCCAATTCCGACCACGAGACCAAGACGCAGACCGAACAGGCGTTCAACCTCGCGTTCGTCAAGCAGCTCGGCGACATCGGCCTGATCGTCGGCGCGATCATGGCCGCGGTGTTCTTCACCCTGATCCTGCTCACCGGCAACACGATGGCGCAGGCGGTGCGCGAGCGCATTCCCGAACTGGCCGTTCTCAAGACTCTCGGGTTCTCGAATCTAGCCGTGCTCGGCCTCGTGCTCGCCGAGGCGGTCCTGCTGATCGTGCTCGGCGGCGTGCTCGGCCTCGCGCTGGCCCAGGTGCTGCTGCCTGGCGTCAATGCGACCAGCGGTGGCCGAATGAATTTTCCGCCGATCGGCGTCTCGACCTGGAGTCTCGGGCTCGCGCTGATGATCGGCATCGGTCTGGTCGTCGGCGTGCTGCCGGCGTTGCGCGGAATGCGCCTGCGCATCGTCGATGCGTTGGCCGGACGCTGAGGAGCCCATCATGAATTTCCTGATCAACCTGTTGACGCTGATCGTCGTCGCAGCCGCGATCGCGGCACTGATCTATGTGCCCTGGCCGGTGCTGGCGGGTCTCGTGGTCCTGCTCGTTGCATGGATGGCTGCGACCCGCAGCGGTCGCCAGGCCTGGTCCGTGACGCGGGTCGGCATCGCGACGATTCCGCAGCGGCTCGGTTCTTCTTCGGTCGTCGTGGTCGGCATTGCCGGCGTGGTCGGCGTGCTCGTCGCGCTGCTCGCGATGGGCGACGGATTTCGCCAGACCCTTCAGCAGACCGGCGACAGCGACACCGCGATCGTGATGCGCGGCGGAGCGACTGCGGAACTGAGCTCGGGCATTTCGCGCGATGACGTGACCCTGGTCGAACAGCTGCCCGGTATCCTCAAGGACGCGCAGGGCAAGCCTATTGCGTCGCCGGAACTCGTGGTCGTCGCCAACATCCCGAAGAAGGGCACCGACACCGACGCGAATGTCGAGATCCGTGGTGTCGGCGAGCAGGCCTTCGCATTGCGGCCGAACGTGAAGGTCGTCACCGGGCGCGTGTTCAAACCGGGCCTGCGCGAGCTGATCGTCGGCGAGGGTGCGCTCGCGCAGTTCAAGGGCCTCGCACCGGGTTCGACGCTCAATCTCGCCAATCAGCAATGGACGATCACCGGCGCGTTCGAATCGGGCGATGCGCACGAGTCGGAGCTCTGGGGCGACGTCGAGACCGTTTCGGCGACGTACCGCCGCAGCGGGTACCAGTCGGTCACCGTGCGCCTGACCTCGCCCGACGCGATCGACGCGTTGAAGGCCGGCATTGCCTCCGATCCGCGACTCAAGGTCGATGCGAAGACGACCAGCGACTACTACAGCGCGCAATCGGAGAATCTGACGCGGGTCATTCGCGTGATCGGCATCGTGATCGGCGTGATCATGGGTATCGGCGCGATTTTCGGCGCGCTGAACACGATGTATGCAGCGGTCGCAACGCGTGCACGCGAGATTGCGACCCTGCGCGCGATCGGCTTCCGCGGCGTGCCCGTGGTCGTGTCGGTGCTGCTCGAGACGATGTTGCTGGCGCTTGCCGGCGGACTGCTTGGTGCGGCAGTCGCGTGGCTGTTGTTCAACAACTACACGGTGTCGACCCTCGGCCAGAATTTCAGTCAGGTCGTGTTCGCGTTCAAGGTGTCGCCGGGACTGGTATGGAATGGCCTCAAGTGGGCGCTCGCGATCGGATTCGTCGGCGGCGTGTTTCCCGCGATGCGCGCGGCACGCCTTCCGGTTACGACTGCGCTGCGGGAGTTGTGATTCGTCTTTTTTCGTTCCCGGATATCAGCAAGCGGCTTGCTGCCCTTTTCCACTCGCATCCTGCGGGCGGAACACGCACGGATGCAGCAGGGATGCGAGTGAAAAACGCATGGACGGGCGAAACGCGCGGACGCGAACCGAAACGTGCGGAAACGTGCAGGATGCGAGTCGGGGCTCGCCAGACGAGGTGACACAACGCCATCCCCGCCCAACCCGCCTCCAAGGGCAAGGCTGGAGGCGCCGCGCGTTACGCGCGGCGCTCGCGTGACAGCGCGATCAGCGCGACGCCGGCGAGGATCACGACCATTGCGAGGACATCGAGCGCATGCACCGCCTCGCCGCCGATCGACAGGCCGAGCATCACCGCGACCGGCGGATTCACGTACGCATAACTCGTGGCGAGCGCGGGACGCACGGTGTTGAGCAGATACAGGTACGCGGAAAATCCGATCAGCGAACCCGCGATCGCGAGATAGACCACCGCGAAACTTGCCGGCAGCGTGGGTGCGGCGGGCCAGCGTTCGCCGCTGACCAGGGCCAGCAGGCACAGGAACGCTCCACCCGCGAGCATCTGTGCCGCGGTATTCATCGCGGCCGGCGGCATGTTGCGACGCCGGCTCCAGACCGAACCGAAGGCCCACGAGCAAGCGGCTACGACCAGGGCGAGCGCGCCGAGCGGCGCACCCGACATGCCGCCGCCGAGATTGAGCACAATTACTCCGCCGAAACCGATGCCGAGACCGAACCACTCCATGCGCCGCGGCCATTGACCGTACAGACCGCCGAACATCGCAGCGAACAGAGGCATGCTCGCGACCGCGACCGCCGCAAGTCCCGAGGCGACGCTCTGTTCGGCATAGCAGACCAGACCGTTGCCGAAACCGAGCAGGAGCGTACCGGTCGCGGCAGAGTTGAGCCATTGCGCGCGGGTTGGCGCAGCCATGCCGCGCCAGCGAAGGAATGCATAGAGCGCCGCGCCCGCGCACAGGAAACGCGCCGCGGCCATCAGAAAGGGCGGGTAGCTGGCCAGCGCGAAGCGAATCGCGAGATAGGTCGACCCCCAGATGAAATAGAGGCTGAGCAGGGCCAGCGGTACCAGCACGCGCGGGCTGGTCAGTGCGGTGCCGCCGGGGTCGGAGTTCGCGGTCCGCGACAGGTCGTTCATCGGCAATCGTTCGAGCGGACCGCCCGGGAGGTCGGCGCAGACTGAACCGCGCGCGCGCTCCGGGCAAGCCCCATCCGCTGCGGCGCGGCCGGAGCCACTCGGGCTGACGGGTCGGTACGCAGAGACCGGCCTGGACGCGCCGAGAGCATCCCGGCAAACGCTGACGCGCGTTTCGCGAGTGGACGGTCTCGCGGCGCTGGACGTGCTACTGCTCGTTCGGCGCAAGCAACGGTGGGCCGCGGCCCGGCACCTCGAGCCCACCCTGCGCGCGCATCATGCATTCAATCGGATTGCGGACCACCGCGCGGTGGCCGGGTAACGACCGAAAACTCGCCCTCGATCACGTCTGCTCGCTGCGTCGGCGCGGAGGGAGCATGCGCGCCCGGGTCGGACACGGTCGGCGTGCCACGCAGCGCCCTGACCAGCATGAACACCGCGCCCCCGACCGCGAGCACCACGAACGCGAACAGACCGAGCGCAACCACCGCCGCAATCGCGATCACCGCAACGACAGCGGCCAGCACGCGTGCCAGCGGATGGTGTGCCCTGAATGGCGGGAACCGGGCCTGGAACATCGCGGCTGCCTCCGTATGCGAAGATTGCGCGCCCGCGCAGGCGCCTTTCCTCACACGGTATGGGGTCGCGGCGTTCCCCGGCAAGTGCTGAAGGATGGTATGAACGAATCCGCGCCGCTCTGCCGGCTCGACGACATCCGCGACGGCGAGGCGATCGGCGTGCACGTTGCGAGCGCCACGGGTGGCTTCGACCTGATCGTGTTGCGCGAACAGGACCGCGTCTTCGCGTATCACAACGAATGTCCGCATGCGGGGCGGCCGCTGGATTTCGCGCCAGGGCGTTTTCTCGTGAGCCGCGGCAGCCTGATTTGCGCGGTGCATGGCGCGACGTTCCGCGTTTCCAATGGCGCATGCATCGGCGGCCCATGCAGCAACGGCCTGGTCGCGATGCCGGTGGAAGTCGTCGACGGGTTCGTGCGCCTGCGCTGAAATCCCGGCAGGTCTGCTTCGCGGGGGCGCGTTGGCTCGGCGGGCAGTCGGGCTGCGCGCGCAGCGAGTATTCGGTTCCCGCCTGCTATTGAGCGCGGCCGTAGAGGAGATTGACCGCGATCAGCATGACCACGAGCATGAGCACGGTCAGCGGAATGCCGACGCGCAGGAAATCCCGCTGCCGGTAGCCGCCGGGTCCAGTCACGATCATGATCACCGGATTCGCGCTCGGCAGGATGAACGCGTTCGACGTCGAGATCGCGACCACGAGCGCGTAGACCGCGGGATTTCCGCCGGACGCGAGCGCGACGTTGATCGCCATCGGCACCATCATGACGGCCGCGCCGACGTTCGACACCACCTGCGCACAGAGCAGGGTGATGATCGCGATCACCGCCTGCAGACCCCATTGCGGCCATGCGCCGAGGTATCTGAGCACTTCCTGTGCGATCCACGCGGCCGCGCCGGTGGAGTCCATGGCCCAGCCGAGCGGAATCAGGCAGGCGAGCGTGAAGATCGTCTTCCAGTTGATCGCGCCGTAGGCCTCGTCCATGTTCAGCACGCCGGTCAGCAGCATGCCGACCGCGCCGACCAGCATCGCGATCGACAGCTTGATATCGGTGAACAGGCCGAGTCCCATCGCGAGCGCGAAGAAACCGACCGCGTGCCAGATCTTGCTCGGGCGCTGCTCCTCCTTCGGAAAGTCGGTGACCACGACGAAGTCGTGGGACTCGGCCGTCTGCGCGAGATCGCGCCAGAAGCTGTGCAGGACCAGCGTGTCTCCCGCGCGCAGAGCAACCGTGCGCACGTCCTCGCGGAACACCTGGTCGCCGCGATTGACCGCGAGCACGGAGATGCCATAGCTCTTGCGCAGGCGCAGTTCGCTGACCTCCTTCTTGATCCAGCGCGAATTCGGCGGAATCACGACTTCGGAAATTCCGGCGCGCGTGGGGTTGAACAGATCGGCGAAATTGCGCAGGCGCGACTGTACCTGGCACAACTGCGTGTTCGCGAACTCGTTCACATCGTCGCGCTTGCCGAGCACGCCGAGCACGCTGCCGACCCAGATCATCTGATCGCCCGGTGGCGCGAGGCGCGCCTCGTTGCCGGTCTTGAGCGCGAGTATCAGTGGCGCGTTGCGCAACTGTTCGACTTCGCCGACGCTCATGCCGACCAGCGGACTGTCGGTCGTCACCAGCAGTTCGACCACGTCGCCGTCGATGCCGTAGGTTTCCGCGAAATAGGTTTCGGTGCGTCCCGGCGTGACTTTCTGGCGATCCTCTTCGCTCGGCAGCAGACGGCGCGTGAACAACGCGAAGTAGAGCAGACCTGCGAGCAGCAACGGAATTCCGATCGGTGCCACCGCGAACAGGGTGAACGGCTCGATCGTCTGCGCGCCGGGTGGCAGGTTGCGATTCGCGCTCGCGATCAGGTCGTTGAGCAGGATCAACGGTGAATTGGAGATCATCGTCATGTTCGTGCCGCACAGGATCATGCAGGCCATCGGCAGCAGCAGGCGCTTGAGCGGCAGGCCGGTGCGCGCGCTGACCCGGCTGACCACGGGCAGGAACAGCGCGCTCAACGCCTGGCTCTGGATCACCGACGAAAGTCCGCCGACCATGCCGTTGATCAGCAGGGAGACGCGCGCTTCGAGGCCGCCGGCCATGCGCAGGATGAAAGTGGCTGCCTTGCCGAGTACGCCGGTGCGGTCGAGCCCCGCCCCCATGATCATCACCGCGATCAGCGAGATCACTGCGTTGCCGGCGAAGCCGTCGAACAACTGGTCGACCGGCAGCAGGCGGGTAATGCCGATCACGACGATCACGAGCAGCGCGATCAGGTCGGCGCGAATCCACTCGAGCACCAGCATCAGCACCGTGAACGCAAGCAGCGCGAACACGAGCGTCATGTTGGTGGTGAGGGTCATGCCGGCGTCCATTCGGGGCAGCTCTGCTTCTAGTCTCGGTGGGCGCGGGCGCGGGTCGTTTCCATGCCCGCGTTCGCGAGGCGTGACGGCACGGTTACGCTGACAGTCCGCATCGGCATCGGACCAGGTGCATCGAGCGGCCGGTCCGCAACCCCGTGCATTTCCGCGTCGCGCGTTCGCGGCAGGACCGGAGTGTGCATCAGGCCGCTCCGACGCGTTCGTGCACGAAGTCCCAGACGCCGTGGCCCAGGCGCAGACCGCGGCGCTCGAAGTGCGTTTCGATACGCCAGGCGGGACGAAGGGTCGGTGAGGCATGGCGCGCATCGGCGCGCCAATCCGGCGCGGCTTCGAGCAGGCTGTGCATATGCTCGGCATAGTCGGCCCAGTCGGTCGCCAAATGCAAGCGGCCGCCCACCGCGACCCGCGACGCGAGCAGGGCAAGGAATTCCGGCTGGATCAGGCGCCGCTTGTGATGGCGCTTCTTGTGCCAGGGGTCGGGAAAGTAGATGCGAACTTCGGCAAGCGCGTCAGCTGTGATTTCGTTCTCGAGCACCTCCACCGCGTCGTGACGGAACAGACGCACGTTGTCGACGCCACCGTCGGCAAGACCGTTCATCAGGCGCCCGACGCCGGGACGATGCACCTCGATGCCGATGAAATCGCGCCCGGCCTCGGCGCGCGCCGAATGCAGCAACTGCTCGCCGTTGCCGAAGCCGATCTCGAGCACGATCGGGGCCGCGCGACCGAAACAGGCAGCGAGGTCACGCGGCCTGCCCGTGTAGTCGAGGCCGTAGCGCGTCCAGTGCTGGTTGAACGCGCGCTGCTGGGCCGGCGTGAAACGGCCCTGACGCAGAACGAAACTGCGGATTCGACGTGTCGGATAGTCGCTTCCGGCGCGCTGCTCGCTCATCGGGACTCAGGCGATCGTGCCATCCGGCGGGCTCGACGCCGACGCATGTCGCCTGCGCGGAATGCGTCCGGCGCGGAATGCTGCGCGACCGGCTTCGACGGCGCATCTCATCGCATGCGCCATCAGCACCGGGTCGCGGGCACCGGCGATTGCGGTATTCATGAGCACGCCGTCGCAACCGAGTTCCATCGCGATTGCGGCGTCGGACGCGGTGCCGACACCCGCATCGACGAGGATCGGCACGTTCGCGTTCTCGACGATCTCGAGCAGGTTGTAGCGATTCTGGATGCCGAGTCCGGAGCCGATCGGTGCCGCCAGCGGCATCACCGCGACGCAGCCGATCTCCTCGAGGCGTCTGGCAAGGATCGGATCGTCCGAGGTGTAGACCATGACCGCGAATCCTTCCCTGACCAGGGTTTCGGCGGCGGCGAGCGTCTGCACGACATCGGGGAACAGCGTCTTGCGGTCGCCGAGTACTTCGAGCTTCACCAGGGTCTGCCCGTCGAGCAGTTCGCGCGCCAGTCGGCACGTGCGCACCGCGTCTTCGGCCGAGTAGCAGCCCGCAGTGTTGGGAAGGATCGTGTAGCGATCAGGCGGAAGCACGTCGAGCAGGTTCGGTTCGCCCGCGTTCTGGCCGATATTGGTGCGCCGGATCGCCACGGTCACGATCTCGGCAGCCGAGGCCTCGGTGGCGCGCCGCGTCTCTTCGAGATCCCGGAACTTGCCGGTGCCGGTGAGCAGCCGTGAACGGTAGGACTTGCCCGCAATGACCAGCGGATCGGTGTCGGTATCGAGCGTGGAATGTGCGAGGGCGGTCATGATTCGTGGCGGCAATGGATTGGCGAGTTCCCGGTTGCCCATTATCGCCCACCCGGCACGGCGCGGCGATGCGGTCACGCGGACTTCAAAGCTTCGGAGATCGCGTCCCCGCGTCGTGCGGCGGGCGTCGTCGCCATATGCGATGCCCGATGGCATCGCATCGACGAGGCTGCGCTCGCTGCGCTCGCGACCGTTGCCGGCCTCGCGCATTCTGCGCTCGTCGGGCAACCCGGCCCTCGGCTCCTGCCTCGTGCGTTCGTCGCCTCATGCGATGCCCGATGGCATCGCATCGACGAGGCGCCTCACCCCCCGCCGATCGCGTGGACGATTTCGATGCGGTCATCCGGCTGCAGCCGATGCCCGGCGTGCCGGCTGCGCGGAATGATCTCGCGATTGATCTCCACGGCCACGCGGCGACCCGCGTAGGCGGAGCCCTCGAGCAGTTGTGCAAGTGTGGTCGACGCATCGACCAACTGCTCGGCGCCGTTCAAGACGACTTTCATCGCGCGGCGCCCGCCGTGACCCTGATTCGGCCGGACCGTCGTCGCAGAAACCGACGCAGCGCATCGCGCGGCGTCGGCCTGCCCTGTCGACCGGAGTCAGCGGCGACCGTGATCGTCATCGTTGCCGTCATCCTTCTTGTCCTGCGCACGGCGCTGCTTCGGCTGCTCGCGTTGCTGCGGCTGCGGTTGCACGCGCGGCTGCGGCTGCACGCGTTGCTGCGGCTGCACGCGTTGCTGCGGCTGCGCGCGTTGCACAGGCTGGGGCGGATTGCGGACCGGCGCCTCGCGCATCTCGCGCTGTTGCGGCATTTGCTGCGGCCGCGCCACCGGACGGGCCTCGCGCTGCTGCGGCATTTGCCGCGGCTGGGTCGCGGGGCGCGCATCCCGCTGCGGGACCTGACGCAACTGTGGCGCCTCGCGGACCGATCGCTGCGCGGGCGCTTCGTTGCGCTGCGGCGCGCGAATCGTCTCGCGCTGCCGCGGCGGCGCCTGCTCGCGCGTACCCGCCTGCGGCGCGATGCTGCGCGGTGCGGCGCGGGGCGTCGGTTCCACGTTGCGGCTGCCAGGATTCGTACCGCGCTGGACCGGCGCCACCGTAGCGCGGGGTGTCGCGGTCCGTTCGCTCGCGGTGTCGCGCCCGGGCGCGCGATTGTTGCGCGGGGCAAAGCGCGAGGAGGGCAGTGCGGCACCCGTTGCGGGCTGCGTGCGCTCGTTCGTGCCACGCGGTGCCGGCATCCGCGCCGGCGGAGTGCGGCCGTTGCTCGCGGGCGTTTCACGGGACGGCAGCGTGCGCGCATTCGCAGGCTGGCCGCGCGAAACGGCGGCTGCGCCGCGGGCAGGCAACGGCTGCGGCTTGCCCGCATCCCGGCCCACGACCTGCACGCGCTCGCGTGCGGCGGACGAAACCTGTCCGGCCGGACGGCGGGCCGCAATCGCGTTCAACTCGCTGCGCTGCAGCGGCTGTGCGTTGTTCTTCTGGATCGCCTGCAGGCGCGTCGCGGTCGCCAGTGGGCGCGGGGGCGGCGCGGTGCGCGCGATCACGCGCCGGTCGAGAGTCGCCGCCGCGGGTGCAGCACGCCGGCCCGCGTTCGCGGCGACGAAGCTCGCACGCGTCGGTTCGATGCCGACCCGGCTCACAACCTGCGCCTGGCGCAGCTGCGCGGGCGTGACCTGCACGCGCGCGGCATTGACCGCACGCCCGCCGCGGAACACGTCGCGCGGCACCGCGGTGACCGCCGAGGCATTCGTGCGATACGCATAATTGACGTTGCTGACCGGACGGCCACGCGAATAGTCGTTGTATATGTTGGTGATGTGGGTATTGTTTATCACCGTCGTGTTGCGCACGTTGATGTTGGTGAAGTAGCCACGCGAAGCGCGGTACCACGGCACGTACACGTCACGCGGTCCGAGCGGGAACCAGCCCACCGGGCCGCCGCCGCCGATCGAGACGCCCCATCCGCCGCCACCGACGAATGCGACCAGCGCGGGCGCGTAGAACGCGCGTGCACGCCGCTGGCCGGGACACCAGCCCCAGCGATTGCCGATGTAGGCCCAGCGTCCATAGTGGAACGGTGCGAAGCCCCACGCGTAATTGTCGACCCAGGTCCAGCCCCAGGGATCGATCCAGGCCCAATGGCCGGAGCGGTAGGGTGCCCAGCCGACCGAGACCGACGTCGGATACCAGACATTGCCGTACTCGGGGACGGTGCTCCAGGATCCGGCATCGTCGAGATCCGCATAGCCGATCACGTCCGGCGAGACATAGCGGCTCGATACGGAGCGCGCGAAGCGCGCATCGCGCGAGTCGACCCAGCGGTCGAAGTCGTCCGCGCGCGGCAGATCCAGCACCTCGTAGTCGCGCAATGCGGAGTCGTTGAAGCGGTACGAGCTGCCCGCGCGCACGCTGTAGCTCGCGTTGTTCTCGCCGTACACGTCGCCGGCCCCGTCGAACACCGTGACCATCGTCGAGTTGCCGTTCGGGTCGATGTCGATCCGGTATTCACCCGGCTGATTCACGACGAACGCGAGCGTCGGCGTATCCACCTCGTAGGATTGTCCAGCCCCCAGACTGCGCACTCGCAGGTTCATCACGCCGCCGGTCAGCTCGAGCTGGGCGGTCTGGTCGTCGAGGTTGAGCAGGTTGAACGCCGAGCGGTCGTCCAGGCGAATCACCGCCTCGCCGATCTCGAGTTCGACGCGTGAATCGCGGTCGGTATAGAGCTTGTCGCCGGTGATCAGCGGCCGGTTGAGCGACGCCTCCACCCAGCCGTCGTCGCCGGCTGGCTGGAAGCTTACGCTGCCGCCGAGGTAACCGATGCGGGCCACCCGGTCAGGTGGGTCGACGTCCGCGCGCGCCGTGCCGGCGCATGCGCCGAGCGTCACCAGCAGGACCGCTGCGAACCAGCCGCGCGGAACAAGGGTCATCGTCTGCATAGCCAATCTCCTGACGCCTACACCAGACCTGGTCGCGGTGGGATTCTCCCCGTCGCCGCCCAGACTGGCAGGCTGCCACCATAACAGCGCAGTTTCGCTGAACAAGGACTTTCCGCGGTTTCGGCTTTGCGATTCCTTACCTGTCGCATGCGGCTGCGCCAGCCGGCGGCCCCATCTTGTCCGGCCGCAGCGGCACCGCTACCCTGTCGCGGCGACGCGTCAGGCCGCGCCGCGGCCGCCGATGGCCGGCATTCCGCGGGCGGGTGTAGCTCAATGGCAGAGCTGTAGCTTCCCAAGCTACTGACGAGGGTTCGATTCCCTTCACCCGCTCCATCCGGGCATCGAGGCCGGAAGACATGCGCAGTTGCCTGGAATATCCGTGACACTTCATTCGAACCGGCCGCAGACGATCCCTTCGCCGCGGGCTTCGCGATGCACCCGACGAGACGCCATACGACCCGCTGTTGGCGCTGCCGGCAGCAGCGGGTGAAATCAATCCGGGAGAGTGGCGCGCCATGCCGGGCGCGCGAGCCGGATGCAATCTGCTCGACGCACCGCTGCATCGGGCGCCGGCATTCCTGCATGCATCCGCGGTCATCGCCGCGGGTGGACGCGACTACCGGAAGATGCGCATGAAAATCGCGATCCTGTCGCGCAACGCGCGCCTCTACTCGACGCGCCGCCTGGTCGAGGCGGCGCGGTCACGCGGTCACAGCGTGCGCGTACTCGACCCGCTGCGATGCTACATGCGCATCTCCGCGGGCGCATTCGAGATTCACTGCAAGGGCAAGGTCCTGCGCGGATTCGATGCGCTGATTCCGCGCATCGGCGCGTCGATCACGTTCTATGGCGCGGCCGTGGTGCGTCAGTTCGAGATGATGGGCGTCTATACGCCGAACAGCGCCGACGCAATCCTGCGCGCGCGCGACAAGCTGCGCTCGATGCAACTGCTCGCACGCGAGGGAATCATGCTGCCGATCACCGTGTTCGGCGACAATCCGGACGATACGCACGATCTGCTCACGATGCTCGGCGAGCCTCCGCACGTGATCAAGCTCAACGAGGGTGCGCAGGGTCAGGGGGTGCTGCTCGCCGAGAAACGCGCGGCCGCACAGGGAATGATCGAGGCGTTCCGAAGCCTGTACGCAAATTTCATCGTGCAGGAATTCATCGGCGAGGCCGAAGGTTCGGATGTTCGTTGCTTCGTCGTCGGCGGCAAGGTCGTCGCCGCGATGCAGCGCACGGCGTCCGATGGCGACTTTCGCGCCAACATCCATCGCGGCGGCAGCGCGCACGCGGTCACCCTGTCCCGCGACGAGAACGAGATAGCTGTGCGTGCTGCGCGCCTGATGGGTCTCGGGATTGCCGGCGTCGACCTGCTGCGCTCGGTGCGCGGCCCGCTGGTGCTCGAGGTCAACTCCTCGCCCGGGCTCGAAGGCATCGAAGGCGCGAGCGGTGTCGACGTGGCCGATGCGGTGATTGCCTACGTCGGCCGCCGCGTACGTAGGACGCCGCAGCGGGCGCGCTGATCGGGATCGTCGGGCGCTGTTGACATGTCCTTCGTGCAATACTACGATTCTATTCGTAGTCATGCCGACGGCCGCTGCGCGGTTCAGCAGGGTGACGGTTCCGTCGGCGCGTTCCCCGCAAGCGCGTCAGCGGCCTGCACCGGCCCGTGCTCATGTGGCTTGTCGGCGGGTATTCCTTAAGGGAGGGCAGACCAGTGATCCGATCCATATTCATTGCGTTGACGGCTTTAGCGTGCTGCACGCTGGCGTCTGCAAGCGAAAAGGTCGAAAAGGTCGTTTCGGCCGATACGGCTGCGAAGTTCACGCTGCTGGCCGCGCACATCAGAAGCGAAATGGAGGAAGGCGGTCGCTACGAATACATCACCGGGCGCAGCCGCCAGGAAGTCGACGACGGACTCGACAGGATGGCCGCGATGATCGGCGCGCGCGGCTCGGTCGATGCGATGAGCAACCAGGAGAAGGTGGCCCTGTTCAACGTGCAGGAGAAGGTCAACGGCCTGCTCGCCCAGAATGCGAGTGATCGCCTCGTATGCCGGCGCGAGAAGCCGGTCGGCTCGAACATCCCGATGAACATTTGCCACACGGTCGCCGAACTGCGCGCGAGCGACACGGACGGGAAACGGATCATGGGTGAGCTCAGGGACCAGGCGATGGCGCGGCGTGCTGCAGCCATCGGTGATCATGGCACCGTGGGGCCGCAGCGTTGAACGGCAATGGGCAGTAGAGGTTCATGCTGCCCGGCCCGGTGCAGCGGCAATTATCAAACGACGATCGCGCACGCGATTGCTGATGCGAGCCCCAGGCTTGCTCGTGTCACTCGAGGAGGGAAGGAAAAAATGAGAACGGTTATTTTGTTGGCCATCGTTGGCCTCTTCTTCCTCGCGCCGCTCGCGATCGCGGAACAGGATGTCGAGCAGGTCGTTTCGGCCGATACGGCCGCGAAGTTCGAGCCGCTGGCCGCGCACGTCAGAAGCGAGATGGAGGAGGGCGGCCGCTACGAATACATCACCGGGCGCAGCCGCCAGGAAGTCAACGACGGACTCGATGAGATGGCCGCGATGATCGGCGCGCGCGGCTCGGTCCATGCGATGAGCGCGCAGGAGAAGGTGGCCCTGTTCAACGTGCAGGAGAAGGTCAACGGCCTGCTCGCCCAGAATGCGAGTGATCGCCTCGTATGCCGACGCGAGAAGCCGGTCGGCTCGAATATCTCGATGAACATTTGCCACACGGTCGCCGAACTGCGCGCGAGCGACAGGAACGGGCAGGCATTCATGGAGGACGTCAGGCAGCAGGGCGTGGGAGGTCGCGCCGGCAGCCTCAACCAGAGATTTACCGGCAATGATCTGGGCGGGCACTGAGCCCGCCATCGTCTGTCGGGTGAGTAAGAGGGTCGACCCGGTCACCGGCCGGTGGCAATGGGCAACGGCAGAGTGGACAGGCCGGGCGGATGCGGCAGGTCGATTCCAGCGTTTTTCACATAAATAGAGGAATTGCTCACGTGAATTCGGTATGCAGGTATGTTCGGCAGATGTGGGTTTGCGGTTTCCTGGTGATTGCGGCGGCCATCGCCCTGGCGACGCCGCTTGCGGCGAAGGAACCCGAAAAGGCGGTCGCGGCCGATACTGCCGAGAAGTTCGCGCCGCTGGCCACGACCATTCGCCACGAAATGGAACCTGGTGGTCGTTACGAATTCATCGGCAGTCGCGACAAGCGGGCCGTCGACGACGAACTCGACCAGATGGCGGCCCTGCTGGCGAAGAGCGGTTCGGTCGCCGCGATGGGCGACAAGGATCGTCTCGCGCTGTTCAACGCCCAGGAAAAGGTCAATGGCGTGCTTGCGCGCAATGCCAGCGACCGCCTGATCTGCACGAACGAGGCCCCGGTCGGGTCGCATCTGCCGGTCAAGACCTGCCGCACCTACGGTGACATCGCACGCAACCGCGCGGATTCGAACCGCCAGTTCGGCGAACTCAACGATGCGGCCAGGGCCCGCGACGCGGCCAATCGCACGGGACGCTGATTTGCGCTACATTTTTGCAGGTCGTCTGATCGACGTGTCCGAATGATCCGAGGGTCGACGCATGCCACGCAAGCCAAAGACCGCTTCAAGACCGACGACAGCCGAACTCGCGATTCTCGATGTGCTCTGGGATCGCGGTGGCTGCACGGTGAGGGACGTTCACGAGGTTGTCTGCCGGGATGGTGAAACCGGCTACACCACCACCTTGAAGCTGCTGCAGATCATGCATGCCAAGGGTCTCGTCGAACGCGATGATTCGGAACGCGCGCATGTCTACAGCGCCGCGGTAAGCAAGGAGCGTACGCAGCGGCATTTCCTTGCCGACATCGTGCAACGCGTGTTCGATGGCTCCGCCTCGCAGCTCGTGCTGCACGCGCTCGGCGGCCGGCATCGCACGACGCGCGAGGAACTGGACGAGATCCGGGCGCTGCTGGACAAGCTCGATCAGGAAGCACGGCCATGATGCCCGCGTTCGTTGCCTGGCAACCGCTCGTGCAGACACTGGGCTGGACCCTGGTCCATTTCCTGTGGCAGGGAGTCGTGATCGGTGCCGCGTTCGCGGCGGTTCGCGCAGTGCTGCCGCGTGCACGTTGCAATGCGCGCTACGCGGTGGGCCTGGTCGCACTTGCCGCGCTCTCGATCTGGCCGGTCGTCACTTTCATTGCGTTGCTGCCGCAGCCGCCGTTGATCGATGCGGCCGTCGCTGCCGCATCCTTGCCGGGCGCCAATCCGGTCGTGTACGCCGGCGCCGCCGAATCGGGTCTGGCCGCGACCATCGACGGCGTGCTGCCATGGCTCGTGCTGCTGTGGGGATCGGGCGTCCTCGGCATGGCCGGCCGCGCGCTTTGGCAGTGGCGCGCACTGACGCGGATCGCGCGACGCTGGGCGGTCTCCAATACCGAACTGGACGCGATGCTGCTCACGCTGGCGCGACGCTTCCGGTTCATGCGGCGGGTCCGCGTGCTGGTCTCGGAACGCATCCACACGCCGATGCTGATCGGCTGGCTGAAGCCCGTCGTGCTGCTGCCGACGGCGGTTGCGCTCGGTTTTCCGCGCCAGCAGGTGGAGCTCATCCTCGCGCACGAACTCGGCCATCTGCAGCGCTACGACCATCTGGTCAATCTGGCGCAGGCCTTGCTCGAAACCCTTCTGTTCTACCATCCGGTGGTCCACTGGATCTCGCGCGAAGTACGCAACGAGCGCGAACTGTGCTGCGACGCGCTCGTGCTGCAGGTGACTCGCGGCGAGCCGACGGAATATGCGCGCACGCTGGCCTCCCTCGAGGAGATGCGCCAGGACGCGTCGATGGTTCTTGCGGCGACCGGCGGCGATCTGCTCGAGCGCGTTCGCCGCATCGTCGGCATTCCGGCTCCCCGGCTGTCCGCGGCCGAGTCTCGCGGCCAGGCGCGCTGGCTGTTCGCGATCGCGGCCCTCGGACTCGTACTCGTTACCGTTCTGCGCATCGAGCGAGCCCACGAGGTGCCATTGATCACCCGCGCCCTCGCGGTGGATTGGCTCGCTGCGTCGGACCTGCGGACCCTGCCGCTCGCGGCACTGACCCTGCCGTTCGAACGACCGCGCCTGCGCCTCCCCGCACCGGTCGCGGCGCCGCCACGGGAAGACGCTTCGACCACGCAATCCGCGGCGGCGGCAGGGTCCGCTGCCGGAATGAAAACCGTCGCGACCGGTGCGGCAGGCGCGGTCGAAACCGCTGCGGCCGACATGAAGAACGAGCCCGTGGCCGCCACCTCCGTCGCAGCGGCCGTCGCACCTGCGCCGATGCCCGCAGCGATCAGCGCGAAAGCGGCGCCAGCTCCTGCGATGCCCGCGCATGAGGCGCCGCGTGCGTCGATCGCGATTTCGAAGCCGGTCGCCACGCATGTCGTCGAGCCGCGTTATCCATCGTTCGCGCGCCATGCGGCGGGTCGTGTCGAGGCGAGTTTCTCGATCGCGGCAGACGGCCGGGTCAACGACATACGTTTTGCGGGTGGCGGCGAGGACGCGTTCACGCGCGCAGCCGACCGCGCGTTGCGTCAATGGCGCTTCGATCCCGCGAGCCTGTCGGGCGATCGCTCGATGCGCTATACGCAGACCTTCGTGTTCGCGCCGCGCGACCAGGCAGGCGGAGCGCGCGGAGACTGTGTCCAGGTCACCGGTTCGCTGATCTGCCGCGATCCGGCAGATGCGGCACTGGCCCGGGTGGCCATTTCGGGCGATGACCGTTAACGCAACGATCAGACCGACTTAACGAAGCCTTAATCTCGGCGTACCTATATTCCGTCGTACTGTAGTTCTGCTCGACACTCCTAAGTCAGGTCAGGTGACTGGCAGAGTACGGTAATCGGGGCAGTAGCTTTTTGGCCCAAGCGAGGTGTGTTCCCCCAATGACACCTCCTTGGGCCATTTTCTGTGCGGCGCCCGCCGCTTGAAGCCACCCCGCGCGCAGCCATCTTGTCCCCTCTCCATTCGCGGTAAGCTAGCGATCCATGCGCATTCTCGTCATTGAAGACAACAGCGACATCGCCGCAAACATCGGCGATTTTCTCGCCGACAAGGGCCATGTGGTCGATTTTGCCGGTGACGGCGTGACCGGACTGCATCTTGCGGTCGTCAACGACTTCGACGTGATCGTGCTCGACCTCGGACTGCCCGGCATGGACGGCCTCGAGGTCTGCCGCAAGCTGCGCCAGGAGGCCAAGCGCCAGACCCCGGTGTTGATGCTCACCGCGCGCGATACGCTCGACAACAAGCTGACCGGATTCGATTCCGGTGCCGACGACTACATGGTCAAACCGTTCGCGCTGCAGGAGCTTTCCGCGCGCATCGAGGTTCTGGGCCGGCGCGGCAAGGGCAACAAGACCCGCTTGCTGCAGCTCGCGGATCTGGTCTACAACCTCGACACGTTGACCATAAGCCGCGGCGGCAAGCAGATCACGCTCAATCCGATCGGCCTGAAGCTGTTGCAGTCGCTGATGGAGGCGGCGCCCTCGGTTGTCACGCGTCAGGAACTGGAGACACGCGTGTGGGGCGAGGAATTGCCCGACAGCGACTCGCTGCGCGTGCATATCCACGGCTTGCGCGCGGCGATCGACAAACCGTTCGAGAAGCCGCTGATCCAGACGCGCCACGGTATCGGCTACCGCATGGTCGATCCGGATGCGCTACCGGCGTAGGCTCCGCTCCCGCATCATCATCTCGTTTGCGCTGTTCGGGCTCGGCCTGACCGCGCTGTTCGCGGTCGCAACCGTATACATGCGCACGCGGCTCGAAGACCAGCTGATCAACACGACGCTGGAGCGCGAACTGCGCCACTTCGTGGATTTCAAGCGCGATAACCTGTCGCCTGACGCGCAGTTTCCGATGTCCCTGATCCAGCTGCAGATCGTGCGTGCCGGACGGACCGCCACGGTACCGCTCGGCTGGCAGAAGTACGAGTCGGGCGTCTACGACATCGAGGACATCGGCCGCGAAGGCAAGACCCGGCCGTACAAGCTGGCCGTCTACAAGGATGCGGACTTCTGGGCATTCCTGCGCTTCGACGTCAGCACGCAGAAGCTCAGCGAACGGCAGCTCCTGACCGTGCTGATCGCGTCGGTACTCGCATTCGCGATCTTCTCTCTGCTGATCGGTTTCTGGCTGTCGGCGCGGGTCATGAGTCCGGTCATCGATCTGGCGGCGCGCGTACGCGCCATGAGCCGCAGCGGCCGTCCGGAACTGCTCAAGTCGCACTTTGCGAACGACGAAGTCGGCGAGCTCGCGTCCGCACTCGATGACTACTCGACGCGCCTGACCGAGATGGTCGAGCGCGACCGCGAGTTCAATGCCGATGTCAGCCACGAACTGCGCACGCCGCTCAGCGTGATCGCAAGCACCACCGAGCTGCTGCAGGGCTCACCGGATCTGTCGGACAAGCTGCAGGAGCGTCTGCGCCGCATCGAGCGCGCGGTGCGCCAGTCCACGGAACTGATCGACGCACTGCTGCTGCTTTCAAGGCGCGAACGCCAGGCGCCGACCGATGGCGAGACGACCGATGTCGCACGCGTAGTCGAACTGGTTGTCGACGCGCAGCGCCCGCACGTCGCGAACAAGCCGGTCGAGGTGCGCGTGGATATCGAGGAACCGCTGGAAGCGGCGGCGCCTTCGTCGGTGGTCGCGGTCGCACTCAGCAACCTGATCGGCAACGCATTCAAGTACACCCAGGCCGGCGAGGTCATCGTCAGCGTCGGCCACGGTCGCGTGAGCGTCGAGGACACCGGTCCGGGCATCAAGGCCGAGGATGCCGAGCGCCTGTTCGAACGCGGCGTGCGCGGGACGACGATAGGCAAGGGCGGTGGTCTCGGCCTCGCGATCGTGCGGCGCCTATGCGAGCTTTACGGCTGGAAGGTCTCGCTCGCGCCGCGTCCGCAGGGCGGTGCGACCGCGACGCTGGATTTTCGCGACCGTGCGTGACTCTTGCGATCGTCCGTGATCGCGGGAATCAGGATGCGCACATCCTGTCCGCACGTCCCGCTCAAGAAATCAGACCGGTTCGAGCCAGCCCCAGCGATCCTCGGTGCTGCCGTCGAAAAGGCCGAAAAACAGGGCCTGCATGCGCTGGGTCAGCGGGCCAGGCCGTCCGCTGCCGACCGGTTTGGCGTCGACCGAACGAATCGGCGTGATTTCCGCGGCGGTGCCGCACATGAAAAGCTCGTCGCACAGGTACAGGTATTCGCGGGGCAAGTCGCGCTCGACGACCTCGAGTCCGTTCGCGCGCGCGAGCGTGATCAGCGTGTTGCGGGTGATGCCGTTCAACAGCGCAGCGCTGACCGGCGGCGTGTGCAGCACGCCGTCGAAGACCAGAAACAGGTTTTCGCCCGCGCCTTCGCTGAGCAGACCGGTCGACGCGAGCGCGATGCCTTCGCCGAATCCGAGCCGGCGCGCCTCGCGCGCCACGAGCTGCCCGGACAGATAGTTGCCGCCCGCCTTGGCACCGGCCGGAATCGTGTTCGGTGCGAACCGTTGCCAGCTCGATACGCAGGCGTCGATGCCCTGTGCGAGCACGCCAGCGCCGAGATACGGACCCATCGTCCAGGCCGCGACCGCGACATCGGTCGGAGTCTCCGCCGACAGCCCGAACCCACCAAGGCCGCGGAACGCGACCGGCCGCAGATAGGCCTGACCCAATCCATTCGCGCGCAGCACCGCGCGGCACGCGACGCCCAGTTCCTCGAGCGAATAGGGGATCACGATGTCGTAGATCCTGGCCGAATTGAACAGACGCTTGAGGTGGTCGGTCAGGCGGAATATCGACGCGCCGGTCGCTCGCCCGCGATCGCGGACTTCATAGCTGCGGATCCCTTCGAACACCGACGAACCATAGTGCAGCGCATGCGCCATCACATGCACGGTGGCTTCCGCCCAGGGCTTCACATGGCCGTTGTGCCAGATCTGCTCGGGATAGTTCTGGGCCATGGCAAGGCTTCCGCGGACGAGGGAGCGATGATAGCAGGGGCCTGATTGCCTGCCGTGCCGCGCAGGAGCCGTGCGCAGCGCGATGCGTCGACACCCGCAGCGACTTCGATCGGCCCGGCCGGGTGCTACCAGAGCAGCCAGTAGCAACCGTCGCGCATGTCCACGCCGAAGGTCTGCTCGCGCACGCCGCTGCTGTCGCCACCGCCGGTGCGCACGCGCAGGTCGTCGCTTGCAGGCGACGTCCGGGCGGACGCGGCGTCCGTGTCGAACTGTGTGCCGGCCGCGGGGTTTTCGTCGATCGCGAGCAATGGCCGCTCGGCGAGCGCGCGCAGCATGCGCAGGTATCCGCTCGCACTGCGTGCACCGATGCCGTCCCAGCGCAGCAGTGCAGCCAGTGCATTCGGGTCGCGGCGCCCGATCGCGCTCGCGATGCGTTCGCGCAACGCCTCGCGCGACGCGGGACAGATCGGAGATCCTGCCGCTTCGATGCGCGTCGCGCGCGCATCCGCGGGTGTCGCGCCCGCCGCCGCGCAGGGCATGCCGGAGAACACGATCTCGCCATGCGGACCCGAGCAGCGATGGATCTTCTGTCCGACCGATGCGGGCTGCGCGTGCAGCAGTCCGGCCGCCACGATCGGAATCCACGCGATGATCGAAATCCTCAACATGCGGCGAGGCTACCACCCGACGCGCTCGCGCCAGCCGTCGCCGGACACTCGACTGCGCGCGCGGACGGGACGGGTTCAGGGACTACCGGACCGGCTACCGGCCAGGCGTTCGCAGACCGCGAGCGTCGGGCGGGCCAGATTGAGCGTGTAGAAGTGCAGACCCGGTGCGCCGCCTTCGATCAGGCGGCGGCACAGACTCGCAACCAGTTCGGACGCGAATTCCCGAATCGCATCGGCGTCGTCACCGTAGGCCTGCATGCGCTTGGACACCCAGCGCGGAATCTCCGCACCGCATCCTTCCGAGAAGCGCCGCAACTGGGAAAAGTTCGAGATCGGCATGATCCCCGGCACGATCGGGATCGACACGCCGAGCTTGCGCGCATCGTCGACGAAACGGAAATATCCGTCCGCGTTGTAGAAGTACTGGGTGATCGCACCATCGGCACCGGCGTCGACCTTGGCCTTGAAATGGCGCAGGTCGGCGAGCGCGTCCGCGGCTTGCGGATGCGTTTCCGGATAGCAGCCGACCTCGAGGCGGAACCAGTCTCCGTGCTCCTCGCGGATGAATCCGATCAGGTCGCTCGCATAGCGCAGGTCGCCCATGCTGGCCATGCCCGAGGGCATGTCGCCGCGCAACGCGACGAGCCGCTTGCAACCCAACGCGCGGTAGATCCGTAGCAGGTCGCGAATCTCGTCGCGGCTTCCGCCCATGCATGACACGTGCGGCGCGGCATCCAATCCGTGGGCTTCGCGCAGGGTGCGGACCGTTTCGGAGGTGTAGCGCAGCGTCGAACCGCCCGCGCCGAATGTGCACGAGACATACTCGGGTCCCTGCATCTTGAGTTTGCGCGCCGCGCGATCGAGCTGCGCGCGCTGTTCTTCGGTCTTCGGAGGATAGAACTCGAACGAGATCGGGATGCTGGCCACGTCTTATATCGCTTCATCAAGATGGAAAGAATAATCGCGGATGCGGACGGCCGAAGCAAGCGGTGCCGCGAAACCCGGGGGTGCCCCTGCGCACCGCGGATCGATGTCATCGTGGTGGCGCCGTCGCGCGCGGCTTTCGCGGTGCATTGCAACATGATTGCGTGGACGCTTTCGGGCGACCATGCAGGTTCCGCCACCCACCCGAGGATTCCCGATGAGCCAGCCCGACACGACCCGGCATCGCACGGCCGTCGACGACAAGCGCCTGCGGCGTGATGTCGGCATCGTCGGTCTGTTGTTCGCATCGGTCGGATCGATCATCGGCTCGGGCTGGCTGTTCGGCGCGCTGTCGGCGTCGCAGATCGCGGGCCCGGCGTCGATCCTGGCCTGGGCCATCGGCGGCGTGATGATCATGCTGATCGGACTGTGCTATGCGGAGCTCGGCACGATGTTTCCGGTGTCCGGCGGCGTCGTGCGTTTCCCGCACTTCGCGTTCGGTTCGTTCGCGAGCTACACCCTTGGCTGGATCACCTGGCTCGCGGTGGCTTCGACGACCTCGATCGAGGTGCTGGCCGCGCTGCAGTACTCGACCAACTACGTGCCGTGGCTGGAGCACATGAAGGAGGGTGTGCCGGTCCTTACTGTTGCAGGTTTTGCGGTTGCCGTGGGCCTGCTCGCACTGTTCAGCCTGATCAACGTGATCGGCATCCGCTGGTTCGCGCGCCTCAACAACGTGCTCGTATGGTGGAAGCTCGCGATCATCCTGCTCGTGATCGTCGCGTTCATGGCGACCACGTTCCGGGGCGCGAACTTCAATCACGCGATCGCGGGCGGTTTCATGCCGTTCGGCTGGAGCGGCGTGTTTTCCTCGATCGCAACGGCCGGTATCGTATTTTCCTATCTCGGTTTTCGCCAGGGCGTCGAACTCGCGGGCGAAACCGGCAATCCGCAACGCAACGTGCCGATCGCGATCATCGGTTCGGTGCTGGTCACCGGCATCATCTACGTCGCGCTGCAGATCGCGTTCATCGCCGCGTTGCCGCCCGAGGCACTGGCCAACGGCTGGGCGCACATCGGTACCAGCTTCAGCGGCGGACTCGACGATATTGCCGCGACCTACGGCCCGCTCGCCGCGCTTGCGACGGTGATGGGCCTGAGCTGGCTCGCGGTGCTGCTCTATGTCGATGCGTTCGTGTCGCCGGCCGATACCGGGCTGATCTACGCGACGGTCACCGCGCGCATCTCCTACGCGATGGGGCGCAACGGCAACGCGCCCGCGGTGCTGGCCAGGGTCAACGAGCGCGGCGTGCCATGGGTCAGCGTGATCCTCACGTTCATCGCCGGCGTGATCTTCCTGCTGCCGTTCCCCGGCTGGCAGAAGCTGGTCGGTTTCGTGACTTCGGCCACCGTGCTGTCATTCGGCTCCGGGCCGCTCGCGCTGGTCGCGCTGCGTCGTTCGCTGCCGCAGCAGGCGCGCCCGTTCCGGCTGCCGATGGGGAACGCGGTCGCATTTCTCGGCTTCCTGTCGTCGAACCTGATCGTCTACTGGTCGGGCTGGGACATCGTCTGGAAGCTGATGATCGCGGTCGTGATCGGTTACGTCGTGCTGCTGGTGCACGAGCTGCGCCATCCCGAAATCACGCCTCGTTTGGAACTGCGCTCCGGCCTGTGGGTGCCGCTGTGGCTGCTCGGACTGGCTGTGCTGAGCTGGCTGGGTTCGTATCCGGACATGGACAGGCACGCAGGCAATCTCGGGCTGCTCGGCTTCGGCTGGGCGATCCTGATATTCGCCGCATTCTCGGCCGTCATCATGCAGATAGCACTGGCGCTGCGCTTGCCGGTCGCCGCGATCGAGGAACACCTGCGCGGCGAGGATCGCGGACCGTGGGAAGGCGACGCGGTCGCGTTGCACGACTGAAACCTCCCTGCACCGCGGGCAGATGTGAAATGAAGCGTCAGGCCGGGGCGGCCTGACCTATCGGAGCAGCGCGGGCCGGTTCGGCCATGCCGACCTGACGCGTGTGCTGGAGCCGCCAACGAAACCGCGGGCGGGGCAGGTCAGGTCGGCCATGCCGACCTGACGCGTGCGGCCGATCAGTAGCGGTAGTGTTCCGGCTTGTACGGACCGTCCACCGCGACGCCGAGGTAGTCGGCCTGCTCCCTGGTCAGCGTGGTCAGCTTGACGCCGATTTTCTCCAGGTGCAGGCGCGCGACTTCCTCGTCGAGCTTCTTCGGCAGGATGTAGACCTTGGCGTCGTAGCTGTCCTTGTGCGCCCACAGGTCGATCTGCGCGAGCGTCTGGTTCGAGAACGAGTTGGACATCACGAAGCTCGGATGGCCGGTCGCGCAGCCGAGATTGACGAGACGGCCTTCGGCCAGCAGGAAGATCGCGCGCCCGTCCTTGAACGTGTACTTGTCGACTTGCGGCTTGATGTTGAGCCGGGTCACGCCGGCCAGCGTGTTCAGCGCATCGACCTGGATCTCGTTGTCGAAGTGGCCGATATTGCAGACGATCGCCTGGTCCTTCATGCGCGACATATGCTCGACCGTCAGCACGTCCTTGTTGCCGGTCGTGGTCACGTAGATGTCGCCGCGACCGAGCGCGCTCTCGACGGTGTTGACCTCGAAGCCTTCCATCGCGGCCTGCAGCGCATTGATCGGATCGATCTCGGTGACCACGACGCGCGCGCCGTACGCGCGCAGCGAATGCGCCGATCCCTTACCGACGTCGCCATAGCCGCACACGACCGCGACCTTGCCCGCGAGCATCACGTCCATCGCGCGCTTGAGACCGTCGGCCAGCGATTCGCGGCAGCCGTACAGGTTGTCGAACTTGCTCTTGGTGACCGAGTCGTTGACGTTGATCGCGGGAACCAGAAGCTTGCCCTGCTCGGCGAGCTGGTAGAGGCGATGCACGCCGGTGGTCGTCTCCTCGGAGACGCCCTTCCAGTCCTTGACCACGGTGTGCCAGAAGCCCGGGCGTTCCTTGTGCACGCGCTTGAGCAGGTTCTTGATCACCTGCTCCTCGTGCGAGGCGGCCTTTTCGTCGACCCACTTCGAACCGTTCTCGAGCTCGTAGCCCTTGTGGATCAGCAAGGTCACGTCGCCGCCGTCGTCGACGACGAGCTGCGGGCCGCGGAAGCCGCCCTTGCCGTCGGGAAAGCTCAGTGCTTGCAGCGTGCAGTCCCAGTACTCCTCGAGCGTCTCGCCCTTCCACGCGAACACCGGCGTGGCGGTGACCGCGATCGCGGCGGCCGCATGGTCCTGGGTCGAGAAGATGTTGCACGAGGCCCAGCGCACGTCGGCGCCGATGTCCTTGAGGGTCTCGATCAGCACCGCGGTCTGGATCGTCATGTGCAGCGAGCCTGTCACGCGCACGCCCTTGAGCGGCGCGTCGCCCGCGTACTTGCGGCGGATCGACATCAGCCCCGGCATTTCCTGCTCGGCGATGTCGATTTCCTTGCGGCCCCAGTCGGCGAGCGCGAGGTCGCGCACCTTGTAGTCGTGCGCGCGCGGATTCTTGATTACGGCGTTCATGGTTCGGGTCTCCGGTTTGGTCGGGAACTGGGCGCGTGTGCGCTGTCTCCGATAGGTTCAGCCGGGCGCCCTTGCGATGGGTTGCAGGTCTGCCGAGCGTCGCGGGAAGCCCGCTGCAGCGCCCCTCGGCAGGGTGGCCGCGCATTATATCGCTTATTCCGGATAAGGAGATACCTGGAAGCCGAGCCGGGCTGTATGGCCGGTCCCGGGGCGCTTTCCGGGTTTTCCGGGCGCACCGCAGCGCGCAGGCTCGGCGGCAGCGGATCGGGCCTGCAAATGCAGGGCTGCGCGGTCAGGATTTCCGGTCCGCGGTCCAAAAAAAACGGGCCGCTTGCGCGGCCCGTTCAATCAGCGATGTCGAGTCAAGCCTACTGGCAGACCTCGATCTTCAGGTTGTCGATGTACATGCCGTTGGGTGCCGGCGCGGTCGTGTTGGAGTCGGTGACCGCACGCCAGCGCAACTGCAGGTCCTGACCCTCGAAGCCGTCGAGATCGACGATCGAGTGGATCGGCACCGAAGTCGGTGCGTGGCACCAGCCGAACGAGCCTGCGTTCGCTTCACCGGCCGAAACGAGTCCATCGTACGGATCGGTGTACAGGCGGCTGTCGTCGATGTAGGTGAACGCGCCGAGACCGGCCTTCGACTCCATCGTGCCGTTGTCCCAGCAGCCTTGCGGACCATCGGTCTCGAAGCTGTGGTAGGTGTCGAACGACAGGATCGTCGCGGCGACGCCGGTCGGCATCGCGATCACCGGCGAGACCAGTCCACGGTCGCTGGTGGTCGAATTGTTCGGGATGCCCCAGACGGTCGTCGTCAGTCCGGTCGCGACCGGCGGCGTCTGCTGGGTCCAGCCTGCCGTACCGCCGCTGCCGTCAATGGTCCAGCCGTTGGCGCCGCTTTCGAAGTCGTCCTCGTACAGGATCGTCGCGGTCGTACCGGACGGGCATTCGCCCGCGATGCCGGTCGTGAACGTGAACGTGCCCGAGGTTGTGCCGTCGCCGCAGTAGTTGTGCGGGGTGACGCGCCAGTAGTACTGGGTCTCGTTGTCGAGCAGCACGGGCACGGCCCAGGTCGGGTCGGTCACGTCCTTGGTCGCGACGATGTTCGTGAACGCGCTGTCGCTCGCGACCTCGACCGTGTAGCCGAGCGCGCCCGGGACCGCATCCCAGATCAGGGTCGGCTTGACCTTGACACCGGTTGCACCATCGGCCGGGGCGGTCAGGATCGGCACGTCGGGCGCGGCCGAGGACATGCCGAGCTGGAGCGCGATCGAACGCGTCAGGCTGCCATCGGTGCCATCGACGCTGAAGTCGTACTCACCCGAAGCAATCGTGGCGCCGCCGATCAGGGTCAGCGTGCTCGATCCCGGTGCCGGGATCGGATTCGGCGAGAAACCTGCGGTCGTGCCCGCGGGGATGCCGTTCGCGCTGAGGGTGACCGAACCGGTGTAGCCGTTGAGCACACCCGCGCGCAGGTCCCAGGTCGGATCGGCCGGCGTGGTCGCCGCGCACATTTCGATGCGCTTCGGCGAGTCGGCGACGATCGCGAAATTCGGGTCGCCACAGCCCGGGAACTTGAACGAGCACACGCGCGTGCGCCACGAGGAGGTCGACGTCGTCGCGAGGTATTCGGTCGTGAAGTAGAACGTGCACGAATCGACCGGATCGACGCTCATCGTCGCGTAGTCGCCCCAGCGTGCCGCGGTGTGGGTCTGCGAACCGTTGGCGATGCCGTCGGTGCAGTTCTGCTCGTCGCGCAGCGTTCCGGGTGCATCGGCAAGTTCGCGTCCGTTGATCATGATCTGCGGATGCGACAGCGCGCTCGATTGCGAGTAGCCGACGCCGATATTGCCGCTGCCGTCGATCGCGACGCTGCCCATCCAGCGGTCGGTTCCGTCCGGGGCGTAGGTGCCTTCGTCGACGAGCGTCTTGGCGGTCGGAGCGGGGGTGCCGTTGATCGGGGCAACTCCATCGAAGCCGTCGCCGAAAATGCGGTCGAAGATGCCTCCCGCGGTGGGCTTGAGATTGAAGTGAGCCCAGGTGATCGCGGCCTGCTGCACGTCGCCCTGTACCACGTGGTTCACGACCAGGGACATGCGCGTGGGCGCATCGGGTGCGAACGCGCGCGCGGTTGCGCGGTACATCAGGTTCGAGCCGAACGAATCCAGCCCGACACTGGTGTCGGCCTGCGGCACGCTGTCGAAGTACGGCGAAAACGCCGCGACCGTCACGCGGTCGGGCTGGTCCGATATCGTCGTATTGGCCGGCGCTGCCCAATCCAGGCACATGTTCCAGAACAGGTAGTCGCTGGTGTTCGCATCGAAATGCGCATAGGCCGGGCAGGTACCGGCTGGCGCGGGCAGCGTGCCGGTCAGGTTGAGCGGCAGCGCGCCGTACTGGTCGAAGTTCGGAAAGCGCACCATGTTCGCGGTCGGCGCGCCGGCAAGCATCGCATCGCGATCGAACGCGATGAACGCGGCGCCGAAGAAGCCCGAACCCGAACCCTGGAACTCATGCGTCGTCAGCAGGTAGGCATCCTGGGTACCGCTCTCGTCGGTCCAGACGCCGAGCTTGCCGTAGTCGCCGAAGTGATTCGCGGGCCAGTTGAATTCATAGCGGTCATAGGTTCCGAGCGGATCGGACGTCTGCGAGACGGCCACGCACTGTGCATAGGGTTCGCTGACCGTGAACTGGCTCATCACCCAGCGCTGCGCACGCTGGTCGAACACGGTGAGCGGATCGCCCGGATTCGAGGTTTCGCAGAGGCCGCCGAAACCGACGAAGAACGAGTTGCCCGGGGTCGGACCCGAGATCACGCTGCCGTCGGTCTTGTCGTAGACCGCCCAGCTTGTATTGACCCACTGGACATATTCGTTGGCGCCGACATCACCTTCGGTGTCGGGCGGCAGGCAGCCGCAACCGGACGTGGCCTGGTTGATGCCCTCGAATGCGAGGTCGATCGTCGGTGCGGGGACGCCCGAGCCGTGCGTCTGCATGCGCGAGTAGTCGGGCACGATCGAGCTGGTCTGCTTGCCGTGCTTGAACAGGATGTTCGGTACCAGGTACGGCTCCTGCTCGGTACCCATCGGTGCCTGCGGTGGCATCGCGCGGATGATGTCGCGCATCGGCGCGGACACGTCGTGCCGGGTCGACTGGATCACGGTCGGCGTGTGGCTCGCCGCGTTGGCGGCTGTGGCGCCGAGCGCCAGCAGCACGGTCGCGCCCAGCGCGACGGGTCGGAAACGCAAAACCATATCGAAGACTCCCCATCAGGATTGGTGCGGCAAACGATTTCTCCGACCGATGGACCGTAGTCGGTCCAGCATCGAATCGCGATCAACCCTGTCCCTGGTTCTGCGCGCGCGATCCGGCATCGAGCCGATCGAGACGACGCAGACGATCGTCGAGAAACTTGCGGTTCGGACCGGGCAATTGCGGATCGGCCAGTGCCTTGCGGATCGCCGAGTGCTGCGATGCCGGAGACAGCCGCCCGAGCGCTGCAACAGCCTGCTCGACGAGCAAACGGTTCGGACTCCACAGCCAGCGCCGAAGCGCTGCTGCGGGAACGGTTACCGCGTGCTTGTCGAGTACATCAAGCGCAACCAGAACGAGATCGACTGGGCCTGAAGTCCCCCGAGGATATCCGTCCACGGGCGTAGATGCCACTATCTTTACCGCAGCAGGCCGCCACCAGTCGCCAAGCTGCCTTTCGCGCTCGCTCGCCGCGAGCAGCAGGCGCGCGCGCAGGGCCGACGGTCTTGCGGGGTCGCGCACGAACTTCGCAATCGCCGTGCGATCTTTGCCGGTGAGGCGTTCACCCAGGTCACGGTCGAGCGCGATCTCGCCGGCGGCCAGGTTCTGCAACTGGGGATCGGTACCGCTCAATGCGGCGACCAGACGCCGCTCGAGTTCGCGCGATTCGCGACCGTGTTCGTCGCGCCCGATGTCGAGAATCGCGCGCAGTTCCGGTGTGTCGCGGAACAGCGCAGGCTCGATGCCCGTACTCGAGAGGAGCACCGCACCTTCACGATTCGTCGCCGCGCCACCCGGTGCGAGCGGGTCCGGATGCCACATCGAGTAGGCGAACACGTAGTTCCCGCCGAGCCGCGCGTCATGGAGAGTCGCGGCCGAAACGCGCACGTCGATTCGATCGGGGACGTCCGATCCGCTGCCGAGTACCTGCTTGCGCTCGAATACGAGCCGCCCCGTCGGATTGATTTCGACCACGGTGCCTGCGACGAGCCGGTTCTCCGGTGCGTAAAGCAATTCCAGGGGCGGCTCCACGCGGGCCGCGAATGCGGACATTGCGGCCGCAGCGAAAAGGAGAACGGGAAAGGCGAGGCGAAGGCGGGCGCTCGAGCGCGCGGAAATCATCGGGACCATGCGGAGTCCGTTGCAGCGGGAGACGCGCCCGCGAGGCGTGACGCGATCGCGGCCGGGACGTCAAGGCTACTTCGTTCGCGGCGGCCATGAAAGCGAGCCGCGCCCCGCAATCGCAACGGGCCGCGCGAGGCGGCCCGTTGCATGCGGATGCGCGTGCGCGCTACTTCAGCTTCGCGTCCTTGCGCAACTCGGCCGCCTTGTCGGTCATCTCCCACGAGAACGCGGTGAACTTCTCGCCGTTGCTCTGCACGACGTCGTAGGGCGCGCGGCCGAAATGGCCGTAGGCCGCGGTCGGCTGATACATCGGATGCACGAGGTCGAGCATCTTGAGGATGCCGTACGGACGCAGGTCGAAGTGGCTGCGGATCAGTTTTTCGATCCTGTCGTCGCTGATCCTGCCGGTGCCGAACGTGGTCACCGAGATCGAAGTCGGCTGGGCGACGCCGATCGCGTAGGACACCTGCACCTCGCAGCGGTCGGCGATGCCGGCGGCGACGATGTTCTTGGCGACATAGCGCGCCGCGTAGGCCGCGGAGCGGTCGACCTTGGACGGATCCTTGCCCGAGAACGCGCCGCCGCCATGGCGTGCCCAGCCGCCGTAGGTGTCGACGATGATCTTGCGGCCGGTCAGGCCGCAGTCGCCGACCGGGCCGCCGATCACGAACTTGCCGGTCGGGTTGATGTGGAAGCGGGTGCCCTTGTGCAGCCATTTCTTCGGCAGCACCGGCTTGAGGATGTGCTCGCGAACGGCTTCGATCAGATCCTTCTGCCTGACCGACGGATCGTGCTGGGTCGACAGCACGACCGCATCGATCGCGACCGCCTTGCCGTTCTCGTAGCGCAGCGTGACTTGCGACTTCGCATCGGGACGCAGCCACGGCAGCGGCGAGTTCTTTTTCTTGCGCACCTTGGCCTGCTGCTCGACGAGGCGGTGCGAAAGGTGGATCGCGGCCGGCATGAAACTGTCGGTTTCGCTGGTCGCGTAGCCGAACATCAGGCCCTGGTCGCCGGCGCCCTGTTCCTCGGGTTTCCTGCGGTCCACGCCCTGGTTGATGTCCGGTGACTGCTTGCCGATCAGGTTCAGCACGCCGCAGGTCGCGCCGTCGAAACCGACGTCGCTCGAGTTGTAGCCGATATCGAGGATCACCTTGCGCGTGAGTGCTTCGAGGTCGATCCACGCGCTCGTGGTCACTTCGCCCGCGACGATCGCGACGCCGGTCTTGACCATCGTCTCGCAGGCCACGCGAGCGCGCTTGTCCTGCGCGATGATCGCGTCGAGGACCGCGTCGGAGATCTGGTCGGCGATCTTGTCCGGATGACCTTCGGACACGGACTCGGAAGTGAACAAGGTCGTGCTCATCGCGGCAAATATCCTTCTATACGGATGCAGGGATAAATCTCGGGCGCGCATGATACACGGCGCACCCGCCGCGTGCATCAATCAGGCAGCCCGAGATCGTCGAGCATCGCCTTGAGAAACCGCGCCGCTTCGCCGCCGGTCGCGGCGCGGTGATCGAAGGTCAGCGACAGCGGAATCACCCGATGCGATTCGAAGCCACCCATGACCGGCGTCATCTGGTGGCGGCCCTTGCCGGCAGCGACGATCGCGACACAGGGCGGCACCACCACCGGGGTCGCGTAGCGCCCCGCGTACACGCCGAAGTTCGACAGCGAGATCGTGTAACCGGACAGCTCGGATGGCGGGATGCTGCGCTCCTCGATCTGCGCGCGCAGCCGGTTCACCGCCCGGCGCACGCCGGCTGCGTCGAGCATGTCCGCGTTGCGCAGCGCGGGAACGAACAGGCCGTCCTCGGTGTCGACCGCGATGCCGATGTCGACGTGCGGATGCAGGGTACGGCTCAGGTTCTCGGCGTCGAACCACGCATTGAGCGCGGGCACCGCCTTGCATGCGCGCACGATCGATCGCACGAGGCGGCCGGTGATGTCGTTGCCGGGCCGCCAGGCATGGATGTCGGCGTCGTCGGCGAGCGTGGTCGGCACCACCGCGGCATGCGCGGCCGCCATCACCCGTGCCATGTTGCGACGTACGCCCTTGAGCTGTTCGGGCTGGCCGCTTGCGACGACCGTTTGCGGTGTCGTACGCATCGGCTTGCCGGCCGCGGACAGCGCGGTGCGTCCGCTTTCCGTTCTCCCCGTGGAGGAAGAGGCCTGGGCGACGGTTGCGGATCCGGCACCTGCGCGTGCGCCCGGCTGCGCGGCCCGCTCGCCACCGGCGCCGGCCCCGGCCGGCAGCAAGGCCGCGGGATCGGCAGCGGCCTTCTTGACGTCGGCCATGGTCGCGACCCCGTCCTTTCCGGTTGCGCGCACGCGACTCAGGTCGACTTTCAGCTTCTTCGCGAGCGCGCGCACCGCGGGAACGGCCTTGACGCCGCCGACGCGTGTCGCCGATTCCGCATGCACGCGATCGCTCGATTGCATCGCGCCGACCACGGTGCCTTCGTCGGCGCGCCCCGCGTCGTCGTTCTCCTCGAGTTCGCCGCCTTCGTCCGAGGCGACCACGCCCTTGTGATCGGGCGCCTCGTTGCCCGCGCCTGCACCGTGGCCGCGTTTGCCGGCAGCGGCCTTGGCCGGTGGTCCGTGGTGATGGCCTGTGGTCTCCGCTTCGGCGCGCTGCGGCTGCTTTGGATCGATTTCGAAGTCGGCGAGCGCCGCACCGGTCGCGATCACGTCGCCGGCACCCCCATGTGTCTTGGCGAGCTTTCCGGAGTACGGCGAAGGCACCTCGACGACTGCCTTGGCGGTTTCCATCGACACCAGCGGATCGTCGAGCTTGACGCTGCCGCCTTCCTTGACCAGCCATTCGACGATCGTCGCGTCGGGCAGGCCTTCGCCGAGATCGGGGAGGTGGAATGTCTTGATGTCGGCCATGGCGAAAACTCGTGGTTGCGGACCCGGACTGCGGATCAGTGGAAATGCAGGGCAATCAGGGCCAGCACTGCCGGCACCGCCTGCGCGAAAAGAATCCTGCGGCTGACCGTCCAGCCGCCGTAGATTCCGGCGACGATCACGCAGGACAGGAAGAAGATGTCGAGATGCGTTCCGGCGCGCCCGAGCCACAGACCCCAGAGGAGACCGGCCGCGAGGAAGCCGTTGTAAAGGCCCTGGTTTGCGGCGAGCGCTTTCGAGGCGGATGCGAATTCCGGCGACAGCCCGAATATCCTGCGTCCGAAGGGTGTGTCCCAGAGGAACATCTCGAGTACGAGGAAATACAGGTGCAGCAGCGCGACCAGGCCGATCAGGAGGTTTGCGGTCACGGTCATCTCGGCTCCCGGAACGGTCTCAGCTCGCGTCGAGCGTACGCCGCGCGGCCGCGATGATGCGCTCGACGCTCGGCAGGTACTTCATCTCGAGTCGGTACAACGGAATGTGCGTGTCGTATCCGGTCACGCGCATCACCGGCGCGAGCAGATCGTACAGGCACTCCTCGGCGATGCGCGCGGCGATTTCGGCGCCGAACCCGGCCGTGCGCGGCGCCTCGTGAACGATCACGCAGCGGCCGGTCTTGGCGACCGATTCGGCGATCGTGTCGAAGTCGAGCGGGGTCAGCGTCGCGACATCGATGACCTCCGCGCGGACGCCGTCCTCGGCGAGCGCGTCGGCGGCCTCGAGCGTCTCCTTGACCTGCGCGCCCCAAGTCACCAGGGTCACGTCCTCGCCGTCGCGCAGAACGAAGCAGACATCGAGCGGCAACGCCTCGCCGTCGTCCGGAACGTCCTCCTTGTACTGGCGATAGATGCGCTTGGGCTCGAAGAACATGACCGGATCGGGATCGCGGATCGCAGCGAGCAGCAGGCCGTACGCGCGCCCGGGGGAGGACGGCAGGACCACGCGCAGGCCCGGGATGTTCGTGAACAGATGCTCGTTCGCCTCGGAGTGATGCTCGGGCGCGCGGATGCCGCCGCCCCACGGTGCGCGGAACACCGCGGGACAGCTCATGCGACCGCGCGTGCGCGTGCGCAGGCGCGCCGCGTGGCAGGCGATGTGTTCCATCATCGGATAGATGAATCCCTCGAACTGCGCCTCGGCGACCGGTTTCATGCCCTGCGCCGCAAGGCCGACCGTGAGTCCCGCGATCGTTACTTCGTCGAGCGGCGTGTCGATCACGCGATCGGCACCGAACGCCTGCTGCAGGCCCTGGGTCGCGCGGAACACGCCGCCGTTGACGCCGACGTCCTCGCCGAGCACGACGACGCTCGCATCGTTCTTCATCTCGTGCGCGAGCGCCTGGGTGACGGCTTCGATCAGGGTTATCTGTGCCATGGGCGTTGCCTTTGCGATCATGCTTGATCGCGAGGATCAAGTAACGGCCATCCGTGGCCACATTGTTCATTGGACGCCACCCGGATTGCGACGGGACAGCGGTGACTCAATGCGGGGCCTTGTTGGCGGCCATCGCCGCGGCGCGCTGCGCGACGAGGTCGGCCGGCAGCTCGGCCCAGGTGTAATCGAACATCGCCTCCACCGGCTGTGACTTCGTCTCGAGGTACGCGTTGACCTCGGCATCGACCCGGGTCGCGCACTCGGTCTTCCAGGCCGCCTCTTCGTCTTCCGTCCACGCGTTGAGCGACATCAGGTAGGTCTTCATGCGCGGCAGCGGCTCGCGCGTCCAGGCCGCCTTGACTTCGTCGTCGGGACGATAGCGGCGCGCGTCGTCGGCGGTGGTATGGTCGGACAGGCGATAGGTCACCGCCTCGATGACCATGCCGCCATGCCCGTGGCGCGCGCGCTTGATCGCGTGGTCCATCGCCGCGCGCATCGCGATCAGGTCGTTGCCGTCGACCTGCAGGCATTCGAGGCCGGCCGCAATGCCTTTCTGGGCGAGCGTTTTCGCACCGGTCTGCGCGCTGCGCGGCACCGAAATCGCCCACTGGTTGTTGACGATGACGACCACGAGGGGCAGGGTCATCGCTCCGGCGACGTTGATCGCGCCATAGAAATCCGCCTTCGACGAACCCCCGTCACCAACGACGGTGACCGCGACTCGCGGTTCCTTGCGCACCTTGAACGCGAGTGCGGAACCGGCCGCGTGCAGACACTGCGTCGCGATCGGCACCGCCCATGCGAAGTCGTGCGCGGGTCCGGAAAAGTCGCTGCCGCGCTCGTCGCCGCCCCAGTACAGCAGCACCTCGCGCGGCTTCACGCCGCGATAGAACTGCGCGCCGTACTCGCGGTACATCGGCGCAAACACGTCGTCCTCACCCATCGCGCTGCCGATCGCGACGTGCGCGGCTTCGTGACCGAGGCACGAGGCGTAGGTGCCGAGCTTGCCGGTGCGCTGCAGGGCCACCGCTTTGCCGTCGAACACGCGCACGAACAGCATCTGCTTGTAGAGGTCGACGAGCTGGCGGACATCGCGAGCGATCGCGGGCAGGTCGTCGCGAACGAGCTTGCCTTCGGGATCCAGGTACTGCAGGTATTCGATTTCAAACGTTGCGGCGATCGACAAGTGGGCCTCCGTTGCGGCGCCTTGCTGCCGCGCCTGCGGGATCGGGTTTTCTGCTGCAGGATGCCACGGGCGCGATGGCGCGGCACGCTCCGTGCGCCAGAAACCACGACAGTATGCAAGACCGCGGTGCAGCCGCAAGGCCCGGCGCAGCAACCTGCGGCGACGGTTACACTGGGACGTTTCCGGCGTGCGAGTCCGTGATGAACGAACCTCACAACCTGCGACCGCTCGAACAGGGTATCGAACTCGACCTGCGCGACCGCACGACCTACGGCGGCTATCTGCAGTTGCCGACACTGCTGTCCGCGCAGAAGCCGCTCAGCAACCCCGCTCACCACGACGAGTTGCTGTTCATCATCCAGCATCAGGTTGCCGAGCTGTGGATGAAGCTGATGATCCACGAACTGCGTGCGGCAATCGCGCGCATGCGTGGAGACGACATCGATGCGTCGCTGAAGATCCTCGCGCGGGTCAAGCAGGTGCAGCGGCAGTTGTTCGAGCAATGGGGCGTGCTCGAAACCCTGACGCCGTCGGAGTATCTGGAGTTTCGCGACGTGCTCGGTCCGGCCTCGGGTTTCCAGTCGCAGCAGTACCGCACGATCGAATTCCTGCTCGGCAACAAGAACGCGGGCATGCTGCAGGTGTTCGCGCACGATCCGGCGGCCCAGGCGGAACTGAAGGACACGCTCGAGGCGCCGAGTCTGTACGACGAGTTTCTGCGTTATCTCGCGCGTCGCGGACATGCGGTGCCGGCGACTTCCGTGGAGCGTGATTTCACGGCTCCGCACGAACGCGTCGCCGAACTGGTGCCGGTGTTCAAGCGCATCTACGAGAACGCGCGCGAGTACTGGCCCGAATACCACCTGTGCGAACAACTGGTCGATGTCGAGGAGAGTTTCCAGCTCTGGCGGTTCCGCCACATGAAGACGGTCGAGCGCATCATCGGGTATCGGCGCGGAACCGGCGGCTCGTCGGGCGTCGCGTTTCTGAAGAAGGCGCTCGATCTCACGTTCTTTCCGGAATTGTTCGAAGTGCGCACCGCGCTGGTCGCGAAGGGACCCGGCGCCCGCTGAGCGTCGATTCGTTGCGCTGCAACATGCACACGCGCATTTGACGCCGGCGGGGAGCGCGGTTACACCTGCGCGACCATTCGCATCGCCAACGCAGGGGAATCCCGATGAGCAGCAGCATTCCAACGGCCGCCGAACCCGCGGGTCCGCCGATGCACGATCCGACCCGTGGCGGCCAGCCTCCGGAGTTCCCGCAGATGCTCGGCCACCCGCGCCCGCTGTGGATGCTGTTCATGACCGAATTCTGGGAGCGCTTCGCGTTCTACGGGATGCGCTGGGCGCTGACCCTGTACATCGTCGCCCAGTTCTTCGCCGGCGACGCGTCCGGGCAGGGCTATGCGAGCCGCACGTACGGCGCCTACCTCGCGCTGGTCTATGCGACCGCGATCTTTGGCGGCTACGTCGCCGACCGCGTGATCGGCTACCAGCGCTCGATCCTGACCGGGGCAGTGATCATGGGGTCGGGCCTGTTCGTGATCATGCTGCCGAACCAGCAGTTATTCCTGCTCGGCCTGTCGCTCGTGATCGTCGGCAACGGCCTGTTCAAGCCGAACATCTCGACCATGGTCGGCCAGCTGTATGCGCCCAACGACGACCGTCGCGACCGCGGTTTCACGATCTTCTACATGGGCATCAACGCGGGCGCTCTGGTCGCGCCGCTGGTCACGGGCTGGCTCGCGAGCGTGATCACCGACACTCCGATGGAACAGAACTACAAGGTCGTGTTCGCCGCGACCGGCTGCGGCATGATCCTGAGTTTCCTCTGGTTCTGGTTTGGCCGCCGCCAGCTCGGTGGCATCGGCCGACCGCCGGCCGCACGCAACGGAACGACCAGCATGCTCTACGTGCTGGTCGGAGCCGCACTCGCGGTGCCGGTCGTGTATCTGCTGCTCGCGCAAGTCGGCGCGACGATCCTCGCCTGGATCCTCGCTGCACTGTTCGTCGGCCTGGCCGTGATGCTGCTGATCGAGGGCATCCGCGAGGGCAGCGTCAATCGCGACAAGGTCATCGCGATGCTCGTGCTGTTCGCGTTCAACGTCCTGTTCTGGATGTTCTTCGAGCAGGCCGGCAGCTCGTTCAACTTCCTCGCCCAGAACATCGTCGACCGCGAGATGTTCGGCTGGGAATTCCCGGTCGGCTGGTTCCAGTCGGTCAATCCGGTCGCAATCGTGCTGCTCGCGCCCGTGGTCGCGTGGATCTGGGGCGCGACCTCGCGGCGGAAGATGGAGCCGTCGATTCCGCGCAAGTTCGGCCTCGGCCTGCTCGGCAATGCGCTGGCCTTCCTCGTGCTCATGTACGCGCTCGCGAACCTCGTCGATGGCAGCAACCACATCCCGTTCTGGCCGCTCGTGCTCGTTTACGTGCTGCAGACTGCGGGCGAGCTGTGCCTGTCGCCGATCGGCCTGTCGATGGTGACCAAGCTGGCGCCGTTGAAATATGTCGGACTCGCGATGGGCGGCTGGTTCCTGTCGACCGCGATCGGCAACAACCTCTCGGGCATCTTCGCCGGACACGTCAGTGGAGAAACCGGCATGACCGTGCAATCCGCATTGTCGGGCTTCACGTTCAGCTTCTGGCTGCTGCTCGGCGCCGGCGTGTTCCTGTTCCTGATCGCGCCGTTGATTAACAAGCTGATGCACGGAGTGCGCTAGCAAGGCGGCAATCAGGCGGAATGGTCAGGTCGCAGCGCAGGCTGCGGCCACCACGAGCGGAATGCGAAGGCCGGGAACCGCCTTCGTCAACCCCGATTGCCGTTTCCCGATTCCCGGCTCTCGAGCAGCTTGTCGAGGATCCGTTCCAGCGCGCGCCGCTCGCCCGCGTCGAGACGCGCGAGCATGTCGCGCTCGTGGCGGCGCGCCAGCGGTGCGATGCGGTCGTGGATCTTCCAGCCCCGTGCGGTCAGCGCGAGTACCGAGCGGCGCTTGTCGCCCTCGTGGATGCGTCGCACCACGCGCTTCGCGGCGACCAGCCGCGCGAGTGCCCGGCTGACCGCGACCTTGTCCATTGCGGTGCGCTCCGCGACCTCGCGTGCCGACAGGCTGTCGCCGTCGAATCGCGCAAGCACCGCGATCACCCGCCACTCGGTCATCGACAGGTCGAACCGCTCCTCGTAGGCACGGGCAATCGCCTGGCTCATCCGGTTGGACAGGAGCGACAGGCGGTAGGGCAGGAAACGCTCGAGCTCGAGCGGGGCATGATCGACCATGTGGCGGCGCGTTCGGCAATTGGTTACAATTGAAACTATAGACGAATTACCCGGAGATTGAAATGAACCCCCAGCCCAACCTCGGCATGCAGGTCACCACGTTCGAGAACCCGATGGGCATCGATGGATTCGAATTCGTGGAGTTTGCCGCGCCCGCGGAACAGGCGGCAGCCCTTCACGCGCTGTTCAAGCGCATGGGGTTCAGCGCCGTGCTCAGGCACCGATCGCGGCCGATTACGGTATATCGCCAGAACGGCGTCAACTTCCTCGTCAACGAGGATCCGGATTCGTTCGCGGCCGACTTCGCCAAGGCCCACGGACCCTGTGCCTGCGGGTTCGCGATCCGTTTCCGCAAGCCGGCGGCCGACGTGCTCGCGACCGTTCTCGGCAACGGCGGCGAGGCGATCAGCCACAAGGAATCGAGCAAGGCCGTGAATGCACCGGCGGTCAAGGGCATCGGCGACTGCATGTTGTATCTGGTCGATCGCTACGGCGAGAAGGGCAGCATCTACGATGGCGACTATGCGCCCATTGCCGGCGCCGACCCGCATCCGGACGGATTCGGCCTGACGTTTATCGACCACCTGACCCACAACCTGCATTTCGGCAACATGCAGAAGTGGTCGGATTATTACGAACGATTGTTCAACTTCCGCGAGATCCGCTATTTCGACATCAAGGGTGCAAAGACCGGGCTGGTCTCGAAGGCGATGACCGCACCGGACGGGATCGTGCGCATCCCGCTCAACGAGTCGTCGGACCCGAAGTCGCAGATCAACGAGTACCTCGACGCCTACCACGGCGAGGGCATCCAGCACATTGCCTGCTTCACCGACGACATCTACACGACCGTGGAAAAAATGCGTGCGGCGGGAGTCGAGTTCCTCGACACGCCGGACACCTACTTCGACGTCGTCGACGTGCGCGTTCCGAACCACGGCGAAGACGTGCCGCGCCTGCGCAGGAACAAGATCCTGATCGACGCCGATGCCGAGACCAAGCAGCGCAAGCTACTGCAGATCTTCACCCAGAACGCGATCGGCCCGATCTTTTTCGAGATCATCCAGCGCAAGGGCAACGAGGGATTCGGCGAGGGCAATTTCCAGGCCCTGTTCGAGTCGATAGAGCGGGACCAGATGAAGCGCGGCGTGCTGTAGACCCGATGCCGCCCTGGTCGGGTACAGGGACTTGCCGAGGCGAGTCCATCGTGCCCCCGATGGGCTGGGTTGCATGCTGGAAGATCGAAGTGCAGCGATTTCAGGACCATTGACGCATGACCTACCAATCCGGTTTCGGCAACGAATTCGCGACCGAGGCACTCGCCGGCACGCTGCCGGTCGGGCGCAATTCGCCGCAGCGTGTCGCGCACGGCCTCTATGCCGAGCAGCTCTCTGGCACTGCGTTCACCGCGCCGCGTCACGCCAATAGGCGCAGCTGGCTGTACCGGATCCGGCCGGCCGCAATGCACGGCACGTTCGAGCCGTGCGCGCAGACGCGATTCCACAATCGCTTCGACGAAGTACCGGTGTCTCCGAACCAGTTGCGCTGGGACCCGCTGCCGGTCCCTTCCGCGCCGACCGATTTCGTCGATGGCTTGTTCACCACGGCCGGCAACGGCAGCGCGGCGACGCAGTCCGGCGTCGGCATCCATGTCTATGCCGCGAACCGCTCGATGCAGGGACGCTACTTCTACGATGCCGATGCCGAGCTCCTGATCCTTCCGGAGCAGGGACGCCTGCGCATTGCGACCGAACTTGGCGTGCTCGAAGTCGAGCCGCAGGAAATCGCGCTGATTCCGCGCGGCGTGCGTTTTCGCGTCGATCTTCCCGACGCCGGCGGCGGTGCGGCGCGCGGCTATGTCTGCGAGAACTTTGCGGCGCTGTTGCGCCTTCCGGAACTGGGTCCGATCGGCTCGAACGGACTCGCCAACGCGCGCGACTTCCTCACGCCGGTCGCTGCGTACGAGGACCTCCAAGGCGATTTCGAGCTGGTCGCGAAATTCCAGGGCTCGCTGTGGTCCGCGCCGATCGATCATTCACCGCTCGACGTGGTTGCCTGGCACGGCAACTACGCGCCGTGCAAGTACGATTTGCGCCGCTTCAACACGATCGGCTCGATCAGCTACGACCATCCCGATCCGTCGATCTTCACCGTGCTGACCTCGCCGAGCGACACACCCGGAACCGCGAACCTGGATCTGGCGATCTTTCCGCCGCGCTGGCTGGTCGCCGAGGACACGTTCAGGCCGCCCTGGTTTCATCGCAATATCGCGAGCGAGTTCATGGGCCTGATCCATGGCGCCTACGACGCGAAAGCGGGCGGCTTCGTGCCGGGCGGCGCGAGCCTGCACAACTGCATGAGCGGGCACGGCCCCGATGCGGCGAGCTTCGAAAAAGCGAGCGCGGCTGATACCCGCAAGCCCGACCATGTCGTCGACACCATGGCCTTCATGTTCGAGACGCGCGCGGTGATCCGGCCGACTGCACAGGCGCTCGACGCCGCGCATCGCCAGCGCGACTACCAGGACTGCTGGAGCGGACTCTCGCGCAGATTCGATCCGGGTGCTTGAGATGACGTCGCCCATGCACAGGCGTGCTGGAGCAGCGTGCCCGGCCAAGGTCGGGTCAGCGCGCGTGCGCAGGCGTGAACCGCGCGTGGTTGCGCTCGATCGGAGCATGGCCGTACTGCAGACGACGATGCCGACCTGATACCGTCATGATGCCCACCTTGCCGCACCGCGCGCCTGAAATCCCTACCCTGTCCAGGAAAATCGCATGAAACTCGCTTCTCTCAAGGAAGGCGGTCGCGACGGCACGCTGATCGTCGTGAGTCGCGACCTCGCGCGCGCGGTCCGCGCCGACGCGATCGCGCCCACCCTGCAGCGCGCGCTCGAGGACTGGTCGAACGCGGCGCCGCGCCTGAATGCGTTGTCGCGCGAACTCGACAGCAGCAAGGCCGAAGGCGCGTTCGATCTCGATGTCGCAATGCTCGCCGCGCCGTTGCCGCGCGCCTACGAATTCGTCGATGGCAGCGCCTATCTGCCGCATGTCGAGCGCGTGCGTCGCGCCCGCGGCGCCGAGGTGCCCGAGAGTTTCTACACCGACCCGCTGATGTACCAGGCGACCAGCGCGGGTTTCTATGGGCCGCGCGACCCGATCCTCGTCGCCAGCGAGGACTGGGGCATCGACCTCGAGGCCGAAGTCGTGGTCGTCACCGACGACGTGCCGATGGGCGCGAGCCCGGCGACAGCCGCCGCGCACATCCAGCTGGTCGGACTGGTCAATGACGTGAGCCTGCGCAACCTGATTCCTGGCGAACTCGCCAAGGGTTTCGGCTTCCTGCAATCCAAGCCGCGCTCGGCATTGTCGCCGGTGTTCGTGACCCCGGACGAACTCGGCGACGCCTGGCAGGCCAGCAAGCTGAACCTGCCGATGCGCACCTGGATCAATGGCGAGTGGTTCGGCGAAGCCGAGTGCGGCGTCGACATGCAGTTCAGTTTCGCCGAACTCGTCGCGCATGCGGCGAAGACGCGTCCGCTGTCGGCCGGCACGATCGTCGGTTCCGGCACGATCGCGAACGAGGACACGGCCAGGGGTGCGTCCTGCCTGGCCGAGCAGCGCACCGTCGAGACCCTGCGCGACGGCAAGCCGACGACGCCGTTCCTCAAGTTCGGCGACCGCGTGCGCATCGAGATCACCGATGCGAACGGCGCGAGCCTGTTTGGTGCGATCGAGCAGATCGTGACGCAGCAGGCGGCGCGCGGCTAATATCGTTTCCGGATCGCGCGCAAGTTTGTCGCGGCGCCGCAGGCAACCAACGCGCTCGCCATTGCAGGAAGGACTGCCATGCCCGCCGTGACGGAACTGACGCTGTACGACTACTGGCGCTCGAGCGCCTGCTACCGCGTGCGCATTGCGCTGAACCTCAAGGGCCTGGCCTACGCGAGCAAGCCGGTACACCTGGTCAGAAACGGCGGCGAGCAGCACAGCGCCGAACATCGTGAGCTCAATCCGCAGGAGAGCGTGCCGGTACTCGTCGACGGTGCGCGCGTGATCCGGCAATCGCTCGCGATCATCGAGTATCTCGAGGAAACCCATACCGGCACGCCGCTGCTGCCGTCGCGTTCACGTGATCGCGCGCGCGTGCGCGGATTGGCCCTGCTCGTCGCATGCGACATCCATCCGCTCAACAACCTGCGCGTGATGCAGTATCTCGAAAGCGAATACGGCCTGGACAGGACCGCGCGCGATAGCTGGATGCGGCACTGGATGGAGGAGGGCTTCCGCGCGTTCGAGACGATCCTCGAATCCGACGCCGCGGGCGGAAACTACTGCCACGGCGAAGCCCCCACGCTGGCCGACGCCTGCCTGATTCCGCAGGTCTACAATGCGCAGCGATTCGCGGTGGACATGAGTTCGTACCCGAATATCCAGCGCGTCAACGAAGCCTGCCTGGCTCTGCCCGCATTCGACGCGGCACGACCGGAAAACCAGGCGGATGCGGCGTTGTAGGCGCGGCGCAGCGCATCCACAACTTGCCCGCGTCTTGCTCTCAAGGCGATGGACCAGGCAGGGATGCGGAAGCGCTGGCGGACCAAGGCAGTTCAAGTCCGTCGGTCGTCCGCAACCGGTCTTTTCAGGAGACGTTGCCCGACCACGACGCGGATACATCAATAGCGCAAAGGTCGGCTCCCTGAAGCGCTGCAATGACGCGGTGACCGCTATCCCCTATCCGGAGCGGGTCATTGGCTATCCAGCGATATACCGCTGCAACTGCTCGATCTGCTCGCCCTGCTCGCTGATGACCGCCTTGACCAGGTCGCCGAGCGAGACGATGCCGACGACCTTGCCCGCATCGACGACCGGCAGGTAGCGCACGCGGCTGTCGGTGCACAGGCGCATGCAGGTTTCCACGGTGTCGGTGGGTCCGACCGTGATCACCGGTGCGGTCATGATGTCGCGCACCGGCGTGTCGCTCGACGAGCGCCCCTTGAGGATGATCTTGCGTGCGTAGTCGCGTTCGGAGACGACGCCGACCAGTTCGTCGCCCTGTATCACCAGCAGCGCACCGATATAGCGGTCGGCCATCGCGCGGATCGCGCCGAGTACGGGTTCGTCGGGGCCGATCGAATGGATCTCGCTGCCCTTGTCCGCGAGCAGGTGCTTGACCTGAAGCATGGGAACGCCTCCGAGCCGGCACGGCGGTTTGCCGCATGCGCGGAGTCTAGCGCCGCCCAACCAAGCACGCTCGTGTCCATGCGCGAGGTGGCCGGGCGCGAACGCGTGTGCGTGTCCGTAGGTCAGGCCGCCCCCGGCTTGACGCCGACGCCGCAGGTCTGGTCGGTCAAAAGGCGCTGCGGTTCGCGTCAGGTCGGCACCGCCGACCTGCGGCCTGCGCATGCCCGTCCGCGCAGCGGCCCTATCGCGAACGCGGGCACGTGTCCGTAGGTCAGGCCGCCCCGGCCTGACGCCTGCGCCGCAGCCTGACGCGCGTGCCCTCTCCGGTCGGGAGAGGGCCGAGTCAGCGCCGACGCGCGGTCACAGGCAGTCGAATCCGTCGGCGAACAAGGACAGCACGACCGCAGCCTGCGCGGTGGCGCTGTCGTTGCCCGGCGTCGGGTCCACGGTGTCCGAACTCGCGGTCGCGGAAAACGCGACGGGGTCGGGGCCGGCGTAGGTACGCGCTACGCATGCACGCGTCGTGATCGTGCGCGATTCGCCGGCTGGAATAGTCGGGAACGTGCACGGGTAGGCCGACGTGCAGTCGCCGCTGTTGCCGCCGAACGTGAATTGCACCGGCGTCGTGCTGGCCACCTGCACATTCGTAGCGGTGGACGGACCGTTGTTGGTCACGGTGACCGAATACGCAAGTTGCAGACCCGGCTGCACCGCAGGCGGCGCGGCGACGCTGAGCGCGAGGTCGGCCGAATCGCCACTGGGCGCGCCCGGCAACGGCCATGCCCATGCACCGCGCGAGCGCGTGAACGCGGCGAGCGTCGTGAAACCGCGATCGATCGTGAAACTCCAGATCATCACGTGCGGCAGGCCCTCGAAGCGCTGCCAGACCGGCGTCGCGGCACTGATGTCGTCGGTGTAATAGAGGCCCCAGTCCATGCCGACGAACACCTGGTTCGGCATGTTCGGATTGACGATGACCGCGTTGGCCGGAATGTCCGGCAGATTGCCGCTCTTGTCGGTCCACGCGAAGCTCGCGCACTGTGCGGTGCACACGACCTGCAGAACGTGGCCCGGCGTGGACGGCGTGTTCGCGGTGAAGCCGCCGACCGCGGCATAGCCGACCAGCGGGTCGAGCGGATCGGTCGCGACATCCATCATCGGCCGGTTGGGCAGCACCGCGTTGGCGCCGGTCACGTCGACCGAAGTCGCGCTGCCCGCACCGCCGAGACCGAATACGTACTGCACGTTGCCGTCGTTGGTCGCGACGATCGCGACCGTAGGATCGCTGACCGCGTAATGCAGGTTGTTGATGAACGAGCGGTTGTCGCTGCCGAGGATCAGGTTGTTCTTGGTCAGGTTGCCGGTCTTCGGCTGCCAGGACGATGCGGGAATCGCGCCGCTCAAGGTCTCCCAGACACGGTTGGTGCCGCCGATCATGTTCGTGCAACCCTGCGCGCTCGTGCAGCCGCTGCCCGGCGCGTCGAGCGCGCCATAGCGGTAGATGTCGAACGGAAAGATGAAGCTCAGGTTGTCGCCGCCCCAGCCGTTCGACGCGCTCGCCTCGGCGCCATTCGGCCCGTTCGTGCTGACCACGAGGTTGCCGTTCTGGCTCGAGTAGTACCAGCGCTGGCCGAGCACCGGCTCGATGCGCGAGACGATGCCGTCGCCGCCATTGGTCGCGTTCCATTCGGCTACGCCCGGCGTGCCGGAAAACACCGCGGTCGCGCTGCCGTTGTCCTGGAACCCGGCGGTGACGCCCGATGTCGGCGCATTCGCGAAATTCGCGGTGATGTCGCCGTGGTAGACCTCGATCGTCGGCAGGGTGTCGTTGAGCGGAATCCAGTTCGCATTGAATGCGCTCGACGCGGAGACCGCGTTGGATACGTAGTAGATACCGCCATCGTTGCCGTTGAGCAGTTTCTCCTGATCAACGCCAACGAACGCGCGCGCGTGGTTGTCCGGGTGCACCGGGCCACCGCTGTAGGCCTGGGTCAGGTTCGTGTAGCTGGTGCCGCCATTGGTCGAGCGGAACAGATCGACCGTGCTCACGAAGAACACGTCCGCGTCGGTCGGCGAGACGGTGATGCCGGCGTCGTACCACATCTGCGTGCCGGCGCCGCTCGGCGTGCCGACCTGCGCCCATGCGTCGCCGCCGTCGCTCGTGCGGTAGATGCCGAGGATCCCGCGCGAGGTCACGTCGGTGAACATCGCGTAGAGGATCATCGAGTCGGTCGGTGCGACCGCGATCTCGAGGCGTCCGCGCGACGTGTTCGCGGTGCCGCTGCCGGTACCGAGCGGGAAGCCATTCGTGAGCAGGGTCCAGTCGGTGACGTCGGGGCAGCCGCTGGAAGGCATGGCCGCGCGATAGACGCCGTTCGCGCCGTTGTTCGCGAGGTCCGGTTGCACCGGCGTCGGCAGGCCGCGCGTGCCGACTGCGGCATAGAGCATCGTGCTGCCGTTGCGATCAAGTGCGAGCAGGCCGGTCGTGTCCTGACGTTGCGTAGCCGGCCCGCTCGTGAACCCATTCGTGTAGCACGGGCCGGTCCAGTCGTTGCCTGCGTCGTAGGAGAAATACACGCCGGTCTTGGTGCCGACGATCACGTTGTCCGAGTTGTTCGGGTCGACGACCACCTTGCCGATCGACTGGTACTGCGGAAAACCGCCGGCCGACGGACCGTACAACGGATTGAACACGTCCTCGCCGAGCAGGGTCCAGGTTTCGCCCTTGTCGGTGCTCTTGAGCACGCCCGCGGCGCCGAACGAGAACGAGCCATAGCGCAGGTCGCCGGTGCCCGCATACAGCACGTCGTGGTTGGATGGGTCGACCGCGAGGTCGCCGATCGCCATGCTCGCGATTTCGGGAAAGTCGGTCTTGACTGCCCAGGTCGTGTCCGCCGAGCAGCAGTTCGTGGTCTTCCAGACGCCGCCGCCGTCCGAACCGAGGTAGGCGATGGTCGGGTCGTCCGGATCGCTGACGATCACGTTGGTGCGACCTGCCGCACTGTCGGCTCCGAACCCCTCGCCGCGCAGCGGCATCGGGCCGAGCAGGGTGAACGCGTCGGGGTCGAGCCCGAGCGCGGAATGCGCGGAGCGCTGATAGGTGCGCAGGCCGGATGGAGTCGCCGAGGCGATCCGGCGGTCCTGGACCGCGGCGTCCATGAGCCAGCGTGGCTCGAAGCGCAGATGGCGCGGATCGCCGCCATACGCGAGCCGCAACGCCCAGTAGTCGCCTTCCACTGGGGGTCGCCCCTGCTCCGATTCAATCGTCGTTGCGCGCTCGAACCGCGGGCGGTCGCTGCCGCAGGCCAGCCAGAACACGCACACGCCCACGAACGCAACACCGGCCGCAGCCAGCGCACCGATCCACTTGTTCATCGTGATCCCCTGCGAATGGGTGGAGTCAGGGTCCGCCCTGCGGCGGATGATACTCATCAATCAGGTACAGCGGGCGCTGCTTGGATTCGACGTACATGCGACCGAGGTATTCGCCGATCACGCCGAGCGCCATCAATTGCAGGCCACCGAGAAACAGCACGACGACCATCAGCGACGGATAGCCCGGCACCGGATCGCCGAACCACAGCGCCTTGGCCAGTACCCACAATCCGAACAGGAATGCGAACAGCGCGGCGAGCAGGCCGATGTAGGTCGCGGCCTTGAGCGGGGCATTCGAGAACGAAGTGATGCCCTCGATCGCGAAGTTCCACAGTTTCCAGTAATTCCACTTGGTCTGTCCCGCATGGCGCGGATCGCGGTGGTAGACCACGGGCAACTGGCGGAATCCGACCCAGGTGAACAGCCCCTTCATGAAACGCTGGCGCTCGCGGACCTTCTTGAGCGCATCGAGTGCGCGCCGCGAAATCAGGCGGAAGTCGCCGGTGTCGCGCGGGATCGGTGTCGCCGACAGGCTCTGCATCACGCGGTAGAACGCGGATGCGGTCATCCTCTTGAAGCCGGTTTCGCCGGCGCGCGAGGCGCGCGTGCCGTAGACCACGTCGTAGCCTTCGCGCCAGTGCTGCACGAATGTCGGAATCAGTTCGGGCGGATCCTGCAGATCCGCATCGATCACCACGGCCGCACCGGCGTCGACATGGTCGAGTCCAGCGGTCAGCGCGAGTTCCTTGCCGAAGTTGCGTGACAGCTTCAGCGCCGAAACGCGTGGATCGCTTTCGCGCAGCGCGCAGATGATCGCCCAGGTGTCGTCGCGGCTGCCGTCGTCGACATAGAGCACGCCGGCGTCCAGATCCAGGCCGTCGAGCACCGCGCCGAGTCGTGCGTGGAAATCTCCCAGGCCCTCGCTCTCGTTGTAGGCGGGCACGACCACGGTCAGCTTGGGCATCGGACTTTCCACGCCGGGAATGGGCGAATGCTAGCCGAGAGCGCGGCGGACCGTCAGTGGATCGTCTTGTGTTCGCGCTTTAATTCGATTATTCTAGAACTATGAAATCAAATACCGTGGTGGCCGCACTGTCGGCGCTCGCTCACGAGAGCCGGCTCGCGCTGTATCGCACGCTCGTGCAGACCGGACCGGCCGGGCTCAGCGTCGGCGCACTGCAGGAACGCACCGCGATCGCGCCGGCGACCCTGACCCACCACCTGCACGCGCTGCGTCGTGCGGGCCTGATCACGGATACCCGCGACGGTCGCTCGATCGTCTGTCATGCCGACTACGCGCAAATGAATGCACTGCTCGCATTCCTGACCGAAAACTGCTGCGGCGACGCATCCGCGTGCGCGCCCGGCAGCCCCTGCAAACCCGCCCGAGCTCTCCGGAGGAGCCGCCAATGAAACGTTTCCACGTGCACGTCAATGTCGATGATCTCGAAGCGAGCATTCGCTTCTATTCGCAACTGTTCGCGGCCGAACCCGCGGTGATCAAGCCCGACTACGCCAAATGGATGCTCGAGGATCCACGGTTGAACTTCGCGATCTCGCACCGGCAGCGCGCGGCCGGCGTCGACCACCTCGGACTGCAGGCCGAAAGCGACGCCGAACTCGCCGAGATCGGCGCGCGTCTCGCGGCCGCCGACGCGATCGCGTTGACCGAAACCGGCACGACCTGCTGCTACGCACGGTCGGACAAGTTCTGGGCCGAGGATCCGCAAGGTCTGCGCTGGGAAACATTCCATACGTTGGGCGCGGCCGAAGGCGTTTCAGGAGAGCCGCGGGCTACAGCCTGCTGTGAGCCGCGCACGTCCGCCGATGCGCTTTCGCCGGCCGCCGCGACGCTGCCATGCTGTGGCCCTGCGGCGAATGCCGCATCCGCGTGCTGCGTCTGAACGGAGCACCTGGCCATGTACAACGTGCTGTTCCTGTGCACCGGCAACTCCGCGCGCAGCATCCTCGCCGAGGCGTTGCTCGGCGTGCTCGGCAAGGACCGCTTCCATGCGTACAGCGCGGGCAGCCACCCGAGCGGGAGCGTGCAGCCCCTCGCGCTCGAATTCGCGATCCGCCTCGGCTATCCGGCCGATGCACTGCGCAGCAAAAGTTGGGACGAGTATGCGCTGCCGGACGCACCCAGGATGGACTTCGTCATTACGGTCTGTGACAACGCGGCCGGCGAGGTCTGCCCGATCTGGCCGGGCCACCCGGTCAGCGCGCACTGGGGCGTCCCCGATCCCGCGGCCGTGACCGGTGACGATGACGCGCGCCGTGCCGCCTATCGCGATGCGTTCACTATCCTGCGGCGCCGCGTCGAACTCCTGCTGGCCCTGCCGCTCGACACGCTCGATCGCCTTGCGCGCGAGCGCGAGCTGCGCGCGATCGCGATGCGCGGCGCATGAGCGATCTGCGCCGGCGACTCGCGGCCGAGGCCTTCGGATCGGCTGCGCTGGCCGCGGTCGTGATCGGCTCGGGCGTGATGGCCGAGCGGCTGGCCGGCGGCAACATGGCGGTCGCGCTGCTTGCCAATACGCTGGCCACTGCGGCGGGCCTGTTCGCGTTGATCGTCGTCTGCGCGCCGATATCGGGCGCCCACCTGAACCCGGCCGTGACCCTGGTGTTCGCATGGCGCCGCGAGATGGCGCGCCGCGACGCGGTCGCCTACATCGCGGTGCAGTGCGTCGCGATGGTCGGCGGCATGCTGCTCGTGCACCTGATGTTCGGTCTGCCGGCCTGGTTGCCCTCGACCAAGGCGCGGCCCGGTCTCGCCGCGGCGCTGAGCGAGGCGGTCGCGACGTTCATGCTGCTTTTTGCGGTGCTCGGCACGCGCCGACGTGCGCTCGAGACCACCGCGGCGACGGTCGCGCTGACGATCGCTGCCGGCTACTGGTTCACGGCGTCGACCTCGTTCGCGAATCCCGCGATCACGATCGCACGCGCGCTATCGGATACGTTCGCCGGCATCCGCCCGGCGGACGTGCCGCTGTTCCTCGCGGGGCAGCTTGCGGGTGCGCTGCTCGCGGCAGCGTGTGCGCGGACGCTGTTCGACGACCGGCCCGAAGCGCAGCGGCCATGTGCAGACGAGGTTCAGCGTGGCAGATAGGATGCGCCGCCGAGCTGGATCGCCTGGCGTTCGATCCAGTTCGCGCGCCGCAGCACGTAGGCGGACGGGCGATCGACGTGAAAGCGCTCCGGATTCGGCAGCACCGCCGCGAGCAGCGCGGCCTCGCGCGCGTCGAGGTGCGCCGGCGTGGTGTGGAAGTAGCGCTCGCTTGCCGCGCCGACGCCGTAGATGCCGTGACCGAATTCGGCGATGTTGAGGTAGACCTCGAGGATGCGCCGCTTCGGCCACAAGGCCTCGATCAGCACCGTGAAATAGGCCTCCAGACCCTTGCGCACGAAGCTGCGGCCGTTCCACAGGAACAGGTTCTTGGCGACCTGCTGGCTGATCGTGCTCGCGCCGCGCAGACGCTCGCCCTCGTCGGCTTCGGCAATCGCGCTCTGGATCGCCTCGAGGTCGAAGCCATGATGGAACGGGAATTTCTGGTCCTCGGCCGCGACCAGCGCAATCGGAACGCTGCCCGCAACCTGGTTCCAGGGCGTCCAGCGGAAATGCAGCTCGAATGCGTGGTCGCCGCGCAGGCGCGCCTGCATCCAGTCTTCGAGCATCACCGCAGAGGCGACCGGTCTCACGAAACGCAGCACCAGCACGGCAGCCACGCCGAGCGCGAGCCATGCGAACACGACCAGCAGCAGCCAGCGCAGGATGCGTCGCGCAAGGGATCGTCTAAACGCGGTGGCGGGCAAACAGGACTCCCGAACGTGTCGCCCCGGCTTTGAAACGACGCCAGCGCGGAAATCCGCGCCGGGCCGGCGCAGCTTAGCCCGGCGCCGCGGTCGGTGGAACCACGGCCGTTCGCGGGACCTTCGCAACGAGCCTGGGCGCCGCTTGTGCAGTCCGCAGGCGACGACGACCGACCCGGATGGCCGTCCTGATTCGAATTCGGTTCAGGGAGGGGCTGCGCTGTAGGCCCTTGTCGCGTTCTCCTTGGGCCGCCGCGGAGGAAGATCGGGGCGCTGCGGGGCCGGGATCGTCACTGATTGAGCGCGTTTTCATACGCAATCCGGGCGCATACGGGGCTGTTAGCATTTCGTAAATTGCGCTATGATCGGGACCTGTACGACCGCCGATTGGAACTCCGCAATCGTACGGTACTCTTAATGGTTCCATCCACTTGCAACCGGTTGTTACGGCCCGAAATGTTCTCGCGATTCGCCAGGCTGGCCCTGCTGCTGTTCCCTCTGCTGGGAACCGCACAGACGCTGCCGTCTCTGGCGCCGACGTCGTCGAGTCCATTGGTCGAGCAACTGCTCGCGCTCGATGCTGCGGGACGACCGCTGCTCGAACAGGGTTCGCCGGTGCTGCCGATCTGGTCGGGATCGAATGGCAAGCTACTTGCGCTGGTTGCGCTGCCGCGCGAGTGGAACGGGTCGCCGTTCGAGCCGACGCCCGCGTATGCCGGCCCTTCCGCATGGCAGCTGGCCGGCAGCACGATGGGCGCAGCCGGCATTCGCTGGCAACTGGGGCAGGGCACGCATCTGGACGCGATGCTGGGTCAGTACGTGAGCAGCGCGCCGATCCCGTGCATTACGGGTGAATGCGCGACCTCGGGCCGCACCTGGTCGCGTGGCGCGACCGCCGCGTCGCTCGCTCTCGGCTGGACCAGCGCCGAGGGCGGCCTCGATCTGTCCTACGGGCTGTCCTGGCTGCAATCGCAGAACAACGGGGTCACCCTCGGCAAGCTCGCGCTCGGATCCGCGCTGGTGCCGGTGTTGACGCTGCCGAACGCGCAGCCTTATGTGATCGATGGCGAAGGCGCGATGTACGCGCGCGGGCGCTGGCAGTTTTCCGCGGATACCGCACTCGACCTCGCGGCCAGCTACGGCAAGGGTCACCTGTCGTCGATCGGAAGCGCGGTCGAGCCGCTCGGGAATGGAATCGATCTGGACCAGTTGTCGTTGAGTCTCGGACTTGACGCGGGGTCGCTGCGTGGCGCGATCGTCGGTCGCGTACTCAGCAGCGACGATCCGGCCCTGCTCGGCAGGCGCTGGACCACGCTCGACCTGGGTGTTTCCTGGCGCACTCCGTGGAGCGGCGAATTGAGTGTCGGCGCGCAGAACCTGTGGTCCGCGCCGAGCGCATCGCCGCGCGATGCGGAAAACCAGGCGCGGACGCCGTACATCCAGTACCGCCAGGACCTGTAGTAACCGCCACGACGGCTTGCCGGCGATGTCGCGCAGCCGCACGCACATTTCGGGCGCGAATCTCGGACCGCGGATCCTGCGTTTCGCTCCAATGGCGACTCCGCGGCTGCCCGCGATTCCTTCGTTCCTCGAGCACGATTGCGCGCTCGCCGATTCCCGCACACGCCCCGAGATGCCCACCCCTGCACGGTTGATTCGATTGCGCAAGTGCCGCCGACATGCGTGCGCGGTATTTTTTGGTGAGCGTAACGTACTGTTTATAAATAAAAAAAAATGAATGTTAAGTCGTAACTCAGGGATTCCCATTTCGTAATAATCTTGTTAGTATCGTCCACTGCCGAGGGTTTTGGTGGACCGTTTTGGTCGTTCCCAGGGAATGGGAGAGCACATGTCCCGAGCTGTGACAACTCTGACGTTGGAGAGTGTAATGAATCTTATGAGCAACGAGCTTTTCAAAGCCGTGCGCTATGCGTTGTATACCGGCGCGGCTGCGGCGGTTGGCTTGTCGGCTGCTCCTGTGCATGCGCAGGATGACACCAGCAGTCAAAAGCTGGAAACCATCACCGTGACGGGTTCGAACATCCGTCGCGTCGATATCGAAACGGCGAACCCGGTCATTACGATCGACCGCGCGCAGATCACCAAGAGCGGCAAGCTCACGGTCGGCGACCTCGTCCAGGAACTGCCGTCGATCGCCGGCAACGCGACCAACCCGCAGGTCAACAACGGTGGCGGCAGCGGTGCGGCGACGGTCTCGTTGCGCGGCCTCGGCAGCAACCGCACGCTGGTCCTGATCGATGGCCAGCGCCTGACCAACAACGACATCAACCAGATCCCGGCCAGCCTGGTCGAGCGCATCGAAGTGCTGAAAGACGGCGCTTCGTCCGTCTACGGTTCCGACGCGATCGGCGGCGTGGTCAACTTCATCATGCGCAAGGACTATCAGGGCGCGGAACTGAGTCTGGACTACGGAATCTCCGACCTCGATGACGGCCAGCGCAAGTCCGGCAGCTTCATCGTCGGGCAGTCGACCGACCGCGGCAGCGTGGTCGCGGGCATCAGCTACAGCAAGTTCGATGCGGTCAGCGCAGGTCACCGTGACTTCTCGCGGCAGGCGCTGTACCTGTACTACGGCAGCGCATTCGCGGGCGGTTCCAGCCGCACCCCGACCGGGCGCATCTTCCTGCCCCCGGGTCCGCTGCAGACTCAATACGGTTGCAGCAGCCTCACGCGCCTGCCTGGCACGGATGGCAGCCATCCGACCGATTATCGTTGCTATCGCAGCTCGCCAAGCGATGCTGGTCCGTCGGACGCCTATAACTATCAGCCGCTGAACGTGATCCTGGTTCCGCAGGAGCGCACCAACGTGTTCGCGCTCGGCAACTACAAGCTGACCGACAACGTCGAGGCCTACATCAAGACGTTCATCAACAAGACGCGGTCGTCCTCGCTGATCGCGCCGTACCCGTTCGACGCGCAGGGCAACGGCGTCACGATCTCGGCCGACAACATCTACAACCCGTTCGGCGTCGACTTCGGACCGGCCACCACGAACGTGCTCGAGCGCCTGACCGGTGTCGGCCAGCGCATCAACACGGTGACCACGGAAAACGCGCAGTTCATCGCGGGCCTCAAGGGCAACTTCGGCGACACCTCGTGGACCTGGGATGCGAATCTCAACTACGGCCACTTCCAGCAGGGTCAGTACACGACCGGCTATCTCGACTTCACCAAGCTGGCCAACGCGCTCGGCCCATCGATGCGTCTCGCGGACGGCACCCCGATCTGCGTCGGCACCCCTGGTGATCCGACTACGGTCATCGCCGGTTGCGTGCCGCTGAACATTTTCGAGCAGGACGCACCGGGTTCCGTGAGCCAGCTCCGTGCCGCGGGGTCGAGCCCGTTCCAGCGCCAGATCTTCATCTCGCGCGAAGCGAGCGTCAATGCGACTGGCGAGCTGTTCAACCTGCCGGCCGGCCCGGTCAGCCTCGCGGTCGGAGCGGGCTACCGCAAGGACTACACCGACTTCAAGGCGGACTCGACGATCATCCTGGATCCGGCGACCGCGACCTGCGATCTCGGCACCGCGTGCACGTCGCCGTTGAACGGCGCGATCAGCACCAAGGAAGCGTATGCCGAACTCCTGATCCCGATCCTCAAGGATGTGCCGTTCGTCCACTCGCTGAACGTCGACATCGGCACACGCTACTCGAAGTTCTCGCTGGCCGGCAGTTCGACCAATTCCAAGCTCGCGGTCGAGTGGCGTCCGATCGAGGACCTGCTGGTGCGCGGTACGGTTTCCCAGGTGTTCCGCTCGCCGAGCATCACCGAGCTGTTCACCGGTGCGCTCAGCGATGCGCCGACCGCGCAGGACCCGTGCCGTGGCTACATCCCGGGCGTGAGCCCGGCGAGCCAGGACCGTGCGTGCGGCGCACCGACCGGTGCCACGGCGATCCCAGCCACGGGTATCGAACCGCAGCCGAACAGCCAGATCACCGGCATCCAGTCCGGTGCGGTCGCGGCCGGCTTCACGCTCAAGCCCGAGAGCGGCAAGAGCTTCGACTTCGGCGTCGTGTATGATCCGAGCTGGCTCGACGGCCTGACCTTGAATGCGGACTACTACCGCATCTACCTGACCGACACGATCACGCGCATCACCGCGCAGAACGTGCTGAACATCTGCTTCAACGATCCGACCAGCATCTTCTGCCCGTTCATCACGCGTTTCCCGAACGGCCAGATCAGGACCGTGCTGGAGCCGACCGTTAACCTCGGACGCCTCGACACCAAGGGCGTGGACTTCGGCGCGCACTACCGTGTGCCGGAATTCGACGTGTTCGGTGTCAATCCGGGCCGCTTCAGCGTCGGCGTCGATGCGACCTACATCAGCCAGTTCGACAATTCGCCGGGTCCGGGTGCGGCGACGGTCCACAACGCGGGTCTGTTCACGCGCCAGTTCGGCAACTTCCCGCGCGTTCGCGGTCTGGGCAGCCTCGACTGGTCGCTCGGTGCGTTCGAGGCCTCCTGGCGCATCCGCTACATCGGCAATACGAAGATCGGCAGTGCGGATCTTTCGCAGGGTCAGTCGGCGGACGGTGGCATTCCGGGGACGGTGCGTCATCTCGGCGCGCAGACGTACCACAACTTCTCGTTCGGGTACACGCTGGAACCGATCAACACGCAGTTCCAGGTCGGCGTCGACAACGCGTTCAACAAGCAGCCACCGATCTTCTATCAGAACGTCGTGATCAACGCGAATACCGACGTGAACACGTACGACACGGTTGGCCGCTTCTACTGGGGTCGCGTGACCGTCAAGTTCTGATCGAACCAGTCAGTGTAAAACTCAGCCGCGCGGCCATCAGCCGCGCGGTTTTTTTTTCGGCGGGCGAGTTCCGCGCAGGTCCGGCCGCCCAGCCTTGACATGCGCCTCGATGCGCGTGCGCGTGTTCAGGGTGCACGCCGGGCAGTCGCGCAGGGCGGCGGTGAGCCGAGCGAACCCCGTACTGGCTGGCTGCGTTGGCATCGCTGTGCTCAGCCCGGCCTGCGCGCTCCCTACGCGCGGTGGTTTGGGCGCGCATCGAACGAATGCCGCGCAAGCTCGGTACGGCTACGCGGGAAAACGCATCAGTTCCGGCACATGCTCCGCATAGGCGCGCCAGCGCCCGACAGAGCGCGTGTACACCGGCTGGCGCGCCTGCCACAGGCTCGACGTGCTGATCGCAGTGTCCATCGCCGGGGCCGCCGCGAGATCGGCCTCCGGCAAACCCAACCAGTTCGCGATCGCATCGATACCTGCCTGCGGATCGGTGACCAGATCCTCGTAGCGGACCTTGCGCATCGCCGGTCCCGACTCCTTGTCCGCGCGCGCGAGCAGACGCGTGCAGCCCTGCATGACCGCAGCGATATCCGCGAAATCGTACGCGAAGTTTTCCTCGGTGCCCGCAAAATACTGCATCCAGATCGACAACGCGGTATCGCGCTGGCCGCGTTCGCAACGAATGATCCGGGCCTCGGGGAACAACGCCCGGATCAGGTCCACATGCAGGAAATTCATCGGCTGCTTGTCGATGAACCAGCGCGCGTCGGAGTCGTCCTGCGCGAGTTGGGTCAGATATTCGGCCGCGCATCGGTGCATGAGGCCCTGATCCGGCCTGCCGGCGGCGCCGATCCGGTCAGCTAGGAACGGCAGCCACGCGAGTTCGCCGCGGTCGCAGACCTGCGGATGCCGCGCCAGCCGCTCGGCGAGCAGGGTGCTGCCCGAACGCGGCATGCCGAGAATGAACACCGGGATGCGCGAATCGTCGGCCGTGGCGATCCGCGGCAACACATTGCCGTCAAGGCGGGCCGCGATCCGGCGTCGCCAGTCCTTGCGCGACCAGCGCGTGAACCCGGCCACCAGCGCATTGCCTTCGCGAAAGCAGGCGCTGGCGCGGGCCGTATCCGCAACATCGTCGCAGGCCTTGCCGAGCGCGAACAGCAGCGATGCGCGGGCCCGCGGCGACAGGTCGTCGCGCTGCAGGCAGCGTTCGAACAGCGCAAAGTCCGGGTGCGTTGCATCGGCGTAGCGCTGCAGACTCGACAGCCCGTTTGCTGCCTGCCACTCGGACGCCCGCGCATCGTGCTCGAACGCGAACAGATAACGCTCGCGCGCGACCTCGAAGCGGCCCACCTGCATGTTGAGCATGCCGGCATACGCGTGCAGGCGCGGGTCGGGAGAGCCCGTGGCGATCACGTCCTCGCACAGATCCGCGGCTGCACGCTTGCGACCGCAATCGTCGAGGAGTTCGACTGCCTGAATGACCGTGTCGACACCCTGCTGCTCAGTGCGGAACAGCGCTCGCACAACGGTCTCCGCGGCGTGCATGCGCGCCTGTTCCTTGAGCAGCTTGGCCAGCAGAAACGTCGCCGCCGCGTGCTCTGGCTGCCGCGCCAGAAGCGCCCGGAGCAGCGCCTCCGCCTGCGCCGGCTGTCCGGCTTGCCAGAGGACCCCGGCACACGCGTAGCCCAGGTCCACGGATTCCGGGTGTTCCCTGACCGCCGCGCAAAACACCGCGACTGCACTGGCAAGATCGCGGCGCAATACAAGGTTCTGTCCACAAGCCAGCCAGTCGGTTTCCGGTCGGGCCGCCAGTGCGTCGATCAGTTGATCGCGAGCCGCGCGCGGATCGCCGGTCGCGGAGCGTCGCGCGTACTCTGCTAGCCGCGCTGCGATTGCCACTCCTGCCGGCGCGTCGGCGTCCGGGCGTTGCTGTTCCACCATCTGCTGCGTGCTCCCGGATTCCTGTCACCCATCGCTCATGCTACCGTAGCCGGCTTGTCGCACGCGTGGCCACGTGGAAGCGTCCACCGGAACGCCGGGCGACCCGGTGCCGTCCGCACACGCGTTGCGGGCCTCGTAACGCATGCCCACTGCTGGAGTTCCAGACCCATCCATGAGTGAACCATCCGTCGAACATTCGAGTGCTTCGATCGTCGCGCTACTGCAGGGTGGCAGGGCGATGGACGCCGAAAGCGCGGCGCGCGCGCGACTCGAGGCGCGCTCCGAAGACACCGAAGCCCTGCTGCTGCTCGCGATCGCGCTCGGGATGCAGGATCGCACGACCGAGACGATCGAACTGCACCGGCGGTTGACCGAGCTGCAGCCGAACGAACCCGCGTATCACAACAATCTCGGCAGTGCCTTGCGCGAGACCGGCGATCTCGCGGGCGCCGAGCAGGCGCATCGACGCGCGCTGGCGATCGACCCGGGCGACGCCGGCGCATTGTCCAACCTCGGCCTGCTGCGCTGGCAGCAGGGCGATGCGGTGGAAACGCGCGAGTTCATGCTCGCGGCGTGCCGGATCGATCCCGGCCTTCCCGAACCGCGCATCTACGGGGCGCTCGCGTGTCACGAGTGCGCCGACAATGAAACGGCCGAACGTCTGGTCGCGGACCACGCGCAGTGGCCCTACCTCGGCCCGATCCTCGAATCCGACCTCGCCACCGCGTTGATGGATGTCGACCGAATCGATGAGGCGGAGCAGCGCCTGCGTTCCATGCTGGCGCGGCCCGAATCGGAGGGTATTGCGCGGCTGCGCCTGGCCAGCTTGCTCGAGCGCGTCAATCGGCTCGACGAAGCCGAGGAGCTGCTCGGCGCATTGGCGCCCAATCCACTGGACCGTGACGAGGAACTGGGCGTGCGTGCCGCGCTCGCGGCACGGCGTGGCCGCTCCGACGAGGCGGTTTCCCTGTACCGCAATGCGCTGGAGTCCGGCGACGAGGGCGTGAGCAAGGCACAGCGCTGGTTCGCGCTCGGCAAGGCCTGCGACGCCGCCGGTGACGCCAGCGGCGCGATGCAGGCATTCGCGACCGGTCATGCGTTGCAGATGCGGCATGCGGCCAGGCTGGTTCCCGAACTCGCCGACCCCGCATCCGAGCCGCTCAGCATCACCAACTACCCGGTCGACGCGAGCGCGCATGCGCGCTGGATCGACGACCCGCACGCGCCGGCCGCCGCCGCATCGCCGATCTTCATCGTCGGCTTTCCGCGGTCCGGCACGACCTTGCTCGAACAGATGCTGGATGCGCACCCGGGCCTGCGTGCGATGGACGAGCGCGCATTCCTGCAGGACGTCATCGCGAAGATGCAGTCGTCGGGCTCGCGGCAGTATCCGGACGATCTCGACAAGCTGTCGCCGGACGATCTGGCAGGACTCCGCGCGACCTACTGGCACTGCGTCAAGGGCGTGCTCGAACTCGGGCCCGGCGACCGCCTGGTCGACAAGAATCCGCTCAACCTGCTGCGCCTGCCGATCATCCACCGGATTTTCCCCAACGCGCGCATCGTGCTCATGCTGCGGCATCCGTGCGACGTGATTCTCAGCAACTACATGCAGAGCTTTCGTGCACCTGCATTCCAGGTGCTCTGCTCGTCGCTCGACCGCCTCGCGCGTGGTTATGCCAACGCGATGCAATTCTGGAACCGTCACGCGGAACTGTTCCGGCCCGCGGTGCTCGAGCTGCGCTACGAGGACCTGCTCGACGACGTGGTCGGACAGACCGAACGGATCGCGAGGCATCTGGACCTGACCGATGCCAGTGCCCTGGAACGCTTCCACGAACATGCGCGTGCCAAGGGATTCATAAGCACGCCGAGCTATGCCCAGGTCGTCGAGCCGCTCAACAAGAAGGCGGTCGGGCGCTGGCAGCGTTATCGCGAGTATCTGCAGCCGGTGCTGCCGATTCTGGATCCATTGATGCGGCGCTGGAGCTACGACGCATAGGCCCAGGGGCGCTGAGGATCGAGCGCGGACCCGCATCGGGGCCCCGGCTCGTGCGCGCTGCGCGCGGGTTCCTGATCGCGGTGCAGCGAAGCCCCGCGAGGCCCCACCCAGTGAGCGAGACAGGATTTCACATGCAGCAATTGATAGCCGACACGGTTGCCGCGATGCAGGTAGGTCGTCATGCCGAGGCGCTGCGCCTGTCGCGCGAACTCGTCGCGGCCATGCCGGCCGACGAGGGCGCGCTGTCGCTGCTCGCGGTCAGCGAGCAGAACGCGGGCAATCTGACCGCCGCGCGCGACATCCTGCTGGACCTGACCCGCCGCCATCCGCAGACCTGGCAGCACTGGAACAATCTCGGCAACGTGCAGCGCCTGCTCGGCGACACGGCTGCGGCGGGCGAGGCCTATGCGAGAGCGCTCGCACTGAACAGCGGCAGCGTCCGCCTGCAGGCCAATCTCGGCCTGCTGCACCTCAATGCGGGCGCCTTCGCGCGCGCGAAGGAGCACCTGTGCACGGCTGCCACGATGCCGGGTGTCGAGCCCGGCATGCTGATCTGGGCAGCCGTCGCGTGCTACGCGTGTACGGACGACGAAGCCGCACGCATGCTCGTGAAGGACTGGCCGCGCTGGCCGCGCCAGTCCGACGAGGCCATGCTCGAGCTGGGCTGGCTGCTGTTCCAACTCGGCGACGTGGCAGGCGCCGATTCCATTCTCGCGGCCGAATTCCATGATGACGCGTTTCGGCTGCGCGCTCTCGCGCGCCGCGTACTCGTTCTCGAGCGTCTCAACCGGACCGAGGAGGCGATCACACTCGCGCAGAGTCTGCCCGCTGCGGACCGGATCGCCGATGCACAGGCGCGCATGGAGGCGCTGCAGGCGCTCGCGCAGATCGCGATGCGCCGCGACGATCACGTGGCCGCGCGCGAGTACTACATGACCGCCCTGGCACTCGACGTTGACCGGCGCTATCGCGAGCCGCTCTACTTCGGCCTTGCTGCGGCCTGCGACCGGATCGGCGACGTGACGGCGACGATGAGTGCTCTTGAGCACGCGCATGCGCAGTCATCGGATCGTCGCGCAGACCCCGCGCGGTTCGCGGGTACCGGCCTGCTCGCTCTCGCCGAACCCGATCGGGAATATTCCGGACCCGCAGACTGGAGCGCCGACCGTTCGGCGTCGGCCGACGATCGCGCGGCTTCGATCCCGGTCTTCGTGGTCGGATTTCCGCGCTCGGGCACGACATTGGTCGAGCAGATGCTCGCCGCCCACGACGACTTCGTATCGGTCGACGAGAAGCCGATGCTGCAGCGTGCCATCGAGCGCATGCGCAGCCTCGGGTTCACGTATCCGGCGGACCTCGCGACGTTGTCGGTATCCGACCGCGACGCGCTCGCGAAGGCGTACTGGCAGGAAGCGGACAAGCATGTGCAGCGACGGTCCGGCCAGCGTCTCGTCGACAAGCATCCGCTCAACTTCATCGCGCTGCCGATGATCCGGCGGCTGTTCCCGGATGCGCCGATGATTTTCTGCGCGCGCCATCCCTGCGACGCGATCCTGAGTTGCCACATGCAGCAGTTCCGCGATCCGCGTCTCGCGGTGTTGTGCGGGAGCATCGAGCGACTGGCACGCGAGTATGTGCGTCTCAACCGGCGCTGGTTGCATGATTCGAGGTTGTTCCCGGACAATGTCCTGGTGTGCCGCTACGAGGATCTGGTGGTGGACACGGACGCCGAACTGAGGCGCGTGGGCGCGTTTCTCGGCGTGGACGACGTTTCCGCGATGCATGGATTCCGCGAGCACGCGCACGCGCGCGGATTCATCGGCACGCCCAGTTATTCGCAGGTCGTGCAACCGCTCAGCAGCGATGCTGTCGGCCGCTGGCAGCGCTATCGCGACCATTTCGAATCGGTGCTGCCGACGCTTGCGCCGATCATGGAACACTGGGGATATGAGACCTGATCCTGTCGCATCGCCGGATCCGGCAACCGACAATCTGCGCCACTTCGTGCGCTGGTATGACGACGCGTTGCCGCGGGAATTGTGCGAGGGACTGATCAGCGGCTTCGAGCAGATGCGCGACGCGCACGTGGTCAACGGACGCGGCGTGCGCTCGGGCCTGGAAAGGAGCGGCTGGACCGAACTCAATCTTTCGCGTTTTGCCGATCCGGCGATGAAGGGATTCTTCATGACCCAGGTCGAGGACTATCTGGCGCGCTACAACGGCGAGATCGGACTGACCCTGCCGATTCCGCTGTCGTCACGCAGCGCCGATCTGGTGATCAAGCGCTATCGGGCCGGCAGCGACGACGGCTTTCAGCCGCATTTCGATTCGATCTACGAGAAGGCCGACCGCTATGTCGTCTTCCTCTGGTATCTGAACGATGTGGACGATGGTGGCGAGACCGTGTTCTGCGATCTCGACATTCGCGTGCAGGCCCGATGCGGACGCCTGCTGATGTTCCCGCCGTACTGGATGTATCAGCATGCGGGCCTGCCACCGCGTTCGAACGACAAGTACATCGTGTCGACCTACCTGCTGTTCGAACGCACGTCGCAGGCCACGATGACATCCGGATCGCCGCGCCAATGAGACCGGGCGTTTCCTGTCGATGACGGCGCCGGTCGTCCATCCCGATCCCAGCGCGATCGCCGGTGCTGCGGGCGTGTTCGTGCATCAGCTGGACACGCTACAGCGGCGCGCATTGTTCGTGCGTGTCGAGGAGAACGAACTGCGCGCGGCCTCGTTTCTCGATGCGCGTCTCGGGATGCGCGACCGCGAGGGATTCTGGCTACCGTTCGAGGATCTGCCGGACGCGTCGGAAGGGTCCGGGATGTCCCCCGCGATTCCCGCGTTCATCTTTCACATTGGCCACTGCGGCTCAACCCTGCTGAGCCGGCTGCTCGATCTGTCGCCTGCGGTGCTTGGCTTGCGCGAACCCCTGGTTCTGCGCGATCTTGCCGCCGCGGAACTGGATCGCCATTCGCCCCAGGCGCGACTGGAACCCGGTCAATGGGACGGCCTGTTCGTGCGTCTGCTCGGACTGCTCGGACGCCGATTCCGAAGCGGACAGCGCGTCGTCGTCAAGGCGACCAGCAACTGCAACAACTTGATCGCACCCCTGCTGTCGCTGTTCGCCGAGACACGGATCGTTCTCCTGCACGTGGCGCTCGAGAGCTATCTTGCAACGATGCTGAAAACTCCGGGTGGGGGCCTCGACGCGCTGCACAGCGCGCCCGCGCGCCTGCTTTATCTGCATCGGCATCTGCGCGACGACAGCGTGCGCCTGTATCAGCTCGACCCGGCCGAGACGCTTGCGCTGGGGTGGGTCGCCGAACTCGCGCGGTTCCATGAGATCGGCAGTTCCGCGGTCGGCAGAACGGCTGCGATGGCCCTCGATTTCGAAGCCCTGCTCGGCGACCCCGAGCGCCATCTTGCGAAGGTGCGCGAACACCTGCGCCTGCCCGTCGATGCGCGGCAAACCGCCCCGGTGGCGCAGTCGCCGGTGCTGCGCGCGTACGCGAAGAATCCGGCCCACGCGTATTCGCGCGCCGACCGCGACCATGATCTGGCTTTGTCACGCCGCACGTTCGCGGCCGAGATCGCGCGGGGCATGCGCTGGGCCGAGCAGATGATGAAGCGTCACACCGTGCTCGCGCCGCTCGCGCGGCTGCTGCGTTGAAGGCAGCGTGCGGCCCGGTACACCGGGTCGAAACGGGCCGCGCCCCATGAGCGCGGTCCGCGCCCATGTGGATCGCGATCCGTCATTCCGGCTTGCCCTGTTTTTTTCCTGTCCCGCGTCGCGGTCGGCGCTGCAGTTTTTCGCGGCACCGGAAGTCCCGCCTCACGCGTCGGACCACATCCGGAACAGGTTGTTGCGCAGCGAACCGAGCAGCAGCAGCATGCGCAGCTCCGCCTGATCGCCGCGCGACATTTCGATCGCCCTGGCCTCTTCCACCTGATGCAGCAACTCGCGGCGGTGGCCGTCCGGAATGTAGCTCTGCAGCCAGGTGATGCCGACCAGGCGTATCCCCCGCGTGACCGGCGCGACCTGATGGATCGTGGTTGCCGGATAAAGCACGGCATCACCCGCAGGCAACTTGCACGGCAGTGCGTGCTGTCCGTGCGAGATCATCAATTCCCCGCCATCGTACTCGTCGGGTTCGGTGAGAAATACGGTACAGGACACGTCCGAACGCATCGGCGGCTGCGAAGCGAACAGTGCTTCGTCCATGTGCCAGCCATAGCTCATTCCCGGTTCATAACGGGCCAGCGTCGGCATCGCCATATGCTTGGGGAATGCGCCGCGCAGATCCGGATGGCGAAACAGCGCGTCGCGCAGAATCGTGCCGGGTTCAACGCTCGCGGGATCGCTCTGCGCGAGCTGCTGGTTGCGCTTGAGCTGGTAGTGGGGGTTGCTGATGCGGCCATCGACGAACTGGGCGCGCGCTGCGATCGCCCGCAGGCGCGCCAGTTCTTCAGGCTGAAGGACGCTGCGAAGTTGCTGAATCATCGGTCATTCGCTTCGATCCGGATCGGTCGCGCATTATGGCACTGCCACCAACGGACGATGGCGTGCAATCGGCGCGACCACAAGCCACCCGTGCAGGCGAGTTCCGTGTGCTGCGGACGCGTCGACTTCAGTAGTTGGTGCTCTCGAACGTGTCCGCCATCGGCGCGTCGGCGCCTTCGGCGAGGCGGATCTTGAGCGCGAGACCATCGCGCGAATCGGCGTGGTTGAGCGCTTCCTCGAGCTCGATCTTGCCTTCCTTGTACAGCGCATACAGCGACTGGTCGAAGGTCTGCATGCCGTCCTGCAGGCTGCGGTCCATCGCTTCCTTCACCTCGTGGATCTGGCCCCGGCGCAGCAAGTCGCGGATGTGCGGCGTGTTGATCAGCACCTCGACGGCCGGCATGCGATGCCCATCCTTGCCCATGACCAGGCGTTGGCTGATCACCGCTTTCAGGTTGAGCGCGACGTTCATCAGGATGTTCTTGTGTGCGGCTTCCGGGAAGAAGTTGAGGATGCGCTCGATGGTCTGGTCGGCATTGTTCGAGTGCAGCGTGGCCAGGCACAGATGGCCGGTTTCCGAGAACGTGATCGCCGCCTCCATCGTGTCGGCGTCGCGAATCTCGCCTATCAGGATCACGTCCGGCGCCTCGCGCATCGCGTTCTTGAGCGCTTCATGATAGCTGTGCGTGTCGAGGCCGACCTCGCGCTGGTTGACCACCGACTTCTTGTGCCGATACAGATATTCGATCGGATCCTCGATCGTCAGGATGTGGCCGGCGGTATTCGCGTTGCGATGATCGATCATCGATGCAAGCGTGGTCGACTTGCCCGAACCGGTCGCCCCGACCAGCAACACCAGGCCGCGCGGCTCCATGATGATGTTCTTGAACAGGGGCGGCAGCCGCAGCTGCTCGATGGTCGGGATCTCGCTCTTGATGGCACGGATCACCATGCCGACCTCGCCGCGCTGCTTGAACACGTTGATGCGGAAGCGGCCGGCGTCCTTTACCGCGATCGCCATGTTGAGTTCGAGATTCTTCTCGAACAGCGGCACCTGGCCTTCGTCCATCAGCGAGTAGGCGATCTTCTTGACCATGCCGTTGGGCATGCCGGTGTTGCCGAGAGGATAGAGCTTGCCCTCGACCTTGATGTTCACCGGGGCTCCGGTCGTCAGGAACATATCCGACGCACCCTTTTCCGCCATGAGTTTCAGGAAATAGCCGATATCCATTGCTGCTCTCGTGGTCTCTTCGAATGTCCTCGTGCCCGCTGCCGCTGCGCCGCGATTGCCAAACCGGACCCGGCGTTCCCACAATACAGGCCTGAACCTGCAGGCGAGCGTGAAGGTTATGACACCAAGCCATGGAAAAATCCATGTTGGGATCGCGATTCCAGGAGCGTTGGCGACGTTGGTCGCGCTGCTTGGCACGGCCGCGTGCTCGCCGACCAGGCCGCCTCTGGACGAGCTGGATGCGGCTTCACGCGCCTTCGGCGCGGCGCGGGACGCGGGAGCCACTCAATGGTCGCCCGCGGAATACCGTGCTGCGGGGCAGCATTTCGACGCCGCGCAAGCCGCCGAAAACCAGCAGGACTACCCCGAGGCGGCCCAGTTCGCAGCGCAATCGCTCGCCGACAGCGAACTCGCGATCGCCAACGCGAGGCTCGGCAAGGCGCGCGCCGAGGTGGAGCGGCTCAAGCAGCAGAATGCGAGTCTCGATCGGGACCTGGCGACGCCCGCGACGACCGGGGAGCGGCCATGAACCAGCGACGGGTGTGTGGATGGCTGGCCGCATGCGCACTTGCGGCGGGCCTGTTCGGGGCCGGCAGCGCGGTCGCGCGCAACGACGACTATGAGCGCCTCGCTGTGCGTCTGGACCAGCTGGCCGCCGATCCGGTGCTGGGCACGCACGCACCGGCCGCGATGGGTCTCGCGCGTTCGTCGCTGCAGCAGCTCAAGGATGCGCGCCGCGGCGACCGGGAATACTGGACCTACATGACCGAGCGGCGCATCGACACCGCTCGGGTGACCGCCGAGGCGGAGGTACAGGAACAGCGACGCGCCGAACTGCAGCGCGAGAACGATCGCCTGCAACTGGCCCTCGCGCGCCGCGACGCGGACCAGGCGCGGGCCGAACTCGAGCGCCAGCGCCTGCAGTCGCAGATACGCGCCGAGGAGGCCGAGCGGCTGCGCCAGGAAGCAGCGACCGCGCGTGCCGAGGGGGAACAGGCGACCCAGGCAGCCGAGGCCGCGCGCGCGGAGGCCAATCAGGCCCGCCGCATGGCCGATGCGCAAGCCAAGGCGGCGGCCCTGGCCCGAAAGGAGGCCGAACTGAGTAGCGCGCTGGAGGGCGGCGGCAAGGCCAGGCCCGCGCCGTCCAAGGTGCCCAGAAAGTCGAAGAAGAAGGCGTCGGCGAGCGACCGGCAGGACAACTGAGCGGTGGCGGGAGCGCACGTCGCGGGTGCGCTGAAGAAGCCGCAACATGCGCCGCAATGCGCGCCGCCAGCGCGCGCTGCAATGGTCAGCAATCTGCTTGCAACGTATTGTTTAATCTAATGAAATTGGACTCCAACTCCTGCGTCGCGTGAGCCGCTGCAAGGGCCCGCGGTGATTTGCCAAGGCGTGCCCGAAGGAGTAGCGTTCGTCTCCCAAGTGGCCCGGTTTTCCGGTACCCGCTTGGGTCAAAGCCCTTGCCCATGACAGCAGCGACAACGACAGCGGATATCGATATCTCGGCCTTCCGAGGATCGGCTCGCGTGTTTGGACGTTTCCTGGCAGTGGCGTTCGATCGCCGAGCCGACAGCTTCTTCGCTGGCATAGTCTCTTTGCTCGTGGCCGGGGCGGCTCTCATCGCAGAGCCATGTCGTCATCTCGTGGTAACTCGTTCCGCAACGCAGCGCCGCGGTGTCCACCGCCGCGTCGCTGCGTCTGCGGTTATTGCACCAGAGGAGGTCAGCTGATGTTCGAGCAGAACCAGAAAGAAGTCGAGGCGCTGATGCAGAACAATGCGGAGTTCCGCAGCCTGTACTACCGGCACAAGGAACTGGATAGCAAAGTACGCGACGCCGAACTCGGCGTACTGCCGCTGGACGATGTCACCCTGCTCAACATGAAGAAAGAAAAGCTGCACACCAAGGACAAACTGACGTCGATGTGGGACTCCCACGCCGCGTCGCACTGAACCGTATTTCCGAAAGGCGCTGCCGGCTGGCGGCGCCTGCAACCGGCTCCGCTCGGTTATCATCTGCGGGCATCTTCGCCCGAAGATGTGCTGACTGTGTCCGCGCCGTGTCCCGACCGGCCTGACGCGCGATCCTGCGGAGCCGGCATGACAATCCACGACAGCGTTCTCGAGCTGATCGGCCGCACGCCGATGGTCAAGGCGCAGCGCCTCGACTGCGGCGTCTGCGAACTGTTCCTGAAGCTCGAGAGCGCGAACCCCGGCGGATCGATCAAGGACCGCATCGGTCTGTCGATGATCGAGGGAGCCGAGAAAGCCGGGCGGATAGAACCCGGCGCGACCCTGGTCGAAGGCACCGCGGGCAACACCGGACTCGGACTCGCCCTGGTCGCGCAAGCCAAGGGTTACCGGCTGATCCTGGTCGTGCCGGACAAGATGAGCCGCGAGAAGATCTTCAACCTCAAGGCGATGGGGGCCGAGGTCGTATTGACTCGCTCCGATGTCGCCAAGGGCCATCCGGAGTACTACCAGGACCTCGCCGAGCGCATTGCGCGCGAAACACCGGGCGCGTACTTCATCAACCAGTTCGGTAACCCCGACAATCCGCTCGCGCACGAGCAGACCACCGGTCCGGAGATCTTCGAGCAGCTTGACGGCAGGGTCGATGCGATCGTGTTCGGCTGCGGTTCGTCGGGCACCATGACCGGCCTCTCGCACTACTTCGCACGCGTTTCGCCGGCCACTGAATTCATCCTCGCCGATCCGGTCGGATCGATCCTCGCGCAGTACATCAACGAAGGTACCCTTTCGACCAAATCCGCAAGCTGGATGGTCGAGGGCATCGGCGAGGATTTCCTGCCGACGATCAGCGATTTTTCGCGCGTGAAGAAGGCCTACGCGATCAGCGACAAGGAGAGCTTCCTGACCGCGCGCGAACTGCTGGCCAAGGAAGGCGTGTTCGGCGGTTCGTCGACCGGCACGCTGCTCGCCGCAGCGCTCAGATACTGCCGCGAACAGGACACGCCGAAACGCGTCGTCGTATTCGTCTGCGACACCGGCAACAAGTACTTGTCGAAGATGTACAACGACTACTGGATGCTCGACAACGGCTTCCTCGACCGCCAGCCGACGGGCGACCTGCGCGACCTGATCCTGCGTCCGTACGCGCAACGCGACACCGTCATTGTCGGCCCGAACGAATTGCTGGTCACTGCCTACAACCGCATGAAACTCTACGATGTGTCGCAGCTTCCGGTCATGGACGGAGACGAGATCGTCGGCATTCTCGACGAGTCCGACCTGCTGCTGCACGTCCACACGAACGAGAACAAGTTTCGCGACCCGGTGTCCACCGCGATGGCGACCAAGCTGCAGGTTCTCGACATGAAGTCGCCGATCGAGAACCTGATGCCGGTATTCGATGCGGGTCATGTCGCGATCGTGATGGACGATGCGAAGTTCGTCGGGTTGATCACGCGGATCGACCTGCTGAATTACTTGCGGCGGAGGGCGGGATGAGTCTGGCCGGAAAAAACTCCGTGTACTCGCGCTCTCCGGATTCTATGGAGGCATGATTGATGCGTCGTCCGGAAACTAACGATGCTTCCGCGCGGACGTCTGCGTTTGCCAGCGAGGCGGACGTGCGCAGCGCGTATCGGCTGCTGCTCGGCCGCGCCCCGGATGCCGAAGGACTGGAGCACCACCGTCGCATGCTCGCCGGGCGCCCCATGCTTGTTGAAGAACTGGTGCGGACGTTTCTTGGTTCCGGCGAATTCGCGGCACGCACCGGAAGCCTTCCAATAGAAGTCCGGCTCGATGGGTTTTCGATCTTCGTTCGACCTGAGGACAGGCATATCGGCGCGGGCATACACGTCACCGGAAAGTACGAACCACACGTTACCGCGGCGGTGCGGGAGTTCTTGCGCCCAGGTGCCGTATTTGTCGATGTCGGCGCCAACATCGGCTTTTTCACCAACCTCGCTGCGCATCTGGTCGGTCCGTCTGGTCAGGTCGTCGCGGTCGAGCCGATGGACAAGAACCTGCAGCTCATCTATCGAGCTCTGGAAGTCAATCATTTTGAGCATGTCCGTGTGCATGCGTGCGCGGCATCTGACCGTGAACAGATCGTAGCCGTGGCGACCGGCACGGGCACGTCCAACGGTCAGGTGATCGCCGCCTCCCGTGCGGATCCGTCCGTGATGCGCAGTCAGACCCGCAGGCTTGATGATCTGATCGCGAATCTGGACCGCATCGATCTGGTGAAGTTCGACATCGAAGGATACGAACTGTTCGCATGGCGTGGATTTCGCGAGAGCCTGCGGCGCCATCGCCCCGTCGTGCTGACCGAATTTCATCCGTGGTGCATGCGCACGCATGTCGCTATCGAGCCTCGCGACTATCTCGACGAGCTTTTTTCCTTTGCCGATCATCTCCACGTTCTCGCGCCTGACTCGACCAGAACCACATGTGCGAACGCTGACGCCGTGATGCGTCAATGGGAGTTGGCAGACAAGGTGGCCCGTTCGGATGGCACACATCACCTTGATCTCCTTGTCCAACCCGACCGCTGAGTCCTCATGCCCAAGAAATCCGTCAAGCAGCATCTCGGCACCCGCGCGATCCACGCCGGCCAGAGTCCGGATCCCTCGACCGGCGCAATCATGACGCCGATCTACGCGACTTCGACCTACGTGCAGAAGAGTCCGGGCGTGCACCAGGGCTACGAGTATTCGCGTACGCAGAATCCCACCCGGATGGCCTACGAGCGCTGTGTCGCCGATCTCGAGGGCGGACGCCAGGGTTATGCGTTCGCCTCGGGCCTTGCAGCGGCGAGCACGGTGCTCGATCTGCTCGACAGCGGCAGCCATGTGATCGCAATGGACGATCTGTATGGCGGAACCTACCGGCTGTTCGAGCGCGTGCGTCGGCGCAGCGCGGGTCTCGAGTTCACGTTTCTCGACCTCAACGATCACTCCGCGCTCAAGGACGCACTCAAGCCGACGACGCGGATGATCTGGGCCGAGACGCCGACCAATCCGATGCTCAAACTCGTCGATCTCGCAAAGCTCGGCGCGTTCGCGAAGAAGCACGGTTTGATCCTTGTCGTCGACAACACGTTCTGCTCGCCAATGCTGCAGCGGCCGATCGAGCACGGTGCGGACATCGTCGTCCACTCGGCAACCAAGTATCTCAATGGCCATTCCGACATGGTCGGAGGCATCGCGGTGGTCGCAGACAACGCCGAACTCGCCGACCAGATGGCGTTCCTGCACAACTCGGTCGGTGCGGTGGCGGGGCCGTTTGATTCGTTCCTCGCGCTGCGCGGCCTGAAGACCCTGCATCTGCGAATGCATGCGCACTGCGAAGGGGCGCTCACGCTCGCTACCTGGCTTGCACGGCATCCGGCGGTCGAGAAGGTGATCTATCCGGGTCTCAAGTCGCATCCGCAGCACGCGCTCGCGAGACGCCAGATGGACGACTTTGGCGGCATCGTCTCGGTCGAACTCAAAGGTGGCCTGCGCAAGGCGCGCAAGGTGCTCGAACGTTGCCATCTGTTCGCGCTCGCCGAATCCCTCGGCGGCGTCGAGAGCCTGATCGAGCACCCCGCAATCATGACCCACGCATCGATTCCACCAGCGAACCGCAAGCGCCTCGGCATCAGCGACAGCCTGATCCGCCTCTCGGTGGGTGTCGAGAATGTCGTCGATCTGCGTGCGGAGCTCGAACGCGCACTCGCTTGATGGCCGCTCTTGGCACGCGTCGATGGGAGCCATTCATCGCGGCGAAGAGGCGGATCAGCGGCGAATCGCGCAATCCTCAAATGCGACCGCCATCGTGGCGGCCTGGTCCGACTCCATGAACAGTCGTTCCCGCTCGAGTTGTCCTTTTTCGCTCAGCGATACCGCGGCAAACAGCGGAAACTGCCGAAGCCGGAAGCAGGGCGATGCCGCCGCTGCGCGCGCAACCGCAAGGCGTTCGTCTTGCAATGCGAGCACCGAGGCGCTGCGCGGCGGCCAAGCGATCGCGGCCTGCAGTGTGTCGAAGTAGGGCAGGATCACCGCGTCAGCCTCGCCGACCAGCAGGACCGTCCGTAGCTCGCGCAGAAACAGCGGATCGTGGAGATTGCTGAAATTCAGGTTGCGTGCGCGCTCGCTCCAGCCGCGCTGCGCCATCTCGACGTTCTTGTCGCCGCCGATGTTGTAGGTCTTGAAGCCAGCCGTGGCGGCGAGGTAATTGACGATGAAATCGTTGCCGTGCGGCACGAAGAGAAGCATGCCGTGGCGGCCAGCAACGCTGCCCAGGTCACGTCCGAGCGTGCCGGAAATGTCGGCGGCGTCGCGGCGGTTCGCAATCGCATCATCGAGGACTTGCGAGACGTGGGGCAGGAACATGGCCATCAACACGAATGTGGTGCCATATGCGACGGTCGGGCGGCGCTGGTGCAGGCGCAGAAGAAGCATGATGGTCAGTGCCCAGAATCCGAGCGCGCCAAGGCCGAGCCAGCGATAGGCGGCGCGCATTTCGCGAAAGCCCGGAACATGCATCGACAGCCAGCCCGACCCGGTCGGCATCACCGCGAATCGCGCGGGCATGAGAGGCCCGCTCTCCACGGCCGTAATACCTGGAACCTGCTTCGTCGAGTTGATTTTCAGCGACGGCCCGAGCGAAAGATAAACGCCGACCACGGCCATGGCGAGAAACAGCCACGCGCGCTTGCGCTCCCGTGCCACCGCGAATCCGCAAATGGCGGCAATGATCAGCGGCAGCAAAAACGTCGTGATCCATACCGAGGCATCGCCCCAGAACATGTGTTGATTGCGCGTGGAACTCAGACCCAAGGCGTCCCAGAGCAAGTGAATGCCGCGCGTAGGCACGAGCAGCATGGTCACATCCACGCCCCATCCGCGGAAGAATGCGCGCGAAAACACGGCGTATCGGAACCCGCCGATGAACGATGTATAGAGGAGGTACGCGACGAAGAAACCTGACGTCAGGGTCGGCAGCACGAAAAGCAGCGCATGTTTGCGCAATCCGCGGTCGGTCAGGACAGAGCCGGTCCAGACGATGGCAGCAGCGACGAAAAACATGACGAACGTGTAGCCATCCATGAAGACCGCGAGGATGGCGACCAGACAGAAAAAACCCGCGGCGAGACTCATGTTCGCGACATCGCGTACGACGAGCAGCCGGTTGACCGCGTGCAGATAAAGCGGCAGGAGCGCGAACCCGAGCGCGACCATCGAGAAGCCGACGTGCTCCCAGACGATCGGCAGGGCGAGCCAGAGCAGAGCGCCGGCCACTGCGAGGTAGTACGAAGCGCCCAACGAACGCGCCAGGGCCATCGCCCCGTACAGAGCGATCCCGAGGTACAGGACGACGGTCAGCGTGTAGGCATCGATCGCGCCCATGCCGAACACATGAATGATCAGGCCCTGGATGAAGGTCGCCGAAAGTCCGAACGAGATCGGCGCGGGCAGCGGCTGGCCGAAGTCCGTTGCGTAGATCGCCCATCCGCCCGCGTTCGCATACGATTGCGCGAAACCCGATGCCCAGAGCGCCTGGGCCAGGGTCGGCACGGATAGCCAGGGGATGGCCCCGAACAGGACGCATGCACAAACCATCGCCCCTGCGAATGCCGCGGCCTTGGCGCTTGCTCGTGCGCCGAGGAATTTGCGCGTTTCAGCCTTCCTTGGTTCCGAACCCATCCGGTCCGCCATCATGAAATCGTCCCGGTGTCAGCGCTGGCGGAAACGCAATCCCGGCACGGACGCGACCGATTGAACGTCTCGATGAGGTGTCGCGGCTCGGCGGGACGTCCAGTCGAGAACTTTGCGTGCGTCCGTGGCGAGATCATCACGCAGTCTGCAAGGCTTCGAGCCCGCGAAAGAACTCCAGCGCGCGCGGATTGGCCAGTGCATCGGTGTTCTTGACCGGCAGGCCATGGATCGTGTCGCGTACTGCGATTTCGGTAATCTTGCCGGAAATCGTGCGCGGGATGTCGGCGACCTGAAGGATCTTCGCAGGCACATGGCGCGGCGTGGTATTTGCGCGGATCTGCTTCGCGATCCGTGCGCGCAGCGCGTCATCGAGCGAGACGCCATCGCGCAGGCGCACGAACAGGATCACGCGCTCGTCGTCACCCCAGTGCTGGCCGACCGCGACCGATTCGAGCACTTCGGGAATCTGCTCGACCTGACGGTAGATCTCGGCGGTGCCGATACGCACGCCGCCGGGGTTCAGGGTTGCGTCGGAGCGCCCATAGATCACGATGCCGTCGTGCTCGGTCAGCAATGCATGATCGCCGTGGCACCAGACATTCGGAACACGCGAAAAATACGCGTTGCGATACTTCGTGCCGTCCGCATCGTTCCAGAAATATACCGGCATCGAAGGAAACGGCGCGGTGCACGCGAGTTCGCCTTTCTCGCCGCGCACCGGGATGCCCGCGTCGTCTAGAACTTCGACCTTCATGCCGAGGCCGCGGCACTGCAGTTCGCCACGATATACCGGCAGCAGCGGGCAGCCGAGCGCGAAGCAGGAAATGATGTCGGTGCCGCCGGAAATCGATGCCAGAAGCAGCTGTTCCTTGATGTCGCGGTAGACGTAGTCGTAGCTCTCCGGCGCCAGTGGCGATCCGGTCGAAAGCATGGTCTTGAGGTGGGTGAGCTTGTGGGTCTCGCGTGGCTTCACGCCGGCTTTTTCTATCGCGGAAATCCATTTCGCGCTGGTTCCGAATACGCTGATACCGACCTCATCGGCCAGATCCCACAGAGCGTTGCCATCGGGGTGCGATGGCGATCCGTCGTAGAGCACCAGCGTCGCGCCGACCGCAAGCCCGGACACCAGCCAGTTCCACATCATCCAGCCGCAGGTCGTGTAGTAGAAAAGCCGGTCCTCGCGCTTGAGGTCGGTGTGCAGCACGAGTTCCTTGAGATGCTGGATCAGGGTTCCGCCGGCGCCGTGCACGATGCATTTCGGCACGCCGGTCGTCCCTGACGAATACATGATGTACAGCGGGTGATCGAAAGGCAGCGACGCGAACTGCGGCGCGTGTGATTCTTCAGCGACGAAATCCGGCCACGCGATCGCGGCGCGCAGCCCGTCGAGCGCGGGTGCATCGGTGCCGTACGGGACCACGACCAGGGTTTCAATGCCCGGCAACTCGTCGAGCACCCCGCGGATCTTTTCGAGGCAATCGAACCGTTTGCCGCCGTAGCCGTACTGATCGGCGGTGAACAGCACCTTCGGGGCGATCTGGCCGAAGCGGTCGACTACGCCGCGGACACCGAAGTCCGGGGAGCACGATGACCAGGTCGCGCCGAGCGACGTGGCCGCGAGCATCGCAATCACGGTTTCCGGAATATTGGGCAGAAAGCCGGCGACGCGATCGCCGACACCGACGCCGGCCCGCGCGAGCGCGTGGGCGAGGCGGCCGACCTCCTCGTGCAGTTCGACATACGAAACTTCGCGCCTGTCGTTCCACTCGTTGCGGAACACGATCGCGGCTCGATCATCCTTGAACCGCAGGAGATTCTGCGCGAAGTTCAGGGTGACGTTCGGAAACCAGCGCGCACCCGGCATCCTCCCGCGATCGACGAGGACCGGTTCATGTTCGCCATGCGCCCGGATTCCGCAGAATTCCCAAATCAGCGGCCAGAACTTTTCCGGCGCGCGAACCGAGAACTCGTACAGCGGTGCGTAGCGTCGAATGTCCTCATTGCCGGTGCTCTCGCGCACGAAACGCATGAACCGGCTGATATTCGATCTCTCGATGCGATCGGCACCCGGTTCCCAGATCGGCTTGTTCATGGACGCCTCAAGATCGACTGCTGCTGCGCTGCATGGTCATGCGAGAGGGAGCATCGGGATGCGATCTGCTGCAGATCCCTCGCAACCATGCGGATTCCTGGCTCGTTCATCCATGCGGATCGATGCCGCGCGAACCGCGCGATTATCCGGCATGTGGCGCAGGGTGGCCAGCGAACGGAGCCCCGCCCTGCGCGCGAAGCAGGCACCCGCGGGGACACAAACGAAGACGCCGGCACAACGGCCGGCGTCTCGAGGATCGAGCACGCAGACAATCCTGCTTATACCAGCAGATCCTTTTCTTTCTTGCCGGCCGCGAGCGCCGCATTGAACCAGCGAGGACGCTTGCCGCGACCGGTCCAGGTCTGTGCCGGATCAGCCGGGTTGCGATATTTCGGCTTGACCTTGCCGCGCGATTTGCCGCGTCCGCCGCTGCGACCGAGTACTTCGTCGAGGCCGAATCCCTCCGCCTTGACCAGCGCATTGATTTTCGCGCGCAATTTGGACGCCTTGTCCTTGACCAGTTCATTCTGACGCGCCTTCGCGCGCGTAATCAGATCGGAAAGCTGATTGTAGTTCAGGGATTTCAGATCAATCGCCATACCTTGCCTACCTCTGTTTATTCGAATGGAGAAACAACGTGCTTCACCCTGCACGCATGGATCGGACCAGCGCACGAATAATACGTCAAATGGGCGATATTCTGCTGTGACGTCACCGCGCATCGGACGCAACATGCAATCTGATGCCGCCGCGCGCGTAGCGCATTGAATAAATAACGATAACGGCGGGAAGAAAAAGCGAACCAGGCGACAAAATGATTTGCGCTCGATACGCCGGTTCAGCGAACAGCGCGGCCCACGTCGGCGGTACGCTCGCGAGGAATGACCGCGCGCGGCGGAACCGCAGCGGCCAGGCCCGCGATCATGCGAGCAACTCGTGCAAATCCGTCAGGCCAAGCGCACGGTTTTCCGCTTCGCCCCGGCGCCGGTATTCGAAAGTGCCCGCGGACAGACCGCGTTCACTGACGACGATGCGATGCGGAATGCCGATCAGTTCGATATCCGCGAACATCGGTCCCGGCCGCAGACCGCGATCGTCGAGCACAACCTCGATGCCACGCGCAGCGAGGTCGGCATGCAGCTTGTCGGCTGCCTCGCGGACCTGCGAATTCTGAACCGCGTTGATCGGGCAGATCGCGACTCGCCAGGGGGCCATGGGCTCGGGCCAGACGATGCCCGCTTCGTCGTGGTTCTGCTCGATCGCGGCGGCGACGATGCGGCTGACACCGATCCCGTAGCATCCCATCTGCATCGTCGACGCCTTGCCGGTGTCGTCGAGTACGGTCGCACCCATCGCCTCTGCATAGCGGCTGCCAAGCTGGAATACATGGCCGACCTCGATGCCGCGTGCGATCCGCAGCGTGCCATGGCCATCCGGCGAGGGATCGCCTTCTACCACCTTGCGGATATCCGCGACGCGGGTGATTCGCGCATCCCGCTCCCAGTTCGCGCCGCGCCAGTGCGTGCCGTCCGCGTTGCCGCCGCAGATGAAATCGGCGACGACCGCGGCGCTGCGATCGACGATCACCGGAATCGCATCCGGCAGGCCGACCGGACCGATGAAGCCGGGTCGCGCACCGGTCGCGGCGACTATTTCCGCTTCGTCGGCAAGCATCGACTCACCAGGAAGCTCGGGCAGTTTGGCAGCCTTTACCTCGTTGATCTCATGATCGCCGCGCACGCACAGCGCTACCGGACCATCGACACCGCGAACCAGGATCGTCTTGATGCATTGCGCGGGATGCGCGCCGAGGAATGCGGCGACGGCGTCGATGGTTTTCTGCGTCGGCGTGTCGACACGCTCCAGGGTCGCGAGCGGGGAGGGGCGCCGACCGATTGGCGCGACTGCCTCGGCCAACTCGATATTGGCGGCGTAGTCGGATTCGGTCGAAAACACGATTGCGTCCTCGCCCGAATCGGCGAGCACCTGGAATTCGTGGCTGGTACTGCCGCCGATTGCACCGCTGTCGGCCTGCACCGCGCGGAATTTCAGTCCGAGCCGCGTGAAGATGCGGGCATAGGTGTCGTACATGCTGCGGTATTCGCGCGCCAGGCACTCCTGGGTCAGGTGAAACGAATAGGCATCCTTCATCAGGAATTCACGCGCGCGCATCACCCCGAAGCGCGGCCGGATCTCGTCGCGGAACTTGGTCTGGATCTGGTAGAAGTTGACCGGCAGCTGCTTGTAGCTCTTGAGCTCGTTGCGTGCGAAATCAGTGATCACCTCTTCGTGCGTCGGGCCGTAGCAATACGCGGCATCCTTGCGGTCGCGCATCTTCAGGAGCTGACCGCCGAACTTTTCCCAGCGCCCGGTCTCCTCCCACAGTTCCCGCGGCTGGATCGAGGGCATCAGCAGTTCCACCGCGTCGGCGCGATTCATTTCCTCGCGGACGACCTGTTCGACCTTGCTCAGCACCCGCAAGCCGAGCGGCGACCAGGTGTAGATGCCTGCCGCGAGCTTGCGGATCATGCCGGTACGCAGCATCAGCCGGTGGCTGGCTATTTCCGCGTCGGCAGGAATTTCCTTGACGGTGGCGAGGTGGAATCGGGACAGGCGCATGACGGACTGGACGTGAACGCGGAACCGCCAATGCTACCAGCGCGGGCATGCCCGCCGCCGGGCGGACGCCGTTGTCGGACCTCGAGTGTGGAACGCAGCCGCCGCAATCCCGTCCGCGGGCCGCCGGCGCAGTCAATCCGGACAGAACAGCCGGGTCTGCTGGTCGGCCTTGTCGATCTGCGCCTGATGGCTCCGCGCCGCATCGGGATCGAGCGGATTGCCGTCGGCGTCGACCGCGACCTGCTGTGTCTGCAGGGTCGCGAGGTTTTTCTTCGCGATCTCGCAGTTGCGCTTGATGTCGTCGGGGGCATAGCCGGCCGCGGCGGCCAGCGCAGGGCCGCCGGCTTTGGCGCCGGTGGTCGCGGTCTGGGCATCGGCCGGCTCGTTGGTGGTCACGCCGCCGCGGACCTTGAGCTTCTGCGCCTTGATGCCCTTGGCCGCAGGCGGCGCATCGGCGAAATGCTTGACCCCGTTGGCATCGGTCCAGGAATACATGTCGGTCGCCGCCGCCGGCAGGCAGACGGCCAGGAGGACAAGCAGGAGCCAGATGCGCTTCATGGTCGGACCTTTGCGTTTTCGTCCGTGCTCGGGGGCGGCACGTTGCATGGCGACTGGATAGCACCAGTCGCGCTCCGATACAAGCAAAAGCGCCCTGAAATGAGGATCACGGTACACTCCGGACACCGAACCTGATCTTGCTGCGGACCGCCATGGACCCGAGTTCGACCGGCGCGCGCAAACCGCCGCGCGGCATCTATCTGCTGCCGAACCTGTTCACGACCGGCGCGATGTTCGCGGGCTTCTACGCCATCATTGCCGGCATCGGAGGACGCTATTCGGATGCTGCGATCGCGGTGTTCGTCGCGGGCATCCTCGACGGCCTCGACGGACGCGTCGCGCGCCTGACAGGGACACAGAGCGAGTTCGGCGTGCAGTACGACTCGCTGTCCGACCTGGTCAGTTTCGGCCTGGCGCCGTCGCTCGTGCTCTACACCTGGTCGCTGTCTTCGCTCAAGGCCTACGGGTCCGGCTGGGGCAAGCTCGGCTGGGCCGCCGCGTTCATCTACGCCGCCTGCGCCGCGTTGCGTCTGGCGCGTTTCAATACCCAGGTCGGGGTGGCCGACAAGCGTTATTTCCAGGGGCTCGCGAGTCCGGCCGCCGCAGGGCTCTGCATGTCCTTCGTCTGGGCGATCGAGGACAAGGGATTGTTCGGTCTCGGCGTCGAGAACATGGATTTCGTGACCCCGGTCATCGCGATCGTCGCCGGCCTGCTCATGGTCAGCCGGGTCCGCTACTTCAGTTTCAAGGCATGGCCGCGTTCGGAACGCGTGCCCTTCATCTGGATTCCCGCGGCGATGCTGATCCTGGTCGCGCTCGCGGTGGATCCGCCGCGCGTGCTGTTTGCGATTGCCGCGTTGTACGTGCTCTCCGGGCCGGTCATGACCTTGTGGGGCCTGCGCCAGAAACGCAGTGCGCGCGCGCTGCGCGGCAGCGGGCGGAGCATCGAATGAACCCGGCGCCCTCGGTATCGTCCACGGTGGCCGTCGCTGCGACGGGCATCGCGCGCGCGCCGGGTGACAACCGCGACGGCGAGTCCGGTACGCTGGCTTTTCTCGCCGAGCTGTCGCAGGCACTCGCGGTGACCCTGGACCTGCGCGAGACCCTGCCCGAGGTGATCAACCGGGTCGCCGAGTTCATGCAGGTCGAGGCGGCCTCGCTGTTCCTGATCGATACCGACGTGCTCGATTCGCACACCCGCGTGCTCGAATGCCGGATCTGCGTCGGACCCGTCGACATCACCGGAACCCGCTTGTCCATCGGCCAGGGCATCGTCGGCCGCACGGTCACCGAGAACGCGACCCAGACCGTGGCCGATGCCGCGAACGACCCGCGCATCTGGCGCGAGGCGGACGATGCCAGCGGCTTCGTCACGCGCAGCCTCGTCTGCGCGCCGCTGCGCACCGCGGCCGGTCCGATCGGTGTGCTCGAAATCGTCAACCGGCGCGACGGCAAGCCGTTCACGTCGAAGGACGCGGAACTGCTCGACCTGGTCGCGGCGCCCGCGGCGCTCGCGATCAACAACGCGCGCATGGCCAGCGACCTGCTGGCCCAGCAACGCCTCAAGCGCGAATTCGACCTGGCCCGGCGCCTGCAGAAGTCGCTGTTGCCCAAGCGCCGCCGCGGTCCGTTTCCGGTGATCGGCGTGAATCGCCCCGCGCACGAGATTTCCGGCGACTTCTACGACTATTTCGAACTCGCCGACGGGCGCATCGGTTTCGTCGTCGGCGACATTTCAGGCAAGGGACTCGATGCAGCGTTGCTGATGGTGCGCGCTGCGAGCCTGCTGCGCTGGGCAGGCAAGGACGGACTCGCGCCGAGCGCGTGGCTCGCGCGCGCGAACGAGGAATTGTGCGAGACGACGCACGACGGCCGCTTCGTCTGCGCGCTGGTCGGTTACTGCGACCGCGCTGCCACGCAGGTGGTGTTCGCGGGTGCCGGCTTTCCGCCCGTCGTCGTTCATCGCCGCGGCACCTTTGCCGACTATCCATCCGGCGGACCGCCGCTCGGCATCTTGACCGGAGTCGCGTTCGAGGAACATGCGATCGCGCTCGCCGGCGGGACGCTCTACGCGTTCTCCGACGGTGCCACCGACGTGCGCGATCCGGCCGGGCGCCCGATCGGCAACGAGGGCGTGCGCGAGCTGATTGCACGGCGTGGCGCGGCCGCGCCCGATGCGCGGCTGCGCGGCCTGCTCGCCGATCTCAAGCATTTGCACCTGGTCGACGACACGACGCTGCTGATGGTCGAGGCACCGCGCGCGGAGCGGCCCGAGGTGCTGCTGGAGCTGCGCACTCCAGCGCGCGCCACGGAACTGCGCGGCGTGCGCAGCGCGGTGCGCCACGCGCTCGATGACCTGCGCGTGGACCCGGAACTGCGCGACCGCCTCGTGCTCGCGGTCGACGAAGCCTGTGCGAACATCATCCGCCACGGCTATGGCGCGCAGTGCGAGGGCGACATCAGTCTGCGCGTCCTGCGCAGCGGCGCCATCCTGAGTTTCGAGTTGACCGATAGCGCGCCCTGTGCCGATCCGGCCCGCGTGCGCCCGAAACCGCTCGGCGAATGCCGCCGCGGCGGATTCGGTATCGCGCTGATCGATGAAGTCATGGACGATTGGCACATCGATCCGCTGCAAGGGGGGCGCGGCAACCGCCTGGTCTTGCGCAAGCGCATCGATCAACTGGGCAGCGAAGAGGCAAACGAGGCATGAGCGACAACGCCAACAGCGTGACCCGTGAATCCTGCGACGGCTACGTGCTGGTGCGCCTGAGCGGAGAAGTCGACCTGTCATGGTCGCAGGAGGTGCGCCGCGCCGTGCTCGAAGCACTGGGCGCCGATGGCACGGTCGGAGTCGATCTGTCCGCGGTCAGCTACATCGACTCGTCCGGGATCGCGGCACTCGTCGAAGGCTTCCAGACCGCGCGCACGCGTGGCAGCCGCTTCGCTCTGGTGGCGGTCAGCGACGCGGTCCGCGCGGTGCTCGAACTCGCGCGGCTCGATCGCGTATTCCTGATCGTCGCGACGCCGGATGAATTGGTCGCGTCCGCATGAATGCGCTCGCGCGTCCGCTCGCCGGCATCGGTCGCGCCACGTTCGGTGCACTCGCCGGCATCGGCTATGCGGCGATGCTGCTGCTCGAGGCGCTGTATTTCGCGGTTGCAGGCTGGCGTATCGGCCAACCGGTGCGGCTGGCGCCCGTGGTGCGCCAGATGCGCGAAATCGGGGCCGATGCCTTGCCGATCGTCGCGCTGCTCGGTTTCACCGTCGGCCTGATGCTCGGCATCCAGTTCATCGCATCCCTGAGCGAATTCGGTGCCCAGTCGCAGGTCGTGATCGCAGTCGCGAAGTCGGTCACGCGCGAGTTCGGCGCGCTGATCACCGCGATTCTCGTCGCCGGGCGTTCCGGTTCGGCCCTGGCTGCGCGGATCGGTTCGATGAGCGTGTCGCAGGAAGTCGACGCGCTCGCGGTGATCGGCATCGAGCCGGTGCGCTTTCTGGTCGCGCCGGCGCTGATCGCGATGCTGGTAATGCTGCCCGCGCTCACGATCTTCGCGAATGCGGTCGCGATTTTCGGCGCTGCGTTGTACAGCGCGCCCGCGCTCAACGTGACTCCGGTCGCGTACCTGCTGCAGACGATGGCGCTGCTGTCGCCCGGCGATCTCTGGCAGGGCTTGTCCAAGAGCGTCGTGTTCGCGCTGCTGATCACGCTGATCGGGGTCAGCACCGGCTTCTCGGTGACCGGCGGCGCCGAAGGTGTCGGCCGTGCGACCACCAAGGCGGTCGTGCTGTCGATCTGCTGGATCATCGTGGTCGACATGATTTTTTCATTTTTTCTCAACCGATGAATAAAACGAACATCGGGCGCCCCTGGGAATGGAGCGTCGCCCAAGTCGCAGGCGCGCCGGTAAGCATTCATGCCTCTTCACTGGGCATGATCCTCCTGGCTTGGGGATTTTCGTTCCATCACACGATTGCGGTCTTGCTGGCCGGGTTCGCGTCGATACTCGTGCTGATGGCGGCTCACGAAATTGGGCATGCCGTAGTGGCGCGCAGCTTCGGATTGCACGTCACACGCATGCGATTACTTTTCTGGCACGGTCGCTGCGAATACGAAGCGCCACAAACTCGGGCGCAGGCGATCATGATTGCGTGGGGCGGTGTCGGCGCGCAGTTCGTCCTTTTCGTCCTGTCGTTTGTAATTGCGGCGGTAACAAGACAGCTTCATTTGAATCTGCCGTTGTTCATATCGCAGATGCTCTTCGTTTTCGGCGGATTCAACTTGTTGATGATCGTGTTGAATCTGATTCCCATGCAACCGTTCGATGGTTTCCTGGCTTGGCAATTTGTCCCAGACATGATCGCAAAGGCCGGCCGTGCGCGATCAGTGAACTCGAGCCTTCGCAAGATGGCGCGAAAGTCGCACTCGAGCTTGGTGCGTGGCACAGATGATGACAAGTGACGACAAGCAAACCCTGATCGAAGTCGAGAAGCTCGAAGCCTGGTACGGCCGCCGGCGCGTGCTGCACGGCATCGACTTCTCGGTCGATGCGGGTGAAATCCGCGTGATCATGGGCGGCTCGGGGTCCGGCAAGAGCACGCTGCTGCGCCATCTGCTCGGTCTGCAGCGTCCGCTGAGCGGCCGCGTGCGGCTGTTCGGGATCGATCTCGGTACGGCCAGTGATCGCGAATTCCTCGACGTTCGCAAGCGCATCGGCGTGTCGTTCCAGGGTGGTGCGCTGCTGACCTCGCTGAGCGTGGGCGAGAACGTCGCGCTGCCGCTGCGCGAACATACCCGGCTCGACGAGTCGACGATCCGCATCATGAGCCGGCTCAAGCTCGAGGTCGTCAATCTCGGCGGCTTCCAGGACCTGATGCCGAGCCAGTTGTCCGGCGGCATGGTCAAGCGCGCCGCGCTCGCGCGGGCAATCGTCATGGATCCGCGCCTGCTGTTCTTCGACGAGCCTTCGGCCGGACTCGACCCGGTCGTTTCAGCCGAGCTCGACGAGCTCATCCTGCGCCTGCGCGACGCGCTGCGCATGACCATCGTCGTGGTCACCCACGAGCTCGAGAGCGCGTTCAAGATCGCCGATACGATCACCGTGCTCGACCAGGGCGAGATCCTGATGACCGGACCGGTCGCAGCGGTGCGCGCCTCGGCCAACGAGCGCATCCAGGACCTGCTGAACCGGCGCCCGCGCGAGGTGCAGGTGGATGCGGATGCGTACCTGAAACGCCTCACCGAAGAGGAAGCCTGATAATGTTCGCGTGGGAATGCCCGCGTGGCTGCGCCAGCGCGCCGGCGAGGTTCGGGAAGATGCCGTGAAACGCGACACCATCAACTACACGCTGGTCGGCGCGGTCGTGGTCGCCGCGATCGTGCTGCTGCTGATCGGCCTCGCGCTGATCACCGGCCGCGGGGTCGCCAGCGATGACTACTACGCGCGCTACCGCAACGTGACCGGCCTGCGCTACGGCGCGCCCGTGTTCTACGAGGGTTACCGGATCGGCCAGGTCGGCAAGATCGAACCGCAGCGCAACGCGGAAGGCACGCGCTACAAGGTGACCCTCGCGCTGCGGCACGACTGGCCGATCCCGAAGGACAGTCCGGCACGCCTGCAGTCGAGCGGCCTGCTCGCGGATGTCTCGATCGGCATCCGCGAGGGCGTGAGTCACGAGATGCTCAAGCCGGGCAGCGAGCTGCGAGGCGAGGAGGGCGCCGATATCTTCGCCGCGATGAACGATCTTGCGGAGCAGATCAGCACGCTCACGCGCACGCAGATTTCGCCGCTGATCCGAACCCTGTCGCAGCGCGTCGATTCGATCACCGGCACGATCGACGCGAGCGCGCCGGTGATACTCGAACAGACCCGCACCCTGCTCGATCGCATGAACCGCGCATCCGACGCGCTCAACGACGTACTCAAGCCCGGAAATCGCGCCGCGGTCGGTGCGATTCTCGGCGAGGTCGAGGGGCTGAGCGGCGAGCTGCGCAAGACGCGCGCGACCCTGGACCAGGCACTCGGCGATCTCGCAGGCATCGCCAGGGACAACCGGCCCGACGTGCGACGCGCGGTGCAGGATCTGGGCAGCGTGCTCGAGGCGTTGTCGAGCCGCATGGACGTGATCACCCACCATCTCGAATCGTCGAGCCGCAACCTCGACGAGTTCAGCCGCGAGATCCGGCGCCATCCGAACCGCCTGATCCTCGCGCCCAAGGCGGACAACCTCGAGGAGCCGGTGCAATGAGATCCATGCGCTTCGCCGCGGTTGTGCTGATCGCGCTCCTCGCCGGCTGCGGGGGCGCGCCCGCGGTGCCGGATTTCACGTATTTCCGCCTGCCGCGCGCGCAGCCGATCGAACCGTCCGGCGTGGCGTCGTTTCGAGACACGATCGTGGTCGAGCCCTTCTCGGCCGATGGTCTGTACGCGGACCAGGCCCTGGTCTACGCGCTCGGCGCGGATGCGCAGCAGCTTCGCCAGTACCACTACCAGTTGTGGACCGATCCGCCGACACGCTTCCTGCAGCGCCGCCTGATCGCGCAGTTGCGCGCAGCGCGGACGGCCATGGTGGTCACGGATGAATTGCCCGCGAGCAAACCTGCGCTGCGCATCCGCGGCGTGATCCTGCGTTTCGATCGCGTACCCGATGCCACGGGCGGTTTCGCCGCGGTCGTCGCGTTGAAACTGCGCGCAGACGCGGCCGACGGTACGCCGCTCGTCGACGACTACTACCGAGCGCAGGTTCCCGCGGCCGGCGCCACCCTCAAGGCGACGGTCGCGGCCTATGCAAGCGCTCTCGACACGATCTTCGCGAAGTTCCATGCCGACCTGCTCGGTCACGCCGGGGCCGCCCATGCTGGATGAGGCGAACCTGCGCCGACTCGCGCAGATGGGCATCGATGTCTATCTGCCACGTCGGCCCACTTTGGCGATGCCGGCGCGCGGCGCCGAAGTCGTCGTGGCGTCGGCGCAAACGGTGGCGCCGATCGCGAAGTCCAGCGCCGGCGCGCATGCTGTCGTGCTCGTGGCCGATGCGCGGAGCGGGGGCCGGTTTCTCGCCGACGTCGCGCGCGCGTTGGCCTTTGCGGGCGTCGGCAGTGCGCGCATTTGCGCACCGGACTGGACGGCCCTCGACAGCGCAGGCGTGGTGATCGCGTTCGGTGAGGTGCACGCGCGTGCCGCGGCAGCGCTCCTGTCCGCTCAGCGGCAGCAGCAGGTCGACTGGATCGTGACCGGCGAGTTCGCGGAGTTGGCAGGCAATGCGCAACGCAAGCGCGCACTCTGGACCGAGGTGAAAGGAATCCTGCGCATGCTGTCCGCGCGGCCATCCGCAGAGGCCGGTGGCGCGGACGCCGGTGGTTTCATTGGTCCCGGTGTGCGGAACGCCGCACCGGCACGGGCGTGAGGCGACGATGGTCGCGATGCTCAAGGCCGGTTCGGCGGATCTGCGCAGGATGCAGGCGGACGATCTCGACCGCGTCGCGGCTCTGGAATCGGTTGCCTACGAGTTCCCGTGGAGCCGCGCGATCTTTCAGGACTGCCTGCGCGCGGGCTACGAATGCGTGGTGCTCGTGAGCGATGCCGAGCTGGTCGGCTACGGCGTGCTCTCGACCGGTGCCAATGAAGCCCACATTCTCAATGTCTGCGTGGCGCCGGTAGAGCAGGGCAGCGGCTACGGTCGCCGCATTGTCACGCGGCTGCTCGACATCGCGCGCTGGCATCGCAGCGAACGCGTGTTCCTCGAAGTGCGACCTTCCAATCCGCGCGCGATCGCTCTCTACGAATCGATCGGCTTCAACGAGTTCGGCCGGCGCCCGAACTACTATCCGGCGAAGAAGGGCCGCGAGGACGCGCTGGTGATGGCGATGGAGTTGCTGCCGGCGCAGGACTGATGCCGCGCGCGGCGCACGTTGCCTCGATGGCTCCTGTCAGCGCTCGCGGTGTCGTCCGCCTTCGGCGACGGTCCAGTCATGGATCTCCGCTGCGGAGACGGGCACATCGCGCATCACGCCGTCGATGAACGCGGCGAAGTCGGCCGGGAAACGCGCGCGGATGTGCTGCCACAGCTTGCGGAATCCGGGTGTCGAACATTGCGAGCGCAGGTGACCCAGGATCGAGGCGTATTGCCCCTCGCCGAGCATGCCCTCGCGGTGCTGGAAATAGCTGTCCTCGAAGTGCAGGAACAGCGGGTACATGCTCCACAGGTACCGCTGGCGCTCGACCGCGCTCAGGCTCGGATCGGCCGCATGACCGCGCAGGATCAGCGGCGCGGTGTCCGCTCCGGCGATGAACTGCAGCCATTCGCCGACCTGCCGCGAGCGGCCCCGGTCCATCTGCGAGCGCTGGTTGCGCGCGCCCTGGCGGATCTGCAGCGCGAGATAGATCAGCGAAACCAGCACCGCGATGCTGCTGACCAGGCTGGCGATATTGACGAGCGTAGCGAGATTCATCGGCCCTCCTGCAGCCCTTCCCGGTGCGCAGACTACATCGCCGCGAGGCGCGCCGCCTGTTCGCGAAGACCGCTCAGCGTGGTCGTGAAATCGGCGAGCCGCTGCTTCTCCTGGGCGACCACCGCGGCCGGCGCGTTGGCGACGAAAGTCGCCGTGCCGAGCTTGCCGTTGCACTTCCCGATCTCGCCCTCGACGCGCCTGATCTCCTTGTCGAGGCGACCTTTTTCCGCCTCGAGGTCGATCAGGCCGGCGAGCGGGATCAGGAGTTTCAGCTCGCCCACGATCGCTGCCGCGGCAGCGGGCTCTGTCTCGTCGTTGTCGAGCCAGCGCTGCGAATCGGTGCGCGCCAGGAAGGCGATCTGCGCCGCGAACTTCGCGGTGCGCGCGCGATCGGCCTCGCCGCCGTTTGCAAACAGCAGCGGGATCGTCCTGCCGGGCGCGATGTTCATCTCGCTGCGAATGCGGCGCAGCTGGCTCAGTACGGCTTTCAGCCATTCGATCTCCGCGGTCGCGTCCTCGTCGATCGCGAACTCGCCTGCGCGCGGATAGGAGCGCGTGGAGACGCTGCCTGCCGCGATGCCGAGCTTGGGTGCCACTTCACTGCTGATTTCCTCGGTCACGAACGGCATGATCGGATGCAGCGCGCGCAGTACGGCTTCGAGCACGACGAGCAGCGTATGCCGGGTCGACGCGGCATCGATCGTGTCGTCGCCGTTCGACGCGGACCCTTCGGCCCGACTCAGGGCCGGTTTGGCCAGTTCGAGGAACCAGTCGCAGTAGTCGTTCCAGACGAACTCGTAGAGCGCCTGCGCGAGCAGATCGAATCGATACGTCGCGAAATGCGCCTCGACCTCTGCCAGCGTGTGGTGCAATCGCGTAAGAATCCAGCGCTCCGCCTCGGTTTGCGGAGCTGTTTCCAGCTCCGAGTCCCGGGTAGCGGGTTCCGACCCGGTGTTCATCAGCACGAAGCGCGCTGCGTTCCACAGCTTGTTGCAGAAATTCCGGTAGCCGTCCGCGCGCTTGAGGTCGAAATTGATCGTGCGGCCGTAGGTCGCGAGCGCCGCGAACGTGAAGCGCAGCGCATCGGCGCCAACCGCCGCGATGCCCTGCGGATAGTCTCGGCGGATGCGCTTTTCGACCTTCTCGCGCACCTGCGGGATCAGCAGCGAGGCGGTCGACTTGGCGGCCAGCGACTCGAGGTCGATGCCGTCGATCAGGTCCAGCGGATCGATCGTGTTGCCCTTGGACTTGGACATCTTCTGCCCGTCCGCGTCGCGCACGATCGCGTTGATGTAGACCTCGCGGAACGGTACCCGATCCCTGGGTAGCGCGCGGTCGGGCTCGTAGCTGCCATCCGCGCGCCGGCCGACGAAGTACTGGGTCGCCATGACCATGCGCGCGACCCAGAAGAAGATGATGTCGAAGCCGGTGACCAGCACGTCGCTCGGCACGAAGGCCTTGAACTCCTCCCACTCGGTCGCGCGCTCGGGCGTGTCGCCGGGCCAGCCCATGGTCGAAAACGGCCACAGTGCGGACGAGAACCAGGTATCGAGCACGTCCTCGTCCTGACGCAAAGCGCCGACCGGCGGCGTGATCGCGTGCGCACGCGCATCGGCCTCGTCCTCGCCGACGAAGATGTTGCCGGCCTCGTCGTACCAGGCCGGAATCTGGTGGCCCCACCAGAGCTGGCGGCTCACGCACCAGTCCTGGATGTTTTCGAGCCATTGCCTGTAGGTCGCGGCCCAGTTCTCCGGCACGAAGCGGATGTCGCCGTCGCGCACCGCGGCGAGCGCGGGTTCGGTGATCGCGGTGCGGCCCCCGGGACGGCCATCCGGGAGGATGTCGCGGGTCAGGTCGAGGAACCACTGGTCGGTCAGCATCGGTTCGATCACCGCGTCCGAACGCTGGCTGATCGGCACCTGCAGCGTGTGTTTCTTCGTGTCGACGAGCAGCCCGGCCGCCTCGAGATCGGCCAGCACCACCTTGCGTGCCGCGAAGCGATCGAGCCCGCGGTAGTTCGCGGGTGCGTTGTCGTTGACTTTCGCATCGAGGGTGAGGATCACAATCGGCTCGAGCCCGTGGCGCGCACCGATCTGCCAGTCGTTGAAATCGTGCGCAGGCGTGATCTTGACCGCGCCGGTGCCGAACTCGCGCTCGACATAGGTGTCGGCGATGACCGGAATTTCGCGGCCGCTCAGCGGCAGCCTGAGGGTCTTGCCGATCAGTGTCCGGTAGCGCTCGTCGTCCGGATGCACGGCTACCGCGACGTCGCCGAGCATGGTTTCCGGCCGCGTGGTCGCGACGACGAGACCCGCACCGCCATCGCTGGCCGGATAGCGGATCGACCATAGCGAGCCTTCCTTCTCCTCGTTGTTGACCTCGAGGTCGGACACCGCGGTCATCAGCACGGGATCCCAGTGCACGAGCCGCTTGCCGCGATAGACGAGTCCGTCGCGATACCAGGTCACGAACACGCGACGCACCGCGGCCGAGAGGCCCTCGTCCATCGTGAAGCGCTCGCGCGACCAGTCGACCGAGGTGCCCAGGCGGCGCATCTGGTTGGAGATCGTCGAGCCGGATTCGTGCTTCCACTCCCAGACGCGCTCGATGAACCTCGTGCGACCGAGATCGTGTCGTGATTGGCCGCCCGCCACGAGCTGGTTCTCGACGATCTTCTGGGTCGCGATGCCCGCGTGGTCGCTGCCGCCCTGCCAGAGCGTGCGGAAGCCACGCATGCGGTGGTAGCGCGTCAGTGCGTCCATGATCGTCATCTGGAACGCATGGCCCATGTGCAGCGTGCCGGTCACGTTCGGCGGCGGCAGCAGAATGCAGTACGGCGTGCCCTCTGCCGCTGGCGCGAACAGGCCGTGCGCCTCCCATTCGGCGTACCACTTCGTTTCGATCAGGGCGGGGTCGTAGCTCTTGAGCATGGGATGCGGGACTGGGGATTGGGGATTGGGGAATTATCGTGGGTCGCCCGAGGATGTCTAAATCTGCTGGTAACTCGTGTCCTGGCGAACGCGCGGACCCCATGTCGCATGGAGCGCGCAACCGGGATGATGTCCCGCGGACTTGTGTTCGCGCGAACGGCAAGTTCCGAACCCGATCTCGAATAGCGGCCGCTCACATCGCGTGCCTGACGACCTCGAAGCCGGCCTCACGGTAGGTCTTCCAGCGTTCGCGCGAGCCCGCGCGCTCGGCCTCGTCGGCCGGGACCACCTCGAGCACACGATCGAACCGGCCCGATGCACACGCATCGCGCAGGTTGATGACCAGCGGACGATCAGGCGTCTGCATCTCGGGCGGAACGATCAGCACTGCGGTCATCTCGTCGTCGTCGCTGTCGCCGACGATTTCGTGCGGAATGAACGCATCGTCGTCGAATTCCCAGAGTCTCTCGTCGAGTTGCTCGGCCTGCTCGCGCGATCGCGCGAGGATCAGCGTCGCCTGCTCGCTCGCAAACGCCTTCCTCGCAAGCTCGCACACCAGCAGCAGCGGGTCGGCGCGGAAACGCGGCTTGTCGATCAGGTAGAAATCGGCACGCGGCATGACCGGCCCCTACAACTGCGTCGCGGTCGCGGCCTGCATCGACAGTGCGAAGAACATGCCGACCAGCATCGCAACGATCGCGCCGCCCGCGACGCCCAGAAATCCGAGGATCGCGGGGATCCGGCGATCCGCTGCGCGCGTCTTGTACAGGTAGTACGGCACGAACACGAACGTCAGCAGCACGATGCCGACATTGAGCCACCATGGACGCCGGATTTCGAGCTGCCGGGAATCCAGGCCCAGCCACAGGAAGCACGCGATCAGCGTGGCCAGCTCGTAGCCGAAGTAGAGCGGACTGCCGCGCAGTTCGTCCATCGCGGCCTGGGCAGTCGCCGCATGGGTCAGATCCGGATACAGGATCACCAGCAGCGCGCCGAAAATCAGGTTGATGCCGAATACCGCGGCAATCGCCTGCGTCTTGTGGCGCTGCAGCGGATGCGCCGCCGGGTTCACGCGCTGCGGTCGATCAGGTACTGGGCCAGCAGGCGTACCGGCCGACCGGTTGCCATGCCCTTGCGGCCCTCGTCCCAGGCGGTGCCCGCGATGTCCAGGTGGGCCCAGCGCCGGCCATTGGTGAAGCGCGCGAGGAAGCAGCCCGCAGTGATTGCGCCCGCGTACTTGCCGCCGATGTTGGCGACGTCCGCGAAACCGGAGTCGAGCTGGCTCTGATAGTCGTCCCACAACGGCAGGCGCCAGGCGCGATCGTGGGTCAGGTTGCCCGCGCGGAGCAGTTGTTCGGCGAGTTCGTCGTCCTGGGTCATCAGGCCGCTCGCGTGCTTGCCGAGCGCAACGACGCAGGCGCCGGTCAGCGTCGCTGCATCGATGATCACCTGCGGATCGAATTTTTGCGCATAGGTCAGTGCGTCGCAGAGGATCAGGCGTCCCTCGGCATCCGTGTTCAGCACTTCGATCGTGATTCCCGACATGCTGGTCAGGATATCGCTGGGCCGGTACGAGTTGCCGTCCGGCATGTTCTCGACCGCGGGGACGATGCAGACCAGGTTCAGCGGGAGTTCGAGTTCGACCGCGGCGACGAATGCGCCGAGCACGCCGGCCGCCCCGCACATGTCGAATTTCATCTCCTCCATGCCCGCGCCGGGCTTGAGCGAAAGGCCGCCCGAGTCGAACGTGATGCCCTTGCCGACCAGTGCATACGGCTTGGGTCCGGGTTTGCCCGTGCTGTCGCCACCGCGCCAGTTCAGCACAACGAGCTTGGGCGGATTGGTCGATCCCTGCGCGACGCCGAGCAGCGAGCCCATGCCGAGCTTGCGCATGTCCTCGGTTTTCAGGACTTCGAGGGTCACGCCCGCATGGGCGTCGGCGATCGCCTTGGCCTGGCCCGCGATCCACTCGGGATTGCAGATGTTCGGAGGCAGGTTGCCCAGTTCACGTGCGAAGCGCACGCCGTTCGCGATCGCGGCCGCCTCGGCCAGCGCGCGCGTCACCGCGGAGTCCTCGGTCGCGACACTGAACTCGAGCCGCTGCGGGCGTGGCGGCTGCGGCGCGTCCTTGGGCTTGAATGTCGCGGTGTAGCGATAGGCATGCTGGTCCGCGGCGAGCGCGGCGGTGCGCAGTTTCCACGCCGTTTCATGGCCGGGAACGTCCAGTTCGACGAGGCTCGAGATCGCGCTCTCGACCGGCAGATCCTTGAGCGCGCGACCGGCATCGCCGGCGGCGCGATTGAAGGCGGCCGCGTCGAACTTCTTCTGTTCGCCGAGGCCGACCACGACCACGCGCTCGGCGGCGAGTCCGGAAAGCCCGAACAAGACGGTGCTCGAACCGGCCTTGCCGGTCGCGTCGCCGCTTTCGACGACGCGGCGGATCGCCCCGCCGCTGGCTGCGTCGACGCGCTCCGCGGTCGGCGCGAGCACGCGATTCTCGAACAGGCCGACGATCAGGCAGGGCGTGGCCGCTTTTTCGGGGGCGCCGGTAGTTGTCGTGAATTTCAGGGTCATGAAGGCCTTCCAGCAGGTTTCTGTGATCAGGGCGCGCGCGGTTACACTGCTCCGACAGCCGGCGCGGGCGAGTCCCGTGTTCGCCGGATCGCCATGGTCGTGGGCCCGGTTTCGCGGGGCCGCGGCCGGCGGCGCAACCCAGGCTCGCGCATGAAGCCCACTATTGTAAGCGATAGCTCGAAGATCCCGCGTGCCTCGCGGTTTGCGGGTCTGCGCATCGTCGATCGCTACCTGCTGCGGGAGGTCGTGATCGGATTTCTCGCGGCCACCGTGATCCTGCTGCTGGTCATGCTGGGCGGCGCGGTCGCGGACATTCTCGCCAAGGTCGCGCGCGGGCGCATTCCCGCCGATCTGCTGTTCGCACTGATCGGGCTGCGCACGATCGGTGCGCTAACGATCCTGCTGCCGCTGGCGGCCCTGATCGGCGTGCTGACCGCGTACGGCCGGCTCTGGCGTGACAGCGAAATGGCCGTGCTGCAGTCGTCCGGGCTTGATCTGACGGGCCTGCTGCGGCCGCTCGCGCTGTTTGCGGCGCCGACCATGCTGCTGCTCGGGATCATCGCGTTCTGGATCGCCCCCGCGGCGGACCGCCTGGCCCGGCAGCTGCTGACCGAGGCCAGCCGGTCGCTGATCGTCGCCGGCCTCGAACCCGGGCGCTTCGTCGAACTGCCGGGCCGGGACGGCGTGATCTATGTCGGCGAAATGTCGAGCGACGGTACGCGGTTCCAGCGCATGTTCATCGAGACCGAACGCGCCGACAAGGAACCCGGCAAGGTCCGCATCGACGTGATTACCGCGACCCACGGCTACCTGTATCACGATCCGGACGGCATCGGCCGCTACATCGCGCTGCAGGACGGTTTCCGCGTCGAGGGCAAGCTTGGGGAGGACGATTTTCGCCTGATGCACTTTGCGCGCAACGATATCAAGTTGCCCGACACCGCCAGCGACGACAGCGACGTGGCGATCAGGGAATCGGCGCCGACCGGCATCCTGCTGGCCGCGAAGGATGATCCGGTGATGCAGGCCGAACTGCACTGGCGGCTCGCCGGACCGCTGTCGGTGATCGTGCTGACCCTTCTCGCATTGCCGCTGTCGCGTGCGAGTCCGCGCGAACCGCGTTATGCGCGCGTGTTGCTCGCACTGCTCGCATGGCTGGTCTATTACAACGCGCTGCTGCTCGGTCGGACCTGGATCGGCCAGGGCCGGCTCGCGCCCGCATTCGGCCTCTGGTGGGTGTACGTGCCGGCCCTGGCGATTGCGGTCTGGCTGATCTGGAGTGGGCAACGCCTCAAGCGCCGGCGCCCCGCGCGCGGGGTGGCCTGATGCGTGCACCGATGTTCAAGCGCGTCGACCGTCTCGTCGCGAAATCCGTGCTCGCGACCGTGCTGACGACCTGGGTCACGCTGGTCGCGTTCGATGCGTTTCGCGAATTCATGGGCGAACTGAACGACGTCGGGCAGGGGCAGTACACGACGGTCAAGGCGGCGACCTACATCCTGCTGACCGTGCCGCGGCGCTTCTACGAGATGTTCGGCTATGCCGCGCTGATCGGTGGTCTGCTCGGCCTCGGCGGACTGGCCACGACGGGCGAGCTGACCGCGTTGCGCGCCGCGGGCCTGTCAAAGCTGCGCATCTGCGCCTCGGTGGCGCTGTGCCTCGGCGTGTTGACGCTCGCAACGGTGGTCCTCGGCGAGAGCGTCGGGCCGTATGGCGAACGCAAGGCGCAGGCCTTGCAGCTGGCCGCGAAATCAAGGGACGTGGCTCTCGCGCGCGGCGGCGCCCTGTGGGCGCGCGATGGCAAGGCCGTAATCGGCGCGCGCCACGGCCGCGCCCACGGCGCCAGGGGCGAGGTGGATCTGGATGGCGTGCGCGTGTTCGAGTTCGACGATGAAGGCCGCCTGACTTCGCTCTCGCTTGCCGATGCGGCGGTGCACGTGGGGGGCGTATGGACGCTGCGCGACCTGCGCCGTACCGAGTTCGACAGCGATTCGGCGAAGACGACGAAGATCGCGATGCAGCGCTGGCAGTCCAGCCTCGATCCGCACCTGCTCGCGACCAGCATCATCAAGCCGCAGTACATGACCCTGCGCGATCTCGGCCGGAACATCGCGGCACTCGATCGCAACCAGCAGGATGCATCGAGCTTCCGCGGCGAGTACTGGACGCGCGTCTACTATCCGTTCAACGTGCTGATCCTCGTTTTCTGCGCGGTTCCGTTCGCGTTCGGTGCCTTGCGCAGCGGCGGACTGTCCAAGCGCCTGTTCCTCGGCATCGTGCTCACCCTCGGGTTCTATCTGCTGCAGCGCTCGGTCGTCAGCATGGGTGCGGTCTACGGCCTGCATCCTGCAATCGCAAACCTGATTCCGGCGCTGCTCCTGATCGGTGCCGCGTTCGCGTATTTCCGGCGCAATGCCTGAGTACTCGCGCCGACTCGCGCTGCGCGCAACGGTTGCGGCCCCGTTATAGTCGGCCGCACCGAGCCCGATCCGAGCCTGCCCGATGCGCAGCCCGAACATCCGCTATTTTCCGGCCGTCGATCATCTGCGTGCCGGGGCGGCACTGCTGATCGTGTTCTATCACGGCCTGCACCTGTTCGCGTATTTCGCACGCTTTCATGCCGGGTTCGGCATCGAGCACTGGCTGCAGTCGAACAATCCGCTGCTCGCTGCCGTGGCCGAAGGACACACCGCGGTCGCGCTGTTCATGGTGCTGTCGGGTTTCATCCTGACCTACGGCTCACTCGATACCGATGTCGAGTGGCGCGGCTTCATCCGCAATCGCCTGCTGCGCACGTATCCGCTGTTTCTGCTGCTCGTGTTTGCCGGGGTCTGCGCGTTTCCGCAGCAGTTCGCCTGGCTGCCGTTCCTGCAGACCGTATTCGGCTTCGCGAATCTGCCCGGTGCCCTCGTCGCCCCGCCTTTCACGAGCATGCTGTGGACGATTGCGGTCGAGTGGCAGTTCTACGTGCTGTTTCCGTTGCTGGTCCTGGTCCTGAAGCCGGCATGGACGCGCAACCTGCTCGGCATGGTCGCGGTACTGCTGGTATTCCGCGTATTCGCGGTGCTGTCGGGCGGCAATCCGCGCGATCTTGCCTACCTGACCATCTTCGGCCGCCTCGACCAGTTCCTGATCGGCATGTGGGCCGCCTGGTTCTTCCGTGCGCATCCGCTGTCGCGCCGGCAAGGCGGTGCCCTCGCGGGTACCGCGCTGGTCGCGATCGTCGTCGTGCTGTGGCGCTTCAATGCCGCTGGCGGCTGGCCTACGCAGGCCGCGTGGAAACTGGTCTGGCCGACCTGCGAAGGCGTGCTGTGGGCTGCGTTCGTGATCGGCTACGTGGATCTGGCCAATGCGGCGAAGGGTCTTTGGTCGCGCGCGCTCGCACGGATCGGCGAGATTTCCTATTCGATCTACCTGATCCACTACATGGTCATTTCCACGATGGTGAAGCTCGCGCTGCCGGTCGCGTTCAGCGGCCGTGTCGCGATCGACGCGCTGCTCAACACGCTGCTGTTCGCGCTGCCCGCGACACTGCTCCTGGCGACCCTGACCTACCGCTTCGTCGAACTCCCGTTCCTGCGTCTGCGCGGTCGCTACCATCGCGACCTGCCCGCGCAGGCCTCGGCGTCCGCATCCTGAGCGGCCGTGGCGGTGCAGGGCCGGATCCGCGAAATGTGCGCGATTCGCGATGGGGCCGCACTCCTGCAGGTGTAATATGCGCGGGCGCCGGCAGCAACCCCGCCGGCAGGGGAGTGCCCATGAGCAGCGTCGATTTCACCTCGTACCTGAAACTGATGACGCACAAGAAGGCGTCTGACCTGTTCATCACGGCTGGCGTCGCCCCGTCGATGAAGGTCAACGGGCGCATTGCGCCGATCACCCAGAACGTGCTGACACCGCAGCAGTCGCGCGACATGGTGCTGAACGTGATGACCCCCTCGCAGCGCGAGGAATTCGAGAAGACCCACGAGTGCCAGTTCGCGATCTCGGTAACCGGAGTCGGCCGCTTCCGCGTTTCCTGCTTCTACCAGCGCAATTGCGTGGGCATGGTCCTGCGCCGCATCGAGACCAAGATCCCGACCATCGAGGATCTCAACCTGCCGCCGGTGATCAAGTCGCTGGCGATGACCAAGCGCGGGATCATCATCTTCGTCGGCGCGACCGGTACCGGCAAGTCGACATCGCTCGCCGCGATGATCGGTTACCGCAACCAGAACTCGACCGGCCACATCATCACGATCGAGGATCCGATCGAGTACGTGCACAAGCATGAGGGCTGCATCATCACCCAGCGCGAGCTCGGCATCGACACCGATACCTGGGAGAACGCGCTCAAGAACACGCTGCGCCAGGCTCCGGACGTGATCATGATCGGCGAGGTGCGCACACGCGAAACCATGGAGCACGCGGTAAATTTCTCCGAAACCGGCCACCTGTGCCTTTGCACATTGCACGCGAACAACGCGAACCAGGCGATGGACCGGATCATCCATTTCTTCCCGTCCGACCGCCGCGAGCAGTTGTTCATGGATCTTTCGCTGAACCTCAAGGGCGTGGTCGCGCAGCAGCTGATCCCGACGCCGGACGGCAAGGCGCGCCGCGTCGCGATGGAGGTCATGCTCGGCACGCCGCTGGTCCAGGACTACATCCGCCAGGGCGAAATCCACAAGCTCAAGGACGTGATGAAGGAGTCGACCAATCTGGGCATGCGCACGTTCGATCAGAGCCTGTTCGAGCTCTACCAGTCCGGCGAGATCAGCTACGAGGACGCGTTGCGACACGCCGACTCCGCCAACGAGGTGCGCCTGAAGATCAAGCTGGCCCAGGGCGGCGATGCGCACACGCTGAGCCAGGGTCTGGACGGGGTCGAGCTCGTCGAGACGTGAGAGCCGGGGGAGTCGGGAAAGGGAGTCGCCGGATGCGTCCCGGTCAGCGCATGCGCACCGCGCAGAGCCGATTCCCGATTCTCCGTTCCTGCGATTCCCCATAGTTTCCGTTCCCGCAGATGAAGGACCTCGAACGCCTGCGCCGCGTCTGGCAGACGCTGGGACGCGACGATCCTTTGTGGGCCGTGCTCTCGCATGCCGACAAGCGAGGCCGGCGTTGGCAGGATCAGGAGTTCCTCGCGACCGGCCGGGTCGAGATCGATGCGCAGCTCGCCGCGCTCGCCGCGCACGGTTATCCGCGGGGCCGCGAACTTGCGCTCGATTTCGGTTGCGGCGCGGGGCGTCTCTCGCGCGCGCTCGCCGACCACTTCGCGCGGGTGATCGGAGTCGACGTGTCGGCGAGCATGATCGGGGAGGCGCGGCGCCTCAACGCCGATATCGGCAACCTCGAGTTCCGCGAAAACGCGTTGCCGCATCTTGCCGATGTCGCCGATGCGAGCGTCGACCTGGTGTTTTCCCACATCACCCTGCAGCATATTCCGGCCCCGCTCGCGGCCGGCTACGTCGACGAGTTCCTGCGTGTCCTCGCGCCCGGTGGGGCCGCCGTGTTCCAGTTCGTCGATGCGGCGGACGCGAGCTGGCGCGGGCGCCTGTTCGGACTTGCCTCGAACCGCTGGCTGAATCCGCTGCGGCGCATGCTCTGGCGCCGCCGCGACGTGTTCGAGATGCATGTGCTGCCCGAGCGGGACCTGCACGCGCGGCTGGCCCGTCGTTCCTCGCTGCGTCTGCTCGACGCGGTCAACGACGGCAGCGCGGGCCCGGGCTGGCAGGGTCGGCGCTGGCGCGTGGTCAATGATGACGAGGCGCCGCTACGGATCGAGCGCGACGGCTACGTGCTGTATGCCTACGCGAGCGATCAGGCGATCGGGGCGCCGCTGATCGCTGGCTCCGCGCACGATCCGCACGTGCAGCAGGTGCTTCGCGAGCGCCTGCGTCCGGGCGACGTCGTGCTCGATATTGGCGCGAACGTCGGCAGTCTGGCCATGCTGGCCGCATCCCTGGTCGGACCGCGCGGTCGGGTGATCGCGGTCGAGCCGATCGCGCGCAATCGGCAATTGCTCGGCCGCGCCGCGCAGGCCAACCGGTTCGCCCGGTTCGAGATCATTGCGGCCGCGGCGATGGACCGGATCGGAGCAGTTGAACTGCGTACGCATCCGGCCACATCCAACAGCGCGACCCCGGCGGCCTCGGGAGAACGACTGCGCGACGCGGGGGGCAGCAGCCTGCGCGTGCCCGGAATCGTGCTCGACCAGACCCTGTCCGGACTCGACCGCCTCGATCTGGTCAAGGTCGATGTCGAGGGCATGGAACCACTCGCGTTGAGGGGTCTGGCGGGCACGCTCGAGCGTTGGCGACCGGACCTGCTCAGCGAGTTTCACCCGTGGGCGATCGAGCGCGCTTCGGACGTGACCGCCGTGGATTACCTGCACTGGCTGCGTAGGATCTATCCGGCATTCACAATCGTGCATCGCGACGGCCGCCGTGAGCGCTGCATCGAACCCGAAGCGGTGATGCAGGCGTGGCGACAGGAGAACGCGCGAACCGGACTAGGCGAGCGCATGCACCTGGATCTGCTGCTGGCCGCAGACTCCTGATTCGCGGCGTCAGGACGTGCCAATCACCGCGGCACGAGTTCGACCGTTTCGGTCACGTCGATGCCCTCGGCAACGATCGCGACGCGGATTCCAAATCGTCTGAACCACTGCGCGTAATACGCATAAAGCTTGCGTTGCATGTCGAACTGCGCGCGCTGTTCGGCTGGCATCCGTTCAGCGAAATGCTGCATTGCGTCGGCGAAAACGGAATAGATATGCCCGCTGTAGGCGGCATCGACCAGCACGCCGGGCTGTCCCGGTGCCGCATTCACGCGCGTCGCAAGCCGGTCGATTTCGTTCCTGCCGGTCGCGATCGCGATGGCTTTGCCGCTCATCGCCGCCGCAAACGTCATGTCACGTGCGCTGTCCGGCAGGGCCGTTTGCGGAATCGCGGTCGGCGTCCCGTCCGCGGCCAGTTCGAGGGTGCGCAAGGCCGGTACCGACACCCTGGCGAGATTCAGCAGGAACGACGGATTGGCACTGCCGACGAGCACGCTGGCCTCGACATCCGGGCGCGCTGCGTGCTGCGGCCACTCGACGCGGCTCGCGCTTGCGCGCAAGCCGCTGAGATCGGCCAGCGGCGGCGGAATCACCCGATCGAGCCTGAGTTTCAACGCGGCAAAGACCGCGTTCAGCGGCGCCAGCAGCGTGCAGTGGAACGGCGCCGCGGCCACGGCATCGGCCTGCGCGACCCAGAAATCCCGCACGCGCAGAACCGGCAGCGCAATCGCGATATCGAACAACGCGTCGGCGTCGATCGTCCCCGGCGTCGCCGCGGCGAGCGCGATCAGTTTCTTCGCGAGGTCCGGTGCGAGATCGACGCGTGCATGGATCGTCACGCGCGTGTCGTCGAACGCGGTGTAGCCGCCGGCCAGTCGCGGCATCTTGCCCGCGACCGCATCGAATTCGGTTCGGCAGGCCGGATCGATCTCCGGCGGTTTGCCTCCCGCGACGCGAACGAACGCGGCGATACCCGGGTCGGTTTCGGCCAGGTCGAGACTGCGACGCGTATCGATCCAGCCGCTACCGTAGGGCAAATACCCGCGCGCGTCGTTGAACGCGACGAACTCACCGGACTCCGCGAGGCTGCGCGCAGGCCGGTCGATGCCCAGCACGCGCCTCTTCAGGGTGTCGTCGGCAGCGGCCGGCAGGACGCTCACGACCAGATGCTTGCGCTCGATCGCGATGACCGCCTGCACGGCCGTTCCGATCGTCAGGATTTCCTGCGTACCGATCCGGGCGCGATCCAGCGTGCTTGCGGACGCCTGCTCGATGCGCGCGATCGCGGCGCGGAATGCGTCCGCATCGGCGAGCTCCAGGCGCAGAACCGGGATCAGGCCGACGCCGTAGAACGCAAAGTGCGTGGTCGGACTGAGACCGATCTCGCGCCACTTGGCGAGCGTGTCGCGTCCGCGGATTTCGTCGATGAGCGCGCGTATCACGCGGACCGGCGCGGCGTTCTTGGGGAGATGGGCGCGGTCGAGATCGGCCATCGCCTTGTCGAGCGGGGCGAGCATGACCGGCCACATGGCCTGCATCTGCTCCTGCCAGCGCGCGGTTGCCGCTTCGGGTATCGGCTCGCTGTTGGCGAAGACATAGGGCGTGTCGGCCGGCACGAATGCGAGCGGCGCGTCCTTGTCGATCCGCTGTCCGCAACCCGCCAGTGCGAGCAGTGCGAAAGGCATTGCCAGACGCTTCCGCAGGCGCATGATGATTCCTCCCCGAACCAGGACGCGAGTCTAGTGGACTGTAGCGTTGATTTGGCAAGTGGACCGTGCCGTGGATCGAGGTGCCGGACGCCGGCCCGGAACGAGGCATCGCGGTGACATGAGCGCGGGGAGCGGCACGTCCAGCGCCGACATTTCGGAAGCGGGCGCTGGGGTGCACCTGCAGTTGCGACGTGAAAGATCCGGCTAGCGTTGCAGCAGTTCGGCGAGCACGGCCATGCGCACGAAGATGCCGTTCGCGACCTGCTCGAGAACGACCGATTGCCGACCGTCGGCCACGTCCGATGCGATCTCGATGCCGCGGTTCATCGGCCCCGGGTGCATGACGATCGCATCCGGTTTGGCGCGCGCGAGCCGGGTCGCGGTCAAGCCGTAGCGCGCGAAATAGTCGGCTTCGGAAAAGCCGGGCAGATCCTCGATGCGTTCCTTCTGGATCCGCAGCATCACGATCACGTCGGTCCCGTCGAGGGCGGCATCCAGGTCTTCCTCGCGGCGACAGGACGGAAATTCTCCGCTGACCGGCAGCAGGGCGGCCGGACCGCACAGCCGGATCTCGGCAGCCCCGAGCGCGGTCAGGCCGTGGATATCCGAACGGGCGACGCGGGAATGCCGAATATCGCCGCAGATCGCGACCTTCAGGCCTTCGATGCGTCCTTTGTGGTCGCGGATCGTCAGCAGGTCGAGCAGACCCTGGGTCGGATGTGCCTGATCGCCGTCGCCCGCGTTGAGGACTGCGGCCCTGCGCGCGAGCGCAGCGAGGCGTGCGGGCATGCCGTTGTCGCGATGGCGCACGATGAAGGCGTCGCTGTCCATTGCCTCGAGTGTCGCCAGCGTGTCCTCGATCGTTTCGCCCTTGCTCGTCGATGAGCCGGCGATATCGAAATTGACCACCACCGCGCCGAGCCGGCGAGCTGCCAGCTCGAAGCTCGAACGCGTGCGCGTCGATGGTTCGAAGAACAGGTTGACGATCGTGCGCCGGTCGAGCAGGGGTGGCAGCACCATGGCGCCACGCCACTCGGCGCGCAATGCCGTGGCGCGGTCGATGAGGCTCACGATGCGCGCGCTGTCGAGCCCGCGCAGAGTCAGCAGATGACGCAGGCGGCCGCTGGAATCGATCTGCTGAGTGGGCGTTTCGTGGGTTCGCATGGACGGCCTCTATGGCGCATGCCGCTCTGGCGATGCTGCGGTTGCACCGAACCAGCGTTCGAGTATGAGCGTTGCCGCGAGTGCATCGAGCGCGTTCGCGTCCTTGCGCCTCGCCATGCCGCGCATGCGCTGCGTGGCGAACCGGCGCGCGGCTTCGCCGGAGGTATCACGCTCGTCGACGAGATCCACCGCGAGCGCGAAGCGGCGTTCGAGCTCGCGCGCGAAGTCGCGTGCCGCTCGGGTCATTGCCTGTTCCGCGCCGTCGAGCGCCAGTGGCAGGCCGACCACGAGCCGGCCGGGTTGCCATTCCGCGACGATCGCCTCGAGACGCGCCCAGTCACCGTTGCGGAGCGTGGCGAGCGCGCGCGCGCTGCCGGCCATGCGGTTGCCGATCGCGACGCCGATCAGGCGCGTGCCATAGTCGAACGCCAGGACATTGGCCTGAGCAGCGCGCAGCGCGGACTCAGGCGTGACCGGCATAGTGGGTCAACTGGATCAGGTTGACGCCGACCAGCCCGGCTGCGGCCTCCCAGCGCTCGTCGAGCGGCGTATCGAACAGCACGCGCTCGACGGCCGGGGCGGTCAGCCAATGGTTGTCGCACAGTTCCTGTTCGAGCTGGCCGGGGCTCCAGCCCGAATAACCGAGCGCAACCACGGCCTGGCGCGGGCCGCTACCCGCGGCGATCGCGACCAGGATGTCGCGCGAGGTGGTCACACTGATGTGGTCGGAGATCCGGAACGACGACTCCCAGCGTCCGCCCGGAGAATGCAGCACGAAGCCGCGCTCAGGCTGCACCGGACCGCCGATCAGCACCGGCGCTTCGATGACATCGGGAATTTCCGAATGCATGTTCATCTGTGCGAGCACGTCACCGAGTCGATATTCGGACAGCCGGTTGATCATCAGACCCATCGCGCCATCCTCGCCGTGCTGGCACAGAAATGCGACACCTCGCGCGAACGTTGGATCGCGCAACGCGGGCATCGCGATCAGCAACTGATTGGCGAGCGGGGTCGGTTCGGACATGCGCGCATTGTACTGAACGGGCCGGACTCCGATGTGAACCGCGTGGGCGCGGTTCCGGGAGGATTCCGGACTCGCATCCACCGGGTCCTAGCGGTTGCGCAGGATGTCGCCGGGCAGGAACTGCCAGGTCCGCGAGATGTACAGCTCGTCGACCTTGTTGCTGGATTCGGGCAGGGCAGGGAACGGCTCGGCGAGGCGCACGATCCGCGCGGCGGCGTCGTCGAGCAGCTTGTGGCCGCTCGACTGGATCACGTCGATGCTCTTGACGCGGCCATTGCGGTCGAGTCCGACGGTGAGCACGAGTTGCCCGTGCAGCTGCAGGCGGCGCGCCTCGTCGGGGTAGTTGAGATTGCCGATGCGCTCGATGCGCGCGACCCAGGCGCGCATGTACGCGGCAAATTCGTACTCCCTTGTGTTCGCCGAGATGTACTTGCGCTTGGGCCGCTTTGCGTACTGTTCGGACTCGCGCTGGATCTCCTGCGCCAGTCGCGCCATTTCGAGCTTGCGCTGCTCGGTTTCGCTTTCCTTGACGACGGGCCGGTCGCGGGCCTCGGGCGTGGTGCGATCGGTGGCAACGCTGAAGTCGGACTTGCTGCGGGTCAGACGCTCGACCGGGCTCGGCGGCGCGGGCCGCGGTGCCGCGTCCTCGAGCGGGATCGGGGCGACGCCGGGCAACGGTTTGGGCAGCGCGCTCGAAAGCGGTTGCGCGGGTCGATGGGCCTTCTCCGCGTTGCCGCCACCACGGTTGCTGGCCTGGGCGATGAAATCCGCGCGATCGGGCTTCTCGCTGTTCGCCGACTGCACGAGAATCACGTCCAGCGAGGGCAGATGGGGCGCGGCCCTTTCGAACTGGAACGTGATGCCGAGCGCGAGCACCGCGTGCGCGACGACCGAGAACAGCAGGGTGACACCGAGACGATCGGCGTGGCCGGAACCCGGTTCGGTCATTCCGTCGCTCCGCCTTCGAGCCGATCGAACAGCTGGCCGGCGATGTTCAGCCCGAACGCGGCATCGAGTTCGCGCACGCAGGTCGGCGAAGTCACGTTGACTTCGGTGAGCCATTCCCCGATCACGTCGAGTCCCACGAAGCGCATGCCGCGGCGCCGAAGTTCCGGGCCGACCTCGGCCGCGATCCAGCGGTCGCGGTCGGAAAGCGGCATGCCGACGCCCTTGCCCCCCGCTGCAAGATTGCCGCGGAAGTCGTCGCCCTGCGGAATCCGCGCCAGCGCATATGGAACCGGTTCGCCATCGATCATCAGGATTCGCTTGTCGCCGGCACTGATCTCCGCGAGGAACTTCTGCGCGATCGCGAAGCCGCGGCCGTTGCCGGTCAGGGTCTCGAGAATCACATTGAGATTGGGGTCGCCGCGATGCGAGCGGAAGACGCTGCGTCCGCCCATGCCATCGAGCGGCTTGAGTACGACTTCGCCGTGTTCGGCCACGAAACGCTTGAGTTCGCTCGCGGCGCGCGCGACAGCGGTTGGCGGGCAGCACTGCGGAAAGTACAGCGCGAACAGCTTCTCGTTGGCGTCGCGCAATGCGCGTGGGTCGTTGATGATGCCCACTCCGCTGCGCTGGGCAGTTTCGAGGACCATCGTGTCGTAGATGAACTGCGGGTCCACCGGCGGATCCTTGCGCGCGAACACGAAGTCGATACCGGCCAGTTCGCGCCACGATGCGGGCTCCAGCGCAAACCAGTCCTGCGGATCGTCGCGCACCTCGAGTGCGGCCAGGCGCGCCCAGGCCCGGCCGTCGCGCAGCGCGAGGTCGCCCTGGGTCATGTAGAGCAACCGGTAGCCGCGGCGCTGCGCCTCCAGAAGCAGCGCCAGCGTCGTGTCCTTCTTCGGTCGGATCGCCTGGATCGGATCCATCAGTACGGCGAGCGTGCGGGTCATGCGGTGGTCCGTGAGCGTGAAAAAGCAGGATAGACGCGGAGCGCGGACGCGGCTGCGAACCCAGCCACGCCGGCGCCGATGAATGTCAGATTACGCCGTTGCGCGACCGCTCCGGCTGGCAGTGCAAGCGGGATCAGCGTCGCAATCGCGCGACCGCACGCTAGTTTACAATCGGAGCCTCGAGTCGAGACGGGACGGAGTCGCTATATCCCGTGCAATCGCATACTTACAGCGATAACTTGACAGATTCGCTTAGTATGTCGGATAAGGCAGGATGGCGCGGCGGAGTACCCGTCCGCAGCCTGCCGCAGGTCGCACCGAACGGCACGGCGCTTGCATGTTTGGCCTTCATGATCGATGCGGTGCCGTTTCGGCCCGCATGGAAAGACGAGTGGCAGGGGGATCCAGGTGGATGACACGAAAGATGGCGGCCTGAACGGCGTGAAGGTCATGGTCATCGATGATTCGAAGACCATCCGCCGTACCGCCGAGACCCTGCTGCGAAAGGAGGGTTGTGAAGTCGTCACCGCGACGGACGGATTCGAGGCCCTGGCGAAGATTTCCGACCAGCAGCCGCAGATCATCTTCGTCGACATCATGATGCCGCGTCTGGACGGTTACCAGACCTGCGCGCTGATCAAGAACAACCAGATGTTCAAGCACACACCCGTGGTCATGCTGTCGTCGAAGGACGGTCTTTTCGACAAGGCACGCGGACGGATTGTCGGATCGGAGCAGTATCTGACCAAACCCTTCACGCGCGAGGAGTTGCTCGGCGCAATCCGCCGTCACGTGGACGGGACGTGAATCAGACTGCCATTCGATCGACGGGGGAAGGTATGGCATCCATGTTCATCGCGGGGAGTTGTTCCTGTGCCGGCATGCGCGCTGCCGCGGCCGGTGGCGAGGTTGCGTTGCGCCCGGCTCGCACGATGACCGGCGGGGATGAATCGGGTCGATGAGCGAGCATGACGTCTCCGCCACTCCATTCGAGGTGCTCGCAGGCTACGAGCAGCGCAGTCTCGCGCACGTTGCGGGCGCGCCCGAGCAGATCGAGGCACCTGGCCTCTGGCGCGGTATCGGTTTTCGCATCGGCGATCGTCATTTCGTCAGCAGCATCGCGGAAGTCAACGAGATCCTGACGCTGCCGGTGCTGACCGTCGTTCCGGGCGCAAAGAACTGGCTGCTCGGCGTGGCCAACGTGCGCGGCAACCTGGTGCCGGTCGTCGATCTTCGCGAATTCACGGGCGGCGGCCGCAGCACGACCAGCGACAGCACGCGCGTACTTGTCGTGCGCCAGCACGGCGGCAGCGTGGGTCTGCTCGTCGACGAAGTGCTCGGCCAACGCAGCTTTTCCGAGGAGCAGCTTGCCGCGGCCATCGGCGAGGCGGACGAAAGGTACGGACGATTCGTGGGCGAGAACATCCAGATGGGAGATATCTTGTGGGGGCTGTTCAGCATGGCCGCCATGACACGCAGTGCACAATTCCAGCAGGCCGCAGCATGAAATCGTCGACCGTCACGGGACATGACATGCGGCAGCAACAGGCATCGGGGGGTGAAGTGTGAGTACAACAGCGGGTGGTGTCGGGCGCGAACGCAGCGGCAGTGCGAACACGGTGTTGTTCGTTCTGCTCGGCCTGCTGTTCGTCTTTGCAATCATCGACTTCGTGGTTCTCTACTACAAGAGCGACCAGGACCGCCAGGCGATCACCTACTCGACACAGATCCAGGTGTCTTCGCAGCAGCTCGCGAAGTTCGCGGCCGAAGCCGCGGGCGGCAACGAACTCGCATTTCAGGAACTGGAGAGCACGCGCAAGAATATCGATGCCTACGTTCACGCGCTGGTCGACGGCGACAAGAAGGGCATGAATTCGTTCAAGGGCGACATCGGACCCGAACTGACCGCACTGCAGAAGGCGTGGTCGGAGCTGCAGGCCGATGCGACCAAGATCGTCAGCAACAAGGACATCGTGCTCAATGCGAGCACCAGCGCGAAGGATTTCACCGACAAGCTTTCGGCGCTGAACTCGCGCATGAGCGAAGTAGTCAACATCCTGACCGATCGCAATGCGAGCGCCTCGCAGGTCTACATTGCGTCGCGCCAGATGCAGCTCGCCGACCGCATGGGCGGACGCGTCACCAAGATTCTTGCCGGTGGCGCCGACACGCAGGCTTCGGCGGCGGGACTGGAGCGTGATTCACGTCTTTACCAGACGGTCGTTACGGGCCTGCTCGAGGGTGCTTCGGAACTCAACATCAAGCCGCTCGACAACGCGAACGCGAAGCAGATCGTCAGCGACGTTGCCCAGCAGTGGACTGCGGTCAACGCGCCGGTCAAGAACATCCTCGATTCCGCGACCACGCTACAGGAAGTCAAGGATGCCGCCGATCAGGCGTTCAACGACAGCCAGAGCGTGCTGCTGGGCGCGACGCGCATCTCGCAGCGCATCGACGGTCTGCCGACCAAGCGCATGTTCCCCAACCCGATCTGGGGCGCCATAGCCGCAGTCGGCGCGATGCTTCTCCTGCTGTTCCTCGGGATCAATCTGTTCCGCGATCAGCAGCGTCGCTACCAGCAGACGAACGAACTCAACCAGCGCAACCAGGACGCGATTCTTCGTCTGCTCGACGAGATGGGTTCGCTTGCCGAGGGCGACTTGACGGTGAAGGCGACGGTGACCGAGGACATCACGGGCGCGATCGCGGACTCAGTCAATTTCGCCGTCGAGGCGCTGCGCAGCCTCGTGACCACGATCAACGAGACCGCGGTGCAGGTGTCCGCTGCTGCGCAGGAGACCCAGGGTACCGCGATGCAGCTCGCGGAAGCCGCCCAGCATCAGGCGCGCCAGATCACGTCTGCGTCCGTGGCGATCAAGGACATGGCGTCGTCGATCGACAGTGTCTCGAGGAATTCGTCGGACAGCGCGGAGGTCGCGCAGCGCTCGGTGCAGATCGCCGCGAACGGCGCCCAGGTCGTGCGGCAGACGATCCAGGGCATGGACAGCATCCGCGACCAGATTCAGGAAACATCGAAGCGCATCAAGCGGCTCGGCGAGTCCTCGCAGGAAATCGGGTCGATCGTCGAGCTGATCAACGACATTGCCGAGCAGACCAATATCCTGGCCCTGAACGCGGCGATCCAGGCGGCATCGGCCGGCGAGGCGGGCCGTGGCTTCGCGGTCGTCGCCGACGAGGTGCAGCGCCTCGCCGAACGTGCGTCGGGCGCGACCAAGAGAATCGAGACGCTGGTGCAGACGATTCAGTCGGACACCAACGAGGCGGTCAGCTCGATGGAGCAGACGACTTCGGAGGTCGTGTCCGGTGCGCGCCTTGCCGAGGATGCGGGCCATGCACTGGGTGAGATCGAAACGGTGTCCAACAATCTCGCGGAACTGATTCAGGGTATCTCGACATCGGCGCGCCAGCAATCGGCAGCCGCGACCAACATTTCGGCGACCATGAATGTGATCCAGGAAATCACTTCGCAGACTTCGGTCGGTGCCAGCCAGACCGCGGAATCGATCGGAAATCTCGCCCAGCTCGCGTCCGACCTGCGTCGTTCGGTCGCGGACTTCAAGTTGCCGGGATGAGCGAGCGCGCATGAAGCGTTGTCCGCCAATGATCAATCTGTCCGCGACGACTGCGGCGCGCGTTCCGCGCGCACATCGACCGTCGGAGTCAAGGCTAGGCGAATGAAACTTTACGACGACGGCGAATTCACTGCCCTCAACTGGGTCAAGCAGGCACTCGACGCCACGCTTGCGCATGCGCGCGAGGCGCTGGAAATCCATGTCGAGGATCCGGCGAACCGCGAACCGATGCGGGCGTGCGCCGAACACCTGCATCAGGTGCAGGGCACGTTGCGCATGGTCGAGCTGTACGGCGCGGCGATGGTCGTCGAGAACATGGAGCGGCTCGCCGAGGCGCTCGTGGGCGATCGCATTCACCAGCGTGAGGAGAGCTATTCGGTCCTGATGCGCGGCATGGTCCAGCTTCCGGACTATCTCGAGCGTCTGCAGAGTGGCCACAAGGACATTCCGATCGTCCTGTTGCCACTGCTCAACGATCTGCGCGCGTGCCGCGGCGAGAGCCTGCTCAGCGAATCGGCACTGTTTTCGCCGGATCTGGACATCGCGTTGCCGGCAGCTGCTGCCGGTCGCGTTCAGCCGCTATCAAGAACCGAGTTGCGCTCGAAGGCGCTGCGCCTGCGCCTGGGCTTCCAGGCCGCGCTGCTGAAATGGATCCGCGACGAGAGCGCTGCGGCGCACCTGCGTCGTCTGATCGATGTACTCGATCGGTTGCGCGCGATCTCCTATGGAGAGGAAGCGCGCCGCCTGTGGTGGGTCGCGGCGGGTGTGATCGACGCGGTCGAAAATGGCGACCTCGAAGCGAGCGTATCGGTGAAACTGCTGTTCGGCCGTGTCGATCGCGAAATCCATCGGTTCGCGGAAGGCGGAGAGTCGGGGTTCGGCGCGACGCCACCCCGGGAACTGGTCAAGAACCTCCTCTACTACGTGGCGCACTCGGCCGAGTCGGGCGCCGCGCCGCGCGGCCTCCGCTGTGCGCAAATCCGCGATACCTACAAGCTCGATACGTTGCTGCCTACCGCGGGCGAACTGCAGCATGCACAGGGATCGATGACCGGGCGCAACAGGAATCTCCTCGGCACCGTTTCCGCGGCAATCAAGGACGATCTGGTGCGGGTCAAGGAAGCCCTCGACATCTTCCTGCGCAGCCGCAGCAGTGATACCGGCGAACTGGCGGACCAGGTCGAAATTCTCGATCGTGTCGGAGATACGCTCGGCATGCTCGGCCTCGGCGTGCCGCGCCGCGTGGTCGGCGAACAGCGCGAGGTCATCGAAGGCATGGCGCAGCACCGCAGTCCGATCGACGAGGGCGCGCTGCTCGATGTCGCCGGGGCGCTGCTCTATGTCGAAGCCTCGCTCGACGACCATATCGAACGATTGGGCGCGACTCCCGAAGGCGACGAAAGCGCTTCCGAACTGGATCTGCCCAAGGCCGAGGTTCGCAAGATCCTCGACGCGCTGATGCACGAAGCCGCGGTCAACATCCAGCAGGCCAAGCACGACGTCATCGCATTCATCGAGTCGCCCTGGGATCATCAGCGTGTTGCGCAGATTCCGCGCCTGCTCGAGGAAATCGCGGGTGCGTTGCGCATGCTCGGTCTCGCCGATGCGGGCGAGTCGATGACCGCAGTCGTGCGATTCGTCGAAGTCGAACTGATCGCGCACAAGCGTGTGCCGACGGCTGAGCAGATGGACAAGCTTGCCGATGCGCTCGCTGCGATCGAATACTATCTCGAAGCGACACGCGAGCAACGGCGCAATCGCGACAGGATTCTGGAAGTCGCGCGCGACAGCCTGGAGGCGCTCGGCTACTGGCCGCTGCCGCCGGCGCCGACGCCGGATTTCGTCGCGAGTACCGACGCTCCCGCGACGGGTCCCGCACCGGCGGACACCGCACGCGACGCAACCGATTCGGTTCGCCAGCCGGAACCTCCGCCGGCCGGTCCGACGGATTCGCAGGCGACCTCCGGGACATCGCCGATGTCCGAACTGGCCGCCGGAATTTCGGCTGCTCTCGGCTCCGGCTTGCCTGGCGTCGACGTGCTGCCGGGACGCGATCTGGACGACCTCATCATCGGCCAGTCCGGTACGGCCGAACCGCAGGGCCAGGACCTGTCCGGCCTTCGTCTGGCCGAAACGGAGCCAGGCGACGACCCGGGCTGGACCGAGATCGAGGAGGAAATCGAGGAGGAAGTTCCGCTCGACGAGCTCGTGCCGGCCGGATTCGAGGAGGGGGCGGGCGAGGACATCGACGACGACATACGCGAAGTGTTTGTCGAGGAAGTCGAGGAGGAATTGCAGAACCTGCGTCGCCAGGTTCCGGTCTGGAAGGCGGATGTCGACAATCTCGAGGAACTGAAGGTGGTCAGGCGTTCCTTCCATACCCTGAAGGGGTCCGGACGCCTGGTCGGTGCGCTTGCGCTCGGCGAGTTCAGCTGGAAGGTCGAGAGCCTGCTCAATCGCGTGCTCGAACGTGCGGTTGCGCCTGGTAATGCGGTTGTCGCGCTGGTCGACCATGCCGTCGATGCGATTCCGGTCCTGCTCGGGGCCCTGCGCGGCGAGCCGGCTGGCACGGCGAATATCGGCGCGATCATGGATACGGCCGACCGTCTCGCGGCGGGCGAGGAAGCCTGGGTGCCGCAGGCGGGCACCTCGACCCGCAAGCTGCGCAAGACCGTGCGGCGCCGGGTGCGCATCGAGTCGGGAGAATTGCCCGCCTTCGGGGCCGATATCCGCGCCACCGGCAACCTGGTCGGCGAGGCGGATTTTGCGGCGCCGACACGCGAGCTGATCGCAGGTCCGCTGCCGAACATCGACCCGGTCCTGTTCGACATCCTGCAGAGCGAGGTTGCAGCGCATCTCGAAATCATCGAGCAATACCTGGCGGACTGCGAGCCGGTCGCAAAATCTGCGGACAAGTCGCTGCTGCGTGCAGTGCACACGCTCAACGGCGCGATCGCGATGGTCGATATTCCCACCATCGGCAACGTGCTGGCACCCCTCGAAAACTACATCAAGCGACTGCGTGGCGCCGATGCGGCAGCGTCCGACTCGGGTATCGCCGCGATCCGCGAAACCGTTGCGTTGACGCGCGACGTGATGCGGCACCTCGAGCAGCGTGACGGCAAGCTGCCGGATTCGTCCGCGCTGGCCGCACGCATGATCGCGCTGCGTGACGGGCTGCCCGACGCGGATGCGTCCGTGGCCTGGTACAGCGACGTCAAGGACCCCGCCGAGAGTTCCGCTGCAGCACCGTTCGATGCCGATGCGGCGAGCGAGGAACGCAGTGCGGAAGCGCTGTCCGCGGCGGCGGATTCGGATCTCACCGGCGAGTGGCTCGAGGACACGGAGACCGGCGCGGACTCCGGGGCGCTCGACGCGCTGACATCGACCCCGGTTCCCGACGAACTTGCCGACTCGCTGCAAGACTTCAATATGCCGTCGCCCGCTGCGAGCGGCCAGGACGAGATCCCGTCGGTCGCGCCGGACAGCGCGTTCGCCGCGATCTATGGCGAGCCGGACGCGGAAGCACAGACCGCACGGTCCGATCTCGAGTCCGACATCGCCGGGGCGACGCAATCCCCGGACGACGAACCGGACGCAACCGACTCGGCCGCGGCGTCAGGGCAGCCTTCCGACGGCGATGACTTCGCTCTCGACGTGGAGGACATTCCGGCTCCGCCGGCTATCGACGACGCTGGCGCGACGCCGCGCGATGAGACCGCGCGCGCCGAACCTGCCGAGCCGTCTGCCGGGTCCGTATCCCTGGCCGGGGCCGAAGCTCCGCCGATCGCCGACGACCCGCAGCCGGATGGCCCGCTCGTTGCGGCTGATGCCGACGACGACCTGCTCGACATCTTCGTCCAGGAAAGCGCCGACATTCTCGACCACGCCGACTCGCTGGTGGCCAATCTGCGCGAGGCCCCGCAGGAACGCGCCGCGATGGTCGGTCTGCAGCGTGATCTGCACACGCTCAAGGGTGGCGCGCGCATGGCCGGGCTGGCACCGATCGGCGATCTCAGCCATGCGATGGAATCGCTGGTCGACGCGGTCAGTGATGGGCGCCTGGCAGTCGATCGCGTGGCCGTCGAGTCGCTCGAACGCGGCTTCGACCGTCTGCACGTGCTCGTGCAGCGTGTCGCGCAACGCCGCGCCATCGCAATGCCCCTGCATGCGATCGCGCGCTTCGAGAACCTGGTTGCGGGAGAGGATGTCGGCGTGCCGACTGCGGACGCGGCGCCGGCAGCGGCATCCGCGATGCCGCCGACTGACGAACCCGCAGCCGTTGCGGTTGCTCCACCGGTCGCAAGGCCCGCGCCGCGTCATCTGACCGCGATGGACCAGGAGGACGTGCCGCACGCACCCCAGGAAATGATCCGCGTGCGTTCGGACCTGCTGGATTCGCTCGTGAACTACGCGGGCGAAGTATCGATCTACCGATCGCGTCTCGAGCAGCAGATATCCACGTTCCGCTTCAATCTGGTCGAGTTCGACCAGACCGTCACGCGTTTGCGCGAGCAGCTTCGCAAACTCGAAATCGAGACCGAGGCGCAGATCATCGCGCGTTATCAGCGCGAGCAGCAGGACACCGGTCTTGGCGCGTTCGATCCGCTGGAACTCGATCGCTTCTCGCAACTGCAGCAGCTTTCGCGTGCACTCGGCGAGTCGGTCTCCGACCTGGTATCGATCCAGGGCCTGCTCGACGACCAGACACGACAATCCGAGACCCTGCTGCTGCAACAGTCGCGGGTCAGCTCCGACTTGCAGGAAGGCCTCATGCGCACGCGCATGGTGCCGTTCGATTCGCTGGTACCGAACCTGCGCCGGACCCTGCGCCAGGCGGCGCACGATGTCGGCAAGCGCGCTCAGCTCAAGGTGGACGGTGCGCACGGCGAAATGGACCGCAATCTGCTCGAGCGCATGAAGGCGCCGTTCGAGCACATGCTGCGCAACGCGCTCGCGCATGGCATCGAGAAACCGGCCGAGCGCGAATCCGCGGGCAAACCCGCGGAAGGCACCGTGAACATCGCGGTCAGCCGCGAAGCGACGGAAGTCGTGCTGCGCGTATCCGATGACGGTCGCGGCATGGACCGCGATGCGATCCGTACCCAGGCGATCGAGCGCGGTCTGCTCAAGCCGGAAGTCGATCTGCCGGACCGTGATCTCTACGGATTCGTGCTCGAGAGCGGGTTTTCGACCGCGCGTGAGCTGACCCAGCTCTCCGGACGCGGCGTCGGCATGGACGTCGTTCACAACGAGATCAAGCAGCTGGGCGGCTCGCTGGTCATCGATTCGACGGCCGGCAAGGGGACCAGTTTCACGATCCGCCTGCCGTTCACCCTTGCGGTGACGCAGGCGATCCTGGTCAGACTCGGCGACAGCAGCTACGCGATTCCGATGTCGTCGGTGCAGGGTGTCGCACGCATCGCCCATGACGATCTCGAGAAGCGCATCGCCGAAGGCAATCCGAAGCACGCCTATGCGGGCGAGGAATACACGATCTACGACCTGGCCCAACTGCTCGGCGTGCCGCGCGGGCGTTTGGCCAGCGACGAGGCCCAGGTGCCGATGCTGATGACGCGCACGGGTGACCAGCGCGCGGCCGTGCGTATCGACGGCGTCGTGGGATCGCGCGAGATCGTCGTCAAGTCGGTGGGTCCGCAGGTCAGCTCGGTGCCGGGCATCTTCGGTGCGACGATCATGGGCGATGGTTCGGTCGTGATCATCCTCGATCTGGCCCCGCTGGTGCGCCGCCTCGCCGCATTGCGTGCGCGCATCGACGCCGGTACGGAAATCGCTCCCGCGAGCTTCACTCCCGAACCGGAACCGCTGCCGGAGGTCCGTCAGCGGCCGCTGATCATGGTCGTCGACGATTCGATCACGATGCGCAAGGTCACGACACGTGTGCTCGAACGCGCCGATTTCGAGGTGCAGACCGCGAAGGACGGCCTCGACGCGCTCGAGAAACTGCAGGACAGCGTGCCGGACCTGATGCTGCTCGACATCGAAATGCCGCGCATGGACGGCTATGAGCTCGCTACCTACATGCGCAACGATTCGCGGCTGCGCACGGTACCGATCATCATGATCACCTCGCGCACCGGCGAAAAGCACCGCCAGCGCGCGCTGGAAATCGGCGTGGAACGCTATCTCGGCAAGCCCTACCAGGAGGACGACCTCCTGCAGCAGGTGCATGAAGTGCTGAGGCGCGAGCGTGTCTGACCGGGCCTCCGCCGTTGCTGTCGCGCTGCTCTACGAGACTCGGGGTCGCGGCGAGCATCTGCGTGAAACCCTGAATGCGCTGGGAGCACCGATCGTCTACGAGGCCGATACCCACGCCTTCGATCGCGATGCGCTCGTCCAGTCGCAGGCGAATGTCGTTGTTGTCAATCTCGACAATCAGGACGATCCCGCGCTCGACGACGTCTGCGCGCTGCTCGACGACTCGCGCTACCGCGTCGTGTTCAACGACGGCGACGTATCGAGCGGCCTGACCGGCTGGGATCACGCGCGCTGGATGCGTCATCTGGCTTCCAAGGTACTCGGCGCTACCGACATCGATCCGCCGCGTCCGCTCGACGCCGAACCGGTGCCGCCCGCGCCGCGGACGCTGACTCCGCTCGCCGCAGACGCCGCCAGCGTGGAGGGCGATTCTGCGCCCGCTGCGGTCGCGATCGCGGATGCTGCGCCCGAAGCACTGCGCGAAACCGAGGACGCGAGCATGCAGTCGCCCGGCCAGGATGCACGCGAGCCCCTGGCCGAGCTCGAGGACCCGAGTCCGATGCCGCCTCGCGAGTCCGCGGCCGATACTCCGGTGCCGGCGCACGTCGAGGTGCGCGAAGGCGATGACGTCGACGCCCTCGTCGATGTCGATCTCGGTGAAATTGCCGCGCTCCTCGACTATTCGACGACCCTGACCCAGGACCTGGGCGAGTTCGCGAGCGAGCCGGTTGCGGAGGTAACGCAAGGCGACGACGACACGGCCGAGGCACACCTCGATCTTGCGGGCATCGAGGATCTCCTGGCCGAACTCGACGCGGGAGCGGCAGCCAAGCCCGAACCGCCACAGGCCGGGAGCGATTCCGGGTTCGATCTGCCGGATCTGGACGTTCCCGAGTCCGATTTCAGCTTCGAGCCATCGCTGGCCGAGGCGGTCGACCCCGAGGCCGGGATCGAGGGGCAACCCGAGATCGCAGAATCGGAGGAGGCCGTGCCCGTTGCGGCCGACACGGAACCGGCTGCAGGCCCGGGTGTTTCCGCGAACTGGTCGCTCGAGGACATTCTCGACGATCCGGCCGACGGCGTACCGCCCGCGGTGCCCGCAGGTCCGGCCACATTCGGCATAGAGACGATGAGCCCCGCGGAGTTTCTTGCTCCCGAGACCGATGCGGAGGCGGCGCCGCCGGCGTTTGCGTCGCTCGATGCGTCGCTCGAGCTGATTCCGCTGGAAGAGGCGGTCGCACCGAAGGCAGTGGAGACGCTCGCCCACGAAAACTGGCTCGACCCGGACAGTGCGCCCAAGGCGAAGATCACGCGGGTCTGGGTTCTCGGTGCGTCGATCGGCGGACCGGAATCCGTACGCGAGTTTCTCGGCGAGTTTCCGCGCGACTATCCGGCGCTGTTCCTGCTCGCCCAGCATCTGGGCGAAGAATTCGTCGACATGATGACCCAGCAGCTCGCGCGGACTACCGCGCTCACGGTGCGGACGCCGACCCACGGCGAGCGCGTCGGCCACGGCGAGGTCGTGGTCGTGCCGACTTCACATCGACTGCTCGTGGACAATCGCGGAGTGATCGTGCTCGAACGCGTGACCGGCGAAGCCGCCTACCGGCCGTCGATCGATCGCGTCATCGCGGATGTCGCCGATCGTTTCGGCAAGAATGCCGGTGCGATCGTCTTTTCCGGCATGTCCGACGATGCGGTGGCGGGCTGCCGCCACCTGGCGGAGAAGGGTGGACGTGTCTATGCGCAGCGCCCCGATACGTGCGTGGTCAGCACGATGATCGAAAGCGTGTGCGAAGCCGGCATCGTGGAGTTTCTCGGATCGCCCGGCGAACTCGCCTCGAAATTGCTTGCCGAGCCCGCGTGAACGTCGTCATGGCGCAATTCCCTGCATTGACCGCTGTACCCGTGGCCGCATGGTCGCGCGCGATGAAGGATGCAATGAAATGATCGATCTCCCACGCGAAATCCGAGGGGTCATGGTCCCGGTCACGAACGGTCGTGTGCTGCTTCCGAACGCGACCGTTGCCGAGGTCATCAGTTATGCCAAGCCGGAGGAAGTCGCCAACGCGCCGGCCTGGTTGCTCGGACGCCTGCCATGGCGGGGCTGGCGTCTGCCGCTGTTCTCGTTTCCGATGCTGACCGGTGAACTCGAGGACGAGAGCCGCGGCAATGCGCGCGTCGCCGTGCTCAAGGCGCTCGGGGGCAATGCCGGCATGCCGTTCCTCGCATTGCTCGCGCAGGGCTTTCCGCGGCTGACGACGATCACCCAGGACCTGCTGATTCCGACCAGCGACGAGAATCCGCACGCACCGGGCGTGCGCGCCGAAGTTCTCGTGCGCGACGACCGCGCGATCATTCCGGACCTCGATGCGATCGAGGAAATGGTCGCAAACGCGCTGGCTGCGTGATCTGCGGCGGGACCCTGCCTATTCGCGAATCATCGTGCTGCGGGCGACATGGTCGTGCCAGGCGCGGTGTTCGCGATCGGCCAGACACCAGAGGAAGCCCGCCCCGAGTGTGAGCAGCGAAACCAGGGCGACCGCGAATCGCAGCAGTGCGCGCGGCCAGGGCAGGGCGCGGCCGTCGCTCGCCACGACACGAAGCCGCCATGCACGCATGCCGATGGTCTGCCCACCGCGTGACCAGGAGACCACGAAGTACGCGGCGGTGACCGCCACAAGCACTGCCCGCAGCGCATTGCGGTAGGCGAGCGGAGGATGGGCGACGTCGACCTCGCCGCGCGTCGCGAGCAGGCAGAGTCCGGCGCTCAGCATCCACAATCCGATCAGCGGCAACAGGTCGTAGACCGCGGCGCTCAGGCGCAGACGGAGTGGAGCCGCGTGCGGCATGCGAACAGGACCTTGCGCGATCGGATGACGGCGCTCAGGTTCGCGGTTTAGGCTGCACCGCGCAAGCTCGGCGTGATCGATCGAAGCATGATGAGCAGACCGCCCATACCACCGCCACCGCCGCAGGCACCGAAGCGCAGGAAACGCGCTGAGGCAGCGCGTGCGTTGCGCCCCGCGATGGCGGCCGAGGATGCGGCATTGATTGCCGGCTTCGTCGAACGCAGCTGGTCCGAACTCGGACTTGCAGACAACACGCTCGCGAGCTATCGGTTCGATCTCGAGGCGTTCGCGCGCTGGCTGTCCGCGCACGGGAGTTCGCTCGTACGCTGCGACCGCTCGCTGCTGCAGCGATACCTCGCCGAGCGCAGTAGCACGGGCGGTGCGCGCGGCACGGGTTACAAGGCGCGATCGAATGCGCGCCTGCTCTCCAGCCTGCGACACTTCTACCGGGTGCTCGCGCGCGACGGGCGCGTCGATCGCGATCCAACCCTGCTGGTGGACGCGCCGAGGCTCCCGCGCGGCCTGCCCAAGGCGCTGTCGGAGACCGAGGTCGAGGCGCTGTTGCAGGCGCCGTCGCAGTCGCCACTCGGTCTGCGCGACCGCGCGATGCTGGAGGTGATGTACGCGACCGGGCTGCGGGTCAGTGAACTGGTCGGGATCACGGCAGCCCAGATCAACCTGCGCCAGGGCGTGCTGCGCGTGGTCGGCAAGGGCGGCAAGGAACGCCTGGTTCCGCTCGGCGACGAGGCCGCGCACTGGCTCAGCAGCTACGTGGAAGAGGCGCGCCCGGTCCTCCTGAAAGGCAGCCGCAGCGATGCCCTGTTCGTCAGCAACCGCCGCGCGGCGATGAGCCGGCAGATGTTCTGGGTCCTGGTCAGAAAGCACGCGCAGACGGCCGGCATTGCCGCCGCGCGCATCTCGCCGCACGTGCTGCGGCATTCGTTCGCGACACATCTGCTCAATCACGGTGCCGATCTGCGCGCGCTGCAGTTGATGCTTGGGCATAGTTCGCTGTCGACGACCCAGATCTACACGCTCGTCGCGAAAGAGGGTCTGAAACGCCTGCACGAACGACATCATCCGCGCGGATGAGCGCAGCGCAGCGGGCTCGCGCGTGAAACGGCGTCCTGGTTCACTTTCGTGGATGCCGGGCTCGTGAGACAATGCTTGATCATCCAAGGGAACCTCGGCGCAGTTGCCAGGGTCCAAGGCCCGTTGCCTGCGTCCGGCGCAATATTTGCGCGAACCTACCGGTCTGCTGGTTCCCGTTCCCGAGATCGAGAGGATTCCATGCGCCTTCCATTGATCGTTTCCGGCCTGCTGCTGGCCGCCCAGGCCTTCGCGGCAACGCCCGAACAGGTCGTGCAGCAGGCGGTGTCGACGCTGGTGCCGAACGTCAAGGTCGACGTTGTTCAGGATTCGCAGATCCCGGGCTTCTACGAAGCGATTGCCGGCGGCCAGTTCGTCTACGTGACCAAGGACGGGCGCTACGTGGTCAACGGCAATGCGTACGACGTGACGGCCAAGCGCGACCTCACCCAGGCTTCGCGCGCGCAGGCGCGCCGGATCGCGCTCGCGAAGATCGGGCCGGACAAGCGCATCGTGTTCGCACCGAAGACGCCGGCCAAGCACACGGTAACGGTGTTCACTGACGTGGACTGCCCGTTCTGCCGACGCTTCCACGAGCAGATCGCCAAGTACAATGCGGAAGGCATTGCGGTGGATTACCTTTTCTATCCGCTGGCGATCCATCCCGGAGCAGACAAGAAGGCCGAAGCCGTCTGGTGTTCCAAGGACCGTCCGAATGCGTTCACCGCGGCGATGGCCGGCAAGGATCCGGGTGATGCGACCTGCCCGAATCCGGTGCCCGAACTGACGCGTCTCGCGCAGTCCCTCGGCATCGGCGGCACGCCGACCATACTCGCCGAAGACGGAACCCAGGTCGCATCGCAAATCGCGATGTCGCCCGACCGCCTCGCCGCCGAACTCGATCGCCTGGCCGCAGCCAGCGCGGCGCACAATTGAGGTACTCCCTGTGAGAGTCAACGCAATGAATCATCGTTATCTGGTCGCTGTTGCGCTGTTCGCCGCGCCGTTGCTCGCGCAGGCAGCCGAATCGGCCGCGGATACCGCGGCGCGCCACGCGCTGCGCGAACTCGTGCCGCAGGCGAAGATCGACAAGGTCGAACAGGCGCCGCTGCCGGGATTCAGGCAGATCATCGTCGGCGGCCAGATGGTGTACGTGAGCGACGACGGCAGGTATCTGCTGCAGGGCGCACTCTACGACACCCGCGACAAGCGTGATCTCACCGCCGCCCGCCTCGCGATCGACGTGAAACAGAAGGTGGATGCGGTACCTGTCGACAAGCGCATCGTGTTCGCGCCGTCCGGCAAGCCGAAATACAAGGTCACCGTCTTCACCGACCTCGATTGCGGCTACTGCCGCAAGTTGCACTCGGAGATCGCCGAATACAACCAGCGCGGCATCGAGATCGACTACCTGTTCTTCCCGCGCAGCGGGATCGGCAGCCCGTCCTACGACAAGGCGGTGTCGGTGTGGTGCGCCAAGGACCGCAAGAAGGCATTCACGGCGGCCAAGGCCGGCAAGAACCCGCCGCCGCTCAAGTGCGACAATCCGGTGGCCGAGGAATTCACGCTCGGCACCCAGGTCGGTGTCGACGGAACGCCGACCGTGCTCGCATCCGACGGCACGAAACTCGGCGGCTATCTGCCTCCGGACCAGTTGCTGGCTCGCCTGCAGGCGCTCGGAAAAGCGAGTCTGGCGAGCAACTGATTGCATGTTCCCTGTGTCGGCCACGACGCCCGGTTAGCCGGGCGTCGTCGTTTCCGCCGCCGGCGCAGTCCGCGATGAATGTGCTTCGTCTATCATCTGCGCTGCCCAACCTGTCGCCCGCGCCATGATCGCCCTCGACGGCCAGCCAGCGCTTTCCGCTTTCCGCATCGACCGTATCAATCTCGAAATCGCACGACATGCTGCGACCGTGCGACTGCGCGCGGCGCGCCACGTGTACTTCGTCGTAGCGGCATCCGACCTCGGGTCCGAGATGGCACGCCTGGGCGAGGTGATCGAGGCCCGGCCCGGGCCGGCCGCGGCGGCGACGCTCTGGGTTGTTCCGCGTCTCGGCACACGTTCGCCCTGGTCGAGCAAGGCCACGGACATTCTCATTGACTGCGGCTTTCCGGTGCGACGCATCGAGCGCGGCACTGCGTTCGACATCGAGGGCATGCCCGAACCCGCGAACAGCGCATGGAACCCGATCGTGCACGTCCTGCATGACCCGATGACCCAGTCCGTGATCACCACGCTCGCGGACAGTGCGCGGCTGTTCGAAAGCGGCGAGCCGGCGGCCCTGGACCGGATCGTTCTCGGCGGGAGTCCGCATGCGGCCCTCGAGTCCGCGAATGGGCGCCTCGGTCTCGCCCTGGCGGACGACGAGATCGCGTATCTGGTCGAGCGCTATGCCGAACTCGGTCGCGATCCGTCCGACGCCGAACTCATGATGTTCGCCCAGGCCAACTCCGAGCATTGCCGGCACAAGGTGTTCAACGCGTCATTCGTCGTCGATGGCGAAAGCCAGCCCGACTCGCTGTTCGCGATGATCCGCAACACCCACGAGCGATCGCCCGCGCACACCCTGTCCGCCTATCACGACAATGCCGCAGTGATTGCGGGCAGCCCGGCGCGGCGATTCTTCGCCGATCCGGCCGAGGGTCTGTTCGGCGTGCATGTCGAGGACGTTCCGTTTGCGATCAAGGTCGAGACGCACAACCACCCGACCGCGATTTCGCCGTTTCCAGGTGCGTCGACCGGCTCGGGCGGCGAGATTCGCGACGAGGGGGCGAGCGGACGCGGCGGCAAGCCGAAGGCGGGTCTGGTCGGCTTCACGGTCTCGCATCTGCGTATTCCGGAATTGCCGCAACCGTGGGAGCAGGAGCGTCCGCTTCCACCGCGTTTCGCGAGCGCGTTCGAGATCATGCGCGATGCGCCCCTCGGTGCGGCCGCGTTCAACAATGAATTCGGACGCCCTTGCCTGGGCGGCTATTTCCGCACGTTCGAGCTGGGCGGCGCGGGCGCAGCTGTGCGCCATGGCTACGACAAGCCGATCATGATTGCGGGCGGCCTGGCCAATCTGCGTGCACCGGATGTCGAGAAGGGGCGCCTGCGCGATGGCGACGCGGTGATCGTGCTCGGCGGCCCGGCGATGCTGATCGGGCTGGGCGGCGGTGCGGCCTCGTCGATGAGTGCGGGCGCGAGTTCGGAACAGCTGGACTATGCGTCCGTGCAGCGCGACAACCCGGAGATGCAGCGCCGCTGTCAGGAGGTCATCGACGCGTGCTGGGCACGTGGCGACGGCAATCCGATCGTGTCGATCCACGATGTCGGTGCAGGCGGCCTGTCCAATGCGATTCCTGAAATTCTCAACGATTCCGGCGTCGGCGGTCGCATCGAGCTGCGTGCGATTCCCTGCGACGACCCGCAGCTCTCGCCGATGCAGATCTGGTGCAACGAGTCGCAGGAACGCTACGTGCTCGGCGTGCGCGCGGACCAGGTGGAACGGTTCGAGGCGATCTGCTCGCGCGAGCGCTGCCCGTTCGCGGTCGTCGGTCGCGCGACCGACGAGCGCCGCCTGTGCATCTCCGATTCGCGCTTTGCGTCTTCCGACTCCCGCCATCTTCCCGTCGATCTTCCACTCGACGTGCTGTTCGGCAAACCTCCGCGCATGCAGCGCGATGCGCGACGTAGCGACGAACGCATCGATCTGGTTCCGGACATCGAATGCATCGCTCTCGAGGACGCCATCGAACGCGTTCTGCGCATGCCCGCGGTCGGCAGCAAGTCGTTTCTGGTCACGATCGGCGATCGCACGGTCGGTGGTCTGTGTTCGCGCGATCAGATGGTAGGGCCCTGGCAGGTGCCGGTCGCCGATTGCGCGGTCACGCTCTGCGACTTCGACGGCTATGCGGGCGAAGCGATGGCGATGGGGGAACGTACGCCCCTGGCCCTGCTCGATGCCGCCGCGAGCGCGCGCATGGCGGTGGGCGAGGCGCTTACCAATCTCGCCGCGGCACCGGTCCGGCTCGACGAGGTGCGCCTGTCGGCGAACTGGATGGCGGCAGTCGGCCGTGACGGCGAGGACGCGGCCCTGTTCGATGCGGTGCATGCGGTCGGCATGGAACTGTGTCCTGCGCTCGGTGTGTCGATCCCGGTGGGCAAGGACTCGCTGTCGATGCAGACACGCTGGCAGGAAGGAGACGTCGAGCAGACGACCGTGTCCCCGGTGTCGCTGATCGTCAGCGCGTTCGCGCGTGTCGCCGACGTGCGCGCGGCACTGACTCCGCAGCTCGTGCTGGATCAGGGTGACAGCGAAATCTGGCTGCTCGATCTCGGCGCCGGACGCAACCGGCTCGGCGGCAGCGCCTTGCTGCAGGCCTTCGTGCGCGGCGGCGGCGCGCCGCCGGATCTCGACGATGCGGCGCGCTTTCGCGATTTCTTTTGCGCCGTGCAGGAAGCGAATTCGCAGGGTCTGCTGCTGGCCTATCACGACCGCAGCGACGGCGGTGCGATCACCGCGCTGATCGAGATGGCATTCGCGGGCCACTGCGGCCTCGACATTCAGCTGGATGGCTGGAACGGCAACCGGCTCACCGTGTTGTTCAATGAGGAACTGGGCGCGCTGGTGCAGGTGCGCGAGAGTGATCGAGCGGCATTCGAAGCGATTCTCGTCGCGCATCGGGTCGCGGACATCGCTCACGTCGTCGCGCGACCCAACCCGCGCATGCGGGTGAAGCTGATGATCGGTCAGGAAGTTCTCGCACGCTGGCCGTGGCCGGACCTCATGCGTGCCTGGTCGGAAACCAGCCACGCGATGCAGGGCCTGCGCGACAATCCGGAGAGTGCCACGTCCGAGCATGCATGGCGCCAGGACGAGGCCGATCGCGGCATCAGCGTGTCGATCGGCTTTGCACCGGACGAGGATATCGCAGCCCCCTACATCGCTCGCGGCACGCGACCACGCGTGGCGATCCTGCGTGAGCAGGGTGTCAACGGCCAGGTCGAAATGGCGGCCGCATTCACGCGCGCCGGCTTCGACGCATTCGACGTGCACATGAGTGATCTGGCCGAGGGCCGACATGCGCTCGCGGATTTCAGCGGCTTCGCTGCGTGCGGCGGATTCAGCTACGGCGACGTGCTCGGCGCCGGACGTGGCTGGGCCGCCTCGATTCTCTACAATGAGCGCCTGCGCGAGCAGTTCGCGGCGTATCTTGCCGACCCCTCGAAATTCGTGCTCGGTGTCTGCAACGGCTGCCAGATGCTGGCTGGCCTGAAGTCGATCGTACCCGGAGCCGCGCACTGGCCGCGCTTCGAGCGCAATGCCAGCGAGCAGTACGAGGCGCGTCTGGTCACGCTCGAAGTACTCGAGTCGCCCTCGATCTTCTTCGCGGGCATGGCGGGGTCGCGGATTCCGATCGCGGTAGCGCACGGCGAGGGACGCGCAGTGTTCGCGGAACCGGCAGATGCGCAACATGCGCACGCCTGCGTGCGTTTTGTCGACAACGCAGGTCGCGCGACCGAACGCTTTCCGCTGAACTCGAACGGTTCGCCGCTGGGCCTTGCCGGGTTTACGACGACCGACGGGCGCGCGACGATCCTGATGCCGCATCCGGAACGTGTGTTTCGCAGCATCCAGCTCAGCTGGCGTCCGCGCGAATGGGGCGAGGATTCCCCGTGGATGCGGATGTTCCGCAATGCGCGCGTCTGGGTGGGCTGAGGTGAGCATGTCCTGCACCGTTCCGATCGCTCGCGGGCCATGCGCCCGCGACCTCATCTGGTGTGCGAGTCGGGCCGGCGGGATCGCGGCGCTGTCGCTTGCGCAGGGTCGTGGCGCGCGAGGCGCGGGATGAAGCCGTCGCCGATCCGTGAGTTCGCACTCAAGGCCGTTCTCTGGCTGCCGCTCGCATTCGTGATCTGGTTCTGGCTCGCGCCGCTATGGGTTTGGCCGTCCATGCTGATCGCGAAACAGGTACTGCTCGGCGTCTGGGGCAGTCTGTTCAGCGATGTCACGCTGGGTGGGGAACTGCTCGACGCGAGCGGCCGCGTGGTCGCGCGCGCCGGCTACCTGATCCAGTTGAGCACGTCGGTCACGGTCGTGGTGCCGGCGGGACCGGATGGTCCCGGTGGAATAGGCGTGCTGGAACCGACGATCAATCCGATGATCTATGCCTACGCGCTGCCGCTGTTCGCGGGCCTGGCGATGGCGACACCGATTCCGGCGCGCCGCCGCATGGCGCAAATTGCGATCGCATTCGTCGTGATCTGGATCAGCCAGGCATTCGGGATCGTCGCCGAATCGCTGAAGACGCTCGCGTTCGACGCGGGTGCGAGCGGAGCCTCCGCGGTCGCAGCGACCGGGCCGGCGCGGAGCGTGATCGCGGTCGCCTACCAGTTCGGTTCACTGATCCTGCCGGGAGTCGTGCCGATCGTGCTCTGGATCGGTCTGAACCGCGGCTTCATCGACCGTCTGGTCAGGCCGGAACGGGAACCTCCCGAGCGTGGCGCAGGTCCAAACGGACCTTGATCGTGCCGTTTGCGGGCTCCTGATGAGTCCGGATGTGGAACAATCGGCACTTCGCGAGAGAAACTGCAGGGGATTCATGGTTGCCGTCGCACCAATCGAACAGGTCGCATCGACAGGCATCGAGGCCAGTCTCGACGAGCGCATCTGCCAGTTCCTGGTCACGCGAGGGCGCCTGAAGGAGACCGACCTCGCGCGCGCGCGGCGCCTGCACGAGGAGGACCCGACCTCGGGCAGTCTGGTCTCGCTGCTGACCCGGCTCGGTCTGGTTTCGGAGCGCGAGATGGCCGAAGGCGTCTCCGAATTGCTCCAGCTGCCGTTGCTTTCCGCGCGGGACTTTCCCGAAAGCGCCCCTCCCAGCGTGCTGACCTCGGTGCGTTTCCTCAAGCACCATCACGTATGTCCGATCGGCGAGAGCGAGGACGATGTCACCCTGCTGGTCGCCGATCCCGCCGACCGCTTCCCCGTGCAGGCACTCGAGCTCGCTACCGCGCGGACGGTCAAACTGAACATCGGATTGCGCAGTGAGATCGACGACCTGATCGAACGCTATTACGGTTCCGGTCGCTCGGCGATGGGCACGATCGTCGAAAACCTCACCGACGAAAACAATCGCAGTGAGGACGACATCGAGCACCTGCGGGATCTCGCGTCCGAAGCGCCGGTGATCCGGCTGGTCAACCTGATCATCCAGCGCGCGGTCGAGCAGCGCGCATCGGATATCCACGTCGAGCCGTTCGAGAACCGGCTGAAAGTGCGTTACCGCATCGATGGCGTGCTGCACGAGGTCGAGTCGCCGCCGGCAGCGTCGACCGCGGCGGTGATCTCGCGCATCAAGATCATGGCCAAGCTCAATATCGCGGAACGGCGCCTGCCGCAAGACGGCCGCATCATGATCCGCGTGCAGGGCAAGGAACTCGACCTGCGCGTGTCCACCGTGCCTACGGCCTATGGCGAGTCGGTGGTCATGCGTATTCTCGACCGCGAAGCGATCGTGTTCGATTTCCACAAGCTCGGCTTCACCGACCAGTTTCTGCAGAAGTTCCTCAATGTGCTGGAACTGCCGCATGGGATCATGCTGGTGACCGGACCGACCGGTTCGGGCAAGACCACTACGCTCTACACCGCGCTGTCAAAGCTCAATACCGCCGACGTCAAGATCATCACGGTCGAGGATCCGGTCGAGTACCAGATCGAAGGCATCAACCAGATCCAGGCCAAGCCGCAGATCGGCCTCGACTTCAGTCATGCGCTGCGCTCGATCGTGCGCCAGGATCCGGACATCATCATGATCGGCGAGATGCGCGATCTCGAGACGGCGCGCATCGCGATCCAGTCGGCGTTGACCGGTCATCTGGTGCTGTCCACGCTGCACACGAACAATGCGGCCGGCGGCATCACCCGCATGCTCGACATGGGTGTCGAGGATTATCTGCTGACCTCGACGGTGAACGGTATTCTCGCCCAGCGTCTGGTGCGTCGCCTCGATCTGTCCACCGCTGAAACCTGCGATGCGCTGCCGGAGGTGGTCAAGGAATTCGGTCTCGAGAAATTCACCGACGAGCGTCCGGTCCGGCTCTACAAGCCGGGTTCGAGCGCGGCGAATCCGACCGGCTATTTCGGCCGCACGACGATCATGGAATTTCTCGTGATGTCCGACCCGATCCGTCGCCTGATCATGCAGCATGCGGGCATGGGCGATATCGAACAGCAGGCGCGCAGCGAGGGCATGCGCACGATGTACGAAGATGGCCTGGTCAAGGCGTTGCAGGGCCAGACCACGATCGAGGAAGTCCTGCGCGTGACGCAGGAGGGTTGAAAGGCCGGGATTCGGGATCGGGGACCCGGCATTCGGCAACGCATTCCCGCGGTCCCCGCATCTGCAAACCCCGAATCCGGTTCGTCCCGAAACCCGAAACCCGAATCCCGGCTCCTATCCTGTCCCGACCAGCATGACTCTCTATTACTACAAGGCCGTCACGCCGTCGGGGGAAACCCTCGAAGGCCAGCTCGACGTCGCCAATCACGACGAGGTTGTCGGCAAGCTGCAGGATGCGGGCAACATTCCGCTCGAGGTGCGCGAGGCCGACAGCAGTGATTCGGCGAGCCTGTTCGTGGCCTTGTTCAAGCGTGCCACGCTGCGCGAAGCGCAGGTCGTGCAGTTCACCCAGCAGCTTGCGACGCTGCTCGGCGCGGGGCAGCCGCTTGATCGTGCGCTGCAGATCCTGCTCGACCTGCCCGAGAGCGAGAAGGCGCGGCGCATGCTCGAGCGGGTGCGCGACCAGGTGCGCGGCGGCACGCCGCTGTCCGATTCCCTGGAAGCCGAGCACGGCAGCTTCTCGCGGCTGTACGTGAACATGGTACGCGCCGGAGAAGCGGGCGGCTCGATGGCCGAGACGCTGGCGCGTCTCGCCGACTACCTGGAGCGCAGCGCGCAGCTGAAGAGCAGCGTGATCAATGCGCTGATCTATCCGGCGTTCCTGGTCGGCATGGTGCTGATGTCGCTGATGGTGCTGCTGATCTACGTGGTGCCGCAGTTCGCTCCCATGTTCGCCGACATGAACATAGAGATGCCGTTGATCACGAAGGTCGTGCTTGCGGTCGGCTCGACGCTGCAGAACTTCTGGTGGCTGATTCTGGTGTTGATCGTGCTCGGTGTGGGCTGGCTGCGCCGGCAGATGGCGGACCCGGACTCGCGCCTGCGCATCGACGAGCGCCTGCTCGGCGTACGCGTCGCCGGCGACGTCGTTCGCAAGGTCGAAACCGCGCGTCTCGCGCGTACCCTTGGTACCCTGCTCAAGAACGGAGTGCCGTTGCTGTCGGGCCTTGCGGTGGCACGCAACGTGATGACCAACACTGCGCTTGCGGAGTCCGTGCAGCAGGCTGCCGATGAGGTGAAGACCGGTGGCGGCCTGGGATATGCGCTGGCGCAATCCAAGCGCTTCCCCAAGCTGGCGATCCAGATGATCAGCGTCGGCGAGGAATCGGGTGACCTCGATACGATGCTGATGAAGGTCGCCGATACGTTTGATGTCGAAGTCAAGAACACCCTGGACCGGCTGCTTGCGGCGCTCGTTCCCGCGACCACGATCGTGATGACCGTGGTCGTCGCAATGATCATGCTGGCGATCGTGCTGCCGATCATGAATATCGCCGGAGCCGTTCATTGAGAGCGGCCAGCCGGGGGTGGAGATTCGAGGTTCGGAAAGCAATCATCCAGCGGGACAAGGTGGCGCGAAACGCCGGATCGGGGTTTTGGTGCGTGCGAGATGCTTCCTGTTCGCGCCGAGCCCTCACCCCGACCCTCTCCCGAGGGGACGGGGGTTTCGACGCTTGTCAATCTCGGGATTCGGAATAGAGGAAACACAAACGCATGAACAAGCAATTGCAACGCAATTTCCCACTCGCGCGTCGCGACGCGGGTTTCAGCCTGATCGAGATGCTTGCGGTGATCGTGCTGATCGGCATCGTCGCGGGCATCGTCGTGCAGGCGGTCGGAAAGAACGTGGACAAGGGCAAGTACGGGTCGGGCAAGGCCCAGGTGCAGATGCTGTCCGGCAAGATCGAAGGCTATGCGCTCGACAATGGCGCGCCGCCGGCGCGCCTCGAGGATCTGATCACCAAGCCCGGCAACTCGACCAACTGGCAGGGGCCGTATGCGAAGGAATCGGACCTGAAGGATCCGTTCGGCCATGCATTCCAGTACAAGGCGCCCGGCGAGCACGGTGATTTCGACATCGTCTTCCTCGGCAAGGATGGTCAGGCAGGGGGTGACGGCGTGAGTGCGGACTACGGCAATTGGCAATGAGAGGCAGGGATTCGGGATCCGGAATTCGGGATTCGAAAGAGCAGTCGGCTGCCGCCGCGATTTCTGCTGTCGACCATTCCCGATTCCGCATTTCCGATTCCCGCCCCTGCGCGCACGGGCGCGCACGAGGTTTCACCCTGATCGAGCTGATCGCGGTGATCGTGCTGCTCGCCATCGCGATGACCGTGGTCACGATTTCGTTTTCGAAGAGCCTGCAGAGCGCGAAGATCCGCGCCGCGAGCCGTGATCTGGTCGCCGCACTGCGCTACACGCGTGGTCAGGCGATCGTGAAAGGTCGGCAGGAAGTGCTGCTGCTCGATCTCGACACCAATTCCTACACGCCGCCGGACAAGAAGGCGGTCAGTCTGCCCAAGGACATGACCCTGCAGCTGACCACGGCGGAGACAGAGCAGACCGGCGCCAACAGCGGCGGCATCCGCTTCTTTGCCGACGGCAGTTCGACCGGCGGACACATCTCGGTATTCCAGGGCCAGCGCGAGTGGCGCATCAACGTCGCCTGGTTGACCGGCGACATCGCCCTCGACGAGCGGCCCGAGTAGCCGGCGTTGCGACGCCGTGCGAACTCGATTCGGGTCCTGTGGTCCACCCATGCGATGAAACCCATTCGTACATCCTTGTCGAAGCGGATACTGCGGGCAATTACCGTGCAGCGGAGCGGTTGCGGGTTCGCAGCATGCGCGCGGGCGACGATCGCCGCAGCAGCTCGTCCGTCGCAGGTTCGCGCCGCGAGTCGGCGCCGGCGTTCGTGGCAGCCAGCGTCTGGCGCGCACATGCGCGGCTTCAGCCTGATCGAGATGGTGGCGGCCTTCCTCGTGTTTGCGATCGGCGTCGGCGTACTCATGGAGATCCTCGCCACTTCGATGCACAGCGCGCGCGCCTCATCGGACTATACGATGGCCGCGCTGTGGGCGCAGTCGAAGCTGGACACGGTCGGAGTCGGCGAGCCGCTCGAGGCCGGGCATTCGAGCGGTCGCTTCGATGACAGCTACGCGTGGGACCTCGAGGTCAGGCAGGTCGATCCCGCCAGCGTCGAACCGCCGCCCCGGGCCGCTGTCGCGGGTCGTCCCGGCAACCCGCAACAAGGCGGCGCCGCCGTTTCCGCGACGAATGCGGGCCTGGGCGGCGGCATCGACATCGCGCCGTTCGATATCTACCAGGTCGACCTGACCGTCTCGTGGGGCGGCAATTTCGGCGGAAACCCGCATCAGGCGCGTTTCAGCACGTTGCGCGTGACCAATCCCGATCCGAACAATGCCCAGGGCATGTCGAACCAGCCGAACCGTGGCCGCGGCACGGAGGTGCGATGAAGCCGGCAAGCGGTCCGCGGAAGCGGGAGGCCGCGAACGTCGAGGCGGCCCGAACGGCCACCCGGCGGATGTGGCGATTCGGGCGGGAAGGGGGATCGTGCACGCGCGCTCGCGGCTTCACCCTGCTCGAAGTCATGCTCGCGATCCTGTTGCTGGCACTGCTGCTGGCGGGCACGTATGGCGCAATCCGCACTGCGGTGCACTCGATGCACTCGGGCGAGGCCGCGATCGACCGCACGAACCGGCTTCGCGTCGCCGAGGAATTCATGCGTCACCAGATCAGTCGCGCGATGCCGCTGGCGTTCGGCCATGACGACAGCAACGGCACGAATTTCGTGTTCGAGGGCGAGCGTGAGCGCATGCGCTTCGTCGCGCCGATGCCGGGGTATCTGTCCAGGGGCGGCCCCTATGTGCAGACCCTCGCATTCGTGGGCAGCGGCAGCGGTGGCAAGCAGCTCGTGTTCACCGACTCGATGCTCAACGGTTTCGATCCGGATGCCCGGGATGCGCAGATGGAACCGGCTGTGCTGCTCGACCAGATCGAGGACGGCCGTTTCGAATTCCGCACCCTCGATGACAACGGCGAACTGACCGACTGGTCCGACCAGTGGGATGACCCGAGTGTCACGCCGGTCATGGTGCGTATCGTCGTGCGCATGCAGCCGGCGGCACGCATCGAATTTCCCGAAATGGACATCCCGCTGCTGCTCGACGTCGGTGCGTCGCGACGCCAGCGCGCCGGCAACCTGTTGATCAATTCGAGGCCATCGAGCGCGGGCCTGGCCGGTCGACCCGCCACGTCGAACGCCGGAGGAAAGCAATGAGGCGGCGCGCATGTCCGTGCCACGCTCGCGCGCCGGCCGCCGCTCGAGGGGTCGCCTTCGTGCTCGTGCTCTGGGTGATCGCGATGCTGTCGATCCTGCTTGGCAGTTTCGCGCTGATCGCGCGAACCGAGAACCTGCAGGCACGGCATCTGTTCGACACGACCCAGGCGCGTTACGCGGCAGAGGCCGGGCTCAACCTCGCAGTGTTCGAATTGCGCAAGGCCGATCCGCTCGCGCGCTGGATCGGCGACGGTCGCCCGTATGTGTTCGGTTACGGGGACGCCGAGATCGAGGTCCGAATCACCGACGACACCGGCAAGATCGACATCAATGCGGCCGCGCAGCCGGGCAATCTCGACGTGCTGGTCAATCTGTTCGCTTCGCACGGCATCGAACTCGAGAAGGCGCAGGCACTCGCCGAATCCGTCGTCGACTGGGTCGATCCCGACGATCTCAAACAACCCAACGGAGCTGAAATCGACGACTACAAGGCGGCCGGGCTCCCCTACGGCCCGAAGAACGGCCCGTTCGATACGGTTTCCGAGCTGCAGCAGGTGCTCGGCATGAACTACGAGATCTATGCGCGCCTGGAACCCTCCATCACGATCTATTCCGGCCGCTCCGCGCCGAACCTCGGCAATGCGGATCTGGGTGCGCTGCTCGCCTCGGGCTGCTCGCAGGAGCAGGCCATGGAGCTGCAGCAGAAAATACAGTCCCTTCCGCCCGGCGAACTCGCGGGCGCAGGTCTCGTCGGCTGCGACGGGGCGACCCCGATCGTGGCGGGCGGCGGGGGCCTCACGTATAGTGTGAAGTCCCGTGCCAAGCTCCCGAACGGAGCGAGTACGACCCTGGATGCGACCATTCGCATGGGCGGAATCAATCCGGCCGGCAGGCCTTACGTGATCCTGCGCTGGCGCGATGGGGAAACCTCCTGAAGCCGTGAATCCGACTCTCGACAGACAACTGGCGCGTCTGCGGATGCGCCTCGCCAAGACACCGCTGCCGGGCTTTTTTGCGTGGTGGGGCGGCCAGCTGCTCGCGTGCCTGCCGGAACGCTGGCGAAGTCTGCTGTCCGAACGCTCCGAATCACTGCTGCTCGACCTGCGCGAAGACCAGATCGTGGTCTGGCGCGAGAAGGGCGAAACCGTCAGCGAGTATGCGCGGATTTCGCGCAGCCGCCCGGCCGACGAGCAGGGTGCCGAGTTCCGCCGCCTGCGCGACGGAATAGATGACCCGATGGTGCGCACGGTGTTCGTGATCCCGGCCGATCGCGTGCTGTCGCGTGCGCTCACCCTGCCGTCAGCGGCCGAGGAGAATCTGCGCCAGGTGCTGGGATTCGAGATGGACCGGCAGACGCCCTTCAAGGCCGATCAGGTCTATTTCGACAGCCATGTCCTCGGCTACGACGCGAGCGGCCGCAACGCACAGGTCGAACTCGTGCTGATTCCACGCGCCCAGCTCGACGACGAACTCGCGTCGCTGCCGGCCGGCGCGGCCGATCTCGACGGCGTGGACACGTGGCGCGGTGCGCCGGGCGCGGGTCGCCGCCATGCCAACCTGTTGCCGCCCGAACGCCGCGCGCGCCGCCGCAGCCTGCGTCTGCCCCTCAACCTCGGATTGGCTGCGCTCGCCATCGTCCTGCTCGTCGTCAACATGGATGAATCGCTGGCCAACCGTGCCGCCGCCGTCGAGTCCATGCGCGTCGAGGTGGAGAAGGCCGCGGCCGCTGCCAAGCAGGTCGCCGCACTCAAGAAGACCCTGGTCGATTCGATCGCCGGCGCGAATTTCCTGACCGAACGCAAGCGCAAGGGACCGTTGATGGTCGCTCTCATGGACGACCTGACCCGGCGGATTCCACTGGACACCTATCTGGAGCGCCTGCAGATCGAGAACAACCAGGTGCAGTTGCAGGGCCAGGCCGCCGAAGCCTCGAAGCTGATTGCATTGCTCGGTGCGTCCCCGTGTCTGGGCAACCCCGGCTTTCAGGGCCAGGTGCAACCGGACGCGCGCACCGGCAAGGATCGCTTCCAGATCAATGCCGATCTCAAGGAATGCAGTCCGGCGCAGAAGGGTCAGCCTGGATCAGCCGCAGTCCCCGCGAAGCCGGTCGCCGCCGCGCTGAAAAAGGAATCCGCGAAGAGCGGTTCCGAACAGAAGCCACAGCAGAATCCGCAACACCCACCGGACAACAATCCGAAAGACCGGCCGAAGGGCGGTACCGACGCGAGGTCGGAAAAATCCGCGGGCGCGAAGCCAGCGCCGGGCGCATCCGAGGCTCAGGCCGGCGCGGCTGCCGCAAGCGCGATGCCGTCGCGGCGCACTGCGGCCGCCGAACGCAGCGCACGAATCCGGGCTGCGCGCGGCAAGGATGCGCCGGACTCCGCTCCCGCGAAACCCGTGGAGCAGGAGGACGCGACACGAAAGCCGGCGGAGGGTGATCGTGGCCGCAAGTAGATTCAGACCGAAGGACGGACGCTTCCTCGCGGTCGTGCTGCTGCTCATCGTGTTGATGCTGATCTACCTGATCGGCATCCATTGGTGGTTCGTCGCGCCGCAGCTGCAATTCTCCAGCCAGATGCAGGACCTGCGCGAGCAGCAACTGCGTTTCCGCCAGACCGCGGGCGAGAAGGCCGAAATCGAGCGACGCCTCGCCGAGGTCAAGGCCTACGAGCAGGGCAATCAGGCTTTCCTCGCCGAAACCGATGCGAACGCGGCGTCGGCGGCGCTGATCCAGCGCCTCAAGCAGTCGATGAGCGAGCACGCGAAGGACGAAAAGCGCTGCCAGAACGTCAGCGCGCAGAGTTACGGTGGCGGCGAAGAGGAGTTGTACAAGCGTGTCACCGTGCAGGCGCGGCTGAAATGCGATCTCGAACCGCTGGCCGCGATCCTGTATGACCTCGAAAACGGCAAGCCGTACCTGTTCGTCGATCAGGTCATGATCTACAAGCAGCAGACCTACACGCCACCTGGTGTCAAGGTCGCGCCCAATCCTCTCGACGTGCGCTTCAATCTGTCGGGGTATCTGCGCCAGCCGGGCAAGTCGAAATGAACGTCCGCACCGCGCGTCTTGCCACCAAGTCGCTCGCTGCAACCTGCGGCGTGCTGCTGTTCGTTGCAGTCCTGCAGTATGCGGGTTTCGGTCGAGGTTTCCGCTGGGCCGCCGACGATGAGGACGCGGCCGCGCGCGCACCGGTCGGCGGAATCGACCGGCAGACCGTGCGGATTCCGCCCGCGTCGGCATTTGCCGCGATCGAGGCACATCCGCTGTTCAACGAGGATCGCGAACCGACTCCGGTGGACGCGTCCGCCGGCGACGACGCCGCGCCCCCGCCAAGTCCCCTGAATGTCGCGCTGACCGGCGTCATTCTCGACGAGAAGAACCACGTGCGTATCGCGATGCTGCAGGACATGGCGCGGAACCAAGCGGTGGCGCTGAAGGTCGGAATGCCCCTGGAGGGCGAACAGGCGAGCTGGACGCTGGTCGAAGTCAAGCCTCGAGCCGTCGTGTTCAGGAACGCCGCCAACGAGACGGCCGAGGTCGAACTCCAGACCGCGATCACCAAGACCAACGCCAATCCGCGCGCGGTGAAGCGACCAAACCAGGCCGGCAACGCCAAGAACGGCCGCGGGCAGACCAACCAGCGCGATGCGAGCTCGGATCTCGCGCGCCGCATCGAGGAACGTCGCCGCAAGATGCGCGAAGATGCCGAGCGCCTGCGCAACGCCAGACCCGCGCCACCGAAGAAATGATGGAGTGAGCCCCGTGCGATCGAGACTGACCACCCTGCTTTGTGCGTTCGCCATGGCGTCGCTGGCTGGCTGTGCCACGCAGCAGACGAAAACCCCTGCGCGGGCCGCGAACAGCGATGTCCTGACCGCGGACACGATCCTCAAGCCGGCGCCTTCGACCGCACCCGAAGAGGACATTTCCGGTATCGCGATCTCTCCGCAGGCTTCCGCCAATCGCCCCCCGCCAAAACCGGAGATCGAGGTGGGAACCGGAAAGTTCTATTCCACGCAGCCGGCGCCGCGCACGGGCGGTGGCGAAGGCCAGGTCACGTTCAACTTCGAGAACCAGCCGATCCAGGCGGTCGTCAAGGCGATCCTCGGCGACATGCTCGAGGAGAACTACACGATCGCCCCGAACGTCGGTGGCAACGTCACCTATTCCACTTCCCGGCCGATCCGTCGCGAGGATGCGATGCCGGTCCTGGAAATGCTGCTCGCATGGACCGGCAATGCGCTGGTGCGCGAAGGCAGTCGCTACACGGTGCTGCAGGCCAAGGACGCAATTCCGGGCAAACTGACTCCGCGCGTCGGCGCCAGCCAGCAGCCCGGTTATGGTCTGCGCATCTATCCGTTGCGCTATGTATCGGCGAGCGAGATGGCCAAGCTGCTCAAGCCCTACGCGCAGCCCAATGCGTTCGTCAGCATCGATCCGAATCGCAGTCTGCTCGTGCTCGCGGGCAATCCGTCCGAACTCGACAATTACCAGCGCACCATCGACACCTTCGACGTCGACTGGCTGAAGGGCATGTCGATCGGCGTATTCACGCTGCAGCATGTCGAAGTCGCCAAGCTGCTGCCCGATCTCGATCAGATCTTCGGCTCCAAGGGCGAGTCGCCGCTGGCCGGCATGTTCCGTTTCATGCCGATCGAGCAGACCAACTCGATGATCGTGATAACGCCGCAACCGGAATACCTCAAGCAGGCCGAGGAGTGGCTCTACCGGCTCGATCGCGGTGGTACGGAAAACTCGGTGCAGCTCTACGTGTACAACGTGAAGAATCTCAAGTCACCGGATCTTGCCGACTACCTGAGCCAGATCTTCCTGGGCACGTCGAGCGGCAGCCGCCGCAGCAGCACATCGGGCAACGTCGGTCCCGGGTTGCGCCCGACCACGCTGGGCAGCCGCGGCGGCATCGGCGCGGGTTCGAATTCCGGCCTGAGCTATCAGAACTCGCTGCGGCCGCAATCGAACGAGGAGAAGTCGGCGCCGGTAGCGGTGGGCGCGACAAGTGTCGCAGGTGGCGGCAAGAAGGAAACCGACATCCGCATCTCCGCGATCGAGGAGAACAACCAGCTGATGATCCAGGCGACGCCGATCGAGTGGGACCAGATCGAATCGGCGATCAAGAAACTCGATGTGGTTCCGTTGCAGGTGCAGATCGAGGCACGAATACTCGAGGTCTCGCTGACCGGCGGGTTGCAGTACGGCGTGCAATGGTGGCTCGGCAACCTGCAGACCGCGAATGGCCAATACGCGAATCCGCGCGGACCGTACGACTATCCCAATCAATATGACCGCATGGGCAGCACGGTCGGTCGCGTCGGGCCAGGCAGCGGCACGGCGAGCGTTTTCTGGTCCTACATCAACAGCAAGTTCCAGGTGCAATTAAGCGCCCTGGAAACTTCCGGCCAGGCGAAGACGCTGTCGGCGCCGTCACTGGTCGTAAACAACAATCAGGAAGCCCAGCTCAGCGTCGGTCAGCAGATACCGGTGCAGCAGGTGTCCTACACCGGTATTACCAACACCGGGACGACGACAGGTACTGGAGCGGTTGGATTGTCGAGCGTCCAGTATCTGAATACGGGCGTGATGCTGGACGTGAAACCTCGGGTCAATCCAGGTGGTCTGGTTTATCTCGATATCACGCAGGAAGTCAGCAATCCGGGTCCGCCTGCGGTCGCCGGCGGAAACCCGCCGATCAACCAGCGTCAGATCCAGACCCAGGTCGCAGTGCAGAGCGGGCAGACCATTCTGCTCGGCGGATTGATACGCGACGACAATTCCACCGGCGACACCAGCGTGCCGTTGCTGAGCAAGATTCCGATCGTGCGCAATCTGTTCGGAAATACGACCACGAGCAAGAGCCGCACGGAACTGATCGTGCTGATCACCCCGAGAGTGATCAGCAACAGCGACGAAGCGCGGCAGATGACCGAGGACTACAGCAGGCAGTTCGAGTCGCTGACGCCGCTGCCCGCGAAGGCTTCCGCGCCGCCGCCGCCGCCGCCATCTCAATCGCCGCCGCCGCCGCAGACCTACCCCGTCCCCGACGCCGCCAGACCGCAGGAGAAACCCGCGCATGACCACAACTAGGATCAGGAAATTCGGTGCATCCGCGGCGCTTCTGCTCGTGCTCGCGGGCTGCGCGGACAAGGGCAATCCGGACAACGTCGATCGCCGCGCGATCGAGCGCTGGAACTACCTGATCGCGCATCAGGCGGAAAAGGCCTACGACTATCTGACCCCGGGATTTCGCGCGACCCAGACGCGCGAGGCCTATGCGACCGCGATGAACAATCGTCCGTTGCAGTGGAAGAACGTGACATTCAATCGCAAGGAGTGTGAAGAGGACCGCTGTACGGTCTATGTGGATGTGGCATATGAGCTCAAGATGGGAGCGGGACCAGCCAGGAGCATCGATTCGAAGAGCACCCAGAGCGAGACCTGGATTCGCGTCAAGGGCAATTGGTATTTTCTCCCCAAGTAATTGAATTCGCTTCCATATTGGGCAGATCTGGAAAGGGATTGCACGGTTCTTTCCTTTGTCTTAACATGGCGGCGCTGTTGCCTGACCTTGCCCTTGCCAGTCAAGGCAAGTTTGCTATCGGAGTGGGGTCGGCGGTAAAGCAATAAGCCCTGTGGTTAAATTTAGGAGTGTTGCGATGAAGAGAAACAACTTGACGACTGCTGTCGTCGCCGGCATCGCCGGCGTCGCTGGCTTCGCAGGCCTGGCAAATGCCGTCGACCTGAATCCGGATGGTCTGGGCCAGGTTCTTATCTACCCGTACTACACGGTCAACAAGAGCCAGGACACCCTGATCTCCGTGGTCAACACCACGGCCATCGGCAAGGCGGTCAAGGTTCGCTTCCTCGAAGGCTACAACAGCCGCGAAGTCCTTGACTTCAACCTGTTCCTGTCTCCGTACGACATGTGGACCGCAGCCGTCAGCCAGGTTTCCGACGACGGCGGCGCCCAGGTCAACACCAGCGATGCGAGCTGCATCGACTTCATCCCGGCGTTCCCGTATCCGTTCTCCAAGGCTGCCTACACCGGCGGCGTGGCCGGTCCGGGCGGCGCATCGTATGCAGCCGACAGCGGTCCGCAGGACATCACGCGTACCCGCGAGGGCTACCTCGAGATGATCCAGATGGGCGACATCATTCCGGGCAGCGCGCTCGATGATGCGACCACCCACGTCCAGGACGGCAACCCCGATGGTGGTGTGCCTGATTGCGGCTCGCCCGTCGGCAACGACGCCGCGACCGCGGCCGACCTCACGGTTCCGACCGGCGGCCTGTTCGGCGGCGCGGGTATCGTAAACGTCGGTGAAGGCACGTTCTTCGTCTACAACGCCGATGCGATCGAAGGCTTCAGCGAAACCACGCTGTACACGACGCCTTCGTCGCTGCAGCCGTCGCTGCAGGCGGCCAACACGCCGAGCATCGTCGCGACGGGCGTCGCGCGTTCGTACGTGTTCACCGAAGGCGGTGCGCTGCTTACGGCAGACTTCGCACGCGGTGAAGACGCGGTCAGCGCGGTGTTCATGGCCGACTCGATCTACAACGAGTACCTGATCAACCCGGCACTCGGCGCTTCCACGGATTGGGTTGTCACCTTCCCGACCAAGCGCTTCTACGTCGACAAGGACCTGTACCCGTCCGCGATCACCAGCCCGTTCGCGGAAGCGTTCGGTGCGACGATCGACGGCCAGTCCAGGGTCGAGCTCAGCATCAGCACGTACGACCACGAAGAAGGCAGCTCCGAGACGGTGCCGCCGCGTTGCCCGTCGCCGCCGGACGATACCTGCTTCCTGCAGGCGCCGTACCTGCCGTACGAGGTCAACATCATCACCTTCGTCAACGAGTCGGTTCCGACTTCGTCGGTGTTCGGTTCGAACCTGTTCAAGTCGGTGGCACCGTTCGGTGACACGGGTGGCTGGGCGACGATCGCTCTTGCCGCCGGCGACAGCGGTGCACATCACCTCGATGGTGGCGTGAGCCCGACGGGTGGCCCAGTCTCGCTGCCGGGTCTTCCGGTCACGGGCTTCTACGCTGCGAACATCATCAACGCGAATGCAGCGCCCGGCAAGCTGGCGAACTACAGCGGTGTGTGGCGTCATCGTTCGCACCGTTCGTGCGTCGGCCAGGATGCAGCCTGCTCGTAATCGAAGCAGTTTGAGCAATGTGTTTCGGAGGGGGCCTTGCGGCCCCCTCTTTTTTTGTGTCGATCCGCGTGTGTGGCGACCGGCCGGGTTCACGGATGCCGCGGTCTGTGGGCTGTTGGCTGGTTATTGGCCGCAGCTCGGCGGTAGAATGCTGTGTCGATCCGTGCCCCAATGAAGCAGCCCATGCCAGTCTCCCGTTTGCGCTTGACGTTTCTGACCGCCATTGCCTTTTGCGCAGCCAGCCCGTGGGCGCTCGCGCAGACCACGATCAATCTCAATACCGCGAACGGTACCTGCGTCGCGGTGATTGCCGACCCCGCGGGACTCACTCTCGATACGACACCGGGCAGCACCACGCTGGTCGGCAACGATGTGACCCTGACCGCGTCGCAGCCCGGGGCCTGCAACCCGGCTGGCGGCGGTGGCGGCCTGCCCGCGCCGACACCCAACCCGATTCCGCTGACCGCACCCGCGAGCGCGCAGTCGGGAGTGCTCTTTGCGGTCACCTGGCCGCAAATGGCCAATGCCACGCAATGCGTCGGCAGCGGAACCCTCAATGGCGCGAACGCGCCGACTCTCGGCGACTGGACCACGCTGACTACGGTCAGCACGAGCGGCACGAACACGCGCAATGTGCTGGTGCCTTCGAGCTCGAACACCAGCACGCTGGTGCTGACCCTGACCTGCTGGAACGCCGACAACTCGGCCTCGGCGACCGGCCAGACCGGCAGCATCGCGGTCGCGGCCGCACCCGTGGGCACGTGTCCGACCACGATCACGATGCCGAACGGAACGCGTACCCTGCTGACCCGCAGCAACATCTCGTACGGCGTGTATCCGGCGCAGCGGCCCAACGTGGACGTGAGCCAGTGGGACAATATCTGGGGCCACAATTCGACCACGGATACCGGCACGCCGTGGCCCGGTGTCGGCGGCGCGTCGCCTGTGCTGGGGTCGTTCGCGCGGGCGAGTTACATCGGCGCGCACTTCCGCACCACGTCGGATACCACGCGGCTCGGTCATTTCTCGAATCCGAGCTTCGTCGCGGGTCCGAACGTCACGATGGCGATCAGCACGCAGTGCGGTGACTTCAGCGCGCACCTGCCGACGCCGGGCTGCATCGCGACGGACGTGCCGCCGTCCGATGCCAATCTGGTTTCGTGGAAGCTCACGCCGAACAATCCAACCGGCTCGTGCAACCTGCAGCCGAACACCGACTACTACGTGAACATGACGTTCACTGATCCGGCCGCGATCGTGAACGGTTGCCCGTCGGGTGCAACGACCTGCTTCATCGGCGCCGTGAGCTACCACAACTAGCCGAACCATCCCGCCCGCGCGGGGTCCGAGAGCGGACCTGCGCGGGCGCGATACCGTCCAGGCTCGGATCCGGCGTCGCGCTAGTCCGGTTCGCACGCTGCATCGCATGCGCGAATCGCCGGCCGCACGCGATGCTGCCGGATGCCGTACCCATTGCATTCCCACCTGAAGAGTCCGATCCATGACGTCCCTGCGGCAGCCGTTTCTCCTGTGCCTGTTCCTTACCCTCGTGCTGGCCGCGCCGATCTGCACGGCAGGTGGTCCTTCGCCTGGCGCCCCGAGTACCGTCGTCGCGAGCCAGGGCGGTGCGATCGTCACCCTCGAGGATCTCGATGCGTTCGCCAACGGTATTCCGGAGGCACAACGCGCCGGATTCTTCAACAGTCCCACGCGAATCGAAAACCTGATCACCCAGCTTCTCCTGCAGAAACAGCTTGCCGCGGAAGCGCGGGCCAACGGTCTCGACAAGACCCCTCTCGTGCGCAAGCAGGTCGCTCTCGCCGAAGAAGATGCGCTCGGCAAGGCGCGCATGCAGCAGGTCCGCGACGATCTCAAGCTGCCCGATTTCGACGAGCTCGCGCAGGAGGAATATCAGGCCCACAAGGAAAGCCATGTCGTGCACGGTACGCTCGACGTCGAGCACATCCTGATCGGCACGGGCAAGCGCAGTGAAGCCGAAGCGAAGGCGCTGGCCGAGACTGTCGAGAAGGAAGCGATCGCGCATCCGGACCGGTTCGAGGCGCTGGTCGAGAAATACTCCGACGACCCGAGCAAGGCCGACAACCACGGTCTGATGCACGATGCCGGCGACAGCAAGAAGTATGTGCGCGAGTTTGCCGAGGCCGCGTCGGCATTGAAGAAACCCGGTGACCTGTCCCCGATCGTGAAGACCTCGTACGGATTCCACATTCTCAAGCTGGTCAAGCGGACCGCCGACAGGACGCCGACGTTCGCGGACGTGAAAAAGGAGATCCTGGCCAAGCTGCGCAGCGATTATCTCGACAAGCAGGTCAAGCTGCATGCCGACACCCTGCGCAACCTGCCGCTGGACGCAAACGCCGAGCTCGTGGCTTCGCTGCGCACGCGCTATCTCGATGCGTCGAAATCCGCGCCTGACGGCGGCGGCCAGAAATAGCCGGGCCGGGCGGTCCACGCGCGGGGGTGCCCGGCTGCGTGGACGCGGATCGGGGTGGACGCTGCGATGCGCGGCATCGGCAACGCGGCGTGTTCGCTGACGCGCCCCATCCGAAACCCGTTGCCACGCGTTCACGTGCTGCGCCCTGCATGAGGGACACAACGCGAACGCGCCGTGCAACCGCATCTCCGCTACCATCGCGGCGGTTGCTCCAGAGACTGATCCCGATGGCTGCCGCCGCCCTGACGCTGCGTTTCTTCCGGCGCGAGCTGACCAACCGCTTCGCGGGCAGCTTTTCGGGCGGACTGTGGGCATTGTTCCAGCCGCTGCTGCAGCTGGCCGTGTACTCCTTCGTGTTCGTGTACATCTTCAAGGCGCGCGTACCGGGCGCGGGCGCACCCGGATACGTTCCGTTCCTGGTCACTGCGTTGTGGCCCTGGACCGCTTTCTCGGAGGCGATCCTGCGGTCGACGACAGCGATCCAGGACAATGCCGCGTTGATCGGCAAGGTCGCGCTGCCGCGCGAGGTGCTGGTCGTGGCCAGCGTCTGTGCGAGCTTCGCGATCCATATCATCGGCTTCGTCGCGATCGTCGCGATTCTGTGGCTCGGCGGCCGCGGCGTCCTCCTGACCGGCCTGCCGGCCGCGCTCGCGCTGTACGTGCCGCTTTTCGCGCTGGCGCTCGGCCTCGCGCTCATCTGCGCCTCGGTCCAGGTATTCGTGCGTGATCTCGTGCAGGCCCTCGGTCAGGTGCTGCCCCTGCTGATGTTCGGCGCGCCGATCTTCTATGATCGGGCGCTGCTGCCGGCCCGTTTTCAGGGGCTGCTGGATTTCAATCCTTTCACGTTCTATGCCGAATCTTTTCGCGCGCTGCTGCTCGGCCACGGCCGCCTCGACCCGGTGCACGCCGTCATTGCGTTTGCCGTCGCGGCGGTGATCCTGTTTTCCGGACATCGGCTGTTCCGTCGTCTCGATGCGCATTTCGAGGACTTCCTGTGAGCGCACTGCTGATCGAGGCTCGCGGACTCGGCAAGTCCTATCCGAAGGTGCACCGCAGCAGCGACCGTCTGCGCGCACTCGGGCGCCTGTTGTTCACGCGTGTCGAGCCGGCTGGAACCAGCGTGCTGCGCAACGTCGACCTGGAAGTCCACCGCGGCGAATCGCTGGGATTGATCGGTGCAAACGGAGCCGGCAAGTCGACGCTGCTCAAACTGATCACCGGTGTGCTGACGCCGACGACGGGCCGCGTGAAGGTCAACGGGGATATCGGCGCGCTGCTCGAACTCGGCGCCGGGTTCCATCCCGAATACAGCGGACGCGACAACGTTGCGATGGCAGCGGCCCTGCATGGCCTGGGCAGTGCGGAGTTGCGCGCACGCCTGCCGGAGATCATCGCGTTTGCAGACATCGGCGACTACATCGACGAGCCGGTCAAGCACTATTCCTCGGGCATGGTCGTGCGCCTCGGTTTCGCGGTGATCGCGGCACTCAAGCCGGATCTGCTGGTAACCGACGAAGTGCTCGCAGTGGGCGACGAGTCGTTCCAGAAGAAATGCGTGGGCTGGATGCAGGATTATCTTGCGCAGGGTGGCACGCTGATTCTCGTTTCGCACAGCATGTATCACGTGCAGAAGCTGTGCCGCCACGCCTGCTGGTTGCGCGATGGGGAGATCGCGATGGCCGGAGATGTGTTCGACGTGACCCAGGCCTATCTCGCGTGGCACGAGCGCAAGGCCGCGCCGCCCGAGCAACGCGAGATCGTGCGCGGCAGCCTCGAGTTCAGCGTGCTCGAGGCGAGCCTGAACGGGGAGGAGCCCGGTCGGACCTTGCAGGTTGAACGCGGCGGAACATTGACCGTGCGCGCGCGGATCCGATCGCGCGACGGCCGCATACCCTGTGTCGCATTCGGTCTGGTGCGCGCAGATGGTACGCCGGTCTATGGTGTGAGCACCGAAATGGATGGTTGCGCGCCGCAGCCTGTCGCCGACGACGAGTATGTCTGTGAGATCGTGTTCGACGATCTGCCCCTGCTGCCCGGTGCGTACTCCGTGCGCGTTCATCCGATGGATCCCGAGGGTGTGCGCGTGTTCGACACGGTCGAACGCGCACTGACGGTCCGCGGGGCATCGCGCGAATTCGGCCTGGTCCGGCTCACGCATCACTGGAACCCGATCCGTACGGAGGCCTCCGCGTGAGCGAAGACGGCGCCCTGCCGTTCACCGGTGAGCGATTCACGCCCGAATGCGAGCGTGAGATCTGGTACGAGCACTGGCATCGCTACGCATTCGCGCAGCGACTCGCGCGGGGCAGGCGGGTTCTGGACGCCGCCTGCGGCGAGGGTTACGGCTCGGCGCTGCTGTCCGCGGTCGCCGCAGACGTCGTCGGCGTCGACATCGATGCGCAGTCGATCGCGCACGCGCGCGCGCGCTATGGACCCCGACGCGGGCTGCGCTATGAGGAGGCCGACGCGACCGACCTGCCGTTCGCCGATCATGCGTTCGACCTCGTGGTTTCGTTCGAGACGCTCGAGCACCTGGCTGAGCAGGAACGCCTTCTGCGCGGATTCTCGCGCGTGCTCGCCGACGACGGCGTACTGGTGGTCTCGTGTCCGGACAGGCATGCCTACAGCGAGGTTGCGGGATTTCGAAACGAGTTCCACGTGCGCGAACTCTACAGGGACGAACTGCTCGACCTGCTGATGCCGCATTTCGGCGAAGTGCGCCTGTACGGTCAGAAGCTCCTGTTCCAGTCCGCGCTTTGGGCGCTGGATTCGGAGCCGGCCCGTTGCGAGACGACCACCGCGAGCGCTGAGGGCGCTCCGATCGTTGCAGGCCTCGGCTATGCGCCAATGTATTTCGTGGCGGTCTGCGCCAAGCGTGCGTTGCCCGACTCGCTGCCCGACCTGTCCCTGTTCGGCGACGGCGAGGAATCAGTGTACGCGCACTACAATCACGAGATCCGCAAGAACATCGGCGCCGGCACGCGCATCGCCGAGCTCGAAGCGGAAGTCGAGCGCCTGCGCGCCCGGCTCCAGGCTTCAGACCACGACGAGCCGCCGCGTCGCGACTGGCGCTTCTGGCGCCGCAACCGGTAGACAAATGAGCAGCAATCCCGACTACGAGATCAACTACGGCACGTTCGGCGTGACGTCACCGCAGCCGCGCATCGATCCGGATGCGCCGCTCTACGCGTCCGAGGACGGTGTCGTCGCGTCGCTCTCGAACAGCGAATGCATCTTCCAGGTCAAGCGCAGCGGCGAGACGCACGTGATGACCTTCCAGGTGCTGCAGGCACTGGACCAGAGTCGCGAATTCAGGACCCTCGACGAGCATGTCGCACGCATCCTCGCGACGATTCCGGGTCTGGCCGCGCAGCGCGAAGGGGTCGCTCGCGTGCTCGACAGCCTGGTCGGGCGAGGCCTGCTGGTCGCCGACCGCGAGTTCCTCGAACGCGTGACGAACGCGTCCGCGCGCGAGCCGGCGCCGCTGCGCGCGGTGTTCATTCGCGCCTGCGACCGCCCGGACCAGCTTGCCCATCTGCTCGCGTCGCTGACCGAATACGAGAGACGCTTTCGTGCCGATCGCCATTACGTGCTGATCGACGACTCGCGGTCGCGCGAAGCGGCCGATCGCCACCGTGACCTGCTGCGCGAATTCGCGCGCGCGACCGGTTGCAAGCTGACTTATCTGGGCACATCCGAGCGTGCCCGCCTCATCGACCGGCTCGCACGCGCCGTACCGCAGGCTGCGCGGATCCTGCCGCACCTGCTCGGCGGCGGCGATCTCGATGGCCGCTTTGGCGGCGGCCGCTCCTGGAATGCAGCACTGCTGCTCTCGGCGGGGGCGCGGCTCGTGCTGCTCGATGACGATCACCGCCTGCCGCTGCGCCGTTTCGAAGACACCCGGCCGGGACTGAACCCGAATCCGGCCGCCGCCGCCACCACCCAGTTCCATCGCAACATCGAGAACGCGCTGGGTGCGGGCGAGGAAGTCGATGACGATCCGTTCGAGATGCATCTGGCGGCGGTCGGCAGGCCGCTTGGAGCGTTGGCGAGCCGCTCCGACTACGCGATCGAGCGCAGCGCGCTGCGCGGTTTGCCCCTGAGCCGTCTCGACCACCTGCGCGGCGATGCGCCGGTCCTGACCACGCAACACGGCAGCTACGGCAGCTCGCGCACGGAATCGGGCATCTGGATGTACCAGATGCCGGCCGCGGAGCGTGCCGAGTTCACGCGTGACCGCGACAGCTACCTGCGCAATGTCGAGGCGGGTAGCCTCTGGTACGGCTACAAGCAAGCACGCGCGACGAGCGTAGCGAGCTTTACTCCGTTCGGTCTCGACAACAGCGTATTGCTGCCGTGCACGAATGCGCTCGGTCGCGGCGAGGATGCGCTGTTCTCGCGTGTCGTCGAGCTCTGTCACCCGGGTACCCTGATGCTCGAGTTGCCCGTCGCGATCGGCCACGTGCAGGAGAGCCAGCGGCGGCGCTCGCAACGCACGCTGGCCGCGCACACGCCTCGCTTCAACTATTTCATCAGCGATTTCGTGCAACGGCAGTTGCCCGAGTTCAACGCCGAGCAGCCGGCGCAGCGGCTGGAATTGCTGGCCGCGCATCTGCGCGACATCGGTGCGGCCAGCGACTCGGGCTGTCTGCGCCAGCTCCAGGAATATCTGGCCTACTCGCGTGCCGACTTGATCGAACGCCTGCAGAACCAGTTCGATGGTGCCCAGGATGCGCCGGTCTACTGGCAGGCCGACGTGCGTTCGATCATCGAGGCGAACGGTCGCGCGCTGATCGCAAAAGATCCGCCGCGTCTCGGCGACTGGCCGGAAAACAGCGACGTCGCGGCCTGCGCAAGCCTGTTGCGTGAGGAGACCGCCCAGCTTGCGGCAGCCTACGATGCGTGGCCGGCGTTGTGGACCTATGCGTGCGAGCAGGGGACACGGCTGCTGGGTACGGTCTGACAGCGCGGCATGTCCGATCCGGTGCGCAGCGGATTGACCAGCATCATCGTGGTCGCGGCCGACAGCGGGCCGCTGCTGCGCACCTGCGTCGCGTCCGCGCTCGCCTCGTCGAATGAGCTGGTCGAAGTCATCCTCGTCGACAATGCGTCGCTGGATGGGGAAGTGGAGCGTACGCTCGCGGAACACCCGCGCGAGCCGCGCCTGCGCGCGCTGCGCAATGCGACCAATCTCGGCTTCGGTCCGGCTTGCAATCGCGCCGCCGCGCTCGCGCACGGCGATGTGCTGTTGTTCCTGAATCCGGATTGCCTACTGCGTGCGGATACCGTGGCCGGCATGCGCGAGGCGCTGCGCGGCGACGAGCGCATCGGCCTGCTCGGCGTCACCGTCTGCGATCCGGACGGCAAGCCCGCACGCGGCAATCGGCGCCGTGATCCGACCTTGCGCCGTGCGCTGATGAGTCTGTGTGGCCTGTCGCGCTTCGAAACACGCTGGTCCGCACTGGCCGGAGTCGAGATGCCGGCGTACCCGGGCGAAATCGATGCGGCGCGCACCGAGCCCGTGGAGGCGGTCTCGGGTGCCTGCATGGCGTCGCCGCGTGCCGCGTACGATCGCGTCGGCGGCTTCGACGAGGACTATTTCGTGCACGTCGAGGATCTGGACCTGTGTCGACGGATGCGCGAAGCCGGCCTGCGTGTCGCGATTGCCGCGCACCTGCGGGTGACCCATGCACAGGGCAGCTCGAGCCGCACGCGACCGGTGTTCGTCGCACGCCACAAGCATCGCGGCATGTGGCGCTATTTCCGGCGCTTCGATCCGGCTGCGCGCAATCCCGTGCTGCGCGCGCTGGTCTGGTGCGGCCTCTGGGCGCATTTCGCGCTGCAGACGCCGTTGCTGGCCCTGCGCGCGTGCACCGGCGGCAAAAGAGACGAGCGACCGCGACCGTGAACACGCGGCGCTTTCCGTGATCGTGGTCGCGCTCCTCGCATGCGAACCGGCACTGCCGAATCAATCGGGCAGGGCAGGCCGCCTTCGGCATCGCGCATCCGCGCGATGGTTGGTGCAGGCCGCGATGCGCGCGCCTATGCGACCTTGCGCGATCCGCTCCGGTACAACATCCAGGCGACGACCGCGAGTACCACGAGTCCGACCGCGCTGCCGCCATGCATCGACGCGGGCAGCGCGAGCACGTCGGCACGCCCGGACACCACGATCGGAATCGCGATGATGATCCCGGTCAACGCCTCGCCGGTGATCAGGCCGGCCGAGAACAGCGTGCCCGGACGATGGATGCGATCCCTGTCCTCCGCATCGCGCGGCTTGTGCCTGCGCTCGACCAGATGGGCGAGCAGGCCGCCAAGGAAGATCGGCACCATCAGTTCCAGCGGCAGGTAGATGCCGATCGCGGCCGCCAGCACCGGTACGCGGAACCCCGATTCGCGCGATTTCAGCCATTCGTCGAGCGCAATCACCGCGGCCCCCACCAGCGCACCGAGACCGATCATCGCCCATGGCAGTTCGCCGCCGAACATGCCTTTGGCCACCGATGCCATCAGGGTTGCCTGCGGTGCCGCGAGCGAATTGGGATGCTCCGGCGTCGGTGCGCCGATGCCGTAGGCGGCGGCGAGCAGGTTCAGCACCGGCGCCATGATCAGAGCGCACGAGAATGCGCCGATGCACAGCATGAGCTGCTGCTTCCAGGGCGTCGCACCGACCATGTGGCCGGCCTTGAGGTCCTGCAGATTGTCCCCGCCGACCGCGGCCGCGCAGCACACCACCGCACCGATCATGATCGCGGCGACCGCACCGATCGGGGAATCGCGTCCGAGCAGCAGTACCAGCACGAGCGATGCGAACAGGATCGTCGCGATCGTGATGCCTGACACCGGATTGTTCGACGAACCCACGAGGCCGGCCAGGTACGCAGACACCGACACGAACAGGAAGCCGGCGACGATCATGATGATCGTCATCGGGATGCTGACCAGCCACTGGCCGACGATCGCCTGGTACAGCGCGCCGAGCGGCAACACGAACACGATCAGCGCGATCAGCATCCATTTCATCGGCAGGTCGCGCTCGGTCTCGATCACGGTATTGCCGGCACGCTGGTGGCGCGCAGCAGCGAATCCGCTCTTGATGCCCGACATCAGCGACTTGCGCAGCGAGAACAGGGTCCACACACCGCCGATCAGCATCGCGCCGACACCGAGATAGCGAATCTTCGTCGACCAGATCGCGCCTGCGATGTCGGCTGCCGCGGCCCCGGCGAGTTGCGTCGAAAGCACCGGATCGGTGGCGAGGAACCAGTGCTGGTAGATCGGGATCGCAATGTTCCAGGACAGGATGCTGCCCGAAACGACCACGATCCCGACATTGAGGCCGACGATGTAGCCGACGCCGAGCAGCGCGGGCGACAGACTGGTACCCATGTAACCGAGGTACTTGCCGAGAAAGCCCGCGCCGATCGCACTGTCGGGAATCAGGCGCAGACCGCTCTCGGCGGCCAGTTTCACGGCCGCGCCGATTATTCCGGCCAGCGCCAGTGTCCTGACTCCGGGCCCGGGATTCTCGCCGGCCTTGAGCACTTCCGCGGCGGCCTTGCCCTCCGGGAACGGCAATGGATTCTCGACGATCATCGCGCGCCGCAGCGGCACCGAGAAGAGCACGCCGAGCAGGCCACCGAGGCCGGCGATCGCTAGCACCCACGAGTAGCGAAAGTGCTGCCAGTAACCGAGCATGATCAGCGCCGGGATCGTGAAGATCACGCCGGCGGCGATCGACGAGCCGGCCGAGGCGCCGGTCTGCACGATATTGTTCTCGAGAATCGTGCCGCCTCCGAGCAGCCGCAGCACGGCCATCGATATGACAGCGGCCGGAATCGCGGTCGCGATGGTCAGGCCCGCGAACAGACCAAGGTACGCGTTCGCCGCCGCGAGAATCACCGCGAGGATCACGGACAGGATCACCGCGCGTACGGTGAGCTGCGCGACGGGTTGCGCCGCAGCCGGTTCGGTCGTCATCGGGTACCCCTTGTGCGGAAGATGGTGGCGCCGTGCCGGATGGCGCGCCGGCTCGTATGAAAGCACAAGGACCGGCGCGCGTCACGCCGGGCCGGGCGCCGGGGCGACGGCATGAATCACCACGGGATCGGCGCGTCGCGGCGCATGCGTGCGCAGGGGGCCTCCGGGCGCACCCGGCTGGCGGCGCGCGATTCATGCCGTCCGCGCGGTCGCATCCAGGGTGCGCGGCTCCTGCTGGTTGCCCGGCTCGGCCGCATGCGGAATCATGTGCGTGCGGCAACGATCCGCGCGAGTCCCGCGGCCGGGATCATCCCATCCTGTCCCCGGGTTGCAGGGAGTGACGATGATCCACGAAATTCTCAAGATGGGTGACCCGCGCCTGCTGCGTATCGCCGCTCCGGTCGAGCACTTCGATACGCCGGAGCTGCACGCGTTGATCGCCGACATGTTCGACACCATGCATGCGGCCGGCGGAGTCGGTCTTGCGGCGCCGCAGATCGGTGTCGACCTGCAGCTCGTGATCTTCGGTTTCGAGCACAGCGAACGCTATCCCGATGCGCCGGCGGTACCACGCACGATTCTGCTGAATCCCGAGATCACGCCTCTTTCGCAGATGCGCGAGGAGGACTGGGAAGGTTGCCTGTCGGTTCCGGGCCTGCGCGGTGTCGTCGAGCGCTGGTCGTCGATCCGTTACAGCGGGTTCGATCCTGCGGGCCAGCCGATCGAGCGCACCGCAGAAGGCTTCCATGCGCGCGTGGTTCAGCACGAGTGCGACCATCTGATCGGAACGCTGTATCCGATGCGGATCACCGACTTCTCGCGTTTCGGCTATGTCGACGTGCTGTTTCCGGGCGCCGACGGCGCCGAGTAGCGCACAGGGGCAGGCTTCAGCTGCAGGTGCTTCAACCCACCGCCGTGGTTCGCGGGAAATCGGCGAGTGAGGGTCTGCGCGCGATCGTCGGGGCAGCGCCCGAATTCAGCGCTCGCGATTGATCCGGTTGCACAAGTCGATCGTGGCTTCACGTGCGGCCTGCGCGAAGTCCGCGCCGCTTCCGGCGTACAGAATCGCGCGCGACGAGCTGATCATGAGCCCGGTCCCGTCGGACGAGCGGCCGTTGCGCACGACCGCGGCAGCGTCGCCGCCCTGGGCACCGACACCGGGTACGAGCAGCGGCATGTCGGCGACGCGCGCACGCACGTCGGCAAGCTCCTGCGGATAGGTTGCACCGACCACGAGCGCGCAGTTGCCGTTCGCGTTCCAGTCGCGTGCGACGGTCGTGGCAATGCGCTGGTACAACGCGCATTCGCTGCCGTCGTCGCCGCGCACGGTCAGATCCTGCAGATCGCGCGCGCCCGGATTCGACGTCCTGCACAGCACGATCACGCCCTTGTCGGCGCGGTCGAGAAACGGCTGCACCGAATCGCGACCGAGATAGGGATTCACGGTCACCGCGTCCGCACCGTAGCGGTCGAAGACCTCGTTCGCATAGTTCCGTGCGGTCGAACCGACGTCGCCGCGCTTGGCATCCAGGATCACCGGGATACCCGGATGGGCGTCGTGAATGTGGCCGATCAGGCGTTGCAGCGACGCCTCAGCGGCGTGCGCGGCGAAATGCGCGAATTGCGGCTTGAACGCACAGACCCGGTCCGCGGTCGCATCGACGATCGCGCGGCAGAACGCGAAGATCGCATCGGGATCGCCGTGCAACGCGGCCGGAAACCTGGCCGGCTCCGGATCGAGGCCCACGCAGACCAGCGAGTCGTTGCGTTGCCAGGCCGCCTGCAAGGCGTGCATGAAATCCATCGTTGCTCCCCCGCGGCTTCGCCTGCGTTCGCTTGGGCATCCGGCCCGGCTGCGGCGCTCAGGCCAGTTTCTTGTAGCGGATCCGGTGCGGCTGCGCGGCTTCGTCGCCGAGGCGGCGCTTCTTGTCTTCCTCGTATTCCTTGTAGTTGCCCGGGAAGAACTCGACATGCGAATCGCCTTCGAATGCGAGGATGTGGGTCGCGATGCGGTCGAGGAACCAGCGGTCGTGCGAAATCACGAACACATTGCCCGGAAATTCCAGGAGCGCGTCCTCGAGTGCGCGCAGCGTTTCGATGTCGAGGTCGTTGGACGGTTCGTCGAGCAGCAGCACGTTGCCACCCTTCAGCAGCGTCTTGGCCAGATGCAGGCGGCCGCGCTCGCCGCCGGACAGCGTGCCGACCAGCTTCTGCTGGTCCGGTCCGCGGAAATTGAAGCGGCCGAGATACGCACGCGACTGGATTTCGATGCCGTTGATGTTGAGGATGTCGGCACCGCCGGAAATTTCCTGGAACACGTTGTGCTCGCCTTCGAGTTTCTCGCGGCTCTGGTCGACATGGGCGATATGGACGGTCTGGCCCTTGACGATCTCGCCCTTGTCGGGTTTTTCCTGGCCGATGATCATCCTGAACAACGTCGACTTGCCCGCGCCGTTCGGGCCGATGATGCCGACGATCGCGCCGGGTGGAACCGTGAAGCTCAGATCGTCGATCAGCATGCGGTCGCCGAACGACTTGGTGATGCCCTTGAACTCGATGACCGAACTGCCGAGCCGCTCGCCCGGCGGGATGAAGATCTCGTTGGTTTCGTTGCGCTTCTGGTAATCGACCGCCTGCAGTTCCTCGATGCGCGCGAGGCGCGCCTTGCCCTTGCTGCGGCCGCCCTTGGCGTTGCTGCGCGCCCACTCGAGCTCGCGCTGGATCGCCTTCTGGCGCGCCTTCTCGCTGGACTCCTCCTGCTTGAGGCGCTCGTCCTTCTGCTCCAGCCACGACGAGTAGTTGCCCTTCCATGGAATTCCGCGCCCACGGTCGAGTTCGAGTATCCATTCGGCCGCATTGTCGAGGAAGTAGCGGTCGTGGGTGACCGCGACCACGGTGCCCGGATAGTCGCGCAGGAAGTGTTCGAGCCACTCGACCGATTCGGCGTCGAGATGGTTGGTCGGTTCGTCGAGCAGCAGCATGTCCGGCTTGGACAGCAGCAGGCGGCACAACGCGACGCGACGCTTCTCGCCGCCGGACAGCTTGCCGACGATCGCATCCCAGGGCGGCAGGCGCAACGCGTCGGCGGCGACTTCGAGCTGGCGCTCGAGCGCGTGCGCATCGTTCGCCGCGAGCAGGTTCTCGAGCCGCTGCTGTTCGGCCGCGAGCTTGTCGAAATCCGCGCCTTCCTCGGCATAGGCCGCATAGACCTCGTCGAGGCGCTGCTGCGCGCCGATGATTTCTGCAACGCCTTCCTCGACGACCTCGCGCACGGTCTTGGCGGGATCGAGTCGCGGTTCCTGCTCGAGGAACCCGATCTTGGTGCCCGGGTTCGGACGCGCTTCGCCGACGAACTCGGTGTCGACCCCTGCCATGATCCGCAGCACGGTCGACTTGCCGGCGCCATTCAGGCCGAGCAGGCCGATCTTCGCGCCCGGGAAGAACGACAGCGAGATGTCCTTGATGATCTGGCGTTTCGGCGGGACGACCTTGCTGACGCCGATCATCGTGTAGATGTATTGCATGCGGACTCCGAGCAAATCCGACACCGGCGCGCGGGCGCCGGATCGGTGGAAAACGGGAAGGACGCAATTATCGCCGATCGGCTCGGGCCCGTCATGCCCGCGGACGGGTTTTCCAGCCCGCCATGCGGCCTGCCACGGCGCCGATGCCCGCGCCGGGCGGGGCAGGCCGTCCCGTCCGAGAGCGCGCGTCATTGCGTGGTGCGATCGGGCCAACGACGCGGCCGCATTTCCGTCCCGCAACGTCGCTGCACGACGCGACCGCGCGGGGCGGGGCCACAAACCGGTAAAATCCGCGATTCCCGCCACGCCGCAGGCTGCAGCCCATGTTTTCCGCCGATTCACGCATCGCCGGCTTCGACCCGGAACTCGCCGCGGCGATCGCCGCAGAACGCCAGCGCCAGGAGGATCATGTCGAGCTGATCGCATCGGAGAATTACGCGAGTCCGCGCGTGCTCGAGGCGCAGGGCTCGGTGCTGACCAACAAGTATGCCGAGGGCTACCCGGGCAAGCGCTACTACGGCGGCTGCGAATACGTCGACGTCGCCGAGTCGCTCGCGATCGCGCGGGCCAGGCAGTTGTTCGCCTGCGACTATGCGAACGTGCAGCCGCACTCGGGTTCGCAGGCGAACCAGGCCGTGTACTTCGCGCTGCTCAAGCCGGGCGACACGATCCTCGGCATGAGTCTCGCCCATGGTGGGCACCTGACCCACGGGGCCAAGGTCAACCTCTCCGGCAAGCTCTTCAATGCGGTGCAGTACGGGGTCGACGCGAACGGCCTGATCGACTACGACGAGCTGGAACGTCTGGCCCGCGAGCACCGGCCGAAGATGCTGATCGGCGGCTTCAGCGCGTATTCGCAGGTGGTCGACTGGGCGCGCATGCGCGCGATCGCCGACGCGGTCGACGCGGTCTTCTTCGTCGATATGGCCCATGTCGCGGGCCTCGTCGCGGCCGGCGTCTATCCGAGTCCGTTGCCGCATGCGCACGTGGTCACGTCGACCACGCACAAGACGCTGCGCGGGCCGCGCGGCGGCATCATTCTGGCCAAGGGCGCGGGTGCGGACCTCGAGAAGAAACTGCAGTCGATCGTGTTCCCGGCCCTCCAGGGCGGCCCGCTCATGCACGTGATCGCGGCCAAGGCGGTCGCGTTCAAGGAAGCGCTCGAGCCCGGGTTCAGGACCTATCAGGCCCAGGTCGTCAAGAACGCGCAGGCCATGGCCAAGGCGTTCATCGCGCGCGGTCACAAGATCGTCTCCGGCGGCACCGACAATCACCTGATGCTGATCGACCTGATCGGACGCGAGGTCACCGGCAAGGATGCCGAGGCCGCACTCGGCGATGCGCATATCACGGTCAACAAGAACGCGGTGCCGAATGATCCGCGCTCGCCATTCGTGACTTCGGGGCTGCGCATCGGCACCCCCGCAGTCACCACCCGCGGCTACCGGGAATCGGACTGCAGCGAACTGGCGGTCTGGATCTGCGACGTGCTTGGCGCTCCCGGTGATGCCGGCGTGATCGCGAGCGTGCGCGACAAGGTCACCGCGCAGTGCAAGGCATTTCCGGTCTATGGCTGAGAAGCCGGAAACAGGCCGTCAGGCATCGGGGTTCGCAAGAACCCCGCTCCCCGCGCGCGTCCGCCTTTTCCGAATCCCGCGTCGCCAATCCCGAAATCCGGCCTTCTGATGTACTGCCCGTTCTGCCAGCACCAGGATACACGCGTGATCGATTCGCGCGTCTCCGACGACGGCGCGACGATCCGTCGTCGCCGCGAATGCGAACATTGCGGCGAGCGCTTCAACACCTTCGAGACGGCCGAGATCAAGCTCCCCAACGTGGTCAAGGGCGACGGCCGGCGCGAGCCGTTCGACGAAGCCAAACTTCGTGGCGGCTTCATGCGCGCGCTGCAGAAGCGCCCGGTCGGCAGCGACCAGGTCGATGCGACCGTGCGCGTGGTCGTCGAAGAGCTGCGCCGCAGCGGCGAGCGCGAAGTCCCGAGCTTGCGCGTTGGCGAACTGGTCATGCGCGAGCTCAAGAAGCTCGACCACGTCGCCTATGTACGTTTCGCGTCGGTCTACCGCAGCTTCGAGGACGTGCAGGCATTCCGCGAGGAAATCGAGCGCCTCGAGCGCGACCTGCCCGCGATCGAGGGCCTGCAGCTGCCCCTGCTCGGCGAGGCTGCCCCGCGCAAGGAAAAGGGCTGACCGCGATGCGACGTCGCGACGCCGGCTGTCTGGCTCGTGCGTGCCCACGAAGTCGGTGCCGCTGGACGAACCCGGCATGAACGTGCCGGCGCCGTCACCAGCGTTCTGCGCAGTCGATCACGCGATGATGGCGCGAGCCTTGCGGCTCGCCGGGCGCGGCTTGTACACGACGCAGCCCAATCCGCGCGTGGGCTGCGTGATCGCGCAGTCGGGCGAGGCGGTCGGCGAGGGCTGGCATCGCCGGGCCGGAGGCGCGCACGCGGAACTGCTTGCGCTCGCGGCGGCCGGCGAGCGCAGCCGCGGCGCAACGGTCTATGTCACGCTCGAACCCTGTGGCCTGCATGGCCGCACGCCGCCGTGCGCGGACGCGCTGATCGCGGCCGGCGTCGCGCGCGTGGTGATCGCGAGCGAGGATAGGTCCCAGCGCGCCGGCGGTGCGCTGGAACGGCTGCGCACGGCCGGCATCGCGGTCGAGACCGGACTGTTGCGCGATGCCGCGCGCGAACTCAACCGCGGATTCTTCAGCCGCGTAGAACGCGGCCGGCCCTGGCTCCGGGTCAAGCTCGCGATGAGCATGGACGGGCGCACCGCGCTTGCCGATGGCACCTCGAAATGGATCACCGGCGAGGCTGCGCGTGCCGACGTGCAGCGCTGGCGCGCGCGCAGCTCGGCGATCCTGACCGGCATCGGCAGCGTACTCGCCGACGACCCGCGCCTGACCGTGCGGCCCGGCGTGTCGGAGGCTCCGGCGACTCCCGGGGACGGGTCCACGCCACTGCGCGTCGTGCTGGACCGTAGCCTGCGCACGCCGTCTGGCGCGCGGATCCTCGACGGCAGCGTGCCGACCCTCGTGCTGCATGCGCCCGTGGCGCGGACCACGGACGACCGCTTTGCGCGCGCGGAGCTGGCTGCGGTCGAAGGCACGGCAGCCGGCCTCGATCTCGCGGCCGTGCTGCGCGTGCTCGCCGCGCGCGGCATGAACGAGGTGCAGGCCGAAGCCGGACCGACGTTGTCGGGCGCGTTGTTCGCCGCGGGCCTCGTCGACGAACTGCTGCTCTACATGGCGCCGGTGCTGCTCGGCGACGCGGCGCGGCCCTTGCTCGCGGTACCGTCGCCGGCGGACATCGCGTCCGCATGGAAGCTGCGCATGGTCGAACAGCGCCGGATCGGCGATGATCTGAGCTTGCTGCTGAGGCCGGTGCAGACGCACTGACTCCGCGCCGCTCCGGTGTCGATCCCGCGGTCGAAACATGCAGCGCATCGGACCCGCGCGTTGCGTGCGCAACGGATATTCGTCTATTCGCCACAGGACAATGCATGTTCACGGGAATCATCCAGGCGGTCGGCCGCGTCGCCTCGCGTGAAACGCGCGGTCGCGATGCGCGGCTTGCGATCGCCGCGGCCCCGCTCGGTCTCGAGGACGTCGTGATCGGCGACAGCATCGCGGTCGCGGGCGTCTGTCTGACCGCCGTCGCCCTCGAACACGATGGCTTTGCCGCCGATGTCTCGATGGAAACGCTCGCGCGCACGACGCTCGGAACATTGCAGGCCGGTGATCCGGTCAATCTCGAAAAGGCGCTGCGCCTGGCCGACCGGCTCGGCGGTCATCTGGTGTCGGGTCATGTCGATGGTGTCGGTCGCGTGGTCGGCATCGACGACGACGGCGACTCGCAGCGCTGGACATTCTCGGCGCCACAGGCGTTGCTGCGTTACATCGCGGTCAAGGGTTCGATCTGCGTCGACGGTACCAGCCTGACCGTGAACGGGATCGTCGGCGACCATTTCGGCGTCACCCTGATTCCGCACACCCTCGCGGCCACCACGTTCGGCGTGCGCAAGCCCGGCGATCCGGTGAATCTCGAGGTCGACCTGATCGCGCGTTACGTTGATCGCGCGCTCGACCGCGATCGCGAAGATCAGGAAGCGGGCATTCGTGGCCGCTCCCCTCGACAGGGCGCGCTGCGATGAGCTTTGCCGCGATACCGGACATTCTTGCCGACATCCGCGCGGGGCGCATGGTCGTGATCGTCGACGACGAGGACCGCGAGAACGAGGGCGACCTGATCATGGCCGCGGCGACCGTGCGGCCCGAGGACATCAACTTCATGGCGCGGGAAGGCAGGGGGCTCATCTGCCTGTCGATGACCCGTGCGCGCTGCCGCCAGTTGGGTCTGAGGCCGATGGTCGACACCAACACCTCGCCGCAGCACACGAATTTCACGGTATCGATCGAGGCGGCCGAGGGCGTGACCACCGGCATTTCGGCCTACGATCGCGCGCACACGATCCGTACCGCGGTGCGCGCGGGCGCAGGCCCCGCCGACATCGTGCAGCCCGGGCACATCTTCCCGCTTGCCGCGCAGCCCGGCGGCGTGCTCGCGCGTGCGGGCCATACCGAGGCCGCCTGCGATCTCGCCGCGCTGGCCGGACTGGAGCCCGCGGGCGTGCTGGTCGAGGTGCTGAGTGCAGACGGCACGATGGCGCGCAGGCCGGAGCTCGAGACGTTCGCGGCGACCCATGGTCTCAAGATCGGCACGATCGCGGACCTGATCCGCTATCGGCTGGAAACCGAGAAGACCGTGGAACGCGCGCACGAATCCGAGGTCGACACCGAGTTCGGCCGCTTTCGTCTGGTCGTCTATCGCGACGTGCTCGCGCAGAGCCTGCATTTCGCGCTCGTGCGCGGGGTGGTCGATGGGGACGCACCGGTGCTTACGCGCGTGCACGTGGGCAATACGCTGTCCGACGTGCTGCATCTGCGTCGCGAAGACCTCGGCCTGACCGTGACGGCCGCGCTGCGCCGCATTGCGAACAGCGATCGGGGCGTGGTCGTGGTCCTGGCCGGGGATGGTGACGCGGACGCGCTGCTCGAACGTCTGCGTGGCGGCGCCGGTGCGGATACCGCGAGTCCTTCGCAATGGCGCCGGCTTGGGCTCGGTGCGCAGATCCTCGCCGACCTCGGCGTGCGGCGCATGTGCGTGCTCGGCACGCCGCGCAAGCTGGTCGGACTCGCCGGTTTCGGACTCGAAGTCGTCGGTTACGAGGACGTCGCCGAGGCCGACCCGCGCGCGTAGGGCGGCGCGGACCGTCAGTGCGGCTCCCGAGGCGGCGTCCGGCCCAGGCCCCAGCTCGCGTCCGGATCGGGGTCCGGACGGCCGCGACGCTCCCCGCATGTGCATGAGCTTCATGCGCGTCGGCGCAAGACCGTGTGTCGAGGCGTTACCGCTGCCCATCGCCGCGTGTCCCCGGGTGTCGAGTAGACTGGAGACCGCTTCCTGTCGAACGACGCCTGCATGATCCCGCACTCCGGTGAACTGCGCCCTGTGTCCGGCGCGCGCTATGCGGTCGTTGCGAGCCGCTGGAATCCGCGCATCGTGGATGTTCTCGTCGAGGGCGCCGTGAACGCGCTGAGCGCGCACGGTGTCGCACGCACCGAAATCGACGTGGTACGTGTGCCCGGCGCGTGGGAACTCCCGCAGGTCGCGGCCAGACTCGCTCTCCGCGGCACCCATGTCGCGATCATCGCGCTCGGCTGCGTCGTGCGCGGCGAAACGCGCCACTACGAACACGTGGCCGATGAGTGCGCGAAGGGACTGATGCACGTCGCGCTCGAATTCGGAGTGCCGGTGCTGAACGGCGTGCTCGCGGTGGAGCGGCATGCCGATGCGCAGGCGCGCGCGGGCGGCGCCCAGGGCAACAAGGGCGAGGAAGCCGCGCTTGCGGCGCTGGAATTGGCCGACTTGTGGAGAACGTCTTGACCAGGGTCCACCACCCGGGCGGCATCGACCTCGCCGCGCGCTCGCGCGCGCGGCGCCGTGCGCTGCAGGCTATCTATGCCTGGCAGCTCAGCGGCAACCGCATCGACGGCGTCATCGAGCAGTTTCGTCACGAGCAGGACATGCAGATTGCCGATCTCGAGTACTTCGAAGGCATCGTGCGCGGTGTCGCGGGCGCTCATGCCGAGCTCGATGCGGCGATCCTGCCGTTCATCGATCGCGAGATCGAACGCGTCGATCCGATCGAGCGTGCGGTTCTGCGCATCGCGGCGTGGGAACTGCGCGAACGCGTCGACGTGCCGTACCGGGTGGTGATCAACGAAGCGGTGGAAACGACGAAGCGGTTCGGCTCCGAGCATGGGCACACCTATGTCAATGGCGTGCTCGACAAGCTGGCCGCGCGCTGGCGATCCGCGGAATACGCCACGCGCCGGTAGACGTGAGCGACCGCAATCCGGGTCGGACGCAGGCTGTCTTCACGGCGCCTGGGCCGGCACGGAAACGTGCACAGAGCAGGGGAAGAGCGCAGATGGAATTCGACCTGATCGAGGTGATCCGCACGCGCTGCGCACTCGCACGGGCCGATGTCCGCGTCGGCATGGGCGATGATGCGGCGGTACTCGCACCGCCGCCGGGCCATGAGCTGGTGGTCAGTACCGATACCCTGGTCGCCGGCGTGCATTTCCCGGAATCGACCGATGCACGCGATATCGGCTGGAAGGCCCTCGCGGTGAATCTCTCCGATCTTGCCGCAATGGGCGCAACGCCCGCGTGGGCACTGCTCGCGTTGACCGTGCCCGGACCGAGCCGCGATTTCGTCGATGCGTTCGCGCAGGGTTTCGCCGAACTCGCCGCGGCGCACCGGGTCGCACTCGTCGGCGGCGATACCACGCGCGGTCCGCTCAGCGTGACGGTCAGCGTGCATGGATTCGTTCCTCCGGGTCGCGCGCTGTTGCGCAGCGGTGCGCGCATCGGCGACGAAGTCTTCGTTACCGGCACCCTCGGAGATGCCGCGGCCGGTCTGCGTTGCCTCGATCGCGGCGACCCGCGGGCACGCGAACTGTTCAACGCCGCCGCCACCCGTGAAGCGCTTCTCGCGCGTTTGCATCGGCCGTCGCCGCGTCTCGCTGCGGGAATGGCCTTGCGTGACCTCGCCTCGGCGTGCATCGATGTGTCCGATGGCCTGCTCGCCGACCTCGGCCACCTGGCCAGCGCGAGCGGTGTGGGCGTCGCGGTCGACGCGCTCGATCTGCCCGCGTCCTCGGCGCTGCTCGCGCTGTTCGACGCATCCGAGCGACTGCTGCTGCAGAGTGCGGGCGGCGACGACTACGAACTCGCGTTCACCGCCCCGCCGTCACGCAACGTCGACGTGCTGCGCGATCTGTCGCGGGTCGGCTGCGGCACCACGCGGATCGGTCGGGTCGTAAAGGGTGAAGGCGTGCGTCTGCTCGATGCGGACGGATCCGTGATCGTTGCGCCGCGGCGCGGCTGGGATCACTTCGCATGAGACTGGATTCGCGGCAGCGTCGCGCGATCCTGGGTCATCCCGCAGGCTGGATCGCGAGCGGTTTCGGGTCCGGCCTGAGTCCGGTCGCGCCAGGCACGGCCGGATCGGCGCTCGCGCTGATTCCGTGGCTCGCGTTGCGCGGATTGCCGCTGCCGCTTCATGTGCTCGCGCTCGTGCTCGCGTTCGCACTCGGCGTCTGGGTGTCGAACATCGTGATCGCGCGTCTGCGCATCGAGGACCCAGGCGTTATCGTCTGGGACGAGTTCGTCGGCCAGTGGATCGCGCTGGTCCCGCTCCTGATCCGGCCGCAGGGATGGCCGTGGATCGTCGCGGGCTTCGTGCTGTTCCGCCTGTTCGACGTGTGGAAGCCGTGGCCGGTGTCGTGGGCCGATCGCACGATCAAGGGCGGGCTCGGCGTGATGCTCGACGACGTACTCGCGGGCACCTATGCGGCGATCGCGATCACGATTGGCCTCGGCCTGTTGGCCTGACCCGCAGGAGCGGCATGGGTCGTCGCGCGCGATCGCGGTCAGGGGCACGCATCGTTCAGCGGATAAGCCTCGCAGGCTGTACTTGCGCGATGCCGGAATGTGCCGCTGTAGTTGGCGATGCGGCCCGGTTGCGCCTGCGCATTGACGATCGGCGGAAGCCGACCTTGTCGCATCCTCGCGCGTCGACTTGCTCAGGGGCTCTCGACATCGGGCAGCAGCTTGCCCGGATTGAGGATGCCGTCGGGATCGAACTGGGTCTTGATCCGGCGCATCAGCGCGAGCGCGTTCGCATCGATCGCGCGCTGCATGAAATCGCGCTTGGCGAGACCGATGCCGTGTTCGCCCGAGAGCGTGCCGTCGAGCCCGATCACGGTCGCAAAGACCTCACCGAGACATGCCTGCGCGCGGACGAGTTCGGCGTCGTCTCGCGGCAGCAGATTCACGTGCAGGTTGCCATTGCCGGCGTGGCCGAAACACACGATCGGGAACCCATATTGCGCCGCCAGTGCGCGCGTCGCCGCGACGAGATCGGGCACGCGGCTGACCGGCACCACGACGTCCTCGTTGATCTTGTTCGGCGACAGCGTGCGCAACGCGGGCGACAGCGCCTTGCGTGCGGCCCAGAGCGTGACGACCTCGGCGTCGTCGCCGGCGACCACGAGCTGTTCGAGTCCGGCGCCGCGCGCCGCACGCGTGACTGCGTCGACGGCGGACGCCAGCGTTTCGGGTTCGCCGTCGATTTCGATCAGCAGCATCGCGCCCGCAAGCGGGATCGCGGCGCCGCCCTGCGTACGCGCGAGGCGCAGACACTCATCGTCGAGAAATTCGAGCGCGCACGGCGTGACCGGCTGGGCCATGATCCGCGCGACGGCGCGGGCGGCGGCGTTGACGTCGACATATGTCGCACGCAGCGTGCGCTTCGCCGATGCGAGAGGAGTCAGTTTCAGGGTCGCCTCGGTGATGATCGCGAGCGTGCCTTCCGAGCCGACCAGCAGACGGGTCAGGTCGTAGCCGGTCGATCCCTTCGTGGTCGGCGTGCCGCAGCGAAACGCCTGACCGTTGCCGGCGACCGCGCGCAGCGCGAGCACGTTGTCGCGGGTCGCGCCGTACTTCACCGCGCGCGGTCCGCCCGCATTGCAGGCGATATTGCCGGCGATCGTGCAGTACGGCGCCGAGGTCGGATCAGGTGGCCAGAACAGACGGTGCGGTGCGAGTGCGGCCTGCAGATCGCCGTTGAGCAGGCCCGGTTCGACGACGGCGAGGCGGTTGTCCGGATCGATGCGCAGCACGCGCGACATGCGTTCGAAGCTCGCGACGATACCGCCATCGACCGGCACGCTCGCGCCGGTCGTGTTGGTGCCGCGCCCGCGCGCGACGAGCGGCACACGATGCGCGCGGCACAGCTGCACGAGTTCGACCACCTGATCGTGAGCCGTCGGGAACACGACTGCATCGGGTGTCGTCTGGCGGCGCGAGTTGTCGTAGCCGTAGACCAGACATTCGCCCGCATCGGTGGTCAGCGACGTGGCGCCGAAGATGCGTTCGAGGTCTGTGCGGGCGGAAGCTGCAAGCATGGGATCCGGGGAGACAGGTTGGCGCGATCGTTCGCGCATGGAATGACGCCGCAACGCGTGTGTATTGGCCGGTCGCTCCTTGATCCCGGGACATCTCCCGCGACGAGGTTGTGGGCAAGGAGGGGAACTGCCCCGTTCACGGAGCGGCCGTCTCGCATCCCGGAGATTGCAGGCTACGCCTCACTCCACGTACTCGAACAGTTTGACCACGCGCTCGACACCCGCCACGTCACGCGCGATCGCGACCACGGCTTCGTCCTCCTCATGGGTGACGCGGCCCATCAGGTAGACCACGCGATGCGCGGTGGTCACGTTGACACGGGTCGGATCGAATCCCTGCAGACTGGTCAGATCGAGCAAAGCGGTCTTCACGCGCGCGGTGATCGCATTGTCGCGCCGGTTCGACCAGAAGCCTTCGGGTTCGCCGACCTCGAGCTGGTTGACGATGCGGCGCGTGCCTTCGAAGCCGCTGACCAGCCGCTCCGCGCGCAGCTTGAGTTCCTCGGTGCGGACCTGGCCGACCAGGAGCATGACGCCGTCATAGACGACGATCTTCACGTTGTTCTTGAGCGCCAGGTCCTTGTCCGTGTTGAGCGAGTCGTAGGCGCCAAGATAGATGCGCTTGTCGTCGATGTAGGTGCCGACATCGCGGCGGTCGTGGGCCGCGCTCGCACCGACCGCGGCACCGCCGACGATCGCGGCGAAGCAGCCGCCGAGCAGGGGCAGCACGACGAGCAATGACAACCAGGCGAATCGGTGACCACGACGCATGCAACGGTCCTCAGGTGGTTTCGAAGGCATTCGGCAGCCAGTCCAGGATGGGTTCGGCCGCATCGCCGGCGATCGCGACGACATCGAAGCGGCATGGACGGGTGGCCAGGCGCGGATGCTGCGACAGGAACATTCCGGCCGCGCGGATGAGTTTCGCACGCTTGGCGGCACCGACCGAATCGACCCCGTCGCCGAAACCCTGGTTCGTGCGGCCACGCCGGTAGCGCACTTCGACGAACACGACCGTGTCGCGGTCGCGCATCACGAGGTCGATCTCGCCGTGGCGGCACGAGAAGTTGCGCGCGATCACCGCGAGTCCGGCCGTTTCGAGGTGGCTGCGCGCGATCTCCTCGTAGCGCGCGCCGGTGCTGCGCGAATCGGCAGCGGCGTGCGGATTCATTGGCGGATCGGCATCGTGCTGAGCGCGCCGTCTACCGGCTGGGCGATGCCGTTCTGGAAGCGCGCCCAGCCGACCAGGCGATGGATGCGTCCGAAATTGTCCGCGGTGAGTTCGCCGGTCGCGCCGTTGAGGTAGGAATCGGGATGCGCTAGCAGCCAGTCCATGTATGGCAGCACCGCATAGGCATCCATGCCGAATGCGAACAGGCGTCCGCCGAAGCCGTTGGCGCTGTCGATACGGCCGGAAAAGATCGAACGGTCGGGACGACCGGGCAGCGGACCGAACAACCATGGCGCGTCGCAGAATTCGACGCCGTCGAGATCGCGGTCGAGTGCCGGGTTGCTGTCGCCTCCGTAGATATGCGAAGTCGCGTACACCGCGACGCTCATGTTCGAGATACGCAGTTGCGGTACCAGCAGTCGGGCCTGTTGCGGACGCATGCTGATGAACACGCCGGTCCCGCTGCCGCTACCCAGGTCCGCGGTGGCGCTGCGGATCTGCGCTGCGTAGTTGACATCGTCGTCGCTCACGCGCGCCTCGCCGGCGATCGCGCCGCCGCCCGCTTCGAACTGGGCACGGAATGCACGCGCCGCGCGTTCCGCCCAGTCGGCGCTCGCGGTGATCACCGCCGCGCGCATGACGCCGCGCTCGAGCATGTGCTCGGCGACCTGTGCACCTTCGGCGTCTGGCAGGAGACCGAATTCCGCGCTGCCCGCCGGCGGCACTTCGCCGGTGTCGGGATGGTTGAGCGCGAGGACGCGTGCCGGCAGGGCCTGATGGAACAGGGCGCCGACCGACTCGCGCTGCAACGGTCCGACCACGTGGTCGGCGCCATCGGCAACCGCGCGGTCGTAGGCGGCGGTCGCATCCTCGGGCGTCCGGCCGGCGTCATAAATGCGAACGTCCGGTCGATGCGCCTGGTCGTCGGCAAAGTATGCGGCGAGGAAGCCGTCACGGATCGATCGCGACACGTTCGCGAGCTGCGAGCCGAACGGCAGCAGCAGAGCGACCTGATGCATCGTCTCGTAACCCTCCACGGCGAGCGCGCCGTCCTCGCCACCCGGCCGCATCGTGCCGACCGGGCGGCTCGGGCGCGGCAGCGCACGCGCGAGCGGCTGGCCCTGGCCGCGCAGTACCTGTTCGATCCATGGACGCAAGGGGTCTTGCGGCGGCAGGTCCGATACCCGCGTGCGCAGAACCCCCGCATCGATCCTGGCCAGAATGTCGATCAGTTGTTGACGGTTTTGCTCGCGATCGGCGCCTTCGAGATCACGGTCGAGCGCGGCGCGCATGCGCGCGGAAGCAAACGCGTCGCCCGCGGCCAGATCAGCGCGTGCGCGCAGCTCGAGCGCGCGCAAGCGCAGGGATGCGGGCAGCGCCGAGCTGTCAAAAGCAAGCAGCGCCTTGGCACGTTCGGTGTCGCCGCGCTTGAGTGCGATCTCGGCATCGAGGAGATCCAGCCGCTGCTGTTCGTCACCAGTCAGGTGACGGCGCTTGACGTCGCCGAGTGCGTCGGCGGCACCTTCGATGTCGCCGCGGTCACGCAGGGCCTCGGCGGCACGCAGACGGTAGTAGGCCGCGGCGTTGCCGCGATGCGCGTGCGCAAGATCGAGGAATTCGCGGGCGGCCTGATCGAGTTCGCCCTGGCGGTACAGCTGCTCGGCGTGGGCAGCCTGCTCGGCGACCGCGTCCGAGGGTTGACCCAGACGTTCCGCGAAACTGGCACAGGCACCCAGCAGCGTGCACGACAGCACGACGGGTAGGCAACGCGCGCTCGCGCCGGACAGCGAGGCGACGAGGCGATGCCACGCGCCGCGAGGATTGCCAGGCATCATGATCCCTCCGTGCATGCGCGATAAGCTACGCTGCGATGATAGCCGATCATGGCGGCTGCCCCGGCGCACCGCGCGCGGGCAGCCACCCTCCGACACGGTCTGGAGATCGCGATGAAGCAGATGCCGGGACGGCTTTGGGTGGTCGCGACACCGATCGGCAACCTCGACGATCTTTCGCCGCGCGCCTGCGAAACATTGCGCGCGGCCGACGTGATCGCGGCCGAAGACACCCGCCACAGTGCGCCGCTGATCGCCCGCACCGGCAGCCGCGCGCGCACGCTTGCACTGCATGAACACAACGAGCACGAGCAGGCCGCACATCTGGTCGAACGGTTGCGCGCCGGCGACGACGTCGCATTGATTTCCGATGCCGGCACGCCCTTGATCAGCGATCCGGGCTACCGGCTCGTGCATGCGGCACGCGAAGCCGGATTCGAGGTGTCGCCCGTGCCCGGTCCGTGCGCGGCGATCGCTGCGCTTTCAGCAGCGGGCTTACCCAGCGACCGGTTTGCATTCGAAGGTTTTCTGCCGGCCAAAGCGCGCGCGCGCCGGGAACGCCTGCGCGCGCTCGTCGCCGAAACGCGCACCTTGATCTTCTACGAGTCCAGCCACCGCATCCTCGATTCTCTGAGCGATGCGACTGCGGTATTCGGCGCGGCACGCCGTAGCGTGCTCGCGCGCGAGCTGACCAAGTTGTTCGAGACGATCATGGCCGCGCCGCTCGGCGAGATTCTCGAGCGGGTCACCGCTGATGCCAACCAGCAGCGTGGCGAGTTCGTGCTGATCGTGGCCGGCGCGGAAGGCGAAGCCGCCGATTCGATGCTCGCCGAAGGCCGGCGCGTGTTCGCGATATTGCGCGAGGAACTCGCCCCCGCGCGCGCGGCAAAGCTCGCCGCGGCGATCAGCGGCGCGCCGCGCAAGGCGCTCTACGAGGGCTGAAAGCCGACCGCCCCGACCTCGGTCGACGGCCCTTTTCCGCTACACTCGCGGCTGGAGCCGGCCAGGCAGCCGCGTCGTCCCACGGGACGCCGAGGAAAGTCCGGGCTCCATAGGGCAGGGTGCCAGGTAACGCCTGGGCGGCGTGAGCCGACGGAAAGTGCAACAGAAAGCAAACCGCCGATGGCCCGCAAGGGATCAGGCAAGGGTGAAACGGTGCGGTAAGAGCGCACCGCGAGTCTGGCAACAGACCGGCACGGCAAACCCCACCTGGAGCAAGACCGAATAGGGGAACCATGACGTGGCCCGCGTCGTTCCCGGGTTGGTTGCTCGAGTCCTGCGGCGACGCAGGACCTAGAGGAATGGCTGCCCACGACAGAACCCGGCTTATCGGCCGGCTCCTTTATTGATGTCGATCACGGGACATCCTGTCCCGCGATCGACTCGCCGGATCCGGAGCAAGTCCGGACCCGGCTCCGCCGACCGGCGCTGGCGCGCCGGGCGCGGGCGGTCCATCCCCTGGACCGCGACGCGCATCGGCACCAGATGTCGATCGGGATATCCTGTCCCGCGATCGACTCGCCGGATCCGCAGCAAGTCCGGACCCGGCTCCGCCGACCGGCGCTGGCGCGCCGGGCGCGGGTCGGTCCATCCCCTGGACCGCGACGCGCATCGGCACCAGATGTTGATCGGGACATCCTGTCCCGCGATCGACTCGCCGGATCCGGAGCAAGTCCGGACCCGGCTCCGCCGACCGGCGCTTGCGCGCCGGGCCGCGGTCAGTCCATTCCCTGGACCGCGACGCGCATCGGCACCAGATGTCGATCATGGGACATCCTGTCCCGCGATCGACTCGCCGGATCCGCAGCAAGTCCGGACCCGGCTCCGCCGAGTGGCCGGCCGGGTCCATCCATGGACCGCGACGCGCATCTGCACCTCCGCGGTCGGGCGCATGCGCGGCGGACGCGTCCATGCCGACGATCATCCGCGCCGATCGACTTGCGCCGGTTGCAATGCCCGCGAGAGGGCGGCAAAAACCCGATCCGAGGCGGCAATATTCGTGCTCCTTCCACCGCATCAATGCGTTGGCGCGTGCTCCTCAGAACTTTCCTCAGAACCAGTCAGTTTCGGCTGCGCGACACAGTGTCGAAACGGTGTGGTTTTTCCCCGGATTTTCCTTGACAGGCCGAAACTTGCCGCCTAATGTGGGTTCTGGTGGTTTTTTGTGGTAATTCGTGGATCATGTTTCAGGGCGAAACAGCCGTCACGCTGGACGACAAGGGCCGGGTAGCCATTCCCGCGGCCCATCGCGAGCTCGTCGCGAAAATCGGCAATCGCCTGGTCCTGACCTACAACCCGTTCGAGCACGGCTGTCTCTGGCTGTTCCCCGAGAAGGAGTGGGAACGCGTTCGCGACGAGGTGAACGCACTGCCCAGCGTCAAGGCCGTGCATCGCAATCTGCAGATGAAGCTGGTCGGCGCCGCGGCCCACGTCGAGCCCGATGCGAACGGGCGCATCCAGCTGCCCGGCAGTCAGCGTGCCGCCAGTGCGATCGAAAAGCGCGCAGTGCTGCTCGGCATGGGCAACAAGTTCGAGCTCTGGGGCGAGGCGGCGCATCTGGCCAAGATCCGCGAAACGATCGGCGAGGCCCAGATCACGGAGGACATGCTCGAGCTCAAGTTGTGAACGGCACTCCTCGATGAGCGGCCGACCGCTCGAGCATGTGCCGGTGATGCTGACGGAGGTTCTGGAGGGCCTCCGCGTACGCTCGGATGGAACCTGGCTGGACGGCACATTCGGGCGCGGCGGTCACGCTCGTGCGGTGCTGGCGAAGTTGGGGCCGCAGGGCCGTTTGTTGTTGATGGATCGCGATCCGGAGGCGATTGCGAGGGCGCGCGAGGAATTCGCGGGGGATGCACGGGTCGGCATCCGCCACGGCAACTTCGCTGCCATGGCGGACTGGCAGGACGCTGCAGCCGGGGTGGATGGGGTGTTGCTCGATCTGGGAGTTTCTTCGCCGCAGCTCGACGATCCCGCACGTGGCTTCAGCTTCCAGAGCGACGGTCCGCTGGACATGCGCATGGACCCGACGCGGGGATCGAGTGCGGCCGAGTGGCTGGCGGTCGCGGACGAGGCGGAAATCGCCGATGTGCTGTGGCGCCATGGCGAGGAAAGGATGAGTCGACGCATCGCACGGGCCATCGTTGAGCGCAGAGGCGAGCGCCCGCTCGCGACGACGCGTGAACTCGCCGACCTCGTCGCGGCGACGATTGGTCACCGCGAGCGCCACAAGCACCCGGCGACGCGCACGTTCCAGGGTGTGCGTATCCACGTCAACGACGAGGCCGGATCCCTGCAGCGTGGGCTCGAGGCGACGCTTTCATGCCTGAAGCCGGGTGCACGTCTGGCCGTGATCAGTTTTCATTCGCTCGAGGATCGCGCGGTCAAGCAGTTCATCCGCGGCGAGATCGCGCGTCCGCCAAGGCGCGGCCTGCCGCTGCCGGAGGTGAAGCCGCCGGCGTTGATCGCGGTCGGCAAGGCGCGATTTGCCGGCGCCGCCGAAGTGGCAGTCAACCCGCGCGCACGCAGCGCGGTATTGCGGATTGCGGAGAAGCGTTCGTGATCGCGCGCGTCGTCGCGCTCGCGCTGCTGCTGACGACGACGGTCGGCACCGCGATCGGCGTGGTCTACGCGCGTCACCAGAGCCGGCTTGCGTTCGTCGAACTGAGCCGTCTCGGCAACGAGCGTGATGAACTCGACATCGAGTTCGGTCGCCTGCAGCTCGAGCAGGCCACCTGGGCCGAGAACAACCGGATCGAGCAGATCGCACTCGGCCGCCTCGGCATGGTGCCGCCGACCGTTGCCGAAACGGTCGTGATCCGGCGATGACGACATGAGCGCATCCGGCCCATGCGCGCGCGGTGCGCGCCAACATGCATGCGTACCGCTGGCGGATCGCGGAGCGGCCCGATGAACATGCGGGTCAAGCCGGCCAGTCTGCGCACGCGCCTGCAGGTGGTGCTGGTCGTACTCGGGCTGGCTTCGAGTGCGCTGGTCGTGCGTGCGGTCGACCTGCAGGTCGTACGCAAGGACTTCTACCAGGAACAGGGCGATGCGCGCTATCTGCGCGATATTCCGATCGCGGTTTCGCGCGGCACGATCTTCGATCGCAACGGCGAACCGCTCGCGGTTTCGACACCGGTCGAGTCGATCTGGGCGAATCCGCAGGAGCTGCTCGACCATCCCGAACGCATCCCCGAACTCGCCAACGCCGCGGGACTCGACGAAACATCGCTGAAGACGCGCCTGCTCGAGCGTTCCGACAAGGAGTTCTACTACATCAAGCGTCATCTGAATCCGGACGACGCCAAGGCGATACTCGATCTGGATATCCCCGGTGTCGCCAGCCAGCGCGAGTTCCGCCGCTTCTACCCGAGCGGCGAGGTCGTCGCGCACGTACTCGGCTACACGAATATCGACGACAAGGGACAGGAGGGCCTCGAGCTTGCGTTCGACCACTGGCTGTCCGGCGAGAAGGGTCTCAAGCGCGTGATCCGCGACCGTCTCGGCCATGAAGTCGAGAACGTCGAACTCGTGCGCGAGGCACAGCCGGGCCGCGACCTGACGATCTCGATCGACCGTCGCATCCAGTATCTCGCCTATCGCGAGCTCAAGGCTGCGCTGCAGGAACACCATGCCTCGTCGGGTTCGATGGTGATCCTCGACGTGCCGACCGGCGAGATTCTCGCGATGGTCAACCAGCCGTCGTTCAATCCGAACGCGCGCAACAACGTCGATCCGGCGTATCGGCGCAATCGCGCGGTAACCGACGTGGTCGAGCCCGGCTCGACGATGAAGGCATTCACGATTTCAGCCGCGCTCGAAAGCGGCAAGTGGAAACCGCATACGCCGATCGACACCAATCCGGGAACCTACACGCTGTATGGGCACACGATAAGCGATGTGCACAACAAGGGTCTGATCGACGTCACCGGCGTCATTACCTTTTCGAGCAACGTCGGTGCCGCGAAGATCGCGGCCACCCTGACCCGCGACCACATGTACGACGTGTTCCACCGCTTCGGCTTCGGCGAGGTGACGGGCTGCGGATTTCCGGGCGAGTCGTCCGGATCGCTGCCGGTGCCGACCGCCTGGGGGCCGGTCGAACAGGCGACGATCGCCTACGGCTACGGGGTCAGCGTGACACCGCTGCAGCTCGCGCAGGGTTATGCGGTGATCGCCGACGCGGGCCGTCTGCGTGCGCCGACCTTCGTCAAGGGTTCGCGCAATCCGGATCGCGCCGTGATCGATCCGCAGATCGCCGCGAACATCAAGGCCATGCTTGAAACGGTCGTGCGCCCGCCCGGCGGCGGCATCAAGGCGGCGATCAGGAACTACCGCGTCGCCGGCAAGACCGGCACCTCGCGCACCGCTGTCGGCGGCGGCTACCAGAAGAAGTACATCTCGCTGTTCGCGGGCATGGTTCCGGCGAGTGCCCCGCGTCTGGTCGGCGTGGTAGTGATCCACGATCCGCAAGGGGTGTTCTACGGTGCGCTGGTCGCCGCGCCGGTGTTCGGCAGGGTCATGGACGGCGCGCTGCGTCTGCTCGACGTGTCGCCCGATGATGTCCAGAACTGGTACACCGCGACGCCACAATCGGCGTCCAGGCTGCAGATGGCGCGGCGCGCGTCGGATACCGGTGAAGCCGGCGCCGACTATGCGGAAGGAGTGCCCGAATGAGCACCCGACGCACGATGAGCGTGCGCGAACTGCTGCAGGGCCGCGCGGACGCCGGCAGAGCCGGCGACATCGTCGTCAGCGGCCTCGCGGTCGATTCGCGCCAAGTCAGTGCCGGTGATGCGTTCATCGCGCTTGCGGGTACACGCATGCACGGCATCACGTTTGCCCCGGCGGCGTCGGCGCGTGGCGCTGCGGTCATTCTTGCCGAATCGGCGGGAACCGCGGCGTCCGCGTCGACGCCTGCCTCCGGGTCGGGATCGTGGGCTCGCACGGCGAACCCGCAACGTCCGGATGCGCAGCGAAGCGCAATCCACGGCCCGGTTGCGGCCGCGGCGGATCATCCGGATGCCGCGCAGGAGCCGGCCGTTCCAGTCGTATGGGTCGACGGACTGGGCGACGCGTTGGGTGCGATCGCGTCGGGTTTCCACGGCGAGCCGTCGCGCGCGATGCATGTGATCGGCGTGACCGGAACCAACGGCAAGACCTCCACCGTGCAGTTGCTCGCGCAGGCGCTCGCCCACGCGGACCGGCGCGTGGCGACGATAGGCACGCTCGGCGCCGGCTTGCACGGCGCGTTGCTCGAGGGTGATCGCACGACCCCGGATGCGGCTTCGATGCAGGCTCTGCTTGCCGAATTCCGCGACGCGGGCGCGAGTCATGTTGCGCTGGAGGTGTCCTCGCACGCGCTCGAGCAGGGACGGGTCAACGCGGTCGCATTCGAACTCGCGGTATTCACCAATCTCAGCCGCGATCACCTCGACTATCACGGCACGATGGCTGCCTACGGCGCGGCCAAGCAACGCCTTTTTACCTGGCCGGGTCTGGCCGCCGCCGTCATCAATGCGGACGACGCGTTCGGTCGCGTGCTCGCGACGACGATCGCGTCCGATGTCAGGCTTCTGCGCTTCGGCATCGAACGCGACGACGCCGACATCGTGGCTCGCTCGATCGAGACTGCGGCTGCAGGGTTGCGTTTCCGGCTGGAGACGCCGTGGGGTGAGGGCATCGTGGCAGTTCGCCTGCTCGGCCGCTTCAACGTCGCCAACCTGCTTGCGGTCGCGGCCTGTCTGGGGCACCTGGGATTCGCATTCGACGAGATTCGCGACGCGCTGACGGCACTGCAACCGGTGCCCGGTCGCATGAACCGGCTCGGCGGCGAGGGTGTCCAGCCGCTGGTCGTGGTCGACTATGCGCATACGCCCGATGCGCTGGAGCAGACCCTCGGCAATCTGCGCGCACACTGCGCCGGTCGCCTGATCTGCGTGTTCGGTTGCGGCGGTGAACGCGACGTCGGCAAGCGGCCCGAAATGGGCGCGATCGCCGAGGCGCTGGCAGATCGCGTCGTCATCACCGACGACAATCCACGCGACGAGGATGGCGATGCGATCGTCGAACAGATTCTCGCCGGCCTCGCCCGCCCCGAACGCGCGACGATCGAGCGCGACCGTGCGGCCGCGATCGCCGACGCGATCGCGATGGCCCAGCCCGGCGATATCGTGCTCGTCGCGGGCAAGGGTCATGAGCCCTATCAGGAAGTGGCCGGCGTGAGGCGACCGTTCGCGGATGCAGCGATCGCGCGCAGCGCACTGGAGCGTCGCGCATGCTGAACTCGAGCCTGAGCGACATCGCACGCTGGACCGAAGGCCGTCTGCTCGGTGCCGATCGTTCGATCGGCAGCGTGTCGACCGACTCGCGCAGCGTCGTCGAGGGCGCGCTGTTCGTCGCGCTCAGGGGAGAGCGTCATGACGCGCACGAGTTCGTGGCATCTGCGCGCGAACGCGGTGCGGTGGCGTTGCTCGTGGACCGGGAGATGGCACTGGACCTGCCGCAGGTGATCGTCGCCGACACCCTCGTCGCGCTCGGTGACGTCGCGCGCGCGGTGCGCGCGCGCAGCTCCGCACGCGTGATCGGAATCACCGGGTCCAACGGCAAGACCACGGTGAAGACCCTCCTCGCCTCGATCCTCGCGCGGCACGGTCGTACCCACGTCAACGCCGGCAACTTCAACAACGAGATCGGCCTGCCGCTGACCCTGCTCGCGATGCCGCAGGACAGCCAGTATGCGGTGCTCGAGATGGGAGCCGGCAAGCCGGGTGACATCGCCTATCTGGCCCGTATCGCCGAGCCGGACATCGCGGTGGTCAACAACGTCGCCGCAGCGCATCTGGAACGCATGGGCAACCTGCAGGGTGTCGCCGAAACCAAGGGCGCGATCTATCGCGCGCTGCCGTCCGACGGGATTGCGGTGATCAACGCGGACGATGCATTCGCCGAGTACTTCGCGTTGCTCGCGGCGCCCAGGCGGGTGCTGCGTTTCGGTCTGCTGCGCCGCGCCGACGTGACCGCGAATACGGATCCCGACGCGAATGCGGCCGGGCGCTTTCGCATGCTCACGCCACATGGCAGCAGCGAGATCGCGCTGCCCTACGCAGGTCGTCACAACGTGATGAATGCGCTTGCCGCGAGCGCGGTCGCGGTCGCGCTCGGGGTCCCGCTCGCGACGATCCGCGAAGGCCTCGAAGCCGCGCCGAACGTGGCCGGCAGGCTGCTGCGCCGCGAGCACGCGTCCGGGGCCCTGATCATCGACGACAGCTACAACGCGAATCCCGGTTCGTTCGCGGCCGCGATCGCGACCCTGGCCAGCGAGCACGGCCGGCGCGTTCTCGTGATGGGCGACATGGCCGAACTGGGCAGCGACGCGGCGCGTCTGCACGGCGACATCGGCGCGCTGGCCGGACGCAGCGGAATCCACAGCCTGCATGCGGTCGGCGCGCTGAGCCGTTCCGCGGTGGAGGCGTTCGGCGATGGCGCCAGGCACTACCCGGACCAGGCCACGCTGATCGAAGCCTTGAAAGGCGAGCTGCGCGACGGGACGGTGGTGCTGATCAAGGGTTCGCGCTCTTCGGCGATGGACAACGTCGTGGTCGCGCTGCACGGCGAAGCGGGCGGCAAGTCGGGAGAGCGTCATGCTGCTTGAACTCGCCGATCTCCTCAAAGGCTGGATCAGCGGTTTTCACCTGTTCCAGTACCTGACCTTCCGCACCATCATGAGCACGTTGACCGCACTCGCGGTTTCACTGCTCGCCGGTCCGGCAATCATCCGCAAACTCGTCGACGTCAAGGCGGGGCAGGTGATCCGCAGCGACGGTCCGCAGTCGCACCTGACCAAGGCCGGCACGCCGACCATGGGCGGGGCACTGATCATCGGATCGATCGTCGTCGCCACCCTGCTCTGGGCCGATCTGCGCAATCGCTACGTCTGGCTCGTGCTCGCGGTCACCGTCGCGTTCGGCGCGATCGGCTTCTACGACGATTACAAGAAACTCGTGCGCAAGGACAGTCGCGGTCTCGCCGCACGCTGGAAGTACTTCTGGCAGTCGGTGTTCGGTTTGGGCACCGCGCTGTTCCTGTATCTCACTGCCGAGACGCCCGCGGCGACGACGTTCTACCTGCCGCTGATCAAGCATGCGCAGGTGCCTCTCGGGCCGGTCGCCGCGCTCGGCTCCGGGCCCTGGCTCCTCGGCCTCGGCGCCGTGGCGTTCATAGCGCTGACCTATCTGATCGTGGTCGGCTTTTCGAATGCGGTGAATCTGACCGATGGTCTCGACGGCCTCGCAATCATGCCCAGCGTGCTCGTGTCGACGGCCCTCGGCGTGTTCGCATACCTCGCGGGCAACCGCGTGTTCTCGGAGTACCTCGGCATACCGGCGATCCCCGGTGCCGGCGAACTGGCGATTTTTTGCAGTGCGCTGGCAGGTGCGGGTCTCGGGTTTCTCTGGTTCAACACCTATCCCGCGCAGGTATTCATGGGCGACATCGGTGCGCTTGCGATCGGTGCGGCGCTCGGCTGCGTGGCGGTGATCGTGCGCCAGGAAATCGTGCTCCTGATCATGGGCGGCGTGTTCGTGATGGAGACCGCGTCGGTGATGCTGCAGGTGGCCAGTTACAAGCTGACCGGCCGGCGCCTGTTCCGCATGGCGCCGATCCACCATCACTTCGAGCTCAAGGGCTGGCCGGAACCACGCGTGATCGTGCGTTTCTGGATCATCAGTGTCGTGCTGGTCCTGATCGGACTGGCCACGTTGAAGGTGCGCTGATGCTGCTGTTCGAATTCAATGGCGAATCGCAGGCGCAGCGGCGCGGAGAACCGCAGGGACGCTACGACCTCGGTCTGATCGTCCCGGCACTGCTGCTGGCGAGCCTCGGCGTGGTCATGGTCGCGTCGAGCTCGATCGCGGTTGCCGACGGCCAGCATGTCGGCGCGTTCTATTACCTCGACCGGCATCTGGTTTTCCTCGCACTCGGGCTCGGCGCGGCGCTGGTGATGGCGCGGATCGAACTGGACTGGCTCGAACGCAATGCGCTGCCGCTGCTGCTGGTCGGGATCGTGCTCCTGCTGCTCGTGTTCGTGCCGTTCGTCGGCGTGCGCGTCAACGGGGCGCGTCGCTGGATCCGGATCGGCATCGTCGGCTTCCAGTCGGTCGAGGCGGTCAAGCTGATCCTGATCGTCTACATGGCGAGCTATCTCGTGCGTCATCGCGACAACCTGCAGGCCAGGCTGCTCGGTGTACTCAAGCCGCTCGGCATCGCCGCCGCACTCGCCGCGTTGCTGTTCGCGCAGCCGGACTTCGGTTCCGCGATGCTGTTGATGGCAGTCACCCTCGGCATGGTCTGGCTCGGCGGTGCGCGGGTGCGCAATCTCGCGCTGATCGCGGCGACCGCTACACCGCTGCTCGCCGCAGCCGCGATGAGCCAGGACTACCGTGTCAAGCGCCTGACCTCGTTCCTGGATCCGTGGGCCGACCCGTTCAAGGACGGCTTCCAGCTCACCCAGGCGCTGATTGCGGTCGGTCGCGGCGAATGGTTCGGCGTCGGCCTCGGCGGATCGGTGCAGAAACTGTTCTATCTGCCCGAGGCGCACACGGATTTCATTCTCGCGGTGATCGCCGAGGAACTGGGACTGGCCGGCATCGTGCTCGTACTCGCGCTGTTCGGCTGGCTGGTCGGGCGCGGCTTCGTGCTCGGTCTGCGCGCGGTCGACCAGAACCGGCGCTTCGCGGGCTATTGCGCGTTCGGAGTCTCGCTGCTGCTCGCGCTGCAGGCGCTGGTTTCCATCGGCGTGAATCTCGGCGTGCTGCCGACCAAGGGCCTGACCTTGCCGTTGATCAGTTCGGGCGGTTCCAGCGTGATGATGACCTGCGCCGCGATCGGCTTGCTCGCGCGTGTCAGCTACGAGGTCACCCGCGCCGACAACGCGATGCTGCAGGCGATCAGCGCACGCCAGTTCGCCGGGGTGCGCCCATGAGTACGCGCACTGCCCAAGCGGGAGGTCCGGTGCTGATCATGGCCGGCGGCACCGGCGGGCACATCTTCCCGGGCCTCGCGGTGGCGGCCGAACTGGTTGCGCGCAGGATCCCGGTGCTCTGGCTCGGCGCGAAGGGCGGGCTCGAGGCCGTACTCGTGCCGCCGCATGGATTCACGCTGGAGACCCTGCGCATCGGTGGGCTGCGCGGAAAGGGAATCGGCACTCTGCTGCTCGCCCCGTTCCGGCTTGCCGGCGCGCTGCTGGCGGCACGCGGTGTCTTCAAGCGCCACCTGCCACGCAGTGTGCTGTCGATGGGCGGCTATGCGTCGGCGCCGGGCGGCATCGCGGCGCGACTGCTGCACGTGCCATTGGTCGTGCACGAGCAGAACCGTGTGGCCGGCGCGACCAACCGTCTGCTCGCACGTTTCGCGCAACGCGTGCTGACCGGGTTCCCCGACGTGTTCGCGCAGGGCGAGTGGGTCGGCAATCCGGTGCGCGCGTCGATCTCCGAGGTGGCCGCTCCCGCGCAGCGCTATGCGGGACGCGAGGGTCCGCTGCGCCTGCTCGTGCTCGGCGGCAGCCAGGGCGCGCAAAGCCTGAACTCGGCACTTCCGGAAGTCCTGCGTCGCCGCGGCACGCGGCTGGCGGTCGCAGTGCGCCACCAATGTGGCGCCAAACACCTCGAAAAGGCGCGTGCCGCCTACATGAATGCGGGCATCCAGGCCGATGTCGTTCCATTCGCCGAAGACATGGCGGGGGTCTATGCGTGGGCCGATCTGGTGATCTGCCGCGCCGGCGCATTGACGCTGGCCGAACTGGCCGCTGCGGGAGTGCCCGCGATCCTGGTTCCGTTTCCGCATGCGGTGGACGACCACCAGACCCGCAACGCCGAGGCGATGGTCGCGGCCGGTGGCGCCCGCCTCGTCGCCGAAGGCGACGACTTCGTCAAGCGCCTCGGCAGCGTGTTCGAGGCACTCGGCGATCGCGCGGTGCTGCTGCGGATGGCCGAAGCCGCGCGCCGGCTGGCCAGACCTGACGCGGCGCGGCGCATCGCCGATGCATGCCTGGAGGTCGCGTCATGACGCCGGCCCGGGTCGCGCGCCATGGCGACATCATGCAGGACTTTCGACGCATCCATTTTGTCGGAATCGGCGGCGTCGGCATGAGCGGCATTGCCGAAGTGCTGTGCAATCTCGGTTACTCGGTATCGGGTTCGGACCGCGCCGAGAACGCGGCGACGCGACGTCTTGCCGCGCTCGGCGCGCGCATCGAGCACGGCCACGACGCCGCACACGTCGCCGACGTCGACGTGCTCGTCGTATCGAGCGCGATCCAGCACGACAATCCGGAACTCGTTGCCGCGCGCGCGCGGCGCATTCCGGTCGTGCCGCGCGCCGAGATGCTCGGCGAACTCATGCGTTTCCGCCGCGGCATCGCGGTCGCGGGTACCCACGGCAAGACCACGACGACGAGTCTGACCGCGAGCGTTCTCGCGGAGGCAGGTCTCGACCCGACGTTCGTGATCGGCGGCCAGCTCGTCGCGGCCGGAGCAAATGCGCGGCTCGGTACCGGCGAATACCTCGTCGCCGAAGCCGACGAATCGGACGGCTCGTTCCTGCTGCTGTCGCCGGTCATCGCGATCGTCACCAATATCGACGCCGACCACCTCGAGAACTACGACGGCGATTTCGAGCGCGTGAAGAAGGCATTCGCGGACTTCCTGCATCGGCTGCCGTTCTACGGCGTGGCCGTGCTCTGCGTCGGCGACCCCGAAGTTGCGGCGCTCGCGCGCGATACCAACCGCCGCGTGCTCACCTATGGCATCGACATCGGGGCCGACCTGCGCGCGAGCGACCTGCGTCCGATCGAAGGCGCGACCAGGTTCACGCTGCATCTTCCGGAGGACGGTCCGAGCGTTGCAATCACCTTGAACCTGCCCGGTCGCCACAACGTGCTGAATGCACTGGCCGCCTGCGCCGTCGGCTGGCAGCTTGGCGTGGAGCCGGAGGCGATGCAGCGCGCGCTCGCGGGGTTCCAGGGCGTCGGCCGGCGCTTCCAGATGCGTGGCGAACTCGCGCTCGACAAGGGCAGCGTGCTGCTGGTCGACGATTACGGACATCACCCGCGCGAACTGGAAGCCGTATTCGACGCGGTGCGCGCCGGCTGGCCGCAGCGGCGCCTCGTCGTTGCATTCCAGCCGCACCGGTATTCGCGCACGCGCGATCTCATGGACGACTTTGCGAACGTGCTCGCGCGCACCGACGTGCTGGTGCTGACCGACGTGTACGCGGCTGGCGAAGCCCCGATCGCGAGCGCGGACGGGCGCGCGCTCGCGCGCGCCGTGCGCGCTCGCGGCAAGGTCGACCCGGTGCTCGTCGATCATCCGCGCGGCCTGCGTGCGGCCCTCGCGCCGCTGGTTGCGGACGGCGACCTCGTGCTGTTGCTCGGCGCCGGAGACATCGGCCTGGCCGCGAGCGAACTCGCAGCCAGCGGGCACCTGCGCAAGGGAGAGCCGGCATGAGGGTCGCGGACGCCAGGGCCTTCGGTCGCGTCGCGGTGGTCATGGGCGGCCAGTCGGCCGAACGCGAGGTTTCGCTCGATTCCGGTCGCAATGTGCTCGCCGCGCTGCAGGCGAAAGGCGTCGATGCGCACGCGGTCGACGGGATTCCGGCGCTGCTCGATGCGCTGCGCGCGGGTCATTACGCGCGCGTGTTCAACATCCTGCACGGTCAGCACGGGGGTGGCGAAGACGGGGTCCTGCAAGGCGCACTGGAGTCGCTGCGGGTTCCCTACACCGGTTCGGGTGTCCTCGGTTCCGCGCTGTCGATGGACAAGATACGCAGCAAGCAGGTGTGGATCGCGGTGGACCTGCCGACCCCGCGCTTCGTCGGCCTGCGTCAGCGCGGCGTGTCGATGGCCGACGACGTCGCCGGCGCGGCCGCGCGGCTCGGCCTGCCGGTGATCGTCAAGCCGGCCTGCGAGGGTTCGAGCGTCGGCATTTCGCGCGTATTCCGCGAATCGGACCTCGACGCGGCGGTCGAGCTCGCCATGCGCTATCCGGGCGACCTGCTGGTCGAGGATCTCATCGAAGGCGACGAGTTGACCGTGGCCGTGCTCGGTCGCGAAGCGCTGCCCTCGATTCGTATCGTGCCCAAGGGTGCGTTCTACGACTACCACGCCAAATACGTTGCCGAGGACACCCAGTACCTGTGCCCGGGACTGGCCGGCGAAGCGGAGGCCCGCTTGCGCGAACTCGCGCTCGCCGCATTCGATGCGGTCGGCTGTTCCGGATGGGGTCGCGTCGACGTGATGCGCGATCGCGAAGGGCGTCTGTTCCTGCTCGAAGCGAATACGGCGCCGGGCATGACCAGCCATTCGCTCGTTCCCAAGGCCGCCGCCGCGGTCGGCGTCGGCTTCGAGGAATTGTGCTGGCGCATTCTCGAGACCAGCTTCGAACGCGAGTGGGCACTCGAGCACGGATCCGCCGATCGCCGCGGCGCGGGGGCCAAGGCATGAACCGCGGCTTTCTGCTCAAGCTCCTCGCGTGGTCGATCGCATTGGCCCTGGTAGCGCTGCCCGTGGTCGGCGTCCTCAACGGCTGGTTCGCGAGCGAGCGCTGGCCGATCACCCGACTCAACGTGCGTGCGGAGTTCAACCACGTCAGCGCGGCGCAGATCCGCGCAGCGGCCGAACCGTTGCTCGGCAAGGGGTTCTTCGCGATGCGGCTCGACCGGATGCGTGATGCGATCGCGCGTCTGCCCTGGGTCGAACATGCCGAAGCCCGCAAGCGCTGGCCCGATACCATCGATCTCGTCGTCTACGAACAGCAGCCCTACGCGCGCTGGAACAGCGACCGCCTGATCAACCGTGCGGGCAAGGTCTTCAGTGTTCCCGCCAGCGCCGACCTGATCGGGCTGCCGCGACTGGCCGGACCGGACGACCGCATCGACGACGTGATCCGCTTCTACGCCGACACGGTCCGCGAGTTCGCGGGCAGCGGCCTCGGCATCGCCGCCGTCACGCTTTCACCGCGCGGCGGCTGGCGCCTCGATCTTGCATCGGGTGCGGCCATCGAGGTCGGACGCGAGGACGCGCACGCGCGACTGAAGCGCTTCCTCGACGTCTGGCCGCGTCTCGTCGGCTCACATCCGCAGGCCCCTGCGTACATCGACCTGCGATACGAGAACGGATTTGCGATGCGCTGGGCCGAGGCCGCGCCTGCGCCGCAGCCTCCGCCCGCGAGTCCGGATTCGCGATTGGGGATACGCAACAGCGCACCGCCGTCGCGAAACGCGCTCCGCGCTGCCCCTCCGCGCGATCCCGATCGCATCGCGATGCTCGCCCACCCGACCCCGGATGTCGAATCCCGGCTCCGGCCAGTCCCGAATCCCGAATCCCGAATCCCGGCTCTCCCATGAAGACCAAGAGCGAAAAGAACCTGATCGTCGGCCTCGATGTCGGCACCTCGAAGATCGTCGCGATCGTCGGTGAGCACACGACTGGCGAGCCGGTCGAGATCATCGGCGTCGGCTCGCATCCCGCCCACGGTCTCAAGCGTGGCGTGGTGGTCGATATCGATTCGACGGTGCACTCGATCCAGCGCGCGGTCGAGGAGGCCGAGTTGATGGCGGGTTGCCAGATCCGCTCGGTGTATGCGTCGATCGCGGGCAGCCACATCAAGGACGAGAACTCGCACGGAACCGCGCCGATCCGCGACAAGGAGGTCAGTGCGGGCGATCTGGATGCGGTTCTGAACTCGGCTTGCGCGATCGCGATCCCGGCCGACCGCACGGTGCTCTACCGCGAACCGCAGGAATACCTGATCGACGGCCAGGAGGGTATTCGTCATCCGGTCGGGATGTCCGGTGTGCGCCTCGAAGCGAACGTGCATCTGGTGACCGGTGCGGCCAGCGCGATCCAGAACATCACCAAGTGCATCAATCGTTGCGGCCTGCAGGTCGATGAGTTGTTGCCGGCCGCGGTCGCGTCGGCGCGCGCGGTGCTGACCGAGGACGAGCGCGAGCTCGGCGTGTGCATGGTGGACATCGGTGCCGGCACCACCGACATCGCGATCTTTACCGGTGGCGCGCTGCGCCATACCACGTCGCTGGCGATCGGTGGCGACCAGGTCACTTCGGACATCGCCCACCTGATGCGCACGCCGACCGCACACGCCGAGGAACTCAAGGTGCGCTACGCATGCGCGCTTGCCCAGCTCGCGCATGCCGAGGAGACCATCCAGGTGCCGAGCGTCGGCGACCGCCCGCCGCGCCGGCTCGCACGCCAGAACCTCGCCGAGGCGGTGCAGCCGCGCTACGAGGAGATCTTCGAGATGGTGCAGGCGGATCTGCGCCGAAGCGGGCGCGAGGAACTGGTGCGCGCCGGCATCGTGCTGACCGGCGGCGCGTCGCGCATGGAAGGCGCGCTCGACCTCGCCGAGGAACTGTTCCACATGCCGGTGCGCCTCGGCACGCCGCAGCACGTGACCGGGCTTGCCGATGTCGTGGCCAACCCGATCCAGGCCACCGGCGTCGGTTTGCTGATCTATGGCAGCCGCCGTGACGGCGGGCGCAGTGCGCCGGCCACCACGTCGGCGGTGGAAGGACTGTGGAACCGGGTCTCGACCTGGTTCAGGGGTGAGTTCTAGCTGTATGCCGCGGAGCGGGCTCCTGCCCGACCGCGGCGCGCACGGACGCAGCACGCGGGGCGCAGGAGCGCCCACGAACGGCGCAGCCGACCCGGAGGGCGAGCGCCAAGGATGGCGCGAGTTGCGTCACGTGCTCCGGCTCGGAACAGGACGTTCCTCGCCGCCGGGTCCGCCCGGAACAGCAACGGACCTGCACCTGCACTACCGCCGCGCAGGACGCGCAGCGGGGCGGCCGAAACGGTCGCAAGGACATCGGCGCGCCAGCCGGTGTCGGACGGACCGGACCGGGAAGGTCACGGTGCCGGGAACGACAAGAGTCAGGCAGCAACCACTTTGCGGAGGATGGGAAATGTTCGAATTCGTCGAAAAAATGGCACCCAATGCGGTCATCAAGGTCGTCGGTGTCGGTGGTGGCGGCGGCAACGCGGTCAGCCACATGGTCCACGCCGGCGTCGAAGGCGTGGATTTCGTCTGCGCCAACACCGATGCGCAGGCACTCAAGAGCAGCGGGGCGAAGTTGACCCTGCAACTCGGAGCCAACGTGACCAAGGGACTCGGCGCGGGCGCGAATCCGGAGGTCGGTCGCCAGGCCGCACTCGAGGACCGCGAGCGCATCGTCGAGCTCCTGACCGGCGCCGACATGGCGTTCATCACCTGCGGCATGGGCGGCGGCACCGGCACCGGCGCGGCACCGGTGGTGGCGCAGCTCGCCAAGGAGATGGGCATCCTGACCGTTGCGGTCGTCACCAAGCCGTTCCCGTTCGAAGGCCGCCGGCGCATGCAGGTCGCCCTGAAGGGGATCGAGGATCTCGGTCAGTACTGCGATTCGCTGATCACCGTGCCGAACGAGAAACTGCTGACCGTGCTCGGTCGCGACGTGACCCTGCTGAGCGCGTTCAAGCAGGCCAACGACGTGCTGCTCGGCGCCGTGCAGGGCATTGCCGACCTGATCACCCGGCCGGGTCTGATCAACGTCGACTTTGCCGATGTGCGCACCGTGATGAGCGAAATGGGCATGGCGATGATGGGTACCGGTACCGCCCATGGCGATGATCGCGCGGTCGCGGCCGCTGAAGCAGCCATCAACAATCCGCTGCTCGACGACGTCAATCTGGCGGGCGCCTGCGGCATCCTGGTCAATGTCACCGCGGGTACCAACCTGACGATGCGCGAATTCGACGACATCGGCCAGGTCATCCATGAGTTCGCGAGCGAGGATGCGACCGTCGTGGTCGGCACCGCGCTCGATCCGGAACTCAAGGACGACGTGCGCGTGACCGTCGTGGCGACCGGACTCAACCGTGCGGCGGCACGGCAGCCGTTGCGCGAGCGCGAACGCGAACGCGAGGTCGCCGCGCCACGGCCGTCGATGCGGGTGGTACGCAATGCGACGACCGGCGAAGTCGACTATCTCGGCATACCGGGTCAGCCGATGCGCGCGACCGAACCGGCCGTGCAGCCGGAAACGGCCGGCGACTACCTGGATATTCCGGCGTTCCTGCGTCGCCAGGCGGACTGACCGGGGACGCGAACTTCCCATCCCGGCCGGCAGGGATCCGAGGTCAATCGGATCCCGCCGGTCGCGCCGGCGGCGCTTCGAACTCGCCGTCGGCTGCCACCGCCACCCTGCGGCGCCAGGGTGGCGGTCGTCGGCGACTCCGCATTTTGGGCGGGCGCAAACGCACGCCGGCTTCGCAACGAACGACCATGGCAGGTGTCAGTACGCGTCCACGGGAAGAATCTCTCGGCCGCGCGTGTTGCGTGCGGCTGAATCCGCGCGTGCGCCACGGTCCGCTCAGCAGCCGCTCAGGTGTTGCGTGAATGCAACACGTTGTTGGGCATATACATCGCTTAACTTTTCTCCACAAAAGCTCTGTGCTAGCCTTGCCGATGTTTTGTCAGCTCCTGCCCCAGGGGTCAAACCATAAAAATGATCAGACAGCGCACGCTCAAGAACGTGATCAGGGCGACGGGCGTGGGTCTTCACACGGGTGACAAGGTATACATGACCTTGCGACCGGCAGCGGTCGATACCGGAATCATCTTCCGTCGTGTCGATCTTCCGGATCCGGTGGACATCCGCTCCTGTTGCGAAAACGTCGGCGACACCCGCCTTTCCACCACCCTCGTCAAGGACGATGTCCGCATCGCGACGATCGAGCATCTGCTCTCCGCGATGGCCGGATTGGGTATCGACAACGCGTATGTCGACCTGTCGGCGCCGGAAGTGCCGATCATGGATGGCAGCGCCGGGCCGTTCGTGTTCCTGCTGCAGTCGGCAGGCATCGAGGAACAGGCCAAGGCCAAGCGCTTCATCCGCATCAAGAAGTCGGTTACGGTCCGCGACGACGACAAGTGGGCCCGATTCGAACCGTTCGATGGATTCAAGGTCGGTTTCTCGATCGACTTCAACCATCCGATGTTCACCAAGCGCACCTCGACCAGCGAGATCGACTTCTCGACGACCTCGTTCGTGAAGGAAGTCAGTCGCGCGCGCACGTTCGGCTTCATGCGCGACATCGAGATGCTGCGCGAACGCAACCTCGCTCTGGGCGGCTCGATGGACAATGCGATCGTGCTCGATGACTATCGCGTCCTCAACGAGGACGGCCTGCGCTACGAGGACGAATTCGTCAAGCACAAGATCCTCGATGCGATCGGCGATCTGTACCTGCTCGGCCACAGCCTGATCGGCGCGTTCTACGGGTACAAGTCGGGGCATGAACTCAACAACAAGCTGTTGCGCACGCTGATTGCGGACGCATCGGCCTGGGAAGAAGTCAGTTTCGAAGACGAAAGCCTCGCGCCGATCTCCTATACACATCCGGCACAGGCGGTCTGAGCTGGTCAGGGACGGCGGGCGAGCCGACGGCGAGCCACGTCACGGAAATCAAACACCCGGTAGTGGAAGATAGCCCGGGATGGCTGGCCAGATGGCCGGCGTGCGCAGACGGAAGACGGCGAAGCCGCGATCGTCAGCACAGGTTGAACGAGGCATGACGCCCGTTTCAGCCGGGCAGGAAGGGATTTCGCCAGGAAGTCCCGTTGCAGGGGGAGTGGGAGCCGGCCCCGGTTTCCCGCCAGTTTCAGCTAGTCGGAATCATCGGCGATGGACGCCAGACGGAGATAAAGGGCCTGCAATTCGGGGTCAGAGAGGACTGTCGCCGTCGCGCGCAAATGGCGTGCGGTGGAGGCAGAAAGCGGTTTTCGCTTTGTCGGGTTCTGGGGAACGATCGGCAACGGCGCCACTTTCACGGTGAAGCGTTCGACGGCACCGCCCAGGGCGGCGCGGGCTTCGGCAAGGATCGAGGACTGATAGAGCCTCAACCGGCTGGCCCAGGTCGAACTCGACGCCAGGAAGACAATCCGTCCATTGCGTACGTCCGCGAGACGCGTCTCGCGAGCGGTCGCGGCGGGCAAAAGACGGCGCAATCTTTCATCCAGCGCATCCAGCGCGCGCGCGCGATCCGCGAGCGCGTCGAGAGTGACGCATTCCATCGCGGGCTTCGGGCCTGTCGTGGAGCCTCGGAGAGGATTGCGATTGGGCGACATGACGAATACGAACCCGGCGCTTCCAAAGCATGAACATCATTATCGTCCGCAATGCGCACTCACTGCCACGACGCATTGATCTCTCGGGTCGGCGCCCACGCATTCTCGCGGTCGCCGCCTTTTCCGCAGGTTGCCTGCTCCTGACGACGATCGGCGCGGTATCCGCACTGGTTCTCGCGAACCCGCGCAGCCACGATCTGCAGGAGATCGCGTCGATGCGCGCCACGCTGGCCGAGCAGCGGAGCCGGGTCGGGACGGTCAGCGAGGACGCGCGTCGCAACCTCGATGCGCTCGCGATGCAACTGGGTCAGCTGCAGGCCCAGGCCACGCGCCTCAATGCGCTCGGCGATCGATTGACCCAGCTCGGCAAGCTCGACGACGGGGAATTCGATTTCTCCTCCGATCCCGCACTGGGCGGTCCCGAGGGGCCTTCGGCGGGCATTGGAGGCGCGTTTCCGCTGCAGGATGGACTGGACAAGCTGAGCGCCGAGTTCGACCACCAGGAGGCGCAGCTGGACGTCCTCGAAAGCCTGCTGCGCGACCGCAAGATCGACAATGCGTTGCTGCCGAGCGGCATGCCGGTGGCCCAGGGTTATATCTCTTCGGGGTTCGGCGAGCGCTCCGATCCGTTCAATGGCCACCAGGCGATTCATCTGGGCCTCGATTTTTCGGCTCCTGTCGGTACCCCGGTCACGTCGGTAGCCGACGGCGTGGTCACGTTCGTCGGCGAGCGCACCGGTTACGGCAAGGTGGTCGAGATCGATCACGGCAATGGCTACATGACCCGCTACGCGCACAATTCAGAAATCGTGGCGACGGTCGGCGAACGTGTGCGACCCGGCGAGACCATTGCCAAGGTCGGTTCCACGGGTCGTTCGACCGGACCGCATTGCCACTTCGAGGTCTGGCTCAACGGCCACCCTGTCAATCCGATGGCGTATGTGAAATCCAAACGCGCCAATCGGGGCTAGACGCCGTCGCGTCGTCCTGCCGGTTGTGATCGGCACTGGATCTTCAGCCGGCGGCCGGAATCGCGCCTTGCGCGCGCAGCATGCCCTCGCGAGTGCCCCGGCGATGCCTTGAAACCGGGCCGTCCGGGCACAAACTGGTTTTTATTGTGTCCGCCGCGCCGTATCATCGGCGGCCCCGCGCGTCGCGCGGCGATTCTGACCGTGCAGGAACCATCCGTCCGCCCGGCGGCCTGTCCGGCGCGCCCAAGGTTGCGGCATCCCGTTTCCCAACTGAAGATTGCCCATGTTCAACAGTGTGATGACGCGCATTTTCGGCAGCCGCAACGAGCGCGTCCTGCGCCAGCTCGGCAAGTCGGTGGCCCGGATCAACGCGCTGGAACCGGAAATGCAGGCGCTGTCGGACGAGCAACTGCGTGCCAGGACCGAAGAGTTTCGCGGGCGCCTCGCCGAAGGGGCCACGCTGGACAGTCTGCTGCCGGAAGCGTTCGCGACCGTGCGCGAGGCCGCGCGCCGGGTGCTCGGGCTGCGCCCCTACGACGTGCAGCTGATCGGCGGCATGGTTCTGCACTCGGGCAAGATTGCCGAAATGCGCACCGGCGAGGGCAAGACCCTGGTCGCGACACTGCCGGTCTATCTCAACGCCCTGGAAGGCAAGGGCGTGCACGTCGTCACCGTCAACGACTATCTCGCCAAGCGCGACTCGGCCTGGATGGGCAAGATCTACGGGTTCCTCGGCATGACTGTCGGCGTGGTCTGGCCGGGCATGGAACATGGCGACAAACGCGCCGCGTATGCCGCCGACATCACCTACGGCACCAACAACGAATTCGGCTTCGACTATCTGCGCGACAACATGGCGCAGTCGAAGGAACAGCGCTACCAGCGCGGCCTGCACTACGCGATCGTAGACGAGGTCGATTCGATCCTGATCGACGAAGCGCGCACGCCGCTGATCATCTCGGGTCCGTCCGACGAGTCGCCGCAGCTGTATGTCAAGGTCAACCGGATCGTGCCGCGCCTGACCCGACAGGAAAAGGAAAGCAAGCCGGGCGAGCCGCCCGAGCCGGGCGACTACTACGTCGACGAGAAGCAGAAGCAGGTGCACCTGTCCGAGGAGGGCATGGAGCACGCCGAACAACTGCTGCGCGAGGAAGGCATCATCGGCGAGGACGAGGGCCTGTACGACTCCCAGCACATCGCGGTCGTCCATCACCTCAATGCGGCATTGCGCGCCAACGCGATCTACCAGCGTGATGTGGACTACATCGTGCGCGACGGCGAGGTCATCATCGTCGACGAATTCACCGGCCGCACGCTCGCGGGGCGACGCTGGTCCGATGGCCTGCACCAGGCCGTCGAAGCCAAGGAAGGCGTGCCGATCCAGCGCGAGAACCAGACCCTCGCCTCGATCACGTTCCAGAACCTGTTCCGCATGTACAAGAAGCTCGCCGGCATGACCGGTACCGCGGATACCGAGGCCTACGAGTTCCAGTCGATCTACGGTCTCGAGGTCGTGGTGATCCCGACCCACCGGCCGATGGTCCGCAAGGACGAGGCCGACGTGGTGTTCCTGAAGGCGGCGCCCAAATACGAGGCGATCGTCGACGACATCAAGGACAGCTTCGAGCGCGGCCAGCCGGTTCTCGTCGGCACGGCGTCGATCGAGATGTCCGAACTCGTCTCCGGCCTGCTCACCAAGCGCGGGATACCGCACGAAGTGCTCAACGCCAAGCAGCACGAGCGCGAGGCGCACATCGTCGCCCAGGCCGGTCGTCCCAAGGCGATCACGATCGCGACCAACATGGCCGGTCGCGGCACCGACATCGTGCTCGGCGGCAGCCTCGAGGCCGAACTCGCCGCGCTTCCCGACGACCTGCCCGCGCGCGAGCGCGAACGCATCAAGGCGGAATGGCAGAAGCGTCACGACGAGGTGGTCTCGCTCGGCGGTCTGCACATCATCGGCACCGAACGCCACGAATCGCGGCGCATCGACAATCAGCTGCGCGGCCGTTCCGGGCGCCAGGGCGATCCGGGTTCGAGCCGGTTCTACCTGTCCCTCGAGGACAACCTGATCCGCATCTTCATGGGCGAGGGCGTCGCGCGTCTGATGCGCATGTTCGGCATGAAGGAAGACGACGCGATCCAGGACAAGATGGTCAGCCGTCAGATCGAAAAGGCGCAGCGCAAGGTCGAGGCGCACAACTTCGACATCCGCAAGCACCTGCTCGAGTTCGACGACACCGCGAACGACCAGCGCAAGGTGATCTACCAGCAGCGCAATGAACTGCTCGACAGCGACAGCGTGGGCCCGACGATCGAGAGCGTTCGCCAGGACGTGTTTACGGACCTCGTGCTGCGCCACGTGCCGCATGACTCGATCGACGAGCAGTGGAATATCGCCGGACTCGAGTCGGAACTGGCAGCCGAGTTCGGAATCCAGCTCGACATCAGGCGCTGGCTCGACGGCAAGGAAGAAGTCGACGCGAACGACGTGCTCGATCACGTCCTTGCCGCGGCCGACCGCCTGTTCCGCGAGAAGGAGGCGATGATCGGCTCCGAGGTCATGCGCGGTCTCGAGAAGCACGTGATGCTGTCGGTGCTCGACAACGGCTGGAAGGAGCACCTTTCCAGCATGGACTACCTGCGCCAGGGCATCTATCTGCGCGGCTACGCCCAGAAGCAGCCGAAGCAGGAGTTCAAGCGCGAGGCATTCGAGCTGTTCGAGGGCATGCTCGGCCGCATCAAGCACGAGATCGTGCAGCTGCTCGCGCGCGTGCGCATCCGCAGCGAGGACGAAGTCGAGGCGATGGAGCAGCAGCAGCTGCGTCAGGCCGAGGCACGCGCGCGCAACATGCAGTTCCAGCATGCCGAGGCGGGCGGATTCGCGCCCGGCGAACGCGAAGCACCGGCAGAACGCGACGTTGCGATGGCCCAGCTTCCGGCGCATCGCGAAGGTCCCAAGGTCGGCCGCAATGATCCGTGTCCGTGCGGGTCCGGCAGGAAATACAAGCAGTGTCACGGCAAGCTTGCGTAGCCTGCGATTCGCGGTCGAGGCGCAGGTTGCCGGCGATCGCCTGACCGCTTGCCGATGAACGCCATGACGCCGCCCGCACGGGCCTGTCTGCGGACCGCGAACCGGCATCGCACCGGTGGACCCTGACGCGTCGTCGCCCGTGACCAAGTCGCCGCTGCACGTGGTCGCCGGCATCCTCCACGATGCGCGTGGCCGCGTGCTGCTCGCGCAACGTCCCGCGGGCAAGCATCTCGCCGGACTCTGGGAGTTCCCGGGCGGCAAGGCGGATGCCGGCGAGGCACCCGTCGATGCGCTGGCCCGTGAACTGCGCGAGGAACTCGGCATCGTCGTGGAGTCCGCGCGGCCGCTGATCGGCGTGCCGTATCGTTACCCTGACAAGAACATCGTGCTCGATGTCTGGCAGGTCGCGTTGTACGCGGGCGAGCCGCGCGCGCGCGAAGGACAGCGCCTCGCATGGGTGAATCCCGGGCTGCTCGATCGCGTACCGATGCCGCCCGCCGATCGCCCTGCGATCGCCGCGCTGCGTCTGCCGGACCGCTATCTGGTCACGCCCGCGCTGGGCCCGGATCAGGCCGATTCCGTGTTGCGCGGGATCGCCCGCGCATGCCGGGACGGCGTGCGCATGATCCAGCTGCGCCTGCCGACCTGGAATCGTGAGCAACTGGCCGACATTGCACGACCGCTGCGCGACATCTGTTGCGGGCACGGTACGCAGTTGCTGCTTCACCGCGACTGGGCGCTGGCGGCCGTGCTCGGGATCGATGGCGTGCATTTGCCAGCGCGTACCGCCGCAACTCTTGCAGCGCGGCCGTTACCCGCGGACAAGTGGGTTGGCGTCTCCTGTCACGATGCCGCCGAACTCGTGCATGCGGCGCGGCTCGGTGCGGACTTCGCGACGCTGTCGCCGGTTTTCGCGACGCCCGATCACCCGCACGCCGCGGCGCTGGGCTGGGATGGATTCGCCGATCTTGTCGCTGCGGCCGTATTGCCCGTGTACGCGCTCGGCGGGCTCGGTAATGGCGATCTCGATGCGGCGCAGATGTCGGGCGCGCAGGGCATCGCCGCGATCCGCGGGCTGTGGCAAGCCTGATCACGCGCGCCGTTCGGTTGCCGTGCAGAAAGGCCCGTTATGATCCGCTGACTGGCGCAAAACATGCATGTCATACGTGCGCGCCCCTGCGCAGCCTGCCATGCGAGGAACGCCGTCTCCCCCTGTCATGAGGACACGATGATCGAACCGACCTCGATCCCGCGCAGCCTGTTGTCCGCAGCCCTCGTGCTCGCGCTGACCCAGGGCGCCACCACCGCCCACCCTGCCTTCGCGGCATCGCTCCCGGTCTCGAACTGTGCCGACGACGGCAGTCCGGGCACGCTGCGATCCGTGGTCATGACCGCCGCCGACGGAGACGTAGTCGACCTCAGCGGTCTTTCCTGCGATCACATCACCCTGACCCAGGGGCCGATCGACATCAGCGTGCACGGCCCGCATCGCGTGGACGATCTCACGTTCACGGGTCCGGGCATGCAACGCCTGATCATCGACGGCGCAAGCGCGAGCCGGATCCTGGTCCATGGCACCGACGACGTCGGCATCGGGCTGTTGTCGATCCAGGACCTGACCCTCGCGCATGCACTGTCCCTGCAGGAAGTGGCCGCCTGCGTCACCTCCAACGGCAACGTCGTGCTGGATCACGTCGCGCTAGACGACTGCCACACCGGCAAACTCGCCGATACCGTGTTCGGCGGTGCGATCGCGGTGTTTGGCAACCTGACCATGGTTTCGAGCCGGATCACCGGATCGAGCAGCAGCAACAGCTATGGTGCCGCGGCCGGTGGCGGCGCCTACGTGGGCCACGATGCGACGATCGTCGCGAGCACGATTTCCGGCAATACCGCGTCCGGCGCGGGCATGTACTCGCGAGTGACCGGCGGCGGCGGCATTTACGTCGTCGGCGATCTCAGCATTTCCGAAAGCACGATCAGCGGCAATACAGTGACATCCACCGCGCCACCATTCGGCGGCGGCGTGTTCGGACGACGCAACATCACGATCGTTCGCTCGGTACTGAACGACAACCACTCGGATCTGTCCGGTGGTGCGATCGTCAAGAGCGGGAATGTCTATGACCCGGGCGCGCAATCACGGGCTCTGCTGATCATGGACAGCACGATTTCCGGCAACACGGCGCAGGTCGGCGGCGGGATCGTGAGTGCCTATCCAACCTCGATCCTCAACAGCACGGTCGCGTTCAACCATGCCGGCGCAATCGCGGGCGGTGTGTACTTCAGCGTTGCCACGACCTATTCCGCGCTGACGATGCAGAGCTCCATCATCGCCAACAACGTGGCCGGTGATACGACGCATGCCGCGGACCTTGCGACGTATTCATCGCAGCCGGTTCCGATCACGGGTGCCAACGACCTGGTCATGTCGGCCGACGCGAACTTCCAGTTGCCCGCGGATACGCTGTCCGTCGATCCGCTGCTCGCGCCGCTCGCCGACAACGGCGGCCCGACCATGACCCATGCGCTGCTTGCGGGCAGCCCCGCGCTCGATGCGGGCGACAACTTCTTCGGATTCCCGACCGACCAGCGCGGATACGCGCGCGTATCCGGCCCCGCGGCCGACATCGGCGCATTCGAGCAGGTTCAGGATCTGATATTCGAAGACGGTTTCGACTGAGCGTGCCACCCGGGTGTCATCCCCACCTTAGCTGGCCGTGCTGTCGGTCATGGCCTCGCGGTCCGTGCTTTCATCTGCCGATGGGCATCGATTCCCGGCACTGCTGCGACGACGCGCGGTATCGCGACGCTGGACCGACTGCGCAGATCGCGTTACTGCGGCCTGCGCCCCGCCAACTTCTCTCCGACTTCCGCGATCGTGCGGTTCATGATGCCGAAGTGGTTGATGCGGTGCAGCTCTTCGAGCTCACGTTCGGCAGCGGCTCGGTTTCCGCTGCGTAGGAGGATGGTCGCCAGAGCACTGTGCAAGCCCGGATCGATCGGCGACAACGTGATCGCCTGCCTCAGGTCGCGCTCGGCGCGAGAATAGTCGTCCTTGAGGAAGGCTGCGTACTGCGAATGTACATACAACAGCACCGCGGTGGGGTGAGGATGAGACATCGCGGCTGCATATGCCTGGTCGAGGAAGGCTGCGTCGTGCGTACATGTCCTCGCGGCAAAACAGGCATTGAGATTCTGGAGCGCTTCCGCATCCTGGAAAGACGGTGGTGCCGTACCCAGCTTGTGGAGGATCGACGCATACCAGTCCGGGTTTATGGTCCCCTTCAGGTCAGTCGTCACCTTGATGAGGGTCTGCTCGTAGGAAATGCCCGCACCGGGCAAGCTGCGATGGACGTCCAGCACTTGCAGACCTTCTCTTTCCATCGCGGGTTGCCCAGCCGCGATGCCGACCTTGATCAGCCGCGTCGCCCAGTCATATTGCGCCAGTGCGGAATCCGGACGCTTGCTGGCGTCACTGCTGGCAAGACGCATTGGATCGGACCACTCGTGGGCGCGCATCCAGGTGGTGAGCGCGTAGAAACAACCGATGGCAATCGCAGCGGCCACGCGTGCGCCCGGCCGTTCGAGTCTTCCCTCAAACACGATCAGCGAGGCCGTGGCGAGAATTAGGCCGAGAGATGAAAAATAGTTCCGATGCTCGAAGGCCAACAGCAGGGGTATCACGGTTGCGGTCAGTGCATGACCGCAGAAAAACCACAGGATGCCGAGCGCGAACAACGGCCGCCGAGCGCGTTGCCATACTGCTGCGCCTGCCATCATCAGCACGCAGGCGAGCGATGCCAGCGTCGAAGGCGGATCGAGCAGCCCATGCGAGACCTGGATATCGTCGTGGTAGAGCGTCAGCGTGTCGAGGCTCGGGGCCAGTGTCCAAGCGACGTAGTCCACCAGGACCCTTGTCTCGGTCAGCAGTCTTTGCCAGGTATCGTATGGGCGCGCATAGGTCGCGGACCCGGATAGCCACGATCCCAGCCACAGCAGGCCGGCGATCAGCGGAAGCAGAAAAACCGCGAAGTACAGAGCAAGCACCACGCCACTGCGTTTTCCGTTTGCATTCCTGAGGCGCGGCAAGACCCATTCCGAGCAAGCCGCATAGAGCGGCAGCAGGATGGCCGACTCCTTGACCAGTAAGCCGACGCCGGTGCACCCGACCAGGCTGAACCACATGCCCCAGGCGCCGCCGTTGCCGCGCCATTGGAGGAGACGAGCGCGCAGGTACAGCCACAGCCCGAGGAACACGAAGGTATTGGATAGCGACTCGAGGCGTTGCGACACGTACAGCACGCCAGTCAGGTTGATCGGAAGCAGGAGCCAAAGGCCCGCTATCGAGGCTGCGGCTAACGCTCCGTCGAAGCGTCGATGGATCGCTCTACTGCCTGCGCATTCACGGTGTAATGCAAACAGCGCGCGCAGTGCGAGGAAGATGAGGATGCCGTTGAGCAGGTGAACGGCGAGGTTGACTAGCTTGTAGCCGTATGGATCGAGCGCTCCGAAATAATGGTTCGCTGCGAAGCTGAGCATGCCAAGCCAGCGGCCCTGATGGGAGCCGCCGGGGAACGAAAACGCGGCGGCGGCCCAGCTCTGCAAGTCATTGGTGGTTACCTGGACGGCGTCGTTGCCGATGATGAAGCTCGCATCGTCGTAGACGAATCCTCCCGAAAGACCGGGCTGATAGACGAGGAAAGTGATGATCAGCAAAGCACCGGTCACGAGCCAGGCGATGATCGTCGTGTTGAACTCCCTTCCTGTTTTCACCTGCGCCCCTTTCCCGTCGTCGCGACGAAATGCCATCGTCGCACGGCCGTCCGCGCGGGTGAAGCCCGCGGCAAACGGGATGGTGAACGACCGGGCGCAACGCAGCCCGTGCGGCGAGGACCCGCGGATTTCCTGATGGCTTCACTAACGCGCAATGCGCCGCATGGCCGCTGTCCGCTATGATTCCGGACCGATCCCAGGGTGCGGTCGCATGAAACTCGTCATCCAGATTCCCTGCTACAACGAAGCCGAATCGCTGCCGCATGCGATCCCGCACCTGCCACGCCAGGTCGCCGGCTGCGACAGCGTCGAGTGGCTGGTCATCGACGATGGCTCGGTGGACGACACCGCAGCGGTTGCCAGCGGTCTGGGCGTCGATCGCGTCGTGCGCCATTCGGTCAATCGCGGCCTCGCCGCGGCGTTCATGACCGGTCTCGATGCGGCGATCGCGAGCGGCGCGGACATCATCGTCAATACCGATGCCGACAACCAATACGACGCGCGCGACATCGAAAACCTGGTGCGACCGATCATCGAAGGACGCGCTGAGATGGTGATCGGCGCAAGGCCGATCGCCGACACCGAACATTTTTCGTGGCTTAAGAAGTGGCTGCAGAAGCTCGGCAGCTGGGTCGTGCGACTGGCCAGCAATACACAGGTAGCCGACGCGCCGAGCGGGTTCCGAGCGTTCACGCGCGAGGCCGCGCAGCGGCTCAATGTGTTCAGTTCCTACACCTACACGCTGGAGACGATCATCCAGGCCGGGCACAGCAACATCCGTGTGCTTTCGGTGCCGGTGCGCACCAATCCGGATCTGCGCCCGTCGCGCCTCGTGCGCAGCATGGGCCGCTATGTGTGGCGCTCCGCATCGACCATCGTGCGCATCTTCGCGACCTATCGCCCGCTGACCTTCTTCTGGTTGATTGCGGTGTTTTTCGTCGGCGTCGGAGGCGTGCTGGGCGCCTGGTATCTCGCCCACATGCTGATGGGTTCGGGGGCCGGCCACGTGCAGTCTGCCTTGCTTGCCGCGGCCTCGATCACGATCGGCCTGATCCTGTTCATGCTCGGCTTCATTGCAGATCTGCAGTCGGTGAACCGGCGCCTGCTCGAAGGTATCGACTGGAGGGTGCGTCAGATCGAGCAGATCGGGCGGCGCGACGTGCGTGGTCGCGGCGGCTCCGCGCATCCGGAGCGCGATCCATGAGCGCCACCCCACAGCCTGCTGGCAACTTCTACGACAAGTACCATTCAGCGAACCCGATCGCGCGACACCTGATGCGCGGATTTCTCGATGCATTCGACATGCTTTCCGCGCGGGTTCCGGTGTCGCGCGCGCTGGAGATCGGGTGCGGCGAGGGCGAGTTGACGATCCGCCTTGCAGCTCGCGGCTTCGAGATGCGCGGTTTCGACATTTCAGCCGAGATCATCGAGGAGGCGCGGAAGCGTGCGGTCGCTGCCGGTGTCCAGGCAGCATTCCGTACGCAGCGGATCGAATCGATCGATGCGGCCGCGGAAGCTGCGCCTCTCGTGGTCTGCTGCGAGGTACTCGAACATCTGGACGATCCGCAGCACGGTATCGACACCCTGGCCGAACTCGCACGGCCCTGGTTGCTTGCGAGCGTGCCACGCGAACCGCTGTGGCGGGCATTGAACGTGCTGCGCGGCAAGTATCTCGCGGAATTCGGCAATACGCCCGGACACGTGAACCACTGGGGCCGCGCTGGATTCCTCGAACTGCTCGCGCGCCGATTCGAAATCGTCGAGTCCCGTTCGCCGCTGCCTTGGACCATGGCGCTGTGCAGGCGGCGCTGAGTCGCGCATCGCTGAGGCGCGCGGCGGGCGTGACCGGCGCACTGCTTTGCCTGATCGCGGTCGCGCTGCTCGTGCGGCGCGGATTCGCACTCGGCGATGCGCTCGGCGACGAACTGCGCAGGATCCGGCCTCTCGCGTTTCTCGGCGCTCTTTCGATGTATGTGGGCGGCGGAGTGCTGCTCGGACTGGCATGGGCGCTGCTGGTTCGCGTGGCGTCGGGTGCGCGTCCATCCGGCGCGTTGCTGGTCGTCAGTCATCTGCGCGCGCAGTTGGCCAAGTACCTGCCCGGCAATGTGTTCCATTTTGCATATCGGCACTATGCGGCATACCGTGCGGGTGTCGGTCACAAGGCACTCGCATTCGCACTCGCGCTGGAGTCGCTGCTGTTGATCACGGCCGCCGCACTGCTCGCGCTGGGCGTGGTCGATGACCCGCGTCTGACCGCTCTCGTGCCCTGGGCGCGTGATCTGGTCTGGGCCGCCCCGATGCTTGCAGTTGCTGCCTGGGTCGGAATCAGTCTTCTTGCGCGGCGCAATCGCGTAGTCCGCCTCGAGCCACGGCGCACGACCGCGCCTTTGGCAGCGGTGCTTGCGATCGACCTCTCGTTCTTCGTTCTCGCAGCTGCCGCACTGCGCCTGTTGAGCGATGCTCCGGGCGCGCTGCCATTCGGTGCATGGTGCGGCTGGCTCGCGCTGGCCTGGGCGCTGGGTTATGTTGTGCCCGGCGCGCCTGCCGGTCTCGGACTGCGCGAAGCAGTGCTCGTGCTCGGCCTGACCCCGGTGCTCGGTTCCGCCGCTGCACTGGCTCTGGCCCTGGCGTACCGCCTGTTGACCGTGGTCGCGGACGCGGTACTCGCGCTGGCCGGGTTTCTGCTGGTGCGTAGGTCGACTCGCTACGCGCGAGGCAATGACGCCTGAGCCAGCAGCCGCTACGCCCTGATGTAACGACCTAGGAATCCGCACACTTTCCGCATTTCGTGTTTTCGTCAATTCCCTGTTGCTGCGGGATCTTCCGGGCTGAGCGATACATGACGCGAGGCGGAAGCCAAGGCCAGGTAGTGTCGGTGCAAGCGATCCACATCGCGATCGAGCACGTCGAGCGTCGCGTCGTTCGTGATCACGTCGTCGGCCCTTGCGAGGCGTTGCTCGCGTGATGCCTGCGCGTCGAGCATCGCGTCTGCGAGCTGCGAGGTGATCCCGTCCCGCGCGAGAAGGCGCTGACGCTGCAGTTCGCGGGGCACGTCGACCAAGAGGACGCGGTCGACCCAGTCGTAGTCGCCGCTTTCCACGAGCAGCGGAATGACCAGGACGACATAGGGTCCGCCGGCAGCGGCGGCGCGCTCGCGCAGGAGCTCGCGTACGCGCGGGTGCAGGATTGCCTCGAGCTGCGCGCGAACTCGTGTGTCGGCGAACGCGCGCTCGCGCATCGCCTGACGATCCAACGATCCGTCTGCGGCGATAACGGCTTCTCCGAACGCGGTGCGGATTTCGGCCAGAGCGACGCTGCCTGGCGCGACCAGTTCGCGTGAGACCGCGTCGGCGTCGACGACGCTCGCGCCGCGCGCGGCGAGGCGTTCCGCGACCACGGACTTGCCGCTTGCAATGCCCCCGGTCAGAGCGACGCTGAAGGGTAGTTCTCGCATCCGCGCTATTGTAGGCAGTCGTCGCGGTGCGGGCGGAGCACAGTGCAGGTTCGGTCAACCTGCGGGGCGGCTCGATCCACCCTACAGTCCGAACAGGTGCGCGTAGAGTGCACCGAGCCGGTCGCCGAACACGAACCAGGACCAGCCTGCCGCTGCGATGAACGGCCCGAACGGGATCGGCGTGCTGCGGTCGCGGCCCTGCAATGCGAGCGCGGTGCCGCCCACCAGCGCGCCGATCAGCGAAGACAGCAGCACGATCGGCAACAATGCGGTCGCGCCCATCCACGCCCCCAGCGCCGCGAGCAGCTTGAAGTCGCCGTAGCCCATGCCTTCCTTGCCGGTCGCCAACTTGAATAGCCAGAACACCGCCCACAGGCTCAGATAGCCCACCGCGGCCCCGATGATCGCGGCCGACGGCGTCACAAACAACGGTATCAGCGCTATCAGCAGGCCGAGCCAGAGCAGGGGCAGGGTGAGCTGGTCAGGCAGCAGCTGGGTGCGCGCGTCGATGCCGGACGCGGCAATCAGGATCCAGGTGAACACCAGGCCGGCCGCAAGCGACCAGCCGAAGCCGAGCTTCCAGGCCATCGTCGCGGACGCGAGCGCGGTCAGCAGTTCGACCAGCGGATACTGCCAGGAAATCGGTGTCTTGCAGTAGCGGCAGCGCCCTCGCAGGGCCAGCCAGCTCAGTACGGGAATGTTGTCGAGCGCGGACAATGCATGCTTGCAGCGCGGACAGTGCGATCCGGTAAACACGAGGTCCGGCGGCGCGGCGGCCGGCAAGGGTGCGTTGACCGCGACATCCGCGAGCAGCTCGCGCGCCTGGTGCCGCCAATCGTGTTCGAGCCGCCGTGGCAGGCGCAGGATCACGACATTGAGGAAGCTCCCGACCAGCAGGCCGAGCAGCGCGATCAGCGGCACAAGCCATGCCGGATCGTGGAGCCAGTCAAGTTCGATCATGCGATCGCGGTCCGCTGCGCCATCGGAGATTCGCGGCCATTATCGCCACGAAAGCGGCGTTGCGGGGAAGTGCGGACACCGAGGCATGCCCCTTCGGGTATCGCAGAATACCGAAGGGTGCCTTCCATTCGCAGGTCAGATCGCCTTCGACTCGACCGACATCCTATGCGGGACACGGCTGCAAACCGCGCGCAGGCGCGATCACCCGACGACGGAACCGAGCTTGAAGATTGGCAGGTACATGCCGACGACCATGCCGCCGACGACCACGCCGATGATGACCATGATCATCGGTTCGAGCAGGCTCGACAGCGCGTCGACCGCATTGTTGACTTCGGTCTCGTAGAACTCGGCGATCTTGAACAGCATCGCATCGAGCGCGCCGGCTTCCTCGCCGATCGCGACCATCTGCGTGACCATGTTCGGAAACAGGTTGGTCTGGCGCATCGCGAGCTGCAACTGGTGGCCGACCGCGACATCCTCGCGGATGCGCTTGACCGCATCGTTGTAGACCACGCTGCCGGTCGCGTTGGACACCGAATCCAGGGCCTCGACCAACGGCACGCCGGCGCGGAACGTGACTCCGAGCGTGCGTGCGAAACGCGCGATTGCAGACTGGCGCAGGATCTGGCCGACGACCGGAATCTTCAGCAGCGTCCTGCCGATGAAATGCGCGAACTTGTCCGAACGCTTGTACAGCATCACGAGGCCGAAGATGCCGCCGATCAGGATGCCGAACACCATCCACCAGTACGAGACCATGAAGCGCGACATGGCGACCAGCATCTGCGTAAATGCGGGCAGGTCGGCACCGAAATTCTTGAACACGGCCTCGAACTGCGGAATCACGAAGATCAGCAGGATCGACGCGACGATGAACGCGACCGCGAGCACCGCGGCCGGGTAGAACATCGCCTTCTTGATCTTGCCCTTGATGTTCTCGATGTTTTCCTTGTAGTTCGCGATCGTGTCGAGCACGGTATCGAGCACGCCGGCCGACTCGCCGGCCTTGACCAGGTTCACGAACAGCTCGTCGAACTGCACCGGGTACTTGCCAAGCGCTTCGTTCAAGGCCGAACCACCCTCGATCTCGGTCTTGATGTCGGTCAGCATGTCCTTCATGCGCGGATTGCTCTGGCCGCCCGCGACGATCTCGAAACCCTGCACCATCGGCACGCCGGCGGCCATCATCGTCGCGAGCTGGCGGCTGAACACCGCGATGTCGCGCCCGGTGATCTTCTTGCCGGTCTTGCCGAACAGCGGTTTGGCCTTCGGCTTGACGACCTGCGGGTTGATTCCCTGCGCGCGCAGCCCGGCCTTGACCAGGCTCGCGCTCTTGCTGATCTGTTCGCCCTTGATCTTGATGCCGCGCTTGTCGAGGCCGACCCAGGTGAAGGTCTCCATCTGGCTCAACTTGGCACGGTCGCGGCCGCGCTGAGTCTGCGCGGCCTTGGCCTTGAGCGTGGCGGCGGTTGCGGTAGCCATGGCTTAGTCCTTGGTGACTCGATTGATTTCGGCGAGGCTCAGAATGCCCTGCTTGACTTTCATCAGCGCGGACGCACGCAGGTCGCGGATTCCGTCCTTGCGCGCCTGCTCGGCAATCTGGATTGCGCTGCCGCCATCGAGAACGATCTTCTGGATCGCCTCGTTCATCGGCATGACCTGGTAGATGCCCGTGCGGCCTTTATACCCTTCGTTGCAGCCGGAACAGCCGACTGCGTCGAAAATCTGCATTCCCGAGTCGATATCCTCCTGCGAGAAGCCCTCGGCGAGCAGGGCCTTGGCGGGCAGCTTGAGCGGCTGCTTGCAGTCGTGCAGGCGGCGCGCGAGGCGCTGCGCTATGACCAGGGTCACCGACGAGGTGATGTTGTAGGGCGCGATGCCCATGTTCATCAGGCGCGCGATGGTCTGCGAGGCGTCATTGGTATGCAGGGTCGACAACACCATGTGTCCGGTCTGGGCGGCCTTGATCGCGATCTCCGCGGTTTCCAGGTCGCGAATTTCGCCGACCATGATCACATCCGGATCCTGGCGCAGGAACGAGCGCAATGCGGCCGCGAACGTCATTCCGCGCTTTACGTTCTGCTGCACCTGGTTGACGCCGGGCAGTCGGATTTCGACCGGATCCTCGACCGTCGAGATGTTGCGGCCCTCGATGTTGAGGATGTTGAGCGCGGTGTACAGCGACACCGTCTTGCCCGAGCCGGTCGGGCCGGTCACCAGCACCATGCCGTACGGCTTCTGGATCGCCTGCTCGAACAGCTTGCGCTGGTCTTCCTCGTAACCGAGTTTCTCGATGCCCATCTTCGCCGCTGACGCATCGAGGATACGCAGCACGATCTTTTCGCCGAACAGGGTCGGGCAGGTGCTGACGCGGAAGTCGATCGCCTTGGTCTTGGACAGGTTGAGCTTGATGCGGCCGTCCTGCGGCACGCGCTTCTCGGCGATGTCCAGCCCGCTCATGACCTTCAGGCGCGACGAAATGCGCGGATTCAGCTTGATCGGTGGTGCTGCGACCGCACGCAACATGCCGTCCATGCGGAAACGCACCCGGTAGGCGGTTTCGTAGGGTTCGAAATGGATGTCCGATGCGCCGCGCTTGATCGCGTCGACCAGCACCTTGTTGACGAACTTGACGACCGGCGCGTCGTCGATACCCATCGCGTCGACGCCCGTGGAATCACCGTCGTCGTCGATCGCGCCTACCTCGAGGTCATCCAGTCCCTCGGCGTCGCCGAGGTCGGTGATGGTCTGGTTGGCCGCAGTGAGAGCGAGTTCGATCGTGCGCGAGAGTTTTTCGGCCTCGACGAGAATCGGTTCGATCAGATGGTTGGCCTGGAACTTGATCTCGTCCAACGCATGCAGGTTGGTCGGATCGGCCACGCCCAGGAACAGGCGATTGCCGCGTTTGAACAACGGCAGGGCCTTGTGCTTGGTGATCAGCTCTTCCTTGACCAGGGTCATCGGCAGCTGGGCGACGTCGAGTGCCTCGACATCGAGCAGCGGCATGCCGAACTCGGCCGACGAGGCCATCGCGAGGTCGTTGCCCGACACCAGGCCGGCTTCGAGCAGCCAGGCTCCGATCGGGATCTTCTGGCGCGAAGCGTCGTCGACCGCCTTGCGCGCGTCGTTCTCGGCCAGAATGCCGTTGCCCACCAACCGCTTGGCGATGCCCGAAAGGCCGGTCTGCGGAGCCGTATTGATTTGCGTCGCCATAGGAAGTGGCTGTAAACCCCTGAACTATCGCCGAATGTAACGCAAAAATCGGGCCATGAACATGACGGGAGTCCGAGATACATGGGGTTTCACCACCTGCCGAGGCTAAGCCCGCGTGAGGCTGCGGATTGGTTCCACGCCGGGGCTTGCCGGGTGCTTCAACCGCACGATGCGTTCGATCGCCTTCGCAAGACCGCCGATACGCTCGACGCGGCAGATTGTCCATTTGGGACATACGCGGTCCGCACCGTCATTGGCTGTTCGATCCAGCATGGAGCTTCCTAGCTCGGTGGTGCGTGTTGTGCAGCGCGCACGGCGCGGTCCAGCACGTCGATCAGCCGGTCGAACAGGCCGAAATGGTTCATGTGCCGTATCGCATCGATCTCCGCGCGTGCGGCGTCGAGCTTGCCGGCCGCGATCAGTAGCAGGACCAGATGGCGGCGCGCCTGCACATCCAGCGGCGACCGCGCCACCGCCGCGCGAAACTCGCGTTCGGCCAGGGCCAGGTTCCCCTGCAGGTGCCATGCGAATTCCGCATGCGACGACAGCAACAGCGCGGGCGCGCCGGGATGTGCGAGCGCGGCCGAGTAGGCCGCGGCAAGCAGCGGCAGCCCGTCCTTGCACTCCCGCTTGACGAAGCAGACGCTGAGATACTCGAGCGAATTCGCATCCATAGTCGACGGCGGACGCGAGCGGAGTTTTTCCAGCAGCGACGGCCACCAGGCCGTGTCCACCGGACGGCCCATCCGCGTGTTCAATGCGATTAGCGCGGCTTCGTAGTTGATGCCTGCACCGGGCAGGCTGCGATGGTCCTCGAGTGCAAGCAATGCGTCTTCGACGACCGGGCGACCGTTGATGTTGCCTGCCCCCATAAGTGCCGCCGCTCGCTCGTACTGCGCCAACGGCGAACGTGGGCGCTTGCTCGCTTCGCTGCTCGCGAGACGCAACGGCTGCGACCACTCCTCCGCGCGCATCCAGGTCGTGAATGCATAGAAGCCGAACACGGCCGCGACCGTGACCACGCGCACGCGCATGCGCCGCATCGGGCCTTCCAGCGACACGAGGGACGCTGTAGCGAGCAGCAGCCCGACCGAAGGGAAGTAGTTGCGATGCTCGAACGCGAGCAAGAGCGGAATGACCGTCGCGGTCAGCAGGTGGCCGCAGAAGAACCAGGCAACGCCAAGCGCAAACAACGGGCGCCGCCGCCGCTGCCAGATCGCGGCCGCGACGAGAACGCCGATGCCTGCGATCGCGGCGATCGTTGCGGGCGGATCCAGCAGTCCGTGTGATACCGCGAAGTCGTCGTGGTAGAGCGTCAGCTGGTCGAGGCTCGGCGCGAGCGTCCAGCGGACATAGTCAACGAGCACGCGGGCTTCGGTTAGCAGGCGCTCCCAGGTGTCGAACGGCCGCGCGTACGTGCCCGGTCCGGACAGCCAGGTACCGAGCCAGGCAATTCCCCCGAGCAGCGGCAACAGCAGCAGCACCGCATAGAGCACGAGAATCTGACGGCTCGCGCGGCCATCGCGGTTGCGCGCGCGTGGACCGATCCATTCGACGACTCCCGCGTAGAGCGGCAGCATCGCGGCCGATTCCTTCACCAGTACGCCGATGCCGGAACATACCACGAGGCTGAGCCAGAGGCCGGCCGACCCGCCCTGCCCGCGCCAGTAACGCAGCCGTGCATGCAGGTACCAGGCGAGGCCGAGGAACACGAACGTGTTCGACAGCGATTCGAGTCGCTGCGACACATAGAGCACCGCGGTCAGGTTGATCGGCAGTACGAGCCAAAGACCCGCGAGCACCGCAGCTGCGAGCGGCCCGTCGAACCGGTGGTGCTCGGTGAGATCGGGGCGGCACTCGCGCCAGAGCGCGAACAGTGCACGCAGCATGAGGAACACGAGCAGGCCGTTGACCAGATGCACGCCGAGGTTCGTGATCTTGAACGCGAACGGATCGAGCCCGCTGAAATAGTGGTTCGCGGCGAAGCTCAGCATGCCGAGCCAGCGGCCCTGGTGGAAACCACCTGGAAACGAGAATGCCGCCGCTACCCAGTCGGAACGGTCTGTCGTGGTCACGTGGACCGCGGCATTGTCGACGACGAAACTGGAATCGTCGTAGATGAAACCGCCAGCCAGCCCCGGCATGTAGATCAGTGCGGCGACGGCGAGAAACGCGCCGACAAGCAGCCATGCGCCGACGCGCTTGAACCGATTGTTCATCGTCCCTTCCCAAAGGGTCGTTGGGGACCCGATGGGCGACGATAGCAGGTTGTCTGCATCGCGCAGCGCGGGTTGCGTGTGGCTGCACCGGCCGCTCGTTCAATTGCCGAATACAGCCAGCGCGGGCAGTATAGGATGCTGCACAAGAACGTCGGGGGTAGGGATGGCCAAGCTGAGCATCATTCTGCCGGCCAAGAACGAGGCGGCCGCGCTGGCCGACCTGCTGCCGCGGCTCAAGGCAGCGCAGCCAGGCGCCGAGGTCATCGTCGTCGACGACGGCTCGACCGACGCAACGGTAGAACTGTCTGGTCGCTACGGCGTGCGCGCGGTGAGCCAGCCCTATTCGATGGGCAATGGTGCGGCGATCAAGCGCGGAGCTCGCGAAGCGAGCGGCGACACCCTCGTATTCATGGATGCGGACGGGCAGCACGATCCCGCATTGATCGAGCGTCTGCTGCGACGCCTCGACGACGGCTTCGACATGGTCGTCGGTGCGCGCAATTGGTCGGGCCAGGCTGGCGTGAGCCGCGGGGTCGCCAACGCGTTCTACAACTGGCTGGCCAGCCGCATGACCGGGTTTGTTGTGAGTGACCTCACGTCCGGTTTTCGTGCGGTTCGCGCGCACAGGTTCCGGGAATTTCTGCACCTGCTTCCCAACGGATTCTCCTATCCGACGACCTGCACGATGGCTTTTTTTCGAAGCGCCTACGCGGTCGCCTACGAACCGATTCCGGTTGCCCAGCGGATCGGCAAGAGCCACATCAGGCCGATTCGTGACGGTGTCCGCTTTCTGGTGATAATTTTCAAGATTGCCACCTTGTATTCTCCGCTCAAGCTGTTCATGCCGGTCAGCGTCGCATTCTTCATGGCGGGTCTCGCCTACTACGCCTACACGTTTCTGACCCTGCATCGCTTTACCAACATGAGCATGCTGCTCTTCAGCGCGTCCGTCATCGTGTTTCTCATTGGCTTGATTTCGGAACAAATCACCGCGTTGACCTACACTCGTCCGCGTTGATGGCATCGGTGCGGAAACTGGCAGCGCTACTACGCAGCACGCCCTTGCATCCGCAATGGCTGCTCGGTTCGCGGCGCCTGCCTTTCGCAATGGCCGATGCTCGCGGACAATTTCTCGATATCGGTGCAGCCGATCGCTGGCTCGAGGTTCGCCTGCCGGCAAGCGTGCGCTATGTTGCGCTGGACTATCCGTCGACCGGTGGCGAGCTGTACCGCGCTCGGCCCGATGTGTTTGCCGACGCTGCAGCCCTCCCATTCGCGGGCGAGACGTTCGACGCGGTCGCCTGCCTCGAAGTGCTCGAACACGTGCCCGATGCCGCGGGCGTCTTATCCGAAATCGCACGTGTCCTCAAGCGGGGCGGTCGCTGCTGGCTCTCCATGCCATTCTTGTACCCTCTCCACGATGCGCCGTTCGATTTTCAACGCTACACGATCTTTGGCATGCAACGGGATGTCGCCGCCGCTGGGTTGACAGTGGTGACGACGCGCAAGGTCGATCACGCGATCCGTGCGGCCGGGTTGCTCGCGTGTCTCGCCGTGGCTGGTGGCGCGCATGACCAGCGGACAGCGGTTCGCTGGATCCTGCTGCCGATTACCCTGATATGGGTTCTTGTGATCAATGTCGTTGCGTGGATAGCGAGTCACATGTGGCCCGACTGGAACTCGATGGCGACAGGTCATGAATTCGAGGTCCGCAAGCCGTGAGCAAGCCAGCCCTGGTTCTGGTCACCACTTCATTCCCGATTGCTGCGGATGGCAGCGAGGCTGCAGGTTCGTTTGTAAGCGATCTCGTGCAGGAATTGGCGCGATCGGTTCCGGTGCGCGTCGTAGCTCCCGGGCTGTCGCGCAAGCGCGAGAGGTGGTCGCAGGACATAGAGGTATTTCGTTATGAGGCTCCTGGGAAACCCTTGTCCACTCTAACTTTTCGACGCTTGGTCGATCTGAGAGTCATACTACGCGTACTTCGTTCCGGCGCCCGCGCGACGCGCGAGGCGGTCGACTCCGGCCCTACGTCACATGTTCTCGCGCTGTGGGCGCTGCCATCCGGTGGCTGGGCCAGGCGGGCGACGCGAGGCACGAATATTCGATTCTCGGTTTGGACGCTGGGCAGTGACATCTGGACGCTTGGGCGGATTCCCGTGCTGAGTTGCTATCTAAGTCGCGTTCTGCGCGGAGCACACGCTTGCTATTCGGACGGCTACAAGCTGGCGGACGCCACGCAGCGCCTCGCCAAACGTGAAGTCGAGTTTCTTCCGAGCACCCGGCGTATCGAGCTTCGTCCCGGACGCCCGCCATCCGACAGCCCTCCATACAGGCTGTTGTTTCTGGGCCGCTGGCATCCGAACAAGGGGGTGGACATACTGTTGGACGCACTAGACCTGTTGACAGATTCCGACTGGTCGTTGATTGATTGCGTGGAAATCCAAGGCGGGGGACCCATGGATTCCACAGTCCGACATCGAGTGGCGGATTTGCGCGCCCGCGGCCGTCCAGTGCAAGCAGGCGGGTTTCTCGCCAAGCGGGAAGCCGAGTCCGCGATCGTGCGTGTTGACTGGGTCCTGATCCCTTCACGCGTCGAGAGCATCCCGTTGGTGTTTTCCGATTCGATGAAACTGGGCCGCCCAGTTGTGAGTACGCCAGTGGGTGATCTTCCTCGCCTGCTGGCAGAGTATTCTGTAGGTGTTAGCAGTGGCGATATCACGGCCGGAGCGTTTGCCTCGGCGATAAGCAATGCCGTCGCATCAAGTCCCCGCTCACGTGCGACGGCAATTGCCGAAGCCGCGAAACTGTTTTCGCTGGACAACGGCGTCGTGCCGAGAATCCTCGACATGTTGCGAGCTATCGAGGATCAGAGGGGCGCTGCATGAATCATCGCGGTTATCAGCACGACTTTGCGCAGAGTCATGCAGAGATGTACTCCGACGAAGGCCGGGTGCGCAAAGCGATCACGACTCGCATGATCCTGGCAGAGGCTTTCGGCGATCGACTGGCCCACAGCAGTGTGCTTGATGTGGGGTGTTCCACGGGTATTATCGATTCCGAGATCGCGCCTTGGGTGGGTTCCCTGACTGGTATTGATATCGACGCCAATGCAATCGAATTCGCTCGATGCCGACATGTTGCTCCGAACCTGACGTTCAAGCTCGGCGATGCGATGAATATCGATGCGCCTGAGTCGAGCTTCGACATTGTCTTGTGCGCGCAGGTCTATGAACACGTACCCGATGCTTCGCGGCTCATGAGCGAAATAGAACGCGTGCTCAGGCCTGGGGGAGTCTGTTATTTTGCTGCAACGAACCGACTCAATCCCATGGAGCAACACTACAAATTGCCTTTTCTATCGGTCATGCCCGTGAGTTGGGCGCATCGGTACTTGCGAATGCTCGGTCGGGGCACTTACTACTACGAGCGTCACCTGACGGGCACGCAGCTGCGTCGCCTGGTTTCCCGTTTCGAGGTGGACGACATTACAGAAAGAATTCTCGAAGATCCGGGTCGTTATGAGGCTGCTTACATGTTCACCGGTAGAAAGCTGGTCATAGCACGCGTGATCAAGCGGATGGCATATTGGGCGTTTCCCGGATATGTCTGGTTGCTATGGAAGCGTCCCGGCAAGCGCGCGCGGGGCTGACGGGTTTTTCGCACAGGATCCAACGGTGCAGACCGAAGCGGCGCCAGCCATTATCGCGAAAATCCGACCTCGGCCGGTCCAATTTCATCAACACCTTGGCTAACTTGGCGAATGTCCGCGGCCATCGCACGAACATAATCAAGAATGGTAGCGAGGCCGTTATCCAGAAGTTGGTACCAGAAGCGATCGGGCGCCAACCGGTCGGTAGCAGTCCTTCGCCAAGTTCCTGCTGACTGAATCCGTCAACGGCAAGCGATTGCTTGAGCTTCTTACGAAGTATTTTTCGCGATGCCTGGTTGAATTCCGCTCCGGATTCGAGGAGAAGAACGCGTGCGCCCGGCGCCAAGCTTGCATCGAGCCTTCGCAGTCCTTCACGCGCGTGATTCATGCCCACATACATGAATGCGGTGATCGCATACGCGGCGGTCAAGCTATGGGCTGCAAAGGGCGGCTGGGCAATCGATCCTCGCACCGCAAGTGCGTGATCGCATTGGTACTGGCGACAGAATCCTGCTTCGTAGTCCAACCCGATCACATTGGTAAAGCCCATCGACCTCGCTTCACCCGCCATTCGTCCATAACCGCAGCCGAGATCGACGATCCAGTCGGATGGTGTGCGCGCCACTGGCGCCAATGACCAGCGCAGTATCGCGCGGTGCCAGGAATCGATGAGCTCATTCACCCGCGCAGGCAGATTCTTCAACAACACCGCTTGCGGTACGTTTCCCAGCGCCCTCTGGCGCGCGGACCAGTCCGATTCGAAGGCAGATTCTGGCGAGCGGTCGGGCGACTCATCACTGCTGGCGGTTCGCTTCATTTATGTGACTTCGTCGTTGCGCCGCCCATAGCAAGGGGACAGCGAGGAGATCGGCCCCCGTCAGTACGAGTCGTACGACCAACGCCCATGCTACGAGGGAGGACGCGGGCAAGCCATAAAGTCCGGCCAACCATACGAAGGCGGCTTCCCGAATCACAAGGCCTGAAGGTATGAGTACCAGTAACGAACCGCCGATCGAGGCGAGGAGATAACTGGCCGCAAGCCAGGCCGCGGCGGCTATTCCGTGACTCAAGCCCGCCAGGAGGACCCATATCAGAAAGAATGGCATCCATTGTACGGCGAGCAGGAAGCTGGTCTGCCTTGCATTTCGTCGACTAGTAACCGTTGAAACTATTGACTCGTCCGAAAAGCGTTTGCGCGCCAAAAGTCTCGCACCCAGCCATTGTGGCCAGCGATTCCGATGCGCGAGCCACAACACTACGAGACAAAGCGGCAGCACCATTGCGAGCGACCATGCCAGGTCGGCCACCAGAGCCCCCAGCACAAGTATCGCAACGATTGCAGCCCAAGCATAAACCAGGAGGGTCTGGATCAGCGTAGCGAAAACAACCTGGCGCAAGGAAACTGCTGGCGCAAGCATCTGCGTCTCAAGGACTACTCCAAATATCTTGCCGGGAACGTAGCGCGCCACCTGACTGACGGCGTAGGCGTAACGAATGCGTGGCGCCGGCAAACCCGGCGACGCCGAACTAGCAAGGACGACCGCATGCAACGCTGCCGAGACAAGAACCGTCATCGTTGCCAGCAACGTGATTGCCGGATAGATCCAGACGGGGATGGTAACTGCCGTTACCGCGAATTCCGCAAGCTGGCCGTGCAGCGCATGCGCCATGAAGGTCAGGCCAGTGAGCATGACTAGCGTGCCTGCTGTTGTCCGCAGCCACGACCAATGTGACCGTGCATTCGTGGTGAACGGTTCGTCGGTCACGTTTGCGCCAGCGTCGTCATCGCATTCAACGGAGCTGCGATCAGCATTCCGTGCTCGCGGTATCATGGAGCGCATCGAGCGATCACCGCGTCGATAACGCGTTCAACATCACGGGTACTGAGCTTGGGAGAAATCGGCAGGCTCACGGTCTGCCGCCCGATCCGCATAGCGTGCGGCCAGTGCTCCGGTTGCCAACCGAATCGTTGCTGATAGTAGGGATGTTCCGGCACTGAAAGATAATGCACGCCGGCGCCGATACGTGACTCGGTCATTGCATCCAGGAACGCGTTACGGGACATCCCGCATACCCCTTCATCGATTTGAATCGTGTAGAGGTGGTGCGCATGCCTTGTATCGGGCGCGGCGTCGACCGGCAGGCGAACAGGCGTGTCCGCGAAAGCCGATTGATACTTTGCCCAGATGGCCTCACGACGCAACCAGTTCGCTTCGACGCGCGCCAGTTGATGGAGGCCGATTGCCGCCTGCAGATCCATCATGTTGTACTTGAATCCGCATTCGACGACCTGGTAGTGCTTGTAACCGGTGTCGCCGAAACGGTGCCACGCGTCCTTGCTCATGCCGTGCAGCGCGAGCACCTTCGCGCGCGCGACGCGCGCTTCATCGCGACCGAGGATCATGCCGCCTTCGCCCGTGACCACGTTTTTGGTCACATAGAAGCTGAAACACCCAAAGTTCCCGAATGTGCCCGCCTTGCGGCCATGGAACTCCGTTTCGACCGCATGCGCGCAATCTTCGATCACGAGGAGATCATGTTTCCTCGCGATTTCCATGATGCGATCCATCTGGCAAGGCCGACCAGCAAAGTGCACGGGCAGAATCGCCCGCGTGCGCGGCGTGATCGCGGCTTCGATTGCGTCCGGGTCGATGTTCTGCGTCAAGGGATCGACGTCGGCGAGCACGGGTGTCAGACCCGCATGGAGGATCGCATTCACGGTCGCGCAGAACGTCAGCGGCGTCGTGATCACTTCGCTGCCTGCGGGCAGGTCGGCAGCGACCATGCTCACGTGCAGGGCCGCAGTACACGAGTTGACAGCTGCGACCTGGTTGGCATCGACGCCCTTGTAGGAGGCGAAGTCGCTTTCGAAACGGGCCACCCGCGGCCCCGTGCCCAGCCAGCCCGAGCGCAGACACTCATTGACCTCCTGGATTTCTTCGTCGCCGATCTGCGGTGAGCCGAAGACCAAAAACGACGGGCGCTTGTCATTCATCTGAGACTCCGTCTGGTCCGAGCGAAACCGGTCGTAAACTCATGCAGAATTCGAATACGTCGCGCGGACTGCATGGACCGTAACGCGCTTCATTTCCCGACATCATGTTCGCCATCGGAGCCAGATTGCTCATGCTTCTTGAGCGCGGCCCGCAGGGGGTGGATGAATCCATCGAGCATGCCGAAATGGTTACGCCGCTCCAGTGCGTCGATCATGGCACGTGCTTCGTTGCTCTTGCCTTCGAAAATGAGGACGACAATCAGGTTTTTCTGGGCTTCGATGTCGTTGGGATGGCGCCGCACTACTTCGCGATAGTCGCGCTCGGTTTGCTCGCGATCGTTCAGCACGTGCCACGCGAACTCGCCGTGTACCGCGAGCAGGCCGACATTCGGCGACGGGTGCGTGAACGCCGCCGCGTAGGCTTCACGCAGACGCGGCAGGTCGGACTCCTTGCAGTCCTTGTCCGTGAAGCAATGATTGAGCCGAGATAGCGCATGGATCGCATTCGTATCCGCGGGCTCACGTTTCAGCTTGTCGATCAGCGACGTCCACACGCTGTCTGGAATCGCATAGCCGGACGGGGCGAGCACGCCGATCATGCTCTGTTCGAAGTGAATGCTTGCACCGGGCAGATTGCGCGCACGATCGAGCACCTTCAAGGCCGCATTGACTGGTTCCGGCCGACGTTTTTGGCGTGCTTCGATCAGCAAAGCCTGCGCATAGTCGTACTGGGCCGCAGAGGAGTCCGGTCGCTTCATGGCCTCGCTGCTGGCAAGGCGCAGACGGGTCGGACCACTCTTGCGCACGCATCCATGTGGTGCCGGCGTAGAAGAGTGCGGCGACGGCTACGACGGCGAAGCGCGCGCGCGCGCGTTGCAATGGACCTTCGAGCGCGATGAGACTCGCGCCGGCGAGCACCAGGCCGGCAGACGGAAAATAGTTGCGGTGCTCAAATGCAAGGATCAGCGGGATCACGGTCGCGGTCAGCAGATGACCCGCAAAGAACCAGCCGACGCCCAAGCGCGAACAGTGGACGGCGACGACGCTGCCAGATCGCAGCGCCGAGCAGCGTCAGCCAGCGCGAGGATGCAAAGCAGCGTAGTCGGCGGATCGAGCAGTCCGTGCGAAAGCGCGATGTCATCGTGGTAGAGCGTCAAGCGCATCGAGGCTGGGGGCGAGCGTCCAGCCGATGTAGTCGACGAGCACGCGCGCTTCGGTCAGCAGGCGATCGACCAGGTAGGTGTCGTGGCCGGTCAGGATGTCGACATTGAGGAAGCGGCCCCACATCCAGATCACGCCGACGACGAATGGCACCAGCAAGCGTGACGACATAGAGGGCCGAAGACCGGAGCGGCTGAGGCGTCCGTCGCGGTTGCGTCCTCCGGTGATGCAGACCTCGACGAGCAGCGCATACAGCGGCAGCACGATTGCGGTTTCCTTGGCGAGAATGCCGACTCCGGTGCCGATGATGATGCTCGCCCAGAGGCCCAGCGAGCCTCCCTCGCCGCGCCATACGCGCAGGCGAGCATGCAGATACCACCAGAGGCCAAGGAACGTGAACGTCGCCGCGAACGATTCGAGACGCTGAACCACGTACAGCACGGCGGTCAGGTTGATCGGCAGCAGCAGCCAGAGGCCGGCAAGCGCGGCCGCCGCGATGCCGCCATCGAAGTCGGCGCGCGTCGCCATGCAGTGCCGGCGCATTCGCGGCGCAGCGCGAACAGGCCGCGCAGCGCGAGGAACAGCAGCACGCCGTTGAGCAGATGGATGCCGAGGTTGGTCAGCTTGAACGCGGTCGGGTCGAGGCCACTGAACCAGTAGTTGACCGCGAAGCTCAGCATCGTCAACGAGCGGAATGGCGGCGTTCCCGATGGGTAACGAAAGGGCGGCGGTCCACCACTGCGCGAGCGTGCCGTCCTTGACTTGCACATTCGAATTGCCGGTGATCGAGCCCCAGTCGTCGTAGACCCAGCCGCCATGCAGGCCCGGAGATAGGCGATGGCCGCCAGTGCCAGGAACGCGCCCAGCAACAGTGCGGCCTTCGGCCAATGCCCAGCTCGATGCATGATCGGTCGGATTCGGTTGCGGGCGCGCATGGCGATACTAGCAGGGCCGGCCGAGTTCGAAAGTCGCGTCAATCGGTGCGCGCGTGGATTGGCTTGCGCAAAAAAAAGCCCCTGCAAGCAGGGGCTCGTCTCAAATCAATCGAAGGATATTAGCGGCAGGAAGCTGGCAGCAGTTCCTTGCTGACCGTGCTGCTCGTGCAGGTCCAGCCGGTCAGCTGGCCCGAACGCGGAGCCGACGTGGCATCGGGCGCCACGAGGATCATAGGCGAGGCCGTCGACACCCGAACCGACGTTGTTGTAGGTCACGGTGATGGCCCGTGGCCGGGTGTATAGGTCAAGACTGGAAATATACTGGCTGGCCTTGATATTGCCGCAGCCCGCTGCCGTCTGAGGTCTGCGGCATCGTGTTCAGGCTGGCCACATACTCGACGACCGACGATTTGCACGCATCGGCAGCGACGACACCTTCCGTCACCTTCGAACGCTTGATGTAGTTCTGATACGCCGGCAGCGCGATGGCGGCCAGGATCGCGATGATCGCTACGACGATCATCAACTCGATGAGCGTGAAGCCTTTCTGGATCTTCTTCATGGTGGTTCCTCTGGATTGGTGAAAACGGTTTGCCCCTAGAGCCGCCAACCTTGCCAGGCGGACCCGCTTCCGCGATCGCTAGTCGTGCTGCGATCGACGGCTCGCGGAATATGAACAGCAGCTTCCGTGCCAAGTCGAGCCTAACCGACGAACGGTCGGTTTTTTGCTATGAAGGTTCGGCGATGAGACGAGGTTCTCAGGTTGCCTGACAGGGGGTGCGTGGAATGTCAGGGTCTGACAATTTTGTCGTCCGCAGCAAGCGTATGCTTTCGTCGTTGAATGGTCTGGAATTCCTGGATCGGGCCGCTCACGCGCGGTCTGGGGAGTCCGCTTCGTGGAATCAGCATCCGGGATCAATGCACGTTGCGGGCCGGCGCTGGTCAGTTCGGCCATGGATTGACCGCTACCGCGCGCAGCGGCTGGCCATTTTCGCGATCGAGCAGCATCACGAGATTCGCCTTGCGCGCGGTCAGCGGTACCCAGACGATGCGGTCGGCGGGTTCGCCGACCTTGGCCAGCGCCGCGCGCAGGGTCTCGCGCTGTTCCGGATCGGGAATTCTCAGTTTGTCGAGCGGTTTGGCCCGCTCGAGCAGGGCCGGCGCCGCGCTCGCATAGTCGACGTAGTACTGCGGGTATTCGTCGATGTCCTTGCCGGCCGTCGCTGAAAAAAGAACCTTGTTGCGTTCCTGCCAGGTGCCCGGAATCCGCGTGCCCGCGAGGCGCGGCCCGGTGAACGAGAGGCTGCGGAATTCCGGTTTGCTGCCCTTGGCCAGATCCTTCGGATCGAGTTCGCTCGCTGATACCAGCACGAAACGATCGACTGCGCTGACCAGGAACACGGGCCGCGACTCGAGCACGATCGACAGGCCGTAGATCAGCGCACCGGCCTGCAGGACCGCGATCATCGCGAGATCGAACTTGAGTCCCTTCTTGCCGGAACGGAACAGGATCAGGGTCAGCAGCGGGCCGAGCACGAGGTCCACACCGACCAGCAGCAGCACGAGCGTGTCCGCGCCGGCCGCGTGGAAGTATGGCGGCGGATACCAGACCAGCAGCAGCAGCGCGCCGACGACGAGTCCGATCGTGGCGCTGATCGAGAGGTGGATGGAAGCGGCTTTCCAGCGCGACATGCGTTGATTCCGGTCCGGCGAACGCGAAAATCCTAACAAGTGCCTACGAGTTCGGGGAAGCCGTCCGGATCGCGGGTCAAGCCCCGTCAAAGACGTCGCTGCGAGGACCTCCAACCGACGCATACGTGGTAGGTCAGGTCGCCCCGACCTGACGCCAGCGCCGCAAATCGTGACTTGGACAGGCCACACGACGGGACCGTTCCGCCGTCACTCGATACCGAGCTTCTCCAGCCGGTAGCGCAACTGGCGCAGCGTGAGGCCGAGCTGCTTGGCCGCCGCGGTACGGTTCCAGCGCGTGAGCTCGAGCGCCTTCATGATCGCGGCGCGTTCGGTCTCGGCGACGGCCGCGGCGAGGTCGCTCGGAAATCCCTCGTCGTCGGCGGGTTCGGGTGCGAGCACCGCAGGCGTTTGTGCATCGTCCCAGCCGCCCGGGGTCGGCGGCGGGGTGTTCGACCAGGCCTCGGCGCTCGCGGCCGCGCCGCGGTCGCCGGCGACCAGACGCAGGTCGGCGGCGCCGACGCTGTTGTTCTCGCACAGCGCGACCGCGCGTTCGAGCACGTTTTCGAGTTCGCGCACGTTGCCGGGGAAATCGTATGCGAGCAGCGCCTTGAGGCCGTCCGGCTGCAGCCGCGCGGGCGGGTTGCCGCTGTCCTTGGCCAGCCGTTCGAGCACGCGGCCGGCGAGCTTGGGAATGTCCTCGCGGCGGTCGCGCAGCGGGGGCACGCGCAACTCGATCACGTTGATCCGATAGAAAAGATCCTGTCGGAACGAGCCGAGTTCGACGAGGCGCGCGAGGTTCTTGTGCGTCGCCGAGAGGATTCTCACATCGATGCCGACTTCGGCGCGCGCGCCGATCGGGCGCACCGCCTTCTCCTGGATCACGCGCAGCAGTTTGACCTGCATGTGCATCGGCAGCTCGGCGACCTCGTCGAGGAACAGCGTGCCGCCCTGCGCCGCGTGGAACAGGCCGTCCTTGTCGGTCTGAGCGCCGGTGAAACTGCCGCGCTTGTGGCCGAAGAATTCGCTTTCCATGAGTTCGGACGGGATCGCGCCGCAGTTGACCGGCACGAACGGCGCAGTCGAGCGTGGTCCGAGCTCGTGGATCAGGCGCGCGACGAGTTCCTTGCCGACCCCGGACTCGCCCGCGATGTACACGGGTGCCTGGCTGCGTGCGACCTTGGCGATCGTCGCGCGCAGTTCGATCATCGGCGCCGAATCGCCGATCAGCTTGCTGCTGCTGGTGACCTGGTCGCTTTTCTTTTCCTCGGACAGCTTGAGCGCGGTCTGCACGAGACGCCGCAGCACGCTGATGTCGACCGGTTTGGAAACGAAGTCGAATGCGCCGGCCTTGAGTGCGTCGACGGCGGCGTCGACATTGCCGTAGGCGGTGATCATCGCAACCGGTGTTTCCGGATACTGCGCGGCAATCAGCGCGATGATTTCCTGGCCGGAGCCATCGGGCAGACGCATGTCGGTGAAGCACAGCGCATAGCGCCGGTCGGCGAGCCGCTCGCGCGCTTCGGCGACGGTCGCCGCGGTCTCGACCACGAGATCCATGCGCCCCAGGGTGAGCGTCAGCAGCTCGCGGATGTCGCGTTCGTCATCGATGACCAGTGCGTAGTGCTTGCTCATGCGGTGCGAGTCGTGGCGGGCGGGGCGTCCCTGCAAGAGTAAGGCGCGGAGCGCGGCAAGGCAAAGGGTGGCGCGTGGCGGCGCTGGCGCCGGGTGTCGAAGCGGCGCATGGTCGCGGCTTTGTCGCTGCCGCCGGGCACGCGCGCCCGATGGGCGTGCCGTGGATGCGCTTACCGCGCCTAGCCGGTCGCGGTCCGGGGAATTCGCGCATCGCGCGCGAGGGCCGCGGCGACGCGTTCCTGCTCGCCCTTGAGCGCGACCGGCGCATGGTTCCCGAACGAAGCCAGGTAGGTGCCGATATCGCTGACCTCGGCATGCCAGCCCGGCGCTTCGACCGCGAGCAGGGTCTCGAGTGCGCGATCATCGAGGTCGAGTCCGTCCAGGCGCAGATCGCGCTTGCCGGGTACGAATCCGATCGGCGTTTCGACCGCACCGGCATCGCCCCTGCAGCGGCCGATGATCCATTCGAGCACGCGCAGGTTCTCGCCGAAACCCGGCCAGACGAACCTGCCGTCGACGCCCTTGCGGAACCAGTTCACGTGGAAGATTTTCGGCAGCTTCGCGCCGGGTTTGTCGAACGACAGCCAGTGCGCGAAGTAGTCGCCGTAGTTGTAGCCGCAGAACGGCTTCATCGCCATCGAGTCGCGGCGCAGCACGCCGACCGCGCCGGTTGCGGCCGCGGTCGTTTCCGAACCCATTGCGGCACCGACCAGCACGCCGTGCTTCCAGTCGCGCGCTTCGAACACGAGCGGCACCAGCGACGGGCGACGTCCGCCGAACACGATCGCCGAGATCGGCACGCCCTGCGCGGCTTCGGCTTCGGGCGACCAGCTCGGACACTGCCTCGCGGCGACCGTGAACCGCGAATTGGGGTGTGCGGCCGGGCCATTCTTCGGATCGTAGGGCCGTCCCTGCCAGTCCAGCGCCGGCGTGCCGGGCAAGCCTTCCCACCAGGGCTGGTTGTCGGCGGTCACCGCGACGTTGGTGAAGATCGTGTCGTGCTGGATCGTCGCCAGCGCATTCGGGTTGGTCGTGCTGCTCGTGCCCGGAGCGACGCCGAAGTATCCGGCTTCCGGATTGATCGCCCACAATCGCCCGTCCTTGCCGGGCGTCATCCAGCAGATGTCGTCGCCGACCGTCCACACTTTCCAGCCCGCCTTGCGGTAGCCCGCGGGCGGAATCAGCATCGACAGGTTGGTCTTGCCGCAGGCCGACGGGAACGCCGCGGCGACATAGTGCGTTTCGCCTGCGGGGTTTTCGATGCCGACGATCAGCATGTGCTCGGCGAGCCAGCCTTCCTCGCGCGCCTGCCAGCTCGCGATGCGCAGCGCGTGGCACTTCTTGCCGAGCAGTGCGTTGCCGCCATAGCCCGAGCCGTAGGACTTGATCGTCAGCTGCTCGGGGAAATGCATGATGAAGCGGCGTTCGGGGTCGAGTTCGCCGGTCGAATGCAGGCCCTTGACGAAAGCGTCTGCCCGCTCGCCGCGGGCGGTCCGCTCGATGCCCTCACGCTCCATGCGGGCCAGCGCGGGCGCGCCCATGCGCGTCATCAGGCGCATGTTGGCGACCACGTACGGACTGTCGGTGATCTCGACGCCGCAGCGCGAAATCGGCGAGTCGATCGGGCCCATGCAGTACGGAATCACGTACAACGTGCGGCCGCGCATGCAGCCGTCGAACAACGCATCGATCTTGGCGTGCGCCGCGGCCGGTGCCATCCAGTGGTTGTTCGGACCGGCGTCCTGTGCGTCCTCGGTGCAGACCAGGGTCAGATGTTCGACGCGCGCGACGTCGCGTGGATCGGAACGGTGCAGGTAGCAGCGCGGATGGGTCCGCGGATTCAGCGCGACCAGGGTCCCGTCGTCGAGCATCTGCGCGACCAGCGCGTCGTATTCCGCCTCGGAGCCGTCACACCAATGGACCGCATCGGGTCGGGTCAGTCGGGCGACTTCGTCGACCCAGCGGTTCAACGCATCGAGCTTGCTGGACATGGCATCGCGGCGCCCGCGAGGGCGCCTTCGGGACTGGGAAAGAATCAGGACGGTAGCCGCGCCGTGCAGGCAATGCAAGGCGATGTGCGGCAGGCAGCGGCGCGATCAATCGGGGATCAGGATTTCGATGAAATCGCCGATATAGGCCTCGAATTCTTCATGGCTCATGCGCGGCTGGCCGATCTGCGCAAGCTGGATGAAACCCACATAGGCGGAATAGGCGAGGCGCGCCCGATTCGCCGCGGTGACCTGATCGAAGCCGGCCTGACGGAACGCTTCGGTCACGAACGCGATGCGCCGCTCCGATACGCGCTCGACCAGGGGTCCGATCTGGGGCTGGTCCAGCGCCTTGATCAATGCCGCGAGCACCGCGTGCGACTGGCGCTTGCGGCTGACTTGCCGGATCAGTTCGCGGACCCGTTCGCGCGGGTCGGCAACCGCCTCGATCGGCGCGAGCACGGTGTCCTCGTCGCTGCGCTCCCAGCGCTCGATCGCGGCCTGGATCAGCGCCTCGCGCGTTGCGAAGTGCCAGTAGAAGCTGCCCTTGGTGACCCCGAGCCGGCGTGCCAGCGGCTCGACCGCGACCGCGGACAGACCGGTTTGCGCGAGTGCGTCGAGCGCGGCCTGTTCCCAGTCGGCCGCCGACAGACGCACACGCGGTTCGAGTTTCGCGGCATTCGCGGACATCCTGGCAGTGTGCATGACGTGCGGTTCCAATAGAAGGCGCAGACCGAGCGATGCCTATCGTCTGCGCCGATCCCGCCAAGGCCAGCTCCGATCCCTGCGCTGCACACGCATGCGCGGGCGTGCGATCGTGGGCGCCGGACCGGCGCTGGGCAGAGCGCGCGAATCGGCGCTGGGGCATCGGCGCGCGGCACATTGACGGCGTGGCGATCCGTCGACCATACTTTACCGTATGGTAGTGTGAACGAGTGGGCTGCCGTCCCGGTCTCAGGAGACACGACATGAGCGCGATCATTCCTTTGCTGACGGCCCTGGTGGTCTCGCTGGCGGCCGCTTACCTGCGCATCGGCCTGCGCGTCTGGACGATCGCGACCGCGCTCGCGATCGTCCTCGCCGGCATCCTCGCCCAGTCCGCGGCGCTTGCGATCGCACTGCCGCTGATCCTGTTCGCGCTGGTCGCATTGCCGTTGAACCTGCCCGGATTGCGCCGCCGCAAGTTCAGCGCGCCGCTGCTCGCCGCGTTCCAGAAGGTCACGCCGCAGCTCTCGGATACCGAGCAGATCGCGCTCGAGGCCGGTACCGTCGGATTCGAAGGCGAGCTGTTCAGCGGCAAGCCGGACTGGAAGAAGCTGCTGCAGCAACCCAAGCCCGAACTCTCGGTCGAGGAGCGCGCGTTCCTCGACGGCCCGGTCGAGCAGCTTTGCGCGATGATCGACGACTGGCAGATCACCCACGAGCTGGCCGACCTGCCGCCGGCGATGTGGGAATTCCTCAAGAAGGAAAAGTTCTTCGGCCTGATCATCCCCAAGGTCTATGGTGGACTCGGGTTCTCCGCGCTGGCCCACGCGATGATCCTGCAAAAAATCGCGGGCATGTCGACGACCGTGGTCTCGACGGTCGCGGTTCCGAACTCGCTGGGCCCGGGCGAACTGCTCGTGCACTACGGCACCCAGGAGCAGAAGGACTACTACCTGCCGCGCCTCGCCGACGGCCGCGAGGTCCCGTGCTTCGCGCTGACCGGTCCGTACGCGGGCTCGGACGCGACTTCGATCCCGGACTACGGCATCGTCTGCAAGGGTGAGTGGGAAGGCGCGAACGTGCTCGGCGTGCGCCTGACTTTCGACAAGCGCTACATCACCCTGGCGCCGGTCGCGACCCTGGTCGGACTCGCGTTCCGCATGCACGATCCCGAACACCTGCTCGGCGACACGGTGGATCTCGGGATCACGCTCGCACTGCTGCCGCGCGATACCAGGGGCCTGGAGATCGGACGCCGCCACTTTCCGCTCAACAATCCGTTCCAGAACGGCCCGGTGCGCGGCAACGACCTGTTCGTGCCGCTGGCCCAGCTGATCGGAGGCCCCGAAATGGCCGGACACGGCTGGCGCATGCTGGTCGAGTGCCTGTCGGTGGGTCGCGCGATCTCGCTGCCGTCCAATACCACGGGTGGCAGTCGCATGGCGGTTGCCGCAACCGGTGCCTACGCGCGCATCCGCAAGCAGTTCGGCATGTCGATCGGCCGCTTCGAAGGGGTCGAGGAAGCCCTCGCGCGAATCGGCGGGAATACTTACGCGATCAGCGCGCTGTCGCTGGAAACCGCAGCCGCGGTCGATCGCGGCGAGAAGCCCGCGGTTCCTTCCGCGATCGCCAAATACCACGCGACCGAGCGTGCACGCGATATCGCGAGCGACGCGATGGACGTGCACGGCGGCAAGGGCGTGATTCTCGGCCCGGGCAACTGGGTCGGTCGCGGCTGGGAAGGCGCGCCGATCGCGATCACGGTCGAGGGCGCGAACATCATGACGCGCAGCCTGATGATCTTCGGGCAGGGCGCGATCCGCTGCCACCCGTTCGTACTCAGGGAAATGCAGGCGACGCGCATCGCCGATCCCCGCGGGAAGCTCGAGGCGTTCGACGCGGCGCTGTTCGGGCACATCGGCTTCGCGATCTCCAACGCGGTGCGCAGCTGCGTGCTCGGCTTGACCGCCGCGAAGATCGGACGCGTGCCCGGCAATGCGTACACCAGGCGCTATTACCGCAAGCTCAATCGCTATGCGGCCGCGCTCGCACTGGTCGCCGACACGTCGATGCTGGTCCTCGGCGGCAAGCTCAAGTTCAAGGAAAGACTCTCCGCGCGCCTCGGCGACGTGCTGTCGAACCTGTACATCGCGAGCGCGATGCTCAAGCGGTTCGAGGACCAGGAGCGTCCGGTCGTGGACCAGCCGCTGCTCGCATGGGCATTCCACGACAGCGTGCACCGGATGCAGGACGCGCTCGACGGCGTGTTGCGCAACTTCCCGTTGCGGCCGGTTGCGTGGCTGCTGCGCATGCTCGTGTTCCCGCTCGGTCGTCGCGAGGTACCGCCCTCGGATCGCCTCGGCCACCGCGTCGCCGCGTTGCTGATGGCGCCGAACGAAGCGCGCGAACGCCTGATCGGGGATATCTACCGGACCCCGAACCCGAACAACCCGGTCGGCCGCATGAACGCGCTGCTGCCCGACGTGATCGCGGCAGAACCGGTCGAGCGCAAGTTCCTCAAGGCGGTCAAGAACGGTGAACTGTCGGGCTACGACTACGATGCGCAGCTCGCCGATGCCAAGGCGAAAGGCGTGCTCGGCGTGGCCGAATGCGCGCTGCTGGCGCGCGTGCGCGCGGCCACGTTCGAATTCATCTCGGTCGACGATTTTGCGCCCGAGGATCTCGCCGCGGGCAAGCGCAGCAAGGCGCCGTTGCGCTCGGTCGCCTAGGCTTGCATCCGAACGCGCATGCCGATGGCATGATGCCCCGACGCTGCATGGACGACGCGGCGGTGTCCGGTGCGATCGTAGTCCGGGGAGTCGTGCCACGATGAGATCGGCGGCGCTGAGGTTGTTCGAGCGGTTCGGCGGGTCCGTGCCGGGTCGCTGGCTGATGTCGCGCGTTGTCTGCTGGCGCGCGCCGTATTTCGCGTCGATCGCGCCGCGCATCGAGCTGCTCGAGGCCGGCCGCTGCATCGTGCGCATGCGCGATCGGCGCGCGGTGCGCAATCACATCGGCACGGTTCACGCGATCGCCCTGTGCAACATGGCCGAACTGGCCGCGGGTCTCGCGACCGATGCGACGATTCCGCAATCGCTGCGCTGGATTCCGAAGGGAATGACGGTGCGCTACCTGCGCAAGGCGAGCGGCACGATGGTGGCGACCGCGCGCGTGGCGGCGCTGGCCGAAACCTGCACCAGGCGGGAGCTGCATGCGCTAGTCGAGGTGCGCAACGAAGCCGATGAGATCGTTTTGGAGGCCGACATCACGATGTGGGTCTCGCCCCGCTGAACCGGCTCGGCACGCTGACGGCCCGCGAAATCCACGCGGGCGGGATCAGGGGACCGGGACAGATTACGGGGCAGGCTGCTGCGGCAGCGTGCGCGAGTGGCGGTTTGTCCCGGCGTCGGAACGACGCCGCTGCGGCCACGCTGCCGATGTCCGTAGTGTCGTGTGTCCTCTCGCTTCGCTGTTTTGCGCTGCTGCTGCCAAGGGCGCTTCCCGCGCCGTCACCTTGGAGCCTGCAATGCAACTCGGAACCCTGCTGCGAGGCCTCTTCGCCTTGCTGGTTTTGCTCGCGACCTCGCCCGCGATGGCGGTACTGCGCACCTGGCCGGGCAGCGCCCCGTGCAATGGCACGCTGCAAGCGTGCATCGATGGCGCTGCGAATGGCGATTTCATCGATATCGCGACCGCAAACCCGATTGACGAGAATCTCAACCTGTACGAGCGCAGCCTGAGCCTGCGTGCAGCGCCGGGATTCGCGCCGAACCTTGCACCCGGTCGCTGGATCTCGGCGACGACCTCGTCCCTGATCGGCGACGTCACCGTGCGCATCAGCGGGATCTCGCTCCACGATGCCTATGTCAGCGTGCGCTACAGCGGTACGGGTACCGGTACCTATGATCTGCGCGATCTCGAACTCGAGCAGTCCGGCGGCGGAGCGTCTACCTATATCGAAGTCGAAGCCGCGGCCGGCAGCGTCGACGCGACGCTGTACGACAACCGCATCCGCGGCGTGCCTGCGTCGCTCAATCACGGCTTGCTGCGTCTCAACAACCGCGGCGCGGTGCTCGACGCTCAGGTGTATTACAACCAGGTGAACAGCATGCTACCCGGTTACACCGAGGGTGCCGGCATCTTCGTCGACGAGACCGGCGGCGGCAGCGGCACGGTCAAGCTGCATGCAAACACGGTGCGCGGCGCATTCTCGCGTTCGGCGATCTGGATTTCCGAGGGCTTGTTCAGCAGTACCGCCAGCTCGTTCGGCGCGCGCATCTACAGCAATGTCGTGGTCGGCACCGGCAACGTCGATTTCAACAACGGCAGGGGGATCGGTCTCGTCGTCAATGAGGGCTCCATCGACGCGCAGGTGATCAACAACACGGTTTCCAACGCGTACGAGGGGGTGACCGCATCGCAGTGGAGCGGAGGCGGTTCCGGCGCGAGCATCTCCGGTGTCGTCAACGGCAACCTGCTGGTTGCGAACCATGGGCTGTTCTTCAACCAGCCGCTCGCCGCAGGCGTGACAAACGACTACAACCTGATCAATGCGACCTCGAACAATGGCTTGACGCTCGGCAGCCACACGATCACCGCGCCGGCCGGCCTGGTCGCACCGACGATGCCGCGCCTGGCAGCCGGTTCGCCCGCGATCGACGCCGCAGATGCGACGACGCTCGGACTCGGCATCATCATCAACGGCCTTCCCGTGACCGATGCCGACGGACTGCGCCGGCTCAAGGGACCGAGCCCGTTGAAACCCGATATCGGCGCGTACGAGCATGGCGACGCAAGTTTCCTGCACACCGCAACCGCCGACTCGATTTCCGGCCACATCACACGCATCGACGACCCGGCGACCAATGGCCTTCCCGCAGTCGACCCGTTCGCGACGCCAAATTTCACCGCCGGCGGCATCGGGCCTCCGGTCACATTCAATCTGCCCTATGGTACGTACTACGCGAGTGGCCAGTGGCGCCTGTTCAACGAGGACCAGGTGACGCCGATGCCGGTTGGTGCACATTTCAACCTGTTCGTGCCGGCGCCGGCCGGCAGCGGCGGCGGCGTGTTCCGTCACGTCGCGACCAGCACCAACACGTCGGCCTGGTCGACCCAGCTCGATGACAGCAGCGTCAACGACAAACCGGATCGGATCGTGCTGGTGGCGCAGAACTACACCGCGGGTGCGGTCTACAACCCGCATCCGGTCGGCGTGTACTACTTCGCGTTCGGTGGTCCCGGCGCCTGGTTCGTCATCGATCTCGACCAGCCGAGCGGTGTCGACATGCCGGACGGCGCCGGGTTCAGCGTGTATGCGCAGGAGCCGAGTCCGAATGCGTTCCGCGCGACCAAGCCGACCGGCGGCAGCGGCAACGAGCTCGTCCTCGATCATCCGCTGCTGAACGACACCCCGTGCGCGCAGCCGATGGTCACGCGCATGTGGAGCGGCGCGGCGATCAGCGGCAACTTCGATGTCTACTACACAAACGGGCGCTGGCGCATCTTCTCCTACGGCAGCCCGATCGCAGTCGGCGACCAGTTCAACGTACTGGTCAATCCGGCCCAGGTCGAGGCGTGCAGCGACGTGATCTTCGCCGACGGCTTCGAGTGACCGCCGCATGCCGCGCGGCCTGTCGCCGATCGCGCGGCGGGAGTGCCAGGCGCCTTGCGCCGCGTCGGCTCACGGTGCCGGTTGCTATACTCGATGGCATGTCCGGCTCGAACGATACCGCGCGCGCAACGTCGGTCACGCAGCGCCTGAACGCGCTGCGTCGGGCAGGCGCCACGCAGGGCGGGGAACTGCCGACGCTGGTCTACGAGCAGCTCAAGCAGCTCGCGCATCGCCAGCTCGCGCGCGAGCGCGGCGGCATGCAGACCTTGTCGACCACAGCGCTCGTGCACGAAGCCTGGCTGCAGCTCGACGAGCACGGCGACTGGATCGATCGCGGGCACTTCTACCGCTATGCGGCGACCGCGATGCGGCACATCCTGGTCGACCAGGCACGCCGGCGCCTGGCCGACAAGCGCGGTGCGGGCGCCGAACATGTCGATCTCGACACGGTCGCACTGCCGGCACGCGACGCGGCGGCGGACATGATCGGCCTCGATTGTGCGTTGACTGAACTGGAGCGCAGCCATCCGCACCTTGGCCAGGTCGTGGAGATGCGTTTCTTCGCCGGCCTGTCAGTGGCCGAGACTGCGCTCAGCCTCGAAATCAGTGAGCGCAGCGTGGTGCGCAACTGGCGCATGGCGCGCGCGATGATTCATCGCGCGCTGGGGCAGGGCGGTGCCATCTGAGGCGATGCCGATGCCATATCCGACTGCGTCGAACACGATAGAGGCGTTGTTCGCGGCGGTGCTCGATATGGACGACAGCGAGCGCGCTTCATGGCTCGACCAGCATTGCAGCGATGCCCCAACGCGCGAGGAAGTGCTCGCGCTGTGCCGCGCCGACGCGGCGGCGGAGGGCGTACTCGACACACCGCTGGAAGAGCTTGCCGCGCCGTTGCTGGAGGGTGCCGCGGCAGCGGAGCATCGGCTCGCGGGACGCCGCATCGGCGCCTACCGCGTTGACGCGCTGCTCGGCGAGGGTGGCATGGCAACGGTGTGGCGCGCCGAGCGCTGCGACGGGTCATTCGCGCAGACCGTCGCGATCAAGTGCCTCAAGCACGCGCTGGTCACTCCCGACCTGCAGCGGCGCTTCGAGCGCGAGCGGCAGATCCTCGCCCAGCTCGAGCATCCGCACATCGCACGCCTGCTCGATGGCGGCGTCAGCGACGACCGCGTGCCGTACATCGTGATGGAGCTGGTCGATGGTGAGCCGCTGGTCGGCTGGTGCCGCAATCGTTGCCTGCCGCTCGCCGCGCGCCTGCAGGTGTTCATCAAGGTGCTCGGCGCGGTGCAGTACGCGCATCAACAGCTGATCGTCCATCGTGACCTCAAGCCGGGCAATATCCTGGTCGGTCGCGACGGCGAGCCGCGTCTGCTCGACTTCGGTATCGCCGCGATGCTGGAGCAGACCGCAACCGGCGTTCAGGCGACGCGTGGGGTCGCCTGGACACCCGAATACGCCGCGCCGGAGCAGCTCAGCGGTCTGCCGATCGGTACCGCGGTCGATGTGTACGCGCTCGGCGTGATCCTCTGCGAACTGCTTGCCGGCACGCGTCCACCGCCTGCGCACCAGCGTACTGATTCGGACGGTGGCTCGCGCGTGGCGCCCTCGCGCCTGGTGCCGGACAATCCGCGGCTGGACCAGACACAGCGTCGACGCCGTGCGCGGGCACTGCGCGGCGACCTCGACGCGATCGTGACCAAGGCGTTGCGTCTGGAGCCGGCCGCGCGCTATGGATCGGCGGCGGAACTGGCCGCCGACCTGCGCCGTCATCTGGCACGTGAGCCCGTGCAGGCACGGCGCGGCGTGTTCGCGTATCGCGGCGTGCGCTTCGTGCAACGGCACGTCGCCGCGCTCGCAGCCACATTCCTCGTCGTGCTCGTACTCGCGGTGGCCGCCGCGTACGCTGTGCAGCAGGCGCGCCAGACGCGTCAGGCGCTCGCGCAGAGCGATGCAGTGCGTGGTTTCCTGGTCGACCTGTTCGAGAACAATGCGCCGGCGGGTGCCTTGAGCGGTCTGCCGAGCACGCGCGAACTGCTCGACCGCGGCGCCGAACGCGCGCGCAGCGACTTCGCGGGGACTCCCCGCCTGCAGGCCGATATGTTGACCACGATCGGCAGCATTTACCGTCGCCTTGGCCTGTTCGATCAGGCCAGGTCCCTGCTGGTCAGCGCGCGCGAAGTGGAGCGCGCCGACGGCGAAATGGACGATGATCAAATCGCGCTCGAGACGCGTCGGCAACTTGGATTGCTGGACAAGGACCAGGGTGTCCTCAAGCCTGCCGAACAGGCCCTTCGGGCCGTACTCGACGCGCGCCAACGGGGCGGTGGCGATACGCACACCCTTGCCACGGCGATGCAGGACCTGGCCCAGGTGGAATCGAAGCTCGGACGGCATCGATCGGCGATCGCGCTGCAGCGCGAGGCATTGAGTGTGCTGCGCGGCGCCGCCGCCGATGCCCTGACCATCGCGCGTGCGCGCAACGACCTCGGATCCTCGTTGATTCGCGACGGCCAGTTCGAAGCGGCGGCCACCGAATATCGCGGCGCGCTCGGCCCGTTGCGGATGGCGCTGGGTCCGGTGCACGAGGATGTCGCGCAGGCCGCGAGCAATCTCGCCGTCGCGTTGCGTCACATGGGACGCTACGAGGAAGCAGAAAGCCTGCTGCGCGAGGCGATCGATTCCGACCAGCGCATCTATCGCGGCGACCATCCGCAGACCGCGCAGCATCTCAACAATCTCGGCACCTTGCTTTACTTTCGCGGGCGTCCGCAGGAAGCGCGCAGCATTCTCACGCAGGCGCATGCGATGAACCGGGCGCTGTTCGGCGACACGCATCCGGAGACCGCGACATCGGCATCGAACCTGGCGCTGGCGCTGACCACCCTGGATCGCTACGAAGAGGCGGCGCGATTGCAGCGCAAGGTGCTCGAGGTATTTCGCGCGATCTATGGCGAGCGCCATTACAGCGTCGCGGTGGCCGAGAACAACCTCGCGCGTACCCTGGCCGAGACCGGTGCAACGACCGAGGCACGCAAACTGGCCGAGGCATCGCTGCGCCTGAAACGCGAACTTCGCGGAAACAACGACAAGGCGGCCGCACCGGCGCTATCGACCCTGGCGCGGATCGACGAGCGCGCGCACAACTACGCGGCGGCGTTGCGGCACTACGACGAAATCACGAGTCTGGATGGCATATCGATCGCCGCTGCCGATGTCTCGATCGTCGAACATTTCGCCGACCGCGGTCGCATCCGTTGTGAAGCCGGCGCTGCGCAGGCCGGTCTCGCCGATCTCGACGGCGCGTTGGCTCAGCCTGCCTTGCACGCGGACGCGACGCCGCTGCGTCGCGCCGCGGCGCTTTCCGCGCGCGGCGATTGCCTGCGCGCGCTTGGCCGTGAGTCCGAGGCACGCGAGGCCTGGCAACAGGCACTGGCCTTGCGCGAAACGCGCCTGCCGCCCACTTTCGCCGACAGCCAGCGCTTGCAGACCGCACTGGCCGCCGCGGCGGGCGAGCGTTGATTCAAGGCGCTGTCGAAGCCAGCGCGCCAACGACCTCAGCCGGTAGGTCGTCCCGACCTGACGCCCGTGTCCGCCATCGTTTCATCGTGTGCGCGGCGCATCCGTGCATCGTGCCGCCAGGCCGAGGGCGGCCTGACCTACGGCCCGCGTGATCGATGCAGGTCGGGTCGATCCGACCTGACGCCCGTGTCCGCCATCGTTTCATCGTTTGCGCGGCGCATCCGTGCATCGTGCCGTCAGGCCGAGGGCGGCCTGACCTACGGCCCGGGTGATCGATGCAGGTCAGGTCGTCCCGACCTGACGCGCGTCGCCCGTCCGGGGCTGTTCCACGATATTGCAACGCCGCGTCATGCGATCGCAACGCCGCGTCACGCGACGTTCGCAGCACGCAACGCCTGCGCGTGATGGCGCAGGTGGTCCGCGACGAAACTCTGGATGAACCAGTAGCTGTGATCGTAGCCGGCCTGCATGCGCAGGGTCAGGCCCTGGCCGGCGGCGCGGCAGGCCGCTTGCAGTCGTTGCGGTTGCAATTGCACGTTGAGGAACTGATCCGCGTCACCCTGGTCGACCAGGATCGAACCTGGAAAGCGCGCGCCGTCTTCGATCAGCGCACAGCTGTCGTACGCGCGCCAGACGTTGCGATCCTCGCCGAGATAGCGCGGCAGCGCTTTCAATCCCCACGGCACTTCGCGCGGTGCGACGATCGGCGCGAAGGCGGAAACGGAGCGATAGCGGCGGGGGTTCTTCAGCGCGAGCGTCAGCGCACCATGGCCGCCCATCGAGTGCCCGCACAGGCCCGCGCGGCCGACATCGATGCGCGCGAAGTTCGAACCGATCAGCGCGGGCAGTTCATCGACGACGTAGCTGGCCATGCGGAAGCGGCGTGCGAACGCGGGCGCCGTTGCGTCGAGATAGAAGCCCGCGCCTTCGCCGAATTCCCAGTCGCCGGTCGCGCCTTCGATGCCGGTGTTGCGTGGACTCGTATCCGGCGTGACCAGAGCCAGACCGAGCTCGGCAGCGACGCGCTGTGCGCCGGCCTTGATCGCGAAGGTCTCCGCGGTGCAGGTGAGTCCAGCCAGGAAATACAGGACCGGTGCGGTGGGGATGCCGCCAAGCGCAGGATGGAACACGCCGAATGTCATCGTGCCGCCGGTTGCCGGCGACGCGTGCCGATAGAATCCCTGCACGCCGCCGAAGCAGCGCTGTTCGGAAACGGTTTCGATCGGTATCGACATCCGGGAACCCGTGCTTCGAATCGGGACGGCGGGCCGCGCGGACCCGGCAAGCCGCATGCGCGCGGTTTATGATCGCCGATCCCGCTCCCGCGCGCACTCGTGATGACCTACACCCCGATCGTTGCCACCCTGGGCTACATACTTTCAGAGGACCGCGAACGCGTGCTGATGATCCACCGAAATGCGCGCGAGGACGATCAGCATCTGGGCAAGTACAACGGTCTCGGCGGCAAGCTCGATGCGCAGGAAGACGTACTCACGGGCATGCGTCGCGAGATCCGCGAGGAGGCCGGGATCGAGTGCGTCGAACTGACGCTGCGCGGAACGATCAACTGGCCGGGGTTCGGCAAGGCCGGCGAAGACTGGCTCGGCTTCCTGTTCCTGGTCACCCGCTACGAGGGCGTGCCGTTCACGCGCAATCCCGAGGGCACGCTCGAGTGGATCGCGCGCAAGGATCTGCTCGACCTGCCGATGTGGGAAGGCGATCGTCATTTCCTGCCGCTGGTCTTCGACGCCGATCCGCGCCCGTTTCACGGCGTGATGCCGTACCGCGGCGGGCGCATGCAGTCGTGGAGTTATTCGCGACTGTGACGTCGATAGCTCTGCGGTAACCCGGCTGCAGGAACGCCAGCCCCACTCGCGGCGTCGGACCGTGTAGTCAGGTCGCGCCGGAGGTCCTGGGTGGGGAGGATGGTGCCAACCGTGCCACCGACTTCGCGGCGTTCCAGCCGGTCCAGCCCGAAGCCGCCGCGGCCAGCATGCCGAGCACCGCGAAGCCGGGCAGCGTCGCGCCGAGCACGCGCAGTCCGTTGAAACCGCTGGTGATGACGACATCGCCGAATCGCCACACCGAGGTATCGATGAAGTTCTTGGTCTTGTAGCGGGTCTCCGCGTCGACGCGCGTGTAGAGACTGTCGAGAGCGGGCTTGAACACGCCGTAGGCGCTCGCGCGCGTGACCACGACGACGACGGCGATCCATGGACCGCCGAACACGATGAGGCCGGCCAGCATCACCGCCTTGATGACGCCGTCGAGCGCGAGCGCGGGCGCCGGACCGAAGCGCACCATCAATGCGCGAGTAATGCCGAGTTGCAACGCCATCTGCAGCAGGTTCGCGCCGAGGTCGATGCTCGCGGCGAAATTGGTGCGCGCCTGCGGCGTGTGATAGGTCGCTCCGCTGTAGTCGGCAAGCAGGGCATAGATTACCGTGCCGACCGCATCGCCGAGCAGCATCAGCAGTGCGAAGCGACGCATCAGCGGCGATTTGAATGTCTCGATCGCACCGGCGAGAATGCTGCCGCCAATCACGCGCGCATCGCGCCGCTCGTCGCCGGCCACCGGATGGCGCAGCGACCAGCGCGACAACGCGAGGATGCAGGCGATCGACAGTCCAAGCAGCAGCGACGACACGATCAGCAGGCCGGGCACGCCGACCAGATACACGAACGCCTTGGTCAGCGCGGGACCCGCGATCGCACCCATGGCGCCGCCGAGCGCGATGACCGGAAACAGCCGATGCGCTTGCTCCGCATCGAACAGATCCGCCATGAAGCTCCAGAACACCGACACCACGAACAGATTGAACACGCTGCCCCAGACAAAGAACGCGGTGCCGAGCAGGCGCGCATCGATCGCATCCTGCATGCGGAACAGCGGAACGAATGCGAGCATGACGACGATGCTGACAACATACACGATCGGCACGAATCGGCGGCGCGGAAAACGTGCGACGAGCGAGCCGAATACCGGCGCGAGCGCGAGTGTCACCACGAACGTCGCGGCATAGAAGAGAGGCAACGCCGAAGAACCCACCGCCGCGGAAAGCTGATCGCGAACCGGGCGGATCACGTAGTACGCGGCGAGCACACAGAAGAAATAGACGAACGCGACGACGACGGCAAACCATTCGTGTTGCTGGATGGCGGGACGTTTTGGCACGCGGGCGATCCGTGCTGAGAGGCGCGCGAGCCTAACATGCACGCGACGCGCTGCCGTTGCCACGTGCGGACTTTTCGCCAGCCAGCCCTTATCATCGGCCGATGTCCGCGACCCTGTCGGCAATCCACGTGTTTCCGGTCAAGTCCTGCGCGCCGCTCGCGGTGAACCGTGCGCCAGTCGAGGCGCGCGGACTTGCAGGCGATCGGCGCTGGATGATCTGCGACCCGGCGGGCAGGTTCCTGACCGCGCGCCAGCAGCCGCGGCTTACCCTGATTCGCGCACGTCCCGCAGGGGTCGAATGGATGCTCGATGCGCCGGACATGCCTGCGCTGCGACTGGCCGCGGCCGACGATCGTGCGCGGATCGATGCGATCGTCTGGCGCAGCGCGGTGCGCGCGCGGCGCGCGAGCGCAGACGCCGACGCCTGGATCAGCGCATTTCTTGGCTTGCCCGCATGCTTCGTCCACATGGACGCGGACACCGTGCGCGCGGTCGGTTCCGATTACGGCCGCCCCGGCGACGAAGTGAGCTTCGCGGACGGATTTCCGCTGCTGCTGATCTCGCAGGCCGCGCTCGATCTGCTCAACACCCGGCTCGCGCAACCGCTGCCGATGCTGCGCTTCCGTCCCAACCTCGTCGTCGCGGGTACCGTGCCGCACGCCGAGGACGGCTGGAAGCGCATTCGCATCGGCGAGATCGCGTTCGACGTGGTCAAGCCGTGTGTGCGTTGCGTGTTGACCACCGTCGACTTCAGCCGTGGCGAGTTCGATGTGTCGGGCGAACCGCTGCGGACGCTGGCCACCTATCGCCGCTCGGAGGCCGGCATCACGTTCGGCCAGAACCTGATTCCGCGTGGCTTGGGCACGTTGCGTGTCGGCGATGTCGTCACACCCGTTGCGTAGTCCGGGGGCTCGCAGCGCGGACTGGAGCAAGTGCTCTAGCGGGCGCACCTAGGCTCGCCGGATGAGCTACGACTACGTGATTGTCGGTGCCGGCTCGGCTGGCTGCGTGCTTGCAAACCGGCTCAGCGCGAATCCGGCCAACCGGGTATTGCTGCTCGAGGCCGGTGGTCGCGACTGGCATCCGTTCATCCACATGCCGGCCGGGCTCGCCAAGCTGGTCAACAACACGCGTCTGAACTGGGACTACACGACCGAGTCCGAGCCGCATCTCGACGGGCGTCGGTTGTGGTGGCCGCGCGGCAAGGTTCTGGGTGGTTCCAGTTCGATCAATGCGATGTGCTATACCCGCGGCGCACCCGGCGACTATGAGGACTGGGCTCGCGCGAGCGGCGATCCGCGCTGGTCCTGGGCGCATGTGCTGGAGCTGTTCAAGCGCGCAGAATCCAATACGCGCGGCGCTGATCCGTTCCACGGTTCCGACGGTCCGCTCGCGGTCGCCGACCTTCGCCATCGCAACGTGTTGTCGCGGACCTTCATCGACGCCGCGGCAGCAGCCGGTTTCGCGTGCAACGACGACTTCAACGGAGCCGCACAGGAAGGTTTCGGGTTCTACCAGGTCACGCAGAGAAACGGCGCGCGCTGCTCGGCGGCGACCGCGTATCTGCATCCGGCACGGTTTCGATCGAACCTGCGTGTCGTCACCGGTGCGCTGAGCACACGCGTACTTCTCGATCGCACGCGCGCATGTGGCGTGGAGTATCGAAACCGCGGTCGCGTCGATCACGCGTTCGCGGGCCAGGTGATCCTCTGCGGCGGCGCGATCAATTCACCGCAGCTGCTGATGCTCTCGGGCATCGGGCCGGCCGATCATCTGCGCGGCCAGGGCATCGCGGTCGCCCATGAGCTGGGAGGTGTCGGCGCGAATCTGCAGGACCATCTGGACATCTGCACGCTGGTGCGTTCGACGCAGGCAGTCACCTACGACCGCACCAGCGACATCGCGGTCGCGCTGCGCTTCCTGCTCCGGCGCGACGGAATCGGCAGCTCGAACATTGCCGAAGCCGGCGGATTCGTGCGCTCGCGGCTGGCCACGGACGATCGCTGCGACCTGCAGTTCCATTTCGTGCCCGCGCTGCTCGACGACCACGGACGCAATCGTCTCGACGGGATCGGCTACACCGTTCACGCGTGCAACCTGCGGCCGTGCAGCCGCGGCGCGATTCGCCTGCGCTCGGCCGATCCCACGGTGCCCGCGCTGATCCGCGCGAACTATCTCGGCGACAGCGAAGGTCGCGATCTGGCGATGATGATCGAGGCTGCGCGGACCTCGCGGGAAATCCTCGCGCAGGCGCCATTTTCCGGATTCCGTGGCGACGAGATCTTTCCGGGTGCCGGCGTGGCCGGCGATGCCGAACTTGCCGCGTTCATCCGCCGCAAGGCAGAGACCATCTATCACCCGGCCGGCAGCTGCCGCATGGGAAACACCGCGGACGCGGTGGTCGACAGCGAGCTGCGCGTGCGCGGCATCGAAGGTCTGCGCGTGGTCGACGCGTCGATCATGCCGACCCTGATCGGCGGCAACACGAACGCGCCGGTGATCATGATCGCCGAACGCGCCGCCGACCTGCTGCTTGGCCGATAGCGCACGAACGGACCACCGTGCAGGTCAGGTCGTCGCGACCCGACGCATGAGCGCCGTATGGGCAAGGTCACCAGCACCTGAAATTCGCGCGGTCCGTGTCCGCTGCCGCTTCATCCTGCGCGCATCGCGGCACGGCCGTGCATCGCGCCGTCAGGCCGAGGCGGCCTGACCTACGGTGCGCGCGTCATCGGGGTAGGTCAGCTCGTCCCGACCTGACATCTTCGCCGTCGTCGGGCCGAGGCGGCCTGACCTGCGGTATTCGCCGATCGGTGTGGTCGCGCCGATCTGGCGTTCGCGTCAGCCGAGCGCGGCTTCGAGCTCCGGCACGATCTTGAACAGGTCGCCGACCAGGCCGAAGTCGGCGATTTCGAAGATCGGTGCCTCGGCGTCCTTGTTGATCGCGACGATCGTGCCCGCGTCCTTGATGCCGGTCAGATGCTGGATCGCGCCGCTGATGCCGATCGCCACGTAGAGTTCGGGTGCGATGATCTTGCCGGTCTGCCCGACCTGCAGCTCATTGGGCACGTAACCCGCATCGACCGCGGCACGCGACGCACCCACCGCGGCGCCGATCTTGTCGGCGAGCGCATAGATGATCTTGAAGTTGTCCGCCGAACCGAGTGCGCGGCCTCCCGATACGACACGCGCGGCACTCTGCAGGTCGGGGCGGTCGCTGGCACCCTGCGCGAGTTCGACGAAGCGGCTATGGCCCGGCAGCGCGACGTCGAGTTCGAGCGCTTCGACCGGTGCGGCCGCGGCTGCGGCGCCCGCGACCGCGTACGAGGCGGTGCGTACCGTTCCGACCAGCAGGCGGTCGGCCGGCGCCTCGACGGTGACGATCGCATTGCCCGCGTAGATCGGCCGCTTGAACGAATGCGGACCTTCTACCGCCATGATGTCGGACACCTGGGCCACACCGAGCAGCGCGGCGACCCGCGGCAGCACGTCCTTGCCGAACGTGGTCGACGGTGCGAGCAGATGGCTGTAGCCGTCCTGCGCGGCGGCCGCGATCTGCGGTGCGCCGATCGCGGCCAGCGCATGCGCGTTTTCCGCGCGCGCGACGGTCAGGACTCTTGATACGCCGTCGATTTTCGCTGCGTCGGCTGCGACGGACGCGGGATCGGCGGCCAGCACGAGCACGTCGATCGCAGCGGCCTCGAATTCCTTCGCGCAGCTCACGCAGCGCGCGGTGCTCGCGTTCAGCTGGCCGTCGAGGTGTTCGGCAACGATCAGGACCTTGCTCATCATGGTTTCCAGGTTCGGGAAGGCTAGAGGCGGGCTTCGGCTCGCCGCGGCGTCTTGTGGGCCGGGAGCACCTAGGGTTTCACGAGTCCCCTGCTCCTGAGAGCGGCGACCAGCTCGCCGACATCCTTGACCATCACGCCCTTGCTGCGTTTTTCCGGCGGCGCGTACTTCGTCGTCTTCAGATGATCGCCGGAATCGACGCCGAGATCGGCGAGTTGCAGGGTCTCGATCGGCTTGGACTTGGCTTTCATGATGTCCGGCAGCTTGATGAAGCGCGGCTCGTTGAGGCGCAGGTCGGTGGTGATCACCGCAGGCAGGTCGACTTCGATGGTCTCGAGACCGGCGTCGACCTCGCGCGTCACGCGCGCGACCTGACCGTCGATCACGACCTTCGAGGCGAAGGTCGCCTGCGGGCGGTCCCACAGCGCAGCCAGCATCTGCCCGGTCTGGTTGCAATCGTCGTCGATCGCCTGCTTGCCGAGCAGCACGATGCCGGGCTGCTCCTTCTCGACCAGCTTGAGCAGGGTGCGCGCCGCGGTGAGCGGCTGGATCGCCTCGCCGGTGACGACATGGATCGCGCGGTTCGCGCCCATCGCCAGGCCGTTGCGAATGTGCGCCTGTGCATCGGCTGGCCCGACCGTGGCCACGATCACCTCCTCGGCGATTCCCTCGTCGCGCAGGCGCAACGCTTCCTCGAGCGCAATGTCGTCGAACGGGTTGGCCGACAGCTTGACCCCCTCGGTGACCACGCCGGAGCCATCCGGCCTGACCTGGATGCGCACGTTGTAGTCGACGACGCGTTTGTAACCGACCAGGATCTTCATCGGGGCTCGAACCTCGCTGGGGAACCGCGCGGTCGGATCCGGGCGGCGCAAAGACGCATGATTTTAACGGATTGTGCGCCGAGGGTGGTGTCGGCATGTCGATCGCGCGTTTTCCACAGCGGCCGTGGACAGTCCTGTGGACAAGTCCAGGATGAACGCGCGCTCACGCAGCCCGCGTGCTCGCCCGATGCCTCTGGTCATTCGCTGATCAGACAGGTCAGGTTGACGCGCCGCCCGCGCCGGCACGCGCCAGAACGCAGCGCGCGCAGCGATCGGCAGAGCCTGCAGCGTATCCGAAGAACAGCGAAGGCTCCGCGAGCTCGAGCTCGAGCAGTCGCGGCGCGCCATCGCGGTCGTGGATCAGGTCGACGCGCGCATACAGCAGCGGCTGCCCGAACGGAATCGCCGCGAGCGCCGCTGCGGCGAGTTCGCGCTCCGCTTGGGTCGCGCTGCGTGCGCTGATCTGCTCGGTTGCGAACAGCGCGCGCGTCGGATCCTCGCCGCGACGCAGCAACGGACCCTTGCGGATCGCATGGCTGAAGCAGCCGTCGAAATGGATCAGCGCGGTCTCGCCATGTGCATCGACGCGGTCCAGATACGGCTGCAGCAGCACGCTGCGGCCCGCCGCGAGCAGCCGCGCGACATGCGTACTCGCGGCAGCGAGTTCGTTGCGCGCATAGCGCTGCGCATCGCGCGAGCCCGCCCCGACACTCGGCTTGACGACGAACTCGACGGCCGCCCCCGCCTCGCCGAGAAACGCGTCCAGCGCGACCCGCGCATCCATTCCGGGCTCGACGAACACGCTGGGCACGATCGCCACGCCGGTGCGCGCGAGATCGCCGAGGTAGTGCTTGTCGGTATTCCAGCGCAATACGTCGAGCGGATTCAGCAGGCGCGTGCATGCCGCCGTGCGTTGCGCCCAGGCGAGGAAATCGGCGAGACGCATCGTGTAATCCCAGGCCGAGCGCAGCAGTGCGAGATCGAAGCGTGCCCAGTCGGCTTGCCCGTCGTCCCAGTCGACGATCGCGACATCGGCACCGAGCGCGCGCAGCGCCCCTTCGAGCGGAGCGAGGTCCTCATCGAGGTCGCGCGCCGCGCGCGCGGTGACCAGGGCGATGCGGGACATGAGCGACTCCACGACAGGACCCGCCATCCTGCCTGCACGCGCCGTTCCCCTCAAGCTCTTGCGCGCGAGGGTTGAACAGGTCATGCATGGCGTATCCTCGCAGCCCGACCGATGGCGGACCCCCGCGCATGACCCACGGCAGTCACGACTTCGTCGACGATCCTCGCAACCGCGACATCCTGATCTACGTCAACGGCGCGATGAAGCGCCGCGAGGAGGCGACGGTGTCGGTGTTCGACTCCGGCTTCGTGCTCGGCGATGGAGTCTGGGAGGGTCTGCGCATCGTCGACGGCCATCCGGCATTTCTCGACGCGCACCTCGACCGCCTGTACGAGGGCGCGAAGGCGATCGCGATGGATGTCGGTCTCGATCGCGGCGCATTGACCGAAGCGATCTATGCGACGCTCGCCGCGAACGCGATGCGTGACGGCGTGCACGTGCGTCTGATGGTGACGCGCGGACTCAAACGCACGCCTTACCAGGATCCGCGCGTCGTGGTCGGTGCCGCGACCATCGTGATCATTCCCGAGTACAAGAATCCGCTGCCAGGAACGCTCGAGAACGGCCTGAAACTGTTCACCGTGCACGTGCGCCGCGGCTATCCGGACGTGCAGGATCCCAAGCTCAACAGCCACAGCAAGCTCAACTGCATCAGCGCCTGCATCCAGGCCTACACGGCGGGCGCCGACGAGGGCCTGATGCTCGATCCGCACGGGTTCGTCGCGACCTGCAACTCGACGCATTTCTTCATCGCGCGCAAGGGCGAGGTGTGGACGTCCACCGGCCAGTTTTGTCTTGGCGGGATCACCCGCGCCAACGTGCTCGCGGTATGCCGGGACGCGGGCATCCCCGCGCTCGAGAAGTCCTTCAGCCTGACCGAGGTTTATGGTGCCGACGAGGCTTTCGTCACCGGCACGTACGCAGGCGTCGTGCCGGTGCGCGAAATCGACGGACGGACCGTCGGCGATGGCCGGCGCGGTCCGCTCGTGGAAAGCATCCAGGCGCTATATCGCGCACATGTCGCCCGCGATATCGCCGCGCGCAAGGCCGGAGTCGTGTCCGCATGAGCGCGCGCTACGGACCGGTGCGCATCGCGATGTGGTCGGGTCCGCGCAATCTCTCGACCGCGATGATGCGCGCCTGGGAGAACCGTGGTGACTGCGCGGTCAGCGACGAGCCGTTCTATGCGCACTATCTCGTCGAAACCGGACTCGACCATCCCGCGCGCGATGCGGTGATCGCGGCCGGAGAATGCGACTGGCGCAAGGTTGCGGCCGCACTGACCGGGCCGATTCCGGACGGCCAGCCGGTCTGGTACCAGAAGCACATGTGTCATCACCTGCTGCCGGACATGGAGCAGGACTGGATGCACGCGCTCGACCACGCGTTCCTGATCCGCGATCCGGCCGAGGTCGTCGCGTCCTATCTGCATTCGCGCGCGACGGTGACCGAGGACGACATCGGCCTGCCGCAGGAGACGCAGTTGTTCGAGGAGATCGCCGATCACCTCGGCAAGGCGCCGCCGGTCATCGACGCGGAAGACTTCCTGCGCGCACCCGAGGCGCATCTGCGTGCGCTGTGCGCACATTTCGGCGTGCCGTTCAGGGAATCGATGCTGAGCTGGCCGTCCGGGCCGCGCACGAGCGATGGCGTGTGGGCCCCGCACTGGTATGCGCAGGTCTGGAAATCGACCGGCTTCGCGCCTGCGCAGCGGCGCAGCTCCAGGCTCGAAGGAGAATTCGCGCGCGTCGCCGAAGCCTGTCGCCCGCTCTACGAGAAGCTGTACCGGCACCGCTTGCGCCCCGCTACCGACACCGCGTAGGCGCGCAGTGCGCGAGCCGCTCGACTGCCGGGGCGAGCGCCGACCTGTCGTTGCTGCCGGATGCGCGGGTCCAGGGGTCGCGATGCTCCGCGTGCGCCATCGGCACACTTCCGACGCCACATTCGACGACGTTGCGCGTGGCGCGCCGGCACTTCTGGCGGGACTCGGTGCGGCCCGCCTATCGCTAGAGGTTCTGGTAGTTGGGTCCGCTGCCGCCCTCGGGCGTGACCCAGGTGATGATCTCGTAGGGATCCTTGATGTCGCAAGTCTTGCAGTGCACGCAGTTGGCGGCATTGATCTGCAGGCGCTTGCCGGCGCTGTCCTCGACGATTTCGTAGACACCTGCGGGGCAGAAGCGCGTGCACGGATTGGCGTACTCCTCGATGCAGCGGCCAATGCAGATGTCGGTGTCGGCGACCTTGAGATGGACCGGCTGGTCCTCGTCGTGTTCGGTCGCCGCGAAATAGACGCCGGCCAGCCGGTCCCGCGGCGGCAGGCTGCGTTCCACGTAATCCGGCTGCTGCGTCGTCGGCATCGAGGCCGTCTCCGCAGGCGACGCGGCCCGGTTCGCGTCGAGCTTCTGCAGCGCGGACCAGTCGGCGTGATTGGCGAGAGTCCACGGTGACATGCCGGCCGTTACGGTTTCCCAGGCCGCGTTCGCCAGGCCGGCCCACAATCCCCTGTTGAAGCCGGGCCGGATGTTGCGCACCTTCCTGAGTTCGGCGACCACCCGCGACGCGCGCAGTGTCGCGTCGTAGCCGCTCGCGGTGCCGGTCTGCGCGAGGTGTTCGGCCGCGAGCATGCCCGAGCGGATCGCCTGATGCGTGCCCTTGATCTTGGGTACGTTGAGCAGTCCGGCCGCATCGCCGATCAGCAATGCACCCGGCATCTCGACCTTCGGCAGCGATTGATACCCGCCCTCGACGAGCGCGCGCGCGCCCGCGGAGACGATCGAGCCGCCCTCGAGCAGCGGCTTGATCATCGCGTGGTTCTTGAGCTGCTGGAATGCTTCCCAGGGCCGGAACAGCGGGTCGGCGTAGTCCAGTCCGGCGACGAAGCCGATCGCGACGCGGTCCTGGTCGAGGTGATAGAGAAAGCTGCCGCCGTAGGTCGCGGTATTCAGCGGCCAGCCGAGCGTGTGTACGACCTTGCCCGCTTCGGCGCGGCCCGGCGGCAATTGCCAGAGCTCCTTGATGCCGATGCCATAGGTCTGCGGATCGCAGTCCTGATCGAGCGCGTACCTGGCGATCAGTTGCCTGGCGAGGCTGCCGCGGCATCCTTCGGCGAGAACCGTGGTCTTCGCGCGGATGTCGATGCCTTGCGCGTAACCGGGCTTGTGCGACCCGTCCCGGGCGACGCCCATGTCGCCGATGCGCACTCCGCAGACCGCGCCTGCAGCGTCGAACAACGGTTCGGCGGCGGCGAAGCCCGGATAGATCTCGACGCCGAGCGCCTCGGCCTGTGGCGCGAGCCACGCGCACAGCGCACCGAGCGAGACGATGAAGTTGCCATGGTTGTGCATCTGCGGCGGCGTCAGCGGCGACTTCGTCGCGCGTCGCGCATCGCGCAGCCACCAGAACTCGTCGCGGGTCACCGGTACGCAGATCGGCGGCGGCGCGGTGCCCCATTCGGGCAACAGATCGTTGAGCGCCTCGGGCTCGATCACTGCACCGGAAAGTATCTGGGCGCCGACCGTCGATGCCTTTTCGATCACGCAGACGCCGAGTTCGGGCTTGACCTGCTTGAGGCGGATCGCGAACGCGAGCCCGGCCGGACCCGCGCCCACCGTGACGACGTCGTACTCCATGCTGTCGCGCTCGCTCATGGCCGCTCCACATCGCAGGTGAGGGTGCCGCGATTGTGCGGATTCGATGCGGGCGCGGCAAACTTTGCGCCCCATTCACCGATGGCGGGCATAATCGAAGGCCGACCACCGACGCGGAGCGCCGATGACCGACCCGACCGACGACGAGGATCTGCGCGGCGCAAGCGCGTTCCAGCAACTGCACTGGCTGGCCAGCGGGCGCACCGACAGCGCGCGCCTGACCGCGGCCTACATTGCCGCGATCGAACGCGACGACCTGCGCCTGAACGCGTTTCTCGTGCTGGATCGCAGCGCAATGGATCAGGCCGCGGCGAGCGATGAACGGCGGCGCGAAGGCCGCACGATCGGGCGTCTCGATGGTTTGACCGTCGCGATCAAGGACAATCTCGACGTGGCGGGCTTGCCGACGAGCGCGGGACTGCCGGGTCGCGCGGAAAGTCCTGCGCGCACCGACGCGAGTGCGGTCGCGCGTCTGCGCGCCGCCGGCGCGGTGATCCTCGGCAAGACCAATCTCGACGAGGCGGCGCTCGGAACGATCTCGGCCAATCCGCACTATGGAGCCGTGCACAATCCGTGGCGTCGCGATTTCACCGCGGGAGGATCGTCCGGCGGTTCGGCCGCGGCCGTCGCCGCCGGCCTGGCCGCATTCGCGATCGGCAGCGACACACTCGGATCGATCCGGATTCCGGCCAGTCACTGCGGCATCTATGGCCTGCGGCCCACCCATGGCGAGATCTCCACGCGCGGCCTCGTGCGCGTGGCGCGTCGGCTCGACTGCGTCGGCGTGCTCGCGCGTTCGGTGCCGGACCTCGCGCTCGCGCTGCAGGTGCTCGATGCGCACGATCCGAGCGATCCGCGCTCGCGCAGGCGTCGGGTGCCGCTCGCGGTGCCGGACTGGGAGCCGGGCCGCCTGCGCGCCGGCATCCTGACCGGTCTCGCCGCGCTCGGCGTTGGCGCCGCGCTGCGCACGGTGTTCGATGCCGCGGTGACACGCATCGGCTGCGCACTCGGCCGGCACAGCGAAGTCGATTTTTCCGATCAGGATCTTGCGCGCACGCGTCGCGCGGCACTGCTGGTCATGGAAAGCGAGCTCGCGGTCGAACTCGCGCCCGATCTCGCCGATACGGCGCACGCGGTGTCGCCACGTCTGCGGGCGATGGTCGACTATGCGCGCGGGAAATCCGCGGTCGACTACGCGGCCGCCGATCGCGTGCTCGACGAGGTCATGCTGAGAGCGCGCCGGCTGTTCGCAACGATCGACGTGCTGGTTCTGCCGTGCGTGCCGCAAGGCGCCTATGCGCTCGCCGAGGGCGAGCACGCGAACGATGCCGACCTCACCGCGTTCGCGAGCCTAGCCGGATGTCCCGCGATCAGTCTGCCGATGGGTTTCCTGCCCGATGGCATGCCGGTCGGTCTGCAACTCGTGGGAGCGCCGGGCGCCGACCTGCGCCTGCTCGAACTGGCCGAAGTCTGCGCGGCGACTCTCGATGCGACGCCTGCCTATCCGGTCACCGGCGTGGCGTGACGCGCCCGCCCGCAACGACCGCGTCGGCGGGCCGCGCACCGCACTCCGGCAGGCATGCCGATTGCGGCGTTGCAAACGGTCAGGCCGAAAACAATTGTGACTCGATCCGGAAAAAGTGTGATCTGCAGCACGATCTTTGATTAGAATCGGCGTTGGAGTTCTCGGGGGAGAATTTGCGCCGGCAGGAACCGGCATCCCCCGGCGCACGGCGAGAAGGGACGAGCCGGATTCAGGCCTTGTGTTGCGCCAAGGCATTGGCTGTCCCGGGGAAAACATGTCCAGATCGATCGCCGCCGGGTGCGGCGTATTCCGCAAGCGCTTACTCAGGGGCGCGCTGCGTCGCAGTTTGTTCGTCCTGCTCGGTCTGCTCGCAACGCTGCCAGGCGCGGTTCTCGCGCAATCGGCGATGTGCGCCAACCCGGGCAGCAGCGGCAGCGGCACGATCAGCGGCATCGTCAATGTCTACTTTCAGGGCAACGGCAATCTCGCCGCGGGCGCGACCACGCTGACCCTCGGCACCCGCGACTCGCGCGGCGCAAGCAACCCGATCGTCGTCGGCGACCTGCTGCTGGTCATCCAGATGCAGGCCGGCACGATCAACGCGAGCAACAACAGCACCTACGGCGATGGCAGCGGCAGCGGCATGGGCACGACCACGGTCGGCAATGCGGGCCTGCACGAATTCGTCACCGTGACCGCGACGACCGGTACCGGTGCGGGCGCGGTGGTCACTTTTTCGCCGCCGTTGACGAACAGCTACGCGCAGGCCGCCGCGACCGGAACCAGCGGCCAGAAGCGCTACCAGGTGATCCGCGTGCCGCAGTATGGGATCGCCACCGCGGCCGGCGTGACCGCGCCCGCATGGGGCCTGGGCACCGGCGCCACCGGCGAGACCGGCGCGGTAGTCGCGATCGACGTGCAGGGCGCGCTGACCCTCGGCAGTGCGACGGTCGAAGGCGTCGCCAACCGCGCGATCTTCGTCGCGGGCAAGGGGTTCCGCGGCGCGGCCGGACGCCAGAGCAGCGCGAACGGACCGAACACCGACTGGGTCAGCGTCGCGACCGGCGCCCACGGCGGCAAGGGCGAAGGCATCGCGGGCACGCCACGCTACCTCGCGATCAAGGCCAACGGCTGGGGCGCGCAGGCGAGCAATGCGGTGACCGCGGCCGCGAACCTGGCCCTGCTCGACAACGGCGAAGGCTACCCGAACGGTTCGCATGCGCGCGGCGCACCCGGCAATGCGGGTGGCGGCGGTACCGACGGCAACGCATCGGGCGGCGGCAACAACGAGAACTCGGGCGGCGGCGGAGGTGGTGGCAATGCCCAGGGCGGGCTCGGCGGCCGTCCATGGAATGCACCGCTGATCGACAGCGACGGCCGCGGCGGTGCGGGTTACAACGCAACGCTTGCCTTCAACCGCGTGTTCCCGGGCGGAGGTGGCGGATCCGGCGGCACCAACGACGCGACCACCGACGCGGCGACCTACGAGAACCAGGCGATCTCGTGCGCGAGCGTGGCCGCGCTGTGCTCGTCGGGTGCAGCCGGCGGCGGCGTGGTGATCCTGCGCGCGCGTTCGCTCGGCGGCAGCGGCATCATCGACGCGCGGGGTGCGAACGGCTACAACGTCGCGAACGACGCGGGCGGCGGTGGTGGCGGCGGCGGCGCGCTCGTGATCTATTCGATCGACGGCGGCAGCGCGAGCGCCGATGCGAGCGGCGGCGACGGCGGCAACGCCTGGGCCGGTGGACCGCCGGGCATCGCCAATCGCCACGGTCCCGGCGGCGGCGGCGGCGGCGGTTTCATTGCCTATTCGCCGAATTCGTTCGGGATTTCCGCGACGCTCGCGGGCGGCCGCCCCGGGCGCACGACCAACGGCGTCGACGACACCTACTCCTCGAGCGGGTATGCGGGCGGCCTGAGTACGTTCCAGACCCCGAATACCCCGGGCATCCTGCCTGGTGCGGTATGTTCGCCGGACCTGCGGCTGGCCAAGAGCGACGGTACGACAACGCTGACCAGCGGCGGCACCACGACCTATACGCTCGGCGCGACCAACGTCGGCAACGTCGCGAGCGCTGGCACGGTCACCGTCGTCGACGTGTTGCCAGCGACCCTTGCGGTCGCCAATGGCGCGGTTCCGCTGTCGGGCGCGCAGGCCGTGAACTGGTCGTGCAATGCGGCGTCCGGCGTCATTACCTGCACCTCGGCGGTGTCGATCGCGGCGGGCGCGACGAGTTCGTTCGCGTTTACCGCGAACGTGACCGGGGCGTCGGGCACGGCGGCCAACAACCTCGCACGCGTCGGCGGCGGCGGCGATCCCAACAAGCCGGCTCCAAATGCAGCGACGACGAGCGCGTGCATCGGCACCGACAATCCGCTCGGCTGCGCGGTCGACGCGGACACGATCAACGCGCCGCTGCTGTCGATCGTCAAGACCGATTCGACCGACTACGTGCGCGCCGGTGGCACGACGACGTATGCATTGACCGTCACCAACTTGGGCACCGCGGCGAGCAGCGGCACGATCCGCGTCGTCGACGTACTCCCGACCGGCATGAGCTATACCGGAACGTCGCCGTTCAGTTCGGGCGGATTCACCTGCACCTACACGGCCGGCACGCTCAGTTTCTCCTGCGACCGTTCGACCGCGCTCGGCGCGGGCGCAAGCACGACGATTTCGATCCCGGCCGCGATCGCGGCGTCGGCGCCTGCGTCGCTGACCAATCGCAGCAAGGTCGGCGGCGGCGGCGATCCGGGCAAGACCACGCTGCCCGACGTGGCCGCCGCGGGCGCATGTCCCGCGCCGGTGCCGCCAGCGACGACCGCGAGCGACAGCGCGACCGGCTGCGCGTCCGATGTCGACGTCGTGCGTCACGTCGACCTCGTGCTCGACAAGGACGACGGCCAGCCGTTCATGGCGATCAACGGCACGACCACGTACCAGTTTACGGTCAGCAACGCCGGCGACACCGCCTCGGTCGGCACGATCAATTTCCGCGACGTGCTGCCGGCACCGATGAACTGGCCCGCAGCGCTGACCGTGGGCGGAGCAAACAGCGCCGACTGGGCCTGCGCTCGCGTTTCCGCGACCGAAGCCTCGTGCACGTCCGCGGTGTCGATCGCGGCGGGCGCGCAGAGCGTATTCAGCCTGATCGCGAACGTCGGAGCGGCGACCAGCGGCAGCCAGTACCAGAACGCCGCGCGCATCGGCGGCGGCGGCGACCCGGATCTTCTCGCGAGTCCATCCGCGGCCGACGTCGTCGCGTGCACGGCCGACAACAATCCGCTCGGTTGCGCGCTCGACCTCGACACCGCGCAGAATGCGGCGCAGATCCGGCTTGCGAAGAGCCATCCGGATCCGCAGGCGCACAGTCCGGGCGACACGATCGCGTTCACGCTCGCGGTTTACAACAGCGGCGGCATCAATTCGGGTGGTGCCAATACGGTGCGCGTGGTCGACGTGCTGCCGACCGCTCTCGTCTATTCCGGCGCCGCGACGTTCACGCCGACCGGATTCAGCTGCAGCGTGGCGGCCGGTCCGCCGCAGGTGATCACCTGCAACAACACGAATGCGATCAATGCGGGCGTGACGCGCCTGATCACGTTCAACCTAACCGTCGCCGCGGGCGCGACGAACGCGCTCGTCAACCCGGCCCAGGTCGGCACCACCGGCGCCGATCCGCAGAATGCGACGCTGCCGACCGCGGCGACCGCGGCAACCTGTGTCGGCAACGGCGTGCCGTTGATCGGCTGCGCGGTCGATGCGGTGCCTCTCAATGCCGACCTCGGCGTAGTCAAGAGCGAACGCGCGGGAACCAGCGGTGCGTTCGGCGCAGGACCGCTCACGGTCGCGATCGGAACGACCGTGCAGTTCCAGCTTGCGATCTCGAACGCGGGACCGGGCACAGTCAGCGGCGCGGGCGTGAGCGATGCGATCCCCGCCAACTTCAGCGCGCCGGCGATCGTCTCGGCGACCGCCGCCGGCGGCGCGGCCGGCTGCACCACGGGTGCGTTCTCGCTGGTCGGCAATGCATTGTCGGGCACGGTCACGACACTGCCGTCCGGTGCAAGCTGCACGCTCGTCGTGCAGGCGATCGCGTCGACCAACGGCAACGGCATCGTCAACACCGCGACCATCGTGGCGCCGGACGGGATCAGCGACGCGAACGCGGCGAACGACAGTTCGAGCGTGATCACGAACATCCGTGCCTTGCCGACCGTGCAGATCAGCAAGACCACGCTCGGCGGCGTCGGCACGTTCACGTTCGCCGGCGACAATGGCTACGCGGGCGACTCGATCACGACGGTCACTGCCGGTACGCCGGTTGCCGGCGCGACGCGCTCGCTCGCGGCGGCCGGCGTCGCCACGACGATCACCGAGGCGGCGCCGCCCGCGGGCTACGCGCTGACCGCGATTTCCTGTTCGGGCCTCGGTTCGGGCAGTGCGGGCATCGACATCGCGAACCGGCGTGTCACCCTCGACGTGGCGGCGACCGCGCCCGGCGCGGCGATCACGTGCACGTTCACGAACACGCGCCAGCCGCGCCTGAGCCTGCAGAAATCGTTGCCGAATGGGCGTGTCGCGGCGAGCGACCAGTTCGTGCTCACGATCGCGGGCAGCGGCGGCCCGGTGAGCACGACGACGACCGGCGGCGGCACCGCGGTCACCTCGGCGCCGGTCGTGCTCACCGGAACGGCGGGCAGCGGCTACACCCTGTCGGAGGCGATCGCGCCAGCGAGCACGAGCACGCTCGCCAACTACACGAGCGCGATCAGTTGCAGCAACGCCGCGGGCGGGTCGTCCACCGTGCTGCCCGCGGGCGCCGGAACCAGCTTCGCGGTGACGCCGCAAGCCGGCGACGACATCACCTGCACGCTCGCCAATACCGCGCTGCTCGCCGACCTTGCGGTCACCAAGACCGACGGCAGCGGCACTGCCGTGCCGGGCAGTCCGATCAGCTACACGATCGTTGCGTCCAACGCGGGGCCGAGCAACGCACCGGTCGCGACCGTCGCCGACGTCGTGCCCGCATCGATCACGGGCGCGAGCTGGACCGCAACCTACGCGGGCGGTGCGAGCGGGCCGGCCGCGGGCGCGGGCAACATCAACGCGAGCGTGAACCTGCCTGTCGGTGGCAGCGCGACCTTCGTGCTGTCCGGCACGGTGGTCGCGGGAGCGACCGGAACGCTGTCGAACACCGCGACCGTGACTGCGGGCGGCACGGTCACCGATCCTGCATCCGGCAACAACAGCGCGACCGACACGGACACGCTGACGCCGCGAGCGGACCTGGGGATCGTGAAGGACGACGGGCGTGCGACGTATACGCCGGGCGCCGGGGTGACGTACACGATCGTGGCGACGAACGCGGGTCCGAGTGCGGTGGTGGGGGCGACGGTGGCGGACACGGTGCCGGCGGCGATCACGGGCGCGACGTGGACGGTGGTGTATGCGGGCGGCGCGAGCGGTCCGGGCAGTGGAGCGGGGAACATTGCGGCGAGCGTGAACCTGCCGGTGGGGTCGAGCGCGACGTTCACGCTGGTGGGGACGGTGAGCGCGGGGGCGACGGGGGACCTGGTGAACACGGCGACGATCACGGCGCCGGCAGGGACGACGGATCCGAACGCGGGCAACGACAGTGCGACGGATACGGACACGCGCTCGGCGAGTGCGGACATCGGGGTGACGAAGACGGGGCCGGGGTCGGTGGGGTATGGCGGGGCGCTGAGCTACAGCGTGGTGGTGAGCAACGCGGGGCCGAGCGACGCGAACGGGACGACGGTGAGCGACGCGGTGCCGGCGGGGATCACGGCGATCACGGCGAGCTGCGGGACGGCGACGGGCGGGGCGGTGTGCGGTGCGGTGAACGTGGCGGGCAATACGGTGACGAGCACGGTGACGACGCTGCCGGCGGGTGGCAGCGTGACGATCACGATCGACGGGACGGCGCCGCTGAGCGGGACGTCGATCACGAACAGTGCGACGGCCAATCCGCCGGCGGGGACGAGCGATCCGGACGGGAGCAACAACACGGGCAGTGCGACGACGACGTTGCTGCAGCCGCAGTTGACGGTGACGAAGACGGCGAGTGCGGATCCGTTCGTGGTGGGTCAGCCGGCCAGTTACACGGTGACGGTGACGAACACGGGGTCGGGTCCGAGCGCGGGGAACATCACGCTGAGCGACACGCTGGCGGCGGGGATCACGCTGGCGGGCGCGACGGGGACGAACTGGAGCTGCACGGGGACGAGCACGCTCAGTTGCACGTACACGGGGACGCTGGCAGCGGGGACGAGTACGACGTTGACGCTGGACGTGACGGTGAGTGCGGCGGCGACGAGCGGGAGCAACAGTGCGACGGCGAGCGGCGGAGGCGACAGCACGTGTCCGGCGGCGGCGCATTGCACGGGGACGGTGACGGTCGGGGTGGCGGCGTCGGCGGACATCGCGGTGGCCAAGACGGTGGACAACGCGACGCCGAACGTGGGCGAGGACGTGACGTTCACGGTGACGGCGACGAACAACGGGCCGAGCGCGGCGAGCGGAGTGCAGGTGACCGATGCGCTGCCCTCGGGTCTGGCGTTCGTGTCGGCGACGGCCTCGCAGGGCGGGTACGTGCAGGGCACGGGCGTGTGGACGGTGGGTGCGCTGGCGAACGGGGCGAGCGCGACGCTGCAGATCACCGCGACGGTGCTGGTGCCCGGTGCGCTGACGAACACGGCGACGAAGACGGCAGGAGACCAGTTCGATCCGAACGCGGGCAACAACGCAGGCTCGGCGATGCTGAACGCACAGCCGTCGGCGGACCTGCAGGTGAGCAAGACGGTGGACAACGCGGTGCCGAACCTGGGCACGGACGTGACGTTCACGGTGACGGTGCACAACGCGGGGCCGAACGCGGCGAGCGGGGTGGTGATCGACGACCTGTTGCCGGCGGGCCTCAACTACGTGTCCTCGAGTGCGTCGCAGGGCAGCTATGACGACGGCGCGGGGATCTGGACGGTGGGCGCGCTCGCGACCAACGCGGACGCGACGTTGCAGATCACCGCGTCGGTGACGTTGCCCGGCGACCTGACCAACACGGCGACGGTGGCGGCATCGGACCAGCACGATCCGAACCCGGCGAACAACAGCGCCGGAGTGACGGTGAACGGTCAGTCGGCGGACATCCAGGTGATCAAGACGGTCGACGACGCGAACCCGACGGTGGGCGACACGATCACGTTCACGATCACGGCGACGAACAACGGGCCGAGTGCGGCGACGGGGGTGGAGCTGACGGACGTGCTGCCGGCCGAGCTCGCGTTCGTGAGTGCGACGGCGTCGGTGGGCAGCTACAGCGTGGGCACCGGGGTATGGACGCTGGGCAACCTCGCGGCGACGGGTCCGGGGGCGACGGCGACGCTGACGATCGTGGCGACGGTCATCGGCGATGGCAGCTTCACCAACACGGCGGCGTTGAGCGCGCTGGACCAGACCGATCCGAACCCGGGCAACAACAGCTCGAGCGTGACGATCCTCGGGGTGGCGAGCGCGAACCTCGCGGTGGTCAAGACCGGGCCGGCCAATGCGGTGCCGGGCACGAACGTGAGCTACACGCTGAGCGTGACCAATGCGGGGCCGAGCACGGCGGTGGCGGTGAGCCTGGCCGATCCGACGCCGGCGGGGCTGACGTTCGTATCGGCGAGCGCGCCGTGCACGGGCGGGTTCCCGTGCGCGCTGGGGGATCTGGCGAGCGCGGCGAACGTGAGCGTGACGGTGACGTTCGCGGTGCCCGCGAACTACGCGGGCGCGAACCTCGTCAACACGGCGACGGTGACGAGCGCGACCGGGGATCCGGACGCGGGCGACAACACGAGCACGGTGACCACGCCGGTGGCCGCGCAGGCGGACCTGGCGATCGTCAAGACCGGCCCGGCGACGGTGAACGCGAACGGCGCGATCGGCTACAGCATCGTGATCTCCAACGCGGGGCCGAGTGACGCGAACGGGGCGACGTTCAGCGATCCGGTGCCGGCGGGGATCGGCGCGATCACGGCGAACTGCGGGACGGCGACGGGCGGCGCGGTGTGCGGTGCGGTGAACGTGGCGGGCAACAACGTGACGAGCACGCTCACGGCGTTGCCGGCGGGCGGCAGCGTGACGATCACGATCAATGGGACGGCGCCGGCGGATGCGACGACGCTGGACAACACGGCGACGATCACCGCGCCCACGGGCGTGACCGATCCGGACACGGGCAACAACGCCTCGACGGTGACGACGCAGGTGACCGCGGTGGCGAACCTCGCGGTGGTCAAGAGCGGGCCGGCCAATGCGGTGCCGGGCACGAACGTGAGCTACACGCTGAGCGTGACCAATGCGGGGCCGAGCACGGCGGTGGCGGTGAGCCTGGCCGATCCGACGCCGGCGGGGCTGACGTTCGTATCGGCGAGCGCGCCGTGCACGGGCGGGTTCCCGTGCGCGCTGGGGGATCTGGCGAGCGCGGCGAACGTGAGCGTGACGGTGACGTTCGCGGTGCCCGCGAACTACGCGGGCGCGAACCTCGTCAACACGGCGACGGTGACGAGCGCGACCGGGGATCCGGATGCGGGCGACAACACGAGCACGGTGACCACGCCGGTGACGCCGCGAGCGGACCTGGGGATCGTGAAGGACGACGGGCGTGCGACGTATACGCCGGGCGCCGGGGTGACGTACACGATCGTGGCGACGAACGCGGGTCCGAGTGCGGTGGTGGGGGCGACGGTGGCGGACACGGTGCCGGCGGCGATCACGGGCGCGACGTGGACGGTGGTGTATGCGGGCGGCGCGAGCGGTCCGGGCAGTGGAGCGGGGAACATTGCGGCGAGCGTGAACCTGCCGGTGGGGTCGAGCGCGACGTTCACGCTGGTGGGGACGGTGAGCGCGGGGGCGACGGGGGACCTGGTGAACACGGCGACGATCACGGCGCCGGCAGGGACGACGGATCCGAACGCGGGCAACGACAGTGCGACGGATACGGACACGCGCTCGGCGAGTGCGGACATCGGGGTGACGAAGACGGGGCCGGGGTCGGTGGGGTATGGCGGGGCGCTGAGCTACAGCGTGGTGGTGAGCAACGCGGGGCCGAGCGACGCGAACGGGACGACGGTGAGCGACGCGGTGCCGGCGGGGATCACGGCGATCACGGCGAGCTGCGGGACGGCGACGGGCGGGGCGGTGTGCGGTGCGGTGAACGTGGCGGGCAATACGGTGACGAGCACGGTGACGACGCTGCCGGCGGGTGGCAGCGTGACGATCACGATCGACGGGACGGCGCCGCTGAGCGGGACGTCGATCACGAACAGTGCGACGGCCAATCCGCCGGCGGGGACGAGCGATCCGGACGGGAGCAACAACACGGGCAGTGCGACGACGACGTTGCTGCAGCCGCAGTTGACGGTGACGAAGACGGCGAGTGCGGATCCGTTCGTGGTGGGTCAGCCGGCCAGTTACACGGTGACGGTGACGAACACGGGGTCGGGTCCGAGCGCGGGGAACATCACGCTGAGCGACACGCTGGCGGCGGGGATCACGCTGGCGGGCGCGACGGGGACGAACTGGAGCTGCACGGGGACGAGCACGCTCAGTTGCACGTACACGGGGACGCTGGCAGCGGGGACGAGTACGACGTTGACGCTGGACGTGACGGTGAGTGCGGCGGCGACGAGCGGGAGCAACAGTGCGACGGCGAGCGGCGGAGGCGACAGCACGTGTCCGGCGGCGGCGCATTGCACGGGGACGGTGACGGTCGGGGTGGCGGCGTCGGCGGACGTGTCGATCGTCAAGACCGGCCCGGCGACGGTACCGTCCGGCGCGACGATCACCTATACCCTGCTGATCGCGAACGCCGGGCCGAGCGCGGCCGACGGCGCGAGCTACGCCGACACCGTGCCGGCGGCGGTCACTGCAGTGGCCGCGAGTTGCGGCGCGCCGACCGGCGGCGCGTCGTGTGCGGCGCCGACCGTCGCGGGCAATGCAGTCTCCGGTATCGTACCGGTCCTGCCGTCTGCGGGTTCGGTGACGATCACGATCACCGGCACCGCGCCTTTCGGCGCGCAGACGCTGATCAACAACGCGAACGCGAGTCCGCCGAGCGGCGTCGTCGATCCGGACACCGGCAACAACAGCGACGGCACGAGCACTACGGTCGGCAATGCGGCCGACATCGCCGTGACCAAGCTGGTCGACAACACCGTGCCGAACGTGGGCGATACGGTGACATTCACGATCACCGCGATCAACAACGGTCCGAACGACGCGACCGGAGTCGCCCTGACCGACAGCCTCCCGTTCGGCTTCGGCTTCGTCGCCGCGAATCCGTCGCAGGGCAGCTACGACGATGCAACCGGGCTGTGGGCGATCGGCAATCTCGCCGACGGCGCGACGGTCACCTTGACGATCGACGCAAGCGTCGAGCAGCCTGGTGCGCTCGTCAACACGGTCGCGGTGAGTGCCTCCGACCAGCCCGATCCGGACACCAGCAACAACAATGCGGGTGCCGCGGTGAACGCGGGTGCGAGCGCGGACATCGCGGTCGCCAAGAGCGTCGACGACCCAACCCCGAATGTCGGCAGCCAGGTGACCTATACGATCACCGCGACCAACAACGGACCCAACGACGCAAGCGGAGTCGAGATCACGGACGCGCTGCCCGCGGGCGTGAGCTTCGTCGGCGCGGTCCCGTCGCAGGGCAGCTATGACAGCGGCAGCGGGGTCTGGGTGGTCGGCGCGATCACCAGCGGCAGCGCCGCGACCCTGGCGATCACGGTAACCGTGGATCAGGCCGGTTCGATCATGAACTCCGCTGCGGTGACCGCATCCGACCAGTTCGATCCGGTGCCCGCGAACAACCAGGGCGGCGTGACCATCAACGGACAGGAAGCGGATCTGGCGGTGACCAAGACCGTGGACAACGCGGCACCGAACGTCGGCGACAGCGTGGTCTTCACGGTGAGCGTGCACAACAACGGTCCCTCGGACGCGACCAATGTCGCTCTCGCCGATGTGCTGCCAGCCGGACTTGCGTTCGCTTCCGCGACGCCATCGCAGGGTAGTTACGACAGCGCCGGCGGCGTCTGGACGGTGGGCACGCTGACCGCATCCGGCCCGACCTCGACGGCGATCCTGACCCTCGCCGCGAGCGTGACCCAGGCCGGTGCGCTGACCAATACCGCGAGCGTGATCGCCTCGGACCAGCCCGATCCGAACCCGGCCAACAACAGCGCCAGCGCCTCGCTCAACGGCAGTCCGCTGGCCGATCTCGCGGTCACCAAGAGCGGCCCGGCCACGGTGACGCCCGGCGACAATGTGGTCTACAGCGTCGCGGTGACCAACAACGGTCCGTCCGATGCGGCCAACGTCGTGGTCGCCGACCCGACGCCGGCCGGCCTCGCGTTCGTCGGCAACGCGGGCGGCTGTGTCAGCGCGTATCCGTGTGCGCTCGGCAGCGTGGCCAGCGGCAGCACCGTCACGATCACGACGACCTACCAGGTGCCGGCCGACTACAGCGGTGCGAACCCGATCGTGAACATCGCGAGCGCGGTCAGCGATACGCCTGATCCGGACACCGCCAACAATCAGGGTTCGGCACAGACCAATGTCGGCCCGGGCAACGCGAATCTCGCGTTGGTCAAGAGTGGTCCGGCGGCGGTGGCCTCGGGCGGTGCGATCACCTGGACGCTCGCGATCAGCAATGCGGGTCCGAGTCCGGCCAACGGCGCCGCCTACACCGATAACCTGCCGCCGGGTCTCGGCGCGGTCAGCGCGAGCTGCGGCGGAGAAACCGGTGGCGCGGCCTGCGTGACGCAGCCGATCGTGGCGGGCGCGACAGTCAGCGGGACGATCGGCACGCTGCCGAGCGGCGGTGCGGTAATCGTGACGATCAACGCGATCGCACCGCAGGGCCCGTTGACCCTGAGCAACGCCGCGAGCATCGCGCCGCCGGCCGGCATCGTCGATCCCGACCCGGGCGACAACAGCGACGCCGTCGATACCGGCGTGGGTGGTCCGATGGCCAACCTCATGATCGTCAAGAGCGGACCTGCGCAGGCCCTCGCGGGCGGCAACGTGACCTACACGCTGAGCGTGACCAACAACGGACCGGACACCGCGGCGGGGGTCACCCTCGACGATCCCGCGCCGGCCGGCACCACGTTCGTCTCCGCCTCGCTGCCGTGCCAGTCCGGATTCCCGTGTGCGCTCGGCGATCTGGTCAATGGCGCGAGCACGATCGTGACCGTTACGTTCGCGGTCGACGCGACCGCGACCGGCAACCTGGTCAACGATGCAAGTGTCGCGTCAGCGACACCCGACCCCGATCCGTCCGACAACGCCGACAGCGTGACCACGCCGATCGTCGTCGTCGCGTCCGCAGCGGATCTCGGACTCGCCAAGACCGGACCGGCGAGCGTGATTGCGGGCGGCACGATCACCTACACGATCGTGGTCACCAATGCGGGTCCGGATGCGGCGACCAACGTGCTCGTCTCCGACCCGACCCCGGCCGGTCTGAACTTCGTCGCCAACAGCGGCGCGTGCACGACCGCGTATCCGTGCGCGATCGGTTCGCTCGCGAACGGCGCAAGCGCGACGATCACGAGTAGCTATGCGGTTCCGCCCGGTTACGCCGGCGCGAATCCGATCGTGAACACCGCGACCGTCGGCAGCGAGACGCCCGACCCGAACGGCGCCGACAACACCGGCAGCGCGACCACGCCGGTCCTCCCGTCGGGCGCGCTCGCCGACCTGTCGGTGGTCAAGACCGGACCCGCGACTGCAGTGCCCGGCTCGAACGTGACCTATACGCTGACCGTGAGCAACGCCGGACCCGACGCGGCGCCCGACGTGGTGATCAGCGACCCGACGCCGGCCGGACTCTCGTTCGTTGCGGCCAGCGCACCCTGCAGCGGCGGATTCCCGTGCGCGCTCGGCGCGCTGGCCAGCGGTGCGAGCGCGGCGATCACCGTGACCTATCATGTCGGCGCCGGTTTCAGCGGCAGCATCGTGAACATCGCGACCGCGAACTCGGCAACCGTGCCCGATCCCGATCCGGACAACAATTCAGGCACCGAAACCACGGTCGTTGCGGGCGCACCGCCGGGTCAGCCGACCCAGGTCCCGGTCGACGCGCGCTGGATGCTCCTGTTGATGGCGTTGCTGCTCACTCTCGCAGGTGCGACGCGGATGCGGCGTCGGCATTGAGAGCCGGGGCACGCGTCGCGGCGGCGCGGCGCGCGCCGATCGGATCGCGGATACGGGTTGGGCGGTCCTCGGTCCAGGCCCGCGCTGTGGAGTTTTCAATTGCTCGCTAAGGGCACGCATGATCGGCAGTCGACTGCTTGACCTGCGCAGGCTGCCGCTCGCGGGAGCGGATCTGCGCTATTGCGCGGATTGGTACCGGTCAGCCGAGGCTGATGCGCACTACCTTGCGCTGCGCGCGGAGATTCCCTGGCAGCAGCACCGTCTGCACCTGTTCGGGCGGATGGTCGGTGCGCCGCGTCTGTCGTGCTGGATCGGCGACGCCGACGCGGTGTACACGTATTCGCGCACGCGTTTCGTGCCGGTTCCGTGGACGCCATGCGTCGCGCACCTGCGCGACGACCTTGCGGATCGGCTCGGCGTGCGTTTCGACAGCGTGCTTGCGAACCTGTATCGCGATGGCCGCGATTCAATGGGCTGGCACAGCGACGACGAACCGGAACTCGGCGCCGCGCCGACCATCGCTTCGTTGAGTTTCGGTGCGCAGCGCACGTTGCGCATGCGCTCGCGTGCGACACGTGGATGCGTGTTGTCTCTGGAACTTGCACACGGCAGCCTGCTGCTGATGGCCGGCACCACGCAGGCGTTCTATCAGCACGCGTTGCCGAAACGGATGCGCGTGGCGGCAGCGCGCATCAATCTGACCTTTCGCTGCGTGCAACGCACTTCCCAGGCGTTCCGGCTCGCGCCGGCGGCGGGCCGGAGCCCGCCGCATGCGTCGTTCCGCCGCGACCCGTGAGGCGCTGCATTCGCAGCCGCTCGCGCCGGGAAATCGCCAGGCCGGGCAGGTGTTTCGAAGGTCAGTCGTGCGCGTTCAATAGCGGTCGAGATGTCCGTGGCGCACGCGCACGCGGTCACCGTCACGGATGTCGGGGTTGTAGTTCTGGGTCACGTTGATCCGGCGTCCGTCGTCCATGCGCACCGCGAAACGCCAGGCAACCTGATCGTCGCGATGGTCCTTCTCGACCGCATGGCCGACTGCGCCGCCCGCGACTGCGCCGGCCACGGTGGCCGCAGTACGCCCGTCGCCCTTGCCGACGGTATGGCCGAGCAGTCCGCCCGCGACTGCGCCGATCGCGGTGCCGGCTCCAAGGTGCGAATCGCGATGGCCGATCCGGTCGACGTTGACGACCGTGCCGCAATTGCCGCAGCGGTCGCCACGGTCGTGCGCGCCCGCCATGCCGGGCAGCGCAAACGCGATGCCGAGCAGGCCGGTGGTCAGATATCGGGTCACTTTCATTGCAGACTCCTCCTGCGCTGGATGCGCAAACCGCGCCCTCGTCGAGGTGCGCCAAGTGTCTGCATTGGATCAGTGCGTGCCTGAATCGAGCGCAACCCCGGCTACGAAATGCAACCGGAGCTGACTGGCCGCGCGTGTTGGACCCGACAGGTCCGGCCCGGGTCGCGCCGGCGCGGGACACGCGCGCGCGGTCGCCGGCTCGGTCGTGAAACGCGCTAATCCTCCTCGCCGCGCGGCTTGTAACTCTCGGTCAACTGCTTCTGCACCTGCGCCGGCACGGGTTCGTAGTGGCTGAACTCGATCGCATAGCGGCCCTGGCCTCCGGTCATCGCCTTGAGTTCGGTCTGGTAGTCGGCGACCTCGGCGAGCGGCACCTGTGCCTTGATCACGATCTCGCCGCCACGCAGCGAATCGGTTCCATTGATGCGCGCGCGCTTGCTCGCGAGGCCGCCGGTCACGTCGCCCATGTGCGAATCGGGCACGGTGACATCGAGATTGACGATCGGCTCGAGCACCTGCGGTCGCGCCTTCGCGATCGCATCGAGGAATGCCTTCTTGCCCGCGCTGACGAACGCGACTTCCTTGGAATCGACCGGATGATACTTGCCGTCGTAGACCGTCACGCGCACGTCCTGCAGCTGGTAACCCGCGATCGCGCCGTGTTCGAGCACCTGTCGCACGCCCTTCTCGATCGCGGGAATGAACTGGCCCGGAATCGTCCCGCCCTTGATTTCGTCGGTGAACTCGAAACCCCCGCCGCGCGGCAGCGGCTCGATGCGCAGGTTGACCTCGCCGAACTGTCCCGCGCCGCCGGTCTGCTTCTTGTGCCGATGGTGACCCTCCGCCTTCGCGCCGATCGTCTCCCGGTACGCGATGCGCGGCGGACGCGTGGTCACTTCGACGCCGTAGCGCTCCTTCATGCGTTCGAGCATCAACTTGAGGTGCAGATCGGACAAACCGCGGATGATCGTCTCGTTGAGTTCCTTGCTGTGTTCGATGCGGAAACAGGGATCCTCCTCGCCGAGCCGCGTGAGCGCGGTCGCGAGTTTCTGCTCCTGTCCCTTGTGCGCAGGCTCGACCGCAAGACCGAACATCGGTTGCGGGAAATCGAGCGGCTTGAGGTGGATCTGGTCCTCGTCGTGCGAATCGTGGAGCACCGCGTCGAAGTGGATGTCCTCGATCTTTGCGATCGCGGCGATGTCGCCGGGGATCGCCTGTTCGATCTCGACGTGGTCCTTGCCGTTGAGGCGGAACAGGTGACCGACCTTGAACGGCTTCTTGCCATCGTCGATGAACAGCTGGGTGTCCTTCCTGACCGTGCCCTGATAGACACGGAACACCGAAAGCTTGCCGACGAATGGATCGTTGACGATCTTGAACACGTCGGCGATCACGTGCTTGCGCGGATCGCCCTCGGCGCGGATCGGCTGCGCATTCGCGCCGCTGCCCTTCACGAACGGCGGTGGATTGCCTTCGTTCGGATTCGGCAGCAGCTTGATCGTCATGTCGAGCAGTTCCTTGACGCCGACGCCGGTGCGCGCGGAGACGAAGCAGATCGGCACGAGATGACCTTCGCGCAGGCACTGCTCGAATGCATCGTGCAGTTCCTCGCCGGACAGGCCCGATTCGCCATCGTCGAGGAAGTGACCCATGACCGCCTCGTTGATCTCGACGACCTGATCGATGATCTGCTGGTGGGCCTCGGCGACCGACGAGAAATCGGCATTACCGTTGGGCCGGAAGAAACAATCGACTACTGCGGTGGCGCCGCCGGCCGGCAGGTTGATTGGCAGGCATTCCTTGCCGAATTCGTCGCGCAGGGCCTCGACGATATTCTCGAGGTCGACTCCCTCGTGGTCGATCTTGTTGATCACGAGCAGGCGGCACAGGTCGCGCTGGCCGGCGCGCTCCATCAATCGCCGTGTCGTATGCGTGATGCCGGCCACCGCATCGACCACGATCGCGCAGGTCTCGACTGCAGCGAGCGCCGACAGCGTCGGCCCGCGGAAATCCGGAAAACCCGGCGTGTCGATCAGGTTGACATGCACTTCACCATGGTCGATCGACGCGATCGACGCTGCCATCGAGTGCTGGCGCTCCTTCTCCATCGGATCATGGTCGGACACCGTCGACCCGCGCTCGATCGAGCCTGCCGTCTGGATTGCGCCGCCGGCATGCAGCAGGGCTTCGAACAGCGTGGTTTTGCCGGCGCTCGCCTGGCCTGCCAGGGCGATATTGCGGATTCCGTCGGTGTTGTAGGACATGGGGGAGCCTCGCGCTCGTTGAGGGGCCGGGTGAATCCATCCAGGTTCAGTCGCGGCCGGTCGCGTCCGGCGCACGCGCCGGCAGTTCGGGATCGTCCCGATCCCGGGAAATCGGCCCGCTTCCGGCAATCGGCCGGAACGGGCCGGACTGCGAATCGGAGCGGTGGATATGTTCGTCCTGCGATTGTGCTCTCATCGCCGGGCACCTCTCGTCGGGCCGACAGGAAGCCATCATCCGCGAGTTCCGGCGGACGCTGTCCACTGCGATGGTCCATCGCATTTGCAGGTTTTCACGAGCCGCTCCCGGGTGACTTCGAATGATCGCCGCTGCCGGACAGGAGTTCATGCGTGCGAAGTCTGCGCGGCGCCCACGGGTAGCGGTTCGCATCCGTTATCCGGGACGCGCCGGCCGGCATAGACTTGTCCGATCCGACAGGCGGGTCAAGTCGCAATGCGTGATCGAGAGGCCGCGGCAGCCGCAACCCACGTGATCTGTGTCCATGGCGCGGGCGCGGGCGGCTGGGAATGGGCCATCTGGGCGCGAATCTTCGCGGTCTACGGGTTCGACGTGCTCGCGCCCGACCTGATGCCGTCGCGTGGCGGCCTGGCCGCGACTCGCCTGGAGGACTACCGGATCCAGGTGATCGAATGGTGCGACGGCGTTGCTGCAGCGCCGATTCTGGTCGGGGCGAGTCTCGGCGGTCTGCTCGCGCTCGCGGTTGCGCGCGCGGTCGATGCTGCGGCGCTCGTGCTGGTCAATCCGCTGCCCGCAGCGGGCCTGGCGCGTCTGCGAAACGATTCGCGTGCGGTGATTCCGTGGCGCAGCGCACGCGCGCTGGCCGGCACTTTCCGTGCGATGCCCGATGCCGATGATGCCGCGCGCCTGTTCGCGTTCCGGCGTTGGCGGGACGAATCGGGTGCGGTGCTCAGGACCGCCGCGGCGGGTATCGCGATCGAGCCTCCGGCTTGCCCGGTCCTGGTGCTGGCCGGCGAGCTCGACCGCGATGTTGCGGTTGAATGCAGCCGCTCGCTCGCGCAGGAACTCGGCGCCGATTTCGAGCAGGTTGCCGGCGCGAGCCATGTCGGCCCCGTCCTCGGAAGCGCGGCCGCATCGAGCGCGGAGCAGGTCGTGCGCTGGCTGCTCGCGCGCCGCGTCAGCGCATGCGAGGGGGCGGATTTAACCGCGCCTTAGCGCGCGATGCTTATCCTGCGGCGACCCCCGACAGTGCCGACGCCCTTGACCTGGCAGCACCCCCCATCGCGATCGCCGATGCGGCCATCGGTGGTCCGCGCCGGCTTGCCTTCGCTGCACGCGCCCGCTGCGCTGCGCTTCGACAGCGATCGCCTGCCCTGGCAGCGCAGCCTGCGCTGGACCCGGCCGGCCCGCGACTGGCGCCTGTTCTGGATGCTCGCCCTGATCGCAGTCCTGGTGACCGTGCTGGAACTGGTCGGTTTCGGACTCGGCATGCGTTCCTATCGCGTCCATCCGGTTTCTTCGCAGCCGGTGCGGGTGATCCTGATCGAACCCGAGGCCGAGCCGCCACCCGCGCCACCCGAGCCGGAGCCGCCGATCGTCGCGAGGTCGAGCCGGATCGAAGTGGCGCCGCCCGAGATCAAGGCCACACCGCCGCCGCTGTCGACCGAGGACAGTGCCGGGATGCGTGCGCGGATCGGTGCCGGCGTTACCGTGACCCCGCAACTGTTCAATCCGGATGGATCGATCCGGCTCGGGCGCGGCGCCCCGCGGGCGCCGCCGCCGCCCGCGACCGCGCGCCAGGCGGAAAAGGCGCGCTGGGCGGCGATCGAAGAGCGCGGCAATCCGCTCGATTGCAAGAAGACACGCTTCGCGAATGCGTTCGCGACCGACCAGTCGCTCGGCGACAAGGTCGCGGGGAAGTACCTTAAATGGATCGGTCTCGCCGACCCCGAGGCGATCGGACACCGCAGCGAGCAACGCGCGGAGTCGGGCGGCTGCGAGCCCGCGAAATGAGCCCCGGGAGCCGTCCGCGCAACGGCGCGACGCGCGCGGCCGACCTGAAACATCATTCGCGGGCGCTCGCGGGTCATGCCGCTGCGTTCCCTGCGCGATCGAGAAGGTATGCTTCGCGAGGATGAAACACGGTGCCGGGCCAGGTCATGCGGACGGGGGAATGAGCGAACGAAGCGTGGAGGAACCAGCACTGCCGCTGTGCGTGGATCTGGATGGCACGCTGATCCGCACGGATCTGCTGCTGGAATCCGCACTCGGCCTGCTGCGTCGCAATCCGCTCTACGGTTTCGGTTTCCTGTGGTGGCTGCGGCGCGGCCGCGCCCACCTCAAGCGCGAGATCGCGAAACGTGCACGCATCGACGTGCCCCGCCTGCCGTACGACAGCCGCGTGATCGAATGGCTGCGTGGCGACGGCACGCGTCGCCGGGTCCTGTGCACGGCGTCCGACCGGCTCCTGGCCGACGCCGTGGCCGCGCATGTCGGCGGCTTCGAAGCGGTCCTCGCGAGCGACGGCGAGCGCAATCTCGCCGGCCGGCACAAGGTCGAGGCACTGCGCGACCTTTTCGGAACGCGCGGTTTCGACTATGCGGGCAATGCAGCGGTGGACCTGGCGGTCTGGTCCGAGGCGCGTCGCGCGATCGTGGCCAACGCGTCGCCGGCGCTGCTGCGGCGCGTGCGATCGGCCTGCGCAATCGAGCACGTGTTCGAGCGCGGCACCCGCCGCTGGCGGACCTGGCTGACCGCGTTGCGCGTGCATCAATGGCCGAAGAACCTGCTCGTGTTCGTCGCCATGTTCGCGGCCCACCTGGCGCTCGATCCGCGCGCAATTCGCGATGCAACGATCGCATTCGCTGCATTCAGTCTGTGTGCTTCGGGTGCGTACCTGCTCAACGACCTGCTCGATCTCGATGCGGACCGGCGCCATCCCCACAAGCGCCTGCGTCCGTTCGCAGCGGGCACCCTGCCGATCGGTGCGGGACTCGTCGCGGCGCCGCTGCTGACCGTCGCCGCGTTCGCTGTCGCCGCGTTGCTGCCGCAACCGTTTCCGCTCGTGCTGCTCGCGTATCTGGCGACCACGCTCGCGTATTCGTTCCTGTTCAAGCGCGTGGTCATGCTCGACGTGGTGGTCCTGGCCGCGCTGTACACGATCCGCATCATCGGCGGCGCGGTCGCAGTGTCGGTTCCGGCCTCGTCGTGGCTGCTCGCGTTCTCGATGTTCCTGTTCCTGAGCCTGGCGATGCTCAAGCGCTACGCGGAACTGCATCGGATCGCGGCGGGCGGACAGAACCGGATCGCGGGGCGCGGCTATCGGGTCGGCGATCTGTCGCTGATCCAGGCGCTCGGCACCGCGAGCGGCCTGCTCAGCGTGCTCGTGCTCGCGTTCTATATCGAGAGCACCGCGAGCGAGGCGCTGTACCGGCATCACCACGTGCTCTGGCTGCTGACTCCGTTGCTGCTGTACTGGATCAGCCGGGTCTGGCTGCTCGCGCGCCGCGGGCGCATGCACGAGGACCCGGTCGTGTTCGCGCTCAGCGACCGGGTCAGTCTCGGCGTGCTCGCAGTGTTCGCGCTGGTGATCGCGGCCGCGATCTAGTGACCTGCAACGGAGGAATTGAAAGCAACCCGCCTGGTCTCGCGGCGCCGTGCCTGGCCCTCGCTCGACCCATGGGCACCGCCATGGGCCTTGCTGCGGGCCGCCGCCCGGCACCCCGATCCCGGCGCGATTCCTCTTCCACTTCCTCTGTTACAGGCAACTAGTTCGTACACAGGGCTTGCGCACGCTGCGGTCGCGGCGCGCCGGTGTGCGTTCATCACAACATCCGCATCAGCCCCGGCATCAGCGGCAGCTTGCGCACGCGCACCGTGGTTGCCGCGTAGATCGCATTGGCGAGCGCGGGTGCCGCGCTCGGCACGCCCATCTCTCCCGCACCGCTCGGGTCGAGCGTCGATTCGACGATGTCGACCTCGACCTCGCGCGGCGCCTGCGCCATGCGCAGCAGCGGATAGTCCGGAAAATTCTTCTGCTGGACCTGGCCGTCCTTGACCGTGATCGCGAGATTGAGTGCGGTCGAGATGCCGTCGATCGTGCCGCCGATCATCTGCGCCTCGAGGCCGAGCGGATTGACGACGCGTCCGACGTCGATCACGCAGACCGCGCGATGGATGCGCAGTTCGCGGCCCTCGACCGACACCTCGAATGCATGCGCGGCATAACCGCCGAACGTGAAATGGCAGGCGATGCCGAATCCGTGACCGTCGCTGCGCTTGACGCCCCAGCCGATCCGCTCGGCACAGCGCGTGAGCACATGGGCGAGGCGGCCGGTATCGAAGGTCGGGCCGCCATGGCCGCGGTAGGGCAGCTTGCGCGGCTCGCCGAGCAGGTCGAGTCGGAGTTTCACCGCATCCTGTTTCGTTGCGATCGCGATCTCGTCGATGAAGCACTGCACCGCAAACGCGTGGAACGTATGCAGGGGTGCGCGCCACCAGCCGCGTGGCATGCCCGAGGTCACGCTGAAGAAGGTCTTGTCGAGATTCGCGACCAGACCCGCCGGGAAGTCGTCGGGTTCGAGGCAGCCGGTGTAGGCCGGCTCGTCCTTCATGCCCGCGTCGCGATACGTGCGCGAGGTCGCGGCGCAGCGATGCGACCAGCCGGTGATGCGTTTCCTGCGGTCCAGCGTCGCGGTCATCGCATGCACGCCGAACGGACGGTAGAAGTCGTGGCCAAGATCGTCGTCGCGCGTCCACATGAGCTTGACCGGCTTGCCGGCCGCCTTGGCGACGAGCGCGGCCTCGGCCACATAGTCGTTCTTCAGGCGCCGGCCAAAGCCGCCGCCGGCCCGGGTCATGCGGATCTCGATGCTGCTGCGCGGCAGTCCGGTCAGTTGCGCGATGATCTGCGACGCGCCGGACGGGCTCTGCAGCGACGCGGTCAGACGCGCGCTGTCGGCGTCGATCTCGATCAGCGCGGCCGGCGGCTCCATCGTCGCGTGAGCGAGGAACGGCATTTCGTAGCGCGCCTCGATGACGCGATGCGCCTGCTTGCGCGCCTTGGCGAGATCGCCGTCGCTGCGCACCTCGACCCCCTTGTCACCCTGGTCGAGCAGCGCGTTCGCGGCGCCCGCGAGCGCGCGCGTCGACTCGCTGGTCCAGGGTCCGGGTTTCCATTTCACCTGCAGCACGTCGCGGCCCTTGAGCGCGGCCCAGGTATTCGTCGCGAGCACCGCGACCCCGGCCGCGAGAACACCGCTGATCGGCTGGTCGGCGGCGGGCCCCGCGATCGCGATCACATCGACGACGCCGGCGACGCGGCGTGTCTCGGTGTCGTCGAACGACTCGAGCGTGCCGTCCATGTGCGGGCAGCGCGCAATCACCGCGACCAGCGCATCTGCCGCGTAGTGGTCGATACCGAAGCGGCTGCGTCCGGTCACGATCTCGCGCGCGTCGGCGACCCGCGTCGGCGCACCGATGATGCGGAACTGCGCGGGCTTCTTGAGCGCGGGCGGCGCCGCGGGCGGCGCGATCGATGCGGCACTGCGTGCGAGCGCGCCGTAGGTGAGCCGGCGCCCGTCCGCGGCGACGACCTGGCCGCCTTCGGTGCGCAACTGCGCGGCCGGCAGATTCCACTCCTGCGCAGCCGCCTGCACGAGCATCCAGCGCGCGGTCGCGCCGGCCTGACGAAGTTCCTGCCAGCCGTCCGGAACGCTGGTGCTGCCGCCGGCTCCCTGCGCGCCATAGCGATTGGATGGCCCCTTGTCGGTTTCCACGTAGCCGTAGGGCAACTGCACGACACGCACCTGCGCCCAGTCGACGTCGAGTTCCTCGGCGATCAGCATCGGCAGCGAGGTCATCACGCCCTGACCGATCTCGCAACCGCGTGCGCCGATCACCACGTGGTTGTCGCGCTCGATGCGCAGGAACGGGCCGAGCGGGGTCAGGTCGTCGCCAAGCAGTTCCGCCGGCACGCCGGGCGTCGGTTCCGCAAGCGCGCCGCGGATGCCGAGCAGCAGTGCTCCACTTGCGGTCAGTGAAATCGCGAGGAAACGTCGGCGGCCGCGATCGATGGCGGTCACTTCGCAGCGCTCCGCATGAGTTCGGCTGCGCGCAGAATCGCGCGCCGGATGCGCGGATAGGTACCGCAGCGGCACAGGTTGCCGATCGCTGCGAGGTCGTCGTCACCGGGTTTCGGCTTGCGCTCGAGCAGGTCGACTGCGGCGAGGATCTGCCCGGCCTGGCAATAACCGCATTGGGGAACGTCTTCCTCGATCCAGGCCTGTTGCACCGGATGCAACGTCTTGGTCTCGAGACCCTCGATCGTGGTGATCGCATGTCCGCTCGCGGCCTGCATCGGCGTCACGCAGGAACGCGTCGCCTTGCCGTCGACGAGTACCGTGCACGCGCCGCAGGCGCCGATGCCGCAACCGAATTTGGTGCCGGTCAGACGCAGGATGTCGCGCAGGAACCACAGCAACGGCATGGCCGGGTCGCCGTCGTGGAAATACGGCTTGCCGTTGATCGAGATCGGCAGCGGCGCGGGCGGGCGCCTCGACTCGCTCTGCGTGGCCGCCGCGGCGGGAGCGGGAGCGGATGAATGGGTCACGCGTTTCTCCGGATGCTGCGAGATGGCATGGTGCCTCGCATTGTCGCATGCCGCTTGCAGTCAGGCCGTGCGGGCGCCGCATCGTTTTTTTTTCCGGCGCGAGCGGCGGGTTCACGGTGTGAGCGCGCGATGTGCGAGCACGCGGCGCCAGAGGAAATAGACGGGCAGGCCCGCGAGCGTGATCAACGCGCCGATGCCCGCGTCCCACGGGCGTTGCCAGACCGTGACCGCGACGACCCACAGCACCGCGGCGATGAATACGACAGGTAGTAGCGGATACCAGGGCACACGGAACGCGGTCGATTCGCCTGCGCCGCTGCGGCGGTACCAGAACAGCGTCGCGACGACCGCGGCGTAGCCGAGCCAGTCGCCGACCGTCGCATAGTTGAGCAGCTGGTCGAAGGTTCCGCTCAGCGCGAGCACGCAGGCCCAGCCGGTCAGCATCAGCAGCGCGATGTTCGGCGTGCGCCAGCGTGTGTGCAGGCGTCCGGCGACGCGAAAGAACACGCCGTCCGCGCCCATCACCTGGAACACGCGCGAAGCGCCGATCAGCGAGATGTTGCAGAAACCGAGCGTCGACACCGCGATGCCGGCCGCGATCAGGCGTGCGCCCGGCTCGCCGAGAGCGCGGCGCATCACGTCCGCGGCCGGCGCGCTGCTTGCGGCGAGACCGTCGTGGCCGAGCACCTCGAGAAACGCGAGGTTGACCAGCAGATAGCAGACCGCGACCAGGGCCATGCCGAAGAACAGCGCACGCGGCAGGTTGCGCTGCGGCTCGCGGATCTCGCCCGCGATGTTGTTGACGTAGGCCCAGCCTCCGTACGAGAACAGCACGGGAAGCAGCACGCCGCCGAGCGCGAGCGGATTCAGCGCGGCGGGCGGGGCCGCCGGCGGCGGCGCTCCTCGCAACAGCAGACCGATCACGATCAGCGCGGCGACCGCGAGCAGCTTGAGCACGGTCAGCAGGTTCTGCACGAACGAACCGGCGCGAATGCCGAACCAGTTGATGCCGGCGAGAAACACCAGGGTGCCGACGACAAAGGGCCGTCCATCCGCGAGCTTGACCCCGAACGCGGCGGCCGCGTACTGCACGAATACGGTCGCGACCGCGGCCAGGCTGCCCGAGTAGTTCACGACCAGCATGTTCCATCCGTACATGAACGCGAGAATCAGGCCGAACGCCTCGCGCAGGTTCACGTAGCCGCCGCCCGCGGTCGGGCGGCGCGCGCCGAGTTCTGCATAGCAAAGCGCGCCGACCAGCGCGAGTCCGCCGCCGATTGCCCATGCGATCAGTTGCTCGCTGCCCGAGCCGGTCTGGCGCGCAATCGCGGCCGGGGTCATGAAAATGCCCGAGCCGATCACGCCGCCGACCACGACCATCGCGGCATCCCAGGCGTTGAGGCGGCGCGCATAGCCGACGCCCTGGGCCGCGACAATCACCGGTTCGCTCATGTGTGTGCCTCGTAGTTCAGGGTGCCGCTGATGCACGCGACGCAGTGGCCGCCGATCGCGACCCTGCCGCTGTGTGCTTCGACTTCGACCTCGACGATGCCGTCGCGGCCGATCTCGCGGCCCTGGCTCGCGCGATAGCGCCAACCGATTTCCCGCAGTGCGCCGCCGGCATGCAGGAACGCGCCGATCGCGGCATTCGCACTGCCGGTGACCGGGTCCTCGAGGATGCCGTCGGCGGGGCAGAATGCACGCACCACAATGGCGGCGAGCCCGCTCGGCTCGCGTCCGAACACCGCGAGGCCGACCGCTTCGTGGCGCATGGTCAGCGCTGCAGTGACGTGCGGATCGGGGCGCAGTGCGCGCACCGCCGATGCGTCGGCAAGCTCGGCGATCAGCCAGCGCGGTCCGTTGTCGACCACGCGTGGCGCGGGTTCGGCCAGCGGCGCGCTGCCGAGCGCGCGTGCGATTTCGGCGGCGAGGCCCGCGACCGGCTTCGCGAGTTTCGCGGGCGGTGCCTGCACGAAGAGGCGGCGCTGCGCACCAGCCCCTTCGATGCGCACCGCGAGCAACCCGGCCGCACACTCCAGCACGAGGTCGCGCCGCTGCTGCCAGTCAGGGCGTGCCTCGATCATCGCGTAGGACGTGCCGACCGCGGGATGCCCCGCGAACGGCAGCTCCCGGCGCGGCGTGAAGATGCGCACGCGAAAATCCGCGGTGCCCGCCGTCGGCGCGAATACGAAGGTGGTCTCCGAGAGATTGGTCCAGGCGGCGAAGCGCTGCATCGCCGCGTCGTCGAGGTCGTCGGCGTCCAACACCACGGCGACCGGGTTTCCGTAGCCCGCGCGGGTCGTGAACACGTCGATCTGGGCGAAACGTCGCGGCATCGTCGAACACTCGGTCGGACCTGACGGGATGCGGCAGCGGTCATCCGGCCGCGGTTCGCCAACGGGCGCGCGCCGATAATGCCCGAGTCGTGCGGTTTCGTCGCGCAGTCCGGATGCAACGGGCTCGCGTTGGTCGCGCGCGATCACGAATGCCCGCGTTCGGGCCGCGGCGTGCCACGAGCACGCCATCACGTTGCGTTTTGCTGCGACGCACGAAAGAATGTCGGATCACGCGGCGAGGGCAATCCTCTTGAGTTCGATCGATTCCGGCGCGCCGACGGTTCCCGCGAGCGCGGACAGTTCGCTCAGGCCGTGGGTGGTCGCCAAGTTCGGCGGCACCAGCGTATCGACGCGGGAACGCTGGGAAACGATCGCTGAGGTTGCGGCCGCGCATCGCGCGCGCGGACGCTGCGTGCTGATCGTCGTGTCGGCGCTGTCGGGCGTCACCGACCTGCTCAAGATGGTCTGCGAAGCGCGCGGCGACGATGCGCGTTGCCGTGCGGCGCAGGTCGACATCGTCGAATGCCACCAGCGTCTGCACCGGGAACTCGGCCTGCCCACACGCAACGCGCTCGACGGCTGGCTTGCACGGCTCGATCAGTTGATTGTCGATCCGCGTCGCAGCCGGGCCGAACTGGCCTGGCAGGCCGAGGTGTTCGCGCTCGGCGAATTGCTGTCGAGCACGCTGGGTGCGGCGTTCCTCGGCGAGCAGGGAGTCGCGGCGCGCTGGCTGGATGCGCGCGAGCATCTGTGCGCGCAGCCGCTCGCGAACCAGAATGCGTGGGCGCACTACCTTTCCGCGACCGTGCCGGCGGTGCCGCAGGCAGCGCTCGCCGCCGCGCTGTCCGCGCGCGGCGAGGTCTTCATCACGCAGGGATTCGTGGCCCGCAATGCGGGCGGCGAAACCGTGCTGCTCGGCCGCGGCGGCTCGGATACCTCGGCCGGCTGCTTCGGCGCGATGCTGCAGGCCGAGCAGGTCGAGATATGGACCGACGTGCCCGGGATGTTCAGCGCGAATCCGCGCGTCGTACCCGAGGCGCGCCTGCTCGTGCGTCTGGACTACGAGGAAGCGCAGGAAATCGTGACAACCGGCGCCAAGGTCCTGCATCCGCGTTCGCTCGGTCCTCTGCGCCGCGCCGGGGTGCCGCTGCTGATCAAGGACACGAACCGTCCGCATCTCGCGGGTACCGAAATTCGCGCCGCCGCGCCCGATGCGGCGCCGTGCGTGAAGGCGATCAGCGCGCGCAAGGGCGTGACCCTGATCTCGATGGAGACGGTCGGCATGTGGCAGCAGGTCGGTTTCCTTGCCGACGTGTTCGATGCGTTCCGGCGCCATGGCCTGTCGGTCGACCTGATCGGATCGGCCGAGACCAATGTCACGGTGTCACTCGATCCGAGCGAGAACCTGGTCAATTCCGACGTGCTGTCCGCGCTTGCCGCCGATCTCGCGAAGATCTGCCGGGTCAAGGTGATCGCGCCATGCGCGGCGATTACCCTCGTCGGACGCGGCATGCGCGCGCAACTGCACCGCTTGTCCAGCGTGCTCGCCGAATTCGGCGCGCTCGACGTGCACCTGATCAGCCAGTCGTCCAACAACCTGAATCTGACCTTCGTCGTCGACGAGAATCTGGTCGACGACCTGGTTCCGCGCCTGCATGCGCTGCTGATCCGTGCCGATGCGATGCGCGTGGAGGATGGCGCGGTGTTCGGGCCGAGCTGGCGCGCGCTCGGCGAAGGCGAGCCGGCTGCCCGGCGCGCAGACTGGTGGCGGCGCGAGCGCGAGGCCCTGTTGCGCTGTGCGGCCGAGGGGTCGCCGTGCTATGTCTACTCGATCGCGCAGGTCAGGACGCAGGCGCGCGCGCTGCGCGCGGTTGGCGCGGTGGACCGCTGGCATTACGCGCTCAAGGCCAATCCGCATCCGGCGATCCTGCGCGCGCTGCACGAGGAAGGCTTCGCGTTCGAATGCGTGTCCTGGAGCGAGGTGGAGGCGGTCCGCGCGACGCTGCCGGCGTTGCCGTCCGAGCGCATTCTGTTCACTCCGAACTTCGCGCCGCGCAGCGAGTATGCCGCGGCGCTCGATGCGGGCGTGCGCGTCACGCTCGACGCGTTGCATCCGCTCGCACACTGGGGCGAACTGTTCGCGGATCGCGAGATCCATCTGCGCGTCGATCTCGGTGTGGGTCGCGGCCATCACGACAAGGTCAAGACCGGCGGTGCCGCGTCGAAGTTCGGAGTCGCGCTCGATCAGATCGAGGAATTCCGCGCGCTCGCGCGCCGTCACGGCGCGCGCATCGGTGGCCTGCACGCACATCTCGGTTCCGGCATTCTCGATACCGCACACTGGCGCTCGGTATACGTGCAGCTGGCAAGCCTCGCCGAACGCTTCAATCGCATCGAATCGCTGGACATCGGCGGCGGCATCGGCGTACCCGCGCGTCCGGACGAGTCGCCGCTCGAACTCGCCGCGCTCGCCGACGCGCTGGCCGAGGTCAGGAGCGCCTATCCGCAGTTCGCGCTCTGGATGGAGCCGGGTCGTTTCCTGGTCGCCGAAGCCGGCGTGCTGCTCGCGCGGGTCACCCAGACCAAGCGCAAGGGGCTGGTCCAGTACGTCGGCATCGATGCCGGCATGAATTCGCTGATCAGGCCTGCGCTGTACGAGGCCTGGCACGCGATCGTGAACCTCACGCGCATGGCTGAACCCGCTGCCGCGATGGTCCAGGTGGTCGGCCCGATCTGCGAGTCCGGCGACGTGCTCGGCGCGAATCGCCGTCTGCCCGAGTGTCGCGAGGGCGACGTGATCCTGATCGCGCACGCGGGCGCGTACGGAGCTGTGATGGCATCGCGCTACAACCTGCGCGAACCCGCTAGGGAGATCGTGCTGGCGGACACGCCGGCCGGCGCGCGCGGGGGGGCTGCATGAGGGCCGATCCGCGCAGCGCGCGTGCATTCCGTTTCGTGCGTCGGGAGTATGCGAACGGCGTGGCCGCGCTCGTCTACGCATTCGACGAGGGCCCCGAGCTCGTCGAGCGGATCACGTTCCCGGACGTGCCGGCGCTCGCCGCAAACCGTCGTCCAGGATTCGAGGCCGCGCTCGAACTGCTCCATCTCGTCGCGGGCATCAGCTACTACAAGGCCGGGGTGCCCGAGCGCATCGACGTCGAGGGCGCGCTACCCGATGTGCCGACCGCGACGTTCCTCGATGCGCTTTACCTGCATGGACTGGGCGAGTTCGCGTACCACAACCGACTCGATCTGCGCGGACGGATCCGCTTCCCGCACGCGCGCGCCGGAGCGGGCGCGCCAATGCGCGAACGATCCGCTGCGGCCGCCGCGGTGCTGCCGCGGCGCACCCTGGTTCCGATCGGTGGCGGCAAGGACTCGCTGGTCAGCGCGGAAATCCTCAAGGCCGCCGGCGAGGACGCGACTGCGGCGTGGGTCGGCAACTCCGCACTGATCGCCGCCTGCGCACGACGCACCGGGCTGCCGCTGCTGAACATCGGCCGCGAACTTTCACCGGTGCTGTTCGAGTACAACCGCGGCGGCGCCTGGAACGGGCACATTCCGGTCACCGCGATCAATTCGGCGATTCTCGCCGTGGCCGCCGTCCTCTATGGTTTCGATGCGATCGCATTCTCCAACGAACGCTCCGCGTCCAGCGCGACGCTCGAATACGACGGCCAGCCGATCAACCACCAATGGAGCAAGAGCTGGGCATTCGAGCGTGCGTTTGCGGACCTGCTCGCGGCTCGCGTTTGCGGTTCTCTCGATTACTACTCGCTGCTGCGGCCGCTGTCCGAACTGGCAGTCGCGCGACGGTTTGCCGCGCTGTCGCGCTACGACGACGTGTTCTCGAGTTGCAACCGCAACTTCCGCATTCTCGGCCCGCGGCCGGCCGACCGCTGGTGTGGTCAGTGCCCGAAGTGCCATTTTGTGTTCCTCGCGCTCGCGCCGTTCATGCCCAAGCCGCGCCTGCTCGGCATCTTCGGGCGCAACCTGCTCGACGACGAGTCGCTCGCGGCCGCGTTCGACGCGCTGATGGAATACCGCGACCACAAACCGTTCGAGTGTGTCGGTGAGGGCCGTGAGTCGCGCGCCGCGATGGCAGCACTCGCCGCGCGTGCGGAGTGGCGCGAAGATGCGCTCGTCGCGCGCTTCGCCAACCTGGTTCAGCCGCGGCTCGACGCTGGCGAACTCATGCTCGAAGATCTGCTCGTGGCGCAGGGCGCGCATGCGATCCCGGCGCGCCTGCAGTCCTTTGTCGATGCGCCTCGCTGATCTCGCCGGCAAGCGTGTCGCGATCTGGGGTCTCGGTCGTGAGGGCCGGGCCGCGTTGCAGGCGTTGCGCGCGCATGCTCCGGATCTTGCGCTGACGCTGCTGTGCGAGGTGCAGGAAGCGCGCGGCCTCGTCACCGGTGCGGTCAGGGTCGCGACCGGGATGGCGGATGCGACCACGCTGTCCGCGTTCGACGTGGTGATCAAGTCGCCCGGAATAAGCATGTATCGACCGGAGATTGCGGAGGCACGACGGCTCGGCACGCAGTTCACTTCCGGAACCGCGCTCTGGTTCGCGGAGCATCCCGAGGCGCGCGTGATCGCGGTCACCGGCACCAAGGGCAAGAGCACGGTCAGCGCGCTCACCGCGCACCTGCTGCGGTCACTCGGACGGCGCGTCGCGCTGGCCGGAAACATCGGCGTGCCGCTGCTGGAACTGCTCGATCCGCCGCAGCTGCCGGACTGGTGGGTCGTGGAACTGTCGAGCTTCCAGACCCGCGACAGCGGCCCCCTCGAGATCGGCGTGATCATCAATCTGCACGAGGAACACCTGGATTGGCATGGCACGCGCGAACGCTACAGCGACGACAAACTCGCGCTGGCCGCACGCGCGGGAACGCTGATCGTCAACGCGGGGCAAAGTGAACTCCTCGCGCGGACCCGCGCGCATCCGCGCCGCATCGGGTTCGGCATCGCCGATGGCTGGCATGTCGCGGACGCCGCGATCATGCGCGGCGCGCGGCGGGTGTTCGAGTGGGTCGCGTCGCCGTTGCCGGGTGCGCACAACGCGCTCAACGCCTGCGCTGCGCTCGCGGCGGTCGAGGCGGCGGGCGAAGACGCGATCGGCGCGGCTGCGGCGGTTGCCTCGTTCCGGCCACTGCCGCATCGACTGCAGACCCTGGGTCTGCGCGAAGGCCTGACCTGGATCGACGACAGCATCGCGACCACGCCGCAGGCCACGCTCGAGGCACTCGCGAGCCTGCGCGATCGGACCGTGACCGTGCTCCTCGGCGGACACGAGCGCGGACTGGACTGGGATTCGTTCGCGGCGGCCGTGGCCAGCACGCCACCGCATGCGATCGTCACGATGGGCGCCAACGGCGCGCGGATTGGCGCGGCCCTGCAGGCACAAGGGGGCAATTACCGCCTGGCCAGCGCGCGCGGGCTCGCCGATGCGCTGCAGATAGCACGCGCGATCACGCCGCGCGGCGGCGTCGTGCTGCTTTCGCCCGGCGCACCGAGCTTCGATCAGTTCACCGACTATGCCGAGCGCGGAAGCGCATTCGCGCGCCTCGCGGGCTTCGATCCTGCGAAGATCGGCCGCATCGAAGGCCTCGGGATCGGTTGATTGCAAATCCCCAATGACGACTGCAGGGCACATGACATGAATGCGCAGCTCGATGCCGACGCGCGCGTCTGGGACCTCCCCACGCGGCTGTTCCACTGGGCACTGGTCGTATTGATCGCGCTGCAGTACGCAAGCGGCGAATTCGGCTGGCTGCCGATGCGCTGGCACTACCGGCTCGGCTACACGACGCTCGCGCTGCTCCTGTTTCGCGTGCTATGGGGCGTGGTCGGATCGCAGACCAGCCGCTTTTCCGACTTTCTGCGCGGACCGCGCGCGGTGGCCCGTTACGTGGGCGATCTGGCACACGGGCGCCTCGCGCCAGCGCGCGGACACAATCCGCTGGGTGGCTGGTCGGCGGTCCTGATGCTCGCGAGTGTCGCGTTGCAGGCGATCAGCGGGCTGTTCACGAGCGACGACATCAGCGCGGAGGGGCCGCTCGTCGCGCGGGTTTCGGAAACGACGGTCGAATGGATGACGCGCATCCATCATCTGAACCGCTACGTGCTGCTGGTGCTGATCGGCGCGCATGTACTCGCGATCGCGATGTACTACGTGATCCGCCGCGTGAATCTCGTCGCACCGATGCTGCACGGCCGCGCGCGCCTGCCCGGTACGTTGCCGCCGCAGCTTGCTCCGTTGCACCGGGCGCTGCTCGTGCTGGTTGTCAGCGTGGTCGCGGTATGGGCGCTCGTGACCTGGGGCGAGGTCGCCTGACCGTCGGCATGAGCGCGGTCAGTCCTCGTCGCGGTACTTGTCGTGGCAGCTCTTGCATGCGTCCGCGGTTTGCCTGAACTGCTCCTTGATCATGGCCTCGTCGCCGCCTTTGGCGACCTCGGCGAGCGCCGCGGAACGCCTGACGAGCGTGCTCATTTTTTCCCTGAAGTCGTCCATGTGCGTCCAGATCTCGGGCTTCGCCTCGGTCTTCGCGCCGCTCGCGGAGCCCGCCGGAAATCCTTCCAGCAGCTGCGGCGCGAGGAATGCGATACGCTCCGCGCGCCGCGCGAATTCGGCGGCATCCCACGACGTCTTGCCGCGCACCATCTGCGCGAGCGGCGCGAAGTTCCAGCCGATCATCGTGTAGACGCTCTGCCGGTAGTGGATCGCCGCTTCGGGTTTGACGGCTGCGCAGGCGATCGAGCCGCCAGCGAGCGTGACCGCAATCGCGACGAGGGAAGTGAATACGCGCATCGGGGTCTCCACCAGGATGGTCGGTGTCGAGTGTAGCAGCGTCCCTGCACGAGTCATGCGCGGTGCAGCCGACGGGCTTATGATCCGCGATTCAGACATACCGGGAGTCCGTGATGTTCATGCGTCTTTCGACCCTCGCTTTCGTATCCCTGTCCTCCGTTTCCCTGCATGCCGCGATGATCGCCCGTCCGATCGACTACGAGGTCGGCGGCAAGAAGATGCAGAGCGTGCTCGTCTACGACGATGCGGTGAAGACGCCGCGACCGGGCATCGTGATGATGCCGGACTGGATGGGAATGAACGCCAATCAGACCGCGCTCGCGAAGCAGATCGCGGGCACGGACTACGTGATCCTGGTCGCCGACGTGTACGGAGTCGACGTGCGTCCGACCAGTGCCGACCAGGCAGGCGCCGCGTCGAGCGCGATGTACGCGCATCGCAAGGACCTGCGAGCGCGCGTCGTTGCCGCGCTGGAGCGGTTGAAGCAGCAGGTCGGCAGGGCACCGCTTGACGGAACGCATTGGGGCGCGATCGGATTCTGTTTCGGCGGTGCGGCCGCGCTCGACCTTGCGCGTGCAGGTGCCGACCTCGGCGGCGTGGTGACCTTCCACGCGAACCTCTCGACCGACGATCCCGCGCTGGCGAAAAACATCAAGGCGCGGATTCTCGTGCTGCACGGAGCCGACGACAGGTTCGAGTCGCCCGAGCAGATCGCGGGGTTCCAGAACGAGATGCGCGATGCAAAGGTCGACTGGGAGTTTCTGAGCTTCGGCGGCGCAGTGCACTGTTTTGCGATTCCGACCGCCGATGGCTCGGTCCCGGGATGCAAGTACGATCCGAAGGTCGCCAGGCGCGCGTTCGCGCAGATGCACCGGTTCTTCGACGAGGTATTTTCGACGCGAGGGACATAAGTGGGCCGGGTACCGCGTCGCGCGCGACCGCGAACCGGCGACCGGGGCCATGCACGGGGCACTGGACAGCCGCGTGCCCAGCGCTGCGCTAGCCACGTTCGCTGGAGTTGATTCAGGGACATTTTCGACAACGGATACCTGCCGATACATGCGGACGTCGGCGACGCAGATCACGTGGCACACTGGGCGTCGACGATATCCAGCATCGCATCGACAGCCAATCGGAGCGCAGATGAAGTTCAAGGCCTGGTTCAAGCGTTTCGCAAACGGCGCTTCCCGTGCGACCGGTCGCCCCATCACCTTCGTGCTCGCGGTGGCGATCGTCGTCGTGTGGGCGGTTTCCGGTCCGCTGTTCGGATTCAGCGACACCTGGCAACTGGTGATCAATACCGGCACCACGATCATCACGTTCCTCATGGTGTTCCTGATCCAGAACACCCAGAACCGCGACTCCGAGGCGATGCACGTCAAGATGGACGAAGTGATCCGCGCGCTCGAGGGCGCGCACAACGCGCTGCTCGACCTCGAGGAACTCGAGGACGAGCAGCTCGACAAGGTGCGCAAGCGCTACCAGGCGCTTGCGGAGAAGGCGCGCGCGAGCGTCGCGGCGGGTGGCCGCGACATCGGCTGCGAGGACGTCGAAGACCACGAGCCGGAGGAACCGGACAGCCGGGATTGATTCCGCGGGATTGATTCCCGCGCGGGGTCGGCGCAGTCGGCGGGTCAGGGAATCTGCCAGGTCTGGACCGTGATCTGGGCGCCGCTGACCGCATTGCAGAAGCTGCCGATGCCCATGCTCACGTCGATCGTACCGTGCGCACCGCCCTGATCCTGCAGCACGCCGACGGCACCCTCGTTCGCCGAAGTGACCTGAATGCAGTACTGACCTGCTGCAACGTGAGTCACGACCAGCCCGGCATCGTCCGTATCGCGGATGCTCGCGTCGCCGCGAATCGCCGCACGGTGCGGGGTAGTTCCTGACAACCACATCAGACTGAATCGCTGGTCGGCGAGTGCGGGCGTCTTCGGCAACTCGTTGGTGTCGATGGAAGCGTCATCGGGCAGTACATCCGCCGCAGCGGCTAGCGCGTGCCGTGGCGCGGCCGACATCCAGCAGAACAGCGTCAATGCCAGGCACGACGCAAGTCTGTAGTTCATGGCCATTCTCCGCATTGGAATTCGATGATGGCGAAAAACGCCGGGTTTCCTGCAGCCGCGGGTCCCATCCCTGATCAAGGCAACTGCCATGTCCGCACCGATATCTGGGCGCCCGGCACCGCCGGACACGGGTTGCCTATGCCCATGGTGACATCGATGAGTCCATGCGTGCCGCCCTGATTCTGCAGGACGCCCACCGCGCCTTCCGACGGACTCGTCGCATGCACGCAGTAATGACCGACGCCGACATGTCGCACGCGCAGGCCCGGATCATTGGTGAAACGAATGCTCGAATCACCACGTACCGCCGCGACGACCACGGCACTGCCGGATATCCACATCAAAGCGAAGCGCTGGTCGGCTTGACCGGGCAGGCCGGGTTCGAAATTGAATCCGTCGAGGAAGATCGTGTCAACCGTGGTGCCCAACGGCAGCGCAGCTTCGTCGCCCGCAGCGGCCATCGCGCTGCGGTTCACGGCGAAGAGTGCCGAATCCGCAGGGTGCGGGATCGCGCGATCCGGGGAAGTCGGAGCGACATGCGCATCGGCGGCGGCTGCCACTGCCGGTGGAAGCAATGCGCCTGCAATGCCGACCGCGCACGCACCAGCCAGAAACGCCGTCCCTCGGGCTGCCTTCACGAGCTTCATCGACATTACCCCAGTCCAAGAAATCGACAGTCATCGGCGCGAAGCGGGCGGAGCATACTGCCGGGTGCGGGCCGGCACAAGCGTCGCGGTTGCGCTGCGGGCAGGGGGCAGAGTCGATTCGGCCCCCGGTTCGTCCGCACCGCAAGCGCCGAAGCGAGTGCAGCAGGTGGTATTTCCCGCGCGCCGCGTGACTCCGACTGGCGGCCGGTTCAGCGCGTGCGGTCGACCGCGTAATCGGCGAGCACGACCAGCGCATCGCGCGCGTCCGAATCCGCGATCCTGGCCAGTGCATCGCGTGCGGAAGCCGCATAGCGTTGCGCGCGTTCGCGTGCCGCGTCGAGCGCGTCGGTCGCATGGATTGCGACGAGTACCTCATCGAGCGCATGCCGGCCGCCGTTGCGGATCGCTCGTTTGAGCATCGCCGCCTGCGCGGGTCCGCTGCGTTCGATCGCGACGATGAGCGGCAGGGTCGGTTTGCCCTCGGCGAGATCGTCGCCGACGTTCTTGCCGAGCGTATCCGCATCGGACGCATAGTCGAGCACGTCGTCGGCGATCTGGAACGCGTAGCCAAGGTCGAGTCCGTACTGCGCGAGCGCGTCTTCCTGTGCAGGCGGCAGCGCGGCCAGCACGGCGCCGAGCCGGGTCGCCGCGCCGAACAGCACCGCGGTCTTGCGCTCGATCACGTCGAGATAGGCCTGCTCGGACGTATCGGGATTGCCGATGTTAAGGAGCTGCAGAACCTCGCCCTCGGCGATCCGGTTCGTGGTGTCGGCAAGGATGCGCATCACGCGCATGCTGTCGAGTTCGACCATCATCTGGAACGAGCGCGAGTAGAGGAAATCGCCGACCAGCACGCTCGCCGCATTGCCCCAAAGCGCATTCGCGGTCCTGCGGCCGCGGCGCAGGTCCGATTCGTCGACGACATCGTCATGGAGCAGGGTCGAGGTGTGTATGAACTCGATCAGCGCGGCCAGTTGCACATGGTCGCTTCCCGCATATCCGGCTGCGTGCGCCGCGATCAGGTGCAACATCGGTCGCAGGCGCTTGCCCCCGCCACCGATGATGTGTTCGGACACCTGATTGATGAGGACGACGTCGGAGGCCAGCCGCTCGCGGATCAGCGCATCGACCGCAGTCATGTCGGCGGCGGCCATGGCCTGCACATCGGCAAGACAGGCGACGCGCAGGTCGGCGGGACGCGGGGCGGCGGGGATCAAGCGGGGGCATCCTGGTCGCGAGGACGGCCAGTATAGCGACCTGCGCGGACGACACCGGCGTGCGGCCATCTGTCGGAACCGGCTGACGCCATGACGGGATGCGCGCTGACGGCACGCGGAGTGGAAATCGATAGGGCAGGGCGCGGTCGCGGTGTATCCTGCACGCCATCGACATGTCTTGCGGCAGAGGAATCCATACATGGCACGCGGCATCAACAAGGTCATTCTGGTCGGCAATCTCGGCAACGATCCCGAGGTCAAGTACACCGCGGGCGGCATGGCGATCTGCACGCTCAGTCTCGCCACGACCAGCGTGCGCAAGGACAAGGAGGGCCAGACCATCGAGAAGACCGAATGGCATCGCATCAAGCTGTTCGGCAAACTCGGCGAGATCGCGGGGGAATACCTGAAGAAGGGCCGGCAGGTCTATATCGAAGGCTCGCTCCGCTACGACAAGTTCACCGGTCAGGACGGCGTCGAGAAGTATTTCACCGACATCGTCGCCGACGAGATGCAGATGCTCGGCGGTGGTGGCGAAGGCGGCGCAGGCGGCTATAGTCGCGAGCGCGGGGAGCGATCCGAACGCGCGCCTTCGCGTGGCGCGCAGGGATCGCCGCGACCCGCGGCGGCGCCCGCATCGACGGACAATTTCGAGGACGACGACATCCCGTTTTGACGAGTCCACACGAACGCGCGATGCTGCCCGGCAGCCTGCAATGTCCAATCGGTCTTGAGGGCAAGGTGCGGATACGTTGTTGCGGGGGCCGGTCCACCGGCCCTCTTCGTTTTCGGATACTGCGCCTATGAAAACCCTGCTCGTCACCGGTGGCGCCGGTTTCATCGGCGGCAATTTCGTGCTCGATGCGCTCGCGCAGGGCGGCTGGCGCATCGTCAATCTCGATGCGCTGACCTATGCCGGCAATCCCGACACGCTCGCATCGGTTGCCGGCCGCAGCGACTACGCATTCGTGCAGGGCGATATCGGCGATGCAACGTGCGTGCAGCGCGTCCTGGCCGAACATCGGCCCGGCGCGATCGTCAATTTCGCGGCCGAGTCGCATGTCGACCGCTCGATCGACGGGCCGGCCGCGTTCGTGCAGACCAATGTCGTCGGCACGCTGAACCTGCTCGAATGCGCGCTCGCGTACTGGCGCGAGCTGCCGCTCGATCGCCAGGACGCGTTCCGCTTCCTGCAGGTGTCGACCGACGAGGTCTACGGATCGCTCGGCCCGCTCGGGCGCTTCCGCGAGGATTCGCCTTACCAGCCCAATTCGCCGTATTCGGCATCGAAGGCGGCCGCGGACCATCTGGTACGCGCGTTCCAGCACACCTACGGTCTGCCGACACTGACCACGAACTGCTCGAACAACTACGGGCCATACCAGTTTCCGGAGAAGCTCATCCCGCTGGTCATTCAGAGAGCGCTCGCGGGCGACGCGCTGCCGGTGTACGGCGACGGCCGCAACGTGCGCGACTGGCTGTATGTCGGCGATCATTGCGCGGCGATCCGGCGCGTGCTCGAGATCGGCCGGGTCGGCGAGGTCTACAACGTCGGCGGTGATGCCGAGCGCGAGAACATCCAGGTCGTCAGGCACCTCTGCGCGCTGCTCGACGAGCGCCGGCCACTCGCCGACGGACGTCCGCGCGAATCGCTGATCACCTACGTCAAGGATCGGCCCGGCCACGATCGCCGCTACGCGATCGATGCGTCCAGGATCAGGAATGACCTTGGCTGGCACCAGACCGAGTCGTTCGAATCCGGCCTCGCGCGTACGGTCGACTGGTATCTCGACAACCAGGCCTGGGTGCAGCGCGTGCTCGACGGCAGCTACCGGCTCGAGCGTCTTGGTGCGAACTGATCCTGCGAGTGGCCGGATCGGGCGGGCAGGCCACGGGCCACAAGCGCGTCGGCATCGGGCCGCACGGCCTGACCTGCCGCCGCAAGAGCACCGGCCATCGTGTGGCGGACGGCATTGCGCGCAGGCCGGGTCGCCCCGACCCGGCGCCTGCCGCACAATCATGTCGGGTGGGACGGTCTGAGCTGCGACGGTTGCAAGCAGGCGAACCTGAAAATCGCGGCGGCTGCGCTCTCCTACAATGAACCGGCAGGACAGGACGATCTGAATGGCAACCAGCAAAGGCATCATCCTCGCGGGCGGCTCCGGCACTCGGCTGTATCCGGTGACCCAGGCGGTCAGCAAGCAGCTGCTGCCGGTCTACGACAAGCCGATGATCTATTACCCGCTGTCGACGCTGATGCTCGCGGGGATCCGCGACATGCTCGTGATCAACACGCCGCATGAGCAGCCGCTGTTCGAACGCCTGCTCGGTGACGGCTCGCAATGGGGCATCTCGATCCGTTACGCGGTGCAGCCGTCGCCGGACGGGCTCGCGCAGGCGTTTCTGATCGGCCGCGACTTCATCGCCTCACAGCCGTGCTGCCTCGTGCTCGGTGACAACATCTTCTACGGCCACGGCTTCACCGAACAGCTCGCGCGCGCGGCGTCACGCGAGCGCGGAGCGACCGTGTTCGGCTACTGGGTGCGCGATCCGGAACGCTATGGCGTCGCCGAGTTCGACCAGCACGATCGCGTGGTCGGCATCGAGGAGAAACCGGCAACGCCGCGCTCGCACTGGGCGGTCACCGGCTTGTATTTCTACGACGATCGGGTCTGCGACCATGCCGCCGCGCTCGAGCCTTCGCCGCGCGGCGAACTCGAAATCACCGATCTCAACCGTCGCTATCTAGGCACCGGCGATCTGATGCTCGAACGCCTCGGCCGCGGCTATGCATGGCTCGACACCGGTACCCACGAGTCGCTCGTCGAGGCGTCGACCTATGTCGAGACGATCGAGCGCCGGCAGGGACTCAAGGTCTGCTGTCCCGAGGAGATCGCGTTCCAGCAGGGCTGGATCGATGCCGAACAGGTGTTGCGTCTCGCCGCGCCGCTCGCAAAGAACGGCTATGGGCAGTATCTGCAGGACCTCGTGAAGCAGGGACGCACGAAATGAAAATCGTCCGCACCCGACTGCCCGGCAGCGTCGTGATCGAGCCGGTCGTGCACGGCGACGCGCGCGGCTTCTTCTACGAGAGTTTCCACGCGCGGACGTTTGCCGAGGCCGGGCTCGCGATGAACTTCGTGCAGACCAATGTCTCGCGCTCCGCGCAGGGCGTGCTGCGCGGCCTGCATTACCAGTGGCCGAATCCGCAGGGCAAGCTGGTCAGCGTACTCGAAGGCGAGGTCTACGATGTCGCGGTCGACATCCGCACCGGTTCGCCGACGTTCGGGCAATGGGCCGCGGCGATCCTCTCCGCGGACAACAAGCGGCATTTCTGGGTGCCGGAAGGATTCGCGCACGGTTTCGCGGTGCTGTCCGCGCAGGCGACGTTTCTTTATCAGTGCACTGCCCTGTATGACCGCACGGCCGATGCGGCGATCCGCTGGAATGACGCCGACATCGCGATCGACTGGCCGATCGCCGAACCCGTGCTGTCCGCAAAGGATCAGCGTGCGCCGTTTCTCGCCGACGTGGAGCGCGACAAGTTGCCGGTGTACCCGCGCTGATGTCCCATATCGAATTCGTCGCGGCCATCCGTGGAATCCTGATGCACGGCACGCAAGAAGCGACCCGTTGCGTTCACGCGTCGGGAGCAGATCCGGCAACGAACCTGACTGCGGGTCGCGCACCGCGCCGGATGCGGACCCGGGGCGCCGCGATCCCGCAGGCGCGTAGCGGACCCTCACCCGGGCCGCTCTGCGGCTTGGAAAGGGGCTGTCGCGGCGCCCGCGATTGCATGCTGTCATGAAGATTCTCCTGCTCGGCGCCAATGGCCAGGTCGGATTCGAACTGTCCTGTGCGCTTGCCGCGCTCGGCGAGGTGGCCGCGGCGACACGCGACGGGATCTTCGCCGGCCGCGCGCCGTGCCTGCGCGCGGACCTTGCCGATCCGCAGTCGCTTGCGCAGGCGCTCGACGCCGCGGGCGCAGACATCGTCGTCAACGCGGCCGCGTACACCGCGGTCGACCGCGCCGAGGACGAACCGGGGCTCGCCGATCGCATCAATCACTCTGCGGTCGGCGAGGTCGGAGTCTGGGCCGCGGCGCGCGGTGCGCTAGTGGTCCACTATTCGACCGACTACGTGTTCGACGGCAATGCGGTGCGCCCCTATCGCGAGGACGATCCGACATCGCCGCTCGGCGTCTACGGCCGCAGCAAGCTCGCAGGCGAGCGCGCATTGCACGCCAGCGGCGCCGCGTGCCTGATCTTCCGCTGCGCGTGGGTCTACGCCGCGCGCGGCCACAATTTCCTGCGCACGATGCTGCGTCTGGCCGGTGAGCGCGACGAGCTGCGCGTGGTCGCCGATCAGACCGGCGCGCCGACGCCGGCGCGCTGGATCGCCGAGACGAGTGCCGCTGCGATCGCGCACTGGCGCAACGCGGCCCCGGCGCCACGCGCGCAGCTCGAGGGCGTCTGCAACCTCGTGGCCAGTGGCTCATGCAGCTGGTACGAGTTCGCCTGCGCGATCATGGACGCCGCGCAGCGGCGCGGCATGCTCGCGCAGGTGCCGCGCGTGGTGCCGATCACGAGCGCGGACCATCCGACCCGTGCACAGCGGCCCGCGTACTCGGTGCTCGACCACGCGAGGCTTGCGCACGCGTTCGGGCTACAATTGCCCGATTGGCGGCAAGGTCTGCACGCGGTACTGGACGAACTCGCGAGCTGACACGCCGAGCGGACCGGCAGACCGAACGTCGTGGCCGGTCCCGCCTCTCCCACCCGATCCCAAGGCAGCGGCCGGCTGCCGTTGCAGGAGTCCGATCGATGCTCGTACCCGTGATCCTTTCCGGCGGCGCCGGCACCCGGCTCTGGCCGGTGTCGCGCAGCGCGTACCCGAAGCCGTTCATGCGCATGGGCGACGGCGAGTCGCTGCTGCGCAAAACCCTCGACCGCGCGCTGCGCTGCGCCGACCGCGGCCAGGTGCTGACCGTGACCGGCCGCGACTACTATTTCCTGACCCGCGACGAATATGCGCAGCATGCCGACGCCGATCTCGACCGGTTGCCGTTCCTGCTCGAGCCCGCGGCGCGCAATACCGCACCCGCGGCCGTGCTCGCGGCGCTGCACGCACGCGACCATGTCGGCGCCGATGCGGTGCTGCTGGTGCTGCCTGCCGATCACCTGATCCGCGACATCGATGCGTTCCTCGCCGACACCGCGCGCGCGTACGCGCTCGCCAACGACGGCTGGCTGGTCACGTTCGGCATCCGTCCGACCCATCCGGAAACCGGCTTCGGCTACATGCGCATGGGCGCGCCGATCGCGGCGCGTGCCGGCCGCGAGGTGGCCGCGTTTGTCGAGAAGCCGGACATGCAGACCGCCGAGAGCTACGTTGCGTCCGGCGAGTACGTCTGGAACTCGGGCATGTTCTGCTTCCGCGCGGACACGCTGCTCGAAGTCGCGGCGCAGGTATGTCGCGACGTGCTGGGCGCCGCGCAGGCCTGTCACGCGCAGGCGATCAGCCACGACAGCCCGGTCGAATTCGTGCGTGACGCATTCCTCGCCCAGCCCGATATCTCGATCGACTACGCGATCATGGAACGCGCACCGAAAGTCGCGGTCGTGCCGGCGACGTTCGACTGGAGCGACATCGGCTCGTGGAAGGCGATGAGCGATCTCGACGAAGCCGACGGCGACGGCAACCGCGTGCGCGGCCAGGCAATCCTCGTCGAGAGCGCGAACTGCTACGTGCAGTCCGACACGCGGATGGTCGCCGCGGTCGGCGTCAACGATCTCGTGATCGTCGATACCGGCGATGCGGTCCTGGTATCGCATCGCGAACGCGCGCAACAGGTCAAGCTCGTCGTCGAACGCCTGCGTGCGACCAACCATGCGGCGGCAAGCGTGCACCAGACCGTGCACCGTCCATGGGGCAGCTACACCGTGCTCGAGGATGCCGATGACTGCAAGGTCAAGCGCCTGACCGTGAAGCCAGGTCACGTGCTGTCGCTGCAGCTGCACCATCGACGCAGCGAACACTGGACCGTGGTCGCAGGCACCGCGAAGGTACGCATCGGCGAGGACGAGTTCCTGCTCGAACGCAACCAGTCGGCCTACATTCCCGTAGACACCGTGCACCGCCTCGAAAATCCGACCGACCGCGACATCCATCTGATCGAAGTGCAGTGCGGCGACTACTTCGGCGAGGACGACATCGTGCGCCTCGAAGACCGTTACGGGCGAGTCGCCAAGTCGCCTTGAGGACGCCTTGCGATTGCACGGCCCCGTACGCGTCTGGACTTCGAAGTCGGCGGCAGGGAGCGGACTTGCATCTCATGCCGGTATTGTGCCGACCTGCGCGGAGCGCTACTGTCGGCTGAACGCCGTCGATGTGGTGCATGCAAGGACAGGGAGGTTTCCGATGCGCGGGTTTGCGTTCCTTCATCTGATCGCAGTTGCCATGTTCGCGAGCGCGGGCTTCGCCGATGCGGCCGAGACGGCCGAAAAGCCGGTTCCGTTCGCCGATTTCGCGCGCCACGCGCAGTTCCGCGACATCAAGATTTCGCCGCACGGCGACTATGTCGCGGCGAAAGCGGTCGTGGATGGCAAGGCCGTGCTGTCGCTGGTCCACCTCGCGGACATGAAGGGCGTCAACCTGCGTCCGCGCGAAGCGCGCGAAGTGGCCGACTTCTGGTGGGCGGCGCCCGACCGGGTGATCTACACGGTGGGCGATCGCACCGGCACGCTGGAGCAGCCGGCCCCGACCGGCGAACTGTACGCGGTCAACGCGGACGGCAGCGGGGACGGCACGCTGTTCGGCTATCGCGTCTCCGCGCCGACGTTTTCCTCGCATATTGCGCGTGCGACGAGCCAGCTGGCGTACGCGGTACTCGTTGATCGCCTGCCCGACGATCCGCGCCACGCGCTGATCGCGACCTACGCGATCAATGGCGCGAATCTGGGTACGCGCCGCACGATGAGTTCGGCCGGCGTCTACCCCGACGTGGTGCGCATCGATGTGTTCACGGGCAAGACCACGCCGGTCACGTCGGCACCGCTGCGCAACGCGGCGATACTGACCGATCACCACGGTCGGGTCCGGTTTGCCTACGGCATCGATGTGGATCAACAAATGAAAGTCTGGTATCGGCCAGAAGACGGCGAGTGGACGTTGCTGCTCGACGAGTCGCGTGAGCACAAGCGCATGATGCCGCTCGCTTTCGATCGCAAGGAAGACAAGGTCTATTTCACCTGCGGCGGCACCCGCAACGTCGGCGGCGTCTGCGTCTGGGACGTTGCCAAGCGCACGTTCAGCACGCTCTGGAGCGGGTCCGTCTCCGGTGTCGAAAGTCTGGTGCCGTCGTTCGACGATGCGGACAGGGTCGCGATCCGCTCGATGCCCGATCGCGCGGCGACCACGCTGATCGACAGGGATGCGCCCGAGGCGAAGCTGCTGGTCCAGCTGATGCAGCAGTTCCCGGGCGAGGACGTGCGCATCACCAGCAGCACGCCGGACGGCAGCAAGGTCGTGTTCCTGGTCGAGAGCGATGTCGATCCGGGCGAGTTCTTCCTTTACGACGCGTCCGCGCGCAAGGCTTCGCTGCTGTTCTCGCGCATGCCGTGGATCAGGCCCGCGCAGATGGCGCCGATGGAGCCGGTCGCACTGAAAGCGCGCGACGGCCTCGCGCTGCATGGTTATCTGACCCGGCCGCCGGGCAGGCCGGACGCCAAGGGCCTGCCGCTCGTGGTCTACGTACACGGCGGTCCGTACGGCATTCGCGACGAGTGGGTGTTCGATCCCACCGTGCAGCTGCTCGCGAGCCGTGGCTATGCGGTGCTGCAGGTCAACTTCCGCGGGTCGGGCGACTACGGCTACGACTTCATGCACGCCGGTTTCCGCGAATGGGGCGGCAAGATGCAGGACGACGTGACCGACGCGACGCGCTGGGCGATCGCGCAGGGTATCGCCGATCCGAAGAGGCTGTGCATCTTCGGTGCGAGTTACGGCGGCTACGCGGCGCTCGAAGACGCGGTCAAGGAGCCGGACCTCTACCGCTGCGCGATCGGCTATGTCGGCGTCTACGACCTGCGGCTGATGTATACGCGCGGCGACATTCCGCAGTCGATGTTCGGTGAGAGCTACCTGAAGATGGTCCTCGGCGAGGACCAGGCCGTGCTCTGGGACCGCTCGCCGATCGCGCACCTGGACCGTCTCAAGGCGAAGGTGATGCTGGTCGTCGGCGGCGAGGACTGGCGTGTGCCGCCGATCCAGGGTGAGCGCCTGCATGCGGCGCTCGACAAGGCGCACGTCGAACACGAATGGCTGTACCAGCGCAACGAAGGCCATGGCTTCTACGACGAGAAGAACCGCGAGGACCTGTTCATGAAGGTGATCGCTTTCCTGGATCGCTCCATCGGCGTCGACAAGGTTGCGGCCACGAGCGCGCAAGTGGATTCCAGTGCGGCATCATCGACGCCGTAGCGTCAGGTGGCCGCGGCGCGTGCGCGCCTCAAACTGCCGTGCACGGCACGAGCCTGGGACGCATGTTTGTCGATGGTTTCGAGCAAGCGCGAGCGAGGCAGGATATTCAACTGCTGGCTCGTGGCCGGCCTGTTCGTCGCGACGCCGGGAATCGTGCGTGCCGGCGACCTCGTGCTGCCCTCGGACGTCGCGGTAACGCTCTCGGCGGTGCCGGATACGGACCTTGTGCCGGGACAACCCATCGACTTGACGCTCACAGTATCCAACATGGGCGTCTTTCCATTGGATACCTTGGTCGGCGCCGTGCTCGTTTTGACCCGCGCGTCTTCGGCGCTATTTCACCCCGTGCATCCAGCGTTTGATCAGCGGCGTCAGCACGAGCACGACGAGTCCGCTCGCGATGCCGATCTTGGCCGAGAACACGAACAGCGCGTCGTACTTCGCGAGCGCATCGGCGATGTCGAGCGTCGTGCCTTCCGGAATCTCGATCGCGGACAGCTTGCCGAGTTCGGCCGCGAGCACTTCCGAGTACGAGGTGCCGAGGAACCAGCCACCCATCATCAGGCTGACCACGCGCGGCACCGACAGCTCGGTGACCGCGGACAGGCCGATCGGCGACAGCAGCATCTCGCCGACCTCGAGCACGAAGTACGCGAACACGAACCACCAGATGTTGGTCAGCCCGTTCGCTTGCGGGTGGCGCGCGCTCCACACCAGCACGAGGAACGCAAGTCCGGCGAAGATCAGGCCGTACGCGGACTTGGCCGGCTTGCTTGGATTCCAGCCGATCTTTTCGAGGCGCGGCCAAAGCCACGCGCAGATCGGTGCGAGCACGAGGATGAAGAACGCGCCGAGCGAGGTCAGTTCGCTCGCGCTCCACTCGGCACCGAGCGCGCCATGGTTCATCACGCGGTCCGAGAACAGCACCCATGAGCCGTAGGTCTGCTCGTACAGCGTGAAGAACACGAGGCAGAACGCGATGAACGCGAGCACGATGAACATCTGCTCGCGTTCGACTTTCGTGCAGCGCGTGAACATGAACCAGAGGATGCCGGCGAGCAGGCAGACGCTGACCGTGTGCATCGCAAGCAGCACCGGGCTCGGCTCGAATACGCCGGGAATGATCGCGAGGAACAGCGAATGCGCCTGGATCAGCAGCCAGATCACGCCGAGCCCGAGCAGCGCGCCGATGTAGATCAGAAGCTCGCGCGATAGCGGCCCGAACACGCGTTCGCGCAACCGTTCCGGCTCGCGCGGCTCGGCATGGCCGTGCAGATGCTTCTGGCCGAGGATGAAATTGGCGAGCCCGGCGAGCATGCCGATGCCGGCCGCGCCGAACCCCCAGCCCCAGCCGTAGGTTTCGCCGAGCCAGCCGCAGAGCACGCCGGATACGGTCGCGCCGATGTTGATGCCCGCATAGAAGATGCTGAAGCCCGAATCGCGGCGCGGATCGTTTTCCGGATAGAGCTTGCCGACGATCGTGGAGATGTTCGGCTTCAGGAATCCGACGCCCATGATGATCAGCGCGAGCGAGAAATAGAATACCTGCAGCGCACCCGCGTCGCGCGTGACCACGCCATCGACGCGGGTCGCGGGATGCCCCTCGATCGCCATGCCGAGGTGCCCGAGCACGAGCAGGATGCCGCCGAACACGACCGCCTTGCGCATGCCGAGCCAGCGATCCGCGAGCAGCCCGCCGATCACCGGCATCGCGTAGACGAGGCCGCCATACGCGCCGATCAGGTTGTAGCCGTTGGCGTCGCTGAACAGGTGGTACTTGACCAGGTACAGCAGCAGCAGCGCCTTCATCCCGTAGAACGAGAAGCGCTCCCACATCTCGGTGAAGAAGCAGATGTAGAGGCCTTTGGGATGGCCGAGAAACTCGTCGGAGCGTGCGCGCTGGATCGATGCGGTTGCGGACATGGATCGCTCCGGACGTAGTGCGGCGGAGTGTAGCGGCTCGATGACCGGCATCGGCCACGTTTCGGCATGTCGGCACGTCGTCATGTCCAGCAGGCGGGTCGCGGCTGCTCTGGCCATTGCGTCGGCGGCAGTAGCGACGCCGGATCGGCCGGCTACGCGTTGTTTCGCCCCGGTTGCGCGTGGCCTCCAGGCTGTGCAAGGCCCGGGTCGGAGCATTCCGTGCGCAAGCGGTTGCCGGCATTTGGCCGAAGCGCGCGCAGCGCTTACCATCACCGCCTCGCCGACCTGCCGGAGACACCGATGAAGTCCGCCCTTGTTGCGCTGGGAATGTTCGCGATCCAACCGGCGCTGGCCGCTGAAGGTCCGCATCCGTTCGACGTGCATGACCTGGTGATGATGGAACGCGTCAGCGCTCCGACGCTGTCTGCGGACGGGCGCGAGGTCGCGTTCCAGTTGCGCCAGACCGATTACGCCGCGAACAAGGGCAGGACCGGCGTCTGGGTCGTCGCGGCCACGGGCGGGACACCGCGGCGCCTGACCGCCGACACAGTGGACGCGACCAGTCCGCAGTGGTCGGCCGATGGCAGCTCGGTGTTCTTTCTGGCGGCGAAGGACGACAGCAGCCAGTTGTGGCGTGTCGCTCCGAAAGGCGGTGAGGCAACCCAGGTCAGCGCGCTGCCGCTCGACATCAACAACTACAAGCTGGCCCCGGAGGGCTCGCGCGTGCTGTTCTCGATCGACGTGTTCCCGGAGTGCACATCCGACGCGGACGTGATCGGCTGCACGAAGCGCAAGCTCGACGCGCGCAAGGCGGACAAGGCGAGCGGCCGCCTCTACGATTCGATCTTCGTGCGCCACTGGGATACCTGGGCCGACGGGCGCCGCTCGCAGCTGTTCATCGCGGACATCGGCGCCGACGGCAAGCTCGGCAAGGCGACGCTGCTCACGCGTGGCATCGACGGCGACGTGCCGTCCAAGCCGTTCGGCGACGAGAGCGAATATGCGTTTTCGCCGGATGGCGCGATCGTCTATTTCGACGTGCGCATCGCGGGCAAGAACGAACCGTGGTCGACCAACTTCGATATCTACGAAGTGCCGGTCGACGGCAGTGCCGCAGCAAAGAACCTGACCGCGGACAATCCCGCCTGGGACGGGTATCCGCTGCCGGCGGCCGACGGCAAGACGCTCTACTACCTCGCGATGAAGCGCGCCGGCTTCGAGGCGGATCGCTTCGGCATCTGGGCCCTGGACCTGGCCAGCGGCACGCGCCGCGAGGTCGATCCGGGCTGGGACCGCTCCGCGTCTGCGCTGCAGGAGTCCGCGGACGGCAAGACGCTGTACACCGCGACCGACGACAACGGCGACCATGCGCTGTTCGCGATCGACGTCGGGTCCGGCAAGGCGCGCAGGATCGTCGGCGACGGCACGGTCGCCGCGTTCGATGTCGGCAAGCGCGGCCTGATCGTCGCGCGCGAGGACTGGCAGCACCCGGTCGATCTCTATGCGACCGGCCTGCGCGGCGGCAGCCTCCGGCAGATCACGCGCGTCAACGCGGCGCGCCTCAAGGACATCCGCTTCGGTAGCGGCGAGTTCTTCACGTTCAAGGGTGCCGGCGGCGACAGCGTGCAGGGCTACGTGATGAAGCCGGTCGGCTACAAGTCCGGGCGCAAGTATCCGGTTGCATTCATCATTCATGGCGGGCCGCAGGGCGCGATGACCCGCGACTTCCACTATCGCTGGAATCCAGAGACCTACGCGGGCCAGGGCTTCGCCGTGGTCACGATCAACTTCCACGGATCCACCGGCTACGGCCAGAAATTCACCGATGCGATTTCCGGCGACTGGGGCGGCGCGCCGCTCGAGGACCTCAAGCTCGGCTGGGCCGCGGCGCAGAAGAAGTATTCGTTCCTCGACGGCGACCGCGCGTGCGCGCTCGGCGCATCATACGGCGGCTACATGGCCTACTGGATCGCCGGCGTCTGGAACGAGCCCTGGAAATGCATCGTCGCGCACGACGGCGTGTTCGACAGCCGCATGATGAGCTACTCGACCGAGGAACTGTGGTTCGACGAATGGGAGCACAACGGCAAGACCCAGTACGAGGATCCCGCCGCGTACGAGAAGTACAACCCGATCAACCATGTCAAGGACTGGCGCGTGCCGATCCTCGTCGTGCACGGCGGCAAGGACTTCCGCATTCCGCTCGAGCAGGGCCTTGCCGCATTCACCGCCGCGCAGCGCCGCGGCATCCCGAGCGAGTTCCTGTATTTCCCGGACGAGAACCACTGGGTGCTCAAGCCGCACAACAGCGTGCTCTGGCACGACACCGTCGATGCATGGCTGAAGAAGTGGACAGCGCCCACCAAACCGTAGCGGATATGCGCACATCCGCGAAGAAGCGAATGTGCGCGACAGCCGGCGCGATTTTCGTGGACGGCTTCGATCCGTCGGCGTGAACCCGAGTGTCCGCGACAGGTCGCGTCGGCCGCAGTGCACGCGTATGCTCTCCGGCGCACACCCCCGGGGAGGAAAGTCATGCATCGTCATGCATTGCTGGTGCTGGTGCTGCTGCTGCCGGTTTCCCTGTACGCCAGACCGCCTGCGGGCGGCCAGGGCCTGCAGACACCGCCCGGCGACGAGCTGAGCATCACACAACGCGAACGCATCGAGACGCAACTCGCGCGCAACGTGGAGCAACTGCAGCGCGAGGGCAAGCTCGCGCCGACGCCGCCGTTGCTGACACCTTTGCAGGGCGGGCTGCAATGGCCGTTGCGAACGGTGCCCGGCTACACCGACCCGGGCTATCACGGTATCTCGAACTTCGTCGATCTCGATCCGGCGTTTCCGGACCATCTGCTCGACTGGAACTGTGGCGTGCGCACCTACGACCAGGTCGGCGGCTACAACCATGCGGGCATCGATTTCTTCCTGTGGCCGTTTCCGTGGCTGATGATGGACCAGCAGTCGGTCGAGATCATCGCGGCAGCGCCGGGCACGATCATCGGCAAGGTCGACGGCTACGACGACCGCAGCTGTCCGAACAACTATTCGGACGACTGGAACGCGGTCTATGTCCAGCATGCCGACGGCACCGTCGCGTGGTACGGGCACATGAAGAAGTTCTCGCAGACCAGCAAGCCGGTCGGCGACACGGTCGCGACCGGCGAGTTCCTCGGCAAGGTCGGCAGCGCGGGGTTCTCGTCGGGCCCGCACCTGCATTTCGAGAACCATGCAGCGGTCAGTGGCGCGATCCTCGAACCGTACGCGGGCGCCTGCAACAACGTGGCCTCGCTGTGGGCGCAGCAACGTCCGTACTACGACTCGGCGATCAATGCGCTGCTGACGCAGAGCGGGCCACCTGATTACCACGGCGACAACTGCCCCAATCCGGTCGACGAGACGCCGAACCGGTCCGATCATTTCCTCGCGGGCCAGACCGCGTACTTCGTCGCCTATTATCGCGACCAGCTCGGACCCCAGCCCACGGATTTCAGCATTCTGCGTCCGGACGGCAGCGTCTTCGATGCCTGGACCTTCCGGCTGTCAGACGCGACCACCGATCCCTACTACAGCGCGTCCTACTGGTACTGGTTCTATTCGCTTCCGGCCAACGCACCCAGCGGCGTGTGGCATTTTCGTGCGACCTACGAAAGTGTCAGCTACGACCACGCGTTCAGCGTGGGCGACGTGGTTTTCGCGGACGGCTTCGACTGAATCGGGGCCGCACTCATCCGCGACGACGCCGTACGAGTTCGCCGACCGCGTCGGCGAACTCGAGGTTTGCGGTACGCAAGCGCGCGCAGGTGGATCAGCAGGTCCGCGGTATCGCTTCGCCGCGTTCGCGCCGCCGGCGATTCCGTCGTGCGCGACGCAGCCCTAACGCGCGGGTTGCTCGTCGAATCCGCTCGCAAAGATGCGGTCGTCGGCGAGCGGCGCCTGGGTCAGACGCAGCACCGCAAGATCGTAGAGCGGGGAACTCGGGGAGCGCTCGCTGGTGCCGGCAAGAAGGGGGCGCTCGTCCGCGTCGAGCACGAGCGCAGAGGAATCGCTGAACACGCCGTTCGGCGCGAGATCCGCGGTCAGGATGCCCGCGTCGGCAAAGCCCGGGTCGAGCTCGCCATCGGCCGAGGTGCGGAATGCGACGAAATTGGATTTCCCGGGGATCGCGTAGGAGACCGACACGACCAGCTTGCCATCCGATTGCTCCGCGAGACCCGAAGGGTAGCGGCTCCAGGCGTCCGGGACGAGGTCGATCGCGCGGTAGCCCGGCGTGGCTGCCGAACCGAAGCTGCTGTCGTTCGAGCCGTCCGCATGAATTCGGCCGAGGACGACGTTGATGCCGGTATCGTCGCGGTTGTAGTGCCCTGCGAAGACCGCGCCCCCATCCGCCGTCGGGCGCAGGCGATCGATGCCGTTGATGTTGATCCCGGCGAGGAGGTCAGCGCTGTGGAACACGCGCCAGCCGGTGCCGCCGGCGAACGTGGTATCGAGCGCGCCGTCCGGGTCGAGACGCGCAATCGCGAAGTCGGCGCCCATGCCCTGGCCATAAACCTCGTAGTTGCCGGCGACCAGGATTCCGGCAGGCGTGATCGAGAGGCTGGTCAGGTAGCCGCCCTGGTCCGCGACGCCGTCCCAGTCGATCATGACGATGCCGTCGCCGGCGGCACCGAATCCGATGTCGGGCGAGCCGTCCGCCGCGAGCCGGGCGACCGCGCTGTGGTTGATTGCGTTCACCGACTTCTCGCCAGCCACGACGATGCGGCCCTGGCCATCGATCGCAAGCGCGTGCAGGTACATGTCCGGAAGCAGCTTCACGCCCGCGTCGCCGAAGCTGGCGTCCATGTTGCCATCGGCATCGAGCTTGACCACGAAACCGCGCAGCGGACCGAAGGCCTGCGCGGTACCGGCGACGACGATGCTGCCGTCGTCGAGCCGGGTCGCAGCCTCGATGATCTGCATGCCGGCACCGGTATCGGGGACCAGATCGGGCAGCACGAGCACGCCCGGTATGCCCGGCACGTTGCCGAAGCCCGTATCGGCGCTGCCGTCCGGGTTGAAGCGCGCGAGCATCGCGCGCATGTGCGGATCGAATGGGCTGCTCGGGACGAACTTGTTGCGCTCCCCGGCGACGAGGAGCTTGCCGTCGGGCAGGGCGATCGCGGCATAGGGTCTCAGTTCGCGCGCTTCGACGTCGTCCGGCGTGATGAACGCGGCACCATCCGTACCGAACCCCGGATCCGGAGTGCCGTCCGTCGCCCAGCACGGGACGCTGAACAGGGTGGCCAGCAGTGACGCGGCGCCCAGCAAGGGCATTCTCGAAAACAGCATGGATGGACTCCGTGACAGGGGTTGGGAACCATGGAGGGTGGCCGCGGCATGCGGGGAATGCATTCGCATCGCGTTAGCGGCGCATTCGATTCACGTCAATGACGAACGCAACTCGTTGTTTCGGGCCGGCGGGCGCCGCTCAGTGCGAAACCGGCGCGACCCGCATCGCGGCTGGCAGCATGCGGTCGCCGGCCAGCGCGCGAACGCGTGCAAGTGCGCCATGCCAAAGGTCCGTCTTGCCGATCGCATGGGCCACGCGCAACTGCACGAGGGCACTCGCGTAGTCGCGCGAGGCGTAGGCCGCGATGCGCTCGGCCACCGCGCCTGCACGCGCCAGTTCACGCCGATCGAGCAACCAGATCACATACGCACGCACTACCTCGCGCAGGTCGAGCGGTATGCGCAGGGCATCGGCCGCCTCGAGCGCGCGCGCGTAAGTGGCCCCGGCCACACCTTCGTCGGACGCGGATTCGGCGCGCGCCAGCAAGGCATAGACGCGCGCGGAGGCAGAGTCGGCACGATCCGCGAGGGTGGCCAGTGCCTGGATCCGCGGCTGCGCAGACTGTCCGCTCGCAAGCGCGGCCTCGATGGCGACGATGAACGTGCGTGCATGTTCGCGCGCGTCGTCCGCCGCATCGAATCGCTGCAGCGCCAGACCGGCTTCGTCTGTGGCTCTCTGCGGTTGGCCGAGGTCGAGTGCGATCTGCGCAGCGAGCGCGTGCGCGCGCGCCTGGGCGCCTCGATCGTCCGCCTGATCGGCAGCAGCCTGTACCGCATCGAGGCGCTCCGCGGCACGATGGTCGCGACCGTTCGCGACCAGGATCTGGATCGCGGTCAGTTCGCCGCTGCGTTGTCGCGCCGGGTCGGAGACCTGGGTGACGAGATTGCGCACGCGCGGCTCGATGGCCAGCGCGGCCGCTGGCTCGAGCAGGGCCAGGTCGATCTCGGCCATGGCCGTCAAGGCATTCAGCTCCGCCGCCTTCATCGCGAACGTCGAGAAGCGGTCCGCCGCGCGACGGAACCCGCTCTCCGCTTCGGCGTAGCGTTCGTGGTGCATGTCCAGCGCGGCGAGATTGGAGTCGAGTACGGCAAGCGCGAGCAGGTTGCCGGAACTCTCGAACGCAACGCGCGCCTCGGCGAAGTCCGCGCGCGCGGCGTCGTCGCGGCCCGCAATGCCCGCAAGGTTGGCGCGCCCGTTCAAGGCCTTGCCGAGCGCGTCTGGCGCATCCTGGCCGCGCAGGAGATCGATAGCCGAATCGAAGTATCGGGTCGCCGCGACCGTATCGTCGCGCGTCGCCGCAATCACGCCGAGGCCGCTCAACGCACGCGCGTGCAGCACGCGGTCCTGCTCGGTCGAAACGGAGCGCACGACCGTTCCGAAGCCGGCCTGAGCCGCGTCGAGGTCACCGGCCTGATAGTCGATCATCGCCTCGCGCAGACGGACCACCGGTTGCGCACGCTCGGCCGCAGTGGCGCTGGCCAGCAACGCGCGTGCGATGTCGAGGCGGTCGCCGAGCGTCGCTGCTTCGATTTGCTGGAGCAGTGCCGCGAGCGCAGGCGGGCCAACGTCGCCCGTCTGCCCGCTGGCCGGCCGATGGCCGAGCTGCCGCGCGAGATCGTCGGCGGCGCTGCGTGCCGCGACCAGCACGTCGACTGATTCGCCGCGCGCACGGATCGCGGGCTCGTGGCCGTGGATCGTCCGCACGAGCACCCGCCAGCGCGTCTGCTCCCGTTCCGCCTGCACGTCGACGATCAGGTCGGCACCGCTCGCGGCCACAAGTGCGGAGAGATCGGGTGTTCCGCGCGGAGTGGTCAGCGTGCTGGCCAGGGCGACGACATTGTCGCTCGGCACGACGGCCTGCCCGGCGGCGCGCAGGCGCGTCGCGACGAGGTCCATCACGCCCAGTCGCACCCAGCCGAAGTCGCCCTCGGCCGTCACCTCGACCGGCAGGACCAGCGCGACCTCCGCGTGCGCGCCGTCCGGTCGTGTCGCTTCGGGTCGTTGTCGCAACTGCTGCGTTCCAAATCCTATGCCGAGCGCGATCGCGGCCGCGACTACAACGGCAGCGGCGGCGACCGGGAGCGATAGCCGCGGGTGCCATCGTCGCCGCGCGACGATGGCACCAATCGCCATCGCCTCGGGCCGGGTCGACTGCCCGGCAAAGGCTCGCGCGGGCGTGTCGACGGCGAGCGGCGATCGCGGGGAGGCGATCTCTTCGGCGTCGGTCGCGGCGACCCAGTGGTAACCGAAGCGCACCACGGTGCGGATGAAGTGCTGGTCCTTGCCGGTGTCGTCGAAAGCGCGGCGCGCGGCCAGAATGGTCTGGCCGAGCAGGCTGTCGCTGATGTCGGTTCGGCCCCAGACCGCCGCAATCAGCTCGTCACGACCGACTGCGCGGTCACGGTGCTCGATCAGGTAGACGATGCAGTCGAATGCGCGCGGCGGGACGGCGACAGGCGCCTCGCCACGCCACAGCTCGCGTGTTGCCGGATCGAGCCGGAAGGATGCAAAACGATAGGAAACGGTCATCAGCGGGATTTGCGTTCATGCCGGCGTGGCTGTCAACTGACCGCAGCGCGCGCGATGCGCCGTCGGCGCGGGAGTTGGGCCACTACGACGCGGGCGATCCATCGCGAAATGCCGACGGGTTCGCGTTCAGGTGAAGTCCCGATCCAGGGCCGCGCGTACCGGGTCGCCGATGCGCGTCTCGCCCTGATAGTGCGGATGATCGACCGCAAAACGAACCGCGGCCTGCGTGCGCCACGCGGCGCGCATCGCCGGGGTCAGCTCGAAGCGCAGGAAATGCACTGCGGACGTCTTGGTCTCGTTGCTGCGATCCAGGTCCTCGTCCGCGATTGCGAGCACCCGTGGCTCATCGCCGACGACGAGGCCGATATGCCTCTCCACTCCGCGCAGGTGTTCCAGTTCCTGGCGGCGCTGGGTGATGTCCTCGTACTCGATCAACATCGTGGCCTTCAGATTGCTGCCATCGGGGATCAGCGGGTTGTAGGTGTCGAGTTCCTCGGCGATCGCCGCCGGCTCGAAGATGCGTTCGATGCGCAGCATTTCCTGCACTTGGTACTGGACGGTCAGCCGGTCCTCGAAGAGCAGGGTCATGTGCGCACCGAGGTGCACGGTGCGATCCTTCTTGTGGGCGAGCATGCGCGCGCGGAATGCGGCGCGCTCGCGCGCGTAGTCCTCGAGCTTCCAGAGATCGGCGGGCTTCAGTTTCTGCATCGGTGTCAGATTCCGTAGGCGTGGCGCAGCAGACTGATCGGACTTTCCGCTGCGGGCTTGTCGTCGAGACCGTGTGCGAGATGCGATGCCGCCATCGGACAGTCGCTCGTAAAATGATCGGCGGCGGCCTGGGCGATTCGGGTCTCGACCGGCCGCGCGATCTTGCGCGAGATGTCGTAGGTCGCGCGCTTTACGCCGTAGGTGCCGTCGTGGCCGGAGCAGCGTTCGATCGCGGTGATCTCGGTGCCGGGAACCAGAGCGAGCACGTCACGCGTCTTCGGTCCGATGTTCTGCACGCGCTGATGGCACGGCGCATGCCATGCGACCTTGCCGAGTGCGTTCGCGAAGTTCCGGTTCAGCAGACCCGCCTGGTGGCGCTGCCAGAGATATTCGAACGGGTCGAAGGTGTGCCGCCTGACCAGTTGAACATCCTCGTCGTCGGGAAACATCAACGGCAGTTCCTGCTTGAACATCAGCACGCAGGACGGGATCGCCGCAGTGATGTCCCAGCCGTCGCGTACCGCCGCGGCGAGCACCGGAATGTTTCTTTCCTTGTACCTGGCGACGCGATCGAGATCACCGAGTTCGAGCTTGGGCATGCCGCAGCAGACCTCGCGCTCGACGAGCCGCACGCCGATGCCGTTGTGGCGCATTACCGCGGCAAGATCCACCACCGTCTGGGGCTGCGAGACGTCGCAGTAACAGGTCGCGAACAGCGTGACCCTGCCGCGCGTGCGGCCGGCCGGCTCGATGCGATCCGCCGCGCCATCCAGTTTCTTCAGCCGGCGCCGCGCGGTCGCGCTGTGGTACTCCGGAAGGCGCGCATCCGGATGTACGCCGAGTGTCTTGTCGAGCAGCTTGCGCACGGACCTCGTCCGATTGCCCGCATTGACGGCATCGACGACGACCGGGGTGGAGACGATCCGGCCGACCGCCGTCGTACTCGACAGGACCTTCGCCGCTAGCCCGGTTTCGCCGCGCCTGTGGCGGACCGCCTTGGCGCGCAACATCAGATGCGGGAAATCCACATTCCATTCGTGCGGTGGAACATAAGGACACTTGGTCTGGTAGCACAGGTCGCAGAGATAGCACTGGTCGACGACCTTGGTGTAGTCGGATCTGGCGACGCCATCGACTTCCATCGTCGACGATTCGTCGACGAGGTCGAACAGGGTCGGGAACGCATTGCACAGACTGACGCAACGCCGGCAGCCATGGCAGATGTGGAACACCCGCTCGAGCTCGGCGTCGAGCGCGGCCTGATCGTGGAATTCGGGATTCTTCCAGTCCAGCGGATGACGCGTCGGGGCATCGAGGCTACCTTCGCGCGGACTGCTGTATTCCTCGGCCATCGCTCGTTCCTCGACTGCAATTCAGTGGGCGGCGCAACGCGCGGCGGCAGGTGCCGGACGCGCGCGTGCCGCGACCAGGCGCCGCCGTCGATGAGCACTCATTGCGACCGTCGCGGCCGCAAAGCGCCGCGGTCCGCACTCAACCGACTTCGCCGAGCGCCTTCGTGAAGCGGTTCGCATGCGAACGCTCGGCCTTGGCCAGCGTTTCGAACCAGTCTGCGATCTCGCCGAATCCTTCTTCCCGTGCGGCTTTTGCCATGCCCGGATACATGTCGGTGTATTCGTGGGTTTCGCCCGCGATTGCGGTCTTCAGGTTGTTGACCGTGTCGCCGAACGGCAGGCCCGTTGCCGGATCGCCGACCTCCTCGAGGTACTCCAGATGTCCGTGCGCATGGCCGGTTTCGCCCTCGGCGGTGGAGCGAAATACTGCGGCCACGTCATTGTGGCCTTCGACGTCGGCCTTCTGCGCGAAATACAGATAGCGCCGGTTGGCTTGCGACTCGCCCGCGAACGCGGCCTTGAGATTCTCCTCGGTACGGCTTCCTTTCAACTTGCTCATGGTGCACCTCATGGATTGACTGGTTTGCCCTGTGGCAGGGCGCAAAACGCCCGCGGCGAAGCTAGCACCCGCGTTGTGCCCAGTAAAATCGATTGTCGCAATCGATTCGATAGGGTTTGCTTATCGTTGCGTCAGCTGCGAGATCGCCTGGTTCGCGCTGTCCATGCACGCTCCAGGCGTGCGTGAGCGTAGGCTTCTTGAGAACGTAGCCGATTGAACGCGTGTTCTCAATCATCGCGCATCCGCACGCGATCGGCGGGTCCGGAAATCGACGAAGGGCGGATGCCGATCGCCCGCACTCTGAAGTCGCATTCAGTCGCGCTTGCGTGCGCTCGCGCCACGACGCGTGCGCGCGGGCCGCGAGGCGGCGCCTGAATCGAGCAGGCCAATCGGCAGGTCGCGAATGATCGCGGCCAGTTGGGTCAGGAACGCCGTGATCGCCGAACTCTTGCGCCAGACCATTGCGATGCGGCGGCTCGGTGGGTGGCTGCGAAAGCGGATCAGATGGATATCCGCCGACGGAGCAACCGGCGGCTTGACCGCGAGTGTCGGCAGCAGGGTGATGCCTACTCCGGCCGCGACCATCTGGCGCAAGGTCTCCAGGCTGGTCGCGCGAAAGCCGGTGCGCTCCATGGCGCCGGCCAGCTGACAGACCTCGAGTGCCTGGTCGCGCAGACAATGGCCATCCTCGAGCAGCAACAGGTTCTGCTCGGACAGATCGCCGAGCTTCAGGCTCGACTGGCTCGCCAGTTCGTGACCCTCCGGCACCGCGAGCACGAAGTCCTCCTCGAAAAGGAATTCCTGATGCAACTGGTCGTCGTGGATCGGCAGGGCAAGGATGCCGGCATCGAGGCGCCCTTCGCGCAGTCGCTTCAGAACGATCTCGGTCTTCTCCTCGGTCAGCAACAGCTCGAGGCGCGGAAAACGCGCGCGGATGGCCGGGATCACGTGCGGCAGCAGGTAGGGGCCGAGCGTCGGAAAGATGCCAAGGCGAACCGTGCCAGATTCCGGATCGCGCGTGCGCTGCGCGGCCGCGCGAATCTGTTCGACTTCATTGAGCACCTCGCGCGCGCGCTGTGCGATTTCGCGGCCTACTTCAGTGAGCAGCACCTTGCGCGGGGTGCGTTCGACCAGCGCCACGCCCAATTCATCCTCGAGCTTCTTGATCTGTGTCGAAAGGGTCGGCTGGCTGACGAAACTTGCGGCCGCGGCGTGGCCGAAATGCTTGTGTTCGGCGAGGGCGACCAGATAACGGAGATCACGCAAATTCATCGTGGTTGCGATTGAAGCACTCTATCGAAGCAATATCAATAATTGATTTGAATGATCGCCTATCGACCCCTATCTTGTCTGGAGACGGCGCCCGGCGCCGATCCCCGAAACAACCCCCGGCTTATCCATCCGACATCCGAAACAGGAGAAGTGCCTCATGCTGACCGTTGGCGACAAGTTTCCCGAATTCAATCTGAAGGCGACCGTTTCCACCGAGAGCGTCGACAAGGCGTTCGTTCCGGTCACCCATGCGACCTACAAGGGCAAGTGGTTGCTCGTGTTCTTCTATCCGAAGGACTTCACGTTCGTGTGCCCGACCGAGATCAAGGGTTTCGGCGACCTCAACAGGCAGTTTGCGGACCGCGATTGCCAGGTTCTCGCCGCGAGTACCGACAGCGAGTTCGTGCACCTGGCCTGGCGCAAGGATCACAAGGATCTTCGCGATCTGCCGTTTCCGATGCTGGCCGATACCGCCAAGCGCCTCACGAGCGCCCTCGGCATCCTCGATGAGGAGGAGGGTGTCGCCAAGCGCGCGACCTTCCTCGTCGATCCGGACGGCGTGATCCGCTTCGCGTATGTAACCGACGGCAGCGTCGGCCGCAATCCGCAGGAGGTCCTGCGCGTGCTCGACGCGCTGCAGACCGACGAACTGTGTCCGTGCAACTGGACGCAGGGTGAGGCGACGTTGAAAGCCGCCTGAGCCGGATCGGGGCGCGTCGCATTCGCGCCGGCCGCCACTCCCCGGGAAGCGCTGCCTATGCACGCTCCTTGCAAACCTTTCGACGTGTCGGCCCTTTTTGCGGGCCGGCGCAGGAGAACGACATGACCCTGGAAGATATCAAGCGGAACCTGCCCGACTACGCGAGGGACCTGCGTCTCAATATGGATTCGGTCCTCGCCGAGTCCGGCGCCGCAGGCCTGAACGTGAAGCAGATCGCGATCACCGCGTTGGCCAGCGCGATCGCCTCGCGCAACGAGCGTGTGACCGCGGCCATGACCGCGCACGTGGCCGGAACGCTCAGCGAGGGCGAGGCCGATGCCGCACGCGCGGCCGCGGCGATCATGGCGATGAACAATGTCTACTATCGCTTCACGCATCTGGTCGGCAACGAGGAATACGCAACCATGCGAGCGGGTTTGCGCATGAACGTGATGGGCAATCCCGGGTGCGACAAGATCGATTTCGAACTGGCCTCGCTCGCGGTGTCCGCAATCAACGGCTGCGGCAAGTGCATGGAGTCTCACGAGCGGACGCTGCAGAAGCACGACGTTACAGCGCAGGCGATCCAGAGCGCGGTACGCATTGCCGCGGTCGTGCACGCGGTCGCGGTGACCGACGAACAGGCGCAAGCCGCCTCGCCATCCCTCGCGGCGGCCGCCTGACCCGGCGCAGGTGGTCGCGTCTGACGCGCTGGCCGGCGCGACGCCGGCAAACCTGCTGCAACCGCCTTGGGTTCGTGACCGACAGCCCCGGTCTTGCCGTGCGCACCGATGTCGAGACCCTGCGCGTCACACGTTCTTCGTGCCTGTCCGGAAATCCGAACAGGCGGCGCAGCACGTCCTCGGAAAATCCGTCGCGGACGCCATGGTTGAGTAACGACAAATCGTGGACAATCAGTTGACGGCGCCGCAATATAGCCGGTTCGTTCGCCAGAGGAAACGATCATGACCGCGGTCGAAGGCGCCCTGCACGATCTCAACGATCTGCGTTTCTTTGCGGCCGTGGTCGAGCACCGTGGATTTTCGGCCGCCGGTCGTGCCCTCGGTGCGCCCAAGTCGCGGCTCAGCAAGCGCGTGGCCCAGCTCGAGGAACGCCTGGGCGTGCGCCTGCTGCAGCGGACCACGCGGCGCTTCGCGGTCACCGAGATCGGTGAGCGCTTCTATGCGCACTGTCGCGCGGCACTCGAGGAGGCGCAGGCGGCGCAGGATGTGGTCGACGAGTTGCGCGCCGAACCGCGCGGCGTCGTACGCCTGAGTTGCCCGGTGTCACTCGTGCAGACGATCGTCGCGCATGTATTGCCGGAATTTCTCGTCCGGCATCCGAAGGTGCAGGTACGGCTGCTCGCGACCAATCGTCGCGTCGACGTGATCGGCGAAAGCATCGATATCGCGATACGCGTGCGCGACAAGCTCGATACCGACGCGACCCTGATCCTGCGCAGCTTCGGGCAATCACGGATCCTGCTCGTCGCGAGTCCCGCATTTCTCGAGGCCCACGCACGTCCACGATCACCCGGCGACTTGCAGCATCTGCCGCTGCTGTCGATGCTCGAACACGAGGGCGCACAAGTGCTGGAACTGGCCGACGCGGACGGCAACAAGGCGCATGTGGAAATGCAGGCGCGCGTCGTCTGCGGCGATTTCAGCGTGCTCCATGAGGCCGCAAGGCGCGGTCTGGGCGTCGCCACGTTGCCGGAATTCGTCTGCGCTCCGGCAATCGTGCGCGGCGAACTCGAACCGGCTCTGCCGACCTGGAGCATGCCGATGGGCGTCATGCATTTTGTCTATCCGAGCCGGCGTGGCCAGCTGCCGAGCGTACGCGCGCTGGTCGACTTTCTTGCCGATCGCCTTCCCGACACGGTGCTCGAGAAACACCGGCAATGTTGCGACGGACCCGCCGCCGTGGCGTAGGCGCCAGCGCACCACTCGGCGGCGTCGTTCGCCATGTCGTGAGCGTTTCCTACGGCCGGCGCACCGTCTGCCGACGCATGCGTGCGTCCCAGCCGAGGAGGCCGATCAGCGCGGTGCACAGAACCGCCTCGAGCAGCGCGGGCATGCGCGTCGAAGGAACCGCCCAAGCCGCGACGAGGCCATGACAGAAATAGAACAACGCGAGGATGCCGACCCAGAGCAGGGCGCGCCGCAGGCCCGTGCGCAGGCCGAATAGGGGCAGCAGCAAAGGCGGCAAGGTCAATCCGAGTGCCAGTGCGGGGTGCCCGCCCGACGGCGGCGCGAGCCAGAGATACCAGACCGGTTGCAGCAAGATCAGCGCGACCCAGAGAACCGCGGCGCCGGACAGCGGATTCATGCGTGTGCGCCGAGCCGCATTGCGATGTCGGCCACGCGCCGTCCGAGCGCGCGCGCGAGCACGCGCTCGTCCTCGCAGATCGGATTCTCGCCGCCGGTTCCGGCGACATGGCTCGCGCCGTACGGCGTACCGCCGCCGCGCGTGCGATTGAGCGCGGGTTCGACGTAGGGCAGACCGACGATGATCATGCCGTGGTGCAGAAGCGGCAGCATCATCGAAACCAGGGTGGTTTCCTGACCGCCGTGCATCGTGCCAGTCGCGGTGAACACGCCGGCGGGTTTGCCGACCAGGGAACCCGATGCCCACTCGGCTGCGGTCGAATCGATGAAGTGCTTGAGCGGGGCGGCCATGTTGCCGAAGCGGGTCGGGCTGCCGAGGATGACGCCCGCGCACTCGTGCAGGTCCTCACGCGTCGCGTAGGGCGCCCCTTCGTCCGGCTCGGGCGGCTGTGCAGTTTCAATGACCGGGGCAACCGCGGGTACGCTGCGCAGGCGGGCGCGCATGCCATCGACCTCGCCGACGCCGCGCGCGACGAGGCGCGCGAGCTGGGCGACATGACCGCTGCGGCTGTAGTAGAGGACGAGGATCTCGCTCATGATGCTCCGGTTTGGTTCGGCGTCGCCCTTGGGTTAGGCTCGCCGGCATGCTTTCGAGAGTCCTGCAGTTTGCCAGAACCCGCTACGACCGCGAGCGCGTGGCGGCATTCTTCGAATTCACCTGGCATCGGTTTCTCGAAGACCGCTGCATGCAGACTGCCGGTGCGCTGTCGTTCACTTCCGTGTTCGCAATGGTTCCGGTCACCGCGGCGATGCTCGGCATCCTTGCGGCGTTTCCGGGATTCGAGGGCTGGCGCGAGCGCCTCGTGACCTGGGTGTTCATGAATTTCGTGCCGGCGACGGGCAGCGCCGTGCAGAGTTACATCACCGAGTTTGCCGCGAACGCGAGCAAGGCGACCGCGATCGGCGTTCTCGTACTGTTTTTCAGTTCGATCTCGCTGATGATGAGCATCGAGGATGCGTTCAACAGGATCTGGCGCGTCCAGGACACACGCAGCGCAAGCATGCGTTTCATCATCTACTGGACCGCGTTGACGCTCGGCCCGTTGCTGCTGGTTGCCGCGCTTGCGATCAGTTCGTACGCGTTTGCGCTGCCGTTCCTGGACGTGGCAACGACACAGTTTCCGGTCAAGGTCATCGCCCTGGCGGTGCTGCCGTTCCTGATCATGTGGGGTGCTCTGGTTGCAGCCTATGTGGTGATACCCAACCGCAGCGTGGCGATCAGGCGCGCGTTGCTCGGCGCACTGATCGCCGCGGCGCTGTTTGAACTGGTCAAGCGCGGCTTCGCGCTGTACGCCACCCGTTATGCGAGCTACCAGCAGGTGTACGGCGCGATCGCGGTAGTTCCGGTATTCATCCTCTGGATATACATCTCGTGGGCACTGGTGCTGTTCGGCGCATCGATTACCGCGTCGCTGGGTGCATTCGAGTACCGGCCGGTCCATCTGAGACTCGCGCGCGAGCATGAGTTCGCGGGGTTGTTGCGCGTGCTCGGCCACTTCGTGGCGGCGCAGCGGACAGGCAGGGGCTTGCAGGCGGACGATCTGCTTCTTGCCGAGCCGCTGCTCGACGACGACCTGATGCAACGGTATCTCGGCGACCTGCATCGGATCGGCCTCATTCAGTGCGGCGAGCACGGCGAGTGGGTCGTGGTCCGCGACCTTGCGAGCACGGACCTGCTCGAGATCTACGAGGAGGGCGGCTATCGCCTTCCGGTGCAATCCGATGCGAGTCCCCTGCGGTTCGAACCGAAGGTCGCGGCCCTCATCGAAACCCTGGGCCAGCGCGTACGCGAAGCACTCGGGGTGCCGATCTCCGCAGTCTTTCCTGCGGCTGTACCATGCACCTCCGCGCCGGGCGCAAGCAAACCCGCGCATTCCAACTCCCCGACGGAGCAGGCATGAGAAACGTTCGTTTCGCTGTCATGGCGGCAGCATTGATTGCGTGCTCGGGTTCCGCACTGGCCGCAAAAACGGCCGAACGACCGACGTTGTCGGTCACCACGCTGGATGGCAAGACGTTCGACCTCGCGGCCGAGCGCGGCAAGTGGGTCATCGTGAATTTCTGGGCAACCTGGTGCTCGCCCTGCATCAAGGAGATGCCGGAGCTTTCCACGTTCGTTGCGAGCCGCAAGGATGTCGCCGCGATCGGCCTCGCCTGGGAGGACACCGACAAGGCCGAGATCGTTGCGTTCGCGAAGGCACACCCGGTCAAGTATCCGCTCGCGCAGGCCGACATGTACGATCCGCCCGCCGATTTCGACGTTCCGCGTGGCCTGCCGACCACCTACCTGATCGCGCCGGACGGACACGTTGCGAAGACGTTCACCGGTCCGGTCACCGCGACCGATCTGGACAGGGCGATCGGCGCGGCGTCGAAGTAGTGCGATCGTGGCGAGCGCACGCTTTCTGATATCGGGCCGCGTGCAGGGCGTGTTCTTTCGCGCATCGGCACGTGCTCGCGCCATCGAACTCGGGTTGAGCGGATACGCGAGGAACCTGCCCGACGGCCGCGTCGAAGTCGTTGCCTGCGGTGCGTCGCGGGTGCTTGTCGAGTTCCAGCGCTGGCTGCAGCACGGTCCGCCCGGGGCGCGCGTGGACGGGCTCGATCGCGAGGATGTCGTCGAGCAGAACTACGACAGTTTCACCACGCGTTGATGCCGAAGCGACACGGGCTGCCGCCACCATCGATGCCCGGGTCGCCGCGTCCGCTGATGGCTGCGCGCGAACCGCGCCATGGACTGGCCCGCAGGATTTCGAAACTCGGCATTGCATCGCGGGCGCGGGCGACGCAGTGGATCGAAGCCGGCCGTGTCGCAGTCAACGGCCGCACGGTGCGCGATCCCGAGCGGCCGATCAACGCGCGCGACCTCATTGCGCTCGATGGCAGGGAGCTCGCGGCGAGCGAACGCGTCTACCTCATGCTGAACAAGCCACGCGGCCTGGTCACGACCGCTGCCGACGAGCGCGATCGGGACACCGTGTACGTGGCGTTTGCGGATGCCGGATTACCCTGGGTCGCGCCCGTCGGCCGGCTCGACAAGGCCAGCGAAGGCCTGCTCCTGTTCAGCAACGACAGCCTCTGGGCGGCAGGCATCACCGCTCCGGATACCCATCTGGACAAGATCTACCACGTGCAGATCGACCGCGTTCCCGATGCCGCGCTGCTTGCTGCGCTGCGTGCCGGCACGACCCACGACGGAGAGCCGCTTGTGCTGAAGCATGTGCGGGAACTGCGTCGTGGCCACAAGCATGCATGGCTCGAGGTCGTGATCGACGAAGGACGCAACCGGCAGATCCGGCGCCTGCTCGCCGCATTCGACTTGCGCGTGCTGCGGCTGGTGCGCGTCGCGATCGGCGCGCTCGTGCTCGGGGGTCTCGCCAAGGGCGCCTGGCGCAGGCTGGAAACTCATGAAGTCGCCGCGTTGCAACGCGGCGCTCCCGCGCGGCGGCGCCAGCGCGATCAACCCGCCACCGACGCCGCGCGCGGAGCCCGGAAAGTTCCGGACCCCGCGGCCAGGAGAACGCGGGCGACTACTGCTCGATGAGCAACAGCCATGGCACGCTGTCGTCCACGCGCACCCGCAACTGGGTGAGCCGTCCCTTTTCGTCGCGGCCCTCGACCAGCAATTCGGCGTCGCCGGCATCGATGCTCAGGTAGCCGTTGCTCTGCCCGCTCGACGCGGACTGCCAGGCGAACGACAGTAGACGCAGATTCGTGTCCACCGATTGCCACGACGTGCGCTCGCTCAGGCCGTGCGCGTCGCGGGTGACCATCCGCAACGCGAACGCGTCGCCAAATCGCGCGAGCTCGACCGTGAACAGCATTCTCCCGTCCACGGTCCTGCCGCTCGCGATCGCGACCGGCATGATGCCGAGCTGGTCGAGCAGCGTCGCGTCGATGCGCAGATGTGCGGTCACATAGTCGCTGCCGGTGCCGACAACGCTGACCACACTGTCAGGGCCGCTTTCGAAGCCGTCGCGGAAGATCACGATCACGTCGGTATCCGTCGCGGTGTTGTCGGCAGGCACGGGATCGACGCCGTTGATCAGGCTCGCAGTCGCGGTGTTGTCGATCGAGTCGTCGGTGCCGGCCGACTGTACGGTCGCCGAGTAGACGTAGGTCGCGGCGCCGCCGATCGGTAGCGTCGCCGTGTCCGTCAGCGTGTCACCGCTGCCGTTCGCATTGCCGCAAGTCGCGCCGCCGCTGGCCGTGCACACCCACGAGCCGCCCGTGAGCAGAGCCGGCAATGCATCGATGACGGTTGCAACCGCATCGCTCGGGCCACCCGGATTGGTTACTTCGATCAGGTAGTCAAGCGCATCGCCGACCTGCACGAACGAGCGGTTGTCGGTGAGCGTGATGCCGATGTTGGCCTGGCCGCCGAGCGTGTCGGTGTCGGTCGCCGAGTTGTTGCCCGGGGTCGGATCGGTGACGCCGCCCGGTGCGGTCACGGTCGCGGTGTTGACCAGCGAACCGGTCGCGCCGGCCGACACCGCGCAACTCGCGGTATAGGTCGCGCTGCCGCCACTGGGCAGGTTGGCCGCATCGTTGATGTTGCCCGAGCCCGCAGCGGTGCAGGTGCCGCCACCAGAACCCGAACAGGTCCAGGTGCAGGTCAGCGACGCGGGGAACGTGTCGGCGACGGTCGCGCCGGTCGCGCTGCTCGGTCCGAGGTTGGACGCAACGATCGTGTAGGTGACCGAACCGCCTGGCGTTGCACTGGTCACGCCGTCGGTCTTGGTGATCGCAAGATCCGCGCTCGCGTTCAGCGTGTCGGTATCGGTCGCCGAGTTGTTGCCTGGCGTCGGATCGGTGACGCCGCCCGGTGCGGTCACGGTCGCGGTGTTGACCAGCGAACCGGTGGCGCCGCGCCGACACCGCGCAACTTGCGGTGTAGGTCGCGCTGCCGCCACTAGGCAGGTTGCCGCATCGTTGATGTTGCCCGAGCCCGCAGCCGCGCAGGTGCCGCCACCAGAACCCGAACAGGTCCAGGTGCAGGTCAGCGACGCGGGGAACGTGTCGGCGACGGTCGATCCGGTCGCGCTGCTCGGTCCGAGCGTTGGACGCAACGATCGTGTAGGTCACCGAGCCGCCTGGCGTTGCACTGGTCACGCCGTCGGTCTTGGTGATCGCAAGGTCAGCGCTCGGACCGAGCGTGTCGGTATCGGTCGCCGAGTTGTTGCCTGGCGTCGGATCGGTTACGCCGCCCGGTGCGGTCACGGTCGCGGTGTTGACCAGCGAACCGGTCGCGCCGGCCGACACCGCGCAACTTGCGGTGTAGGTCGCGCTGCCGCCACTAGGCAGGTTGGCCGAATCGTTGATGTTGCCCGAGCCCGCAGCGGTACAGGTGCCGCCACCAGAACCCGAACAGGTCCAGGTGCAGGTCAGCGACGCGGGGAACGTGTCGGCGACGGTCGATCCGGTTGCGCTGCTCGGTCCCGCGTTCGACGCGACGATCGTGTAGGTCACCGAACCGCCCGGCGTCGCACTGGCGACGCCGTCGGTCTTGGTGATCGCGAGGTCAGCGCTCGGACCGAGCGCATCGGTATCGGTCGCCGAGTTGTTGCCCGGGGTCGGATCGGTGACGCCGCCCGGTGCGGTCACGGTCGCGGTGTTGACCAGCGAACCGGTCGCGCCGGCCGACACCGCGCAACTCGCGGTATAGGTCGCGCTGCCGCCGCTGGGCAGGTTGGCCGCATCGTTGATGTTGCCCGAGCCTGCGGCCGTGCAGGTGCCGCCGCCCGCGCCCGAACAGGTCCAGGTACAGGTCAGCGACGCGGGGAACGTGTCGGCGACGGTCGATCCGGTTGCGCTGCTCGGTCCCGCGTTCGACGCGACGATCGTGTAGGTGACCGAACCGCCCGGCGTCGCACTGGCGACGCCATCGGTCTTGGTGATCGCGAGGTCCGCCTGTGGCGTCAGCGTGTCGGTGTCCGTCGCCGTGTCGTTGGCACTGTTCGGATCGCCGGCAAGGCTCACGATCGCGGTATTGCTGAGCGAACCCGTCGCCGCGGGTGACACCGCGCAACTTGCGGTATAGGTCGCACTCGCGCCGTTTGGCAGGGCGACCGTGTCGTTTATGTTGCCCGAGCCGGATGCGGTACACGTGCCGCCGCTCGCGCCCGAGCAGGTCCAGGTACAGGTCAGCGAGGCCGGGAACGTGTCGGCCACGGTGGCACCGGTTGCGTCGCTTCCACTCGCGTTGGACGCGACGATCGTATAGGTCACCGAACCGCCCGGCGTCGCTGTCGTTACGCCGTCGGTCTTGGTTATGCCGAGATCGGCCGGAGTGGCGACGGCCGGCGCGTAGCAGACCGTGACGTCGCTCAGCACCGGCGTCATCGTGCTGTCCGTGGTCGCGAGGTCGGCCTGGTACTTGAGGTAGCGATTGCCGTCGAACTGGCTCAGCGAGCCGCCACTCGTCGTGTAGAACGTCGCGGCGGTGCCGTCGGGCCCGACGAACGTGAACGGACCCGCTGGCGAATTGCTCGCGCCGACCTGGAATCGGGTCGAGGTGTTCACCGGGGTCGTCGCGGTCCAGCTCAGCGTCGACCACGTGGGCGTCTGGCCCATCGGCAGGTTGCTGTCCTTGGTCGACGAAATCAGGTTGCCCGCTGCCGCATAGCCGCTCGCGACGTAGGTGACGAAGCCGACATCGGTCGTCTGTCCGGTCCAGGTGGTGCCGCTGTTGGTCGAGGTCACGCGGCGTCCGCCCGCGTACGGGCTGCCGGAGCTCACGACGTACGCGTACGTTCCGGCCGACGGGTTGGAGACCGCGCGCACGACGATCGCGTATTGCGTGCCGGACGTGATCGTCGCGGGGACCGCGAAGTTCGCGCTGAAGTAGCCGCCCGAGCCGCTCGAGAATCCGGGGATCGTTGCGGTCGCAAGGTCGGCGCCGGTCGGCAGGTTGCCGCTCGTCGCACGCAGTGACACGGTGATGTTCGGCGTCGTGCCGGTGCAGGTGCTGCAGAACAGGTCGACGTCGACCCGCGTCAGCGAGCCGCTCGCCGCGGCGGTGAAGGTCTGCCCGAACCAGCTCGTCGAACTGAAGCCGAAGCCACTGCCTGTGACCGACGTGTTCTGCTGGTCGATCGCGGCCGCGTTGAGCAGCAACACGTCGCCCGGATTCGTGGTCAGGTCGACGCTGGTCGGCACGCCCATCTGGAAATCCGCTTGCGTCGTATCGATCGGACACGCACTCGTCGGCGCCGCGGCAAGGGAAAAATTCTTCGTGGTCGTCGCGCCGTCGCTGACCACGACATTGTTCTGGGTCGCGCTGACGAAACCGGGCTTGCTCGCGCTGATCGCGGGGTAGGTGCCGGACGGGATCGCGGCGAACTGGTAGAAGCCGCCCGCATCGGTCGTCGTGGTCCGGCTGCCGAAATTGATCGTCGCACCGCTGATCGGCGCGCCGCCCGCGGTCGCGCTGACCGTGCCCTGCACGGTGCCGCTGGCGACCGGCGTACACGACGGAAACGCGAACGAACCCACGCGGGTCTGCCAGTTGCCGCCGACCGCGATGTAGTACTCGTTCGTGTACCAGAACGTGCAGCCATCGGGATCGACGGACATCGCGCTGTAGTCGCCCCAGCGTGTGCTCGTGTTCTGCGCACCGGTGCCTTCGACCAGCGAGGTCTCGGTCTGTGGCAGCGTGCTCAATGGATCGCCCGCAAGGCGACCCGCATAGCGGATCGCGGGCATCAGCGTCGAGGACGAGGCGCTGTAACCGATCGCCATGTCGCCCGCACGATCGACCGCGAGGCTCGGCATGTAGCGGTTGACCGTGGTGTCCGGCGTGTGCGTCGCAGCCTGGGTCGTGTTGGCGGCGACACTGCCGCCGGTCACCGTCGTCTGGTAGTAGCGCGGTGCGGCGGTCGAGGCGGCGCCGCCTAGGACGGTGTGCGCGTTCCAGAGCGACTCCACGCCGCCGAGGTTCGTGTACTGGTTCTGCATCATCAGGCGCACCGCGAGGGTATCGTTCGCGTTGCCGCCCTGTGCCGGCACCGTGCCTGGCGGACTGGCCCAGCTTGCGGGCGCGATCGCGATGAACGGACCGGTGAACGAGGACAGCGAAATGCTGTTCCAGTCGACGTGGAACTTGTAGACCGACACCGCGTTCGTGTACTGCCAGATCACGCTGAAATAGTTCGGCGAGCCGGCCGGCGGCGTGCCGGTCTGCAGGCGTGCGTTGGCCGGGAGCAGCGTGAATTCGGACGCCGGCGGACTGAACTGGACGACCTGGATCGACGGCGCGCCCGCGTACATCTGCGCCTTGTTGAGCGCCCACACGCGCGTGCCGACGAAGGACCCGCCAGCCGGGAATCCGAACATGTTGGCCGACATGTAGATGCCGTCGGGCCAGATTCCGAATTTCGGGTAGTCGCCGAGCGCGTCGGTCAGGTGCAGCGAATAGAAGTTCCAGCCGCCGGTCACCGGATCGCCGGTCTTCGACACCGCAAAGCACTGGTACGCGCCGGGCGGGTTGACCACGTTGCCCGAACCATCGAGCACGAACGCGAAATCGGTGATGACCCAGCGGTCCTCGAACGAATCGTACAGGACCACCGGATCGCCGAAGTTGTCGGTGTCGCAGAGATTGCCGAAATTGCCCTGGCTCATGAACGTGTCGTAGGTAAACGCGGCCACGCGCACCGAGTCGGACTTGCGGTAGACGCCAATCGAGGTGTTGACCGCCTGGATGAAATAGGTCGGACCGACGTCACCGACGGTGTCGGGCGGACGCCCCGCACCCCAGTTGGCGAAGTCGAGGCCGAGGAAGTTCGAGATCGGCGCGGGCGCGGGCGCGGCCGGGACGGGCAGCGGGGCGGCGACCTCGGGAAGGCCTCCGGGCAACGCAATGCGATCGACTTCGGGTTCCTCGCGCTCGGGGCGGAAGCGGCGGCGCGGCGGGTTGCTCGACAGCGTGCGCAGGTCGATCGAAGCGCTTCCCGCGCTGAGCAGGCGGGTTTCCACCGGCTTGCCAGCTGCGGCCGGGGTCGGCACGGTCGCACCATCGCGGACCGGCACTTGTGCGGAGGAATCGGCCACGACGAAGCCGGACAACGCAAGCAACGCTGCCATCAAGACATGTTTCATTGAATTCCCCCTGAGGAAATCGCGTTGTAGGCGGCATTTCGCCGTGCCGGATCACCCGCGACTGTGACGCCGGCCGACGCATTCACGCGGTCCTTCCCGCGCTCGGCCCACGTCGCGGCGCGAGCATGATCGTGCGCGCGCAAGCGGTCAAGCGCGACGTCACGCCACGGCAGCGGTCGCGCGTCCGTCATCGATCGGCTGTATGGCGCTGCCGAGACGTGCGTCTCGATTCGCGCCGGGACATCGTGCCGGGCGGGGCCGAGGCCGGCGCGTTGCTCCGAAGGCTCCGCGAGTCCTTTTTTCGAGCGTCAGCCGAGTACGCCAAGCCGTTTGCCCACGCGCACGAACGCGTCGACGGCCTGGTCGATCTGCGCACGCGTGTGCGCCGCGCTCATCTGGGTGCGGATGCGCGCCTGGCCCTGCGGCACTACCGGGTAGAAGAAGCCGATCACGTAGATGCCTTCGGCGAGGAGTTCCTGTGCGAAGGTCTGTGCGAGCCTGGCGTCGCCGAGCATGACCGGTGCGATCGGATGCGTGCCGGGGCGGATGTCGAAACCCGCGTCGGTCATGCGCTTGCGGAAATACAGCGCGTTGTCGTTGACCTTGTCGCGCAGTGTGGTACTCGACGACAGCATTTCGAATACCTTGATCGAAGCCGCGACCAGCGGCGGCGGCAGCGTGTTCGAGAAAAGATACGGTCGCGAGCGCTGGCGCAGCAGATCGATGATCGCCTGGCGTCCGGTCGTGAAGCCTCCCGAGCCGCCACCGAGCGCCTTGCCGAGCGTGGAAGTGAACACGTCCACTTCCTCCATCACGCCGTGCAGCTCGGCGGATCCGCGCCCGGTCGGGCCGACGAACCCGGTTGCGTGCGAGTCGTCGACCATCAGCAATGCGTCGTGCCTGTTCTTGAGCGCGACGATTTCATCGAGTTTCGCGATATAGCCATCCATCGAGAACACGCCGTCGGTCGCGATCAGGCGCGTGCGCCTGCCCCGCGTCTCGGACAGGTGTTTCTCCAGCTCGCCCATGTCGCTGTTCGCGTAGCGCCTGCGTTCGGCCTTGCAAAGGCGGATGCCGTCGATGATCGATGCGTGGTTGAGCGCGTCCGAGATCACCGCGTCCTCCTCGCCGAGGATGGTCTCGAACAGGCCGCCGTTCGCGTCGAAGCAGCTCGTGTAGAGGATCGTGTCGTCGGTGCCGAAGAATGTCGAGATGCTCTTCTCGAGTTGCTTGTGCAGGTCCTGCGTTCCGCAGATGAAGCGCACGCTCGCGAGGCCGAATCCGTGCGTGTCCAGCGCGCTCTTCGCGGCTGCGACGATGTCGGGATGATCGGCAAGGCCGAGATAGTTGTTCGCGCAGAAGTTCAGCACCTGACCGGAATCGGCGGTACGGATGGCAGCCGATTGCGGTGTCGTGATCACACGCTCGGTCTTGTACAGACCCTGCTCGCGGATCGATTCGAGGTCGCTCTCGATGCGTTGGCGTGCGGCGTAGTCCATGGCGGTTTCCGGTTCGAGCGGGTGCGGCCATTGTCCTTCATCGGTCGCGTCCACGGGAATATCGGCAGCCGCGACGACGCGGCTGTCGTGACCGCGCGCGTTGTCACGATACGGATGACGCGATGACACCGGCGCAGCGATCGGGGCAGTTTCGCGTATGTCAGGCTGACGTGTAGGCGCCGTAGGCGCGCAGGCGCTCGTAGCGTCTTTCCTGCAGCGAGGGGACATCCAGCGCGCAGAGTTCGTCGAGCTGGTTGCGCAGCACCGCTTTCAGGCGCACCGCCATCGAGCGCGGATTGCGGTGCGCGCCACCGAGGGGTTCGCGAACCATCTTGTCGATCAGCCCGAGTTCTAGCAGGCGCGGCGCGGTCATGCCGAGCGCGTTGGCGGCATCCTTCGCGCGCTCGGCGGTCTTCCACAGGATCGATGCGCAGCCTTCCGGCGTGATCACCGAGTAGGTGCTGTACTGGAGCATGTTGGTGCGATCGCCGACGCCGATCGCGAGCGCGCCACCGGAGCCGCCCTCTCCGATAACCGTACACACGATCGGCACACCCAGAGCGGACATTTCGAGGAGATTGCGCGCGATGGCCTCGCTCTGGCCGCGTTCCTCGGCGTTGACGCCGGGATATGCGCCGGGCGTGTCGATGAAGGTCAGGATCGGCAGTCCGAAGCGTTCGGCCATCTGCATCAGGCGCAGCGCCTTGCGATAGCCTTCCGGCCGCGGCATGCCGAAATTGCGGCGCACCTTCGATTTGGTGTCGCGCCCCTTCTGATGTCCGATCACCATTACCGCGCGCTCGTCGAAGCGGGCCAGGCCGCCAACGATCGCGGCGTCGTCCGCGAAGGCGCGATCGCCGGCGAGCTCATGAAACTCGTCGAAGATCACGCCGACATAGTCGAGCGTGTAGGGACGCGCCGGATGTCGCGACAGCTGCGCGATCTGCCAGGGCGTGAGGTTGCGGAAAATCTCCGCGGTCTTGGTTTTCAGCTTGCCCTGCAGCGTGCCGATCTCGTCCTCGATGTTGAACGCCTGGCCATGGCTGGCATGGCGCAGCTCCTGGATCTTGGCGTCCAGTTCGGCGATTGGCTGTTCAAAATCGAGGAAGTTCGGGTTCATTCGCGGAAGTTGGCGTCCGACATCGGACGCAAGGCCGCGCAGTATAGCGGCTCGCGCGCGAGCGGTCAGGCTCTCCCGGTGGCGCGGGCCGGCTAGTCGCGCACGCCGAATACGAGGTCCGCATCGATGACGCCATCGAGCGTCCTCAGCGCATCCTTGAGCAGCGGGCTGGCGCGCACGCGCCATTGCGCACCGAGTTCGATCTCGGCCTGTCCGCTGGAATTGCGGAATGCCAGACGCACCGGCGTGGTGCCGCCACGGTAGGCCGCAAGCGCATGGCCCAGCTGATCGATGAAGTCGGCTTGCACGCCATTGAGGCTCAGCCGCAGCAGGCTCGCGCGGCGCTCGCAGGTGGCCTCGATCGTCGAGACCGTGTGCACGCGAAGCTGGTAGCCGCCGGAAAAGTCGTCGACGCTGAGTCCTCCGGCAAACACGAGGATCGCATCGCGGGTCAGCAGCGGCCCGTACTCGATCCATGTCTCGCGATACAGCACCGCCTCGAACTTGCCCGAGAAATCCTCGACGGTCACGAACGCGCGGTTGTCCCCCTGCTTGCGGATCGCGATCACCGAACCGGCCAGCACGAACGTGGGCAGGTCGGCGAAACGCGAGCGGCGCTCACCCGACGGCGGCCGGTAGTGTCTGTCGATTTCGCCGATCGGACAGGTCGCGATTTCGCTGATCAGTCCGCGCCAGGCGTCGGTCGGATGACCGGAAAGATAGTGTCCGAGCGTGTCGCGCTCGCCGGCAAGACGTTGCGCGATCGGCCAGTCGTCGATGTCGGGCGGCACCTGCACGAGCGACGGCGCACCGGCACTGCTCGAAAAAATGTCGACCTGGCCGCTCTCGCGATCGCGCAGCGCCTGTTCCGCCGCACGCATCGCTTCGGGCAGATGCGCCATCAGCGTCGCGCGGTTCCTGCCGAGGCCGTCCATCGCGCCGGACTGGATCAATGCTTCGAGCACGCGCTTGTTGATCTTCTGCGCGTCGATTCGGCGGAAGAAGTCGAACAGGTCGCGGTAGCTGCCGCCACGGATGCGCGCTTCGACAATACTCTCGACCGCACCACGCCCAACGCCCTTGATCGCGCCGAGACCGTACTGGATCGTCGATGCATCGATTGCCACGAACGCATAGGCGGACGCGTTGATATCCGGAGCACGCACGCTGAGTCCGAGCGCGCGTGCCTCCCCCAGAAAGTTCACGACCTTGTCGGTGCTGTCCATGTCCGAGGACAGCACCGCCGCCATGAACTCGGCCGGATAATGTCCCTTCAGCCACGCGGTCTGGTAGGAGACGAGCGCGTAGGCTGCCGCATGCGACTTGTTGAATCCGTAGCCGGCGAACTTCTCCATCGTGTCGAACACGGCGTCGGCCTTCGCTTCGTCCACGCCATTGCGCGCGGCGCCTTCGCGGAATGTCACGCGCTGGCGGGCCATTTCCTCGGCCTTTTTCTTGCCCATCGCGCGGCGCAGCAGGTCGGCGCCGCCGAGCGAGTAGCCGCCGACGATCTGCGCCATCTGCATGACCTGTTCCTGGTAGACCATGATTCCGTAGGTCTCGCGCAGGACCGGTTCGACGCGCGGATCGGGGTAGTCGATGACTTCGATGCCGTGCTTGCGCCGGCAGTAGCTCGGGATCAGGTCCATCGGGCCGGGACGGTACAACGCGCCGAGCGCGATGATGTCCTCGAAGCGGTCCGGCCTCGCGTCCTTGAGCATGCCCTGCATGCCGCGCGACTCGAACTGGAACACCGCGACCGTGCGCGCCTGCTTGAGCAGATCGAACACCGCGGCGTCGTCGAGCGGCAGCGCCATGATGTCGAGGGGTGCCTCGCCGTCCTCTGCGCGCCGCGTATTGATCGCCTTGACCGTCCAGTCGATGATCGTCAGCGTGCGCAGTCCGAGGAAATCGAACTTGACCAGGCCGACAGCCTCGACGTCGTCCTTGTCGAACTGCGTGACCACGCCGCCGCCGCCCGCTTCGCAGAACAGCGGCGCGTAGTCGCTGAGCGGACCGGGTGCAATCACCACGCCGCCCGCGTGCCGGCCCGCATTGCGCGTGAGGTCCTCGAGCTTCAATGCGAGATCGACCAGTTCGGTGACGTCCTCGTCGGCCTCGTAGAGAGCCTTGAATTCGCCGACCACGCGTTCGGGTTCACGGCGCGATTTCTCCGAACGGCCGAGCACGTCCTCGAGCGCGATGTCGAGCGGCACCTTCGGAATCAGTTTGGCGATGCGGTCGACCTGGCCGTACGGCATGCCGAGCACGCGGCCGGTGTCGCGCAGCACCGCTTTCGCCGCCATCGTTCCGTAGGTGATGATCTGGCTGACCCGGTCGCGGCCGTACTTGCGGGCGACGTAGTCGATCACCTCGTCGCGCCGGTCCATGCAGAAGTCGACGTCGAAGTCGGGCAGCGAGACGCGTTCGGGATTGAGGAAGCGCTCGAACAGCAGACCGTAGCGCAGCGGATCCAGATCGGTGATCCCGAGCGCGTAGGCGACCAGCGATCCGGCGCCCGAGCCGCGTCCGGGGCCGACCGGTATGTCGTTCTGCCTGGCCCAGTTGATGAAGTCCGCGACGATCAGGAAGTAACCGGGGAAACCCATCTGCGCAATCACGTCGAGCTCGGTGTCGAGCCGGCGCCGGTAGTCGTCCTCGCTGAAGCCGGGTGCGGATTGGCGGCTGCGCAGACGCCGCTGCAGCCCTTCCTGCGCCTGTGCCCGCATGAAGCTGTCCAGCGTGTGCTCGTCAGGAACCGGAAACGCGGGCAGGAAGTACTTGCCGAAGCCGAGTTCGAGATTGCAGCGTCGCGCGAGTTCGACCGCGTTTTCGAGCAGTTCGGGCAGATCCGCGAACACCTCCCCCATCGCCTGCGGCGACTTCAGATACTGCTCGGGACTGTAGTCGCGCGGGCGCTTCGGATCGGCGAGCACGCGGCCCGCGTGGATGCATACGCGCGCTTCGTGCGCCTCGAAGTCGTCGCGCGCGAGAAAGCGCACGTCGTTGCTGGCCACGACCGGCAGGTCGCAGCGCGCGGCGAGGTCGAGTGCCGTGGCGAGAAACGCGTCCTCGTGCGCTCGCGCGGTGCGTGTGGCCTCGACGTAATAGCGATCACGGAACCGCGTACGCCACCACTCGGCGCGTGCGCGCGCAGCGTCGGTGCGCCCCGCGAGCAGCAGGCGTCCGACATCGCTGTGCTGGCCGGCCAGCGCGATCAGGCCCGCATTCGCGTCGTCGAACCACGCGGATTCCACGAGCGCATGATCGCCATGGCGATTCGCGGCATACGCGCGCGAGATCAGGCGCGACAGGTTCAGATAACCGTCGCGGTCCTGGCACAGCACGGTCAGGCGTTGCGGCTGGCTGCGGTCTTCGGGATCGGCGATCCACAGGTCGCAGCCCGCGATCGGCTTGATTCCCGCGGCCTCGGCGGCCTTGTAGAACTTGACCAGGGCAAAAAGGTTGCTCTGATCGGTCAGTGCCACCGCCGGCATCCCGGCTTCGACGCACGCGCCTACGAGACCGGCGATCCGGATCGTCGAATCGGTCAGCGAATACTCGCTATGGACATGCAGATGGACAAAACCGGGGGGCATGGCGGGACGTGGCACTCGGGGTTTCAGCGTAGTCGGAGGTCCGATGGCGGGCAAGCGCGGGCGCGAACGCACGGTGTGCTTTCGGTCTCGCCGGTCCTGCGGCGAGAGGGCGATACAGGTACTGCGCGCCTGGTCGGCCGACCCGCATCGTCGCGCCCGGAGAGCGCCTGGGTACCGCGACCGCTTGGGCGAACAGGCGCCGCCTCTGCCCGTGGAAGGCGCGCGATTCCGTGACTTGGGTCACATTTCGGCCGATACTGGTCGCTCGTCGGTGTCCTGACCGAGCGGTTGGAGGCTGCATGGCCGGCGCAAACGCACGCAGATCCGATCGCGACACAGTCGCCAGGAGGTGCGCACCGCGATGAACACGCCGGCCGGCGGGTATCGCTACTTCGCGTTCATCAGCTACAGCCACCAGGACGCGGTCTGGGGACAGTGGCTGCACAAGGCGCTGGAGACCTATCGGGTGCCGAGTCGGCTGGTCGGAACGACGACCGCGGCCGGGGTGATCCCGCGGCGCCTGACCCCGATCTTCCGCGACCGCGACGAACTGCCGAGCGCGACCGATCTCAACCGCAAGGTCGCCGAGGCGCTCGCGCAGTCGGCGAACCTGATCGTGATCTGTTCGCCGCTGGCCGCAAGGTCGCCGTGGGTGAATCAGGAGATTCTCGCGTTCAAGCGGCTCGGCCGTGCCGAGCGCGTGTTCTGTGTGATCGTCGGCGGCGAACCGAACGCGAGCGACCAGCCGGGCCACGAGGGCGAGGAATGCTTCGCCCAGGCGTTGCGCTACACGGTCGATGCGAACGGACAACTGACCAGTGAACGCACTGAACCGATCGCGGCCGATGCGAGGCCCGGCAAGGACGGCAAGCCGAATGCGAAGCTGAAACTGATCGCGGGCCTGCTCGACGTCGGTTTCGATGCGCTCAAGCAACGCGAGCAGCAGCGGCGCGTGCGGCGCATGGCCGCGATTACCGCGGTGGCGCTCGCAGTAATGGTGGTCACGACCGGACTCGCGATCAACGCGATGATCGCGCGCAAGGCCGCGGTGGTCGCGCGCGAGGATGCCGAGCGCCGCCAGAAGCAGGCCGAGGACCTGGTCGGCTTCATGCTCGGCGATCTCAACGACAAGCTCGGTGAGGTGCACCGGCTCGACATAATGCAGTCCGTCGACGACAAGGCTATGGCGTATTTCCAGTCGCTGCCGAGCCGCGACGTGACCGACGAGGCACTCGCGCAACGCGCAACCGCGTTGCAGAAGATCGGCAGCGTGCGTACTGCCCAGGGCCAGTTGCCCGCGGCGCTCGAGGCGTATCGTGCCGCGGCGACAATCGATGCCGAACTGCTGCGGCGTGGACCGGGCAATGTCGCGCGCGAGGCGGCGTATGCGGACAGCCTGAAATGGATCGGCCAGGCGTACTTCTATCAAGGCGATCTCGATCCGGCCCTGCAGAACTTCAACGATGCGAGCGAACTGCTGCAGAAGGCGGTCGCCGCAAAGCCGGAAGACACCGAATACGCATTCAGTCTTTCCTCCACGCGCACCAACACGGGTCGGGTGCTCGAAGCGCGCGGGGATCTCGATGCGGCCAACGCAGAATATGAAGGGGTGCTCAAGATCTTCGAAGACCTCGTCGCCCGCGAACCCGCGAATCCGCGCTGGAAGTCGGAACAGGCTTTCGCCTGGAACAATCTGGGCAAGGTCGCATTGCAACAGGGACGCCTCGATCAGGCAATTGCGGCGTATCGCGCCGACCAGCGCATCAAGGCCGCGCTGGCGAAAAATGATCCACAAAACCATCAATGGCAGGAAGACCTGCTGGTCAGCAACGCGATTCTTGGCCGCACACTCGGCCTGTGCGGTGAATCCGAAGCCGCATTGCGCCACGTTGGCGCTGCAGTAGCCGGGGCGAAGGCACTGAAAGAGTTCGACCCTGCAAATGCGAATTTTGAAGAAGAGTTCGCTCACTATAGTGAGGTGCTTGGCGGCTTGCTGCGACAACTCGGCAAGTTCGATCAGGCGGCACCGCCGCTCGCCGATGCCGAGCGCGTGCTGACAGCGCTCATGATGAAGGATCCGAGCGATGTGAGCACGCGCCAGGACTTGGTACGGAGCCGGATCGAGAATGCCCTCATGCAGCTCGCACTAGGGCAGGCCGGTGCTGCGCAAGCCGCGGCCGATTCGGCGTTGGCGGTGACCAAGGCCGCGTTGGTGAAGCAGTCCGACGACCGTGGCTGGACCATGTTGGCAGTCCAGGTCGAAATCGTGCTTGGCCAGATCGCCGCGACGCGCAACGATACCGCGGCCGCACAGGGTCATTGGAAGCATGCGAGAGACACGATCGCGCCGCTCGCGCGCTCGAGCAATGACCCGAATATTCTCGCCGCCTTCGCCAGCGCGTTGCTGCTGCTCGACGACCTCGATGCGGCGCGGCCACTGGTTGCAAAGCTCGCAGCGACAGGCTATCGAACTCCGGATTTCATTGCGCTGGTTGCAAGCCGGGAGCTCGCCTACCCACAGAACGCGGAGGTGACGCAAAGAATCGCCGAAGCAATGACCCAATGAGGATGGAATTTCCGCGCCCGGGCCAGAAAGCGCCTCAACGATGCCACGGACCGTCGATCCCGGGCCACCCCGTCGCAAGTCGATCCATCACCGCTCAATCACGTCGAGGAGTAGAACCATGTCGATTACAGTCAGCCTGAACACGAACGCCAAGCCACCGGTCACGGTTACGCCGCCGGAGTACGACGTCACGGCCAAGGGCCTGCAGCAGATCACCTGGACACCGGCCGCGGGGCAGGCGTTCGACTTCGTGTCGCTGACCATGGCGAACAACCCGAGCAATTTCTCGGCGCCTGTCGTGACCAAGGGATCGATTTCGATCAACGACACGAACAACAATACGGGCCCCGTGTCCCCGTATCCGTACACGATCGTGGTCAGCCAGAATGGGGCGAACTACAGCACGGCGACGTCGGGGCTTGGCGGAGACAAGGGGGCACCCACGATTCGAAATGGCTAGGGTGTTGCCTGCTGCCGGACTTGTTCCGGCAGCTCCCGTCAGGGAGACATGAATCCACAAGAAGTTCGGCGCCATGACGGCAGCGATCACGACAAGCGGGCGAAAGCTGGACGCGCTTGACGTCGATCTCGGCTGGTGAGCCCCTCGCCTTTGGGAATGAGGTCGGGCCGGGTGCGAGCGATGAGGCGGCGTATCGGTTCCGTACCGTCATCCTGCGCCTTGCCACGTTCTCGGACAGGGAGAAGAAAACTCGTGTAATCCGTGAGCACAGATTCCGGAAAGGACAATCGAGCCGTACAGGTTTCCATGATGCAGGACTACCGCTACCGCGCCTTCATCAGCTACAGCCACCACGACAGTGCGTGGGTGGACTGGCTGCAGCGCGCGCTCGAAAGCTATGCGGTGCCGTCGCGGCTGGTGGGCCTGAAAACCGAAGCGGGCGTGATTCCGGCGCGCCTCGCGCCGATCTTCCGCGACCGCGACGAACTGCCGAGCGCGACCGATCTCAGTCGCGAGGTCGACGACGTGCTCGCGCAGTCGGCCTGCCTGATCGTCGTGTGTTCGCCGCATGCGGCGCAATCGCACTGGGTCGAACAGGAAGTTCGCGCGTTCCAGCGCCTCGGCCGCGCGCATCGCATCTTCTGCGTGATCGTCGCGGGCGAGCCCGGCGCGAGCGCATGGGCGGGCCGCGAGCACGACGAGTGCTTCGTGCCCGCGCTGCGCCAGCGCTTCGACGCGACGGGCAATGCGACCGGCGAACGCCTCGACCCGGTCGCCGCGGATGCGCGCCCGCACCGCGACGGCAAGACCAACGTGCGCCTGAAGCTCATCGCCGGAATGCTCGGCATCGATCTCGACGATCTCAAACATCGCGAGCGGCGCCGGCGGCATTGGCGACTGACCGCGCTGGCCGCGGTCGTGATTGCGCTGCTGAGCCTGACCACGACGCTCGCGGTGAACGCGCTGATTGCCCGCAATGCCGCGGAGCGCCGCCAGAAGCAGGCAGAGGATTTGGTCGGATTCATGCTCGGCGATCTCGACGACAAGCTGCGCCAGGTCAACCGCCTCGACATCCTCGAAAGCGTCGCCGACAAGGCGGTCAAGTATTTCGATTCGTTGCCGACCGCTGACATGACCGACGACACGCTCGCGCAGCGCGCCAAGGCGTTGCTCAAGCTCGGTGCGGTTCGCCGCGATCAGGGCCGCGTGCCTGAGTCCGTCGGCGCGTTCAATCGCGCACTGATGCTGACGGAGCAATTGATCCGAAACGCACCCGACAATCCCGACTTCGAGTCGATAAACGCAGAGGCCCTGACCTGGCTCGGCTTCGTCGATTGGTCACAAGGGCGGCTTGACGAGGCGCTCAAGCGCTTTGTTGCTGCGCGCGATGTACTACTTCGGATAAGTACGCAGCGACCAGACGACACCGACGTGCTCGATCGACTCGGGAGTGTACGCACGAACGCGGGAAGAGTGTTCGAGGCGCGCGGGCAGATGGAGGAAGCGAAGCGCGAATACGCTAGCGTGCTGGACGGGTATAGGTATCTAAGCCGACGCGAGCCAAGCGTACTCGCATGGCGAACCGAACTGGGCTATGCATACAACAATCTTGCCCAACTCGCACTCAAGGAAGGCAGGCTCGATGAGGCGGTCCAGCAATACGTGGAGGATCGAGAGATCAAGGCGCGTTTGTTCGCTTTGGATCCGAGCAACAATTCCAGACGCGAGGATCTGGTTGCGAGTGAAGCGTTTCTCGGCCGCGCATTGTACCTGTGCGGGGAAACAAAGGTCGCCGCGACCCATCTGCGGGCAGCCATGGAAGGTATCGAGGCGCTTTTGCTCATCGATTCCGAATCGACCGATTGGCTGGTAAGGGCAGGCACGTACGGCTGGATGATGGGACAGCTTGCGCGAACGTCGAGTGATGCGCGTGAGGCAGAGACGTTCGATGTCGCATCGGTAGCGCGCCTGACCCAGCTTGTCCGCAAGGACAGCGGCAACGTAGGTTGGCAGCGGGCACTCGCCCAGGCGCAAATCGAGAATGCGCGGAGATTGCTCGCGAACGATCGACTCGAGGCGGCGAAAGAATCAGCGACCGCCGCCAGTCAAGCGATCGCACATTCGCTCGCTAGCGCGCCCGAAGATACGACCAACCAGCTGGTCACAGCGCAAGCATGGATTGTTCGCGGCGACGTTGCGTCTGCTTCGGGAAGCACCGACGAGGCAGATGCGCAGTGGGCCTCAGGCAGCGCAGCGCTCCGCTCCTTGCCGGCGACATCCAGAAATCCTGCAGTACTGGATGCGCTCGTCTCCGTGCATCTTCGCCGCGGGGAGAGCGATGAAGTGGAAACAGCGATTAGGTCGTTGGAACGAGCAGGTTATCGGGACCCAGATTTCATCGAATTGCTTGAAAAACACCATGTTCCATATGCGCCCGACCCAGAGGTTGCACGGCGCATAGCGAGGGTCCTGAGTGAGACGCCAAGCAAGAGTTGATAGCGATGTTCGCTGCGACTGCGAGAGGTTGCCGGCACCACGTCCGGCATCGATTTACCATGAAAGGAGAATGTCGATGACCACCAAGACCATCAACATCCTGGTGCGCTGCAACCCTGCCGCGAAGCCATTTCCGACCACATTTTTCGACAAGATTAGCGGCGCAAATGTCGACGAGATATGGATCTCCGGAGCTACGAACATAGTCTTTACTCCTGACGTCCGCAATTCTGATCCGGCGGTTCACGACTTCAAAATCGACATGTCCGCGTTTCCGCCCAGCGACATCTCGGTCAGCGGCAGAAAGTCCGCAACGATGACCGTTGCGGATTCGTTCAACAAGCACGTCGATGCCGGGCTGTATGTGGGTGCATATGTAGGTGACGACGTCTACATCAGCGGGGGTAAGCCGGTCATTCGCAACGAGCCATCCAAGTTCATTGGAGAGGTATTCCTCGAACGTGTAATCCACGGCGTAATCCTTGGCCTGTTCGCCGCGTTGACATTTGCCTTCCTGGCCTACGCCAATATCCTTAGGTTCTGACGGATACGCAAACCATCCCGGTTTGGCGCCGCGTCGCGTGTCCGCGCGAATGGCGCCGTTCTTTGTGGACGCATTTGAACTCTTTCGGCTCAATCAAACCCGTCCGCAAACGCCTCGTCGGCTGGAGCCATCACGTTGTCGAGAATGAACGTTCCGCACGTACCGCCGGCCGACGCCGGCGTCGCGGCGACGACCAGCCAGTACGCACCGGGCGGCAGGTTGGTGTTTTCGATCGCCGACGTGCCGTCGCCGGCGCCGATGCACGGCGCCGAATCACAGGGATGCGTGCCGTCCATGAGGTAGATCGCAGGATCGAAGATACCGGCTCCGGTGACGAAGAATTGCACGCTGGTCGCGATCGCGAGTTCGAAGCGGTAAACGGTGTTCCGGCCGGGATTGGGGATGTCGCCACAAAAAAAATCGGCGATGTGTTCGCCGACACAGGTCGACTTGCTGGAAGGCATGTTCGGAACCAGCGGCAGCGGCGCCGCGCAGGTCTGCGCGGTCGCCGATTCGCTGCAAATGCAGATCAGCAGGCACAGCGCCAGTGAGGCGAAGCGGCGGCATGCCGGCCTCATCGGTTTCCGGGTTTCGACAGAAGGTCGCATTGCGGGCTCCTCGCGGAGCGCCCGGCGCCGGATAAACACGCCTCGGATGCGAGCGCTCGGCCATGCGGTGGCGTTCACGATAGCGCGATTCGCGCACGGATGCATGCACTGGCCCGGACATGTGGCCGGGCGCGCTCGACGAGCCAGGGTTGGCGCAGCCGAATCGACCCGCGGCGTTCGGATCAGAACAGCGCGGGCGCGATCCAATGGCGTACCGGCGCGAAGTCGGTGCGATGGATCGGGCACGGACCGAGTCGCGCGAGCGCCTGCAGGTGCTCGCGGGTCGCGTAACCCTTGTGGCGCGCGAACCCGTAGCCGGGATGGAGCGGATCGAGATCGCGCATGATGCGGTCGCGCGCGGTCTTGGCAAGGATCGACGCGGCACTGATCGCCGGCTCGCTCGCGTCGCCGCCGACGATCGTGCGCGCGGAGCAGGGCAGGCCTCGGGGCAGGCGGTTGCCATCGATCAGCGCGAGCGTCGGCGCGACCGCAAGTTCCAGCAGCGCGCGCGCCATGCCAGCGAGCGTCGCGCCAAGGATGTTCAGGCGCAGGATTTCGTCGACATCGACGCTGACCACCGACCAAGCGATCGCATCGGCGCGGATGCGCGGCGCGAGGTCTTCGCGCTCGGCTTCGCACAGTATCTTCGAGTCGGCGAGACCGGCGATCCGGCGCCGCGGGTCGAGAATGACCGCGGCGACCACGACCGGTCCGGCGAGCGGGCCGCGTCCGGCTTCGTCGACACCGGCGATCCGTCTTTGCGCGCGATACGGGCGTGGTGCGGTCATTCGTGCAGGTCGCCGAGCTGGGTGAAGATGTACGCGTGGTAGGACGCGACGATCTTCGGGTCGGTACAGTCGAGATAGCGGCCCTTGCAGCGTTCCCGCAGCAGGGTGTTGGCCTCGAAGAAGTCGCCTCCGGGCACGCCGGCCACGTCGAGCACAAGCGAACCGAGGAACGCGATGTCGAGCAGCGGATAATCGAACTTGCGGCGCACCGGGTAGTTCGATTTCAGCATGTAGTACGTGATCCAGTTCGAGATCGCGCCGGCGCCCTTGGGCACGGTCTTCGCAATCTCGTTGATCGCCCCGTCGAACGAGGGCTGATGGTCGCCGAAATGCAGCAGTACCCACGGCCGTTCGTGATCGAGCAGGTATTTTTCGAGGTCGCCGAGCATCGCGTCCGACTGTTGCAGGCGCTCGAGATAGTTGCCCAGATTGAGATTGAGCCAGTCGTCGAGGGCCGCGGGCTTGAACGCTGCAGGGAACAACGGGCGGTCGTACGGGGCTGCCAGCTCCGCGAGCGGCACCATGTGCGGGCCGTGCTGGTGCAGGGTCAGCATGAAAACGAACAGCGGTTGATCGGGGTGCACGCGCTTCTCGTCGGCGTAGATGCGTTCGAACACGTCGAGCAGATCGGCATCGCGGCTTTCCCAGCCGAGTCCGTACTGTGTGCCGTCGTAGAACGCATCGAATCCATAGTCGTCGTAGGCGTTTCGTGCATTCAGGAAATCCCCGCTCATCGGATACAGTGCGATCGCGCGATAGCCGGCCTGCTTGAATGCCTTGGGCAACGTGTTGGCGACGCGCGGTGCCAGATTGTACGGCGCGTACAGGCCCGCATTGCCGAACAGGGTATGTGCGAGGCCGGTCAGCAGCGAAAATTCGCTGGTCCAGGTGCCGCCGCCGAAGGTGTGCACGGACAGCGGCCCATGCGCGCGCGTCATCCGGTCCGCTTCGAACATCCGGCGCCGGCACACCGGCAGCGTGCACAACTTCAGCAGGCGCGGGTCGAACGTGCTTTCCTCGAGGATCACGACGACGTCCGGAGGCGACACGGGTGCGGGCAGCGCGTGCGCCGGTTTCCAGGAAAGGCCACGATCGATGTCGGCCGGAATCGTCGGCTCGGTGATCACGGTGTCATTGAACGAAGCAAGGAAGTCGGTGATGAAGCTCCTGTCGTTGACCGTGATCCACATTGGCTTGTTGAACACGCCCCGGAACGGACCATCGGGGCTCAGGCACGCGACGAGCACGGCCAGCGCCGCGGCTGCTCCGAGCAATCGCAGGCCTGCGCGCATCGCGCGTGGTCGCGCGCGAAACAGCTTCGCGCGTTCGCCGAAAAACGCGAATGTCAGCGCGAGTGGAACCAGGATCAGGGTTCCAATGGCGGTGCTCGCGAGCAGCGGGTAGTGCGAGATGACCTCGATCGTGCGCCAGTTGACAAAATACTCGAGGTCGGGCGCGAGCAGCGGCGTCTGCAGATACAGGAACTTGAGGCGCCCGGCCAGCTCGATCGCACCGAACAGGAACGCGACCAGCAGCAGCGCAAACGCGGTGCGGCCGCTGGCGAACAACACGGCCAGCAGGGTCAGCAATATCGTGGTTGCCGCGAACAGCATTTCTGCGGCCGTGCTTTCCGAGAGCGGGCCGAACGCGATCAGTGCGGCGAAGACCAGCAGCGCGAAGGCCTGCAACAGGACTGGTCGCGAGCGCCGCGGTGTGATTGGCGTATTCATGCGTTGCGGGTCATCGGGTGCATCCTGCGCATGTGCACGTGATGCGTCAATCGCCAACGCAAGGCGGCGGCCGCGCGGGTGATCGGCCTGCATGGCGCGAACCGGCCCACGCAGCACACGCGGTGCGCGGGCCTCGGCCCACCGTGCCATCCTCGCCGTTCGTACGCATTGCGGCGTGCGCAATCAGGCCGCATCGTCCAGCGCGGCGGATGCGTTCGTGTCGACGCTGCGCAATAGCCGCCAATGCCACCCGGCGCGCATCATCATTCCAGCAGCTCGGCGACTGCAGCCGCCGAGCTTCGATTCGCGTCGCGTCGCAGTTCCGCGTGCAGGCGCCGGTATTCCTCGAGCAGGCCGGGAGGCGTTCCGGTTCCGCGCAGCAGCGGCAGAAGCGCGGCCGCGAGCGCAGCCGGCGTGCACGCGTCCTGCATGAGCTCGGGCACGAGCTCGCGACCGGCGAGCACATTCGGCAACGCGTAGCGGTCGACCTTGAGTAGGCCGAGTCCCTTGACGATCCGATAGGTCAGCGCGGCGATGCGGTAGCCGACCACCATGGGGCGCTTGGCGAGCATCGCTTCGAGGGTCGCGGTGCCCGACGCGATCAGTACCGCATCGGCCGCGATCACCGCGTCCTGCGCGTGCCCGTCGATGACGAGCATCGGCAGCGGGGAGTCGGGGTCGGAACGGCCGCCCGGGACGGTCGCATCGGTTTCTGCGATTGCCGATCCTGGCCGCGCCTGCCGCATCCTTCCTTCCGCGCTCGGGCCCCGCTCGCGGTTTGCGGCGGCATCCCGGCCCCGAGATGCGGCTTGCGCGTTCGCGATTGCGCTCTCGAACGCATCGCGACACGCCGCATTCGCCATCGGTGCAACGATGTGCAGCTGCGGAATCTCGCGTGCAAGCAACTCGGCTGCGGCAATGAAATCCGCGCCAAGGCGCGCGATCTCGTCGAGTCGGCTGCCGGGCAGAAGTGCGAGTACCGGCGCGTGCTCAGGCAATCCGAGTTTCGCGCGCGCGGCAACGCGGTCCGGTTCGAGCGGCATCGCGTCCGCTAGCGGATGGCCGACGAAGCGTGCGTCGACGCCGTAGCGGGCGTAGATCGGCGGTTCCATCGGAAACAGGCAGAGCACGCGGTCGGCGCTGCGTCCGATCCTTGCCGCACGTTTCCCGCGCCACGCCCAGACCGAAGGACTCACGTAGTGGACGGTGCGGATGCCGGCGCGTTTGAGCCGGCGCTCGACGCCGAGGTTGAAGTCCGGCGCGTCGATGCCGATGAAAGCGTCCGGACGCAGGTCGAGGATCCGGCGCGTGATATCGCGGCGGATCGCGAACAGCCCGGGCAGGTGGCGCAGCACCTCGACCAGACCCATCACCGCGAGCTTCTCGGCCGGATACCACGCGTCGAACCCGGCCGCGATCATGCGTGGCCCGCCGATACCCGCGAAACGCGCGTCGGGGAAGCGTTCGCGCAGCGCCCCGATCAAGCCGGCCCCGAGCTGGTCCCCGGACGCCTCGCCCGCGACGAGAACGAACAGCCGGGATGGAGGCGGGATTGCGGATTCGTTCATGCGGACCGGAGCGGCTCCGGCGCGTGCAACGCGACGGCATCGAACAGATCCTGCGAGCGTACGTCGCCCCGCGTTGCGCGCCGACTCGAGCAGTTGTGCATTCGCAATCCCGAATCCCCGATCCCGATTCCTGATTTCAACGCACGAGGGGACGCTCGCTGCGTTCGATGAAGTCGAGCATGCCGGCGACGTCTTCGCTGTCGCCGGCCAGTCCGGCGAGTTTCGCGCGGGCTTCGGCGAACGGCATGCCGGCGACATACAGCGTGCGATAGGCACGCTTGATCGCGGCGATCCGTGCGGCGTCGAATCCGCGTCGCTTGAGCCCTTCGCTGTTTATGCCGCGCGGTCGGCCCTGCGATTCCGCGGCCACCATCAGGAATGGGGGTATGTCCCCGCTGACCAGAACACCCATGCCCACGAACGCATGGGCACCGACACGGCAGAACTGATGAATGCCGACGAAGCCGCTGAGGATCACGTGATCGCCGATCTCGACGTGGCCGGCCAACGTCGCGTTGTTCGAGAACACGCAGTGACTGCCGACATGGCAGTCGTGGGCGACATGGCTGTAGGCGAGGATCCAGTTGTCGTTGCCGATCCGGGTCGCGCCGCCGCCGTCGGCAGTGCCGCGGTTGAAGGTGACGAACTCGCGGACCACGTTGCGATCGCCGATAACGAGCTCGCTGCGCTCGCCGCGGTATTTCTTGTCCTGCGGTTCGGCACCGAGCGACACGAACTGGAAGATCCGGTTGTCGCGGCCTATCCGCGTATGGCCCTCTATCACGACGTGCGGACCGATCGAGCTGCGGTCGCCAATCTCGACATCCGCGCCGATGATACTGTAGGCGCCGACATCCACGTCGACGCCGAGACGAGCTGATGGATCGACCAGCGCGGTCGGATGGATCATCAGCTGGCCACCTCGGCGCACAACAGTTCGGCCTCGGCGGCGATCGCGTCGCCGACGAACGCGCGGCCCCAGAACTGGCTCATGTTGCGCATCGTGCGCTTGTGTTCGATCTCGAGCCGCAACTGGTCGCCCGGCACGACGATGCGGCTGAAGCGCGCCTTGTCCACCTTGACCAGATAGAACACGACGGCCTGCGCGGGGTCATGCGGTATCGACAGCTTGATCAGCATGCCGGCGGCTTGGGCCATCGCCTCGATGATCAAGACGCCGGGCATGACCGGATGACCCGGGAAATGGCCCTGGAAAAACGGTTCGTTGACGGTCACGTTCTTGAGGGCGGTGACGCTCTTGCCGGAGTCGAAGCCGACCACGCGATCGAGCAGCAGGAACGGATAGCGATGCGGCAGCATTGCCGCGATCTGCTCGACGCCGAGTGGCAGTTCGATGCTGGAGGAAGGGGCGGTCATTGGTTCGTTTCCTTTTCGACGGCACCGAGGCGCCGGGCGATCTCGTCCAGGTGCTTGAAGCGCGCGGCATTGCGACGCCACAGCCTGTTCGCCTGGATCGGCGTACCGGACGAGTACTCGCCCGCCTCGCGGATCGAATGCGTAACCAGACTCATCGCGGTCACCGTGACGCCGTCGGCGATGCTCAAATGCCCCAGTATGCCAGCGCCGCCGCCGATCAGGCAGTAGCGGCCGACGGTCGCGCTGCCGGCAATCGCGGCGCAACCGGCCAGCGCGGTATGCGCGCCGATCGTTACGTTGTGTGCGATCTGGATCTGGTTGTCCAGACGCACGTCCTCTTCGAGGACCGTGTCCCCCAGGGCGCCGCGGTCGATTGTCGTGTTCGCGCCGATTTCGCAGTCGTCGCCGATGCGCACGCCGCCGAGTTGGGGCACCTTGATCCAGCGGTCCCGGTCGGCGTCGCCGCGCGCGAACGCGAGGCCGAACCCGTCCGCGCCGATGACCGCGCCGGGATGGATCAGCACGCGCTTGCCGATGTGCACGTCCTGCACGAGGGTCACGTGCGCGAGCAGGCGCGATTGTGCGCCCACCGTGCAGGCGCTGCCGACCACGCAATGCGGTCCGATGGACGCACCCTCGTCGATGATCGCGCCATCCTCGACGACGCAGAACGGACCCACGCTGGCGGTCGCCGCAATGCGGGCCTTTGGCGAGACGACAGCGCTCGCATGGATGCCCGTTTGCGCGGCCGGTCGGCGCTCGAACAGCGCGGCCACCTGTGCGAAGCCGACGTAGGGATCGCGGGCAATCAGGCACGGTCGCGGACAGGCCGCCGCATCGGATTCGCGCAGCACGATCGCGGCGGCCGCGCTGTCGGCGAGCTGGCCGCGATAGCGCGGATTGGCGAGGAAGCCGATCCGGGTGGGCCCGGCCAGCGCGAGCGTGTCGACACCGTCGACCGGTTGCGCGGGATCGCCGCCGCGCAGCTCGAGCCCGAAGCGTTCGGCGATCGTTCCAAGGGTCAGTGCGGACTCGCTCATGGACCGGCACCCTTCGCAGTCTGGCGGCGCAGGCGGTCGAGTATGCGCTCGGTAACGTCGACGCGCGGACTCGCATAGACGACCGGGCTCGGCACGATCAGATCGAAACCCTGCTCACGCGCGAACTCGACGACTGCGTCGTTGATCTCCCGCCAGCTGCGATCGAGCTCCTGGTCGCTGCGTGCCTTGAGATCGGCGCGCAGGGTTTCGCGACTGCGCTTGATCGAACGCTCGAGTGCGTCGATCTCGCGTTGCAGCGCGTCGGCGTCCGCCTGCGAGAGCGTGGAGGCGGTACGCGCCTGCTTCGACTTGAGGTCGGCGAATCGCTTTTCGTCCGCCTTCAGTGCGGCGTCGCGCGTGGCGAATTCGCGTTCGAGCTTCTGCCGCCCCGCAACCACCTGCGGCGCATTGTCGAGCAGACGCTTCATGTCCACATAACCGATGCGCGCCGCGGCGGGCGCGGGTGCCTGTGCGGCAACGCGATCGGCGAACGCGAACGCGGACACGAGCAGCAGCACGAACAGACGGCCTATTGGTCGTGCATGCTGCATTTCCCGCGCCTCCTCGCTAGCCGACGCCGTCCGCGGCCTCCGCGCCGGTCAGAACGTGTTTCCGAAAGTGAACTGGATCGTTTCGGTGTCGTCGCCGGGCTTCTTGCGGATCGGCTTGGCGAAATTGATCACGATCGGACCGACCGGAGCGCGCCACTGGAACGACACGCCGACCGATGCACGCAGTTGGGAGGCGCTCCAGCTGTCGTAGACATGACATTCGGCGAGAGTACCGCACACGTTGCTGTTGAAAACGTTGCCGACGTCGAGGAATGCGGATAGACGCGTGCTGTCGCTGTTCTCCTTGACGAACGGCACCGGAAAGATCACTTCCGCCGAAGCCACCGTCTTGAAGGAGCCTCCCAGCGGCAGGCGGCAGTTCTGGTTGCTCGGCGGACACAAGACCGGATCGCTGACCGTGAACGGCCCGAGCGTGTTGTCGCGGAAACCGCGCACGTCGGCCACGCCGCCCGCGTAGAAGTCCTCGAAAAACGGCAGCCCGCTGATGTCGGCCAGATACCGCGGATGATCGGTCGGCAGGACACTGGTCGGATTCCGGTAGGAGTCGCCATAGCCGAGCGTGAGGTGGCCATAGAACGTCAGCTTGTCGGTCATGCGCAGGTACTGGGCGAATCGGTAGTTGATCTTGTAGTACTCGACCGTCGATCCGGGCAGGGTCACTTCCAGCGACACCGACTGCAGCGAGCCGCGGTCGGGATTCCAGAAGCGGTTGCGCGTGTCGTGCGCCCAGGTGAACTGCATGTTCCAGATGTGGAACGTGCTGTGACCGAGATTGTCGATGTAGTCGATGATCGTCTGCGGGGTAAAGCCCGGATAAGTGACGATCGCGGTCTTGCTGAGCCCCATCTGCGCGTTGACCGTGTCGGTCTCGCTGACCGGGATACCGAAATACATGTCGAATGCGTCGGTGCTGGTCAGGTAGCTCGCGAGGTTCTGTTCGCTCGAGTCGAGCTTGGTGTGCTGGATGTCGTAGCCGAGGCCGATGCCGTCGTCGGTCAGGTAGGGCTCGAAGTAGGACAACCGGTAACTCTCGATGTATGCGCTCTTCTGGGCAGTCACCGAAACGCGGTCGCCGGTACCGAAGAAGTTGTTCTGGGTGACGCTGACGCTCGCGATCAGGCCCTGCACTTGCGAATAGCCGAGGCCGAATGTGAACTGACCCGAGTTCTGTTCGGCGACGGTGACCACGAGGTCGACCTGATCGTCGGTGCCCGGGACCTTCGGCGTGTCGATGTTGATCGTGCTGAAGAATCCGAGCCGCTGCAGGCGGATCTTGGAGCGGTCGATCGCGGCCTGCGAATACCAGGACCCTTCGAGCTGGCGCATCTCGCGGCGCAGGACCTGGTCCTCGGTGTGTTCGTTGCCCTTGAACACGATGTGGCGCACGTACACGCGCTTGCCGGGCGTGATGAAGAAATTGACGCCGACCTCGCGCTTCTCCTTGTCGATCTGCGGCAGCGGTTCGACCTGCGCGAACGCATAGCCGATGTTGGACAGGGTGGCGGTGATCGCATCGACGGACTGTTCGACCTTGGCGCGCGAAAACAGGTCGCCGGGCTTGACCTGGATCAGCTTGCGCAGATCGGCTTCCTTCAGGACCAGGGTACCGGTCAGCTTGATGTCGTTGATCTTGTAGGTTTCACCTTCCTTGATGTTGGCGGTCACGTAGATCTTGCGCTTGTCCGGGCTGATGCCGACTTCCGTCGATTCGACGAGAAAATCGGCATAACCGCGGTCCATGTAGTAGGACTGCAGTTTCTCGAGGTCGCCGGAGACCTTCTCGCGGGAGTACTGGTCGTCCTTCGTGTACCACGATATCCAGTTCGAGGTATTCGACTCGAAACCGCCCTGGATCTCCTTGTCCGGAAACGTCGTGTTGCCGACGATGTTGAGGTGCTTGATCTTGGCGGCCTTGCCTTCGGCGATATTGATCGCGACCTCGACGCGGTTGCGGTCGAGATTGACCTTGGAGGTCTTGACCGACACGTTGTACTTGCCGCGGTTGTAGTACTGGCGGGTCAGCTCGCCCTCGACTTCGGAGAGCTTGAGCTGGTCGAACGCCTCGCCCTCGCTCAGGCCGATGCCCTTGAGGCCCTTGCGAAGGTCGGCTTCCTGGATGTCCTTGTTGCCGCGGATCGCGATCTTGGTGATCTGCGGGCGTTCCTTGACCGTGACCACGAGGATGTCGCCCTGGCGGGACAGCTGGATGTCGTTGAAAAAGCCGGTCTTGTAGAGCGCCCGGATCGCCTGTTCGGCGCGCGCGCCGGTCAGGACATCGCCTTTCTCGATGGGCATGTACGTGAACACGGTACCGGGCGCGATACGCGAAAGGCCCTCGACGCGGATGTCGGAAACCGTGAACGAGTCGAATGCCGAGGCGTCATGCGCGGCGAGAAAGGCGAGCAGGAAAAGAGCGGCTATACGCTTCATCGTCACTTCCGTCAGGGCATTGTCGGGCCCGCGACGGGGAGATCGCGGCCATGTGCATGTTACCAGTGTGTCGGGAAACTCCCGCCCATGCGATGCACGGATGCATCGGTCGCGGATCCGTCGCCTAAGTGACTGATCCGCGGAGCAGCACCTGCCCGGGATTCGATCCGGGCTGGCGCGGCATCGCCGCGAGCGGGTCGGTCGAAAAGGGCATCACGAAGCGTTTCGGCATCGTGTTGCAGGCATCCTGCAGCTTATGACACGAGTCGCAGGATGTCGTTGTAGAACGCCAGTCCCATCAAGGCCACGAGCACGGTCAGACCGACATATTGACCGGCAATCTGCACGCGCTCGCTGACCGGACTGCCTTTTACCAACTCGATAAGGTAATACAGCAGGTGGCCGCCGTCCAAGATCGGGATGGGCAGCAGGTTGAGGATCGCGAGGCTCAGCGAAATGATCGCAAGGAAGTTCAGGAACCAGGCCGGGCCGAGCTGGGCCGACGAATTGGCGACCTGGGCGATCGTGATCACGCCGGACAGATTCTTCAGCGACGCCTGTCCGCTGATCATGCGACCGAGCATGCCGAGCGTTTCGCGGCTGCGCTGCCAGGTTTCGGCGAACGCGCGCGGGATCGCCGCGAGCGGCCCGTAGTGCAGGTTCGCGTCGTAGGCGGCACGAGCCTGTTGCGGCGCGATCCCGAGCAGCCAGGCCGGTTGCTGCGCATCGGGCCTGGCCGACGCGGACGCGGCCGGATTGCGCGTCGGTGTCGCCGACAGCGTGATGCGCTCGCCGCCGCGATCGACGTCCAGGCGCAGCGCCTGGCCGGTTCCGGCGTAGGTTCGCATGACCTCGGGAATCTCGCGCCAGTCCTCGATCGGCTTGCCGTCGATGGCGACGATGCGGTCACCGACACGAAGTCCCGCGCGCAGCGCGGCACTGTCGGCGCTGACCTCGCCGATCACCGGAGCGAGCGCCCACTGGCGCGGCTCGAGGCCGATCTCGCGGTATGCCGCCTGCTCGTCCAGCTCGCGCGGCATGGTCGACAGCGCGAGCGTGCGCCGACGTTGCGTGCCGCCGGCGTCGATCACCGTCACCGCGAGGTCGTGGTGATCGAGCGCGCCCTGCAGCAGCAGCAGACTCGCGTCGGTCCAGGTCGCGACCGCGGCGCCGTCGATCGAGACGATGCGATCGCCCTTCTCGAATCCCGCACGTTCGGCGACGTGATCGACGTGGCCCACGATCGGCTGGTAGTCGGGCTTGCCGATCACGAACATCAGCCAGAATGCGGCCAGCGTGAAGATCAGGTTGAACGCGGGACCGGCAGCCGAGATCGCCATGCGCTGGCCCACGCTCTTGCGGTTGAACGTCTTGTCGAGATCCTGCGGAGCGATGGCCGCATCGGCCTCGCGCTCGTCGAGCATCTTGACGTAGCCGCCGAGCGGGATCGCCGCGACCACGAACTCGGTGCCATGCCGATCGAGGCGCGACCAAAGCGCCGGCCCGAATCCGATCGAAAACTTGAGCACCTTGACGCCGCAGCGCCGCGCGATCACGAAATGGCCGTATTCGTGGAAGGTGATGAGCAGGCCCAGGGTGACGATCAGCCACCATGCGGAACCGAAAAATTCATTCATGACACGTGTCTGTCAGGTGGTGGGGCACTGCGGATCGCGGGCGGCTTCCGCGCCGCGCGGTCCCTGTCGTTGCGCCGGATGGATCGATGAAGGGGCATCCGCTCCCTGCGCGAAGCGCGGACTCGCCGGATGCGGGCGCTGCAAAGCCGCCTCGCCGGTTTTCAACCGGCAAGGGTCGCGATGATACGTTGTGCTTGCCGACGCGCAGTTAAATCGGCGTCAAGGATCGACGCCAGATCCGTGACCGCAGCGGCATTCGAGGCAGCGAGGCAGCGCTCGATCGTTTCGGCGATCGCGAGAAACGGCAGCCGGCCCGCGAGAAACGCGGCAACCGCCTCTTCGTTCGCCGCGTTCAGGACCGTGGTCGCACTCCCTCCGGCGCGGAGCGCCTGGTAACCGAGAGCGAGGCAACGGAACGTAGCCACGTCCGCAGGCTCGAAGTCGAGCCGCGCGATCCGGATCAGGTCGAGCGCGGAAACACCGGCTTCGACGCGCTCGGGCCAGGCCAGCGCATAGGCGATCGCGGTGCGCATGTCGGGATTGCCGAGCTGGGCGAGCATCGAGCCGTCGACGTACTCGACCAGCGAATGCACGATGCTCTGCGGGTGCACGACGACATCGATGCGGTCAGCCGGGGCCTCGAACAGGTAATGGGCCTCGATGACTTCCAGTCCCTTGTTCATCAAGGTCGCCGAATCGACCGAGATCTTGCGGCCCATGCGCCAGTTCGGATGCGCGCAGGCGCGCTCGGGCGTGACCGTTGCGAGATCCGCGGCGCGCAGCCCGCGAAACGGGCCGCCCGACGCGGTCAGCACGATCCGTTTCACGCCGGCTGCCTCGAGTCCGGCATGCTCGCGAGGCAGGCACTGGAATACCGCGTTGTGCTCCGAATCGAGCGGCAGCAGTTCACCGCCGCCCGCGGCCAGCGCGGCGGCCAGCAACGGGCCGGCCATCACCACGGCCTCCTTGTTGGCCAGCAGCAGGCGTTTGCCCGCGTGCGCGGCCGCGAGCGTCGATTCCAGCCCGGCCGCGCCGACGATGGCGGCGACCACGGTGTCGCAGTGCGCGCCCGCGGCAGCCTCGATCAGGGCGGCGGGACCCGCGGCGACCCGGCAGGTCACGCCGGAACGGGTCAGGTGCGCACGCAAATCCGCTTCGCAGGCGGGGTCGGCGATCACCGCAAGCTGCGGCCGGAACGTCGCGCAGAGGCCGGCGAGCGCATCGACATCGCGATGCGCGGTCAGTGCAGCGACTTCGAAGCGGTCCGGGTGACGTGCCGCGAGATCGAGCGTGCTTGCGCCGATCGAACCGGTCGCGCCGAGGACCGCAATGCGCCTCATGGTCCGAACGCGAGATCGACGAGCACCTTGCCCAGCAGAAACACCGGCAATGCCGCGAACAGGCTGTCGAGGCGGTCGAGCAGGCCGCCGTGGCCCGGAAACAGGGTCCCCGAATCCTTCACGTTGGCCTGGCGCTTGAGCAGGCTCTCGAACAGGTCGCCGACGATCGAGGCGGCCACGGCGAGCAGCGCGACCGCACCGATCGCGGCCAGGTGGCCGCCGCGCAGACCGAACAGCCAGCCGCAGGGCAGCGTGACCAGCAGCGCGCCGCACAGCGCGCCCCAGGCGCCCGCGGTCGTCTTGTTCGGACTGATGCGCGGTGCGAGCTTGGTGGTGCCGAAACGGCGGCCCGCGAAATAGGCCGCCGAGTCGGCGACCCAGATCAGGGCGATCGCGAACAGTGCCCAGACATGGCCGTGACCGGTATCGCCGTGCAGCTTCAGGAGCGCGAGCCATGCGGGCAGGATCGCGAATTCGCCCGCGACGAGCTTGATTGCCGCGTTCTCGCGCGTCGGTGCCGCCGCCCATGAAAAGCTGCGCATCCACAGCAGGACCAGCAGCCAGCACGCGATGCCCGCATCGATCACGTACCACGCGGCCGAGGTCTCCCGGATCAGCCAGAGCAGGCCGAACAGCACGATATTCAATGCGAGGATCGCGCCGCGCGCGGCCGGCAGCGCAATGCCTGCGAGCCGCATCCATTCCCACAGCGCGAACAGGCACAGAACCGCAATGATCGCCGCGACCGCGCCGGTCGGCAGCAGCAGGATGATCGCGACCGCAATCGGAATCAGGACGAGGGCGGTCAGGGTGCGTTGCGAGAGCATGCCGAAGGCCTGTCAGCTTGCGGCGCGCACTTGCGCGGAAACGAGTCCGTAGCGCCGTTCGCGCCGCGCATACTCGGCAAGCGCCGCGTCGAGCGCCGCGGCATCGATATCCGGCCACAGCGCATCGGTGAAATACAGCTCTGCATAGGCGATCTGCCAGAGCAGGAAATTGCTGATGCGCAATTCGCCGCCGGTACGAATGAACAGGTCCACGGGCGGCTGGTCGCCGAGACACACATGGCCGGCAAGCGTCGCCTCGTCGATCGTGGCCGGATCGATTTCGTCGCGATGCGCGGCGGCGGCGATGGCGCGCGTGGCCTGGGCGATGTCCCAGCGGCCGCCGTAGTTGACCGCGACGTTGAGGGCAAGCAGGGTATTGCCGGCCGTGCGCTCCATCGCCGACTGCATGCGCGCCGCGAGTTCCGGCGCGAATGCGGACAGGTCGCCGACGAAGCGGATCCGCACGCCGTTGCGGTGCAATTCGTCCACCTCGCGGTCGAGCGCCTTGAGGAAAAGCTGCATCAGCGCGCCGACTTCCGCGTCCGGGCGTTTCCAGTTTTCGCTGGAGAATGCGAACAGGGTCAGCGCCTCGACGCCGCGTCGCCGGCAGAACTCGACTGCCGCGCGAACGGCCTTCTGGCCCTCGCGATGGCCGAAGCTGCGCGGCCGGTGGCGGCGCTCCGCCCAGCGGCCGTTGCCATCCATGACAATCGCTAGGTGGCGCGGGATGCGTGGTTCGGCGTCGGAATCCATGGGCCTCGATTGTAGGGGCGGCGACAGCCGCAATGCTGTTTCCGGAGCGCTCGAGGTCGAGTCCTCACATCGCCATCAACTCGTCTTCCTTGGCCTTGACCACGCCATCGACGTCCTTGACGAAGCGGTCAGTGTACTTCTGGATGTCGTCCTCGGCGCGGCGTTCCTCGTCCTCGCTGACCTGCTTGTCCTTGAGGAGGTCCTTGATCTGGTGCAGCGCATCGCGGCGCACGTTGCGCACCGCGACCTTCGCGTTCTCGCCCTCGTGCGCGACATGCCTGGAGAGCTCCTTGCGGCGCTCCTCGGTCAGCGGCGGCAGATTGATGCGGATCACGTTGCCGACCGTGGTCGGAGTCAGGCCGAGATCGGAAGCGAGGATCGCCTTTTCGACCGCCGCGACCATGTTTTTCTCGAACGGAGTGATCGTGAGCGACCGCGCGTCCGCGATCGCGACGTTGGCGACCTGGGTGATCGGCGTGTCGTTGCCGTAGTACGACACCTTGAGCGGCTCGATCAGCGCGGTGCTTGCACGCCCGGTGCGCAGTCGGCTGAATTCATGTCTGAGTGCGTCGACGCTTTTCTGCATGCGCGTCTGCGCATCGTTCTTGATCTCGTTGAGCATGGTGCGGCCACCGTGTTCGTGTTGCGAGTGGCCGGCGAGTATAACAGCGGGCCGGCGGACATCGCGGTTCCCTCGATGGAGACGCGTGGCGCTTGCCTGGCCGGTTTCGGAACGTCTGCCGGTGGTTCACGTGCTGCCAGCGCCCGAACAGATCGGACTCGGGCAGCGGGGGAACTGGCGCGCGGGACACGGGCGCGTTTGCGATCGATCGCAGCGCAACGTCGAGTACTTCGCTTTCGATCAGCGACCGGGGTTTTCCCGAGCGCCGACGGCCACCGATAGCGGGGCGCGCGAGAAAGCGGCCGGCAGCCCGGCCGCAGATTGAGCACGGCGCGGTCACGCCGCGCTTCGCGAACTGCCATCAGCATGCCACTGCGATCGCGCTACAGCGAGGCTGTGTGCACGCTGCGGCATGTTATCCGGACCCGGTGGATGGTCCGTGCCCAGCGGCGTCGGCCGCGACGTCACCGTAGCCGGCGTGGCGCCTGGCAAAGGCCCGACGGCGCACGATCGGGCGGGTCGCGATCGTGCGTGGATCAGCGCGTCACTGGATCACGAGTGCGACGCTCCTTGCACCGTAGAGTCCGAGGTCGCGCTGGAACACGGCATAGCGTTCGTGCACGCGATCGTACCCGGCGCGGGATTCGGGGAAGGCCGTGCGCGCGCCGAACAGCATGCCGATCTCGCGCTTGCTGAAGACGTGGCGGATCTGCGCATGCAGCGGTGAGCAGGTCTTGTCCGTGGTCGGTGGCGTGCAGTCGCGCTCCGCGTGTTGCTGGACCATGATCGAGGACAGCGTGCGCTGCGAGTTTTCGCGCGCCTGTGCGATACCCGAAACAGCGAGCAGGGTCGTGGCGATGGTGATGGCGAGCAGGGATTTCATGAGCAAGGCTCCTTCGCGATGGCCGCCGGCGGGCCGGTCCCTGGTAGACCTGCGGTAACAGGGTTGCGCCCGATTCATTCGGGTCGCCGAAGGTGCTTGACCTTCACTGTTATCGACGCTCGAGCGGGCGCGCAGGTTGCAATGCAATCGGCGATTTGAGTCGGACTGAAGAACGGGCGCGCCGAACCGATTGCGCAGCGCATCGGTTCGCAATTATCGTCAATCCGCTTCGCAGTCGTGGCGAATCATTCCTTCGCGCCCCGCGCGCGGGGCGGCTCTGCGCGCAGCCGGTCGAGGAGATCCCGCGCATACGGCGTCGATGCCGCACGAAGAGTCGGTTCGACTTTCGCGCGCAAGGCTTGCGCCTCGTCGTTCTTGTTCTGCGCGGCCAGCGCCTCGGACAGGGCGACCATGACTTCAAGCACACGTGGATCGTCGGCAGGGTGCGGTGGGTGACGGACCGCGAGCGCCTCGCGCAACAGCGATTCGGCATTTTCCGGATTGCCAAGAGCGAGTTGCGCGCGCGCGAGCGCGAACAGTGGAATGCCGAGCTGGTACTGGCCGGCGGAGAATGCGGTTCGTGCAAGGGTCAAGGCTGCCTGTGCGGTCCTGGCCGCGGCGGACGCGTCGCCCGCATCCAGTTGCGCCTCGCTGAGTTCAGCCAGGGCGAGCGGGCGCGAAGTGTCGGATTCCTTGACCGTCGTCGCCAGAACGTCATTCGCGGCGATGAGCTCCGCGAGGGCCTCCTGCGGCCGATGCTGCAGGCGCAGGAGATTGCCGATATCGGCGCGCACCATGTTCAACGAGGGCGAGGTCGGCGGATCGTGTTCGCGCAATATGGAAAGCGCTTCACGCAGGTTGGTGTCCGCTGCGCTGTAGTTGCCGGCAAGCACATGCGCGAGGCCAAGCTGGCGAACGTGCGGCGCGCTCATCATGCCATGCGGTCCCGCAGTCGCAATATCGAGAGCGACAGCCTGCTGAAGCACGTCGACCGCACGGTTGAACATGCCCAGTTCGCGATAGTCCTTGCCGAGCGACGCGAGCACGGCAGCACGATCCTGCGGATGAAGTGCGCCGGCGCGATCGGCGCGCTCGAGGAATTCGAGCCGCTTCGGCAGGGCCTCGTCGTAACGGCCTTCGAACTCGAGCAACCACAGCAGGTTGCTTTCCACTGCGAAGGTATCGTGATGTACTGGGCCGACCGTTGCGCGCCGGATCTCCAGCGCTTCGTTCAATGCCTTTTCCGCACCGGGCAGGTCTCCCTTGTCCTCGAGCATGTTGCTGTATTCGTTCAGCGCGTGCGCCACGCCGTTGCTGCGCGCGCCGGATGCTGCGGAGAACGCTGCAATCGCGTTTCTGAAAGCGGTTTCGGATTCGTCGAATCGACCTACGCTGCCCAATACGTTTCCAAGCTGGACCCATTGATCGGCGACAAAAACGTTATGGTCGCCGAGGGCTGCACTGTCGTGCGGCAGGCTCGCGCGCAGAAATTTCTCGGCCCCGGCCTTGTCGCCCTTGCCTACGAGCGCGCTCGCGATCGTGAGGTGAGCATTGGCGACTTCGGAGGGGCTTGGCGTTGTGGCATGTTCGAGAACCTGCAGACTGTGGCGCGCATGCTCGAGGGCAGCATCATAGGATCCGCTCTCTCCTTCGATCATGGCCATGCCGAGAAGCACGCGTGCGCGTACATCATCGGGGATGGCCGGATTCGCGAGCATGGAATAGGCGCGCTTCAGCAGCACGTCGGATCGCTGGAAGTCGCTGACGTCGATGTAGAGCCGGCCGAGCATCGCCGTGATGTCCGCGGTTATGGCCGGGTGCCGCTGCAGTCCCTTGCCGAGCTGCTTCTCGCCTTTTTCAAGAAGTTGATGTGCGGTGAACGGCTTGCCCTGGTTCTCATCCGGGTTCGCCTGCTCGAATACTCCGACGAGAAACTGGCGAACCGCTTCCGCGCGTTCGGCATTGGCCTGCGCGCGTCGCCATTGCAGCGTGGTAGCGAAGAGACCGGCGGCCAGAGTCAGTGCAGTGAGGGCGGCGGCCGTTGCCAACCTGGGCTCGCGTCGCATCCAGCGCAGCGCTCGTTGCAGTGCATTGAGCGGCCGTGCCCGCACCGCGCGCCCTTCGAGGTAGCGACCGAGATCATCCGCCAGCGCGCGCGCCGACGGATAACGCCCGGAAGGTTCCTTTTCCAGGCATTTCAGAATGATTGCTTCGATATCCAGCGGCAGTTTCGGTGCGTGACGGCGAGGCCGCCTGATCCTGCCTTCGGCAACGAGCTTCAAGGTTGCGTGCGCGCTGTCGGCCCGGAACGGCGGCTGGCCCGTAACCAGCTCGTACAAGATCGCCCCGAGTCCCCAGATGTCGGTTGCATGAGTGATCTTCCTCGAGCGCGCCTGGGCCTGTTCGGGCGCCATGTACGCGGGCGTGCCGGAGACCTCCTCGTTGTCGACCGCAAGTGCGCTGTCGAGCCGCCGTGCCAGACCGAAGTCGGCCACGTGCGGCACGCCGTTTTCGTCGAGCAACACATTCGCGGGCTTCAGATCGAGGTGCAGCACGCCCAGGCTGTGCGCGTAGGCAACGGCTTCGGCTGCCGTGCGCATCAGCGATGCAGCGCGTCGTGCATCGAATGGACCGTCCTTTCGTATCGCTTCGGCCAAGCTGCAGCCACGTACCAGGCGCATGCTGAAGAAATGCAGTTCCTCGGCGCTGCCCACTTCGTAGATCGCGACGATATTCGGATGCTGCATGCGTGCCGCGTTCTGCGCTTCACGCCGGAATCGCTCGATGAAATCACGCGAGGCCCACGGCCCCGCCGCGAGCAGCTTGACCGCGACATCGCGATCGAGGCTGGCCTGATGCGCACGATAGACCACGCCCATGCCGCCTTCGCCGATCAGCTCGAGCAGTTCGTAGTCGCCAAACTGGCGTTGCGCCGGATCGGACAGGTCAAGTTCCAGCGTGTCGACCGGCAGCAGTGCGAGATGGCGCAACTGGGTCAGGTGCGGCGCCGCCTGCCGCCCGCTGCCGAACGCCACCGCGGCGAGGTTGGAAGCAGGTTCGCCGATCCACGCCAGCGGATCGGCACGCCCTTGCGCGGAAGGCGTGTTCGTCGATCCGGGAGGGTTCGCCGGCATATCGTTCAATCTTCAGGCTGCAGCACGGCGAGCAATGCCTGCTGTTCCGCCTCGAGTTCTTCTGCCGAAGACACCGTGTCGGCAAGCTCTTCACTGGTCAGTTCACGCACGCGCTGACGCAAACGCTTGAGCGCGATGGTGAGAGCGAGCGGGCGCGTGCGCAGTCGACGCGCGACCTCGTCGTACTCCGCGGGTCTCGGGTCGTGCGCAATGAACGGCGCGAGGACTTCGTACATGTCGACATGGCCGGTCTGCTGCGCCTCCACGCGCAAGCGCGCGAAAGCACGCGCCAGCACTTCCATGGCGAAAGCACGCTGGAACGCGTGCCCGGGCGAATCCACGTGGGCGCTATCCCGCAGGTAGCGGGATTCGAGATCATCCAGCGGCGCCTCGGAGGCGAGCGCGCCTTCTTCGTGCGTCGTGCGCCAGTCCTCTACCAGATAGGCATGCAGGCGGGTCAGCAGGAAGCTGCGGAAATAGCCGTTTGCCGGTGGCTGCGCCGCGCGGAAATGCCGCTGCTCGTGATCGAGGAAGCTGCGCGTGATATCCAGCGCGATCGCCGGCGCATGACCGCAACGACGCACATAGGCGTAGACCGGGTAGCGAAAACGCAGGCACAGTTCGCCCATCGCTTCCCGGGACGCATGCTCGCCCGTATCGACGACCTGGGTGATCGTCGACCAACGCGTTGTCGCAAATGCCCGCTGGCTCTGATTCGATGCGTTCATCGGCGTCTGCCGTCCGCGGCCTGCTCCCCTATTGAAATTTTCGCGCTGCCGATTACACGGGCCGAGCGGCGGCTTGCATTCGATCCTTCCTGGCCTCTGCGGGCTTGCTGTCGGGTTCCTGCGTCACCCGGTCACGGCAATGCCGAGAGCGCCGCGCAATTCATGCAGTTCCTGCTCGAGGCTCGCGTCGGCTGACGTGGTCTCGGCGAGTTCCTGTCGAACCAGTTCTCCCAGCCGATGGCGCATGCGGTGCACGGCGACCGCCAGCGTGTTGCGGCGCAGGCCAAGGCGTTCGGCGACCCGCGCGTACTCGGCTTCGTCCGGACGCTCGACGAGGAATTCGCGCAGCGCGTCGAACAAATCGCGCTTGCCCACGTGCTCGGCCTCGTCGCGCAGCTGCGTCAGGGCGCGTCCCAGCACGGTCACCGCCCAGGCGCGCTCGAAGGCCTGCTCGGGACCCTCGCCCTCGGGCGCGGGTGCGACGCCGGCCTCTTCGTCCAGCGAGTCGATGCGCACGGTTCCGCCGCGTTTGATCGCGTGCGACGCGACGTCGCTGCTGATCAGATAGCGTTTCAGGATGGTCAGCAGATAGGTCCGAAATCGCCCGCGTTCGCGATCCGCGCCGTCGTGCCAGGACTGATCTAGGAAACGCAGGAAGAACGCCTGCACGAGGTCTTCCGCGACATCGGGTGGGTAGCCGCGGCTGCGCACATACGTGAGTACCGGTGGCCGGTAGATTCGACACAACGCTTCCAGCGCCGTGCGCGCATGCTGCGCGTCGCCGCGCGCCTGAAGCACGATGCTCCATCGCGTCGTATCGAACCGGCTCATCCGCGTCTACTCGAGGGCGTACTCCGGGGGCCGATTATCGCGCAAACCCCAAGGGTAGGCGCTGGCCACGCGGGCGGCTCAGCAGGACACGAAACGCCCGTTCGGCGGCGCTCGCAGCGCGGGCAGAACCTCACGGCGTTTGATCCGGCGAAAGGTCAAGTGCGGCGGTTGGAGGCGAAATCGAGGTTGCCGGTCTTGGCGTGATTCGCTGTCGTACGTCCGGATGGATCCGCGGCACTCATGATTCGCGAAAGGCAGTCGCGTGATCACAACCAGCTGTCGCTTCGAACCCGATCGTCGAAAACCGGATTTCGTCTCGCTGTTCGACCCGGCGCTTCCGCCGGCCGGCTCGCTGTAGCCGCTCGTGTAATCGTCCGCGTCGTTCTTCGAATCCGTGGGGGCATCCGGATTCTGCGGGATGCGGACGAGACCGCACGATCAGCCGGGAGCGTCCATTGCAGCGGCACCCACCTCTCGCATCGGAGAAAGTCATGTCGAACCATCCCCACCTCCCGTCTTCGCGTAGCGCCGACGACCCTCGTTCACGGACTCGGAGCTACGGCAGCAGCCGTCGTTGCGATCCCTCCGACATTTCCCTTGCAGATCAGGAGGCGGCTGGAAATATCCGGCGCGCGATAGCGGCAACCATCGCGCTGCTCGGCATCTTCGCCGGTAGCAACGCATTCGCGTCGCTCGACAGCGACCCCTACGTCTACGACCCGACATTCAACCTGGGACTGGTGATCGAGGACCGCTTTGCGGCGACGACCACCGAGAACCAGCAGCTCGCACAGAAACTCGTGCGCCTGTCCAATGGCGACGTCGTCGTTGCCGGACTCGTTCCCGCCGCGTTCCAACCCAACCAGACCAATGGCGCATTCAACCTCGGTCTGGTGCGCTACGGCGCCGATGGCAGCCGCGTGCCATGGTCCAATCCGACGCCGGCGTTCAGCTATTTCAACAACATGTATGTCGACTACCCGAACAACAGCCAGGCGGGTTACACGGCCGTACGCGACATCAAGACGATCGCGGGCTATATCTATGTCCTGCTCGACATCACGCGCATCGACGGCAATCACGACGTGGACATCGTGGCCGTCGGCGAAAGCGGGGAGATCATCGGTGACTACACTGCTTTCGGCACTGCCCTGTTCGAGACCGGTGCGGGTCTGGCTACCTATTCGGTACCCAATTGCATTGGCGTCCTTTCATGCCAGAAGGTGATCGCCGTGGCGACCTACCAGCAGCCTTCGGGACGGGAAATCATCACCGCAAAACGCTTCGACATGGGCGACAACGGCCCGCCGGCGTTCATCCTGAATGGGACCCTGTCCGTGGATACCGCGTTCGGGCCGTTCGGTAACGGCGCCAACGACTATCTAATGCCGGACATCGCGTGCGCGGCGCATACGCAATGTTCGGTCCATGCCAGTGGAGTCGCCGCCGTGCGCACGACCACGGGCACGCCGACGATCTACATCGGCGCGGATTCCCTGTGGAGCGGCCAGGATCGTGATGCGGTGGTGCTCGCGATGGATGGCGGCTCCGGCGACGCGCTGGGAGGCTTCGGAACAGGCGGCGGATTCTCGTGGAATCCGATCGATGCGGGCGGCACCGAAAGCGAAATCACGGTCGGCGTCGTGGCGAGCACCGAGGGCGATCCCGCGACGGACCGGATCTATGCGGTAGCCCATGTCGCGCTGCCCTGCGCCAGCAGCAGCGGCATCGGCGTGGTCAAGGTTGTCGGCGTTACCGGCGCGAGGGACACCGGTTTCGGAACAGGCGGCAAACTCGTGTTTGGCGGTGACGACGATCCGAACTGCAACACCGCGAGCGCGATCAGCGATATACCGTTCGGCGTCGCGCTCGACGGAAGGCGCCTGGCGGTCGCGGGCGAGAGCGGTTTCATCGCGGTGATCGTGCCGGTATTCGGCCCGCAGCTGAGTATCGTGCGTGCGACAGACGGACACGTTGCCGACATGTATGAACAAATTCCGGCGCGCGCGGATGGATCGCCTTGGGGGACGTACTACCTACGCGACATCATCGCCGACGGCGACGGCAGGTTCACCGGCACCGGTTATCTGATCGACCAGGATCTGGACAAGCCGCTATTCGGTACCACGCGGTTCAGTTCCGATCGCATCTTCGGCGATGGATTCGATTGAGCTCGGCCAACTTCGAGATCGTTGACCCCGCTCGGTCCTTGCGCTTGGCAGTGAGATGGCGCGAACCGAACGTGGGTCAGCGATTGCCACCGACCAGGGTTCCGATCTGCTCGCCTCGCATGATGCGCATGAGGTCGCCCTCACGCGACATGTCGTAGATGCGCAGTGGAATCCGGTGATCGCGGCACAGCGCGATCGCGCTCGTGTCCATGACCTGCAGGTTGCGCTGGATCACATCCTCGTAGGACAGGTGTTCGTAGCGTGTCGCGCTCGCGTCCTTGGCCGGGTCGGCGGTGTAGACGCCGTCGACCTTGGTGGCCTTGAGCAGGAGGTCGGCACCGACCTCGATCGCGCGCAGCGCTGCCGCCGAGTCCGTGGTGAAGAACGGATTGCCCGTGCCCGCGGCGAACAGCGCGATGCGGCCCTTTTCGAGATGGCGGATCGCGCGGCGGCGGATGAAGTCCTCGCAGACCTCGTTGATCTTGATCGCGCTCATCGTGCGCGCGACACCGCCGGCCTTTTCGATCGCGTCCTGCATTGCGAGCGCGTTCATGACCGTGGCGAGCATGCCCATGTGGTCCCCGGTGACCCGGTCCATGCCGGACGCGGCCAGACCGGCGCCACGGAAGATATTGCCGCCACCGATTACCACGCCGACCTGTACGCCGCTGCGCTGCACCTCGATGATCTCGCGCGCGAGCCGCTGCAATACGTTGGGGTCGATGCCGTAGTCGGCTTCGCCCATGAGTGCTTCACCGGACAGCTTGAGGAGGATGCGCTTGTACTTGATATCGGCGGGCATGGGCGATTCCGGCGGGCAAAACACGCGCATTGTAGCCGCAGATCGGTGCTCGCGCGTGCGCCCGAGCGGCGTGGCACTGGAGTTCCGCAGCGCGCTGCGGAACCATGCACGGGATGAAGACCTTGATCCTGATCCTCGACCTGTCCGGCACGTTCGTGTTCGCGCTCAGCGGGGCGACGGCCGGCGTGCGGCGCCGTCTCGACCTGTTCGGCGTGCTGGTGCTCGCGTTCGCCGCGGCCAACTCCGGCGGAATCGTGCGCGACCTGATGATCGGTGCGGTCCCGCCGGCTGCGATCCGCGACTGGCGCTACGCGGCGGTGTCCGTTTTCGCGGGCGCGCTGACCTTTGTCTGGGCGCCGCGGATCGAACGCCTGCGCAATCCGGTGCGCCTGTTCGATGGGGCCGGACTTGCCCTGTTTGCGGTCGTCGGCGCGAACAAGGCACTGGCCTACGGACTGGATCCGCTCATGGCCGCCTTGCTCGGCATGCTGACCGGTATCGGCGGTGGCATCGTGCGCGACGTGCTGCTGGCCGAAGTGCCCCTGGTGCTGCGCGCGGACCTCTATGCGGTCGCCGCGCTCGCGGGGGCCGCGGTGGTCGTGATCGGTGCTGCGCTGAATCTGTCGTCGACGGCGGCGATGTTTGCGGGCGCCATGCTGTGTTTCGGCCTGCGTGTTCTGGCGATCCGGCACGGGTGGGGGCTGCCGGTTGCGGGCAGCCTCGACAAGATCGGCGCGGTGCCGACTGCCGGCGAGGACGAGTCGCGCTGATCGCGCGTGGTTCCAGAGGCGCGGACCCGCGTTCGGCCAACCGCAAGGCCGCGGCGACCGCGGCCTCGCTGCGTACCGACCTGGCGGGGGTCAGGCGAGTCCGGCTTGTTTCATGACTTCGGCCGCGTAGTCTTCGACGACCTTTTCGATGCCTTCACCGACCGCGAGGCGTTCGAAACGCAGCACTTCGGCACCGGCCTTCTTGAGCGTCGCCTCGACCGTCGCATTGGTGTCGAGCACATAGGGTTGCCCGGTCAGGGTCATTTCCGAAACCATCTTGTTGACCTTGCCCGAGGTGATCTTCTCGAGGATTTCGGCCGGTTTGGCCTTGTCCTTCTCGGATACCTGGGCCAGCGCGATGTCGCGCTCCTTGGCGACGATCTCGGCCGGCACATGGGCCGCCGAAACGTAGGCCGGGTTCATCGCCGCGATGTGCATCGCGATGCCTTTGGCCAGCTCGGCCGAACCGCCCTTGACCTCGACCAGCACGCCAATGCGCCCGCCATGAACATAGGCGCCGATCGTGTTCGTGCTGTCCATGCGCACCATGCGCCGGATCTGGATGTTCTCGCCGACCTTCGCGACCAGCGCCTGGCGCGCCTGGTCGACGCTGCCGCCCGCAGGCCAGACCATGTCGAGCAGTTCCTGCGCGTCGGGAGCACCACTGTTGAGTGCGATCCGCGCGACGTCATTGGCAAACGCGAGGAAATTCGCATCCTTGCCGACGAAATCGGTTTCGCAGTTGATCTCGACCAGGGCGGCCTTGTGGTCGTCCTGGGCGAGCACGACGCGACCTTCGGCGGCGACCCGGTCGGCCTTCTTGTCGGCCTTGGCCAGACCCTGCTTGCGCAACCACTCGATCGAGGCGTCGATGTCGCCGCCGTTCTGAGTCAGCGCCTTCTTGCATTCCATCATGCCGGCGCCGGAACGCTCGCGCAGTTCCTTGACCCGCTGTGCAGTGATTTCCATGGTGTCCTCGAAAGTGCGGGCGGCGCGCATTGCGCGCCGCTGTTTCAATGATCGGATCGTCATTCCGCCTGCGGGCATGACGTCACGGAGATGGGTAACCGGTCCCGGGCTGCGCCGTGCGGCGTTTCCGCATTCGTGCGCGACCGGGCCGCCATCGTGCGGCGCGGAGACGACGCCTAGTCGGCAGCCGGTGCCTCGCTGACCTCGGAATTGCCGGCCGCGGTCTTGTCCGCGTCAGCCTTGCCTGCTTCAGGCTTGTCCGCTGCGGGCTTTTCCGCCGGCGCCTTGCTCGTGTCAGCCTTGGCGGTTTCCGCCTTGTCGGTGCGGGCCGCCGGGCTGCGCCTTCCGGCCGGAGCGCGCCTGCCCGGAGCCGGTTTGCGCGGCGCGGGTTTGCGGCGATCGTCGCGCTCGCGCGATTCCTTGGCGACCGGGTTGCCGTCGGCGTCGAGTTCGACGAAGTCGTCCTTCTCACCCACCGCCATCTGCGGTGCGGCTGCCTTGCCCTCGAGCACGGCATCGGCGGCGGCGCTCACATACAGCTGCACCGCACGGATCGCATCGTCGTTGCCCGGAATCGGGTAGTCGACCAGCGCGGGGTCGTAGTTCGTGTCGACCACTGCGACCACCGGGATGCCGAGCTTCTTGGCTTCCTTGATCGCGATGTCCTCGTGTCCGATGTCGACGACGAACAGCGCGTCCGGAAGACGGTTCATTTCCTTGATGCCGCCCAGCGATTTTTCCAGCTTCTCGCGCTCGCGGATGCGCGCCAGGACCTCATGCTTGACGAGTTTTTCGAAACTGCCGTCGGCAGCCATCGTCTCGAGTTCCTTGAGGCGCGCAACCGATTGCTTGACAGTGCGGAAGTTGGTCAGCATGCCGCCAAGCCAGCGCTGCGAGATCGAGGGCATGCTGCAGCGCGCGGCTTCTTCGCGGATCGCCTCGCGCGCCGATCGCTTGGTGCCGACGAACAGGATCGTGCCGCGCTTCTGCGCTATGCCCGAGACGAAATTCATCGCATCGCTGAACAGCGGCAGGGTCTTTTCGAGATTGATGATGTGGATCTTGCCGCGCGCGCCGAAGATGTACGGCGCCATGCGCGGATTCCAGTAGCGGGTCTGATGACCGAAATGCACGCCGGCTTCTAGCATCTGGCGCATGGTGACTTGAGGCATGTGAAACTCCACGAATAGGGGCGCACCGCGCGAGCAGCACGGTGAAACCCGGGGTTGGACCTCCACGCATCCGCCGCGTGCGACTCCTTGCGGAGCACCCCGAACGCGGTGACGATACGTGTGCGGATTCGGCGCAATTGCCGTGGCGACCTTGAGGATTGCCCCCGTGGCCGCATTTTCGTTTTGCCGCCAACAACTTACGAAGTCGGACGACGAAACCATACAATTATAACGAGTGCGCCGCGTCCGCGCCAGCGGGTGAGCGGTCGACTCCGACAGCCTGCCTGCCCGCGCCGGCGTGCATCGGCGGCCCGGGGTCTCCCAGCGGAAGATTGCGGCGGCGCTCCCTCTCCATCGATGCCGCAAACAGAGAAGCCATGCCCGTCACCGTCAAGACCCCGGAACAGATCGAAAAGATGCGCGTCGCGGGCCGTCTCGCCGCGGAGGTGCTGGAAATGCTCGTTGCGCACGTGAAACCCGGCGCCAATACCGAGGAACTCGATCGCCTCGCCTACGAGCACATCGTCAACGTGCAGAAAGCCGTTCCGGCCAACGTCGGCTACAAGGGATTCCCGAAGACCCTGTGCACGTCGGTCAACCATGTGATCTGCCATGGCATTCCGAATCCCGGCAAGGTTCTCAAGGACGGCGACATCGTCAACATCGACGTGACCGTGATCAAGGACGGGTGGCACGGCGATACGAGCCGCATGTATTTCGCGGGTACGCCGTCGGTGCTCGCGCGGCGCCTGGTCGACACGACCCTCGAGGCGATGCTGACCGGAATAGGCCAGGTGCGGCCCGGGGCGACGCTCGGCGACATCGGCCACGCGATCCAGCGTCACGCGGAAGCACAGGGATTTTCAGTCGTGCGCGAGTATTGCGGACACGGGATCGGGCAGGTCTATCACGAGGATCCGCAGGTCCTGCATTACGGCAGTCCGGGAACCGGCCTCAAGCTGGTCAAGGGCATGACCTTCACGGTCGAGCCTATGATCAACGCGGGCAAGCCGCATACGCGCCTGCTGCCGGACGGCTGGACGGTGGTCACCAAGGACCACTCGTTGTCGGCGCAGTGGGAGCACACCGTCGTGGTCACCGACGACGGCTACGAAATCCTGACCGCCTGGCCGAACGCGGCCTGACTCCATGGCCACACGCGTCGCCGCCGATGCGCGCGTCCCTCCACTGCCGCGCCTGCGCGCGGCATTGCCGCGCAGCGGTGTCTCTGCCGATGCGCGACTGGCACTGCGGCAGATGCTCGGCGATGTCGATCGCGATCTCGAGGTCGCGTTCCGTGGCGGTACCGATGCGCTGATTCTGGTGCGCCTGCGTGCCGAGGCGGTGAGCCGCGTCGTCGCGCATGTCTGGCATGCCTGCGTCGGCGATGCGGCCGACTGCGCGCTGTTTGCGGTCGGCGGGTTCGGACGCGGCGTTCTTTTTCCGCATTCCGACGTGGATCTGCTCGCGCTCGTCGAGACTTCGGCCCTCGCACGCCAGACACGCGCGTTCGAGGCGTTCTTCGCCTGTTTGTGGGATCTCGGACTCAGGCCCGGTCATGCCGTGCGCAGCATCGACGAGTGTCGGGTGCTCGCGCGGGCCGACGTCAGCGTGTTCACGTCCCTGCTCGATGCACACGAGCTTGCCGGTGCGACGACGCTGCGCAGCGCGCTCGAGGGATTGGTCGCCGATCCGGCGCTGTGGCCCGCCGCCGACTTCCTTGCGGCCAAGCGCGCCGAGCAGGCGACCCGTCACGCGCGCTTCCACGACACCGCCTACAACCTCGAACCCAACATCAAGGAGGGGCCCGGCGGCCTGCGCTCGCTGGACCTGATGCGCTGGCTCGGCCGGCGCATCGCCGGGGCTGCCGATTTCGATGCCATGGCCGAGCAGGGTCTGATCGATCCGACCGAGCGTGACGCGCTCGAACAGGCCGAGGCGACGCTGCGCCGCTATCGTTTCGCGCTGCATGGCCTCGCTGGACGCGCCGAGGAGCGCCTGCTGTTCGACTACCAGCGACAGCTTGCCGGCGAGTTCGGCTATGTCGACGAGCATGCGACGAACCTGGCGGTCGAGCAGTTCATGCAGGCCTACTACCGCGCCGCGACGATTGTCGAGCGCCTCGGCACGCAGGTCACCGAGCGCTGCACCGAGCTGCTCGAGCCGGTCACCGACCCTCCGCGCGAACTTGACCGTGATTTTGTCGGGCTCGGTCCGCGCATCGAGCCACGCACTCCCGACCTGTTCCTGCGCCGGCCGCGCGCGATCGTCGACGTATTCGCGGTGCAGCTCGATCATCCGGAACTGCGCGGGCTGTCCGCCGAGACGATGCGCCTGCTGCAACAGGCGCTCGCTCGCCATCGCGACGGGTTTGCGGCCGATCCGCACGTGCTCGCCGCGTTTCTCGCGGTGCTGCGTCGTGGTGCCGCGTCGGTCGATGCACTCGCGGCAATGAATCGCCACGGCGTGCTCGCCGCGGTGCTGCCGCAGTTCCGCCGCGTCGTGGGCCGCATGCAGTACGACCTTTTTCACGTCTATACGGTCGACGAGCACACCCTGCGCGTTCTGCGCAACGTCGCGCGTTTCGCGGATCCGGCGGCACGTACGGAGTTTCCCCTGGCCGGCGGCATCTTCGCGTCGCTCGACAAACCCGAACTGCTGCTGCTGGCCGCGCTGTTCCACGACATCGCCAAGGGGCGAGGCGGCGATCACGCGCAACTCGGTGAAGAGGATGCGCGCGCATTCTGCACCGCGCTCGGTCTGCCCGATGCCGATATCGAGCTGGTGTCCTGGCTGGTGCGCTGGCATCTGCTGATGAGCGTGACCGCCCAACGCCAGGACATAGCCGATCCGGACGTCGTGCATCGGTTTGCGGTTCTGGTAGAGGATCAGGAACGCCTGGAATACCTCTATCTGCTCACGATCGCCGATATCGCCGGGACCAATCCGAAGCTCTGGAACGAATGGAAGGCGCGTCTTCTCGCCGATCTGCACATCGCGGCACGCTATGCGCTGCGCGCGGGTCTCGAACGGCCGCCACGCGCGGACGCGCGCGCCGGAGCCTGTCGTGCCGATGCGCATGAACGGCTCGTCGCGCGGGGTCTGGATCCAACGCGCGCGATGCAACTGCTCGAATCGTTTCCGGTCGCGAGTTTTCTGCGGCATCGACCGACCCAGATCGTCGCCCAGGCGCTCGCGATCGAGCGCGGCGGCGATGATGCGTCGGTCATCGCGATCGAGCCGCGGTCCGAACGCGGCAGCAGCGAACTGTTCGTCTGCGCTGCGGACCGCGACGGCCTGTTCGCCGCGATCACCGCGACGCTCGACCGCCTCGGGTTCAACGTGGTCGGCGCGCGCCTGCTGGTTTCGACGAGCGGACGCGTGTTCGATCTGTTCGAGCTGCTCGATGCACGCACGCTCGCTGCGATGGACGCCTCGCGCGCGAGCGCGCTGGAGGCCGATCTGCGCCGCATTCTCGGCAAGCGCGACCTGGTGACGCGGGTCGCACGCCGCGGCCTGTCGAGGCGCCTGCGCCATTTCCAGCGCCCTCCGCAGATCGCGTTCGCCGACGCGGGCCATGCGACCCAGCTCGCGCTGGTCTGCAGCGATCGGCCCGGTCTGCTTGCGCACGTGGCCCAGGCTTTCCGCGAGGCGCGCGTGCGCGTGAACGATGCGCGCATTGCCACGTTCGGTGACCGCGTGGAAGACTTCTTCATCCTCACCGACCAGCGCGACGCGGCGCTCTCAGATACCGCGCGGGAAAGACTGCGCGCGGTTCTGCTGCGCAGCCTCGGCGTCGCCGATTCGACTACCCGGGAGAACCAGCATGCAGCCAGTTGAGTCGCTGATCGACGAAGCCTGGGAGCGCCGTACCGCGCTCGGCGATCGCGAAATCGCGTCGCTGCGGCCGGCGATCGAGCGCATTCTCGATGCGCTCGAGGCGGGCAGCGCGCGCGTCGCCGAGCCCGATGGCAAAGGCGGCTGGCATACCCATCAGTGGCTGAAGAAGGCGGTGCTGCTGTATTTCCGGATCAGCGCCAATCGGGCCCTCGACGGCGGTCCGATGGTCGCATTCGACAAGGTGCCGCTGCGCTTCGCGGATGCCGGCGAGGCCGCGTTTCTCGACGCGGGCGCGCGCATCGTGCCGGGTGCGCTGGTGCGACGCGGTGCGTACATCGGCAGGGATGCCGTGCTGATGCCGAGCTACGTGAACATTGGCGCGTACGTGGGTGCGGGAACGATGGTCGACACCTGGGCCACGGTCGGTTCCTGCGCACAGATCGGCGCCAACGTACACCTGTCCGGCGGCGTCGGCATCGGCGGCGTGCTCGAGCCCGTGCAGGCCAATCCGACAATCGTCGAGGACGACTGCTTCATCGGCGCGCGGTCGGAAGTGGTCGAGGGCGTGATCGTGGAAACCGGCAGCGTGATCGGGATGGGCGTGTTTCTCGGCCAGTCCACGCGCATCTACGATCGCGCCAGCGGCGAGGTCAGCTACGGCCGCATCCCGGCCGGCAGCGTCGTCGTCGCCGGCTCCCTGCCGGCCACCGACGGCAGCCACAGCCTGTACGCCGCGGTGATCGTCAAGCGCGTCGACGCGCGGACCCGCGCCAAGACCGCGATCAACGAACTGCTGCGCGCCTAGGTCCGGACCGGTTGCGCAGGAAGGCCACCGAGCTTCGGTCGCCGCGCCTACAATGAGGTCTTCGCAACATCGCCCGACCGCACATGACCATCACCGTCTACGGCCTCGACACCTGCGACACCTGCCGCAAGGCCCGCAACTGGCTGGACCGCCACAAGGTCGCGTACCGGTTCATCGACTATCGCGCGCATCCGATTCCCGCGGCCACGCTGAAGACCTGGGCGCCGGTTCTGGGCGGTTGGGAAAAACTCGTCAATCGCGCTTCGACGACCTGGCGCAAGCTGCCCGATGCGCGCCGCTCGCCCGGCAGTTCCGCGGAGTGGACGTTGCTGATCAGGGAGCATCCCGCGCTGATCCGCCGGCCGCTGATCGAACGGGCCGATGGCAGCATCCATCAGGGATTTTCCGACGCGCTGTTCGCGAAGTTGTTCGCGTGAGAGCGCGATCCGGCATGGCGATCCCGAGGCACCCGCGATGTCCGTCGTCTTCGACCTGACCTGCGAACTGATCCACCGCGCCTCGGTAACTCCGGACGACGCGGGTTGCCAGACCGTGATCGCCGAGCGCCTCGGGCGCGCCGGGTTCGCGATCGAGCAGCTGCAGTTCGGCAGCGTGCACAATCTCTGGGCCACCCATGGCGGCGCCGGACCGGTGCTCGCGTTCCTCGGCCATACCGACGTGGTGCCGAGCGGACCGGCCGAAGCCTGGAGTAGCCCGCCGTTCGAGCCGACGGTGCGCGACGGCCGCCTCTACGGACGCGGCGCGGCGGACATGAAGTCCGGTGTCGCCGCGATGGTCGTTGCGCTCGAGGAATTCGCGCGCGCGTTTCCGCGCCATCCGGGCGTGATCGGCCTGCTGCTGACCTCGGACGAGGAGGGTACGGCGGTCGACGGCATGCGCCGCGTCGCCGCCGAATTCACGCGACGGCGCCAGCGCATCGACTGGTGCGTGGTCGGCGAGCCGTCGTCGAAGCAACGACTCGGCGACCTGATCCGGGTCGGGCGGCGCGGCTCGCTGACCGGGCGCCTGCATGTGGCCGGCGTGCAGGGCCATGTCGCGTATCCGGACACGGCGGACAATCCGATCCATGCGTTCGCGCCGGCGCTCGCGGCGCTCGCGGCGGAACGCTGGGACGATGGCGACGATGCATTTCCCCCGACTTCGTTCCAGGTCTCGAACCTCAATGCCGGCACCGGCGCCGACAACGTGATACCGGGCGAGTTGCGCGCAATCTTCAATTTCCGCTTCGGCACCGCGAGCAGCGCGGATTCGCTGCGCGAGCGCGTCGAGTCGATCCTGCGCGACCACGGCGTGCGACTCGCCGAGCACGGCAGCCGACTCGACTGGTGGCTGTCCGGCGAGCCGTTCGTCACTCGCTCGGGGCCGCTACGTGATGCGACGATTGCGGCGATCCGCGAACGCTGCGGGATCGCGCCCGAACTCAGTACCGGCGGCGGCACCTCGGACGGGCGCTTCATCGCGCCGCTCGGCGCCGAGGTGGTCGAAGTCGGCCCGCAGAACGCGAGCATCCACAAGGTCGACGAGTGGGTCGAACTCGACGAGCTCGAGCGTCTGCCCGGGCTTTATGGCGCGATCGTGGAGAAGGTCCTGAAGACGCGATCGGATATCAGGACGGAGTAGGGCGCCGACCGACCAACCCCAGACGGTCAGGTGGCGCGGCACGGTTGCGAGGGTTGCTTCATGATTGCGCCTCGGGCAAACAGGTCCAACTCTTCTTGGCGACGTTCGCAATGAAAACCATCGCAACCGTGATTGCACTGGTGGTTGGGCTGGCGTCGCTTGCCGGCGCAGCGGAACCCGAGTCGGTCGTGCTCGCGGTGACTTGGGACATGACGGTCGAGGCGGGTGGCCGGGTCACGGCCATCAACACCCGGGACGAGCGCATCGTCGCGCTGCACGAGCGCCTCGAGACGCGATTCGCGAGTGGACCTTCGGGCCGGGCAAGGTCGACGGGCGGCCGGTCGAAACGCGCACGCACCTGACCACGACGCTGCGCATCGGCGAAGTCCCCAGTCTGCAGATCCGCGTGCACAGCGCGGACACGGGCGGCGCGTACGGCAGGGTGATCGTTCCGACATATCCGGAAGTTGCTCGCGATGCGCGCAGGCAGGGTCTGGTCGTGCTGCGCACGCAATACGACGCATCCGGGGCGGTGACGGACGTCGCGCTCGCCGCCGACGCGCCCAAGGTCGATCACCATCTCGCGCGCGCGGCCTTCGCCGCGGTCAGGAACTGGACATTCGATCCCGAAGTCGTCGGTGGCCATCCGCGCGCCGGCGAAGTGCCGGTGCCGGTGTGCTTCACGTTGCCGCTGCGCAACGCGCCTTCCGGGATCTGTGAATGGAAGCACCCGGGCAGCGATATCGCGCTTGCAGGCAGCGAGGCGGTCGCGGTGAACCCCGAGGCAACCCTGCTGACGGACGTGATCGGGCGCTCGCTGTAGGCGTCACGGATTCGCGGTCAGGCTCTGCAACTGGTCGGCCTGGTCTTCGCGGGTCAGCGCGTCGACGAGCTCGTCGAGGTCGCCGGCGACGATCTCCGGGAAGGCGGTACAGGGTCAGGTTGATGCGGTGGTCGGTGACGCGGCCTTGCGGGAAGTTGTAGGTGCGAATGCGCTGGCTGCGGTCGCCCGAACCGACCTGCAGCTTGCGCGATTGCGCCTGCTCCGCGCTCTGCTTGGCCTGGGCTTCGTCGAGCAGACGCGCCTTGAGCAGCGACAGTGCGCGTGCGCGATTCTTGTGCTGGCTGCGCTCGTCCTGGCACTCGACGACGATCCCGCTCGGCAGGTGGGTGATGCGGATCGCCGAGTCGGTCTTGTTGACGTGCTGGCCGCCCGCGCCCGACGCGCGGAACGTGTCGACCTTGAGGTCGCCATCCCTGATCTCGATCTCGTCGATGTCGGCGAGTTCGGGCAGGATCGCGACCGTCGCGGCCGAAGTATGTATGCGGCCCTGCGCTTCGGTTTCGGGTACGCGCTGCACGCGGTGCGTACCCGATTCGTACTTGAGCCGCGAGAACGCGCCACGCGCCTTCGATGCGCGCGATGACTTCCTTGTAGCCGCCGTGCTCGCCGGCGCTCGACGACAGGAGTTCGACGCTCCAGCGTCGCCGTTCGGCATAACGCAGGTACATGCGCAGCAGGTCGCCCGCGAAGAGCGCGGCCTCGTCGCCGCCGGTGCCCGCGCGGATCTCGAGGAACAGATTGCCTTCGTCGCGCGGATCCTTTGGTACCAGCAGGCGGTTGAGGTCCTCCTCGAGCGCGGCGAAGCGCGCTTCGAGATCGGTGATTTCCGCTGCTGCGAGGTCTTTCATTTCCGGATCTCGCAACAGCGTGCGCGCAGACTCGAGTGCGCCGGCCGCGGTGTCGTATGCGCGCAGCGATGCCGCGAGCGGGGCCAGATGCGCATGCTCGCGCGAAACTTCGCGCAGGCGTTTCGCGTCGGCCAGCACTTCGGGACTCGCGAGCAGGTGCTCGAGCTCCTCGTGGCGCTCGGCGAGTTGTTCGAGTTTGTGGCGGATGCTGGGTTGCATGGAGTGAGGGATTCGGACCGCGCAGGCAGGATGCCGCAGCGAACAGCATAGCTGGGCAGACCGGCGAGCCACAGAATGCGGCGACTCGTTCGGAACTCGGGAATTCTCGGAGCGGCCCTTCGACCAGCCCGGGCAGGCCCGTGACAGCGCGGCATACGCAAGCCCGTGTCGCGCCTGCGCTGCCCCGGCTACGGCTGGGATTTGCGTTCGGGTGTGGAACCGGGCGCGGTGTCGAACAGACGCTCGGCCGCGCGCAGCAGTTCCTCGTCGCCGCGCAACGCGGCGGCGCGCAGGTTCGCGCTCGGCGCATGCAGCAGCTTTTTGGTCAGCGTGTTGGCGAGATACGCGAGCGCTTCCTCGGTCGACCGGCCGCGCGCGAGCAGCGCCTGCGCCTTGGCCAGCGCCTCGTCGCGGTTCGCTTCGGCCATGCGGCGCAAATCGATCACCGGATTGTGCACGTCGAGCGCTCGCCACCAGCCCATGAAATGCTCGACCGACAGTTCGATCATCGCCTCCGCTTCGAGTGCGGCCTCGCGCCGCGAGCGCAGATTGTCGTCGATGACCTGGCGCAGGTCGTCGATGGTGTACAGATAGACGTCCTCGAGGTCGGCCACGCTCGCTTCGATGTCCCGCGGCACCGCGATGTCGACCAGGAACATCGGCCGGCGCCGGCGTACCGCGATCGCGGCGGCGACCGCGGCGTGACCGAGTACGGGTTCGCGGCTGGCCGTGGACGAGATCACGATGTCCGCTTCGGCCAGATGCCTGTCGAGATCGGCAAGAGCGATTGCATAGCCGCCGAAGCGCGTCGCGAGGGTTTGCGCGTTGTCGAGCGTGCGATTGGCCACGATCAGGCGACGCACCCTGGCCTCGGTCAGGTGCCGTGCGGCGAGTTCGATCGTTTCGCCCGCACCGATCAGGAGCACGCAGGCTTCGCCGAGATCCGCGAACACGCGTTCGGCCAGGCGCACCGCAGTGAACGCGACCGACACCGGACTCGCGCCGATGCGCGTGTCCGAGCGCACGCGCTTGGCGACCGCAAATGTGTTCTGGAACAGGCGTTCGAGCGGTGCCTTGAGCGTATTGGCCCCGCGCGCGAGCGCGTAGGCGTCCTTGACCTGACCGAGAATCTGCGGTTCACCGAGCACCATCGATTCCAGGCCGGTGGCGACGCGAAACAGGTGACGCACCGCATCGGCATCGCGGTGCCGGTACAGGAACTCGTCGACTCGCGCATGGGTCAGGGTCTGGTGGCGGCTCAGCCATGCTGCCGGTGCACCTTCCGCACCTTCGTCGACCGTGCAATACAGCTCGGTGCGGTTGCAGGTCGACAGGATCAGCGCCTCGCGTACACCCGGTTCGGTCGCCAGGCCAGCGAGTGCCGGCGGGGCGACGTCGCGCGGAAATGCGACGCGCTCGCGCAGTGCGAGCGGAGCGTTCAGGTGGTTGAGGCCGAGGGCAATCAGCGCCATGGTGCAAAAATCAAGTGAATCAATCCTGCGTCGCGTGCTGGAAGCAACCCGTCGCCACGGACGAGATCGGATAAGCTAGTGAACCGTAACGCTCATTCCGGGAGTGCCCGGCCTCGTGACGCTGAGCTTGCCACCCACCCGGCCCATGGACCTTCGGGCCTTGCTGCGGACCCGCGCCCGGCAGCACCGTCCAGGTCGCGATCGGGCATCCAGATGAACGTTGCAGTCCACGCGTACGGCGCCGGCGCCAGGCGCGGTCCAGTGTGCGGGCGTGGCCCCGCGATATCAAGCAAGACAAGGCTTTGCATGCATTCTGCCCCGGCATCAGGCGACCGCCAAAACCGTCTCCGGGCGAGCGTCCATCTGGCCGCAATGCTCGCATTGGCGAGCATGCTCGGCGCGTGCGCGGGTGCGCCGCCGCCGCGCGTCGCCGACGCGCTACCGGTCGCGTCGGTCACTCCCGTCGATACGCACGACGACCTACTGCTGAAGCTGCTCGCCGCACAGTTTGCCTTGCAGGACAACGACCTCGCCGGCGCAGCCCGCGGTTTCGCCGACGCATCGGCCATTTCGACGGATCCGGCGCTGGCCGAGGAGGCGACCCGCCTCGCGTTGTCGGTCAAGGACTGGGCGCTCGCTACGCGCGCGCTGGAGCGCTGGCAGAAACTCGCGCCGAAGGCACCCGGCATCGTCCAGGCGCGCGCCTGGATTGCGCTCGCCGAGAACCGCGACGATGCGGCATACGCGGAACTCGCGACATTGTCCGCGTCCGGAGACGACCAGGCCTGGCGCATGGTTGCGCTGACGCTGATCAATTCCACCGACAAGCCCGCGGCCGCGCGCATGCTCGAACGCCTCGCGACACCGCAGCGCCTGGGTGCAAACGAGTCGAGCTGGGTTGCGATGAGCCAGCTGGCATTCAAGCTCGATGACAAGGCGCTGTCGCGACGCCTGTCGGACGCCGCGGTCGCGCGTTTTCACGGCGCCGATGCGTACGTCTGGAGTGCGCGCCTCGCGCTCGATCGCGGTGACCGCAAGGACGCGCAGACGCTTTACGCCGAAGCGTTGCGGCGTGATCCGAAGAACCTGCGCCTGCGCAGCGGCTATGCGGCGCTGCTCGCCGATGGCGGCGACAATGCCGGGGCCGCGCTGGCGCTGCAGGCGGGACCGCAGGACGACACCACGTATGCCGCGCGTGCCGCATACGCGGCACGTGCCGACGACAAGGCCGTGCTCGCCGCACTCTACCGCGAGATCAAGGCGGACCAGTCGCCGCGCAGCAGCAAGCGCGAGTATCTGCTGGGCCAGATAGCCGAAATGATCGGCAAGCGTGAAGAGGCGCTCGCATGGTACCGCGGCGTAGCGGACGACGACGAGCACAGCTTCGACGCACAGATGCGCGAGGCGGTCGTGCTGAGCGACCTGCATCGCACCGGCCAGGCACTGGACCTGCTGCATCGGCTCGCGGAATGGGCGTCCGGAGACAGCGAACAATTGCGCAGCACTTACCTGCTCGAGGCGGAACTGCTCACAAAGGCGGATCGTGGCGACGAGGCGATGGCGGTCTACGCACGCGCGCTCGTGAATCTGCCCGACGATCCGCGCATTCTTTACGCGCGCGCGCTGCTCGCCATCGATCGCGGCGACCACGCAAGCGGTGAGCGCGACCTGCGTCGCGTCATCGAACTCAAGCCAGACGATGCCGAGGCGCTGAACGCGCTCGGCTACACGCTGGCCGATCGCAGCCACGCCGGCGATCCGCGGCTCAAGGAAGCGCTCGACCTGATCCAGCGCGCGCTGCTGCTCAAGCCCGACGAAGCCGCGATCATCGACAGCATGGGCTGGGTACGCTATCGGATGGGCGATCTCGATGCGTCGCTCAAGGCGTTGCGACGCGCGCATGCGAGGCAGCCCGATCCGGACATCGCGGCGCACCTCGGCGAAGTCCTGTGGGTCAAGGGCGAACGCGACGAGGCGCGGCGAGTCTGGGAGGGGGCACGTCGCAAGGATCCAAAGAACAAGACCCTGCTCGAAGCGATCAAGCGGCTCAGCGCATGAAGGGCGTGATCCGGCGCGGCGCGCGGGCCGGCGTCCTACTGCTGCTGCTGGCCGGTTGTGCGGTCCAGCGCGAAAAGCCGGTGCCCGCCGATGCGCATCTGCTTGCGGGACAGGCGGCGCGCGAAGCAGCGCTTTCCGCGCATCCCGCATGGTCATTGCGCGGACGGCTCGGCGTATCCGACGGCAAGGACAGTGGCAGCGGCTCGCTCGACTGGACGCAAGACGGCGCCGACTTCCGCTTCAGTCTGCATGCGCCGGTCACAGGCAAGACCTGGCTGCTTTCCGGAAGCCCCGGCCACGTCGTGCTCGAGGGCGTGCGTGATCACCCCGTCGCGGGCGTGGACGCGGCGGCGCTGCTCGAGCGCGAACTCGGATGGCGCGTGCCGGTCGCCGAACTGGTCGACTGGGTACGCGGCCTGCGTGCGCCGGGCAGCGCACGTATCGCGTTCCGCACGGACGGCCTGCCTGCACAGATCGAACAGTCCGGCTGGAGCGTGCGCTATCTGGACTACGACCAGACCCGGGATCCGCCGTTGCCGCGCAGGATCTTCGCGAGCCGCGGGTCCTGGAAGGTGCGCCTTGCAGTTCGCGAATGGACGCTGCAATGAGTATCCGCAGCGGTGCCGCGAAGCCGCGCGGAAGCGCGGCCTGGAGCGCCTGGCCGGCTCCGGCCAAACTGAACCTGTTCCTGAACATCAGCGGGCGTCGCGACGACGGCATGCATCTTCTGCAGACCGTGTACCAGCTGCTCGACTGGGGCGACACCGTGCATCTGCGGGTACGCGACGATGGCGGGATCCGGCGCGTGGATCCGCTGCCCGGCCTCGCACCCGCGGCGGATCTCACGGTGCGCGCGGCCGAACTTCTCGCAGCGGCTGCGGGCTGCCGGCTCGGCGCCGATCTGGCCGTCGACAAGCGGGTTCCGCTCGGGGGCGGCCTCGGCGGCGGCAGTTCGGATGCGGCGACCACCCTGGTTGCGCTCAACGCGCTCTGGAACACCGGGCTGGGCACGGACGATCTTGCCCTGCTAGGCGCACAACTCGGTGCCGATGTGCCTGTTTTCGTGCGCGGGCGCAGCGCGTGGGCCGAGGGCATCGGCGACCTGCTCACGCCGCTCGATCTTCCGCCCCGGTGGTTCGTGGTCATCGCGCCGGGTGTTGGGGTGCCGACCGCCGAGCTGTTCCAGGCGGAAGATTTGACACGCAATGCGCCGCGTCTGACAATTCCGCTCTTTGTTTCGGGTGCAGCGACCGCAAACGCGTTCGAACCGGTGGCGCGGCGCGGATTTCCGCCGGTCGCGCGCGCGCTGGACTGGCTGAACACGCATGGTGCGGCGCGCCTCAGCGGCTCGGGTGGCTGCGTCTTTCTTGCTGTCGATTCCAATGAGGCGGCGGCCGCGATCGCCGCGGAGTGTCCGCAGGGAATGCGCGCGATCGTGACCCGCGGAGTCTGCGAGTCGCCGTTGCATCAGCGGCTGCGGGCCTGGCAACGCATTTGAGGATAATGGTGCCGGAGTGGAAAACGTGGCGCAGCTGTGGCTGCGACCGTTTTCGGCAAAGCCGCGGCAGGATGCCCGGTCTTTGCGAAAGTTGGGCTGCGGATGCGGATGCGCCGCACAGGGATGTGCGGTCACGACGGCACCTTGGTGCCGGAGTGGAAAACGTGGCGCAGCTGTGGCTGCGACCGTTTTCGGCAAAGCCGCGGCAGGATGCCCGGTCTTTGCGAAAGTTGGGCTGCGGATGCGGATGCGCCGCACAGGGATGTGCGGTCACGACGGCACCCTGGTGCCGGAGTGGAAAACGTGGCGCAGCTGTGGCTGCGACCGTTTTCGGCAAAGCCGCGGCAGGATGCCCGGTCTTTGCGAAAGTTGGGCTGCGGATGCGGATGCGCCGCACAGGGATGTGCGGTCACGATGGCACCCTGGTGCTGGAGTGGAAAACGTGGCGCAGCTATGGCTGCGACCGTTTTCGGCAAAGCCGTGGCAGGATGCCCGGTCTTTGCGAAAGTTGGGATGCGGATGCGGATGCGCCGCACAGGGATGTGCGGTCACGACGGCACCCTGGTGCCGGAGTGGAAAACGTGGCGCAGCTATGGCTGCGACCGTTTTCGGCAAAGCCGCGGCAGGATGCCCGGTCTTTGCCAAAAGAAATGGGGCGTCGCCAAGTGGTAAGGCACCGGGTTTTGATCCCGGCATTCGCAGGTTCGAATCCTGCCGCCCCAGCCATCCGACGCTTCCCGCGCGGTCCATTCGCGCGTCCGGCAGCGGAACCCGTCCAGGCCGGGCTGTTCAACGGCCCGTCGATGATTCTTCGGTCGTGTAGTTGGCGTAACGGAGCGCAACTTTGGACACCACGGACACCCCGGGCATCCTGGTCTTCACGGGCAATGCCAATCGCGACCTCGCGGCTGCGATCTGCGAGGAACTCAATGTCCCTCTCGGCAAGGCCCTGGTCGGGCGCTTCAGCGACGGTGAGGTACAGGTCGAGATCGAGGAGAACGTACGCCGCCAGGAAGTGTTCGTGATCCAGCCGACCTGCGCACCGACCGCGGACAATTTCATGGATCTGCTGGCCCTGATCGACGCGCTCAAGCGCGCCTCAGTGGCCAGCGTCACCGCGGTGATTCCTTACCTCGGCTATGCGCGGCAGGATCGGCGTCCACGTTCCGCGCGCGTGCCGATCACGGCCAAGCTCGCCGCGCAGATGATCGGCGTGGTCGGTACCGACCGTGTGCTGACCGTTGATCTGCATGCGGACCAGATCCAGGGATTTTTCGATGTTCCGCTCGACAATGTGTATGCATCGCCGGTACTGCTCGCGGACATTTGGCGCTACTACGCCAAGGAGAACCTGATTGTGGTCTCGCCGGATGTCGGTGGCGTGGTAAGGGCGCGCGCAATCGCCAAGCGACTCGACGACGCGGATCTGGCGATCATCGACAAGCGCCGTCCGCGTGCGAACGAGGCGACCGTGATGAACATCATCGGCGAGGTCAAGGACAAGGTCTGCATCCTCGTCGACGACATCGTCGATACCGCGGGCACATTGTGTGCGGCGGCGGCGGCGCTCAAGAAGAGCGGTGCGCGCAAGGTTGTCGCGTACTGCACGCATCCGGTGCTTTCGGGCCCCGCGATCAAGAACATCGACGGATCGATGCTCGACGAACTGGTCGTGACCGACACGATCCCGCTGTCCGCGTCGGCGCAGTCATGCGGCAAGATCCGCCAGCTCTCGGTGGCCGAACTGCTCGCCGAGACGATACGCCGCATCGCGTTCGGCGAGTCGGTCAGTTCGTTGTATGTGGATTGAAAGGCCGGAAATTCGGGAATCGTCGGTAGCACGAGCGTCGTTCCTGCGATTCCCGATTCCCGGCTCCAACAACGACTCCCCTGGTCGCGGGGGAGTCTCCTGCCGCTGCGAAGCGGATTTCCAGCAAGAAGGCAACATCAAAATGGCAAAGACCCACGAAATCAAGGTTGAAAAGCGCAACGACGAGGGCAAGGGTGCGAGCCGCCGCCTGCGTCGCGCTGGTTTTGTTCCGGCCATCGTCTACGGTGGCGAGTCGACACCGGTCAGCATCCAGATCGAACACAAGGATGTCTGGCATGCGAGCCAGAACGAATGGTTCTATTCGTCGATCCTCGATCTGAGTCTGGGCGGAGACGTGCAGAAGGTGTTGTTGCGTGACATGCAGCGCCACCCGTTCAAGCAGCTCGTGCTGCATCTGGATTTCCAGCGCATCAGCGAGAACCAGGCGATTCGAGTGCGTGTACCTCTGCACTTCCTGAACCAGGACGTGTCGCAGGCCGCGAAGACATCGGGCGTGGTCATCATGCACGAACTCACCGACGTCGAAATTTCCTGCCTGCCGAAGGATCTGCCTGAATTCATCGGCATCGACCTGTCCGGTCTGAGTGTCGGCGACATCGTCCATCTTTCCGAGCTCGTGCTGCCTGCCGGCGTCGAGATTCCGGAATTGCGTCTGGGCCGCGAGCACGACCACGCGGTCGTCGTCGCCAAGGAAGTGCGCGAGGAAGTCGAGCCGACGTCGGAAGAGGGTGACGAAGCTGCGATTGCGGCGGCTGCCGCGACTGTCGCATCGGGCGCTCCCGCCGCCGCCGCGACACCGGCCGCGGCACCGGCCGCGCCTGCGAAGAAAGACGAGAAGAAGTAGGCCAGCGTTGCGGCGTCCGCCTGCGCCTGGGCGCGGGCGGACCGTCCTGCATCCCGTGTGCGCATGGCTGACCTTCGTCTCATCATCGGTCTCGGCAATCCGGGCGCCGAACACCTGCGAACCCGGCACAATGCGGGGTTCTGGCTGGTCGACGCGCTCGCGCAGCGGGAGAATCTGCGCTTCGGCGTCGATTCGAAGCTTCGCGGCGAGACGGTCAAGGTCGCGATCGCCGACCGCTCGGTCTGGCTGCTCAAGCCGATCACGTTCATGAATGCGAGCGGCGCATCGGTGTGCGCCGCCTTGCGCTACTGGAAGATCGCGCCGGAAGAGATGCTGGTCGTCCACGATGACCTGGACCTGGACCCCGGTGTCGCGCGCCTCAAGTTCGACGGTGGTCACGGCGGCCAGAACGGCCTGCGCGACCTCATCGCGCAGCTCGGTCACGGCAGGTTCCACCGCTTGCGCCTCGGCATCGGTCATCCCGGCCACAAGGACCGCGTGACCAGCTGGGTGCTCGGTCGTCCTTCCGCGGCGGACGAGGCGGCGATAATCGACGCGGTCGCGCACGCGCTGGACGTCCTGCCCCTGGCGGTTACGGGCGAATTCAACGAAGCGATGAAGCGCTTGCATACGGGCCGGGAATCGGGATCCGGGAACGGCGAATCGTAGAAGTGCCGATCCCGCAACCACAGCCTTTCCGAATTTCCAACCTTCCCCTCCCATTCCCGGATCCAAGTCATGGGCATCAAATGCGGCATCGTCGGCCTGCCCAATGTCGGCAAGTCGACCCTTTTCAACGCGCTGACCAAGGCGGGTATCGCCGCTGCGAATTTCCCGTTCTGCACGATCGACCCGAACATCGGCGTCGTGCCGGTTCCTGACCCGCGCCTGGCCGCACTCGCGGGCATCGCCAAGCCGCTCAAGATCATCCCGACGTCGATCGAATTCGTCGATATCGCGGGCCTCGTCGCCGGCGCATCGAAAGGCGAGGGACTCGGCAACAAGTTCCTTGCGCATATCCGCGAAGTCGACGCGATCGCGCACGTGGTGCGCTGCTTCGAGCATCCCGACATCGTCCACGTGACCGGGCGCATCGATCCGCTGTCGGACATCGACACGATCGACACCGAACTCGCGCTGGCCGATCTCGAGTCGGTCGACAAGGCGCTCAATCGCGTCGAGCGCGCGGCCAAGGCCAACGACAAGGAGGCGATCGCGAAACGGCCGGTTCTGCAGAAGCTCGCCGCGGGTCTCGACGAAGGCCGCTCCGCGCGCAGCCTGGGCCTCGACGATGACGAAAAGGCGCAGGTGCGCGATCTGTTCCTGTTGACCTTGAAGCCGCTGATGTACATCGCCAACGTGCGCGAGGACGGTTTCGAGAACAACCCGCACCTGGACCAGGTGCGCGCGCGCGCCGCGGCGGAAGGCGCCGAGGTCGTGCCGGTTTGCGCGGCGATCGAGGAGGAAATGGCCCAGCTCGAGGACGCCGACAGGGACGAGTTCCTCAAGGACTTCGGTCTGGACGAGCCGGGTCTGAACCGGGTGATCCGCGCGGGTTACAAGCTGCTCGGCCTGCAGACGTATTTCACCGCGGGCGAAAAGGAAGTGCGTGCCTGGCAGGTCACGAAGGGCTCAACCGCACCGCAGGCGGCCGCCGTGATTCACACCGACTTCGAGCGCGGCTTCATCCGCGCCGAAACGATCGCCTACGACGACTACATCAAGTACCAGGGCGAGGCGGGCGCACGCGATGCGGGCAGGCTCCGGCTCGAGGGCAAGGACTACGTCGTCAAGGAAGGCGACGTCCTGCATTTCCGCTTCAACGTGTAGCGGCGCTTGCGCGCTGTTATTGCGGCTGGCCCACGACTGCGTCCTTGCCGGGAAGCCGATCGGCCGGCCGGCTTTTGCCGTGGATGGGGTGGCGGAAATCGCTGCGCATTGCGGCCGGTCTGCGGTGCCATGTGGCTGAATTCGCCGGAGTGCACGCCTGGATGATTGCCACGACGCGATGCATTTGTACGTGTGCTTTGGCGATGCACCGTGGCAGCGTTGCGAATCGCGCGCGCATTGCGGGCGCCCGCGAACAAGGTGACGTCGGATCCAGCGCGGATTGTCGTGAGTACCTGCTTCCGTCGAAGCTCATCGGCGCGCCGATTCTTGGCGGCCGGACCGCGGTAACGGCACGCGATCACCACGTCGACGAAAATCCGCCGCGCGCCCGGGCATGCGCTGCAGACTGGTCGCGATCGCGGTGACGCTTGCGGGCGGAAGTTCGAAGCCATCGCCGAAAATCAGGTCGTCGGCTGCGGCGGCGATATCGAGCGTGACGCTGTTGTTGCCGGTGTCCGGGTCCGTCGCGGGCGCGCCGACCACCGCGGTGGCCGAATTGCTGACCGACCCGGTGGTGCCGGGCGCGACCGTGCCGTGGACGGTGAACACGGCCTCGCTGCCCGCGCCCAGACTGATCGCCTGGGCGATGTTGCCGCTTCCGCCCGACGTGCAACTGGCGCCCGCGCCCGCGACGCAGGTCCAGGTGACGCCGGTGTAGGCGGCCGGAAACGTATCGACGACGGTCGTGTTCATCGCCGCGGCGGGTCCCGCATTGGCGACCGTCACGATGAAGGTCAGCGCGGCTCCCGCGGTGTACTGCGGTGGGTCGGCCGCCATCGTCAAGCCGACGTCTGCATCGCTCGGGCCGGTCTGGCAATCCACGACCGCGCGGATGACCCAGTCGCCGTTCACTCCGAGCGTGGAGGACGAAAACCACTGAAACGTGCCGCCGCCAATGTCGGCATAGATCGCATTGCGGTTGGGCTCGATGCCATCGGTATCGCTCACCACGCTCGGTCCCTGGCTCGGATCCGGGGCCTCGGCGAATGTCAGCGCAACCACGAACGTTTCATCCTGCGCGACCGGGATGATCAGCGGAATCGTGTTGTTCTCGTCGAGGTAGCGGTATTCGTTGATCACGCCATCGGTGAGGACGGGGCCCTGGATCGTTTGCTCGATCGTGCCGGGCACCGGAAACGCGCCCGCAGTCGAGATTTCCACCGATTCCTGGACGATCTGCGGCGCGCCCCCGAACAGCGAGCGCCAGAAGACCTGTGCCGCGACGATGTTTCCATCGCAGGGCGAGGTCAGCCATGCGGCGGCCTTCTCGCCGACCGCAAAGCCGGCCTGGATGTTGCCGCTGGAATTGTTGACCAGCGAGTCGTTTTTTACCGTCACCTCGTTGGCGCCCGCAGTATCCGCAGCCGCGAGCGCAATGGCGATCCAGATCATCGAGCGCATCGTCATTCCCCTGTATCCATGCCGAGTCGTCGTGCGGGCCAGACTAGCCGGACAGTCGCGGCGTCTTCGCGACAGCGGTCACACAAGCACCCACCGAGCCGCTAGGCTGTGCCTGCATCCAGCACGGAGACTGCCCATGCCGGGCCAGCAACGCGAAGTGGTATTCCGGTTCCTCGCCGAGCCGGGCGACGTCAATTTTGGCGGCAAGGTGCACGGTGGTGCGGTAATGAAATGGATCGACCAGGCCGGCTACGCGGGTGCGGTTGGCTGGAGCGGGCGCTACTGCGTGACCGTCGCGGTTGGAGGAATCCAGTTCGTCGAGCCGATCCTGATAGGCGACCTGGTGTGTGTCCGCTGCAAGCTGATCCTGACCGGAAACTCGAGCATGCATTTCGCGGTCGATGTCAGCGCCCAGGCGCTCAGGACCGGCAGCGAGCGTCTTGCGACGAGTTGCGTGATCGTGTTCGTCGCGCTCGACGGCCCGGACGGCAAGCCGGTCGCGGTACCGCCGTGGCAGCCTGTCGGCGAGGACGATCGCCATCTTGCCGACCATGCGCAGCGCCTGCTCGACCTCTCCAGGGCGATGGAGGCGGAAGTCGCGCGGTTTCAGCCTGCATTGCGCTCCTGAACAGCGCGCCTTGCCTGGTGCGTGCGATTTTCGCTGGCACGGACCTTGACAGTAGGGGCCGCTGGAACGGAAAATGCGCGGCTCCGTTCCCGGAGTACTGAGCTCGCATTCGATGAACCCGCGGAAGGTATTTCGGGTGGCTCGCCCTCGTGAACCGGCTTGGCTGCTCGAAGCCCGATCAAAAGGCTCCCGGACACGGCAGTAAAACCTGGAGGGATACCCAAGCGGCCAACGGGGGCAGACTGTAAATCTGCTGGCTTACGCCTTCGGTGGTTCGAATCCACCTCCCTCCACCAAAGTTGATTAGCGCCAAGCCTCAGGAGGTGGATGAGAACCACCGAAATGAACTGGCGGTTCGACCGATTCGCCGGGAGCGAATCGGAACGCGACGCGAAGCGGCGCGGCCCCGGAGGGGCGGAGGGCAGGATGCCCGGAGTCATCCACCTCCCTCCACCAAAGTTGATTAGCGCCAAGCCTCAGGAGGTGGATGAGAACCACCGAAATGAACTGGCGGTTCGACCGATTCGCCGGGAGCGAATCGGAACGCGACGCGAAGCGAAGCGGCGCGGCCCCGGAGGGGCGGAGGGCAGGATGCCCGGAGTCATCCACCTCCCTCCAACCAGCAACCGAAGGACCCGATGGATTGATCGCAATCGGCGCGTCACCCGGGTGGATTCGTCCGGCGCGGGAGTAGTTCAATGGTAGAACCTCAGCCTTCCAAGCTGATGGCGCGGGTTCGATTCCCGCCTCCCGCTCCATTGAACTGCTTCCGAGAAATCCAGCACGGATGCGGTCTGTTCCGCCTCGCCTGCCGTCGGGAAAGTTGCCCAGATATTCGCTCACGTAGCTCAGTCGGTAGAGCACCTCCTTGGTAAGGAGGAGGTCGATGGTTCGATTCCATTCGTGAGCACCATTTGCTTGTGCGATCGTCCGGGATCGCGAGAGTCAAGAAGCGGCCTTCCATGGCCGCACTATTCGGAAAAATTTTTCTCCAGAGGTCGAAAGACATGTCCAAGGAAAAATTCGAGCGCAAGAAGCCGCATGTGAACGTGGGGACGATCGGCCACGTTGACCACGGCAAGACGACGCTGACGGCGGCGCTGACGAAGGTGGGCGCGGAGCGTTTTGGAGGCGAGTTCAAGGCCTACGACGCGATCGACGCGGCGCCGGAGGAGAAGGCGCGCGGGATCACGATTTCGACGGCGCACGTGGAATACGAGTCGGCGAACCGTCATTACGCGCATGTGGACTGTCCGGGTCATGCGGACTACGTGAAGAACATGATCACGGGCGCGGCGCAGATGGACGGTGCGATCCTGGTGGTGTCGGCGGCGGACGGTCCGATGCCGCAGACGCGCGAGCACATTTTGCTGGCGCGGCAGGTGGGTGTGCCGTTCATCGTGGTGTACATGAACAAGGCGGACATGGTTGACGATGCGGAGCTTTTGGAGCTGGTGGAGATGGAGATCCGCGAGCTGCTGTCCAAGTACAACTTTCCTGGCGACGACACGCCGATCATCAAGGGATCGGCGCTGAAGGCGCTGGAAGGGGACCAGTCGGAGATCGGGGTGCCCTCGATCGTGAAGCTGGTGGAGGCATTGGACACGTGGATACCGCAGCCCGAGCGCGACATCGACAAGCCGTTTCTGATGCCGGTGGAGGACGTGTTCTCGATTTCGGGACGCGGGACAGTGGTGACCGGTCGCATCGAGCGCGGTGTGATCAAGGTGGGCGACGAAATCGAGATCGTGGGCATCCGGCCGACCGTGAAGACGGTGGTGACGGGCGTGGAGATGTTCAGGAAGCTGCTGGACCAGGGCCAGGCGGGCGACAACGCGGGACTGCTGTTGCGCGGAACCAAGCGCGACGACGTGGAGCGCGGTCAGGTGCTGGCCAAGCCGGGCAGCATCACGCCGCACACGAAGTTCGAGGCGGAGGTGTACGTGCTGAGCAAGGAAGAGGGCGGGCGCCATACGCCGTTCTTCAAGGGTTATCGGCCGCAGTTCTATTTCCGCACGACGGACGTGACGGGAGCATGCGAGCTGCCGGCGGGCGTGGAGATGGTGATGCCGGGCGACAACGTGAAGATGGTGGTGACGTTGATTGCGCCGATCGCGATGGACGAGGGATTGCGATTTGCGATCCGCGAGGGCGGCCGCACGGTCGGCGCCGGCGTGGTGGCGAAGATCATCGAGTGAAAGGCCGGGACCAGGGAACAGGGAATCGCCGGGGCAGAGGCCTGCTTCTCCGAATCCCGGTTGCCGATTCCCGATTCCCGGTTCTCCTACGCCAGTAGCTCAATTGGCAGAGCAGCGGTCTCCAAAACCGCAGGTTGGGGGTTCGAGTCCCTCCTGGCGTGCCAGTCAAGCAACAAGAGGAAGCAAGCGCGGTCAGACATCAGGCAGGTTTCGCAATCGCGTGATCTGAACGGTAGCTGCGCCGCCCAAGTGTTATGAATGCCAAGGTAGAAAAAGCCGGTGCCACGAACATGCTCGACGCGGTCAAGCTCGTGCTGGCCGGCGCGCTGCTGCTGGCGGGCATCGTCGCCTACTACTATTTCGACGAATGGTCGGGATGGGCGCGGATCGGCGTGTTGCTGGTCGGCATGGTCGCGGCGGCTGCCGTCGGAGCGTTTACCGGGCCGGGTCGTTCGGTTCGCGGCTACCTGGCCGAGTCGCAGTTCGAACTGCGCAAGGTCGTGTGGCCCACGCGCGAGGAAACCTTGCGCACGACACTGGTCATCATCGTCGTCGTGATCATTCTGAGCCTGCTGCTGGGGCTGATCGACGTGGTGCTGAAGTGGCTCGTGCTCGATACGCTGCTGAAGCTGGGGCACTGAGGAATGAGCAAACGCTGGTATGTGGTGCATGCCTACTCCGGTTTCGAGCATTCAGTGACGCGCTCGCTGAAGGAGCGGATCTCGCGGGCGGGCATGGAGGAAAAGTTCGGCGAAGTCCTGGTACCGACCGAGGAAGTCATCGAAATGCGCGGCGGCCAGAAGCGGCGCAGCGAGCGCAAGTTCTTCCCCGGCTACGTGCTCGTGCAGATCGAGACGCATGACGAGGGCAAGGCGATCAAGATCGACGACGAGTCCTGGCATCTGGTCAAGGAAACGCCGAAGGTCATGGGGTTCATCGGCGGCACCGCCGATCGACCGCTGCCGATCAAGGATTCCGAGGCCGACGCGATCATGCAGCGCGTCCAGGAAGGTGTCGACAAGCCGCGCCCGAAGGTGCTGTTCGAGCCAGGCGAAATGGTTCGCGTCACCGACGGTCCGTTCAACGATTTCAACGGTGTGGTCGAAGAAGTCAACTACGAGAAGAGCCGCCTGCGTGTGGCGGTGCTTATTTTCGGGCGTTCGACGCCGGTCGAACTCGAGTTCGGACAGGTGGAGAAGGCATAAAGGGCGGGATTCGGGATTCGGGATTGGAGATTCGCAGGGCAGCAGCGTCGTCGCGCCCGTCTTGACGAATCCCGAATCCCGAACCCCGAACCCCGAAAATCTGGAAAACAGCGAGGAGCCTGGGTACAGGCGCTTGCACTCGCCGGAGTCGAAACAAATGGCAAAGAAAGTCGTCGGCTACATCAAGCTTCAGGTCAAGGCCGGTCAGGCCAATCCGTCACCGCCGGTGGGCCCTGCTCTCGGCCAGCGCGGTCTCAACATCATGGAGTTCTGCAAGGCGTTCAACGCGGCCACGCAGAAACTCGAACCCGGCCTGCCGATTCCCGTGGTCATCACTGCGTATTCGGATCGTACCTTCACGTTCATCACGAAAACGCCGCCGGCGTCGATCCTGCTCAAGAAGGCGGCCGGCATCACGTCGGGATCCAAGCGACCCAATACCGAAAAGGTCGGCAAGGTCACGCGCAAGCAGCTCGAGGAAATCGCCAAGGCGAAAGAACCCGATCTCACCGCGGCAGACCTCGATGCGGCCGTCCGCACGATCGCGGGCAGCGCCCGCAGCATGGGCCTGGTTTCGGAGATCTGACATGAGCACGAAGATGAGCAAGCGTTACAAGGCCTTGGCCGCTACGGTGACGCCGGGCAAGACGTATGCGATCGACGAGGCGTTGCAACTGATCAAGAACGGCGCCAAGGCGAAGTTTCCCGAATCGGTGGACGTAGCGGTTCGTCTGGGCATCGACGCGAAGAAGTCCGATCAGGGCGTGCGCGGCTCGGTCATGCTGCCGCATGGCACCGGCAAGACCGTGAAGGTCGCGGTGTTCTGTCCTGCCGGCGAGAAAGCGGAAGCCGCGAGGGCGGCCGGCGCCGATGCAGTCGGCATGGAGGACCTCGCCGAGAAGATGCAGGCCGGTGATCTCGACTACGGTCGGGTGATCGCGACGCCGGACGCGATGCGCGTGGTCGGCAAGCTCGGCCAGCTGCTCGGTCCGCGCGGTCTGATGCCGAATCCGAAAGACGGATCGGTCGCTGCCGACGTGGTCACTGCAGTCAAGAATGCGAAGGCCGGTCAGGTCAAGTTCCGCAACGACAAAGGCGGCATCGTGCATTGCTCGATCGGCAAGGCCAATTTCGAGGTCGACGCGTTGAAGGAGAACCTCAACGCGCTGCTTGCGGACCTGGTCAAGGCGAAGCCGGCGTCGGCGAAAGGCGTTTTCGTGCAGAAGGTGTCGCTGTCGAGCACGATGGGCGTCGGCGTCGCCGTCGATCCGTCGAGCGTGGCGATCTGACCGAAGCACGCTCTGCGGCGCAAACATGAAGCCGGCGAGCCGAAGGCTTGCCGAGAAGGAAGCGAGACAGTTTTGAGGCGCGGCGACATCGCGTCGATTGATTTTGAGGGCATCCGCGAATGCGGACGCCGTCAAAGACCGCAGGCGGCTGCCGCGGCATGTACGGGAAGCATGGATGCGCCGCAAGGCGATGGACTTTACCCGTACACGCCGCTCGAGCCTCAAATGCGCCCGGTTCGCATGAACCAATGGCCAAGCCTGCGTAGATGGTGACGCCCGACAGGACATCCTGGAACGGCCACCGAACAGGCGTCGCGAGATGCCGGCGAGTCCGCAGGAAGCGGGATTCGTGAACGCTTGAAACGGGGCGGTGCGCAGGAGCGCACCGGTTCCGGTTCGGAGAAGAAGCAATGGCGCTCAATCTTGCGCAAAAGAAAGAGGTCGTTGCCGAACTGGCGAATGTGGCAGCCAATGCGCATTCCCTGGTCGCCGCCGAGTACGCCGGTCTTACCGTCGAGCAGCTCACCGAGCTGCGGAAAATGGCCCGTCAGGGCGGGGTCTACCTCAAGGTCGCGAAGAACACCTTGGTATCCCGTGCTGTCGATGGCACCGACTACGCATGCGTCCGGGACGCATTGACGGGGCCGCTGCTGTACGCCTTTTCGAAGGAAGATCCGGGCGCTGCCGGTCGGCTGATCAAGGATTTCGCAAAGGCCAACGACAAGCTCAAGGCCAGACTGGTAGCCATCGGCGGCAAGGCATATCCGGCGTCGCATGTAGACGTCCTCGCCTCGCTGCCGACCCGCGATCAGGCACTCGGCATGCTGCTGAGCGTGCTTGTACAGCCCGCGACCATGCTGGTCCGCGTCCTCGCCGAGCCCGCCAGCCAGCTGGCGCGCGCGACGAATGCGGTGGCCCAACAGAAGCAGGCGGCCTGAGCAGTTTCGCCAATCGGTCAACAAGTCATTTCAATCAATTAGTCGTATCCAGGAGTCAAATCATGTCCCTTAGCAATGAGCAGATCATCGAAGCGATCTCGTCCAAGTCCCTCGTCGAGGTCATGGAACTGGTCAAGGCGATGGAAGAGAAGTTCGGCGTGTCGGCGGCCGCTCCGGTTGCCATGATGGCCGGCCCGGCTGGCGGCGGCGCTGCCGCCGCTCCGGCCGAAGAGCAGACCGAGTTCACGGTCAACCTCAAGGCGACCGGCGAGAAGAAGGTCGAGGTAATCAAGGTGGTGCGTGCGATCACCGGTCTCGGCCTCAAGGAAGCCAAGGACCTCGTCGAGTCGGCTCCGGCGACCGTCAAGGAATCGGTGAGCAAGGACGATGCGGCCAAGTTCAAGAAGGATCTGGAAACTGCCGGCGCGACCGTCGAGGTCAAGTGAGGACAGGAGTCCTCAACCCGTGCAGGCGATGGATGGCCGGTGACACGGGATCCACGCCACAGCGGTTCTTGTCACGGATCGCACATGGATGCGCGCTGATCCGGATTCCGGTCTCCTGGTTTCCGGACAGCTCCGAATAAAGCCAAGCCTGGGGGCGCAAGTCTCCGGGCTTTGGCCGTTGCAGGTTTGCGGAAGCGGCCATGGGAAATAGCGTCGATCGCCCTCACATTGGGCCACGCGCGCTTTCCGATGTCCGTTTCCTTCCGGTTTTCTCCCTTGCGACGCGCCGCCGTCGCACGCTGTACGAGGTGTGCCCCTCATGACCACGACGACCTACTCTTTCACCGAAAAAAAGCGAATCCGCAAGGATTTCGGCAAGCGTCCGCCGGTGCTGGACGTTCCTTTCCTGCTCGCGATCCAGGTCGACTCGTATCGCGAGTTCCTGCAGGCCGATGTCGACCCGAACGGTCGTGAGGACAAGGGGCTGCACGCGGCCCTGCGATCGGTGTTTCCGATTTCGAGCTACTCGGGAAGCGCGGCGCTGGAGTATGTGAACTATCGGCTTGGCGAACCGCCGTTCGACGAGCGCGAGTGCCGTTCGCGTGGCATGAGCTACGGAGCGCCGCTGCGCGTGACCGTACGGCTCGTGATCTATGACAAGGAATCGTCGAACAAGGCGATCAAGTACGTCAAGGAGCAGGAAGTCTACATGGGCGAACTGCCGCTGATGACCGATACCGGCACGTTCATCGTCAATGGCACCGAGCGCGTCATCGTCTCGCAGTTGCATCGCTCGCCCGGCGTGTTCTTCGACCATGATCGCGGCAAGACGCACAGTTCCGGAAAACTGCTCTACTCCGCGCGCGTGATCCCTTACCGCGGTTCCTGGCTTGACTTCGAATTCGACCCGAAGGACGCATTGTTTACGCGCATCGATCGTCGCCGCAAGTTGCCGGTGACGGTATTGCTGCGCGCGCTCGGCTACACGAACGAGGAGATGCTCGACATCTTCTTCGAAAAGAATGTCTTCCATCTCGGCAAGAAGGGTGGCGCAAAACTGGATCTCGTTGCCGAGCGCCTGCGCGGCGAAACGCTCAACTTCGACCTTCGCGTCGGTGCGGATGTCGTCGTCGAGGCCGGCAAGCGCATCACCGCGCGCCACGTGCGTCAGCTCGAAACGGCGAAGATCAAGTCTCTCGAGGTGCCCGACGAGTATCTGGTCGGTCGCATCCTCGCCCATGATGTCGTCGACACCAAGTCGGGCGAACTGCTGGCTGCGGCGAACGACGAGATCAACGATGCGCATCTGGAGGCATTTCGCAAGGCAGGCGTAGACAAGCTGGCGACGCTCTGGGTCAACGATCTGGATCGCGGCGACTACATTTCCAGGACCCTGCGCATCGACCCGTCGAAGACGCCGCTCGAAGCGCTGGTCGAGATCTATCGCATGATGCGTCCCGGTGAGCCGCCCACCAAGGACGCCGCACAGAATCTGTTCCAGAACCTGTTCTTCTCTTCCGAACGCTACGATCTCGATCGCGTCGGCCGCATGAAGTTCAACCGCCGCGTCGGCCGCAAGGACGACAAGGGTCCGGGGATTCTTTACGACGCCAAGTATTTCGGCGAGCGCAACGACGAGAATTCCAAATCGCTGGTCAAGGAGTTCGGTGCAGGTTCGGACATTCTCGATGTCATGAAGGTGCTGATCGAGATTCGCAACGGCCGTGGCGTGGTCGATGACATCGACCATCTCGGCAACCGTCGCGTGCGCTCGGTAGGCGAGATGGCCGAGAACGTGTTCCGGATCGGGCTCGTGCGTGTCGAGCGGGCGGTCAAGGAGCGCCTGTCGCTCGCCGAAGCCGATGGTCTGACTCCCCAGGACCTGATCAATGCCAAGCCTGTGGCCGCCGCGGTCAAGGAATTCTTCGGATCCTCGCAGCTGTCGCAGTTCATGGACCAGAACAATCCGCTTAGCGAAGTTACGCACAAGCGCCGCGTGTCGGCGCTCGGCCCGGGTGGATTGACCCGCGAGCGCGCCGGCTTCGAGGTGCGCGACGTGCATCCGACCCATTACGGTCGTGTCTGCACGATCGAGACACCTGAAGGTCCGAACATCGGCCTGATCAATTCGCTCGCCGTATATGCGCGTACCAACAACTACGGTTTTCTGGAAACGCCGTACCGCAAGGTCAACAACGGAAAGATCACCAACGAGGTGAAGTTCCTCTCGGCGATCGACGAAGGCGAGTACGTGATCGCGCAGGCGAACTCCCCATTGAACAAGGACGGCACGTTCTCCGAGGATTTCGTTTCCTGCCGTGTGCATGGAGAGTCGGAACTGCGTCCGCCATCCGAAGTGAATTTCATGGACGTGTCGCCGATGCAGACCGTATCGGTTGCCGCGGCGCTGGTGCCGTTTCTCGAGCACGATGATGCCAATCGCGCGCTGATGGGCGCGAACATGCAGCGTCAGGCCGTGCCGACGCTGCGTTCGCAGACGCCGCTTGTGGGCACCGGAATCGAACGCGCGGTGGCGCGCGATTCGGGCGTCACCGTGGCGGCGCGGCGTGGTGGCGTGATCGATCAGGTGGATGCGGGCCGAATCGTCGTGCGCGTTCACGAGAATCAGGTCGGCGAGAGCGACGCCGGTGTCGATATCTACACGTTGACCAAATACACGCGCTCGAACCAGAACACCAATCTCAATCAGCGGCCGCTGGTCAACGTCGGCGACCGGGTTGAAATGGGCGACGTGATCGCGGATGGATCGTCGACGGACCTGGGCGAACTCGCACTTGGCCAGAACATGCTGGTCGCGTTCATGCCGTGGAACGGCTACAACTTCGAGGACTCGATTCTGCTCTCGGAGCGCGTGGTCGAGGAGGATCGCTACACGACCATCCACATCGAGGAGCTGACCTGCCAGTGTCGCGACACCAAACTCGGCCCGGAGGAGATTTCCGCCGATATTCCGAACGTCGGCGAGCAGGCGCTCGCGCGCCTCGACGAGTCGGGCGTCGTGTATATCGGTGCCGAGGTCAAGGCCGGAGACATCCTGGTCGGCAAGGTCACGCCCAAGGGCGAGAGCCAGCTCACGCCGGAAGAGAAGCTGCTGCGTGCGATATTCGGCGAGAAGGCCTCCGACGTTAAGGATTCGTCGCTGCGCGTGCCGCCGGGCATGGACGGCACGGTCATCGACGTGACCGTGTTCACGCGCGACGGCATCGAGAAGGACAAGCGCGCGCGCCAGATCGAGGAGATGGAGATCAAGCGTGTCAAGAAGGACATGGACGACCAGTTCCGCATCCTCGAAGGCGCGATCTACAACCGCATGCGGGTGGCGATCGTGGGCAAGGTGGTGAATGGTGGCCCGGGTGGCATCAAGAAGGGCGCCCAGGTCAGCGACGAGTATCTCGACGGCCTGAAGAAGGACGAATGGTTCGCGATCCGCATGAAGGACGAGGATGCGGCCGAGTTTCTCGAGCGTGCGCAGGAGCAGATCAAAGGTCACAAGGAAGCATTCGAGCAGCGGTTCAAGGCCAAGCAGGCCAAGATCACCGCGGGCGACGACCTCGCTCCGGGCATGCTCAAGATGGTCAAGGTCTATCTTGCGGTGAAGCGCCGAATCCAGCCGGGCGACAAGATGGCGGGTCGTCACGGCAACAAGGGTGTCGTGTCGATGATCGTGCCCGTCGAGGACATGCCGTATGACGAATCGGGCCGCCCGGTCGACATCGTGCTGAACCCGCTCGGTGTGCCTTCGCGCATGAACATCGGGCAGATTCTCGAAGTGCATCTGGGTTGGGCCGCGAAGGGACTCGGCGAAAAGATCCAGCGCATGCTGCAGGCGCAGGCGAAAGTCGCGGAACTGCGCAAGTTCCTCGACGAGATATACAACTCCGGCAAGGAGGGCCTCGGTCATCACGTGAATCTCAAGTCGCTGACCGACGAGGAGCTGTTGAACCTCGCGCGCAATCTCCAGGATGGCGTGCCGATGGCGACGCCGGTGTTCGACGGAGCGTTCGAGGAGGAGATCAAGGGCATGCTGAAGCTCGCCGATCTGCCCGAGTCGGGCCAGACCACGCTGATCGATGGGCGTACCGGCGAGGCGTTCGACCGGCCGGTCACCGTCGGTTACATGCACGTGCTCAAGCTCAACCACCTGGTCGACGACAAGATGCATGCGCGTTCCACTGGTCCGTATTCGCTGGTAACCCAGCAGCCGCTGGGGGGAAAGGCACAGTTCGGCGGACAGCGTTTCGGCGAAATGGAAGTCTGGGCACTCGAGGCCTACGGCGCGGCATACACGCTGCAGGAAATGCTGACGGTGAAATCCGACGACGTCTCCGGTCGCAACCAGATGTACAAGAACATCGTCGACGGCGACCACGAAATGGTCGCGGGCATGCCTGAGTCGTTCAACGTGCTGGTCAAGGAAATCCGCTCGCTCGCGATCAACATGGAGCTCGAAGAATCGAAATGAGGTAGAGAGGCGGGAATCGGGAACCGGGAGTCGTCAAGTCAGCTTCGATGATTTCCGCAACAGCCGATTCTCCGCTTTCCAAGCGATTCCGCATTCTCGATTCCCGATTCCCGGAGAAACAAATGAAAGACCTGCTCAATCTGTTCAACCAGCAGCGCCAGTCGCTCGACTTCGACTCGATCAAGATCGCGCTCGCGTCGCCGGACCTGATCCGTTCGTGGTCGTTCGGTGAAGTGAAGAAGCCGGAGACGATCAACTACCGCACGTTCAAGCCGGAGCGCGACGGCCTCTTCTGTGCGGCGATTTTCGGTCCGATCAAGGACTACGAGTGCCTGTGCGGCAAGTACAAGCGCATGAAGCACCGCGGCGTCGTCTGTGAAAAGTGCGGCACCGAAGTGACGCTGGCCAAGGTCCGTCGTGAGCGCATGGGTCATATCGAGCTCGCCTCGCCGACCGCGCACATCTGGTTCCTGAAGTCGCTGCCGTCGCGCATCGGCCTCATGCTCGACATGACCCTGCGCGACATCGAGCGCATCCTCTACTTCGAGGCGTATGTCGTCGTCGATCCCGGATTGACCGCGCTCGAGCGTGGTCAGCTTCTCAACGAGGAACAGTACCTGCAGTCCGTCGAGGAGCATGGCGACGAATTCGACGCGCGCATGGGCGCGGAGGCCGTCTACGAGCTGCTGAAGACGATCGACCTCAATCAGGAGTTGATCCGGTTGCGCGAGGAAATCGCTGCGACCAACTCCGAGACCAAGCTGAAGCGCCTGAGCAAGCGCATCAAGCTGGTCGAGGCTTTTCTCGAATCGGGCAACCGCCCGGAATTCATGGTCCTGACCGTGCTTCCGGTGTTGCCGCCGGATCTGCGTCCGCTGGTGCCGCTGGACGGTGGCCGTTTCGCGACCTCGGATCTGAACGATCTGTATCGCCGGGTGATCAATCGCAACAACCGCCTCAAGCGCCTGCTCGAACTCAATGCGCCGGACATCATCGTGCGCAACGAGAAGCGCATGCTGCAGGAAGCGGTGGATGCCTTGATGGACAACGGCCGTCGTGGCCGCGCGATCACGGGTACGAACAAGCGCCCGCTGAAGTCGCTCGCGGACATGATCAAAGGCAAACAGGGACGTTTCCGCCAGAACCTGCTCGGCAAGCGCGTCGACTATTCGGGCCGTTCGGTCATCGTGGTCGGTCCGACCCTCAAGCTGCACCAGTGTGGCCTGCCCAAGAAGATGGCGCTGGAGCTGTTCAAGCCATTCATCTTCTCCAAGCTGCAGCGCCGTGGCCTGGCCACGACGATCAAGGCCGCGAAGAAGCTGGTCGAGCGCGAGGAAGCCGAGGTCTGGGACATCCTCGAAGAAGTCATCCGTGAGCACCCGGTCATGCTGAATCGCGCGCCGACGCTGCATCGCCTGGGCATCCAGGCGTTCGAGCCGGTGCTGATCGAGGGCAAGGCGATCCAGCTTCATCCGCTGGTGTGTACCGCGTTCAATGCCGACTTCGACGGCGACCAGATGGCGGTGCATGTGCCGTTGTCGCTGGAGGCGCAGCTCGAAGCGCGCGCATTGATGATGTCCACCAACAACATCCTGTCGCCTGCAAACGGCGAGCCGATCATCGTGCCGACCCAGGACGTGGTTCTCGGCCTGTACTACATGACGCGCGCGCTCGAGAACGTGAAGGGCGAGGGCATGGCGTTCGCGAATGTCGCCGAAGTCCATCGTGCCTACGACAACCGCGTCGTCGAACTGCATGCCAAGGTAAAGGTGCGCCTGCGCCAGGTGGAGATCGACGAACTGGGTGAACGCAGCGAGCGCACCCAGTTGGTCGATACCACGGTGGGTCGCGCGCTGCTCGCCGAAATCCTGCCGGAAGGGCTGCCGTTCGAGCTCGCAAACACGGAACTGACCAAGAAGTCGATTTCGCGGCTGATCAACCAGTGCTACCGCCGCCTCGGTCTCAAGGACACCGTCGTGTTCGCCGACCAGCTGATGTACACCGGCTTCCACTACGCCACGCGCGCGGGCATGTCGATCGGCATCGACGACATGAAGATCCCGGCCGAGAAGAAGGGCATCCTCGAGGAAGCGGAGAAGGAAGTCACCGAAATCCAGCAGCAGTACCAGTCGGGGCTGGTCACCGCCGGCGAACGCTACAACAAAGTCGTCGACATCTGGTCGCGCACCAACGAGCGCGTGGCCAAGGCGATGATGGACGGCATCGGCTCGGACAAGGTCAAAACCGTCAAGGGCGAGACCATCGAGCAGAAGTCGATGAACTCGCTGTTCATCATGGCCGATTCCGGAGCGCGAGGCAGTGCTGCGCAGATCCGCCAGCTGGCCGGCATGCGTGGCCTCATGGCGCGACCGGACGGCTCGATCATCGAGACGCCGATCAAGGCCAACTTCCGCGAAGGCCTGAATGTGCTGCAGTACTTCAACTCGACCCACGGAGCGCGCAAGGGCCTCGCCGATACCGCCCTCAAGACCGCGAACTCGGGCTATCTCACCCGGCGTCTCGTCGACGTGGCGCAGGATGTCGTGGTCACGGAAACCGACTGCGGCACGAGCCGCGGCTTGACCATGGCACCGATCGTCGAGGGCGGTGACGTCGTCGAGCCGCTCAAGGATCGTGTGCTCGGTCGCGTTGTCGCCGAGGACGTGTTCGCTCCCGGCAACGATGACGACCCGATCGTCGAGCGCAATACCCTGCTCGACGAGGCGATGGTCGACAAGCTCGAAACGGCTGGCGTGCAGTCGATGCTGGTTCGTTCACCGATTACCTGCGACGCCCGTTTCGGTGTCTGCGCGGTTTGCTACGGACGTGACCTGGCCCGCGGCCACCTCGTCAACATCGGTGAGGCCGTAGGGGTGATCGCTGCCCAGTCGATCGGCGAGCCGGGCACGCAGTTGACCATGCGCACGTTCCATATCGGCGGAGCTGCATCACGCGCGGCGGCGGTCGACAATGTTCAGGTGAAGACGACCGGCAGCCTCAAGTTCACCAATCTGAAGACGGTTGCGCATCATTCGGGCCATCTGGTCGCGGTATCGCGTTCCGGCGAATTGTCGGTCATGGATGCGCATGGTCGCGAGCGCGAGCGTTATCGCGTGCCCTACGGCGCAGTCATTGATTTCAAGGACGGCGCAGCGGTCAAGGCGGGGCAGATGGTCGCCAAGTGGGATCCGCACACGCATCCGATCGTGTCCGAAGTCGCGGGCGTGATCCGCTTCAGCGACTTCATCGATGGCGTAACGATCCAGGAGCAGATCGACGAACTGACCGGGCTGGCCAGCGCCGTGGTCACCGATCCGAAGCGTCGCGGGACCGCAGCCAAGGATCTGCGTCCGATCGTGCGGCTGGAAGACAAGAAGGGCAAGCAGCTCAAACTGCCTGGTTCGGACGTTCCGGCGCAGTACTTTCTGCCCGCCGGTGCGATCGTGTCGCTGCAGAACGGAGCCGAAGTCGGCGTCGGCGACGTCGTCGCGCGCATCCCGCAGGAAACCTCGAAGACCCGCGACATCACCGGCGGTCTGCCGCGAGTCGCGGATCTGTTCGAGGCCAGGAAACCCAAGGAGCCGGCGATCCTCGCCGAGCGCTCCGGGGTGATCAGCTTCGGCAAGGACACCAAGGGCAAGCAGCGCCTGATCATCAAGGACGTGGACGGCAACGAACACGAGGAATTGATCCCGAAGTGGCGTCATGTCATCGTCTTCGAAGGCGAGCACGTCGAGAAGGGCGAGACCGTCGTCGACGGCGAACCGAACCCGCACGACATCCTGCGTCTTCTTGGCGTCGAGCCCCTCGCGGCCTATCTGGTCAAGGAAATCCAGGACGTCTATCGGCTGCAGGGTGTCAAGATCAACGACAAGCACATCGAGGCGATCATTCGCCAGATGCTGCGCAAGGTCGAGATCGCCGAGGCCGGTGACACGCGGTTCCTGCGTGGTGAGCAGGTCGATCGCATGCGCCTGATCGAAGAGAACGCCCGCGCCGAAGCGCGCAAGGAACGGGGCGCCGGGATGTTGCCGGTGCTGCTCGGCATCACCAAGGCGTCGCTGGCAACCGAGTCGTTCATCTCGGCGGCTTCGTTCCAGGAGACGACCCGCGTGCTGACCGAGGCTGCGGTGCGCGGCACCCGTGACACCTTGCGCGGTTTGAAGGAAAACGTTATAGTCGGCCGCTTGATTCCGGCGGGTACTGGTCTTGCCTATCACGCCCAGCGGCGTAGTCGGCACAATACCCTGACCGAGTCGGAGCGCGCCACGCTTGGAGCCACCAGTTCGGTGGCTGAAGCGGTCGCCGAGGATGGCGAGGCGCACTGATTGGTAGCCGGCCCCGATTGATCCAGGCCACGCCCGCGAAAGCGGGCGCCCGGCGCGTCATGCGTCCGGGCCTTCCCAACGCGGGAATGGAACGGTTTCGGGGTGGATGTTTCTGACATCGAAATGAGGCGAAGGATTCACCTCGTGTTCGGGCGCAGGGTGCGCTGGCGCAGCGATTGGCGATTTCGTCGAGCCGCGCCGTACAGTTTCGTTTTGGCAGGCCGAATTCATTCGGCCTGCCTTTTGTTTCCCCGGCAACCCCGGGGTCTTCCCGGATACACGCAGGCACGGTTCAAAAGCATGTCTACAGTCAACCAGCTGGTTCGCAAGCCGCGCAGCCCGAAGACATACAAGAGCGCATCGCCCGCGCTTGCAAATTGTCCGCAGCGTCGCGGCGTCTGCACGCGCGTCTACACGACTACTCCGAAGAAACCGAACTCGGCCCTGCGCAAGGTCGCAAAGGTGCGCCTGACCAATGGCTTCGAAGTCATCAGCTACATCGGCGGTGAAGGGCATAACCTGCAGGAGCACTCGGTCGTGCTCATTCGCGGTGGACGCGTCAAGGATCTGCCGGGTGTGCGCTATCACACGGTGCGCGGAAGTCTCGACGCGGCCGGCGTGACCAAGCGTCGCCAGAGCCGTTCCAAGTACGGCGCCAAGCGCCCGAAATCCTGATCTTCAACCGCGATGCACGGAGGCATCGTGCGCAAGGCGCGTCGCAGTACGCGCTTGCCGAAAGTCGAGTTCCGGCATTTGCCGGTTCCGCCGATTCCGAACAGTCCATGACGGATTGCTTCGGTATTCCAGAGAATTGAGCGAAGGCACGAAATCATGTCGCGTAAAGGCCAAACTCCGACCCGTACCTTGCTGCCGGATCCCAAGCACGGCAGCCAGGTGATTGCCCGCTTCATCAACATGGTAATGAAGAGCGGCAAGAAGTCGGTCGCCGAAAAGATCGTCTACGGTGCGCTCGATCATCTCGGTGAAAAGAATGCCGAGCCGGTCAGTCTCGTGGAGAAGGCGCTGAGCAACGTCGCCCCGGCGGTCGAAGTGAAGTCCCGCCGCGTCGGTGGCGCGACCTATCAGGTTCCGGTCGAAGTGCGTTCGTCGCGGCGCACGGCGCTCGCGATGCGCTGGTTGATCGATGCGGCGCGCAAGCGCGGTGAAACCACGATGCCGCGCAAGCTCGCGGCGGAACTGCTCGAAGCCTCCGAGAATCGCGGCGGCGCGGTCAAGAAACGCGAAGAAACGCATCGCATGGCGGAGGCCAACAAAGCCTTCTCGCACTACCGCTGGTAATCGACTATGCCTCGCATCACCCCAATCGAGCGTTATCGCAACTTCGGCATCATGGCCCATATCGATGCCGGGAAGACGACCACGACCGAGCGCATCCTCTATTACACCGGTGTCAGTCACAAGATTGGCGAGGTGCACGAGGGTGCTGCAACCATGGACTGGATGGAGCAGGAACAGGAGCGCGGCATCACGATCACGTCCGCCGCGACGACCTGCTTCTGGCAGGGCATGGATCACTCGTTCCCGCAGTATCGCTTCAACATCATCGATACACCCGGACACGTCGATTTCACGATCGAGGTCGAGCGTTCGCTGCGCGTGCTCGACGGCGCGGTGTTCGTGCTGTGCTCTGTCGGCGGCGTGCAGCCGCAGTCCGAAACGGTATGGCGCCAGGCCAACAAGTACGGCGTGCCGCGCCTCGCGTTCATCAACAAGATGGATCGTACCGGTGCCGACTTCAACAAGGTGGTGGGTCAGCTCAAGTCCCGTCTCGGCGCCCATCCGGTGCCGATGCAGGTGCCGATCGGCGCCGAGGAAAACTTCGAGGGCGTGATCGACCTGGTCAAGATGAAGGCGATCTACTGGGATACCGAATCGCAGGGCATGAAGTTCGAGTATCGCGACATTCCGGCGGACTTGGCAGAAAAGGCCAAGGCCGCGCGCGATTACATGGTCGAGTCGGCGGCGGAAACCTCCGAGGAACTGATGAACAAGTACCTCGAGGAAGGTTCGCTCTCCGAGGACGAAATCCACGAGGGCATCCGTCTGGCCACGCTCGCGAATACGCTGATTCCGGTCTTTTGCGGTACGGCGTTCAAGAACAAGGGCGTGCAGGCGATGCTCGACGCGGTCGTTCATTACCTGCCCGCTCCTTCGGATCGTCCGCCGGTCAAGGGCGTGGACGAGGACGAGAAGGAAGACAGCCGTGGCGTCGGCGACGACGAACCGTTTTCGGCGCTCGCGTTCAAGATCATGACCGACCCGTTCGTGGGTTCGCTGACTTTCTTCCGTGTCTATTCGGGCACGTTGAATTCCGGCGACACGGTATACAACCCGGTCAAGAGCAAGAAAGAGCGCGTCGGTCGCATCCTGCAGATGCACGCCGCGGAGCGCAGCGAGGTCAAGGAAGTCCGTGCGGGCGACATCGCTGCCGCAGTCGGCCTCAAGGATGTCACCACGGGCGATACCCTGTGCGCGCAGAGCGACATCATCACGCTTGAGCGCATGACGTTTCCGGAGCCGGTCATTGCGATGGCCGTCGAGCCGAAGACGAAGTCGGATCAGGAAAAGATGGGAATTGCGTTGTCGCGTCTCGCCCAGGAGGACCCGTCCTTCCGCGTGCGTTCGGACGAGGAATCCGGTCAGACCATCATTGCCGGCATGGGCGAGTTGCATCTGGAGATCATCGTCGACCGCATGAAGCGCGAGTTCAACGTGGAGGCGAACGTCGGCAAGCCGCAGGTCGCCTATCGCGAAACGATTCGCAAGGCGGTCAAGCAGGAAGGCAAGTTCGTGCGCCAGTCCGGCGGCAAGGGCCAGTACGGTCATGTCGTGCTCGAGATCGAGCCGCAGGAGCGTGGTGCCGGTTATGTTTTCGAAAACCTGACCGTGGGCGGCTCGGTGCCCAAGGAATATGTGCCAGCCGTCGACAAGGGCATCCGCGAAGCAATGACCAGCGGTCCGATGGCGGGCTATCCGGTCGTCGACATCAAGATCAAGCTCGTCGACGGTTCGTACCACGAGGTCGACTCCAACGAAATGGCGTTCAAGATTGCCGGCTCGATGGGCTTCAAGGAAGGCTTCAACAAGGCCAATCCGGTCCTGCTGGAGCCAATGATGAAGGTCGAGGTGGTGACGCCCGAAGACTACATGGGCGATGTCATGGGCGACCTTTCGCGTCGTCGCGGCGTGCTCCAGGGTTCCGACGATTCGCCTTCGGGCAAGGTCATCAACGCGATGGTCCCGCTCGGCGAGATGTTTGGCTACGCGACCAGTCTGCGATCGATGTCGCAGGGTCGCGCGACGTTCGCGATGGAGTTCGACCACTACGCGGAAGCACCGAACAACATTGCTGAAGCGGTGATAAAAAAGGGCTAGGGATCGGGTTTCCGGGTGGGCGGGGCGAATGCGCTCCTCCGCTCCGGTTCGCCAGCAGTGAATCGCACATACAACTTTTACGTTTGAGGTTCGTGACATGTCCAAGGAAAAATTCGAGCGCAAGAAGCCGCATGTGAACGTGGGGACGATCGGCCACGTTGACCACGGCAAGACGACGCTGACGGCGGCGCTGACGAAGGTGGGCGCGGAGCGTTTTGGAGGCGAGTTCAAGGCCTACGACGCGATCGACGCGGCGCCGGAGGAGAAGGCGCGCGGGATCACGATTTCGACGGCGCACGTGGAATACGAGTCGGCGAACCGTCATTACGCGCATGTGGACTGTCCGGGTCATGCGGACTACGTGAAGAACATGATCACGGGCGCGGCGCAGATGGACGGTGCGATCCTGGTGGTGTCGGCGGCGGACGGTCCGATGCCGCAGACGCGCGAGCACATTTTGCTGGCGCGGCAGGTGGGTGTGCCGTTCATCGTGGTGTACATGAACAAGGCGGACATGGTTGACGATGCGGAGCTTTTGGAGCTGGTGGAGATGGAGATCCGCGAGCTGCTGTCCAAGTACAACTTTCCTGGCGACGACACGCCGATCATCAAGGGATCGGCGCTGAAGGCGCTGGAAGGGGACCAGTCGGAGATCGGGGTGCCCTCGATCGTGAAGCTGGTGGAGGCATTGGACACGTGGATACCGCAGCCCGAGCGCGACATCGACAAGCCGTTTCTGATGCCGGTGGAGGACGTGTTCTCGATTTCGGGACGCGGGACAGTGGTGACCGGTCGCATCGAGCGCGGTGTGATCAAGGTGGGCGACGAAATCGAGATCGTGGGCATCCGGCCGACCGTGAAGACGGTGGTGACGGGCGTGGAGATGTTCAGGAAGCTGCTGGACCAGGGCCAGGCGGGCGACAACGCGGGACTGCTGTTGCGCGGAACCAAGCGCGACGACGTGGAGCGCGGTCAGGTGCTGGCCAAGCCGGGCAGCATCACGCCGCACACGAAGTTCGAGGCGGAGGTGTACGTGCTGAGCAAGGAAGAGGGCGGGCGCCATACGCCGTTCTTCAAGGGTTATCGGCCGCAGTTCTATTTCCGCACGACGGACGTGACGGGAGCATGCGAGCTGCCGGCGGGCGTGGAGATGGTGATGCCGGGCGACAACGTGAAGATGGTGGTGACGTTGATTGCGCCGATCGCGATGGACGAGGGATTGCGATTTGCGATCCGCGAGGGCGGCCGCACGGTCGGCGCCGGCGTGGTGGCGAAGATCATCGAGTGAAAGGCCGGGACCAGGGAACAGGGAATCGCCGGGGCAGAGGCCTGCTTCTCCGAATCCCGGTTGCCGATTCCCGATTCCCGGAAACGCCGCTGGAAACCAGTCGGCAGTTGCAACACAACGCTCTTTAGGACATCAACATGGCGGACCAGAAAATTCGCATTCGGCTCAAGGCCTTCGATCATCGCCTGATCGATCGTTCCGCGAGCGAAATCGTCGAAACGGCGAAGCGCACCGGAGCACAGGTGCTCGGCCCGATCCCGTTGCCGACCAAGATCGAGCGGTACACGATTCTGGTGTCGCCGCACGCCGACAAGGATGCGCGCGACCAGTACGAGACGCGCGTGCACAAGCGAGTGATGGATATCGTCGACCCGAACGACAAAACCGTGGACGCGCTGATGAAGCTCGATCTCGCGGCCGGTGTCGACGTCCAGATCAAACTGCATTGAAAGCGGGGGTTCCAGATTCGGGGTTCGACAAGGCAGAGCCGGCGCTTCCATATGCCTTTGCGAATCCCGTATCCCGAATCTCGAATCCCGAACCAGAGAGACACGACAAATGAGCATCGGGTTGGTAGGACGTAAATGCGGCATGAGCCGCGTCTTTACCGAGGATGGTCGTTCGGTGCCGGTGACGCTGATCGAGGCGACACCGAACCGCGTGACCCAGGTCAAGACGATCGAGGTCGACGGCTACAGCGCTGTCCAGGTCACCGCCGGCGCGAAGCGCGCCGCGCTGGTCAACAAGCCGCTGGCCGGGCATTACGCAAAGGCCAAAGTCGAGGCCGGGCGTGGACTGTGGGAATTCCGTGTCGACGCGGGCGAACTCGGCAAGTTTTCGGTCGGTGGCGAGTTGAAGGCCGATGAAGTCTTCGCGGTGGGCCAGAAGGTCGACGTGTCGGGCGTGAGCAAAGGCAAGGGATTCCAGGGCACGATCAAGCGTCATCATTTCTCGATGGGCGACGCGACGCACGGCAACTCGCTTTCGCATCGCTCGCCGGGTTCGATCGGTCAGCGTCAGACGCCGGGTCGCGTGTTTCCCGGCAAGAAGATGTCCGGCCACATGGGCGCGGTGAACCGTTCTTCGATGAATCTCGAGGTCGTCAAAATCGATACCGAGCGTCATCTGATCGCGATCAAGGGTGCGGTTCCGGGTGCTCCGGGCGGCAACGTGATCATCCGTCCCGCCGCCAAGACGAAGTAAGGAGGACGCGATGGAACTCAACGTAGTTGGCGCCAAGCCCGTGACCGTCTCCGACGCGGTGTTCGGCAAGAAATTCCGCGGAGACCTCGTGCATCAGGTGGTCGTCGCCTATCGAAATGCGGGTCGTGCCGGAACGAAGGCGCAGAAAACGCGCTCGGAAGTCAACGGCACGACCAAGAAATCGAAGAACCAGAAAGGCGGCGGCGCGCGTCATGGTGCGCTGAAAGCCCCGATCTTCGTCGGCGGCGGCGTCACGTTTGCAGCCAAGCCGCGCAGCTTCGAGCAGAAGGTCAATCGCAAGATGTTTCGCGGTGCGATGGTTTCGATCCTCTCGGAACTGAATCGTCAGGGCCGCATTTCGCTGGTCGAATCGTTCGGTATCGAGCAGCCCAAAACTCAGCTCCTGGCCCGCAGGCTTGGCGAACTCGAGGCAACCGGGCGGGTCGTGCTGGTCGCGGAGAGCGCGCCCGAGGCGCTGTTTCTGGCTGCGCGCAACATTCCGTACGTCCATGTCGTCGACGTGGCGGCGCTGGATCCGGTCAGCCTCGTCGGCGCGGACAAAGTCGTGTTGACGATCGAATCGCTCAAGCGCATCGAGGAGTGGCTGGCATGAACGAACGTCTGATGAGCGTCCTGCGCGCACCGCACATTTCCGAGAAGAGCGCGCGGTTGCAGGAATCGAACCAGTATGTGTTCGTGGTTGCGCCGACTGCGACGAAGGCGGATGTCAAGGCAGCGGTGGAAGGTCTTTTCAGCGTCGAGGTGCAGGCGGTAAATCTGGTCAACGTCAAGGGCAAGGCCAGGGCATTCCGCAATCGAGCAGGCACTCGCAGCAACAAGCGCAAGGCCTATGTGCGTCTCGCCGATGGTCAGACCATCGACGTGACCGCCAAGGCCTAAGGTGGATATGGGCGCCTCCGGCGTCCATGGAAATCAGGAAAACAAGATATGGCACTGATTACAGTAAAACCCACCTCAGCCGGACGTCGCGCCGTCGTGCGCGTCGTCACGCCGGGTCTGCACAAGGGCGACCCGTATGGGCCGCTGACCGAGTCACAGTCCAAGACGGGTGGCCGCAACCACTACGGGCGCATCACGACGCGCCACAAGGGTGGCGGTTCCAAGCAGAACTACCGGATCATCGACTTCAAGCGCGACAAGGAAGGCATCGCCTGCCGCATCGAGCGCATCGAGTACGATCCGAACCGGACCGCGCATATCGCGTTGTTGTGCTTCGTCGACGGCGAGCGTCGCTACATCATCGCTCCGAAAGGCGCGAAGGTCGGCGATCAGCTGATGGCCGGTCACGACGCGCCGATCAAGATCGGCAATGCGTTGCCGCTGCGAAATATCCCGATCGGCTCGACAGTGCATTGCGTCGAGATGAAGCCGGGCAAGGGCGCGCAGCTCGCACGTTCGGCCGGTGCATCGGCGCAGCTGGTCGCGCGCGATCGCGGCTACGCGACCTTGCGCCTGCGCTCCGGCGAGATGCGCAAGGTACCTGCGGAGTGCCGCGCCACGATCGGCGAGGTTGGCAACTCCGAACACAATCTCGAGAAGCTCGGCAAGGCGGGTGCGACGCGCTGGCGCGGTGTGCGCCCGACCGTGCGTGGTGCAGCCATGAATCCGGTCGACCATCCGCATGGCGGTGGCGAGGCCAAGGCTGGCCAGGGCAACCCGCATCCGGTATCCCCGTGGGGCGTGCCGGCGAAGGGATACAAGACACGCAAGAACAAGCGCACGACGCAGTTCATCGTCCGCGATCGTCGGGGTTGATGCTTTATGAATAGCCCGACCATGGATGGTCGGTTTTTCCGGGTCGGCATGACCCGTGAGGATAAATGACCATGGCACGTTCTCTGAAGAAAGGCCCGTTCGTCGACCACCACCTGCAGAAGAAGGTGGAAGTCGCCAGTGCGGCAAACAACAAGCGTCCGATCAAGACCTGGTCGCGCCGCTCGATGATCATTCCGGAAATGGTTGGCCTGACGCTCGCAATCCACAACGGACGGCAACACGTCCCCGTGCTCGTGAACGAGAACATGGTCGGCCACAAGCTCGGCGAGTTCGCGACGACGCGGACTTTCAAGGGGCATTCCGGCGACAAGAAGGCCGAGGCAAAACGGTGAGCACGATGGAAGTCAAAGCTATCCTGCGCAGCGCGAGAATCTCTCCGCAAAAGGCCCGTCTGGTCGCTGATCAGGTGCGCGGTCTTGCGGTGGGACAAGCGACAAACCTGCTTGCTTTCAGCGACAAGAAGGCGGCTCACCTGATCAAGAAGGTGCTTCTGTCGGCAGTTGCAAATGCCGAAAACAACCTTGGCGCCGATGTGGACGAGCTCAAGGTCTCGCGCATCTTCGTTGACGAGGCCCCGACCCTGAAGCGCATGCACGCACGTGCCAAGGGCCGCGGATCACGCATCACCAAGCGCACGAGCCACATTACTGTGGTCGTGGGCGAATAAGATACAGGACGGCAACGATGGGCCATAAAGTCAATCCAATCGGCATCCGCCTTGGCATCAGCAAGGACTGGAACTCGAAGTGGTTCGCGGGCAAGCGCGAATACGCCGAGTATCTGGGTGCCGACCTCAGGGTTCGCGAGCTCCTCAAGAAGAAGCTCGCCCAGGCCGGCATCTCGAAGATTCTGATCGAGCGTCCGGCAAAGACCGCGCGCGTGACGATCCACACGGCTCGTCCGGGCGTCGTCATCGGAAAGAAGGGCGAGGACATCGAGAAGCTTCGCAAGGAGGTATCGAAGGTAATGGGCGTGCCGGCCCACATCAACGTTACTGAAGTGCGCAAGCCCGAACTCGACGCGCAGCTCGTGGCCGAATCGATTGCGCAGCAGCTGGAACGCCGCATCATGTTCCGCCGCGCGATGAAGCGCTCCGTGCAAAACGCCATGCGTCTTGGCGCGCTCGGCATCAAGGTGAATGTCGGTGGTCGTCTCAACGGCGCGGAAATAGCGCGATCGGAATGGTATCGCGAGGGCCGTGTGCCTCTGCACACGCTGCGTGCCGACATCGACTACGGCTTCGCCGAGGCGAAGACGACATATGGAATCATCGGTGTGAAGGTCTGGATCTACAAGGGTGAGATCTTCGACCTGCACGCCTCCCAGCAGGAAGCCAAGGCCGAGGCTGCGGAAGAACGTCCGCAGCGTCGCGCGCCGAAGGCAGGAGCGTAAGTCATGCTGCAACCCAAGCGCACCAAATACCGCAAGGTCCAGAAAGCCAGAAACCGCGGCCTGTCCTATGTCTCGAACAAGGTCAGCTTCGGAGAATTCGGCCTGCGCGCGACCACGCACGGACACCTGACCGCACGGCAGATTGAGTCCGCACGTCGTTGCATCACCCGCTATGTGAAGCGTGGCGGCAAGTTGTGGATCCGTGTATTCCCCGACAAGCCGATTTCGAAGAAACCGATCGAGGTCCGCATGGGCAACGGCAAGGGCAACGTTGAGTTCTGGGTTGCTCCGGTTCAGCCTGGCCGCATGCTGTACGAGATCGAAGGTGTCGCCGAGACCGATGCGCGCGAGGCATTTCGTCTTGCGGCTGCCAAGCTCTCGGTGCAGACCCAGTTCGTGGCGCGGACGGTGCTCTGATGGAACTCAACGAACTCCGCCAGAAGAACGCGCAGCAGCTCAACGAGCATCTCGTCGAACTGCGTCGCGAGCAGTTCAACCTGCGCATGCAGAAAGGCTCCGGCCAGCTCGCGCAGACCCATCAGTTCGGCCGCGTTCGCCGCGAGATCGCGCAGGTCAAGTACCTGCTCGGCGCGAAGGACCAGGGACAGTGACAATGAGCGAAAACGAGAAAGTGCAGCGCACCGTCGAAGGACGCGTCGTCAGCAACAAGATGGCCAAGACCGTGACCGTCCTGCTCGAGCGTCAGGTGCAGCATCCGCTGTACGGCAAGATCGTGCGTCGTTCCAGCAAGGTCCATGCGCACGACGAGGCAGGCGAGTGCAGGGAAGGCGACGTCGTCCGCATTGCGGAATGCCGGCCACTGTCGAAGACGAAGAACTGGCGCGTCGTGAAAGTCGTCACGCGTGCTGAAGCCTGAAGCGTGGCAGGGCGGAAGGAGAGAATGACATGATCCAGATGCAGAGCACGCTGGCCGCGGCGGACAACAGCGGTGCGCGCGAACTGATGTGCATCAAGGTGCTGGGTGGTTCGAAGCGGCGCTACGCGCGAATTGGCGACGTGATCAAGGTTTCCGTCCGCGAGGCGATTCCGCGCGGAAAGGTGAAGAAGGGCGAGGTCTACGACGCCGTGGTCGTGCGTACACGCAAGGGCGTGCGGCGCGCGGATGGCTCGCTGATCCGGTTCGACGGGAATGCCGCCGTGCTGCTGAACAACAAGCTTGAGCCGATCGGTACCCGTATCTTCGGACCCGTGACGCGCGAATTGCGCAGTGAGCGATTCATGAAGATCGTTTCGCTGGCGCCGGAGGTTTTGTAGGCATTTGGCAGGGCGGGTCTTGGCCCGCCGCGCAATGGTGGACCGAGTCCACCCCAAAGAGATCATTGTCATGAAGCGAATCAGGAAAGGCGATCAGGTACTGGTGATTGCCGGCAAGAACAAGGGTCAGAAGGGCGAGGTTACGCGCGTCACGGGTGATGCCGTGTTCGTGCAGAACATCAATCTGATCAAGCGTCACACCAAACCGAATCCGCAGGCGAATCAGCCGGGCGGCATCGTCGAGCGTGAGGCTGCAATCCATATTTCCAACGTAATGTTGTTCAACACCGCTACCGGCAAGGGTGAGCGCGTGGGCTACAAGACGCTCGATGATGGGCGCAAGGTCCGCGTGTTTCGACCTTCTGGTGAAGTGGTAGATGCCTGAGGTACGCCGCGATGACGCGTCTTGAGAAGATCTATAAAGAACAGGTCGTGCCGAAGCTGACGGAACGCTTCGGCTATACCAATCCAATGCAGGTTCCGCGGCTGTCCAAGATCACGCTGAACATGGGCGTAGGCGAGGCTGTGGGCAACAAGAAGATCCTGGAGAATGCCGTCGACGACATGGCGAAGATCGCCGGCCAGAAGCCGATCATCACGCTTTCGCGCAAGGCACACGCGACTTTCAAGATTCGCGAGAACTGGCCGATAGGATGCAAGGTCACGCTGCGCCGCGCGCGCATGTTCGAGTTCTTCGATCGCCTGATCAATATCTCGTTGCCGCGCGTGCGGGATTTCCGCGGCATCTCCGGGCGCTCGTTCGACGGGCGCGGCAATTTCAACATGGGTCTCAAGGAACAGATCATCTTTCCTGAGATCGACTTCGACCAGATCGATGCACTGCGTGGCATGGATGTCGCGATCACCACGACCGCGCATACCGACGAGGAAGCCAAGGCATTGCTGGAGGCGTTTCGCTTCCCGTTCCGGAATTGACCTCAAGCAACGCCGGAAGTCCGGCGTTGCGACGGGCCTGACGGCCCGCGCTTCCGATCCCCAGAGGACATGGCAAGATGGCAAAGCGTTCAATGATCAACCGCGAAATCAAGCGGACCAAGCTCGTCAAGCGTCATGGCGCGAAGCGCGCGGATCTCAAGAAGATCGTCTCGAGCAAGACGGCTTCGTATGACGAGAAGGCGGAAGCTGTGGTCAAGCTGCAGAAGCTGCCGCGTGACTCAAGCCCGACGCGTCAGCGCAACCGCTGCGGACAGACCGGTCGTTCGAGAGGCGTCTACAGCAAGTTCGGACTCGGACGTCACAAGCTGCGCGAGGCGACCATGCGTGGTGACGTGCCGGGGCTGCGCAAGGCGAGCTGGTGAGGTTTTGCTGAATATTGCGGACGAATCCATCCTGGATTCATCCGGAATCGTCGAGTCCGGCACAGGTCCGTACTCGGCTCCGTCGATCGCACGACGTGCGCTCGACGGGTGATCCTTCCATGGGTCGCAAGCGCTCCGGTTGAACGGAGTTTCTTTGGATATCGATGCACAGGAACTTAATACATGAGCATGACTGATCCCATTGCCGACATGTTTACGCGCATTCGCAATGCGCAGGCCACGGGCAAGCGCTCGGTGGTGATGCCGGCTTCACGCGTCAAACAGGCGATTGCGAACCTGCTCAAGGACGAAGGCTATATCGCCGACGTCCAGACGGTCGCCGGCGACGGCAAGCCGAAGCTCGAGATCGCGCTGAAGTATTACGAGGGCAAGCCGGTGATCGAGCGCATCCAGCGCATCAGCCGATCCGGCTTGCGTGTCTATCGTGGCAAGGATGAGTTGCCGAAGATTCTCAATGGTCTCGGAATTTCCATCGTTTCCACGTCTTCCGGGATCATGACCGACTCGCAGGCCCGCAAGCAGGGTCTGGGTGGCGAAGTCATCGGTCTGGTGGCGTAGTCGTATTGCGATCCTGTGAGGACGCTCATGATCTGGCGTCTGGAGAAACATTCATGTCACGTGTAGCGAAAAAACCCATCGCCCTGCCCAAAGGCGTCGAATGCCAGGTCAAGGCCGACGCAGTCACGGTGAAGGGCCCGAAGGGCACGCTCTCGATCACTGCGCCGTCCGGTGTCGACATCGCCATCGATGGTGGCGAGGTCAAGCTCGGCGCGAAGAACCCGGCCGACCTGAAGATGGCGGGTACCGCACGCGCGCTTATCAACAACATGGTTACAGGTGTCAGCGAGGGCTACCAGCGCAAGCTTGAACTCGTCGGCGTCGGCTACCGTGCCGCTCTACAGGGCAAGGACCTCAATCTGACCCTTGGTTTCTCGCACCCGATCGTATTCCGGGCACCCGAGGGCATCACGATCGAAGTGCCGGTACAGACCGAGGTACTGGTCAAGGGTGCCGACAAGCAGCGTGTCGGCGAGGTTGCCGCGAAGATCCGCGCGTTCCGTCCGCCGGAACCCTACAAGGGCAAGGGCGTGCGTTACTCGGGTGAGAAGATCACATTGAAGGAAGCCAAGAAGGCATAAACGTGCTGTCCCTGTGTGGAGGCAGCCGATCCGCTTCTGAATTGAACAGTCCGGCCTGGATGGCCGGTCCTCGGGTCCGGGATGGACTATTGGAGCCAACGTGGAAAAGAACATCGCAAGACTTCGCCGTGCCAAGTCGACGCGTGCGCACATCCGCACGCTCGGCATACCACGCCTGAGCGTGCACCGTAGTTCGCAGCATATCTATGCGCAGGTCCAGAGCGCGGACGGCGACAAGGTGATCGCGGCCGCCTCGACCGTGCAAAAGGGTGTCGCCGAAGGCCTCAAGGGCACCAAGAACAGGGCTGCGGCGGCCGCCGTCGGCAAGGCGGTTGCCGAACTCGCGTTGAAGGCGGGCATCGAGAAGGTCGCATTCGATCGCTCCGGTTTCCGCTATCACGGACGCATTCAGGCGCTTGCCGATGCGGCGCGCGAGGCTGGCCTGAAGTTCTGAACAAGCATTGCCGGCCTTAAGTTCCGGCTTGGAAAAACGCGGCGACGGACGCATGTTCGTGGCCGCGCGCCTGGAAGGATCCGGATTGGGTTTCTCCGGAAACACGAACCATCACAACTCCAAGCGGCATCGCCGCAAGCAAAAGTCCGCACCGTCGATCGGGCGGCATGACAGGTGAGATATGGCGAACAACAATGAACGTGAGAGCGCGGACGGCTTCCTCGAAAAGCTGATCGCGGTCAACCGCGTGGCCAAGACCGTCAAGGGCGGTCGTCAGATGAGCTTCACGGCGCTGACCGTGGTCGGTGATGGCGATGGCCGGGTTGGATTCGGATACGGCAAGGCCCGCGAGGTGCCGATCGCGATCTCCAAGGCGATGGAGCGTGCACGCAAGGGCATGGTCAAGATCCAGCTCAACAACGGCACCCTGTTCCATGCAGTCAAGGCGAATCATGGAGCGGCCAAGGTGTACATGCAGCCTGCGTCGGAGGGTACTGGCGTTATTGCCGGTGGCGCGATGCGCGCTGTACTCGAGGTCGTGGGAGTCAAGAACGTTCTCGCCAAGGCAGTCGGTTCGCGCAACCCGATCAATCTGGTCCGCGCCACGATCAATGGCTTGCAGGCGATGGTGTCGCCCGAGCGCATTGCGTCCAAGCGCGGCAAGTCGGTGGACGAGGTGATGGGCAATGGCTAAGACCAAGACCAAGGCGAACGCAGGCAAGACGATTCGCGTGCGCCTGTTCAAAAGCATCAATGGATGTCAGGGGCGGCATCGTCTGAGCGTTCGCGCGCTCGGTTTGCGCAAGCTCAACGACGTGCGTGAACTCAAGGATTCGCCGTCCGTGCGCGGCCTGATCAGCCAGGTCGACTATCTGGTTCGGGTCGAAGAAAGCGCCTGATGCGTCCTCGGCCCGGATCGCATGGTCCTGGTCCACGTTGAAAAATCATTCTGGAGTCGATTCCCATGCGTCTCAATACACTGAAACCCGCAGATGGCGCCCGAAAGGCGGGCGTACGCGTTGGTCGCGGCATCGGGTCCGGCCTCGGCAAGACCGCCGGACGCGGCCACAAGGGCCAGTTCGCGCGCTCGGGCAAGGGCAAGGTCAAGGCGGGATTCGAAGGCGGCCAGATGCCGCTGCAGCGTCGCCTTCCCAAGGTCGGCTTCCGCTCCAGGAAGGCGCAGGAAGTCAGCGAAGTGCTGCTGTACCAGCTCGACGCGCTCAAGGCCGACACGATCGATTTCGAAGCGCTCAAGGCAGCCGGTCTGATCGGGACCCGTGCCGCGCGCGCGAAGATCGTCAAGAAGGGCGAGATCAAGCGCGTCGTCAAACTCAAGGGTGTCGCGGTGACGGCAGGCGCCAGGGCGGCTATCGAAGCTGCCGGTGGCAGCGTGGAGTAACCGGGTGGCATCTTCGCAGTCCAATCCACTGGCCGCTCTCGGCAAGCTGACCGAACTCAAGCAGCGTCTGCTGTTCGTGGTCGGCGCGCTGGTCGTCTACCGGCTGGGTTCGTTCATTCCGCTGCCGGGTGTCGATCCGGAACGGATGGCGGCCCTGTTGCGCAATGCAGGCGGTCTGCTCGACATGTTCAACATGTTTTCGGGCGGCGCGCTGAGCCGCATGTCGGTATTCGCGCTCGGAGTGATTCCCTATATCTCCGCGTCGATCATCGTGCAGATGTTCGCGGCCGTGATTCCTGCATGGCAGCAGCTGCGCAAGGAGGGGGAGTCCGGTCGCCGTACTCTGACCAACTACACGCGCGCCGGAACCCTCGCGCTGGCGATCTTCCAGTCATTCGGTGTGGCCACGATGCTGCAATTGCAGCAGGGCATCGTCTATGCGCCAGGACCCAGTTTTGTCTTCACGACCATCATCGGCCTGACCTCGGGCACGATGTTCCTGATGTGGCTCGGCGAACAGATCACCGAGCGGGGTATCGGCAATGGCATCTCCCTGCTGATCTTCGCCGGCATCGTGGCCGGCCTGCCGGCCGCCGTCGTGCACACGCTGGGCATGGCCCAGAGCGGCGAGCTGCCGATCCTGCGCGTGATGATCGTGTTCGCGATCGTGCTCGCGGTGACCGCCTTCGTCGTGTTCATGGAACGTGGCCAGCGCCGCATTACCGTGAACTATGCGCGCCGCCAGGGCGGTGCCGGCAAGGCCTACATGAACCAGAGCTCGCATCTGCCGCTCAAGATCAACATGTCTGGCGTGATTCCGCCGATTTTCGCATCGTCGTTGCTGATGTTTCCGGCCACCGCCGCGACCTGGTTCAACAACTCGAACGAGGTTCACTGGCTGCAGGTGCTGACGTCCTCCCTGGGTCCCGGCGAACCGCTGCACATGTTCATCTATGCGGTGCTGATCGTCGTCTTCGCGTATTTCTACACGGCGCTCACGTTCAATTCCCAGGAGACCGCAGACAATCTGAAGCGCTCGGGCGCACTGATTCCGGGCCTGCGGCCGGGCAAGGCGACCGCCGACTACATCGATGGCGTATTGACCCGGCTGACCGGTGCGGGCGCGCTGTATCTGGTCGCGGTCTGCCTGATCCCCGACATCCTGCGCAATGCCTGGCACGTACCGTTCTATTTCGGGGGTACGTCGCTGTTGATCGTGGTCGTGGTGGTCATGGACTTTACCGCGCAGATCCAGGCCCACCTCGTTTCGCATCAATACGAAAGCCTGCTCAAGAAGGCGAATTTGCGCGGTCGTTGAGCAGGTCGGCCATGGGCCGGAAAGGGTGGCAGGGCTTCCCCGGCTGCGATATTCCGGATATAATGTCAAGTTCCCTGCGTATTCAAGTCGTTTTTGGAGATCATCAAGCATGGCACGCATTGCGGGCGTCAACCTGCCGGTTCAGAAGCACGTCGTGATCGGCCTGCAGAGCATATTCGGCATCGGCCGTTCGCGCGCGCGGAAGGTCTGCATTGGCGCGGGTGTCGATCCGGCGGCCAAGATCAAGGATCTGACCGAGGCAGAGGTCGACAAACTCCGCCAGGAGATCGCCCGGTTCGGCGTCGAGGGCGACCTGCGTCGCGAAGTCGGCATGTCGATCAAGCGCCTGATCGACCTGGGTACCTACCGTGGACTGCGTCATCGCCGCGGACTTCCGCTGCGCGGTCAGCGCACGCGTACGAATGCGCGCACGCGCAAGGGTCCGCGTCGAGCCATCCGAAAGTAGTTTTTTCTGTTGAACATTCCGGCCAGGACGGCCGGTTCTCATTTCGGTCATCGATGACCGTGAAGTAGACGAGGACAACCCGGACCCATGAGCAAGCCGGCTGCAGTCAAGGCAAAGAAGAAGATCAAGCGTGTCGTGACGGATGCCGTCGCGCATGTGCAGGCTTCGTTCAACAACACCGTGGTCACGATCACCGATCGTCAGGGCAACGCGCTTTCCTGGGCGACGGCTGGCGGCGCGGGGTTCCGTGGTTCGCGCAAATCGACCCCGTTTGCGGCGCAGGTCGCGGCCGACAAGGCAGCGCGCGTCGCGGCCGACTATGGAGTGAAGACCGTCGAAGTGCGCATCAAGGGCCCCGGCCCCGGGCGTGAATCCGCGGTGCGCTCGCTGAACAACGCCGGCTTCAAGGTCACCAACATCATCGACGTGACGCCAATTCCGCACAATGGGTGCCGTCCGCCGAAGAAGCGCAGGGTTTAAGCCATGGCCAGATATATCGGACCCACCTGCAAGCTCGCACGCCGGGAAGGCGCGGATCTCAGCCTCAAGAGTCCGGCGCGCGCGGTCGACTCGAAGTGCAAACTGGAGCAGAAACCCGGCCAGCACGGAGCCGGTGGCGCGAAGCGTGGCCGTCTGTCGGACTACGGAGTGCAGCTGCGCGAGAAGCAGAAGGTCAAGCGCATCTATGGCCTGCTCGAGCGCCAGTTTCGTTCGTACTACCAGAAGGCCTCGGGCCAGAAGGGAAATGCCGGAGAAAATCTGCTTCGACTGCTCGAGGGTCGCCTCGACAATGTGGTCTATCGCATGGGATTTGCGGTAACCCGCGCGCAGGCGCGTCAGCTCGTTTCGCATGCGGCCATCCGGGTCAATGGAAAGAAAGTCAACCTGCCGTCGTATCAGGTGCGTCCCGGTGATGAGATCGCATTGAGCGAGCGAGCCAGGAACCAGCTGCGCGTGCAGGAGTCACTGACCGTTTCCCAGGAAATGGATCTCGTTCCGGTGTGGATCGAAGTCGATGCGAAGAAGGCCAGCGGCCTGTTCAAGGCCCTGCCGGAGCGTTCCGATCTGCCATCGGACATCAATGAAAGCCTGATCATCGAGCTTTACTCGAAGTAAGAAGTCCGGTTGCACGGGTCTTCCGCGGCAGAAACCTACTGAAGAGTCCTCATGGACTCTTGGAGTCAATCTCATATGGCGGGATCGTCAACAAACGTGCTGCGACCGCGCGGCATTCAAGTCGAGCGAATCAATGCTGACCGCGCAAGGGTCGTCGTCGAGCCGCTCGAGCGCGGCTTCGGCCACACGCTCGGCAACGCGCTGCGTCGCGTGCTGCTCTCATCCATTCCCGGCAGTGCGATCGTCGAAGTGGAAATCGACGGTGTTCTGCACGAGTACACGACGCTCGAGGGTCTGCAGGAGGACGTCATCGAGGTTCTGCTGAACCTCAAGGATGTCGCCATCCGCATGCACAGTCAGGACGAAACGATGCTTACCCTCAGCAAGAAGGGGAAGGGCGTCGTCACTGCGGCCGATATCAAGGTCGATCACACGGTCGAGATCGTGAATCCCGACCATGTCATCTGCCATCTGACCAAGGACATCGGGCTCAGCATGCGCATCAAGATCGCGCGCGGCGTGGGCTACCAGCCGGCCACCGCGCGCCGTCTGCCGGACGAGGAGGCGCGCCCGATCGGGCGCCTGCAGCTCGATGCTTCGTTCTGCCCTGTCCGTCGTGTCGCCTACAACGTCGAAAGTGCCCGTCTCGAGCAGCGTACCGACCTGGACAAGCTCGTGCTCGACGTCGAGACGAACGGCGCGATCGATGCCGAGGAAGCGGTGCGCAAGGCCGCCGAGATCCTGCAGGATCAGATCAGCGTGTTCGGGGATTTCAGCCGGCGCGAGAGCACCGATACGGCAACCGACAAGAGCGGCGTCGACCCCGTGTTGCTGCGTCCGATCGATGATCTCGAACTCACGGTGCGCTCGGCGAACTGCCTGAAGGCCGAAAGCATCTACTACATCGGCGATCTGGTCCAGAAGACCGAAGTCGAACTTCTCAAGACCCCCAACCTCGGCAAGAAGTCGCTCACCGAGATCAAGGACGTGCTTTACCAGCGCAACCTGCAGCTCGGCATGAAACTCGAGAGCTGGCCGCCGCCGGGCCTTGCGCACGGCATGCAACTGTCTTGACGGTTGCTTGATCGCGAAGATCGAATGACGGCTGTTCGCAGCCGCAATTTTCAAGAACTTTGGAATCGCTGCCATGCGCCACCAGAAATCCGGACGTAAGCTCAATCGTACGAGCAGCCATCGCGAAGCGATGTTCAAGAACATGGCGGCGTCCCTGTTCAAGCACGAGCTCATCCGCACGACCCTGCCCAAGGCCAAGGAGCTGCGTCGGGTGGCCGAGCCGCTGATCACCCTCGCCAAGACCGATGGTGTTGCGAACCGTCGCCTCGCATTCGCGCGTCTGCGCGACAAGCAGGCGGTCGGCAAGCTGTTCGTCGAGCTGGGTCCGCGGTACCGTGAGCGCAAGGGTGGTTACCTGCGTCTCCTGAAGTGCGGATTCCGGGTCGGCGACAACGCGCCCATGGCATATGTCGAACTCGTCGACAGGCCTCGCGCCGACGCTGAACAGTCCGGCGATTGAGCGCGGGCCCGCCAGTTTCAGAAGAGCCCCGGCACGCCCGGGGCTCTTCGTTTCTGGACAAGCCGTCGCCGTTGCGCACGGAGTGGATGCTCGGCTGTTTCCTCGGCATCCTCTATGTCGCGGCGATAGTCGTCATGCGCGATCGCCATGGCACGTTCACGGACGAACTGAACCACTATGCGCAGATCACGCTGTTTCTGCGTGGCGACTTTCGCATTCTCACCGACTATCTGACGACGATTCCTGGCTATCACGCCGCCGTCGCGGCGATCATGTGGGCATGCGGCGCGACTTCGCTGGATGCGGCCAGGCTCGTCAACGCCGGGTTCGGACTCGCCGCTGCTGCGGGCTTCCACGCACTGCGGCGTCACCTCTGGCCCGGCACCGAGACTTTGGCGACCGCGCAGATGCTGGTCCTGCCGATCCTCGTGCCGTTGTTCTTCATCGTGTATACCGACGTGCTTGCGCTGGCCCTCGTTCTGTGGGCGACGCTGGCGACACTGAAATCGCGGCACGGGCTGTCGGCAGTGTTGCTGACGACGCTGGTATGCGTGCGCCAGAACGAGGTGGTCTGGGCCGGATTCCTCGCGATGCTGGCGGTCTGGCCGACGTGGCGCGAGCGCGGCCCGTCGGCATGGCGCGGCATCGCCGCACTCGGGTGGCCCTACCTCGTGCCGCTGGCCGGATTTCTCGGGTTCTGGTGGTGGAACGGGTCGATCTCGCTGTCCCACGTACAGTCGGCGATGCACCCCGATTTCAGCCTGCATGCGGGCAATCTGTATCTCGCGCTGTTTCTCGCGGGCATCCTGCTGCCTTTGCACACATGGCTGGGCCTGCGCGCATGCGCACGCGCGCGGGCTCGCATTCCGATCCTGCTGGCGGCATCGTTCCTGTTCACGCTGTTCCTGTGGACTTTCCACGTCGACAATCCCTACAACACTGCGGTTCCGTCGTACTACATCCGCAACGGATTCCTGCTTGCGGTGGACAGCCATCCCGCATTGCGCGCGCTCGTCGGCGTGGTCGTCGCGAGTGCGGCCTGCGGACTCGCCGTCACGCGGCTGCGTCCTCCTTTCGCGGCCTGGATATATCCGTTCGCGGCCTTGTTTCTCGCGGCCTCGTGGCTCATGGAGCAGCGTTACGTGCTGGTCCCGTTCGTCATCTGGCTCGCGTTTCGCGAGCATCGCGGCCGAGCGGTCGAGTACGCAACGTTCGCACTTTGGCTGGTCCTCGCGGTCTGTATCTTTTCCGGCATGGCTGCCGGACGTTTTTTCCTCTAGCGGCCGTGTACGCTGCCTACACCTTCGATTTCCAGGAGGACGCATGAACGCCAATCCACTTGCGTGGCCATTTCGTGTGCAGTTCCTGAGTGGTGCGCTGGTATGCATCGCGCTGCTCGCCTACGCGATTTTCGAGCAGTTCCAGATGGGCATTGAACCCTGCCCGAAGTGCATATTTCAGCGCATCGCGTTCATGGCGATGGCGCTGATCTTCCTCGCCGGCGCCGCGCATGGTCCGCGTGCGACGGGTCGACGCGTCTACGCGGTATTGGTGGCAATCGCGGCGATGGTCGGTGCGGTCATCGCAGTGCGCCATCTTTATGTCCAGTTGACGCCGCACGATCTGCTCATGGAGGGTTGTGGACCCGGCCTCAATTATCTGCTCGACTCGTTCCCGCTCGCCGATGCGATCAAGAAGGCGTTCATGGCTTCCGGCGACTGCGGCGAGATCAACTGGACGTTCCTGGGTCTCACGATGCCGGGCTGGACGCTGGTCTGCTACGTCTTGCTCGGCGCGGGCGCGCTATGGGCAGGCTTCCGGCGGCGTGCGAACGGGTCGGCACTTCGGCATGGGTGAGTCCGGATCCGCGCACGAATGACCGCAGCTACACGTGCCACGGACCTGTGGCATGATCGCTCTCGCATTGCCGCATGGTGGAGAACATGAGATCGAGCGACCGCAGCGTCGCGGCGGTTCGCGAAGCCGCGGACTGGACGCCGTCGTCCTGGCAGCGGTGCCCGCACACCCAGCAACCGGTGTATGCGGATCCCGCCGAGCTGGATGTCGCGTTGTCGCGACTTCATGAGTTGCCTCCACTCGTCACGTCCTGGGAGGTCCTCGCGCTCAAGCATCTGCTTGCCGAGGCGGCCGAAGGACGCCGCTTCGTGCTGCAGGGAGGTGACTGCGCCGAGAGCTTCGATGACTGCAGCTCGCCGCTGATATCGAACCGGCTCAAGGTCATGCTGCAGATGAGTCTGGTGCTGGTGCACGGACTCAAGCTTCCGGTCGTGCGCATCGGCCGCTTCGCCGGGCAGTATGCGAAGCCGCGTTCGGCCGAGATGGAGGTCCGGGACGGAGTCGCGTTGCCGAGCTATCGGGGTGACCTCGTCAACGATGCGGCGTTTACTCCCGAAGCACGGCGCGCGGATCCGCAGCGTCTGATCCGCGGTCACGCACGTTCGGCGATGACGATGAATTTCGTGCGCGCCCTCGTCGACGGCGGATTTGCCGACCTGCATCACCCCGAGTACTGGGATCTCGGCTGGGTCGCGCATTCGCCGTTGCAGAACGAATACCGGCAGATGGTCGAATCCATCGGCAATTCTCTGCGCTTCATGGAAACACTGGCCGGCGAACCGATCGGCAGCTTCCAGCGCGTCGATTTCTACACTTCGCACGAGGCGCTCGTCCTGCACTACGAGCAGGCGCTGACGCGTCAGGTGCCGCGCCAGCACGGCTGGTTCAACCTGTCCACGCATTTCCCGTGGATCGGCATGCGCACCGCGGCGTGCGACGGCGCGCACGTCGAGTATTTTCGCGGTCTGCGCAATCCGATCGCGGTCAAGATCGGTCCGTCGACTGGCGCGGACCAGTTGCTGCGTCTGGCCGACGTTCTCGACCCCGATCGCGAACCCGGTCGCCTCACCCTGATCCATCGCATGGGTTCGGAAAGCATCGAAAGCGCGTTGCCGCCGCTGCTCGGCGCGATGCGATCGGTCGGGCGCAGGCCGCTGTGGATCTGCGATCCGATGCACGGCAATACCGAGACGCTCGGCAACGGGATCAAGACCCGACGATTCGAGAACATCCGCAGCGAGCTCGATCAGGCATTCGCTATCCATGCTGCCGCCGGTACGCGTCTCGGCGGCGTGCATCTCGAACTTACCGGCGAAAACGTGACCGAATGCCTCGGCGGCGCGCGCGAACTGGTCGAGGCGGACCTGGTCCGCGCCTACAAGTCGCAGGTCGATCCACGCCTGAATTACGAGCAGTCGCTGGAAATCGCGATGCGCATCGTGCGCAAACGCGGCGATATCGCGTCGCCCGGGTAACCCCGCGGTCGACAGACCTTAGCGCGGCGGCTTCGGCGGGAGTATCGTTGCGGGTTTGTGCCGCAACGTTTCCGGAGTCCGCCATGTTTTCGCTGTGCCATCGCGTGTTTCCGCTCTTGATTGCGGCGTTGCTTCCGATCTCGGTCGCGGCGCAGTCCGCCGTGGATACGCAGTTCGCCGGCCAGTGGCGTCTGGTCGGCCCGTTCCGCGCGGGCTGGGGCACGATGGCGGCCGGCATCGCCGACCAGCCCGACACGTTCTACTTCGGCGCGGCCGGTGGCGGCGTCTGGAAGACGACCGATGCGGGCGCGACCTGGCAGCCGATGTCCAGGGGGCTTGCGGATGCATCGATCGGCGCGATCGCGATCGCGCCCTCGAATCCGAAAGTGATCTACGCCGGCAGTGGTCAGCCCGAACCGCGCTACGACATCCAGTCCGGCAACGGCATCTACCGATCCGGCGACGGCGGGGCCAGCTGGACGCACGCGGGCCTGACCGCGACGCGCCATATCGGCGCCATCCTCGTCGACGCGAAGCATGCTGACATCGTGCTCGTGGCTGCGCTCGGCCATATTTTCGGTCCGAACCCGGAGCGCGGTGTGTTCCGCACGACCGACGGCGGCAAAACCTGGACGCAAACCCTGTTCGTCGATGCCGATACCGGTGTCGTCGACCTCGCCGCGGATCCCGTGCAACCCGACATCGTGTTCGCTTCGGCGTGGACCGCACGCAACTGGCCCTGGCTCAGCTACTTCACTCCGATCGAAGGCGCGGGCAGTGCAATCTACAAATCGATCGACGGCGGGGTCACCTGGAAACGCGTCGAGGGTGACGGCTGGCCCACCGGCAAACTCGGTCGCATCGGTCTCGCGGCTACCCATCTGCCCGGTGGCGCAACGCGCGTCTACGCGACGATCGATTCGGAGGATCACCGCGGCCTGTACCGCTCCGACGATGGCGGCGCCCACTGGCAGCGCGTGAACGATGCGAAGGCGGTCAGTACCTGGTACATGAGCCGCCTCACGGTCGCTCCGGACCAGCCCGACACGGTCTACACGGTCGGCCAGTCGATCCACCGTTCGACCGATGGCGGCACGACCTTCACGATCATCAAGGGCGCGCCCGGCGGCGACGACTACCATCATCTGTGGATCAATCCGAAACATCCCAAACGCATGGTCACGGCCAGCGACCAGGGCACCGTGGTCAGCGTCGACGGCGGTGCGACCTGGAGCGACTGGTACAACCAGCCGACCGGCCAGTTCTACCATCTCGCGACCGATAACCGCTTTCCGTACTGGATCTACTCGGGCCAGCAGGATTCGGGAACGGTGCGCATCGCGAGCCGCAGCGACTACGGCGCGATCGGTTTCCGCGACTGGTCCCCGGTCGGTGGCGACGAACGCGACTACGACCTTCCCGATCCGGTCGACCCGGACATCGTCTACGGTTCCGGCCTCGGCGGCCGCATCTCGCGCTGGGACGCGCGCACGGGCGAGGTGCAGAACGTTTCGCCATGGCCCGTCGTCAGCTACGGGGCCCGCGGTACGGATGTGAAGTACCGCTACACGTGGTTCACGCCGATCGCGTTTTCCGCGCAGGCCCCATACGCGCTGTACTCGGGTGCGCAAGTGTTGTTCCGTTCGCTCGACAGGGGCCAGCACTGGGACGCGATCAGTCCCGATCTGACCGGCAAGCAGGACGACGCGAAGCATTGCGAGGGCGACGTGCCGGTCAGGTACGCGACCGCGTGTGGCTATGGCGTGATCTTCAGCATCGCGCCCTCGCCGCATGCGAACGACGAAATCTGGATCGGCACCGACAATGGCCGCGTGCAGCTTACCCGCGACGGTGGCAGGAGCTGGAACGAGATCACGCCGAAGGGCATTCCGGACTGGGCCAAGATCAGCTCGGTCGATGTCTCCGCACTCGATCCGGCAACGGCCTATCTTGCGGTCGACAACCATCGCAACGACGATTTCCGTCCGCGCGCGTTCCGAACCCACGACTATGGCAAGACCTGGACCGAGATCGCGGGCGGTCTTCCGGCCGGCCACTATGTGAGCGTCGTGCGCGCCGATCCGGTGCGCCGCGGACTGCTCTATGCGGGCACGGATGCGGGCGCGTTCGTGTCACTGGACGACGGCGACCGTTGGCAGCCGCTGCAGCGCAACCTTCCGGTCGCGTGGGTGCGCGATCTGCTCGTGCACGGCGACGACCTGATAGCGGCCACCCAGGGCCGCGCAATCTGGGTGCTCGACGACGTGAGTCCGCTGCGTCAGATCGATGCCAGGGCTGCCCTGACCGCAGCCCACCTGTTCGCGCCTGCTGCAGCGTTCCGCGTGCGACGCGACCAGAACAAGGACACGCCGCCGCCTGCCGAAACGCCGCTCGGAACGAATCCGCCGAACGGCGCGATCATCGACTACACGCTGGCAAGACCCGCCGCGCGTGTCGTCATCGAGATCCGCGACGCGGCGGGTCACAGCCTGCGCCGTTTCGACAGCATGGACACCACACAGGAGCCGGTTGCCGAGGCGTATTTCGCGGATGCGTGGCTCAAGCCGATATCCAGGCCCGCTGCGGGAGCCGGCGCGCATCGATTCGTATGGGACCTGCGCCTGCCGCGACCGAAGGCCGTTCAGTACGGTTACTCGATTGCCGCCGTGCTCGGCGAGAGCACACCGATCGTCCCGCAAGGCGCGCTGGTGCTGCCGGGGGACTACCAGGTTGTGCTCGTCGTCGACGGCCGCGAGTTCAGGCAGCCGCTGGTCGTCGCGGCCGATCCGCGTGTACCCGTGGCGCGCGCCGACCTCGAGCAGGCGCTGCAGCTCTGGCATGCGGTGGAAAGCGAACTCGCGCGCGTCTGGCAGGCGCACGGGGAAGTCGATGCCGTGAACCGGCAGCTCGACACCTTGAAAAAGCAGGCTGGCGCCGCCGCGCAATCGCCGCTCAGGGAAGCGATCGCCGCTTTCGTGGCGAAGCTGCAGCCGTTGCGGGAGGGCAAGGGCGAGTCCGCGCCGAACCTCGCTGCAATCAGTGACGTGCTTTCCGGACTCGCGACCGACATCGAAGGTGCCGATCGCGCGCCGACTGCTCCGCAGCAGGCCGTGCTCGCCGACTATCGGGGCCGTCTCGACCGCGCGCTTGCTCAGTGGCAATCGCTTCGCGAACACGATCTGGTCGCACTCGACGGGCAGCTCGCGCAGGCCGGCCTCGCGGCGATCCATGTGCCGCCGGCGGACGAAATCCGCAACGAGTCGCCGCCCGAGTCCAAGGACCTGCCGTAGGCGCGAAGCGTAAAAACGACGTGGCCGGGTCGGCACCGGCCGCCGGCATCGGCAGGCCGCGCTCGCGCGCAACGACGCCGGACGCTACGATCGGCGCGTACGCGCAGATTCGCGGGGCAATCCGGAAGAGGACGATGCGATGGCACACAAGGTGACGTTCAATCTGCCCGAGCGAGAGCTCGGGCGCGGCGACATTGTGTTCATTGTCAACAAGGACGGCGCCCGATTCGGGACCTTGCTGGTCTCGAAGGGTGCGGTGGAGTGGCGGCCCACGAACAAGCAATACCGCCGCAAGATCAGCTGGGACAAGTTCGACCAGTTGATGCGCGCGATCGGCAACCGCGTCTGAGCGTTCATGCAGGCGCGGGTCGAACCGAGACGATGCGCGAGCGTGCGTCGCTGCCGTGGCACACGGCTGTTCCGCGGCACACGCGTCATCGGCAACGCTGCGGCCTGTATCGAAGCGTTCGCCCATACCGTTGACTCCTCTATCGAGGGACCTGAACCATGTCGATCCTGATCCTGGGCCTGCTGATTTTTCTCGGCATCCATTCGCTGCGCATCTTCGCCGACGCCTGGCGCACGCGCATGATCGCGCGGCTCGGCACGAACGGCTGGAAGGGCCTGTACGTGCTGGCCTCGATCGTCGGCTTCGTGTTGATCGTCTGGGGTTTCGGACTTGCGCGCGCGCAGCCGCTACTGCTGTACGTGCCGCCGCCGTGGCTGAAGCATCTCAACGCGCTTTTCACGCTGGCCGCGTTCGTGCTCGTCGTCGCGGCCTATGTGCCGCGCAATCATCTCAAGGCCACGCTCGGTCATCCGATGCTCGTGGGCGTAAAGGTCTGGGCGTTCGGACATCTGCTCGCGACCGGCTTCCTGCATGACGTCGTGTTGTTCGGGTCTTTCCTGATCTGGGCGGTCGTCGACTTCGCGGTGTCGCGTCGCCGCGATCGACTGGCGGCAACGACGTATCCCGCGGGCACGCTGAAAGGCGATGCGATCGCGCTGGTCATCGGCGCCGCCGCATGGGCACTGTTCGCATTCTGGTTGCACGCACGCTGGATCGGCGTCAACCCGTTTTCCTGAGCTGCGCACGATGGGCTGACCGTCGCAATCGCGAATACGAAGGCTGTGTCCCCGGGCTCGTCGGTCGGGGGACCGCGTTCCGCTGCAACAAGGCGCCGTTCGTTGCAATGAATGGACCTGCGCGCCGGTCGATTCGAGGCTCCCGGCCCCTTCGCGTGGCGGTTGCGCCGACGAGGAAACACGATGAGCACGAGCAAAGTCGAATTCGAAGGACATGACGGCAGCCGTCTGGCCGCGCGTCTCGACGTGCCGGTCGTGCCGTTGCGCGCCTATGCGCTGTTTGCGCACTGCTTCACCTGCAGCAAGGATATTCTGGCTGCATCGCGGATCAGCGCCGCACTCGGCGCGCACGGCATCGCGGTGCTGCGCTTCGATTTCACCGGACTCGGCATGAGCGAAGGCGAGTTCGCCAATACCAACTTCAGTTCGAATGTCGCCGACCTGGTACGTGCCGCCGACTACCTGCGCGCGCACCATCAGGCTCCCGCGTTGCTGGTCGGGCATAGCCTCGGCGGTGCTGCGGTACTGGCCGCGGCGAGGTCCATTCCCGAAGCGCGCGCCGTGGCAACGCTCGGCGCGCCGGCCGAGCCCGTGCATGTAGCAACCCGGCTCGGCCCCGCGGTCGACACACTGAAGAATTCCGCTGAAGCAGACGCCGAGGTCGAAGTCACGCTGGCAGGACGGAGCTTCCGGATCAGGCGCCAGTTCCTCGACGATCTCGACGAGCAGAACCTGCGTGCGCAGATCGCGGGACTGGGTCGCGCATTGCTGGTCATGCACTCACCGCGTGACGAGATCGTGGGCATCGACAACGCACGGCGGATCTTCGAGGCGGCGCAGCATCCGAAGAGTTTCGTTGCGCTCGACGGCGCAGGTCATCTGCTCGAACGGCGCGAAGATGCGATCTACGCGGCGACGATGCTGGCGGCCTGGGCCTCGCGCTACCTGCCACCGGCCGCCGGCGACGTGCCGACGGACGAAGGCCAGGTGATCGTGCGCGAGGCGAGCGGCGGCCGCCTCGCGAATCGGGTCCGCGCGGGACACCACGTGCTGATCGCCGACGAACCGGCGTCGGCAGGAGGCGATGATGCGGGTCCCACTCCGTACGACTATCTGCTCGCGGCACTGGGTGCGTGTACGTCGATGACATTGCGCCTGTATGCGCGGCGCAAGAACTGGGCGGTCGAGCGTATCGGCGTCGGCCTGCGCCAGCGGTCGGTCCATGCGCAGGATTGCGCGGACTGCGAGAGCAGCGTGGGCCGCGTCCTGCAGATCGATCGCACGATCGAGCTGCACGGAATGTCGGACCCGGCGCAGCGTGCGCGCCTGCTCGAAATCGCCGATTTGTGCCCGGTGCACCGCGCGCTGAAGGGCGAAATCAGCATCCGCACCCGGCTTGACGAAGCGCCTGCGGCCAATGCGGGCGCGGACGCCTAGTTCGATCCGCTGGCACGCACACCGCGGCGCTCGTCGACGAACCGTTCGAACCTGCGCGGTCCTCGACCATCAAGCGGCCTGCCGCGAAGCCCTCTTGCGGTCGCTCTCGGTCAGGTGCTTCTTGCGCAGGCGGATCGCCTTCGGCGTGACCTCGACGAGCTCGTCTTCCTCGATGAACTCGAGCGCCTGTTCCAGCGACATGCGGATTGCGGGCGTGAGCTGTACGTTCTCGTCCTTGCCCGCCGCGCGAATATTGGTCATCTGCTTCGCGCGCAACGCGTTCACGGTCAGGTCGTTGTCCTTGGAATGGATGCCGACGAGCTGCCCTTCGTAGATGAAATCGCCTTCGCTCACCAGAAGCCGTCCGCGCTCCTGCAGGCTGACCAGCGAGTACGCGGGCGACGGGCCCTGACCGTTCGAGATCATCACCCCGTTCTGGCGTTTCGCGATCGCGCCCTCGGCCTTGGGGCCGTAGTGGTCGAACACGTGGAAGAGCAGGCCGGTGCCCGCGGTGATCGTGCGGAACTCGGTCTGGAAGCCGATCAGTCCGCGCGCCGGAATCATGTAGTCGAGGCGCACGCGGCCCTTGCCGTCCGGTTCCATGTGGGTCAGCTGGCCGCGGCGCGTGCCGAGGCGTTCCATCACGCCGCCCTGGTACTGCTCCTCCATGTCGACGACGAGCTGCTCGATCGGCTCGCTGAGCACGCCGTCGATCTCCTTGATGATGACTTCGGCGCGCGAGACCGCGAGCTCATACCCTTCTCGGCGCATCGTCTCGATCAGCACCGACAGGTGCAGCTCGCCGCGCCCCGAAACCTTGAACTTGTCCGGATCCTCGGTCTCCTCGACTTTCATCGCGACGTTGTGCAGGGTCTCGCGCATCAGGCGCTCGCGGATCTGGCGGCTGGTCAGGAACTTGCCGCCGCTATGCTCCTTGGTGCCCGCGAACGGCGAGTTGTTGACCTGGAAGGTCATGCTGATCGTCGGCTCGTCGACATGCAGCACCGGCAACTGCTCGGGCGTGTCCGGCGCGCAGACGGTGTCGGAAATGCCGAGCCCTTCGATGCCGTTGATCGCGATGATGTCGCCGGCCTCGGCTTCGCTGACCTCGCGGCGCTCCAGGCCCATGAAGCCGAGCACCTGCAGCACCTTGGCGTTGCGTTTTCGTCCTTCGCGGTCGACGACCGCGACCGGCATGTTCGTGCGCACCTTGCCGCGCTGAATGCGGCCGATGCCGATCAGGCCGACGTAGTTGCTGTAGTCAAGCTGGCTGATGCGCATCTGGAACGGTCCGTCCAGGTCCACCTGCGGCGGCGACACATGTTTCATGATCGCCTCGTACAGCGGCGTCATGTCGCCTTCGCGCGCATCCGGACCGAGGCTCGCGTAGCCGTGCAGCGCCGAGGCGTAGACGACCGGGAAGTCGAGTTGCTCGTCGGTCGCACCGAGGCGGTCGAACAGGTCGAAAGTCTGGTTGAGTACCCAGTCGGGACGCGCGCCGGGCCGGTCGATCTTGTTGATCACGACGATCGGCTTGAAGCCCATCTGGAACGCCTTCTGGGTTACGAAGCGCGTCTGCGGCATCGGCCCGTCCATCGCGTCGACGAGAAGCAGCACGGTGTCGACCATCGACAGTACGCGCTCGACCTCGCCGCCGAAGTCGGCATGGCCGGGCGTGTCGACGATATTGATGCGGTTGCCCTGCCAGGTGATCGCGGTGTTCTTGGACAGGATCGTGATCCCGCGTTCCTTTTCCTGGTCGTTGCTGTCCATCACGCGCTCGGCGAGCACGGTGCGTTCGCTGAATGTGCCCGATTGCTTGAGCAGGCAGTCGACCAGGGTGGTCTTGCCGTGGTCGACATGGGCGACGATCGCGATGTTTCTGAGATTTTCGATGGACATGCGTGTGGGCGGCGCCCCCAGGGCGTCGCGGCAGGGCAGGCGAAGGGCCGCGGATTATACGCGGGTTTATCACGCTGCGCTGCAGCATGTGCTGAACGGAAGCGCATCGCTGCGGCCTCGAAACGCGCATGGCGCCTGGCGGACGCGACGCAGGCCCGACCCGCGTGTGCCTTCGGGTAAAGTGCGCGTCCCACCGTGCCGGTCGATCCGGCGCGCAACCCCCATTCGAGACAAGGAATCCCGACATGCCCCTGATTGCCACGATCACGACTTCACGCGGCCCGATCCACCTGCGCTTGCATGACGAAAAGACGCCGATGACGGTTGCGAACTTCGTCAACCTGGCACGGCGCGGCTACTACGACGGACTCTCGTTCCACCGCGTGATTCCCGATTTCATGATCCAGAGCGGTTGTCCGCAGGGCAGCGGAACGGGAGGACCCGGCTACAAGTTCGGCGACGAGATCGTTCCCGGCCTGAAACACGATCGTGGCGGCATCCTGTCGATGGCCAATGCGGGTCCCGGCACCAACGGAAGCCAGTTCTTCATCACCCATGTCGCGACGCCGTGGCTGGACGGCAAGCACACGGTGTTCGGCGAGGTGGTCGGGGTGGAGGACAAGAAGATCGTGGACAGCATCCGTGGCGAGGACCGCATCGAGTCGATCCGCATCGAGGGCGACAGTGCCGCTCTGATGGAAAAGGAAAAGGCGCACATCGAACAGTGGAACGGCGCGCTGGACGCGGCCGGTTTCAAGGCGCGCTGAGTGCAGGCGCGAACGAAGGGCGGGCCTTGGGCCCGCCCACGCGGTGCGATGGCGTGGCGCGGACGAAGGTCGCCGCGCGTCGGCGGGCCGATTCGCCCTGGGTTGCGGTCGGCTCAGCCGGTGTTGCGCTTGAACATCCGGTAGATCGCGAGAAGGATGATTGCCCCGATCACGCCGCCGATGAATCCGGCCGGTTCGATCGAGCCCGTCGCCGACATGTGTGTTCCGAACACCACGCTGCTGAGCCAGCCGCCGACGAACATGCCGGCGATGCCGAGCAGGCCGGTGATGATGAAGCCGCCCGGATCCTTGCCCGGCATCAGAAACTTGGCAACGATGCCGATGAACAGGCCGACGATGAACATCCAGAGCCAGGACATGGCGACTCCCTTGATCGACTGGAACCGGAGCGCACTCTAGCGCACCTGCATGAAGCTGTCGCAACACCCCTCGTTCCGCGCTTCCACGGGTCCGGTGCGCGCGGACGCTGTGCTAGAATTTGCGGCTGTCCGGCTCGGTCCGAGCCCGCCTGTCCCGCAGAGGAATTCCATGCTGACTCTCGCCGCGCGCATGAGCCGCGCCAAGCCCAGTGCGATCATGGCCGTGGCCGACAAGGCCAGGCAGCTGCGGGCCCAGGGCCGCGACATCATCAGCTTCTCGATCGGGGTTCCGAACTTCCTGCCGGGTGATCACGTGTACGCTGCGGTGCGCGAAGCGCTCGCGAAGGACAGTGGCCAGTACGGATCGAACCGCGGTGCGGATGCCCTGCTCGATGCGTTTCTCGTGCACCTCGGGCAGGGCGGCCTGAGCGGCTATGCGCGCGCGAACATCGCGGTCGGCATCGGCGCCAAGCACGTTCTGTACAACCTCGCCGAGGCGCTGCTCGATCCCGGCGACACGATCGCATTCCCGGTCCCCTACTGGACGACCTACGTCGATCTCGCCGAGATCATCGGCGCGAAGACTCGCCTGATGCCGTGTTCGGCCGAACAGAACTACAAGCTGACGCCGGCACAGCTCGATACCGCACTTGCGGGCGTCAAGGTGTTCCTGTTCAACAATCCTTCGAATCCGACCGGCATGGTCTATTCGAAGGACGAAATTGCCGCACTCGCGGATGTGCTCGTCGGGCATCCGGATGTCTGGGTCATCTGCGACGACATCTACAATCGCATGATCTTTGATGGCGTCGGCTATCACAATTTCGTCAATGCGCGCCCTGAATTGCGCGACCGCGTAATTCAGGTCGATTCGATCTCCAAGACCTACGGCATGCCGGGTTGGCGCGTTGGGTTCCTTGCGGCGCCGGAAACAGTCGCGCAGGCGTTCGTGACATTGAACTCCAATCACATCACGAACGTGCCCGAAATCGTGACCGCGGCGGCGATCGCCGCACTGACCGGTCCACAGGACGTGACGACCCGGAAATGCGCGGAATTCCAGGGCCGGCGCGATCAGGTTCTTGCGGCGATGAAGTCGATTCCCGGTGTCGTGTGTCCGCGGCCGCAGGGCGCGTTCTACGTATTCCCGAACATCGCCTGCGCATTCGGCAAGAGCCACAACGGCGTGAAGATCGCCGACGATGTCGGCCTGTGCAACGCATTGCTCGAAGCCAAGGGTGTCGCCTGCGTGCCGGGTTCGGCATTCGGTGATCCGCAGGCACTGCGCATTTCCTACACGTGTCCGCAGGCGCAACTCGCTCCAGGCCTGGAGCGTATCCGCGAGTTTTTCCACGAGCTGGAAATCGGGAACGGGAAATAAGAGATCGGAGGAGCGAGGCGGCGGCCCTGTCCGCCACGATTCGAACCACGATCCGGCAATGTCTGTTCCCGTGTTTCCATTCCCGATTCCAATTCACGGAGTGAACCCATGAAGCAACCCGTCCGCATTGCCGTCACCGGCGCCGCCGGCCAGATCGGCTACGCCCTGCTGTTCCGTATCGCTGCCGGCGACATGCTCGGTGCCGATCAGCCGGTCATCCTGCATTTGCTCGAGATCACCCCCGCGCTGCCGGCGCTGCAAGGTGTCGTATTGGAACTCAACGATTGCGCGTTCCCGACCCTGGCCGGCGTGGTCGCGACCGACGATGCGAACGTCGCGTTCAAGGATGTCGATTACGCCTTGCTGGTCGGTGCGCGCCCGCGCGGTGCGGGCATGGAGCGCAAGGATCTGCTCGAAGCGAATGGCGCGATCTTCGCTCCGCAGGGCAAGGCGCTGAACACGCATGCTCGGCGCAACGTGAAAGTGCTCGTGGTCGGCAATCCGGCAAATACCAACGCGTTGATTGCGCAGCAGAACGCACCTGACCTGGACCCGGCGTGTTTCACCGCAATGGTGCGTCTCGACCACAACCGGGCGCTGTCGCTGCTCGCCGAGAAGACCGGCGCGCACACGACCGAAATCCGCCGCATGACGATCTGGGGCAACCACTCATCGACCCAGTATCCGGACATTCACCACGCGACGGTCAAGGGTCAGCCGGCGACCGAACTCGTCGATCAGGCCTGGTACAAGGACACCTTCATTCCGACCGTGCAGCAACGTGGGGCGGCGATCATCAAGGCGCGCGGCGCATCCTCTGCCGCCTCGGCGGCGTCGGCCGCGATCGATCACATGCGTGCGTGGGCGCAAGGCACTGCCGATGGCGACTGGGTATCCATGGGCATTCCGTCCGACGGCAGCTACGGCATCGCTCCCGGAGTGATCTACGGCTACCCGGTCACGATCGCGAACGGCCAATACACGATCGTACAGAACCTGGACATCAACACGTTTTCGCGCGAACGCATGGACGCGACCGAAAAGGAACTGCGCGAAGAGCGCGCCGGCATCGAACATCTGTTTGCGGGGTAGATTCGGTACTACGGGTAGCCATCGCAATGACCTGACGGGCGGCCAATGGCCGCCCGTTTTCGATTCTGCACCCGCGGATCAGCATTCAAGTCACCCGCTGCTATCCTGCGCGCGTGCGTGCCGGGTTCCGCCCGGTACCGACCGAGGGGCGAGTGAGGGGATGATCGGCATGGTCGGAACCGGCTTTCTGCGCAAATGGCGCCGTCTCCCCACGTTCTCGCATGCTGCTGATCCACCGGATCCGGACTCCGGCATCGGATCCACTCGCGATGATCTGCAATCCCGGATGTTGCTGAATCCAGACGCCAGTGATATCCAGAAGCCGTTTGTCGGGAGATCGCCGGCTCGGCGTGTGCAAGGTTGGCGCATCCGACTTCAGGTTCGATAGGGGCAACGCAGGGCCGGTGAATTGACGTGAGCCTGTTCGCCGAACTCAAACGCCGCAACGTGCTGCGCGCGGCCGCGCTGTATGCCGGAGCGGTGTGGGCGTTCGGACAAGGGCTTTCGCAATTCAGTCCCGCGCTCGGACTGCCCGACTGGGCCACGCGCTGGTTTCTCATCGCAGCCGCCATCGGTTTTCCGTTCTGGCTCGGCTTCGCATGGTTCTACGAGTTCACGCCGACGGGCCTCAAGCGCGAGAGCGAGATCGAACGGGCCGATTCGATCGCTCAGCACACCGGCCGCAAGCTGGATTTCTGGATCATCGGTGTGCTCGCAGTGGCTGTGGTATTGCTGCTGACCAACCAGTTCATCCTGCAGCGCGGGGTCAACGAGTTAGCGGTCGTGCCGACCGCGCCGGCGATCGTGGCGCCGCCCAACTCAATTGCCGTGCTGCCGTTCACCAACATGTCGAACGACAAGCAACAGGACTATTTTGCCGACGGCATCGCCGAGGACCTGCTGAACCTGTTGACCGAAGTGCAGACTCTGCGCGTCGCCGCGCGCACCTCGTCGTTCGCGTTCAAGGGCAAGGACCTGGGCATTGCCGAAATCGCGGCGAAGCTGCACGTGGCCAACGTGCTGGAGGGCTCGGTGCGCACGGCCGGAGACGAAGTGCGGATCACCGCGCAACTGGTACGCGCATCCGACGGTTACCAGATCTGGTCGCACAGCTACGACCGCAAGCTCGATGACATTTTTGCGATCCAGGACGGCATCGCTGCGGACGTGGTCAAGCAGCTCAAGGTCAAGCTGCTGGGCGCGGCACCCAAGGCGCGGGCGACCGACTCCAGGGCCTATGCGTTGTACCTGCAGGCGCGCCAGCTTGGATATCGGTTCACGGCCGAGGCTTTCAGGTCCTCCGATGCGCTTTACCGTCAGGCGCTGGCGATCGATCCGCGCTACGTGCGGGCGTGGGACGGGCTCGCGAGCAACTTCGTCAACGAGGCGGCCATCGGCGTGCTGTCAAACGCGCAGGGCCTGCGCCAGTCGCGTGATGCCACCGAAAAAGCGCAGGCAATCGACCCGCACGATGCGTCGGCGCAGGCGACGCTCGGCTGGCTCGCGATGGTGCAGAACGACCTGCCCGCCGCAGCGGGCTACTTCGAACGCGCGCTGGCGCTGGATCCGACCGATCTAGAGGTGCTCCGCAGCAGCGCCCGTCTGCTGCAAACCCTCGGCCGCCTGGTGTCGGCGATCACGATCGTGGAATACGTACTCGCGCGCGATCCGGTCAACCCGGCCGCCCTGCAAAACCTGGGCCTCAACTATCTCAACGCCGGCCGCTACGACGAGGCGATCGCCAAGTTCCACACGCTGCTGAGCTTGAGCCCGGGTTATGGCAGCGCGCATTTCAGCATCGGCGAGGCGCTGTTGCTCAAGGGCGACGCGCCGGGCGGGCTGGCGCAGATGCAGCAGGAGAACGCGGAGGTGTGGCGAATGATCGGCTTGCCGCTGGCGTACTGCGCGCTCGAGCGCAAGGCGGATGCGGACGCGGCGTTCGCGGCACTGATCGCTAGGTACGCCAAGGATTGGTCCTACAACATCGCCTACGACTACGCGTACTGCGGCGAGGCGGACCAGGCCTTCGCCTGGCTCGACAAGGCGGTGGCCTACCAGGATCCCGGCCTGTCCGACATCGTGACCGACCCGCCGTTCGACAAGATCCGGCACCACCCACGCTGGCTGCCGTTCCTGCGCAAGCTCGGCTACGCACCCGAGCAACTGGCGAAAATCAGGTTCACGGTGACGCTGCCCGGCACTGGCGGAGATGCCACGGAAACTGCGCCCGTGCCGGCGATATCCACAGTCGCACCACCGGCTGGATCCACACCTTGAACACCTCCTTCGTCGCCGAACCCAAGCGTCGATCAATCCATGGGCATGAACACCGGGAGTCATCATGGATCTCGAAAAATTCGCCTATCTCGCGGAAATCGTCAGCAGCATCGGCGTCGTGGCGTCGCTCATCTACGTCGGTATGCAGGTCAGGCAGAACACACGATCGCAGAAGGCAGCAACCTACAACGCACTCACCGGCAATACAGTGGCGATCCTGTCGCCGCTGCTCGCCGAGCCGGGAATCACCGAATTCATCGTCCGGTTGCAGTCGAACCCGGATTCGACCACGGCCGCGGAAAGATTGCGCTTCCATGCCTTCTTGCTGATCGGCTTCCGGCATTGGGACAACCTGTACTTCCAGTTCCGCACCGCGCGCTCGAGAAGGAGATGTGGCTCAGCTACGACCGCACCATGAGCAAGTGGATGGACAATGACGCGTGGCGAGGATGGTTCCGCGACAATGCCGACTCCTTCAGCCACGAGCTGCGCGAATTGCTGAAGGATCGACTCTAGCAATGCGGATCCAACGGCCATTGGCTGGCGCGATTCCGGTGACGGTTCCCGGCACACTGGCATACTGTGGCCAAGGCAGGCCGCCGCATCGCTCGACGGCCAGGGGAGCCGCGGATGTCACTGATCGCCGAACTGAAACGCCGCAACGTGATCCGCATGGCCGGGTTGTACCTGGTCGGCGCGTGGCTGATCGTGCAGGTTGCCGGCACCGTATTGCCCATGTTCGGCGCGCCAGACTGGATCGGGCGCAGCGTTGTCATCTTGCTCGCGATCGCTTTCGTCCCGGCGCTGAGCTTCGCGTGGGTGTTCGAACTCACGCCGCAGGGCATCAAGCGCGACGAGGACGTACGACCGGAACAATCGATTGCTCCGCAGACCGCGCGACGGATGGATCGCACGATCATCGTCGTACTGCTGATCGCACTTGGCTACTTTGGTGTCGACAAGTTCGTGCTGGCGCCGCAACGTATCGCGGCGAACAATCCAGCGGAAACGACGCAAGCCGCTGCGCCGGCGGCGACGAAAGCGGATGCGGTCGCCACCGACAAATCCATCGCCGTGTTGCCGTTCGAGAACCTGAGCGACGACAAGGCCAACCAGTATTTCGCGACAGGCATGCAGGATGAGATTCTTACCCGACTTGCCGGTATCCACGATCTGAAGGTGATCTCGCGCACGTCGACCGAGCAGTACGCAAGTCGTCCGCCGAATCTCAAGATCGTCGCCGAGCAACTCGGCGTGGCGACCGTGCTCGAAGGCAGCGTGCAGCGCGCCGACAGCAAGGTACGCATCAACCTGCAGTTGATCGATGCGCGCAGTGATACCCATCTGTGGGCGCAGAATTACGATCGCGACCTGAAGGATGTCTTCGCGGTGCAGAGCGACGTGGCGGAAAAGGTCGCCGATGCCCTGAAGGCGAAACTGTTGCCCGCCGAGTCGGCCCGCATGGCCAGCGTGCCGACGCAGAATCCCGAGGCCTACGATCTCTACCTGCAGGCGCGCTACCGGTTCAATCAACTTCAGACCAGCAGCAGCAAGGATCCTGTCGCGACCGGCAAGGAGGCTGTCGATCTCTATCAGCGTGCCATCGCGGCGGATCCCGGATTCGCCCTGGCCTACGCATGGCTGTCCTATCTGCAGAGCTATCTGCACTGGTACGGAATCGACAATTCTCCGGAGATCGTCGAGGCAGCCGACGGCAACGCGAAGAAGGCGCTCGCGTTGCAGCCCGGTTTGCCCGAGGCGCATCTGGCGATGGGTTACGTCCATTACTGGGGTCATCGCGACTATCCTGACGCGTTGAGCGAATTCGCAATAGCGCGAGCCAGCCTGTCCAACAACCCCGAGGTTCTCGCGGCGATCGGCTATGTTATCCGGCGGCAGGGAAACCCAACGTTCGGGATTCCCGAAATGCAGCAGGCGAGCCTGCTCGATCCACGCAATTCATTGTTGCCGCGCGAGATCGCCGACTCGTACGTTGCCTTGCGCCGCTACGACGAAGCGGACGCCATGTTCGCGCGCTCGCTAGCGATTTTCCCCAGCGATGTCGAGGCGCAGGTACAGCGCGTAACCGGCAGGATTTTCAGTGGCGACATCGAATCGGCCGAGCGCATGCTCGCGGCTATTCCCGCCGGGGTGGATCCGCAGGGCACCGTATCGCTGATGCGTTTCCGGCTGCAGGTGTTGTTGCGTCGACCCGACGCAGCACTCGCCGCCATCGCGCACGCACCGCAGTGGCTGCTCGCGCGCTTCGAGCACAGTGCGGCACCGGTTGTGCTGTTGCGCGGGCAAGCCCTGGCGACGAAGGGTGATGCGGCTGCCGCGCGCACAGCGCTCCTTGACGCCGTGAAGCTTCTGGAGGAAGCAAGCAAAAATCCCGTAACCGAAATCGATGCGCTCAGCCATCTCGGTCTGGCCTATGCCGGGCTGGGCCAGAAACAAGTCGCGCTGGAATCGGCTCGCGCTGCCGCGGAGCGATTGCCGATGGCGCGTGACTCCATCGTCGGCGCGTACAACCTCGAACGCCTGGCACGCGTCGAAGCACATGTCGGCGAAACCAGATCCGCGATCGATCATCTTCAACAGTTGCTGGATGCGCCCGCCGGCGAAACCCTGTCCGTCGCATCCTTGCGCATCGACCCCGTCTGGGATCCGCTGCGCAAGGACCCGCGCTTCGAGGCACTGCTCGAAGCGTCCTCGGCCGACGACAAGGCGAAGCACCCATGAATGGCCTTTGGCAAAGCCTCGGGCATGTGAGCGACAAACGGGGCTACGTTGTCGGTTTTGTCGAAAAATGCAAATTCGACGCCGACCCTGTCGCGCTGGAGGTCGCTGCTGCGCTGCGCAGCGATCCGGCTGTCGTTGCCGATCTTCGCTATCAGTACAGCTTTGCGGTCAGCGCGGTGCTTAATATCGGCGGGGTCAGGACGAGTTTGGAGGATGCGCTTGCCGCGCTCGGCGCTGTACCGAAATCGGCGGGAATTGAACTGCAATGATCAGCGCCCGCGTGATCGAACTCATCAGGCAGCAGCACTGGACCGCGGCAGTCATCGAACTGGGCATCGTCGTACTGGGCGTATTCATCGGCATCCAGGCATCGAACTGGAATGCGGCGCAGGTGGACAGGAAGAAAGGCGAGGAATTCGCTGCGCGCCTGCTGCAGGATCTGCGTCAGGATCTGGTCGGCCGTGAGCGGATGATCGCGTACTACCAGTCGGTCCAGGACAGTGCGGGGAAAGCGGCCGTCCTGCTCGGAAGTCCCGCGCCCGACCCGAAGACGCTGGTCGTCAACGCTTATCGCGCCACCGAATACAACTACTATCTGATGTTTCGCGCAACCTGGGACGAACTCGTGTCGTCCGGCGAAATCGGCATTCTGCCGTCGAACATCGACGAGAACGACATTTCGACGTTCTTCACTTTCGACTCCGGCAGGGATGCCAAGGACGCATTTGAGCGGTCACCGTACCGGCAGCGGGTTCGGCGGATCATTCCGCAGGCGGTGCAACAGGCGATCCGCGCGGGTTGCAGCGACGAGATGGATGAGATCGGCAACGTCGTGGCATTCAGGCCCGAATGCAGGCTCGATGTATCCGACGCCGAGATCGCCGCCGCGGCCGCAGAACTGGTCAAGGATCCGGATGTCCTGCCCGACCTTCGATTCCATTTTTCGACCATCAATTCTGCAGTCAACAGCATCAGCGGGGATGTTGTCCTGCTCAAGCGCGCGATTGCCTCGTTCGACGAGAACAAGGCGCAACCTGCTGACCGAGCGAAGTGATGTCGCCTCGAAGGACCAATGGGATGTCGCTTCTCGCGGAACTCAAGCAACGCAAGCTGGTGCAGTGGGCGTTTGCTTACGTTGCCGCTGCGTTCGCGCTGTTGCAGGGCATCGACATCGTTGCGCAGCGATTCGCGTGGCCAGACGCGATCGAACGCGGATTGATCATCGCGGCCTGCGTCGGATTCTTCGTTGCGCTTCTGCTCGCCTGGTACCACGGCGAGCGCGGCGCGCAGAAATTCAGCGGCGCGGAACTGCTGCTGCTGGCACTGGTGCTGGCGATCGGCGGGGGCCTGCTGTGGAAATTTTCGGCAAGCCCGCCCGCGCCGGTTGTCGCCTCCGCATCGACACCGACTTCCAAATCGGATTCCGCGGCGAACGTCGTTTCGGGAACAGCGATTCCATCGAAATCCATCGCCGTGCTGCCGTTCGAGAATCTCAGTGAGGAGAAGGCCAACGGCTACTTCGCCAGCGGCATCCAGGACCAGATCCTGACCGGGCTTTCCCGGATCGGCGACCTCAAGGTGATCTCGCGGACCTCGACACAGAAGTACGCCAGTCGCCCCGACAACCTCTCGCAGATCGCTAAGGAGCTCGGCGTCGCCCACATCCTTGAGGGCAGCGTGCAGAAGGCCGGCAACCGGGTGCGGATCAACGTGCAGCTGATCAAGGCGGCTTCCGACAGCCACCTGTGGGCGCAGACGTATGACCGCACCCTCGAGGACGTGTTCGCGGTCGAGAGCGAGGTCGCGCAGAAGATCGCCGAGTCGTTGGCCGCCAACCTCAGCCGGGGCGAGCGCGAGGCGGTGACGCACAAGCCGACGACGATTCCTGCGGCCTACGACGCCTACCTGCGGGCGCGCGCCTTCAACGCCGCGGTTGCGCAGACCCGGCAGCAGCAGGACGCCGTCCTCGACGGCTACCGCGACGCGGTGCGGCTGGATCCGAATTTCGCGCTGGCCTGGGCGGAACTTGCGCGCGAGTCCTTCCGCACCGGCTGGGAGGGACTGGATCCGTCCGGCGGCCTGCAGGCCGAGGGTGAGCGGGCGCTTGCCCGGGCCACCGATCTGGCACCGGATTCGCCGCAAACCGCGATCGCACGCGGCGTATACATGTATTACGTGCAACTCGACTTCAGCGGGGCGCTGGCCATCATGAATGCATTGAAGGCCAAACTGCCCAACGACGCCGACCTGTGGGCGTGGGCCGGCTACCTGAGTCGGCGGCTCGGGCAGTTTCAGGAGTCGATCGCCGACTTCGAACACGCGCATGCGCTCTCGCCCAATGACGGCAACATCGCTTACCACCTCGCGGTTTCCGTGATCAGCGCGGGCGACTGCCGGCGCGGCGTGCCCGATCTCGATGCCGCATTGGTGCTGGCGCCCGACAATACCCATGCGGTGGCAATGAAGATGCAGTGCGCCTGGGCCGACGGCGACCTGCCGCGCGCGGCTGCCTATCTGCAGACCGCGGATGCCAGGCTGCCGGTTGTGCAGGGACTGCACGGCGTGCAACTGCTGATGCGGCGCGATTACGCCGCGGCAGCAAAGGCGTTGCAGCGTGCAAGCGACGGCAACGATGACACCCTGATCGACGCGTTCCTCGGCGGATACCTGCCGGCGCGGATCGAATTCCAGCTTCAGTTGGCGCTGGCTCAGCAACGCGGCGGAGAAACGGCGCGCGCGCAGGCGACCTACCGGCAAGTGCAGGCGGAGGCGAACAAGGCGCTGGCAGACAAGCCTGGCAGCCGCTATGTCGAGACCGGCTGGCATTGCGCGCTGGGTCTGGCGCTGGCCGGGCTGGGCGAACGTGAGGCAGCCGCGGCGCAGGGCCGGATTGCGCTGTCGCTGGTGCCTGAAAGCGCGGATCACCTCGAAGGCCCCGTCTGGACCTGGTACGACGCGCGCATCCTCGCGCTCAGCGGCAATGCGGCAGACGCGGTGCCGGTGTTGCGGCACCTGCTGCGGACACCGGCCTCCCTCATCAGCGCGGAGAACCTGCGCAATGAGCCGTTCTGGGACGCGATCCGCGACGACCCACGCTTCCAGGCCCTGACCGGGCGGAAAGGGTCCTCCGGGGGCAAGCCATGACTGACTTCCGGCAACGCCTGAAACGACGCAAGCTGGTGGGGTTGACATTGGCCGGTATCGCCGCAGCATTCGCGCTGTTGCAGCGCGTGGATATCGTCGCGCAGCGCTTCGGGGAGCGCGTAAACGGGTCTGCGGCCAGCGGAAATTGAACGGGTCAGTCATTGAACGACTTTCTGCAACGCCTGAAGCAACGCAAGCTCGTGCAGTGGGCCGTTGCATACATCGCGGCGGCGTTCGCGTTGTTGCAGGGCATCGACATCGTTGCCCACCAATTCGGTTGGCCGGACGGATTGCAGCGCGGCATCACCCTGGCGATGGTGCTCGGATTCCTTGTCGCGCTGTTGTTGGCCTGGTTTCACGGCGAGCGCGGTGCACAGAAGGTTTCCGGCACGGAGTTGCTGTTGCTGATACTGCTGCTCGGAATCGGCGGTGGTTTGCTGTGGCATTTTGCCGATGTGCCGAAGTCGACCGCGAATTCCCCAACGGCTGCAGCCGGCGACGCGGCTACCGCAGTGACTGCCGTTGCGCCCGCGGACAGCGGAAATTCCATTGCGGTGCTGCCTTTCGTCGACATGAGCCAGGCCCATGACCAGGAGTATTTCTCCGATGGCCTGTCCGAGGAATTGCTCAACCAGCTCGCGCAGATTCCGCAACTGCGCGTCATCGCGCGTACCTCGTCGTTCTCGTTCAAGGGCAAGCACGTCGATGTCGCGACCATCGCCAGGGCGCTCAACGTGGCCCACATCCTGGAAGGCAGCGTGCGCAAGGACGGCAATACCCTGCGCATCACCGCGCAGTTGATCCGCGCCGCCGACAGCTCGCACCTGTGGTCGCAGACCTACGACCGCACGCTGACCGACATCTTCAAGGTGCAGGACGAGATTTCCAGTGACGTCGTGGCTGCGCTCAAGCTCAAGCTGTTGCCGGCGCAGCAGCCGTCCGGCCTGCAGCGCACCCGCAATGCCGGGGCGTACCAGCTGTACCTGCTGGGCAAGGACATCGAGCTGCGGGGCGAACATTCGCGCGCAGTGCGGGTGCTGCGCGAGGCTGTCGCGATGGATCCGGGCTACGCCAACGCATGGGCCGAGCTGGCCATTGCCACCGACGAGATGGCGAACAACCAGGACAGCCAGGCGAAGTCGGCGCGCGACGTCAAGCTGGCGTTTGCCGCCGCGGAGCGCGCCATAGCCCTGGCGCCGGACCTGTCCCAGGGCTACGCCAGCCGCGGACTGCTGCGCTACAACCGGACATGGGACTGGCAGGGCGCACAAGCCGACTTCGAGCGCGGTTACGCGCTCGATCCCAACAATGTCGCGTTGCTGAGCTATTACGCGACCAACCTGTTCTTCATCTTCGATCGACACGATGAAGGCATCGCCATGAGCCGCAAGGCCACGCTCCTCGATCCCCTGTCCGTCCGCGCGTGGGAGGGGCTTGGCAGGCTGCTACAGGCCGACGAACGAACCCGGGCCGCGGACGATGCATTCCGGCAAGCCATCAAGATCAATCCCGGAGCCACGTGGGGACACTACTTGCTCGGTTATGACGAGTTGAAGGCCGGAAAGGCTGAAAGCGCACTCACCCAGTTCCGGCTGATCGTGGAGGATCCCTGGGTTCTGGCGGGAACCGCGGTGGCCGAGTACGCATTGGGCCACGCGCGCGAATCGCAACAGGCACTCGACGCGCTGAAGGCTCAGTACGCCGCGGGCTACGGCTTCCAGATCGCGGCGGTCCATGCGTGGCGTGGCGAACGCGACCAGGCCTTCGAATGGCTCGAACATGCCTGGGAGCAGCACGACGCCGGCATGGCGCGCCTGCGCTACGACCCCACGATCGCCAGCCTGCGCGACGATCCGCGCTTCCTGGCACTGGTGAAGAAGATGGAGTTCCCGAAGTGATGCCTGGGATCGCGGCAGCTGATTCGAGCGCCGCAATCTACTGCGGCATCAATTGCGTCGTTCCCGCGGGCGGGTAACCCGTAGACATCCGGTGCGTGTCACGGGGTCGCTTGGACGCTACGCGCCGATAGATTGCTCGACAACTTGCGATTACCGGCGCGCGTCCTGCGGGTCATCCGCCCGGCGATGCTCCCTTTGGCATTTCCGGATCGGGTCCAGCCAGGTTCCGCCAGCGGGCCCAGACCGCCGCAAGACGATCTGCGCTACGCACACCAGCCTGAAGCCGAAGGCGGAGTAGCGCGTGGCGCCTTCGCGGAAGCCTGCGCTCGCGGCCCGGTCCCTACAGCTTGCCGTGCTCGAGCGGCCGCTCGCGGTGCATCAGCGCCCATTCGGCGTGCTCGGTGAGGGCGGCCTCGCCGAGCGCACGCAGGATATCGCGCTGGTCGTCCGGATCGGATTCCGCGTCCAGCGCCTCGCGTGCTCCCTCGAACAGATCGCCCATCAGGCGGTATTGCTTGACCAGTTCCTTGTCCGCCTTGCGAAAGGCATAGGATTCGCGCACCGCGGCAATGATCGCAAGCATGCCGATCACCGCGACCAGGGTCGTGATCGTGTCCGCGTCCAGCCAGCGATGGAAAACTGCGAGCATGCCGCCGATCCCCATGCCGATCCACATGCAGCCGCTGCTGAGCATACGTGCACTGCGCGCGACACGGCTGCGCTCGACGGTCTTGCGCGCGTAGTAGCCCAATTGGCCGGCGCCCGTCGGTGGCCCGATCCACTCCTCGATCACCGTCGCCACCGCGGCCCCGTCGCTCTCGTGCGCGCGCAAGCCGGCCGCACGCATCACGTTGCGGATCCAGCCGAGTTCGACATCCTGTTTCTGCATGAAGTTGTCATGCGCGAAAGCCACGGAGCCGGCAGCGGAGATTCCCGCGCGTCGCCAATAGCCCTGGACGCGAAGACCTTCCGCCAGTGCCCGGTAGTCGATGTACTTGCGGTGCCAGGACCTGCGCTTGGCGATGCGATCGAGCAGCAATCCCATCGCGAACGAGGCGACGAATACATCGATCATCGGCCCCGGATTGATGAGGTCGACAGGCAGGTCGGAATAGGCCACGAAGGAAATACCCATGACCAGGGCGAGCGTGTGGATCCCGCGCATTGCAAGGTGGACACGCTTCTGGAAATGGATCGCCAATCCGTCGGCGGTCGTGAACAGGTCATCCAGCACGTCGCCCGACCCGGTCCACTTCACTGCCTGCGAAAGCCGTGCATGTTCGGCGCCGACGTGGCGCTGCATGTCGATGTTGAACTCGGCCATGCGCCGGAACATCAGTGCGTACTCGTCGGGCATGCGCGCGACCGGCGCGCGAGCCAGCGACTGGCAAAGCCAGCGCGCCTCGAGCGCGCGCAGCGGCGGCCGCGGCGGATCGATCGAACCGGGCTCGTCGTCGGTGCGCGAGCACGCGATGTGATAGACGAGGCTTTCATCGCCGCGGTCGAGCAGGGATCGCGCATCGTGGCGACGCCCGAAGGAACCCGGCAGTATCGCGTCGAGGTGGTAACGCACGATCTGGGCGGTGCCGCCAACGAGGTCCGAATCCCTGCCGTCCCAGAGTGCGAGCAGGATGTGACAGTGACTGGAGATGAAGACGCCGGCCTCGGCGTACTGTGCATCGCGTTGCTCACCGGGCGCGAGCACGCCGGTCTCGCTGTTGCGCGGCAGCAGCGGCATCTGCAGGACGTGCGCGCGTGCGCAAAGCTCGGAGAAGCGCTTTGCGCTGCCGGCTTCCACGAAGTCGTCCGCATACACCGCGGCAGGCAGCGGCAGCACGGCGATCAGGCGGGCATTGCAGGCCAGCGCCTCCTCGGCCACGATCCGGTCGCCGCCCTCGGCCAGCGCCGACAGGACCACCAGCGGAAGTTCCCGGAATCGCTCGCCGAGGTCGTGAAAGAACGCGCGCACCAGACCATGCAGGGATGCAATCTCGTTTGCGGCGAGATTGCGGTGACTGGTGACGCCGACGATCAGCGGCGCGCGTGCTGCGGGTCGAGTCACGGCAAACCGTCGATTGCGCGAGGGCCGTTGTCCGACCTTGCCCTGCGCCAGGCGTTGATCCTGTCGCGACGCGCGGCCTGCCCGTCGCAGAACGAACATGTGGGCTCGGGGCTCGGACCCCACGTCTTGGAGCGATTTTCCGCCATGGACTGCCTTCGGGCGAACGCACCTCGAACCGGAATACGCCGGCAACCCGCGACACGGGCGATTCAGCGCGCGACATCAGTGTCGCACACGGCGCAGGCACGCCACACCGGTCGGGCGCGCGCGCCCGCAGAACCGGTGCGCTAAAATGCGCGTTTCTCCGGGAGCATCAATGAGCGCACTCCATTCCGCGGGCACCCGGTTTCGCGCGGCCCTGAGCGAGGAGCAGCCGCTGCAGGTGGTCGGCGCGATCACTGCATATGCCGCCCTGATGGCCCGCCGCACCGGGTTCAGGGCGCTTTACCTGTCCGGCGGCGGTGTCGCAGCCAATTCGCTGGGCATGCCCGATCTCGGCATCAGCACGATGGAAGATGTGTTGACCGACATTCGCCGCATCACCGACGTGTGCGACCTGCCTCTGCTCGTCGACGTGGATACCGGCTGGGGCGGGGCCTTCAACATCGCGCGCACGGTGCGCTCGCTGATCAAGGCCGGCGCCGGCGCGATGCACATCGAGGACCAGGTCGCGGCCAAGCGCTGCGGGCATCGCCCGGGCAAGGCGATCGTGCCGAAGGGCGAGATGGTCGACCGCATCAAGGCCGCGGTCGATGCGCGCATGGATCCCGGATTCGTGGTCATGGCGCGTACCGACGCGATCGCAGTCGAAGGACTGCAGCCCGCGATCGAACGTGCGGTTGCCTGCGTCGAGGCCGGTGCGGACATGATCTTTCCCGAGGCGATCTACACGCTGGAGCAGTACCGCGAGTTCAAAGGCGCGGTCAGGGTGCCGATCCTCGCCAACATCACCGAATTTGGACAGACGCCCTTGTTCACGACCGACGAGTTGAAGTCGGCGGGCGTGGACATCGTGCTCTACTGCTGCGGCGCGTATCGCGCGATGAACAAGGCTGCGCTGGGTTTCTACGAAACCGTGCGCCGTGATGGTACGCAGAAAGCCGTGGTGCCGATGATGCAGACGCGCGAGGAACTCTACGATTTTCTCGGCTACCACGATTACGAACGCAAGCTCGATGAACTGTTCGGCCGCGGCGGAGCGGGCTAGTGTCAAGGTCAGTGGCGAATCAGACCGGGAACGACTCGCCGGCAAGACCATCGACGCCGGATCGTCGCCATCGCTGGGATGCCGCTGGCGTGGTGATCGCCTCTCTGGTCGGTCTGCTGGCTCTGGTGGTCTCGGGCTACACCGCGTATATCCAGCGCGAACAAGTGCGTGCGCAGGTGTGGCCGTGGCTGGTCGCCGGCAATGACGATTACGCACAGTCGGTGGACGTTTACAACAAGGGTGTGGGTCCCGCGATCGTGCGCACCGCGCAGGTGTTCGTCGACGGCAAGCCGCAGCCGGATTGGAAAAATGTGCTCGCGGCATTGGGCATGCCGCCGCATAATTATTCGCAATCCACGATCAATCCAAACGTGTTGAGTCCGGGCGAGACGGTGCAGATCATCAAGTTCCCGGACAAGGATCTGTGGCAAAGGTTTCGCGAAGCCGCAGTACAACGGATGACGATGAACGTGTGCTTCTGTTCGACGCTCGGTGAGTGCTGGATGTACAGCGACCGGCATCCGGTCGGCTACAAGGCAATTGGGCAATTGGTAAAACCGATCGACCGCTGTCCTACGCTGCCGCCAGCGGAAGTATTCAACAACTAGTGGACCGTGACGTTCATTGGTGGATGGACCGCGAGGATTCCGGCGCGATTCCTCTTCCACGTGCACGGTTCTTGCGGGCCACTGGCGTCATGCCGTGAGCCACGCGCGGCCAGATCTGGAGAAGATGATGAGCGACAATGCGACGCAGACGCCATTCAAACCCAAGAAATCCGTCGCGCTGTCGGGCGTCACTGCCGGCAATACCGCATTGTGCACGGTCGGACGTACCGGCAACGACCTGCACTATCGGGGCTACGACATCCTCGATTTCGCGACCGAATCCGAATTCGAGGAGATCGCGTATCTGCTGGTGTACGGAAAGCTTCCGACGCGCGCGGAACTCGCCGGCTACAAGGCCCGGCTGAAGTCGATGCGCGGAATTCCGGCGGCGGTCAAGACCGTGCTCGAGCAGCTGCCGGCGTCGACGCATCCGATGGACGTGATGCGGACAGCGGTCTCCGCGCTGGGTTGCGCACTTCCCGAGAAAGACGATCACAACGCGCCCGGTGCGCGCGACATCGCCGACCGCCTCATGGCCTCGCTCGGGTCGATGCTGCTGTACTGGTATCACTTCACGGTCAATGGCAGGCGTATCGAAGTCGAGACCGACGATGATTCGATCGGCGGCCACTTCCTTCATCTGCTGCATGGCAAGCGCCCCGGCGACCTGTGGATCCATGCGATGCACACCTCGCTGATCCTGTACGCGGAGCACGAGTTCAACGCGTCGACATTCGCGGCGCGCGTGATCGCGGGCACCGGCAGCGACATGTACTCGAGCATCGCCGGCGCAATCGGGGCACTGCGTGGCCCGAAGCATGGCGGGGCCAACGAAGTCGCTTTCGAGACCCAGAAGCGCTACGACACGCCGGACGAGGCGGATGCCGACATTCGCGAGCGCGTCGGACGCAAGGAAGTCGTGATCGGCTTCGGTCATCCGGTCTACACCGTCAGCGATCCGCGCAACAAGGTCATAAAGGAAGTCGCACGCAGACTTTCGATCGCACAGCACAATACCAGGATGTTCGACATCGCCGAGCGCCTCGAGTCGACGATGTGGGAGATCAAGAAGATGTTCCCGAATCTCGACTGGTTCAGCGCCGTCAGCTATCACATGATGGGTGTGCCTACCGCCATGTTCACGCCTTTGTTCGTGATCTCGCGCACGTCGGGCTGGAGCGCGCACGTGATCGAGCAGCGTGCCGACGGCAAGATCATCCGCCCGAGCGCGCACTACAACGGTCCCGAAGACCTCGAGTTCGTACCGATCGATCAGCGCTGAGCGGATCGGCAGGCGGGCACGTGGCGCGAACCGCCTCCACGTGCCAAAAAATCCTGATCAGGCGAGCCCTTCCTCGCGGAGCACCTTTTGAACGGCCGCGTCGGCTTCGGTGCGCTTGACGAATGCGGCGAGGTTGTCGAGGCCACGCAGGTCGATTTGCATCGACTTTGCCCAGCGCGTGACGACATACAGGTACGGATCGGCTATCGAACGCGAGCCGGTCAGCCAGTCGCGCCCCGCAAGCTGCGCGTCGAGCCGCTCGAAGTAGCCGCGCAGAGTCTTGCGTGCGGCGTCCTGCGTCTTCGCGGCCGAGGTCTCGTCAAGGTAGCTCGGGGCTCCGAACAGGGGATGAAACGCCGGATGCACGTCGGCATTCAGGAAGGCCAGCCAGCGATTGACCTCGGCGCGACCTTTCGGCGTGCCATCGCCGCCGAGCCTGGCCTGCGGATTGGTGTCGGCGAGATAGTTGAGGATCGCTGCATTCTGGGTCAGGGACCAGCCGTCGATTTCGAGCACGGGTACCGCACCGGCCGGATTGAGCTTCCGGTACTCGGGTGTCGCGCGGTATTCCTTGCTGGTTTTCTTCGTCTCGTACGGTTTGCCGATCCATTCGAGGACGATGTGATCGGCCATCGAGCAGGCGCCTGGCGAGTAATAGAGTTTCATCGGCTTCTCCGTCGGGGGTGGGCATATCCGGCGTTCTGGTGTCGAAGCTCATCGCAAACAACCAGCCGATCGACGCCGCGCGTGAACGCAGTGTTTCCGCTTCCGCGCCTGTTCAGGCGCGGGGCAATCGATTCAGAGCAGCGCGGCCAGGCGCGTGCCCTGGTCGATCGCGCGCTTCGCGTCGAGTTCGGCGGCGACGTCGGCGCCGCCGATCACGTGCGTTTTCGTGCCGGGCGCGTTGAACCGTGCGGCGACCGCGCGATTCGGTTCCTGGCCCGCGCAGATCACGACCGTGTCGACCGGCAGCAGCTGCGCATCGTCGCCGATGCGGATGTGCAATCCGTCCTCGTCGATGCGCTCATAGGTGACGCCGCCGAGCATGGTGACGCGCTTGGCTGCAAGCGTCGCGCGGTGGACCCAGCCGCTGGTCTTGTTGAGCCGACGGCCGGGTTTGCCCGATGTGCGCTGGAGCAGCCAGATCTGCCGCTGCGGTGCTTCCGGCACCGCTGTGACAAGCCCGGCACGTGCATTGAGGGTCATGTCGATTCCCCAGGCACGGGTCCAGCGTGCGACATCGGTGCTCGGCGATGGCGCGCTTTCGACGAGAAACTCGGCGACATCGAATCCGATGCCGCCCGCACCGACGATCGCGACGCGTGCACCGGCAGACGCGTTGCCCGCGAGCACTTCGACGTAGCTGAGGACGTTCGCGCGGTCATCGCCCGGGATACCGGCTGCGCGCGGGGTGACGCCGGTCGCGAACACGATGTCGTCGAAACCGCCCGCGCCGAGCGACTCGGGTGTGGCGCGGTTGGCCAGGCGAAGCTCGACGCCGGTCTGCTCGATGCGCCGGGCGAAGTAACGCAGGGTCTCGTGGAATTCCTCCTTGCCCGGGATCCGCTTGGCCATGTTGAACTGGCCGCCGATCTCCTGCGCCTGCTCGTACAGCACGACTGCATGGCCGCGTTCGGCAAGCGTCGTTGCGCAGGCGAGGCCGGCCGGCCCGGAGCCGACGACCGCGATGCGCTTGCGCTTCTGCGCAGGCGTGATCACAAGTTCGGTCTCGTGACAGGCACGAGGATTGACCAGGCAACTTGCACGCTTGTTCTCGAACACATGATCGAGGCAGGCCTGGTTGCAGGCGATGCAGGTATTGATGTCGGCGGCGCGATCATCGCGCGCCTTCGCGACCCAGTTCGGGTCGGCCAGCAGCGGTCGGGCCATCGATACCATGTCGGCGTCGCCGTCGGCGAGGATCCGTTCCGCGACCGCTGGCATGTTGATGCGATTGGTCGTGATCAACGGAATGCTCACCTCCGCCTTCATGCGTCGGGTCACCCAGGCGAATGCCGCACGCGGCACGCTGGTGAGGATCGTCGGGATGCGTGTCTCGTGCCAGCCGATACCGGTATTCAGGAGCGTGGCACCGGCGGCTTCGATTTTTTTCGCGAGGCCGACGATCTCGTTCCAGTCCTGGCCTTTTTCGACCAGATCGAGCATCGAGAGCCGATAGATGATGATGAACTCGCGTTCCGCCGCGGCGCGCATGCGACGCACGATCTCGACCGCAAAGCGCTGCCGGTTGTCGAGCGACCCGCCCCATTGATCGCTGCGTCGGTTCGTGCGCTCGGTCAGGAATTCGTTGATCAGATAGCCTTCCGAGCCCATGACCTCGACGCCGTCGTAGCCGGCGTCCTGGGCCCTGCGCGCGCAGTCGACGAAATCGCAGATCGTGCGCTCGACGCCACGAGCGGACAAGGCGCGCGGCGTGAACGGAGTGATTGGCGACTTGATCGGCGACGGAGCGACCGACAGCGGATGATATGCGTAACGGCCCGCATGCAGGATCTGCATGCAGATACGCGCGCCCTCGGCATGTACCGCCCGTGTGATCCGGCGGTGCGGCGCGACCTGCCACGGCATCGACAGGCGACTGCCGAACGGCGCCAGCCAGCCGGCGATGCTTGGTGCGAAGCCGCCGGTCACCATCAGGCCGACGCCGCCGCGCGCGCGTTCTGCGAAATATGCGGCGAGCTTGTCGAAGTCGCGTGCCCGATCCTCGAGGCCAGTGTGCATCGAGCCCATCAGCACCCGGTTGGGCAGGGTCACGAAGCCGAGATCGAGCGGGGTGAACAGGTTCGGGTAGCGCACCTGGGGCCTGCGGGAATCAAACGAGTGCATGACCATGCCCGGAAGCGGGCGCGGCGACAAGCGCTGCACTCAACCGGTGATGTGCAGCACGATCAGGGTCTGGTCGTCGGCGCCGATCGCGGCGCCCTGATGCGTGATCAGTTCGCGACGCAGGAGCGCGAGCAGCGCGGCGGGCTCGTCGGGGCCCTCGCGCACAAGTTCGAGCAGTCGCTCGCCGCCGAACGGACGCTCGGCTGCATCGCGCGCGTCGATCACGCCGTCGGTGTACAGCACCAGCAGGTCGCCGATGTCGGCATCGAATTCGTCGTTGTGCCAGACATGGTCACGCAGGACGCCGAGCGGAATCTGCGAACCACCGCCGCGCGCGGTCACGCCGCCGCCGTGGCGGTGCAACAGGGGCGGATGGCCGGCGTCGACGAAGATCGCGCGGCGCAGGTCGGGCCGGTAAAGGAGTGCGATCGCGGTCAGGAAATGCTGGCGCTGCCGACGCGAGAAGAAGAATCGGTTCGCGTAGGTCAGCGCGCCCGCGGGGCCGCTCTCCGCGTCGCCCTGGTAGGTGCGCAAGATCGCATCGAACTGCACCGCTTCCATTGCGGCGGCGGCGCCGTGGCCCGACACGTCGGCCAGCGTCACGACCCAAACCGCGTAGCGGTCGCGAGCAAAGTCGGCGGGTGCGTGCCGGGTGACATCGGCGAGGTCGTAGTAGTCGCCGGCTGCGGTTTCGGCCGGCTGCCAATGCACCGCGTAGTCAAGGCCGGCAATGCGTGGATGATCCGGCAGCAGCAGACGCTGCACATCGGCAAGTCCCTCGATAGCCTGACGCTGGCGCGCGGTTTCGTCGCGCAACGCGCGCGTGACCAGAGGGCGGATGATCAGGTTTGCGGCCAGGTTCGCCTCGATCAGCAGCGAATCGGGAGCAAGGGCGTCGAACTGGCGGGCGGCGTTGCCACCGAACACGAGCCAATGCACGATCGCGCCGGCGTTGGCGATCGGCACCCCGAACACGACTGCGGGAGCACCCAGCAATTGCGCGAACGGCGTCGCGATCTGCAACGTGGACAGACGCAGCAGACGCGCGCCGGTGCCGCCGAACAGGTCTCTGGTCAGGTCGTCATCGAGCGGTGGCGCGCTCGCACGCTGGCCGAGCGGGTCGGTGTTGGCGATGCACTCGCGGCCTGCGGAATCGATCAGGCCGGCCAGCCGGCACTGGCCACGCTGCAGGCCGCCGACCTGGGCAAGTGCGAGCGAACTGTCCGGTATCGATGCTGCAAAATATCCATGCAGCATGCGCAAGGCTGCCGCGGAGTCGCCATCGAAACCGCTGAGGTGAAGCAGTCGCTCGAATTCGCAGGCGGGTGCTGGCAATCGAAGGCACCGGGTGGGGCAGGGGGCCGATTCTGCATGGCAGCGCGGTGCGCGCCAAGCAGCATCCGCGGGACGGCTGCTCGTGCACTCCAGCGCTCGTTGCGTGCGGCAGCACCCAAATCCATCTGGCACAATGCGCGCCCGCATTCCGCGCGCAATCTTCACTCGCCAATCGGAACATCCATGTCCCAGCACGACCTCCGTTCGGCCGTCCGGCCTGATCCCGACCAGCCGATGGTCGACATTGCGAACTACGTCGCCGATTATCGCGTCGCATCGACCGAGGCCTACGACACCGCGCGCTACATGCTGCTCGATTCGCTCGCATGCGCGATGCTCGCAATGAAATTTCCCGAGTGCCTCAAGCATCTCGGCCCACTCGTGCCGGGGGCGACGCTTGCGGGAGGCGCCCGGGTACCGGGCACGAGCTTCGAACTCGATCCGGTGCAGGCCGCCTACAACATTGGCGTGCAGGTGCGCTGGCTCGACTTCAACGACACCTGGCTCGCGGCCGAATGGGGCCATCCATCCGACAATCTCGGCGCGATCCTCGCGGTTGCCGATTACCTGTCGCGCAAGGCCGAACGCGAAGGCGGCACGCCGCTGACCGTGCGCGACGTGCTCGGATACGCGATCAAGGCGCATGAAATCCAGGGGTGCTACGCGCTCAGGAACTCGTTCAACCGGGTGGGACTGGACCACGTGATCCTGGTGCGGCTGGCTTCGACTGCGGTGACCACACAGATGCTCGGCGGCGGCAAGGACGAGATCATCAATGCGATATCGCAGAGCTGGATCGACAACGGAGTCCTGCGCACCTATCGCCATGCGCCGAACACCGGGCCGCGCAAGAGCTGGGCCGCCGGCGACGCCTGTCGTCGCGCGGTCACCCATGCGCTGAATGCGGTCAAGGGCTGCGTCGGTTATCCCTCGGCGTTGTCGGCCAGGACCTGGGGCTTCTACGATGTCGCGTTCAAGGGTCAGGCGTTCGAGTTCGAGCGGCCGTTCGGCAGCTACGTGATGGAAAACGTGCTCTTCAAGATCAGCTACCCGGCCGAATTCCATGCGCAGACCGCGGTGGAATGCGCGATGCAGCTGCACACCAAAGTGGCCGGCAGGCTCGCCGAGATCGACCGGATCGTGATCGAGACGCAGGAGGCGGGCGTCCGCATCATCGACAAGACCGGCCCGCTGGCGAACTATGCCGATCGCGATCATTGCATCCAGTACATGGTCGCGGTGCCTTTGATCTTCGGGCGCCTGAGCGCCGACGACTATGCCGATGCGGTTGCTGCCGATCCTCGCATCGACGACCTGCGCGCGAAAATGGAAGTCAGGGAGAACCCGACGTTCACAAAAGACTATTTCGACCCCGGCAGGCGATATATCGGCAATGCGGTCCAGGTCTTCTTCAAGGACGGCACCTCGACGGAACGGGTCTCGATCGACTTCCCGATCGGGCACCGCAAGCGGCGCGCGGAGGGCATTCCGGTGTTGCTGCGCAAGTTCGAGGCCGCGCTGGCCGCACATCTGCCGGCCGCTCGGGTGGCCCGGATCGTGGCCGCAAGCCGCAGTCCGGAGCGGTTGGACGCGATGCCGATTCACAAATTCATGGACTGGTTCGCATATTGAGCTGAGCAGAACGTTAACGGCATCTTCACAAAAGGCTGGTCTCGGCCACGAGATGTGGCTAAACTCCCGCCGCAGCGTAAGTCCAGGTAAAAGTGTTAAATGCATGTTTCCTTGTCGTCATTTTGACGTAGACTAGGAAGCGTGTGAGCGTCCTGCGAGTTGGGCGGGCGCGTGCCGATATCAAAACGAGAGAGGAGTCCTCCATAATGAAACGTAATGCCCTTAGTGCGCTCATCGCCCTGGCGCTCGTCGGCGGCAGCGCTGCCGTGCACGCGCAGGATTTTGGTAACTGGTACATCGCTCCGCGTATCGGCGCGAATTTCTCCGACAGCAGCCGCGAGACCGACACCTCGGTATGGGGCGGCATCGGCTTCGGCGTGTGGGTCAACCCGCACCTCGCCGTCGACTTCGAATACACGATCAACAACGCCGACTTCAAGAGCAGCGCCTGGCGCGCCGGGCACCAATGGGAGAGCGTGGGCCTCGGCGTAAGTGGGCGCTGGTTCTTCGGTGACGAAGGTTCCCAGTGGCGTCCGTACATCATGGCCGGCCTTGGTGCGCTGCGTCATCAGGCCTATTCGGGTTCCCTGCTTGCTCCGCAGAACTTCAACTCGAACGGCTGGGATCCGATGGCCACCGTGGGCGCCGGCATCCAGTACAACATGTCCAATCGCCTCGCGCTGCGCGGCGAAATCGCGGCCCGTTACGACCACGACAACAACACGCGCGGAATCCTGTCCGACTCGCTGGGCTACAACGTCAGCCACGAGCAGGGTTACACCGACGGCATCGTCAGCGTGGGCCTCGTCTATTCGTTCGGCAGCCCGCCTGCGCCGCCGGCACCCGAGCCGGCAGCCGCACCGCCGCCGCCGCCGGATTGCCATACGCTTGATGACGACCATGACGGCGTCAACAACTGCGATGACCGCTGCCCGGATACGCCGGCTGGCACCATCGTCGGACCGGATGGCTGTCCGCAAAAGGTCGTCATCGACCTGCGCGGCGTGAACTTCAAGTTCGACCGGCCGAAGAAGGGTGAGCAGAACATCGCGCCGACCCTGCAGGTTCCGACCGCGGACTCGGTCGCGATCCTCGACCAGGCCATCGATGCGCTGAACCGTTATCCGGAGATCAAGGTCGAACTCGACGGTCACACCGATTCGATCGGTACCGAGCAGTACAACCAGGGTCTGTCGGAGCGTCGCGCGCAGATCGTGAGCGACTACCTGACCGCGCACGGTATCGATGCGAGCCGTATCACCGCGGTGCGTGGCTTCGGCGAGACACAGCCGATCGACACGAACGCAACCAAGGAAGGCCGCGCTCGCAACCGTCGTACCGAGCTCAAGGTCGAGAATCCGGGCCAGTAAGGCCGGGTTGCAACAGAGGCAATGAAAAAGCCCGGCGCAAGCCGGGCTTTTTCTTTTGAGGACGGAGCGCGCGAAGACTGGACGGGTGCAGCCGCGGGATGCGCAAAGCGCGTCACGGCCTGGGCCGACGCGGCTCCGGGGTGTCGCTCCCTGGAATACCCTGCCTCGTTCGGTCAGCGCGCGAGAGTCGGCGTCAGCTCCGGCGCGATCGCCTTGACCATCGCCTGGGCGACCTGCACGTTGCCTGCGATCAGGTTGCCGCTCGCGGGCATTCCGTCGCGCCCCGAGAAATCGCAGTAGCGGCCTCCGGCCTCGCGTACGAGCACGCACGCGGCGGCCATGTCCCACGGTTTCAGGCCGATTTCGTAGAAGCCATCGAAGCGCGCCGCCGCGACATAGGCGATGTCCAGCGCCGCCGAGCCGGTGCGCCGGATGTCCTCGGCCTCGGACAGGAGCGCGCGCGTCATCCCGAGTTGCGCCTCGAGATGGCGGCGCTGCCGATAGGGGAAGCCGGTGACGAGCAGGGCGCCGCCGAGGGCATCGCGCTTGCCGACGCGGATGCGGCGGTCGTTCAGGTAGGCGCCATTGCCGCGGTCCGCCGTGAACAGTTCGTCGCGCAGCGGGTCGTACACCACCCCGAGGGTCGGTTCGCCGTTTTCCAGCAGGCCGATCGACACACAGAAATGCGGGATTCCGCGCAGATAGTTGTGGGTCCCGTCCAGCGGATCGATCACCCAGACATTGCGCGAGTGGCCCGAGGCACCGGATTCCTCCCCGAGCGTCGCGTCGCGCGGAAATGCACGCTTGAGTTCGCGTATGATCTCGGCCTCCGCGAGACGGTCGACCTCGGACACGTAGTCGTGGCGCTGCTTCTCGATGACATCGAGGCTGTCCAGACGATTCATGTAGCGCAGAATGATCTGGCCGGCGGCGCGCGCGGCGCGCACCGCCACATTTACGGCGGGTCTGGGCATTGCTGGGTCCGCAGGGCGGGGCTGGGAAAGAACGACGCGCGAACACCCACGCCGGCGCGCGAGGGTAGCAGATCGCCGCGTCCCGACAAAGTACGTGTTCAACCGCATCGATGCATGGCCCGCGCATGACCGCTACTTCTTCCCGGCCTCGGGGCACGTATCCGCTTCGTGCTATGCAACCCCTCACATCCGGGCAACATCGGTGCGGCCGCCCGCGCCATTCGGACGATGGGATTTCAGCGCCTCGCACTGGTTGCCCCGCAGGCATTTCCGCATCGCGAGGCGACGGCGCTCGCGGCCGCAGCCGGCAATGTGCTGGATGCGGCCGCGGTCGAATCCTCGTTGCCCGCGGCAATCGGCGGATGCCGGCTCGTACTCGGTGCGACTGCGCGTCGTCGTGGTATCGCCATCGATGAACTGACTCCGAGGGAGGCCGCCAGGCGCGCGCTCGAGGCCGCGGCCGCGGGCGACGAAGTCGCGGTGGTGTTCGGCAACGAACGCGCAGGACTCGCCAACGACGAGCTCATGCATTGCCACGCGGCTATCAGGATTCCGGCCGATTCCGACTACGCATCGCTGAACCTTGCCCAGGCGGTCCAGGTCATCGCATACGAATTGCGGCTGGCCGCGCTCGAAGGTGCACACGCGGATGCGGCGAAACGTCGTGAGCCGCCCGCGAGTACCGCGGAACTCGAGGGGTTCTTCGCGCATCTCGCGAGCACCCTCGATGACATCGAGTTCCACAAGGGGCGGTCTCCGCGCACGATTCTGCAGCGCCTGCGGCGTTTTTTCCTGCGCGCCGAACCGGATCCGCGTGAACTGCGCATTCTGCGGGGCATCCTCGCCGACGCATCCCGCATGGCCGCACTGGCGCGCGAGCGCGACGGAAAGCAGGACCGCCGCAGAGTCGGAAGTCGCCGGGAGATCTCCGGGGCAGAGGATGGCTGAGGTCGAACCGCCAGGTTCGATTGCTACCTGTCGTTGCCGGTCTTCACGATCATGACCTTGTCGATGCGCGGGCCATCCAGATCGAGGACCTCGAAGCGGAATCCCTGCCACTGGAAATGCTCGCCGACATGCGGGATGCGCCCGAACTGGGCGATCACCATCCCCGCCGCGGTCCGAAAGTCGTGATCTTCCTCTTTGGGAAGCTGGTTCGCGCCGAGCAGCTCGCGCAGATCGTCCGTTCCGATTCCACCATCGACAAGCCAGCTGCCATCCGCGCGCTGCACGATCGGATGAGACGTGCGCGTTTCCGCCTGTGGCGCCGCAGTCTTGCCGACCACCGCGGAAAGCAGGTCATTGAGGGTCGCCAGCCCCTCGATGTCGCCATATTCGTCGACGACGAGCGCAAGCTGCGTTTCCGCATCGCGAAATTCCTCGAGGAGATCCAGCGCCCGCGCCGTCGCGGGCACATACAGCGGTCTGCGCAGAGCGCTGAACATGTCCGCGGCCGCTTGGCTGGTGATACGGCCGATCACCCGCTTGACCTCGAGGACACCGAGGATTTCGTGCTCGTCGCCATCGCCGGCGCGAACCGGATAACGCGAGTAGGGCGTTTCGCGCATGATCGCTAGGTTTTCCTCGAGGGGTGCAGTCGCATCGAGCCATGCGATGCGCATCCGCGGCGTCATTACGCTGTCGACACTGCGATCGCCGAGTCGAAGCACGCGGTTGACCATGTTGCGCTCATCGCTGTCGATCACGCCCTGGTCCGCTCCTTCGGCAACTAGCAGGCGGATTTCCTCCTCGCTGACCTGGCCGCGTGCGGCCTTGTCCATGTGCAGAATGCGCAGCAGGGCCCGGGTCAGCGCAATCAGCACGAACGCGAACGGCATCGCGAGCCAGGTCATGAAACGCATCGGTAGCGCGACCGCAATCGCGAAACGCTCCGGATCGACTAGGGCTATGCGCTTTGGCGCGAGTTCTCCGAGCAGCATGTTCATGAAGGTGATGCCCGCGACGCTCAGGGACACACCGATCACCATGCTGTAGCGATCGAGCATCGGCAGGTCCAGCGCATCGAATGCGAGGCCGATCCGGTCGCCGATATCCGCGCCCAACGCGGTGCCCGCGCTGATCTGCAGCAGGGTGATGAAGACCTGCACGGTCGCCAGGAAACCCTCGGGTTGCTGGGTCAGTCTCAACGCCACCTGGGCCGCCCGGCTCTCGCGCGCGAGCTGCTTGAGACGGCTCTGGCGTGCCGTCATCAATGCCATTTCGCTGAGCGCGAAGAAGCCGTTGCACAGCGCGAGTACCACGACGAGGGCGAGTTCAGGCAGCATCCGGGAGCGCGAGGCAGGCGGATCGCGAGTGTAGCAACGCCCGGTCGCGGACTTCACGGCTCAGGCTTGCTGCGCCACTGTCATCGTGCTGTAACATTCGCGCAGCCAGCGCGTGGCCGGGTCGTGGCCGCGTCGGCCGGCGGCCAGGCGCGCGCACTGACTGCGGCCCGCGAACCGGTTGGCCTTCAGCGGGTGCGTTCCATTGGGGGAAGCCGATGTTTTCACTGCAGACGATGTTCGGGAAGGGCGACAAGTTCTATGGCCTGCTGGAACAGAGCGCCGACGCGGCGCGTGTGTCAGCCGCTGCGCTGGTGCGCATGCTCCAGGCCACGGGCGACGTGCCAGCCCTCGACGAGTTCATGCTGGCGCGCAAGCGCGAAAAGGAGCTGACCGCACAGATCAGCGAGGAGCTGGTCAATACCTTCGTCACCGCGCTCGATCGCGAGGACATCGAGGCGCTGGCCGCGGCACTCAACAAGGTCACCAAGTCGATATCGAAGTTCGCGGAACGCTATTCGCTCGCGGCGGGTCGGCTTGGCGACGTTGATTTCACGACCCGTGCTGCGCTGCTCGAAAAGGCCGGCGAAGTCATTGCCCAGATGGTAGGCAAGCTGCGCAAGGGTCTGAATCTCGAATCGATGAAGGCACTCAACGATCGTCTGCAGGCGATCGAGAGCGAGGCCGATCGCCTGATGATCGAGCTCTATCGCGACCTTTACAGCGGACGCCACGAGCCGATCATGGTCCTGCTGCTGAAGGATCTGTTCGAATTGATCGAGAAGGCCATCGACCGCTGCCGCGATGCCGGCAACGTGGTCTATCAAATCGTGCTCAAGAATTCCTGAGCCTGCATGCGAATCGGGTCCGGGGCACCGCAAGGAGATCGTCGATGGAGTTGACCCTCGTCCTGCTGGTCGTGCTGGTCGCGCTCATATTCGAATACATCAACGGCTTCCACGACACTGCGAACTCGATCGCCACGGTGGTCGCGACCAAGGTCCTGAGTCCGGGCCAGGCCGTCCTGCTCGCCGCGGCGGCGAACCTGATTGGCGCCCTGGCAGGGACCGCGGTCGCAAAGACGATCGCCTCGGGTCTGGTCGATGCGAACGTCGTCGCGGTCACGCCCGTGGTCCTGATCGGGGCGCTGCTCGGCGCAGTGATCTGGAACCTCGTTACGTGGTGGTGGGGACTGCCGTCCAGTTCGTCGCATGCACTCGTCGGGGGCCTTTGCGGGGCGGCTCTGAGCGCCGCGCACAACGACTGGGCAGCGATCATATGGGCGCAGGGCGGAATGCACTGGTGGGGCGAGAAGGGCGTGCTGCCGAAAGTGGTGCTGCCGATGGTCACGTCTCCGGTTGCGGGGTTCATCCTCGGATTTGTATTGATGGGTCTTCTGTTCTCCCTGCTGCAATTCCTCGCTTCGCGCACGGGGTCCCTGCAGCGACTCGGGCGCACGCCGTTCGCGAACGCATTCTTCGGCAAGGCGCAACTCGTGTCGGCCAGTGCGATGGGACTGTCCCACGGCATGAACGACGCGCAGAAGACAATGGGCATCATCGCGCTCGCGCTAGCGGGCGCGACGGCTTCGGGTTCACTAGACCACGTGCCGGCATGGTTGCGGTTCCTGCGTGTGGAAGAGGATGCAGGCAGCCAGTTCGAGATCGCGATCTGGATCAAGGTGCTGTGCGCGCTGGTGATGGCCGCGGGCACTGCGATCGGCGGCTGGCGCATCATCAAGACGCTCGGCCACCGGGTGGTCAAGCTGCATCCGATCAATGGATTTGCCGCGGAAACCGCTTCGGCCAGCGTGATCCTGACCGCCTCGCACTTCGGCATACCGGTGTCGACGACTCACAATATCTCGGCGGCGATCCTTGGCGTGGGGGTGGCAAAGCGCGCCAATGCGATCCGCTGGACCGTCGTCGAACGCATGGTCTGGGCCTGGATCCTGACCCTGCCGGTGACTGGCGCCATCGCGTGGCTGCTGGTGCGCCTGGCGCGCGCGCTCGGCTGGGTTGGATGACGGTTGCGTCGGGCCGCCGTATCCGAACTGTCGGCCGTATTGCGGGGGTGCCTTGCCTGTTCTTGCGACGTCCGACATGTCCTCACTCGACCGAGGGTTTCGCCCGGGAGCGTTTAGCCGCTAGAACGTGTCGCCACCAGTCGAAATCGCCTGTTCCATGCGATCTCCGAGCGCGCCCAGTTCGCCGACCACGCGATCGAGTTCCTCGTCCGAAAGCAAGCCGTAGGGGCGGTTTTCGCACAGCTGCAGATACGGCGAACCCTCAAGATCGCTGACTGCAAGATAACCGGTGCGCTGCTCCCAGTTGAAGCGCAGGCAGCGCAGCCCGTCCATGCCCGTGTAGGGACCGATCGGCGTCGAGATGCGCAGGTATTTGGCGCCGCTCTCATCTTCCATCTCCGCCAGATAGAGGCCCTGATGACGGCCCTGGGCCAGGGTCATGTCGAAACTGATCAGATACGGATCGTTGGTACGCAGCGCGTGTCGGCTGCCGATATGGGAGCGAATCTGTTCGAAGCTCTGCATGGTCGGCTCTCCGTCTGATGCGAGCCTTATGCTAGCTTGCGTCACCGATGAAGTCAGTCCAATTTGACGCGCGTGCGGTCCGTGCCGCGATCCGGCGAACGATTGCGGCGATCCCGCCGGGACGCGTCGCCAGTTACGGCGAGATCGCGCTGCGTTCGGGGCTGGCGGGTCGTGCACGGTTGGTCGGCAGGGTCCTGCGCGACGCGCCCGATGGCCAGGCCCTGCCGTGGTTCCGTGTCCTGCGCGCCGACGGGCGAATCGCATTCCCGCCGGGCAGCAAGGGATTTCGCGAGCAGGTGCGCCGGCTCGCAGCCGAGGGCGTGCTCGTGCGCAATGGTCGCGTCGACCTTGCCCGGCATGGCTGGGAGCGGGACCTGGACGGATTGCTGTGGGGTCCGACCCTGTCACGAAGGCGCTGACGCGCAGCGCGTTCGGAACGTGACTTCGCGTGAATGAGCCGTACGTCATGGTCCGCAGGGACCGACCCGGCGTAGATTCGGCCGCCACTGGTCGATCCGCACCGTTTGCCGGAGAGCGCGAGATGATCCGCATATACGCTCCACGACTCCAGGCAACCCTGCTGGCGACGTTCGCGAGCCTGCTGTGCATCCCGGTTGCACTTGCGCAGTCGCCTGGGCATTGGCCGGACGCGTCTTTCCAGGACAGCTTCGATGGCGTCGCCAACGGGCCGGCAACCGATGCGGACGCTTCGCGTTTCCTCGCCGAGGCGACTTTCGGTGCGACCACCGCGGATATCGCGCATCTGCGCGCAGTTGGCTACACGGCCTGGTTCAACGAGCAGTTTGCGGCGTCGGCATCGACCCAGACCCCCTATCTCGACTGGGTCGCGCATCTGGTGTGTCCGCCGGGAGACGACTACTGCAATACCGTCGCCGAGTGGGCAGGCACGCGCCTGGAGACCTGGACGATCAATTCGGTAGGTACGCCCGATCCGAGTCGTGGTCAGAGCATTCCGACCGATCAGTTGCGTCAGCGCATCGCGTTTGCGCTCAGCGAGATCTTCGTCGTCTCCAACAGCAATGGCACGCTCGCACAACAACCCTGGGCGCTCGCGAGCTTCTACGACATGCTTGCCGCCGATGCGTTCGGCAACTATCGCACACTGCTCGAGGACGTCACCAGGCACCCGGCGATGGGTGTGTTCCTGAGCTCGATCCAGAACCAGAAAGCCGACCCGGATCAGAACATTCATCCCGACGAGAATTACGCGCGAGAAGTCAATCAGCTGTTCTCGATCGGCCTGGTCCAGTTGAATCCCGACGGCACGCCGACGCTTGCCGGAGGCCAGCCAATCCCGACCTACGACCAGACCACGGTGCGCGGCTTCGCGGCGGTATTCACCGGTTGGAATTTCAACAGCATCGGCTGCAGCGTGGACTATGTCGACGGCATGCCCTTGTGCTGCAACAACCCGGATAATCCATATCAGTACTTCTACTGCGGACCGGGCAATTCGGACGACCTCGAATGGCAGCGCCCGATGCAGCCGGTCGAGTACTGGCACGACGACGCGAGCGACAAGCAGCTCCTGGTCTATCCAGGCGTCACATTGTCCGGCGGTTTGCTGATCCACGGCGGCGATGCGCAGATGGAGTTGACCGCAGCGCTCGACAATGTTTTCCGGCATCCGAATGTCGGCCCGTTCATCGCGACGCGCCTGATTCAGCGCCTGGTCACCAGCAACCCCACTCCGGCCTATGTGCAGCGCGTCGCCCAGGTATTCAACGACGACGGCAGTTCGGCGCACGTGCGCGGCAACCTGAAGGCGGTCGTCAAGGCGATCCTGCTCGATTCCGAGGCGCGTTACGGCCAGTGGCAGCATCCCGAAACGTTCGGCAAGCTGCGCGAGCCGCTGCTGAAGATCACCCAGATCTGGCGCGCAATGCAGGCGCGGACGCCGACCGGCGATCCGACATACAGCGGGCGCGCAGGCAATCTCGAAACCTATCCTTCGATCGATCAGCAGATCGGCGAAGCGCCGCTGTATTCGCCGACCGTATTCAACTTCTTCAAGCCGGACTACGCGCAGCCGGGCGAAGTGCGCACGCGCGGCCTGGTCAGCCCTGAGTTCCAGATTCTCGGCGACACGATGTCGACCTCGACGCCGAACTACCTCTTCCATCAGATCTTCTGCAACTACACCGGCAGTCAGCGTTGCTGGGGCAGCGACGACCCGCAGACGCTGCAGATGGACCAGGATCGCGATGCGGCTCTGGCCACGAGCAACCCGGCAGCGTTGATCGACCAGTACAGCATGTTGTTGATGGGAGGCCAGATGTCGCCGTTCATGCGCGGCGTGCTGCTGACGCGACTGAACGCAATGAATGCGGGGGACTACGACAGTCTGGGTCGTGCGCGCGTGCAGGAGGCGCTGTACCTGATCTTCAATTCGCCCGAATATTCGATACAGAAGTGAGATTCCGGTGCGATCGGGCATCCTGCCGCGATTTGCTCGCATCCTGCGGTTCGGTGTTCGGCCCGGCTTCGCCGTCCGCTACGGTTCTGGCGGGCGCCGTGCAAGACAAACAGTCGCGGTGGAACCGCGCCGCGTTTTCCGCATCCGGCACCCACGTGCCTGGTGCAACCTTACATGGAACGTCGTGTCCGGGAATTACGAAGGAACAGAGCCATGCATGTGAATCGACGCGAATTCCTGCGCAAGAGTATCTGTGCTGCGCTCGGCGGCGCCGGCTTGTATTCCGCGCTCGGCAATCTGCGCCTGATCGCGGCGGCAGCCGCGGCGTCGCATCGCTACTCGTTCACCGACTACAAGGCGCTGGTCTGCATTTATCTGTACGGGGGCAACGACAGCTTCAATACGCTTGCGCCGTACGACGCGGCCCACTACGGAATCTACCAGGGTACGCGCCAGGGTCTCGCACTGGCGCAGGGCGACCTCAGCGCGAACAGCCTGTCGCCATTGGCGGCGGGAGGCGGTCTGCCGGGCCCGCCGAGCGACGGTGGTTCGTACGGGCTGCATCCCGCAATGGGCGCGCAGGCCGGTGGCAACGCGGGGCTGCGCGGCCTGTTCAACAGTGGCAAGGCGGCGATCGTCGCGAATGTCGGCTCACTGCTGTATCCGATTACCCAGGCGCAATACCAGAACGGTACGATACAGACACCGCCCCAGCTGTACTCGCACGATGACCAGACCAGTCAGTGGCAGACCTCGCGTCCCGACGACGGCAACGCGAACGGCTGGGGTGGCCGCATCGCCGATCTGCTGTACAGCGCGAACGCGGGGCAGATTCCGATGAGCGTGACCCTGGCAGGCGAAAACCGTTTCCTGCGCGCCGGAACCGTGAGCCAGTACGCGGTGGATGCCTACAACGCAGCCGGGGCAGCGGCGGGAACCCAACCTCCGTTCAGTGTTGCCGGCATGAGCTACCGTGGCGACGGCAACGAGTCGTGGATCATCAACGACGGCGACCCGAACGGCACCGCGGCCTACGATGCGTTGCGCGAGAGCGGCACCCAGGCCAACGTGCTCGAGCGCGCATTCGCGGACTCCGCCAATCGGGCGATCACCAATGCGGCGCTGCTCAACGGCGCATTGAACGGCGTGACCCTGACAACACCGTTCCCGGACACCGATCTCGGCAACCAGCTTGCAGCGGTTGCATTGATGATCAAGGTGCGCGCCGCACTCGGCATGAGCCGTCAGGTGTTTTTCGTCGCGGCCGGCAACTACGACACGCACAGCACCCAGTTGTCCGACCAGAGCGACAACCTGCTCGAGCTGTCGCAGGCGCTCGCGGCGTTCCACGCGGCTACCGCCGAGATCGGCGTTGCGGACAGCGTGACTTCCTTTACCGCGTCGGACTTCGGCCGCTCGCTCGCCGTCAACGCGGACGGCACCGATCATGGATGGGGCGGACACCATTTCGTTGTCGGCGATGCGGTGCGCGGACAGCGTTTCTACGGCACGATGCCTTCGCTCGCCCAATACGACGAGGGCCAGCCGAACAACGGCAATCCGGACGACACCGGTTACGGTCAGATCATCCCGACGCTTGCGGTCGACCAGTATGCGGCGACCCTGGCGAGCTGGTTCGGCGTCGATGCCGGGGGTATTGCCGACATCTTCCCGAATCTCGGACGGTTCAGTACGCCGAACCTGCAGTTCATGGGTTGAACCGTGCGCCGCGGATTCAGGTTCATGTGCATTTCGGCGGCGCTGGTCATGAGGGTGACGACGATTGCGCTGCTCTGCGCAAACGTCGCGCAGGGCGCTGTGTATGTTGTCACTGCGGACGGCATGACGTTCACCCCGGACTCGATCACCATTTATCAAGGCGACGTGATCCGCTTCGTCAATGTCGGCGGCATGGACAACCTGCACAATGTGCGCGCCGACGACGACAGATTCTGGTGCTCTCTCGACTGCAGCCTGCACCACGCGCCGAGCAGCCAGTCATGGCAGGACAACGTGCGCTTCAACCAGCTCGGCACGATCGGCTACTACTGCGAGCAGCACGGCAACCTGACCAGCGGCATGCGCGGCTCGATCACCGTGATCGACCGTATTTTCGTCGATGGATTCGAAATTTCCGCGGCGCCGCCCGCGTCGGTCATTCCAGGCAGTGACTGAGCCGCGCGCTCCGCGGAGCAGCGCAAGTATTGAATCGGAACGCCATTGACCGCATCCTGCGCGGACCGCCCGCTCGCGCCACATCGCGCGCGGCGCCGCTCCGAACAGGAATTCCATGCATATCGATCTTCCGCCCGTGACCCGGGCCCTGCTGCTTGCGAACGTCGCGATCTATCTGCTGCAGATGGTGCTGCAGATGTCCGGCAGCGATGCGTTGCTGATCCATTTCGCGCTGTGGCCGCTGGGCCCTTCGCAATTTGCCGATGTTCCCGGCTTCGAGCCATGGCAGGTCGTTACCTATGGTTTTCTGCACGGCGGCATCTGGCACATCGCGTTCAACATGTTCGCGTTGTGGATGTTCGGCGGCACGATCGAGCACCTGTTCGGCGCACGCCCGTTCGCGCTGTACTACTTCGTCTGCGTGATCGGCGCGGCGCTCACGCAACTGGCGTTCATGCACTACTTCCCGAGCGGATACTTCCCGACATTGGGTGCGTCCGGCGGCGTGTTCGGTCTCCTGCTCGCGTTCGGCATGATGTATCCGCATTCGCGCATCATGCTGCTGTTCCCGCCGATTCCGATGCCGGCCTGGCTGTTCGTCACCGGCTATGGCGCGATCGAACTGTTTCTCGGCGTGACCGGTACCCAGGCCGGTGTCGCACATTTCGCGCATCTGGGCGGCATGGCGTTCGGCTTCGTGCTGATCCAGTACTGGCGCGGCAAGCTGCCGTGGAAGCCGCGCCGCATACTCATGCGTTGAACAGCCGGGATTCGGGACTGCAGGGCCCGGCAAACGACTTCTCCAGCGCTCGCTCTCGCTCCTTCGCGTCATGCACACCACGCTTGCCGACTGGCTCGACTACCAGCAACGCGTCCACCCGCGCGCGATCGCGCTCGGTCTCGAGCGCGTGGGCGCGGTCTGGCGTCGACTCGGCGCGCCGGCGCCGGCGCCGATCGTCGTCACGGTTGCCGGCACCAACGGCAAGGGCTCCACGATCGCGTTTCTGGACGCGATCCTCGCCGCGCAGGGCAAGCGCGTCGGGGCGTTCACGTCGCCGCATCTGCTGCGCTACAACGAACGCGTACGCGTCGCCGGGCACGAAGTCGCGGACGCGACCCTCGTCGAGGCATTCGAGCGCATCGAGTGCGCACGCGACGGCATCGCACTCACCTACTTCGAATACTGCACCCTGGCTGCGATATGGATCTTCGCGCACGCGGCACTCGACATCGCGTTGCTCGAGGTCGGGCTCGGCGGACGCCTCGATGCGGTCAACCTGATCGATGCCGATGCCGCGGTCGTAACTACCGTCGATCTGGATCACCAGGACTGGCTCGGCGCGGATCGCGACAGCATCGGACGCGAGAAGGCCGGCGTTTTCCGCGCGGCGCGTCCGGCGATCGTCGGCGAGATCGATCCACCGGCGAGCCTGATCGCCGAGGCAACCCGTATCGGCGCAGACCTCATCGCCGCAGGCCGGGATTTCTCGAGCGTTCGCGATGGCGATGTCTGGCGCTGGAGCAGCGGCGAAATCGAACTCGCACTGCCGCTGCCGGGCCTGGTCGCGCCGTGCCAGCTCGCCAACGCGGCGGCGGCGATTGCGGCATTGCGGGCATTGCGGCGGCGCATCGGCTGGGATACTCGCGCGATCGCCAGCGGCGTCCGCGATGCGAACATCGGCGCGCGGCTGCAGCGTTTCCAGGGCGAGCCCGAACTCGTCGTCGATGTCGCGCACAATCCCCAGGCAGCGCGCGCGCTCGCCGAATGGCTTCGCGAAACTCCCACGCGCGGGCGCACATTCGCGGTATTCGGCGCGCTGGCCGACAAGGATGTCGACGGCATCCTTGCCGCACTCGGAGCGACGATCGATGCGTGGTTTCTGGCCGGTCTCGAGCGCGATTCGCCGCGCGGGCTCGATGCCGACGCGTTGCTTGCGCGATTCGCCGCGACATCCGCGGGCCCGGTGCCGGTGGGCGCCCATGCGGATGTCGCCGCTGCGCTTGCCGCAGCCTGTGCGGCCGCGGGTGCCGGCGATCGCGTGCTCGCGTTCGGATCATTTTTCGTGGCCGGCCACGCCATCGAGTTTGCGGGACGCCGCGCGCTGCGCAGGTGAGAGATGCTCCGTCCAGGACTCGCGCCGACGCTTGGGCCGTACCACGGGCGCTGCGCGCTCCGCGCGCGGGATGACTTCGCGCGCCTCGTCCGCACCTCGTCCCCCCAGCCTTAACACGGGGACGACCGGCAGGGTGCGTATAATTGGCCGCGTTGCCCCGATGCGTGCCAAACGATGGATTTGTCGCTGAAACAGCGCCTGCTCGGCGCCGCGGTATTGATTGCGCTGGCCGTGATTTTCGTGCCGATGTTCATGTCCGGTTCGGCGCCGAGAAAATCCGCGGAAGTGGAAACCTCGAGTCTCGCCATCCCGCCGGCGCCGGACCGCGAGTTTCAAGACCGCGTGTTGCCGATGACGCCACCGGCGACGACCGGGCCGGTAACCGAGGCGCCTCCGGCGGCGGCCAATGCGGACCGGTTGGCCACGGTCGATACGGCGACCGCGCCGCCAGCCGGAACCGCGACGCCCGCGATCGCGACGAACGTCGAACCCGCGTCGACCGAATCCGCCGCGGCGGCCGCGGCCCAACCCGCCGCGACCGCGAAACCTTTGCCCGGGCAGGCCGCCAATGGCCGCTTCTTCGTGCATCTTGGCGCCTATGCGAACGCAAGGAACGCGCAGGATCTGGTCGCCGCACTCAAGAAGGGCCGGTTTCCCGCGTTCGCCGAGGCGAGCACCTACCGCGGCCAGCAGGCGCAGCGCGTGCGCGTCGGACCGTTCGACAACCGTGCGGCCGCCGAGGCCGCGCGTCTGCGCATCAAGAAGCTCAGGCCGTCGGTACCGGGCAGCGTGGTCGAACTGGCCGAAGATGCGACCGCCGATGCGCCCGCGAGCGCGCTGCCGAAAACGCGGGCGGGCGGCTGGGCCGTGCAACTGGGCGCCCTGAAGGACGTAGCGGACGCGAACAAGTTGCGTGATCGGGTCAAGGGCGCGGGATATGCGGCCTTCGTCGACAAGGTCGAATCGAACGGGACGACCTTGTGGCGTGTGCGCGCCGGGCCGGAGGCGGATCGCGCGGCGGCCGAGAAAGTGCGTGCGGGGATCAAGGACAAGTTGAAACTCGATGGAATCATCGTCACCCAGCCGTGATGGGCGCAATCGAGGGCGGGGAATCGGGAATGGGCGATAGCCGAGGTGTCAGGAATCGCGCAGGTCGGCCCCGGGCCCGGCTGCATTTGCATCCGACGCCGAGCTGCGAAAGGCCACGCTATTGGCGTTCCGATCCGCATCGAGGTCAGCGCATGGAAGTCGATTCCGATTGCGGCGTTCGCCGGCGTGCCGAACTCGATCCGTGCCGCTGGCTGGTGCGCGCGCCGATTCCCGATTCCCTATTTCCGCTTCCCGGGGTCCCTTGAACTGGGCGGACTACACGATTCTTGCCGTGCTCGGCCTGTCGGTGCTGATGGGTCTGTGGCGGGGTTTCATCGGCGAGGTGCTCGCGCTGGCGATCTGGGTATGCGCGTTCTGGGTCGCCTGGTTGCTGGGTCCGGTCCTTGCGGAACGGTTTTCCGCCAGCATATCCACTCCGTCGGTGCGGGTGATCCTCGCCTATGCGCTGTGTTTTATTGCGGTACTCGTGGCGGGAGCGATCGTGACGTTCCTGATTCGCAAGCTGGTCGAGGGCAGCGGCCTGTCCGGCAGTGATCGATTGCTCGGCATGGTGTTTGGCCTGGCACGAGGACTGGCGCTGGTCGTGCTCGTCGTATTCCTGCTCGGATTCACTCCGTTTTCCGCCGATCCCTGGTGGCGGCAGTCGCGATTGATGCCGAGTTTCCAGCAGGGCGCGCGGTGGCTCGGCGAGCGCGTGCCGGCCGGGGTCGCGCGCTACCTCGAGCCGATCGGTTCCATGGCCCGGCCGCTGTTGTTGCCGCCGGCCGGAGAAAAACCGGCCGCACCTACGAAATCCCCTTCGGGCTGAGCGTCCATCATGTGCGGAATCATCGGCATCGTCGGCAAGTCGGAAGTCGCCTCCGCGCTCTACGATGCGCTCACGGTCCTTCAGCATCGCGGACAGGACGCCGCCGGCATCGCGACTCTCGATGGCAAGCGCCTGTGTCTGCACAAGGGCGGCGGTCTCGTGCGCGACGTGTTCGATCAACGCAGCATGCTGGCCCTGCACGGCAACGCGGGCATCGGCCACTGCCGCTATCCGACCGCGGGTGCGGAGGGCTCCGCCGAAGCGCAGCCCCTCTACGTGAACTCGCCGTACGGCATCGCACTGGCGCATAACGGCAATCTGATCAATACCGACGCATTGCGTCGCGAAGTGTTCGAGGACGACCGGCGTCACATCAACACCGATTCCGATTCCGAAGTCCTGCTCAACGTGCTCGCGCACGAGTTGCAGATCCAGGATCGACGCGCACTGACGCCTGATCACATTTTCAAGGCGATCGCGGGAACCCATGCGCGCTGCGTCGGTGGCTATGCGGTCGTGGGCATGCTGCTCGACTACGGCGTGATCGCGTTCCGCGACCCGCACGGCATCCGCCCGCTCGTGCTCGGCGAGCGCGACACCGCTTCCGGGAAGGAATATGCGGTTGCCTCCGAGTCGGTCGCGCTCGACATTCTCGGGTTCCGCCTGCTGCGCGACGTGGCGCCCGGCGAAGGGGTGCTGATGACTCTCGACGGCAGGCTGCATACGCGCCAGTGCGCCGAGCGTGGCGTCCATGCACCGTGCATCTTCGAATACGTGTATCTCGCGCGTCCCGACTCGATGATCGAGGACGTATCGGTCTACAAGGCACGCCTGCGCATGGGCGAAAAGCTCGGTGAGAAAGTCCTGCGCGAGATGCCCGGCCACGACATCGATTCGGTGATCCCGATTCCCGACACCTCGCGCACCGCGGCCGGTCCGCTCGCGCAGGCGCTCGGGGTGCCGGTGCGCGAGGGATTCGTCAAGAACCGCTACATCGGCCGCACGTTCATCATGCCGGGACAAAGCGAGCGCGTGAAGTCGGTCCGGCGCAAACTGAATCCGATCGGTCTTGAATTCCGCAACAAGAATGTACTCCTCGTCGATGACTCGATCGTGCGCGGCACGACATCGAGGCAGATCATCCAGATGGCGCGCGAGGCCGGCGCGAGGAAGGTCTATCTCGCCTCGGCCGCACCGCCGGTCCGCTATCCGAACATCTACGGCATCGACATGCCGGTGACCGCCGAACTGGTGGCGCACGGGCGCACTGTCGAGGAGATCGAGAAAATCCTCGGCGCCGACAAGCTGATCTTCCAGGATCTGGACGATCTGATCTGGGCGGTACAGGACGGCAACGAGAACCTGAGCCATTTCGACACGTCGTGCTTCTCCGGCGAATACGTGACCGGCGTCGAGCCGACCTATCTCGCCGATCTCGAGTTCGCGCGTTCCGATGACGCGAAGTCGCAGCGCCGATACGCAGGCTGAACGTTTCGACCCGGTCCTGAGCTTGGCATGTGTCCGTAATCGCACGCAGGGTCCGTCATGGACGACGTCGAGGATTGCAGGGTCTGCCCGACACGCGGCGTACGCCATGGGCGTGGCGCGGCCATCCTTGCGATAATCCGTGTTCCCCTGGACCGTTCATGATGCCCCCCGATCCGAAGATCTCGCTGCACGCCTGCGCGCGCCGCTGTCTGGACAGCGGCGTGATCGCGGACAAGCTCGCGCTGACCGAAGAGACCGCGCGCCGCTTCATGGCCGGCGAGATCGGCGCGGATCTGTGCGCGCCGTTTGCGGCCGTTGCGGGCGGCGAGTCGCCGGGTCGACCGGAGCGGCCGCGCCGGGTGTCTCCGCGCGCACTTGCACAGCGTGGCCTCGGGTCGGTCGAGGGACGCGCGGCCCTGGTTCATGCAGTCGCGCATATCGAGTTCAACGCGATCAATCTGGCCTGGGACGCGGTCTATCGATTCCGCGGCTTGCCGGCCGCGTACTATCGTGACTGGGTCGGAATCGCCGTCGACGAAGCGCGCCATTTCGGGTGGTTGACCACGCGACTGGCCGAACTCGGTCATGCCTACGGCGACTTCGACGCGCACGATGGTCTGTGGGACATGGCGATACGCACGGCCCATTCCTGTCTCGCACGCATGGCCCTGGTGCCGCGCGTGCTCGAAGCACGCGGGCTGGACGTAACGCCCGGCATGATCGCGCGCCTGCGCCGTGCCGGCGACGAGCCGACTGTCGCGATTCTGCAACGAATCCTCGCCGAGGAAATCGCCCATGTCGCGGCTGGCACGCGCTGGTTCAGATGGTGCTGCGCGCGCGAGGGCCTCGATGCCGAAGGCGTGTTCCAGCAGCTCGTCGACACCCACATCGGCGGTATGCGCGGCCCGCTGAACGTCGCCGCGCGCCTGCGCGCGGGTTTCACCGCGGGGGAACTCGAGCGGCTGGCGGGCATGGCCGGATGAGGCGCGCGCTCTTCGTTGCCGCGCTCGCGGCGAGTTGGCTCGTGTTGCTGCTCTGGGCCGCGAATGTCGACTGGCGTACGCCACTGGTGCCGGCGGCCGAGCGCACGTTTCCGGGCAGCCGCTTTCACGCGGTGTTCGGTACCGCGATGCCGCAAGGCCAGCGCCTGCGCGTCGAGGCGCCGGCCGCGGACTACTCCGTGTTGCAGGCGACCGCATTGCCGGATCTGCGCGCCGCGGACTTTCCGACCCTGCGCTATGCGTTCGCGCGGCTTCCTCGAACCATGGAAGTGTCGCTCGTGTTCCGCACCGCCGAGATGCCCGACGACGTGCAAACCATCTCGTTGCCGTGGCCAGGCACGGGCGCCTCGACCTTCGATCTCGCGCATGTCGCGAGCTGGCGTGGAACGATCACCGAGCTTGGATTTTACGAGTCCGCGACCGCGCAACTGGTGCCGCCCGCGCGCGGATTCGCGCCCTTTGAACTGATCGCCGCGGAGCTCTGGTCGCCATCCTGGCGCGGCGATCTGGCCGCGCTGACCACCGACTGGTTCGGCGCGTGGCCGTGGAGCCAGCGCTCGGTACACGCGCTCGGGCGCGAGGGTGATGTCCCGCGCGCGCATTCTGCGCTGCTGTTCGCGGCGCTCGCGGTCGTGGCGACGATCGCATGGGCCGCGCTGCTGCTCGGCGTGCGCGGTCGAAGGCTGGCGACGATTGCGCTGGTCTGCGCCGCAGCCGGATGGCTCGCACTCGATCTGCGCTGGCAGACCGGTCTCGTGCAGCGCCTGAAGGCGACGCGCATGTTGTATGCCGGTGTCGCGTGGCCGGAACGTGAACGCATCGTCGGCGACAGCGACATCGTCGCGGCAGCGGACGCGCTCAAGGCGCTGCTTCGCGACGAGCCGCCAGAGCGGCGGATTCTCGTGCAAGCGGGCAGCGACTACGCGATGCTGCGCATGATCTGGCATCTGCTGCCGCTGAATGCCGCCGCATTCCCGCATGCGAGAACGTTCGGCGCCGCGCTGCCGGAGGACACGCTGATCGTGTTCTACGGGAGCGATGCCTGGCGTACCGATCCGGTCATGCAGCGCCTGCTCGCGCACAGCGAGCGCATCACCGCACCCGGGTCCGTGTTCGCGGAAGATTTCGAGGCAAGCCCGTTCGTCGTGTTCCGTTTCCATCATGCACGCTGACTATCTGCTCGCCTGGCTCGTGCCGCTGTTCGCGGGCGCCGGAATCTGCGCTCTTGCGGTTGCCGCAGGGGCATGGCCGGGTCGCGCCGCTGCGACCATCGGTGCGGGCTGGATCGCCGGTGTGCTGATCGCCGCGACTGCGACCCGCTGTGTCGGTCGCGCCGACACGCTGCACGCATTCTCGATGGCCATGCCGTATCTGCTCGGGGCCGGTCTGCTCGCATGGATCGCGGTCGCGATCGCCGCACGGCGCATCGCGCGCGCATCCGCACCGGAAGCCCGCAGCGGCGCGCAGGCGGCGCGCTCCCCCGGGCTGCGAATCCTCTGGTGGTTGCTCGTCGCCCTGATCGTGTCGCGCTTGCTGCTGCTCGGTTACGAAGCCAGTTTGCGGCCCGTGTTCCCATGGGACGCGTGGTCGGCGTGGGCCCTCAAGCCCAAGAGCTGGCTGCTGCTGGGTCATGTCGAACCCTTCGTGTCGATGTTCGACTGGCTCGCGAATCCGCCGGCTGCATTGCGCACCGCGGCAACCTGGAACTACCCGGAAACCCTGGCCTGGATTCAGGTCTGGTTCGCAAGTGCGGCCGGCGGCTGGAACGGATCCCTGGTCGATCTGGCCTGGTGCGGTGCGTTGACCGCATTCGCAATCGCGGCCTACGGCTACCTGCGCGGGTTCGGACTCAGCCCGGTGCTGGCGATCGGACTGGTCTATGCACTGGTTTCCCTGCCGCTGATCGACGCCCATGTCGCGCTTGCCGGCTATGCGGACCTCTGGGTCGCGGTCACGCTGGGTCTCGCGACCCTGGCCTGGTCACGCTGGCTGATCTTCCGCGAGCGCGCCCAATGGCTGCTCGCTGTCGCGTTTGCGCTGTGTCTTCCGGCAATCAAGCTCGAAGGTGCGGTCTGGCTGCTCGCATTCTCCGCTGTCGTCGTTCTCGAACTGCTGCCATCGCGCTGGCGCCGGGGCATCGCCGCGGTCAGCGTGGGCTGCGGCGTGATCGGTATCGCGCTGGGCGGATTCAGCCTGCCGATGCTCGGTCTCGGCTGGGTGCACATCGCCTGGAGTCACGTGGAAATCCCGGCCATCCCCGCATTCGAACTTGCCTGGCACCCGGTCGGCGGGGCGATGCTCGCGAGCCTGTTTACCCTGCCCAACTGGCACCTGTTCTGGTACCTGTTTCCGGTGCTCGTCGCGCTACGCTGGCGTCGATTGCTCGAGGATCGCGCGGCGCGTCTGCTAGGCGTGTTCGTGCTGCTGCAACTGGCGTTCCTGTTCGTACTGTTCTTCTTCACCGGCGCGGCCGCGTGGGCCGAGGACTTCACGAGCGTAAACCGCCTGATCCTGCAGGTCGTGCCGGGCATCTTCGCGTTCATCGCGGTACTGCTGCGTGGCGCCGATTTCGGGAATGCAGCACCCGATCGCGAACTTCAGGCCGGCGCACAGGGCGGGCGTTGGCCCGCCGCCTCCCTATGAAGCGCGCAGCGCGGCTTCATCCCGGTCCAGCACAGCGCGATACGTCGCATGCACTGCGGCCGCGGACGCGGCCAGCGTGAAGTTCGCAGCCCAGCGGTCCCGGCCCGCTGCACCCAGGCGCGTGCGCAACACGGGATCGGCCAGTCGTTCGATCGCACGCGCGATGGCGCCCGCGTCGCCGGGCGCGACGAGCAGGCCGGTCGTACCGTCGACGACCACGGCCCCGACCCCCGAGCCCGCGATCGCGCTCGCCACGACCGCGCGACCCGCGCGCATCGCCTCGAGCAGGACCAGGCCGAACGCCTCGCTTCGATCCAGCGACGGCAGCACGAACAGATCCGCTGCGGCATAGGCTGCGTCGAGCCCGGCATCGTCGAGATCACCCGCGAACGTGATGCGCGCGCCGACGCCGCGTGCGTGCGCGAGCGCGCGCAACGCACGCTCGCACTCGCCGTGGCCGACCAGCAGCAGGGTGGCCGTTTCGATCCGCGCAAGCGCTTCGATCAGCACATCGAATCCCTTGTAGGGACTGAGTCGACCGACCGCGAGCAGGCGCAGGCCGGTTCGCGCAGGCCAGGGATCCGCCGCCGGCACTGCATTGGCCAGGTCGGCGATGCCGAGCGGGATCACGCGCACTTTCTCTCGCCACCGCGCGAGCGCGACACTCGCCTCGGAGTACGGCAGCGAGGTCGCGATGATGGCCCTGGCGCGCCGCAACACGGCCTGTTCGAATGGCCGGTAGCCGCGGTAAGCGCTGCGCAGGCGCCAGTCCCGCGAGTCGGGTGGCACGTCGGCGTGCCAGTGCACGACCCATGGCAGGCGCCGTGCGGCCGGGCTCGCGAGTGCGGCGAAGCACGACGGGTTCGGAAAATGCAGATGCAATACCCGTGGACGGAACTCGCGCAGCACGCGCGCTAGCACGAGCGGAAACCCGGGACTCAGCGGTGTGTAGAGCGGCGCAGCGATGCAACCCGCGCGATACACCTCGACGCCGTGCAGCACTTGCCGCGCCGAGCGCCACGTTCCCGCAGGCTGGTGTACGAGCGCGGCTACCGCATCGCCGCGCACCACGCACCATTCGGCCAGCGCCTGGGTGTAGCGTTCGATGCCGCCCCGCACCGGAGCGTAGTATTTGCCGACGTGCAGGATGCGCATGCCCGCGGGCCGCAGCTCAGGTAGCGTCGTCGTCGGACTCGGCATCGGCGGGCCGTCCGCCCAGTCGATCCAGTTCCTGTTCGAGTATCGCGAGCTTCTGGGTCAGGCGGCGCAGGCGCCGCTCCTGTTTCGAGCGATCGACATCGAGCTTGAGCAGGCGGATCAGGATCAGCGAGACCGCGACGATGATAGGCAGCACCGGCGCGTAGATGATCCCGGTCGCGTGGCCAAGCCAGACCACGGTGCGCGGAAACACGCCGAGCACGAACGTCGCGGCCGCTACCGCGAACCACCAGACCGCGAACGGTCCGTGCAGATGGTCGCGGCGGACCAGGAACAGGATCGCACCCGCGAGTGCGATGCCGAGGATCGCCGAGGTAATCTGCCCGGTCAGCATGCGCGTGGACCCGGCCCGGTCATGCGTCGGCCCGCGTCGAGCTGGGCAATGCACAGCACGGTCGTGTGCAGCAGATAGAGCGCAACCACGGGCCATGATGCGAATACGCGTGAATGCCCCGCTCGGCGCGGCACCATCGCAACCGGGGTTTCCTCGATCGTCAGTCCGCCTCTCGCAAGCAGCATCAGCACTCCAACGTCCTGGTAATCGAGCAGGCTGGCCTCGGGACCGGCGAGAATCTCGATCGCGCGTGCATCGTAGAGGCGCAGTCCCGAGGTGAAGTCGGCCAGCCCGAGGCCGGTCAACACGCGCAGATAGCGCCAGGCCATGCGTTTGGCGCGGCTCAGGCGGCCCACGCAGGTGCCGATCACGACGTTGGCACCGCGCGCCGCGCGCGCGGCGAACAGCATCGGCAACGATTCGGGCAGGTGCTGACCATCGGCATCCAAGGTAATCACGCTGCTGAAACCGTTGCGGCGCGCATAGCGGATCCCGGCCTGGGTCGCGCCCCAGGCACCCAGTCCGAGCGGCAGGCGCAGCGCCCGCGCACCTGCCGCGATCGCCTTGGCGCCGGTTGCATCGGTGCTCGCATCGTCGACGACCAGCACCGCGCAGCCGAGCGTGGAGCGCACGCCGCTCACCACCGTGGCCACCGTGGCGGCCTCGTCACGGGCGGGGATCACCGCGAGGCAGTCGGCGGCACGGAGCGGGGCGGGGGAGAGTGGGGTCACGGACCGGGGCGAATCGGAAGGGAGCGCGATTCTGCGCATCGCGCCGGGCCAGGTCAACGCGACTCGCCTTCGGCCCCGGCATTCCTTACCTATATGCGGTCGCTTGCGGGTTGTGCGAAACCGGTCGCCGGCGGGATGGTCAGGCGCGAAGGCGGACCTCGCGATCAGGCAGCGAGCGGAGCCCGGATTCGCCGGCGTGTCCGGTTTCCGCCCCCTTGTGCGTCTTGAAGGCCCGTGGGCCGGAGGCGATACGCCGCTGGCCGGGAGGGAGCGCCCGAATGAGGCCTCCGTCTCGAATCTGGCATGGTTAGCCGGACCCACGCTCGACCCGTGTTGACACGGTGTTAGGACTTCACTATCGTCCGCCGGGATCGGGCTTGGTTAACCAGTATTCAACCATGGGGACTGGGGATTGGCCCCGCCCGAGACACTCTGGGAGATATTCCATGAATGCAAAGATGAAAGTGCTTTCGCTGGCTCTGATTGGCGCGTTTGGCTACGTTGGCACTGCCGCCGCCGGTACCTGCCCGGCTGGCCCGACCGTGGCTGAGGGTGGTGCGTGGACGAGCAGCTTCATTACCACAGGTTCGGCATTTGCGATCGTCCCTGGTGGACTCGAGCCCGTCTCACCGAGCGCGTGCAAAGCGACTTCCTCGCTTGCTGCGTCTTTGGCCGCTGCAGCGACCGTGACCGATGACACGCCTACAAATGAGCCTTCCTATCGATTCCAGTTTCTCGTGGATCCGGACGCGTTCGGAAGTTTCAGCTTGACTGACTCGGTCGTTCTGTACCGGTCGAACTCGGCTGCTGCCGCCAATGGCACGAGCAACATGCTCACTGTTTATCTCGTTCCTGGCGCCGCTGGCGCGAAGCGTGTCCGCTTCAATGCGGCCTGCAGCAATTCAGCCAACAACTTTCGTTGCGCGCAGAGCACGACAACTGACCTTCCGGCCGGGGTGACCCGAATTGAGGGCAAGCTGACCACGGGCGCCGCTGGTGCGGGGCAACTTGACTACTGGGTCAATGCAGCGCAAGGCACCACCGAGCCTGCACCGACCGGTACGATTGCAACACTGGACAACGCCGCATGGGTGGGTGTGAATCGCGCCATCCTTGGCTTGTCCGGTCCGACGTCGGCATTCAAGAATGCTCACGCAGGGCAGGCAGCCGGCTTTGACGCATTCGATTCGCGTCGTCAGACTTACATTGGCTGGTAACGCATAAGAGAGTCAATTTACTGTTCCCAAATTACGGAGTGAACAATGAAGCGTAACCTGATTACTGCATCGCTCGGAATGCTGGCTGTCGGCGCGTTGTTTAGCATTTCCGCTTCGGCCCAGACTTGTGGTGGTACCGGTCCTCTGCCGTGGCAGCCGGATGCTGGTGGCGCGCCAACCATCAACGGAGACACTTGTGGCGGTGACACGACCGCAGGTGGCTATTGCGCCGGTAATTTTGACGCACCTGGTCCGGCCTACATCCTTGCGTCCACGTTCGCAGCGGGGCACACGGCGACTTCCGTGACCTTGGGCGGTGGCGGCGCAGGTTTCGATCCCGTCGTGTATTTCACCGCGGCTTCGGGCGGATGCGGCACCAATTCTGCCTGCGGCGCGACGGGCGACAACACGACACCGATCAATGTCACGGATGGTAGCGGTGACGTTTCGAACGGTGATTGGCTGATCGTCGTCACTGCAGCTACGATCGATGGCGCCGGCTCTTGTGGTGCGTTCTCGTTGACGACCAACGGCACCTTCCCGGTTACATTGCAAGATTTCACGGTCAGCTAACCTGCTCACCGCGTTAATCCAGACCCACCTGTGGAAACACAGGTGGGTCTTTTTTTGGTAGTGATCAATGATTTCAAGTGCAGGGTTGCTGCTGTCTTTGCTTGCCGAAATTGCGAGCCAGACTCCGACCGCGAGTCATCTGGTGGTTTCACGCTGCGATGCCGGCGAGCGATACCAGTTCGAAACGGCGACATGCGACATCGAACTTCGCAATACGGGTGACGACCCGATCAAGGTATCCGGTGCCGAAGCAAGATTTCCTTGGGACAGCATCGACACCGGCACGATCACCGTACCCGGCAAGGGTACGTCCTATCTCAAGGCGCGAATCGACCTGCGCAATGATGAAGGCCTGGTACGGCGTCCATTTCGCTTCGCAACCGATGAACCCGGCCAGCCCTATCGTGGATCGGAAGTGCGCGCCTATGTCGAGTCGGCGCTCGATCAGTCCAAGCCGATTCTGGACTTTGGCGTCGTAAAGCTCGGAGCGGGAGACCTTCCCTCCGTGTCGATCAGCCTCAGCAGTCGTGAAGCGAAGGACTTTCGCATCACGGGGATCGAATCCAAGCCACCATGGCTCGATGTTGCGCTGAATGCGGATGGACGTACGTTGCGTGCAACGCTGCGCGATTCGGTGCCGTGGGGCCTGATCCATCACGGCGATGCATTCGTGAAAGTCAATATCGATACGCCAAAACAGCACAAGGCATGGGTAGAAGTCCAGGCCCAGGTGCTCGGCGATGTTGTTCCGGACGGAAACCCGTTTCAACTCGGTCTTCTGCGTACCGTGGGCCAGCACGCGTTTCTCATCCGCCTGACGAGCCGTTCAGGCAAGGAGTTTGCGGTCGGCAATCTCGCCGTTGAGCGCATCAAGGCAAATGCAGGAATCCAGCCCTGTGTTCCGGCTTCCAGGGGCTGCAAGTTGGTTTCGCTCGATGTCGCCAACGATCAGCCGCCTGGCAAGCTGGACGGAATCCTCAAGGTCGAATTGCCAGGCTATGGCAGGACCTTGCCGATCGAACTGGTGGGCATTCTGGTGACACCGGAAACCAAGATCCACCAGATGGACGAGTTGCTCAAGGATGCGGCGAATTCTTCCGGTGCAATGTCGAGCGCAGCCAAGCCGGCGGATCTCGGCAGTGCGATTGAAAGCACGATACGCAAGCAGGAGCCGCCGCCGCCCGGCACCGGCCCGTTGTTGCGTTGGTCGGTCGCGCATCAGGGCCTGATCTATGGCTATGCGATCTACCGCGCCGAGTCGGAAACGGGGCCGTTCCTGCGCATCAACGACGAGATCATTCGCGTCGTCGAAGAAGGCGCCGACAAGTCGGGTGCGTACCAATGGCGCGATAACTCCGCGAAGCCAGGCAAGACCTACTGGTACCAGATCGGAATCCTCAACCGCAATGGCAGCAAACAGGATTTGACCGGAGTGCAGAAGGTAGTCGCAAAATAGGCCGGGTCGTCGCAGCTGCCACGTCACACGTGCTGGCCGGAACTAGCCGCGGATGGGCCGCGCCTCCAGAAGTACGGCATCCCGTTCAAGTCGCAGCACGCTGCCCTGCTCGTACCAGTCTCCGAGCACGATCCGCTCCGCGGTCGTGCCATCGACTTCGAGCGAGTTCCTGCGCGGACGATGCGTATGCCCATGCACGAGCCGGCGCACGTCGGCTCGTGTGAATGCCGCGCTGACCGCCCTGGCGTTCACATCGGTGATCGCATCCTCGACCGAGCGCGTGTAGCGCCGACTCTCCGCGCGCGCCTGCACGGCGAATGCCTCGCGCTCGGCGATCGGACGGGCAAGAAAATCCCGCTGCCACTTCGCCACGCGCGATTGTGCGCGAAACGCCTGGTACGGCGCATCGTCCGTGCACAGCGCGTCGCCATGCATGAGCAGGATCCTTTCACCTTCGATCTCGATTACGCTGGGGTCGGGCAGCAGGGTCATGCGCGCGCGCCGTGCGTAGGCGTCGCCGAGCAGGAAATCGCGGTTTCCGTGGATGTAGAAGCATGGAACGCCGCGGTCGTGGAGAGTCTCCAGCGCAGCGGCCACCTGGCCGGCGGTCGCGTCGGCCGCGTCGTCGCCGATCCAGGCCTCGAACAGGTCGCCGAGGATATACAGCGCCTGCGCATGAACCGCTTCGTTGTGCACGAAGTCGACGAACAGCCGCGTGATCTGCGGCCGGCTCTGATCGAGGTGCAGATCCGATATGAACAGCGTCGTCATCGCATCGTCGCAGGTCCGGCGCGCACCCGCACGCCGCGGGCGCGTGTCCTCGCAGAAGCGCCTACTTGAGCAACGTCGCCTTCTCGATCACCACCGGCGTTACCGGCACGTCGCTGCGGAACGGCCCCTGTGGCCCGGTCGGCACGCTCTTGATCTTGTCGACCACGTCCATTCCGGCCACCACCTTGCCGAACACGCAGTAGCCCGGGTTCGCGTCGCCCGCATAGTCCAGGCGCGGATTGTCGACTACGTTGATGAAGAACTGCGCAGTCGCCGAGTTCGGATCGGCGGTGCGCGCCATCGCCACCGTGCCCTTGAGGTTGCTCAGGCCGTTCTTCGATTCGTTCACGATCGACGCGCGCGTTTTCTTCATGCGCAGGTCCTTGGTGAAGCCGCCACCCTGGACCATGAAGTTGTCGATCACGCGGTGAAAGATCGTGCCGTCGTAGAACCCGTTCTGCACGTAGCCGAGCACGTTCTCCACGGATTTCGGCGCCTTGTCCGGATACAGCTCGATCGTGATATCGCCCATGCTGGTCTTGAGCAGAACCCGCGGTGGCGCGGACGCCTTGTCTTCGGCGGCGGCCTTGTCCTGCGCGTTCGCGGATACCTTCGCAGGCGCCTTGGCCGCCTTCGTCGAAGCCGGTTTCGCGGGCGCGGCGGCCGTTTGGGCGAACGCAAACGCGGGCACGAGCAAGGCAAGGGCGAGCAGCAAACGCTTGGTCATCGCAGTCTCCCAGGGAGGGTAGAGAAGATGTCCGGAATGATAAGGGCTCGCAGCTGCGGCGTCAGGTTTGGGAACCGCTCGGAATCGCGGCATTGCGCCGAGGCTTTGCAAATGCGCAAGTTGAAGGAACAACTTCCGATTCAACAGTTCCCGCGGCAGGCAGGTCGGGCCATCCACGAGCAAGGGCTGGATTGGATGGTGGCCGGGGACGGAATCGAACCGCCGACACGGGGATTTTCAATCCCCTGCTCTACCAACTGAGCTACCCGGCCCTGCGTGCGTGCTGCGCGCGGCCTGTGGTGACCGCAGCGGGGCCGCGTATTAGAGCCGCGGGCGCCGGTCGCGTCAAGCCGGGCGGGGCGCCTGGCGGGCCGCGGACGCGCTTCGGTGGCGTTTCGCACAGCGTGCGCCGGGTGCCTGCTACGAGGCAAGCCGGTCCGCCATGACTTTCGGCCTGTTGCATCGCCCGCTAGGTTCTACTACAACTGTAGTACGACATCTGTAGAAGGCGGTGCGGCAATGGCGGATGACCCGGGAGTGAGCCTGAGCGAATTGCAGATCACGCTGATGCGCGTGCTCTGGGCGCGTGGCGAGACCAGCATCGCCGATGTGGTTGCGGCACTTGCCCGCGAACGCGGACTCAAGCACACGACGATCGCAACGCTGCTGACGCGTCTCGAGAAGCGCGGCGTGGTCGCGCAGCGCCGCGACGGGCGCCAGTTGCTCTATCGAGCGCTCGTCGACGAGGCCGACGTGCGCCGTTCGATGGTCGCCGGCCTGGTTGGTGCGTTGTTTGCTGGCGATGCGCGCGAGCTGGTCGCGCATCTGGTGCAGGAGGCGGAGATCGCGCCGGGCGACCTCGCCAAGGTCAGACGGCGCCTCGCGCGGGGAGACCGTGATGGCAATTGAATCGGTCGCGGCGTGGCTGTTGACGCTGGCCCTGCATGGCTGCGTGTTGCTCTGCCTTGCGTGGATCGTCGATCGTGGCGTGTTGCGCGCGTACCCGGGCTGGCGTGAGCTGCTCTGGCGGGTAGCGCTGTTCGGTGGTGCACTGACCGCGAGCGTGCAGGCGCTCGTCGATGCGCCGCTGCCCGCGCGTATCGTGCTCGCGCGCGCCGCGGCGCCCGTGGTGCCTGCGCCCGCGAAGCCGACTTCGGTGGCTGCGCACTCCGCGCCGGGCAACGCACGCATCGGCACGCCGGCCGCGCGAACCGAGGCCCAGGTGCCGGCGGCGCGCACGCCGACGCCTGCGTTGGCTTCGTCGCTGCCGGGCTGGCAATCGTTTCTCGTTGCGGGCTGGCTCGCGGGCGCGCTGCTTGCGCTGGTGCGGCTCACGCAGGGTTGGCTGCGCCTGCGTGGACGGCTCGCCCATGCATCGGCACTCGATCGTGCGGATGTCGCGACCGATGCGGCCGCGCTCGCGATCCAGGCGCGGATCCGCGCGCCGCTACTTTCGGTGATCGACGACCTCGCGAGTCCGATCGCGGTCGGCGGGCGTCGCATCGTACTGCCGCGCTGGGCGCTCGAGCTGCTCGCGCGCGAGCAGTTGCGCGCGATGATCGCGCACGAAACCGCGCACCTCGCGCGTCGCGATCCCGAGTGGAAGCTTGCGATCGCCGCATGGTCGGCACTGCTCTGGTTCCTTCCGCTGACCGCAATCGCGCGGCGCCGGCTCGACGAGATCGCCGAGCTGTCCTGCGATGCATGGGCCGCGCGCAGTATCGGCGACGGGCGAGCGCTCGCCGAATGCCTGGCCGAGTGCGCCGGGCGCCGCGTCGGCGGTTTCGAAGCCGGCCTCGTCTCGGCGATGGCCGGCCGCGATTCGCCGCTGCTGCAACGCATCGATCAATTGATCGAGGGATCCCTCATGAACATCAGGATTTCACGTGCGCACGCGCTCGTGGCGAGCGCGCTCGTGCTCACGGCCGCAGCGTTCGTGCTGCCCGGCGTCGGCGTGCAGCCGGCGCATGCACAGGCGGACCCCGTGGCGCTGCCGGCACCGCCACCCGCGCCGCCGCGCCCGCCCGCCGCGCCACAGGATGCGCGAGGGCAGCATGTCCATATCGCGAGCGAGACCGGACCCTCGGGCACGCACGAGTTCACAACCGTCGACGTGAGCCTCGACGGGCACGCCTACGGCGCGAAAATCGACGGCGAGATCGCTTTCGACGACAACGACCACATCGCGCGGCTCGGCGATGGCGGCACCGCGAGCTTCACCGAGACGCGCGCGGGCGTGACGCGCCGCGTCGACTACTCGAGCACGGGCGGCAAGCTCGCGCAACGCTACTTCGTCGACAACCGCGAGCAACCAATAGACGCGGCCGCGCAGGCCTGGATCGCGCAGGTGATCCCGATGGTGATCCGCGCGACCGCGATCAATGCGCCGGCACGCGTGCGGCGCATCCTCGCGCAGGGCGGCCCGTCCGCCGTGCTCGACGAGATCGCGCGCATCGACAGCGACTACGCGCGCGGCGTCTATCTGCGCGAGCTTTGCGCGACCGCCAAGCTCGATCGCGCGCAGACCACGCGCGCGATCGCCCTCATCGATGGATTCTCGTCGGATTACGAACGCCGCAACGCGCTAGCCGCAATCGGCGCGAATGCGCCGCTGGACGCGGCGCAGCAGAAGCTGGTGATCGCCCAGGCTGCAAAGATCGATTCCGATTACGAGCGCGCCGAGTTGCTGGTCGGGTTGTTGCCGGAGCTGGTCGTCGACGCGGACGTGCGCGCGGCCTGGTTGAAGGCGGCCGAGGGCATCGGCTCCGACTTCGAGCACCGGCGCACGCTGTCCGCACTGGTCGCGGCCGGGCACAACGACGATGCGAGCCTGGCCAAGGTGATCGGCGCGGCGCAGTCGATCGATTCGGACTACGAACGGCGCTCGCTGCTGGTCACCACGATCGGCGCAATGTCCGACGCCGACCGCGCGGCGCAGGTGTACGTGCGCGCGGTTGCCGGGATCGGCTCCGCCTACGAGCGGCGCGAGGCGCTGTTCGCGCTGATCGGCGCGCATGGCTTCGGCGCAACCGGGACGCGCGCGGTACTCGACGCCGCCGCCGCGATGGATTCGGACTACGAATGCCGCGAGGTGCTGGTTGCACTGGCCCGGGTAATGCCCGGCGAAGCCGACCTGATCGCGCGCTTTCGCGAAGTGGCACGGCAGCTCTCGGGCACGGAGCGGGGCGCGGCAGAGCGTGCGCTGGACCGCTTCGCGAGCTGATCGCCAAGACCCGCGGCTGGGTGAACGGCGACGAAATCACGGCGGCCGGCGCGGCAACTTCGCGCCCGTGCGCGGCGTCTGAGACGGCGCCGTTGCCCATGGGGAGCGCCAAGGCCGGGGCGTCGATCCGGCGTTCGAGGCGACAATGAAAAGCATGTTGATGGCGGGCGCGGTCGCGATTGCGGTCACTGCGAGCGCGGCAGCAGCGGCGAATACGGTCGAAGGATCGCGCGACATCGCGCGCTACCAGAAGGCGGCCGGCAGCGAGGTCACGCAGATGCCACTGCCGGCGCTGGTCGACTGGCAGGCACTGGACGACCAATCGCTCGCGGTGTGGACCGCACACGACAAACCCTGGCTGGTGCGCGTGGAAGCACCGTGCGCGGGTCTGAAGGACAGCGACGACGTGATGCTGACCGTACACGGCGGCCATGTCATGGCCGGCAGCGACTACGTCGAAGTCGGCAGCGGTTACTGCAAGATCGCTTCGATCCAGCCGGTCGACTACGCGCAGGTCGCGCACTTGAACCGGATGTCGAAGCACAAGCATCGTCAGGCCGCGAAGCAGGCCAGCGGTTGAGGGCAGCGTCGCCCGGCGTGCCGTGCCTGCAGTCCGGCGGCGCGATGATCCTCGACCGCCGGATGTCCATGTGACGCATAACGTCGAGGAGGCCTGCGATGAAGGTCCGGATTGCCACCGCGTGGCTGGTGCTGGGCGTGGCCATCGCAGATCCGACGCTCGCTGATACGCGGGCGACGCAACGCAGGCATCTCGACGAATACACGCCCTACCTCGAGGCGCCCGTCGACGAATTCAGGTTTTGGTCGCTGTATCAATGGCAACTGGTCGGACCGCGCAAGGTCGTGGTCTGGTCGACGCTCAAGGATGCATATCTGATCACGGTCCATGCGCCCTGTGCGCGGCTCGAGTGGGCGCGGAATATCGGACTCACTTCGCAGCAACTGCATCGGGTGAGTGCGCGCTTCGATTTTGTGACCGTTGGCCGCGAGCGCTGCCAGATCGAGCAGATCCGTCCGATCGATCTCGCCAGGATGCACGTGGACCGCGGCGCGAAAACGAGCCGATAGCACCTGCGCTGCGCCGTTGCGAAGCGCGCGGCGGGCAGCTCTCATCACCGCGGCGGATGCCGCACGCTCAATCGGGTTCCGGCGGCACGTAGCCGGTTGGTGCCTGCGATCCCGCGCCGAAGAAATACTTCTCGAGTTCGGCCGCGATGAACGCGCGCGTGCTCGCTTCGAGTGGGTTCAGCCGGTTCTCGTTGATCAGCATCGTCTGGTGCGCGAGCCAGCCCTGCCAGGCTTCGCGCGACACGTTCTCGTAGATGCGCTTGCCGAGTTCGCCCGGCCATGGCGCGTAGGCGAGGCCTTCGGCGTCGCGCCCGAGCTTGATGCAGTGGACCGTGCGGGACATGGGTGTTCCTCAGTTCAATGACTGCAGCAGTTTGCGCACCGGCGCGGGCAGCCCGACCTCTGCGAGCGCCTCGGGGGCGTGCCAGGCGCTGTCTGGCGCGTCGGCGACAACGTTGCAGGTCGCCTCGGCGAACAGCAGCGGGGTGACCCGCAGATGATAGTGGGTGAACGCGTGCGTGAATGCGGCCAGCGCGCGCGGCGCCGCGGCAGCGACGCCATGGCGCGCGCGCAGCAATTCGCCTGCCGATGCGGGATCGGCGACCTCGGGCAGGCTCCACAGGCGGGCCCAGACGCCGGCCGGTGGACGGCGCTCGAGCAGGATGCGGCCGGTCTGGTCGCGCACCACGAGCATGGTGGTGGCGCGCACCGGCAGCGCGCGCCGCGGCGCGGGTTCGGGCAGGACGGCGGTGAGTCCGTCGCGCCGCGCGATGCAGCCCATCGCCAGCGGGCACGCGGTGCAGCGCGGTCGGGTGCGCGTGCACAGCGTCGCGCCGAGGTCCATGATCGCCTGGGTGTAGTCGGCAACCCGCGTGTGTGGCGTGTGTGCATCGGCCAGTGCCCACAGTGCGCGTTGCACGGCCGCGCGGCCCGGCCATCCGCGCACGCCGTGCCAGCGCGCGAGTACGCGGCGCACGTTGCCGTCGAGGATCGCATGGGGCGCGCCGAACGCCTGGGCGAGGATGGCGGCTGCGGTCGAGCGGCCGATGCCGGGCAGAGTGGACAGCGTTTCGAGGTCGCGCGGCAGCGCACCCGCGTGTTGCTCGACGCAAATCCGCGCCGTGCGCTGAAGATTGCGTGCGCGGCTGTAGTAGCCGAGTCCCGACCAGAGCGCGAGCACGCGGTCCTCGCTCGCCGCGGCCAGGTCGGCCAGTGTCGGCAGCGTGGTGATGAAACGCTCGAAGTACGGGATCACGCTGCGTACCTGGGTCTGCTGCAGCATCACTTCGCTGAGCCAGACCCGGTAGGGCGTGCGCTCGCGCTGCCACGGCAGGTCCCTGCGGCCATGGCGGTCGAACCACGCGAGCAGCGCGGTCGCGAACCCCTCGGCGTCTGCGGCCGCACGGGCCTGCATGCTCACCGCTGCGGCTCCGATGTGGCGTCGTCGCCGAGCACTTCGATGTGCACGTCCTCCAGCCGCGTGTCGCCGATCTCGATCGTCGCCGCAGCCGCGCTGCCCGCGAGCGGCGGCAGCAGGGTCGTGGTTGCAGGATCGGCCTCGATGCGCGCGAGCCACGCGGCGACATCGCCGCCGCTCGCGAATTGCAGGTCCAGGTCCTGCGCGAGCAGCTTGCTGCCGCGCACGATCGCGCCATCCGTTACCCGCAGGACGAAGCGGATGTCGGGTAGCGGCGCAGCGGCTGGCGGCCGTGCGTCGAGCCAGGCATGCAGCGCATCGAGGTCGAGTACCGGCCGCACCAGTTCCAAGCGCTCGATGTCGAAACGCCGCGACCACAGACTGTGCCAGGGCACGTCCGCTTCGAGCGAATCCAGGCGCAGCAAGGCGTGTGGGCCGCCCGCGGTCAGCGCCGGTTGCGGCAGCACGAGATGCAGCCGCGGCAGGAAATCGAAGTGCGCGCCTTCACCCAGGGTGAGTTCGGCGCCGGTCAGATCGCGGGTCTGGCGGACCAGCAGGGCCGTCAACGTCTCCGTGCGCGCGTAGTGGCGCAGTGCGAGCAGGCCGCAGCCGAGCAGCGCGAGCAGTGCGATCGATGCGATCAGCCAGCGGCGCCTGCGCGAAGGTCTGCGTGCGCGGCGCTCAGGCATCGTCGTCGAGGGTCGGCGGCAGCAACGCATCGACGAATGCGCACGCATTGAATTCGCGCAGATCCTCGGCGCTCTCGCCGAGGCCGACAAAGCGGATCGGCAAGCCGAATTCGCGCGCAAGAGCGAACACGACGCCACCCTTCGCGGTGCCGTCGAGTTTGGTCACGACCAGGCCGCTCACGCCGATCGCCTTCTGGAACTGGCGGACCTGCGCGATCGCGTTCTGGCCGGTGGTGCCGTCGATCACGAGCAGCGCCTCGTGCGGCGCTTCGTTGTCGAGTTTGCCGAGCACACGACGGATCTTCGCGAGTTCGTCCATCAGCCCGGATTGCGTGTGCAGGCGCCCCGCGGTGTCGGCGATCAGCACTTCAATGCTGCGCGAACGCGCGGTCTGCAACGCGTCGAAGATCACGCTGGCCGAGTCGGCGCCGGCACCCTGGCTGACGACCTGCACGTGGTTGCGTGCGCCCCAGCCCTGCAGCTGCTCGACCGCCGCGGCGCGAAACGTGTCGCCGGCCGCGAGCAGCACGGAACGTCCTTCGTTGCGAAACCGCCACGCGAGCTTGCCGATCGTCGTGGTCTTGCCGACGCCGTTGACGCCGACCATGAGCAGAACAAACGGCGTGTGCGTAGCGACATCGAGCGGGATCGCGACCGGTTCAAGGCGCGCGACGAGATCCGCGCGCAGCGCGGCCAGCAGTGCGGCGGCATCGGCGAACTCGCGGCGGGCGGTGCGCGCGCGCAACGAGTCGATGAGCTCGGTCGCGGTGGCGACGCCGACATCGGCGCTGATCAGACAGGTTTCGAGCTCGTCGAGAAACGCGTCGTCGAGCAGCGGATTGCGGCTGAACAGCGACGACAGGCCGCGCGCGAATCCGCTGCCGCCGAGACGCTCGCGCCACGAGCTGCGCGCAGCTGGCGGGGTCGCTGCTGGGGCATCGGACATCGCCGCGCTGTCCGTTTCGGGCAGCGGTGCGGCTACGCTGCGCGAGGCGGCAAGCTGCGCGATGGCTTCGGCCCGGTCCACGGTGTCGCTCGGGGCGGCACCGGCGGACCGCGCCGCGGCGGCATCCGCGTTCGGCGCGTCGGACGCCTTCTTTTTCCAGAACTTCAGCATTGCGGGGGTTTGGGCGAGAATGCAGGCCTTCATGCTATCACCGGGGCCGACCCGGCTCGGGCGGATGGGCAAGTCGGGATCGAGGACATCGGGCCGCGCGCTGCGCATCGTCGCCGGCACCTTGCGCGGCTCGAAGCTCGCGGTGCCCGATCGGGCGGGTCTGCGGCCGACACCGGATCGGGTTCGCGAAACCCTGTTCAACTGGCTCGCGCCGCATGTCGCGGGCGCGCGCTGCCTGGACCTGTATGCGGGCACCGGCGCGCTCGGCATCGAGGCGCTGTCGCGCGGCGCGCGCGAATGCGTGTTCGTCGAACACGACCGCGTGTTGTGCGGGCTGCTCGCCGACAATCTCGTGCGCCTGCGGGTGGCCCAGGCGCGGGTCGTCAACGAAGACGCCGCGGGATTCCTGCGCGGCCCGGCGACGCCGTTCGACCTGGTCTTCCTCGATCCGCCGTTCGCGGCGAATCTCTGGGCCGATTCCGCGCAGCGCCTCGAGCATGCCGGCTGGCTCGGCGCGACTGCATTCGTCTATGTCGAGTGTCCCGCCACCAGCGCGTTTGCGCTGCCCGCGAACTGGACGCCGCATCGGCAGGGCCACGCGGGCGCGGTCGCGTTCGCGCTCTATCGTCGCGTCGCGCCCGATCCGCTAAGCTAGGCCATTCCCGCTCGGAATGCTGGGCATGCCGACCACCCACAAGCGCTCGCGCATCGCGGTGTATCCGGGCACGTTCGACCCGATCACCAACGGGCACATCGACCTCGCGAGCCGCGCTTCGCCACTGTTCGACCGCGTAGTCGTCGCCATCGCGGACAGTTCGAGCAAGAGCCCGACCTTCGCGCTCGACGAGCGCATCGCGCTCGCGCGCACGGCGCTGGCCGGCCTCGACAACGTCGAGGTGCGTGGCTTCGCTGCGCTGCTCGCGCATTTCGTCGAGGAGATCGGCGCGGGCGTCATCCTGCGCGGCCTGCGCGCGGTGTCGGATTTCGAGTATGAATTCCAGCTCGCGAGCATGAACCGCCACCTGATACCGGCCGCGGAGACGCTGTTCCTCACGCCCGCCGAGCAATACAGTTTCATTTCCTCGTCGCTGGTGCGCGAAATCGCGCGCCTCGGCGGCGATGTTTCCGGCTTCGTCCATCCGGCCGTGCAGCAGGCGCTGCACTCCCGCTATCTTGAATCGACCACCAGGAGGTAGACGTCATGCGCAAGATCCTCTCACTCGTCGCGCTCGCAGGCTTCGCGGCGATCCTGCTCGGCGCCTGCAACAAGGGCGACCAAGCCGCGCAGGACGAAGCGGCGCAGGCGCCGGCCGTGCTGACCGCGCCGGCCAATCCGAACGACAAGGACGCATGGAAGAAGTACCTCGTCAGCGTCGTCACCGCGAACATGCAGAACGTCAAGAGCAACCATCCGTACATGTACTACGTGCCGGGCGGCGACGACGACGCGGCCAAGGCCGATCGCGCAAACCAGCTCAGCAACGTGGAGAACGTGGTTGCGCGCGGTGTACTGCCGGGCAACATGATGGCGTTCGGCGGCCCTGATTCCGCGATCACGACCCAGCTCGTCGTCGACGCGTTCAAGGACGTGCAACCCGGCGCGTTCAAGGACGTGGTCGTACTGTTCATCGGCAAGCCGGCCGACGGCGAGGCGGTCAAGCAGGCGCTCGCGACCTCGGGCGCCGACGTGCGCTTCGTCGAGGCGAAGTAGCTCCATCGCAGGAATCCGGAAAACCGCTTCGCCGCATGGCCCTCAAGATCACCGACCAGTGCGTCAACTGCGACGTCTGCGAGCCGGTCTGCCCGAATCAGGCGATCTCGATGGGCGCGGAGTACTACGAGATCGCGGCGGATCGCTGCACCGAGTGCGTCGGCCATTTCGACACGCCGCAGTGCGTCGAGGTGTGTCCGGTCGAATGCATCTTCGTCGATGGCGAACTGGCCGAAACACGCGAGCAGCTTCTGGCCCGTTATGAACGACTGACCCGCGAGGAGAAATAGTGCGGATCCTGCGCAACCCGGCCGTCGCATGCATGCTGGCGGTATTCGGCGCGACCGCGCTCACGCCCGCGGGCGCGGCGCCCACGCCTCTGCATGCGGCGATTGCGAGCGCGCACGTGCTCGCAACCGCGGCCGGTTTCGAGGTGCTCGGCGAGGGCGGCAACGCATTCGATGCGGCGGTCGCGGTCGCTGCGGCGCTCAGCGTGGTCGAACCGCAGAGTTCGGGCATCGGCGGCGGTGGCTTCTTCCTGCTGCATCGCGCGAGCGACCACAAGGAGGTCTTGATCGATGCGCGCGAGACCGCGCCGGCCGCGGTCAGGGCCGGCGACTACCTCGACGCGAACGGACAGCCCGACCGCAATCACTCGATCAATGGACCCCTGTCCGCGGGTATTCCGGGCGAACCGGCCGGACTGGTCTGGATCGCGAAGCATTACGGCCGCCTGCCGCTCGCGAAATCGTTCGCGCCCGCGATCCGCATCGCGACCCAGGGCTTCGAACCCGATCCGCGTTTTCTCGGCGGCCTCGCGCGGCGCAAGGACGTGATCGCGCGCTATCCCGCGTCCGCCGCGCTGTATCTGGACGACGGCAAGCTGCCGGCCGCGGGCTGGACGTTCAGGACGCCCGACCTCGCGCGCGTGCTCGATCGCATCGCCGCGCACGGCTCCGATGGTTTCTACAAGGGCGAACTCGCCACAACCCTCGTCGACGGCGTGCGCGCGGCCGGCGGCAACTGGTCGCTCGACGACCTTGCCGACTACCAGGCGAAGGAACGCGCGCCGTTTGCGTTCGACTACCGCGGCTGGCACATCGTGACCGCGTCGCCGCCGTCCTCGGGCGGCATCGCGATCGCCGAGATGCTCAACATCCTCGGCGGCTACGATCTTGCGAAGCTCGACCGCGTGCATCGCGTGCACCTGACCGTCGAGGCGATGCGCCGCGCGTACCGCGACCGCGCCGAGTACCTCGGAGACCCCGACTTCGTGAAGATGCCGCTCGCGATGCTGACGAGTCCCGATTATGCGGCCGGGCTGCGCGCGTCGATCAACCCCGGCAAGGCGACCCCGAGCGACCTGCTGCCGGGTTACCTCGATGCGCCGCAGGGCACCAACACCTCGCATTTTTCGATCATCGACGACGACGGCAATCTGGTCTCGGCGACACAGACGGTGAACCTCAGTTTCGGCTCCGCGTTCGTCGTCGCCGGCACCGGTTTCGTGCTCAATGACGAGATGGACGATTTCGCGCTCGTCGCGGGCAAGCCGAACGCGTACGGCTTGGTCGGCAACGACAACAACGCGCCCAAGCCGGGCCGCCGGCCGCTCTCGTCGATGACGCCGAGCTTCCTGATCGGGCCCGAGCGCGTCGGCGTGATCGGTACCCCGGGTGGCAGCCGCATCATCACGATGGTGCTCGAAGGCATCCTCGCGTTCATCGACGGCGACACGCCCGAGCAGGTCGTGGCCAGGCCGCGCTACCACCACCAGTACCTTCCCGACGTGATCTCGGCGGAAAAGGGCGCGTTCACGCCCGACGAGGTCAAGGCACTCGAGGCGATGGGCCACACGGTCAGCGAGAGCGAACGTCACTGGGGCTTCATGAACATGGTCAGCTGGAATCGCAAGACCGGTCAGATGCATGCGGCGTCGGATCCGCGCGGCGATTCGGGCAGCGGCGTGGTGAAGTAGACCCGCACGGGTGACGTACCTGCGCAGCGCGACGACGAGGAATTCCGGCGCAGGTTGTAAGATGCGTGGATGAGCCCCTGCCGCCACGCGCACGCATGAAACTCTGTTCGATCCTCGGCAGCTCGCAGAAACTCGATGGCGGCGCGATGTTCGGCAACGTGCCCCGCGCAATGTGGGCGAGCCGGGATTTGACGCGGACTGCGTTGAAGCGCGGTCCGCGCCGGCGAGCGGCTCGACGGGGATGTCGAGGCCGGCGCCAGGCACCAGGGGTGGTTCGCGGGGCACTGCACGCATGAAACTCTGGTCGATTCTCGGCAACTCGCAGAAACTCGATGGCGGCGCGATGTTCGGCAACGTGCCCCGTGCAATGTGGTCCCGGTGGATCGCGCCGGATGCCGACAACCGCATCCCGCTTGCGTGCCGCTGCCTGCTGGTCGAGGGCCTCAACGGCAAGACCGTACTGTTCGAGACCGGAATCGGCGCGTTCTTCGAGCCAAAGCTGCGCGAGCGCTACGGCGTGGTCGAGGATCGCCACGTGCTGCTCGAGTCCCTGCGCGCGGCGGGGTTTTCGCACGAGGACATCGATGCGGTCGTCGTTTCCCACCTGCATTTCGACCACGCCGGCGGCCTGCTCGCGGCGTGGCGCGAGAACGAGCCGCCGAGCCTGTTGTTTCCGAACGCGACGTACGTGGTCGGCGAGGAGTGCTGGCAACGCGCGCTGCATCCGCATCCGCGCGACCGCGCCTCGTTCATCCCCGAGCTGCAGCCGCTGCTCGAGAAGTCGGGCCGCCTCGAGCGCGTGCAGGGCACGCATTCGCTCACGCTCGGCATGCAGGTGCGTTTCACGTATTCGCACGGGCATACGCCGGGTCTGATGCTTGCGGAGATTGCGGCTGACGAAGGCGAAGGCGGCATCGCGTTCTGCGCGGACCTGATCCCGGGGCGACCCTGGGTACACCTGCCGATCACGATGGGCTATGACCGCTTTCCGGAATTGCTGATCGACGAGAAGCGCGCGTTTCTCGAGGACAAGCTCGAGCGCAAGATCCGTCTGTTCTTCACGCACGATGTCGAATGCGCGGCGGCCAGCGTGATTCGCGATCCGAAAGGACGCTTCGCGACCACCGGCGAGCGCGACCAGCTCGTCGGCGAGGCCGCCTGATGAAGCGGACGCGGCGCCGGCGCGCGGGATCGCTGCTGGCCGTGCTGCTCGCGATCGTGGTCCTTGCCGGCGCAGCCTGGTGGCTGCTGCGGCCGCCGGCCGCGACGGTACCGGCGCAGCCGCTCGCGGCTGCCGCAGCCGTGACCGCGGATCGCGTCGATCCTGCAAACGAGGGACGCCGCATCGTCGTCAGTGGCGTGTTGCATGTCGGCGAGGGCGCACGCGACGATCAGCTCGGAGTTCGTGCGGATGCCGTCGTGCTCATGCGCGAGGTCGCGATGCGCCAGTGGACCGAACATTGCGACGGCGACGCATGCAGCTACGCGCTCGAGTGGTCCGCGATGCCGGTCGACTCGCATGCGTTCCGCGTGCCCGCGGGCCATGCGAACCCGGCCACGCTGCCATTCGCAAGCCATGTGTTCGCGGCGCGCGCTGTACGCCTCGGCGCGTTCGAGGTGGACGCGGAGGCGGCGGCCAAGGGCATGCCCGCACTCGCGCATGCGGTCCGCCTGGCCGAACTGCCGCCGAACCTTGCAGCGACATTTCGCGAACGCGACGGCGTGCTGTACGCGGGTGGCGACCCCGCGCAGCCCGCGGCCGGCGACCTGCGCGTCAGCTACCGCGTGGTGCCGGCGGGGCCGCGCAAGCTGAGCGGCGTGCAGCGCGGCACGCGTCTGGATAGCGCGGACGGGCCTTGAATCCCCAGCGAACGGAGTATCGAGCATGCGCATCAGCGGAATCTACATCGCCCTCGCAGCACTCCTTCTGCTCGTCCTCGCCGCGCGCGTCGTACTGGCACGTCAGCGCGTCCGCGCCGGGATCGGCGATGGCGGCGACCCTGCACTCGCCAAACGCATCCGCGCGCACGCAAATGCGGCCGAGAACCTGCCGCTCGCGCTGCTGCTGTTGCTGGTGCTGGAACTCGACCAGACCCAGCCGCTCTGGTTGCACTTGTTCGGTTGCGTGCTGATCGCCGGACGCGTCCTGCATGCGATCGGCCTGTCGCGCTCGTCGTCGGGCAGTACTCCGCGTTTTCTCGGCACCGCGCTGACCTGGGGCGTGATGATCGTGATGGCGGTGCTGCTGCTCTGGCAGTGGCTCGCGTGGACGGCAACCACGCATTGACCGTGTCCACGAAAGGATTGCACACGTCAGGCCGGGGCGGCCTGACCTACGGCAAAGGCCCGGGTAGGCCAGGTCGGCTGGGCCTACCTGACGCACGCGCGTGTCCGCGAAAGGATTGCACACGTCAGGCCGGGGCGGCCTGACCTACGTGGCGTCGCTTGCGAACAGCGCCTCGCCGTTTTCGAGCAGATAGAGGCCCGCGAACATCTTCGGATCGATCGAATAGCCCGCACGAATCTTCGCGACGAGCCACTGTGCGGCCTCGTGGCGCGGGATTTCGTGCACCGTGATCTGCTCGGTCTCGTCGCCGCCGCCGGTGTGCACACGCACGAGGTCGTAGGCGCGTACGAACGCGAGGATCTCGTTGCTCATGCCGGCCGAAGTCGGCCCGGCCATCAGGGCCTCGATACGGCCCGCGCGGTAACCGGTTTCCTCGACCAGTTCGCGATGTGCCGCGTCCACCGCGCTTTCCTCCGCGCTGTCGGCCACGTCCCCGACCAGTCCGGCCGGCATCTCGATCGTCATGCACTGGATCGCCGGGCGGTACTGCTCGACGAACAGCACGCGGTCGTCCGCGGTGACCGCGATGATCATCACGCCGCCGCCGGGGTTGGTGCGTTCGGCGTATTCCCAGCGGCCCCGCCGCCTCAGGCGCAACCATTTCCCGTTGCAAAGCGTTTCCGATTCGGTCATGGTAGCCGGCTCCCCTGAACTTTTTCAGCGCGTTGCCGGTCTGCGGACATCCGCCCAGCTTGCGAGGTACTGCCGATGATCATCCAGCGCATTCTATGCGTTTTCGCCTTAGCCCTCGTTGCGCCGATCGCGTATGCGCAGCAGGTTCCGGGAAGCGCGCGCGCGGGCGTCGAGCCTGCGGCGCTCAGCGAGTCCGAGATCAGCAACGTGGACGCGCCCGCCACGCTGTACCGGCTGCTCGCGATCTACGAGAAGCAAGGCGACCTCAAGCACCTGAGCTGGACGCTGCAGCGCCTGGTCGTGCTGCAGCCGAACATCGGCGACCTCAAGTTCGCGCTGGCCAAGGCCTGGGCGCTGCAGGACGAAAAGACCAGGACCTACGACCTGCTGCTGTCCATGCAGAAGCAGGGATTCGGCTACGACCTGAGCGACGACAAGAATTTCGAGAAGGTTTCGAAAACCAAGGTCTGGCAATACGTCGTCGACAATCTCAAGGCGAACCTCAAGCCGTTCGGCGAGGGCAAGGTCGCGTTTACCCTGCCGGGCGGCGATCATCTCTACGACTCGCTCGCGTTCGACCCGAAGCGCAAGCAGATGCTGGTCGGCAGCGTGCGCGACGGTACCGTGCAGCGCGTCGACAAGAACGGCAAGCTCAGCGCATTCATCGTTCCCGATGCGGACAACGGCCTGTGGAGCGTGTACGCGATCGCGGTTGCGCCGGACAGCGATGCGTTGTACGTCGCGAGCACCGCGTCGGTGTATTTCAAGGGGTTCACCCAGGCCGACTTCGGCAAGGCCGGCGTGTTCAAGTTCAGCCTCGCGACCGGCAAGCTGGTCGACAAATACCTGCTCGACCCGAATCCCGAGCCGCGCACGCTCTCGAGCATCGCGGTAGGCAAGGACGGACTCGTATTCGCGGCGGATGGCCTGCGCAACGTGATCTACCGTGTCGATGGCGGCGCGCTCAAGCCGATGGTCAGCAATCCGCGGCTGACCAGCCTGCGCGGCATGGCCGTCAGTGCCGATGGCAGGAACCTCTACTTCGCCGACTACGTGGCCGGCGTCTTCGGCGTCGATCTCGCCGCGGGCAGGGGCTTCGACCTCGACTACGACGCGGCCAAGCTCACGCTCGGCGGCATCGATGGCTTGTACTGGTACGACGGCACGCTGGTCGCGATCGAGAACGGCATGGCGCCGCGTCGCGTGATTCGTCTGCATCTCAGTGCGGACGGTCACCGCATCGTTCGCGCGATGCCGCTCGATGCGGCCAACCCGGCTTTTGCGTTGCCGACCTACGGCACGCTCGCAGGCGACAACCTGTACTTCATCGCGAACAGCCAGAAAGGCAAGTACGACAAGTTCGGTTCACCCAGGGACGACGCGAAGCTCGAGCCGGTCAAGGTGTTCCGCAGCGATCTGCGTTTCGCCTGGGACTCGGGTGGCGTCGAGATGACCACCGCGAAGCCTGGCGTCGTCAGCAAGTCGAAACCGGGCACGGGCAGGTTCTCGAACGTCGAGGCGGGCGCGCAGTCGGTGAGCGGTCACTGACGAATACGGCGCCGTGCCCGCGGCACCGGAAGCACGAGGTCCACGCCTGCGGGTGAACGCGGTGGCCCGAAATGGCGCATTCTCCAACCAGGCGCCAGCTGCGCGAACGCAAGGCAGGCCGAAAGCGGATTGCGTGCTTCCCGGGTCGCCCGGGGCCGTGCATTCAGGGGCGCCTGCGGTGATCGTGTCCGTTCGAGGCGATCCCGCGGAGACCCCCGAATCGCCCGGGATCGCTACCCGGTGGACAGCGCGCGGATTCGTGCGCGCGTAAGCGGGCCCAGGCGCATGCGCTCGAGGAGCGGTTCGATCGCTTCACGATCGCAGTCGCGGCGCCGATAGTGCTCGGCGTCGATCGGCACTGGCGCATCCAGCGCGATCCCGGTCAATGCGCGTGACAGCCTGGCCAGGGCCGCGTGCTCGCGCAGGCGCTGTGCTGCCGCCGTGGCGCCGCGCGTACGCAGAAAGGCGACCTCGTCGGCGCGCTCGAGCAGTGTTTCGAGCGTACCGAAGTGGTGCAGCAGGACCGCGGCCGTCTTCGCTCCGATGCCCGGAATACCGGGAATATTGTCGGTCGCGTCCCCGGTCAGCGCGAGGAAGTCGGCGACCTGTTCGGGCAGCACGCCGAGACGCGACTTGACTCCGCTCCCGTCCCAGCGCTGGTTGCGCGGTGGATCCCACTGCTCGTCGTGCTCGCCGATCAGTTGTCCGAAGTCCTTGTCGGCCGACACGATTACGCTGCGGAATCCGGCGTGGCGCAGCGCGGTGGCGGCGCTGCCGATCAGATCGTCGGCCTCGTATTTCGCATCGGCCAGCACGGTCGCGCCGAACGCGTGAGCGATTGCCTTGCAGCCGCTGAACTGGCGCATCAGGTCGGCCGGCGCCGGCGGCCGGTTGGCCTTGTAGGCGGGATAGATCGCGTTGCGGAACGAAGTGGTCAGGGACTCGTCGAAAGCGACCATGAGGTGGGTTGGCGCCGCGCGTTCGATCAGGTCGAGCAGGAAACGCGCGAATCCGTGCACTGCATGCACCGGAGCCCCGTCCGCGTCGCTGACATCGGGCGCCTGCGAAAACCAGGATCGGCACACGTACAGGCTGCCATCGACCAGATAGGCAGTCTTCATCGGACACCGCCCGCGGCATGCCGGGTGACGCGCAGGGTATCCCGACGTGCGCAGATCGCGCGCCCGCACGACGTCGGGCGGCGGCTCACGTCCATTCGCCGAGCACGTCCGCGAGCGACGGGCGGTTGCGCTCCGGCGCCTCGTCGCGCGCGCTGCCGACGTGCACGAAACCGATCACGCGTTCGTTCTCAGCCAGGTGCAGCAGCGCAGCGGCGTCGCGATCGTAGGCGGCCCAGCCGGTCAGCCACTGCGCGCCAAAGCCGAGCGCCTGGGCGCCGAGCAGCAGGTTGTAGGCGACACAACCGGCAGACAGCAGTTGCTCCTGCGCCGGGATTTTCGGATGGTCGGCTTCGATGCGTGCGATCACCGCGACGATCAGCGGCGCGTGGCTGAAACGCTCGCGATCCTTGTCGAGCGCAGCCGGCGACGCGTCGGGCTCGTTGCGTGCATGGAGGTCGGCGAGCAGCGCGCCGAGCCGGGCGCGTGCGCTTGCGCGGATCAGCAGCAATCGCCACGGCACCAGCTTGCCATGGTCCGGCACGCGGATCGCGGCGCGCAGCAACTGGTCGAGCTGGGCTGCGTCCGGTCCGGGCTCACCGAGTTGACGCGAGGGCACCGAGCGGCGCTGGTTGAGCGAAGCAATGCTGAGCATGCGAATGTTCCACTGACCTGGGCAAAAGACCGGGCACCCTGCCGCGGTCGACTGGCAACTGTCGCCGCAAGACCGTGTCAACCGTGCCACATCGAGCGCGACGCGTGCATGCAGCAACATCTTCCGGTTGCGATCGTCCATGGTCGGCACGAGGCGGTTGCACCGTCGAAGCGAAGGATAGCGGGGCCACGCGGAAAGTGCGCGATCGCGACACGACGGCGCGGGTGAGAGGGCGGCGTGCTCGCCAGCGTCGTGGCAACTGAGCTAGCATCGGGGCTTCCATCGGGCGTGAGAGGGCGGGCATGGCGACGACCGTAGCCGCAGTGCGTGAAACGGTTCCCGGAGAACGCCGCGTCGCACTGACGCCCGAGGTCGCCAAGAAGCTCAAGGCGCGCGGTGCGCGCATCGTGCTGCAGGACGGCGCCGGTGCGCCGGCATACTTTGCCGACGCGGCCTACATCGATTGCGAAGTCGCCGATGCGCAGCGCGCGCTCGCCGAGGCCGACGTGCTGCTCACGGTGCAGCCGCCTTCGCTCGCGCAGATCGCGCAATTGCGGGAGGGTGCGGTCGTGATCGGCCACCTGCAGCCGCACCTCGCAGCCGAACGCACCGGGGCGTTGCGCGACCGCCGCATCACCGCGTTCGCTATGGAGCTGCTGCCGCGCACGACACGTGCGCAGGCGATGGACGTATTGTCCTCGCAGGCTGCCGTTGCCGGCTACAAGGCGGTGCTGATCGCGGCCGAGGCCGCACCGAAGTTTTTCCCGATGCTGACCACGGCCGCGGGCACGATCCGGCCGAGCAAGGTGCTCGTGGTCGGCGCAGGCGTCGCCGGACTGCAGGCGATCGCGACCGCGCGCCGGCTCGGCGCGCAGGTCGAGGGCTTCGATGTGCGTCCGGAGACCCGCGAGCAGATCGAGTCGCTCGGCGCGAAATTCCTCGACCTCGGCGTCAGTGCCGCGGGCAGCGGCGGCTACGCGCGCGAGCTGACCGCCGAGGAACGCGAACAGCAGCAGCAGGCACTGGCGAACCACCTCAAGGGCATCGATGTCGTCGTCACTACGGCCGCGGTGCCCGGCCGCAAGGCGCCGCGCATCATCAGCGCGGCGATGGTCGCGGGCATGCGGGCCGGGGCGGTCATCGTCGACATCGCGGCCGAGACCGGCGGCAACTGCGAACTCAGCGAGCCGGGCGCGACCGTGGTGTCGGACAACGGCGTCAGCGTGATCGGAACGAGCAACCTGCCTGCGAGCGCGCCCGTGCATGCGAGCGAGATGTACGCGCGCAACCTCTACAACTTCCTCGAGCTGTCGCTCAAGGACGGCGCGCTCGCGCTCGACTGGGACGACGAGCTGATCGCGAAGACCTGCGTCACCCATGCGGGCGAGATCCGGCACGAGCCGACAAGACAGTTCGTCGAGACGGCGAAATGATCGCGAACCCCCGGAGACTGACGAAATGATCGACGGATTCCTCGCGCTGTACATCTTCATGCTCGCCGCATTCACCGGCAAGGAGATCATCGGCCGCGTGCCGGTGATCCTGCACACGCCGCTGATGTCGGGCTCGAACTTCGTGCATGGCATCGTGCTGGTCGGAGCGATGATCGCGCTCGCGCATGCGCAGTCGCCGCTCGCGATCGCGATCGGCTTCGTCGGGGTCGTGCTCGGCGCGGGCAACGCGGCCGGCGGCTATGTGGTCACCGAACGCATGCTCGAGATGTTCAAGTCGAGCAAGAGCGCGAAGAAATCATGAGCATGGACACCGCGACCCTGCTCGTCTACGCGGCCAAGGCGAGCTACCTGCTCGCCGCGGCTTTGTTCATCCTCGGCATCAAGCGCATGTCCTCGCCGGTAACCGCGCGCAAGGGCATCGTGCAGGCCGGCATCGGCATGCTGATCGCGACCGTCGCGACGTTCGCGATCACGCGCGGCCACAATCTCGGTCTGATCGTCGCCGCGATCGCGATCGGCGTGGTACCGACCTGGCTCTGGGGCCGGAAAGTCGCGATGACCGACATGCCGCAGATGGTCGCGCTGTTCAACGGCATGGGCGGCGGTTCCGCGGCCGCAATCGGCGCGGGCGAGCTGCTCAAGTTCACCCAGTCAGGAGCCTCCGCGCCGCCATTCGCGGTGCTCGCGCTCGCGGTCGTCGGCGCGCTGATCGGATCGATCTCGATGACCGGCTCGGTCATCGCCTGGGCCAAGCTCGACGGACGCATGGACCGGCGCTTCACGTTCGGCGGCCAGCAGGCGGTCAACTTCGCGGTGTTCGCCGCGGCCGTGCTGGCCGGTCTTGCGCTCGTGTTCTGGCGGCTCGACGCGTCGCTGGTCGTGGTGTTTTTCCTGCTCGCGCTGAGTTTCGGCGTGCTCATGACCCTGCCGATCGGCGGCGCCGACATGCCGGTCGTGATCTCGCTCTACAACGCGCTGACCGGCCTTGCGGTCGCGTTCGAGGGCTACGCGATGGGCATCGAGGCGCTGATCGTCGCGGGTATGGTGGTCGGCGCCGCGGGTACGTTCCTGACCCAGCTCATGGCCAGGGCGATGAACCGGCCGATCAGCAACGTGCTGTTCTCCAATTTCGGCGGCGGCGGCGAAGCCAGCGCGATCGAGGGCGCGCAGAAGCCGATCGAGGCCAGCGACGCCGCGTCGCTGCTGTACATGGCCGAGAAGGTGATCATCGTCCCGGGCTACGGCATGGCCGTCGCCCAGGCCCAGCACAAGATCTGGGAGCTCTCGCAGGCGCTGATCAAGGCGGGCAAGGACGTGCGCTTCGCGATCCACCCGGTCGCCGGGCGCATGCCCGGGCACATGAACGTTCTTCTTGCAGAAGCGGGCGTGCCCTACGACCTGATCGCCGACATGGACGACATCAATCCGGAGTTCAGGACCTGCGATGTCGCGATCGTGATCGGTGCCAACGACGTCGTGAATCCGGCCGCCAAGACCGACAAGTCCTCGCCGATCTTCGGCATGCCGATCCTGAATGTCGTCGATGCGCGCCAGACCATCGTGATCAAGCGCGGCAAGGGCACCGGTTTTGCGGGGATCGAGAATGCGCTGTTCTACCAGGACAACACGCGCATGCTGTATGCGGACGGCAAGGAAGCCGCGAACAGCCTGATCACGGAGCTCAAGGCGATCGAGGGCGGGGGCGGCCACTGAGCGCAGGCTTGATCGCTCCGCGCGCGCCCGCATTTTCGATCGCGTCGAGGCGCCGGGATGGAGCAATGGCAGGATCCGGACAGGCAGTTCCGATCAGGATCGATTTCGTTTCCGACGTGGCGTGCCCGTGGTGCGCGATCGGCCTCGCCGCGCTCGAGCAGGCGATCACGCGTGTCAACGGCGCGATCGACGTGGATCTGCACGTCCAGCCGTTCGAACTGAACCCGCGCATGCCGCCCGAAGGCGAACGTGCCGACGAGCATCTCGCGGCCAAGTACGGACTTGCGCCGGACCAGCTCGCGCTCAACCGCGAGCGCATCCGCGCGCGCGGCGCCGAGGTCGGCTTCGAGTTCGGTCCGCGCACGCGCATCTACAACACGTTCGATGCGCACCGCCTGCTGCACTGGGCCGCGACCGCGGGCGACGGGCGCCAGCTTGCGCTCAAGCACGCGTTGCTGCGCGCGTACTTCACCGACGGCGAGGATGTCTCGTCGCATGCGGTGCTCGTGCGACTGGCCGGCAAAGTCGGTCTCGACCGCGTGCGCGCGCATGCGATCCTCGGATCGGACGAATACGCCGACGCCGTACGCGCGCAGGAACGCTTCTTCAGCGGGCGCGGAATCCACGCGGTGCCCGCGACGATACTCGACGGGCGTCACCTCGTGTCGGGCGGCCAGCCGGTCGGGGTATTCGAGCAGGCGCTGCGGCAGGTCGCGGCGGCGCGCTGAGTTGCGATGTGGGTCCGCGATGCTCAGGCGCCGCGCGGCGCGGCAGCGCGCAGCATCTGCCAGGCCGCGAATGCGACCGCGGCCGCGACCAGGGCCATGTCCCACGCGCCGAGGTCGGCGCGCGCGACGTCGAATGTCATCGCGGGTCCCATGCGCTGGAACGCGATCCGCATCGATACGCCGAGCATGCCCGCGATGCCCGCGACCGCCTGCAGGTAGAACGAGTAGACCGATGCGAGCAGGACGCATGCGCCGGCGAGCAGAGCGCCGGTGCGGCTGCCCGCATAGCCGTTCGCGCGCAGCACCCAGACGATCGGCAGCGCGACCGCGAACGCGAGCAAGGCCAGATCGCTGCGGCTGTACAGCGACAGCAGGCACCAGACCGCGCCGCCCGCGAGTGCGCACATCAGCGCGGTCGCGATGCCCGCGACGGGGCGCCGACGCGAGGTTCGTGGCTTGGCGGGTTGCATCGCACGGCTCCTGCATGCGCGACCGGTACGCGCAGTCCGCGATCATAGCCGCTGGCGCGCGCGCGTGGGCGTGTGCGGCGCGGCTGGTCCGGTGTCGCGCGCGATCCCGCCGCTGCGGTTCAGGACGGAGCGACGTCCTCGCGCAGCATCCAGGCCTGGGCGACATGCTCGAAGCCGATGTGCGGGTAGTAGCGTTCGGCGGCGGGCGCTGCGAGCAGCACGAGCTTGGCCCGTGGCGCTGCGGCGCGCGTGCGTCGCACGAGCTCGCGGCCGATGCCGTTGCGCTGGTGCGACACGCGCACCGCGAGATCGGCGAGGTAGGTTGTCCACACAAGGTCGCTGATGGACCGCGAGATGCCGACCAGCAGGTCCGCATCCCAGGCGGTAACGATCAGGTTTGCGTTGGCGAGCATCGCGCCGAATCGATCTTCGTCGTCGATGGGGCGGCGTTCGCCGAGCGTCGATGCGTGATAGAGCTCGCGCGCGGCTTCGATGCCCGGGCGGATCGTGTCGCTGTAGGCGATGCTCATGCTTTCGGGTTCTTCGCGAGCAGCGCGAGCACGGAGCGCGGCAACGGCGTGTCCGCGGCTAGCTGCGGGTCCGGTTCGGGCGCACCGTGAATCGTGCGCAGCGGGATCACGCCGGCCCAGTGCGGCAGAGCGAGGTCGGCTGCGTTGTCCTTGACGCCGCCCTGCCGGATCTTCGCGCTCGCGTCCTCGATCGCGAACATCAGCACGCTGGTCGCCGCAAGTTCGCTCGGATCGGGCGCGCGCGACTCGCGCGCGCGCCCGGGCACGAGCGCCTCGACGAAGCGCTCGAGCGCTTCGGCCTTGGCGCCTGCGTCGTCGAGAAGGGTTGCGCGACCGAAAGCCACCACCGAGCGGTAGTTCGCCGAGTGGTCGAAGTGCGAGCGCGCGAGCACGATGCCGTCGACGTGGGTCACGCTGACGCAGGCGGCAATACCCTCGCCGATCCGCTTGACGAGGCGGCTCGCGACCGATCCGTGCAGGACCAGGTGGTCGTCGATGCGTGCGTACAGCATCGGGATCACGAACGGCTGGCCGTCGACGCAGAAACCGACATGCGCGAGCATGCCCGCGTCGAGTATCGCGTAGACGCCGGCGCGGTCGTAGCGCGCGCGCGCCCTGGTGCGCTCGACGCGATGGCGTGCGCGCGGTGCGGGAGTCGCCGCAGGGTGCGCAGGCGTCGTCGGGGGCGAGGTTTGCATTGCGCTGCGTCCAGTGTGCGGGGCCACAACATAGCCGCACATATTGGTACCATACAGTTCCATCGAATCCAGAAATGATGGAGCCAATCATGTATCTCGAACTGGACGGACAGGGCGCGCGCTACGCGCAGCTGATCCGCGCATTGAAAGGCGCGATCCTCGACGGACGCTTCGTCGCCGGCGCGCGCCTGCCGGCCAGCCGGACGCTCGCGCGCGAGCTCGACCTGTCGCGCAATACGGTGCTCGCGGCCTACGAGCAGCTGCAGGCCGAGGGTTTCCTGCTCGGCAGGGTCGGCTCGGGCAGCTTCGTGGCCAATGTCGGCAGCGCGACGCCGCACCGGCACGCCGCGAACACCCTGATCGCGCCGCTGTCTGCGTTTGCGCGGCGCGCGCTGGCCAACACCGATGGACGGCGCATTCCGGGCCACCAGCACGGCGATCTGCGCTACGACCTCCAGTACGGCCTGCCATTGGCCAACCCGCTGCTCGGCAGCGTCTGGCGGCGCGCGGTCAGCCGCGCGGCCGAACATGTCGATTTCGACTATCCGGATGCGCAGGGCCTGCGCGCATTGCGCGAGCAGGTCTGCGACTACCTCGCGCGGCGCCGCGGAGTGCCCGCAACGCCCGAGGATGTACTCGTCGTTTCCGGTACCCAGCAGGCGTTCGCGCTGGCCGCGCGCGTGCTCCTGGAGACCGGCGACAGCGTGGTTCTCGAAGACCCGCACTACCGCGGTGCGCGTCAGGCGTTTGCCGCGCATGGCGCGCACGCGCGCGGCTGCCCGGTGGATGCGGATGGCCTCGTGCCCGCAGCGCTGCCCGCGAGCGCGCGCCTCGCGGTGGTCACGCCCTCGCACCAGTTTCCGACCGGGGCGCTGTTGCCGCTGGCACGGCGCATCGAGCTGCTGGACTGGGCGTCGCAACGCCACGCGTGGTTGATCGAGGACGACTACGATGGCGAATTCCGCTACGGCGGGCGGCCGCTCGCCGCGCTCAAGTCGCTAGACCGCGATGGCCGGGTGATCTATATCGGCAGCTTCTCGAAGGCCTTGTTTCCGGCCCTGCGACTCGGCTACATGGTGCTGCCGGGCGCGCTGCGCGACGCATTCATCGCCGCGAAATGGCTCGAGGATCGCGGCTGCAATGCGCTCGACCAGGCCGCGCTCGCGAGCTTCATCGCCGATGGCGGTTTCGAACGTCATCTGCGTCGGGCGGCCGTCGCACTGCGCGCGCGGCGCAGCGCGATGCTGAACGGACTCAGGCGGCATGCCGCGGATGCCGTCGAAGTCGTCGATTCCAATGCTGGCATGCACCTGACCGCATGGCTGACCCGCGCCAATCACGGCGACTGCGAGGCCCTCGTCGCACACGCACGCTCGCGTGGACTCGGTCTGTACACGGTTGCGCCGTACTGCCTGAAGACGCCGCCGCGGCCGGGTCTCGTGCTCGGCTACGCCGGACTGCCGCCCGCGGATATCGAGGCTGCAATGCGCCTGTTTGGCAAGTGTCTGGCAGAGACCGGGCTGAGGGCCGCGGCGTAGGGTTCGCGGGATCGCGTGGCTGACCCCTGCGATGCGGGCAGACGATGAAACGGAACGCTCGCCGTGGCGTCGAGCCGCAAGTGCCTGCCGCGATGCGTCCCGATGCGGATCCATCCCGCGTTGAAGATGTGCCGTGCCATCCCAATGTCGACGACGAGCAGCCTCGCGCTGCCGCCGTCATAATGGCCGAACGACGACGTCGCGGCCGCCGCAGCCGCAGGAAACCATGGGCGCCTACAGCCAGACATCCGAACCGATCCGCTTCGAGCGCGACTGCGATGCGGTGATGGTGCCGCAGGGCGACGTGGTCAGCCTGCCCGCCGGTCAGGTCGGTTACATCACCCAGGCGCTCGGCGGCAGCTTCACCGTGTATGTGGAAGGCAACCTGTTCCGGATCCGCGGCGCCGATGCGGACGCACTCGGCAAGGAGACTCCCGCAGCGCTCGAACTGGCCGACGACGCGGCAGACGCCGACGTCGAGAAGCTGGTCTGGCAGCAGTTGCGTACGTGTTTCGACCCGGAGATACCGATCGATATCGTCGAGCTCGGGCTGGTCTACGACTGTGAGCTCGAGCATCTCGATGACGGCCGGCGCAAGGTCAACGTGCGCATGACCCTGACCGCACCCGGTTGCGGCATGGGCGAGATCCTCGTCGACGACGTGCGCACCAAGCTGGAAATGATCCCGACCGTCGCCGAAGCCGATGTCGATCTGGTATTCGATCCGCCGTGGAACCAGAACATGATGTCGGAGGCCGCGCGGCTCGAGACCGGCATGCTGTAGCAGCGCGGCAGTCTCGGGTAGCGGGCGTGCGCGCGTTGCAGGGGTGATGACTACGCGTGCTCAAACGGGTTTCGCGGCGCTGCATGCGCGTCTCGGTCGGGCGAGGCAATCGCCACATTCCTCTCGGGCACCACGATCCACGTCGCGGTCCGCCTCCCGAATAGACGCTACAGTCCGCCAGCATCGAGATGTTCCCGGAGTCGAGCCATGAAACGCCGCCTGCACCTGATCTCGCTGGTACTTCTCGCCGTCAGTCTGATCTATGACATCGTCGTCTGGGGCGCGCTGCCGCTTCTTCCCGGCGTCGGCGCGGCGATTGCCGAGTCGGCCAGGCGCGAGGCGCCCATCGCGGCCACGTATATCGCGATCGGCAGTCCGCTCGACGCGGCGATGTCGCCCTTGCAGGACTTCGGCCAGCGGCGCCTGACTGCGGCCTTCGGCGAGGGCTTCGAGCGCATCCAGGCTGACAACACGGTCGCGATGGACCTGATCTTCAACACGACATGGAACGGTCAGCATCGCTGGATCAAGTTCATGTACTGGGCGCCGGTCGTGCTGATCTTGCTCAGCGTCTCGTTGTGGTCGCGCCGGCCGCGTCAGGTGCGCATGATCGGTCGCCGCCGTTGAGCGCCCGCGCGCGGCGTGGAGGCCGCCGTCTCCTGCAGATCGTGCAGGCAGCGCCCGCAGCGAAGCGCAGTGCGACGGGTCAGGACTGTGCGGATTCGAAGCGGTTGGCGTCGCGGTTCTTGCGTACGCGAGCCGGATCCCAGATGCGCCCGTTCATCGCGATGTAGACGCCGTCCGCCAGGGTCTGCACCGCACCGACCGCGCAACCGATGTTGAAGACCGCGTCCGAGCCCTTGAACAGTGCGGGGTTGAGCGCGCCGGTCAGCACGATGACCTTGCCGGCAATGCCGGTCAGCGCGCGTGCGGTCTCGACCATCGTGTCGGTGCCATGGGTGACGAGAACGTGGCGATGCGGCTGCCGCTCGATCGCCGCACGCACCGCCGCGCGGTCGTCGGCGTCGATGTGCAGGCTGTCCTTGCGCAGTACCGGCACGACATCGAACGTGAACGCGACGCCGAGCGCCTGCAGAATCTCGCCGATCTGCGGCTCGCCGATCTGGAACGTGGACTTGTCGTCGAAATAGATCTTGTCGATCGTGCCGCCGGTGGTGACGATGCCGAGGTGCTGCATGGGCGGGAGGTCCTGCGCTGGGGCGGCGACGCCGCTTCAAATGCGGCCATTGTCGGCGAGCGCCGCAACCGCGTCCATCGCGGGCGCGGCCGGCAGCGCAAGACCACCCTGCGCGAACAGGGTAAGCGCCGCGCCGGCCCGCGCGTCGCCGAGTTCGCGCATCGCCCAAGCGGCATGGCGGGCGAGCAGGGCCGCGGCGAAGTTGCGTGCGAGGGTCATCGCGAGTACCCGCGCACCACCCTCGAGCACATCGCGCGATCCCGCGTGCGCGTCCAGCCAGTGTCGACATCGTGCAAGGGCCGTTGCCACGCCATGCGCGTCGCCGCCGGCTGCGCCGAGCAGCGCGTCCGCGGCGCGGATCATCGGATCGATTCCGTTCGCCGCGAGTGCGCGCAGACTGTCGAGCGCGAGCACGTTGGTCGTACCCTCCCAGATCGGAAACACCTGTGCATCGCGCAGCAGTTGCGGGATGCCGGTGTTCTCGATGTAGCCCGCGCCACCGAACGCCTCGCAGGTTTCCGTCGCGATGCGCACCGCGAGCTTGCCGGTCCAGAGCTTGGCCAGCGGAGTCAGCAGGCGCAGCAGCAATCTTTCATCCTCCGATGCAACGCCCGTTTCGACGCGTCCCAGCAACGCAGCGGAGAAAAACACCAGCTGGAACGCGGCTTCGAACTCCGCCTGCATCGACGACAGGGTCGCGCGGTGCAACGGCTGCACGATCAGCGTGCGCCCGAATGCCTCGCGCCGCGCCGCGTAGTCGAACGCGAGCGCGAGACAGCGGCGCATCGTCGCGAGCGCACAGATCGCGTTCCAGGTGCGCGTCACGTTGAGCATCGGCGCGATGGCGCGCACGCCATGCGCAAGTTCCCCGACCGGTTCGGCGAGAGTGCCTTCGAGACGGATCTCCGCGGTCGGCAGTTCGCGTGTGCCGAGCTTGTCCTTGAGGCGGTCGATGCGAATGCCGTTCCAGCGCCCGGCACTGTCACGGGCCTCCACGAAGAACAAGGCCAGCGCGTCGGCGCCGGTACCGGCACCCTCGGGCCTCGCAAGGGTCAGCGCCATGTCGCCGATCACCGCAGACGTGAACCATTTTCGACCATGCAGGCGCCAGCGACCGTCCGCATCGCGGCGCGCGAGCGTTTCCGTATGGCCGACATCGGACCCGCCCGCAGTCTCGGTCATCCACTGGCCGGAGATCCACAAGGTCAGCGGATCGCGCGAGAGCAGGCGTGGCAGTGCGCGTTCGAGCAGCTTGCGCGCGGCAGACGCCTTGAGCGCGACGGCGGCGCCATCGCTCATCGCGAGCGGACAGGTGTGGAACTCGCTGGCGACGTGATAGAGATAGACGCGCGCGAACTGATCCACGCGTGCGTGCTCGGCGAAATGCGTTTCGTGTCCGGCAGCGACGAAGCCGAAGCGCGTGGTCATCGCGGCCCCGCATTGCCAGACCGGCGTGATGTCGATGCGATCGATGCGGTCTCCCCAGGCATCCCACCGGGTCAGGACCGGTTCCCGCGGCGGCTGCGTCCGCGCGCCGTCCCAGGCCGTCGCGGCGTGCGCGCCGAGTTCGATCAGGTCGGCACTGATTGCGGCGAGAACGTCACGCGGCAGGACCCGTGCAAGTTGCTCGCGCAGGACGCGGTCGTCGTGATACTGGTTGCCGAGGCGCGGGGCGGACTGCACGAAACTCATTTGCGGGCGGCCGGAAAATGCTCCTGTCACGATACGCGCGTGGAACCGCGCGGAGCAAGACGCATGCGGGTCCGATCGTGTTCTTTCACGCGCCGCCGCAGTCGTGAACCTCCAGTCCGACAGACGCATACGCCGCAAGCACGTTATCCAGTACCTGCCGGTATTTGCACGCACGGCCCCCTCCGGCGGAGTTGTGCGTTTCGTACTCGATGATCCCGCGCATGAAGCGCGTCCAGGCGTGCAGTTGGCCGCTGCTCTCGACAAGAAACGCTCGCAGCCAGTCCGCGGCGGGATCGAAACACGCGTGACCTTCGAGGCACGCACGATTTCGCGCGAAGGAGACGGCTTCTTCGAGAACGCCGCGTCGCCATTCGCGATAGCCGCCAGCCGAGTCGCGCACGAGCAGCGGGGCCGGAGCGTGCCAGCTCGCAAATGCCCGCAGCAGGTCCTGTTCCAGGGACCGGGCGTCACTCAGCTTGTCCGTGGCAACCAGCAGGCCGCGGTCGAGATCGAAGAAATCGAAAAAGCGGGAGTGGAAAGTCAGCCAGCGCCGCAGCGGGTCGCGTGAAAAGCCGACCTTGAACAGGTTGTCATCCCTGCATGGGAGCAGATAGACAAATGCGCGCCCGCGCGACCGGCATTCTGGGTAGGGGATGTCTTCCTGCATCGCCGGTCAATCTACCGCACCCGGGAATACCATCGACAGTCGGCTGCAGGCGCCGCTGCATTCGGCGTCGTGCCTGTAACTGAACCGACTCTGAGGAGAACAGCCCGCGCAGTCTCCATTAACTGGGCATTCGGGTGCGGCGCCATAGAGTCCGGCTGACCCGTGCCGCTGGGTGGGGACTCGGGTCGTCGCCATTTCCATCAGCTTTCCTAAAGCGCTCGTTGCAACAAACGTGCAGGAGGTTCTGTCGACGCGTAGTCGATTTTGAATCCGGGGCACGCAGCTTTTTCGCTGCGGCGAACGGGTCGCCACCTGTCCTCAAGCAATGACCGGCACGGCGCTCGACGAGGAAAATCGACCGACTTTCGATGCGAACCTCTTGCAGTCATCGTCCGATGTAATCCACGGGAGTAATTCATGAGCACTGGCGCCATTATTCTCATCATCCTCGTACTGCTCCTCATCTTCGGTCTCCCAACCTGGCCCTATAGCCGTGGCTGGGGCTGGTATCCGAGCGGTGGCCTGGGTCTGCTCGTCGTCATTCTGATCATCCTGGTCCTGCTGGGCAGGATTTGAGCTGATCGCCTCGGTCCATGATGCGGGTGCGGCGCGGCCGGAGACCCGGTCGCGCCCGTACCGGCTTCGGCCGTGTGCCCCGCCCGGGATCCTGTGAGGCAGCCAGAAGAGGCAGGTGCGGTCCGCAGGCCGGTGCCCGCTCCTCGATGTCGACGGGTGGGCTGCCGAGTCGACAGGCGAGCTCGCAGCCGCGCCCCCGCGAATCCGGGTCAGGTCGAGTCCACGTGACGGGAAACGCCGGCGACGACTGGCACCCGCTGGAGAATTGTGGGACAAGGTGCGACCGTCACGGGCCGCGGGGCGACCTTGCGATTCAACGTATTTTCATCGGCCAATCTGCGTCTGCTCGGCATGCTTGGCAGCCTCGTTGTCATCGTCGTCGGAGCCTATCTGGTCCGAAGCAACCGCGAGACCGACTCGGAGATGGCATTGCGCTGGGTCGCGCATACCCACGAGGTGCGCGCGGCGCTCTATCAGCTGACGACCTCGTTGAACGACATGCAGGCAGCCGCACTGTCCGCCGAGATCAGCGGCAGCGAGGACATGCTAGGTCGATACCAGGATGCACGGCGGGCGTATCCGCCGCTCGTTGACCGGTTGCGCAATCTCACGATCGACAACCCGGAGCAGCAGGAACGGGTAGGCATGCTGCGTGCACGCATCGAGGAGCGCGTCGCGTTGTTCGATCGCGCATTGCGACGGACCGGCAGGGATGCGCAGCCGCTTGCCGCGGAGCTCGGGCGGTTTCCGGTCGACGATATCACCGACGCGATCCTCGAGCACGAGCAGCGCCTGGTGCGCGTTCGCGAGCGGGCCGCCGATTCGAATGTGCGCCTGACGCGCTGGGTCGGCCTGGCCACGATGCTCGCGCAGATTCTGCTGCTCGGCACGGTTATCCTCGTTTCCGAACGTCACCTGCGACGCCGTGCTGTCGCCGAGAGGGAGGCGCGCCGCGCGGTCGACCGCGCCCGCTTGATCGTTGAAACAGTGCGTGAGCCGATCGCGGTGATCGGCTCCGATCTCAAGCTCATCCAGGTCAATCATGCGTTTGCGCAGTTCTACGGCTTGACCATTCCCGTCACCGGCGCGCTGACCGACATTCCGGTGTGGAACGACGCTGCATTGAATCAGCGTCTGCGCGACGTTTCGACGACCCGGCGCGAACTGTGGGATTTCGAGACCACCCAGCAGCTCGAGGGAGAAGTTCGGCGCGACGTGGTCGTCAACGCGCGGCCAATGGAGTTGCCGGAAATGGGCCATGTGTCCGCATTGCTCACGATCAGCGACATGACGATCCGCAAGCGGTCCGAGGGGCAGGTGCTCGAGCTCAACCGGCAACTTTCCGGCAAGATCGCACAGATCACCGAGGTCAATCGCGAACTCGAAGCGTTCTCGTATTCGGTCTCGCACGATCTGCGTGCACCGCTGCGACACATCTCGGGGTTCGCCGACAAGCTGCGGCAGCGGGTCGGCGAGGCCGGTGACCCGAAGGTCCTTCACTATTGCGATGTCATCGCCGACTCGGCGCGGCGCATGTCGATGCTGATCGAGGACCTGTTGAGCTATTCGCGCCTCGGCAGGCATGCGTTGAAGCTGCAGGCGGTCGATTTCCAGTCCCTCGTCGAGGAGGTACGATCCACTTTGATGTCGGCGGCCGGGGATCGTGCGATCGAGTGGCGGATAGCGCCGCTGCCCGTGGCGATCGCGGACGCATCGTTGATGCGGCTGGTCTGGCAGAACCTGCTGGACAACGCGATCAAATATACTGGCGGAAAATCGCAGGCCCTGATCGAGATCGGCATCGACGACACGGGACCGGATGCACGGGTCTTCTGGGTCCGCGACAACGGCGTCGGTTTCGACATGGCCTACGCAAGGAAGCTGTTCGGGGTATTCCAGCGCCTGCACAAGGCGTCAGATTTTCCGGGAAGCGGCATCGGTCTTGCGTCGGTCCGGCGCATCATCGCGCGGCATGGCGGCCAGACCTGGGCAGAGTCACAGCCGGGCCGGGGAGCGGTATTCAGTTTTTCTCTTCCGCGCCATGAATCGATCGATTGAGGAGGTTTGAGGTGATCAGGGAAATACGCACGATACTGCTCGTCGAGGACAGTCGTGCCGATGCGGAAATGACCATCGATGCGCTGCGCGAAGCGCATCTTGCCAATCCGATCGTGCATGTGGAAGACGGTGTCGAAGCCCTCGACTACCTGTATCGCAGGGCAGCCTACGCGGAGCGCGACCACGGCATCCCGGCGGTCGTGCTGCTGGACATCAAGATGCCGCGCATGGATGGCATCGAAGTATTGCGCGCGATCCGCGATGACGCGGCGACCCGGCGCATTCCCGTGGTGATCCTGTCGTCCTCGCGCGAAGAGTGCGACCTTGCCGCGAGCTGGGACCTCGGCGTCAATGCCTATGTCGTGAAGCCCGTCAATGCAGACCAGTTCTTCGACGCCGTGCAGATGCTCGGCCAGTTCTGGGCGGTCATGAACGAGCCGGTGTCGGAAGGGTGATGAACACCACGGGCGCGGGCACGGTACGCGTGCTGCTCGTCGAAGACAGCGTGCTCGATGCGGAACTCGTGCTCGACGAATTCGCGCGCGACGAACTCGCGGTCGACGCCGAACGCGTCGAGGAAGAGGCGTCCTACCGGAACGCATTGCGGCAATTCATGCCGGACGTGATCATTTCCGATCTCAGCTTGCCCTCGTTCTCGGGCTATGGAGCCCTCGAGCTGGCCAAGGAGCTGGTTCCGCAGACGCCGTTCCTGTTCGTGTCCGGGACGATGGGCGAGGATGCCGCGGTCGAAGCGCTGCGCGCTGGCGCCACCGACTACGTGCTCAAACACAATCTCGCGCGTCTTGCGCCAGCGGTAAGGCGCGCGCTCGCCGAGGCCGCGGAACGGCGCGCACGTGCGGCCGTGGAACAGGACCTGTTGCGCACGCAGCGCTACGAAAGCCTCGCGCTGCTCGCGTCCGGCCTCGGCCACGACCTGCGCAACATCCTGCAGCCGATCGCGATGGGCGCTTCGGTTCTGCAGAATGAAACGAACGACGAGGTGCGCAAGGTCGGGAAACTCGTTGCCGAGTGTACGCAGCGTGGATTGGAGATCGTGGCCTCCATGTTGTCGTTCGCGCGTGGGTCGCAGGTGGCGTCTGAACGGATCAGCGTGCGCGCGCTGCTCGACGGTCTGCAAATGCTGTTGCGGGGCACGCTGCCCGCAAACATCGTTCTGCGCGTCGCGGACGTGGACCCGGCGCGCGAGATCGAAGGCAACCATACGGAGTTGCTCCAATGCCTGCTCAATCTCTGCCTCAATGCAATCCAGGCGATGCCCGCAGGCGGCGAGCTCGGGATCTCGACTGCCGAAGTCGCGCTGGAAGCGCGGTTCTTCGAGAATGACGAGAAGCCGCGCAACGCGCGATACCTGAAGATTGACGTGATCGACACCGGGCACGGCATTTCCGAGGCCGTGCGCAGTCAGTTGTTCACGCCTTTTTTCACGACCAAGCGCAGCGGAACCGGCCTCGGCCTGCTGACCTGCAAGCGTACGATCGCCAATCACGGCGGAGTGATGCGCGTAATCAGCGCGGAGGGCAGGGGCACGACCTTCTCGTTGTATCTGCCGCAGCCGCACGAACCGGAGAAAACCACCGATACCGCGAAAATTCCACGCGGAAACGGCGAGCGTGTGCTCGTTGCAATCGAGGCCTCGGCCAAGCTTTCGCTGTTGAGTGACCTGATCGGCTCGCATGGCTACTCGGTCACTCCGGCGCACGACGGGATTGTCGCGCTGCAGTCGCTGGAGACCGAGGGTTTGCCCGATGCGGTGGTCATGCAGGCCGAAATGAACCTGCTGACCGGTGTGAAGACCATCTCCGCACTGCTCGAACGCAACTTCGTCGGTCCGGTGCTGCTGATTGCGCGCCGCGACAGCCCGGCCCGGCAGGAACTGCCGCCGCTGCGTCGCGTCCGTTTCATCGACCGGCCCGTCGATCCGAACGTCCTGCTGTCCGTACTCGCAGAGGAACTGTCGGGCTTGCGGTGAATTCCCAGGGGCAACCAGGCCGGCCGCGGATCCGGGCGTCCATCGCGCGCATCGGGCCGCCCGGCAGCCGGCCTGCTTGCTAAGATGGCGCCGAGCCCGCAGCGAGGCCCCGATGGACGACAATCCCGATCCGGTCATGGCCGCATTCGCGCGGATTCCCGAGCGCAATACCGGCGACAACCTGTTGCGTACCGCACAGCAGCATCACGTCGCGCTTTCCAGCATGGCCGATACGAAGGCCAACATCATCATCACGGTATCGTCGATCGTGCTCACGTTGTCGCTCGGGCGCATGAACGACCCCGAGTTGCGCGTATCGGTGCTTACGCTCGCGGCATTCACGCTGGTCGCGCTGCTGCTCGCGATCCTTGCGGTACTGCCCAAGTACCGGCCGCCGAAGCTCGTCGCGGGTGCGCTGCCGGCCGGGTCCAACCTGCTGTTCTTCGGCAATTTCGCGGCACTGCCGCGCGAGCGTTTCCTCGGCGAGGTGGCCCGGACCCTGCAGCCCGACGGCTCGCCGTATGCGACCTGGGCCGAGGACATCTATGCGCTCGGTTGCTACCTGGCTCACCACAAGTACCGCTATCTGCGCTACAGCTACCTGTTCTTCCTGACCGGGTTCGTGCTCGCGTGCGCCGAGCAGGCGTGGCGGTTGTTGTCGGCTTGAACCGTGGCGACGCGCGCCTGCGTCCGCTCCACGGGCGCGTGTCGAGTCTGCGACTTGTGCCGATCGGTGGCCGTGCGCGGCCGGCCGCGCATTCGTCGGAGGCAGTCTGAGCGACATCCGCACCCTGCTTGCCCGCGCTGCCGCACGCATCGGCGGCGCGGAGGCGCGGGCCGAGGCCGAGCTGCTGCTCGCGCACGTGCTCGCGTGCGCGCGTAGCAGGCTGTACGCGTGGCCTGAATTCGAACCGCCCGCGCCGCAATGCGAACGCTTCGATCGTCTCGTCGAGGCGCGCGCGCGTGGTGAGCCGGTCGCCTATCTGACCGGGCATCGCGAATTCTGGTCGCTCGACCTCGAAGTGACGCCGGCGGTGCTGATTCCGCGCCCGGAGACCGAGTTGCTGGTCGAACTCGCACTCGCGCGCCTGCCCGTGGACGCCGTCTGCGCAGTCGCCGATCTGGGCACGGGATCGGGGGCGGTCGCGCTGGCGATTGCGCGCGAGCGTCCGCTTGCGCAAGTGCTCGCGACCGACGCGAGTGCGCAGGCGCTCGCGGTCGCGCGCAGGAACGCAATGCGCCTCGGTATCGACAACGTCGCGTTCGCCCTGGGCGACTGGTGCGGTGCGCTCGGCGATCGCCGTTTCGACCTGCTGGTTTCGAATCCGCCCTACATCGCCGAGTGCGATCCGCACCTCGAACGCGGCGACTTGCGCCATGAGCCGGTTGCTGCGCTCGTCTCCGGCCGCGACGGTCTCGATGCGATCCGCCGCATCGCCGACGCGGCGTGCGCGCATCTGCCGCCTGGCGCCTGGCTGCTGCTCGAACACGGCTGGGCCCAGGGCACACGCGTGCGCGAGCTGCTGTCCGTGCGCGGATTCAGCGCGGTCGGCAGCGTGAGCGACCGCGGTGATCATGAACGCGTGACTCTCGCACGCCGGAGCGGGTCGCCAGCGAACGCCTGAAAGCGCCTGCCCGCCCGCAGGCGCGTCAATACCGAGCGTGCACTGTGATCCAGTTCGCGATGAGCCTGTGCGTCGGTCGACCCGGCTGAACGCGTGCAGACCACGGATTGGCGGATCCTGATCGGTCAAGATTCCATTCACACTGGCGCGGTGAACATGCTCCGCACCGATTTCAGCGTCGCGCGTGAGCGCCACGCGCCGGGCCTTCCAATCAAGGCCGGCAAGCTGCGCCGCCGGAAGCGGCGCCGAGGACGATGCTCCAGGACGGAGGCCAGGATGGCGGCAGGATGCAACCCAACTCGCCCCTGCTCACGCAGGGGCTTTTTTTGCTCAGCCCGCGCTGCGCAAGGCCGCTACCGGAATCTCGCGCGCGAAGCGCTGCCGGATCGCGGCTTCGATGCCGGCCGCGTCGAGACCCTGGCCCGCAAGCAGTTCCTCGCGGCCCGCATGCTCGAGGAACGCGTCGCCGAGGCCGAGTTGCTGCAGCGGAACCTGCAGGCCATGCGCGTTCAGGAGTTCGGCCACTGCGCTTCCCGCGCCCCCCGCGATCGCATTGTCCTCGATGGTGACGAATGCCGCGTGGGACTGCGCGAGTTCGAGGAGCAACGCCGCGTCGAGCGGCTTCACGAACCGCATGTTGACCAGGGTCGCATCGAGCGCCTCGGCTACTTTTGCACACGGCGCGACCATCGCGCCGAATGCGAGCAGCGCGATGTTGCGGCCATGGCGACGCACCTCGGCCTTGCCGATCGGCAAGGCCGCCAGTTCTCTCGCGATCTCGACACCGCTGCCGCCGCCGCGCGGGTAGCGCACCGCGGCGGGGCCGTCGTGCAGGAAACCGGTGGTCAGCATCCTGCGGCATTCATCCTCGTCTGCCGGGGCCATCACGACCATGTTCGGGATGCAGCGCAGGTAGGACAGATCGAAGCTGCCTGCATGCGTCGCACCGTCGGGGCCGACCAGGCCCGCGCGATCGATTGCGAACAGTACGTCGAGATCCTGCAACGCGACGTCGTGGATGAGCTGGTCGTAGGCACGCTGCAGGAACGTGGAGTAGATCGCGACGACCGGCTTGGCGCCCTCGCAGGCCATGCCCGCAGCGAGCGTGACCGCGTGCTGCTCGGCGATGCTGACGTCGAAGTAGCGCTCGGGAAATTCCCGCGAGAAGCGCACCAGGCCCGAGCCCTCGCGCATCGCGGGCGTGATGCCGTACAGGCGCGGATCAGCCGCGGCCATGTCGCAGAGCCAGTCGCCGAACACCTGCGTGTACGTGGGCTTGGACGCGCCGGCCTTCTTCACCACGCCCGAGCGTGGATCGAACGGCCCGACCGCGTGGTATTCGATCTGCTCGCGCTCGGCGGCCGCATAGCCCTTGCCCTTGGTCGTGACCACGTGCAGGAGCTGCGGACCCTTGAGCTCCTTGAGCGTGCGCAGCGTCGAAACCAGCAGCGGCAGGTCGTGGCCGTCGATCGGTCCGGTGTAGTGGAATCCGAACTCCTCGAACAGGGTGGATGGCACGAACATGCCCTTGGCGTGCTCTTCCCAGCGCTTGACGAAGCGCCAGAGCAGGCCGTCGCGCTTCATCATCTTCTTGCCGCTCTCGCGGATCCGGTTCAGCGTGCGGCTCGCCATCAGGCGTGCGAGCATCTTGGTCAGCGCACCGACGTTCTCGCTGATCGACATCTGGTTGTCGTTGAGGATGACCAGCATGTCCGGCTCCACGTCGCCGCCGTGGTTGAGCGCTTCGAAGGCCATGCCCGCGGTCATCGCGCCGTCGCCGATTACCGCGACGATCTTGCGCGCGTCGCCCGCGCGTTGCGCCGCGATCGCCATGCCGAGCGCGGCCGAGACCGAAGTCGACGAGTGGCCGACGCCGAACGTGTCGTATTCGCTCTCGTCGCGTTTCGGAAACGGCGCGAGGCCGTCCTTCTGCTTGATCGAGGTGATGCGGTCGCGCCGGCCCGTCAGGATCTTGTGCGGGTAGCACTGGTGGCCGACGTCCCAGACCAGGCGATCGAGCGGCGTGTCGTAGAGCCAGTGCAGGGCCACGGTCAGCTCGATCACGCCGAGGTTGGCGCCGAAATGGCCGCCCGAACTCGCGACCGATTCGATCAGGTACGCACGCAGTTCGCGCGCGACGTTATCGAGTTCGGCTTCGGGAAGCCGGCGCAGGTCGGCCGGCGACTCGATGTGCGAAAGGCGCGGATAGCGAGTGGAATCGATCATTTGTGCGGGTGCGCGGACAGGACTCGCATTTTCAGGCAGTTGGGGTTGGGGGGCAAGGACGCCATTTCGCCATGATAGAGTCCAAGCGCGCGGAGCGCAGCAGCGCAAAGGGGGGCGGCCGCAATGCGAGCGGTTCGATCATTGCTGATGTTCGCAGTCGCTGTAACCGCAGCATGGGCGCGGGCAGGATCGGTGCACCACGTGCCCGGCGATTTTGCGACGATCCAGGCGGCGATAGACGCATCGGCCGACGGAGACACGGTCGTCGTCGCACCAGGCACCTATTTCGAGCGCATCGATTTTCTGGATCACAACATTGACGTGCGCAGTTCCGCCGGGCCGCAGTCGACGATCATCGACGGCGAGTTTCTCGGTCCGGTCGTATCGTTTGGACCCATGTCGACGCGGCAAGCCGTCATCGAAGGTTTCACGATCACGCATGGCCAGGGCGCCCCGTATGCGGGAGGCATCCAGGTCGAGGAGGGCTCGCCATCCATCCTCGACAATGTCGTCGCCTACAACCTGGGCGAGGGATTCGGCAACGGAATCTCTCTCTTTTTTTCCTCGGCCCTGATTGCCGGAAACCAGGTCGTCCACAATGCGAATGTCCCCGAGGTTTATGGCACGCAAGGCGGCGGCGGAGTCGGCGTGTACGGGAGTTCGTGCCAGGATGCCAGCTGCGCCGCCGAAATCCGCGGAAACCTGATCGCGGAAAACAGCACCGACAATTTCGTCCGGGGTGGCGGAGTTCACGTCGATGGCGGTGGCTCCGTGCGCATCATCGGCAATGTGATCCTGAACAATTCGGCGCCGTTCCAGGGAGCCGGCATTGCAATCTCCGCCGCCATTGACGTGCAGATAGTGAACAACCTCATCGTCGGCAATCAGGTGATTCACGCGAACGGTCAGGGCGGCGGCATTTACTGGAACATGAATTCCGGTGCAAGCGGGCCATTCGTTGTCGGAAATACGCTCGTCGACAACCTGGCCGCTCACGGCTCCGGCGTTTACGCGGACGGATACGATGCGCAGGCGCTCATCGGCAACAACATGATCCGTGGCGTACCTGGGGTAACCGGAATCGAATGCGCAGCTTCCGGCGACGCGCTCGCTCCAATCGTCCGCGGCAACAACGTGTACGTTGAAAATGCAGCTCCGTATGCGGGGCTATGCGAAAGTGCGGATGGAACGGACGGAAATACGTCCGAAGCGCCGGTATTTGCCGGCATCGACGACTATCGCCTTGCTCCGGGTTCCCCCGGCATCGATGCGGGTGACAACGCCTTCGCGACCGAGTCCGTGGACCTGCAGGGTCTGCCGCGAATCGCCGACGGGGATGGAGATGGCGTCGCCATCGTCGACCAGGGCGCCTACGAGTTGCCGCCGGACTCTGTCTTTTCGGACGGTTTCGACCCGCGATGACCTGGGCGTCATGCTCGCCGAGCCCGGCCGACGCGCGCGGGCGAGCGGCGCAGCCGCTCAGTGCGGCCGGCGGTCGCGCGGCAGGTGGTTGACCAGAAACTCCATCTGGTCGGCGAGGATGTTGCGATTGGACAGGATCAGATGTTCGACCCAACTCGGCCGGTAGGGCACCGCAAGCAGCGGCATGCCGGCCTGCTGCGGCGTGCGGTTGCCCTTGCGGACGTTGCACGACCAGCACGCGGTGACCACGTTGACCCAGATGTCGCGGCCGCCGCGGGAAACCGGCACCACGTGATCGCGGGTCAGTTCGCCGCGATGGAACGCATGACCACAGTACATGCACAGCATGCGGTCGCGCGCGAACAGGGCCGGGTTGGTCAGCGCGGGCGCGGGATCGATCGTGCCGGAACGCGCATGGCCGGTGCTCGCGACGATCGGGTGCAGGTCGAGCGTGCTCTGCTCGCCGGTGGCCCGGTTCATGCCGCCATGAATGGTCAGACAGGTGTCGCCGAGGGTCCAGGCAACCGCGCCGCGCACGTACAGGCAAACCGCGTCCTGCCAGCTCATCCAGTCGAGGATGCGCCCGGTGGAGTCCAGGGACAGGACGCGGGTGCGGTGGATGTCGCCGGAAGCGCTGACTTCCGCAAGCATAGGGCCTCCGTTTTCCGACACAATGGTCCGCTGCCCGCCATTCAGGGCTGGCGGCCGCAGCGCAGCATAGACCAAACCCGCATTCGGGAGAACGACCGCGTGCGCGCGGTCACGGATCGGCCTCGCGCAGCGGCTTGGCCATGCGCAGCACATCGATGCCGAAGCCGTTGCGCTGGTACCAGGACCGCGCTCGCGCATTGCCCGGAAACACCGCCAGCGTCAGCAGGTCGCAGTCGTGCTCGCGCGCCCAGGATTCGGCGAATGCCATCATCTGGCGGCCTACGCCGAGCCCCTCGGCATCCACGGCCACGGCGATGTTCGCGACATGCGCGTTGCGCTTGTGGCTGAAGAAATCCGTGACCAGTTCCAGATGCACGAAGCCGAGGCGCGTTTCCGACGCGTCCTCGGCGACGAACACGTAATCGGGCGGTCCCGCAAGCAGGCCGCGTTCGAGGTCGCCACGCATGCCGGCGACACATGCTGCGCGCTCGCGCCAGCCCGGCAGGTCGAAGTCGGCCAGGCGCGGAACCAGTCCGGTCATGAATGCGAGGTCGGCCGCAGCGGCCGGACGCAGGGATCGTGCAGCCACGGCGACGTGCCCGCGCCGCTCAGCCGAACTGCGCGTCGGGCATGTCGACGAGCGTGGCGGCGCCGCTGCGCATCGCCGCGGCGTGCGCATGGATGCGCGGCAGGATGCGCGTGAAATAGAAACGTGCGGTGTGGCGCTTGGCGTCGACAAAACCCTTCGACTGCGTCGACGCGTCCGCGGCAGCGACGCTGCGAGCCCACAGATAGGCCAGCGCGACATAGCCAGAATAAAACAGATAGTCGTATGCGGCGGCGCCCATCTCTTCGGGATCGGTCGTCGCGCGCTTGCCAAGATCCATCGTGAGGTCGCCCCATTCCCTGGTTGCGACCGCGAGCGGACCGATGAACTCGAGCAGCGTCGCATCTTCCGCGTGCGCGGCGCAGAAGTCGGCGATTTCGGCGAGAAAATGCTTCAGGCCCACGCCCTGCAACTGCAGGATCTTGCGCCCGAGCAGATCGATCGCCTGGATCTGCGTCGTGCCTTCGTAAAGGGTCGTGATGCGTGCGTCGCGGGAAAGCTGTTCGATGCCGTGTTCGGCTATGTAACCGTGGCCGCCGAAGATCTGCAGCGCGGCGTAGGTGCACTCGATGCCGGTTTCGGTCAGCAGTCCCTTGACGATCGGGGTCAGGAACGAGACCAGCGCCGACGCACGATCGCGCTCGGCGGCGTCGGTCGCATGCCGCGCGATGTCTTCCTGCAGGTAGGCATACAATCCGAGCAGTCGTCCGCCTTCCGCGAATGCTTTCTGGGTCAGCAGCATGCGTCGCACATCCGGATGCACGATCAGCGGGTCGGCGGGCTGGTCCGGAAACTTCGCTCCGGACAGCGCACGCATCTGCAGACGCTCGCGCGCGTACGCGAGTGAGTTCTGATACGCGCGCTCGGTCAGGCCGAGCCCCTGCAGGCCGACCGCAAGGCGCGCGGTATTCATCATCGTGAACATTGCGACGAGGCCCTTGTTCGCCTGTCCGACCAGCCAGCCTTCGGCGCCGTCGAAATTCATCACGCAGGTGACCGACCCGTGGATACCCATCTTGTGCTCGATCGAGCCGCAGGCCAGCGCGTTGCGCGCGCCGGTCTTGCCGTCCCTGCCGACCTTGAACTTGGGCACGAGGAACAGCGAGATGCCCTTGACCCCGGCCGGAGCGTCCGGCAGGCGCGCGAGCACGAGGTGCAGGATGTTGTCGACGAAATCGTGTTCGCCCGCAGTGATGAAGATCTTGGTGCCGCTGATCCGGTAGCTGCCGTCGTCCGCGGGCTCGGCTCGCGTCTTGAGCAGGCCGAGGTCGGTACCGCAGTGCGGTTCGGTCAGGCACATCGTGCCGGTCCAGCGGCCGGAAACCAGCGGCTTGAGGAATACTTCGCGCTGCCAGTCCTCGCCATGGTGTTCGAGCGCCGAAGACGCGCCATGCGAGAGCATCGGGTAGTTGCCCCAGGACAGGTTGGCCGAATCGATCATTTCCTTGAGCGCGGCGCCGATCGTCTCGGGAAGCCCCTGGCCGCCGAACTTCTCGTGCGCGGTCAGGCCGATCCAGCCGCCGTCGACGTACTGCGCGAACGCTTCCTTGAACCCCCTCGGCGTGCGTACGGCATGGTTCGCCGCATCGAATGTGCAGCCTTCGCTGTCGCCGACCTGATTGAGCGGCGCGAGCACCTGGCTTGCGAATTTTCCGGCCTCTTCGAGGATTGCATCGATCACGTCGCGGGTTGCGGCCTCGCAGCCGGGCAGACGCGCGTAGACCGGCTCGACATCGAGCACGTCGTACAGCGCGAAGCGCAGGTCGGCGAGCGGGGCGGTGTAGCGGGTCATCGACTTCTCCGTTGGCGGGGGCGCGATACGCGCGCGCGGCCCCTGACTGCTTGCGGTGGCGTCGCACGACGCGGCCGCGTGTGCTGGCGATCGCGCGGTCGCGGCCGGTTCAGCGATACGTGTTGGCCACGCCCGGCACCGGCGACAGGCGGCTCGAGCGCGTGAACTCGAAGCGTTCCTGCGGTTCGCTGGTCGAGATTGCACCCTTGAGCTCATAGGCGAAATCGCCGCTCGCAGGCAGCGTCGCGGTCGGACTCAGCAACGCCTCGACCACGTCGCCGCTGTTGCCGACGATGTCCATGTCGGGCGCGATATCGATCTCGCCTGCGGCGTTGCCGTTGATGCTGAGCTTCGCCTGGAGTGCGCTGAAGTGCATCGAGAACGTGCTGTAGTTCTGGATGCGCAGCACGAGCTTCCAGCGCCCGTCGGGCTGCACCGCGAGTTGCTGGATGCTCGCGGTGGACGGATGCACCTTGCGCACCGGACCGCCGCCGCACGCGGCCAGCAGCAGGGCGAGGACAACGATGGCTGCGGCGAAAATGCGGCGCGGCTGCATGGCGACCTCAAACGATCGTTCGAAGCGGGGGCCTAGCCTACCGAATAACCGTGACAGCGCAAAGGCGCGATGGTCCGCTGCGTGGGCGCCGCCTGGTCCGCATCGGGTTCCCGGGCGACCCCGCCGCGGCGGTCCTAGGGCATCGACGCGAATGTCGCGCGCCGCGCGATGAACGCGTCGATCGGTACCTGGCGCACGATTCGCCCCGCGCTCAGACGCACGACCTCGTCGGCGAGCGCGCCGACCTCGTCGGCATGATGGGTGACGAGCACGGTGAACACGCGCAGCTCGCGCTTGAGCCGTCTCAGGTAGTCGAGTACCTGCGCGCGCGCCTCGGCATGCAAGCCGGTCAACGGCTCGTCGAGCAGTAGCGCGCGCGGGTCGGCGAGCAGCGCGCGACCGACCGCGACGCGCTGGCGCTCGCCGCCCGACAGCGAGCGCGGGTGGCGTTCGAGCAGCGCGCCGAGTTCGAGCAGTTCGACGATCGTGTCGAATCCCGGCGCGTGCCGCGGCGGCTGCGCGCGCGCGCCATAGAGCAGGTTGCGGCGCACGCTCAGATGCGGGAACAGGCGGCCATCCTGGAACACGTAGCCGATGCGCCGCCGCGCGACCGGCACGCAGATGCCGGCCGCGGTGTCGAGCAGCAGTTCGCCGTCGATCGCGATGCGCGCGGCCTGTGGTACGAGCAGGCCCGCGATTGCATTGAGCACGCTGGTCTTGCCCGCGCCGGAGTTGCCGAACAGCGCGAGCGTGCGCGCGTCGCTGCGGAAGCCGACATCGAGATCGAGGTCGGCGAATGCGTGGTGCAGGCGCAGCTCAATCACGCGACGGCCTCCGCCACGGCGCGCCACCGGCGACCACGGCCGCCGAAGCGGCCGCAGCGAACGCGACGAGCAGCGCGACCAGCGCGAGCCGATGCACGCCGGCCATGCCGCCCGGCGTATTCATGAGTTCGTAGATCGCGATCGGCAGCGTGCGCGTCTGGCCCGGGATGTTCGACACGAAACTGATCGTCGCGCCGAACTCGCCGAATGCGCGCGCGAACGCGAGCACGCAGCCGGCCGCGATGCCGCGCAGCGACAGCGGCAGCGTGATCGTCGCGAATCGCCGCCAGGCGCCCGCACCGAGCGTTTCGGCCGCTGCTTCGAGGTGGCGGTCGACGTTGTCGAATGCGACGCGAATCGACAGCACGAGCAGCGGAAAACCCATGACCGCGGCTGCGATGACCGCGCCGGTCCAGCGGAACGCGACGACGATTCCGACTTCGGCCAGCGCGTGGCCGAGCGGTCCGTTGCGGCCGAACAGCGCGAGCAGTGCGTAGCCGGTCACGACCGGCGGCAGGATCATCGGCAGGAACAGCAGCGCCTCGACGAGCAGGCGTCCCGGAAAGCGCCTTCGCGACAGCAGCCACGCCAGACCGAGCGCGAAAGGCAGCGCGCCGATCACGCTGAGCAGGCCGACGCGCAGGCTGAGCGCGAGCGCCTGCCAGTCGGCGGCGGTCAGTGCGTCCACGCGGCCACGGCGGCTTGGCGGCTACTTCGGCGGAGCGTCGAACCCATACGCGCGGAAGATCGCCTGTTCGGGCGCACTGCGCAAGCGTTCGAGCAGCGCGCGCGCGGCCGCCGAATCGTGGCCGGCGACCACAGCGGCCGGATAGACGATCGCGGGATGGCTCGCCTCGGGGAAGGTCGCGACGATGCGCACGCCGGGTTCGGATACCGCATCGGATCGATAGACGATGCCGAGCGGCGCCTCGCCGCGCGCGACGAAATTGAGCGCCGCGCGCACGTTGTCGGCCGCGACGATGCGCACGGCAATCGCGTCCCAGATGCCGAGCGACGCGAGTGCGGCCTTCGAGTAGCGGCCCGCCGGCACGCTGTTCGGTTCGGCGATCGCGAGGCGCCCGTCAGCGCCGAGCGCGCCCGCGAGGTCGAAACCGAGTGCGATCGCGAGGCGCAGCGTGCTTGCCTTCGGCGCGACCAGCACGAGCGCATTGCCGAGCAGGTCGCGGCGCGTGCCCGCGACCAGCAGGTGCTTCGCGTCGAGATAGTCCATCCAGGCCTGGTCGGCAGAGATGTACAGCGCCGCGGGCGCGCCGGCCTCGATCTGGCGCGCGAGCTGCGAGCTCGCGGCATAGCTGACCGCGATCTCGCCGGGCGCGGCCAGGCCCGGGCCGGCGAGGATTGCGTCGAGCGCGGGCTTGAGGCTCGCCGCGGCGAACACGAGCACCGGCGTCGCGCGCGCGGACAGCGCCGGTAGTGCAACGAGCAGCGCGAGCAGCACCTTGGCGAGCCATCCCGCATGGCACATGCAGCGCGGCGCGCACGCACGCTTGCTCGCGTCGAACCTGTTCAAGCCGGGCAAGGCCATGTCGAGCCCATCCAATCGCTGCGGTTGTCGCGCGTCCGCGTGCTGCGGTCGTGCCGCTTCTGCGTATGGTCGCGGATCGCGCATGCGCACGCCAGCGGAACTGCTCCGCGTGCGTACGGACGACGCGAGCCGGGCATGCGATTGGCGTGCCGGTCGAGTTGCGCCTCGGATCCGGGCGTCGGTTCGATCGCGCGCTTTGCTAGCATGGCGCGATGCCTCCGACCGCGTTGCAGATCCTCCAGTCCGTATTCGGCTACGCCGCGTTCCGCGGCGAGCAGCAGGCGGTCATCGATCATGTGGTCGGCGGCGGCGATGCGCTGGTGCTGATGCCGACCGGGGGCGGCAAGTCGCTGTGTTACCAGATTCCGGCATTGCTGCGTGAGGGCTGTGCGGTCGTGGTGTCGCCGCTGATCGCGCTGATGCAGGACCAGGTCGATGCGCTGCGCCAGCTCGGCGTCGAGGCCGCGTTTCTCAATTCGAGTCTCGATGCGGCCGCGCAGCGCGAGGTCGAGCAGCGCTTCGCGGCGGGTGCGCTGAAACTCCTTTACGTCGCCCCCGAGCGCCTGCTGACCGAGCGCTGTCTGGACCTGATCGGGCGCACGTCGGTCGCGCTGTTCGCGATCGACGAGGCGCATTGCGTGTCGCAGTGGGGCCACGACTTCCGCCCCGAGTACCGCCAGCTCACCGTGTTGCACGAGCGTTTTCCTCGTGTACCGCGGATCGCGCTGACCGCGACCGCGGACGCGCCGACGCGCGCCGAGATCGTCGAGCGCCTCGCGCTCGATTCCGCGCGCCAGTTCGTCGCGAGCTTCGACCGGCCGAACATCCGCTACCACGTCGTCGAGAAGGACGACGCGCGCCACCAGTTGCAGAACTTCCTGCACGGACATGCGGGTGAATCGGGCATCGTCTACTGCCTGTCGCGGCGCAAGGTCGAGGAGACCGCAGCCTGGCTCAACGAACAGGGGTTCGTCGCGCTTCCCTACCATGCGGGCCTGGATGCGGATACGCGCGCAGGGAACCAGCAGCGCTTCCTGCGCGAGGATGGCATCGTGATGACCGCGACGATTGCATTCGGCATGGGCATCGACAAGCCGGACGTGCGTTTCGTCGCGCATCTCGACTTGCCCAAGAGCATGGAAGGCTATTACCAGGAGACCGGCCGCGCTGGGCGCGACGGCCTGCCCGCCGATGCGTGGCTGTGTTATGGCCTCGGTGACGTAGTCGCGCTCGCGCAGTTCATAGCGCGATCCGAGGCCGGCGAGGAACGCAAGCGCGTCGAACGCGCCAAACTCGATGCTCTGCTCGGTTATGCCGAGGCGACTGCATGCCGGCGCCAGCATCTGCTCGCGTATTTCGGCGAGACGCTGCGCGCACCCTGCGGCAACTGCGACAACTGTCTCGAGCCCCCCGAGACCTGGGACGCGAGCGTGGTCGCACAGAAGGCGCTGTCGTGCGTGTATCGCACCGGCCAGCGCTACGGCGCGACACATCTGACCGCGGTACTGCGCGGCGAGGCCGACGAACGCATTCGTTCGCTGCGGCACGATGCGGTCAGCACGTTCGGTGTCGGCAGCGATCTCGACAGGCAGCAGTGGCGCGGCGTATTCCGCCAGCTCGTCGCGAGCGGACTGCTCGCGACCGATGAGGACGGTTACGGCACGCTGCGTCTGACCGCAGCGAGTCGCGAGGTGCTGCGCGGCGAGCGCAAGGTGCACCTGCGCCGGCAGGCCGATTCCGCCGAGCGCCGCAGCCGCAAGCGCAGCGCGCGCGGCGCGCGCGCACATGCGAGCCTCGACATCGCGCCGCACGAGGCCGCGCTCTGGGAAGCGCTGCGCGAGCTACGCGGTCGTCTGGCGAAGGAGCAGGGCGTGCCGGCCTACGTGATCTTCCACGACGCGACCCTGCTCGCGATGCTGCGTGAGCGACCGCAGTCGCTGTCCGCGCTCGGCGGCATCAGCGGTGTCGGCGAGCGCAAGCTCGAACGCTACGGCGAGGCGTTCCTCGGCGCGCTGAGGGCGGCCTGAAAAAATCGGCTCTGCCCGGAAACCCTGTCGCGATACCTTGATCAGAAACGCAAACGCGCGAACAGCGACGGGCCGTCCAGATCGACGTCGAAACTCGCATCGTAGCGATTGGTGTCACGGCGTACGTGAATGCGGGTCACGCCATATTCCGCGGCGACGCCGAAATGGCGCGTCGGGAACCATTCGAGTCCGGCGCGTGCGTCGTACACGTGGCCGCTCAGCGTGCCGCCGCCCCTGGCCACGCCGGATGCATGGACGTAGATGCGCGTGGAATCGGAGAACGCGTGTTTCCAGGCCAGTTGCAGCAGCGGCGCGACTGCGCTTTCGTCGATCCGCGCGCTTACCGCAGCGGTCACGCCGGCCACGCTGGCGGTGCCTTCGAGACGGAACCCGACCCGGTACAGGACCGCGCCGACACCGACCCCGAACACGTCGTCGCCTTGACCGAACCAGAAATCGTAGCTCGCGCTCGTTGCCCCGAAATCCAGCGCGCTGTGCAACGACGCGCTGGCATCGAATGCGACGCCCTCGAATTCGAACGGCCGCGACAGCGTGCTGGAAGCATGGTGATCGAGGCCGTAGTAGTCGAGCGTAAACCCCTGGTCGTCGCCCACCAGCACGTCGAGGCGAACGCGTCCGATCGTCTCGTACGCGTTGCGGGATTCCAATCCACCGCTGCCGGCTCCGTCGTAGGCGCCATGCAAACCCGCCTGCCTCTCGATCAGGTAGGCGCCGAGCCAGAGGCTGGTCCGGTCCAGCGCAGGGGACGGCGCGGCCGACGCACTGGCGGCAGCCAGGCTGCCGATGCCGAACAGGTAGCGCTGCGCGCGCATCGCGACGATGCGGGGGTTCACTGTGATGGCGCTCGATGACGCTGCGGAGTCCAAGCATAGCGCTTCGGGGCGCGCTGGAACGGTCGCACCCGGTGTGTCGGAGCACGTCAGTCGCGTTGTCCCGCGGTCCATTCGACGACCGCAATCACGAAGCGCAGGCAGTCCATGCGCCGGTTGTAGAGCGGCGTCGGCGCGGCGCGGATCACGTCCGGTTCGCGCCAGTCGACGACGATGCCGCGTGCATGCAGGTGCTCGTACAGCGAGCGGCCGCTGTCGCGCGGTCCCTTGACGCGCAACGAGAGCTGGCAGCCGCGGCGCACGGGTTCGCGCGGCGTCGCGATCTCGAGTACGTCGCCCGCGTGCGTGCGGATCAGGTACTCGAGATACGCGGTCAGCGCCTCGGACCTGGCACGCAGCGCAGCCATGCCGGCGCGGCGGAACAGCGCGAGCGACACGCGCAGCGGTGCGAGCGCGAGGATCGGCGGATTGCTGAGCTGCCAGCCGTCCGCGCCCGCCGCCGGCACGAACCCGGGACGCATCTGGAACCGGCTCGCCTGATCGTGACCCCACCAGCCCGCGAAGCGCGGCAGGTCGGCGTTCGCGTGGCGTTCGTGCACGAAGCATCCGGCGACCGCGCCGGGTCCCGAATTGAGGTACTTGTAGCTGCACCAGACCGCGAAGTCGCAGCCGACGTCGTGCAGCGACAGAAGCAGGTTGCCGGCCGCATGGGCAAGGTCGAAACCGACCCGGCAGCCCCGCGCGTGCGCCGCACGCGTGATCGCGGCGAGGTCGAACGCCTGGCCGGTCAGGTACTGCACGCCGGGCAGCATGACCAGCGCGATGCGCTCGCCGTGGCGCTCGATTGCGTCGAGAATCGCTGTATCGCGGATCGCGCCACCCGGCTCGTCGCCGTCGAGCTGGATCAGCGCCGTGGCCGGGTCATGGCCATGGAAGCGGATCTGTGACGCGACCGCGTGGTGATCGGACGGAAACGCGTTGCCCTCGATCAGGATCGCGTGGCGCGTCGCGGTCGGGCGATAGAAACTGACCATCATCAGGTGCAGATTCGCGGTCAGCGAGTTCATCGCAACGACTTCCTGCGCCTGCGCGCCGACCAGGGCAGCCAGATCCTCGCGCACGAGCGCGTGGTAGGGCATCCACGGATGGCGGCCGCGGAAGTGCGCTTCGACCCCGAGGTTCTGCCAGTCCTCGAGCTCCTCGAGCAGCGCGGAACGCACCGCGCGCGGCTGCAGGCCGAGCGAGTTGCCGCACAGATAGACCTGGTCGCTGCCGTCGGCGTTGCGCGGGATCAGGAACTCGTCGCGATAGGCGGCGAACGGATCGGCCGCGTCGAGCGCGAGCGCCTGGTTCTCGGCGTCGCGCCATGTTGCTGTCGGCATCGCGGTCACGGCTCGAGCGATGCGACGACGCGATCGCAGGTGCGGTCGAATTCGGCGTTCCAGGCGGCGGGCGTGGCCGCGAGCAGCGGCCGCTGGCAGCGCACCTCGACCGCGATCTTGCCCTTGAGCTGGAAGTTGTCGCGCACGACGTACTTGGTCTTGCCGCGCACGACGAAATACTGATGCACGGAAGTATCGCTGCTCGACGTGTCGATCTCGTAACCGGGCTGCGCCTTGGCGTGCTCGAATTCCTCCTGCACGACGACGCTGAACTGGTTCGTGTTGGCGAGTTCGCGCGTCTTCACGGTTGCTGTCGCGCTGTCGTCACTGCCTTGCGCGGTCGCATCGGGGATCTGGAATGCGACCGCCTGCGGGTTGCCGTCTTTCTTCTCCATGACCGCGGTCCAGTCCGGCGGCGCGCTGAAATGCACCTTGCCGTCGTTGAGCGTGTAGGCGGTGGTGTCCTGCGCCTGCGCGATCGGAGTACACAGGGTGGCGCACAGCAGGAGCAGGCGGGCATCGGGTTTCATCGGTCACTCCGAATCATCGGCAAAGCGGGAATAGGGCAGGCCGAGCCACTCGAGCGCGGTGCCGTGGAACAGCCGGGCCTGGTCGGCGGGCGGCAGGCCGAGCGCGGCGATACCGCTGCCCGGTTCCTGTTCGCCGAGCGGGAACGGGTAGTCGGTGCCGAGCATCACGGTGTCGACGCCAGCGACCTCGAGCAGGTAGCGCAGCGCCGCGTCGTCGTGCACGCACGAATCGAAATAGATGCGACCGAGATACTCCCGCGGATTGCGCGCGTTGTCGGTCGCGACAAGATCCGGGCGCATGCGGAAACCATGCTCGATGCGGCCAACCGTGTAGGGGAACGCGCCGCCGCCGTGGGCCAGGCACACCTTGAGGTTCGGCAGGCGCTCGAGCACGCCGCCGAAGATCAGGCAGCAGGCCGCGCGCGACTGCTCGGCCGGCATGCCGACCAGCCATGGCAGCCAGTACTTGGGCATCGATGCGGCGCCCATCATGTCCCAGGGATGCACGAGAATCGCGGCGCCGAGTTCCGCCGCGGCTTCGAAGAACGGAAACAGCTCGGGCGCATCGAGGTTCCACTGCTCGCAGTGCGATCCGACCTGGATTCCGGACAGCCCGAGCTCGTCGATGCAGCGTTCCATCTCCTGGATCGCGAGCGTCGGTGCCTGCAGCGGCACCGTACCGATGCCCGCGTAATGGCGTGGATACTGGCGGCAGAGTCCGGCCGTGTGGTCGTTCAGGTGACGGTGCAGTTCGAGCGCCTGGCTCGGCTTGGCCCAGTACGAGAACAGCACCGGAACGGTCGACACGACCTGCACGTCGACACCGAAGCGCGCGTACTCGCCGATGCGCACCTCGGCATCGAACGCGTTGGCCCAGACCTCGCGGAAGAACCTCCCGTCCTTGTAGATGCGATGGCGCCCGTCCGCCTCGACCATGACCGGGAAGCGGTTGTCGCCGAATTTCTCGGCCAGGTTCGGCCAGCTCGGCGGCAGGATATGGGCGTGGGTGTCGATCTTGAGCATGGCGACGCAGTGTACCCAGTTGTCGACTTGCCCGGCTGGGATCGCTCCGGCAGTCCGGCGCACGGTGCGCGACGCAGACCGGGGCGTGGGCGATCGCGGCCGCGCCCTGCGCCGCCGCATCAGGATCGCGCCGGCTTCTCCGCATCGGCCCGCTGCAGCAGGTGCGCGAGGGTAGCGATGGTGTCGGTCATGCGATCGATCGCTTCGACGATCGCGGCATTCGTATCCTGGTCTGCTTTCGATCTTTCTCCTCGAACCTGCGGAGATCGGTCCTCGCAAGACGCTATCGCAATGGAGAAACCTTGCGTGTTGTGCGATCTCTGTATTAGTCACTGCCCGATGACTCTGCTACGTAGAGTCGAGTGCGTGAGTGGGCCGCGAGGCGCCGTGGTTGGAATCCGACACCAAGCGAGCGTATGGTCGGTGGGGTGGGGTCAATTGGTAGTTCGGGGAGAACATCCATGATCAGATACACCGCACCAGTCGCACTGGTGATGACATGCCGGACCGGGCAAGACGGTCTTTTCGAGCATCGGTCCGCAGCAGCCATCTGGCCCGGATGGTGATGTCGCCTGGCCTGTGAGCATCGACTATGCGTTGCTGGCTACGCTACCGGATACGCTGGTCCTCAACTTTCCTGTCAGGGCGTCGGTGACGCTGGAGCGCACACGTGCCGAGCCGCGCGGCGCGAATGCATTCCTGTGGACCGGTCGTGGCGGGGACTGCAGTGCCCTGTTCAGCGCTGCCGCGGTCGGCTTCCGAGCCGTGATCTCATGCCTCAACGCACCCTACGAAGTCGACTGGCGCGCCGGCGGTCCTGCTCCGACGCTCGTGCAATCCGGCGCAGCCGGCGCCGCACCGCTCGAACCGCCACCCGCCGCACCCGCACCGCCGCTTGCACCGGCGGACGCGCCGCCGTCCGCGCCGAATCTGATCGTCGACCAGGAAATCGACGTGCGGGTGCTCTTCAGCGAGGACGTGCGACAGGTGCTCGATCCTGGTGGTGGCGTGGCCAATACCGTGCAGTTCATGCGCACTGCGGTCGACCTCACGCAGATGGCGATGGACCACAGCGTTCCCAAGGGCGATGCGCCGCTCGCAGAACTTCATTTTGTCGCAGCCAGGAAGGTTTCACGGGCGGACAGTGGCAACTTGCCGGAGGATCTTCGGTATCTGCGATCAGATGCAGAACCGCTGGCCTTGCGGAATTACTGGGCCGCGGACATCGTCATGTACGTGACGAAAACGGGTGGAATCTACGACGGCGTGGCAAACGTGCCCGGCAACGGTCTACCCGGACCCGGACAAGGGTTCGCACCGTACGCGCAAGGCGTCGTTGTGCAGGACGTCGCGATCAGCCCGAATAACTGGGTGTTCTCTCACGAGTTCGGGCATATCTTCGGCGCCAATCACAACACGGAAGACAACACAAACCCGACACCCTTGCATCCCTGGGCTTTCGCGCACTGGGCGATCGACCCGGAAGCCGAACGCGGCGAGCGCACCTTGCTGGCGTACGACCGATGCAACATCCAAGGCATGCACGTGCCGTGCACGCGCATCCTCAACTATGCGAATCCGGCCGTCTATGTGGACTGGTTCCACACCGGCACCGCGAATCACAACAATGCGAGCGTGATCCATGAATTCGCTCCGGCTCCGTACACGGCGTCTTATCGCGCGAGTCTGGGCCGTATTTTCGCCGATGGCTTCGAATAATCGCGAGCGACGTATGACGTTCACGTTCTGGCTGGCAGCCTCCATGTTGCTCGCGATGCCGGGAGTGGCCCGTGCCGGCGACGTCGTCTTGCCATCGGACGTCGCGGTAATGCTGTCGGCAGCACCCAGCATGGATCTCGTGCCCGGGCAGGCAATCGACTTGACATTGACGGCTACGAACCGTGGCGCGATCCCGGTGAACCTGGTCATTTTGACCAGCTCCGACTATGTCAACGAAATTCGCCCGTTGTCATTCGATGAAATCGAGTGCTACCTGATACTAACCGTCGTGGATGGCGGCACATCCTTCTTCTACTTTCTCTCTTGGGACGTTGCCAACCCTGGAGTGGGGTCGCCTCCCTTGGAGCCCGGGGAGTCGCGCACCTGCCACTTTCAGCTTTCCATTACGTCACAGGCCCCACCCGTTTTCCCCTTTGGTTTCGGCCTGGCTAGTGAATTCATGGATACCGATCCGAGCAACGATCGCGCAACGGTTTACCTGCGTCGACGCGGGGCTGAGTCGACGCCGATTCCCGCCGCGTCATCGATCGGGTTGCTGCTACTCGCTGGACTGTTGACGCTGGCTGCGTATGCAGTGTCTCGACATCGGCCTCGCTAGGGTCCGGAGCGTCACCGGGAAAAAGCAGACAACGCGAATCTTCAGTTGCGCGGTCGTCAGGTAGCGCTGGAGCCACGGCTTGCGTAGTCCGGACGTGAGCGCGGGCAGAGATGTCGATCCGGGTACCGAGTGCACGCGGTCACTGGCGGTACTTGTCCGGGGCCGGGTTCACGTGGCCGCAGGCATCGCAGGTGCGCGCGTCGAGCGATCGGTAGTAGCGCTCGAACACGCGCGGGAAGTCGCGTTCGATGTCGACCAGCGGGAAATGCTCCGCGAACAGCTCGTGATTGCAGCGCTCGCAGAACCAGAGCAGGCCGTCCTTCTCGTGCGCGAGGCGCTTGCGTTCGACGACGAGGCCGATCGAGCCGGGCATGCGTTGCGGCGAATGCGGGATGCGCGGCGGCAGGTAGAACACCTCGCCCGCGCGGATCGGGATGTCGCGCACGCGATCGTCCTCCTGGATCTTCAGCACCATCTCGCCCTCGATTTGGTGGAAGAACTCGGGGCCCTCGTCCCAGTGGTAGTCGCTGCGCAGGTTCGGTCCGCCGACGATCATCACGATGAAATCACCGTCGACCATGCACTTGTTGCCGACCGGCGGCTTGAGCAGGTGACGGTGTTCTTCGATCCAGCGCTGCAGGTTGAACGGGGACGGAATGCTCATCGATGGGCCGTGCGATTCGGCGAAGCGGAATGCAGACGCCGATGATACCGGTTGCGAAGATTCATGGGTGCGCGACGCAGACCGCTTCGATAAAACCGCTGTTCCGGATCGACAGGGCGGGCTTCCGCCGCCAGCGAGTCATGGAGCGGATGCCGCGGCGGGCCGAGGCTCGCCGGGTTCATCGCGCGGTCGCGGGTGCACCCTGCGAGCGCAGTACCGCGATGCATTTGAGCTCGATCGCGATCGGCGTCGGCAGCGCGGTGATGCCGAGCGTGGTGCGGCAGGGTGCGGTCGCTGGATCGGCGAAATACTGCGCATAGACGCGGTTGTAGGCCGCGAAGTCGCGTGCGATGTCGGTCAGGTACACGGTCACGTCGACCAGGTCGTCCCAGCGCGCGCCGCTCGCCTCGAGCACCGCGCGCACGTTCGCGAACACCTGGTGGCACTGCGCCTCGATGTCGTAGCCGACCAGGCGGCCGTCCGCGGCGTGCACGTTGCCCGGCACCACGTCGCTGCCCGGCGTGCGCGGGCCGACGCCGGACAGGAACAGCAGGTCGCCGACGCGCCGCGCATGCGGATAGGCGCCTACCGGTACGGGCGCCGCGGCGGCAACGATCGGCGCGCTCATGGGTGCGCCGGCTTGGAGTCCGCGGGCGCGTCCTTGTCCGTCACGTTGACGGCCAGATGCCCGATCACGTGGTTGTCGGTGTCGCGGCTGGTCAGTTCGTACTTGCCGGGTCGCAGGTAGAGGGTGCCGTGCGTTTCGATATGGTATTGGAACATGCGCTCGTTCTTGCTTTCGACGCTCTTGAGCGGATCGAGTACGAGCCGGTCCGCCGGGATCGCATCCGTGCCTTCGTCCGCGTAACGCGCTTCGATCAGGCACGGGTATTGGTCCTGGCAGATCGTTCCGCTGACGAAATAGGGCTTGCGCAGGCCGTCGATGCCGGCCCAGGTCGGGCGCCCGTCGCGCACGACGTCGACGGGAAAGAACACGCTGACGTCATAGGCCTTGGGCTTGAGCGACCACGGCTTGCCCTGCTTGTCCTCGAAGATGATCGGCACAGTCGGATGCAGCGAGTCGATCACCGCGTGGTAGTAGGGATGGTTCTCGGTGCCGGTCGGATGCTCGATCAGCATCGTCTGCTCGATGGTCAGCGGGTCGATGCCGCTGATCTTGCGAAAGTGCTGGGCCATGCTGCGCCCGCCGAGAAAGCGCCCGTTCTCCTGGATGTGCGCGTAGCCGGCGTTGACGACGAGGCGCGCATCGGGATCGTTCTTGAACACGCGGTCGTAGAGATTCTTCGCCTGTGCATATTCGCGCACGTCGCCGTTGCCCTCCTTCTCGCTCTCGTACGCGACGACCTTGAATCCGAGCTTGAGCGCGGTGCGCACCATCTCGGCGCCGATCGGCTCCATCGTGTAGAAACCCGACTCGGCGACCGGATAGCCGCGCTTGGCGAGATCCTTGTCGGCGGCGTAGAGCGTTTCCGCGGCAAAGTAGGTGTAGCCCTCGGCGCGCAGCTTCGGCAGCAGTTCCACGGTCAGGGTCCGGGTCAGCGCGACGTTGTGCGCTTCGTTGAAGAAGATCGCCTTGCGATCCCTCGCGAGTGCCGCGATCGCATCGAGTGCGGGCTTGGCGACATAGGTTCCGCCGAGCGGCGAGGGGCCGTCGTCCGCTGCGGGCAGCATGCGGATCGAATACGAATCGTGCGCGCCGACGTAGTCGCCGACGAAACTCTGGTACCAGCTCAGATACTGGCCGAACACGATCCGGAATGCCTTGTCCCTGTCGCTCCGGTACACATCGCGCATCGCCTTGAACTGTGCAAGCAGGCCATTGCGCTTGAGCGCTTCGGTGTAGACCTTCTCGGACTTCTCGAACGCGGCCTTCTGCGCCTGCTGCCACTGATAGGGCGACAGGGTTTCCTCGCTCGACGGCGACGCGGTGCGGGTCGTTGCGGATTCGGCGTGCGTGTCGGGGTGCGCTTTGGGGAAGCGGGAGAAATCCACTTCGGGCGCGGGCGCGCCGCGGATCGGCAACGCGAAGGCAAGCAGGATCAAAAGGATGGCGTGGCGGGCGGTGCGCATGAATCCGGTTCTCCGGTTGCGACGGATCATGAGTGTCGCGGTCTGTCCGACAGCCTAGACGCGCCTGCCGAGTTTTGCCAGCGCGAGCGCCGCCTCGGTCGACGCCGCGAGATCGGCTCGCGACGACACGTGCAGGGCAAGGTCGCGCACGCGGCCATCGTGCAATCCGTAGATCCAGCCATGCACTTGCAGGTCCTGGCCACGCTCCCAGGCATCCTGCACGACCGTCGTGTGGCAGACGTTGACCGCCTGTTCGATCACGTTCAGTTCGCAGAGCCTGTCGTGGCGCTCGTTCGCGTCGGCGATGTCGTCCAGCACTTCGGCATGCTTGTGCTTGACGTCGTCGACGTGGCGCAACCAGTTGTCGACCAGACCGAGACGTTGTCCCTCGAGCACGGCGCGCACGCCGCCGCAGCCATAGTGGCCGACGACGAGAACATGCTCGACCTTGAGTACGTCGACTGCGAACTGGATCGTGCTCAGGCAGTTGAGATCGGTGTGCACGACAAGGTTCGCGACATTGCGGTGCACGAATACCTCGCCCGGTGCCATGTCGATGATCTGGTTCGCGGGCACGCGCGAATCCGAGCAGCCGATCCACAGGTACTTGGGTGCCTGCTGCTGGCTCAGGCGCCGAAAGAACTCCGGATTCTCGGCGCGCAGTGCGGCGGACCAGGCGCGGTTGCGTTCGAGGAGGTCGTCGAGATTGGGCATCGGCTCAGTGGGTCCGCAAGCGTATCGAGGATACCTGCGTTCGCGCGAACGATGTCATGGACTCGCTCCCGCGATCGAAACGCAGACATTTTTCGGTTCGGTGAAGAAGCGCAAGGCCTCGAAACCGCCTTCGCGTCCGACCCCGGAGTTCTTCACACCACCGAACGGTGTGCGCAAATCGCGCAGCAGCCAGCAGTTGATCCAGACGATGCCGAACTCGAGGCGCGCGGCGACGCGGTGCGCGCGATCGAGATTCGAGGTCCACAGCGAGGCCGCGAGACCGTAGCCGGTGCCGTTGGCGATCGCGAGCGCCGCGGTTTCGTCGTCGAACGGAATCAGGGTCACGACCGGGCCGAAAATCTCCTCCTGGTTGGTCGCGGACGAGCCGGACAGACCCTCTATCACGGTCGGGGCGACGAACCAGCCGTCCGCGCAGCGGCCATTCAATCTGACCGGCTCTCCGCCGCAGAGCACTTGTCCGCCTTCTGCGCGCGCACGCGCGATGCTGGCGAGCACCTTGTCGTAGTGGGCCGCGGACACGAGCGCGCCGAGATCGCTGGCAGCGTCCTCGGGATCGCCGACGCGCAGGTTCCGCACCCGTTCGAGGTAGCGCTTCCTGAATGGCTCGTAGATCGAACGTTCGACGAGCAGCCGCGAGCCGCACAGGCAGATCTCGCCCTGGTTCGCGAAGCCCGAACGCACGATCGTGTCGAGATTGGCATCCGACAGCTCGGCATCGGCGAACACGATCGCAGGATTCTTGCCGCCCATTTCCAGCGACACCTTCTTGAACTGCGGCGCGGTCGCGGCAGCGATCGCCGCACCCGTGCGGGTGCTGCCGGTGAACGAGATCGCCTTGACCAGCGCATGTTCGACCAGTGCCTGGCCGACCCGCGGACCGGTCCCCTGCACGATGTTGAGGACACCGGCTGGAAAACCCGCTTCGATCGCGAGCTCAGCCAGGCGGGCAGCCGTGCACGGGGTGATTTCGGACGGCTTGGCGACGACCGTGTTGCCCGCGGCCAGGGCCGGCGCAATCTTCCAGGTGAACAGATACAGCGGCAGGTTCCACGGCGAAATGCAGGCGACCACGCCGAGCGGCTGACGCAGCGTGTAGTTGAGCGCGCGCTCGCCCATTGCATGGGATTCGGCGGACCATTGCGTGATCGCTGCGGCGAAAAAGCGCAGATTCGCGACTGCGCGCGGAATGTCCAGTTCGCGTGCGAGCTTGATCGGCTTGCCGCTGTCGCGTGATTCGAGCCGGGCCAGGTCGTCGAGGTCGCGCGCAAGCAGATCGGCGAGACGGTTCAGGCCGGCTGCACGTCGATCGGCGCTGCTCGCGGCCCAGGCCGGATACGCGCGCGCGGCCGCCGCAACGGCCTCTTCGACATCGCCGGCATCGGAGTCGGGACAGTGCGCGAACACCGCGCCACTGGCCGGCTCCACGACATCCAGGTAGCGACCCGCGCGCGGCGCCTGCAGGCGGCCGTCGATCAGGTTGGCGAGCTTCGACGTGGAACTCATCGGCGCAGCTTAACGAGTCGCGCGCGGCAGCGAAACGCACCGCCGCGACCGCTGCGTCACTTTGTCCGTGCCGGTGTTCCCGAATCCGTGCGGGACCCAAGCCTCGGCACGCTCCCGCGGGCCGCCCGTCGCTGTGCGCTCACAACGACTGCGTGCGGCCTCCATCGACCGGCACGTTGATGCCGTTCACGTAGGCCGCGGCGGGTGTCGCGAGGAATGCGATCACCGCGGCGATCTCGGCGGGCTTGGCGAAACGTCCGGCCGGCACGGTCGCGAGCATCGCCTGCTCGATCTCGGCTGCGCTGCGGCCGGTTGCGCGGGTGCGATCGGCGAGGATCTGGTCGAGGCGCTGGGTCTGGGTGTAACCGGGCAGCACGTTGTTGACCGTGATTGCGTGCGCGCCGAGCTCGCCGGCAAGGGTCTTGGCCCAGCTCGCGACCGCGCCGCGGATCGTGTTGGAGACGCCGAGGTTGCGGATCGGCTCCTTCACCGAGGTCGAAATCACGTTGATGATGCGCCCATAGCCGGACGCCTTCATGCCGGGCAACAGGGTCTGTACGAGGATCTGCGCGCCGATCAGGTGTTGCTCGAACGCGGCCCGGAATGCATCCGGACTCGCCGCATGTGCGGGTCCACCGGGCGGGCCGCCGCTGTTGTTGACGAGGATCTGTACGGGATGCGCGTTCATCGTCGCTTCGACCTTGGCGCGCAAATCAACATGATCGCCCATGTCCACCGCGATCGTCGCGTGACGCTGGGCCGGATGGGCTCGCGGCAGCGCCGCGAGCGTCGAATCGAGGGTTTCGCGCGAACGCGCGAGCAGGGTCACGTCGGCACCCAGCGCTGCGAGTTCGATCGCAGCGGCGCGGCCGATGCCCTGCGAGCCGCCGCAGACGAGCGCGTGTTTGCCGGTGAGGTCGAGATTCATGGCTTGATTATGCGCCCGGCTCCGCAGGTCTTCAGTCAGGCGACGGGAGTTTCTGCACCATTTGTGCGAGCAGTTGCGCATCGCTGTCGCCGCGCGGCGGTTCGACTTCCTCGAGATCGAACCCGAGCGACTCGGCATCGTCCGCATCGAGTCCGTCGAACGCGCGGAACTCGGCATCGAGCAGCGCCGCGCGCGCCGCATTCTCGTCGTCGTAGCGCAGGATACGGCCGTCGTTGTCGAAGACCTCGGCGACGCCGGAATCGAGGACTTCGAGGCGCGCCCAGATCAGCGTGTCGCCGAGCGCGGCCAGCCACCACTGGCGTTCGGGGTTCATGCCGGGCCCGCCGGTCCGGCAAGAAGTCGGGCAGCCGCAGCGGCAAGACCGCCGACCACGATAGCCCATGCGCCGATGCTGCCGAGCACGGCCAGTGCATTGAGTCCGCGATCGCCGAGCGCGACATAGCGCGCACGCAGGTACCAGAGCATGGCATGCGGCGCGAACAGGAATCCGCCGATGCGCGCGCGCTCGGCCGGATGGTGGTCGCGCAAGTGCACCGCAACCAGCATCCAGGTGATGACGTACGTGGTCAGCCCGGCCACCGCGAAGCCGAGGCCGAGAATGAAAACGAACTGATGCCAAGCCGAGTTGCTCATCTGGTGTCCGATTCTGCCCGTGTTCAGAAGTCCGCCGAGCCCGGCGCGCGCGGAAACGGTATCGCATCGCGAATGTTTGCGAGACCGCATACGTAGCAGACCAGGCGCTCGAAGCCGAGTCCGAACCCCGAATGCGGCACCGTCCCGTAGCGACGCAGGTCGCGGTACCAGCCATACATCGCCGGATCCAGACCGAACTGCGCAATGCGACGATCGAGCATGTCGAGGCGTTCCTCGCGTTGCGCACCGCCGATGATTTCGCCGATGCCCGGCGCGAGCACGTCCATCGCGGCGACCGTGCGGCCGTCGTCGTTGAGGCGCATGTAGAACGCCTTGATCTTCTCGGGGTAGTTCATCACCACGACGGGAGCGCCAAAGTATTGTTCGGTCAGAAAGCGTTCGTGCTCGGTCTGCAGGTCCGCGCCCCATTCGATCGCGTACTCGAACTTGACTCCGGACTGCTTGAGGATCGCAACCGCCTCGGTGTAGTCGATCCGCGCGAACGGCGCCGCGATGATCGACTCGAGACGGGAGATCGCGGTTTTCTCGACGCGTTCGGCGAAGAAGGCCATATCGTCGGGCCGTTCGGCGAGCACCATGCGGAAGATGAACTTGAGGAATTCCTCGGCGATGCGCGCGTTCTCGGCGAGATCGGCGAACGCGATCTCCGGCTCGATCATCCAGAACTCGGCGAGATGGCGCGTCGTGTGCGAATTCTCGGCCCGGAACGTCGGCCCGAACGTGTAGACCTTGCTGAGCGCGAGGCAGTAGCCCTCGACGTTGAGCTGACCGGACACGGTCAGGAACGCCTCCTTGCCGAAGAAGTCGCGTCGAAAGTCCACTGCGCCCTTGTCGGTTCGCGGCGGATTCATCGCATCCAGCGTGGAAACACGGAACATCTCGCCGGCGCCTTCCGTATCCGAAGTCGTGATGATCGGCGTGTTCACCCAGAAGTAGCCGTTCTCGTCGAAATAGCGGTGGATCGCGTTCGCGATCGTGTGGCGCACGCGGCTGACCGCGCCGAACAGATTCGTGCGCGGACGCAAGTGCGCGACCTCGCGCAGGAACTCGGGCGAATGCGCCTTGGGCTGGATCGGATAGGTTTCCGGGTCGTCGACCCAGCCGACGACGTCCAGTTCGCTGGCCTGCAGTTCGAACGCCTGGCCCTTGCCCTGCGATGCAACCAGTTCGCCGGACGCGACGATTGCGCAGCCCGCGGTCAGGCGCGCGATCTCGCTTTCGTAGTTGGGCAGCGCCGCCGCGGCGACGACCTGGATCGTGTCGAAGCACGAGCCGTCGCTGAGGTTCACGAACGACAGCCCGGCCTTGGAATCGCGGCGCGTGCGCACCCAGCCGCGAACCTGCACGCGCGTACCCGGAGCGATCGCGCCGGACAAGGCGTGCTTCACATCGACCACTGCGGTATCGCCCATCGCTGCCGGCATGCCTTGAAACTCCTCGGAAAACGCCCATTGTCAGGGCGGAGAAACGGGCGCGATGATAGCGGAATCGGTCCGCACCAGCGCCGCCACGCGCTACAATCCGCGCGTCACCCGACATTCGACACCTGACGATGGCCATTCAGCTCACAAACGCGGCGCGCCGGCGCATGCAGGATTTCCTGGCCAGGACACCTGCCGCGCTGGGTGTGCGTTTCGGCATCAGGCGCACCGGTTGCTCGGGCTTCGGTTACACGGTCGATCTCGCCGACGCGATCGCGGAAAACGACCGAATCTTCGATCAGGACGGTTTGCGCCTCGTCGTCGATGCCAAGGCACTACCGTTCGTCGACGGCACCGAGATCGATTTCCGGCGCGACGGGCTCAATTCGGCCTTCGTGTTTCGCAATCCGAACGCGACCGGCGAATGCGGCTGTGGAGAGAGCTTCACGGTCGAAGCGCAGGGCTGACTGCCAGGGCGTCCGGGCAGGGTCGCACGAGCCTGAAATGCGCGCTCCGGCCCGCCCAGAGTCCTGACTTATCAATCGCTTGCACACCAGGGCCGCATCCCATACCATGCGCGCCCCCGCGCTGGTACCCCCGGCGGGGAATCTTTGCCTCACCGCAACGCGGGAGGCTGTCGAGCGGAATGCTCCGTCTCGATACCCACAAGGAGTCAGACATGCGTCATTACGAAGTCGTGTTCATGGTCCATCCGGACCAGAGCGAACAGGTGCCCGCGATGATCGAGCGCTACAAGGCGCTGATCGAGGGCGACAACGGCAAGATCCACCGTCTCGAGGACTGGGGACGCCGCCAGCTGGCCTATACGATTCAGCATCTGGCCAAGGCGCACTACGTGCTGCTCAACATCGAATGCAGTGCGGCGGTCCTCGCAGAGCTCGAGTCGGGATTCCGCTTCAACGATGCGGTACTGCGCCACCTGATCATCAAGCAGGAGGGGCCGGTGACCGAGATGTCGCCAATCATGAAGAACAAGGACGACAAGGGTGATCGCCGTCGCCGCGACGACGAGGGTTTCGGTTTCGGTGGCGACGACGACGAACCGCGTCCGCGCCGCGAGCGCGCACCACGCGAGGAAGCCGCGGCTCCCGCCGCGGGTTCCGCCGAACCCACCGCCGAATAAGCGCCTGCCCCGTCATCCGGAGACCCGTCCATGTCCAAGTTCTTTCGCCGCAAGAAATTCTGTCGCTTTACCGCCGAGGGCGTGACCGAGATCGACTACAAGGATCTCAACATGCTGCGTCAGTACATCAGCGAGACCGGCAAGATCGTGCCGAGCCGCATCACCGGTACCAAGGCGCGCTACCAGCGCATGCTCGGCACCGCGGTCGAGCACGCGCGCTTTCTGGCTCTGCTGCCCTATAGCGACGCCCACTGAGCAGGACCGTCGCGCGCGCGGCGCGCGATGATTTCCCCGGGCGGCACGTGACAGGGATGGAGGCGCGCCACGACGCGCGATCGCACCACCATTCGGACAGCGCAAGCTGCGCCGGCAACACCGACGCTAACGAATCAGGAACAACACGATGGAACTCATCCTTCTGCAGAAAGTAAAAAACCTCGGCAATCTTGGCGACAAGGTCAAGGTCAAGCCGGGTTATGGCCGCAACTATCTCGTGCCTCAGGGCAAGGCGACCGCGGCCACCGAAGCGAATCTCGCCGAATTCGAGCAGCGCCGGGCCGAGTACGAAACCAGGGCGAACCAGCAACTGGTCGGCGCGGAGGCGCGGCGTGCCCAGTTCGAGGACGGCTCGGTGACGATCAGGGCCAACGCAAGTCCGGAGGGCAAGCTGTTCGGTTCGGTCGGTCCGCGCGAGATTGCCGAAGCGTTCACCGCGGCCGGTGCCGCGCTCGACAAGAGCGAGGTCGTGATGGGCGAGGGTCCGCTGCGGCATATCGGCGAATTCGAAGTGCAGATTCACCTGCATGCGGACGTGCATGCCACGGTCAAGGTGGTCGTCGCGAACGAGGAATGATCGCGACGATCCGGCTCGCCGGCAGCATTCGAAACGGGCGCCTTCGGGCGCCCGTTTGCGTTGTCGCGGTCACTGCACGAGCGCGGCCGCGCACATCTTGTGCACAGGCTTGTCCCCGTCACGGCGCGGGTTATCCACCGCTTGTGAAGGCACTTGTGCGTCGCGATTGCTGAGACGCCGCTCTACTATCCACGGTCCGATTTCCGATCCGCCCGCAGCCGAACATGCCCGCCCTGACCGAACGCAAATCCGTCGTCAATATCGAAGCGCTGCGCGTGCCACCGCATTCGATCGAGGCCGAACAGGCCGTGCTCGGCGGGTTGATGCTGGCCCCCGAGTCCTGGGACCGAATCGCCGACCGCCTCGGCGAGGACGATTTCTACCGCAGGGACCATCGTCTGATCTTCCGCGCGATCGGCGACCTCGCGGGCAAGAGCATGCCCTACGACGCAGTCACCCTCGGCGACTGGTTCCATACCCAGAATCTCGGCGAGATGGTCGGCGGCGCGAGCTACGTGATCGAACTCGCGAACTCGACGCCGAGCGCGGCCAACATCACCGCCTATGCGGACATCGTTCGCGAGAAGTCCGTCTTGCGCCAGCTCATCGACGCGGGTACCGAGATTGCCGGCGATGCGTTCCAGCCGGACGGACGCTCCTGTCAGGAAATGCTCGAGGTCGCCGAACAGAAGGTGTTCCATATCGCCGAAGCCGGCGCACGCGGACGCAAGGGCTTCGTCGCGATGCGCACCGCGGTCAAGGAGGCGTTCCAGATCCTGCATCAGCGCTACGAGAATCGCGGTTCGGTGACCGGCCTGCCGACCGGATTCACCGATCTCGACGAGATGACCGCAGGTCTGCAGCCCTCGGACCTGATCATCATCGCGGCGAGGCCATCGATGGGCAAGACCGCGCTCGCGGTGAACATCGCCGAGTATGCGGCGCTCAAGACCAGGAAGGCGGTCGCGATCTTCTCGATGGAAATGTCGTCCTCGCAGCTCGCGTTTCGCCTGATCTCTTCGCTCGGCCGGATCAACCAGCAGCACCTGCGCACCGGCGATCTCGCCGAGGAGGAATGGCCGCGCGTCACCAACGCGATCACCCTGCTCAGCGATGCGAAGATCTTCATCGACGATACCCCCGCACTGTCTCCCGGCGAACTGCGGGCGCGTGCGCGCCGCCTCAAGCGCGAACATGACCTCGGCCTGATCGTGATCGATTACCTGCAACTGATGCAGGTGCCCGGCAACACGGAGAACCGGGCCACCGAAATATCGGAAATCTCGCGCAGCCTGAAGGCTCTGGCCAAGGAACTGAACATCCCGGTGATCGCGCTGTCCCAGCTAAACCGCTCGCTCGAACAACGTACCGACAAGCGCCCGGTGATGAGCGATCTGCGCGAATCCGGAGCGATCGAGCAGGACGCGGACGTGATCCTGTTCATCTACCGCGAAGAGGTCTACGACAAGGAATCGCCGAAGAAGGGCACCGCGCAGATCATCATCGGCAAGCAGCGCAACGGGCCGATCGGCGACGTCACGCTCGCATTCCTCGGCGAGTACACGAAGTTCGAAAACTTCGCGGGTGGCGGCTATTCCGGGAGTTTCGAATGAGTGCCACGATGAAAGCCGAAATTGGAGATTCGGGATTGAAGAATCGAAAATTTCCGTACCGGACATGGGCGCCTGCCGGACTGGTCCTGATGTGCTCCTGCCGAATCCCGAATCCCGAATCCCGACTTCCTGCCTTCTGATGCGCGCCACCTGCGCGACGATTCACATCGATGCCTTGCGCGAGAACCTGCGCCGCGTGCGCGAGCTCGCACCGGGCGCGCGCGTGCTCGCCGTGGTCAAGGCCGACGGCTATGGCCACGGCCTCGAGCGCGTAGCACGTGCGCTCGCCGGGGCCGACGCGTTCGGCGTCGCCGGCATCGCCGATGGCCAGCGCCTGCGCGCAGCCGGCGTGTCGCAGCGCATCGTCGTGCTGTCGGGTCTGGACGAAGCGGGAGACCTCGCCGAGATGCGCCGCCTGCGTCTCGACACCGTGGTCCACAACGAAGAGCAGGTCGCAGCCCTCGCGGCCGATCGCGATCCGCGTCCATTGCGGGTCTGGCTCAAGCTCGACACCGGCATGCACCGTCTCGGCTTCGCGCCCGAACGCGCACGCGAAGTGCATGCGCGCCTGCGCGCGCTCGCCTGCGTCGATCGCGCCATCGTGCTGATGACGCACTTCGCGAATTCCGATGTGTTCGACGACAACCTGACCGGCCAGCAGGTCGACCGCTTCGAAGCCGCGGTTTCCGGCCTCGACGGCGAGCGCTCGCTGTCGAACTCGGCAGGCGTGCTCGGCTGGCCCGAGGCGCAGGGCGACTGGGTGCGCACGGGTGGCGCGCTGTACGGGATCTCGGTGGTCGCGGGCAAGATCGGTGCGGACTTCGGCTTCCAGCCCGCGATGACGCTCGAGACCCGGCTCGTCGCGGTCAACCGCGTGCGCAGGGGCGAGCGCATCGGCTACGGGGCGACCTGGCAGGCGCCCGAAGACATGGATGTAGGCGTCGCCGCAATCGGCTATGGCGACGGCTATCCGCGGCATGCAGACGCGGGCACGCCGGTACTCGTCAACGAACGCCGTGCGGGCCTCGTCGGCCGCGTGTCGATGGACCTGGTCACGATCGACCTGCGCGACCATCCCGAAGCGCGCGTCGGTGACACGGTCGTGCTCTGGGGCCGCGGCCTGCCGGTCGAGGAGATCGCGGCGCACGCCGATACGATCGGCTACGAACTCACCTGCGGAGTCACCCGGCGCGTGCGCTTCGTCGAGGACGGGACCTGATGGCCAGGGCCAGGACCGCCTACGTCTGCGGCGAGTGCGGTGCAGAGCACAACAAGTGGCAGGGCCAGTGCGCCGAGTGCGGCGTCTGGAACACGCTGACAGAATTCGTCGTGCAGCCGGCCGCGAAGTCGGCCGCCGCCAATCCGCGCGGCGGCTATGCGGGCGTGGTCGATGCGCCCAAGGTGACCCCGCTCGCGGCGGTTGCGCTCGACGCCGAACAGCGCGGCGCGACCGGCATCGGCGAACTCGACCGCGTGCTCGGCGGCGGCCTCGTCGCGGGCTCCGTGGTGCTGATCGGCGGCGATCCGGGCATCGGCAAGTCGACCCTGCTGCTGCAGATGCTCGGCGCGATCGGCAGGCGCCTGCGGGGCCTCTACGTGACCGGCGAGGAGTCGCTCGGCCAGGTCGCATCACGCGCGCTGCGCCTGGGCATCGCACTCGACGGACTCGAAGCGCTTGCCGAAACCTCGATCGAACGCATCCTCGGCGAGATCGCGGCGACCCGTCCCGATGTGCTGATCATCGATTCCATCCAGACGATCTGGACCGAGTCGCTGACCGCGGCGCCCGGTTCCGTATCCCAGGTACGCGAGTCGGCCGCACGCCTCGTGCGTTTCGCAAAGGAAACCGGCACCAGCGTGTTCCTGGTCGGCCACGTGACCAAGGAAGGCGGCATCGCGGGTCCGCGCGTGCTCGAGCACATGGTCGATGCGGTCCTCTATTTCGAGGGCGAAACCGGATCGCGCTTCCGCATCCTGCGCGCATTCAAGAACCGCTTCGGAGCGGTCAACGAACTCGGCGTGTTCGCGATGGGCGACAAGGGTCTGCGCGAGGTACCCAATCCGTCAGCGATCTTCCTGTCCGCGCATGCGCAGCCGACCGCAGGCAGCGCGGTCATGGTCACACGCGAGGGCACGCGGCCGCTGCTGGTCGAAGTGCAGGCACTGGTCGACCAATCCTCGCTCGGCAATCCGCGCCGCGTCGCGCTCGGTCTCGAACAGAACCGGCTCGCGATGCTGCTCGCGGTGCTGCATCGCCACGGCGGCGCGGCGGTCTACGACCAGGATGTGTTCGTGAACGTGGTTGGTGGCATTCGCGTGCAGGAAACCGCGGCCGACCTGCCGGTGCTGCTCGCGGTCCTGTCGAGCTTTCGCGACCGCCCGCTGCCGGAGAAGACCGTCGCGTTCGGCGAAATCGGGTTGTCCGGCGAGATCCGGCCGGTGCCGAACGGCGAAGAACGCCTGCGCGAGGCGGTAACGCACGGCTTCCGGCGCGCGATCGTACCCAAGGCGAACGCACCGAAGAAGGCGCGAATCGGCGAGCTCGACATCATCGCGGTGGATCGCCTGGGCGACGCGATCGATGCGGCGCGCCGTGAATGATCCGACGTAGTGCTTTCGCCCTCAGGTCGTCCGCTTGAGGACCACTTCCAGCACGAACTTCGAGCCGAAGAACGCGAGCAGCAGGATCGCCATCCCGATCAGGGTCAGGTTGACCGCGCCGCGGCCGCGCCAGCCGTGGCGCCAGCGTCCGATCAGCAAGGTGCCGAACACGAGCCAGGCGACGAACGACAGAACCGTCTTGTGGATCAGGTGCTGGCCGAGCAGGTTGTCGACGAACAGGACCCCGGTCAGCAGGGTCAGGGTCAGCAGCGCGAAACCGGCGCCGATCAGCCGGAACAGCAGGGTCTCGGTCAGGGTCAGCGGCGGCAGTGCACGCAGGATTACACCGAACTGGCGGTGTCGCAGCGCACGGTCCTGGATCGCGAGCAGGATCGCGAGAATCGCAGCGATCGACAACGCGCCGAATGCGAGCAGCGCAACCGTGACGTGCAGCTTGATCTGCCAGTCCATCGGCTGCGGTACCGTCGGCGGTGCCGCGAACACATCGACGCCGAGCAGCAGCGCGGCGAGCGGAAACACGATCACGCCCAGGGCGGCGACCGGGCGCGACAGGTTCACGATCAGGGTCAGGACCGCAACGACGAACGCGGTCAGCGACAGCGCGGCGAAGAAGTGCAGGTCGAGCACGCCGCGATGCATGCCGAGCAGATCCGCAGCGTGCACGATCACCGCTGCGCCCGCAGCAGCCATCGCGGACCGGTTCGGAGCCTCGTCGCCGCCGAGCAACGGTCGCGCGAGCAGGCCGGCAGCGGCGAGGTAGAGAGCGATGGCGAGCAGGGCGAGGGCAGCGATCATCAGGCGCGCAGTGTCGCATAGCGACCGCCGCGCGTGAACGCGATGCACGTGAGGCTTCGCTATAATCACGCGCTTTCCCTGCCTGTCGATGCATCCATGTTCGAATCCCTGAGCGAGCGCCTATCCGGTACCGTCCAGCGCCTGCGTGGCAAGGGGCGGCTGACCGAGGCGAACATTCGCGAAAGTCTGCGCGAGGTGCGCATCGCGCTGCTCGAGGCGGATGTCGCGCTGCCGGTAGTGCAGGCGCTGATCCAGCGCGTGCAGGTCAAGGCGCTCGGCCAGGAGGTGCTGCGCAGCCTGACTCCGGGCCAGGCGCTGGTGAAGGTCGTGCGCGACGAGCTGACTGCGGTGATGGGCACCGCGAATGCCGATCTCAACCTCGCCGCGGCGCCACCCGCGGTCGTGCTCGTGGCGGGTTTGCAGGGTGCGGGCAAGACCACGACCGTCGCCAAGCTCGCGCGTTTCCTCAAGGAGCGCCGCAAGAAGAAGGTCATGGTGGTCAGCTGCGATGTGTATCGCCCGGCTGCGATCGAGCAGCTGCGCACGCTGGCCGCGCAGGTGGACGTGCTGTTTCATCCGTCGAGCGGCGAGCAGAAGCCACTTGCGATCGCCGCATCCGCGCTCGACGCGGCGCGCAGGAATTTTGCCGAGGTCCTGATCGTCGATACCGCGGGCCGCCTGCACGTCGATCAGGAGATGATGACCGAGATAAAGGCGCTGCACGAGGCCGTCGATCCGGTCGAAACGCTGTTCGTGGTCGACTCGATGACCGGCCAGGATGCCGCGAACACGGCCAAGGCATTCGCCGACGCACTGCCGCTGACCGGGGTCGTGCTGACCAAGACCGATGGCGACGCGCGCGGTGGAGCGGCACTGTCGGTGCGCTACGTGACCGGCCGCCCGATCAAGTTCATCGGTGCCGGCGAGAAAGTCGATGCGCTCGAGCCGTTCCACCCGGATCGCGTCGCCCAGCGCATCCTCGGCATGGGCGACGTGCTGTCGCTGGTTGAGCAGGTCGAACACAGCGTCGACAAGGAGAAACAGCGCAAGCTCGCCGAGAAGGTGATCAAGGGCAAGCGCTTCGATCTCAACGACATGCGCGACCAGCTCGAGCAGATGGTCAACATGGGCGGTATGGCCTCGCTGCTCGACAAGCTGCCGGGCGCGGGAAACCTGCCCGAGAGCGTCAAGTCGAAAGTCAACGATCGCGAGGTGCGCCGGATGATCGCGATCATCGGCTCGATGACGAAGAGGGAACGGCGTCATCCGGATCTTCTCAAGGGCTCGCGGCGCGCGCGCATCGCGCGCGGTTCGGGGACCCAGCCCGCGGACGTCAACAAGCTGCTCAAGCAGTATCAGCAGATGGAAAAGATGATGTCCAAGCTCGGCAGCGGCGGCATGAAGGGCCTGATGCGGCAGATGTCGGGCGCGATGCGCGGCATGGGTGCGGGACTGCGCCCGCGCTGAGCGCGAGGCGCGCGGACCGTGCCGCGCCGCCGCTGGCGGCAACGGCATCGAAGTCGCACCGCGATCCCGCACGGGAACGCGGCCCAAGTCCGCACGGGGCTTTATTTTTCGCTGGATTCAGCTAGAATGCCCGGCTCCCTCGGGTGCAGCCGCCCAGCGCGGCGCCCCTACAGAAAAACTCCAGTATTTTCAGAGAGCTACGATGGTCAAGATTCGCCTTTCCCGTGGCGGCGCCAAGAAGCGGCCGTTCTACCACATCGTCGTCACCGACGAGCGCAATGCGCGCGACGGCCGCAACATCGAGCGTGTGGGTTATTTCAACCCGATCGCCGCGGGCAAGGATGTGCGTCTGCAACTCGACACCGCGCGGGTCAAGGCCTGGGTGGAGAAGGGCGCGCAGATGACCGAGAAGGTCAAGTCGCTCTACAAGGAAGCAGGCAAGCAGGTAGCCGCTGCCTGAGCGACGTGGGCGGGTCGGGTGACAAGCTCGTCCTGCTCGGCAGGATAGTGGGAGTGCACGGTGTGCGTGGCGAGCTCAGGCTCGAATCGTATACCGAGCCAAGAGCGCGGATTTTCGCGTACCAGCCATGGCGGGTGCGCAGCGCAGCCGGCGAAAGGCTGATCGAGGGTTGCCGGGGGCGCGTCCACGGCAAGGGCCTGGTCGCCGTACTGCCGGGCGTCGACGATCGCGACGCGGCGGCGGCGCTGGTCGGCACGGAAATCTGGGTTGCGCGTTCGGCATTGCCGGATCCGCAGCCGGGTGAGTATTACTGGTCGGATCTCGAAGGACTCGAGGTCGTCACGATCGCGGGCGAATCGCTTGGAACCGTGTCGCATCTGATCGCGACGGGTGCGAACGACGTGCTGGTCGTGAAGGACGCCACGCGCGAGAGGCTGATTCCGTTTCTCGTCGGGCAGTTCGTGACCGAAGTGGATCTCGTGGATGGCCGCGTGACGGTCGACTGGGATGCGCAGTTCTAGGCATCCGTTCGTGCCGAGGTGTCGACGCACGAACAGTGTGAACGCTGGAGAACCGGGGTCGCGCGATGCGCATCGACGTCATCACGCTGTTCCCTGATTTCATCGAAAACTGTGTGCGGGTCGGCGTGGTCGGACGCGCACGCGAACGCGGGTTGCTGCAGATTGCGACCTGGAACCCGCGCGATTTTGCCAGCGACAACTACCGTTCGGCGGACGACCGCTGCTACGGCGGCGGTCCCGGGATGGTGATGATGGTCGAACCGTTGCGAAAGGCGCTTGCCCAGGTGCGCGTCGCGAACGGATCGGTCGGCAAGGCCGGAGTGATTTATTTGAGTCCGCAGGGAGCGCGGCTCGATCAGGCCAGGGTAGTGGACCTCGCGAAGCGCGATCACCTGATCCTGCTGAGCGGTCGCTACGAAGGCGTGGACGAGCGCTTTCTGCAGCATGCGGTCGAAGAGGAGATTTCCGTCGGCGACTACGTGCTGTCTGGCGGCGAACTGGCGGCGGCGATCGTGATCGACGCGGTCGGACGCTTGCAGGAAGGAGTGCTCAACGATGCGCAGTCGGCCGAGCAGGATTCGTTCTCGAACGGCCTGCTCGACTGCCCGCACTACACGCGTCCCGAACATGACGAATGGGGCGACGTGCCGGCGGTGCTGATTTCCGGTGATCACGCGGCGATTCGCCGCTGGCGCCTGAAACAGTCGCTGGGTCGTACATGGCTGCGCCGTCCGGATTTGCTGGCGCAGGTGGAACTGGACAAGCAGTCGCGCGCGTTGCTGGCCGAGTACCAGGACGAGCATGCGAAAAGAACGATGTCGGGTCGCGAACCCGGTGAATGAAATATCAGACCAGTGGTGAGCGTGATGAACCTGATCCAGCAATTCGAAGCCGAACAGATGACTGCCAGCCTGCCCGCGTTCAGCCCGGGCGATACCGTCGTCGTCAACGTCAAGGTCAAGGAAGGCAATCGCGAGCGCGTGCAGGCCTACGAAGGCGTGTGCATAGGGCGCAAGAATGCGGGACTGAATTCGGCATTCACGGTGCGCAAGATTTCGCACGGTACCGGCGTCGAGCGCGTGTTCCAGTCGCACAGTCCGACCATCGAGTCGGTCGTGGTCAAGCGTCGCGGCAAGGTGCGCGGCGCAAAGCTGTATTACCTGCGTGGTCTCGAGGGCAAGGCCGCGCGCATCAAGGAAGACCTTTCGCAGCACACCAAGCGTTCCTGATCCCGGCGCTCGGGTACGAGCGCGCGTATTCACGAACCTGGAGCATCGAGTCGCGTCTGTGCTCCTCGTCAGAAGCGGCCATCGGCGACGATGGCCGCTTTTTTTTGTGCGCAAGGACCGGCGGCAGGGCGGGGCCCGCGCTGACAGGCCCTGCGCGCCCACCAGCAGCGCTGCACCTGCCTCGCGCCGCGGGGCGCGGCGGTCGAAGCGGGCCCGCGAAGCTTGAACCAGGTGCGCACTGCCACCATCTGCGAGGCCATCCGTTTCAATGAGGGAAGTGCCATGAGTTCCGCCGCCGAAACCCGTGCGTTCGAAGCCGAAGTCTCCCAGGTCCTGCACCTGGTCACTCATTCGCTGTACTCGCACAAGGACATCTTTCTGCGCGAGCTGATCTCGAACGCATCGGATGCCTGCGACAAGCTGCGTTTCGCCGCGTTGTCGGATGCCACGCTCACTGCCGACGACGCGGAACTGCGTATCGAGATCTCCTTCGACCGCGACGCGCGTACGCTGACCATCCGCGACAACGGCATCGGCATGAATCGCGACGAAGTGGTCGAGAACATCGGCACGATCGCGCGTTCGGGAACGCGCAGGTTCCTCGAGTCGCTGTCCGGCGACGCGCGCAAGGACACCCAGCTGATCGGCCAGTTCGGAGTCGGTTTCTACTCGGCGTTCATCGTCGCCGACCAGGTGACCCTGACCACGCGCAAGGCGGGCGTGCCGGCTGCCGAAGGCGTGCGCTGGGAATCGGCCGGGAGCGGCGAATACACTCTGCAAACACTCGATGTCGCGGACCGTGGCACCACGGTCACCTTGCACCTGAAAGAGGACGAGACCGAGTTCCTCGACAACTGGAAACTGCGCGAACTGATCAAGCGCTATTCCGACCATGTCGCATTTCCGATTCGCCTGCCCGTGCAGAAGGACGGCAAGCCGACTCAGGAGTTCGAGACGGTCAATCACGCGGCCGCGCTGTGGTCGCGTCCGAAGACGGAGATCTCCGACGAGGAATACCAGGCGTTCTACAAGTCGATCTCCCACGATTTCAACGATGCGCTCGCGTGGACCCACAATCGCGTCGAGGGCGCGCAAAGTTTCACTTCACTTCTCTACATTCCGGCGCGGCCGCCGTTCGACAGCGTGTTCAGCGGTCGCGACGAGCGCAAGGGCCTCAAGCTCTATATCCGCCGCGTGTTCATCATGGACGCGAGCGAGCAGCTGCTGCCGAACTACCTGCGCTTCGTGCGCGGCGTGGTCGACTCGGACGATCTGCCGCTCAACGTGAGTCGCGAGATCCTGCAGGAGAACCGCCTCGTCGCGCAGATCCGCTCGGCCTGCGTCAAGCGCACGCTCGATCTGCTCGACAAGCTGGCCAAGGACGAGCCCGAAAAGTTCGCGCGGTTCACGAGTGCGTTCGGCAACACGCTCAAGGAGGGCATCGCCGAGGATACGGCCAACCGCGAACGCATCGCGAAACTGCTGCGCTTTGCCTCGACCGCATCCGCGGGCGATGCGAAGGTCGTGTCGCTCGACGAGTACGTCGCGCGCATGCAGGCCGGCCAGGACGCGATCTGGTACATCACGGCCGACTCCCACGCCGCGGCGAAAGGCAGCCCGCAGATCGAATCGCTTCGTGCCAGGGGCATCGAGGTGCTGCTGCTGAGCGACCGCATCGACGAGTGGATGATCGGTTACCTCGGCGAGTTCGCGGGCCGGAAGCTGCGCAATGCGGCGAAGGGCGACCTCGACGTTGCCGAAGGCGAGGAAGCCGAGCGGCGCAAGAAGGCCGAGGAGGCCGCGCAGCCCCTGCTCAAGAGGCTCGCGGACGTGCTCGGCGACAAGGTCGAGGCAGTGCGCGTGAGCCACCGCCTGACCGAATCGCCTTCCTGCATCGTGCTCGGAGAGCACGACATGGCCCTGCACATGCAGCGCCTCTTGCGCGAAGCGGGTCACGAAATGCCGGAAAGCAAGCCCGTGCTCGAAGTCAATCCGGAGCATCCGCTGTTGCAGAAGTTCGTCGCGGTGGCCGATGCGGCGCACGGCGAAGATCTCGCGACGTTGCTCTTCGAGGAGGCGCAACTCGCGGCCGGCGATCAGCTCGCCGACCCGGCCGCATTCATCGCGCGGGTCAATCGCGCCGTGCTCGGCGGGTAGCGGCTGCGCTGAACGCGGCGGAGCCGGACCACAGTCCAGCTTCGCCGCGTGCGTGTGCCGCGGCGGCCAACGGACGCGTGCTACCATCGATCGATCCGCCTTTGGCCATCCAGACTATCGGCATGATCCAGATCGAGAGCAAATTACCCAAGGTCGGAACGACGATCTTCACCGTGATGAGCCAGCTCGCGCTCGAGCACAAGGCCATCAATCTCGGTCAGGGGTTTCCGGATTTCGACGGTCCACCGGCGTTGCGCGACGCGCTGACACGCGCGATGAACGAGGGGCACAACCAATACTCGCCGATGCCTGGCGTGCCCGCCTTGCGCGAGGCGATCGCGCGCAAGACCGCGCGTTTGTACGGAGTCAAGGCCGATGTCGATCACGGAATCACGGTGACCTCGGGCGCGACGGAAGCCCTGTTCGCCGCGATCGCGGCGACCGTGCGCAGCGGCGATGAAGTCATCGTGCTCGACCCGTGCTACGACAGCTACGATCCCGCGATCGCACTGAGCGGCGGTCGCGCGGTACACGTGCCGCTCGATCCCCGCGACTTCTCGCCGGACTGGCAGCGGATCGAACACGCGATCTCGCCGAAGACGCGCATGATCCTCGTCAACACCCCGCACAATCCATGCGGATCCGTCTTCGCCGCGGGCGATCTGGACGCGCTGGCCGATCTGGCACGCCGTCACGACCTGCTGGTTCTTTCCGATGAGGTGTACGAACACATCGTGTTCGACGGGGCTGCGCACCAGAGCGTGCTGCGCCATGCGGAGCTGGCCGAGCGAAGTTTCGTGGTCAGTTCGTTCGGCAAGACCTACCATTGCACCGGATGGAAGGTCGGTTACTGCATTGCACCGCGTGCGTTGACTGCCGAATTCCGCAAGGTGCACCAGTACCTGACCTTCTGCACGTTCACGCCCGCGCAATGGGCGCTGGCCGAGATCATCGAAAGCGATCCGCAGCATTTCCTCGAACTGCCCGAGTTCTACCAGGCCAAGCGCGATCGCTTCAGTGCGCTGCTCGCGGGATCAAAGTTCCGCCTGCTGCCGGTCGGCGGCGCCTATTTCCAGGTCGCCGACTATTCCGCGCTGAGCGACGCGGAGGATCTCCTGTTCTGCGAATGGCTGACCCGGGAAGGAGGCGTGGCGGCGATCCCGCTGTCGGCGTTCTACGAATCGCCGCCGCAGGAGCAGCGTCTGATCCGCTTCTGCTTTGCCAAGAGCGACGCCGTGCTCGAGCAGGCTGCGGACCGGCTCAAGGCGCTCTGACATGGATGCGAACACCGTACCGCAGTCCCTGCGGGTTTCGCTCGTGCAGGGTGAAACACGCTGGCACGATGCGCCTGCGAACCGTGCCTACTACGGCAGTCTCGTGCGTCCGCTGCACGGACTGACCGATCTCGTCGTATTGCCGGAAACCTTTCTGTCGGGATTCACAAACGAGACCATGGGCAACGCCGAAACCATGGACGGCGAGGGCCTGGCCTGGTTGCGCGCGCTCGCCGGGGAGGTCGGGGCGGTGATCACCGGCAGCCTGGTCGTGCGCGACGGCGGCCGCTGTTTCAACCGCATGATCTGGATGCGCCCGGACGGCAGCCTGGCGCACTACGACAAGCGCCATCTGTTTCGCATGGCCGGCGAGCACGAGCGCTACGCGGGCGGCGCGCAACGCCTGGTCGTCGAACTGCGCGGATGGCGAATCTGCCTGCAGGTGTGCTACGACCTGCGCTTTCCGGTCTGGTCACGCAATCGCTACGATCTGGCGCAACATCGCTTCGACTACGACCTGCTCGTGTATGTCGCGAACTGGCCGAGTCCGCGCCGTCAACCCTGGCGAACCCTGCTGCGTGCGCGCGCGATCGAGAACCTCAGCTACTGCATCGGCGTCAATCGAATCGGTGCGGACGGCAACGACGTCACGTATGCGGGCGACAGCGCGGCGATCGATTTCGTCGGCAACCCGCTTGTGGAGTTCGGTGCGGGCGAGCAGGTTGCGACGACGCGACTCGACGCGGCGGCGCTCGTCGCGCATCGCGAGCGCTTTCCAGCCTGGATGGACGCGGACTCCTTCTCGATCGCGCCCTGACGCCCGACCCGCGGCGCGGTGACCCGTCAGAGGATCGCAAGCACGTTTTCGGCGGGGCGGCCCAGAGCCGCCCGGCCGTTGGCGAGCACGATCGGACGCTGGATCAGACGCGGATGCGCATGCATCGCGGCAATCAATCGTTCGTTTCCGATGCCGGGATCGCCCAGGCCGAGGGCCGCGTATTCGGGTTCCTCGCGCCTGACCAGCGCACGCGGCTCGATGCCGAGCAGCGCGACGATCGACTTGAGCTCGGCGACCGACGGCGGTGTCGCGATGTAGTCGACGACACGCGCGGTAATCCCGCGCGATTCGAGCAGGGCAAGCGTGGCGCGCGATTTCGAGCAGCGCGGATTGTGCAGGATCACGACATCGGACATGACCGGTCCATTGCTGCGGCGGATTGCGGATGATCCGTCGGGCGGACGCCGGGTGCAATCAGGCCGCCGCCGGATGCGGCAGCGCGGCGAGCTCGCGCATGATGATCGCGCGCTCGGCTTCGGCGCGTTGCGCGAAACTGCCCAGCAGCGCATGCGACTCGGGCGCAAGCACTTCGTACCGGTGCGCAGCGCGTTCGCCGCGGTCGTTATAGGTCTGGACGCGCTCGATCCGGTAGCCGAGCACATTCACTTCGATGATTCGCTTGTCGCGCATGATGACCTCCGGGGCAGGTACGGAGGATCTTAGGTGCGCCGGGTGTGAATCCGGTTAATGCGGTGTTGCAACCGGATTAACGTTGAGCCGTCGTTCACTCGTGCAGGCGGCGGGTTTCCTTCGCATCCCTGCGATACGCGGCGCGCAGCAACTCGTGGAATTGGTGAACGCCACTCTCGCGGCGCGGATTCAGGCTGCCGGCGCGGTACGACCCGGAAGCGAGGCCGCGCTGCACCTGTTCGCAGATCGCGATGTCCTCCTTTTGCACGACATCGCTGAACGCGAGATCGCGTTCACGCCGGTCGGCGGCAGCTTCGCGCGGATAGTGGAAGTCGAACTCGACTCGGCAGCGCCCGGCACCAAGCGGCAGCACGCGATTGGTCTGCAGGCGGCCCGGCAGGATGTTGAGCATCGTGTTGGGCCAGATCCAGTAGTACAGGGCGTCGCCGTTGCCGTAGAGGTCGCCGCTGCTCTCGAGCGGACTCCACTGCAGGGAATGCCAGCGCGCAAGCTCGGTCAGGTAACTGCGGTAGTCGAGCATCCGGTTGAGCTCCGGATGCACATGCGGCAGGTGGTAGCCTTCGAGGAAGTTGTCGACGTAGACCTTCCAGTCGCATTCGATGTCATAGGCGACCCGTCGCTGCAGGCAATGGTCCGCGAACGCGCCAGGCCCGATGCGCGTGTCGATGCCGTCGAGCACCTCTGCGAGCGGTGGCACATCGGCGAGGGCGGCGAATACGAGTCCCTGCCATGTCGCGACCCGTGCCTCGGGCAGATGCACCTGGCCGGGCGCGAACGCGGTTGCCGCATCCATCTCCGGTGCGCTCAGCAGACGGCCATCGAGCGCGTACGTCCAGCCGTGATAGCGACAGCGCAGGCGTGTTGCTGCGCGCCCGTCGCAGAGTGCGATCGGCCCTGCGCGATGGCGGCAGACGTTGTGCAGCGCACGCAGCTGGCGATCCTCGCCGCGCACGATCACGAGCGGAACACCGGCGATTGCGGTCACCACGTGGTCGCCGATGTTCTCGAGCCGGCCCGCGTGCGCGACGAGCTGCCAGCTGCGCGCAAGCACCGCGCGACGATCGCGCTCGGGCGCTTCGGCGCCGACGTAGAACGACGCGGGCAACGCGAGGGCGCCGTCCAGCCGCTGCGGGTCGAGGTCGTCTCGACGCGCGCGGTCGAGGATCTCGTCTTCGAGTGTCCCGTTGTGGGTCGGATCGTCGCGGGTCGCGTGCATGGGCATTGCCGGGAGGGTCGATGCATCGTACGGGCGCACGCCCCCCGCGCCAAGTCACCGCGGCGGAAATGCACGCGGCCGCGTACCCGCAGCGCCACGGCATGCCCATGCGGGGCCCGGCGCATGCTGGCGGCCGCTGCTAGGATACGCGGTCAGTCCCGCCCGCGATCAATCGATGGCTTCCCATCCCGGCTCTCAAGATGCTCGCGCATTCTGGCTCCTGATGCTGTTCGCACTGGTCGTGCTCGGTGCGGGCATCGGCCTGCGCGACCCGTGGCCATCGGACGAGCCGCGCTTCGCGCTCGCCGCGAAGCAGATGGTCGACTCGGGCGACTGGCTGTTCCCGCATCGCGGGCGCGAGCTGTACTCGGACAAGCCGCCGGTGCTGTTCTGGATGCAGGCGTCCGCATACGAGGTCGTGCGCAACTGGCGCATCGCGTTTCTGCTGCCCTCGCTGCTGGCCGGATTGCTGACGCTCGGACTGACCTGGGATCTCGGCCGGCGCCTGTGGAACCCGCGTGTCGGCTGGCTGGCCGCGGCGGCGCTGCTGGCGACGTTCCAGTTCGTCTACCAGTTCAAGCGCGCGCAGATCGACCCGCTCGTGGTGTGCTGGATCACCCTCGCGAACTGGGGTCTGCTGCTGCATTTCCTGCGTGGACCCGATTGGCGCGCGTACTGGCTCGGCTGCTTCGCCGCGGGCGTCGGGGTGATCACCAAGGGCGTCGGCATACTCGCGTTGCTGATGTTCGCGCCGTACCTGTTCGCGCGCGCTCGCGGCTGGGAGGGCATCGCCACGACGACGCGTTCGGCATGGCGCTGGAGCGCGGGTGCCGCGCTGTTCGTGCTGCCGATCGCGCTCTGGGTCGTTCCGATGTGGCTGACCGCGCACGCGCGCGCAACGCCCGCATACACGGCCTATGTCAACGATATCCTGTTCCATCAGACCGCGGGACGCTACGCGCATTCCTGGGACCACGCGCACTCGTTCCTGTACTACCTGCCGATCGTGCTGTTCAGCTGGTTTCCGTTGTCGCTGACCTATCCGGGCACGTTTCCGCGCTGGCGGCGCGCACTGCGGCAGCGCGACGCGCGCGTCCTGCTGCCGCTGGTCTGGGTTGGTCTGATGCTCGTGTTCTTCTGCATTCCGGGCGGCAAGCGCGACGTGTACATCATGCCCGCGCTGCCGATGCTCGCGCTGGTCAGCGCGCCTTATCTGGACGAACTGATGCAGCAGACCTGGCTGCGTCGCGCGGGATTCTGGAGCATCGCGCTGCTCGGCGCGGCGCTCGTGCTGATCGGCGCCTCGGCCTGGCTCGGCATGCCGCTGCTGACCCGGTTCGCCGCGCGCGATCTGCCCGATGCGGGCAGCGCGGTCTGGGTCGTCGCGACCGCGATCGGTGCCGCGATGCTGGCCAGCGCGGCATGGTTCCGCGTGCGGCGCGGCGTGCACGCGGCTGCGTTCGGTCTGTTCGGCATGTGGCTCGTCTGGAGCCTGGCCGGCTATCCGGTTCTCAATGCGGGCAGCTCCGCGCGTGAGGTCATGCAGCGGACCGACGCGATCATCGGCGCCGACGGCGAACTCGGCATGGTCGCCTGGAAGGAGCAGAACATGCTGATGGCCGGTCGCGCCGTCGTCGATTTCGGCTTCACCCGCGACTGGTCCGCGCAGTTCGAGGACGCGGTCCGATGGCAGGCCGAGGCGCCCGCGAAACGCTGGATATTCGTGCTCGCCGATGCGATGGGCGATTGCGTCGATCGCAAGCGCGCGCAGTTTGCCGGTCGCGCCAACCGTCGCGACTGGTGGGTGGTCCCGCAAGCTGCGGTGGTGCCGGGTTGCGTGCCCGGATCCGGCGCGGACGACGATTCCGACCCGTAGGCACGGCGACCCGATCGTGCGTGCGCCCCGGCGCGCTACACTCGGCGACCCCGACATCCCGAAGCGATCGTGGAACCCGAATCCTCCGCCGTGCCACCCGAACCCGCCGTGCCGCCCGCGCTCGAAGCGGTCGAGGCGCGCATCCTCGGCTGCCTCGTCGAAAAGGCCGCGGCGACTCCGGAAGCGTATCCGCTGACCGAAAACGCGATCGTCGCCGCATGCAACCAGAAGACCAGTCGCGAGCCGCACATGCATCTGCAGCCCGGCGCCGTTGCGCATGCCCTGCGCGTGATGGAAGGCAGGGGCCTGGTCAGGGTCGCGCCGGTTTCGCAGCGCGCGCGGCGCTACGAACATCGCTTCGACGAGATCTACGGCACCACCGCGCGCCAGCGTGCGGTACTGTGCCTGCTGTTGCTGCGCGGGCCGCAGACGCAGGCCGAGCTGCTGACTCGCAGCGAACGCCTGGCGGCCTTTCCGGGTATCGACGACGTGCGCGACACGCTCGGTCGCCTGATAGAGCGCGCGCCGCCGCTGGTCGTTTGTGTTGGCCGCGCACCGGGTCAGCGCGAAGACCGTTACATGCACCTGCTGAGCGGGCCGGTCGAGGCCGCCACCGCGTTCGCGCCGTCAGCGGCCGGAGCGGCGGCCACCCCTGCGCGTGCGGATCTGCGCGAGCGCGTCGAACGACTCGAAGCCGCAGTGGAGAGCCTGCGCGGCGAGGTAGCCGACCTGCGCACGCGTGTCGAGGGAATACCGGCGCAGTGAAATGGCCGCGGCGGTCCGGCACGTTTGCGCTGCGCGCGCGGTCGAAATCGGACGCCGCGGTTCCACGCGTGTACGCAAGGTGGCTTCAGGTTAGGCTGGGCACCCCGAAGCATCCAGGATTGATCATGCACAGCCGCCGCGTTGTCCTTGTTCTCGGTGTGCTCGCGGCGGCGTCGGCGCATGCGGCGCCGACCGCTCCGCAGCCCATCGCAAGCAGCGCGACGACCGCTGTCGGCGTCGATGCCGAAGCAGCCTATCGCATCGATATTCCGGCGCAGTGGAATCGCGGTCTCGTCGTGTTCTTCCACGGCTACGAGACCGCGCCGAAGGCGTATGCGAAAGACGAACCGATCGGGCCGATGCTTGCGCAGGTGCTGCAGCGAGGCTACGCGGTGATCCAGTCCGGCTATGCGAAGCCGGGCTGGGCGGTCGAGGAGGGCAGCGCGGACAGCGAGCGCCTGCGGCGCCGCTTCGTCGCCGAGCACGGCAAGAGCGGGCCGACCTATGCGATGGGCATGTCGATGGGCGGCACGCTGACCGTGATGGCGATCGAAAGCCATCCCGCGATCTACGACGGCGCCCTTTCGCTGTGCGGCGCGATCGAGCCGACCGATCGCATGATGCAGCGCGACTTCGCGATGCGCGCCGCGTTCGACTACTACTTTCCCGGCGTGTTCGGCGCGCTCGTTCCGATTCCGGACGCCTACGAGCCGGGCGCCGAAGTCGCTGCGAAGATCGCTGCCGCGATGCAGGCGAATCCGCAGGGCGCGGCCGCGTTCCGTGCGCTTTACGGCGCGAGCGATCCGCATAGCCTGCCCGACGTGATCGCATCGACGACCTACGACCTCAAGGAGATGCAGCAGCGAACGCACGGCAATCCGTTCGGCAACGCCGATCTCGTCTATACCGGCTCGGGCGATGACTTCGCGCTCAACGACGGCGTGCGCCGCTATCGCGCGGAAGCGCGCGCTGCGGCCTACGTGTCGCGCTGGTACACGCCCAGCGGCAAGTTGCTCAAACCGCTGCTCGCGCTGCACGACAGCGGCGATCCGCTCGTGGTCGCGTCGACCGCGTTCGACTATGCGCTGGCCGTGCAGCGCGCGAGTCGTGCGGACAACTTCGTGCAGCAGTACGTCAATGCCGAAGGCCACTGCGTGTTCACGCCCGAGCAGGTCGGCCACGCGTTCGACGAACTCGTCGCGTGGACGCGCGAGGGCCGACGTCCCGAATCGGGGCGTCTGCGCCCATGAGTCGGTGTGGGGCGGCGGTGCCGGGAACGCGAGCATGGCCCTCGACGCACGCGCTCGACGGCGAGCAAGCGGGCGTGCATGCGAATCCGACGCCGGCAGGGAGCGGTTCGAAAAGCCTCTCCGGGAGACGATCGCAGGATGCGCGGTTCTGCAAACTGATTGCCGGGGGATGCCGATGACAGCGAAGCGCGGCCCGATCATCGCGGTCCTCGGCGCCTGTTTCGCGCTGGTGTCGCCCGCACATGCCGCGGCACCGGCTGCCGTTGCCGTGCAGGCACCGACCGACATTGCGACCGCGACCCGCGGCAGCGAACGCGTCGACGGCTTCTTCGACGTCTATCGCGACGCCGCCAAGGGGCGTGTCCTGCTCGGCGTGCACGAACTCGATACGCCGTTCCTGCTGATCACGTCGCTGCCCTGGGGCCTCGGTTCCAACGACGTCGGTCTTGATCGCGGCCAGAGCGGGGCAGCCCGCCTGGTCGAATTCCGTCGCGTCGGCGCGCGCGTGCTGCTGGTCGAGGACAACACGAAGTTCCGCGCGCTGTCGTCGAATCCGGACGAGGCCCTGAGCGTGCGCGAGGCGTTTGCGGAATCGGTGCTCTGGGCCGGCGACGTGATCGCCGAGCGCACCGGTGCCAGCGCGCGGATCGTGATAGACGCCACGCCGTTGCTGACCTCGGACCTGCACGGCATCGCACGCCAGCTGGCCGATACCCAGCAGGGCAAATACGAGATCGACGAAAAGCGCAGCGCAGCCGTGCTGGCCGATGCGAAGAGCTTTCCGGACAACACCGAACTCGAAGCGATGCTGACCTTCAAGGGGCCCGGCGCTGCGCAGTACGTCAAGGATGTCGCGATGGATGCGCAGAGCCTGACCCTGCGCCAGCACCTGAGCCTGGTGCGTCTGCCGCCGCCGGGTTACCTGCCGCGTGCCTACCATCCGGGGTCGGGCGCGTTCAGCGTAGGCTGGTACGACTACGCGCAACCGCTCGCGGCAAGCCTCGACCGGCGCTTCCAGCCGCGCTTCCGGCTCGAGAAGACCGATCCCGAGGCCGCGCGGAGTCCGGTCAGGAAGCCGATCGTGTTCTACGTCGACCGCGGCGCGCCCGAGCCGGTGCGCTCGGCATTGCTGGAAGGCGCGAACTGGTGGCAGAGCGCGTTCGAAAAGGCCGGCTTCAAGGATGCGTACCGCGTCGAGCTGCTGCCCGCGGGTGTCGATCCGATGGACGTGCGCTACAGCCTGATCACCTGGGCACACCGGCAGACGCGCGGCTGGTCCTACGGCCAGCCGATCGTCGATCCGCGCAGTGGCGAAATCATCAGGGGTTCGGTCACGCTGGGTTCGCAGCGCGTGCGCCAGGACATCCTGATTGCCGAGAGTCTGCTCGCGCCGTACGACAAGGCGAATGCGGACGACCTCGAGCGCGAAGCCGAGCGCGCCGCACTCGCGCGCCTGCGCCAGCTTGCCGCGCACGAAGTCGGCCACGCGCTCGGCTTCGCGCACAATTTCGCGGCGAGCCGGCTCGGCAATGGATCGGTGATGGACTACCCGCACCCGCTGCTGGCGTTCGACGCGAACGGAAACATCACTCTCGAGCACGCATACGGCGTCGGCGTCGGCCCCTGGGACGATTTCCTGGTCGCGCACGCGTATGCGCAGTTCGCGCCCGGCACCGAGGCCGCGTCACTCGCGAAGTTGCGCGCGGATATCGCGCGGGCCGGATTCCGCTACCTGAGCGACCCGGATTCGCGCAGTCCGGGCGATGCCGAACCGGACGGCCTGCTCTGGGACTTCGGCCCCGACACGCTGACTGCGTTCGACCAGCTCATGGCAGTGCGCAGGAAGGCCCTCGATGGATTCTCGATCGGCGTGCTGCCGGCGGACCGCGAGGTCGGCGAACTCGAGGCGCGACTGGTTCCGGTGTATCTGCTGCAGCGTTACCAGACCGAGGCGGTCGCGCGCCTGCTCGGCGGCGCCGACTACGCATATTCGCAAGCAGCCGATCGCGCAGCCGGCACGCGCCCGGTTGCGGCCGAGCGCCAGCGCGCCGCTCTCGAGCGTCTCGTCGCGACCTTGGGTGCCGACCAGCTCGCGCTGCCGGCAAACGTGCTCGACCTGCTGACGCCACCCGCCAACGAGTACCAGCGCACGCGTGAGTACTTCGCGACCCGCAGCGCACCGTTGTTCGATCCGTTCGCTGCGGTCGAGGCGTCGGCCGCGCTGACCGCACAATTCCTGTTCGCGCCCGAGCGGCTGAACCGGCTCGCCTGGCAGCACGCGCGTGACGAGGGTCAACCCGGCATCGCCGAAGTGCTCGCGGCGACGTTCCGCGGCACCTGGCAGCGCGACGCGCTCGCGCGCGACGTTCCGGGCGGCGCGGCCGTGCAGATCGCCGCGAACTGGGTCGTGCTCGATGCGCTGCTGCACGCGCTCGATGCGGCCCGGTTGCATGCGCAGGTCGATGCCGACCTGCGCGCAGCGCTGCAGCAGTGGCAGACATGGCTCGCGAAGAATCCGGGCTCCGACAGCCTCGCCGCGAGTCGCGCCGAGGCGGCGACGCTGATCCGCAAATATCTCGCCGATCCCAAGTCGGTCAAGCTCCGGCCGTTGCCGGTGATTCCGCCGGGCGCCCCGATCTGAACGGGTGGCGGTAGGTCGGAACGCGTTCGATGGTCCGGCTGGTCATGGAATCTCGAAACCGTTGCTGAAGATCGAATAGCCGTCGTCGTAGCGGGCCATCGCGAAATCGGCATTCGAGGCGTACGTGGACATTCCCTGCGTCCAGGTGCGGGCGAATCCGGCAACGAGAATGCCGCCCGCATCCGCCTTGATCGCCGCGATCGTGTCGCCCAGGGCGTCGTCATTCGAAAATCGCGTGACGAGCGACCCGTTGATGCCGAATCGCGCATCAGGAGTGCCGTCGGGAAGCAGGCGTGCGAGCGCGAACGGAGCAGCGGCGGCGGAAGGCGAAACGACCACCTCGCCGCCGTTCGTGAACAGGTAGCCGATCGCGCTTGCGTGACCGCCGATGAGGATAGCGCCGTGACTGTCGATCGCAATCGCGTGGGCTTCACAGTCATCGTCGCCGAAGCGCAGTGGAACGAGTCCGGAGTTGCCGAAACTCGCGTCCAGCGATCCGTTCATCGCATAGCGCGCCACGAGAAATTCGTTGTAGCCGGTGCTTTCGGCTGCGCGGCCTGCGGCGACGATCCGGCCGTCTGGCTGCAGTGCCATTGCGGTCATGTCCGAATGGAAGTAGCCCGCACCGGTGAATCCGGTCATCACCTTGCCAGCCGAACCGAATTGGCTGTCGAGAACTCCTGCCGGCGTGTATCGCGCCAGGCCGAACACCCAGCCGCCGTTGGCCAGGCTGTAGACAGTGCCACCTACGACGATGCGCCCGGTCGAATCGATCGCGACCGTCAGGCCATTGCTCACGTCACCGTCGAACGCGGTCTGCGCCACGCCACCCGAGCCGAATGTCGAATCCGGCGTGCCGTTGGCGTCGTAGCGGGCAACCGCGAAGCTCGAGGGATCCTTGAACATGGAGCCGCTGTAGCTGAGGCCTGCTGCAACGATCTTTCCGTCCGTCTGCAGCGCGAGCGACAGAATCGCGTCCGTATAGGTCGCAGTCGGATTCGTGAGCACGACTCCGGCGTTCCCGAAGCTGGCGTCGAGCGAGCCGTCGGCCAGGTATCGCACGAGTGCGAATCCCAGATCGTTGCCGAGGAGGCCGGAATCGCTGTATCCGCCGATGACGATGCGGCCATCGGGCTGTACGAGGACGCTCGTCGCGATATTGAAGAAGCTGGACGGCAGATGGCTGGTGACCTTGCCGCCTGTACCGAAGGTCTGGTCGGGTGTGCCGTTGCGCAGGTAGCGTGCGACCGCGAAGTCCTTGGCACCGAAACTGTTGGCAATGAGCGTCGATCCGGCGAGGACGATCCTGCCATCCGATTGCAGCGCGAGTCCCCCGGCTTGGTCCTCGGTGCCCGTGAAGTCGGTGGTCACCAGGCCAGCGCTGCCGAACCCCGGATCGAGATCGCCGGGATTTGCGTTGGCGTGGTGCACGCAGGCCATCGCCGCGAGCAGAACGCCCGCGACGACCTGGGCCGGATGGTCGAGGTGAAAGCAGCCATTGACAGAACTGGTTCGCTCGGTCGACACAACGCCTCCTGACGGGTTATTGCATGTGCGGACCGTCAGCTGCGGACGTCCGGCCGGGCGCATCGTGCATAACCCTTCGGGTGCAAGCAAGTGCCGGATACGACCGGCGGCAGGTCTCGTGGCCGGCCGGCAGGACCGACCTCGTGGTGACCGACGGCTCCACGCATGCAAACAGGGACCACCGCGTATTTCTGGCCGTCAACGCCCGCGTTTTCCGGACCCGGCGTAGCGAATCAAGCGAAGGGAGTGGCAGCTGCTGTCATGGGTCGGCGCTGCCGCCGCCTACATTCGTCATTGCTGCCAGGGATCTTCGCCTCGCACTCATGCGGCCTTGCGTGCGCCCAGCGTGACCAGCAGATCATTGGCTGCGCGCAGCCGTTCCGTGGCGCCCGGGAGCTCCATCCGGAACTTCAGTTTGTCCTGGCCGTCGAGTGCGTAGACGCGCGGCTGCGACTGGATCAGGCGGATCACGGTCATCGGCTCGATCGCGGGCTGCGGGCGGAAGATCACGCGTCCGCCATTCGCGCCGACGTCGAGCTTGCGGATACCGAGCGCGGTCGCGGCAAGCTTGAGCACGGTCGCGGCGAACAGGTGCCTGACCGGATCGGGCAGCAGGCCGAAGCGGTCGATCATCTCGACCTGCAGCTCGCGCAGCTCGTCTTCGCTGCGCGCGCTCGCGATGCGCTTGTACAGGGTCAGGCGCGTGTTCACGTCGGGCAGATAGTCGTCCGGGATCAGCGCGGGCAGGTGCAGTTCGACCTCGGCTTCGTGCTCACTGGTCAGGTCGAAGTCGGGGACCTTGCCGGTCTTCAGTGCGCGCACCGCGCGGTCGAGCATTTCGGTGTACAGCGAAAAGCCGACCTCTTCGATCTGTCCGCTCTGCTCCTCGCCGAGCAGCTCGCCGGCGCCGCGGATCTCCATGTCGTGGGTGGCCAGGGTGAATCCGGCTCCGAGTTCCTCGAGCGATGCCAGCGCGTCGAGTCGCTTCTCGGCATCGGCGGTGATCGCGCGCCGGTCGGGGATGATCAGGTAGGCGTACGCGCGGTGATGCGAACGGCCGACACGACCGCGCAGCTGATGCAACTGCGCGAGACCGAAGCGATCGGCGCGGTTGATGATGATCGTGTTCGCGCTCGGCACGTCGATGCCCGATTCGATGATCGTGGTCGCGACCAGCACGTTGAAGCGCTGGCGGTAGAAATCGAGCATCACCTGCTCGAGTTCGCGCTCCGGCATCTGGCCGTGCGCGATGCGCAGCCGGGCCTCGGGCATCAGCTCGCTGATTTCGCGCGCGGTCTTCTCGATCGTTTCGACCTCGTTGTGCAGGAAGTAGACCTGGCCGCCGCGCGCGAGCTCGCGCTGCAGCGCTTCGCGGATCAGCGCGGGATCGTGGTGGCCGATGAAGGTCTTGACCGCGAGCCGGTGCGCGGGCGGCGTCGCGATGATCGACAGGTCGCGCAGGCCGGCCATCGCCATGTTCAGGGTGCGCGGGATCGGTGTCGCGGTCAGGGTCAGCAGGTCGACCTCGGCGCGCAGTTTCTTGAGCGCCTCCTTCTGGCGCACGCCGAAGCGCTGCTCCTCGTCGATGATCACGAGGCCGAGATCCCTGAACCTGACGTCGGCCTGCAGCAGCTTGTGCGTGCCGATCATCACGTCGACCTGGCCCGCGGCGAGCCGCGCGAGCGCCTCGGTCATTTCCTTTCTCGATTTGAAGCGCGACAGCACCTCGACCCGGATCGGCCAGTCCGCATAGCGGTCGCGGAAATTCCGGTAGTGCTGCTGGGCGAGCAGGGTGGTCGGGGCGAGGACCGCAACCTGCTTGCCGGCCGTCGCGGCGACGAACGCGGCGCGCAGCGCGACTTCGGTCTTGCCGAAACCGACATCGCCGCAGACGACGCGATCCATCGGCCGCGCGGCCGCGAGGTCGGCGACGACGGCGTCGATCGCGGTGGCCTGGTCGGGGGTCTCCTCGAACGGAAATGCGGCGGCGAACTGCTCGTTCATCTCGCGATCGACCGTGATCGACGTGCCCTGGCGCGCTTCGCGCTGCGCATAGATCGCGAGCAGCTCGGCGGCGACGTCGCGGACCTTTTCGGCGGCCTTCTTCTTCGCGCGCTCCCAGGCATCGCCGCCGAGTGCATGCAGCGGCGCGAATTCGGGCGCGGTTCCCGAATAGCGCGAAACCAGATGCAGCTGGGCGACCGGCACGTAGAGCTTGTCGCCTTTCGCGTATTCGATCGCGAGGAATTCGGCATTCGCGCCGCCGACGTCGAGCTTGAGCAGGCCCTGGTAACGGCCCACGCCATGGTCGACATGCACGATCGGTGAACCGACCTGCAGTTCCGCAAGGTCGCGAACGATCGCTTCGGGGTCGCGCGTGGCGCGCTTGCGCCGGCGCGTCTGCTGCGCGCGTTCACCGAACAGCTCGCGTTCGGTCAGTACCGTGAGCGCGGGGTCGGTCAGCGCAAAACCCTGTTCGAGTGCAGCGACAGCGATCGCGAAGGCGGCGTAATCCGCGGGCTGTGCCGGCGGATCGCCTGCCTGCGTTCGGACGGCGCCCGTGCGCTGCCCGACGCCGGCCGTGAATTCCTGCCAGGAAGCGACCGTGCGCGGCTGCATGTGCGCCGCCGCGAGCTGCTCGATCAACGCCTCGCGACGTCCGGCCGAATCGGCCGCGATCAGCACGCGGCCCGGATAGGCGGCGACGAAGCGCTTGAGTTCCGCCGCGAATTCCTCGCCTTTGCGGTTCAGCGCGAGGCTCGGCGCAGGTTGTGTGCCGAGATCGACGGCAGGTTCGCGCGAGCCCGCGGCGACGATGTCGACGCGAAGCTCATCGTTGAGGCGTTCGCGCAGTTGTTGCGGCGGCAGGTACAGCTCGCCTGGCGGCAGGATCGGGCGCTCGACATCGTGGGCGCGCTGCTCGTAGCGTTCCGTGGTATGGGTCCAGAAGGTCTCGGCCGCGTCGAGTACGCCCTCTCCGAGCACGAACAGGGTGTCCGCCGCGAGGTAGTCGAACAGGGTCTCGGTCAGGTCGAAGAACAATGGCAGGTAGTACTCGATTCCGGCCGGGGTCGTACCTTCCTTGATGTCCTGGTAGAGCGGACAATGGCGCGGGTCGATCGGGAAGCGCTCGCGCAAGGTGTTGCGGAACGCCTTGACCGACGCCTCGGTGAGCGGAAATTCGCGCGCGGGCAGCAGACGCACCGTATCGACGATATGGTCGGAGCGCTGCGTATCGGGGTCGAAGCTGCGGATCGACTCGATCTCGTCGTCGAACAGTTCGATGCGGTACGGCTCGCGGCTGCCCATCGGGAAGATGTCGAGCAGGGCGCCGCGCACCGCAAACTCGCCGGGCTCCTGAACCTGTGGCACGTGGCGGTAGCCCGAGGCCTCGAGACGGCGTTGCTCGCTGGCGATGTCGAGTTTCTGTCTCAGCGCGAGCACGAGTCCGGAACCGGCGATGTAGCTGCGCGGAGCGAGTCGCTGCATCAGCGTCGCGACCGGCACGACGAGCACGCCGCGCTGCAGCCTCGGCAGGCGGTACAGTGCGGCGATGCGCTGCGAGACAATGTCCGGATGCGGCGAGAACAGGTCGTAGGGCAGGGTTTCCCAGTCCGGGAACTGCAGGACCTCGAGCCCGGATCCTGCGAACACCGCGAGCTCCGCCTCCAGTGCATGGGCCGCATGGGTGTCGTGGGTGACCGCAACGACGATGCCCGCATGCACGCGGCCGGCTTCGGCGAGCGCGAGCGCGAGACCGGCGCCGTGCGGTGCCGACCAGTAGCGGCGCTGTTTCGTGGAGGTTGGAAGTCGGGGGCTCAGCAGGCTCGGGGACATGATCGTGGCAACAACGACAGCGCCGCAGCATCGGAATGCGCAGCGCGAAGGCGCGCAAGTGTACCGGCCCATGCTGAACCGGGGTAGGCCATTGGTCATGTCGGCTCTTTACCCGACGTTTACCGCGCGTCCCCGGGCGGGCGAACCGGCGATCGTTCAAAATGTCCGGCAACGCCGGGATGCGCGCCACGGCTGGAGTCCGCGCTGCATGAAGCTGCTTGAATCAGCAAGACCGGGCCTGCTGCGCGTCGCACTCGTCACGCTGCTCGCGGCGTGTTCGCGTGACGAGATCCCGCCACCCGCGCCGCCGGTTCCGGTCACCGTCGTCAAGGTGCAGACACGCGACACGCCGAACCTCGTGAGCGCGGTCGGCAGCGTCGAGCCGGTCAACAGCGTCGCCGTGACCTCGATGATCGACGGACAGTTGCTCACGGCTCAGGTGGGCGATGGCGTCTTCGTCGACGCCGGCCAGTTGCTGTTCAAGCTGGATCCGCGCCCCGCCGAAGCCGCGTTGCGCCAGGCCGAGGCGACGCTGGCTCGGGACCAGGCCGCATTCGATCAGGCGCGCTCGGAAGTCACGCGCAATGCGCCGGTGGCCGCCAAGGGCTACATCTCCGCAGATCAGATGGAACAGTACCGGACCGCGATGGAAGCGGCCGCCGCAAGCCTCAAGGTCGACCATGCCAACATCGCTGCGGCGAAGGTAACGCTCGGCTACACCGACATCCGCGCGCCGATCGGGGGGCGCATCGGGCGAATCCTGATCCAGCCCGGCAATCTGGTGAAGGCAAACGATACCAATCCACTGGTCGTCATCAACCAGATCGAACCGATCTACGTCAACTTCGCGCTGCCGGCATCCCTGCTCGGACAGCTCCTGGCCGCCCAGCGCGACGCGCCGATGACGGTGAGTACGCGCGTGGTCGGCGTGTCCGCGCCGGCCGCCGGAGCCGTAGCCTTCATCGACAATGCGGTCGACACCACGACCGGCACCGTGAAGCTGCGTGGTCTGTTTGCGAACCACGACCACATGCTGTGGCCCGGGCAGTTGCTGAACGTGAACCTGACCCTTGGACATGACCGCAACGCACTCGTGCTGCCGACGCGTGCGGTGCAGAACGGTCCCGACGGCAACTACGTGTTCGTGGTCGGGGCGGACGGCCGCGCCGAGCAGCGCGACGTGACCGTCGCCCGCAGTGCCGGGGACCAGTCGATCGTCAGCAAGGGCGTTGCCGCGGGGGAAACGGTGGTCCTCGACGGACAGTCGCGCGTCGAGAACAACACCCCTTTGAAAGTGGTCGAGCAGAAAGCTGCCGCAGCCGCAGACGGAACTGCGCCGGCATCGGTTCCATGAACGTTTCGGGCCTCTTCGTTCGCCGTCCGGTAATGACCACGCTGGTGATGGTCGGCATTCTCGTGTTCGGCATCGTCGGCTACCGCTTGCTGCCGGTCGCATCCCTGCCGAACGTGGACTTCCCGACGATCCAGGTTTCGGCCAGCCTGCCCGGGGCGTCGCCGGAAACGATGGCCTCGGCGGTCGCGACGCCGCTGGAGAAGCAGTTCTCGACGATTCCATCGATCGACTCGATGACCTCGACCAGTTCGCTCGGCAGCACGTCGATCACGCTGCAGTTCGCGCTCGATCGCAACATCGATGCTGCGGCCCAGGACGTGCAGGCCGCGATTTCGGCGGCCTTGCGCCAGTTGCCGACGCAGATGACCACGCCGCCCACTTTCCGCAAGGTCAATCCGGCCGACGCGCCGGTCATCTATATCGCGTTCACGTCGAAGACCCTGCGCATGTCGACGCTCGACGAGTACGCCGAAAACGTGCTCGCGCAGCGTATCTCGATGGTCGAGGGCGTCGCCCAGGTCAACGTCTACGGTTCGCAGAAGTACGCGGTGCGCATCGACCTGGATCCCGACAAGCTGGCCGGGCGCGGCATCGGCATCGACACGGTCGCAGCGGCCGCGGCGAGCGGCAACGTCAACCTGCCAACCGGAACCCTGTATGGGCCGAACCGCATCTACAACGTGATGGTCGATGGCCAGCTGCGCGAGGCAGCGAGTTTCGGCGATCTGATCGTGAGTTACGAAAACGGCGCGCCGGTGCGCCTGAAGGACCTCGGCCGGGTCTACGACGGCGTGCAGAACGACAAGGGCGGCGCGTTCATCGATGGCGAACCCTGCGTCGTGCTCGCGATCCAGAAACAGCCGGGAACGAACACGATCGAGGTCGTCAACGATATCCGCGCGATCCTGCCCGCGTTCAAGAAGTCGCTGCCTGCGGGCGCGGACTTCCAGGTCACCTACGACCGCTCGGAAAGCATCCGCGATTCGGTTTCCGAGGTGAAGTTCAGCCTGCTGCTCGCGCTCGCGCTGGTCGTGATGGTGATTTTCGTGTTCCTGCGCAACGTGTCGGCGACCGTGATTCCGTCGCTGGCACTGCCGATGTCGATCGTCGGCACGTTCGCGGTCATGTATGCGCTCGGGTTCAGCCTCGACAACCTGTCGCTGATGGCGCTGACGCTCTCGGTCGGTTTCGTCGTCGACGACGCGATCGTGATGCTCGAGAACATCGCGCGGCACATGGAGATGGGCAAGGACCGCCTGACTGCGACGCTCGATGGCGCGCGCGAAATCGGCTTCACAATCGTGTCGATGACGCTGTCGCTCGCGGCCGTATTCATTCCGGTCGTGTTCATGAGCGGCATCATCGGGCGTCTGCTCAACGAATTCGCGATCACGATCATTTCAGCGGTGCTTGTGTCGGGACTCGTCGCACTGAGCCTGACGCCGATGCTGTGCAGCCGCATGCTGCGCGCGGAGCGCGAACAGCGGCACGGTCGCATCTATGCATGGAGCGAGCGCGCGTTCGACGCGGTACAGGGTGCGTACCGGCACAGCCTCGGCGTCTGCGTCAGGCATCGTTTCGTCGTGCTCTGCGTGTTCTTCGCGCTCGTCATCGCGACCGCGTTCCTCGCGGTTCGCATCCCCAAGGGCTTCCTGCCCAGCGACGACACCGGCCAGCTGTTCGCGTTCACCCAGGCCGCACAGGACATCGGCTTCGACGAGATGCGCGCCAAGCAGCTCGAGGCCGTCGCGATCATCCGCAAGGATCCGAACGTCGACGCGGTACTCGCATTCATCGGCGCCGGCGGCAGCAGCGCGACCTTGAATCTCGGGCGCATGATCATCAAGCTCAAGCCGCTGCGCGAGCGCGTCTCGGCGGACGAGGTGATGCAGGAACTGCGTCCGAAGGTGCAGGCGATTCCGGGCCTGCAGGTGTTCCTGCAGAATCTGCCGCTGATCCGCATCGGCGGCCACCTGACCAACTCGACCTATCAGTTCACGCTGCAGGACACCGATACCGCGCAGCTGTTCGAGTGGACACCGAAAGTGGTGGCCGCGCTTGCGCGCGAACGCGGATTCCAGGATGTCACCAGCGACATGCTGATTGCGAGCCCGCAGCTCGACGTCAGCATCGACCGCGATGCCGCGGCGGCGTATGGGGTGACGCCGGAGGCGATCCAGACCGCGCTCTACGATGCGTTCGGCCCGGCCCAGGTATCGACGATCTATACCCCGACCGACCAGTTCTGGGTGCTGATGCAGGTCGATCCCGCGCGCCAGGCCGATCCGAACGTGCTGTCTTCGATCTATCTGAGCGGGCGTGCGCCCGCCGGCGCCGCCACCGCGACATCCGCGGGTGGCTCGACGCAACTCGTGCCGCTGGCCGCAGTGACCCGACGCAGCAATTCGGTCGGACCCGCGACGATCAACCATCTGGGTCAGGTACCGGCGGTCACGGTTTCCTTCAACCTCGCACCGGGCATGTCGCTCAGCGACGCGGTGGCCGGCGTCGCCCACGCGATGGCGACGTTGAAGATGCCCGACACGATCAGCACCGCGTTCCAGGGCACCGCGCAGTCGTTCCAGGAATCACTGGCTGGCATGGGCATCCTGCTGCTGCTTGCGGTGTTCGTGATCTACCTCGTGCTCGGCATTCTCTACGAGAGCTTCATCCACCCGCTGACGATCCTGTCCGGCCTGCCGACCGCGGTGTTCGGCGCGCTGCTGACCCTGATCGTGTTCGGCAAGGATCTCGATCTCTACGGCGCGGTCGGCCTGATCATGCTGATCGGCATCGTCAAGAAGAACGCGATCATGATGATCGACTTCGCGCTGGACCGGCAGCGCGACGGCGAGGAACCCGAGCGCGCGATCCTCGACGCCTGCGCGATCCGCTTCCGCCCGATCATGATGACCACGTTCGCCGCGCTGATGGGCACCTTGCCGATCGCGCTCGGTTTCGGCGCGGGAGCCGAGGGCCGGCGCCCGCTGGGACTCGCGGTGGTCGGCGGCCTCGTCACTTCGCAGTTGCTGACGCTCTACATCACGCCGGTGATCTACCTGTATTTCGAGCGCCTGCAACAGCGGCTGCGCGGGCGCGGCGGCCATCCGCTTGCGGTCGCGAAATCGTGAATCGGTGCGCGTTCGGATCGTGTCGGAATTCGCGGGAGGGAATTGCGTCGCCCGCGGCTGCTCTCGAAGAAGTTGAGGTCGCCGCCGGTCAGGATGCCGCCGCCGGCCTTGGTCGCGGCGTTGCTCGAGATCGTGCTCAGCGAAACGACCTGCGTCGAGTTGCCGGCAGCCGTGACGCCGCCACCGAAATCCGCAGAGTTGTGGTCCACGGTGCAGAGGCGCATGAACAGGCCACTCACCGCGTAGATTCCGCCGCCGCTGGCCTGATGACAAGTGTCGTCGCTCGCGATGTTGCCGCCGATCGAGCAGTCGACAGCCGAGACACTCTGGGCCCAGGCGCCAGCGCCCGCGACCGACGGGTAGGCGACGTCGCTGCCCGCGAGCTCGACGCGATTGCCCGTGATCGCGCTCGATCTCAGCATCAGCGATCCACCGACGTAGAGTCCGCCGCCGGCCGAACCCGCGCTGCCCATGGCCACGCATCCGATCACGTCGACATGGTCGAGGCTGACGTCGCCGGGCGCATAGACGCAGCCACCCTGCGCGGCGCCCGCGGACGACGCACGGCCGCCCTGCAGTGTGATCCCCGACAACGTGAGCGTGCCAAGCGCGGCGTGGCGGATCACGCGCGCCTGGCTGCCACCGTCGGCTTGGATCGTGAGCGGTCCGCGCCCGGCCCGGCCCGCGAGAGATCGGCAACCGGCACGACCAGTTCGCTCGCGGCGAGCTGGATGACGCCGCAGTCGAGCGCGCGCATGTCGACGACGTCGCCGCTCGCGGCGCCCGCGATCACGCTGCGCAGGCTGCCCGCGCTGCCGTCGTCCGCGCAGTTGGTGACCGCAAGTTCGGTCGCGGGTGCGTGCTGCGCGACGCAGGCGAGCACGATCGCGAGGCCGGCCGCGAACGCGCGCAAGCGCAGCGGAATAGTCCCCGACCCGGATTTCATCTAGATAGCCCCCCAACCGCGCGACCCGCCACATCGGCTGGTTCGCCCGCGAGCGTACCAAACAGCGCAGGCAGTTTCCGCGTCGGCGCGTACCCGATCAATCGCGTCGATCAACCGCGTCGTCGAATGCGCCTGTTCAGGTCGAAACTGACGTGCACGAGATCCGCTTCGTCCGCGACCGCCTCGCGATGCGCGCCGAGGTGGCGGACCAGCTCGAGCATCTGCGTGTTCTCGGCAAGCACCGATCCCCACAGTATCCCGAGACCGCGGCGGCGCGCGTCGGCAACGAGGATCCGGATCAGCGCGCGCCCGACGCCAAGCCCGGCCACCGCGGGATCGACCGCGATCGCGAACTCGGCACCGGTTCCGGCGCGGTCGAGATGGAAGCGCGCCTCGCCGTGGATCTCGCCTTCGTCGTCGACGGCGACGTAGGCGCTGGCGGTCGCGGGGTCGACATCGCACAGACGCTCGGCGACATCGACCGCGAGTTCGTTCATGCGATGGAACACGCGCTGGCGCACCTGGTCCGGGGTCAGGCGCGCGAAGCCGCGGCGCAGCGCTTCGACGTCGTCTGGCCGGATTCGACGCAGGCGCAGCCTGCGGCCGTCGGCAAGCACGAGCGACCTGCCGCGCGTGCGCGGGTTGCGGCGCGGAGCGGCTGCAGCCGTCGGATCCGGGGAGCGGGGTCGGTTCATTGCATGGCGATTTCGAGGCGGGAGCGCGTATGCGCATGATGCGACAAGGCTGCGCTGCCGGATTGGAGCACGCCACCCAATCCGCCGCGCTTACGGGTTGCGGTTCAGGAAGGGCGTCAGGTCGGGGCGACCTGACCTACGGCATTCCGCGAGTCGGTGGGGCGACCGGACCGCGATTGTGCATGCCGAGCGGGTCTGAATCGCACGAGTCGTCGCTGCGAACGGTTCCTGTGCGCGCTGCGGCCCATTACGATGCGGGTCTCGACGAGGGGGACCGACCATGGCCAATGGGGCGAACGGGTTTCGCGAAGAGGACCTCGATGCGCTGTGCGCGTCATGGCCCGGTGCGACGCGCTCGATCAAATGGGAGGTCGATCTCGTCTACAGCGTCGCGAACAAGATGTTCGTCGTGTTCTGCACGCTCGGTCCCGAGCGCGGACGGCTTTCGTTCAAGGTCGAGACCGATCGCTTTCTCGAATTGTCCGAACAGCCGGGCATGGCGCCCGCGCCGTACACCGCGCGTTCGTTCTGGATCAGCGTGACCGAGCCCGAGCGTTTCACGCGCGAGGAACTCGCCGCATTCGTGCGCCGCTCATATGAACTGGTGCGAGCGAACCTGCCGAAAAAAACCCAGGCCGCGCTCGCGGAATAGCGCCGGAGGCCGTAGATGACTCCAGAGCAGTTCCGTCGCATCGCGTTGAGCCTGCCCGGCGCGCTGGAAAGTTCGCACATGGGGCATCCGGATTTCCGCGTCGGCAAGCGGATCTTCGCGACCCTCGGCTATCCCGATGCGGGTTCGGGCATGGTCAAGCTGAGCCCGCAGGAGCAGGAGCTGTTCATGCGCGTCGCGCCGGACGAGTTCGCGCCCGCGAAGGGCGCCTGGGGGCGGCAAGGCAGCACGACGGTGCGCCTGCGCGGTGTCAAGGCCACGCTCATGCGCGATGCGCTGACCGCGGCGTGGCGCAACGTCGCTCCGGCGCTCCGGGCCGGCGACGGCGACGGCGACGCCGGCAAGTAAGATCGCGCATCGACGCAGTCGACGGAACGCCGCATGACCGCCAAAGCCGATTCCCTGAGAACCATCCTCTTCGCGCTCGGCGCCAACTTCGCGATCTTCGTCGCCAAGGCCGTCGCGGCCGCGATCACCGGCTCCGGCGCGATGACCGCCGAAGCCGTGCACTCGCTGGCCGACTGCGGCAACCAGGGCCTGCTTCTGCTCGGCCTCAGGAGCGCGAAGGCGCCCGCGACGGCGGACCATCCGCTCGGCCAGGGCAAGGCGATCTACTTCTGGTCGTTCCTGGTCGCGCTGCTGCTGTTCTCGGTCGGTGGCACGTTCTCGATCTACGAGAGCATCCACAAGCTGTCCGACCCGGAGCCGTTGAGGCGGCCGTGGCTCGCGATCGGCGTGCTCGTTTTCGCGATCCTCGCCGAGGGCGTCTCGATGTGGAGTTGCCTGACCGAGGTCAACAAGGCGCGCGGCGGGCGCAGCCTGTGGCGCTGGTTCCGCGACAGCCGCCAGAGCGAGCTGATCGTGATCTTCGGCGAGGACCTCGCCGCGCTGCTCGGACTCGTGTTCGCGCTGATCGCGGTATTGCTCACCCTCGCGACCGGAAATCCGGTGTACGACGCGCTGGGTTCGCTCGCAATCGGCATCCTGCTGATCGTGATCGCGGTGTTCATCGCGGTCGAAGTCAAGGCGCTGCTGATCGGACAGGGCGTCGACCCGCGGCGTCGCGCCGAGATGCTGCAGTTCCTCGAGGCGCGACCCGAGGTCGCGCGCGTGTTCAACCTGCTGACGCTGCAGCTAGGCCCCGACGTGATGGTCGCAATCAAGGCCGAGATGAGCGGCGAGCCCGCCGGTTCGACCCTCGTCGACGCGATCAACGCGGTCGAGCGCGACCTGAAGCGCGCATTCCCGGAGATCCGCTTCTCGTTCTTCGAACCCGACGTGACCGACTGAGCGTCGCTATGCTCCGCGTGCGCGCCCCCGTTGGCCGGCCAAGACGTGGAGATCTACGCCAGCTCGCGAGTAATACCTGCCCCCTGCGACATGCACGGGCCGGGCGCGATCAGCGAATGCTCCTGTCCCAGCGCCAGCGCGGTCGCTCGCCCTTGAACCAGCACACCGTGCACAGAAGGACGCACAGCCCGGCCGCGCAAGCAACAAAGGACAGTGCCCCGTAGCGCGGCAGCAGAACAACGCCGCCCACCGAGAGCAGCACGAAGAATACGGCCAGCACCAACCAGCCCTGCCAGGCGGTCGGAAGGCCCCAACCCCACCCGTGGCGCTTTGCCGGAAACCAGAACTTCGTTGCCATGACACTTCTCCGCGTTTCCAGACCCTGGCAGCGAGCGGCACGCGACGTGCGCGTCCGCATGATCGATCGGATTCCGCGCGTGTCGCCGTCGACTTCGACGAGCCGGGCCGGGCCGGGCACGTTCAGGACACGGGATCACGAGCAGGTCGTCACGTGTGGCCGCACTCTCGGGTTCGTCGAATCACTCGGTCGTTTGCAGACAAGCCCATGCGCGAAATGTCAGACCGCGGCAAGCGCACTGATCATGACGTAATACCCGTCCGGATCGCGGAGCGCAAATTCCCGGGTACCCGTATTGGGGCTCACGTGAGGCTCCTCCTCGAATTTGTCGGCGAGCGTGCGAGCGCGAAGCAGGGACTCGTCAAAATCATCCACGCGGAAGAACAGGAGCAGTCCATTGCCAGGTTCGGCGTTATCGGGACTGGTCAGGGTCGGATGTTCGTGGGCTCCCCACTCGTGAACACAAAGCAGGACCGTTCCGTCCTTGTCGAGAATCTGCCCGAAGTAATCATGCGCGGGAGCCGTTTCCGCTTGCCCGAACAGCGACTGATACCATCTGCAGCTGCGGGCGACATCAGCGACACCGAGGATTGTCCAGATGCGCTTCACTTGATTCTCCTGCGACCTGAGGGCTTGCGCGAACGCGGCAGAGTCCGGCCGCGGGCAAGGCACTTCATGACATTTCCCAACCGCAAACAGTCCGGAATTCGGGGGGTGTTGCGGCGGATAGTCATCTCCCGGGCGCGGCGCGTCAACCCGATTTCCCAACGAGGATCACCTTGCACTGCTTCGCATGCGGTCCGCCGGGTGAACGCGAGTGTGTTTCGCGTCCAGCGACCCGGCTTCCCTTGCGGGGCGCCTCGCGATCCGCTTGAATCGGCGGCAACGCAGGAGGGCGACGCATGCGCACGACGGGTCTGTTGTTTCTGCTGGTCCTGCTGCACCCGGCCGCGGCCGCGCCGTTCGAATGGACCGCCTACGGCGGCGACGGGCGCGGGCAGCGGCATGCGCCGCTCGCGCAGATCACGCCGGAGAATGTCGGTCGGCTCGAACTCGCGTGGAGCTTTCGCACCGGTGAACTTGGCGCAGGGTTCGCCCGCGCTCACGACGCCCTCACGTTCGAGGCAACGCCGCTGCTGATCGGCGACACGCTGTATTTCGACACCGCGACCGGCATCGTGTTCGCGCTCGATGCGGCGACCGGCAGACAGCGCTGGCGCTTCGATGCGCAGGTCGACAAGGGGCGCGACTATTCGGAGATGGCATCGCGCGGGGTCAGCTACTGGCGCGACGCGGGCGATCCGGTCGCTGCAGCCTGCGCGCAGCGCATCCTGTTCGCGACGATCGACGCGCGGCTGCTCGCGATCGATGCGCGGACCGGCAGGCGCTGCATGGATTTCGGTACGCGCGGCGAGGTCGATCTCGGCAAGGACGTTCGACTGATCCAGCGCCGCCTTGGCCAGTTCGAGGCGACTTCGCCACCCGCGATTGCGGGCGACGTCGCGGTGATCGGCTCGTCGATCGGCGACAACGGCGGCAGCGACCTCGAACTCGGCGTGGTACGCGGCTACGACGTGCGCAGCGGGCGTTTGCTCTGGCACTGGGATCCGATTCCGCGCACCGCGAAGATTCCGGTCGATGCCGCGAATCCCGAGTTCGGCGAAATCGACGCGCAGCAGGCACGCTGGACCGGCGCCGCGAATGCGTGGGCGCCGCTCAGCGTCGATTCCGAACGCGGACTCGTGTTCATTCCGACCGGTTCGGCGAGTCCGGATTTCTTCGGCGGCGAGCGCCCCGGCGACAACCGCTGGGCGAATTCCGTGGTCGCGTTGCGCGCGGCGGATGGCCGGTTCGTCTGGGGCCGTCAGCTCGTGCACCACGATCTCTGGGACTACGACACCGCTTCGCAGCCGATGCTGGTCGATCTCGTTCGCGAGGGCGCGACGGTGCCCGCGCTCGTGCAGCTGACCAAGACCGGCCAGGTGTTCGTGCTGAACCGCGAGACCGGCGAGCCGGTGTTTCCGATCGAGGAACGCGCGGTGCCGCAGGATACGGTCGCAGGCGAGACGCCGTCGCCGACCCAGCCGTTCTCGTCGCTGCCGCCACTGGTGTCGCATGCACCGGTGACGCCCGACGATGCGCACGGCATGACTTTCTGGGATCGCGGTGCATGCCGCGACCAGATCGCCGCGCTGCACAGCGAAGGCATCTTCACGCCGCCGAGCCTCAAGGGCTCGATCGAGCGCCCCGGCTACGCAGGCGGCGCGAACTGGGGCGGCGGCGCCTGGGACCCGCAGCGGCATCTGCTGATCGCGAACGTGATGGATCTGCCGATGGTCGTTGCGCTGATTCCGCGCGACCAGCTCGACGCCGCGTACGATTCCGGCGTCTACAAGGGCTGGGAATTCGCGTGGCAGCGCGGCACGCCGTACGGGATGCGTCGCACGATCCTGAAATCGCCGCTCGGCGCGCCGTGTACCGCGCCGCCATGGGGCATGCTCGTCGCTGTCGATCTCATGCGCGGCGCGATCGCGTGGTCGAAGCCGCTCGGCACGAGTCGCGACAAGGCGCCGTGGCCGTTCTGGTACACCCGGGGCGCGCCGAACATCGGCGGTCCGCTGAGTACCGGCGGCGGACTCGTGTTCATCGGCGCGACCACCGACAACTATCTGCGCGCGTTCGACACCGCGAGCGGCGCGGAACTATGGACGCAGCGGTTGCCGGCCGGCGCGCAGGCGACGCCGATGAGCTACATGGCCGGCGGCCGTCAATTCATCGTGATCGCGGCGGGTGGCCACGCAAAGCTCGACACGACGCGCGGCGACTACCTGCTCGCGTACGCGTTGCCGGCGCCGCAGGGATAGCGCGCACGGAAACCACGCAGCGATTTCGGCTCACCGACCCGCTCCGCGGCGCTGCCGCACACTGCGGCAACGACGCGCATGCCGTAGGTCAGGTCGGCGGTGCCGACCTGACGCCCGGGTCCGTCGACAGCGTGCGTCAGGCCGGGGGCGGGCTGGCCCACGGCGGCGCATCCATGGACCGGGACGGCCTGACCTACGGCACGGTGCCGCGGCTGCACTCGAGCGGTATGCTCGGATGTTGATCTTTCATTTATCCCGAGGGGAGTCCGATGCGCCGTATCAAGATCTCCGTGCCGTCTGTCTGCGTGCCGATGCTGCTGGTTTTCGGCGGCGGCGCGATCGCGGCGGGTGGCGGCAACCCGCCGTTGCAGGGCTTCGACGGTGACGGCACGGCGAAGCAGCGCGCGCTCGAGCAGCGTTTCGACGCCGAACTCAAGGCCGACGACCAGCGTGAATGGATGCGCCTCATGGCGGCCGAGCCGAATCAGGTCGGCGCGCCGCACGACCGGGCGAATGCCGAATTCATGCTTGGCAAGTTCAAGGAGTGGGGCTGGGACGCGCGCATCGAGACGTTCGACGTGCTCTATCCGACTCCGAAGTCGCATGCGCTCGAACTCGTCGCGCCGACGCAGTTCAGCGCGAAACTCGAGGAACCACCGATCGCGGGCGATTCGACTTCGACCAGGACCGCGGGCGGGCTGCCGCCGTACAACGTCTATGGCGCCGATGGCGACGTGACCGCGGAACTCGTGTACGTCAATTACGGGATGCCCGACGACTACAAGGAGCTCGCGCGCCATGGCGTCGACGTCAAGGGCAGGATCGTGATCACGCGCTACGGTCATGGCTGGCGCGGCCTCAAGCCCAAGCTCGCGTACGAGCATGGTGCGGTCGGCTGCCTGATCTATTCCGATCCGCACGAGGACGGCTACTTCACGGGGGACGCATATCCGAAGGGCGGCACGCGCCCGGCCGACGGCGTGCAGCGCGGTTCGGTCGCGGACATGACCCTGTATCCGGGAGATCCGTTGACACCCGGCGTCGGTGCGACCGCGAGCGCGAAGCGCCTCGCCCTCGCCGACGCGAAGACGGTGCTCAAGATTCCGGTGATGCCGATCTCCTACGCCGATGCGCAGCCGCTGCTTGCGGCACTCGATGGCGAGGTTGCGCCCGCGAATTGGCGCGGCGCGCTGCCGATCACCTACCACATCGGTCCCGGCCCCGCGAAGGTGCATCTGAAGATCGAATCCGACTGGACGCGCAAGCCGGTCTATGACGTGATCGCGACGATGCGCGGTGCGCGGTCGCCCGACGAATGGATCGTGCGCGGAAACCATCACGACGGCTGGGTGTTCGGCGCCTGGGACCCGCTGTCGGGCAACGTCGCGATGCTGGCAGAGGCGAAGGCGATCGGTGCGCTGGTGCGGCAGGGCTGGAAGCCCGCGCGTACCCTGGTCTATGCGAGCTGGGACGGCGAGGAGCCGGGCCTGCTCGGTTCCAGCGAATGGGCCGAGGCGCATGCGGACGAGCTCAAGCGCAAGGCCGTGCTGTACCTCAACTCGGACACCAACAGCCGCGGATTCCTCGGCGCCGAGGGCAGCCATTCGCTGCAGCACCTGGTCAACCAGGCCGCCGCGGACGTGCGTGATCCGGAAACCGGGGTCAGCGTGCAGAAGCGATTGCGTGCGCTGCTCGAGGTCGACGGGTTCGCTCCGGGCGCCAACGACGAAGCGCGCGAACTCGCGAAGACCGCAGCCGCGGGCGGCGATCTGCCGATCGGCGGCCTCGGCTCGGGATCGGACTACAGCGCGTTCCTGCAGCACCTCGGCATCGCGTCGATCAACATCGGGTTCGGCGGCGAGGACCAGCAGGGTGGTGTCTACCACTCGAACTACGATTCGTTCGATCACTACGAACGTTTCGGCGATCCCGGCTTCGCCTACGGCGTCGCGCTCGCGCAGACCGCGGGACGCATCGTGCTGCGAGCGGCCGAGGCGGAGATCGTGCCGATGCGATTCGACGACTTCGCCGATACGGTCGGCCGCTACACCGACGAGGTGCACAAACTGGCCGACACCGAGCGCGAACGCAGCGAGGAACTGGATCGTCTGCTCGACGGCGACGCGTTCAGGCTGGCCGCCGATCCGACCCTGAAGTCGGTGGCGCCGCCGCGCGAGTCTGCGGTGCCGTATCTCGATTTCGCGCCGCTCGACAATGCGCTGGTGCGCCTGAAACGCAGCGCGAAGGCCTACGACCATGCATTCGCGAACGCGTCCGCGGCCGGACTCGCGCTGTCGCCGGCGCAGCGCAACCAGGTCAACGCGGCGCTGCAGGGCATGGAACAGACCCTGCTCGACCGCAAGGGGCTGCCCGGCCGGCCCTGGTTCCAGCACTTCATCTACGCGCCCGGAATGACCACCGGCTATGGCGTCAAGACCCTGCCTGCGGTGCGCGAGGCGATCGAGGAGCGGCGCTGGGATGAGGCCGGTCGCGGCGTCGTGCGCACTGCCGCGGTGCTCGACGCGTACAGCGCGCGCATCGACCGGGCGACCGCCGCATTGGCGAAGTAACCGGCGGGTGCCTGGCAGGCGCGCGTCCGGGTTTCGGCGTCACAAGGCAGGCGGCGGCCTCGCGTAGGTCAGGTCGGCCATGCCGACCTGACGCCCGGTTTCGACGAGTGCGTGCGTCAGGCCGGGGGCGGCCTGACCTGCGTGCTGCGCGATTGCGCTGCGCTCGGAGCTTGGTTCGCTCCTACAGCGTCGGCGAGTCGTCGCCGAGCATCGCGCGGCGCACGATCGGGATCGGCGCGAAACCCTCGCGCATGAAATCGTCGTGGAAGGTCTTCAGCTTGAACGCGTTGCCCTGCTTCTTCTCGACGTCGGCACGCAGCTTGAGGATCTCGAGCTTGCCGAGCGTGTAGTAGAGGTAGGTCGGGTCCGACGTGCCGCGCTTGGTTTCCACGAGCCCGACCGCGCGTGACTGATAGCCTTCCTTGACGAAGAAGTCGACGGCCTGGTCGAACGTGATCTGGCCGGTGTGCAGCTTGATGCCGACGTAAAATCGCGCGTTGCGCAGCAGCGCGTCCTGCAACTGGCCTAGCTTGAGGAGCTTCTGCTGACGCGGGTTGTCCGGATAGATCGATTGCGCGAGGCCTTCGTCCAGCATCATCTGCTCGACGTAGTGCGCCCAGCCTTCGACATTCGTGTTCGCGCCGAGCAGCTTGCGCACGCGGTCGTGAATCTCGCGCATCCATAGAAACTGCACGTAATGGCCCGGATAGGCCTCGTGCACTGCGACCGTGCTGATCACCGGGTAGCTGAACTGGGCCATGAATTCGGCCGTACGCTGCCTGTTCCATGCGGGGTCGGGCAGGGTGACATTGAAATACGCTTCGTTCGCGACCTTCTCGTACGGTCCCGGCGTGTCCATCGACGCGAACGTGATCGCGCGCATGAACGGAGGCGTTTCCTCAAGGATCGGCCGCACCCTGGACGGGATCGTGATGATCTGTTTCGCGTCGATGAACCGGATCAGGCCGTCGAAAGTCGCACGGAAACTGTCGAGCAGCTTCGACGGATCCGGATGATCCGCGGCCAGCTCGGCGAGCACCTGCGCGGTGGTCTTGTCCGGATCGATCTCCCGCGCGATGCGCGCGAATTCGGCCTGGTTCGCGCGCATGTTCTTCAGATCGACTTCGATCAGCCGATTCAGCGGCGTATCGACCATTTCGTCGAACGCGAGCTTCCTGCGGTAGGTCGCTGCGCCGATCCGGAAGTCGCCGTTCGATTTCGGCAGCAGGTCGCTCTCGAGCCAGCGCTGATAGTCGCCGAGCTCCTTGATCACCGCGGCGTTCGCCGCCGCGAACCGCTTCTGCAGGTCGGCGTCCGTCACGTCCCTGAATGCGGCCGGTACATCTTTGCCGAAGAACGCGATCAGGCCGGGCAGTTGCTGCAGCGCGATTTCCGTGAAGACCTTCGGCGGGTTTTTCAGGTTCCTGCGCGCAGCGGCGAGTGCCGCGGGCATCTGCAGCTCGCGTTCGACCAGCCGCTGCAGTCGCTCCGGCAGCGGCGCGAACTTGCGTTCCATCAGCACGAACGCGCTGCTCGTGATCGCGCTCGAATAGATGTCCGGATTCTTTTCCCAGGGCCGGATCGTCTGCAGGGTCAGCAGCGTGCTGCGGATGTAGTTGAGAACGAGCTCGCGATCGCCGCGGGTCGGCTGATCGAGCGGTTTCGCATCGACCGCATCGAACTTCTTCTCCCAGCGCTGCAGTTCGGTTATCTGGCCGTCGATGCCCGCGCGGCTGAAATCCTCGAGTTTGCCGTCGTGGACGTGCACGCCGACCGCAGTCGCGGTACTCGGGTTGGTCGGAAAGTAGTAGTCGTCGAAGAACGCGTCGGCAAGTTTCGCGAAAGTCGCATCGGCCGCCGTCGCGGCGATCGTGGTCGCGGGATCCACGGTCTGTACCGGATCGCCCGCATGGGCCGCCTGCGCGGCAAGCGCAATCAGGGTGCACAGCGCGGCGCGTGGGAGCAGGGTGTGAGCCCGCATGTCGATCTCCTCGGATTGTCGAATGAGCGGCCGCGGACGATCGCACATGATCGCCGCGTTTGCGAGGCAGGCCGGATCGATCGGGGCACTCCGGCCGCTCAGGTCGGTGACGCGGACCCGGCGCGGTTGCGTTCGATCAGCGGATGCCGACGCCGATGCCGATTCCGAAGTGCACCTGTCCGTTGTCGTGCGGATAATTGGGCGGCCACAGGTGCAGCGCGTCTTTGCGCAACAGCGGATAGGTGTACTCGCGATCGTCGATGCGCCGCGTACGCGCGCCTTCGACGCGGCCGCGCACGCTGAGGAAGCGGCCCGCGGGAAAATCCAGCGGTTCGACGAAACCCGGCAGCTCGATCAGGAACCGACCCTGGGTCGGCGCGGCGGGATCGGGGCGCTGGCCGCGGCCCAGCGGGTACGCGACGACCTGCACTTCGGTGGTTTCGGCGAGATTGCGTACATCGAGGATCTTGCCGCCCCAGACGACGTCCGCATCCTGGAAGCGCTGCGGCGCATCGGCGACTTCGAGCGGCGTCGCGCTGGCGGCAGGCGCGTCCTTGAAAACCGGCGTCGCGCAGCCCGCGAGCAGCGCGAGAACCGCGCCGAGCAGGGTGCACGGCGCGCGCGGGAGCAGGGTTCGCTGCATCGGTGGCTGCCTGGAAATCGGAACTGCCATTCTGCACGGTCCGCCGCGTCTGCGCGTCAATTTCGTTCAGCGTCCGCGGGGTCGGCCCTCGATTCCGCGAGCAGCACCGACAGCACGGGCGGGGTCACGATCGAGGTCAGCAGCGACATCGCGACAACGATCGCATAGATATCGTTGCTGAACACGCCCGCCGCGAGGCCGAGGCTTGCAATCACGACACCGACCTCGCCGCGTGGAACCATGCCGACCCCGACGATCAGCGCACCACGCCGGCCGAGCGAAAGCGCACCGACGAAACCGCCGGCGAGCTTGGAAACGATCGCGATCACGGTGACGATCGCGAGCGTCCAGATTGCCGCGCCGCTGCCGAACACGGACAGGTCGATCTTCGCTCCGGTGATCACGAAGAAGAAAGGCGTCAACAGCGCGAGCAGCGGTTTCATCTGGTGTTCGAGTTCGTCGCGCTGGTGCATCTCCGAGGCGATCATGCCGGCCAGGAATGCGCCGATGATCGCGGCCAGCCCGAACTCGGTGGACAGGTAGGCCAGGCCCAGGCAGATCGCGAGCGTAATCGTCAGCGGCGAGTGCGGATTGATCGGCCCGTCGAGCCAGTGCGCCTGCCTGCGCATCACGCGCGTGCCGACCCACCCGATCACCGCCACGAAGCCGATGGCCTCCACGAGCACGAACAGCAGGCCGGCGACGTTGACTTCGCCGCCACCCTGCAGCGAGGTGACCACGCCGAGCAGCAGCATCGCGAGGATGTCGTCGATGACCGCGGCGCCGAGGATCACCCGGCTTTCGACGCGACCGAGCACGCCCAGTTCCTGCAGCACGCGCGCGGTGATGCCGGCCGAAGTCGCGACGAACGCGGCGGCGACGAACATCGACTTGATCCAGTCGAAGCCGCTGCCGTGCGCCCACAGCGCGCCGGCGACAAACGGCACGATTACGCCGAGCACGCCGACCAGGACGGCGCTGCGGCCGACCTTGCCGAGTTCCTCGAGCCGCGTTTCCAGGCCCACCGAGAACAGCAGCAGCACCACGCCGATCTCCGCGAGCACTTCGAGCGGCGTGCCGATCGCGATCTGCTCCGGCACGATCCAGGCCAGCGCGGAAGGGCCGATCACGCAGCCGGCGACGATCTCGCCGACGACCGCAGGCAGACGGATGCGCTGGGCGGCCTCCGCGCCGATCTGCGCGGCGACGAACACGATGAACAGGGTCAGCAGGATGCCGCCGGCATGTTCCATGTCGTATGTGCTTCGGGAACCCGTGACGATCCTACACGAGCAGCGCCGATCCGCGCTCGTCCCTTGCGGGCCCACGAGACTGCGATATGTCCTTCGATGCGGCCGCGCAGTGCGCGCCGCGGCGCGCCGGGTGCGAAACCGGCACGCGCGCGCGACCGGTCATCCGCCCGCCGCGGTGAAATGGTGTGCGTTCAACCACAGGTGCATCAGGATGCTCGCGACGTAGCCGAGCGCGATCACCAGGGTCCAGCGCAAGTGCGCGGTGAACGTGTAAAGGCCGCGTGACGCACCCATCAGCGCGACGCCGGCCGCCGAGCCGATCGACAACAGGCTGCCGCCGACGCCCGCGGTCAGGGTGACCAGCAGCCATTGGCCGTGGTCCATCGCCGGATCCATCTTCAGCACCGCGAACATGATCGGGATGTTGTCGACGATCGCCGAGAGCACGCCGACGCCCGCATTGGCCCAGGTGTAGCCGAAGCCGCCGTACAGCCAGTGCGAGGCAAGCTCCAGATAGCCGATCGCGGCGAGGCCGCCGACGCAGGCGAACACGCCGTAGAAGAACAGCAGCGTGTCCCATTCCGCGTTGGCGATGATCTTGAAAATCGAATACCCGTGATCGCCGTCGTTGCCGTCGGCAAGCGCGTAGATGCGCTGGGTGCGTTCGATCTTCGAGGCGAGGATGTTGAGCAGCGCGAGTCCGGTCAGCATGCCGTAGGCCGCCGGCATGCCGAGCCACTGCCGGCCCGCGACGGTGATCGCGATCGTGACCGCAAACGTGACGCAGATGCCGATGCCACCGTGCTTCAGGCGCGCGTTGCACTCGGGCGCGACCGGGCGCCCCTTCGGCACCGCGAAATACATGCACACCGCCGGCACCAGCCAGTTGACCAGCGAGGGCAGGAAGATCGCGAAGAATTCGGTGAACTCCACTTTCTGCGCCTGCCAGACCATCAGCGTGGTGATGTCTCCGAACGCGCTCCAGGCGCCTCCCGCGTTTGCCGCGACCACGAGGTTGACGAACGCGAGGGTGATGAAACGCGCGTTGCCCGCGCCGACCGCGAGGATCACCGCGGACATGACCAGCGCGGTAGTCAGATTGTCGAGCACCGGCGACAGCACGAACGCGAGCGCTCCGGTGATCCAGAACAGCTGGCGGAACGAAAAGTTGCGCTTGACCAGCTGCGCGCGCAACGCTTCGAACACGTTACGCTCGCCCATCGCGGTCACGTAGGTCATCGCGACGACGAGGAAGAAGAATACCTCCGCATATTCGATGAACATCTCCTCGAACAGGTGGCGCACGACCGGATTGCCGTCGTCGGTCGCGGTCCACCAGGCGAGCAGGCCCCAGATCAGCCCCGCGGCGAGCATGACCGGCTTGGATTTGGCGATATGGATGCGCTCTTCGGCGATGACCGCGGCATACGCGAGCAGGAACAGCGCGAGCGCGAGCCAGCCGACCGGATGCGTGGTCAGATCGAAGCCAGGCGCCGCCTCCGCCGCGTGCACCGATGGCGTGAACGCGAGAAGGGCGAGCAGGCCGGTGATCAGTCGCATTCGGGAGTCCTGGGTGTCGGCGGGTCCATGGAGGGTAGCAGGGGCCGCGCGCCCGTAGCAGTCCTTCGAGCGCCATGCAGCAGTGGCCTGCACGCAAGCAAGCGTGGGGGACGTTGCGTTTTTACGGTGCAGTCGGGATGCTAGCGCGCACGCGTGCCGCTTTGGCACGTGCAGGCGGGAGGGCGGCAGTGCTCGACGGACTCAGCGGCGCGCGGGAGGCCATGTCGAAGGTCGACACGGCCTGGTTGCGCATGGAGCGGCCGACCAATCGCATGATGATCACCGGCGTGCTGATGTTCGCCGGCGCGCTCGACGTGCGCAGGATCAAGGCATTGCTCGGCGAGCGCTTCCTCGCCTACCGGCGCTTCCGCCAGCGCGCGGTGATGACCGCAAACGGAGCCTACTGGCAGGTCGACACGGATTTCGATCTGGACTGGCATGTACGCGTCGCGGCGCTGCCGGGTCCGGCAGGCAAGCCGGAACTGGAGGCGTTCGTGAGCGAACTGGCCTCTTCGCCGCTGGACGTGTCGCGGCCGCTCTGGCAGTTCCACGTCATGGAAAACTATCGGCCCGACGGGCAGGCCGTCGGCGGCGTGCTGATCGGGCGCATCCACCACTGCTATGCGGATGGTCTGGCCCTGGTCCAGGTGCTGCTGTCGCTGACCGATACCGCGCCGCAGCCCGAGGCCCACGCCGAGCTCGCGAAGACCTGGCTCAAGCGCGATCGCGGCAGCGTGCTCGAGCGGCTGGTCGAGCCGATGCAGGGCGGACTGCAGAAGATGCTCGGTGCCGGTGAAAAGACCTGGGCCAAGCTCGCGCAGATGATCGCCGATCCCGCGGTTGCGGCCGAATTCGCGCACGAGGGCAGCGAGATCACCCGCGAGCTCGGCATCGCATTGACCCTCGCGGACGATCCGCCGACCGCGCTCAAGGGCCGTCTCGGCGTGGCCAAGCGTGTGGCCTGGGCCGAGCCGCTGCCGCTCGGCGAGGTCAAGACGCTCGGCAAGGCGCTCGGCTGCACGGTCAACGACGTGCTTCTCGCGTGCGCTGCGGGCGCGATTCGCGGCTATCTGCGCAGCTTCGGCGAGGACGTCGACGGGCTCACGATCCGCGCGACCGTGCCGGTCAACCTGCGTCCGCTCGAACACGCGCGCAAGCTCGGCAATCATTTCGGTCTGGTGTTTCTCGACCTGCCGATCGGCGAGCCGAACCCGCTGCGCCGGCTCGAACGCGTAGCCGCGTGCATGCGCGAACTCAAGGGGCGCCGCCAGGCGATCGTCGCGTTCGGGTTGCTCGCCGCACTCGGCATGGCGCCGGCCGCGCTGCAGCAGCCGGCGCTCGAGTTGTTCAGTCGCAAGGCCAGCGCGGTCGCGACCAACGTGCCGGGTCCGCAGCAGCCGTTGTTCATGACCGGCGTCGAGGTGCGCGAGCTGATGTTCTGGGTCCCGCAGACCGGTTCGATCGGACTCGGCATTTCGATCATCAGCTACAACGGCCGGGTGCATTTCGGCGTGGTCGGAGACAGCAAGCGCGTGCGCGACCCCGACGCGATCGTGCAGCGCTTCGCCGGCGAGTTCGAGAAGCTGCTGATGATTGCGCTGATGGAAGACTGGGACGAGGAGATCGGTGCGGCGGATGCGGCGGCTACGCTGAATCGCCACATCGGTGTGCGGGGCCGGAAAACCGTGGAATCGGCGGGAACCGGGGAAGTGAGACGACGCGGCAGGTCGCGGTGAGGAAGGAACCTCGCCGCCTCGAAATTCACGATGGCGGGACGCCGGCTCGTCGACGGCGTGCGTCCGCGATTCCGGAAGTCGATACGCAGCCTGATTCTCACGAGACGCGAGGACCGGAGCGCAGGGCGTGATGCAGCGCACGAACGCGAACGACGCGGCGGGCCGTCCTTACCGAAGTTTGCATGGGGTGCGTTCATCGTTGCGCTCGTAGCTTCTGCAGCGTCATCGATGCATGACGCTTCATGAACGGAGGTAACAGCTATGCATGCGCGCAACAAGATCCTGCTGATCGGTCTCGCCGTCGCGACGCTCGGCGGCGGCGCCGTGTTCCCTGCACCCGCCCAGGCGCGTGCGACCGTTGTCTTTGCGGTGACCGCGCCGCCGCCGCTGCGCCGCGAACTCGTGCCGAAACCGCGCCGTGGCCATGTCTGGGCGCCGGGCCACTGGGTCTGGGCTCGCGGGCACTACGTCTGGCGTAGTGGCACCTGGCTGAGGGCCCGACGTGGCTATGTCTATGTCGCGCCGCGCTGGGACCGCGATGGCGATCGCTGGCGCTACCACGAGGGCCGCTGGTCGCATTGAGCGGTCAAATCCGCCCGAAGACCGTGCGAAGGCTCGCCGCGAGCGGGCCTTCGCTTTCGATCGCGATCGCGGTCGCGGCTTCGATCCACGGGTGCCGGACCCACCGGAGCGTGATTCCTGCACCCTGGCAAAACTCCGTCCCGGACGCGGGTAGGGGCGGTGCGCGCGCGCGTCAGAACGATTCGACCGGGCCGATGTCCAAGCCTCGGCTCGATCGGTGGTCAAGGCAGGTCCATGCGCCGGACCCGCGATCGGGACTCCACGCGACCCGTTCGCGCCGCCGCGCGAATCCGCGCCGCGCGAGGCCACCCGATTGGCTCACCGGCGTCCGCGCATGACCCCTGACCGCAATCTTTCCCCGAGCATCCATCGCGACGAGTTGCTCGGGCTGCTGTCGAATTCGGCGACCCTGGCCGGACTTTCGATCACCGTGGTCGCGCTCATGAACACATTCGACAAGAGCCGCGCCGACGTGTCCATCGTCGACGACATGTTCGCGGTCGCCGGCGCCGCGTTTCTGCTCTGCGTGTACCTCGCGTTCTGGGCCCTGCGCTCGCGCATGCGGACCGTGTCGATCCTGCTCAGCCGCGTGGTCGACGTGGTATTCCTGGTCGCGCTGACAGGCATGACCGCGGCCGCGTTCATCATGATCTACACGGTCTGGTAGCAAGGCAGCCTGGGCGAGTTCGAAGCCCGGCGCGCGGAGTTTCAAACGGTGTAGTGTCGGGTGGAACCGGCCGGCTGCCGCCCGCGCGCGGCCACTCCATCGAAGACCGGATGCCAGCATGTCGACAGACCGTGAAATGCATTGGCCCGCGCTGCCGTACGAGGCCTGGAAGGACACCTATGCGACCTTGCACCTGTGGATGCAGGTCGTCGGCAAGATTGCTCTCGCGTGTGCGCCGCCGCTCAACCACTGCTGGGCGATCGCCCTGCATGTCACTGCGCGCGGACTCGCGACGCGCACGCTGCCGTTTGCGTCGCGTGCGTTCGTGATCGATTTCGATTTCATCGATCACGAACTCGCAGTCCGCACCACCGATGGCGACCAGCGCGTGCTGCCGCTGCGCGCGCAGACCGTGGCCGACTTCCACCGCATGCTGATCGGCGCGATGCATGAACTCGGTCTGCCGGTCACGATCTGGCCGGTTGCAGTCGAACTGCCATTGCCGATACGCCTGGATCGGGACACGCGGCATCGTTCCTACGATGCCGGATATGCGAACCGGTTCTGGCGCATTCTCGTCCAGGTCGAGCGCGTGTTCACCGAATCGCAATGCGCGTTCGTCGGCAAATCCAGCCCGGTGCACTTTTTCTGGGGCAGTTTCGACCTCGCGGTGACGCGGTTTTCGGGGCGGCTCGCGCCGCCGCGCGAAGGGCCGGCATTCGTGCGCGACGCCTACTCGCACGAGGTCATCAGTCACGGATTCTGGCCCGGCAGCGGATCCGTGCTCGAACCCGCGTTCTATGCGTACGCGGTGCCGGAACCGTCCGCATTCACGGATGCGGACGTCGCGCCGGCCGCGGCACGCTATCAGCGCGATCTCGGGGAATTCATTCTTCCCTACGCGGCGGTCCGCCGCAGCGCTTCGCCGGACCACGAGATCCGCGCGTTCATCGAAAGCACGTACGCACGCGCGGCCGATCTCGGCGCGTGGCCGCGCAGCACGCTCGAACGTGCTCGGCGCGCGAGCCCGGATAGTTCATGAGGACACCGGAAAAACGCATTCGTTGAACGCGAGTGACGGACCGGCGCGTCACCTGCGCGTTTCGCTCAGACCGTGCGCAGCACCATCAGGCGCTGCTCGGTCATGTCGGCGATCGCGTAGCGGATGCCTTCGCGGCCGAGACCCGAGCGCTTGATGCCGCCGTAGGGCATGTTGTCGACGCGGAAGCTCGGGATATCGTTGACGATCACGCCGCCCTGTTCGAGTTCGTCCCACGCGCGCATCGCGTGATCGAGATTGGCCGTGAAGATGCCGGCCTGCAGGCCGTATGCGGACGCGTTGATCGCGGCAAGTGCGTCGTCGAGGCGCTTGAACTTCGCGAGCACGGTGACCGGGCCGAACGCTTCCTCGGCGTTGATCCTGGCATCGACCGGAACGTTTTCGAGCACGCTGGCCTCGAGCATGTTGCCGCTGCGGCCGCCTCCGCAGAGCAGCTTCGCGCCGGCCTTGCGCGCCTCGGCGATCCAGGACTCGAGGCGTCTGGCCGCGTCCTCGTCGATCAGCGGCCCGAGAAACGTGTCGCGCTTCTTCGGGTCGCCGGCCTTGAGCTTGCGGGTCGCGGCGACGAATCGCCTGCGTACCGCGTCGTACAGCGATTCGTGGACGAACACGCGCTGCACCTTGATGCAACTCTGGCCCGACTGGTAGTAGCTGCCGAACACGAGCCGCTCGATCACGTAGTCGAGCCGCGGCTTCTGGTCCGCATCGACGATCGCTGCCGCGTTGCCGCCGAGTTCGAGCACGACCTTCTTGCGACCGGCCCTGGCCTTGAGATCCCAGCCGATCTGGCCGCCGGTGAACGAGAGCAGCTTCAGACGTTCGTCGCTGACCAGCGCTGCGGCGTCCTCGACCTGGCACGGCAGGATCGAGAACGCGCCCTTGGGCAGCTCGGTTTCGGCAAGGATTCCGCCGATGATCAGTGCGCCCAGCGGCGTCTTCCCGGCCGGCTTGAGCACGAACGGACAGCCGGCCGCGATCGCGGGCGCGACCTTGTGCGCGACCAGGTTGAGCGGGAAGTTGAACGGCGTGATGAACGAGCACGCGCCGAGCGGCACGCGCTGCACGAAGCCGCGATAGCCCTTGGCGCGCCTGGATATCTCGAGGTTGATGATTTCGCCGTCGATGCGTACGGCTTCCTCGGCGGCGACCTTGAACGTGTCGATCAGGCGCGTGACTTCGCCTTCGGCGTCGCCGATCGGCTTGCCGGCCTCGATGCACAGTGCCATCGCGAGGTCGTCGAAGCGCTCGCGGAAGCGTGTGACGCAATGTTCGAGTGCGGCCTGGCGCGCGTAGGGCGGCAGCTTGCGCATCGGCGCCTCGGCCTTGTGCGCGGCGGCGATCGCCCGGTCGACGGTCTTGGCGTCGGCGCGCGCGACCCGCGTGGCGACTTTGCCCGAGTACTTGTCGCGCACTTCGAGCGCGGCGTTCGGCTGCGCGGGCCGGTTGGCGAGGTAGTACGGATAGCGGTCCTCGAGCATGTTCATGTCCCTGCGATCATCGTTCGATTCGCCGACTGTACCGCGTCGATCGCGCATCCCGGCTGAATCGCGGAGCCATGTGGCGCACCGTTCGCCGGCTGCGCACGCGCGACGCGCATCCCGCGCACATGCAGCGCAGGCCCGCGACCAACCTGCCGTCACCTGCATGGGCGAGCCGCATGCGGCGTTCGCTGAATTGCGCGGGAAGATCGGGAAACCGGATCCCGCCGTGCATCGGGTTCCGACCGCGCTCGCGAGGTGACTTCGTGGCGCGGATCGGGAAACGGCGCGGCTTGCGCCTACTTTGGCCGATCCGGTGCAGCGTGTCTTGCTGCACGCACCTGCAGGTCGAGTTCGCCGTCCGCGAGCCGCGCTCGCAACGGCGTGCCTGCCGGCGCTTGTGCGACCGAGCGCACGACGCGCCCGGATTCACGCTCGCTGAGGATCGCGTAACCGCGCTCCAGCGTGGCCAGTGGGCTGACCGCGTTCAGGGTGCGCGCGAACTCGCCGAGGCGTGCGGCGCGCTGGCCGATGCCGAGCGCGACGACCGCATGCAGACGCGCGCCCAGGGTGCGCACGCGTTCGGCGCGGCGCGACACGAGCGTCGCCGGATCGCGCGCGAACAGGCGTGTGCGGCTCAGGGCGAGCCGTCCTGCGCGGCGCTCGAGTCGTCCGTGCACGGTTTCGAGCAGACGCCGGCGCAGCGCCGACAGGCGTTCGTCGGCGCGGCCGAGGCGCGCCTGCGGACGTTGCGCATTGACGCGCGCGAGCAGATGGTCGATACGCTGCACGCGCGACTCGATCACGCGTCGCAGCAGTTGTTCGAGGCGCTCGCGCAGGCGCGCGTATCCGCGCATCAGGTCGCTGCGGTCCGGCACCAGCAGTTCGGCGGCCGCCGACGGCGTCGGCGCGCGCAGGTCCGCCGCGAAGTCGGCGATCGTGAAATCGATCTCGTGGCCGACCGCGCTGACGACCGGAATCAAGCACGCGCGGATCGCGCGCGCGACCGCCTCGTCGTTGAAAGCCCACAGGTCCTCGAGGGAGCCGCCACCACGGGTCAGCAGCAGCACGTCGTGGCGCCGCGCGCGCGATGCCGCGTTGAGCATCGCGACGATCGCAGCCGGCGCTTCGCGGCCCTGCACCGGTACCGGCAGGATCTCGACCTCGAGCAACGGAAAGCGGCGCGCGAGCACGCTGAGCACGTCACGGATCGCGGCGCCGGTCGGCGAGGTGATCACGCCGACACGGCGCGGGACGCGCGGGAGTGCGCGCTTCAACGCGATGTCGAACAGGCCCTCGGCAGCGAGCTTTGCCTTGAGCTCTGCGAATGCCCGCTGCAGCGCGCCCTCGCCGGACTCCTCGAGGCTCTCGACCACGAGCTGGAACTCGCCGCGCGCCTCGTACAGGCTGACGCGCGCGCGCGCGACTACGTGCATGCCGTCGGCCGGGCGGAAGCGCAGCCAGGTGCTGCGCGGCTTGAACATCGCGCAGCGCACCTGTGCAGCGGCATCCTTGAGGGTGAAATAGAGGTGCCCCGAGGCCGGCCGCGAGCAGTTGGAGATCTCGCCCTCGACCCAGATCAGCGGCAGCGCGTCCTCGAGCAGGTCGCGCACGAGCCGCGTCAGCGCCGACGGCGTGTAGACCTCGCGCGCGGCGACCGGGTTGTCGGAGGGCGGAACCGGCATCGGCGGGATGGCGCGCACCGCGCGCGGACTGCGGAAGCGACGGCGAGCGTCGGCAGACGAGTCTGCGCCAAGCGCGCGCGGGCGGCAACCCGGCGCACCGCCTCGCGGCGCGTTCGCGCCCTGCACGCGTTGCTTCAGGATCCGCGCCTGCGGCGCGCGGCGATGTAGCGTGCGATCAGGCTCACGGCGACCCAGGCTGCGAGGATCGCGAGCGGCCACGCGATCACGCGCGGCCAGAGCCACGCGATCGCGGCGGCAACCAGCAATGCGCCGCCCGCGATCAGCAGTGGCCCCGATTCGGCCTCGCCGAGCACGCGCCGGTTGGCGATCGCGGCGCCGATCGAATTGGCGAACCGCATCGCTCCCGCGGCGGCGCGCCCCGAGCTGCCGCCCTGGACACGCGTCGACCGCGTGCGGTCCACGCTCAGCGTCCGCCAGCGGCGGCGTGGCATCGTCAGCACGATTTCGGTGGCACCTTCGAGGTCGAGGCGATACTGCGCCTCCATGCGTTGCGCAAACGCCTGGTCTTCGACCGCGACATCGATTTCGCAATTGCCGATCCAGCTCGCGAGGTTGAGGTTGCTCGATCCGACCCGTGCCCAACGCCCGTCGGCCACCGCGGTCTTCGCGTGCAGCATCGAGCCGTTCCACTCGAACACGCGCACGCCTGCCTCGAGCAACGGACGGTACCCGGCGCGCGACAGCGATCCGACCGCGGCGATGTCGCTGCTGCCGGGCACCAGCAGGCGCACGTCCACGCCGTCGCGTGCGGCCGCGATCAACGCCTGTACGTAAGGCGCGACACCGACGAAGTAGGCGTCGGTGAGCCACAGGTTGCTGCGCGCCATCGCGGCGATCAGCTGATCCAGCCGATACAGGCCGGCCGTGTTCGGCACCGTTGCGACGACGCGCAGATCGGTCTGCCCGTTCGGCAGGCAGCGCAGGCTCGGCGCGAGGATCTCGTCGGGCAGCGGGTCGCCGAGCATGCTCCAGATGTCCGCAAACGCATGCACGAAGTCGCACAGGGCAGGGCCGCGCACCGCGACCGCGGTATCGCGCCAGGGCGGGATCGCGCGATCGGGATCGCCGAGCCATTTCGCGCTCACGCAGATGCCGCCGATGAAAGCGACCTCGTCGTCGACGACCAGCAGCTTGCGATGATCGCGCGAGAGCCAGCCGAACGGACTCGAGAACCGCGGCCGGTTGTAGACGCGCACCTCGCCGCCCGCGTCGACCAGCGGCGCCCAGAACGCGGTCGACGACTGGCCCAGGCAGCCGAGCCAGTCGCGTACCACGCAGACCCGGACGCCCGCCGCGGCGCGTTCCGCGAGGGTATCCCGGAACTCGCGGCCGAGCGTGTCGTCGCGGAAGATGTAGTTCTCGAACAGGATCGCGTGGCGGGCCATGCGTATCGATTCGAGCCAGGCGTCGAACGTCGCGCGCGCTTCGACCAGAAGCTGCACCGCATTGCCTTCGATCAGCGGCGCTCCCGCAGCGCGGCTGAACGCCTGCTCGGCGAGCTGGCGCAGCGGCGTATCCATGCGAAGCGGCAACGAAGCATTGCGGTCGGACATCGCGCAAGTGTACCCGCGCCCATGCGCCGTCTGCCGCCTGCAAACGGGATCGCGTCCCATCCTGCGGGGCGCGGGCCTATACTTTGCGTTCAGATTCCTCGCGCTGCGCGCGCAGCAGATTCCGACCTCCCGGCCAATGAACGAAGCCTATCGCCGCCTGTGCACATCGCTGCCCGAACGCGAAAGCGCGGCGCGCGGCGCGTTCGCGACCGACGCGCGCGCGCTGCGCGAGTGGGTCGACGCGCTGCCGATGGCGAACTTTTCCGTGGCCGTACAGCGCATGCTCGACGCATTGCAGGCGCTGGCCGGTCAACGCGTGGACGGATTGCAGCGTCTTGCGGCGCTGGAAGCGCTGCGCGGACCGGCCTTGCTGCTCGTGGCCGCGACCGACAAGCAGATCGTCGGCGCGTGCTTTCCGCTGCCGACGCAGAAAGCCGAACTGGGTGAGATCGCGGCGCGCTTTCAGCAGACCCTCGCGCTCGGTTACCGCAGGGCCCTGGCGGACATCTGCGGCCCGCGCGGCGCGGTACCGTTCCTGCGCGGCAAGCAGGTGACGCTGGCCGCGGTGCGCGCGCTGCAGCACGAAGGCGAACACCTCGCCAGGAGTTATCTGGTCTACCGTACGCCGCCGGCGGGTGCCTGGCAGGCCTTGCACGACGTGCACCGCTTCATCGTCTCGCTGCGGCTCGACGACCGCGAAGTCGACGAAAGCGCGGGCGCCGAGTCGGTTAGCGCGCGCAGCGTCTATGTACGGGCCTTGCTGACGGCCCTGTCCAATCCGTACCGGCACAGCCAGCGCGAACAGGTCGAGATGGCCGCGTTCATGCACGTGCTCGCGCCGCACGCGCGTCTTCGCGAAGGCAACGGGGACGCCCATGACATACTCGTCGACACCCATGCGGACGCCGGCCCCGGCTACCTGCCCGAGGAACGCGAATACGGCATGCGCGGCGTGCTCGCGCTGCATGTGAACCCGCTGCTTGCTTTCGTCGAGGATCAGCTCGCGCGCGCGCCACGCGGTGCCCCGACTGTGCAGTTCCGGATGCGCGGCGGCGCGGCGCTGAACATGGGCGTCGATCTCGTGCAGCGCTTCGTCGCGGGGCTGAGCGCGCGCGCCGAGCGCGGCCACGCACGACTCGGCGGCGGCTACACGCTCGATACCGTGCTCGGCCTGCACGACCTGCATTTCGTGCTGGCCGGCGGCGAGGACTTCGAGAGCTTCATGCAGCGCGTGCGCGGCGAGGCGATCAGTCTCAGCGAAACCGATCGTGCCGCGACCTGGCGTATCGGCGCGAGCGATCCGGCGCGTGTCTCGCGCCTGCCCGCGCGCGTACTCGACCAGGGGCTGGGCGGCTACCGGCTGCTCTGGGAGCGCGGTGATGGCGCAGTCAACGCGCGCGTGCGCGTTGCCGAACTGGTCGGTCTCGCGCTGCCCGACCCGGATGCGGATGCCCGACCGGACTGGATGATCGGGGTGATCCGCTGGATCCGCATCGACGACGAGGGTCGCGTCGATGCGGGCGTCGAGTTGCTGGCGCGACGCGCGCTGCCGGTCGGCGTGCGCGCGCTCGATGCGGACGGCGCGCAGTCGCGCGCGCCGACTCGTGGCGTGCTGCTGGCCGCGCTGGACGTGGACGGCGACATCGACTACAACGCGCTGCTTGCGCCGACCGAGATCGACCGCATGGCCGGCGCGCTCGAACTGACCGTGCCTGCGGACTTGAACGGGCCGCCGCGTCCGGCCCATACCGAGAAGGCGGCCGATCTGCGCCTGCGCGAGACGACCGGTATCTACCAGCACTTCGCGCTCGCGCCGCAGCACGTCCCGGCGGCCGTCGCGGAGCAGGAATCGATCACAGGAACCTGATGGACCCCACGATGTATTCGCAAGCGCCGAACGCGCGCCGTCCCAGCGTCGGCGTTCGCATAGGCGCCATCGTCATCGGCGGCGCGGCGCCTGTCGTCGTGCAGTCGATGACCAATACCGACACGGCCGACGCCACCGCGACCGCGAAGCAGGTTGCCGAGCTCGCCCGCGCGGGTTCCGAACTCGTGCGCATCACCGTGGACCGGCCCGAGGCCGCCGCCGCGGTGCCGCGGATACGCGAGCGCCTCGACATGATGGGCGTCGAAGTGCCGCTGATCGGCGACTTCCACTACAACGGGCACCAGTTGCTCGAGCACGAGCCCGCGTGCGCCGAGGCGCTCGCCAAGTACCGCATCAATCCGGGCAACGTCGGCTTCGGCCGCAAGAAGGACAGCCAGTTCGCGGCGATCATCGATACCGCGCTCAAGTACGCGAGACCGGTGCGCATCGGCGCCAACTGGGGATCCCTCGACCAGTCGATACTGACCACCCTGATGGACGAGAACCATGCGCGCGCCGAACCCTGGGATGCGGCGCGGGTCGGGCGCGAGGCGCTGATCCGCTCGGCCCTGGATTCGGCTGCGCGCGCCGAGGAGCTGGGACTCGCGCGCGACCGCATCATCCTCTCGTGCAAGGTCTCCGGCGTGCAGGAGCTGATTGCGGTGTATCGCGATCTCGCGGCGCGCTGCGACTACGCGCTGCACCTCGGGCTCACCGAGGCCGGCATGGGCTCGAAGGGCATCGTCGCCTCGACGGCCGCGCTCGGCGTGCTGCTGCAGGAAGGCATCGGCGACACGATCCGCATTTCGCTGACCCCCGAACCCGGCGAATCGCGCACGCGCGAGGTCGTGGTCGCGCAGGAACTGCTGCAGACCATGGGCCTGCGCGCGTTCACGCCGCTGGTCACCGCATGCCCGGGCTGCGGGCGCACCACGAGCACGCTGTTCCAGGAACTCGCGAGGACGGTGCAGGAGCACGTGCGCGCGAAGATGCCCGAGTGGCGCCTCAAGTACGACGGCGTCGAGAACCTCACGCTCGCAGTGATGGGCTGCGTGGTCAACGGTCCCGGCGAATCCAAGCATGCCGACATCGGGATTTCGCTGCCGGGTATCGGCGAGTCGCCGGCCGCGCCGGTGTTCATCGACGGGCGCAAGGCGATGACCCTGCGCGGCGAGCACATCGCGCGGGATTTCGTCGGCGTGGTCGAGGACTACGTGATCCGCAAGTACGCCGCGCGCGGCTGAGCGCGGGCGCAGCGCGGTTGCGCGTGCGACCTCGGACCCGCGCGCGGTCGCAGGCTGTCGCGGCAGAGCCGCAACCCGTCGAGTCGACGCGCGCGTCGCGAGGTGGGCGCGCTGCCCCGGTGCGCTGCGCGAGACTTCACACCTGCGGCTCGGCCTTGCCGACCAGCGTCTCGCGCCGCGCCGCGCGCGCGATCCGCGCTTCGCGGCGCGCGATGTACAGGCTCGCGCCGGCGACGATCGCGGCGCCGAGTGCGGTATAGCGGTCGGGAGTCTCGCCGAACACCAGCCAGGCCAGCACCGCGACGATGATCAGTTGCAGGTAACTGAACGGAGCCAGCGAGGACGCTTCGGCCTGGCGCAGCGCATGGGTCCAGAAGTATTGGCCCGCGGTACCGAGAGCACCGATCACGAACAGCCACGGCCACAGCGTGGCGACCGGCCACTGCCATACGCTCAGCGCGGCCGGCAGGGTCAGCGGCACCCAGAGCAGGGTCGTCAGCAGCACGATCGTGTCGGCCGGGTCGCTGCGCGAAAGAAACTTGATGCTGATCGTGACCGTGCCGGTCATCGCGGCGGCGAACAGCGCGACCAGGCTCGCCGCAGTGAACGCATCGGTACCCGGTCGCACGATCACGAGCACGCCGATGAAGCCCGCGATCACCGCGCTCCAGCGGCGCAGGCGCACGACTTCGCCAAGGAACAGGACCGCGCCTATGGTCACGAACAGCGGCGACGAATACGAGAGCGCGATCGCCTGCGCGAGCGGCAGATGACTGATCGACCAGAATCCCGCGAGCATGGACATCGCACCGATCGCGCAGCGCAGCACGTAGAAACGCAGGCGGTCCGTGTGCAGCAGGCGCATGCCGTGACGCAGCAGCAGGGGCAGGGCGACCAGCGCGCCGAAGAAACTGCGGAAGAATGCGATCTCGAACGGATGCATGTCCTTCGAGGCGATGCGGATCAGGACCGCCATCGAACCGAACGAACAGGCACTCGCGATCATCATCACCACGGCACGCATCGGCAGCGGTGCGGGGACGACCGCCGGCGCGGGACTGGAAATGCTCAAGGAACAGGGACTGCGGACCGTGGCGCCACGCGGCGCGGAGCGCATCTTAGCAGGACGCGGGACCGCACTGCGCGGGTCACTGGCGCAGCGCGCCGGCTGGCGAGCCGGCGACGTGTCGGCTACGCTGCCGGATCGCCCGGTAGCGGTATCCATGACGTCCCCCACGCCGTCCTTCATCGTCGCGATTCCCGCGCGCCATGCGTCGAGCCGCCTGCCCGGCAAGCCGCTGCTGCCGATCGCGGGCGTGCCGATGATCGTGCATGTGGCCGAGCGCGCGCGCGCAGCCGGTGCCGCCGGGATCGTGGTCGCGACCGACGATGCGCGGATCGAAGCCGCGCTCGCAGGCCATGGCGTGCGCGTCGTCAGGACCCGCGCGGACCATGTCTCCGGCAGCGATCGACTCGCCGAAGCGGCGTCGACGCTGGGCTGGGCCGAAGACACGATCGTGGTCAACCTGCAGGGCGACGAACCGCTCGCACCCGCGAGCGGGATCCGTGCGGTTGCGCTTGCGCTCGCCGACGGCGATGCGCCGATGGCCACGCTCGCGACGCCGCTGCAGTCGGTGGACGAATTGTTCGATCCCGACTGCGTGAAGCTGGTGCGCGACCAGTCCGGGCATGCGCTGTACTTCAGCCGTGCACCGCTGCCGTGGCCACGCGACGCGTTCCGACGCGCGCGCGATGCGCTGCCTGCTGACGTACCGTTTCTGCGCCACGTCGGCATCTACGCCTATCGTGCCGGCTTCCTGCGCCGTTTCGCCGCGCTGCCGCCAACCCCGCTCGAACGCGCCGAATCGCTCGAACAATTGCGCGCGCTCGAGCATGGCTTCCCGATCGCGGTACGGATCGCGCCGGACCCATTTCCGCCCGGCGTCGATACCGCCGCGGATCTCGCTCGCGTCGAACGCGTGCTGGCCGCGCGGCGCTGAACGCGCCGCGTCCGTGCGCGCGATCGCCGCATGCCGCGGACCGCACACCGGTCTGCGGTCAATCGCGACGGTTGCCGTGTGTGTCGGCTGATCGGCGATCGATTCTGCTAGTCTGCGCTCGCACTTTGCCCCCCCCCTCGTGCTGCCGTCGCAGCGGTCCGGAGGCCATGGAACCGAAGAAAAACGAGCGCATCCTGTTCGTCTGCATGGGCAACATCTGCCGCTCTCCGATCGTCGAAGGCGTTGCCCGGGTCGAGTTCGAGCGGGCCGGAATCCGCGTGGACGTCGCGTCGGCCGGTACCGAGAGCTATCACGTCGGTGCGCCCGCGGACCGGCGCGCGATTGCGGCCGCACACGCGCAGGGGTATCCGCTCGAGGCGCATCGGGCGCGCCAGGTCAGAGCCGCCGATTTCGCCGATTTCGACCGTGTGCTGGCGATGGATCGCCGCAACCTCGAGGATCTGCGGCGATTCCGGCCGCGCGCGGCCGGCGTCGTTCCCGCGCTGTTGCTGGATCCGGACGAAGTGCCCGATCCGTACTACGGCAGCGATGCCGATTTCCAGCGCGTGATCGAACTCGCGCGCCGTGGTGTCGCCGCGCTGATCGCGCGTCTCGAGCACCCGCGCGATCGCTCGATGGAGTCCTGACCGTGGACGTACGCCGAACCGCACCGGACTTTCCGGCCGATCTCGAGTGGGTCAACACCGGGAACCCGCCGCGCATCGCCGAACTGCGCGGCCGCGTGATCGTGCTCTGGTTCTGGACCTACGATTCGGTCAATTGCTGGAACCTGGTTCCCGACCTGCGTCTGCTCGCCGAGCGCTACCACGACGGCGTGACCGTGATCGGCGTGCACTGTCCGAAATATCCGCGCCAACGCGCGGGCGAGTCCGTGCTCGCTGCGGTCAACCGTCTCGGCCTGCGTCATGCGGTCGCCCACGACTGCGGGTTCCGGCTCTGGCGGGACTACGCGATCGAGGCGTGGCCGAGCGTGGCCGTGGTCGATGCCGAAGGGCGTCTGGCCGCGGTGTTCGCGGGCGAGGGGCGTCGCGACGAGATCGATGCATGCATTGCCGCGCTGCTCGACGAGGCGGCCCTGCACGATCTGCGCGTGTTCGAGTCGACGCCGCCCGCGCTGCGCCCGGAACCGCGGCTCGCGCTCGCGTTTCCCGGCAAGGTGCTCGCGGACGAGAAATTCCTGTACGTCGCCGACAGCGGCCACCACCGCGTGCTCGAATGCCGCCACGATGGCCGCGTGATGCGCGTGTTCGGCAGCGGCAATGCGGGATACGGCGATGGTGCCTCCGCGATGGCCTGCTTCGAGGATCCGCAAGGCCTCGCGCGACACGGCAACGCGTTGTATGTGGCCGATCGCGGCAGCCATGCGGTGCGCCGCATCGATCTCGAAAGCGGCATGGTCAGTACCGTGCTCGGCACCGGCCGCCCCGGGCGATCGCGGCCGGATGGCGTCGACGCACTGACCTGCGCGCTGAATTCGCCGCTCGATCTCGCGGTGATCGGAGACGATGTGTATGTCGCGGTCGCCGGGCAGAACCAGATCTGGCGCCTCGACCTCGCGACCGGCCTGGTGTCGATGCTGGTCGGCAACGGCGACCTCGGCCTCGCCGATGGCACCGGCGACGCGGCGAAGCTGGCCCAGCCGTGCGGACTCGCGGTGGCGGGTCGCGATCTCGTCGTCGCCGACTCGGAGGCCTCGGCGGTGCGCATCGTGCATGTCGATGACGGTCGCATCGAAACCCTGCTCGGCCTGGGTCTCTACGAATTCGGTGACGCCACCGGCAACCGCGAACAGGCGCGCCTGCAGCATCCGCTCGCGGTCGCGGCCGACAAGCGCGGCACGATCTACATCGCCGACAGCTACAACGACTCGATCAAGCTGCTGCGGCGCAAGACCGGTGAGGTACGCCGGATGCGCATGCAATATCGCCTGCAGGAGGTGCAGGGCCTGTGCCTGGCCGGCAACCTGCTGTGGATCGCGAACACCAACCTGCACGAGATCGCGTGCGTCAATCTGACCAGCGGCGACGTGCGGCGGATTCCGGTCGGCGAGGACTGACGCGCAGTGGCCGGCGCGCCTGGTTTTCATCCGTTCCTGCCACTGCCGTACGATCCACCCATGCCCGCATCCCCCGCCAGCGCGCGCTTCGACGGCAAGGCGTTCGTCCGCACACTCACCGGCGCGCCGGGCGTTTACCGCATGTTCGATCGCGCCGACGAGCTGCTCTACGTGGGCAAGGCCGGCAACCTCAAGAAGCGCGTCGGCAGTTACTTCCTCAAGCCGAAGATGGATCCGCGCATCGCCGCGATGGTCGGCCAGATCGCGCGCATGGAAACCACGGTCACGCGCACCGAAGCCGAGGCGTTGCTGCTCGAGGCGCAACTGATCAAGTCGCTCAAGCCGCGCTACAACATCGTGCTGCGCGACGACAAGAGCTATCCGTACATCCATCTGACCGGCGCGCCCGCGGCGCCTGCACGCGCCACGCGCAAGTCCGCGGTGGGCGACGAATCCGCGCCCGCGGATCCGGGCGGGCGGCGGATGCGGCACCGCGAAACAGCGCAGGACAGTCCGGTTTCGCCCGCACAGGCGTTCCCGCGCCTGGCCTTTCACCGTGGCGCGCGTGTCGCCGGCGGACGCTATTTCGGCCCGTTCCCGAGCGCGGGTGCGGTGCGCGAGAGCCTGGACCTGATCCAGAAGCTGTTCAAGATCCGCAATTGCGAGGACAGCTATTTCAGGAATCGTTCGCGGCCCTGCCTGCAATACCAGATCAATCGTTGCACGGCGCCCTGCGTGGGACTGGTTTCGGCGCAAGAGTATGCGGACAACGTGCGCCATGCCGAGATGTTCCTCGATGGCCGCGGCGGCGCGGTCATGGACGAGCTGGTTGCGACCATGGAACGTGCGAGCGCGCACCTCGCATTCGAGCGCGCCGCGCAGATCCGCGACCAGATCGCCGCGGTCAAGCGCGTGCAGGCGAATCACTACGTGCAAGGTGCGAGCGCGGACATGGACGTGATCGCGTGCGCGATCCGCGGCGGCGTCGCGTGCGTAAGCGTGCTGTTCTTCCGCAACGGGATCAGCCTCGGCTCGCGCGACTTCTTTCCGCGTCTGCCGGTCGCCGCGGACGAGGCCGCGATCGTCGCCTCGTTCATCGCCCAGTACTACCTGGAGCGGCCGGTGCCGGCCGAACTCGTGATCAGCCACGCGCCCGAGGATGCGGTGCCGCTGGCCGAGGCGCTCGCCGGGCGCAGCGGCCACGGCGTCGCGATCAAGGTTGCGGTGCGCGCCGACCGAGCGCGCTTCCGCGACCTTGCGATGCGCAACGCCGAAGCGGCGCTGGCCTCGCGGCTGGCAAGCCGGCAGACCCTGCTTGCGCGATTCGAGGCAGTGCGCGATCTGCTCGGTCTCGACGAGACTCCGCAGCGCATCGAATGCTTCGACATCAGCCACACGCTCGGCGAGGCGACCGTCGCCTCGTGCGTGGTGTTCGGTCCCGAAGGGCCCGAGAAGTCGCAGTACCGCCGCTTCAACATCGCGGGCATCACCGGCGGCGACGACTATGCGGCGATGCGCCAGGCGCTCGAGAGGCGCTACCGGCGCGTCCAGGCCGGCGAGGGCCGGCTGCCCGACCTGCTGCTGATCGACGGCGGCAAGGGTCAGGTGCAGCAGGCGATCGACGTGCTCAACGAGATCGGCATCGAAGGCGTGCCGATCGTCGGCGTCGCCAAGGGCGAAGCGCGCCGCGCGGGCGACGAGACCTTGATCCTGGGCCGTTCCGGCCGCACCCTGTGGCCGGGTCCGGAATCGCCCGCGTCGCACCTGATCCAGGCGGTGCGCGACGAAGCGCACCGCTTCGCGATCACCGGCCACCGCGGACGTCGCGAGAAGGTGCGTGAAACGAGTACGCTGGAGGAGATCGCAGGGGTGGGCGCGCGGCGGCGTGCGGCGCTGCTCAGACACTTCGGCGGACTCGGCGGACTCTCCAGGGCCGGTGTCGAGGAACTCATGCAAGTGAAGGGCATCAGTCGCGAGCTGGCCGGGCGCATCTATGCGACCTTCCACGGATGAGCGGGTTCTCGCGAACGCGCTGTTGATGCGCTGCAGGAGGCAGCGTGCGCAAATCAGACAGCAACGCCGATTCGCCCAGCGGGCCGCCGGATGCGGCGCGTCAACGCTCCACGACGGACTTTTCCGCATTTCGCCAAGGGAACCCGATGCAGATCACGATTCCGACCGCGCTCACCCTGTTCCGGATCGCCCTGCTTCCGATCATCGTGTTCGCGTTCTATGCGCCGTTCCGTGGCGCGAACATTGCCGCGGCCGCCATCTTCATTGCCGCGGCGTTGACGGACTGGCTCGACGGCTGGGTCGCGCGGCGCTGGAACATGAGTTCCGCGTTCGGTGCGTTCCTCGATCCGGTAGCCGACAAGCTGATGATCGCGACGACGCTGTTTCTGCTCGTGCAGAACAACCCGACGCCGTTGATGGCGGTGACCAGCGCGGTCATCGTCGGTCGCGAGATCAGCATCTCGGCATTGCGCGAATGGATGGCGGAGATCGGCGAACGTGCGACGGTGCGCGTCGCCGCGATCGGCAAGATCAAGACCGTGATGCAGATCGTCGCGATCGTCGTCCTGCTGTACCGGCACGATTTCGAGGAGCTGCGCCTGTTCCACGTCGGCGAAGGTCTGCTCGTCATCGCGGCAGGTCTGACGATCTGGTCCGGCCTGCTGTATGTGCGCGCCGCGCTGCCGATCCTGCGCCAGCAGCGCTGAGCCGAAGCGCGCGGTAACGCGCGGCCGCGCGCCGTTTTGCGCGATCACGGGTGTGCGCAGGGGCTCCTGCGGGGATTGACACCCGCACCCCAAGCCGTAATATGCGCGTCCCACGCGGGAATAGCTCAGTTGGTAGAGCACGACCTTGCCAAGGTCGGGGTCGCGAGTTCGAGTCTCGTTTCCCGCTCCAGAACAGCAGACGAAGCCTCGGCCCGCCGGGGTTTTGTTTTTTCTGCGCGAGCGTGGATACTCTCGCCGGCAAGGCGATCCGCGGATGCGCCCTGGACAAGGCGCCGCACAGCAAACGTCACCGGCCTGGTGGCAGAGTGGTCATGCAGCGGCCTGCAAAGCCGCGTACGCCGGTTCGATTCCGACCCAGGCCTCCAATTTGGATCAGTAGCTTACGGCGCCTCCGGGCGCTTTTTTTTTGCGCGGAACCCGGCGATTTACGACACCAGCGAGCGGCGCGCGTATTTGCTGCGCGTGTCGAGGCGGTGCCGGATCGCACGATTGCTCCCGATGAGTCTGGGCGTGGACGCTCGTCGCGTCGCTCGTCCCGCGCTCGCGCGTCGGGTCTGCGGATGCATGCGGCAATCTTCGCGCAAACCGGGCTGCCGGTGCCGGGGGTTCCAGCGAACCTTGCCCGCAGCTGTCTTGCACCGGCGCGCTTCAGCGGCGATTAGGGCACGAAGTTGGAGCTTTGGCATCCGTGTCGGTCGAGGGCAGCACGATGAAGACGAACGCAAGGCGTGCCGCGTCGGGAAAGACTGTCAAGGCGCAACGCCGGATCCAGGATGCAGTCGACAAGCGCGATGGAGGCTCGAAAACGGCAGCCGCGAGGAAGCAGACCAAACCCCCGAGAACTGCGTCGCGTGCGCAACCCGCGTTGCCGTTCGCCGAACAGCATCAGCGCAAGCCCGGGCTCGAATCGCAACTGCGGCCCGCTCCGCGATTCATGGCCCCTGCGTATCGCGGCAGCGGCAAGTTGTCCGGCAAGGTCGCATTGATCACCGGCGGCGATTCCGGCATCGGGCGTGCGGTTGCCGTGCTGTTTGCGAGGGAGGGCGCGGACGTGGCTATCGTGTATCTCAGCGAACACGCCGACGCCAGGGAGACCGCCGAGCGCGTGAGGCACGAAGGACAGACCTGCCTGTCGATAGCGGGAGACGTGCGCGATTTTTCGTTTTGCGAGGCTGCGGTCAAGCGCACGATCGACGAATTCGGCGAACTGCACATTCTCGTCAACAACGCGGCATTCCAGGAGCATGCGTCGTCGATCGAGGATCTGTCCGTCGAGCACTTCGACATGACCGTGAGGACCAACCTGTACGGTTATTTCCATATGGCCAAGGCGGCGCTCCCGCATCTCGACTCGGGAGCGGCCATCATCAACACGGGATCGGAGACCGGCCTCTTCGGCAGCAAGGAACTGCTGGACTATTCGGCGACGAAAGGAGCGATCCACGCGTTCACGAAGGCGCTCGCCGCGCAGGTCATCGAGCGTGGCATCCGGGTCAATGCGGTCGCGCCGGGTCCGGTGTGGACTCCGCTCAATCCCGCCGATCGGCCGGCCAAGGATGTAGCCACTTTTGGAAGCAGCACCGACCTCGAGCGCCCGGCGCAACCCGAAGAGATTTCTCCGGCGTATGTATTCCTCGCCGCACCCGCTTGCTCAAGCTATATCACCGGCATCGTATTGCCCGTCATGGGCAACGTTCCCGGTTGAACGCCACGCGACCGATGTGGCGTGCCACGAACCATGACCCGGAGGATCCTTAAATGCCACGCGGAGACAAATCGAGCTACACGGACAAGCAGAAGCGCAAGGCCGAGCACATCGAGAAGGGCTACGAACGCAAGGGCGTGTCGAAGAAGACGGCGGAGAAGCGAGCCTGGGCCACCGTGAACAAGCAGGACGGGGGCGCAAAGAAGAAGTCGTCGCGCAAATCCTCGGCGAAGAAATCCTGACCGAATCGTGACCGTTGTTTCGTCGGGCGTGGCGTCGACGGTCTGTCCCTTGTTTACGCTGCGGCATGCGGGATTCGCCGTATCTGTGGGCGGAGGTGCGGAGAGGATCATGGGCAGATGCTTCCATTCGCGGTTGCCGGATGTTCCTGCGGGTCTGCTTCTGCCGATCCGCATCTCCATGCACCTGTTCCGATCGCGGTCCTGAGTTCGTCGGCGCGCCGCCATGCCGCGCAATCGCAGGAAGGCATACGCCCGGGCCGGCAACGGCAGCGCAACATTGGTCCATGTCACCGACGCGGCTCCGGGCTTGCAGCGTCGGCGTCGCGGAAGAGGCTTCGCCTATTTCGATGCGGACAACCGGCCGATCCGTGACACCGCGACCCTCGAAAGGATCCGGCGCCTGGCGATTCCTCCCGCCTATACGCACGTGTGGATATGCGCCAACCCACGGGGTCATTTGCAGGCCACCGGGCGCGACGCGCGCGGCAGAAAGCAATATCGCTATCACACGATGTGGCGAAAGACTCGCGACGCCGACAAGTTCGGCAAGTTGATCGCATTCGGAAAGGGCCTGCCCCGATTGCGCCGCGCGGTGCGGCGCGATCTGGCCCTGCCGGGATTGCCCGAGGCCAAGGTGGTGGCCATCGTGGTCAGTCTTCTGGCGGAGACATTGATTCGTGTCGGCAACGAGGAGTATGCGCAAAGCAACGGCTCGTACGGGCTGACGACGTTGCGAAGCCGGCACCTTGCCTTTCTGCGCGCAGGGCGGGCGAGATTCCGTTTTCGCGGCAAGAGTGGTCTGCGCCAGGAAGTGATCGTCGACAATGCGCGCCTGGTGCGGCTGCTGCGACGCTGCCAGCGATTGCCGGGGCAGCTGCTGTTCCAGTACGTGGATGACGAAGGCGCGCGACATGCGATCGATTCGGATGCGGTAAATGCCTATCTGCATCGCGCAATGGGCGAGGAGTTCACTGCAAAGGACTTTCGCACCTGGTACGGCACGTCGCTGGCGATCGCATCGCTTGCCCGAACCACCGTGCCGCAACCGGCCCGCGAAGGCCGCATGGCTGAAATCGCGGTGGCTACCGTCAAAACGGTGGCAGCGCACCTGCGCAATACGCCCGCGGTATGCCGCAATTCGTATATCCATCCCTGTGTATTCGATTCCTGGCGCTCGGGTCGATTACGGAGGTTCGTCCCATCGCGAATGGCGAACCAACCCGGAAAGCTGGAAGCCGGCACGATCAGGCTGCTGCGACATGAATCGAGCGGCCGTCATTGATGGCCGCGCAGGAAGTCGCAGCCTTGTCGCCGGCTCACCATGTACGGCGATCACGCATGGCGCCGCGTGCGCGTTCTGTGCGCACAGCGCGGCGCCCTAGACTTGGAGCTCTGGGCATCGCCGGGAAAACTGTCGTCTCGGTGCTCGGCTCGTTCGCTCCCGCCGCGTCTGCCGACAAGTGCACAGAGCGGGCCCGGGTGTCGGCCCTCGCGACGCCTGAGCGGTCCGCGAGTGCCGCGAACGGCGCACGCATGGCCGGGCCCGAGCGGACTCGCTACCATCGCGGATCATGCATGCCGCCGCCCGGGTGGCGAAACGGGTAGACGCAAGAGACTTAAAATCTCTCGGCCTTCGGGCCATGCCGGTTCGACTCCGGCCCCGGGCACCATCGACGCGCAGGCATTCGGCCGACCTTCCGGTTCGGGCCGCATCCGCATCGAACGCGGCCCGTCGCGCTGCCGGATATCGTCGCGACGGATGAGACTTCGGCCGGGAATGCTGCGCGGGTCGCGGGGCCTGTACCGACCGCGACAACCACCGGCCCGCAGCCGCTCGTCGCGAGACGCCGGAACTGCGGGCATCTCGCGTCCATGCGCATCGACTAACATCACGTTGAAACCGCAATGAAGAGGGTCTCGGGTCGTGTGCTACTCGGCGCAAATCTGGGCGGGATACAAGAAGTACGTGCGTCTCTGGGGCGCGGACATCGACATCGATGCGTTCGTCCGTCTCTACTGGACCCGCTCGCAGGGGACGAGGATCAGCATTCCCAGGGCGATGGACGCGGCGTTTGCCGATGCGCAAGGCGATCGCGAGCGCGAGATCAAGGCGCTGGTCGATGAGTTCGACGAGCAGCAGGTCGCGAAGCTCGAGCAGGAAGCGTTCCGGCAGCGCAAGCGACTCGCGGATGCCGAGCGTGCCTTGCAGTCCAGGATGACCAGGGCCGCCACCGAGAGCCGCCGCATCGCGACCGCAAAAGTCGCGTGGGCGCTGGGCAAGCTCGCCGACCTGCGCAGGACCGAACCGGTCGCCGACGATTCACGGATCTTTCCGGGCTGGTACGCGCCGCTGATGATCGTCGAGAATGGCCGCCGCGTCGTGAAACCGATGCGCTACCAGTGCCGGCCGGCGGGCAAACCCGCCTCCCATGACGCGAGGTTTCCGGGCACGTACAACGCGCGCCGCGACAACCTCGAGGGATTCTGGAAGGCCCAGTTCGGGCATACGCACGGCATCATGGCCGTGAACGCCTTTTTCGAGAACGTGAGCCGGCATGCGATGGAAGGCCGCGAACTGGCGCCGGACGAGAAGGCGGAAAACGTGGTGCTCGAGTTCAGGCCGCGTCCCGCGCACGACATGCTGGTCGCCTGTCTGTGGTCGCGCTGGCAAGGCGATGGCGATGACCTGCTTTCATTCGCGGCGATCACCGACGAGCCGCCGCCCGAGGTGGCCGCCGCGGGTCACGATCGCTGCGTCATCCCGATCAGGCCCGAAAATGTCGATGCGTGGCTGAATCCCGATCCGCACGATCTTGCGGCCCTGCAATCGCTGCTCGACGATCGCGATCGCCCGTACTACGAGCACCGCATCGCGGCCTGAGCCGGCCGCGCCGGGTCTGGTGTCTGCGCGCGAATGTTGCCGCGAACGCGTCGGCGATCAGTTGTGATAACTGATGACTGCAAGACTGCAGTTGACGGCGGCGGCGCCGCAGTGGAACGTCGATTGCGCGTCGGTGAACATCACGTTGACGTAGTAATCCGAATCGACCTGCAGGTTGCAGTACGAGCCGGGCGCATTCGCGGTGAACTTCCAGTTGACCAGATTCGCATCCGCGCTCGGCACGTTGGCCGCCAGACAGCCCGCTGTCGGCAGGTTGTTCACGAAATCGCCGCCGTTGCGGCTGATCGCCATGGTCAGGTTCGGACCCTGGATCAGGGTCGGATTGGAAAAGTGGCCGATGCGCGACCCCGCGTCCGCAGGAGCGTGAAAGTGCGCGCAGAAATATCCCGCGCGCGGGAAAGCCTGGATCACCGGCGACGCACCGCCGACGCCGGGCCACGGCGTGACCGGATCGTTGACCGAGTTGTGCCCCCAGATGCCATCCCATTCGGTGAGGTCGGCGTTGAGACGCTGCTGCGGATAGGAGCCGTAGGACACCGCAGCACGGGTGACGAGATTGCGAACGCTGCCATCGCCCAGTGCGATCACGGCAGGACAGGTCTGGAAATCGTTGACGAAGATGGTATCGCCGGATTGGGCCTGCGCGAGCGCCGAGGCAGCGGCAAGACCGGTGCAGAAAGACATCAGGTGCAGATGATTCATCGGTAGTCCATTGCGGGTGCTGGTCCCTGGCCAGCAAGAGAGCAGGGCATGGGGCGCTGGCCGTTGTGGTTGGCGCGCGAAAGCGCTCGATCCGATCGCAAGTTCCGGAATGGCGACACGCGATCCGCGTGGCACGCTGGCGGCGGCCCGACGGACATCCTAACGCGGTTCGTCGTATGCGTGCGACGGTTCAGCCAGACGCCGCGACCACACCGGTCAGTATCAGGTACTCGACCACGGCGGTCGCCGCCTGCTCGGGTGTCGCGCGCAGAGTCTCGATGTGCAGCTCCGGCGTCTCGGGAACCTCGTACGGCGAATCGATGCCGGTGAAGTTCTTGAGCTCGCCGCGGCGGGCCTTGCGGTAGAGTCCCTTCACGTCGCGTTGCTCGACGACTTCCAGCGGCGTGTCGACGAAGATCTCGACGAACTCGCCGTCGTCGACCATGCCGCGTGCGAGCCGGCGTTCGGACCTGAACGGCGAGATGAACGCGGTGATCACGATCAGGCCCGCGTCGACCATCAACCGGGCGACCTCGCCGATGCGGCGGATGTTCTCGACCCGATCGGCATCGGTGAAGCCGAGGTCCTTGCTCAGGCCGTGGCGTACGTTGTCCCCATCGAGCAGGTAGGTACGCGCGCCGAGCGCATGCAGCTGGCGTTCGACGATGTTGGCGATCGTCGACTTGCCGCTACCGGAAAGACCGGTAAGCCAGAGCACGCAGGGCTTGTGGCCGTTCTGGCGCACGCGCGCCTGCTTGTCGACCTCGACCGCCTGCCAGTGGATGTTCTGCGAGCGGCGCAATGCGAAGTGCAGCAGCCCCGCGCCGACGGTCTGGTTGGTGTAGCGGTCGATCACGATGAAGCCGCCCATGTCACGGTTGTCTTCATATGCGTCGAACGCGACCGCGCGATCGAGGGTGAGGTTGCACACGCCGATCGCGTTGAGCTCGAGCGTCTTCGCGGCGAGATGATCGAGGCTGTTCACGTCGATCGCGTATTTGGGCTGGCCGAACGAGGCGCCGAGCGTGGTCGCACCGAGCTTCACGAGATACGGGCGCCCCGGCAGCATCTCGGCATCCGCCATCCAGATCACGGTCGCCTCGAACTGATCGGCGACGCCGGCCGGGTCGTTCGCGGCGCAGATCACGTCGCCGCGACTCACGTCGATCTCGTCGGCAAGGGTCAGCGTGACCGACTGGCCGGACTGCGCCTCGGCAAGGTCGCCATCGAAACCGACGATGCGCGCAACTTTCGATTGCCGACCCGAGGGCAGCACGCGCACCGCGTCGCCGGGATGCACGCGACCGCCGAGGATACGACCGCAGAAGCCGCGGAAATCGAGATCCGGGCGGTTGACCCACTGTACCGGCATGCGCAAGGGGCGGCCGACGTGCGCGGTCGGGATCTCGACGCTCTCGAGGTGTTCGAGCAGGCTCGGGCCGACATACCACGGCGTGTTCGCGCTCGGCGCGCTGATGTTGTCTCCGCGCAACGCGGAGAGCGGAATGCCGGCGATGCGTTGGATGCCGATCCGGTCCGCAAATTCCCGGTAGTCGCGCTCGATCTTCTCGAATGTCGCGCGCGACCAGTCGACGAGATCGAGCTTGTTGATCGCGAGGACGACATCGCGGATGCCCATCAGCGACACGAGATAACTGTGCCGGCGGGTCTGCGTGAGGATGCCCTTGCGTGCGTCGACGAGAATCACCGCGAGGTCGGCAGTCGACGCGCCGGTGACCATGTTGCGTGTGTACTGCTCGTGGCCCGGCGTGTCGGCGACGATGAACTTGCGGCGCTCGGTTGCGAAAAAGCGGTAGGCGACGTCGATCGTGATGCCCTGCTCGCGTTCGGCACTCAGGCCGTCGACGAGCAGCGCGAAATCGAGCTCGTCGCCCTGGGTGCCGAACTTTCGCGAGTCGCCCTCGAGCGCGCTGATCTGGTCGTCGAGCAGGGATTTCGATTCGTGGAGCAGGCGTCCGATCAACGTGCTCTTGCCGTCGTCGACGCTGCCGCAGGTGATGAAGCGCAGCAGGCTCTTGCGCTGCTGGGCATGCAGGTACGCGGCGACATCCTCGATCGCGGCCGGCGAGGTCATCAGAAATAGCCCTCGGCTTTCTTCTTTTCCATCGACGCGTGGCTGTCGTGGTCGATCAGGCGGCCCTGGCGCTCGCTGGTCCGCGCGAGCAGCATCTCGCGGATGATCGCGGGCAGGGTATCGGCGTCGGATTCGATCGCGCCGGTCAACGGGTAACAGCCCAGGGTGCGAAAGCGCACCCTGCGCATGACCGGGATTTCGCCGTCGCGCAGCGGGAAACGCGCGTCGTCGACCATGACGAGCTGGCCGTCGCGGTGGACGACCGGGCGCTCGGCCGCGAAGTACAACGGCACGATCGGAATGTTTTCGGCGAGGATGTATTGCCAGATATCGAGCTCGGTCCAGTTGGACAGCGGGAACACGCGGATGCTTTCGCCGGGATTGCGGCGCGCGTTGTAGAGACGCCACAGCTCGGGACGCTGGTTCTTCGGGTCCCAGCGATGCTGGGCGGAACGGAAAGAGAATACGCGCTCCTTGGCGCGCGATTTTTCCTCGTCGCGGCGTGCGCCTCCGAATGCGATATCGAATCCGTACCGATCGAGCGCCTGCCGCAGTCCCTGGGTCTTCCAGACATCGGTGTGGACCGACGATCCATGGTCGAACGGATTGATGCCGCGCCGTTCGGCTTCGGGATTCCGGTGGACCAGCAGGTCCATGCCCGATTCGGCGGCCATGCGCGCACGGAACGCATACATGGCCTGGAACTTCCAGGTGGTATCCACGTGCAGCAGCGGGAATGGCGGTCGCGACGGGAAGAACGCCTTGCGCGCGAGATGCAGCATCACCGAGCTGTCCTTGCCGATCGAGTAGAGCATGACCGGATGCTCGGCTTCGGCGACGGCTTCGCGCAGGATATCGATGCTTTCGGCTTCGAGGCGCTGCAGGTGGGTCGGTTCAGCCATTCGGATGCGGGTGGAAGCGTCAAAGCCGGCAAGTCTACGCGCGTGACGGGCCGCAGACACCAGCGTGTGCCGTGCCCGCGCGATACCGTCCCGGGATCGACCGGCGCTGCCGCATTCGTGATCGCGCACCCGGATCGATTCGGGGTCGTCGCGAAAGCCGTCGCCCGCGCACCGCGGGTCGGACTGCTTGCACGACCGGCTGAGGTGAGAATGCGGGTTAACCGGCTTTGATCGCTGCCGTAACGAAACCTTGCCGTTGCCCTGCGCAAGATCGCGGGACAGGGAATAGGGAACGCCATGAGTGCCGATTGGGTGCTGACATCGCAGGCCTTGCCACCGGAAGGCCGGAAGATCGAGTTCGTCCTCGATCATCGCGACATGGCGATGAGCGGAACCTACCGCGGCAGCGTATTCGTTTCGCGCTGGAGCCGCTACGACATCGACGTGGTCCGCGAATGGCGTCCCGTCGCCGACCTCGAGGCCACGGCGATCATGAACCGACCGGCCGGCTGACTTCGGCTGCGGCGCGCCTCGGCAGTGGATTGCCAGGCCCCGCACGTCACCCCCCTCTATCGACGAATCCTGTCCGGCGGCATTGCGCCTGATCCGGCAGGCGCGGTCGGCCTGCGCGTGTGGTTCCGGTCCGGCGAGACTGCCGCGAGCATTGGCCCGACCCTTGCATCCCGCTCAGCAAGACACCTTGCAGAGACCGCCCATGAGCCGGTTCGTCCAGTTGTGTACTGCCTCGTTGCCGCATCTGCGCGGTTTCCTGCCCGTGCTCGGCGCCCTGCTCGCGATCCGCCCCGAGCAGACCTGCATTGCGAGCTCGATTCCGGGCCTCGGCGCGTGCAAGAGCACGTTTTGTCAGCCGGAGCGCCGCGTGGTTCAGCATTGATCGATCCGCGCGTCGCGGCAAATGTCAGATTCGAGCGAAGTGTGTCAGCAAGAGCGCAGGGCCCGGGTGACATGAAAACAAGCAAAACCACAGGGTCGCCGATCGCGGCCTGCATGCGAGGCTGAACCATGAGCTACGACATCCTCAAGAATCTCGGCCTCGACCATCTCGATGCCAGTTCACCCGATTTTCTGAGGGTGCTGGAACGCATGCAGAAGGAAGCCTGGCAGAGCCTGCAGCAGGCGCAATCGAGTCCTGATCCGGACGGCAACGAAACCATCGTCGGTTGATCCGCAGCGCCGCTGCGCAGATCCCTCCGGGGCGCAGTCCGCGCCGCTATAGTGGTCGCGCCCGTCACACTGCGCCGGGCGAATCGCCCGTTCGACGGACACCCGATGCGACCGCGCCTGTTCCTTGCCTCGAAATCTCCGCGTCGGCGTGAACTGCTGAGTCAGCTCGGTCTTCGGTTCGACCCGGTCGATGTCGACGTGGCCGAGCGACGCGAGCCCGGCGAAGCGCCTCGCGACTATGTCAACCGGGTCGCCCGCGCGAAAGCCGGTGCCGGACTGCTGCAACTCGGCGCGCTCGACGACGCGGTGATCATCGGCGCGGATACCGAAGTCGTGCTTGATGGCGAGGTCTTCGGCAAACCGCGCGACGCGCGTGCCGCCGCGGCGATGCTCGGCGAGCTTTCCGGGCGCGCGCACCAGGTGCTGTCCGCGGTGTGGTGCGTCAGCGCAGGCCGCGAAGAGCATGCCCTCCGTGAATCGACGGTCGCGTTCGCGGCCCTCTCCGGCGCCGACATCGCCGACTACGTCGCCACCGGCGAGCCCTTCGGCAAGGCCGGCGCCTACGCGATCCAGGGGCGCGCGGCCGCGTTCATCCGCGACCTCCATGGGAGCTATTCGGCGGTCATGGGCCTGCCCCTGTTCGAGACGGCCCTGCTGCTGCGCCGGTTCGGAGTGTCCTGAGGCCGATCCATCCGCTGCTTGCGCTCATGTGTTCGGGCGCCGATTCGCGCGGTCAGGCGGAAACGTGCATTCGGAATGAGCTGCTGCCGATCGACGAGAACCCCTCGGGAGTGCGAACCGGCATTCGACAATCGCCGGCCCGTAAAGCTATAAGTTGTCTCAACATTTCCCGCCAAGTAACTCGATGTCCGAAGAAATCCTGATCAACGTGACCCCGCGCGAGACGCGTGTCGCCCTGGTCGAAAACGGCATGTTGCAGGAGGTCCACGTCGAACGTGCGAGCCGCCGCGGCTACGTCGGCAACATCTACAAGGGCAAGGTCAGTCGGGTCATGCCCGGCATGCAGGCCGCATTCGTCGAGATCGGACTCGAGCGCGCGGCATTCCTGCACGCCTCGGACATCGCGCGGCCACTGGCTGCGCTGATCGGCGAAAACGGCGATGCACCGCCGGCACCGATGCCCTCGATCGGCGAACTCGTGCGCGACGGCCAGGAGATCGTCGTGCAGGTGCTCAAGGATCCGATCGGCACCAAGGGCGCGCGCCTGACCACGCACCTGTCGATTCCGTCGCGCTACCTGGTCCTCCTTCCGTACAGCAAGGTGCTTGGCGTGTCGGTGCGCATCGAGGACGAGCTGGAACGCGCGCGTCTCAAGGACATGCTAGCCGAGCACCTTGGTGAAACCCGGCTCGGATACATCGTGCGCACCAATGCCGAGGGACAGTTGCGTGAGGCACTGGCCGAGGACATCGACTACCTCGGCAAGCTGTGGGCCACCGTACGGGACAACATCGCGCGGACCCGCGTCGGCGAATGCGTCTACGAGGATCTCAGCCTGCCGCTGCGTGCGTTGCGCGATCTGATGCGGCCGTCGATCGAGAAGGTGCGCGTGGATTCGCGCGAAACCCTGGAACGCGCGCTCGGCTTCGTTGCCCAGTTCATGCCCGAGTTGGCCGAGCGCGTGGAACATTACCCGGGCGAGCGTCCCATCTTCGACCTCTACGGGGTCGAGGACGAGATCCAGAAGGCGTTGCGAAAGGACGTGCCATTGAAATCCGGTGGCTATCTGATCGTCGACCAGACCGAGGCCATGACCACGATCGATGTCAACACGGGCGGATTTCTCGGCTCGCGCAATCTCGAGGAGACGGTGTTCCGCACCAACCTCGAAGCGGCGCAGGCCGCCGCGCGGCAGCTGCGCCTGCGCAACCTCGGCGGCATCATCATCATCGACTTCATCGACATGATCGACGGGGAACACCAGCGCCAGGTCCTGCGCCAGCTGCAGAAGGCGATGGCGCAGGACCATGCCAAGGCGACCGTCTACGAGATGTCGCCGCTCGGTCTGGTCGAGATGACCCGCAAGCGCACCACCGAAAGCCTCGAGCGCCAGCTCTGCGAACCGTGTCCCGCCTGCGGCGGTCGCGGCAGCATGAAGACGGCCGAGACGGTCACCTACGAGATCTTCCGCGAGATCACCCGCGCGGTGCGCCAGTTCGAGGCCCAGCAACTGCTGGTGCTGGCCGCGCCGAAAGTCGTCAACCGCATTCTCGAGGAGGAATCGGCAGCGGTCGCGGAACTCGAGGAATTCATCGGCAAGACGATCCGCTTCCAGCCCGAGGAGCACTATTCGCAGGAGCAGTACGATGTCGTGCTGCTGTAGGCATCGCGCGGGTACCGGGGATACCGTCGCCGCGAGTCGTCCTGAGTGAACACGACTTTCGGCATGCGCATGCGGCGGCTGCGCTTCGCGTTGCAGGCGCTGGCGGCGACGTTCGTGATCGTCCTCGGCATGCTCGCCGGACTGACCCAGCTCGCGATGCCCTGGCTGCAGAGCCATCCGCAGCACGTGGAGCACTGGTTGTCGGCGAAGCTCGCGCGGCCCGTACACATCGGTCACCTGACCGGCTCGTGGATCGGCGGCGGCCCGGTACTCACCCTCGACGACGTCGATATCGCAGCGAACGCCGCGGGCCAAGGTGCGTTGAGCATTCCGCGCGCGGAACTCGCGTTCGACCTCTCCGCGCTGGTCCGCAGCAACCGCGCGGTCGTCGAGTTCCGCATCGCCGGACTGAACCTGCGCCTCGTCGACGAACAGGGCAGCTGGCGCCTGCATGGCCTCGATCTCGGGCCGGCCAGCACCCGCGGCGACGACGAACCGTTCTCGATGGGCGCGCTTGGCGCGCTCGAAATCAGGGACCTGGATCTGACCATCGAGAATCCGCAGCGCGGGCTGCACGTGGACCTGAAAGCACCGGTGCTGCGCCTGCTCAATCACGGCGCGATCACGCGTGCGCTCGGGCGCGTGCGCATCGGCGCCGCGAGTTCGCCACTGCTCGAATTCGTCGCCGACCTCGACATCCAGCGGCGCTCCGGCGAGATCTACGTCGGCGGGCGCGACATCGACCTCGCCGCGTTCTCCGGTCACGCGCTGCCGGTCGGGTTGCAGCTGGTCGCGGGACGCGGTGTCGTCCAGGCCTGGATGCGGGTCGACTCGGGGCGAGTCGACGACGCGCGCGCGCGCGTCGATCTCGACGACGCCGTGTTCGCCGCCGCCGCGCCGATCGCGCTCGACGCTGCGACCCGTATCACGCCGCGGGTCGAGCTGGATCGACTCGCGTTCGTGGCGCGCTGGCTGCGTTCGCGCGACGGCTGGACGTTCGATGTTGCCGACCTGCGCGCCGGCAGCGACGCGAAAGAACCCGCGGCGCGGGTCAGCGTCGAGTACGCGGGAGGCGCGGCGCCGCAGTGGCGCGCTGCCGCCAGCGCGCTACCGCTGCGCCCGATCGGCGACTTCGCGATGCTCGGCGCCGGCGACCTCGATGTGCTGCGTCGCTGGCTCTACCTGGCGCGTCCACGCGGCACGCTGGCAAGCGGTGATCTGCTCTGGCGCGGCGCGTCCGACTACGAAGTCCATGCGCGCCTCAGCGGGCTCGGCTTCAGCGATGCCGATGCGGTGCCGGGTCTCGAGCATGCCGATCTGGAAGTCGATGGCGACGCCGAGGCGACGCTGGTCCATTTGCCGGCTCAGGCCTTGCGTATCGACTATCCGCACGTATTCCGGCGCCCGTTCCTGTTCGCTACGTTTGCAGGCGACATCGTCGTGGTCCCGGGAAAAGATGCATGGGTACTGCAGACCGATCGCATCGGATTCGAAGGCGAGGCCTATGCGGGCGAGTTGCGGGGCAGCATGGAAATCAACGCCGGGCGGCGACCCAGCGTCGACCTCTATGCGCGCGTCACGCATGCGGACGTCACCGCGGCCAAACTGTTCTGGCCGACCAACACGATGCCGCCGCAGGCGATCGTATGGCTCGATCGTGCGCTCGTCGGCGGGCAGGTCGTCGACGGGGTCGCGGCGTTGCGCGGCGACCTCGCGGACTGGCCGTTCCACCATCTGGACGGTCGCATGAATGCACGCGCCGATATCTCGGACCTGACCCTGGACTACGCTCCGGGTTGGCCGCGCGCGGAAAAGGTGCATGCGATTGCCACGTTCATCAACGACGGCGTCGACGTCGAGGCGGACGCCGCCGAGTCGATGGGCAATCAGGTCGGCCAGGCCAGCGCGACAATCGCGGATTTCGGGGACTTGAATCTCGAACTCGCCGCGAAAGGCGAGGGCAGCGGAGCGAATCTGCTGCGCTTCCTGCGAGCGACCCCGGTCGGCGCGGACCATCGCGAGTACCTTCAGGATCTCGCGGTCGGGGGCAAGGCCACGGTGGCGTTCACGCTGCATCTGCCGATCAAGCAGATCGAGGCCCTGAAGCTCGACGGCACGGCCGCGCTGAGTGGCGCGAAGGTCGATCACGATCGCTACGATCTGCATTTCGTCGATGCGACCGGACCGCTGCGCTTCAACCAGAGCGGATTCGCCGCCGATGCGCTCGATGTCGGTTTCCGCGAGCGCAAGGCGAAACTCTCGGTCGCGGCAGGCGGACTGGTCGCCGATCCGCGGCATGTGTTCGAAGCGGGGCTGACCGGAGTATTCCCGGCGACCGCGGTATTCGCCGACGTGCCGGTGCTCGCGCCGGCGCTGCCGCGCTTCCCCGGCGAGTCGAAGTGGAGTGCGAGCGTCTCCGTGGACGCCTCGCAGGGCGGCGCGAACGCGAGCCGCCTGGAACTCGCGAGCGATCTCGCCGGTACCGCGATCGAGCTGCCGGCACCGCTCGCGAAGCCCGCGGATGCAAGCGTGCCGTTCCGGCTTGTGCTCGATCTGCCCTATGCGGGCGCCGCGTTCAGCGCGCGGCTCGGCGATCGGGTCGGTGTGACCGGACGCGTGCCCGGACCGGGTCAGGCCTTCGCCGCGTATGTGGAATTCGGCGGCGACTCGAAACCGGTGCCGAAGCAGGGCGTCACCATAGGTGGCGACATGCCGGCACTCGATGCGGGCGCATGGCTGGATCTGGCCGGACCTCCCGGTAGCGGGTCGCTGGGCAGCCTGCTCAATGCGATCGACGTGCATACCCGGGATTTCGTGCTGGCCAATCGCCATTTCCAGGATGTCGCGCTCGGCATCACGAGCGATGCGCGTGCAACCACGGTGAAATTCGAAGGCGGGGCGCTGGCCGGAACCCTGCTGCTGCCCGCGAACGATCTCGCCACGCGCGGCATCGACGCGAAGTTCGCGCGCATCCATTGGCCCGAAGCGCCGGCCGACACGCCGGACGACTCGGCAGCGTTCGCGGATGTCGCGCCCGGGGTGCTGCCGCCATTGCATCTGGAGGTCGCGGATTTCCGTCTCGGTCAGGCGACGTTCGGTTCGGCCCGCTTCGAGAGCCATCCGATTGCCGGCGGCATGCAGATCGATACCCTCGAGTCGCATTCGCCGAACGTGGCGATGACCGCGAGCGGGACCTGGATCGGCACGGCGCAGGACAACCATTCTCACCTGTCGATCGATCTGTCCGCGCAGAGTCTGGGTCACATGATGGATGCACTCGGTTTCGCGGGCCTGATCGAAGGCGGCAGCACCCACGCGAAGATCGATGCGAGCTGGCCGGGCTCGCCATCGGCATTCGCGCTGGCCCGGGTCGACGGCACGCTTGCGGTCGACGTCGCCGAAGGGCGCATCCTCGACGTCAATCCCGGTGCCGGCCGTCTGTTCGGCCTGCTCTCGTTGACCGAGATTCCGCGTCGTCTCAGCCTCGATTTCAGTGATTTCTTCAAATCCGGTCTGAGCTTCAATTCGATCACCGGCAAGTTCCGGCTTGCCGACGGCAATGCCTACACGGATGGCCTCAAGATCAGCAGTCCCGCAGCCGAAATCGTGATCAGCGGGCGTACCGGCCTGCGCGCGCGCGACTACGATCAGCAAATGAGCGTGCATCCGCACGCGGGCGCGACGCTGCCGATCGTCGGCGCGATCGCGGCGGGACCGGTCGGCGCGGCCGCCGGGCTGGTCATGCAGGGCCTGCTCAACAAGCCGATCGGCAAGGCGATCGCGCGGCGCTACAGCGTGACCGGGAGCTGGGACAAGCCGGTGATCGTGCAGGAGGCGCGGGGCAAGACGGACGAGGGCGGCAGCGAGAAGGGCGTCGGAAGCAGGGACTGAGGAACGCGGGCTGGCGCGGATACACGGTCGATGCGCGTGCGCCGGTTTGCGCGCGCGACGGTTGTGCTGCAGCATGCACGCCCCCAGCTAGTGGTCCTCGTCGTCCGGCGCGCGCCGCGCGCTCGCGTCGGGAAAACCCGCCGTCGACCGGATCCGGACGCCATTCAGGTTCCTGAACCCGTGTCCAGGCTCGCATCTGTCGTCTCCCGTCCATGACCGACCACATCACCCAAGCCGAACAGTGCCTGCTGCGCCCGGGCGGCCTCGCGCAAGCCGACCTCGAGAGCGTGTTCACGCGCCTGATGGGGCCGTCGATCGACGCCGCGGATCTGTACTTCCAGCATTCGCGCAGCGAGTCGTGGGTGCTCGAGGACGGCATCGTCAAGGAAGGCAACCATTCGATCGAGCAGGGCGTGGGCGTGCGCGCGCTGTCCGGCGAGAAGGCCGGCTTTGCGTATTCCGACGAGATCGTGCTGCCCGCGCTGATCGAGGCGGCCGGCTCGGCGCGGGCGATAGCGCAGACCGGCGCGAACGGAGTGGGCAAGCCACTTGCGATTGCGAGCGGACGCGCGCTGTATCCGGCGATCGACCCGATCGACACATTATCCAGCGAGGCCAAGATCGCCGCGTTGCGCGAAGTCGATGCGCTGTGCCGTGCCGAGGACCCGCGAGTCAGGCAAGTCATCGTCAGTATCGCCGCGACCCTGGATACCGTGCTCGTCGCGCATTCCGATGGCACCCTTGCCGCCGATGTGCGGCCGCTCGTGCGCATGAGCGTGCAAGTGATCGCCGAGGCCGACGGTCGCCGCGAATCGGGCAGCAGCGGTGGCGGCGGTCGCTATGGGTTGCCCGTGCTGCTCGAAAACGGCCGCGCCCGTGCGTTCGCGCGCGAAGCGGTGCGCGCCGCGCTGGTCAACCTCGAATCGATACCTGCGCCGGCAGGCAACATGCCGGTCGTGCTCGGCCCGGGCTGGCCCGGCGTGCTCCTGCACGAGGCGATCGGCCACGGCTTCGAGGGCGATTTCAACCGCAAGCAGACGTCGGCATTCGCGGGCATGCTCGGGGAAAAGGTCGCCGCGCGCGGCGTGACCGTGGTCGACGACGGCACGCTGGCGGGCCGGCGCGGATCCCTGAATGTCGACGACGAGGGGACGCCGACCCACTGCACGACGCTGATCGAGAACGGCGTGATGAAGGGCTACATGCAGGACAAGCTCAATGCGCGTCTGATGGGCATGGCGCCGACCGGCAACGGGCGCCGCGAATCGTTCGCGCATTTGCCGATGCCGCGCATGACCAATACCTACATGCTGCCCGGTGAATGCGATCCCGGAGAGATCATCGCCTCGGTCGGGCGCGGCCTCTACGCGGTGAACTTCGGCGGTGGCCAGGTCGACATCACCAATGGCAAATTCACATTTTCGGCGAGTGAGGCCTACCTGATCGAGAACGGCAAGGTCACGCGTCCGGTCAAGGGTGCGACGCTGATCGGTTCGGGCGCGGAAGTACTCAAGCGCGTGTCGATGATCGGCAACGACCTCAAGCTCGATGAAGGCGTCGGCGTGTGCGGCAAGGACGGACAGAGTGTGCCGGTCGGGGTCGGCCAGCCGACCCTGCGCATCGACTCGATGACGGTCGGCGGTACTGCGGCATGAACGGTCTGGAGACCGCGATCGGGATACGCCCGGGAAGCCACGCGGTTGCCGCGGCGGCGAGTGGGTCCGTCCGCGCCGTCGGGCGGAATCTCATCCATTTCCGGTTCCCTGTTCTTCGTTGCGCGTTTCCATGAGAGCGCGCAACCCGCGGAACAACTCGCGATACGCGTGCGGTGGTCTGCCTGCGTCGCGTTCGGCAAGCGTGTTGCGCACGAGCTGGCGCAGATGCTGGCGGTCCGCGGCCGGATGCAGCGCGATGAATTCTGCGAGCGCGTCGTCGCCCTCGTCGAGCAGGCGTTCGCGCCATGCCTCGATACGATGCATCGCCGCGGTCTCGCGATGCGCCTTGTCGCGGTCGCGGCCCAGCGCGATGCGAATCACGTCCACTGCGTCTTCGCCGAGCCTGCGAAGCTGCTTGGCCAGGAACTGGGTCTGTCGCTTGCGCGCGATGTGCGAGCGCACCGCGCGCGTGCGCAGCACTTCGTCGCGGAGGTCGTCGTCGAGCGGCACGCGTGCGAGTTCGGCCTCGCCGAGCAGTGCCAGGTTCTCGGCGAGCTTGAAGATGTCGAGCGCGTCGCGGCGCCGCCGGCTGCGGCTCGGTGCGGGTGATTCGCCCGCTGGCTTGTCGTCGTGCATCGGAAATATCCGGGATTCCAGTCAGTGAACGCAATCGTGACCGACAAAGCGAAGGCCGGCGACAAATCGATCGCCGGCCGCAACGATAGCAGCATGACCGAGCTCGATCGTCTGGCCTCGATTGCCGAGGATGTGATCAGGCGCTGTCGCGCGAGCGGCGCGAGCGAGGCCGACGTCGCCGCGAGCGTCGACACCGGCCTCAGCGTGGGAGTACGTCTGGGCGAGGTCGAGACCGTCGAGCACACACGCGACCGCGGGGTATCGGTGACGGTCTACTTCGGCAAGCGCAAGGGCTCGGCCAGCACCGCCGACCTCGATCCGAAATCGATCGCGCAAACCATCGAGCATGCCTGCGCGATCGCGCGGCATACCGAGGAGGACCCTGCCAACGGTCTTGCCGACCCCGCGTTGCTCGCGACGGCCGACGACAAGCCGGAACTCGACATCTGGCATCCGTGGCAGATCAGTCCGCAGGACGCGATCCGCCTCGCGGTCGAGATCGAGGATGCGGGGCGCTCGTTCGATCCGCGCATCGACAACTCCGACGGTGCGTCCGTGCAGGCCGGAGCATCGATGACTGCCTACGCGAATTCGCTCGGCTTCATCGGTACCGAGCGCGCAACCCATCATTCCTTGTCCGCCGCGCTGATCGCGGAGGACGCGAACGGCATGCAGCGCGACTACTGGTACGACGCGGTGCGCGCGGCAAGCGATTTCATGGATGCCGCCGCGCTCGGCCGCAAGGCCGCCGAGCGCACGATCGCGCGTCTGGGCGCGCGCAGCCTGTCGACGCGCGACTGCCCTGTGCTGTTCGTGCCCGAAGTCGCGCGCAGCCTGATCGGGCATTTCCTGTCCGCGATCAGCGGCGGCGCGCTGTACCGGCGCGCGAGCTTCCTGGTCGACCATGCGGGCAAGGCGGTGTTCCCGCGCTGGATGCAGATCGTCGAGCGCCCGCGCATCCCCCGCGGCCACGGCTCGACCGCATTCGACGCCGAAGGCGTCGCTACGCGCGACTCCGACCTGGTCACCGATGGCGTGCTCGCGCGCTACGTGCTCGGCAGCTACTCCGCGCGCAAGCTCGGCCTGCAGTCGACCGGCAACGCGGGAGGCATCCACAACGTCGTCGTGCAGCCGGGCAGCGAGGACTTCGCGGCGCTGCTCAAGCGCATGGACTCGGGCCTGCTCGTCACCGACCTCATGGGTCAGGGCGTATCGCTGGTCACCGGCGACTACTCGCGTGGCGCGTCGGGTTTCTGGGTCGAGAATGGCGCGATCGCGCATCCGGTCGAGGAGATCACGATTGCCGCGAACCTGCGCGACATGTTCGCGAACATCGCCGCGGTCGGCAGCGATGTCGACCTGCGATCGCACATCCTGACCGGGTCGATCCTGCTCGAGCGCATGACCGTCGCCGGGGAGTGACGGATCCCAGCCCGCGCGCCGTGCGCGCCGTGCGAATCGTGCGCCTCATCGTCCGATCGGCCGCTCAGCACGCCGTACGCCCCGGGCGCTACCGGCTGCGCGGCCTGCACATCCGGACCCACGTGGAAGTGCCGCGTCGGGATCTCGTGCGCGCAGGCGCTGCATGCCGTCAGCACGAGCATCAGGCTCGTCGCCAGGCTCGGCACACGGTGTCCGCATCCCGCATCGTCTACCCTTCGACCATGCGACGAGCGCACGCGCGGCGACCCCGCCACGTTCGACGCGCGCCGCCATCATGCATGACTTTCTAGCTATTGTAGTACCTTGTGATCAGCGCAATATCGTGGCTGTCACCCAACGGAGACATCGCATGAGCGACAACGAAACCGTGACTCCGCCGACCGAATCCGTACCTGCGACGTTGTCGAGCGACGAACGTACCTGGGCGCTGATCGGGCATCTTTCGGCATTCAGTGCGTTCATCACCGGCATCGGCTGCATGCTCGGGCCGCTGATCGTCTGGCTGGTCAAGCGCGATACGCTGCCGTTCGCAGGCGAGCAGGCCAAGGAGGCGCTCAACTTCAACATCAGCGTCGCGCTCGTGTTCGTCGGCCTCTGGATACTGACGATCGGAACGCTCGGTCTCGGCCTGCTGTTGACGATTCCGCTCGGCCTCGCGCTGTTCGTCGCCTGGGTCGTGTTCACGATCATCGCCGCGATCAAGGCGAACGAGGGCGTCGCATACCGCTATCCGTTCACGCTGCGTCTGGTCAAGTAGATCGGGTGGACTGTGAAACCGGCGTGACGCTTCGTTCGCGAATCCGCGTTTGATGATTTGCGGTACCGCGAACTCGCGTCAGGCCGGGCCAGCCTGACCTGCGGCCGGCGCGCCGGGCGGAATCGGGCGGACACCGGAGCGGAGCGGGTAGGTCAGGTCGCCGCCGCCCCGACGTTTCACGTCCCTGCGATTCACGTCCGGTAACGCCAGGTCGGGTCGAGGCGGTATGAGCTGCACGCAGTGACTGCATGCACCGTGCGCGTCACGCGGTGCCCGCGGCACCCCAGGTGTCGCGGAACAGCCGGTTGAAATTTCCGCCGAGCAGTTTCGCGATGCGCGCGTCGGAATGGCCGCGCCGCGACAGCAGCACGGCGATGCGATCGAAACGGTCGGCCGAGTTGAGGTCGGGCAGGAAGGTGTAGACGTCGGGTTGCTCGCCCGGTGCGGAGATGCCACGTTCGCGGCGTTGGCGGATTTCCTCGGCGAACTTGCGCCTGAACTCGGGCGTCGCGTCGACCGGCGAGATCGCGCCGTCGCTGCCGATGCCGACATGGTCCTCGCCGCAGACATCGACCGCATGTTCGAGGTGGAGCATCAGGTCCGCGGCCATCGGTTGTCCCTGCGCACGCAGGAACGGCATCAAATAGATGCCGGCGACTCCACCCTTGTCGGCGAGGCGCCTGAGTTCGTTGTCGGTCTTGTTGCGCGGATTGGCGGCGAGCGCCGCACAGCCGGTGTGCGAGATCGCGACCGGCACCTTCGACGCTTCGATCGCCTCGAGCGTCGTGCGTTCGCCCGCGTGGGAAAGGTCGACCAGCGCATGACGCGCATTGATGCGCGCGACGAGTTCGCGGCCGAAGCGGCTGAGTCCCGCGTTTCCCGGTTCGAGGCAACCGTCGCCGACCAGGTTGCGCCGGTTGTAGGTGAGCTGGAAAACGCGCACGCCAAGGTCGTGGAACAGCGCGATGCGGTCGAGGTCCTCCGCGAACGGCGTCGCGTCCTGGAACCCGTAGACGATGCCGAGCCGGCCGCTGCGCTTGGCCGTATCGATGTCCGTACCCTCGCGCACGAGCAGCAGGCGATCGGGATGCGCGGCCATCTGCGCGTTCCACCACGCGATGTTGCGGATCGTTTCGTCGTAGTTGCGTCGATAGCTGCCGACCCCGCTGACCGTCAGGTTCACCGCGGTCAGTCCCGACCTGCGCGCGTCGTCGAGAGCGGCCTGCGAGATGATGCCCTTCGGGTCGTCCGGCGAGCCGTCCGGGCCGCCGAGCGCATCGATCACGATCGCGTCGTGGTAGCCGTGCCAGCCGGCGGCCGCGGCGAGCGGCGCGCGATCGGCGGCATGCGCGCCGCGGCCCGCCAGCAAGGGCGCCGCAGCGAGCGCACCGAGTGCGGCCAGAACCCGTCGGCGTGGCAGGCTGGGAGTCATCATTGCATTTCCTTTCACTGGTTCCGGAGGCACGGTCGTGCGCACGATGGTTGCGAGGGGTTTCAGGCGGCACGAAAGTGGTTGAGCGCAGGATTGCGCCGCGCCTGCAGCCACCGGAGTGTTTTCCCATGGGCCTCGCGAAATATCAATCCCGGGGTATTGTCGCAGGCGCAACCGGGCGACACTGAGGCAGCCGGCTGGCCGTCGGGCGCCGGCTCAACTTTCGCGCTCCGCAACGAAGCGGGCCAGATCGCGCAGCGAGGCGGCCGCGGGACCGAGCGTTGCGATCGATGCCAGCGCATGACGCGTCAGCGCAGCCAGTTCGTGACGCGACGCCTCCATGCCGAGCACGGCCGGATAGGTCGGCTTGTCCGCGGCGATATCCTTGCCCGCGGTCTTGCCGAGCTGTTCGGTGCCGGCCTCGATGTCGAGCAGGTCGTCGCGGATCTGGAACGCAAGTCCGATCGCGTGACCATAGGTTTCCAGCGCGGCCAGGGTCGCCGCATCGCGACAGCCGGCGGCCAGCGCGCCGAGCCGCACCGATGCGCGGATCAGGGCGCCCGTCTTGTGCACGTGCATGCGTTCGAGTTCGGCCGCAGTCAGGCGACTCCCGACCGCAGCCAGATCGAAGGCCTGGCCGCCGGCCATGCCGTGCGAACCGCAGGCGTGCGCGAGCGAACGCAGCATGTCCAGTTGGGTTGCGGGATCGTGCGCGAGCGCCGATTCATTCGCGATCACTTCGAACGCAAGCGCCTGCAGCGCATCGCCGGCAAGGATCGCCATCGCCTCGCCGAACGCGACATGGCAGGTCGCGCGGCCGCGACGCAGTGAGTCGTCGTCCATCGCCGGTAGATCGTCGTGGATCAGCGAGTAGGCGTGAATGATCTCGACCGCGGCCGCGCCGGCATCGAGTCGGTCGAGGCGCGCATCGAAGGTGAGGCCGGTCGCGTAGACGAGCAGCGGGCGCAACCGCTTGCCGCCGCCGAGCACCGCATAACGCATCGCTCTGTGCAGCTCGACCGGCGGGTGGTCCGGATCGGGCAGGACACGCTCGAGCGCCGTGTCGGCACGCGCCGACAGCTCAAGCAGCGCGGGTGTGAGGTCGCTCACGCTGTTTCGCTGCGTGCGGGATGGCATGTCGATGCTGGATGCGGAGTGCTGTTGGCGAGAAGGGCGACCAGGAAAAGGTCGCTTCCTGATCTTGCGATCAGGGACGATCGCAAGGCCTACGGCGTGTCGGGATCGAACGGTTCGGCGCTTTCGGTCGCCTCTGGGTCGAGCAACTGACTGACCCGCAGCTTGGCCTGTTCGAGCGCACCCTGGCAGTTGCGGTAGAGCGCGATACCGCGCTCGAAAGACTGCAACGAGTCGTCGAGGCTGAGTTCGCCCTGTTCCAAGCGCACGACGAGTTGTTCCAGTTCGTCGAGGGACTTCTCGAACTCGGCGATCCGTGGTGTTTCGGCTGGATGGTTCTGCATGGGGTGCAACGCTAGCTCAGCGCATCTGCGAGATCAATCTCGGCCCCGGCACGGATGGTGGAAGCGCTCGAAGCGTCGGCAGCGAGCCATTCGAAGTGCGCGTCCAGCGGGGCGAGCAGCGCGGCGCCGCGCGCACCCAGCCAGAGGTCCGCGACCGCAATCAGATTTTGGTCCGCATCGAAGACCAGCGGCACGCGCGCACGCTGCCAGGGAGGAATTCCGGCATCCTGGAACAGATCGCGCAGTTCGCGCGTGTGGGCGTCGCCGACAAGGCGCAGGCTTTCGCCGCCTCGGCGGAATCGGACCAGCAACGGTGGTTCGAATCGTCGCGTCTGCGCGCCGGCAAGGGTCAGGCAGCCGAGGCCGCTGGGCAGCACGAGCGGTGTACCGTCGAACGCGGCGGCCCACTCGAAAGGAGGAAACTGCAGGGGCGACAGCGCATAGAGCAGCTCGCGATAGCGCCGCACTTCGGTGCCGGGCCAGCGCACGCACGGCTGCCGGTCTTCGGCGGCTTCGCCGAGCTGGCGCACGAGTTCGGCGGCCTGATAGTGGGTGGGCTGGGGAAGCGCAAGCGCACGCAGCCAGCGCCGCAGTACGGGATCGCGCAATGCCTGCGGCAAACGCAACCAGTCGCGATATCGCAGCGTCGATGGGTCCAGGCCCTGGATACGCGCGAGTGCGCGCTCGGCCTCGGCCTCGATGAACTCGGCCGCGGCGCGCGCCCAGGCTGCGCTCTGCGCGATGCTGCTCTCCGCTTCCGGCCAGCGCTGGGCAAGGCGCGGCATGACCTGCATGCGCACGTAGTTGCGGTCGATCGTCTGATCCGCGTTGCTCGGGTCGACGATCCAGTCGAGGCCGTGATGCAGTGCGTACTCGCGCAGCGCGGCACGCGGCACGCCGAGCAGCGGCCGCCACGCGAAGCCGCGACCGATGCGACGCAGCGGGCGCATCGCACCGATTCCTTCCGGACCCGCACCGCGCAGGAGCTTGAGCAGCACGGTTTCCGCCTGGTCGTCGCGATGGTGCGCCAGGGCCACGATCTCGCCGTCGCGCAGCAGCGATTCGATTTCCGCGTAGCGCGCACGGCGTGCGCTGGCCTCGAGGCCGAGACCGGGTTCGCGCACGACGTCGATGATGCGCACGATCAATTCCACCTCGAGCGCATCGGCGAACGCGCGACAGTGCTGCGCCCAGTCCGGACTGTTCTCGTGCAGGCCATGATCGACGTGCACGGCGCGCAGTCCGCGTTCGCGGCACGCCGGGGAATGCGCGAGCACATGCAGGAGCGCGGCCGAATCGAGCCCGCCGCTGAATGCGACAAGCAGCGGTCCCGGTGGCAGCTCGGCCAGTGCGGATTCGATCAATTCGTAAATGCGGCGGGTCGGCATGCGTTTCGCTATGGGCTTGCGGGAGGTTTTGCAGCGGTCGCGGCGGGTGACAGATAGGCGTCGTAACTTGTCAGCAGGTTGCGCCCCGCTTCGGAAAGGTCCGAAAGCACTCCGGCGCAACCTGCGGGTTCATCCATGAACTTCATGACCATCCAGTCCAGTGACTTGTCGGAATAGACAACGTAGCGTTGCTGCCACGCATAGATCGCCGCGATCTGTTGTCCTTCCGAAAGCGCCATGCTCGTGAAGATGCCGGCCGCAATCGCGTTGTCGTAGGCGCTGTGCAGCAGCAGTGCCGTCTGCATGCCGTGCCAGCTCGGCAAATCCGTGCATCGCTTCGGCGGAGTGGCACTGCCAATGGCTGCCTGCACCGCCTTGGCGAGTCCACTCTGGTAGGCAACCGTCTGCCGCAGTCTCGTGCGGTTCGCGAGGATTTCGGCGCGGATCGAGGTTTGCGCCTCGGCCACTTTACTGGCGCTCTCACGATCGGCGCTCCAGTTGCCGATGCCGAACGCGAGCAGGATGCCAAGCACGACGGAAAACACCTGCACCGCGATCTCGGCGAGGCTGATTGTTTCGCGGTGGAACCAGGTCCTGCGCGTCCGCGTGCCCGCGTGAGGGTCCCGCTGCTGTCGCCCGGGACCGTCGCTCAATTCCACGAGCAGACGACCTTGCCGCAGTTCCCTGCGTCCATCAGGTCGAAGCCCTTCTGGAAGTCGTCGATATGGATCTGGTGGGTCAGCACCTTCTGCAACGGGAAGCCGGTCAGCACCATCTGCGTCATCTTGTACCAGGTCTCGTACATGCGCCGGCCATAGATACCCTGCACGGTGAGACCCTTGAAGATGACCTTGTCCCAGTCGATGCCGGCCCCGTTCGGCAGCAGGCCGAGCAGCGCAACCTTGCCGCCGTGGTACATGCAATCGAGCATGTCGTTGAACGCGCGCGGGCTGCCGCTCATCTCGAGGCCGACGTCGAAGCCCTCCATGTGGAGGTCCTTGACGACGTCGCGGACGGATTGCTTGGACACGTTGACCACGCGCGTGGCGCCCATGTCCGCGGCGAGCTTGAGGCGGTAGTCGTTGACGTCGGTGACGACCACGTTGCGCGCGCCCACGTGCTTGCAGATGCCGGCCGCGATGATGCCGATCGGCCCGGCCCCGGTGATCAGCACGTCCTCGCCGATCACGTCGAACTCGAGCGCGCAGTGCGCAGCATTGCCGTACGGATCGAAGAACGCGGCGAGCTCGCTCGGGATCTGGTCCGGGATCGGCCACAGGTTCGACGAGGGCACGGCCACGTACTCGGCGAACGCGCCGTCGCGGTGCACGCCGATGCCGACCGTATTCGGGCACAGGTGCTGCTTGCCCGCGCGGCAGTTGCGGCAGACGCCGCACACGACATGGCCCTCGGCCGATACGCGCTGGCCGAGCACATAGCCGCGCACGCCGGGGCCGATGTCGACGATGCGGCCGACGAATTCATGGCCGATCACGAGTCCGGGCTTGATCGTGCGTTGCGACCAGTCGTCCCACTTGTAGATATGCAGGTCGGTGCCGCAGATCGCGGTCTTCTCGAGCTTGACCAGAACGTCGTTCGGGCCGATCTCGGGCACCGGGACCTGCTCCATCCAGATCCCGCGCGCGGCTTCACGCTTGACCAGGGCCTTCATCATCTGCGTCATCGATCGATTCGTCGTTGGGCGCGGGTGCGCGAACCGGACGATTATACGGAACTGCCGGCGTACTACGTGGCCTGCGGCCGGGCCTGCAGGTCGACCCCGCGCAGGCGCAGCGCGTTCGACACGACCGAGACCGAACTCAGACTCATCGCCAGCGCCGCAAGCATCGGCGACAGGGTCAGCCCGAACAGCGGGTAGAGCGCGCCGGCGGCGACCGGCACCCCGATCGCGTTGTAGATGAACGCGAAAAACAGGTTCTGGTGGATGTTGCGCACCGTGGCGCGCGACAGCGTGCGCGCGCGCAGGATCGCCCCGAGCTCGCCGCTGACCAAGGTCACGCCGGCGCTCTCCATCGCGATGTCTGTGCCGCCACCCATCGCGATGCCGACATCGGCGGCCGCCAGCGCGGGGGCATCGTTTATGCCGTCGCCGGCCATGGCGACGCGTCGACCCTCGCCGCGCAGCTTGTCGACGCGCTGTGCCTTCTGCGCGGGCGACACCCCGGCATGAATCTCGTCGATGCCCAACCGGTTTCCGACCGCGCGCGCGGTCGTCGCGTTGTCGCCGGTCAGCATGACGATGCGCAGGCCCGCGGCATGCAACGCGGCGATCGCCTGCGCGCTGTCGTGCTTGATCGCATCGGCCACCGCGACCAGCGCCAGCGGCTCGTCGTCGCCGGCGAGGAACATCACGGTCGCGCCTTCCTCGCGCAGGCGCTCGGCCTGGGCGCACGCGGTAGCGCCAAAGTGGGCGCCGACCTCTTCCATCAGCGCGGCATTTCCGAACGCGAATGGGCGACCGTCCACGCGCCCACGCACGCCGCGCCCGGCGAGTGCCTCGAAGCCTTCGGCGGTTGCGATCTGCAGCCCGCCGGCCGCTTCGACGAGCGCGTGCGCGAGCGGATGCTCGCTGGGTCGCTCGAGCGCGGCGACGAGGGCGAGCACGCGCGCTTCGTCCAGCTCGCCGAGGATGACGATCCTGCGCAGAGACGGCTGGCCTTCGGTCAGCGTGCCGGTCTTGTCGACCACGAGCGTGTCGACGGCACCGAGCGCCTCGAGCGCCGACGCATCGCGAAACAACACGCCGGCCTGCGCGCCGCGTCCGCTCGCGACGACGATCGAAATCGGCGTAGCGAGCCCGAGCGCGCAAGGGCAGGCGATCACGAGCACGGAAACGGCCGCGATGAGCGCATGTGCCAGGCGCGGCTGTGGGCCGAGCACGGCCCACACCGCGAACGCGATGGCTGCCGACGCGACGACCGCCGGGACGAACCATGCGGCAACGCGGTCGGCGACGCGCTGCAGCGGCGCCTTCGATCGCTGCGCATTGGCCACCATCTGCACGATGCGCGCAAGCATGGTCTGGTCGCCGACGCGCAGCGCTCGCATCGTCATCGCGCCTTCCTGGTTGACGGTACCGCCGGTCAGCTCGGCGCCGGGTTCCTTGTGGATCGCCTGTGGCTCGCCGCTGACCATCGCTTCATCGACATGGCTTGACCCGGAGAGGACGACGCCGTCCACCGGTACCTTCTCGCCGGGTCGAACCCGCAGCGTGTCGCCGACGCGCACGGTGTCGAGTGCGACGTCGGTTTCGTTGCCGTCCTCGTCGATGCGACGCGCGCTCCTTGGCGCGAGGCCGAACAGGGCCTGCAACGCCGCACCGCTGCGCCGGCGCGCGCGCAACTCGAGCCAGTCGCCGAGCAGCACGAGCGTGACGATCACCGCGGCAGACTCGAAATAGACCGCCACCCCGCCGTGCGCGTCGCGAAAGGCGGCCGGGAAGACCCCGGGCATCGCGAACGCGACGGCGCTGTAGAGCCAGGCAACCCCGGTGCCGAGCGCGATCAGCGTGTACATGTTCGGCGACCACGGCCGGAGCGAGCGCCAGCCGCGCACGAAGAACGGCGCACCGGCCCAGAGCACGACGACCGATGCGAGCACGGCTTCGGCCCACGCGGCGACGCGATCCCAGGGGTGCGCGGGGTGCCAGCCGGGGATGTGCGCACCCATCGCCACCACGAACACCGGAATCGTCAGCCCGAGTGCGATGCGGAACCTGCGCGCAAGTGCGCGCACGTCGTCGTCGTCGGATCGTGCCCGCGGCTGCAACGGTTCCAGCGCCATGCCGCACTTCGGGCAATGGCCGGGTCCGACCCGCTGCACCTCGGGATGCATCGGGCAGGTGTACAGCATGCCGGGCGGCGGCGCTGCGCCGTCGGGTGGCGCGTCGTCAAGGTAGGCCTGCGGCTGCGCGGCGAACCGTTCGCGACAGCGGGCCGAGCAGAAATGGAACATGCGGCCCGCGTGTTCGGCGTGATGCGGAGTGGTCAGCGGGTCGACCTGCATCGCGCACACCGGGTCGCGAACGGTTGCGCCGCCCGCGGACGTCGATTCCGACCGCGGGCCGTGATCGGCAGCGTCCGCGTGCGAGTGCGGGGAAGCGTGCCCGCGCCGATTCATCGCCTCGCTCCTGCGAGCGTGCTGAGGATCGGACAGTCGTCGAGCGCGCCGTGGCCCGGGCATGCCTCGACGAGTTGCTTGAGGCCGCGCTGCACGCGGCGCAGCTCGCGGATGCGTCGTTCCACCTCGGCCAGTCGCGACGCGGCGCGCTCGCGCACGCCGGCGACGCCGCGCTCGCGGTCGCTCGACAAGGCCAGCAATCCTCGGATCTCGGCGAGGCTGAAGCCCAGCTCCTTGGCGCGCCGGATGAAGCGCAGCCGGCGCAGGCTCGGCGGGTCATACTCGCGATAGCCCGACGCGCGGCGCCGCGGCGCTGCGAGCAATCCCTCGCGTTCGTAATAGCGAATCGTATCGATCGCCACTCCGGCCGCCGAGGCAAGGGTTCCGATCGTCATCGTTCGTCGCATTCGAGTGTCCATGGCGACAGCGTAAACCCTGGACCATGCTCAAGAGTCAAGGGCCGCCGGGGCTGCCATTGGCGCGAATCTTGTATGGGTTAACCGCGGCGAGGATCTGCGCAATGATGGCGCGAGCAGGGGGACCGCCATTTGGGCATTGTGGATTTCACGCGGCGACTGTTTGGACTTGGCGAGCGCGCTGCGGCATACGAACGCGCGCCGCAGCGGCGCGGCAAGCCGCGACTCAATGCGCGCGGCGGCATGCGCGTTCTCGTCGTCGACGATTCCAGCACCGTCGTCGCGGTGCTCGCGCGGATGCTGCGCCAGAACGGCTACGTCGTGTACGAGGCGGCCGACGCGGAGCTCGGCATCGAGATCGCGACCGCCGATCGCCCGGATCTCGTGTTCCTGGATATCGTGCTGCCGCGCATGAACGGCTTCGCGGCGCTGCGCCGTCTGCGCCGGCAGCCGGAGACACGCGATATCCCGATCATCATGATGAGCGGCAACGAACAGGCCACCGAGCAGTTCTACGCGCAGCGCATCGGCGCCGACGATTTCATGAAGAAGCCTTTCTCGCGCTCGGAGGTGTTTGCACGCATCGAGCGCCTGCTCGACGTGTCGCTGCTGCCCAGGCGCCATGTGGCGCACGCGGATCAGGACTCCGTCGCGGCCGCGCCGCGGCCGCCGCGTCTCGACCCGGGTCATTCCGCGGCCGATTGACCGCATTGCCCGCCTGGCGTGCAATGCCGGGCATGGACCACGTCGACCAGCGCCCCCCGGCGATTTTCCTGATGGGTCCTACCGCGAGCGGCAAGACCGCGCTCGCGTGCGCGCTGGCCGATCGCTTTCCGCTGCGTCTGGTCAGCGTCGACTCCGCGCTGGTCTATCGCGGTCTCGACATCGGCAGCGCCAAGCCCGATCGGGCGACGCTCGTGCGCTATCCGCACCGGCTGGTCGATATTCGCGATCCCGCGCAGCCGTATTCGGCTGCCGACTTTCGCACCGACGCGCTGGCCGCGATGCGCGAGATCCTCCGCGAACGCCGGATTCCACTGCTCGTGGGCGGGACCGGGCTGTACTTCCGCGCCCTCGAGCAGGGCTTGTCGACGCTGCCGGATGCAAGCGCGGCGGCGCGCGAGCGCCTCGCGGCGGAAGCCGCGCGACACGGCTGGGCGGCCCTGCATGCGCGACTGGCCGAGGCCGATCCCGCAGCGGCGGCGCGGATCGGGCCGCGCGACCGCCAGCGCATCCAGCGCGCGCTCGAAGTCATCGAACTCACCGGCCAGGCCCTCTCGGCCCTGCAGTCCGGCGCCGGACCGCGGCCGCGCTGGCGGATCCTCAAGCTGGCGCTGGTCCCGGGCGACCGGCATGCGCTGCATGCGCGCATCGCGCGGCGTTTCGACGCAATGCTCGAGGCCGGCTTTCTCGATGAGGCGCGTCGCCTGCGCTGCGCCGCGGGCTGGCACGCGGACCTGCCCGCGATGCGCGCGGTCGGCTACCGGCAGGCGTGGCCCCACCTCGAGGGCGTGGAGGGTGCGGCGGCCTTCCGCGAGCGCGCGATCTTTGCCACCCGGCAGCTCGCCAAGCGCCAGCTCACCTGGCTGCGCGGCGAGGTCGATGCGCGGTCGTTCGATTCCGATCGGACCACGTTGACCGACGATGTCTGCTCTGCGGTGTCCGCCTTCCTGCCCCCCGGCGGCAATGCGCGATAGTGTGTACCGCGTCGTTTTCTTTTACATGAGCAAATCATTAAGATGCGCGAAACTGAATATCGATTGAATCGGGCAATGGCGCAGCAGGCTCGCGCATCACGCGGTTTTTTTCCGGTTCGGGGACTTTCGCAGGTGGAGAACAAGAAGATGTCCAAGGGACAGTCGTTGCAGGATCCGTTTCTGAATGCATTGCGGCGCGAGCGGGTACCGGTATCGGTCTACCTCGTCAATGGAATCAAGCTGCAGGGCACGGTGGAGTCGTTCGACCAGTTCGTCGTGCTACTCCGCAATACAGTCAGCCAGATGGTCTACAAGCACGCGATTTCGACAGTCGTGCCGTCGCGCAACGTGCGCATGGGTGGCCCCGAAGGTGCGCCGAATGCGGCGGCCAGCAGCCATGCGCCCGAGGCGTCGGCCGCCGAGGAAAGCGACGCCTGAGCGATATGAAGCGCAGGCCGCGTGCACGGTTCGGCTTGAATGGCCGCCCCGTGGACGCATGTTGTCCGGTCAACGCGCCTCGCTCGCGTCCGCCGCCGCTCCATCGAAGGTGACTGCTCCTGTTCGAACGATCCAGAAAGGGTGAACGCGCGCTGCTCCTGCTTCCGCAGGCACCGGGGCGTCACGATCCGCTGGCGGGCGAGGAGTTCGCCGAACTCGCGCGATCCGCAGGTGCGCGCGTCGTCGGCAGCCTGGCGTCGCGTGTCGAACGCCCCAACCCGCGTTATTTCATCGGCACCGGCAAGGCCGAAGAGTTGCGTGAGCAGCGCCACGCGCTCGACGCGGACCTGATCCTGGTGAACCATGCGCTGAGTCCGGTGCAGGAGCGCAATCTCGAGAAGCTGACCGAGTGCCGGGTGGTCGACCGCACCGGCCTGATACTCGACATCTTCGCGCAGCGCGCCCGGTCCCACGAAGGCAAGCTGCAGGTCGAACTGGCGCAGCTCAAGCACATGTCGACGCGGCTGGTTCGCGGCTGGACCCATCTGGAACGCCAGCGCGGCGGCGCGATCGGCCTGCGCGGCCCCGGCGAGACCCAGCTCGAACTCGATCGGCGCCTGCTCGGGGACCGTGTCAAGCAGCTGCAGAAGCGCATGAAGAAGGTCGAGACCCAGCGTGTCCAGGCGCGGCGTTCACGGCAGCGCAACGCGCTGCCGGTCGTGGCGCTGGTCGGCTACACGAACACCGGCAAGTCGACGTTGTTCAACGCGCTGACCGGCGCGGCGGTCTATGCGGCCGATCAGTTGTTCGCGACGCTCGATCCGACGCTGCGGCGCATCGATGGTCTCGATTGCGGTCCTGTCCTGCTCGCCGATACGGTCGGGTTCATTCGCGAACTGCCGCACGATCTCGTCGCCGCGTTTCGCTCGACGCTCGCCGAGGCGCGCGACGCCGACCTGCTTCTCCACGTCGTCGACGCTGCGGACCCCGAGCGCGAGCAGCGCATCGGCGATGTCGAGGACGTGCTCAAGGAAATCGGTGCCGACGAGCTGCCGCAGGTGCTGGTCTACAACAAGATCGATCTGGTTTCCGCCAACGGCGCTGGGGACGGCGATCTCGAGGCGGGCATCGGCGGCCATCCTTCGCGAGGAATGATTCCACGGGTCGACTGGATCAACGGCGGTACCTTGCCGCGCGCCTGGGTCTGCGCGCGTGATGGCGCCGGTATCGACGGCTTGCTGCAGGCAATCGGCGCGCGTCTCGGCGCCGAGCGCGTGCAGACCGACCTGCATGTGCCGGCCAATGCCGGCCGCTTGCGTGCGCGCCTGCACGCGCAGGGGCTGGTTGCCGGTGAATCCGCCGACGAAGCCGGCTGGCACATCCGCATCGATGCGCCACGCACGCTGGTCGAGCCCCTGTTCGGACTGCCGGGCGGGGACGGCGACTGGTTGCGCGAACGCGTTGGATGACGCGCACTTGGCTTGCCGCTGGCGGCGACCCTACCTACAATCCTTCGGCAACCCTGCATTGATGGTGCGCTTCCTGCGCCGAAGCGGTTCGCGGTTGCCTCGACGACCGCGAAGCATTCCGAGAACCGGTCGAATCCCGGCGTCGACAACGCCAGGCATGCGTGCGACCCGCGAACAGGAGGTAGGCAACGATGGCATGGAATGAACCCGGCAGCGGCAAGCAACGCGATCCGTGGCGCGACAACGGCAGCGGCGGCGGAGGCGGAGGAGGCGGCCCGTCCCCGGATTTCGACGCATGGATGAAGCGCGTCCGCGATTTCTTCGGCCGTGTTTTCGGCGGTGGCGGTGGTGGCTTCGGCGTTGCCGCGGTGGGCATCCTGATCGCCTATCTGGCATTCAACAGCTTCGCACGGATCAACGCGAGCGAGACCGGCGTGGTGCTGCGATTCGGCCAGTTCTCGCGACTGATGACGCCGGGTATCAATTTCAAGTTTCCGGACCCGATCGAGTCGGTGACCAAGGTCGACATCGGTTCGGTGTTCCAGACCAACGACCAGGTGCGCATGCTGACCAAGGACGAGAACATCATCATGGTCGACTTCAACGTGCAGTACCGCATCGCCGATCCGAAACTCTATCTGTTCGGCGTGCGCGATCCCGACGAAACACTCGGCCAGGCTGCGGAGAGCGCGGTACGCACCGTGATCGGCAGCAGCACGATGGACATGATCCTGTCCGGGCAGCGCACCGAGCTGATGGCCGATGCGAAGAAACTGCTGCAGTCGACGCTGGACCGCTACAAGACGGGCCTCGCATTGACCGAGCTCAACTTCCAGAACCTGCGGCCGCCACAGGAAGTCAAGGACGCGTTCGATGACGCGAACCGCGCGCTGCAGGACAAGCAGCGGCTCGAGGAGGAGGCCAAGGCCTATGCGAGCCAGGTCGTGCCCGAGGCGCGCGGTGATGCGGCCGGTACGCGCGCCGAGGCCGAGGGCTACAAGAGCGAACGCATCGCGCGCGCCGAGGGCGATGCGCAGCGCTTCAACCTGGTCGAGGCGCAGTATCGCGCCGCTCCGGAAGTCACCCGCAAGCGTCTGTATCTCGAAACCATGGAACAGGTGGTCGGGGAAACCCCGAAGGTCGTCGATTTCACGTCCGGCAAGAACATTCTCTCGCTGCCGCTGACCGGCGACGGCAAGGGACTCTCGAGCGACGTGACAGGCGCCGCCGTAATCACGCCCGATCCGAATCGGCCCAAGTCGGGCAAGGGAGGCCACTGATGCGCTTCGGTTCAATCGTCGCCGTCCTCGTCCTGATCCTCGTCGCGTTCAGTTCGATGTTCGTGGTCAACGAGCGTCAGACCGCCCTCCTGCTGCAGTTCGGGCGCATCGTGCGCACCGGTTTCGAGCCCGGACTGCATTTCAAGATTCCGCTGATCCAGCAGGTACAGCGCTTCGACAAGCGCGTGCTGACGCTCGACTCCGCACCGGAGCGCTATCTCACCTCGGAGAAGAAGGACGTCAACATCGACTTCTTCGTGAAGTGGCGCATCGCCGATGCCGCGAAGTTCTGGGTTGCGGTCGGCGGCAACGAGGACCGCGCGCAGCAGCGCGTAATGCCGAACGTCAAGGAGGGACTGCGCACGGCGGTCAATTCACGTACCTTGCAGGAGCTCGTCTCGGGCGGACGCGCGGACGTGACCCAGCACCTGATCACCGAAGCCAATCGCGCGATGAATGGCCTCGGAATCGAGATCGTCGACCTGCGCATCAAGCGCATCGATCTGCCCGAGGACGGCACCGTGATCGGCTCGGTCTACGAACGCATGCGTTCGGAACGCAAGAAGGTCGCGAACCAGCTGCGCGCGGAAGGCTCGGAGACCGCCAAGACGATACGCGCCGATGCCGATCGCCAGGTTCAGGTGATCAATGCCGAGGCCTATCGCGATGCGCAGAAGACGCGTGGCGAGGGCGACGCGGCTGCATCGCAGACGTATGCGGCCGCGTACGGCCGCGACGCCGACTTCTATGCGTTCTATCGCAGCCTCGAGGCGTACCGCGAGTCGTTCGCGACTCCGAACGGAGTGCTCGTGCTCGATCCGAAATCGGAGTTCCTGCGTTACCTCCAGGAGAGCAAGTGACCAGTGATCTGGCCGCGGCTTTGTGCCTCGTGCTGGTTCTGGAAGGCCTGTTCCTGTTCGCCGCTCCCGAGTCGTGGAAACGCATGGCCGAGCAGATACAGCAGATCGAGGCGCGGCGACTGCGCGTGATCGGCGGCGGCATGGTCTTGGTCGGCCTGGTGCTGTTGCGGGTCGTGCATTGAAAGCCGGGATCGAAAATTGGCGACCTCGGCGCAGGCAGGGCGAGCGCCCGAGGCAGGAGCCGAGGGCCGGGTGACTTGACGAAATCATGGAGGATTGAGTCTAGTCACCGACGTCGCCCCAAGAGCGGGCGTTCCAAACGTGGCGGAACATGAACATGGGCAAGTCAGTTGTCATTCTCGGCGCGCAGTGGGGGCGAGCACGCGCGTTTGCGCGATGCCCTCAGGCATTGCGCGCATGCGAGCGCCCGAGGCAGGAGCCGAGGGCCGGGTGACTTGACGAAATCATGGAGGATTGAGTCTAGTCACCGACGTCGCCCCAAGAGCGGGCGTTCCAAACGTGGCGGAACATGAACATGGGCAAGTCAGTTGTCATTCTCGGCGCGCAGTGGGGCGACGAAGGCAAAGGCAAGATCGTCGATCTCCTGACCCAGGACATCGGCGCGGTCGTGCGCTTCCAGGGTGGTCACAATGCAGGCCACACCCTGGTCATCAAGGGCAAGAAGACCGTGCTGCACCTGATTCCCTCCGGCATCCTGCGCGACGATGCGCTGTGCCTGATCGGCAACGGCGTCGTGCTGAGTCCGGCCGCGCTGCAGAAGGAGATCGCCGAACTCGAGGCCAATGGTGTCGAGGTGCGCCAACGCCTGAAGATCAGCCCCGCGGCGCCGCTGATCATGCCGTACCACATCGCGCTCGATCAGGCGCGCGAGAGGAAGGCCGGCGGCAAGGCGATCGGCACGACCGGGCGCGGCATCGGCCCGGCCTACGAGGACAAGGTCGCACGGCGCGGCATTCGCGTCGCCGACCTGCATTACCCCGCCCAGCTCGCGGATCTGCTGCGCACCGCGCTCGACTATCACAATTTCGTATTGACGAACTACCTCGACGCCGAAGCGGTGGATTTCCAGCAGACCTACGACGACGCAGTCGCATTCGGCGAATACGTGCAGCCGATGAAGTCCGACGTCGCCGGCATCCTGCATGAGTTGCGCCGGCAGGGCAGGCGTGTGCTGTTCGAAGGTGCGCAGGGCGCGCTGCTGGACATCGACCACGGTACCTATCCATACGTCACGTCGAGCAACACCACGATCGGCGGTGCGCTCGCAGGCAGCGGCGTCGGCGCGGATTACATCGACTACGTGCTCGGCATCGCCAAGGCCTATGCGACGCGCGTCGGTGGTGGTCCGTTCCCGACCGAACTCGACGACGAAGTCGGCGAGGGCATCCGCAGGCGCGGCCAGGAATTCGGCGCGACCACCGGGCGCCCGCGACGTTGCGGCTGGATCGACATCGTCGCGCTCAAGCGCGCGGTCGCGATCAACGGCATCAGCGGCCTGTGCATCACCAAGCTCGACATCCTCGATGGCATGGACAAGCTCAAGCTCTGCATCGCCTACCGCTATCGCGGCAAGGAAACCGAGTACGCGCCGCTCGACGCGCAGGGCTGGGACGAATGCGAACCGGTGTATCTCGAATTCCCAGGCTGGAGCGAGAACACGCACGGCATCACCGAATGGGACCAGCTCCCGGCCGCCGCGCGCGCGTACCTGCGCGCACTCGAGGAACTCGCGGGCTGCCCGCTCTCGATCGTCAGCACCGGTCCGGACCGCGACGCGAACATCGTCTTGCGCGATCCGTTCGCGTGAGTCGACCACTCCGACTCGACGCACTGCGTGTCCGATAGGGGGCGACAACAGCAGTCATCGCACTGTCTCTGTAGGTCGCTGGGAATGCGTGGTTGCAGCGCACGTGGCGCGCTTGCGACGGCTCTTGCGCATCGTTAGCCGGATCGAGAAAGCCAGGGGAACGACCATGACCACACTGACCGAACGCTTCACCCACGCCGTCGACTACGCGCGCATCGCCCACGCCAGCCAGGTGCGCAAGGGCTCGGGTATCCCGTACCTCTATCATCTGCTCGGCGTTGCCAGCCTCGTCCTGGAATTCGGTGGTGACGAAGACCAGGCCATCGCCGGCCTGCTGCACGATACCATCGAGGACTGCGGCGCCGAACACGAAGCCCGCATCCGCGAACAATTCGGCGAGCGCGTCGCTGCCATCGTCGTGGCCTGCACCGATGGGACCGCTGAAGGCAAATCCGCTCACGCCGACAAGGACGCGAAGCATCGAGACTGGCTCGCGCGCAAGCAGGCCTACTTAACTCACCTCGCGCACGCCAACGTCGAGACCCTGCTCGTTTCCGGTTGCGACAAACTCCACAACGCGCGCGCCATTGTGCAGGACATGGAGAATCCTCAAGTTGGCATCGCCGTGTTCGACCGCTTCACCGGCCGACGCGACGGCACGCTGGGCTACTACGAATCTCTGGCTCGCATTTTCGCCGAGCACGACGTACCGACCGCACCGGTATTCGATGCGGTCGTCGCGCGCATGCACCGGTTGGCCAGCGCGAACGCGCGCATACCGCTGGCGACATCGAACGATCGGTTAATCTCCGCAGCACAGGAGTGAGTGGACGGCAATGAACCATAGCGAGATCGTCAGTTTTCTCTGGGGCGTCGCCGACCTCATCCGCGATACGTTCAAACGCGGCAAGTATCAGGATATTATCCTGCCGCTTACCGTCCTTCGCCGTCTCGACTGCGTGCTGGCCGGCACCAAGGAGAAGGTGCTCGCGAAGCAGGCCGAGCTGCGCGGCAGGAAACTCGAAAACCTCGATCCGCAACTGAGAAAGATCGCCGGCTTCGCGTTCTACAACACCTCGCGCTACGACTTCGAGAAGCTGCTAGCCGATGCGCCGCACCTCGCCGCCAACCTGCGCAACTACATTGCCGGTTTCAGCCCCAACATGCGCGAGGTGCTGGAGAAGTTCGACTTCGACAACACGATCAGCAAGCTCGACGAGGCGGGCCTGCTGTTCCAGGTGCTGGAGCGCTTCAGGAATGTGGACCTGCACCCGGACGCGATCGACAACCCGACCATGGGCACGATCTTCGAGGAGCTGATCCGCAAGTTCAATGAAGCGCTGAACGAGAACCCGGGCGAGCACTTCACGCCGCGCGATGTCGTGCATCTGATGGTGGACCTGATGCTCGCCGGCGACGAGAAGGAGATCCGCGCCAAGAAGGCGATCCGCACCGTTTACGACCCGTGCTGCGGCTCCGGTGGCATGCTGATGATCACCAAGGAACACATCACCGTTGGACTGCGCAAGAACGGCGATCTCCTGCGCCCCGCGATCAACGAAAACGCGGAGATCCATCTTTTCGGCCAGGAGGTGAATCCGGAAACGTGGGCCGTGTCGAAGTCGGATCTCTTCATGAAGGACCCGACCGGCCGTGACGCCGATCACATCAGCTATGGAAGCACGCTTTCCAACGACCGCCACGCCCGTACGACGTTCGACTACCTGATCGCCAATCCGCCTTACGGCAAGGACTGGAAGCGCGACGAGGACGCGGTGCGAGCCGAGCACGAGCGCGGCGCCGCAGGGCGTTTCGCACCGGGACTTCCGCGCATCAGTGATGGCCAGTTGCTGTTCCTGCTGCACATGCTCGCGCATGCCAGGGAGCCGAAAGACGGTGGCTCGCGCATCGCGATCATCATGAACGGCTCGCCGCTGTTCACCGGTGACGCCGGCAGTGGCGAGAGCGAGATCCGTCGTTTCGTTCTCGAGAACGATCTGCTGGAAGCGCTGGTCGCACTTCCCGAGCAGCTCTTCTACAACACGGGGATCGCGACCTACGTGTGGGTCGTGACGAACCGCAAGGCGCCGGCGCGCAAGGGCAAGGTCCAGCTCATCGACGCCACCTCGTTCTGGGTTCCGATGCGCAAGAGCCTCGGCGACAAGCGGCGCGAGATTCCGCTCGACCGTTCGCAAGATATCCTGCGAATCCTCTCCAACTTCAAGGACGGCGAGACGCGAAAGGCGACGAAGGACGGAAAGGAGGAGGACATTGACGGTCAGCCGCATCTTCCCGACCACGCACTTCGGCTTCCGCAAGATCACCGTCGATCGACCGCTGCGGCTCAACTTCCAGGCCAGCGCGGAGCGCATCGCCCGCCTCGAGGACGAGAAGGGCTTCCAGGCACTCGCGCAGTCGAAGAAAAAGGGCGCCGCGGGTACGAAGGAGCAGGCCGAAGGACGCGCCCTGCAGGAGACGATCCGAAAACTCCTGCAGGCGCTCCCGGCCAAGCTCATCAAGGATCGCGCCGAATTCGAGCGTCTGCTCGACGCCGCGTTGAAGAAGGCCAGCGTGAAACTCCCGGCGCCCGCCAGAAAAGCCATCCTCTCCGCGCTTTCCGAGCGCGACGAGAGCGCCGCCATCTGCCGTGACAAGGACGGCAACCCGGAGCCCGACCCGGAACTGCGTGATACGGAAAGCGTGCCGCTCGCCGAGCGCGTCGAAGCATTTTTCGAGCGCGAGGTCCGTCCGCATGTCCCCGACGCATGGATCGATACCGGCAAGCGCGACCCAAAGGACGGTCAGGTCGGCCTCATCGGCTACGAGATCAACTTCAACCGCTACTTCTACCGTTACACGCCGCCACGGCCGCTGGAGGAGATCGAGTCCGACATCCGCGGCATCGAGTCCGACATCATGCGTATGCTGGCGGAAGTGACGGGGAGCGTGCCGACCGAGTGACACCGAATGTCGGCACTCCAGCGCAAGTGCCGACGTTTTGCGCCGCCTGCCGCATCGGCCGATCGCCCGCTCCGCTGATCTTTTTGCAGCAGACGTTGCTGTTGCGGAAAATTGTCGGTAGTGTTGCGATCTGTACCGACAAATTCCCGGACAAAGCCACACAATGTCCACGCGCCGTCGAACCGACCTGAACGATCTGGGCGGCTTCTTTCGCTCATCCGATGCCGAGGCGCTGGGCATTGGATACGACGCGCTTCAGAAGCTGATCCACGACAAGACCGTGGCACGCGTTGGTTGGGGCCTCTACCGGCGCGAGGACATCGAGCCGACGGAAAACCACGATCTCGCCGCGGTGTGCGCGCGGGTTCCGGATTCAATAGTCTGTCTGCTTTCCGCGCTGCAAGTGCACGGCATCGGGACGCGTGTTCCGGCAGGCGTCTGGCTTGCCGTGCCGAACAAGGCGCGCGCGCCGGGCGTCAAGGGAATCAAGCTGCGTCTGGTGCGCTTCTCCGGCGCCGCGTGGACCTACGGCATCGACAAGACCGCATTCGAAGGCGTTCCGGCACGCATCACCAGTCCCGCGCGGACCGTGCTCGATTGCTTCCGCTACCAGCGGCGCGTCGGTGGCGAAGCCGCGAAGGAAGCGCTCCACGATGCGCTGCGACAACGCAAGGTCACGGTCGATGCACTGTACCGGGCGCTCGACGTCCTGCCTTCGACTCGACTGCGTGCCGCCCTGGAGGCGATGCCGTGAGTCCCGATCCGGTTGCCTCGATCCAGGCGCGCCTGCTCAACAAGGCGAAGGCAGCCGAAGTCGAGTACCAGCTTTACCTCGTGCGCTATGCGTGCGAGCGCTTCCTCTACCGACTCGGTGAGTCGGCACATCGCGAACGCTGCGTACTCAAGGGCGCCGGACTGCTCAGCCTGTGGCTGCCCGATCCTTACCGCATGACACGCGACCTCGATTTCCTCGCGACCGGCGCGAGCGATTCCGACTCCATCGCGCAACTGGTTCGCGATGTCTGTGCGGTGGCGTGTCCGCAGGATGGCCTCGACTTCGACGCGGACTCGCTGGTTCCATCGCCGATCCGCGCGGAAGAGGAATACGCGGGCCAACGCGTGAAAATGACGGCCCATCTCGGCCGGTCGCGCATTCGTTTTCAGGCCGACTTCGGCTTCGGCGACGCGGTGGTGCCGCCGCCCGAGCGCAGCGAATATCCCGTGCTGCTGCCGTCGCTGCCACCACCACGCATCCGCGTCTACCGGCGCGAAGTCAGCATCGCGGAGAAGTTCGAAGCGATGGTCAAGCTCGGTCGCCGCAACAGCCGCATGAAGGATTTTCACGACGTGTGGGCGCTGGCCTCGGCGTTCGCATTCGAAGGCCCGCTGCTGCGCGAAGCGGTGGTGGCATGCTTCGAGCGCCGCGGTACTGCGTGGGTCAACGAGCCGCCGGATGTCCTGCGATCGGCGTTCTACGGCGATGACGAACTGAGTCGTCGCTGGACGGACTATTTCGGCAGCGGCGCGTTCCTCACGCCACCGCCCGCGAACTTCCAGATCATCGGGGAGCGGATTCTTGCGTTCCTCGTTCCGCTCCGCGATCGCGTGATCGCCGCAGAACCGTTCGGTCTATCCTGGCAACCGGGAGGGCCGTGGCGATGAGCGCACAAAGGTTCAAGCCGTATCCGGCTTACAATGATTCCGGCGTCGAGTGGCTCGGGGAGATTCCGGCGCGTTGGGAGGCGAAGCGGCTGAAGCATCTGGCCGCGCTGAACCCGGAGTCGCTCATGGAGGACACCGATCCCGCGCGCGAGATTGTCTACGTGGACATCGGAGGCGTTGACAGCCTCGGACGCATTGTCGAACGCGAACAACTCGACATTCGCCTCGGCTCCATCCCGTGCGCGGAGACTCGTGCGCGACGGCGACGTGATCGTGTCGACCGTGCGCACGTACCTCCGTGCGATCGCGCCGATCAGTGATCCGGAACCTAGCATGGTTGTCTCGACAGGCTTCGCCGTCGTCCGGCCAACCGACGACTTGACGACCGACTACGCAGCGTATGCCCTGCGCGCTCCGTACTTTGTAGAGCGCGTCGTGGCGAACTCGAAAGGTGTGAGCTCTCCCGCCATCAACGAAAGCGAGATGGCGACGTATGCAGCTTGGCGAGCCCCTCCGAGCCTGAGCAGCGCGCGATCGCTGCTTTCCTCGACCGGGAGACGGCGCGGATCGATGCGCTGGTGGCGAAGAAGGAGCGGCTGATCGAGCTGCTCCAGGAGCAGCGCACCGCCCTCATCACCCGCGCCGTCACCAAGGGCCTCGACCCGACCGTCCCGATGAAGGACTCCGGCGTCGAGTGGCTGGGGGAGATTCCGGCGCATTGGGAGGTGAAGCAGGTCAAGTCACTTGCGCAGGGCGCTATGGATGCAGACGCACGAGACTGCGCCGAATGACGGCGATTCTCGTGACGGAGACTTCCGTGACGTCGATAGCAGCGCGGTCAATCGTCGATGGATGACGCGAAGTGGTCGAACTTCGACAGCGACACGCGCTTCGAGGAGTGGCACGTGCAGCGGCGCAGACATCGGCCGGCGTACTGTGTCGTCATCACGATGAGGAAGACGCGCGGCATGGCGACTGTCCTGCGCATCGTAGCCACGATACAGCCAGCACATGGTATTCGATCAGCCGTACTTGCGTCAACTTCTGAACGGACGATACGCTGCGGTACATTCTTGCGCTGCGCCTTATCGGTGCCTGCGCGTGAGTAGTGGACGAGTCCATGCAAGGGTACAACAGTGAGCGCAGTCAACCGGCGATCAGTTAAGGAGCATGGCCGCTCGCCATCCTCAATGAGAGCAACGCGCCATCGCCGCCTTCCTCGACCGCGAGACAGCGCGGATCGATGCCCTCGTCGCCAAGGTCGGCGACGCCATCGACCGCCTCAAGGAACTCCGCACTGCGCTGATCTCCGCCGCCGTGACCGGCAAGATCGACGTGCGCGAAGCGCCGCGTAACGGACGCGGGTGCGGGCGCGTTTGCTTGTTTGCGAGTTCCGGCTCTTTCGCTAATATGTGCCAAGGCTGTTTTCGCGACCGCAAATAAGGGAGCCGATGACCACACAAGCCAAGCGCGAGCCGCACGGCCGCACCGTCCGCTGCGCGGGTGGCTACCGGGCGTATGTGCCCGAGCCGTTGCCGCCGCAGCTCGCGTGGAGCGAGACGCTGGCGGCGGCGCTTTCACGGGCGGACCTCGCGATCGGCCGGCTCGCCGGCGAGGGCCGGCGCCTGCTGAATCCGCATCTGCTGATCCGCCCGTTCGTGCGCGCGAGGCGGTGCTGTCGAGCCGCATCGAGGGCACGCAGGCGACCTCGGCGAGCTGCTCGCGGCCGAGGCCGGGGCCGCGGTCGAGCGCAGCCCGGAAGATCTGCGCGAGGTCGCCAACTACGTGGTTGCGCTCGAGCAGGATCGCGCGCCTGGCCGATCCCCGCTGTCGCTGCGGCTGCTCAGGGAGCTGCACGAGAAGCTGATGCGCGGCGTGCGCGGCGACGCGGCGACGCCGGGGCAGTTCCGCCGCTCGCAGAACTGGATCGGCCCCGCGGGATGCACGCTCGCAGGCGCGCGCTTCGTGCCGCCGCCGCCGGATCGTCTGCTGGACTGCCTCGGCGCGTGGGAGAAGTTCCTGCATGAGCAGACGCTGCCGCCGCTCGTGCATATCGCGCTCGCGCACTCGCAGTTCGAGGCGATCCATCCGTTCCTGGATGGCAACGGGCGCGTGGGCCGCTGCTCATCACGCTGCTGCTCGTCGACGGCAGGTGCTGCCCCGCCGCTGCTGTATCTCAGCGCGTTCTTCGAGGCGACGCGCCAGGAATATTACGCGCGGCTCTCCGGCGTCACGGAGCGCGGCGAGTGGGAGGAATGGCTCGCCTACTTCTGCGCGGCGTCGCGGGACAGGCGCAGGACGCGCTCGATCGCACGCAGCGCATCGACGCGCTCGTCGCGGGCTGGCGCGAGCGGCTCGCGGCGGCGCCCTCGCGCGTGCCTGAGCGCACGCTGGAGCGGTTCGTCGAGAACCCGTTCTGGACGGTGAACAAGCTCGCCGCGCGGCTCGGCGTGGCTTTCACCACGGCGCAGCGGGCAATCGATCGGCTCGAATCGGCAGGCATCGTGGCGCGCGCGAGCGAGACGAAACGCAACCGCGTGTATGCGCGCGTGCGCTGCTCGAGATTCTCGAAGAGCAGCTCGATCTGCCGGCACGCAAGGCGCGCGCGGGGGAGGTCGCATGAGTGTCCAGATTTCCGAGCGCTCCTTCGAGCAGGCGATCGAGTGCGGCTTGCTGCAGCACGGTCCGGACGCGTGCGCGGGCGATTCGACCGCGGTGCGCGAGACCGCGCCGGCGTATGGCGACACGCCGCCGGGCGGTTACCGCAAGCGCACACCGGAGGACTACGACCGCACACTCTGTCTGCTGCCGCGCGACGTGGTCGATTTCGTGCTCGCGACGCAGCCCAAGGAGTGGAAGAAGCTCGAGCAGCACCACGGCGCGGGGGTCCGCGAGCAGTTCCTGAAACGCCTCGCAGCCGAGATCGAGCGGCGCGGGGCGCTCGACGTCCTGCGCAACGGCATCAAGGATTCGGGCTGCAAGTTCCGCCTCGCGTACTTTCGGCCCGCGAGCGGACTCAACGAAGAGACGCAGCGGCTGCACGCGGCAAATCTCTTCGCCGTGGTGCGCCAGGTGCGCTACAGCACGAAGAACGAGAACTGCCTCGATCTCGTGCTGTTCTTGAATGGCATCCCGATCTTCACTGCCGAGCTCAAGAATCCGCTCAACGCGCAGGACGTCGAGGACGCGATCCGCCAGTACAAGACCGATCGCGACCCGCGCGAGCCGCTGCTCGCGTACGGCCGCTGCCTCGCGCACTTTGCGGTGGACCCGGATCTGGTCTACGTCACCACCCGGCTCGCTGGACCGCGTACGCGCTTCCTCCCGTTCAACCAGGGCAAGTTCGGCGGCGCGGGCAACCCGCCCATTTCCCCGACGCAGGGCGGCTACGCGACCGGTTATCTGTGGGACGAGACCTGGGCGCGCGACAGCGTGCTCGACCTGGTGCGCCAGTTCATCCACGAGGTCGAGGAAGAAGACGACAAGGGGCGCAAGACCGGCCAGCGGTTTCTGATTTTCCCGCGTTACCAGCAGCTCGACTGCGTGCGCAAGCTCGTGACCGACGCGCGCGCGCGCGGCGCGGGCCAGCGCTATCTGATCCAGCACTCGGCCGGCAGCGGCAAGAGCTTCACGATCGCCTGGCTCGCGCATCAGCTCTCCACGCTGCACGACGCCAGCGACCGGCGCGTGTTTGATTCAATCGTGGTCATCACCGACCGCCGCGTGCTCGATCGCCAGTTGCAGACCACGATGCGCCAGTTCGAGCAGACCCTCGGCGTGGTCGAGAACATCGACACCACCTCGCGCCAGCTCAAGGACGCGCTGGAATCGGGCAAGACGATCATCGTGACCACGCTGCAGAAGTTCCCGGTGATCGCGCAGGAAATCGGCGAGCTGCCGGGCAAGCGCTTCGCGCTGATCGTGGACGAGGCACACTCGTCGCAGTCGGGTGAAAGCACGAAGAGCCTCAAGGCGGTGCTGAGCTCGCGCTCGCTCGAAGACGCAGAGAAAGAGGAATCACACGCGGAGACGCCCGAGGAGGAACTCGAGAACACGATCCTCGCCGAGATGGAGAAGCGCGGGTCGCTGCCCAACCTCTCGACGTTCGCGTTCACGGCCACGCCGAAACCGAAGACGCTGGAGCTGTTCGGCACGAAGCGACCCGACGGCAAGTTCGCGCCGTTCCATCTGTACAGCATGCGCCAGGCAATCGAGGAAGGATTCATTCTCGACGTGCTTGCGAACTATTCCACGTACAAGGCGTACTGGCGGCTGCTGAAGAAGGTCGAAGACGATCCGCGTTACGACAAGAAGAAGGCCGCGTACCTGCTCAAGTCGTTCGTCGATCTGCACCCGCACGCGATCGGCGAGAAGGTCAGGATCTGCGCCGAGCATTTCGCGGCCAAGGTGCAGGGCGAGATCGGCGGCAAGGCCAAGGCGATGATCGTCACGCGCTCGCGCCTGCATGCGGTGCGCTACCGGCTGGCGGTCGACACGTATCTCGCCGAACGCGGCTATCCGTTCAAGGCGCTGGTCGCGTTCTCGGGCACCGTGCAGGATGGTGGGCAGTCGTACACCGAGTCCGGCATGAACGGCTTTCCGGAGACGCAGACGGCGAAGGCGTTCGAGCGGCCCGAATACCGCTTCCTGATCGTCGCCAACAAGTTCCAGACCGGCTTCGATCAGCCGCTGCTGCACACGATGTATGTGGACAAGAAGCTCGGTGGCGTCAATGCGGTGCAGACCTTGTCGCGTCTCAACCGCACGCACCCGCAGAAGAAGGGCACGCTGGTGCTCGACTTCGCCAACGAGGCGGAGGAAATCAAGGCCGCGTTCGAGCCCTGGTACGAGACGACGCTGCTTTCCGAGGCGACCGATCCGAATCTGTTGTACGAGATGCAGACGCGGCTTGCTGCGTTCCCGGTCTATACCGAGGCCGACGTGGACGCGTTCGCGAAGGTCTACTTCGATCCGAAGGCGACGCAGGACCGTCTCTATGCGGTGCTCGTGCCCATCGTCGATCGTTTCCACGCGATCGCCGAAGAGGAGCAGCACGACTTCCGCAGTCAGCTCACCGATTACGTGCGGCTCTACGCTTTTCTGGCCCAGGTGCTGACCTTCGCCGACGCCGATCTCGAAAAGCTCCACGTCTTCGCGCGGTACCTGCGCCGGCTGTTGCCAGCCGATCGCGCGGAGTTGCCGCGCGAGGTCCAGCAGAACATCGACATGGAGTCGTATCGTGTCCAGCAAACCGCCAGCGGCGCTATCGCGCTGGAACGCAGACCCGGAGTGCTCGATCCCGTCAGCGCGAAGGCGGGTTACGGCGTGGACGCCGAGGAGCTGGAGACACTCTCCCGCATCATCGCCGAGCTGAACGAGCGCTTCGGGCTCAACCTTGGCCCGGAGCACCGCGTCACGCTCGGCCAGATGATGGAGAAGCTCGACGACGATGCGGCGCTGGACGCGGCCGCGCGAGTGAACACGCGCGAGAACGTGCGGCTCACCTTCGACCAGAAGGTCGAGCACGTGATCCAGGAGATTGTGGATTCGAACTTCGACCTCTACAAGCGCATCACCGACGATCGCGCGTTCGGCGAAGCCATCAAGAACTTCCTGTTCGACCAGTACCTGCGCGCGCACCGCAATGCCGACGAGTTGATCAAGGCCGGCGAGTCGAAGACACTGGAGTTCAAGTCGACGCTGCGCTGGAACCTCAAGGACGACCGGCGCGACGACAAGGGTGTCACCCATGCCGCACTCAAGACCATCGCTGCATTCCTCAATACTGAAGGCGGCGACCTGCTGATCGGCGTGGCCGACGACGGCTCGATCGTCGGCATCGAAAAGGATCAGCTCGAGAGCGATGACAAGTTCATGCGGCACCTGGCGCAAGTGGTGCGCAACGGCCTGGGCGACCGGGCCGGCACCTGCATCGATCCGAAAACGCAAATCGTGCAGGGCAAGAGCGTCTGCGTGGTGAGCTGCCAGCGAAGTCCCGAGCCGGTGTTCTTGAAGTGGAAGGGAGTCGAATCGGCGCCGGAAGGCGACTTCTTCGTCAGGAGCGGACCCGGCACGATCAAGTTGTCGCCGGACAGTGCGAGGGAGTACATCCGCACGCGATTCGCCGGCAGCGGGATCGGAAAGCCATCTGAGCCTCCCACTGAAGGCGCGGTTTGAGAGGCGCGATCGACGGCGGACGGAAGCCGGACGATTGCTGGCGGCACGTGCGGATCGTTCAATGCGCCCGCCGCGTCGGGCAGGCCTTTGACGGTGACGAAGCTGTGTTGAACAGGGTCACGACTGCGCGTCTTCGGCAGTAGTGTCGACATCGACGAGCGGGGCTGACCGCGCGAGCCGCAGGCGGTCACTGTTGCCGCCGGGTCGCACGACGCGAAGAGTGCCGCATTCGTGTCCAGCACCCTGGCTGCGCTGCACGCAGGGGCACATGCCCTACGCGCGATCGCGATAGCGCGACCGCGTTTCGTGCACCGCGCCGCCGGCTGCGGGCGCGATGTGTTCGCGCAGCCACGCGGCGAATTCGGCTTCGGGCAGGGTGCCTTCGGCGAGCGCGAGCATGCTGACGTATTTGTCTTCGTCGCTGGCGACGAGTTCGACACCGTTGAGCGCGAGAAAGACGCGGTAACAGACGTGTGCGGTGCGCTTATTGCCGTCGATGAAAGGGTGGTTGCGCGCGAGGCCGCAGGCGATGCTGGCTGCGAGGTCGGCAATGTCCGGTGCGGGATCGCCGTAGGCATGGAGTTGCTGTGGGCGGGCGAGCGCGGACTCCAGCAAGTCTTCGTCGCGTACGCCGCTGCTGCCGCCATGCTCGGCGAGCTGGCGCTCGTGGATGGCAAGAACGAGCGCTCTTTCGATCCAGACGATCATGGCGGCCGCCTATTGCGCGAGCTTGTGCAGCACATTGCGGTCCTCGCGCATGATGCGTTCGGCCACTTCCATCTGCGCGGCGAGCTTGGGGTCGTAGACCGTCAGCCGGATGCCGTCCGGGGTTTCCAGCGCGAGCAGTTCGTCGCCCTTGTCCAGGCGCAGGCGCGCGAGCAGCTCCTTGGGCAGGATGACGCCCGCGGAATTGCCGATCGTGGTGATCTTGAGCTTCATGGCGGGCCTCGTGAGGTCGTTATAACGTTGGTTATACTGGGGCCAGGAACTGCGGAAAGCAAGCGGAAAACACCGAGGGCGGTCGTGCTCGTCAACGCGCCTTGTGAAGAGGCGGTGTTCCGCGGTTCGCCGCAAACGAAAGCGTGTCGTGCAGCGATTCGCAGTCCCGCATCGTCAGGAAGCCTGGGCCCCGGCGCTCGCCGCAACGACGACTTGCAGCACCCATGCGTTGACGGCTACGTGCGCGGCCGGTTGACGAGGCGCCGGTACTGCGCCATGTGCCGGATCGCATCGCGCGGCCGGTCGAGTTCCTCGCACAGCAGCGCGAGGTTGTAGTGGCAGTCGGCCATCTGCGGGTCTTCGCGCAGCGCGGCTTCGTAGGCCTGCATCGCTTCGGGCTTGTGCTCCATGTCGTCGAGCAGCACGCCGAGGTTGTAGAAGAGCAGGGCATCGCGGGCGCCGGCCACGATCGCGTCGCGATAGGTTTGCGCGGCCTCGTCGAGACGGCCAAGTTCGTGCAGCAGGCGGCCGCGATTGACGTGCACATCGATGCGCGTCGGGTCGGCGGCGATCGCGCGGTCGTACGCGTGCAGTGCGGCCGCGCGGTCGCTGCGTTCGAGCGCGATGCCGTCCGCCGGTGCGTTTTCCGGGTCAGCCCGGGCGGACCGCGGAGCGGGCTCGATCACGCGCAGGGAGCCAGCAGCCGGATCGCCCTCGAACGCGAGCACATACTGGCCGCTCTCGGCCTGCCAGCGGCCGCCGCCTTCGCGCACGACGACCTGGTCGGCGATCGCGCCGATGCTGAGGCCGGACAGCGGCATCGTCTCGGGCAGGTGGCTGCGCAGTTGCTTGAGCGCGCGCACGATCCGCCGATGCGGCACATTCGCGCTCGACAGCGCCTGCGCGGTGCGCAGCACGATCAGATCCTGGAACGAGAATCGCCACGCGTTGCGCGGGCCGCGCGTGGGCGCGACGAAGCCGGCGGCGATCAGCGAGCGGATCGTGCTGCGCGGCAGGTGGAGCAGCTTTTCGACGTCGCGCGCGCCATAGGAATGCATCGAGTAAATCCGTGAACGTCTGGCAGGGCGAGGGTGGAGCAGAACGAAAGGCCCCTCACGTGCCGTCTCTCCCGTCGCAGCCGCTGCAGGGAGGGGAATCCGGCTTCACGCTTGGCGCGTCCGTGCGCGAACGTTGCTGACGCGTCGGATCCTGGGGCACCTTGAGCACACTACTTCGCACGCCGGGCGCTCTTGCGCCTGGCCGGCTCGGGTTCCGCGACCTGAGCAGCGCGCTTGGCAGGCTTGCGCGCAGGTTTGGCGGCCGCCTTGCCGGCGGGTGCCTTCGCCGCGCCCTTTTTCTCGAGACTCGCACGCAGCGCATCCATGAGATCGATGATCTGCGCGCCGCCCTTGGGCTCCTCGGCCATCGTGATCTGCTCGCCTTCGACCTTCTTCTGCACCGCGGCCTGGATGCGCTCGGCGACTTCGTCCTTGTACTCGCTCGGATCGAACGTGCTCGAGCTTTGCTGATCGATCAGTTGCTGCGCGAGCTTGAGTTCGGCGTCCTTGACGTCCATGACCGGGATGTCGATGTCGCTGATCGAACGCACCTCGTTCGCGTACAGCAGTTGCTGCATGACCAGACCGTCCTCGACCGGGCGGATCATCACGATGTACTGCTTGCCGCGGGCCGCCCAGCGGCCGATCGCGCAGCGCTTGGACGCGCGCAGCGCCTTGGCGAACAGGGAGTAGGGCTTGGCGCCGCCCTTGTCGGGCGCGAGGTAATACGCCTTGTCGAAGTAGACCGGGTCGACCGCGGAGATCGGCACGAACTCGGTGATCTCGGCGCTCTGGGTTCCGGTCTCCTCGAGCGCCTTGAGCTCCTCGGGACTGAACATCACGTACTGATCCTTGGCGAATTCGTAGCCCTTGATCATGTCCTCGCGCGCGACCGGTATGTTTTCCGTCGCACAGAGGTACTGCTGCTTGAGTCGTGATCCGCAGCCCTTGTGCAGCAGGTTGAACGAGATCTTCTGGCTCGCTTCGGTGGCCGTGTAGAGCTTGACCGGAATGGCCACGAGGCCGAACGAAACGGTCAGCGACGCTATCGAACGTGCAGCCATGACGGCTCTCTCCGAAGTCTTCAGGACGTGCTGCGCTTCAGCGCCCGCGCCAGATCCTGCTTGCGTTTGAGGGCGTCGCTCCAGCGATCGCCGGTCCGGGACAGGCGTGTTATCACATTATCGAGGCGGAAGTCGAGCGGGTGCGCCTTTTCGAGTTCCTCCCAGTTCAGCGGCATCGACACCGGCGCCCCGGCCACGCCGCGCGGGGAATACGCGACATTCAGGGTCTTGCCGCGGACATTCATGTTGTGGTCCATGAAGATCTTGCCCGTGCGCCTGGGCACGCTCCATTCCATCGTGATGTCCTTCGGGTAGCGGCGCATCAGGTGGCGGCTGACCAGTTCGGATACCTTGCGGGTTTCGTCGAAATCGAGCGTCCGCTTGATCGGCACGAACACGTGCAGGCCGGTCTTGCCCGAGGTCTTGACGATCGCATCGAGCTTCATCTCGGCGAGCAGCTCGCGCAAATGGAACGCGACTTCCTTGCCTTTTTCGAACGCGGTCGTGTTGAGCTCGGGTTCGGCGCCTTTCGCCTCCTTGCCCGAATAGATGTACGGATCGATATCGAAGATCACGTAGTCGGGATAGTTGAGCACCGAGGTTTCGAGCGCTTCGAGCGAACTCGAGTAATCGGTCGACTTCGATTTCGCATCGGCGCCGGGTTTGGCACGCGAATGCCAGACATGGAATTCGAGGGTGCCCGACTGCGCGAGCCAGAGCAGCGTCGGCAGGTTGTTGCAGATCAGGTAATCCTGTTGTTCATCCTTGTGTTCGGAGAACACGGTGATGGTCTCGGCGAAGTCGGGGCGGGCCTGGGTCCAGTGCTTCTGGAAGAAGCGCTGTCCGTCGATGCCGTCGGGCATGCGGATCATCGTCAGCGGGCGATCCGCGAGATGCGGCAGCATCAGCGGCGACACGCGCGCGAGGTAACGCAGCAGGTCGCGCTTGGTCAGCGCCTCCTGCCTGAGCGCGGCGTTCGCGGACCAGTACACGCGATCGAGGTGGGTGAGGCGGATGCGCTCGCCGCCGATCGCGAGTTCGAACGCGTTTCGCGTGCTTTCGAGCTGGGCGAGGACATCATCGATTTCGCGTGACCGTGATCTGCTTCTGCTCATGTCCTTTCGCTCATGATTCGGGCTGGAGCCGGGTTGCCGTGCCGTGGATTCGAGCTCTTCGGGCCGCTTGTGCGCGGACGCCGGCCCTGCAGTCGGCTTGACGCGACGCACGGTCTTGGCAGAGATGTCCTCGCGCAGGCGCACGAAAATCGGTGCGCGCAGCGAACCGTCGCCGGTCCAGCTCTGAAATCGTACTTCGGCGACCACTTCGGGTCTTACCCAGGTGACCGCGCCGTTGACCTCGGGCTCTTGCGCGAACGGGCAGGTGCGCGTGTGCAGTGGCTGCAGACGCGCGCGCACCTGTGCAAGCGTGCGCTCGTCGAAGCCGGAGCCGACGTGCGAGGCATAGCGCAGCGCGCCGCGGTCCCAGTAACCGAGCAGCAGCGCACCGAGCGGCGCACGCGATCCCTTGCCGCGGGTGTAGCCGCCGACGACGAAGTCCGCGCTGTGCGTCGGCTTGACCTTGCGCCACGCCGGTGAGCGGCGGCCGCTCTCGTAGATGCTGTCCTTGCGCTTGCCGATCACGCCCTCGAAGCCGCTTGCGAGCGCCGCCTCGTACAGCGTGACTCCATCGTCGTCGGCATGCACAAGCTTGACCAGAGGCGAGGGCAGCAGACATTGCGCGAGATAGCGGCGACGATCGCGATAGGGTGCCCGGCGCAGGTCGATGCCTTCGAAATACAGCAGATCGAACGCGAAAAACAGGGTTGGCGTGTTGCGGTCGGCCGCCGCGATCTCGCGTTCGTCCTTGAGCTGGAAGCGATTCTGCAGCGCGCTGAACGAGGGTTTTCCTTCACTGTCGAACGCGACGATCTCGCCGTCGAGAAGCATGCCGCTGCCGACCTGCAGGCGAAGTTCCGCGGCCAGTTTCGGAAACGTGGCCGCGAGCTCGAGCCCCCGCCGCGAGCGCAGGCGGATACCCTGCGCATTGATGAACGCGAGCGCGCGGTAACCGTCGAGCTTGGGCTCCCAGGCCCAGTCCGCGTGGCGGAAAGGTGCCTCGCCGGTCTCGGCGAGCATCGGTGCGAGCTTGTCCGGCATCGCGGCGGGCTCACCAGTCGGCACCAGTCGAGTCGCCGGCATGCGCTGCACCGGCACCGCCTTGAGGTCGGTGACGGCAAGGCCCGAAAGCACCGAGCGCTCCAGCGTACCGATATCGACGGAGCTCACGAAGCGGTCCTTGTGCTTGATCAGGAGCCAGGTCTTCGCATCCCTGGTACGCACCAGCGCGAACGAGCCCTTGAGTTTTTCGCCACGCAACTGGATGCCGAGCTTGCCGGCGTCGAGACCCGCGCGGATCCTGCGTTCGGCTTCGGCGCGGTCGTCGAACCAGAGGCCGCCTTCGTCGGGACTGAACACGCCGCAATCCCAGACGATGACCTCGCCGGCGCCGTACTGGCCCGGCGGGATCACGCCCTCGAACGAGGCATAGTCGTAGGGATGGTCCTCGACATGCACCGCGAGGCGCTTGTCGTTCGGATCGAGCGAAGGCCCCTTGGGTACCGCCCACGACTTCAGGACGCCGTCGCACTCGAGGCGGAAATCGAAATGGAGCTGGCGCGCCGCATGCTGCTGGACGACGAACAGCAACGGCCCGGATCCGCTGCCCGCTACGGTGGCTGCCGGTTCGGGAGTGGCTTCGAAGCGGCGTTTGGCCGAATATTCGCCGAGTTTCGCGATCACATCATCATCCAGGGTAGTCCGATCCGTTCACGCGGCGACATCGAAGAGCCGGTCCTGCGCCCCACGTCGTGCGCAGCTGCATGCTGCTTCGATACTCGGCACGGGCGGTTCGATTGCCGAGATCGAATCATGACGATGCAATTATGGGCAGGTGCGAGCGGCTATTCCTACAAGGAGTGGCAGGGTTCCTTCTACCCCGACAGGATCAAGCCCGGCGACATGCTGATGTTCTATTCCGGACGCCTGCCCACGGTCGAAATCAACAATACCTTCTACCGGATGCCGAAGACTGCGGTGCTGGAGGCATGGCGTGCCGCGACGCCGCAGCGATTCCGCTTCGCGATCAAGGCTTCGCGGCGCATCACCCACGACGCGCGTCTGAAGGCGGATGCGGCCGCCGAACCGGTGGCCTGGCTCTATCGCACGCTCGAGGCGCTCGGCGACAAGCGTGGACCCGTGCTGTTCCAGCTGCCCCCGTTCCTCAAGAAGGACCTGACGCGGCTCGGTGAATTTCTGCAGGTTCTGCCCGCCGACCACCGCGCGGCTTTCGAGTTTCGCGACCGCAGCTGGTTCGACGACGACGTGTACGCGGCGCTGAAGACGGCGGGAGCTGCGTTATGCGTGTCCGAACGCGAAGACCAGGCCCCGCCGCCCTTGGTCGAGACCGCGCCCTGGGGCTATGTGCGGCTGCGCCTGGAAGCGTATTCCGACGCCGATCTTGCGCAATGGGCCGCACGGCTCGCGGCGAGCGCGTGGACGGACGCACACGTGTACTTCATGCATGAACCCACTGCGCCCGGCTATGCGCAGAAGTTGCTGCAGCTGGCCTCGAGCTAGGTGCAGCGGCGATGGCCACGCCCCGATCCACGACGTTCGCGGTCGATGCCGAACATACCGCCTCGGGACTGTTGCAGGCACCCGCCGGTGCGCGCGCGTGCTGCGTGCTCGCCCACGGCGCTGGAGCCGGCATGAGCCACCCGTTCATGGCCGCGGTCGCGCAGGGCCTCGCGAGCCGCGATATCGCGACCCTGCGTTACCAGTTTCCGTACATGGAACGCGGTTCGAAACGGCCGGACCCGCCAAAGCTTGCCGAGGCGACCGTGCGTGCCGCGACCGCCGAGGCGGGCCGCCTGCTTCCGGGAATGCCGCTGTTTGCGGGCGGCAAGTCGTTCGGCGCGCGCATGACCTCGCAGGCGCAGGCCGCACAGGAATTGCGCGACGTGCGCGGCCTCGTATTCCTCGGCTTCCCGTTGCATCCCGCCGGCAAGCCCGCGGACGAACGCGCGACCCACCTGTTCGAGGTGCGCTTGCCGATGCTGTTCCTGCAGGGCACGCGCGACGATCTCGCGAAGCCGGATCTGCTGTACCCGTTGATCGCGCGTCTCGGCACACGCGCGACGCTCGTGACATTCGAGGATGCCGATCATTCGTTCCATGTTCCGGTGCGATCCGGCCGCACGGATGCACGCGTGCTCGAGGAGATGCTCGATGCGCTCGCTGGATGGATCGGCGCGCATGCGCAGATGGCGGTGACGGGCTGACCGGCCTGGTGTTCGCTGCGTGTCGAAACCGACGCGTGCAGTAGTTCGCGGATCAGGCGTTGTCCGCGGGTCCGAGGACCGGGCCCGTGGTCGGCCGCGTGTAGAAGTAGACCGCGCCCTGTCTCGGATTGGCGCCGATGTCCGCGCCGTACGCTCCGATCAGCACGGTCGCCTGATCGAGCGCGGTGTAGTACCCGAACACGTCGGTCGCCGCGGCATCGCTGGCGGTCAACTTCTCGACTTCGGTCCACGTGCCGGCCTGCAGCGCGAACAGGTAGGCTGCACCGCGATAGGCGTTCTCCGCATAGGCGCCGACGAGGGCGCTGTCCTTGAACACGTTGACCGACGCGCCAAACAGATTTGCAGCGGTGCCGTTGTTGGCCGTGAGCTTTTGCGTCTGCTGCCACGTCCCGCCGATGTTCTCGAACCGATATACGGCACCCTGACTGACGTTGCCGTGGATCGTTGCGCCGGGCGCGCCGATCATTGCGGTCGCGCCGCCGAGCGCGATCGAGACGCCGAAATTGTCGCGCACCGCGCCATCGTCCGCAGTCAATTTGCCGGTGAGGTTCCAGAGTCCGTGCGATTCGGTACAGAGGTAGACGATACCCTGTCCGATGTTGCCGTCGACGAGGGTCGCGCGCGCGCCGATCAACACATGGGCCTCGGACACCGCGATCGAACCGCCGAACGAGCTGGTCGGATCGGCGGGTGTCGGTGAATCGATGCGCTGCAGTTCGCTCCAGTCGTTGCCGGCCGGGTCCGGGCCGCGTTTGAACACGTACACGACGCGCGGCACGTATTGTGCGCCCTGATGGGCGCCGCCGGCGCCGACAAAAGCGAACTTCGAGTTGAATGCGACCGCGGTGCCGAAGGTTTCGAACGCGCGGCCCTGGGCCGCGACGAGCTTCTGGACCTGCACCCAGCCCGGCTCCTGCGGTTGCGGACCCGAAGCCAACGCAAACACGTATGTCGCACCCTGCCAGGTGTTGGCGCCGACTTTCGCGGTCGGCGCAGCAATCATCGCGATGTTGCCGACCAGGGCGATCGTGGAGCCGAACGCGTCGCCGGCGGCACCGTCGTCGGCGACGAGTTTCTGGGTCTGCGTCCAGCTGCCATGCCTCTTCCTGAATACATAGACCGCGCCCTGGCTGACGCGGCCGTTCACGGTCGTGTTCCTCGCTCCGACCAGGGCCATCGAGCCTGAAACCGCGACCCAGGAGCCGAACCAGGCCTGCGCGTTGCCGTCGTTGGCGGTGACTTTCTGTTCGCTCCACATGGCGCGCAGCTCCTTCGGATCGGGCGGGCAGGGACGGCGCGGCGCACGCCAGGCGTCGTCGAGCGGTCATGCCGCGAGCGTAGGCGAGGCCATCGTCGCAGGCAACCATGGCGTGTCGGCATCCCGCGCGCGCGTCATGCCACGTTCGGTTCGCTGAACGCCTCGATCTCGCCCTTGAATTCGTTGATCGGCACGCAACTGCAGAACACGTTCTTGTCGCCGTAGACATTGTCCACGCGCGCGACCGGCGCCCAGTATTTCTGCCGCCTGAGTACGGGCAGCGGGAACGCGGCGAGTTCGCGCGGGTAGGCATGGGCCCATTCGCTGCCCGCGACCATGGTCGCGGTATGCGGCGCATGCTTGAGCGGGTTGTCTTCGCGGTCGAGGCGACCGTCCTCGATCGCGCGGATCTCGTCGCGGATCTGGATCATCGCGTCGATGAAGCGGTCCAGTTCGTGCAGCGACTCGCTCTCGGTCGGTTCGACCATCAGCGTGCCGGCGACCGGGAAGCTCAGGGTCGGCGCGTGGAAGCCGAAGTCGATCAGGCGTTTTGCGACATCTTCGGCGCCGATGCCGGTGGCGTCCTTGATTCCGCGCAGGTCGAGGATGCACTCGTGCGCGACGAGCCCGTTGCGACCCGTGTAGAGCGTCTCGTAGTGCGGTGCGAGGCGCGTGGCGATGTAGTTCGCGTTGAGCAGCGCAACCTGGGTGGCGCGGCGCAGGCCGTCGCGCCCCATCAGCGTGATATACATCCACGAGATCGGCAGGATGGATGCCGAGCCGAAACTCGCGGCCGACACCATGCCGACCGCGCTCCGGCGCCGCGTGTTGCCGGCATCCGCGCCGACGACGGCGTCGGCAAGCGTCCGCGGCAGGAAGTCGGCGAGGTGCGCCTTGACCGCACACGGGCCGACACCGGGGCCGCCGCCGCCGTGCGGGATGCAGAAGGTCTTGTGCAGGTTCAGGTGCGATACGTCCGAACCCCAGTGCCCGGGCTTGGCAACGCCGACCAGCGCGTTCATGTTGGCGCCGTCGGTGTAGACCTGGCCGCCGTGCCTGTGCACGATCTCGCAGATCTCGACGATGTCTTCCTCGAACACGCCGTGCGTGGACGGGTAGGTGATCATCAGCGCGGCGAGGCGGTCGGCATATTTTTCGGCCTTGGCGCGGATGTCCTCGACATCGACGTTGCCATGCGCGTCGCAGCGGGTGACGACGACGCTCATGCCGCACATCTGCGCGGAAGCCGGATTCGTGCCGTGCGCGGACTCGGGGATCAGACAGACATCGCGGTGGCCCTGGTCGCGCGAGCGGTGATACGCGCGGATCGCGAGCAGGCCTGCGAACTCGCCCTGGGCACCCGAGTTCGGTTGCAGACTGACCGCATCGTAGCCGGTGATCTCGACCAGCATCGCCTCGAGCTCGCGAATCAGCTGCGCGTAACCGCTGGTCTGCTCCGCGGGCGCGAGCGGATGGATGCCCGCGAACTCGGGCCAGGTGACCGGAATCATTTCCGCTGTCGCGTTGAGCTTCATCGTGCACGAGCCGAGCGGGATCATCGTGCGATCCATCGCGAGGTCCCTGTCGGCGAGCGCGCGCATGTAGCGCAGCAGTTCGTGCTCGCTGTGGTGGGTATTGAACACGTGGTGCTGCAGGAACGGCAGCTGGCGCAGCAGATCGACGGGCAGCGCATCGGGCGTATCACGATCGAGCGCATCGATATCGACGATCGTCGCGTCGAACAGCGAGGCGAGGACGATCACGTCGGCGCGCGTAGTGGTTTCGTCCAGGCTGATGCAGAGGCTGTGGGCGTCGATCGCGCGCAGGTTGACGCGCGCAGCCCGCGCGCGCGCGTGCAATGCGGCCGCGTCGACATTGCTGACGTGCAGGGTGTCGAAGAAGTCGCTCGCGACCCTGATCCCGGCCGCACGCAGTGCGCCGGCGAGAATCGCAGCAAGCCGATGCGTGCGGCGTGCGATGCGGACCAGACCTTCGGGTCCGTGGTAAACCGCATACATGCTGGCCATCACCGCGAGCAGCACCTGCGCGGTACAGATGTTCGAGGTCGCCTTCTCGCGGCGGATGTGCTGTTCGCGTGTCTGCAGGGTCAGCCGGTAGGCCGGTTTGCCTTCGGCGTCGACCGAGACCCCGATCAGGCGGCCCGGCATGGAGCGCTTGTACGCGTCGCGACAGGCCATGAACGCCGCGTGCGGACCGCCGAATCCGAACGGCACGCCGAAGCGCTGCGAGTTGCCGACCACGATATCCGCACCCCAGGCACCGGGCGCGCGGATCAGGGCAAGCGCGAGCAGGTCGGTGGCGACCGCGACCAGCGCGCCGCGTGCGTGCACGGCCTCGGCGAGTGCGGCGTAATCGTTGATGCGCCCGAACGTGTCCGGGTACTGCAGGAGCACGCCGAAGCTGTCCACGGCGGCGGCAGCAGCGTCGTCACCGATCTGCAGCTCGATACCGAGGCCGTCGGCGCGCGTGCGCACGACCTCGAGGGTCTGCGGATGCACCGCGCCGGACACGAAGAACACGTTCGACTTCGATCGGGACGAACGCCGGGCCAGGGTCATCGCTTCGGCCGCGGCGGTCGCCTCGTCGAGCAGCGACGCGTTCGCGATCTGCATGCCGGTAAGGTCGGCGACCATCGTCTGAAAGTTGATCAGCGCCTCCATGCGGCCCTGGGAGATCTCGGCCTGGTACGGCGTGTAGGCGGTGTACCAGGCCGGATTCTCGAGGATGTTGCGCAGGATGACCGCCGGCGTGTGCGTGCCGTAGTAGCCCTGACCGATGAAGCTGCGGAACACCTCGTTGCGGCCGGCGATCGCGCGGATCTTCGCGAGCGCCTCGACTTCGGTGATCGCCGCGGGCAGCGCGAGCGCTGTCGGCGACTTGATTCTTGCGGGAACGATCGCGTCGGTCATCGCATCGAGCGACTCGCGGCCGATCGCATGCAGCATCTGCTCGATCTCGGTGTCGTTCGGACCGATGTGGCGCTCGACGAACGCGGAATGGTTCTCGAGGTCGCGCAGCGATCGCGAAGGAATTGCAGGCGTCTGGTGCTGGAGGTTCATGGGAGGCGTCCGTGGTCACGTTCGATGCCGCCGGGCGCCGCAACGATCGCGGCGTTCGGCGACACAGGGATGTGTCGCTTGCGATCAGGCCCTGCCTGACCGGCGGAGGCGAGTACGGAACAGTGCCGGGCTCGCCGACCCGAACGCAGACTCGTGCCGTTCGGGTTCATCCGCATCGCGCCCCTCTGTCCTTTTGCCTGAGAGTTTGGAAGCGCGCGAGCGATCGCCGCCTCTTGCCCCTTCGGCGCCGGTTCTGCCGATCACGACAGCCGGTCTCTCCAGAGTGTCCGTTCACGTTGGTACAGGGCCTGAGCGATTACGGGCGATGCGCCTTCGGCAGCGGCCTGGGGCCGCTTCTCCCACCGCGAACCGTGGACGCGCGGATTGTAACCGAGACAAGGACGCGCGGCCCCGCGACCGAAGGCCGAAAACCCGGCGCGCGGAAAGATGCTCGGCGAAGGTGAATCCCGCGACGATGCGGCCGGATTGCGCGGGCTCGGCGGAATCGTGGCTGCGCCGGATGACCGTTTGCGTGCGCCGGACCTTGCGGTCCGGTCATTCGGCTCCACGTTCAAGTCGGTCCGATGACAAGACCGCCCTTCCAGCTTCGCCAGATCGATCATGTCGTCCTGCGCGTGCGCGACAGCGCGGCGATGCAGGCGTTCTACTGCGACGTGCTCGGCTGCACGCTGGAGCGCCGCCAGGATTCGATCGGCCTGGTCCAGTTGCGCGCGGGCGCGTCGCTGATCGACCTCGTCGATGTCGACGGCCGGCTCGGCCGCATCGGTGGCGCGGCGCCGGGCGCGCAGGGGCGCAACATGGACCACCTGTGCCTGCGCGTGGACGCGCTGGATGCGGATGCGGTGCGCGCGCATCTGGCCGCGCACGGCGCGTCGATCGGCGACTTCGGTTCGCGCTTTGGAGCCGAAGGCGAAGGTCCTTCGCTGTATTGCTTCGACCCCGAAGGCAACATGCTCGAACTCAAGGGGCCGCCCCGGGTCTGAGATGGCGTGGTCGCGGCGAACCGCGCAGCGACGCCTGCGCGGGGTTGAACAAACAAAAAAACCCGCCTGGGCGGGTCTCTTTATTCCGATCATGTGGTGCCCAGGAGAGGACTCGAACCTCCACGGGTCGCCCCGCTAGCACCTGAAGCTAGTGCGTCTACCAATTCCGCCACCTGGGCCCGCCCGATGGCACGCCATCCGCGGGCCGCGAACGATACTGGCGTGCGCCGGACGTGTCAACGCGCCGCCCTTGCATTCCTGCAGCCGCTCGGCGACGCTGCTTTCACACACGAAGGAAACCCCGTTGAAACGAAGAAAAACCACGAGTTCGCGTGCGCCCGCGACACGCAGCAAACGCGGCCCGGGCAAGCGTGCCGGCCGGCCCGGGTTCATGCCGGAGAAGCTGCCGCCGCTGCCCGCGAAGAAGGGTGCGAAGACGCCTGCCGTCCGTGATCCGCACGCGGATCGCGAAGCGGCGCGCTACGAACACCCGATCGCGAGCCGCGAGGCGATCATCGCGCTGCTCGAGGAACACGGCGAACTGATGAAGGTCGAAGCGATCGCGCAGGCGTTGCACCTGGGTGCGGCGCAGGATTTCGAGGCGCTGACGCGGCGCCTCGCCGCGATGCTGCGCGACGGCCAGCTGATCCAGAACCGGCGCGGCGGCTACGGCGTCGCGAGCAAGCTCGACCTGATTCCGGGCAGCGTGATCGCCAACGCGGAAGGCTACGGCTTCCTGCGTCCGGAGGAGGGCGGAGAGGATCTGTATCTGTCGCCTGCCGAAATGCGCAAGGTCCTGCATGGCGACCGCGTGCTCGCAAGCGTGGTCGGCGTCGACCGCCGCGGACGCCGTCAGGGCGCGATCGTCGAAGTGCTCGAGCGGCGTTCGCCGCGCCTGGTCGGGCGCGTGATCGAGGACAACGGACTGGTCCTGGTCACGCCCGACGATCGCAGGCTGCATCAGGACGTGCTGATCGCACCCGGCAAGGACCGCGGCGCACGTTCGGGCCAGATCGTCGTGGTCGAAATCACCGAGCAACCGACGACCAAGCGTGGGCCGATCGGGCGCATCCTGGCCGTGCTTGGGGAGCGGCTGACGCCATCCCTGGTCGTCGAGATGGCCATCGCGAGCCACGACCTGCCCAACGAATGGCCGGCGGCGGCGTTGCGGGACGCAGCGGCGGTCGAACCCGAGGTCTCGCCCGCCGAGATCAAGGGTCGTGTCGATCTGCGCCGGACGCCGCTGGTCACGATCGACGGCGACGATGCGCGCGATTTCGATGACGCGGTCTTCGCGGAGCCCGTAGCAGGGGGATTTCGCCTGCTCGTCGCGATCGCCGATGTATCGCACTACGTGCAGCCCGGCTGCGCGCTCGACGAGGAAGCCTACAACCGTGCGACCTCGGTCTACTTTCCGGGTTTCGTCGTGCCGATGCTTCCGGAGACGCTCTCGAACGGGATCTGTTCGCTGAATCCAAAGGTCGAGCGTCTGTGCATGGTCTGCGAAATGCAGGTCGATAACGAGGGCGAGGTCACGCGTTCGAAGTTCTACCCGGCGGTCATGCGCTCGCATGCGCGGTTGACCTACACGCGCGTCTGGCAGGCGATCGGCGAGAAGGACGCCGATGCGCGCGACGAACTCGCCGACGTGATGCCGCAACTGAAGAACCTGCATCAGCTCTACAGGCTGCTCGCGAGGGCGCGGCAGCGACGCGGTGCGATCGACTTCCAGAGTACCGAGGTCGAGTTCAGGCTCGGGCCGTCCGGCGAGGTCGTGCAGCTCGGTGCACATGAACGCAATGATGCACACAAGCTGATCGAGGAATGCATGATCGCGGCGAACGTCGAAGCCGCGGACTACCTGCACAGGCGCCACATTCCGACCCCGTACCGCGTGCATGCACCGCCGCCCGCATCGAAGTACGAGGATCTGCTCGAGTTCCTGCGCGAGTTCAAGCTGACCCTTCCGCCGCACGACAAGGTCACCCCGGGCGACTTCTCGGCGCTGCTCAGGAAGGTCCGCAAGCGTCCCGACGCGGGCCTGATCGAGTCGGTGCTGCTGCGTTCGCAGAGTCTAGCCGTCTACCAGCCGAACGATCCCGGACATTTCGGACTGGGTCTGGCCTCGTACACGCACTTCACCTCGCCGATCCGGCGCTATCCGGACCTGCTCGTGCACCGCGCGATCCGCTATGCGCTCGGCGGCGGCAAGCCGGCCGGCTACGAGTACAGTCCGAGTCGCATGGCCAGTCTGTGCGTGCATTGCTCGCACAACGAGCGGCGCGCGGACGAAGCCGAACGCGACGTCGACGAGCGCTACAAGTGCGCGTGGATGGAGAAGCACGTGGGCAGCGAGTTCGAAGGAATCGTCTCCGGGGTCACCTCGTTCGGCCTGTTCGTCGAGCTGACCGAGTCGCGGATCAGCGGGCTCGTGCACATCACCCAGCTGCCGAACGACTACTACCATTTCGATGCGACGCGACGGCTACTCAGCGGAGAGCGTCGCGGGCTGAAGTTCCGCCTCGGTGACGAGGTGCGCGTGCAGGTGCTGCGCGCAAGCCTCGAGGACCGCAAGATCGACTTCCGCCTGGTGGCGCCGGTCGAAGGAAAACACAGGCAGCGCGCCCACGCATGAGCCGCTTCCCGTGCGCTCTCGATCGAAGCGGCGTGTTCGACAATCGGCATTTTCCTCGAGCCATGGCGCACGCAGCGGTTGGCGCGCGCGGGCGGGGATACCGGGACCGGGAAATGGCTGAAGGTGTGCTGCCCTAGCTGGCGCCGACGAGTTCCAGCACGCGCCTCTCGATCGCGAACACGTGCGTGTCTTCGACATGCATCGCGCGCAATGCGTCGGCAAGCTGCAGCAGATAATCGATATTGCGACCGCTCGGGCCGGAGCTCGCGACGATCTGCCGTGCGATCGCATCATCGGTCGCGGGTCCGAGAAACGCGTCGTTGTTCGTGGGCGCGATGTAGACCAGTCCCTGCGTGCTGCCGCCTTCGCGAAACTCGATCGTGACCGCGTGGCGCAGGTAGCCGTTCTTTTCACGGCTGTCGAGATGGTCGAAGACCGCGGGGCCGATCAGATAGGCCATGCCCGCGCAAACCGCACCGGGTTCGGCGACCAGCGTCGTGACCCGGCCCGGTGCATCCGCGGTGCCGCGGTGATCGTGCGAACCCTGCCAGAAGCGACGCGACCAGCCGCGGATGACCGCGGGCCGGCGTTCGAGATAGACGAAGTCCGCCTTGTAGATCAGCGAGCCGTAGCCGAACAGCCACACTTCGTCGTGGCCGTCGAAACGATGAAGCTGGCGGTTGATTGCGATCGTGTTGGTCGACATGCGCAGGCAACGTATTTCATTCGCGACATGGTAGTGCCTGCGGCGACCTCCGTGCCTGTGCCCGTGCGCAAGCGTGAGCCGGTTGGCATCCCGCAACCGGACCGGCGGCGGGTTATGCTTTGTCGATGGAGACACCGAGGACCATTGCGCTGCCTTCGCGCGAGCCCTGCGGCGATGATGCGTGCCTGGCCCGCGTGCGTGCGTTCGCCGACGAACTCGCGACGCGCCGTACGGTACGCGACTACTCGCCACGCGCGGTGCCGCGCGAGGTGATCGAGGCCTGCCTGCGTGCCGCCGGCAGCGCGCCGAGCGGCGCCAATCAGCAACCCTGGCACTTCGTGGCGATTGCCGATCCCGCGGTCAAGCGCACGATCCGCGTCGCCGCGGAAGCCGAAGAGCGCGAGTTCTATGCGCACCGCGCGCCGGACGAGTGGCTGCAGGCGCTCGCCCCGTTGGGCGTCGATGCGAGCAAGCCGTTCCTGGAAATCGCACCGTGGCTGATCGCGGTGTTCTACGAGCGTACCGGCGCGGAGATCGACGGACGCAAGAGCAAACGCTACTACCCGCATGAGTCGACCGGGATCGCTTGCGGTCTGCTGATCGCGGCGTTGCATCGAGCGGGCCTTGCGACGCTGACCCATACGCCGAGTCCGATGGCGTTCCTCAACGAGATTCTCGCGCGACCGCGCAACGAAGTGCCGTATCTGCTGCTCGTCGTCGGCTATCCGGCGTCGGACTGCCGGGTGCCGGATATCCCGCGCAAGCCGCTCGAGTCGATTGCCGATTTCATCGTCTGAGCGGCGGCGGCCGCACAGGGATCCGCCGCAAGCATGTGCCGTTCACTTTCCGGCCGCGTCTGCGACCCGCGCAGCCGCGTCGCGGACGCGCTCGATGTCGCCAGAGAACGTCATCGCGGCTTCGGCACGCTTCAGGGCTTCGATCGAGTGCCGCAGCGCGGCCTTGCGATAGCGCGAGTCGCCGAGGTTGGCCAGGCTCCGCAACATCTTCTGCAGATGGATGCACACTTCGACATTGCCGGCGCCGTCGCGCGCGATCGGCGTGAAGAAGTCGTCGAACAGGTCGTCGAGCAGGATCGGCGGCACCTGTACGCGCGGAAAGCGCACCTCCTCGGCAGGTTCGGGCGAACCCGCATAGTGGTCCGACCACAGCGCGAGTACGCGCACGCCGCGGTTGAGGATGTCGATCGCGGTGCCTGGATCGTTGATGGCGGGCGACAGCGCACGCGAAGCGATCTCCGACAGCACGCAGGCGCCAAAGCGCGGGTCCTGATCGAACGAGCGCGCGGAAGCGATCCTGAACGCGTGACGGATCGCGGCGATGCAGTCGTCGGACGGCGCGCCCGTGATCCACGCGAGCGGATAGGTGGTGCCGACGATCATGCCCGGCAGGGAGACGATGCGTATCTGCAGGTCAGCGGCGTCGGCCGCGTCCTGCAGGGCCTGCATGTCGATGTGTTCGACACAGCCGAAGCGCTGTCCGTGCAGCGCGACCGCGCCGTGCGGCGTCGTGTCCGGTTCGGCGTGACAGGGTTGGCCGCCGAGATACGGTGCCTTGCGGCGCAGTCGCATCGCGGTGGTCGCGGCCTCCTCGACGCGGTCGCTGGTCGGGCCGACACGGCCGAGCCGCAGCACGTAGTCGATCCAGCGCAGCAGAGTGAACACGATGAATGCGATCACGAGCAGGGTGACCACATACAGCACGACGCGCCCGGAATCGCCGTACAGGCCCGACTGCAGGACGATGATGCCGACCAGGCTGAACAGGAACGAGCCCACGAAGGTACCGAGCGCATTCTGCGCGGTGCTGTCGGCGATCAGCAGGCTGGTCGCGCGCGGCGTCGCGTTGCTGGTTGCCGACGCGTACGCGGAGACCATCGTGCTCAGCGAGAAGATCGTCACCGAGAGCATGCTCGAAGCGATGATGTTGAGCAGGCTGCCCACGGCGTCGGCACCGATCTTGGTCGGTATGTCGGCCGGGATGTAACGCTTGACCAGCAGCGCGATCAGCGCGGTGACCACGCCGAGCACCGAGAACGCAGTCGCGCGCAGCCAGACCATGCGTGACAACTGCAGCAGCAGCCATTGCAGACGCGAGAGCATCGAACCCACCCCTGGCGCGGGAACCGGCGGCTATCATGCCTGAGGACGCGGATCGTGTGTCCGTGTCCTTGGGGGTCACGTCTTGAGCTTGTAGCCGGTGCGGAAGATCCACCAGACCACTGCGAGGCAAAGCGCGAGAAAGCCGAGAGTCATGCCCGCACTGACTGCGACGTTGACATCGGATATGCCGAAGAAGCTCCAGCGGAACCCGCTGATCAGGTAGACCACCGGGTTGAACAGCGTGATCTTCTGCCACAGCGGCGGCAGCATGCTGATCGAGTAGAACGCACCGCCGAGGAAAGTCAGCGGCGTGACCACCATCAGCGGGACCACCTGCAGTTTCTGGAAGTCGTCGGCCCAGAGGCCGATGATGAAACCGAACAGGCTGAAGGTGACCGCGGTGAGCACGAGGAAGAACGCCATCCACAGCGGGTGCGCGATCTCATACGGCACGAACAGGCGCGCGGTGACCAGGATCAGCACGCCGAGCATGACCGACTTGGTCGCGGCCGCGCCGACGTAGCCGATCAGCACCTCGACGAACGAGACCGGCGCCGACAGCAGCTCGTAGATCGTGCCGGCCCACTTCGGCATGTAGATGCCGAACGAGGCATTGGAAATGCTCTCGTTGAGCAGCGACAGCATGATCAGCCCCGGGATGATGAACGCGCCGTAGGCGACGCCATCGACCTCGCCCATGCGCGAACCGATCGCGGCGCCGAACACGACGAAGTAGAGCGATGTCGACAGCACCGGCGAGGCGATCGACTGCGTGATCGTGCGGAACGTGCGCGCCATCTCGAAGCGGTAGATCGCGCGGATCGCGGGGACGTTCATCGGCGGCTCCCGTTCGCATCGGAACGCACGAGGCTGACGAAGATGTCCTCGAGCGAGCTTTCGCTCGAATGCAGGTCCTTGAAGTCGACGCCATGCTCGGCGAGCCGCCGCAGCAGCGCGGCGATCCCGGTCTCGTCGGACTGGGTATCGAACGTGTAGACCAGCGCGTGGCCGTCGTCGGCGAGCTCGAGCGGCAGCGCGGCGAGCGCATCGGGCACGCGCTGCAGCGGCGTCTGCAGGGTCAGCGTGAGCTGCTTCTTGCCGAGCTTGCGCATGAGCACGTCCTTGTCCTCGACCACGATCAGCTCGCCCTTGTTGATCACGCCGATGCGGTCGGCCATCTCCTCGGCCTCCTCGATGTAGTGCGTGGTCAGGATGATCGTGACCCCGTTCGCGCGCAGGCCGCGCACGAGGTTCCACATGTCGTGGCGCAGCTCGACGTCGACGCCCGCGGTCGGCTCGTCGAGAAACAGGATGCGCGGCTCGTGCGACAGCGCCTTGGCGATCAGCACGCGCCGCTTCATGCCGCCCGAGAGCGTCATGATCTTGTTGTGGCGCTTGTCCCACAGCGAGAGGTCGCGCAGCACCTTCTCGAGCCAGGCCGGATTCGGCGGCTTGCCGAACAGGCCGCGGCTGAAGCGCAGCGTCGCCCATACGCTCTCGAACGCATCGGTGGACAGCTCCTGCGGCACCAGCCCGATCAGCGCGCGCGCGGCGCGGTAGTCGCGCACGATGTCGTGGCCGTCCGCGCTCACGCTGCCCGAACTTGGATTGACGATGCCGCAGATGATGCTGATCAGCGTGGTCTTGCCCGCGCCGTTCGGGCCGAGCAGCGCGAAGATCTCGCCGCGGCGGATGTCGAGGTCGATGTGCCTGAGCGCAGCAAAACCCGACGCATAGGTCTTGCTGAGGTCCTTGACGCAGATGATTGGCTGCACGCACGGTCCTTTCGTCTCGAAACCCGGGGCGCGATTGTAGGCGACCACGCGATGAAGTGTCCGCGCGAACGCGCGTAGCGTGTGCGCGCGCTGTTGGCGCGCCGTGCCGCAACCGTGGTGTCGATGTTTGCGAATCGTTAAGGAACGTCGACAGCGAGGTGTAGACTCCCCGCATCCGAACGGCAGGGGACGCAGGCATGACTCGACGCTGCGTATCGGTGGCAGCACTTGCGGTGCTGCTGTCGCTGGGATTCACGGTCGCGCGGGCGGGCGTCGACCTGATCGGTTTCGAGGTCGGTGGTTCGCCGCCGCCGTCGCCGAACCTGTTCGCGGGCATCGGCGCACCGGCGGCGCCGGGGCCCGGGTCCGATCCCGGCGCAAGCACCGAGTGGCCGGTGACGGTCAATTTCGCGTTGTTGCAGATGCTCCCGGAAACGGTCGTGCTGAACCTGCCGGATCACGGCCCAGTCACGCTCGCGCGCAACCGCTCGCAGGCGCGTGGACCCGGCGCGTTCCTGTGGAGCGGTCGCGGCGGCGATTGCAGCGGCATCTTCAGTGCGCTCGGGGAGCGCTTTCTCGCGACGATCTCGTGCCTCGGCGGCTCGTACCGGGTGCGCACGCCGCTTTCCGGCGCGCGACTCACGCGCTATGCGTTCGGCGCCGCGCCGCCCGGTGCCGAGGCCGACGTGGCCCTCGTTCCCGCAGGTCCGCCCGCGGCGCCGGTCGACGCCCCGGCGTCACCCGGCGCGCCATCCACGCCGACCGTCGACGATCAGGTCGACGTGCTGATCCTGTACACCAGCGCGGTGCGCCAGGCGATCGAGAACCAGAACGGCAACGTCCGGCTCGCGATGCAGCACATCATGGACGAAACCCAGCAGGCGATGGACAACAGCGGCAGCGCACAGACCGGAGGCTCGCTGGCGACCGTCCATTTGGTGCGTGCACAAGAAGTTGGCCACCCGGAATCCGGAACATTGCAGTCAGATCTGTTCTACCTTCAAGGGTTGGCAGGTTCGACTGAACCTATCGATCTGCGCAACTACTGGGCTGCGGACATCGTCATGCTGGTCCGCGAATCGCCGTCGCAAAACAAGTGTGGTCTTGCCTATACCCCGGGCTATGGAGGCGCCCCCGGTCCAGAGGACTTCGAGGACTACGCGGTCGGCGTGACGGTCCGGGTTTGTGACTTCTCCGGCTATCCGTTTCAGCATGAGTTCGGCCATATCTTCGGCGCAAACCACAATCCGGAAAACAATGCCAACACGACACGGCTCGAATACTGGGCTTTGGCGCACTGGGCCAACCCGCCGAACAAGGGCGACGGGCATCGCACGCTAGTCGCGTATGCAGTCAACGATCCGACGCATGGCTTGGTCTGTCGTGGCGACTGCGACCAGATCCTCAATTATGCGAATGCCGAGGTCTACTACGATGACGGCGTAGTGTTCCAGACCGGCCTCGCGAACGAGCACGAGAACGCGCGCGTGATCGCGGAAGTGGCGCCCCATACCGTGCTGTACAAGAGCAGCCTGGGACGCATCTTCGCGGATGGCTTCGATTGACCATGAACACGCTGGCGCCGCTCGCGGTGTTGCTGGCCCTGCTGGGCATGGTACCAGCGCAGGCGCAGGTCGACGTGCCTGCGGACATTTCGGTCGGGCTGAGTGCCGACCCGAGTACCGGTCTCGTTCCGGGCGAGCCCATCGTTTTCACCCTTTCGGCCACCAATCACGGTCCTGGTCCGGCCGACTACCTCGTGCTCGTCAGTTCCGACTTCGTCGATGAAATCGATCTAGGTTACGGGTCGACGGATTGCCACGGTCTCGGGTTGATCGTTTCGGACGGGGAAACCTACCATTACAACTACGCGTGGCTCCTGACCCTTTTTGACGGAACCCTTCCGGCCGGGTCTACGCGAACCTGTCATCTCACTCTTCGCTTGAGTGCGCAGGTACCGGCCATCTGGACCTTCGGTTTCGCGCTGGCCGATCTCTACCAGGACATCAATCCATCCAACAACAGCGCGACGGTGATCCTGCAGCGTGCGGCCGATGGCGCTGTACCGATTCCCGCGCTGTCGTCGGCTCTGCTGATCCTGCTCGCGGGCCTGCTTGCGGTGACCGCCGGCTTCGCACGCCACCGCAAGAACGCGAAGGCGCGCAGGTGATCGCGCGGTCGCGTCAGCTGCCATACGATTCCCCCGGGGAGGCATGTTCGCTCGATTGAAGATGAACACGCTGGCGCCGCTCGCGGTGTTGCTGGCCCTGCTGGGCATGGTGCCAGCGCAGGCGCAGGTCGACGTGCCTGCGGACATTTCGATCGGGCTGAGCGCCGACCCGAGCACCGGTCTCGTGCCGGGACAACCCATCCTTTTTACGTTGTCGGCGACGAATCACGGCCCCGAGCCGGTGGACAATCTTCTATTGATCAGCGTTGACTTCGTGGACGAGATCGATCCCTCGTACGGGTCGACTGATTGCCAGGGGCTCGGAGTCGTCGTTTCGGACGGTCAGACCTATCACTACAACTATTGGTGGCGACCAACCTTTGACGGAGTTCTGAACGACGGCGCGACGCGCACCTGCCATCTCGAGATCGCCTTGAGTTCGCGCGCCCCACCGATCTGGGCCTTCGGCTTCGCGGTGGCGGACTTCTACTTCGATATCAATCCAGCCAACAACAGCGCGACGGTGATCCTGCAGCGTGCGGTCGATGGCGCTGTGCCGGTCCCGACGCTTTCGTCGGCTCTGCTGATCCTGCTCGCGGCGTTGCTGACCTGCATCGGTTGCGCGATGCTGCGCAAGTCCGCCGTGCGCACGAACACGCTTCGTCGCGGGTGACTGTGCATCGACAGGTGGCGGACTGGTCCCTGTTCCAGTTCAGAACGATTCGCGGCGGTTCGCCCGGCAACGCCCGTGTACCGCCGGTCGCGCGCCGTGCCACCTGTTCAAGCCCGCGGGCACGCCGTATCCTTCGGCGTCCCGGTACTGCACCGCCGCCCGAAGACGTGATGACCGACACGCCTCCCGACCGCCTTGCGGCGAATCCGAAGAGTCCGTACCACGACGCCGACCTGCTCGCGCGCGGGATCGGCATCCGCTTCAACGGCGAGGAGAAGACCAACGTCGAGGAGTACTGCGTCAGCGAAGGCTGGGTGCGCCTGCCGGTCGGCAAGACGCGCGACCGCCACGGCAACCCGATGACGATCAAGGTCACGGGCGAGGTGGTGCCCTATTTCCTCGATGCCGCGGAGAGCAAATGAAGTTCCTGATGATGATCTACACCGACGATGCGATGCTCGATGCACTGCCGGACGGCGCGTTCGACACGATGATGCGCGGCTGCCTCGAGCACGCCGACGAACTGCACGGCGAGGGCCGCCTGCTCGCGACCGAGCAGCTCGAGGCCCCCGCGACCGCGAAGTCGGTGCGCGTGCGCAACGGGCGTACGACGGTCGTCGACGGGCCGTTTGCCGAGACCAAGGAGATTCTCGGCGGCTTCAACCTGATCGAGGCCGCCGACATCGACGAGGCGGTGCGCATGGCATCGGAATTCCCGTGGACGCGCACCGGCACGATCGAGGTGCGCCCGGTGCGCGACATCGCGAAGGTGCGGCGCCGGGTCGGGCTCTAGCAGGGTGTTGAAAACGCCCTGTTAGCGCGACACGGGGATGTATCGCTCGCGGGTCAATCAGGCAGGTGATTGATATGCTCAACGCGTCCCTGTGCTTCGCCCTTCGCGAAGCTCAGGGCCGGCTTCGCGTCCAGATTCGCTCCTGGCGGATCTGTCGCGGAGCAGGTGGCGCGGCTTTACTCGCGCCATCCCTGGCGCTCGCCCTGCGGGCCGGCTGCGCCGTTCGTGCGCGCTCCAGGCGCGCATGCGTGCCGCGACCGTGCGAGCTGACTGCGCGCGCAGGAAGCGCGCGCGAACAGCCGTGCTGGCCCGAAGGGCGAGCCGCAGGACGCGGCGAGTAACAAGTCCAGGACTCCTTCAGCATCCTGCCAGTCACGACGCGGCCACGATCGCGATGGATGCCGCGTACCGCGCGCGCTCGTCGCGGCAGTAGGCGCCGCCCATCGCGAACTTGCGGCAGATCGCAGGGCGCTGCGCGTAGATGCCGCAGCACATGTGCTCGCGATCGAGCGCGGCGCACCAGCCGTCGGCTGCGTGCGCCATCACGCGCACGCCGCGCGCATTGCGCTCGACCAGATGCAGCGGCACGAAGTCGCCTGGCGCGATCGTGACCGTGAGCCGGCAACACACGGCCGCGCACGCGCTGCACGACACGCCGGGATCGATGCCGTTGTCGTCGTCGACACGGATCGCGATGTTCACTGCAGGGACCCGACCACCGCGCACGCATCGACGCCGCGCCGGTAGTGCAGCAGGCGGCCGCGGTACGGCGGCAGGTCGGCTGCGTTCATCGCGCTGCGTTCCTCGCTGACCGTGAAGCCTTGTGCCGCGAGCGCGCGCGTGAACGGCGCGCTGTTGCCGCGGCCCGGGTCGGTGAGGATCACCTCCGCGGTTGCACACGCGTGGCGTTCGAGCAGCGCTGCAACGAGCGCGGCGTGATCGCGCTCGTAAAGGATGTCGCTGCCGATCACGAGATCGAAATGGCCGAGTGTCGGCAACGGCGTATCCCAGCGCAGTTGCCGGTAGGCCACCGCGGGCAGCCCGTTGAGCGCGGCGTTGTAGGCAAGGAACGGCTCGGCCAGCGGATGCATGTCGCTGGCCACGATGTCGGCACCGCGCCGCTGCAGGACCAGACTCGCGAGGCCGAGGCCGCAGCCGATCTCGAGGATGCGCTTGCCCGCGATGTCGACGCGGCTCATCGCCTCGGCGAGCAGGCGCCCAGCCGGCCAGACCTGACCGAACAGGCACCACTGCGCGGAGGAAATGCCGAGCCGCTCGGCGTGTCCGTCCGGATCGGCAAACTGCTGGCGATCGCTGAGCGAGCGGATCCGGTAATCGTGTGCGCCGAGGCGAAGAGTCTGCTGGCGGGTCTGGTAGCCGGACATCGGCGCTCCCTCGGTGAGTCGCCATACCGGTGTGCGGCGACGTACGCGGAAAGGGAGCGAGACGGACACCGGAGACGGGCCGGGCGAAACGCGCGGGAACAGCGTGCCGGTGAATGGTACGCCCTTTTTCATGCGGGTCGCGGATCGACGCATGCAGCAGCAAACGCGCCTGGCGGTGAAGTCCAGCTGAACATGGCACGCAGGATGCCGGCTTCGCGTCTGCACGACGCTATCATTCGCTCATGTCGATTCTGCTGCTCAACCTGCGCGACGTGCCCGACGACGAGGCCGACGACGTGCGCGCGCTGCTCGCTGCGAATGCGATCGAATTCTTCGAGACGCGGCCGAGCCGCTGGGGCGTGTCGGCCGGAACGATCTGGATCCGCGACGACGCCGCGGCTTCCGGGGCGCTGCGGCTGATGGCGGACTACCAGGCGCGCCGTCGCGAGCACGCGCGGTCCGAACGCGCTGCCGCCCACCGCGACGGCCGCGCGATGACGCTCTGGAGCAACCTGCGCGAGCAGCCGCTGCGTGTCGCGCTCGCTCTGGTCTCGATCGCGTTCGTGCTCGCGCTGCTCGCGCTGCCGATATTCCTGCTCGCGCGTTGAGGAGCGGACGTGGAATCGACGCCGATCCTCGTGCCGTGTCCGCATTGCGGGGCGATGAACCGACTCGCAGCGGAAAGACTGGATGACCGGCCGACCTGTGGCCGCTGCCATCGGGCGCTGTTCGAAGGCCGCCCCCTCGTGCTCGGTGTGGCCGACTTCGATCGCCACGCGCTGCGCAGCGGCGTGCCGCTGCTGGTCGACTTCTGGGCGCCCTGGTGCGGACCCTGCCAGTCGATGGCGCCCCAGTTCGCGGCCGCCGCGGCGCGGCTGGAGCCGCAGGTGCGTCTTGCGAAAGTCGATACCGAAGCCGAACCGGGGCTCGGCGCGCGTTTTGCGATCCGCAGCATTCCGACCCTCGTGCTGTTCGCCGATGGCCGCGAGGTCGCGCGTCAGTCGGGTGCGATCGGCACCGAGCAGATCGTGCGCTGGGTGCAGGCACAGCGCGCGCGTCGCTGACCGTGGCCGTCGACGCGCCCGACAATGATCCGCGGCCGCGGCGTCCACGCGCGCCGGACCCGGCCGACTGCTGCGGCGAAGGCTGCGTGAACTGCATTCTCGATATCCATGACACGGCGCTGGAGCGCTACGAGATCGCGCTCGCGGCATGGCGCGCGCGACATCCCGATGCCGATGCCTCGGTCGGGAAATGAAGCGCACGTGAGTCCGGGGTGGACCGCGGCGGCGCATGTCCCTAGGATCGTGGCTCTGTCTGACCAAGGGACCACTCGATGAACCAGCTGTTCGCCGGCGCGCTCGCGCTGTCCATTCCGTTGATCGGCATTGCCGCCGCTGCGCCGAGTTTCGATGCGAAGCGTCTTTCGGAGGAAGTCAGGACGCTCTCGTCGGATGCGTTCGAGGGGCGTGGCCCCGCGACCGCGGGCGAGACCCGCACCGTCGACTACGTGATCGCGCAGATGAAAGCGGCTGGGCTGCAGCCGGGCGGCGACCCCGAGGGCGCCACGCGCGCATGGACGCAGGCCGTGCCGCTGCTGCGCAGCGAGATCGAGGGCACGCCACGGCTCGCGTTCGATGTCGGTGGCAGCTCCGAAGCGCTCACGCAGGGCGAGCAGATCGCCGTGCGCGCGCCGATGGACGGTTCGAAAAGCGTAGCGATCAAGGACGCGCCGCTGGTCTTCGTCGGCTACGGCGTCAAGGCACCCGAACGCCACTGGGACGATTTCAAGGGCGTGGACCTCAAGGGCAAGATCGCAATCGCGCTGATCAACGACCCCGACTTCGAGACCGGCAAGGGCGATTTCGGCGGCAAGGCGATGACCTATTACGGACGCTGGACCTACAAGTACGAGGAGGCCGCGCGCGAGGGCGCGCTGGGCCTGCTCGTCGTGCACGAGACCGCGCCGGCCTCGTACGGCTGGCCGACCGTGAAGAACTCGAACACGAATACGATGTTCGACATCGTGCGCGACGATCCGAAGGCGGTGCATCCGCAGATCGAAGGCTGGATCCAGCACGATGCGGCCGTCGACCTGTTCAAGCGCGCAGGTCTCGACTTCGCCGCGCTCAAGAAGAAGGCGCAGACACGCGAATTCGCTCCGGTCACGCTCAACGGTGCGACGTTCGCGGCGAACTTCGCGGTCGATTCGAAAGTGATCACCTCGCGCAACGTGGTCGGCCGCGTGGTCGGCAGCAAGCGTCCCGACGAGACCGTGATCTACAGCGCGCACTGGGATCATCTGGGCGTCGGCAGGCCGGACGCGAACGGCGACACGATCTACAACGGCGCGGTCGACAACGCGACTGGTACCGCCGCGCTGATCGAACTCGGACGCGCGTTCGCGCATGCACCGAAGCCGGCGCGCTCGGTCGTGTTCCTCAACGTGACCGCCGAGGAGAAGGGCCTGCTCGGGTCGGAGTACTACGCGACCAAGCCGTTGTACCCGCTCGCGACGACGGTCGCGGTGATCAACATGGACGCGCTGTCGCCGAGCGGCGTCGCGCGCAACTTCACGACCTCGGGCAGCGCGCAGTCCGACCTGCTCGATGCGCTGATCGCCGACGGCAAGGCGGCCGGCATGAACTACGTGAGCGATCCGCACCCGGAGGCCGGACATTTCTTCCGCTCCGACCACTTTTCGTTCGCCAAGCGAGGCGTGCCCGCACTGTCGTTCGGCTCGGGCAACGACCTCGTCGATGGCGGCATCGCGGCGGGCGAGGCCGCGCGCAAGGACTACGTGAGCAAGCGCTACCACCAGCCCGGCGACGAATGGCAGGCCGACTGGAGCTTCGCGGGCATGGCCCACGACCTGCCGTTGCTCTACAAGCTCGGCATCGATCTCGCCAACTCGAAGCGCTGGCCGGACTGGGCCAAGAGTTCTGAGTTCCGCGCGATCCGTGACGCAAGCGCAGCCGAGCGCAAGTAGCGCGGCGCGGCACCCGCGTGCGTCGGTCCCGTGCGCTTGCAAGCCCCGCGACCCCATAGGTCGGGCCGTCCCGGCCTGACCGGACCGCTGGACTTCAACGCGTACTCTCGATCCACGCGCGCGTCAGGTCGGCAAGCCGACCTGACCTACGGAATTGCGGCAAGGGTTCGGAGTACCGCGATGCGTGCACCCGTAGGTCAGGCCGCCCCTGACCCGGACCTCCGGAATTCAACGCACGCCCGCGCGCACCAGGCGGAATTCGACGGGCGTTTCCGGCGCGACCGCGACGCGCGTGGGCGTCATGTATTCGAGACGTCCCGACGCATCGCGCAGGATCGCGCGCAGACTGTAGTGGTCGCCCGCGCGCAGGCGCGCACGCTCGACCTCGAGTGCGAATGCGTACGGCGGTCCGTCGAGATGGGTGAATGTCGCGACCGCGACCGTTGCGGCGGGGGTCGCGGCCGCGGGCGTCGCCTGCGCCGCGCGGTCGTCGATCAGCTGCACTTCAAGCGACGCACCGGGACCGGGCTGCATGCGCTCCGGGAGATACGCACGGCCACGCAGCCGCGCCGGCTCGATTCGCGCGCGTGCGGTGGGCGCCGTGCCCGTGGCCGGCCCGCTTTTCTTCGTCACCGGCGCCGCACAGCCTGCGACCACGAGCGCGGCGACCAACACCGGAACCAGTCGGTGCGCGCCCGCACCGCGCGACCGTCGCGCGCGCTCTAAACTGGCACGTCCCGCAGCGCTTCCGCTCCGGGCCACGCCGGAATCCGCAACGCCAACGAAGCGCGCATGCCTGCAGCCGCTCCACAGAGCCACCACCTGTTCCTCGCGCTCTGGCCCGACGACGCGACGCGCGCACGCATCGCCGACGCCGTCGCGCCGCTGCGCACCCGCCATGCCGGCCCGGGACGCTGGATCGCGCCTGCGCGCTACCATCTGACCCTCGCGTTCCTCGGCGAACACCGCGGCGAACCGGCGCAGTTGATCGAGCATGCGTCGCATGCCGCTCGCGAAGTCGAGGCCGAACGCTTTACGCTCGATCTCGACATCGCGGGCTGCTTCGGCACCAAGCGGATGGCCTGCTGGCTCGGCTGCCGTGCGCCACCCGGGCGCCTGCGGCGACTGCACGACGGACTCATGCATGCGCTGGCCGACGCGGGCATCGACCTGTCGCGTGAGCACGCCTGGGCGCCGCATGTCACCGTGCTGCGCGATGCACGGCACGCGCTGCCCACCGCGCTTGCGCAGCCGGTGCGCTGGCGTGTCGAGGACTTCGTGCTCGTGCACAGTCGCGTGCGCCCCTCGGCGCCGTACCGGATCCGCGGCCGCTGGCCACTGTGTCGCGCACCCGCCGCAGGCAGTCCCGGTTGATGCGACGACGACCGCGGCAACGCGCTGCGGCAGCGCGGTACTGGCTCAGCCCTGCAGGTGCGCATCCATCGTGATCTTCGCGTTGAGCAGCTTCGACACCGGGCAACCCTGCTTGGCCTCGCCCGCGATGCGTGCGAACGTTTCCGCGTCCGCGCCCGGAATCTTCGCGTTCACGGTCAGGTGGCTGGCCGTGATCGAGAATCCTTCACCGACTTTTTCCAGCGTGATATCGGCCCTGGTCTCGATGCGCTCGGCGGTCAGGCCGTTGTTGCCGAGCATCAGCGACAGCGCCATCGAGAAACACGCGGCATGCGCGGCGCCGATCAGTTCTTCGGGATTGGTGCCGGGTCCGTCCTCGAAGCGCGCCTTGAAACCGTAGGGTGCATTCGCAAGCACGCCGGTCTGCGTCGAAATCGTGCCCTTGCCGTCCTTGAGGCCGCCTTGCCAGACGGCGGATCCGGATTTCTTCATGGGTGGCTCCTTGTTCGTGAGGGGGTATCGCCACGCGCGATGTCGCCGCGCCCGACACGCGCAGTAGAGCATAGCGTCGTGCAACCGCGATGAAACGGTCACGCCGTGGTTGAGCATGGTCGCGCTGTGGCGAGGGTCGGGGTAGGATGCGAAGTACCGGCGCCATTCGAGTCCGCTCGTGGCGTTCCCCTGCATCCAGCGGAGGCGGCTATGGGCAGGCGCATCGTGATCGGCTTGCTCGTCGTCGTGCTGATTGCCGCAGTCGGATTCTTCGCGATCGCTCATCGCGCCGCGATTGCGCCGATCGAACCGCCGTCGCCGACGCGCTTCACCCCCGCGCTCGTCGCGACCGGCGAGCGCCTGGTCGCAGCCGGAAACTGCGCGAGTTGCCACACGACCAAGGGCGGCGAGCCGTTTGCCGGAGGCCTCGGCCTCGACAGCGGCTTCGGCACGATCTATTCGACCAACATCACGCCCGATCCCGAAACCGGCATCGGCCGCTGGTCCGAGCAGGCGTTCGCGCGCGCGTTGTCCGAAGGCGTCGCGCGCGACGGCTCGCACCTGTTCCCCGCGTTTCCATACGACCACTTCACCAAGGTGCGCGCCGACGACGTGGCCGCGCTGTACGCGTACCTGATGACGCGAGCGCCGGTGAAGGCGGCGGCGAAACCCGATGCGCTGCCGTTCCCGCTCAATATCCGCGCGTTGCAGGCGGGCTGGAAGCTGCTCTTTTTCAGTCGCGGCGAGTTCCAGCCTGATCCGCAGCGGAGCGCGGAGTGGAACCGGGGTGCCTACCTCTCCGAGGGGCTCGCGCACTGCGGTGCATGCCACACGCCGCGCAACCGGCTCGGCGCCGAACGCGGCGATGCGCTCTTTGCGGGCGCGATGATCGAGGGCTGGTACGCGCCTGCGATCGGGGCCAGGCCGACCGCACCGGTACCGTGGTCGGTGGACGAACTCTACGGCTATCTGCGCAACGGCGGTACCGCGCTGCACGGCAGCGCGGCCGGGTCGATGTCCGAGGTCGTGCATGCGAGCCTGGCCAGACTGGCGGACGCGGACGTGCGCGCGATCGCGACCTACTTCGCCGCGAGGGGCAGCAATGCCGCGACCGCGTCGACCGCGGGACAGGCGGTCGCGCAGGCACTGGCGCGCCGCGGCGGCAGCGAAGGTGGACCCGTTCCCGGCGAGCACCTGTACGTCGCGGCCTGCGAGTCGTGCCACTACAACGCGGGCGCGCCGATGCTTGCGCGTCCCGCGCTCGCGCTCAACAGCGCCCTGACCGCGCCGGACGCGGCCAATCTCGTGCATGTGATCCTCGAAGGCATCGGCCGCGACGACGGCCTGCCGCGCGCGTACATGCCCGGATTTGCACAATCCCTGAGCGACACCGAGATCGCGCGCCTCGCGGCCTACCTGCGGCGAACGCGCACCGATCAGCCGGCCTGGCCGGATCTCGAGGCGACCGTGGCGCGCATCCGCGCCGGCAAGTCCTGAGCGGCCCTATGCGACGTCCTGCCAAGCACAGCCCGGAGCCACGCCGATGACGACATTTACGATCAATGGTCGACCCGTATCGGTCGATGCCGATGCCGACACGCCGCTGCTGTGGGTGATCCGCGACGTGATCGGCGCCACAGGCACCAAGTTCGGCTGCGGCATCGGTCTGTGCGGCGCCTGCACGGTGCATCTCGACGGGCGCGCGGTGCGCTCGTGCATCACCCGCGTTGGCGCGATCGAGGGTGCCTCGGTGACGACCATCGAGGGGCTCGGCGCGAATGGCGCGCATCCGCTGCAGAAGGCATGGATAGAAATCCAGGCGCCGCAATGCGGCTACTGCCAGTCCGGGCAGATCATGCAGGCGGCGACCCTGCTCGAGGATTTCCCGAACCCGACCGACGCGGACATCGACGCAGTCATGAGCGGCAACCTGTGCCGCTGCATGGCCTATGCGCGCATCCGCAAGGCGATCAAACTCGCCGCGGCCGAGATCGCTGGTGGGGCCGCGCCCGCGGGCACGAACGCGGATGCGGAGAAGAGCCATGGATAAGTTCATGCGCGGCGCGCGCAGTGGGGCGGACAGCGGCCTCAGCCGGCGCGGTTTCCTGATCGGCGCGGCCGGGACCGGCTTCACGCTCGCGTTCTTCCGGCCCGGCCTCGTGTTCGCCGATCCGGCCGCGGCGGTCGCGGCCAAGGCGTTCGAGCCGACGATCTGGTACGACATCGATGCTGACGGCATCGTCACCGTCAACATCATCCGCGCGGAGATGGGCCAGCATGTCGGCACGGCGCTCGCGCGCATCGTCGCCGACGAACTCGAAGCCGACTGGGATTCGGTGCGCATCCGCGCGGTCGACAGCGATCCGAAGTGGGGCACGATGGTCACGGGCGGGAGCTGGTCGGTCTGGCAGAGTTTCACGCCGCTGAGCCAGGCCGGCGCGGCCGGCCGCATTGCGCTGATCGAGGAGGGCGCGCGGCTGTTGCGCGTGCCCAAGGCCGCATGCAGAGCGCGCGACGGTGCGGTGGTCGCGGGCGCGCGCTCGATCCGTTATGCCGAGATCGTGCGCAGGGGCGACCTCACGCGCAGCCTCACGCCCGATGAACTCAAGGCGATAGCGGTCAAGGCGCCGGCCGAGCGACGCCTGGTCGGCACCTCGGTCAAGGCGATCGACATCCCGTCCAAGACCAACGGCAGCGGCGTTTACGGACTCGACGCGCACATCGACGGCATGCTCTACGCGCGACCCAAGCTGCCGCCCACGCGCAACGGCTGCACGGTGGTGTCGATCGACGATTCCGCGGCGAAGGCGATAAAGGGCTATCGGCAGTCGCTCGCGCTCGAGGATCCGTCGGGCACGGTGCCGGGCTGGGTGGTGGTGGTCGCCGACTCGTTCGTCGCGGCCGATCGCGCCGCCGACAAGGTGGTCGTGAAGTGGACCGCGCCGGCCGCGGCGAAGGTATCGGAGAAAGACCTCCTTGCCGAAGGCAGCCGCCTGGTCGGCGACGAGGGGGCGGGCGCGCTCGTCGTTGCCGACGACGGCGTCGACGAGGCGTTCTCGGGCGCCGCGTCGAAACTCGAGCACACCTACACGACGAGCACGGTGCTGCACTTCCAGCTCGAGCCGGTCAACGCGCTCGCGTTCGAGAAGGATGGCGTGTGGGAGATCCACACGGGCAACCAGTGGCAGTCGCTCATCGTGCCGATACTGGCCAAGGCACTCGGAGTCGGCGAAGACAAGGTGGTCATGCGTACCTACCTGCTCGGCGGCGGCTTCGGCCGGCGCCTCAACGGCGACTACGCCGTGCCGGCTGCGCTCGCGTCAAAGGCGCTCGGCAAGCCGGTCAAGCTCGTGTTCACGCGCGCGGACGATGCGCGCTTCGACTCGCCGCGCTCGCCGTCGGTACAGCGTGTCGCGATCGCGTTCGACGCGCAGCACAAGGTGGTCGCAATGCGCCACGCCGCGGCGGCGGGCTGGCCGACCCAGGTCATGGCCCCATTCTTCATGCCCAAGGGCAAGAACGGCAAAGCATACGACCCGTTTTCGATTTCCGGCGCCGACCACTGGTACACGGTCGGCGCGCAGCGCGTGCGCGCGATATCCAACGAACTGGCGAACACGACGTTCCGTCCCGGCTGGCTGCGCTCGGTCGGTCCGGGCTGGACCAACTGGGCGCTCGAGAGCTTCATGGACGAAGCCGCGCATTCGATCGGCAGCGACGCGGTGCAGTTCCGGCTCGGCCTGCTCGATGGGAGCGGCCGCAACGCGGGCGACGACAAGAGCGCGGTCGGCGGTGCACGCCGCCAGCACGAAGTCGTGCGCCGCGCCGCGGAACGCGCGGGCTGGGGCCGCACGCTGCCGGCCGACACCGGACTCGGCCTCGCGACCAGCTTCGGCCAGGAGCGCGACATGCCGACCTGGTGCGCGTGCGTCGCTCAGGTCAGGGTCGATCGCGCGAGCGGCGTGGTCAAGCTCGAAAAACTCACACTCGTCGTCGACGCGGGCACGATCGTCGATCCGGATAGCGCGCATGCGCAATGCGAAGGTGCATTGCTCTGGGGCACGAGCATGGCCCTGCACGAGGGCAGCGCGTTCGCCGATGGCCAGGTCGGCGACACCAACCTCGACACCTACACGCCACTGCGCATGCGCGACGTGCCCGAGATCGACATCGAATTGGTCGACAGCACGCTGGCAGCGGTCGGCCTCGGCGAACCGGCGACGACCGTGGTCGCGCCCGCGATCGCGAACGCGATCTTCAACGCGGTCGGCGCGCGCATCCGCCATCTGCCGATGCGGCCTGCGGACGTGCGCGCGGCGCTCGCACCCGCAACCGCGCCCGCGGCGCGCAGCGCCTGAACGCGCGTCCGGCGCGCGCGACCGCTCAGCGCGTTGGTTGGCGTGCCGGCTCGCGCGTGATCGCTTCGCGCAGGGTGGAGAGCGTACGTGTGTCGTCCAGCCGCACTCCGCCACCGGGTTCGGCGACGACGCCGAGCCGGCCCCACAGCGCGGCGAGATCGGGGCTCACCGGGGCGTCGGCCATCTGCGCGTAGAGCGTCGCGAGCACCTGCGTCCCGGTGGCGTGGTCGGCGGCCGCGAGTACGCGCGCGATCGGCCAGTGCACTTCGTGATTTCCGCCGGCCATGAGTACGCCGCGCATCGCATCCTGCAGGCCGAACCGGTTGCCGGTCTGTTCGCGCAGGCGCACGTCGGCGAGCAGGCAGAACAGCGCGCCGCCCCAGTAGGTGCGCGCCCAGGTGTGGGTGCGATCCAGACCGCGATCGCCCGGCAGTGGCAGCCCCTTGGGCATGTCGCGCAGCATGTCGCTCCAGATCGATTGTGCGCTGAGGTCACCGGCCTGCACGCGCGCAATCGGCTCGATGTAGGTCGCGAGGCCCTCGGACAGCCAGTTGTGCGATTCATCGAGGTCGGGCAGCGCGAGGTGCACCATCTCGTGCACGATCTTCCAGTCGCCGCGCAGGTCCCGTTCGTTCGCGTCGGCACCGACGAGCAGGCGGATCGCGGCGCCGCCATAACCCCAGGTCGTGCCGCCGCGCACACCGCGACCGGCGACCGGAACGACGAGAATCCGTGCCGATGCGACCGGAAAGCGGCCATAGTACGCCGCGACCACGTTCGCGGAATGTCCGATCCATGCGAGGATCGCCGGCTTCGGCAGCGCGAGCGTGCCGCTTGCGAAGCCGACGTGGAGAACGCTTCCATGCACGTCGATGTCGGTCTGCGGCAGGCGGTCGAATGCGGCGTAGGCCATGCCGCGGTCGCCGAGAAACTCCGGTTGCGCGCGCAGTGCCGGCATGCCCGACGAGACCAGCAAGGGCAGGCCGAGAGCGATCGCGAACACGTTCGATGAGGCGCGCGGGGCCGGCATGGTGACAGGCAGACCGGCGGCGACGCCGCGAAGTTCAATGCGCACGCCCGGCGCGTCGATTGCAGCGACGGCTGCGGCTGGACAGCACCGTAGAATGCGCGGATGCGACTGAACAAGCACATCGCCGAAACCGGTCACTGTTCGCGTCGCGAAGCAGACCGCCTGATCGCGGACCGCAAGGTCACGGTCAACGCGCGCGTCGCGGGCATCGGTACCCAGGTCGAGGCAGGCGACGTGGTCATGATCGACGGCCGACCGTTGCTCGAGCGCCGCGCCGCTCGCGGCAGCCGCCGTCACGTCTACATCGCGTTGAACAAGCCGATCGGGATCACCTGCACGACCGAGCGCGGGGTCGGCGGCAACATTGTCGACTTCGTCGACCATCGCGAGCGGATCTTCCCGGTCGGACGCCTCGACAAGGAGTCCGAGGGCCTGATCCTGCTCACCAGCAACGGCGACATCGTCAACGAGATCCTGCGCTCGGAGAACCGCCACGAGAAGGAATACCTGGTCGGCGTGAACAAGCCGGTGACGCCCGGGTTTCTCACCGCGCTGTCACGCGGAGTGCGTATCCACGGACAACTGACGAAGCCCTGCAAGGCGACGCGCCTGGCCAGGTTCGGCTTCCGCATCGTGCTGACCCAGGGCCTGAACCGGCAGATCCGGCTGATGGCTGCGGCGTTCGGCTACCGCGTCAACCAGCTGCGTCGCGTGCGCATCGTCAATATCCGGCTTGGCGCATTGAAGGTCGGACAATGGCGCAATCTGAGCGACGCGGAACTGCACGGACTGCTCCCGGAGCGCAGCGACTGGTAGGGTTGCCCCGTTCACACGCCGACCGCGACCGGCGCATACTGGCGAACGGCTGCTCCGATTGGAGACCTGCCTGCCATCGGCGATGACCCTCGATCCACGACAGGCGCGCCGCGCGGCCGGACGAGTCCGGAGCAATTGCACGCCTTTCCTGCTGGAGGTCATCGCATGTTCGGTTCGGCACGGGTTTCAGCGGGTATTTTCGGGTTGCTGCTGGTCGGCGCGGCACTGCCCGCGTTCGCGCAATGGTCGTCCGATCCGGCGGTCAATCTGACGATCGCGGACCGCAGCGGCGGACAGGTCCAGCCCAAGCTGGTCGCGAGCGCCGACGGCGGGTTCTACACGAGCTGGTTCGGCAATGGCTCCGATGGCTACGATGTCTACCTGCAACGTCTCGACGCGGGCGGCGTCGAGCAATGGGCGCACAACGGCATCCAGGTCGCCGACCGCAGTTTCTCCTCGACCCAGGACTACGGGCTCGCGATCGCGCCGTCCGGCGATGCGCTGCTCGCGTTCCGGTTCGACGACGGTGTCAACGGCACACAGATTGCGGCGAGCAAGGTCGCAGCGGACGGCACGCCGCAATGGGGATCGCCGGGCATCATCGTGAGCGCGGACAGCGGCGGCGCCAACTCGCCGCGCATCGCGCCGACAGACGACGGCGGCGCGTTCGTCGCCTGGTCGGGTTCGGACGGGTCGATCGTCGTGCAGAAACTCGATGCCACGGGCGGCCCGCAGTGGGGCGCCGGCATCGTGCTGGTGCCGCCGAGCGGTTTCTTCCTGCTCGCGGACCTGCGTGCGGCCGGGGACGGCGCGGTGATCGCCTCGTGGTCCGCGCAACTGTCCACCTTCGACCGCGAGCTCTGGGCGCAGAAGTTCGCGAGCGCCGATGGCAGCGCACTCTGGGGCGCCGATCCGGTCAAGGTGTTCGATGGCAGCAGCGGCGCGCTGCAGTTTGGCTACTTCCCGAAATTCCTCGTCGACGGCAGCGGCGGCGCGGTGTTCGTCTGGTATTCGGTCAACCTCGCGGGCACCGTGCACGCGCAACACATTCTCGACGACGGCAGTCCCGCGTTCGCGCAGAACGGCGTCGAGGCAAGTACGGACACGACCCGAACGCACACCGAGCCCGCGGGTGCCTATGACGCGTCGACCGGCGACATCTACGCGATCTGGCGCGTCGCGGATGCGGCGAGTCAGAGCCAGATCGGTGTCAACGCACAGCGCATCGATGCGAGCGGCGCGCGCCAGTGGACCGACAGCGGCAAGGTTCTCGTCGCGCAGACTGCGCTCGACCAGTCCCAGGTCGGCGCGCTTGCGTTGAATGGCGGCGCGCTGTTTTCGTGGGCAAGCAACGACCAGCCGAATCCCGTGCCGATCCATGTCACGCGTCTCGACACGGTCGGCGATTTCGTCTGGCCCGCGCAGGTCGTCGACATCAAGACCGGCGCGAGCGACAGCTCCCGGCTCGTCGGCGCGCTGAGCGCGAGCGTCGCACCGTTCGCCGCATACGCCTGGGAAGACGGCACCGGCGGCGCCGGCGAGGGCGTGATCAAGGCGCAGAACATCGATTTCGACGGCGTGCTCGGGCCGCCGGTGGCCGACCTGATCTTCGCGGACGGCTTCGAGCTGCCCTGAGCATGCACGGCCGTCGGATGCGAGAGTCAGGCTGGACCGCCGCGCTTGATCCGGGCGCGGTGCCGCTGCAGGCTTCGCGTTTGCCGGATGAAGGGATCAGCGCATGCGGGTCATGAAATCGTGGTCGAAGGTGGGCGTGCTGATTGCGTTCGCGTGGCTGCCGCTCGCAGCGAGCGCGGCTGCGTCGCGCGGATCGGACGACGAGGCCGCGTTCCGCGCGCTTTACCGTCAGCTGATAGAGATCAATACGACGCTGTCGGCCGGGAGCTGCACGGAAGCCGCGCAGGCGATGCGCAAGCGACTCGTCAAAGGCGGCATCCCTGCCGCCGATGCCGAGGTGCTGGTCCCCGTGGAGCGGCCGAAGGACGGCAACCTGATTGCGACGCTGCGTGGCAGCGACCGCACGGCCGCGCCGATCCTTCTGCTCGCGCACCTCGACGTAGTCGAGGCCAGGCGTGAGGACTGGCTGCGCGATCCGTTCAAGCTCGTCGAGGAGGACGGCTGGTTCTACGCGCGCGGCGCGAGCGACGACAAGGCGATGGCCGCGGTGTTCACCGACAGCCTGGTCCGTTATGCGAAGGAGCGTTTCAGGCCGCGGCGCGACATCCGCCTCGCGCTGACCTGCGGTGAGGAAACCTCGGACACGTTCGATGGAGTGGCCTGGCTGATCGCACATCATCCCGCGGCGATGAAGGCCGCGTTCGCGATCAACGAGGGTGCCGGCGGGGAGCTCGATATGCACGGCAGACCGGTCGCGTTGCAGGTGCAGGCCGGCGAGAAGGTGTACCAGGACTTCCGGCTCGAGGTCACCGATCCGGGCGGCCACAGCTCGCGCCCGAAGAAACTCAATCCAATCTATGCGCTGAGCGCGGCGCTCGACAGGATCGGTGCCTACGTGTTTCCGATCGCGCTCAACGACACGACGCGCGGCTACTTCAAGGCGCAGATCGAACTCGCGCCGCCCGCGGTTGCCGCCGACATCAAGGCCGTGCTCGAGGATCCGGCGGACAACGCGGCAGCCGACCGGCTGTGGTCATTCAATCCGGCCTGGAACAGCATGCTGCGGACGACCTGCGTCGCGACCATGGTCGATGCGGGTCATGCGCCGAATGCGTTGCCGCAACGTGCGAGCGCAAACGTAAACTGCCGCATCCTGCCCGGCGTCCCACTCGATGCGGTCAAGAACACCCTGACCCGTCTCGTCGACAACGGCACGATCGCGATCAGTGCGGTCGGCGAGCCCAGTCCGGTCGGCAACGCGCCGCGACTGAGCGCGCGGGTCATGGAGCCGGTACGCAAGGTCGCCGACACGATCTGGCCCGGCATCGCGATCGTGCCGACGATGTCGACCGGCGCGACCGACGGCCGCTTCCTCAACGCGAGCGGGACACCGACCTACGGCATCTCGGGCATGTTCCACGACGCCGAAGGCAGCCACGCGCACGGTCTGAACGAGCGTATCCGCGTCAGGTCCCTGCTCGACGGCCGGCGCTTCCTCCACGAACTCGTGAAGATCTACGCGAACGCGCCCGATTGACGGCGCGCGCGTGAACACGTGTGTCCGGATGCCGCGCAAGGCATCATGGACCCGCTTCGCGACCACCCGACCAGCGACGGACCATGCCCGACAAGACATCGGAACCCACCAGGCAACTGCGCGTGCGCCCTGCGCGCTTCGAGGACATCCCGCAACTCGTCGCGCTCACCGCGCGCGTCTACACGCCCGAGTGGGGTCACTCGGCGGAGATGCTGCGCGGACAGATCACGCAGTTCCCCGAGGGCCAGTTCGTCGCCGAACACGGCGAGCGCATCGTCGGCTACTGCGCGACGTTCCGCGTCGCCGGCGAGACCGCACTCGCGCCGCATACCTGGACCGAGATAACCGGCGGCGGCTTCGCCTCGCGCCACGACCCGCAGGGCGACTGGCTCTACGGCATGGATGTCTGCGTCGATCCGGACTTCCGCGGGCTGCGCGTGGGGCGACGACTGTATGCCGCGCGCAAGCGGCTATGCCAGAAACTCGGCCTGCTCGGCATCGTGTTCGGCGGGCGTCTGCCCGGACTCGCCAGGCGCATCGCGCGCTATGGCGACGCACAGGCCTATGTCGACGCAGTCATCGCGGGACGCCAACGCGATGCGACGATGAGCTTCCAGTTGCGCAACGGCTTCGAACTGATCGGCCTGCTGCCGCGCTACCTGCCCGGCGACGTCGAGTCGCTGGGCTACGCCACGCACATGGTCTGGCGCAACCCGAACCACCACGTCGAGCCGCGCAGTCCCGCGCACAAGGCGCCGCGTGGCCTGCCCGCGGTGGTGCGCGTGGCGACCGTGCAGTATCAGCAGCGGCGCATCGCCGATTTCGACGCGTTCGCGACGCAGGTCGAGTACTTCGTCGACGTCGCGGCCGGCTACGAATCGGATTTCGTCGTGTTCCCGGAGCTGATCACGCTGCAACTGCTTTCGATCGAGAACGCGGAACTCTCACCGGTCGATTCGATCCTCAAGATCAGCGAGTACACCGAGCAGGTCAAGGCGCTGTTCAGCGGCCTCGCGGTGCGCCACAACATCAACATCATCGCCGGCTCGCATCCGACCCGCGTCGCGACCGGTGAGGTGCACAACATCTGCTTCGTGTGCCTGCGTGACGGCAGCGTGCACAGCCAGGAAAAGATCCACCCGACGCCGAACGAGCGCGCGTGGTGGGGCATTTGCGGCGGCGAACGCGCCGCAGCGATCGCGACGGACTGCGGCCCGATCGGCGTGATGATCTGCTACGACGCCGAGTTCCCCGAGGTCGCGCGCCACCTCGTCGACCAGGGCGCGCTGCTGATGTTCGTGCCGTTTTGCACCGATGAGCGCCAGAGCTACCTGCGCGTGCGTTACTGCTGCCAGGCGCGCGCGGTCGAAAACCAGTGCTACGTCGTGCTGTCGGGCAACGTCGGCAACCTGCCTGCGGTCAACAACTTCGACATCCAGTACGCGCAGAGCTGCATCCTGACTCCGTGCGACTTTCCGTTCGCGCGCGATGGCATCGCGGCCGATTCGACGCCGAACACCGAGATGGTGCTGTTTGCTGATCTGCGTCTGGAAGATCTCGCGCGCGCGCGCAACAGCGGCACCGTGCAGAATCTCAAGGATCGCCGCCACGACCTCTACCAGGTGCGCTGGCCGGGACGCATGAGCGGCTAGGCCTGTGCGCGGGCGGCTTCAGTCGCCGAGCGCCGCGTTGTGGTAGACCTCCTGCACGTCGTCGAGTTCGTCGAGGCGGGCGAGCAGGTCGTGCAGGGTGGCTTCGGTTTCGCCACTGACCGCGACGCGGTTCTCCGGGCGCATCACGACGTCGGCGCGCAGCACTTCGAGTCCTGCGCCGCTCAGCGCGGCCTTGACTGCCTCGAACTGCTCGGGCGCGCAGAGCACGGTGCAGGTGTCGCCGTCGCTGCGCACGTCGTCCGCGCCCGCGTCGAGCGCGACTTCGAGCACGCGGTCCTCGCTGCTTGCGGCGCGCGTGTCGACGACAAGTTCGCCGAGGCGCCGGAACTGGAAGGCGACCGAGCCTGTCGTGCCGAGATTGCCGCCGTGCTTGGACAACGCGTGGCGCACGTCGGACACGGTGCGCACCGGATTGTCGGTCATCGCGTCGATGATCAGCGCAACGCCCGCGGGGCCATAGCCCTCGTAACGCATTTCCTGCATGTCGTCGGCGCCGTCGGCGCCCGATCCGCGCCGGATCGCGCGCTCGATCGTATCCTTGGTCATGTTCGCCGCGAGCGCCTTCTCGACGCCGATGCGCAGGCGCGCATTGGTCGCGGGATCGCCGCCGTTGCGAGCGGCGATCGTGATCTCGCGGATCAGCTTGGTGAAGACCTTGCCGCGGCGCGCGTCCTCGGCGTTCTTGCGGTTTTCGATGCTCGGGCCTCTGCCCATGGGGATGTCCTGGCTACGTTGATCGTCGATGTTCCGCGGATGCTCGGCCGCGCCACACGGGCCGCGTCGTGATCGCGGGGCGCCATTCTACGATCCGCAGCGCCGGCCTGACACGCCGCCGCTTCGCCGCGTCCATATGCGGCATGCGCAGGGCGGGTTTCGGTCCGCGGAAACCCTAACGCTCCTGGTCGGTCGGGCGCATCAGGATCTCGTTGATGCACACATGCGCGGGCTGGGTCACGCAGTAGACTATCGCGCGCGCGACGTCGTCGGGCTGCAGCTGACGCATCGATTCGGCCCATTCGTTCAGCGCGCTGCGTGTCGCGGCGTGGCCTATGTGCTCGCGCAGCTCGGTGGCGACGAGACCCGGCTCGATCACGCTGACCCGGATGCGGTCGCGCACGACCTCCTTGCGCAGGCCCTCCGAAAACGCGACGACGCCGAACTTGGTCGCCGAATACGCGGCCGCGTTCGCATTCGCGATGCGCCCCGCGGTCGACGAGATGTTGACGATGTGGCCGTCGCGACGCGCACGCATGCCGGGCAGGGCGGCCTGGCTCGCGGCGATCAGGCCGAGCAGGTTGACTTCGAGCATGCGCCGCCAGCGCACGAGATCGGCCTCGGCGACCGGCTCCAGATACATCACGCCCGCGTTGTTGACGAGAATGTCGAGGCGACCGAACGCGCGCTCGGTTTCGTGCACCGCGCGCGCGGCCTCGGCTTCGATCGCGAAATCGGCCGCGACCACGTGAGCGGTGCCGCCGAGACCGCGGATCTGGTCGGCGAGCGCATCGAGCCGGTCGCGACGCCGCGCGGCGATCGCGACATGGGCTCCCGCACGCGCGAACGCGAGTGCGGTCGCATGACCGATCCCGGACGATGCGCCGGTGACCAGGGTGGCGCGCTGCTGCAGTTCGGTGCTCATCGCTGCCTCGTTGGGTACTCGCGGGATGCTTTCGATACGCGTTTCAGAGCTGGCAGCCGGCAGGCGCCGGAGTGACCCGGCCCAGGGCCAGGCTGCCGCTGACGCCGGCATTGGCGCCGCTGTCGAAGTGATAGTTCAGGGTGGCCGCGCCGCAGCTCTGGAAACTCAGGGTCGCGGTACCGACACGCTGCGTCGTCGTGGCATGCGTTGCGTCGAACACGCCGCCGCTCGTGTCGTAGATGCCGACGTCGGCGATCGCGCTCGTGCCGGGCGTGGTCGCGGCCTGCAACGTGTACCAGCGCTGGCCGGGCGCACCGCTGCCGGTCCCGGCGCTGGTCGCGAACGTGTACCAGGCGGCAAAGAAAATGTGGTTGAGCGGGTTGCGGTCGAAGACCAGCCCCTGGCCGCTGTTGGCCGGGTCGGCCCACGCGCCCGACAGCAGATAGTCCGCCGCATTCGCGCCGTTGTCGCCGCTGCTGGCGCAGGTCACGTTCGGCAGCAGACGGATCAGCGGAATGATGCCGGTGCGTCCGCTGCCATCCGAGAAGGCATAGCTCAGGGTGCCGTGGGTGCAGTCGCTGAACGCGACCGTCGCCGAGCCGACCGGCGTGGTCGTGGTCGCGAGCGCGGAATCGAAGCGGCCGCCCAGCGTCTGGTAGATCGACATCGTCGCCTGGTCGGCGGGACCGACCTGGCCCTGGATCGTGTACCAGCGCTGGCCGCCCGCCGCGCTCGAGTCGTAGGTGAACCAGCCGCCGAACAGCAGGCCCGTGCCGCTGCCGTAGAAGTCCGGGACGACGTCCATCAGCACGCCTTGTCCACTCGTCGCGGGATTGGCCCACGAACCGGTCAGCCCGTGCTGGTCGAGTTTTGCGCTCCACTGCGCCACCAGGTGCGCGACATCGAGCGAACCGAGACCGGTCGCCAGGTCGTAGCCGGTTGCGACCGTGTAGCCCTGCAGGCCGCCGCCGAGGCCGCCGGGTCCGGGCGTGCTGTTGTTGCACAGGCTCGGAGTCGCGAGCGTGCACGGCGATATCGCGCTGCTCGCGACCGTCACGTCATGGAACACCCCGTTGCCCGGCGTTTGCGCGAGCGCGTACAGACCGGGATTCAGGTTGCCCTGGGCGACACCGTATTTCTGGTTCAGCAACGCCGCGACGCCGGCCATGCTCGGCGCGCTGGTCGAGGTGCCGCCGCTGACGATGAAGTGGAATGACCCGGCGCTGACCGTACAGGCGCCGCCCTGCGCAGCCACACAGGTGAAATAGCCCTCGCGCACGGAAGCGTTGAACGAAACGTCGGGTGTGTAGCGACCGGTGCGCGCGGCCGGTACGCCGGGGCCGACCTGCCAGGCCGGTGTCGGTTCGTAGACGCTGACGCCGCCGCCGCTCGCGGCGGCCTGCGGATTGCCGTTGCTGTCGAGTGGATCGTTCCATGCACCCTCGGGAATGTAGCCGAGTGCCGACACGTAGCCCGCACCGTTGCTCGCGCTCCAGTACTGGCCCGGACTCGCGCCGTCGGCGAATTCGGTGCCGCCGACGCAGGTGACATGGCTGCTGCTGCACAGGATGTTGGCACTGACCGGTTCGCCCGCACTCGGCGCCGCATCCAGGCTCGCGCAGCCGGCGACGCCACCGTCGCCGGACGCCACGAACACCGAGATGCCTTCCATTGCGGCCTGGCTGAACAGGCCGTCGAGACCATCCGCGACCGCCTGCGAATTGTCCGCCTCGCAGCTCGCGTAGCTGATGCTGAGAATCTTGCCGGGCACCGGATCGTGGTCGACCGCATAGTCCAGTGCGATATTCAGGCCGTCCACCGAATTGGTCGTGCCACTGGTTACGAGATTGATCGTCGCTCCGGGCGCGACGCTGTTGGCAAGCTGGACGTCGATGGTCGCCTCGCCCTGGTCGTTGACCGCATCGCCCGGGTTGTTGCAGCTCGGGGTGCCGGTCGGACTGCAGGTCGACGCGGGCGGCCCCGGATCGCTGCCCTGCGGTGGAATCGTGGTCGTGAACGAGCGCACCGGCAGCGCGGCCAGTTGCTGGAAGTTCGTGACATCCGGCGCATAGACGTTTTGTCGCGCGATGATCGCGATCGTCTGGCCGCTGCCGTCGATGCTCTGCTGCTGCAAGGGTCCGAGGTCGTAGATCCGCGCGAAGTCGCCGGGGAACACGACGTAGCTGCAGGTGCCGGCACTGCAGTTGGTGCCCGCGGGCTGCGGCGCGAAACCGGTGCTGGTGCCGACGCTGCGCGTCTGCGGCGCGCCGACGCGGTGCATCGGCTCGAAGCGGATCGTGCTGAGGCCGGTCACCGAATCCACGACATGCGCAAGCGCGGCGGGCACCCGCGGTTCGCTGGTGTTCGCGATGCGCTCGCCCGCGCGAGTCGCGAAGCGATCGATCGGCGTCGCGAAAGCCGCGGACACGTCCGCCGCGCGGCCACCGAAATGGATGCGCTGGCGATCGTTGGAAACGCCATCGACGGTCAATCCCTGTGAGGTGAGCCACGCGCTCACCGCATCGATGTCATGCGCGGATGCACCGAAGCGCGCGCCGATCTCGCTCGGCGTCAGCCATTGGTGATAGTTCGGCGACGCCGGATCCTGCTGCTCGCGCAGCAGGCGCTCGAACGCCTGCTGACGTTGCGGCGAGCGCCGCAGTTGCAGCGTGAGGTGGCCGAGTGCGAGGTCGGCCGGCACCGGCCCGAGATCGTCGGCGGCCTTCGCCCAGGCCACGCGATGGCCGGAAATCGCGACGCGCTGCGAGATGTCGACGGACTGGACCACGAGATCGCCGGTTGCCGCCAGCGCCGTCGCCGAGGTCGCGAGCACGATCGGGGTCGTCATGATCGCGTACGTCCAAACGCGTACCGCAGCGCGTCGCACGGCGCGCACCCCGCGCACCGCGGTTGGGGACTGGGTCATGCGGGGTCTCCTCGTGACTGTGGCTGGGCGGCTGCGGTATCGACCAAGCGTACGCCAGCGACGCGTCGACGAGATGAACGCGATCCGCGCGGGCGACCGCTTGCGGTCGGCAGCGGCGCGCCTGTGACCGTGCGCGATGCGACAGGTTCCGCGGTTGCGGCTGGCCGCGCCGACCCGCGCAGGCCATCGCGACGGTCCACAGCGGCCAGAGGGCCCTTCTGCGAACGGTGCGCGCAGCGACCGGTTGCGAAGAGCGACGACGATTCCGCAGCGGCAACCGCAGCGGCTACCATTCGCCGCAAAGGTCAGGGGGAAGCGCATGAAAGAAGTCGCTGGCACGGTGCGCGCACCCGGGTTCCGTTACTACGACCTGCTTGTCGGCGGCATGGTCGCGGTGCTCCTGTGTTCGAATCTGATCGGTCCGGCCAAGGTCTGCACGGTCAGCCTGCCTTTGCTCGGCGCGCTCAGTTTCGGCGCGGGCAACCTGTTCTTTCCGGTCAGCTACATCTTCGGCGACGTGTTGACCGAGGTCTACGGCTATGCGCGCGCGCGGCGCGCGATCTGGGCCGGATTCGGCGGCCTCGCGTTCGCGAGTTTCATGACCTGGGTGATCCTCGGCATGCCGCCGAGTCCCGACGAGCCGTACAACACGCAGCTGCAGCCCGCACTCGAGGTCGTGTTCGGCAGTACCTGGCGCATCGTGCTCGCGTCGATGGGCGCGTACTGGCTCGGCGACTTCGCCAACTCGTTCGTGATGGCGAAGATGAAACTGTGGACGCGCGGGCGCTGGTTGTGGACGCGCACGATCGGTTCGACCCTGATCGGCCAGGGCATCGACAGCCTGACGTTCTACCCGATCGCGTTCGCGGGAGTCTGGGAAGGTCAGACGATCGTCAAGGTGATCGCTTTCAACTGGGCGATGAAGGTATTCGTCGAGGTCGCGTTCACCCCGGTCACCTACGCGGTGGTCGGGTTCCTCAAGCGGCGCGAAGGTGTCGATACCTACGACGCGCATACCCACTTCACGCCGTTCAGCCTGCGCGACGAGGGCGAACTGCACCGCGCGCGCTGACCTGCCGGCTGCGGATCGCGCCGCGTTCGCTCAGGCCATCGCGGCTGCCGAGGGCGGGGGGAGACGTCTGCGCAGTTCGCCGTGCAGCAGCCACAGGCTGAGCAGCACCTGGACCGCGACCGTGGTCACCGACAGGAACCACAGGTGCCTGAGTTCGAACCCGGGACGGCTCGACATCCATATCGCGGGCACCACGAAGGTCAGCAGGCGGGTCGCGCTGCTGGCCAGCGCCGGCAACGTGTTGCCGAGTGCCTGGAACATGCCCGAGCACGTGAAGATCAGGCCCGACGCGACGAAATTCCACGAAATGATGTGCAGGAATCCCGCGCCGACCATGATCACCGCGGGATCCGTCGTGAACGCGCGCATGAACCAGCCGGGCTGCAATTGGCACAGCAGGGTCAGGCTCAGCATGATCGCGCTGCCGAGCAGGGCCGCGGTGCGAAACGTTTCACGCACCCGGTCGGCATGGCCGGCGCCGACATTCTGTCCGGCAACCGGCGCGACCGCGAACGCCACCGCCATCGCGGGCAGGAAGATCGCCTGCATCACGCGCGAACCGACGCCGAATCCGGCCTGCGCGGCCGCGCCGAAATCGCGGATCACCCAGTAGATCACGCCCATGTAGACGAACATCAGCGCGAATTCGCCGCCCGGCGGCAGGCCGACCCGCAGGATCCGTTTCCAGACAGCAAAGCGCGCGCGCATCAGTGATGCATCGAAGCCGACGTATTTCTCGAGGCGCACGAAGTACAGCAGCATCAGGATCACGCCGACCGCGATCGAAATCGAGGTGGCGAGTCCGGCGCCGGCGACGCCAAGCGGCTTGTGGGTGAACCAGCCGGCGATCAGCACCGGCGCGAGCAATGCATTGAGCAGCACGGTCAGGACCTGCACGATCATCGTCGGCTTGGCGATGCCGGTGCCACGCAGCGCCGAGCCGAGCGCGACGAGTCCGAACTGCAACGCGAGACCCGGCAGGAACCAGTGCAGGTAGACCAGGCCGGCATCCGCGGTTGCCGCATCCGCACCTAGCCCGCGCACGTAGGGGCCGCTCAGCGCGTAGCCGCCGACCAGGGTGGCGACCGCACAGACCGCGGCCAGCAGCAGACTCTGGTTGAAGATCAGGTTCGCATCGTCGCGATCCTTGCGCCCGCTGGCCTGCGCGATCAGCGCCATCGTGCCGATGCCGAGCACCTGGGTCAGGGCCATCACGAGGAACTGCGCGTTGCCCGCCGCGCCGACGCCCGCGATCGCGGTGTCGCCGAGCCGGGCGACGAAATAGAGATCGACGAGCACGTAGAGGGTCTGGAACAGCATGCCGAGCGCGATCGGCACGGCCAGACTGATGATGTGACCGGCAATCGAGCCCTGGGTCATGTCGCGCATCGCAACGTTCTCCGAAAGCGGCGGCGGCGGATTGTGCCGGAAGATCGGCGTACGTGTCTCGCCGCAATCCGGTCGCAGGGTTGCGGCCTGCGCCGGACCGCTCGCGGGACGACCCGCGCATCGCCATTTTCCTACACGGCGGCGAGACGATTGCCGATTGATGTCACGACCCGGTGCGCGCAGGATGCAGCCTGCAATCGTCCGTCACACATTTGGCAGGGTGCTGAAAGATCGTTTTCAGCGCCCTGATATCGCGATGCAGGGATGCATCGCACGCGGGTCAATCACACAAGTGATTGATTCGCGGAGCAGGTGGCGCGGCTCTGCCGCGACCGTGCGAGCTGAAATAGTCCCAGGACGGACTTTTTCAGCATCCTGCCAGCGGAGAGCATGCCATGGCATCTCGTATCGGATCGTGCACCGCACTGGCTGCGACTGCGCTCGCAATGCTCGCCACGGGCTGCGCAACCACCGGTCTGGTCACCGGCAATACAGAGGCCACGTTGGCCAGCGCGCAGTCGGAAACGACCTCGACGACGACCTACGCGGGTGGCCAGCATCGCGTGCTGGTTTCCTTCAACGACGAGACCGGCACCGGCGCGACGCTGAGCTACGGTCCGAGCAGCCGCAAGATTCTCGCCGGCACCAGCCTCATGGGTTGGGCCGTGTCGCAGGATTCGGGCAAGACCTGGGCCTATACCGGCAAGGTCACGCCGTCCGCGAACTGGCCGGTGCTCTGGGGCGACCCCGCGATGACCACCTCGGGAGCCAGCTACGCGGTGGCCTTCATTTCGAACCTCGCGATACCGAAGGCCAAGTTTCCCGCCGGCGGCATCAACGGCGCGGTGACCTACGGAGCGATCGGCGCCTACATCGGCGGCGCCTGCATCGCGCGCTCCACCGACGGCGGCAAGACCTTCGCGCTCTATCAGTGCTTCGGCAACACCGAGCCGAATGCGAACGATGCCGACGCGACCAAGGGTCATTTCTACGACGGCGGCAGCATGGCGTCGACGCCTTCGGGCGAGGTGTTCGCGGCCTACGTCGACGTGACCACGTCGCGGATCGACGTCTGGCGTGCGCCGAACCACAACGCGCAGTTCGCGCGTATCGCCGAACCGTTTCCGGGCATGGTCGCGGTCACCCATGCGCGCCTGCGCGCATCGCCCGACGGCTCCCTGTACGCGGCCACCACGATCGCAGCCCAGGGCGGGTTGATCGTCTACCTCAACCGCTATCGCAACGGCAACTGGGGTACTCCGGTGCAGGCCAGCGAATACATGGTCGCCTATCCGCTGATCGATTTCGGCGCGAGCGTGGCCGGCGCGCCGTTGACCGTGCGCACCGGACCGCAATTCTCGTTCGACATCGGCGCTGCCTCCGAGGATGGCCACGACGCGATCCGCATGCTGGTCACGCGGCGCGACTCCGCGTCGACACGGCTGTTCGTCGACGGCAGCGCATGCGCCGCGGATCTCGGCGCGTGCCATCCGGTGCCGCAATGGCGAGCCGGTCCGAGCAGCCCCGGTGCGACCCCGCTCGATGTATTCAATCCGAACGTGGCGGCCTGGCGCGGATTCATCGGTCTTCCGCCGCAGTGGACCAGTTCGTTCTACGAGCGTTATGGCCAGAGTACGACGACGGTGAACCTCGGCCGCATGTACCTGACCTACCTCAACGGCGCGCCATTCGGAATCCCGGTCGACATCGCGAAGAAGATTCCCGTGTGCTCCGACCAGCGCGGCTACTGGGGCGACTACGACGACATGCTGCTGGTCGGATTCGACAATTCGACTCCCGCGTTCGTGCGGTTCACGAGTACGGACGCCGGCAAGGGTTGCAGCAAGCGCTGGACGTACATCAGCCAGCACCTGCACGTGCAGGCCGTGCGTGAGCCCTGAGGAGGGCCTGAAATGAACGACAGGATGATGGTCTGCATCGGTGCCCGCGTCGCGTCCGGGCTCGGCGTCGCGCTCGCGATCGGCATGTCGAGCACGCTCGCGGCGGAACCGCCGGCAGCGACTGCGGCTGCCGCACCGACGGCAGAAGCGCAAGTGACGCGTGGCGAGTTCAGCACGCGCGCCGAACCATTGCCGCGCCTGCCGCCGGTAGCCAGCGAAGGCGGCTGCGAGCCGCACTACCGCAACGGCCTGGTCGGAACCTGCATCAATCACGAGCCCTGCCGCGGCTTCGGCGTGCGCAATCCCGATGGCAGCGCGTCGTGCGTGTGCTACGTCAGGCGCAGTGGCTGTGCACAGGACGAACGTTGCGACGCGCGCGACGGGCAGTGCGTCAAGGACGAGGACGACGTCGTGCGCGAACCGAAGCGCTAAGCATGCATTTCTGTACACATCGGCGGCTGGAGTCGCCGATGTGCGTGACTGAGTGCGGGTCGGCGCGCCGTCCCGCGGGCGTGACGGGGTTCGCAGCCTAGCGGCGTGCGGACACGACCGGCACGTGCCAGACCGCATAGCGCGGCGGAGTTTCGATGTCGGCGATCATCGCATCGAAGCGCGCGCGTATGTGCTGCAGATCCTGTCCGATCGTCTGCGCGAGGGTTTCGGCGTAGCCGTCGCGCCACGCGCGCATCACGCCGCCGAAGATCGCGCGCGGCACACGCAGCGTGTCTACGACCACGTAGTCGACTGCCAGTTCGGCGTAACCGCGTTCTTCGAGAAGTGCCGGCGTGTGCCGGCCGACGCGACCATCACAGCCGATGCTCTCCAGATAGGTCAATGCGCCGTCGATCCAGAAGCGGTCCGGGTCGTGCGGCCCGTGCGGCATGCGCAGCATCGCGTAGTCCTCCGACAGCAGGTGCAGCCAGCCGCCGGATCTGAGCACGCGGCCGATCTCATCGAGCACGCGCGGGAAGTCCGGCACCGCTTGCGACATGTGGCGGCAGACGACGAGGTCGAACCGCGCGTCCGCGAAATCCAGCGCGAACGCGTCGCCGGCCTCGTAGCGCACGCGGTCCCCCGCGTTCGCGTTGTCGCGCCGCGCGATCGCAAGATTGCTTTCGAGGATGTCCACGCCGACGATCGCCGCGCGCGGGTAGCGGTCGGCGAGGCGGCGCGTGATTTCGCCGGTGCCGCAGCCGAGATCGAGGATGTGCAGCGCGCCGCCGAGGCCGTAGCGGTCGAACAACCCTTGTTCCTGGGGCCAGATCGCCTGGGCCTGGAACGCAAGATTGCGCGCCATCGATTCGTCGCCCATCTGGCGGGCTTGCGGGTTGCGGTCGGCGCTCATGCGGCGGGAGTCTAGCGGGTGCGGGCAGCGCGTGTGAGGTCGGCACGGCCGACCCGATGCGCAACGGTCGGGAGCTGCGCAGCGCGTGCGGTCGGGCCGTCCATGCGCGACGAATCGCGGCCCGCCCCGCTGCCGGGCATGCGATCGACGCGGTGCGTTCCATGGCTGGTGCGCAGCAGGTCGACTCTGCCGCCCGACCTGCGGCGACCTGCGCCTGGAGCGATGCATCGGACGTCCGCGGCTCGGCGATTCGCTATGCTTGCGTCGGTCGGCGAGGCGATGCGATGCGATGGACGACGAGATGCACGCGCTGTTCGGTGAGGTCGAGGCGATGTGCGCGGACGCGCGCACCCGGCGCGTGGTGCTCGCGCATTGTCCGGGTGCGGTCGTGGAACGGGATCTGCGGCGCTTCGTCACGCGCATCCATCCACACGACCAGATGCTGCTGCATTCGCTGCGTCATCATCGCGATGCGGGCGCCGCACTCAGCCAGTACTTCGCAATCGCGCTGCAGCAGTACGCGAGTACGTGCCAGATGCTCCAGCTGCTGTTCGGCGCCGATGCCACGCGGGTCGACGTGCTCGATTTTGCGTGCGGTTATGGCCGTCTGCTGCGATTTCTCGGCCTCGTGCTGCCGCCGTCGCGGATCTGGGCATCGGACCTGCAGGCCGACGCGGTCGCGTTCGTCGAACAGGCTTTCGGTGTGCAGGGCGTGGCATCGAACGCCGATCCGGCGTGCTTCGAGCCCGGCCGGCGCTTCGATTTCATCTGGGTCGCCTCGCTGTTTTCGCATCTGCCCGAACCGTTGTTCAACGCGTGGCTCGCACGGCTGGTTGCGCTGCTGACTCCGCGCGGCGTGCTCTGCTTCAGCGCGCGCGACGCGGCTCTGCTGCCCTCAGGAACCGGGTTGCCCGACTCCGGGATCGCGTACACGGGCAGCAGCGAGAATGCGGAACTGGGCGCCGACATCTACGGCACGACCTGGGTCGATACCGCGTTCGTGCAGCGCGCGGTGCACGCAGCGACCGGCGACCGCCGCACCGTACGGCGGCTGCCTCGCGCTCTCGCGAACGAACAGGATCTGTATGTCGTCGCGGCCAGTGCGGAACGCGATCTTTCGCCGCTCGCGGGATTTCGGCGCGGCCCCTGGGGCTGGGTCGACCGCTGCAGCCTGTCGCGTTCGGGCGGGCTGCGCCTGCAAGGCTGGGCGGCGTCGCTCGACGACGGCGCGATCGGGCACGTCGAGATCGATGTCGACGGGCGCATTCACCGCTGTACGACCGGCATAGAACGGCCCGACGTGGCCGCGGCGTTCGGCGATGCGCGTCTCGGCGACGCGGGCTGGGAACTGTTCACCCAGCTCGACGCGGGCGCACGGCCGGTACCGGTTGCGGTCAGCGCGCAGACGCCGCAAGGCGAGCACGCGCTGCTCTACGTCGGCACCGTGCGCAGGGACCGCGTGGTCGCGGTCGCCTGAATCCGCGGCGCGGGAACGGGCGCGTGCCCCGATATCGGCTACAATGCGCGCCCCCGAAACACCGGCAACCCCATGATCGCGTTTCGAAACTTCGCCTTGCGGCGCGGCGAACGCCTGCTGCTGTCCGAGATCGACCTGAGCCTGCACGCGGGCTCGCGCGTCGGCGTGGTCGGCCGCAACGGCTGCGGCAAGTCGAGCCTGTTCGCGGCGATCATGGGCGAGCTCGAGGCCGACCACGGCGACATCGACCTGCCGAACCGCCTGCGCATCGCGAGCGTCGCCCAGGAAACGCCCGCGCTGCCCGACGCGGCGATCGACTTCGTGGTCTCGGGCGATACCGAAGTGCACGCGATCCTGCAGGCCGAGGCCGCCGCGATGGCCGCCGAGGACTGGGATGCGGTCGCGGTCGCGCACCAGAAGCTCGCGGACATCAACGGCTACGATGCAGCCGCACGCGCCGGGCGCCTGCTGCACGGCCTCGGCTTCAAGGCCGACACGCACCAGATGCCGGTCGCGGAATTCTCGGGCGGCTGGCGCGTGCGGCTGAACCTCGCGCGTGCGCTGATGCAGCCGTCCGATCTGCTCCTGCTCGACGAACCGACCAACCATCTCGACCTCGACGCGGTGCTCTGGCTCGAACAGTGGCTGCTCAAGTACCCGGGCATGCTGCTGATGATCTCGCACGACCGCGAGTTCCTCGACGGCCTGTGCACTCATACGCTGCACCTGCACGAGCAGCGCGCGAAGCTCTACAGCGGCGACTACACGAGCTTTGAGCACCAGCGTTCCGAACATCTGCGCCTGCAGCAGATCGCGTTCGAGAAGGAGCAGGCCGAGCGCGCGCACCTGCAGTCGTTCATCGACCGCTTCAAGGCGTCCGCGGCAAAAGCCAAGCAGGCGCAGTCGCGGGTCAAGCGCCTGGCCAAGCTCAGCGGCACCGAGGCGGTGCGCGCCGAACGCCAGATCCGCATCGATTTCGCGGCGCCGGCCAAGCTGCCGCATTCGCTGCTGCGCCTCAACGACGTCGACGCGGGCTATGCACTGAAGGCCGACGCGCACGCGGGTCCGTCCGATCACGCGATCGAGGAGGGCGGCGGCCATGCGGTGATCCTGCGCGGCGTCAAGTTCGGTCTCGAGGCCGGCGACCGCATCGGACTGCTCGGCCCCAACGGTGCGGGCAAGTCGACCCTGGTCAGGAGCCTGGTCGGCGAACTGCCCGTGCTGACCGGCGAACGCACCGCGCACCCGGACCTCGTACTCGGCTACTTCGCCCAGCACACGGTCGAGTCGTTGCGCGAAGGCCAGACCCCGATCGACCACCTGCGCGAGATCGCGCCCGGTGTGTCGACACAGGAGTTCCGCGACTTCCTCGGCCGCTGGAACTTCGCGGGCGATCGCGCGTTCGAGGTCGTGGACAGTTTTTCCGGCGGCGAGCGCGCGCGCCTCGCGCTCGCGCTGATCGCGTGGCGCAAGCCGAACGTGATGCTGCTCGACGAACCGACCAACCACCTCGACCTCGAGATGCGCGAGGCGCTGGCCGAGGCGCTCAGCATTTTCGAGGGCGCGATCGTGCTGGTTTCCCACGACCGCCATCTGACCGGCCTCGTCTGCGAGACGTTCTGGCGCGTTGCCGATGGCCGCGTCGAGGAATTCAAGGGCGATCTCGACGAGTACGCGGCCTGGCTGCGCGCGCGCGGTTCGAATGGCGGCGACAACGAGCGCAAGACGCCGGCGGCGCCGACGCCGAAGGCCGGCGCGGGCAAGGTGCCGGACTACACGCCGAAGAAAAAACGCGCGGCGGGCGCGCGCTGACCGCGCTGCCGCGCGCAGCGGCACGCGCGCTACGGCGGTGGCAGAATGCGGCTGCGGTCGGCCGCGGCCGACCGATCATCCGCGGCGGAGACAACCAAGTACCGATGGCTACGCGCAAACCCGGCCTGGACCACCGCAAACTGGATCGTATCGTCGCCGAGGCGCGCCGTGCGGCCGAGCAGCGCGGGCACGGCTACCGCGAGCGCGCACTCAAGATGTATCCATGGATCTGCGGGCGCTGTGCGCGCGAGTTCACGCGCGAGAACCTGTCCGAGCTCACGGTCCACCATCGCAACCACAACCACGACGACAACCCGCCCGACGGCAGCAACTGGGAACTGTTGTGCCTGTACTGCCACGACAACGAGCATTCGCGCTACATCGATCACGTCGATGGGGCGGGCGATGCGGGCGGCACGGAATCTGCGACCGCGACACCGTTCGCAGGTCTCAAGGCGCTGCTCGGTCGCGGTACGGGCGATCGCTGACGACGCGGATGAGTCTCGCCGGCGACGATGCATTGCTCGATGCGCTGTTCCTGCCGAGCGACGGCGGCGCCGTGCATATGCCGGCGGACCGCGACGCATTGTTCCTCGGCGCGCGCGCAGGCCGCTGGCTGCACGCGTGGCCGCGCCGCCGCATCGCCTGCGTGCAGACATTCAAGCCGTCGCACGATGCGCTGGTCGAGGCCGGCGCTTCGATGTACGACGCGCCGGAGCCGCGCGAGCAGTTTCCGGTCGTGCTCGTGCTGCCGCCGCGCCAGCGCGAGCAGGCCCGCGCGTTGTTTGCACAGGCGCTGGGGCATGCGGGTACCAGCGGCATCGTCATTGCGTGCCAGGCCAACAACGCGGGCGCGCGCTCGGCGCAGGCCGACCTCGAACGCATCGGCGGTCCGCTGCAGACTCTTTCCAAGCACAAGTGCCGCGTGTTCTGGACCGCGCCGGATCGTGGCCCGATCGACGCCGCGCTCGTCGACGAATGGGCCGCGCTCGATGCGCCGCGTGCGATCGCGGGTGGCCGCTTCGTCAGTCGTCCCGGCCTGTTCGCGTGGGACCGCATCGATCCGGCGTCCGCATTGCTCGCGGCGCACCTGCCCGACACGCTGGCCGGGCGCGTTGCGGATCTCGGCGCCGGCTACGGCTACCTTGCTAGCGAAATCCTGCGCCGTCGCGCGCGCGTGACGGCGATCGATCTCTACGAGGCCGACGCGCGCGCCCTCGAACCCGCGCGGATCAATCTCGCCGATGCGGCCCGCAGTGCCGGCGCGACGTTCGAAGTGCTCTGGCACGACGTCACGCGGGGATTGCCGCGCCGCTACGACGCGATCGTCAGCAATCCGCCGTTCCACCAAGGTCGTGCCGACGAGCCCGAACTCGGCCTCGCGTTCATCGCCGCTGCGGCCGATGCGCTGCTGCCCGAAGGCTCGTTGTGGCTCGTCGCGAACCGCCATCTGCCCTACGAATCCCTGCTCGCCACGCGCTTCGCGCAGGTGCGCGGCGTCGTCGCGCAGGACGGATTCAAGGTGATCGAAGCGAACGCGCCGCGTCGATGAGACTCGTCAAGCGCATCGCCAACCTTGGTTACGGCAGCCGCAAGCAGGTTGCGGCGATGTTCCGCGAGGGCCGCATCACCGACCCGGAGGGCGAAGTGCTGTATGCCGACGACCAGGTCGGGCATGCCGATATTCGCATCGACGGTGAACCGCTCGATCCCGGCCCCGGTCTCGTGGTCCTGCTGCACAAGCCGGTCGGTTGCACCTGTTCGCTCAAGGATCCGGGCCGCATCGTCCACGACCTGCTGCCACCCCGCTGGCGCGCGCGCTCGCCCGCGCTATCGACGGTCGGCCGGCTCGACAGGGACACCTCGGGCCTGTTGCTGCTGACCGACGACGGCACGCTGCTGCACCGGATCATCTCACCGCGTTCGAACGTCGTGAAGGTCTACGAGGCGACGCTCGCCGAGGATCTGCGCGGTGACGAGGCGGCGGTCTTCGCGAGCGGCACGCTGCTGCTCGAATCGGAAACCACGCCGCTCGCACCCGCAAGGCTCGAGGTCCTCGGCCCGCGCGCTGTGCGCGTCGCGATCGGCGAAGGCCGCTACCACCAGGTGCGGCGCATGTTCGCCGCGGTCGGTAACCACGTCCGTACCCTGCACCGCGTTGCGGTCGGGGCGCTGACGCTCGACGGCCTTGCTGCAGGCACCTGGCGCCCGCTGTCTTGCGATGAGGTCGCGCGGGTATTCGCTGCACCGGATGGTCGCGCGGCTCGAACGTGAGCTACCCGCCGCCGGTGGGTGCGGATTTACCGGCGATGAACCACGGCCCTGGTTTCGGTCGGGGTGGCTCGACGCGCGTGCATCCGTGGCTGTAACTTGCGCGCGACGGAACCGCGTTCGAAGTTCTGCGAATATTGCGGGTCCGAGAAATCGTCGGCGACATCAAGATTGATCCCGAGGGGAAACCAACGGCAATGCAGGATCCGGTCATTCCTTCGAGCTCTCGTGTTCGTGTCCTGTCGCAGACCTTCGAGCGATTCTCGAGGAGCCGCCTGAACGGCCGACTCGGCCTGATCGCGGATACCCTGGTCGCATTCGGCCTGCTTCAAGCGGGCCTGCGCCGGCACCCGGGGCCACTCGAGGGATTCCTCGCGCTCGGTTTCGGCGCGCTGCTGTTCTCGTTCGTCGAATATGCGTTCCACCGCTGGCTGTTCCATGGCTCGATCGCGGCGTTCGAGCGCGGGCACAGCCATCACCATGAGCACCCTCAGGGCGAGGACGCGCTGCCGTTCTTCCTGCCTCCGCTCGGCATGCTGGTGCTGGCCCGCATGGCGGTCCTGGTCGCGTCGACCACGGGGCTGATGTTCGCGGCGGCGTTCGCGGGCGGCTACGCGCTGTACGGGCTCTCCCATTCGCAGATCCATGCACGGCGTTTTCGCAGTCGCGCCGTGCGGCGCTGGGCCGGCAGCCACCACGTGCACCACTATCATCCGGACGCGAACTTCGGTGTCACGACGCCCCTCTGGGACATCGTATTCGGTACGCGTTTCGTATCGGGAGCACGCGGCGGAGCCGTGTCGTGAACCGGCGGAGCGACGATTCGTCGGCAGCGCCGGACGCGCGCGGGCCGACGGTACCGACCGCAGCCGGTTCGTTCCGATGGTGAAAACCGCCGGCCGCGCCGGACCCGGTTTCTCGCGGCGCGGCCGTGCCGGTGTGCTGCTCGTGGTCGGCGCATTGGCCGCTACCCTGATCGTTCCTGCCTTCATCGGTGGCGAGGACGCGCTGCGCGCGACGCTGCACCTGCCGGCGAGTGGGTACTGCGCATTGTTCGCGACGATACTCGCGAGCTGGGTCGCGCGCGCGCTGAAGCTCGGCACGTTGCTGCGGCGCATGGGCGTCGATCTCGAATTCATGCACGTGTTCGAGATCTCGCTTGCGACGGATTTCGGGTTCCTCGCCACGCCGGCCGGACTGGGCGGCTATGCGGCCAGCGTCTACTACGTGCGACGCGCGGGTGCGTCGCTCGACGTCGCCGCCGCATTGACGGCAGCCGACCAGGTGCTCGACCTGATGTTCTTTGCTTTGGCCCTGCCGGTGGCCGGGATCCTGTTTTTCGGCGCCGGTCTGCCTGCGCCGCTGGTTGCGGCGGCGCTGGGTGTCGCGACGTTGCTCGCGACACTCACGTTCGTCGCACTGCTTGCGTATCGCAGCAGGCGGACCTCGCATTCGGCATTCGCTGCACTGATCGCGCGCTGGCCGCGCGTGCAGCGTGCGATTCACGCAGCGAGCCGATTCCTGACGCACCTGCGCGGTCAGATCGGGACCCTCGCATCGGGCGGTCCAGTATTCCTTGGTGGCGTGTTCGGCTTGACGATCGTGCAGTGGATGACCCGCTACGGCGTGCTCTGGCTGGTGTTGCAGTTGCTCGGTCATCCGGTTCCGTTCTGGTTGTTGCTCGTGCTGCAGGGACTGGTTCTGCATGTCGCGCAATGGTCCGGCATTCCCGCTGGCGGCGGCGGTGCCGAGCTCGGTTTGAGCGCCGCATTGACGACCTGGCTGCCGGCAACCACCCTCGGCACCGCGCTGCTGCTCTGGCGCATGGTCACGCTGTATCTGGCTCTGCTTGCGGGCGCGATCGCGATCGTTCGACTCGCGCGCCGCGGTCGGATCGCCGTGCTGCCAGCCGCCTCACATTGACGTGGACGCGCGCGCGCCGTGTAGCGCAGCGCCAAGGTCAACGCGTTAGATCGATCTCATTTCATCGAATGCAGACCGATCGCATTGCCATCCGGATCGGTCACCAGGGCAATGAAGCCGTATGGGCCGATCGAAAACTTGTCCTTCATGACTTTCCCCCCGCTGGACGGCACGCGCTTTGCTTCCACTGCGCAGTCGTCGCAGCTGAAATATACGATGGTCGTGTTGCCGCCGGACGGACCATCGTCCATCCTGACCAGTGCGCCGGCTGCCCCGGCGCCGTCTTTTTGCATCGGGAAGGACCACATCTCCGAGATGCCCGGGCCTGCCTCCATCTTCTCCAGACGAACCGCAAGTACGGACTCATAAAACGCCTTGGTGCGCTCCATGTCCTGTACATAGATCTCGAACCAGCGAACAGGATTGCGTTGCATCGCACGACTCCGTAAGGGCATCCACGACGGGCATTGAACCGGCTGCGCGGTTAACGAGGCGTAAATTCACCTGTGCACGATCAAGAAACCGGGGTCAGGTTGCACTTTCCGAGTCGCCCGGCGGCTTACCGGTCCGACGCAGCGCGTCCACGATTCCGCGTTGTCTCGACTGCGATGCGGAAGCGGCGTCGGCAAAAAGGTTCTGATGACGGATTGGACCAAGGGTCTAGACCGCGATCGGCGACAGCAGGACCCAGGCCTGCCGAACGCCGACAAGGTGCACGAGACCGATGGCAAGACAGATCGCGGAACTCCACCACCAGAACGTGGAGTTCGACTTGTTTTTCGACGCGGCAATCAGAAATCCGGTCATGCCACGCAGCAGGTAAATGCTCGTGATCATGCAAAGGCCGGTGCGGATGAACGGGAGCCTCGGCACGACACCCGCTGCGGAGAATGCGTAGAGAGACCACACCGCGAGAACCACTGCGATGCCCGAGGTGACGAGAGTGGCGCGCCAGTCCCCGGCAGCGGCCATTGTCGTCAATCGTTTCCCGGCGCCGAAGAAGCGGTACCACGAAGCGCCGAAGGCAATGCAGCCCACGTGCAGCAGTGCAGCGATTGCACTCAGAACTGCACCGAAGATCAGGAACGGGTTGTCCATGTCGATCCAAATGCATGTCGGCACCGGAAGTGTCCGCGTATCGCGTCGAGTGCGTTCCCGTCGAGGCATTGGCCGACACGCGCCTTGCATGCGTTGCACTGGTTGCATGAAGCCATCGCTTGCAACGTCACTTGCAAGGGGAGTCCATGCACGGAATGTTGGACCGCAATCCTACTGGCCAACTGGAGGTTGCCAAAGCTCGACCTTGTTTCCCTCGGGGTCGATCACCCAGCCGAACTTTCCCTGTTCGGAGGATTCCTTCTTGTCCACGACGTTGCAGCCTTCTGCACGCAAGGCAGCAAGCAGGCCATCCAGGTCTTCGACACGGAAATTGATCATGAAGGACGCAGTGCCTGGCTCCATGTAGGTCGTATCCTGCGCGAAAGGACTCCAGATCGTCATGCCCGGCGCGCTGTCGTCGCCGCCCCATCGGAACATCGCGCCGCCCCAGTCGGCGACGTCCAGGCCAAGGTGGTCGCGATACCACGCGCCCAGGGTTTTTGGATCGGATGATTTGAAGAAGATCCCGCCGATACCGGTGACGCGCTTCATGGTTTTCTCCAATTCGAGGTGCGCCTCGTTGTTCTGGCCGACGTCCGAGCGAGGCGGGACGACGCTCCGTCGCCATGCATGGTCCGACGGTGCGCGGTACATTCCCGCCAGCCCGGGCCTGTGACCGGCGCGAAGGCCCGGACACCCGGGTCGCCCCGCAGCAGACTTTACCGGACGCCGCCGCCGCAATCGCGGGCAATTGCAAAGTTCTCCCGTTGTAGACATCTTGCCTGCCTGGCCCTTGCAGGAGATGCACATGGACCGATTCACGGGCGGTTGCCTGTGCGGCAACATCAGATTGGTCGCGTCGGGGCGGCCATACCGGGTCGGGATTTGTCACTGTCTCGACTGCCGCAAACATCATGGGGCCCTTTTTCACGCTTCCGCGGTGTTCGCCGAGGATGCGGTGACGATCGATGGCGAAACACGCGACTATGCGGGGCGGTTCTTCTGCCCACGTTGCGGCTCGTCGGTTTTTTCCCGCACCGCAGACGAAATCGAAGTGAACCTGGGATCCCTGGATACCCCTGACCAGCTGACCCCGACCTACGAAATCTGGATCGTTCGTCGCGAGTCCTGGTTGCCGCCGTTTCCGCTCACGAGACGATACGATCGCGATCGGGATGCGACGAGCCGCTACGAGGAGTAGGTCGCACGAATGCAACCACTCCACTTTCCGCTCAGCGATTCACTCGGTGCGAATCAACCGCCTCATTCCCGCCGCACCTGTGAGCCTGTATACATCTCACACACAATGTTTCCGCTGGGTTCTTCCCCGTTTTCACTTTCCGGATGCGCGACGACGACCGCTGGTTGTCGGGCCTCGCTGCGGGCCGGCGCCCGGCACCACGATCCCCGCGCGATTCCTCTTCCACTTCTGTTACAGGCCACTAGTCGCGGAAGTTGTCGAACTGCAGCGGCACGTCGAACTCCCCCTTGCGCAGCAGCGCCATCGCCGACTGCAGGTCGTCGCGCTTCTTGCCGGTCACGCGCAGCTTGTCGCCGTTGATCTGCGCTTCGACCTTGAGCTTGGCGGACTTGAGCGCCTGCACGATCTTCTTCGCGAGCGGCTGCTCGATGCCCTGTCTGACCGTGACCGTCTGCTTCGCGGTCGCGAGGTTGATCTCGGGCTCGGCGACGTCGAGGCAGCGCACGTCGATCTTGCGCGCGGTCAGCCGCGTGCGCAGGATGTCCTGCATCTGCTGCAGCTGGAATTCGCTCGGCGCGGTCGCGGTGATCACGAAGCCGCCGAGGTCGAAACGTGCGTCGCTGCCCTTGAAGTCGAACCGGTTCGACAGTTCGCGATTGGCCTGGTCGACCGCATTGGTCAGTTCGTGCTTGTCGACTTCCGAGACAACATCGAAGGAGGGCATGGCGGCAGCTCGTGATGGATCGCGGGGCCGATTGTAGCGGTCGCGCCGCTTCGCGGCGTCATCCCGGACACGGTCACGGCACGTTGCTCTCAGCGCGGGATAATCGGCCGCGTTCGGGTCTGCCGAGGCACTCTTCATGCGACCAGCGGATTCGCCCTTGAACGTGCGCTGCTGCATCGTCGGCGGCGGTCCGGCCGGGATGATGCTCGGCCTGCAGCTTGCGCGCGGCGGCGTCGACGTGCTCGTGCTCGAGAAGCATGGCGACTTCCTGCGCGATTTCCGCGGCGACACCGTGCACCCCTCGACGCTCGCAGTAATCGAGAGCCTCGGCCTGATGGAGCGCTTCGAGGCGCTGCCGCAGCGGCGCGAGGAGACGCTTTGCGCGCTGTTCGCGGACGGCATGGTCGAGGTCGCCGATTTCAGCGGCCTGCGCCCGTTTCCGTATCTCGCGCTGGTGCCGCAATGGGACCTGCTCGACCTGCTTGCCGAAGAGGCGCGGCGCTGCACGAATTTCCGCCTGCTGATGCGCACCGAGGCGACCGGATTGCTGCATGCGCGCGACGATCCGGCCGCGCGTGTCTGCGGCGTGCGCGCGCAAGGAGCGGACGGCGCAGCGCTCGCGATCCATGCCGACCTCGTGATCGCCGCGGACGGACGCGATTCGGTGCTGCGCGAGGCGTCCGTGCTGCCGCTTGTCGACCTCGGCGCGCCGATGGACGTGCTCTGGTTCCGCGTCCCGCGCGAGTCCGGCGACCCCGATACCACGCACGGCGTGGCCGGGCGCGGCCAGTTCGTCGTGATGATCCATCGTGGCGACTACTGGCAGGCCGGCATGGTGGTCGCGAAAGGCCGCGCGCGCGAACTCGCCGACGGGCCGATCGCGGCATTTCGCGATCTCCTTGCGAAGACCGATCCGATGCTCGCGCAACGTGCGCAGGCAATCGGCCACGACGACATCAAGACCCTGACCGTGCGCATCGACCGGCTCGCGCGCTGGCATCGGCCCGGACTGCTGCTGATCGGCGACGCCGCGCACGCGATGTCGCCGATCGGCGGCGTCGGCATCAACCTCGCGATCCAGGATGCGGTCGCGACAGCGAACCTGCTCGGACCCGCACTGCGCACACGCGAGCCGATCGACGAGGCGCTGCTCGCGGCCGTGCAGCGGCGCCGGGAATGGCCGACGCGTGTTACCCAGTTCGTGCAGACGCAGGTGCAGCGGCGCGTGATCCGTCCGCTGCTTGCCGCGCGCGGCGCGCCGCCGCGCGCGCCGCGGCTGCTGCGCTGGACGACGCGATTCCAGGCGCTGCGTGCGATTCCGGCGCGTTTCGTCGGCCTCGGCCTGCGCCGCGACGTCGCGCGATTCGGCGCGCGCATGCGGTGACGGGTTGCCGCGGGTTCTGGTTTGTGCCGCGAATGCGCGACAATCGCGCAATGATCCGCCGTCGCCGTGCAATCGTGTGGCTTGGATGCGTGCTGGCAGTGATGCCGGCGCTCGCCGACGCGCTTGCGGCGCGCGATATCGACGTCGCGGGCGCGCGCTACCGCGTGGTCGCACTCGATCTCGCGCGCGACGCACTCGAACTGCATTGGCGCGATGCCGACGATCAGGCGTTCGCGAGCATCGACGGCTTGCGCCGCTGGGGCGAGGCGCAGGGTCGCGAACTCCGGTTCGCGATGAACGCGGGTATCTACGACCGCGCGTTCCGGCCGCTTGGACTGCATGTGGAGGAGGGCAAGGTCCTGCGCTCGCTCAACACCGCGCGCGGCGCGCCGGGCGCCGGCAATTTCTCGATCCAGCCCAACGGCGTGTTCTACGTCGATACCGACGGCAAAGCGGGCGTGATGTCGACCAGCGCCTGGGGCAGCGCACACGTAAAGGCGCGGATCGCCTCGCAATCGGGGCCGATGCTGGTCGTCGAGGGGCAGATCAACCGGACCTTCGACGAGGACTCTGACAGCCTGAAATGGCGCAGCGGCGTGTGCGCACCGGACGCGGGCCACGTGACGTTCGCGGTCAGCGAGGCACCGGTCAGCTTCCACGCGTTCGCGCGCGTGTTCCGCGACACGCTCGGTTGCCGCGACGCGCTCTACCTCGACGGCACGCTGTCGCGGATCTGGACCAGCGCCGAAGGCTACGCGGGCGCCCCGGCGATGATGGTCAAACCGTATGCGGGGATGTTCGCGGTGTTCGCCGCGCAAACCGCGGTGCGCTAGGGATGTCCCGCTCCGACTCGCGGCGCGCGCGCGCCGGGCGCTCCGCGAACGAGGCGGTCGTCCCTGCGACGGGTGCTGCCGATTCGGCCCGACCGCGAAAGCCGCAGGAAGATCGGGACCAGGCCCGCGCGAGGCGCAACGGCGAACGCGCTAGCGTCCCTTCGCGGCCTTCTTTTCCTTCTTCTCGGCGCGCTTTTCCTTCATCGTCTTTTCCGGTTTCTTCTTCTCGCTCTTTTTCTGGTCCATGCCCTTGCTCATCGCGGGTTCCTCGTCGGTTCGTGGGGAAGGAGTGGCCGTTCGTGCACGCTCCGCGCGAATCCTAGCCTGTTTTGCGCCGCCGTCAACGCGTCGCGGTTCCAGCCGCGGACTCGCTCCAGAGCGCGTCCCAGCCATCCGCGCCGAGCCGGCGCAGGGTCTCGATGTTGCGCGCGTAGATCGCGTCGGTATCGATGCCCGATGCGAGCGCGCGGTCGATGCTCGATTCGCGCAACAGGTGCAGGGTCGGATGCGGCGAGCGGTTCGTGAAGTTTTCCATCGCGTCGGCCGCGGTATCGGCGAAGCGATAGTCGGGGTGGAAGCTCGCGACCTGGATCTCGCCGTCGAGGCCGAGTTCGTGCAGCAGCGCATCGGCGGCGTCGAGGAAGTCGTTGAAGTCGAGAAAATCCTCGAGCACGAACGGATGAATCAGCAGCGTGGTTTCGAGATGCGCGGGGTCTGCTGCGTGCAGGAACCGCAGTTCCTCGCGCAGATCTTCGAGCAGCCGCGTCGCATCGCGCGCATGGCTGACCTGCATGCGCAGGCGGTGTTGCACCAACGGCGCGCGGGCGAATGGACACAGCTCGAGGCCGATCACCGCGCGCTCGATCCAGCGTTGCGTTTCGGCGATCGCATCGGCAGGCTCGATCGTGGTTTCGCCGCGCGTGCACCTCGTACCGGGGGTGGACATGTCAGAGCCGCGCGACGCGCACGTTGCGGCCCTTGATCTTGCCGGCACGCAAGCGTTCCAGCGCCTTGCCCGCTTCGTCGCGGCGGATCGCGACATAGGAGCGCGTCGGAAACACGTCGATCTTGCCGACCGCGTCGGCGGCGAGGCCGGCGTCGCCGGTCAGCGCGCCGAGGATGTCGCCGGGGCGCATCTTGTCGGTGCGCCCCGCGTCGAGACGCAGCGTGATCATCGCGGCCTGCAGCGTGTGTCCGGTCTTCGTGGGTGCAGCCTTCGGCTGCGACCAGCGCAACGGTGCGCCCTGCGCACTCTCGAGCGCGAGCGCGCGCGGCATCTCGCGCGGCGTGACCAGGCTCAGTGCGAGTCCCTCGCGGCCCGCGCGCGCAGTGCGGCCGATCCGGTGCAGATAGATGTCCGGGTCGGGCGGCAACTCGTAGTTGACGACCGCGCCGAGTTCAGCGATGTCGAGGCCGCGCGCGGCGACGTCGCTCGCAACCAGCACGCGGCAGCTGCGGTTCGCAAAACGCACGAGCACTTCGTCGCGGTCGCGCTGGTCGATGTCGCCATGCAACGCGAGCGCGGTGATGCGCGCAGTGCCGAGCGCCTCGGTGAGCTCGTCGACGTCGCGTCGCGTGTTGCAGAACACGACGCTCGATTCGGGCTGGTACTGCATCAGCAACGCGGCGAGCGCGGCCGGCTTGCGCGCGAGCTCGACCTCGAAGAACAGCTGCTCGACCGCGGGCCGCTCGGACTCGCCGGCGACGGTCACTTCGATCGCGTCGCGCAGGAAGTCGCGCGCGAGCACGCGGATCGGCTCCGGGTAGGTCGCCGAAAGCAGCAGGGTCTGGCGCTGGGTCGGGGTCTTGCCGACGATCTCGCGGATCGGCTCCTCGAAACCCATGTCGAGCATGCGGTCGGCCTCGTCGAGCACGAGCGTGCGCACGCGCGCGAGGTGCAGGACCTTCTTGCGCAGCATCTCCTGCACGCGCCCGGGCGTACCGACGATCACGTGCGAATCCTTGCGCAGCGATGCGAGCTGGGGCCCGAGCGCGACACCGCCGGTCAGCAGCAGCACCTTGAGGTTCGGGATCGCGATCGCAAGGCGGCGGATCACCTTGGCGACCTGATCGGCAAGTTCGCGGGTCGGGCACAGCACGAGCGCCTGCGGGCGCACGAGTGCCGGATCGAGCCGCTGCAGCAGGCCGAGCGCGAACGCGACGGTCTTGCCGCTGCCGGTCGGCGCCTGTGCGATCAGGTCGCGGCCGGCGAGGATCGCGGGCAGGCCCTTTGCCTGCACCGGCGTCATCGCGGTGTGGCCCAGGCCATCGAGCGCCTGCAACAGCGCGGGGGAGAGGGGTAGCGAGGGGAAGTCTGGCATGCGCCATGATCGCAGGTCCGCCGCGCCATGCGTGAGCGCAAGCTGCGCGCGACCGTCTTGCAGGCCGATGCAAGGCGGCCGCGCCGGGGGTCTCGCGCAGGCGCGTGTCGCAGGCCTCACCGGCACCTGAGCAGTCATGACGTGACCAAGATCAACGCGTCATCCAGGGCACGGCCGATTTGATCCGGGAGTAGCGGGTTTCGCCGTCGGCATCCCGGCGATCGGCAGTTTCGCGCCGCGCCGGCGTCCGAACTGGAAGTCGCAACAGGCCGTACCGCGCGTGCCTCGCGCGCGCGAACCAGGATGCGTGTCTCAATCGGGGATGGAACAGCGTTCCCCGCACTGACCGATCGGGTCCGCAGGCGGGGAGTACTGCCATGTTGCGCAATGAACACGACCGCGTGGGCGTGGCCGGGCATCGTCGTGGGATCGCACTGCGAAGGTTGCTGCACCAGGCGGTCGCGGGCTTCGCTGCCCTGGTGGCTTTCGGTCTGGCCGTTCAGGGCCGACCCGCGGACGCCGCGATCTTCACGGTCGGCAGCGGTGCCGGCTGCACGCACGGCACGATCCAGTCGGCGATCGCTGCGGCCAACGCGAACCCGGGCGCGGATACCGTGCGCATCACGCGATCGCTGGCCTATACGGGCGTGGGCGTGCAGATCAACACCGCGCAAGACCTCAACGTGGTCGGCGGCTTCGCGACCTGCGACCAGGCTGCGACCGACAACATCAAGACGACCGTGAGCGGCGCAGGCGGCGCGCACGAGCCGGTGTTCCTGATCACCGCCGACACCGGCTCGACGGTCAAGTTGCGCCACCTGACGATCACCGACGGAGATGTCGATGGCGCGGGCAAGGGCGGCGGCATCTACTTTCGCGGCGACGGCATCCTCGAGGTGATCGAAACCACGATCAGCTACAACGTCGCCGGCGGCGGCGCCGGCATCTATGCCGAGGGCACCGGCTCCAATACCGAGCTGATCCTCAGCGCTGGCGCGCAGGTTATCGGCAACAGCGCGCGCTACAACGGCGGTGGTGTGTTCGCCGATGGCGTGGAAATGACGATGAACGCGACCGACAGCATCATCGCGTTCAACGAGGCGGTCGGCGTGTACAACTCGACGATCGGCCAGACCGTCGGCGGATACGGCGGCGGTCTCATGGTCTTTGCGGGGGCGCGGACGTCGGTCGCCTACATCGGCAGCCCGGGCGTGAACGGAACGGGGCCGGTTTACAGCAATGAAGCCCGCTATGGCGGGGGCGTTGCCGTGATCTACAACAGCGACGACTATCCGTTCGCCGAACTGCGCATGTACAGCTCCAGTGCGGCCACGCAGACCGCGATCCGCGGCAATTTCGCGTCGGTCGCCGGGGGCGGCCTGTACGTGTTTGCCGACGATGGCGGCGGCTTCGTGATCGGCAATTCGGCGGAAGCCAATCTATGGAACGCATCGATCGAGGACAACGCCGCACCGGCGGGTGCGGCCGCGTTCATCGAACACACGCCCGGTTTTTTCCCCGCGCGCAGCAGTGGGTTGTCCTTCAATCCATTCGGCTACGCGCCGCCGGCCGCGGCGCTGGCCTGTCCGATCGGTGCACCCTGCGGATCGATCGCGGGCAACCTCGACCTCGATCTCAACGGCCAGCCGACCGGCGGTGCGGTGATCCTGCTCGAAAGCGGCAACTCGCTCGGCATCGACACGATGTCCGTGACCGGCAACCGCGGCGGACAGCTGGTGCGTGCGACCGGCGACGACACCACGACCGAAATCACCAACACGCTGATCGGCGGCAACATCGCCTCCGGCGAACTGCTCCGCAGCGAGGGCAACGAGGACCTGCTGGTCGAGAACACGACGATCGCGGGCAATGCGATCGGCAGCGCCAACGTGATCTCCAATGGGGGATCGTTCCGCCTGCAGCGTTCGATTCTCTGGCAGCCGGGCAGGACCTCGCTCGCATCGAGCGGCAGCCGCACGGTGCAGAACGTGGTCACCAGCGAACGCTTCTCGCTCGATGGCGGATCGACGCCGTACGTCCTTGAACAGCCGCCGCGCTTCGTCGACGAGGCGAACCAGGACTTCCGTCTCGTCGCCGCGTCGCCAGCTGTCGACTTCGCGTCGAGCGGCGGCGGCCCGGATCTGGTCGGCGTGCCGCGTGGCACCGATCTGCCGATCAAGGCCAACCTGTTCGGCTCGGGCGATCTCGGCGCGTACGAACGACCGGCGTTGCAACCTCTGGTACTGAATGCCGATTTCGACAGCAGTCTCAATCTGTGGCCGGAAGTCACCGCGAACGCGTCGTCCTGGAGCAATGCGCAGAACGTGACCGGTGCGCCAGGGTCCGGTTCGGTGTTCGTGAGCCTGGGCAACATCCCGCAGGCACGCATCGAGGCGCGGCTGCAATGCGTGCACCTGCCCGGCCCGGGTCGCTACAAACTCAACGGTTGGGGTCACGCGGTCGGCGCGACGATGGCTACCCGGGACGGCATCGTGCTCGGCTGGGAGTATCGACGCAGCGGCGGCGAGGAATGCAACGCGGGTCCGCCGGATGCCAGTGGCAACCATTTTCTGGGCTCGTCGAACGCATGGACGCATCCGGCCAGTCCCGCGCTGATCGACGTATCGGCGGCCGACTGGACCCATACGAGTTCGATCACCGTCATCCTCGTCGTCAACGATCTTGGCACGACGTTCCCGGCCTCGGTCGCGGGCTATTTCGACGGCATCACCCTCGAGGTCGATGCGGGCGACCTGATCTTCGCGAATGGGTTCGAGGCGTGATCGCGGCCGGCTGAGACTGCGCCTCCTCCCGCGCGACAGGTGTCGGTCGCGGTGCTGCTATCCTGCCCCGCGTGACGCATGCCGGCCGGCATGCGCCGGTCGCACGCTGGAGCCGCCGCAACGATGCCGAAATCGGGTTGGGTCGAACCGGATCTGCGGCCGGCGTCGGAGCATGGCTGGCGCGCGCGCTGGTTCCGCGTGATCTTCCACCATGGCAAGCCCGACGAACGCCGCTTCGACGTGCTGCTGCTGCTCGCGATCGGAGTCAGCGTCGGCATCGCGATCCTCGACAGCGTGCACGAGCTGCACGTCGAGTTCGGCCGTGCGTTCTACCTCGCCGAGTGGGTGTTCACGCTGCTGTTCACGCTCGAATACATCGTGCGCCTGCTCGTGGTGCGCCGGCCGCAGCGCTACGCGCGCAGCTTCTACGGCCTGATCGACCTCGCCGCAGCGCTGCCGACCTACGTCAGCCTGTTCGTGTTCGGCGCCGAGCACCTGATCGTGATCCGCGTGCTGCGCATCCTGCGTGTGTTCCGCGTGCTCGCGATGGTGGAGTATTCGCGTGAGGGATCGGCCCTGCTGCGCGCGCTTTACGCGAGCCGGCGCAAGATCGGCCTGTTCCTGCTCAGCGTGCTGCTGGTGACGGTCGTGTTCGGCGCGATCATGTACCTCGTCGAGGGCCCGGAAAGCGGCTTTACCTCGATCCCGCGTTCGATGTACTGGGCGATCGTGACGATGGCGACGGTCGGATTCGGCGACATCACGCCGAAGACGCCGCTCGGACAGTTCATCACCTCGATCATCGTGCTGATCGGCTACGGCATGATCGCGGTGCCGACCGGAATCTTCGGCGCCGAGCTGCTGCACCAGCACGACAGCGATCGCCAGGCGGCCGCCGCAACCGCGTGCCCGCGCTGCGCCGAGCCACAGCATCTGCCAGGTTCGCTATATTGCCATCGCTGCGGAGAGCGGTTTCCGCTGTGACCCGCTTCGTCGGCGGCTGGCGAATGACGCGCGCCGGCCTTTTTCCTGCCCGATCCCGAAATACTGGAACCGCATGCGATCGCCGTTGCCCGACTGCCTGCGCATTCCGCTTTCCGCGATCCTGATTGCCGCGAGCACGCTCGTGCACGTGACGCCGCTGTTCGCGGTGACCCTGGTCAAGGCGATGCTGCCGTTTGCCGCGCTGCGGCGCGCCTGCAACCCGCTGCTGACCGCAATCGCCGAGAGCTGGATAGGCTTCAACAGCCGCATGATCGGATGGGTCACGGATACGCGGTTCGTGGTCTCGACGGACGCGCGATTTCGACGCGACGGTCACTATCTCGTGCTCGCGAACCACCAGAGTTGGGTCGATATTCCGGTTCTGCAGAAGGTGTTCAACCGGCGCATCCCGCTGCTGCGGTTCTTCCTCAAGCGCCAGCTGTTCTGGGTGCCGCTGCTCGGGCCCGCCTGGTGGGCCCTCGATTTCCCGTTCATGCGGCGCTACTCGCGCGAGACGATCGCGCGGCGACCGCAGCTCGCGGGACGCGATATCGCGGCGACACGCCGTGCATGCGAGCGCTTCCGCGCAATTCCGGTCGCAGTGATGAATTTCGTCGAAGGCACGCGTTTCACCACCGCCAAGCACGAGGCTCAGGCGTCTCCATTCCGTCATCTGCTGAAACCGAGGGCGGGCGGCGTGGCTTTCGTGCTCGGCGCGATGGGTGACGGATTGCAATCGATCCTCGACGTGACGATCGTCTATCCGGCTGGACGGCCGCGCTTTTCCGATCTGTTCGGCAACCGTATTCCCGAAGTGCGCGTCGATGTGCGCGAGCGGCCCATTCCCGGCGCGTTCACGGGCGGCGATTACGAGAGCGATCCGGCCTTCCGTGCGCGGTTCCAGGACTGGATGAATGAATCATGGAGGGAGGAGGACGCTGTATTCGAGAAGCTGCAGGAAAGCGCGCGAGAGTAGCCCGGCTGGCGCGCAGCGGCCCGTGGTCGAACGGGGCCGGCTCGCGCCTACACCGCATTGCCGCAGGCGTGGCCCGACGCCCATGCCCACTGGAAGTTGTAGCCGCCAAGCCAGCCGGTCACGTCGACGACCTCGCCGATGAAATAGAGACCCGGCACGCGTTTGGACTGCATTGTCGTCGACGACAATTCATCGGTGTCGACGCCGCCGAGCGTGACCTCTGCGGTGCGGTAGCCTTCCGTGCCGCTCGCGACCAGCGCCCAGTCGTGCAGTTGCGCGGCGATCCCGAGCAGTTCGGAATCGGGATACTGACGCATCGGTTTGCTGGTCAGCCAGTACTCGCACAGCCGCTGTGCGAAGCGTCTCGGCATGCGTTCGGCGAGCGCGTTTCCGAGTTCGGTCGCAGGACGCTCCGCGCGCAGTGCCCGCAGCCACTCGAACGCATTCCCGTCCGGCAGCAGGTCGAGGCTCAAGGCCTGACCCGGCACCGATCCGGGCTCGTCGCCGGGGGTCCAGTACGACGAGATCTGCAGGATCGCCGGGCCGCTGATGCCGCGATGGGTGATCAACATCGCATTGTCGAAGCTTGCGCCGTTGCAGCGTGCGCGGACCCGCATTGCGACGCCGGCCAGATCGGCGAGACGTTGCTGATGGCGGCCGCTCAGCGTCAGCGGAACCAGGCCTGCGCGCGTCGGCAGAACGGCAACACCGAACTGGCGCGCGAGATCGTAGCCGAAGCCGCTCGCACCCATGCGCGGGATCGACAGGCCGCCGCTCGCGACAACGAGGGCCGCCGCATCGAAACGGCCGCGCGTGGTGTCGACGTGAAACAGCGCGTCGCCGCGGCGCACGCGTTCGATCGCGCAACCGGTCTCGATCCGCACACCGGCCTCCGCACATTCGTCGACCAGCATGCGCACGATCTGCTTCGACGACTCGTCGCAGAACAACTGGCCGAGCTCCTTTTCGTGCCACGCGATGCGGTGACTGTCGACCATCGCGGTGAAGTCGACCGGCGTGTAGCGTGCGAGTGCGGACTTGCAGAAGTGCGGGTTCGCCGAGAGAAAATTAGCGGCGCTCGTGCCGACGTTGGTGAAATTGCAGCGTCCGCCACCGGACATCAGTATCTTCTTGCCGACCCGGTTCGCATGTTCGACAACGACTACGCGGCGTGCGCGCCGACCGGCTGCTATCGCGCACATCAGTCCCGCGGCGCCGCCGCCGACGATCAGCGCATCGAGCGGCGCATGGTTGGCGACCGCAATCTCATCGGTCACGGTCGACCACGACGGCCGGAATGCGTTGCGTCCGGCTTCGATACCAGATGGAACGCTCGGTTCGGCAGGCCGCACCGGCCATCGCGAAATCGCGACAGACCTGCGGACGATGTGCATGGATCGTGCATCGCATCGTGTCGCGATCGAGCGCGACGCACCAGCCATCGTCGCGCCGGTCCATGCATTCGACGCCGTTCTCGTCGTGCGTCGTGAACCAGGACGGTACGCGGTCGCCGGGCAACAGCACGACGGTCAGCCGGCAGCACACGGCTGCGCAGTGCGAACAGCTGATCCCGGGATCGATGGGTTCTTCGGAGCGGGTCATCTGCGCAGTGTATCGGTTGCGTGCGGCAGCGATGCGGAGGCTGCGGAAGGTGTTCGTCGGTGCACGCGCTACGTCGCCGCACCGCTTCCATCGCTGACGGGTCTTTCCGGCAGCCTCGCCTACGACCTGGTGATCTTCGCCGACGGGTTCGAGCCTTGAAGGCGTCTCGGCGCACGCCGCATGGCTGCGGACTCAGACGTCGAGTCCGGTCCACGTGCTGCGGCGCCCGAGGTCGTCGCGATGCGCGGCGAGCCACGCATCGGCGCGTGCGCGACCGAGGTCGCGCAGTTCCTCGAGGAATCCGAGCCGCGTGTCGAGTCGTGTCTTCGCGCGATAACCGGCGAGACCTTCGCCAGGCTCGATCAGGTGCAGGTGCAGGTTCTTTACGCGGCGGCCGAACGTGCTGAGCTGCGGTGTGCCTTCCAGCGCGCGCTGGCCTCGGCGCAGCGACTCGAGTTCGCGCAGGAACGTGGTCGAAAAACCGAGTTCGGCGATGCGTTCGGCGATCTCGCGCGCGCTGGTCGGGGGCGCGTCGCGCGTGAGCGGCTGCACGAGCACGCAGAGCACGTCGGAGCCGTGGCAATCGAAAACCAGCGGCTCGAGTGCGGGATTGCCCGCGTATCCGCCGTCCCAGTACAGCTCGCCGTCGATGCTGACCGGCGGAAAGACCTGCGGGAGGCACGCGGAAGCGAGCAGCGCCTCGATGTCCAGGCGTGCGTTGTCGAACAGCACGAGCGCGCCATCACGCACCCGGGTCGCGGCGACGAACAGGCGCAGCGGCCCGTCGCGCAGCGCGGCGAAATCGAACTCGCGCTCGGCAATCTTGCGCAGCGGATTGATGCCGAGCGGATTGACCTGGCTCGGCGCGAGGTACGCCGTCATGCTGCGCAACAGGGCCTGCGCGCCCGGAGCGAACGGCGTCGTGAGCGTCCACGCGAGCAGGGATTGCTGGCCGGCGACGTCTTCCCAGAACCGCCGCAGCGCGGTCTGCGCACCGCTGCGGCCGCCATTGATCCAGCCCTGTGCGAGCGCGAGCGCGTTCATCGCACCGCTGCTGGTGCCGCTGACGCCTTCGACATCGAACCAGGCTTCGTCGAGCAGGCGGTCGAGTACGCCCCAGGTGAATGCGCCGTGCGCGCCGCCGCCCTGCAGCGCAAGACAGAGACGCGGCGACGACGCGCTCATCGCTGGACGCCGGACTCGCGCCCGCAAACGAACACGCGTCGCGCGAGTCCGCCGCCGATCCAGTAGCACAGCTCTGCGGGTTGCGCGGCGTTCCAGACCACGAAGTCCGCGCGCAAGCCGACCTCGAGCCGGCCGCGATCGACGAGGCCGAGCGCGCTCGCGGCGTTGACGGTCACGCCGCGCAGCGCTTCCTCGGGAGTCATGCGGAACAGCGTGCAGGCCATGTTCATCGCGAGGCGCAACGACAGCAGCGGCGACGTGCCGGGGTTGAGATCGGTCGCAATCGCGATCGGCACCCTGGCCGCGCGCAGCGCGTCGAGCGGCGGTTGTCTGGTTTCGCGCAGCGCATAGAACGCGCCGGGCAGCAGCACCGCGATACTGCCCGCTGCGGCCAGCGCATGCACCCCCGCCGTGCTGGTCCATTCCAGGTGATCGGCCGACAGCGCGTCGAACTCCGCGGCGAGCGCGGCACCGCCGAGATCGGACAATTGATCCGCATGCAGCTTGACGCGCAGGCCGAGTTCACGTGCTTTCGCGAATACGCGGCGCGTCTGGGCGGGCGAGAACGCGATGCGCTCGCAGAACGCGTCGACGCTGTCGGCGAGACCGGCCCGTGCGGCGGCCGGCAGCACTTCGTCGCAGACGTGATCGATGTAGGCGTCCGCGCGGCCTCTGAATTCGGGCGGCAGCGCGTGCGCCGCGAGCAGCGTCGTGCGCACGCCGATGCCGAGTTCGGTGCCGATGCGCCGCGCGACACGCAACATCTTCAGTTCGTTGTCGAGGTCGAGTCCGTAGCCGGACTTGATCTCGATCGTGGTTGCGCCGTCGTCACGCAGTGCACGAGCACGCGGCAGCGATTGCGCGAACAGCGCATCCTCGTCGGCCGCGCGCGTCTCCCGCACGCTCGACATGATGCCGCCACCGGTGCGCGCGATGTCCTCGTAGTTCGCGCCGTGCAGGCGCTGTTCGAACTCGCCCGCGCGATCGCCGCCGAACACGAGATGGGTATGGCAGTCGATGAGTCCGGGTGTGACCAGCGCATGTTGCGCGGACTCGATGCGCGTGGCCAGACGTTCGGGCCCATCCGGAAGGTCGTCGCGCGCGCCGACGAACGCAAGCGTACCGTCCTTCCAGGCAATGATGCCCTGTTCGATCGTGCCGTAGCCGGAATCGTCGCGGGCCAGCGTCGCGAGCCGACAGTCGAGCAGCAGGCCGTCCCAGCGCAGCGTCATGAGGCGGAATTTCCGCGGCCGTCGTCCGCGTTCGCGGGACTCGATGGCACGGTTTCGGTGTGTGTCTCGAAATCGCGCACGAGGCGCTCGGCGAACGCGCGGTACACCGGGGTCGGGCACATCAGCGTCGAAATCGCGCGCGCGGCGAGGCATACCGCCATCAGCGGGATCACGAGGCCGCGATTCGCGGTGAGTTCGAGTGCGATCACCGCCGAGGTCAGCGGAGCCTGGGTCACCCCGGCCAGGAATGCGGCCATGCCGAGCAGCACGACGACGGAAGGATCGGCGGTGCCGAGCAGGCCGGACAGCGTATGGCCCATGCCCGCGCCGACTGCGAGTGCGGGCGAGAAAATGCCGCCCGGAATGCCGGCCCAGTAGGACAGTGTGTTCGCGGCGAGCTTGAGCAATCCGAACGCGGCCGGCGCGTCGCTCGCGGATTGCACGAGCGCATGTGCCTGTTCGTAGCCGGTGCCGTAGATCGTGTTGCCGCTCGCGATGCCGACCGCGGCGAGCGCGAGCCCGCAGGCTGCCGCGAAGATCACCGGCGCGCGCCTGCGCAGCGCACCGAGCAGCGCGAGCGGTCCGCGATCGGCGGGCAGGATCAGGCGCGCGAACAGGCCGCCGCCGAGGCCGCCGCACACCGCGCACAGCAGCACCGCGAGCCAGCCCTCGCCGAGCGGCAGATTGCCGGTGACCTTGCCGAAATAGGCGTAGTCGCCGAGCACGCCGAGCGAGACGACGCCCGCGAAGATCACCGCGGTGAGCACGATGCCGCTGAAGCGGTGCTCGTAGGTGCCCGCAAGTTCCTCGATCGTGAACACGACCCCCGCGAGCGGCGTGTTGAATGCGGCCGCGATGCCCGCGCCGCCGCCCGCAAGCACGAACCGCGACAATGCCTTCGGATCCTCGAAACCGAAGCGCCGGCCCAGCCAGTACATCAGACCCGCGCCGACGTGCACGGTCGGGCCTTCGCGGCCGACCGAAGCGCCGCCGCCGAGCGCGACCAGGGTCAAGACCATCTTGCCGAGCGCGACCGGCAGCCCGAGCAGACGCCGGCGGAAATCTTCATCCTCGATCGCGAGCGTCGCGATCACCTGCGGGATGCCGCTGCCGCGGGTCGCGCGCAACGCGCCGGAAGTCAGCCACGCCAGCAGTGCGAACACCGCGGGCGTGACCAGCAGCGGCAGCAGAGGCGACAACTCGAGGATGCGCTTGAAGCCTTCGTAGGCGAGTCCGCTCGCGCGCTCGAACGCGATCGCGGCGAGGCCGACGAGAATGCCGCCGCTCCACAACGCGGCGCGGCGGCGCCATTGCGACGGCGCGAACAGATCGTGCTGGCCGAGTGCGCGCAGGCGCTCGGCGATGAACGTGTTGGAGCGGAACATCCGCGCAGTATCGCAGATCGGCTTGCGCCGCCGGACCGGCAGCTTGACCGCGCTGCCGGCATCGCCAGCCGACGGGACCGCGGCGCTGCCGCTTCGCCGCATCGAAAGCGGCACCGTGACGGTTCGTCGTTTCGATGGGTCGGGCCCGCCTGCATGCGCGCGAAGGCCGGTTGGCCGCGCAAAAAAGCGGGGCCGCCTTGCGCGGCCCCGCTGGATGCCCGAAAACGGATTCGGGTCGCGGCGCAGGCGCCGAGCCGGAAAGGTCCGTGGTGGACTCTTCCGGCTTGGCAGTTCAGAGCGTCGGCGGCAGCTCGAACCCGTCCGCGAAGATCAGGTCGCTTGGGCCCATGCAGGAATACACGTTGATGTCGTCGACGTACCAGCCTTCGTGGCTGACCGACGAGTCGGTACCGAGTCGGAATCGGAACTGCACGTTCTGGCCTGCGTAGTTGGATACGTCGACGCGTACTGGCCCTGCCGTGAAGTCGCGCGTCCCACACCACGCACTGAGTCCCTGCAGCGGATTCTGGAATTGCGTACTGACCAGTCCGCTGTAGCCGCCGCCCGCGAAGATCGCCGCATCCGGGACCTGGGTGAACGTGGTGCCGTCGGTCGAGACCTCGAGGATGCCGCCGTCGAAGCAGCCGCCGGTGCTGGTCGCTTCGATGTCTTGCCAGCTCTGGAACTGCAGGGTCACCGGGTTCTGGTCGCCCGGAATCGCGACGACCGGCGAAATCAGGCGCTGGTCCGACACCGTCGCGATGTCGTTCGCATACCAGGAATGGGTCGGCGAATTCGCGCGCGCGGTGCTGATCGTCCAGGTGCTTGCGCCGGTGCTGCCGGTCGTGGTCCAGCCGTTCGCGCCCTGCTCGACATCGTCATTGAAGACCGTGGTCTGCACCGTGGGTGCCTCGCAGTCACCGGGTGCACTCAGGGTGTGGAACTGGAATACCGGCGAGGCCGCGGCGCTGCCGCAGGCATTGCCCGCGGTGACGCGCCAGTAGAACGTGGTCGACGAACCCAGCGGCGGAGCCACCATCACGGATGTCGCGTCGCTGACGGTTTGCGAGAACACGATGGCCGTGAATGCCGAATCGGTGGCCACCTCGACCAGGTAGTTCTGCGGTCCGCCGGCACTCGCGGCAGTCCAGCTCAAGGTCGGCGAGAACGCGACGCCGGTCGCGTTGTCGGCTGGCGATACCAGTGATACCGGATCGGGGGCGATGTCGTTCAGCGCGAACGGCAGCGACTTGGAGACCATGTCGGCGCCGCTGCTGCCGGTGATCGTGAGCGTGTAGCTGCCCGGAGTCGCGCTATCCAGCGCGCCGACGGTCAGCACCGAAGTGTCGGGTGGAATCACGCTGGCCGGGTTGAGATTGGTCGTGCTGCCGGTTGGCGCGTCGGTGACGCCGAGCGCGACCGGATCGGTGAAGCCCGGATCGGCACCGACTTCGATGTTGATCGTCGTGCTGACGTCGCTCGCGCAGGCGGCGACCGCTGTCGGGTCGAGAGTCAACGTGAACGGCGACACGCCGATGCCATCGATGAAGTCCGGCGCGGTGCCGAGCGGGTCGAGATAGTCGCGCATGCGCGTCGTCGGCGTACCCTGGCCTTCCCACGCGAGCGCGAGCTGGCCGTAGAAATCCGAGAGGTTCGCGCCGGTCGCGCCGCACGCGGACGGTCCGCCGCTGAGCACGCCGATCAGGCGCTGTTCCGAGGTATACAGCGGAGAGCCCGACGAACCCGGTTCGGTGACGCCGGGCGGCAGCGAGGTCGGCTGCGGCGCCGGAATGTTCGGCAGGATCGGCGGAGTCGGATCCCAGAATGCGTGCCAGTGCGTGTTCGAGCCGTTGGCGATGCTGCCGACCACGAAGTCCTGGGCGACGAAGGTGATGCGTTTCTCGTCGACGGCCGGATGGTGGATCGTCGCACAGAGGCCGACGGTCGATGCCGGGTCGGTCGGGCTCTGCGAGCAGGCCGCTGCGGTGGGGCGCCGGTCCCAGCCTTCCCAGTAGAGGTTCCAGTCCGGATTCGGCGGATCGTCGAGTTCGACCAGCGTGTTGTCCGAGCACTGCGCGGCGATCCCGGACGGGCAGGTCGCCGACGAGAACGGGTTCGGCGTGTTCGCGAGGAAGGTCGCACCGGAGTTGCTCATGTTCGGATCGGGCGGACTGGTCTGACCGCTCGCGGCAGAGCCCGGAGTGCGGCAGGTCGGCCACTCGTAGTTCCAATACACGACAACGGTCGGCGAAGACGACGCGTTGAGTCCGCAATGGCTCGCGGTGATGAACAGCATGCGGCGGTCGTTCGCGGTGTTGTTGACCAACGAACCGGTACAGTCGTCGGAGCCGCCGAGCGTGATCGCGCCGACCGCGCGGCGCGGGTCGTTCCACGGATCGCCGTCGCCGAGGCAGGCGACGTCCATGTTGCAGGTGCCCGACGCGATCTGGTCTGGCGCACAGGTCTTGCCGCCCGCTGTAGCGAGTTCGGGTTCGGGCTGGCGGTAGCCCTTGGACGCGCCGCCGAGGCCGCGATAGCCCTGGTTGATGCTGCCGAGGGTCAGTTCGACCGCGGCGCGCTCCACGGTTGCGACATCGAGCTCGATAACCACGTCGGACGCCGCGATCACCGGTGTCCACAACTGATGATGCGGTTCGTTCTTGGCCGCGTCGTAGGGTCCGGCAACCTGACGGTGCTGCGCGTCGTAGATGAATAGTTGCGCGCTCTCCGGCAATCGATAATGCGTGAAGCCGAAGTTCAGGGACGACGCATTCGCCGCCTGCACGCGATAGCGCCAGACGCTGCGCTCGCCGTGCTGCTCCCACGAACCGGCCTGATTCACGTCGATCGAGACTTCATGCGGAATCGCGAAACGATGCGGCTGGCCCGCCGCTTCGCGCGAGGCGTCCTCGGCCGCAACCTGGTTCAGGTCGAGTGCGCCGTAGGTCCGGGTTTCGATGCTGGCTGCGGAATTGAATCCGCCGCCCCAGGTTGCGGGCTGCGGCTGTGGCGTGTTCGCGGCGAATGCGCTCGCGGCGCAGCAGGCCGCAAGTACCGCAGCCAGGTAGGCATGTCTGATCATCTTCGTCCCCATTTGCAGTGAATCGGATCGATCATTCCCCCGACCCCGAAAGTTACCACTTCGCGGGAAGCGTTTCATGAAGGCATGCACGAAATCGACGAGGGGCGACGAATGCGTTGATGCAAGGCACACTGGATGAACGAACCGGCGCACGCCGTTACGCTTCCCCTCACACCGCGGACCTGCTGGAGCCAACATGCCGATTGTTGCGATTGAAGCGGACCACGCCTGGATCAACGCGGCATTCTCGTCGCCGGTGCGCCTGTCGACCGAGCACGGATGCATCGCGGGCACGACGACCGCCACGCATGCGAAGGACACGACGCGCGTGCGCTGGCTGCTCCCCGGCATGCCGAACCTGCACTCGCATGCGTTCCAGCGCGCGATGGCCGGACTCGCCGAGCGTCGCGGCAGCTCCACGTCCGCTGCCGAGCGCGGCAATCCGGGTGCAGTCGACGACAGTTTCTGGAGCTGGCGCGAAGTCATGTATGCATTCGCATTGCGTATCGGTCCCGGCGACCTGCATGCGATCGCGGCCCAGGTCTACGTCGAGATGCTCAAGGCCGGCTACACGCAGGTCTGCGAATTCCACTACCTGCACCACCAGCCCGACGGCCGGCCATACGCCGATCCCGCCGCGATGTCGCTCGCGCTGGTCGAGGCCGCGCGCGAGACCGGCATCGGCCTGACCCTGCTGCCGGTGCTGTACATGGCCGGGGGATTCGATGGGCGTGCCCTGTCCGAACGCCAGCGCCGCTTCGGCCACGGGCTCGACGACTACCTGCGCCTGGTCGAGCGCCTCGCCGCGCTGGAGTCGCCGCTGCTGCGCGTCGGCATCGCGCTGCATTCGCTGCGCGCGGTGCCCGAGGATGCGCTGCGCGCGGTGCTCGCTTCGCCGCTCGCGGCGGCGCGCCCGATCCATATCCATATCGCCGAGCAGATCGGCGAGGTGCAGGACTGCCTCGCGATGCGCAATGCGCGGCCGGTCGAATGGCTGCTCGACCATGCCGATGTCGATGCGCGCTGGTGCCTGGTCCACGCGACACACATGACCGCAGAGGAAACGCGACGGCTCGCCGCGACCGGAGCGGTCGCGGGCTTGTGCCCGACCACCGAAGCCAACCTCGGCGACGGCGTGTTTGCGCTGCGCGCGTGGCTCGACGCGGGCGGACGCTTCGGCATCGGTTCGGACAGCCAGATCTCGGTGTCGCCGGTCGAGGAACTGCGCTGGCTCGAATACGCACAACGCCTGCTGAGCCGCCACCGCAACATCGCCGCGTCGGCGCAGCGGCCGAGCACGGGCGAGGTGCTGTTCGACACGGCGCTGCGCGGCGGCGCGCAGGCGAGCGGCGTCGCGATCGCAACACTCGATGCTGCGGACGCGCCGCGTGCGGACCTGCTCGTGCTCGATGATGCCTCGCCGCTGCTGGCCGGCCGCGATCTGCGCAACGTCCTCGACACCTGGCTGTTCGCAGGCAACACGAACCTGGTGCGCGATGTGATGGTCGGCGGCGAATGGGTCGTGCTCGACCGGCGCCATCGCGACGAGGAGCGCATCGCCGCGCGCTACCGCGACGTCGCAACGCGACTTGGTCACGCGCGCGTCTGATCGGTTGCGCGATCGTCAGGTCGGCAGAGCCGACCTGACCTACGGAAGGCGCATCGATGCCGGGTCCGCGCACGTGACCGCGCCCGCGTCGATGCCGATGCATCCGTTGCGCTCGCGTGCAGGAACCGGCGTGCATCATCATGGGTTCAATCCGCCATCGCGGCTCTGCACCGCGACCACGCAACGGGAGATGCGCGCATGAAAACCAGAACCCTCGGCGGCGGCCTCGAGGTGTCCGCGATCGGACTCGGCTGCATGGGTCTGTCGGATTTCTATTCGAGCAGCCGCGACGACGAGGTCGCGGGCATCGGTCTGATCCGGCATGCGCTCGATGCGGGCGTGACCCTGCTCGACACGGCCGACATGTACGGGCCGTTTACCAACGAAGTGCTGGTCGGCAAGGCGATCCGCGGCCAGCGCGAGCGCGTGGTGCTCGCGACCAAGTTCGGCATCGTGCGCAACGCGAAAGGCGAGCGCCTCGGCGTCGATGGCCGTCCCGACTACGTCCGCGCGTGCTGTGAGGCATCGTTGCGGCGCCTCGACGTGGATTGCATCGACCTCTACTACCAGCATCGTATCGATCCGGCGACGCCGATCGAGGAGACCGTGGGCGCGCTAGCCAACCTCGTCGGCGAAGGAAAGGTTCGCCATGTCGGTTTGTCGGAGGCCTCGGTCGATACGATCCGGCGCGCGCATGCGGTGCATCCGATCAGCGCGATCCAGAGCGAATATTCGCTGTGGAGCCGCGATCCCGAAGACGAGATCCTGCCGCTGTGCCGCGAGCTCGGGATCGGCTTCGTCGCCTACAGTCCGCTCGGCCGCGGGTTCCTCGCCGGGCGCTTCCGCAGCATCGACGACCTCGCGATCGACGACTGGCGGCGCAACTCGCCGCGATTCCAGAGCGGCAATTTCGAGAAGAATCTCGACCTGGTGCGCCGCGTCGAGGCGATCGCGGCGAAGAAGCACTGCACGCCGTCGCAGCTCGCGCTGGCGTGGCTGCTTGCGCGGGTCGGGAACGTCGTGCCGATCCCGGGTACGACGAATATCGATCGCCTCGCGCAGAACGTCGCGGCCGCCGATATCGTGCTCGATGCGCAGGATCTCGACGCGATCGAGGCGATTGCGCCGCGCGGCGTCGCCTCGGGTGCGCGCTATGCGGAGGCTTCGCTGCGCGAACTCAACCGCTGATCTGGCGCGCGCCGTTCGTACCACGCTGTCCGCACGCGGCGCGACGCGATATCAGCGCGGATCGTCCCGCAACATTTCGGACACAGCCGCGAAGTCGCCGTCGCCGGGCTGTGCCGGGATGCCGAGCACGTGCGCGAGCAACGGGTAGACGTCGACACTGTCGAATTCGGGGACCACGAGTCCGCGCCGGAATGCGGGGCCATGCGCGATGAACAATGCACGCATGTTCGGATCGTCGTTGTCGTAGCCATGCTCGCCGCGCGAGAAATACGCGTGCCTTGCCATGCGTTCGTGTGAACTGATGACCCAGCCGTCCGCGGCGAGGCAGAGCAGGGGCGGAATGCGCGGATTCGTGCCGTAGTGCAGGCGAGCGGGCACTTCGGACTTGCGCCAGCACTGCATGTGCGCGTGCGGCACGAGCAGTGCGCGTTCTGCTGCCCGCGGATCGCCGCGCGGCACGATACCCGCGAGCAGGCCGTAGTGGACCACGCTGGCCGCGGCGGCCGGCAGAATGTCGTCGAGGCAGATCACGCGATCGGGCGAGGTCGCAGTCAGGCCATGGTCGGACACGACGACGAGGTTGGTGTCGCGAAACAGCCCGCGTCGCTTCAGGCCCGCGACGAGGCGCGCAAGCGCGGCGTCGACTTCGCGCAGCGCCGCGTCGACGCCGCGCGAATCGGGGCCGCCATGGTGACCGGCCTGGTCGACCTGCTCGAAGTACAGGGTCAGGAACGTCGGCCGTTGCGGCGGCGGCAGGTCGAGCCAGTCCAGCAGCCGGTCGACGCGCCGGCGAGGTGACATATGGGCATCGAACGGCAACCAGCGGCTCGGCCGTAAGCCGTCGATCGCGACAGTCGATCCGGGCCAGAACAGCGTGGCCGCATGCAGGCCGTGCTTCTCGACCGTGACCCAGAGCGGCTCGCCGCCCCACCAGGCCGGATCCTCGGTAGAGGCTTCCTGCTTGTAGACGAAGCGTTTGCCGCTGGCCGGATCGGTCATGCGGTTGTCGACGATGCCGTGATGATCCGGATACAGGCCGGTGACCAGCGTGTAGTGGTTCGGAAAGGTCAGGGTCGGAAACGCGGGCTTCATGGCCACCGCGCGCACGCCGTCCGCGGCGAGCGTGCCCAGGGTCGGCGTCAGGCCGCGCTGCAGATAGTCCGCGCGGAAGCCGTCGATCGAGACGAGGATCAGCGCCGCGCGCGATGCAGGCAGGTCTCGGTGCGCGGCCGGCACGCAGCCAGCAACGCCGGCGATCAGGCACAACAGCAGCAGGACACGCTGGCGCATTGCGGACTCCCGGACCAACCGCCCGTATCGTCGCCGAATCGGATGACGATTCCCACCGCGGACTCCATCCGCGCTCTCGAGCGGTTGTAGGATCGCCCTTTTCATCCCGGCCCACGAGGTTCCGATGCACCTGTTCGATGCGCTCACGATCGGCGACATCACCTTGCGCAATCGCATCGTCATGTCGCCGATGTGCGAGTACTCGGCGACCGACGGTGTGCCCGCAGACTGGCATCTGGTGCATCTGGGCAGCCGCGCGGTCGGCGGTGCGGGCCTCGTGTTCACCGAGGCCACCGCGGTTTCGCCCGAAGCGCGGATCTCGCCGGCCGACACCGGAATCTGGAACACCGCGCAGCGCGACGCCTGGGCGCGCATCGCAGGCTTCGTCGCCGCGCAGGGCGCGGCGCCCGGTATCCAGCTCGCGCATGCGGGACGCAAGGCCGCGACCGACGCACCGTGGCGCGGGGGCAAGCCGCTGCACGGCGCTGCCGCATGGACACCCCTGGCGCCGAGTCCGATTCCGTTCGACGCCGGATATGCGCTGCCGGTCGAACTCGATGCGGGCGGCATCGCAAAGGTCGTCGCGGACTTTCGCGCAGCCGCGGTGCGCGCGCGAGAAGCCGGATTCCGGGTGATCGAGATCCACGCCGCGCACGGCTATCTGCTGCACGAATTCCTGTCGCCGCTGTGCAACCGGCGCGAAGACGAATACGGTGGCTCGCTGGCCAATCGCAGTCGCGTTCTGCGTGCGGTGGTGGCCGCGGTGCGCGAAGCGTGGCCGCTGCCGCGACCGCTGTTCGTTCGGGTCTCGACGACCGACTGGGCGCCCGGCGGTTGGGACATCGACGAATGCGTCGAACTCGCGAGCGTGCTCAAGCGCGCCGGCGTCGACCTGATCGACTGCTCGTCTGGCGGTGCGGTGGCGCATGTGCGCATACCGACCGAACCCGGATACCAGGTGCCCTTCGCGGCGCGCATCCGGCGCGAGGCGGGCATCGCAACCGGCGCGGTCGGCCTGATCACCGAGCCGCGGCAGGCCGCCGCGATCGTGGAACGCGGCGAAGCGGACCTCGTACTGCTCGCGCGCGAACTGCTGCGCGACCCGTACTTCGCGCGCCGCGCGGCGGTCGAGCTCGGTGTTCCGATCGAGGCGCCGCCGCAATACAGGCGCGCGTGGTAGTCGCGGCGCTCCCGGCGCGCACGATGCCTGCACGGGGTCCGGATGCCGCTCTCCCCGCCGCAACCCGGTAGCGGTTTGACGCACCGCGAGACTCAAACCGACCTGACCGCGCCGTGGTCGAGGCAATCGCGAGGTCAGCTCGCGCCGTTCGCGGCAACGTGGCGCGCATCGAGTGCCGGCAGGAACCATGCGAGCAACCCGATCGCGGGCAGGTACGCACACAGCCCGTACACCGCTTCGATGCCGATGTGGTCGGCGAGCTGTCCGAGTACGGCCGCGCCGAGTCCACCCATGCCGAACGCGAAGCCGAAGAACAGGCCCGCGATCACGCCGGTGCGTCCCGGCACCAGCTCCTGCGCATAGACGATGATCGCCGAGAACGCCGACGCGAGGACCAGGCCGATCACGATCGTGAGCAGGGTGGTCCAGAACAGGTTTGCGTGCGGCAGCAGCAGCGTAAACGGCAGCACGCCGAGGATCGATCCCCAGATCACGTACTTGCGCCCGATGCGGTCGCCGATCGGACCGCCCGCGAGGGTTCCCGCGGCGACCGCGCCGAGGAAGATGAACAGGTGCACCTGCGCACTCTGCGCGGTCAGCGCGAACTTGTGCATCAGGTAGAACGTGTAGTAGCTCGACAGGCTCGCGAGGTAGAAATACTTCGAGAAGATCAGCGCACCGAGGATCGCCATGGTCACGATGACCGTGCGCCGCGGCAGTCGTGATGTCCGCGCAGCACCGCGCCCGCGATGATGCGCGGGCACCGCGGCGCGGTACCAGGCACCGATCCGTGTCAACAGTGCGATCGCGACCAGTGCCGCGATGCCGAACCATTCGACGCTGGTCTGACCGCGTGGCATCACGATGAACGCGGCGAGCAGCGGTCCGATCGCGGAGCCGACATTGCCGCCGACCTGGAACACCGACTGCGCGAGGCCATGGCGCCCGCCCGATGCCATGCGCGCGACGCGCGAGGATTCCGGGTGGAACACCGAAGAACCGGAACCGACCAGCGCGGCCGCGGCGAGCAGCATCGGAAAGGTTGTTGCGTGCGCAAGCAGCAGCAGCCCGCACAGCGTGAAACCCATGCCGATCGCGAGCGAGTAGGGCATCGGCCGACGATCGGTGTAGATGCCGACGAGCGGCTGCAGCAGCGAAGCGGTGAGCTGGAAGGTCAGCGTGATCAGGCCGATCTGCCCGAAGTCGAGCGCGAAGTTCGTCTTCAGCAGCGGATAGATCGCCGGCAGCAACGACTGAATCATGTCGTTGAGCAGGTGGCACAGCGACAGCATCGCAAGGATCGGAACCGCGGTGCGCGCGGCGCTCTCGGTTGCTTCGATCGCGTGTGCCGGCGTGACCGGCGCGTCGGCGAGCGCGGAGGCGGGAACGGTGGCTGCCGTCATCGTCGGGTGGGTCATGCGATCGTCCATCCGGGCATTATGGGGCATCGCCCCACGACCGAAATCGTTGCCAGACGCGCAGGAGAGTGGACGCGCGCCCAGGCGGCTGCCCGAGTCATGCCGGTACGATCGCTGCGGGTTCCCGGACGGCCGTCAGGGAGAGCGGTATCGTTCGACTCGTCATCATGGATTCACACGTCCAGCGATGCGAGGTCGCCCTTGGTCTCGAGCCATTCCTTGCGGTCCGGCGCGCGCTTCTTCGACAGCAGCATGTCCATGAGCGAGGACGTATCGTCGCCGGTCTCGATCGTGAGCTGCACGAGGCGGCGCGTGTCGGGGTGGATCGTCGATTCGCGCAGTTGCGACGGGTTCATCTCGCCGAGGCCCTTGAAGCGCGTCGTGCTGACCGCGCCCTTGATCTTCTCGCGTTCGATGCGATCGAGCATCGCGTCGCGTTCGGCTTCGTCGAGGCAATAGAACACCTGCTTGCCGACGTCGACGCGGAACAGGGGCGGCATCGCGACGAATACATGGCCTTCGCGCACGAGCCTCGGGAAGTGGCGCAGGAACAGCGCGCAGAGCAGCGTGGCGATGTGCAGGCCGTCCGAGTCCGCATCGGCGAGGACGATGACCTTGCCGTAGCGCAGGCCCGAGATGTCGTCCTTGCCCGGGTCGCAGCCGATCGCGACAGCAAGATCGTGGACTTCCTGCGAGGCGAGCACGGATGCCGATTCGACTTCCCACGTATTGAGGATTTTGCCGCGCAGCGGCAGGATCGCCTGGAAGTCCTTGTCGCGCGCCTGACGCGCGGAGCCGCCGGCCGAGTCGCCCTCGACCAGGAACAGTTCGGTGCGCGAGAGGTCGCTCGATGCGCAGTCGGCGAGCTTGCCGGGCAGGGCAGGGCCCTGGGTGATTTTCTTGCGCACGATCTGCTTCTCGGCCTTGAGACGCAGCGTCGCGCGCTCGATCGCGAGCTGGGCGATCTTTTCGCCGATGTCCACATGCTGGTTCAGATACAGCGAGAACCCGTCGTGCACCGCGTTCTCGACGAACCCGGCCGCGTCGCGCGACGACAGGCGCTCCTTGGTCTGGCCCGAGAACTGCGGATCGGTCATCTTCAGCGAGAGCACGAAAGCGAGCCGGTCCCAGACGTCCTCGGGCGCGAGCCTGACGCCGCGTGGCAGCAGATTGCGGAAATCGCAGAACTCGCGCAGCGCGTTGGTCAGGCCCGAACGCAACCCGTTCACGTGGGTGCCGCCCTGTGCGGTCGGAATCAGGTTGACGTAGCTCTCCTGGGTCAGTTCGCCGTCGGGCAGCCACGCGAGCGCGAATTCGACCGATCCCGTGTCGCGTTCGTAGTGACCGAGGTAGAGATCGGCCGGCACGCGTTCGGCATCGCCGAGCATCGAGCGCAGATAGTCGCGCAGTCCGTCTTCGTAATGCCACTCGATGCGCTCGCCGCTGACTTCGTCGTTCAGGCGCACGGTGAGCCCCGCGCACAGCACGGCCTTGGCGCGCAGCACGTGTTTGAGTCGCGAGAGCTGGAACTTCGGCGTGTCGAAGTACTTCGGGTCCGGCCAGAAGCGCAGGGTCGTTCCGGTCTGCTTCCTCGGTACCGTGCCGGTGACGCTCAGGTTGCTCGCGCGCTCGCCGTCCTTGAAGTTCATGCGATGGATCTGGCCGTCGCGGCGGATCGTCACCTCGACGCGTGTCGAGAGCGCGTTGACGACCGACACGCCGACGCCATGCAGGCCGCCCGAGAACCGGTAGTTGCGATTGGAAAATTTGCCGCCCGCGTGCAGACGCGTGAGGATCAGTTCGACGCCCGGAATCTTCTCCTCCGGATGGATGTCGATCGGCATGCCGCGGCCGTCGTCGCTGACCTCGACCGAACCATCGCCGTACACGACGACCTCGATCGTCGTCGCATACCCGGCCAGCGCCTCGTCGACCGAATTGTCGACGACCTCCTGAACCAGATGGTTGGGCCGTGTCGTGTCGGTGTACATGCCGGGCCGGCGCTTGACCGGGTCCAGCCCGGAAAGGACTTCGATGTCGGCGGCGTTGTAGCGACTGCTCATGAATCCTCGGGTTCCGGTATGACGCGGCTTTGCGATGTGCGGCTGCGACGACGCGGAAGCCGCGTCAGCCGTGCGCCGCGTCCGCGCACGCGATCGGTCAGGGCCACGCGGATCACTCATGGCCGGCTTTGGCCGGCCGCGTTGCCTGCGCCAGGTCCGCGGCGTGCCCTGCGGCCCGCGTGCAGGCGGCGGCGAGGATGGCGAGCGTGGCGTCGCGGGTCAAGCATTGTCGAAGGATGACGGCGCGCGATCGCATAAACTGCGATCCGTCCATGCCCCCGGTGACCTCCAACCGCGTCCTGCTCTGGCTCGTCGCCCTCGGCGTGTTCATGCAGATGCTCGACTCGACGATCGTCAATACCGCACTGCCGGGCATGGCCGCGAGCCTCGGCGAAAGCCCGTTGCGCATGCAATCGGTCGTGATTGCGTACGCGCTGACGATGGCGACGCTGATTCCCGCGTCGGGCTGGCTTGCGGACCGTTTTGGAACGCGTCGCGTGTTCTTCGTCGCGATCGTGATGTTCACCCTCGGCTCGCTGCTGTGTGCGCAGTCGCAGACCCTGACCCAGCTTGCCGCGTCGCGCGTCGTGCAGGGTGTCGGCGGGGCGATGCTGCTGCCGGTCGGGCGCCTCGCGGTGCTGCGCTCGGTGCCGCGCGCGGACTTCCTCGCGGCAATGAGCTTCGTCACGGTCCCGGGCCTGATCGGTCCCCTGATCGGCCCGACCCTCGGCGGCTGGCTCGTGCAGATCGCGTCCTGGCACTGGATCTTCCTGATCAACCTGCCGGTAGGACTCGTCGCCGGACTCGCCACGCTGCGCTACATGCCCGACGCGCGCCGTGCAGTCGCGCGCTTCGATTCGGGCGGCTTCCTGATGCTGTCCTTCAGCATGGTCACCGCATCGCTCGCGCTCGACGGGCTCTCCGGCCTCGGCTTGCGCCACGCGGGGGTCGTGTTGTTTTTCATCTCGGGCCTGGCGAGCTTCGTCGCGTACTGGCTGCATGCGACCCGCACGCCGCACCCGCTGTTCCCGCCCGCGCTGTTCGGCGTGCACAGCTACCGGGTCGGCGTGTTCGGCAACCTGTTCTCGCGCATCGGCAGCGGCAGCATGCCCTTCCTGATCCCGCTGCTGCTGCAGGTCGGCATCGGCTACACGCCGATGGAGGCCGGGCTGATGATGGTGCCGGTGACGATCGCGGGCATGGTCTCCAAGCGCCTCGTCGTGCCGCTCGTCGTCCGCTTCGGCTATCGCCGCGTGCTGCTCGGCAACACGCTGCTGGTCGGGCTCGCGATGGCGAGCTTCGCGCTGATCACGCCGGCCGGGCCGCTGTGGCTGCGCATCGTGCAGTTCGCCGCGTTCGGCATGGTCAACTCGCTGCAGTTCACCGCAATGAACACGGTCACGCTGCGCGACCTCGAGGGCGAACTTGCCAGTGGCGGCAACAGCCTGCTGTCGATGGTGATGATGCTGTCGATGAGCTTCGGCGTCGCCACCGCGAGCGGCCTGCTCACCGCGTTCACCGCGCTGGCGGGCTCGGAGCAGGGCGTCGGCGCGCTGCCCGCGTTCCACGCGACGTTCCTTTGCGTCGGCCTGGTTACCGCGCTGTCGGCATGGATTTTCTGGCAGCTTCCTCCCAAGCGCCGCCCGCCGGTCGCGGTCGCCGACGTCGGCATGGACTGAGCGCGGTCGCGCGCAGTGGACCCGCATCGCCCCGTGCGGTCGCGTCCATGCGTGGAGGGTCGCCTCGGCGGCGCGGGTGCGCCGCGCCGCGCCGGGGTCGCCCGCGCAGCGGCAAGTCGATAGAATAGGGGTTTCCAGCGGAACGTTTCGCCCATGACTCCCCTGATCTTCGTGACCGGCGGCGTGGTGTCCTCGCTCGGCAAGGGCATCGCCGCGGGGTCGCTGGCCGCGATCCTCGAAGCGCGCGGCCTGCGCGTGACGATGATGAAGCTGGATCCCTACATCAACGTCGATCCGGGCACGATGAGCCCGTTCCAGCACGGCGAGGTCTACGTAACCGACGACGGTGCGGAAACCGACCTCGACCTCGGCCATTACGAGCGCTTCGTGCGCACCCGCCTGACCGGCAAGAATTCGATCACCGCAGGCAAGATCTACGAGAGCGTGATCGCCAAGGAGCGCCGCGGCGACTACCTCGGCGCGACCGTGCAGGTGATTCCGCACATCACCGACGAGATCAAGCACCGCATCTACGAGGCGACCCAAGGCTACGACGTGGCGCTGGTCGAGATCGGCGGCACGGTCGGCGACATCGAGTCGCTGCCGTTCCTCGAGGCGATCCGCCAGATTCGCATCGAGCACGGCGCGGATGCCGCGATCTTCATGCATCTGACCCTGGTGCCGTACATCAAGGCCGCGGGCGAGATCAAGACCAAGCCGACCCAGCATTCGGTCAAGGAACTGCGCTCGATCGGTATTCAGCCGGACGTGCTGCTGTGCCGCTGCGAACAGCCGCTGCCGCAATCGGACCGGCGCAAGATCGCGTTGTTCACGAACGTGCCCGAGAAAGCCGTGATCAGCGCGATGGACGTGGACATCATCTACCGTCTGCCCCTGTGGCTGCACAGCCAGGGGCTCGACGAGATCGTGATCGACAAGCTGGGCCTCAATGCGAAACCCGCGGACCTGTCCGAGTGGGAGCGTACGGTGGACGCCGTCGAACACCCGCAAGGCGAGGTGACGATCGCGATCGTCGGCAAGTATGTCGAGCACAAGGACGCCTACAAGTCGCTCGGCGAAGCGCTGCGCCACGGCGGGCTCAAGCAGAAGACGCGGGTCAACCTGCGCTGGGTCGAGTCGGAGGACATCGAACGCCGCGGCGCCGACCTGCTCAAGGACGCCGACGGCATTCTGGTCCCCGGCGGATTCGGCAAACGCGGCTTCGAAGGCAAGATCGCGGCCGCCGGCTATGCGCGCGAGCACCGGATTCCGTATTTCGGGATCTGCTACGGCATGCACGCGGCAGTCACCGACTTCGCGCGCAACCGGGCCGGACTCGAGGGCGCGAACTCGAGCGAGAACGACCGCAATGCCGAGCACCTGGTGATCGCACTGATCACCGAATGGACTACCGGAGCCGGTGATGTCGAGAAGCGCGACGAATCCTCGGACAAAGGCGGCACGATGCGCCTCGGCGCGCAGGAGTGCCGGCTGAAGGCCGGTTCGATCTCGCGAGACGCCTATGGTCAGGACGTGATCCGCGAACGCCATCGGCACCGTTACGAATTCAACAACCGCTATCGTCAGCAGTTCGAGGACCTCGGTCTGGTCATTGCGGGCAAGTCGATGGACGACCTGCTCGTCGAGATCGTCGAACTCCCGAACCACCCGTGGTTCGTGGCCTGCCAGTTCCATCCCGAGTTCACTTCGACGCCACGCGACGGCCACCCTCTGTTCATCGGCTTCGTACGTGCTGCGCGCGAGCAGAAGGCGGTGCGCGAAGCGCCGCGATTGGCGCAGCAGGAGGCCGTCGCGTGAGCCTTGCAAGGATTCCCTGCGCGCACGCCGGCAGCTCCGGCGCCTTCGGGTTCCCGCGTTCAGGACGCGCGCCTGGGGCGTCCGCCATTGCGAAGAACGCGCCTGCCGCCGCTCCCGCCCGGGCATGCGGTCGATGAAGCTGTGCGGATTCGAGGTCGGTCTCGATCGGCCGCTGTTCCTGATCGCGGGTCCGTGCGTGATCGAGTCGATGCAGTTGCAGCTCGACACCGCGGGTCGGCTCAAGGACATCACCTCCCGTCTCGGCATTCCCTTCGTCTTCAAGTCGAGTTTCGACAAGGCCAACCGCACGTCGGGGACAAGCTACCGTGGGCCGGGGATCGAGCAGGGTCTTGAGGTGCTCGCCGAAGTCAGACGCCAGATCGGCGTGCCGGTACTGACGGATGTGCACGAGTACACGCCGCTCGACGAGGTCGCATCCGTCGTCGACGTGCTGCAGACGCCCGCGTTCCTGTGCCGTCAGACCGACTTCATCCAGAATGTCGCCAGGGCCGGCAAGCCGGTCAACATCAAGAAGGGCCAGTTTCTCTCGCCGTGGGAGATGAAGCATGTCGCCGCGAAGGCAAAGGCCGCGGGCAACGATGCGATCATGGTCTGCGAACGCGGCGCGAGCTTCGGCTACAACAACCTGGTCTCGGACATGCGCAGCCTCGCGGTCATGCGCGACACCGGCTGCCCGGTCGTGTTCGACGCGACCCACTCGGTGCAGCTGCCCGGCGGCGCGGACGGCAAGTCCGGCGGCCAGCGCGAATTCGTACCGGTGCTCGCGCGCGCCGCGGTCGCCGCCGGCATCGCGGGAATCTTCATGGAAACCCATCCGGATCCGGACCAGGCGCTCAGCGATGGGCCGAATGCGTGGCCGCTGGACGCGATGGAGCGCCTGCTCGAGACCCTGGTCGAACTCGATCGCGTCGGCAAGCGGCGCGGATTCGACGCGGGCGCATGACACGATCCGCGCCCGGACTGGTCGTTCTGTATCGCTGGCGCCTCAAGCCCGGGAGCGAAGCGCGGTTCTGCGCGGCCTGGTCGACCGTCACGAGGATCCTGCGCGACGAACGCGGGTCGCTCGGTTCGCGGCTCCACCACGGCGATGACGGAATCTGTTACGCCTACGCGCAGTGGCCCGATGCCGAGGCGCTCGCGGATGCATTCGCGCAGCCGGTGGACGCGGTCGCTTCCGCGCAGATGCGCGACCTCGTGATCGAGGATTTCGCGCCCGTGCGGCTGGTGCCGATTGCAGACCTCCTGGTGACTTGCCGATGAGAATCCGATGACTGCCATTGCACGAATCCACGCACGCGAAATCCTCGATTCGCGCGGCAACCCGACCCTCGAGGCCGAAGTCACGCTTGCCGATGGTTCGTTTGGACGTGCCGCGGTGCCATCCGGCGCGTCGACCGGTTCGCGCGAAGCGGTGGAATTGCGCGACGGCGACCACGCGCGCTACCTCGGCAAGGGCGTGAAGAACGCGGTCGCGAACGTGAACACGACGATCGCGAGCGCGCTGAAGGGCTTCGATGCCGCTGATCAGCATGGGCTGGACGACAAGCTGATCGCGCTCGACGGCTCGCCGAACAAGGGCAGGCTCGGCGCGAATGCGCTGCTCGGCGTTTCGCTCGCGAACGCGCATGCGCTCGCGGCGTCGAAGCACATGCCGCTGTGGAGGCATCTGGCCGGCGATCGCGCAGCGCGGCTGCCGGTACCGATGATGAACATCATCAACGGCGGGGCGCATGCGGACAACAACGTCGACCTGCAGGAATTCATGGTGTTGCCGGTCGGATTGCCGACATTTTCCGAGGCGTTGCGCGCGGGCGTCGAGATCTTCCATGCGCTGAAGGCGGTACTGAAAAAGCGCGGTCTCGCGACTGCGGTCGGCGACGAAGGCGGTTTCGCGCCGGACCTGAAATCCAACGAAGCGGCGATCGAGACCATCCTCGAAGCGATCGCAAAAGCCGGCTACAAGGCGGGCAGCGAGGTATACCTCGGTCTCGATGCGGCGAGCTCGGAATTCTTCCGCGACGGTGCCTACTGCCTCGATGGCGAAGGCAAGGTGCTGCCGCCCGAGCAGTTCTGCGAATTCCTCGCCGACTGGTGCGCCAGGTACCCGATCCTCAGCATCGAGGACGGGATGGCCGAAGGTGACCGGCGCGGCTGGCAGCTCCTGACGCGCATGCTAGGGAAAGAAATCCAGCTGGTCGGGGACGACAATTTCGTGACCAATCCCGCGATCTTCCGCGAAGGCATTGCGGACGGCATTGCCAACGCGATCCTGATCAAGGTCAACCAGATCGGCACGCTGAGCGAAACCCTCGAGGCGATTGCGATGGCCGACGCGGCGAAGTATGCGGCCGTGATCTCGCACCGATCCGGCGAGACCGAGGACACCACGATCGCAGACCTCGCGGTCGCGACTACCGCGAGCCAGATCAAGACCGGTTCGCTGTGTCGTTCCGATCGGGTCGCCAAATACAACCAGCTCCTGCGCATCGAAGAGCAGCTTGGCGACCGCGCGCGGTATGCCGGCAGGGACGCATTCCCGAATCTCCCGAACTTCGGCCACTGAGGGACAACCCTGGTGTTGCGCTGGGTCGCCTTGCTCCTGCTGCTTGCGCTGATCGCTCTGCAGGTGCACCTGTGGACCGGACATGGCGGGATGCGCGATCTGTGGCGTCTGCGCGAGCGCGTCGAAAGCCAGAAGCTCGAAAACGCGACCCTGAAGAAGCGCAACGAGACCCTGTCCGCGGAGGTCGAGGACCTGAAGCACGGCAACGAGGCGATCGAGGAGCGTGCGCGCTCGGAGCTCGGTCTGCTCAAGCCGGGTGAAACCTTCTACCAGGTGGTCGAGCCGAATGGTGCCGCGACCGCTGACGACCCGGATGCGGATCGTGATCACTGAGTCGTTCTGGTGCGTCGTGCCTGCAGCCGGGCGTGGCACGCGTTTCGGCAGCGACCGGCCCAAGCAATACGTCGCGCTCGCGGGCAAGCCGCTGTTGCTGCGCACGCTCGAGCGCCTTGCCGCGTGTCCGAGCATCGGCGGCTTGATGGTGGTGCTGGCCGACCGCGATGCGCACTGGCCTGGTCTCGAGTCGATCGGCGGCAAACCGGTGCTTACCGCAATCGGTGCGGTCGAACGCAGCGGATCGGTACGCGCCGGACTCGATGCGCTCCCGGACTCGGTCGGCGCCGATGCGTTCGTGCTCGTGCACGACGCGGCGCGGCCCTGCGTGTCCGCGGCGGACATCGAGCGGCTCGTCGCCCTTGGTGCGCCGGCAGGCGGCGCGCTGCTCGCGGCGCCACTGCGCGACACGCTCAAGCGCGCCGATCGCGCGGAGAGGGTGGTCGCGACCGAACCTCGCGAGGCGCGCTGGCGCGCGCTGACTCCGCAGATGTTCCGGCGCGCCGATCTGACCCGGGCCCTGGCGCAGGCGGATGCCGACGGCATTGCGGTGACCGACGAGGCGATGGCAATGGAACATCTCGGCCATCGACCGCTGCTCGTCGAGGGTGCGGAGAGCAACGTCAAGGTGACGACCCTGGCTGATCTCGCACTGGCGGAGTATCTGCTGGGCCGGGATCCGGGATTCGGGAGTCAGGATTCCTGAGGCGGGAGCGAGCGCCGCGCTTCCCGGCCGTGCAACGCGCCAGCACAGCTGCAAGGATCGCGCAGCCCATGCAGCCGCCCGCACGACTAGCGTGTAGTCTGTTCCCGAATCCCGAATCCCGAATCCCGAATCCCGACCCATGCGCATCGGCCAAGGCATCGACGTTCACGCATTCGGACCCGGCGACCATGTCGTGCTCGCCGGGCTGCGCATTCCGCACGACCGCGGTCTGGTCGCGCATTCGGATGGTGACGTGGTGATTCATGCGCTCTGCGATGCGGTGCTCGGCGCACTCGCACTCGGCGATATCGGTCATCACTTTCCTGCCGACGATCCGCGCTGGAAGGATGTCGGCAGCCGCCATTTCCTGCTGCATTGTGCGTCGTTGATGATCGAGCGCGGTTACGCGATCGCGAATGCCGACGTCACCGTCGTTTGCGAGCGGCCGAAGATTGCGCCGCACGTGGAAACGATGCGGCGTCATCTTGCTGCCGATCTGGGCTGCCCGATCGGCGATGTCAGCATCAAGGCGACAACGACCGAGAAGCTCGGCCTGACCGGTCGTGGCGAGGGCATCGCCGCGTTCGCAGTGGCGCTTCTGCGTCGCAACCGCTCATCCGAAGCGGTCGCCCCGATCGAAGTTCCCGAACTCGAGGCTCTCGCGCGGCGCCTGGAGCCGGACGAGGAGACGTGAGCGCGTGCCTGCCGCATGCGCACGGCGGACCGGTCATCACCGCGACGCTGCGCTACGAGCCGCGCGATTTCCGCGTCGATGAAGTGCTCGGGTTCGAGCCGAGCGGCTCGGGCGAGCACGTGTACCTGCGGATCGAGAAGACGTCCGCGAACACCGAATGGGTCGCGCAACGGCTGGCCGAAGCGGTCGGCATCGCATCGATCGCGGTTGGTTACGCCGGCCTCAAGGACCGCAATGCGGTGACCCGCCAGACATTCAGCGTGCAGTTGCCGGGGCGCGCCGATCCGGACTGGTCGGCGCTCGCGATTCCCGGCGTGGTCATACTTGGGGCGACCCGTCACGATCGCAAGCTCAAGCGCGGCGCGCATCGCGGCAACCGTTTCCGGATCCGCCTGCGCGACGTGCGCGGCGACTCGGAACGATTCGCAGCGCGCATCGCGCGAATTCGCGCGGTCGGCGTGCCGAACTATTTCGGTGCGCAGCGATTCGGGCTCGATGGCCGCAATCTCGCGCTCGCGGCCGCATTGTTCGGTGGCCGGAGGATGTCGCGCGCACAGCGCGGCTTCGCGTTGTCCGCCGCGCGGGCGGAGGTTTTCAATCGCGTACTGGCGCAGCGCGTCGCGGGCTCGACCTGGAATCGCGCCCTGGAGGGCGAGGTCTGGATGCTCGACGGCACGCGTGCGATCTTTGGACCCGAACCATGGAGCGACGACCTCGCGCGTCGCGTCGAGGCGCTCGACATTCATCCGACCGGGCCGCTGTGGGGCCGCGGCGAGTTGCGCAGTGGTGCGGCGACGGCGGACCTCGAGCGCATGAGCGCCGCCGCGTGCGCGGGCCTCGCTGAAGGCCTGGAGCAGGCCGGACTCGAGCACGCGCGCAGGGCGCTGCGACTGGCCGTGCGGGAGCTCGCGCTGGCACGCGAGCCGGACGGCGATCTGGTGCTCGAGTTCGCGCTCTGCGCGGGCGCTTTCGCTACCGTGGTGTTGCGCGAACTGTGCGAATCGGATGCCGTGGCGGCGGAAACAGGATGAAGCGATCGTTTTCGTCGACAGACCGCACACCGGGCCCCGGCAACGGGTCTATAGTGCCTGCGCGGTCGATGCGATCGGCGCAGCGGCCGCGACTTAGAGGCGGAGGTCGGCATGAGAACCCTCGCAATCAGCCTGCTCGTTGCAACCTGTTTCGGCCTTTCGGCCTGCGCGGGTCTGGTGGGTCCGAACGGCTCGACCCGTCCGGTCCATCTGGGTGGCGAGATCGACTACGGCAAAGTCATCGCGGTCAACCAATGGGCGGAACGGCGCGGTGCGACCGTGCTCTGGATCAACTATCCAGTGGTGCGGGACCGCAAGAACGACGGCTGATTCCGCTGCGATAGGTTTGGCGCAGCGCGCGATGGCGGCTCGTGAAACGGGTCGCCAAACGAATCTTGCGCGCGCAAAGCGCGTGCTGCCGCTTCGCTATGGACCCTGCAACAGCACGAGTACCGCGCCCGTGCCGCCCTGTGCCGGCCGTGCCGACGTGAATGCGAGCACGTCGGCGCGGCGACGCAGCATGGTATCGGTCAGTTGCTTGAGCACCGGGCCGCGCGCCTTCGAACGCAGTCCCTTGCCATGCACGATCCGCACGCACAGCTCGCGCTGGCGACGGCAATCATCGAGAAATCGCCGGATTGCTTCGCGCGCGACCGTCGTCGACATTTCGTGCAGATCGATCTCGGCACGCACGCTGAATTGCCCGCGCCGCAGGCGTTGCAGCAGGCGCCGCGACTGCCCGGTCTTCAAGTGGATGATTTCTTCGCCGAACTCGATCGTTGCCGGATCCAGTTCGTGGGTCAGCAGCTCGTCGCGAACGCGGGCCTCGTCGAGACGTGCCTGGGTGGCCTCGGCAGCAGGTCGAGGCCGCGCCGGCGCGGGCGCACGTGATTTCCTGAGCGGCCGCACCTGACCAATCGCTTCGCGAAAGAGCTCTGCATCATCGCTGCGGTCAAGATCGGCGGACATGTGTCGAGGCTAGCAGAACCACGCACTTTGGGTCGCCGGACCGCACCGGCGCGGGTCGAGGCTGCGTGCGCGTTCATGAATCCGTTATCATTCCGCGCTTCCGTGAGGAATCTTCAACCACAGCGCATCGCGCGCGCGTCCGGCGCGTGCACCGATGCCGCGCAGGGAACGGCATGCGAGTTCTGGTCAGCAATGATGATGGCATCGATGCACGCGGTATCGACGTGCTCGCGCGGCGTCTCGCGGCGGTCGGCGAAGTCACCGTCGTGGCACCCGACCGCGACCGCTCCGGAGCGAGCAATTCACTGACCCTGGACCAGCCGATCCGTGTCTCGCGCGTCGACGATCAGCGCTGGAGCGTTGCGGGCACGCCGACCGACTGCGTGCATCTGGCCCTGTCCGGCCTGCTCGATCACGAGCCCGACATGGTGGTCTCGGGCATCAACAATGCGGCCAATCTCGGCGACGACGTGATCTACTCGGGCACGGTCTCGGCAGCGATGGAAGGCCGTTTTCTCGGCCTGCCTGCGATCGCGGTCTCGCTGGTCACGCCGGATCACCAGGGGCGCCACTACGACAGCGCGGCGGAGGCCGTACTGCTGCTGATGCGGCGCCTGCTGATTGACCCGCTGCCGGCCGACACGATACTCAATGTGAACGTGCCGGACCGGCCCTGGAAGGAAATGCGCGGTCTCGCCGTGACCCGGCTGGGCCGTCGCCATCGTTCCGCGCCCTGCATCGCCCAGACCGACCCGCGCGGCCGGCCCATCTACTGGATCGGACCCCCCGGTGAAGCCGCGGACGACGGCCCCGGTACCGATTTCAACGCGGTGCGCGACGGCTACGTATCGATCACGCCGATCCACGTCGACCTGACCCGGTTCCAGGCCCTGGAAAAGGTCAGCGGCTGGGTCGCGGCCTTGCAGCCGGGTTTGCAGGGCGCGGCATGAGCGAATTCCGGTGATGCCGTTCTCGCGTCAGAATTCCGCAACGCGCGGCCTCGGGATGACTTCGCAGCGTGCGCGCGATCGCCTCGTCGAGCGACTCGCGGCCGAGGGCATCCGCGATCGCCGCGTGCTCGACGTGATGCGCCAGCTGCCGCGGCATCTATTCATCGACGAAGCACTGGCTTCGCGTGCGTATGAAGACACCGCGCTGCCGATCGGGCAAGGCCAGACGATCTCGCAACCCTATGTGGTCGCGCGCATGACCGAAGCACTGATCGAGGCGAAGCTGCCGCGTCGCGTGCTCGAAATCGGGACCGGTTCCGGATATCAGGCCGCGGTACTCGCGGCCTTGGTCGAGCAGGTCTACACGGTCGAGCGCATCGATGAACTGCTGCGCAATGCGCGGCGGCGTTTCCGCAAGCTGGGTCTTTCCACGATCCGGTCACGACACGACGATGGCCGCCTCGGCTGGCCCGAGGAGGCGCCATTCGATGCGATCATCCTCACCGCAGCCGGCCCTCAGCTCGAGCGCGCCCTGCTCGATCAGCTTGCGGCTGATGGCTGCCTCGTCGCTCCGGTCGGTCCGAGCGGACGGCAGATGCTGCTGCGCGTGCGTGCCGGCGAAGACGGCTGGGTGCAGGAACCGCTCGCCGCGGTCAGCTTCGTACCGCTGCTCGGAGGCACCGGATGAGGGCAGGAAACGGAGCACCGGTACCGGCTGCCGTGCGATGAAGTTGTTCCGGCCTCTCTATGAACGCACGCTCGGCTGGGCGGCGCATCCGCAGGCAGCGTGGTATCTCGCGTTGCTGAGCTTCGTCGAGGCGATCATTTTCCCGGTGGCGCCGGAAATCATGCTCGCGCCGATGGTGCTCGCACGGCCCGCGCGATGGGCGCGCTACGCGGCGATCAGTCTGGGTTGCTCGCTCGCGGGCGCGCTGATCGGCTACGCGCTCGGCCATTTCGCTTTCGATGCGGTGCGGCCCCTGCTTGCCCGGATGGGCTGGCTGGCCGGTCTCGACGAACTCGTGCTGCGTCTGCGCAGCGATGTGCTCGCGCATCCGTGGAATGCATTCTGGATGCTGGTACTCGCCGGCTTCGTGCCGGTGCCGCTGAAAGTGTTCACCTGGGCGGCCGGCATCGTAGGCATGCCGTTGCTGCCATTTGTCGGCGGCATGGTGGTCGGCCGTGGCAAGCGCGTATTCCTGCTCGCCGGCCTGATCCGCCTCGGCGGCAAGCGCGCCGAACAGGCCTTGCACCGCTGGATAGAGTGGATCGGATGGGCCGCGGTCGGGCTGATCGTCCTCGCTATCATCTACTTCAAGTTCATTCGATAAAATATCGACATGAAAGGATATTTCCGATCCATTCGTGCCTGCGTTCCGGTTCTCGCGGGTCTGTTTCTCGCGGCCTGCGCATCAACCGGGCCGGCGCCCGTCGAGGATCTCAGCATCGGTGCGCGGCGCCATTCGCCGGCCGCCGCGGACAACCGGCCATCCGCGAAAGCGGCCTCACGCTATCGCGTACAGCGTGGCGATACGCTCTACAGCATCGCGTTCCGCAATGGCCTGGACTACCGTGACCTCGCCGACTGGAACCGGATCGGTGCGCCGTACACGATCTATGTCGGCCAGGAACTGCGCGTGACACCGGTAGCCGGGCATGCGTCGCCGCCACGTGCGGTTAGCGAGGTGCAGCCCGCGGCGCGCGCGAACGCAGCGGCGGCCCCTGCGCGGCCGGCGCCGTTCCAGACCGTCCCTTCGCGCGATGTTTCCGCCCGCACCGGGCCGGTCGCGGCCGCCCCGGTTGCCGCAGTGCCGCCCAAACCGGTTACGGGCTCGCCGCCTGCCGTCGCTCCCGCGCCTGCGGCTGTCGGCGACGCGGTCTGGCGCTGGCCGGCGGATGGTCAGGTGGTCGGCAGCTTCGCCGCGGGCGACCCGACCCGGCAGGGCATCGATATCGCGGGCAAGGCCGGTGATCCGGTCCGCGCGGCTGCCGCGGGAACCGTCGTCTACAGCGGCAACGGCCTGATCGGCTATGGCGAACTGATCATCGTCAAGCACAACGCGACCTACCTGTCCGCGTACGGTCACAATCGCAAGCGCCTGGTCAAGGAGGGCGATCGGGTCGGCGCGGGCCAGACCATCGCGGAGATGGGATCGAGCAGCGCGGATCGTGACTCCCTGCATTTCGAGATCCGCAAGAACGGCAAGCCGGTCAATCCGATCGACATCCTGCCCGCGCGCTAGCCGTGCGGGCGGGGCAGGGTGCGCGCGGCGACCTCCCCCCAACGCGCTGGCGCGGCGCTAAGCTGCAGGGGTGAATCCGATCGCCGACGACTCTGAAAACACTGTCGAGGAAATTCTCGAGCTGGTCGACGCGATCGAGCCGCACGACGCGGAGGCGCGCAGCTCGGCGAGCGCATACCTCTCGGAGATCGGGATGATCGCGTTGCTCGACGCGCGCGAGGAATGGGCGCTGGCCGAGCGCGTGCAGCACGGCGACAGCGAGGCGCGCAGGCGCATGATCGAGGCGAATCTGCGTCTCGTGGTCAGCGTGGCGCGGCCCTGGGCCGGTCGCGGCGTATCGCTCATGGACCTGATCGCCGAGGGAAATCTGGGCCTGATCCGCGCGGTCGAGAAGTTCGATCCGGCGCGTCGCCTGCGCTTTTCGACCCATGCGGTCTGGTGGATACGCGAAGCGGTGCAGCACGCGGTCATGCATCATGGAAGGACGGTGCGCCTGCCCGTGCACGTGCTGCGCGAACTCGCGCAGGTATTGCGGGCGGAACGCGAGCTTTCGGCGCGCCACGGGGCGCCGCCGAGCCTCGAGCAGATTGCGGTCGCGGTGGGCAAGAGCGTGCAGGACGTCGCCGAACTGTTTCGGGTCAGCGAACGCATCGGCTCGCTCGATGCTGCGGTCGCATCGGGCGAGCGCGCGCTGATCGGGCACATTCAGGATAGCGACGACCGTTCCGCAGGCCTCGCCACGATCGACAGCGAGCGCCTCGCGGCGTGGATGGGCGTGCTCAATGAACGCCAGCGCGCGGTACTGCTGCGGCGCTTCGGTCTCGATGGTACGCCGCTGCAGTCGCTCGCCGAAATCGGCCGCGAGCTGGGTATCTCGCGGGAGCGCGCGCGCCAGATCCAGGAAGCTGCATTGCGCCGCCTGCGCAAGCTCGCGCAGGACGTGGGGTCCAGCGCGACGGGCTGAATGACGGATCGCGCCGCAGCGGAACCGCGCGAGCCGATTCAGTTCCCGGTCTTCGAGCCTCCGCCCAGCATGATGGCCGCGACCACCTGGCGTCCTTCGCCCGCGAGCAGGTTGTAGGTGCGGCACGCCGCCGCATTGTTCATGACCTCGACGCCGATGCCCTGGCGCAGCAGTGCCGCGCGCGCTTCGTGCGGAGGAAACACCTGGCGCTCGCCGGTGCCGAGCAATACGACGTCCGGTTCCAGCGCAGCGACCTGGGCGGCCGCGTCGAGGTCGAATCCAGCCGCATCGACGACGGGCCAGTTTTCGACGAGTCGATCCGGCGCGAGCAGAAAACTCCTGGTCAGCACGCGATCGACCACGGTCACCGCAGCTTCGGAACAGTTGCGGAAATACAGGTAACCTTCCGGAAGATCGTGGCTCAGTTGCACCGAAACCTTACCTGGTCAGCTTGAACTGCGCGCGATCGGGGTTGCACCGGTAGAAGCAGGCCACCTTGCCGATCGTCTGCACGATTTCCGCACCCGAGTGCTCGCGGAGCGATTGGATCGCGGTCGCGCGAGCTTCGCGGTCGCCGTCCGTGAGCTTGATCTTGACCAGTTCGTGGTGCTCGAGGGCAAGATCGAATTCAGCCAGAACAGCGGGCGTGAGACCTTTCTGGCCGACCTGAACCACGGGTCTGAGCGCGTGCGCGAAACTGCGCAGATGGCGCTTCTGTGCGGAGGTCAATGCGCGCGCGTCGCGCGGTGCGGGCGCGGCGGGATAGCGCGGCGCTCTCTTGCGCGCAGTGACGGAGCGTGCTGTCTGACCCGTCGACGAGGGCGGACGGGACCGCTTGCGCGCCTGGATTTTCCTGTGTGTGGGCATGAACGGACACCGAACAGCGACGGGCGGTGCAATCCCGTGCGAGCCGCGCAGGGTATCATGCGCGCGTGATCCAACGAATTGGCGCGGCATCAGGATTTCCGGCTCCAGCGACGGTGCGGGTCCCGGCATCGCCCGCAGGCTCTCGAGGCGATGGCGCGCAGCAAATCCAGTTCCCGCTGGCTCAAGGAGCATTTCAGCGATCCGTACGTGAAGCGTGCGCAGGCCGAAGGGCGGCGCTCGCGCGCGGTGTTCAAGCTCGAGGAACTGCTCGAGCGTGATCGGCTGCTGCGCCCCGGAATGGTCATAGTCGACCTCGGCGCGGCACCGGGTGGATGGTCGCAGATGGCCCGCGAACGTCTCGGCGACAACGGTCGCGTGATAGCGCTGGACATTCTGCCGATGCAGGGCATCGGCGGCGTCGAGTTCATCCTCGGTGATTTTCGGGAGGACAGCGTGCTGGAACGCCTGCAACAGGCCCTGGACGGCAGCGCGGTCGATCTTGTGCTTTCCGACATGGCCCCCAATCTCAGCGGCATGACCGCAGTGGACCAGCCGCGCTCGATGTATCTGGTGGAGCTGGCAGAACAGTTTGCCGGGCGGCATTTGCGCGCGGGTGGCGCGTTTGTCGCGAAGGTCTTCCAGGGTGAAGGCTTCGACGAACTGGTCAGGCGCTTGCGCGCGGGCTATGAGCGCGTCAGCATCCGCAAGCCGAAGGCCTCCCGGGCACGCAGTCCGGAGGTCTATGCGCTGGCCACGGGCAAGCGCGCACAGAGGAGTATTGGGTGACTGATTCCTACGCAACGGCTGGCGTCAGCGGCGTTCCCGCGGTGAACCCGCGTGTGCCGGGCTCCGGCGACGGACTCGCATGATGAACGACATGGCCAAGAACCTGCTGCTCTGGGTGATTATCGCGGTCGTCCTGCTGACCGTGTTCCAGAGCTTCAATCCGCGCGCGGCAAGTCCGTCGGATGTCGCCTATTCCAATTTCACCCAGCAGATCGGCAACGGTGGCATCGCATCGGTCACGCTGAGCGCCGAGGTTCCATCGCGTGCGACGGCCAAGCTCAAGGACGGAACCCAGGTCGTGACCACGGTGCCGATCGGTGCCAACGAGGAACTGGTCAAGCTGCTCGACAAGAGCAACGTCGAACTGCGGCAGACCCCGCAGGACAACGTGATGCCGCTGTGGCGCATCCTCCTCGACTGGGTGCCGATCCTGTTCTTCATCGGCTTGCTGATCTACTTCATGCGCCAGATGCAGGCAGGCGCCGGTGGCCGCGGCGCGATGTCGTTCGGGCGTTCGCGCGCGAAACTCCAGGGCGAGGACCAGGTCAAGATCACGTTCGCGGATGTCGCGGGCTGCGACGAGGCGAAGGAAGAAGTCTCCGAACTCGTCGACTTCCTGCGCGACCCGTCCAAATTCACCAAGCTCGGCGGCAAGATCCCGCGCGGCGTGCTGATGGTCGGCTCGCCCGGCACCGGCAAGACGCTGCTCGCCAAGGCGATCGCGGGCGAGGCCAAGGTGCCGTTCTTCTCGATCTCCGGTTCGGACTTCGTCGAGATGTTCGTCGGCGTTGGCGCCGCGCGCGTGCGTGACATGTTCGAACAGGCCAAGAAGCACGCCCCGTGCATCATCTTCATCGACGAGATCGATGCGGTCGGGCGCCACCGCGGTGCGGGCCTCGGCGGCGGTCACGACGAGCGCGAGCAGACCCTGAACCAGCTGCTGGTCGAGATGGACGGGTTCGAGGGCAGTGAGGGTGTGATCGTCATTGCCGCGACCAACCGACCCGACGTGCTCGATCCCGCGTTGCTGCGCCCGGGTCGCTTCGACCGCCAGGTCGTGGTGCCGCTGCCGGACCTCAAGGGACGCGAGCAGATCCTGAAAGTGCACATGCGCAAGGTGCCCGTATCCAGCGATGTCGAACCGCTGACCATTGCGCGCGGCACGCCCGGGTTCTCGGGCGCCGATCTCGCCAATCTCGTCAACGAAGCCGCGTTGTTCGCAGCGCGCGGCAATTCGCGCGAAGTGCAGATGCAGGACTTCGAGCGCGCCAAGGACAAGATCATGATGGGCGCGGAGCGCCGCTCGATGATCATGAGCGACGACGAGAAGAAGCTGACCGCGTACCACGAGGCGGGTCATGCGATCGTCGGACTGTCGGTTCCCGAACACGATCCTGTGCACAAGGTCACGATCATTCCGCGCGGGCGCGCGCTCGGCGTGACCATGTTCCTGCCCGAGGCCGATCGCTACAGCCATTCGAAGAGCTCGCTCGAGAGCCGCCTGGCCAGTCTCTACGGCGGGCGCGTCGCCGAGGAGCTGATTTTCGGCGACGACAAGGTCACGACCGGAGCATCGAACGACATCCAGCGTGCGACCCAGCTTGCGCGCGACATGGTCACCAAGTACGGCCTGTCCGAGCAGCTCGGGCCGATGACCTACACGGACGAGGAGGACGAAGTGTTTCTCGGCCGCTCGGTGACCCAGCACAAGCACGTTTCCGAGGCGACCGCGCGCAAGATCGACGAGGTCGTGCGTGGCGTAATCGATCGTGCCTACGAGCGCGCGCGCGAGATCCTGACCACGAACAGGGACAAGCTCGAGGCGATGGCGGCCGCGCTGCTGCAGTACGAAACCATCGACCGCGAGCAGATCGCGGCCATCATGGCCGGGCGTGAGCCCGATCCTCCGAAGGACTGGAGCAGCGACTCCAAGCCGGGCGCCGGTCCTGGTGGCGGCAAGCCGCGCGGCGAGAGTCCGATCGGAGGCCCCGCGGTGCAGTCGCGCATGCGCTCGTCCGCGAATGCTCCGCACCAGTGACCTGCAACAGAGGAATGGAAAGCAACCGCTTGGTCTCGCGGCGCCGTGCCTGGCCCTCGCTCGACCCAATAGGCACCGCTGTGGGCCTCGCTGCGGGCGCGCGCCCGGCACCCCGGTCCCGGCGTGATTCCTCTTCCACTTCCCCTGTTACAGGCCACTAGTCCGCGTTCACCGATTCCCGTACTGAAGACCGCCGCGAGGCGGTCTTCGCATCTGGAGGCCGAGTGATGCTTTTCACGACCCTCGACTGTAATGGCCGCGAACTCGCGCTGGATCGTGCACGCATCGCCGGCATCGTCAACGTGACGCCCGATTCGTTTTCGGATGGCGGAAAGTTTGTCGATCCGCAGCGTGCGATCTCGCACGGTCTTGCCCTGGTCGCGGAGGGTGCGGATCTGCTCGATGTCGGTGGCGAATCGACGCGTCCCGGAGCGGATGACGTACCCGCGGCCGTCGAAATCGAGCGCGTCGTCGCGGTGATCGAAGGCCTCGCGCGACAGACCACGGTGCCGATTGCGGTCGATACGTCCAAGCCCGAGGTCATGCAGGCCGCAGTCGCCGCCGGCGCCGGATTCATCAACGACGTGTACGCGCTGCGCCGCGATGGAGCACTCGATGCCGCCGCGAAGCTCGGCGTCCCGGTCTGCCTGATGCACATGCAGGGCGAGCCGCGCACGATGCAGAATGCGCCCGACTACGACGACGTGGTCGGCGAGGTGCATCGCTTCCTCGCCGAGCGCCTGTTCGCGTGCCAGATGGGCGGTATCGACAAGAAGCGGATTCTCGTCGATCCCGGTTTCGGTTTCGGCAAGACGCTCGAACACAACCTGGCGCTGCTGCGCGGTCTCGAGCGTTTCGCGGAACTTGCGCCGGTCATGGTCGGCCTGTCGCGCAAGGCGACGATCGGGGCGCTGACCAAACACGAACATGCGGGCGACCGCGCCGCCGGTTCCGCCGCGGCCGCATTGATCGCGGTGCAGCGCGGCGCCGCGATCGTGCGCGTGCACGATGTGGCGATCACCCGCGACGCGCTTGCGGTATGGCATGCGGTCGCTGCCGGCGAGATGCGGCCCGCTCGCGCGCAATCCTCGCCTGCGAAGGGCGCGGCGCTCTGGGATGACGACTAGGCATCGCTCTCCATCATTGCGCGGGCGGTTGTTGGTCGCGTCACCCCGGCTGTGGCCGGTGCGTCGGTGCCGCCGTTCAGGCGCTGACCAGCCAGGCGGCGAGTCCGAGAAAAAGCCCCATGCTGACCACGTCGGTTGCAGTGGTCAGGAAGATGCTCGATGCGGTGGCCGGATCAGCCCCGAGACGCTTGAGGCCGAGTGGCACGGCCGCACCGGCCAGTCCCGACAGGGCGCAGCTTCCCGCCATCGCGACGAAGGTGATCCCTGCAAGCATCAGCGCCTGCGGATGACCCTGATGATGCGCGAGCCAGTACATGCCGCCGCCCGCGACCAGACCGGTCAGGGCGCCATTGACGAAGCCGAGCCAGGCTTCCTTCCACATGAGTGCCGAGGCGCGGGAGGCCTTCAGTTCGCCAAGGGTCATGCCGCGCAGGGTGACCGCGAGCGCCTGACAGCCGGTGTTGCTACATTGTCCGGACAGTACCGGAATGAACACGGCGAGCAGCACGATGCGGTTGACCGTGCCCTGGAACATTCCGACCACGCTCGCGGCGACGAACGCGGTGACCAGGTTCAGCTGCAACCAGGGATGCCGGAAGCGCAATGCGCGTCGCCACGGCGTCGCCAGGCGTTCCTCGCGCTCTACGCCGACCATCGCGCCGGCCTGCGCGCTGATCTCGAACGCCTGTTCCTCGAACAGTACGGCGCCACGCACGATGCCGATCAGGCGTCCGTCGGCATCGCATACCGGGTAGACCGGATAGTGGCGGCTCACGACTTCGCGCATCGCCTCGATGGTCGGCGTGTCCGGATGCAACGCGAACGGCCGCGGCACCATGATTTCCGACAGGCGCTGGTCGCGACGCGCGAACGCGAGTTCGCGGAATGCGACGAGCCCGGTCAGGCAATGGCGTCCGTCGACGACGAATACGTAGGTGACCAGCGTATGCGACACGATCGGCCGCAACCGTTCGATGACTTCGGCGACCGTCGCCTCGGCGGCGAAGATCGCGGGCGAGGATTCCATCAGGCGACCGACCGAACCTTCGGGCCAGTTCTGATTGGTGAGCCATTGGCCGCCCTCGTCCTGCCCGGCCGCGAATGCGATCTGGCGGCGACGTTCCGGTCCGAAGCGATCGAGGATTGCGACGGTTCGACCGGGTCCGAGCTGGCTCAGGAGACGCGCGACCGATGCATTGGGAAGTGCCGCGAGGCGTGACACCGCATCGTCGGCGTCCAGATCGCGCAGCACATCGATCGTTACCGGTTCATCAGGCATCGCGGCACCCTCGTTGGCACGGCGATGCTAGCCGAAGCGGAGCGGATGCGTCCGCTTGATTGCCCGTTCATGCCATCTTTAGTGTTGCCGCGCGACCATGCCTGCGAGTCCACGATCCTGGAGTGCGCGGCAATGCAAAGCAGATTGCTTTCGGTGGCCCTGGGCGGCCTGACCTGTATCGCCATGGCCGGTTGCGTGGCGACTCCGCCGCGGGCCCGCTATGACGACAACTACTATCAGCGCCGTGCGGACTATGACTGTTCACGCTGTGGCGTGATCCGCGACGTGGGGCGTGTCTACGCGCGCGACAATGCCACGAGCGGTGGCGGGGCCGTCATCGGTGCGATCATCGGAGGCGTGCTCGGCAGCACGATCGGCAAGGGGGACGGCCGCACGGCCGCCACAGTCGGCGGCGCAGTCGCCGGAGGCTTTGCCGGCAACGCGATCGAACGCAACCAGAATCGCGGCGGCGGACGCGAGGCATGGCAATTCACGGTGCGTCTCGACAACGGCCGCTGGGCCACGGTCACGCAGTGGGACAATGACGACTTGCGGCCCGGCGACCGGGTGATGATCCGCAATGACCATCTGCTGCGCTTGCGCTGAACGTCAGCGTCAGCGTTGCGCAAGAAAAAGCCGGTCGACGCGCGTGCGCTGACCGGCTTGTTTTTTTCGGCGCAGGATTCTCAGTTGACGCGATAGAACGTATGGGCACCGATTGTCGCGAGTGGCGGACCCTTGCTCCATTGCGATGTCGCATCGGCGAGGATGAAGTGGTCGGCATTCGGCACCACGAACCGGCGCCGGTCATTGGGTAACGACCACATCGCGATCGCACGATCGGCCACCTTCCACGCTTTGCCCCACGCTGTCGGGTTCACGACCAGATAGCCGCCTGGCGTCGTCGACATCGCGAATTGCCCCGGCGAACGCACGACGTCGCATACCGTATCGCCCCAGCGCCCGTTCTCGCGGCGACGCATGGCAACCTCGGCGACGGCCATCTGGCCGATCTGCGATTCACTGCGCGCCTCCAGATAGACGGTCGTGGCCAGACAGACATGGTCCGCGGCGGGCTGCGGCAGAATGGACGCCAGCCAAAGCAGGAACGAAAGTTTCATAACGTGACCTCTTGGTGCACACAATGCGTGACCGAACCGGGTAGACGTGGTCGCCATACCTGAATTCGCGTCGGACGCGTTCGCCCGACTTCGTCACGTCATCCGACAGTTGCAAAGCTGCGGCGTGTGCGCGACCCGGTCGCGCTGTTCAACGCCTGTTGGTCGCGTCTGCCACCCCGGCAGTCACTCCAACCTCATGTTCGTGGCGCCGGGGACAAATCCCCCGGCGGTGGTCACAAGCCATGTCGTAGCTGTTGCACACACAAAAACGTCCTGACTGAGCAGGACGCGAGAGCGGAGACTACGCGAAACCGACTCGAATGTCGCGATGCCGCAAATTTCCGTTCAGGTTCCACTAAGGTGAACGGACCGCATGCATTGCGATCGTGTGCTGCGCTGCGAGCGCTCACGCCGCCGTATCGAGTCATGCGTCGATACGTGCGCGTGCACGATCACCAACCGTCAGCTCGCGTTGCGCGTCATGCGCATCGGCCAGCACTGCGAGCGCGCTGGACGAGTCTTGGTCGGGATTGCGCGCGGAATAGAGGATCAAGCCTGCCGGTGCACCGCCCTGGTCGAACACGCGCGTGCCTGGCGCAACGGCGGCGCCATCGACATGCAGGCGTCGCAACTGACGCTTGTTGCCTCCGCGGAAATGCAGACGAGCGGCGATTTCCTGGCCGGGATAACAGCCCTTGTCGAAGCGGATCGCGTCGAAGCGCTCGAGCGCGAGCGCCTGCGGCACGAATTCGCAAGCGAGCGTCGGTGCAAGCAGAGGCAGGCCCGCGGCGATGTCCGCACGTCGCCACGCATCGAGTGCATGCGGGTCGTTCTGTCCACCAGCCTCAGGCGCGAGCCAGGCGATGCGTGGTTCAGGTTCCGGTATCCATAGCACCTGGCCGTTCGCGTAGGCGGCGCAGTGCGGTGAAGCGGTGCCTGCAAGATCAGGCAGTGCGGTCGCAGGCAGCGCGTGCAGGTGCCAGGCGCTCGTCTGGAGGGCGACTTTCGCGCGAAACACGAATTGCGCGAGTGCGTCGCGCATCGGCTCCGCCCCGCCGAGTGGCAGCCACAGGAGGATGTGATCCGGTTGCGTGCGCAGCAGCGCAAAAAACGAGCGCACGCGACCGCGCGCGTCGAGCCAGGCGCTCCACTGCCAGTCGCCGACGTCGAGGCAGCTGACGTCGGTCGTGAACTGCGAATACGCGAACGTGACGGCATCGGCGCCTCGCAGGTCGAGCAGTTCGGCTGGGCAGAGCGATGTCGCCATGAACGGCAGGACTCCGACGAGGGCTGGATTCGGGCGCGCTGCCCGAATGCGGGCAGATGCGGACGATTTGATTCGAGACAAGGCGTACCCTTGCATGAGGTGATGCGCCGCCCTGCATGTTGCTTCCGTGCATTGCACGAAAGCCCTGCCCGGCAGCGCATTCGAGGGCACGAGCGGCGGTTGACGCCAGCGCATCCTGACAGACGCCGGCGTCAACCGATAGACAATGCGTCGCGGTCCATCGCGTTCTCGCATCGCCTGGCGCGCCGCCGCAGCGCAGTTGCCGCGGTCGCCGACTGGGTTTAACCTCTACGCCGCATCGCACCATGCGCGCGCCTCCGGTGAGCAGCAGGAACGAGCGCACGTCGCTGCGACCTTGCGGCACGCGGCGACTCGGAGCGATCTGGATGACACAGCGCTGCAGCGAAACTTGAATCTTCGTCAGTACGAGCCAGCCATGCCGGAAACTGCGCGACCGCTATCACCGCACCTGTCGATCTACCGCTGGCAGGTGCAGATGGTCACCTCGATCCTGCATCGGGCGACCGGAATCGCGCTGGCTGCCGGAACCGTCCTGCTCGTCGCTACCCTGCTCGCGCTTGCTGCGGGACCGGAATCGTATGCGCGGGTCCGCGCGTTCTGTGCGTCCTGGCCTGGCCTGGTCTTACTGCTCGGATGGACCTGGTCGCTCATGTTCCATCTTCTCAACGGCGTTCGTCATCTGTTGCAGGATCTCGGCTGGGGCTATCTTCCCGCTCAGTTTGTGCGTAATGGCTGGCTGGCCGGAATCGGCAGCCTGGTACTGACCGGATTGATCTGGGTCTGCGTCTTCATGCAGGGAGGCGCAGCATGACCGAATCGCTGCGTACGCCACTCAAGAATGCGATCGGACTCGGGTCCGCGCGGCGCGGTGTGCACCACTTCCTCGTGCAGCGGGTGACTGCCGTTGCCCTCATGCTGCTGGGCGTCTGGTTCGTCTGGCTGGTGTTGAGGATGCTGCACCTGGATTACGCGGCTGCGCATGCGCTGCTCGCGCGCCCCTGCAATACCGTGCTGATGTTCGCGTTCGTGGTTGCGGCGTTATGGCATGCGCAACTCGGCCTGCAGGTCGTGATCGAGGACTATGTGCACGCGCACGGGCTCCAGCTCGCCCTGCAGATAGCGCTGCGATTCCTGTGTTTTCTCGGTGCCGCCGCGGGCGTCCTTGCGGTGATCCGCATCGCGCTGCAGGGCTGACCACGGTGACGCGCGATATTCATCCGGCAAACGCCTGGCTCATGACCGGCGCGCACTCACTGCGACTTTCTCGCAATACGACCTTCCGATGAGCGCCCCAGATCACTAATGGAAACCTACAAGGTCCATGAGCACAAGCTCGACATCATCGTGGTCGGTGCCGGCGGTGCGGGCTTGCGCGCCACGTTCGGACTCGCCGCGACCGGTCTATCGACTGCCTGCATCACCAAGGTGTTCCCGACCCGCTCGCACACGGTTGCCGCGCAGGGCGGTATCTCGGCCGCGCTCGGCAACATGGGCGAGGACGACTGGCGTTTTCATTTCTATGACACGGTCAAGGGCGGCGACTGGCTCGGCGACCAGGACGCGATCGAGTACATGTGCAAGGAGGCCCCCGCTGCGGTCATAGAACTCGAGCACTATGGTGTGCCGTTCTCACGTACCGACGAGGGCAAGATCTACCAGCGACCGTTCGGCGGCATGACCACGCACTATGGCAAGGGTACCGCGCAGCGGACCTGCGCCGCCGCAGACCGCACCGGCCACGCGATCCTGCACACGCTCTATCAGCAGGCGCTCAAGCACGATGCCCGATTCTTCATCGAGTATTTCGCGCTCGACCTGATCTTCGATGACGAGGGTGCATGCCGGGGAGTGCTGGCACTCGACATGAACGAAGGCAGCCTGCACCTGTTTCGCGCCCATGGCGTCGTGCTCGCGACCGGCGGCTATGGTCGCGCCTATTTCACCGCAACTTCGGCGCACACCTGCACGGGTGACGGCGGAGGCCTGGCATTGCGCGCCGGTGTGCCGATGCAGGACATGGAGTTCGTGCAGTTTCATCCGACCGGCATCTACGGTGCGGGTTGCCTGATCACCGAAGGCGTGCGCGGCGAGGGCGGTTACCTGACCAATTCGGAGGGTGAACGGTTCATGGAGCGCTATGCCCCGAATGCGAAGGACCTCGCATCGCGCGACGTGGTCAGCCGCGCGATGACTCTCGAAATTCGCGAGGGGCGCGGTGTCGGCGAGCACCGCGACCACATCAATCTCAATCTCCAGCACCTGGGTGCCGAAGTGCTGCACGAAAAACTGCCTGGCATTTCCGAGAGTGCGCGGATCTTCGCCAACGTGGACGTGACCAGACAGCCGATTCCGGTCAGTCCCACCGTGCACTACAACATGGGGGGCATACCGACCAACCATCATGGCGAAGTCGTGCGCAAGATTGGCAACGATTCCGAGACGGTCGTGCCGGGCCTCTACTCGATCGGCGAGGCCGCGTGCGTGTCCGTGCACGGTGCGAATCGCCTCGGCTCGAACTCGCTTCTCGATCTGGTGGTGTTCGGACGTGCGGTAGCGCAGCGCTGTGCAGCGACGATCAAGCCGGGTCAGGCCCACAAGGACCTGCCGGCGTCCGTTTGCGACAAGGCGCTGGGCAACTTCGATCGTATTCGCCATGCGAACGGAAGCACGCCGACCGCGCAGATTCGCGACTCGATGCAAAAGACCATGCAGGCCGACGCAGCCGTTTTTCGTACCGCCAGGACCCTGCAGGAGGGTTGCGCGAAGATGGCGAAGGTGTTCGCGTCGTTCCAGGACGTGAAGGTGACCGATCGTTCCCTGGTCTGGAATTCCGATCTGATCGAGACACTGGAACTGCAGAACCTGCTGTACAACGCCGTGGCCACCATCAATTCGGCCGAGCAGCGCCACGAGAGCCGTGGCGCCCATGCGCGCGAGGACTACCCGGAACGCGACGACGAGCGCTGGATGAAACACACCCTGGTCAATGTCGACGGGCAGGGTCGATGCGTCTTCGACTTTCGACCGGTGCACTTGAACACCCTGAGCACCGACGTCGAGGCCGTGCCGCCGAAGAAACGCGTGTATTGAAGGCCGGGAACGGAGAATCAGGATGGCTACCACACCAGCACTCCGCCGTCGCTCCCGCTTGCGACCGTTCCCGATTCCCCACTCCCGATTCCCGGGTTTCCAAAATGGCTGAATTCAGGTTACCGAAGAATTCCCGTATCACGGCCGGCACGCATCATCCGGCCGTGTCCGGTGCGACGAATGTACGCACATTCCGCGTCTATCGCTGGAGCCCGGACGACGGCGCGAATCCACGGATCGACACCTACGACGTCGACATGTCGAGCTGCGGTCCGATGGTTCTCGATGCGCTCATCAAGATCAAGAACGAAATCGACCCGACGCTGACGTTCCGTCGCTCGTGCCGCGAGGGCATTTGCGGGTCTTGCGCGATGAACATCGACGGCACGAACACACTGGCCTGTACCAGGGCGATCGCGGATTGCGCGTCCGGCGACGTGAAGATCTACCCATTGCCGCAAATGGAAGTGGTCAAGGATCTGGTGCCCGACCTGACTCATTTCTACGCACAGTATGCGTCGATCAAGCCCTGGATCCGCACTGAAACGCCGCCGGCGCCGGATCGCGAAAGGCTGCAGTCGAAGGAGGACCGCGCGAAACTCGACGGCCTCTATGAATGCATTTTGTGCGCCTGCTGTACAACCGCGTGCCCGAGCTACTGGTGGAACAGCGACCGCTACCTCGGCCCCGCCGTGCTGCTGCAGGCCTATCGCTGGATCGTCGATTCGCGTGACGAGGACACCGGAACACGCCTCGACGATCTGGAGGATCCATTCAAGTTGTACCGCTGTCACACGATCATGAATTGTGCGCGCACCTGCCCGAAGGGCCTGAATCCGGCCAAGGCCATCGCCGAGACCAAGAAGCTGCTCGTCGAGCGGACCGGTTGAGACTGAATTGGCCGTCTGCCGCGAGCGATTGCTGCGATGAGCGCGGAGGCGCGATTGCGCTGGCGTGCGCGCCGCGGCACGCGCGAACTCGATCGGCTCCTCGAGGAGTGGCTCGATACCCGTTATCCGCAGGCGGACATCGCTTCCATCGCGGCCTTCGATGCGCTGCTCGACTGTCCCGATCCCGATCTATGGGACTGGTTGACCGGCCACGTGCCACCGCTGCCGCGATTCGCGGCGATCGTCGATGAAATTCGCGCCCGCCATCGCGTTTGACTATCGGCCGTCGCGTTGGATTGGTGCCGCTGCGTCGCTGGTCGCCGCATGTGCGGCGATCGCGCCGTGGCTCGCGGAACTGCCCTTGGCGGTGCGCGTGCTGGTGTCGCTGGGCGCGTTGGCTGCCGGGGTGGCAGCGCTGTGGCGGTATGCGTTCGCGCGCTTCCGGCGCATCGCGTGGCGCGAATCCGGATGGTTGCTCGTCGACCTGGGCGGAAACGAGCACCCGGCCATGCTCGATCGTCATGCGCGGCTCGGGGCCTGGCTTTCGCTCGCGTTCCGCTACGGTCCGCGTGCCCGTTTCCAGGTGATCATCGGTCCCGACAATCTGGATGCCGATGCGAGGCGACGCCTGATCCTGCTGCTTCGGCGCGTGGATGCCGATGCCGGAATCGACCCGTGAGGGATGCCGGAAAAACGCGTCTCGGAAGGGCATGTCGGGCCGGGCGCCACGCGCGGAATGCCCGACTGCGTGTTCCCGCTGGAGCGATGCCCGTCCGGTCCTCGCCCTGCGTTGCGCTTTCGACGTCAATTCCTTCGTGATCGTTCGCAGCTCATGAACCATCCGGGCCCGCATCGATCGCGGCATCACCCGGATCGCGCCATCAAGGAACCGAGATTCCGCACGCTCGCAGCAATGCGGCGAGCTGGATCAGCGGCAATCCGATCAGGGCGCTGGGATCGTTCGTCTCGATCCGCTCGAACAGCGTGATGCCCAGGCCCTCCGCCTTGAAGCTTCCGGCGCACGCCAGCGGCTGCTCGATCCCGACGTAGCGGCGTATTTCCCGGGCTTCCAGAATGCGGAACTTCACGCGAGTGAGGTCGATGGCGGAGTGCATGGCGTACGGACTCGAGCGTGTGTCGACTACGCAAACGGCGGTATGGAAGGCGACACTGCGGCCTGAACTCGCGGTCAGCTGTGCACGGGCCGCCTCTTCGGTGCCGGGCTTGTCGAGAATCCGGCCATCGATTTCCGCAACCTGGTCGCTGCCGACGATCAATGCTCCAGTGCAACGTTCGGCGACCGCCTCGGCCTTCGCGATAGCCAGGCGTACGGCGCGCGACGTCGGCGATTCCCCGGCGCGTGCGCTTTCATCCACACCCGGTGCAAGCGAACGCAATGTCGAGGTCAGGCGCGACAGCAATTCGCGTCGGTAACGCGACGTCGAGGCCAGCACCAGGTCGATATCGAAAAGCGGCGTCGGTGCGCGCACGTTCATCGTGCCGGATCGGACGGCAGAGCATGTTCGGCGCGCGTGCGCTCGAATTCGGCGCGCGCCGCGGCGAGACGGGCCGACTGGCCGGCCAGCGAGGCGCGCGTGGCGGCCAGCGCGTCGCGCGCCTCGGCCAGGCTTGCGATCGTGGCACTTGCCGCATGCGCCTTGAGCCACAAGCGATGCGCAAGGAGATCGCGCAGTGCCTCCTGCACCTGCGGCTCGGCAGCCAACGTGACGCGAGCGGACAGTTGCTCGGCAGGCGGCAGATCGGCGGTCAGGGCCGGGATCTCCCGCAAACGCGCCCGGCAGGCGAGGAGTTCGCGTTCCAGCGCATCGGCATGATCGAGGATTTCCGCGAGCACGCGCGGCTTGCGACGGAGCCTTCGTCCGTGCCACCAGACTGCGCCCAGGAGCACAGCCGCGATCGCGGAACTTGTCAGCAGTATGTTCACGTGAGACCGCAGCCGACGACCCGCTGTCCGGGTCCCGCGCATCGCGCGTCGGTCGGGGCAAGTCGTGGCGCACCGGGGGCGCGTGGTGCATTCGGCATCGCTAATGGCTCCAACGCCTGTTGTGGAGGCGGATTGCGATCGGGTTCGTGGAACAGCCCGCCGTTCCGGATCGAGGTCAGGGCGATCGCATTGACGTTGCGCGAGGTCGTGCGACCGGCGAAGCCTGTGCCGAAACGATCGTCCGCTCCGGATAGTCTGGCTGGCCTGCTGCCGCGCGGCAAATCGAGGTGGTTGCGGTTGACAGCGCCGGGGCCTGCACCTACCATCGCGCGCCCATGTCCAAAGGCCTGCCCAGTCGCGTGGATGTCGCACGCCAGGTTCAGGCGCACCGCATCTACGAAGGAGTGCTTCCGCTCGCGGAAATGCAGCGCCTGCGCGGAAGTCTGGCCTCCGACGAAGGCGAAGTGCGCTACCGCGCCGAGTTCGGCAAGGATCCGCTTGGCATCCAGTTTCTGGCGCTTGGTGCAGAGGCAGGGCTGGCGATGGTGTGCCAGCGCACCCTCGAGGTTTTCGTGCACGAGGTTTCGATCGCCCAGCGTCTGGGCCTGATTGCCGACCCCGCCGACGAAGCATCGTTGCCTGCAGGCTACGAGCCCCTGCTCGTGCCCGATGGTGATCTTTCGATCGCGGACGTCATCGAGGACGAACTGATTCTCGCGCTGCCCGTGGTGCCGCTGAAGCCAGGTGCGCCATTGGTCTGGAACGATCCCGCGGGAAGTGATCCTGCGCATGAACCCGCAACGAACCCGTTCAGTGTGCTCGGGTCATTGAAGAAGCATTGAAAACGGTCTGTACCGCAAGGGCGTGGACCACAACCGGAGAGTGTCATGGCTGTCGCCAAGAGTCGCAAAACCCCATCCACGCGCGGCATGCGTCGTTCCCACGATTCGTTGAGCGCGAAGCAGCTCTCGACCGATCCGACGTCGGGTGAGGTGCATGTCCGTCATCACGTGACCAAGGACGGCTACTACCGCGGCAAGAAGGTCATCGAATCGAAAGCGCAGGTTCGCGACGACGATTGAGGACAGCTTAATCAGGAATCCGCACATCAGCGGGATTCCGGGGCACGGACATCGCGCGCACGGTCCGGTTGCGGGGGTGACGCTCCACGGCCGAATCCGCCGTACAACGGCACAGGTTCATGCGAGACGGGCGATTGGCGCCCCGATCCGGAACTCCCTGCAGGGGAACGATCCTGATCTACTCACGCATTACGGGCACCGGCAGCTATCTTCCGGAGAAGGTCGTTACCAACGCCGATCTCGAGAAGCTCGTCGACACCAGCGACGAGTGGATCGCGTCGCGCACGGGAATTCGCGAGCGCCGGCGTGCCGCCGATGGGGAGACCACGGGTGATCTGGCCTTCTATGCGGCCACGCATGCGCTCGATGCCGCGGGAATCAGGGGCTCGGATATCGATCTGATCGTGCTCGGCACGACCACGCCGGACATCATCTTTCCGTCCACCGCGTGCCTGTTGCAACATCGTCTCGGTGCGAACGGCTGCGCGGCGTTCGACGTGAACGCGGCATGCTCTGGCTTCATGTATGCGCTAGGCATCGCCGACCAGTTCATTCGCGGCGGCCAGTCCAGGAAAGCTCTCGTCGTCGGCTCCGAAACGCTGACCCGGATGATCGACTGGAGCGATCGCGGAACCTGCGTCCTGTTTGGCGACGGCGCCGGTGCGGTCGTGCTGGAAGCGTCGCCCGAACCGGGCATCATCGCCACCAAGCAGCATGCCGATGGCGCCTACAAGCATCTTCTGTACAACCCGGTCGGCGTATCGGCGGGATTCCGCGACGACGAGCCGAACCACGGCATCCGCGTGATGATGACCGGCAACGAGGTCTTCAAGGTCGCGGTGAAGACCCTCGATCGCATCGTCGAGGAAACCCTCGACGCAGCCGGCATGCACGAGTCCGACATCGACTGGCTGATTCCGCACCAGGCCAACCTGCGTATCATCGAGGCCACCGCAAAGCGCCTGAAGTTGTCGATGGATCGGGTCATCGTGACTGTCGATCGCCACGGCAACACCTCCTCGGGTTCGGTCCCGCTCGCGCTGGATGAAGCCGTGCGCTCGGGCAAGGTCCAGCGTGGCCAGAACCTGCTGCTGGAAGCGTTCGGCGGCGGTTTCACGTGGTCGTCGGCGCTGCTGAAATACTGAACGATGAACTGAGGGCCGGGAGCCCTTGCGACAGCGCCGCGCAGGCAGGCGTCACTTGTCGGGACCACATATCGCTTACCATTTGCGGCACGATTCCACGCCGAGCCCGCCGATGTCCTCAGCCCTCAGCCCCGCGCCATCGACACTGGCCTTCGTTTTCCCCGGCCAGGGCTCGCAATCGACCGGCATGCTCGCCGAACTGGCGGAATTGCATCGCGGCGTCCGCTCGACCTTCGTGGAGGCGTCGGAGGGCGCCGGGGTCGACCTGTGGGCGCTGTCACAGGGTGGTCCGGCGACGATGCTCAATCGCACCGAGTACACGCAGCCGGCACTGCTGGCCGCCGGCATCGCGGTATGGCGAGTCTGGCAGGCGGCCGGCGGTGCCGTGCCCGCACAACTGTCAGGACACAGCCTCGGCGAATACACTGCGCTGGTCGCGGCAGGATCGATCAGCCTGCACGACGCCGCGCATCTGGTGCGCATCCGTGGCCAGGCGATGCAGGACGCGTCGCCCGAAGGCAGCGGTGCGATGGCTGCCGTGCTCGGTGCGGACGACGCCGTCGTCGAGGCGGTTTGCGCTGAAGTTTCGGGCACCCAGACGGTGACGCCGGCGAACTACAACTCGCCCGGCCAGATCGTGATCGGCGGGCATCACGCAGCAGTCGATGCAGCGATTGCGCGGCTTGCCGAGCGCGGGGTTAAGAAGGCAGTCAAGCTCGCTGTGAGCGTGCCCTCGCATACGCCGCTGATGCGCGAAGCCGCGAACCGGCTGGCCGAAGCGATGAACGCGTACCGCTGGCGCGAACCGCAGATTCCGGTCGTGCAGAATGTCGACGCGCAGATCCACGCCGGGGTCGCGGCGATTCGCGACGCGCTGGTGCGTCAACTGTATCTGCCCGTGCGCTGGAGCGGCTGCATGAACACACTCGTCAAGGCGGGCGCAGCCCGTGTCGCCGAGTGCGGGCCCGGAAAAGTGCTGACCGCGCTGGTGCGGAGAATCGACAAGTCGATCGAGGCGCGCGCGCTCGGCGTGCCGGGGGAGTTCGACGCAGCGTTGTCTGCCTGGAAGGAATGATGGTCCGCATTGGCCGCGTGCCCCGGACATCGTGGTTTCTGCGCTGCGGATCGGTTCGCAGGGGACCCCCCGCGCGATGGCGTCGCCGATGCACCCTGCAAGGGTCCGGAAATTCGCCGCTCCCGGCCCCGGCGTCGGAATGCTGAGGTCTATTGACGTGCGTTTCAATTTGCGCATAATTCAACCAATAGGTTGAATATGTAGCGAACATGTCGAGCCTCGATCTTGCGTTTGCCGCACTTGCCGATCCGACCCGACGCCGGATCGTTGCCCGTCTGACCCGCGGAGGGGTGCGGGTCACCGATCTCGCGCTGCCGTTCCGGATGTCGCTGAACGCGGTGTCCAAACACGTCAAGGTGCTCGAGCGGGCGGGCCTGGTGCGTCGTGAACGTCTCGGTCGCGAGCACTACCTGCATCTGCGTGCGATACCGCTGCGCGAGGTCGCACGCTGGGCCTCGCAATACGAACGATTCTGGAATCAGCGCCTCGATGCGCTCGGAGATTTTCTCAACGTGCAGAAGGAGCCGGATAATGATGGGCCGAAATGACAATGCGATGGGCGGGTTTCGCATCAGCGTGCCACGCAGTTACGAAGCGACACCGGAGCGGGTTTTTCGCGCGTGGACAGATCAGGCAAGCGTCAGGGCCTGGCTCGCCGGCGGCGAAGGCGCGGTGATCGACGCGCGCACGGGCGGCCTGTTCTACATCGAGATGCCGAATGCGGGCCGCATCTATCCGCACTACGGGCGCTATCTGCGCGTGGACAGTCCGCGACTTCTCGAGTTCACCTGGGTCAGCGAGGGCACGCTGGGCAAGGAATCGGTGGTCACCATCGAGCTCACGCCGCGCGGCACGCAAACCGAGTTGCGATTGACCCACGAAGGGCTGCCGGACGAGAAGCTCGCCGAGAACCATCGTGGCGGGTGGACGCACATCCTCGAAGCGCTCGTTGCGCGCCTGGACTAGGGGCCAGGGGAGTGCAGCGCGCGCCCGTTTCCGTGTAAGGTTCGTGCCCTTGGCAGTTCGGGACGTGGCATGGACGGCATGCTGAAAGGCGAGGTCGCGCTGGTCACCGGCGCCAGTCGCGGCATCGGTGCGGCGATCGCGGATGAATTGGCCGCGCGCGGTGCGATCGTGATCGGTACCGCCACCACGGAGGCTGGCGCGCTCGCGATCGGCGAACGCCTCGCGGCAAAGGACGGTGTCGGACATCCGCTCGACGTGACCGATCGCGTCGCGGTCGAGGCGCTGGTCGACACGATCGGCAAGCAGTACGGCGCAGTGTCGATCCTGGTCAACAACGCAGGCATAACCCGCGACCAGCTTCTGCTGCGCATGAGCGAGGAGGATTGGCAGGCAATCCTCGACACCAACCTGAGTTCCGTCTATCGATGCTCCAAGGCCGTGTTGCGCGGCATGATGAAGGCGCGCAAGGGACGCATCATCTCGATCGCCTCGGTGATCGGCCTCACCGGCAATCCGGGACAGGCGAACTATGCTGCAGCCAAGGCCGGAATCATTGCATTCTCGAAGTCGCTGGCTCGCGAGATCGGTTCGCGCGGGATAACCGTGAACGTCGTGGCGCCCGGCTTCATCGATACCGACATGACGCGTGCGCTGCCCGCCGAGCAGCGCGAGGCGCTGCTCGGCCAGATTGCGCTCGGTCGTCTCGGTGCGACCCGGGACATTGCCGACGCGGTGGGATTCCTGGCGTCGCCGATGGCCGGATACATCACCGGGGAGACCCTGCACGTGAATGGTGGCATGTACATGCCGTAAGCGCGTCTTCCGCGTTGACATTCAATGCGTTGCTGCGCCCCGACCGAGCTCCGGGGACGCCGCCGCGCCGCGAGTGGCAGGGGCGTTTGCCTTCATCTACAATGCCGCGTCTTGCAAGGGGCGGCGCCATCGACCGGCGCCCGCAATGCCCAACGAATTCCGATCGGAGGTTGAGACACACATGAGCACTATCGAAGAGCGCGTCAAGAAGATCGTCGTCGAGCAATTGGGAGTGAAGGAAGACGAAGTCACCCCGAATGCGTCGTTCGTGGATGATCTGGGCGCCGATTCGCTGGACACGGTCGAACTGGTGATGGCGCTCGAAGAGGAATTCGAATGCGAGATTCCGGACGAGGAAGCCGAAAAGATCACGACGGTCCAGCAGGCCATCGACTACGTCAAGGCGCACGTCAAGTCGTAAGTTCGTCGCACAGGCGTCAAGCGATGCTGCGCCCGCGAGGCGCAGCTTTCGTTTTGGCGATCCGCAACACACGCCCGCGTATGTGCATGCGGTGCGAACGTCGCGGCGCAGTCGCGCCCGGCGTCAGCGATTCGAATCGAGCAGGTAGTCCGCAATGACCAAGCGTCGTGTCGTCGTCACCGGTCTAGGCATCATCAGCCCTGTCGGCAATGATGTCGCGGGTGCATGGGCGAACATCACCGCGGGGCGGAGCGGCATTGGACCGGTTACCCATTTCGATGCCTCCACCTTTCCGACGCGCATCGCCGGCGAAGTGCGTGACTTCGACCCGACGCAGCACGTGGCGGCGAAGGACGTCAAGAAGATGGATCCGTTCATCCACTACGGCATTGCCGCCTCGGTTCAAGCGCTGGCAGATGCGGGTCTGCATCCGCATGAGCACGACGAAGAGCGCATAGGTGTTGCGGTCGGCGCGGGCATCGGCGGCATCTCGACGATCGAGAGGACCGCGATCACCTACCACGAGCACGGCCAGCGCAAGATTTCGCCGTTCTTCGTGCCGAGCTCGATCATCAACATGGCGGCCGGCAACCTTTCGATCATGCTCGGTCTCAAGGGGCCGAACATCGCCTGCGTCACGGCGTGCACGACGGCGACGCACAATATCGGTCTGGCAATGCGGCTGATCCAGTGCGGCGATGCCGACGTGATGATCGCGGGTGGAGCGGAATTTTCGACTGTCGGTACGGCCATGGGCGGTTTCTGCTCGGCGCGCGCACTGTCCACGCGCAACGACGAACCGGAGAAGGCGAGTCGACCATGGGATCGCGACCGCGACGGATTCGTGCTTTCCGACGGCGCCGGTGTGCTGTTGATCGAGGATTACGAACATGCGGTGCGGAGGGGTGCGCGAATCTACTGCGAGTTGTCCGGTTTCGGCATGAGCGGAGATGCATTCCACATGACCGCGCCGAGCGAGAACGGCGAGGGCGGTGGTCGCTGCATGGTCGCCGCGGTGAAGGACGCTGGCCTGAATCTGACCGACGTGCAGTACATCAACGCACACGGCACGTCGACGCCGGCTGGCGATGTCGCCGAAGTGCACGGTATCAAGGGCGTGTTCGGGGATCATGCAAAGCAGCTCATGGTCAGTTCGACGAAGTCGATGACCGGTCATCTGCTCGGCGCCGCCGGCGGCATCGAGGCGATCTTCTCGATACTCGCATTGCGCGACGGAGTGGTTCCGCCGACCATCAATCTCGACAACCCGGGCCAGGACTGCGATCTGGACTTCGTGCCGCACGTCGCACGCGAGGCGAAGCTCGATGTCGTGATGTCGAATTCGTTCGGCTTCGGCGGCACCAATGGCACGCTCGTGTTCCGCAGGTTGTAGGAGCGGGGCGCAGGCGGCCCTTCGACAAGCAATGCCGATGCGTCCGCTCCTGCGTGAACTGGCGGGTACGCGTGATCTGCTGGCGCTCGCAGCGGCCAATCCGAAGCGCTATCCGGGATTTCTCGAGAGTGCCGCGTACGGCAACGCGCGCGCGCGCTACGACATCCTGTTCGCGTTCCCCGAAGATGCATTGCGGCTCGACGCGCGCGGTGGCGTGCACGACGCTGCGGGAAAGCAGCTGGGGACGAGCTTCCTCGATGCACTGGACCGGGCCTGGCGCGGTTTGCGGCTGCCTGCTTCGGCGGCCGTGGATCTGCCGTTCCGTGGTGGCTGGTTGCTCTACCTGGGCTACGAACTTGCGGCACAGATCGAGCCGACGCTCGACCTGCCGCCCGTGCACGATTCGGCGCTTCCGGTCGCGCTCGCGTTGCGGTGTCCGTCCGCGATCATCGTCGATCTTGCGTGCGCGCGCACGGTGCTGGTCGCGGAACCCGGCCACGCCGCGCTGCTCGATGAACTCGAGCGCGACCTCGCAACAATCCAGGAATTCAGGCACGGGCCGATCCAGATCGAGGCGATCGAAGAGGACCCGCCGCAGACTTTTCTGCGCAACGTAGCGGTCATTCACGAGCACCTGCGCGCGGGTGACGTGTTCCAGGTCAATCTTTCGCGGGAATGGCGCGCGCAATGCCGTATCGCGCCGCAACCGGCGGCGCTGCACGCAGCTTTGCGGCAGACGAATCCAGCGCCGTTCGCGGGATTGCTGCAGCAGGACGACTGGGCGATCGTAAGTTCTTCGCCGGAGCGCCTGGTCGAGATGCGTGGTGACATCGTTCAGGCGCGACCGATCGCAGGCACCCGGCCCCGCTTGCCGCTGGAAGACGATGCGGTGCGCACCCGCGAGTTGATCGCCCATCCCAAGGAGCGCGCCGAACACGTGATGCTGATCGACCTCGAACGCAACGACCTCGGCCGGATCTGCGTTCCAGGCAGCGTTGTCGTGGACGAGATCATGGCGATCGAAACCTACGCACACGTTCATCACATCGTGTCGAACGTGCGCGGTTTCGGTCGTCCCGGAGTTACACCAGGAGAAGTGATCCGCGCGGTATTTCCAGGCGGCACGATCACGGGCTGCCCGAAGGTGCGCTGCATGCAGATCATCGCCGCGCTCGAGCGCGTCGGGCGGGGTGCCTATACCGGCTCGCTCGGCTACCTCAACCGCGATGGCGATCTCGACCTCAATATCCTTATTCGCACGATGACGCTGCACGGTGGTCGGGTGGTTTTTCGCGCCGGTGCCGGCATCGTTGCGGATTCGGTCGGCGCGCGCGAGCTCGACGAAACCCGGGCCAAGGCACGCGGCATGCTGGCCGCGCTGGGCGCCTGATTTCCACCGGCAAGGAACCGCAACGGGTGAAATGCATGGCGCGCCGCGGCTCGCGCGAGGACACCGAATCCGGGTAACCTGCGGGTTTGACGAGCAAGCACCGATCGATGTCCCGTCCGTCCCCGCAGCAAGGATTCTCCGCGCTACGCGCCTTGACCGTCCTGGTCCTGCTTGGACTGGTCGGAGCGGGTATCGCCGCGTGGCTCGACTATCGCAAGTTCGTCGATGCGCCCTTGCCCGTGGCGCATGAGGGAATGACTCTCGACGTCGAGCGCGGCGCGAGCTATCGCGGCATCGTCAACCAGCTGCGTCGCGAAGGCCTGGTCGCAAGCGGCCGCCGCGCGGACCTGCACTGGCGACTGCTCGCGCGCCAGCTCGGTGTCGGCGATCGCGTGCATGCGGGCGAATATGCGCTGCCGCAGGGGATTACACCGCGTCAGCTCCTCGAACGGATGGTGGCCGGTGACGTCGTGCAGCATCATTTCACGATCGTCGACGGCTGGACATTCCGCCAGTTGCGCGCGGCGCTTGCGTCGAGCGAACTCGCGCAGACATTGCCGGACCTGGCCGACGAGGATGTCGCAATGCGGCTCGACATCGTGGACGGCAAGCCCGAGGGCTGGTTTCTTCCCGAAACCTATGCGTGGATCAAGGGTGAATCGGATCTGGACATGCTCCGGCGCGCCCACGCGGCGATGCTGAAGGTCCTGAACGCATCGTGGGCGACGCGCGCGCCGGATGTCGCATTGCAGACGCCGTACCAGGCACTGATTCTCGCCTCGATCGTCGAAAAGGAAACCGCCGTGCCCGCGGAACGCGCGCAGATCGCCGGTGTTTTCATGCGCAGGCTCAAGTCCGGCATGCGCCTGCAGACCGATCCGACCGTGATCTACGGGATCGGCGCCGCCTACGACGGCAATATCCGCCGCCGCGATCTCGACACCGACACGCCATACAACACCTACACGCGCGACGGTCTGCCGCCGACACCGATCGCCTTGCCGGGCGCCGCCGCGATCGAGGCCACGCTGCATCCGCAGCCCGGGGAAGCGCTGTATTTCGTCGCCCGTGGCGACGGCAGCCACGAGTTCTCGTCGACCCTGGATGCTCACAATCGTGCGGTACGCAGATACCTGCTGCGTGAGCATCCGTGAGCGGGCGTCTGGTCACGCTCGAGGGCGGCGAGGGTGCCGGCAAGAGCACGGTGCTCGAAGTCGTGCGCGAATGCCTTGTCGGGCACGGCATCGACGTCGTCGTCACGCGTGAGCCCGGCGGCACGCCGCTCGGCGAAGCGGTGCGGACTCTCGTGCTGGATCCGGCGTGGTCCGGGGTGTGCGCTGAGAGCGAACTGTTGCTGATGTTCGCATCACGAGCCCAGCTCGTGCGCGAAGTCATCGTGCCTGCGCTCGAGGCAGGACGCTGGGTGCTCTCCGATCGCTACACCGATGCGAGCTATGCCTACCAGGGCGGGGGCCGCGGCCAGCCGCTCGCGCGCATCGCCGCACTCGAAGACTGGGCGGCTCCGGTCGTGCCGGATCTGACCCTGCTCCTCGACTTGCCCGTCGCGGACGGCCTTGCGCGAGCCGGTGCGCGCGGTTCGTCCGATCGAATCGAGCGCGAGGATGCGACATTTTTCGAGCGCGTGCGTCGCAGCTATCGCGAGCGGGCAGCCGCTGCGCCGGCGCGATTCCGGATTATCGATGCGAGCCAGCCGGTCGACCGCGTGCGTGTGGCTGCGGTGGCGGCACTGGACGCCTATCTCGCCAGCTGCGGGTCCGGCGCATGAGCCTGCCGCCCTGGCTGGCCGAAGCATGGCGCGCGGTATTCGCGACGCTCGCGTCCGGGCGCCTGCATCACGCCCTGCTAGTCGCGGCTCCGGCCGGATTCGGGAAACGCGAACTCGGCAACGCTCTCATTGCAGCCGCGTTGTGCACGCAGCGCGGAGCGGACGGCCATGCGTGCGGGACCTGTCGCGGTTGCCGCCTGGTCGCCGCCGGCTCGCATCCGGATCTGGTCAGGGTCAGTTTCGAGGTTCGCGACGACGGCAAGCCGCGCACCGAAATCACGGTCGACCAGATACGCTTGCTCGCACAGCGGCTGGCCATGTCGAGCCAGTTCGGCGGATTGCAGATTGCGTGCGTCGATCCGGCTGACCGCATGAACGCGAGCGCTGCAAATGCACTGCTCAAGACGCTCGAGGAGCCGGCCACTTCGACGGTGATCATCCTGGTCGCTGATGAACCGTCGCGACTGCCGGCGACCATCCGCAGTCGCTGCCAGCGCATCGTCGTGTCCGCACCGTCGCGTGAAGCGGCCCTGTCCTGGCTGGGCGAGCGGCGGATCGAAGCGTCGGCGGCTGCCGCGGCGCTGGATGCAAGCCTGGGCAACCCGGGTCTCGCGAGCGAATGGAGCAGTGACGGCACGATCGTGTTGCGCAGCGAATGCCTGGACGATCTGACCGCCCTGACACGGCAGCGTTGCACTCCGCTCGACGTGGCGGACCGCTGGGCGGCGGACCGGCCCGAAATCCGCCTCTGGCTCGCGGCCGCGCTCGCGCGCGACGAGGCGCGCGCGCTGGCCAAGGGCGACCAGGGCGTGTTCGGCTTGACCCGGAACGAGGAAATACCGAAGCTGGCCACCTGGTTCGACCATGCCAATCGTGCACGCAGCCTGCTGGCCACGAGTGTACGCAGCGATCTGGTCCTGCTGGATCTGCTGCGCACATGGCAGCACGAGGCATAGCGCGCGGCATGCCGGGCGGATCGCGGTGAGGCATTGCGGGCAGATCGGGCACCTGCGAAGCCTCATGAAGCTACAATCCGCCGGCGCGGCAACGCATGTATCCTCCACGCCGGGCCAGGGATGGACTGCCCGGTTTGAATGATCCGCGGAGCCGACGGCATGAGCCGCGATCCGCGGGTAGCTGAAGGTCCGGGGATCTTCAATCATCGTGTTCGGGAGTATCGACGCATGTCCACGCCGGCAATGGGCGGAGCACCGCGACAGGGCATCCTGTCGCTCGCGATCAAGGACAAGGGGGCTTTGTTCAACGCCTACATGCCGTTCGTGCGCGGCGGTGGCCTGTTCGTGCCGACGACCAAGCGCTACGGACTCGGCGACGAGGTCTTCATCCTGCTCTCGCTGATGGACGAGAAAGACCGCCTGCCGGTGGCCGGCAAGGTGATCTGGATAACGCCGCCCGGGGCCCAGGGCAATCGCATGGCCGGCATCGGTGTGCAGTTCAACGAATCGTCCGATGGCGAGGCGGCCCGCACCAAGATCGAATCGATCCTCGCCGGCATCCTGACCCAGGAACGACCGACCCACACGATGTGACCGGAGCGGTCCGCAGGAACGGTGCCGGCGCGGGCAATGCCGGTGGTTACTCGCGCTCCGCGCGCAGGGCTGCCTCGCGCGCGCGCTGCTTGATCGCGGCGAGCATCGCGGCGAACCCGTTCGAGCGCGTCGGTGACAAGTGCCTGGCCAGACCGATCGCCTCGACGAACGCAGGCTCGGTGGCGAGGATTTCCGCTGCCGAACGCCCGCTGTAGACGCGCAGCAGCAGCGCGACGAGCCCGGAAACGATCGAGGAATCGCTGATTGCCTGGAAATCCAGCCGATCGGCGTCGCCGCGGGCAACCAGCCAGACCTGCGACTGGCAGCCCTGCACCTTGTTCGAGTCGGTCCTGAGTGCCTCCGCGAAGGGCGGTAGCTTGCGGCCGAGATCGATCAGGTACTGGTAGCGCTCGGTCCAGTCACCGAAGAACGCGAACTCCTCGACGATCGCGTCCTGTGCGATCGCAGCGCTCGGTTCGCCGCTTTCAGGCCGCGCATTCATCGGCACTGGCCGCCTTCCAGCGCGGTCCCTCCGGGGTGTCCTCGACGACCACGCCCATGGCTAGGAGCTGGTCGCGAATTCGATCCGACGTCACGAAATCCCGGGCTTTCTTCGCGGCGCTGCGCGCCTCGACGAGGCGCTGGACTGCCTCCGCGTCGATGGTCGTGCCCGGAACGGCCTGCTTGAACCAGGCTTCCGCATCCTGCTGCAGGATGCCCAGCAACGCGCCTGCGCCGAGCAGCGCGCCTTTTGCGCGGTGTCGCGCCTCGGCGGTTGTGGCCGCGCGAGCGGCGTTTGCCAGCCGCGCGACCGCCGCGAATGCTTCGGGTGTATTGAGATCGTCGAGCAACGCGCTCTCGACTTCTTCCGGCACGGCGCACTCGGACGCGTCGACGGTCACCTCGGCGAGATCGCGGAGCACTCCGTACCAGCCGTCGAGGGTCGCGCGCGATTGCCGCAGCGCAGTGTCCGACCAGTCGAGCGGCTGCCGGTAGTGGGCCTTCAGGAGCAGGAAGCGCAATACTTCGGGCGGATGTTTCTCGAGGAGTTCGTGCAGCACGAGCACGTTGCCGAGCGACTTGGACATCTTGCGGCCATCGAACGTCAGCATGCCGTTGTGCAGCCAGTAGCGCGCAAACACCTTGCCCGCGTGTGCGCACGTGCTTTGCGCTATCTCGTTCTCATGATGCGGAAACATGAGGTCGTTGCCACCGGCATGGATGTCTATGGTTTCCCCGAGATGGGCGGCGGCCATCGCCGAGCATTCGATGTGCCAGCCCGGGCGTCCGCGTCCCCAGGGACTGTCCCATCCGGGCAGATCCGGCGTCGACGGCTTCCAGAGGACGAAGTCGCCGGGATTCTTCTTGTAGGGGGCCACTTCGATCCGCGCGCCTGCGATCATGTCCTCGGTCGAACGGCCGGAAAGCCGCCCATAGCCGGGGAAGCTCGCGACATCGAACAGCACGTGACCCTCGGCCGCGTACGCGTTGCCGGACGTGATCAGGCGTTCGCACATCGCGACGATGGGCGCGATGTGTGCGGTCGCATGCGGAGCGATGTCCGGCCGGTCCGCACCCAGCTTCGCCATGTCCTCGGCATAGGCAGCCGCGAATTTCGAACTGATCGCGTCGATCGGCACGCCTGCGGCCTTCGCGGCGGCATTGATCTTGTCGTCGACGTCGGTGATGTTGAGCGCATAGATCACCCGCGGGTAGCGGCGTTTCAACAACCTCGCGAGCAGACCGAACACGACCGGCGGCCGCGCGTTGCCGATGTGCACGTAGCCGTAGACGGTCGGGCCGCACACATACATGGTGACCCGCGACGGATCGGCCGGAACGAAATCCTCGGTGCGCCGGGTCAGGCTGTTGTGGAGTCTCAGTTGCATCGATGCGACATGGTTCGGTCTCTGTGGACTGGCGATGATAGCAGGGCCCCCGAAGAGCGCTCCCGCATGGCGATGTCTTCATGAATGGCTTAGCACGGGTTCAGCGTGCGGCTGCTGTAATCGCACCGATTTACGGGCTGCGCGCGATACGTTCGCGTGTCCGCGCGAAGTGCCTGGCTACGGAGAAAGGTCAATGAAATCGATGCTGCCGATTGCGATCGCGCTGCTCCTGATCGGGACGCGGGCGGATGCGCTAGGCCGCGACCGGGACCTCGTGGATCCCGGCGACAATGTGAAGATCGCCTGGGCCGACGTGCTGCGGGTGGATCCGGTCTACGATCGGGTGCAAACCTCTGCCCCACGCGAAGTGTGCGATGAGGTGCCGGTCGAGCGCCGTTCGGACAACGGCAACCGCGCCGCGGGAACCGTACTCGGCGCAATCGTCGGCGGGGTGCTTGGCAATACGGTGGGCAAGGGTGACGGCCGCAAGGCCGCGACGGTTGCCGGCGCGGTCGTCGGCGGCGCAGTCGGCAACAACGTCGCGCGCGGGCAGGACAGCTACTACAGCGATGTCGAACAGCGCTGCCATGTCGTGCAGGACGTCGCCGAGGAACGTCGCCTGATCGCCTACGACGTCCAGTACCGCTATCGCGGCGACGTCTTCATGTCGCGCCTGGACTACGATCCGGGCGACCGCCTGCGCGTACGCGTGAGCATCAGCCCGGCGGAGTGAGCGCCGCGCGGACAGCACGCGCGGGCCGGGCCCTGCCCGGTCTCGTCCTGTTCGGGCCTGGCCGCGATCCCGGAACGGGCGTATTGCGTTGCAACACGATTGCCGGTAGTTTGTCCCACCGATCCTGCGATCCGTGTTGACCCGCCGATGTTCCGACCGACGCTCCCGCTCCCGCCGCGCCTCATCAGCAGTGCCCGCATGGCCGCGGGAATGACCTCGCGTGCGCGCCGACCGGAACCGGACATTCCGGCCGGGTAGGCTGTCGCGCGTTCACGTGAATCGACGAAAACCCGGCCGGCGTGCCGGGTTTTTTTGTCCCCGCGTGCGCAATGCGTTTCCCCATTGAAGAACCGGCCAGCAGCTGGCCGCATAGTCCAGGCAGGCCACCCATCGATGACCATCCGGCATTTTCTGAATACCCAGGACTGGACACGCGCCGAACTCGACGCGCTGCTCGAGCGCGCGCGTGCGTTCAAACGATCGAAGGCCGGGCGCGATCTGCAGGGCAAATCGATCGCGCTGCTGTTCTTCAACCCGTCGATGCGCACGCGCACGAGCTTCGAACTGGGTGCGTTCCAGCTCGGAGCCCACGCGATCGTGCTCGCGCCGGGCAAGGATGCGTGGCCGATCGAATTCGAGCCTGGCGCGGTCATGGATGGCGAGAGCGAGGAACATGTCGCCGAGGTTGCGCGCGTGCTTTCGCGCTATGTGGACCTGATCGGCGTGCGTGCGTTTCCGGGGTTTCAGGACTGGGCAGTCGATCGCGAGGATCGCGTGATCAACGCGTTCGCCCGCCACGCGACGGTTCCGGTGATCAACATGGAGACGATCACCCACCCGTGTCAGGAACTGGCTCACATCCAGGCCCTGCAGGAACGGTTCGGCGAGGACCTGCGCGGACGCAAGTACGTATTGACCTGGACCTATCATCCGCGTCCGCTCAATACAGCGGTCGCCAATTCCGCGCTGCAGATCGCGACGCGTTTCGGCATGGACGTCACCCTGCTGTGCCCGACCCGCGACTACCTGCTGGATTCGCGTTACATGGACTTCGCGCGTGCCAATGTCGCCGCGAATGGCGGTTCGCTCTCGGTCAGTCACGATCCGCAGCAGGCCTACCGCGGCGCGCATGTGGTCTATGCGAAAAGCTGGGGTGCGCTCGGATACTTCGGTCGCTGGGCGGAGGAGAAACCGATCCGCGACGCGCACCGGCATTTCATCGTCGACGCGGCGAAGATGGCGTTGACCGACGACGGCGTGTTCAGCCATTGCCTGCCCTTGCGGCGCAACGTCAAGGCAACCGACGCGGTGATGGATTCGCCCGCATGTATCGCGATCGACGAAGCCGCGAACCGCCTGCACGTGCAGAAGGCGGTGATGGTTGCGCTGGTTGCGCAATCCGGGGTCGGCGATTCGACAACAGGAAATCGGAGCGCGTAGCCGCGCTGCCACATTCCGCCAGCCCCCTGCATCGAGACAGATCATGTGCGCACAATCCGTTCCGGCGAATCCCGAATCGCGAAACCCGAATCGGGGCCCCATAGTCCTCGCGTTTTCCGGCGGCCTCGACACGAGCTTCTGCGTACCCTGGCTGCGCGAGCGCGGCTACGCCGTGCATACCGTGTTCGCCGATACCGGGGGCGTCGATGCCGCGGAACGCGCGTTCATCGAACAGCGTGCGCAGGAACTCGGAGCCGCCTCGCACGTCACGATCGACGGTGGTCCCGCGATCTGGGACAGCTTCGTGAAGCCGTTCGTCTGGGCGGGCGAGGGCTATCAGGGACAGTATCCGCTGCTGGTGTCGGATCGCTACCTGATCGTCGAGGCCACGCTCGCGCGGGCTCGCGAACTCGGCACCGATGCGGTCGCCCACGGCTGCACCGGCATGGGCAACGATCAGGTCCGCTTCGATCTCGCGGTGAAGGCACTCGGCGACTACGCGATCGTGGCGCCAATCCGCGAAATCCAGAAGGAACACCGCGAGGTGCGGGCGTACGAACAGGCGTATCTGGAAGAACGCGGATTTTCGGTGCGGGCGAAACAGAAGGCCTACACGATCAACGAGAACCTGCTCGGCCTGACCCTGTCCGGTGGCGAGGTCGACCGCTGGCAGGCACCCGGCGAAGCAGCCGCGGGCTGGTGCAAGCCACGCGCCGAGTGGCCGCCCGAGTCCCTGCGGGTGCGTGTCACGTTCGAGCGCGGCGAGGCGGTCGCGCTCGATGGCGAGCATCTCGCCGGCCCCGTGCTGCTGGCGAGGCTCAATGGCCAGTTCGCGCGATACGGCGTGGGTCGTGGCCTCTACACGGGCGATACCACGATCGGCCTCAAGGGGCGCATCGTGTTCGAGGCGCCGGGCCTGACCGCGCTGCTCGCGGCTCATCGCGCGCTCGAGGAAGCGGTGCTTTCCAGGCACCAGAACCGCTTCAAGCCGGCCGTGGCGCGGCGCTGGGTGGAACTGGTCTACGAGGGCTTCTTCCATGATCCGCTGAAGGCCGATCTCGAAGCATTTCTGGAATCGAGTCAGAGCACCGTGAGTGGCGACGTGTTGCTGGAAACCAGCGGCGGAGTCGTCACGGCCGTGGCGATCGAATCGGCGCACATACTCAATGCGAAAGGTGCGACCTACGCGCAGTCGGCCGATTGGGGCGCGGCCGAAGCGGAAGGCTTCATCAAGCTGTTCGGAATGAGCAGCACGTTGTGGGCCGAGGTCAACCGCAAATGAGCGGGAAATCGGCGCCGTCGCTGCTGGCCGCGACTCTCGAACATCTGCGCGCGCTGGTCGCGTTCGACACGCGCAATCCGCCGCGCGCGATCGATGCGGGCGGCATCTTCGGATACCTGCGCGACGCGCTCACGGGTTTCCAGTGCACGATCAGCGATCATGGTGCGGGTGCGGTCAGCCTGTACGCGGTGCGCGGCGAGCCCCGTCGCCTGTTCAACGTGCACCTGGACACCGTGCCCGACTCGCCGCGCTGGAGCGCCAATCCGTTCGAACTGCGTGTCACGGCCGAACACGCGGTCGGCCTCGGCGCCTGCGACATCAAGGGTGCTGCGGCGGCTCTCTTGGCTGCGGCGCGACTCACGGATGGTGATGCCGCGTTCCTCTTCACCAGCGACGAAGAGGCGAACGATGCGCGCTGCGTCGCCGCTTTCCTCGCCGCGAAGCGCGCGTTCGACGTGGTCATCGTCGCCGAACCCACGCGCGGCGAAGCCGTACTCGCTCACCGGGGCATCAGCTCGGCGCTGGTGCGCTTCTCGGGGCGCGCCGGCCACGCCTCGGCGGAACAGCAGGCAGCCGACAGCGCGCTTCACCAGGCGGTGCGATGGGGTGCGCGTGCGCTCGATCATGTCGATTCGCTTGCGCATGCGCGATTCGGCGGTCTCACCGGGTTGCGCTTCAACATCGGCCGTATCGAAGGCGGTATCAAGGCGAACGTGATCGCGCCGGCTGCCGAGCTGCGATTCGGCATGCGGCCGCTGCCGTCGATGGATACCGACGCACTCCTGCATGCGTTTCGCGGCCTCGCCGAAGTGCCGCCGAGCGAGTTTCGCGAGACGTTCCGCGGCCCTGCGCTTCCCGCCGGCGCCGGCGCGGAGGCCGAGGCGCGGCGGCTTGCTGCACGTGACATCGCCGACGCGCTCGAGTTGCCGATCGGCCATGCAGTGGACTTCTGGACCGAGGCCGCGCTGTTCTCGGCGGCCGGTTACACCACTCTGGTCTATGGGCCAGGCGACATCGCGCAGGCTCACAGCGCCGACGAGTGGGTGGCCCTGGAGCAGCTGCATCGCTATGCGGAATCGGTCCGCGGCATGCTGGCGCGGGAACGGGCATGAACGCGGAATCCCACTTTCAGGTACGCCAGACCATCGTGCGGCTGCTGTCCAGCATGGCCAGCGCCAAGGAGATCGATCAGTACCTCAAGCGCTTCGCGCAGATGGATGCGAAGCGCTTCGCCGTGGTCAAGGTCGGCGGCGCCGTCCTGCGCGACGACCTCGACGCTCTGACATCGTCGCTGGCCTTTCTGCAGCAGGTCGGACTTACTCCGATCGTCGTGCATGGCGCGGGACCCCAGCTCGACGAGGAACTGGCGCAGGCCGGCATCGCCAAGCGTACCGTTGCAGGTCTGCGGGTCACGTCGCCGCAGGTGCTGGCTATCGTGCGCCGGGTGTTCCAGGCCCAGAACCTGAATCTGGTCGAAGCCCTGCAGCAGGCCGACGCGCGCGCAACCTCGATCCTGTCCGGAGTGTTCGAGGCGGAGCTGATCGACGCGGAGAGCCTGGGCCTGGTCGGGCGTGTCGCGCGGATCAACCTCGCCCCGATCGAGGCCAGCCTGCGGGTCGGCTCGATCCCGGTGATCGCCTCGCTCGGCGAGACCGCGGGCGGGCAGATCCTCAACATCAACGCGGATTTTGCGGCCAATGAGCTGGTTCGCATCCTGAAACCCTACAAGATCATCTTTCTGACCGGAACAGGCGGTCTCCTCGATGCCGGCGGGCGAATCATCGATTCGATCAATCTCAGGACCGAGTACGACCGGCTCATGGCGCAGCCGTGGCTGGAAGGCGGCATGCGCGTCAAGCTCGAGCAGATCAAGGACCTGCTCGATGGCCTGCCGCTGACCTCGTCGGTGTCGATCACGCGCCCGGATGAACTGGCCAAGGAGCTGTTCACGCACAAGGGATCGGGCACGCTGGTGCGGCGCGGCGAGCGCATCAACGTCCATTCGGACTGGGCAGGCCTCGACCTCGAGCGTCTGCGCGCGCTGATCGAGGCCGGATTCCGGCGCAAACTGGTCGACGACTACTTCGAGCGGATCCGGCCGTACCGGGTCTATCTCAGCGAGAACTACCGCGCGGTACTGATCCTGACCCGCGAGGATGCGTTCGCCTATCTGGACAAGTTCGCGGTTGCCGACGACGCGCAGGGCGAGGGACTCGGGCGCGCCGCCTGGCAGGTCATGCGCGCGGAGAATCCGCGGCTGTTCTGGCGCTCGCGCCACGCCAACCTGGTCAATCCGTTCTACGACGACGAAGCGGATGGTTGCTACAAGGAATCGCTGTGGAAGGTCTACTGGTACGGCATGGACGATTTCGCGGACATCGAACGCTGCGTCGCCACCTGCCGCAGTCGCGCCACGACCCTTGCGGACTGACGCGATGAGCAGGCAAGTGAGCGTCGGCATCGTCGGAGCCCGCGGACACGCGGGTGCCGAACTGATCAGACTCGTCGCGAAGCACCCGGGCATCGAACTCGCGTTCGTATCCTCGCGTGAACTCGCAGGACAGCGTGTCAGCGATCAGGTTCCCGAATTCGGCGGCGCGCTGCGCTACGAAAACCTCGATGGCGATGGCATCGCGCAGCGGGACACCGCCGCGGTCGTACTCGCGCTGCCGAACGGCATGAGCGAGGCGATCGTGAAGACAATGGACGCGCGGAATCCGCATGCAGTCATCGTCGACCTCTCGGCAGACCATCGCTTCGACGCGAGCTGGTATTACGGATTGCCGGAGCTGACACGCGCGCGCCATGCGCGGCAGCAGACGCGGATCAGCAACCCCGGCTGCTACGCGACCGCGATGCAGCTCGCGATCGCGCCGCTGAAGGATCTTCTTGCCGGACCGCCGCAATGCTTCGGGGTGTCGGGCTACTCCGGGGCCGGCACCGCGCCCAGCGAACGCAACGACCCGGAAACGCTGCGCGACAACCTGATTGCGTATTCGCTCGTCGACCACGTGCACGAGCGCGAGGTGACGCAGCAGCTCGGCGTGCCGGTCGAGTTCATGCCGCACGTCGCGGCGCACTTTCGCGGAATCACGATGACGGTGAACATCCGGCTTCGGGCACCGACGAGCGCCGATGCGGTGCGTGAGCGCTACCGCACGTTCTATGCGCGCGAACCACTGATCAGGATCGTCGAGGATCCACCCTGGGTCAGCCGCATTGCGGGCAGGCATCACGTCGAGATCGGCGGTTTCGCGCTCGCTCCGGGTGGGCGGCGCGTGGTGGTCGTGGCGACGCTGGACAATCTGCTCAAGGGCGCGGCGACGCAGGCGATGCAGAATCTCAATCGGGCCTTCGGTTTCGACGAGCTGCAGGCGATTGCGGCCGATTGACAAGCCAGGCCGCCCATCCCGGCGACGACGGAATGCCGTGCGTGTAGGCTCTCAGATTCCCGATCCGGATCCCGAATCCATGACCGACCTGCTCTGGCAAAAATCCGGTATCCGCACCGACGAGCGCATCATGCGATTCCTCGCCGGTGATGACGTCGTGCTCGACCGCGAGTTCCTGCAGCATGACATCGAGGCGAGCAAGGCACATGTCGAAGGCCTCGCGAACATCGGTGTCGTCAGTCCCGCCGAGCGGTCGGCGCTCCTGCACGAACTGGATGTGCTCGCCGAAGATTTTCGCGCGGGGCGGTTCATTCTCGATGCGCGCTACGAGGACGGCCATTCTGCGATCGAGGCGCGGTTGGGCGAGCGCCTCGGCGACAGCGGGCGCAAGGTGCATACCGGGCGCAGTCGCAACGACCAGGTTCTGGCGGCAACGCGCCTGTGGCTCAAGGCGAAGCTCGCGCAGCTGCGCGCGGCTTGTCGCGACGTGGCCAAGGTCTGCCTCGATCGTGCGTCGCGCGAAGACCTGCCGTTGCCCGGCTACACGCACCTGCAGCGCGCGGTCGTGTCCTCGACGGCGCTCTGGTTCGCGGGCTTCGCGGAAGCGTTCATCGACAACGCCCGGCGCGCACTCGATACGCTCGCCTGGATCGATGCCAACCCGCTCGGCACCGCAGCCGGTTATGGAGTCAACCTCGCGCTCGACCGGGCACATACGACGCAGTCGCTCGGCTTCGCGCGCATGCAGATCAATCCGATCTATGCCCAGCTCTCACGTGGCAAGTTCGAGATCGCCGCGCTCGAAGCGCTCGCCTCCGCGCTGCTCGATCTGCGCAGGCTGGCATGGGACCTGTCGCTGTTCACGACCACGGAATTCGGCTTCGTCATCTTGCCGGCCGAATACACGACGGGCAGTTCCATCATGCCGAACAAGCGCAATCCGGATGTCGTCGAATTGATGCGTGCGAGCTACGCCCGGGTTGCCGCCGCACGCACCGAGATCGAACAGCTGCTGTCGCTGCCGAGCGGTTACCAGCGCGATCTCCAGGTGTCCAAGGGTTCGCTGTTCCACGGTTTCACGCACGGTCTCGCGGCGCTCGATCTGCTGCCCGACCTCCTCGCGCACCTCCAGTGGAATGCGCAGGCGATGCGTGCCGCGATCGACCCGTCGATGCACGCGACCGATGTCACGATCGAACGGGCGCTGGCGGGCGTTCCGTTTCGCAACGCCTATCGCGAAATGGCCGACCAGCCCGACCTGGCCGGGGCAGGCAGGTCACCCGAATCCAGCCTTGCCGCACGCGTGTCCCCGGGTGCGTGCGCGGATCTGCGCCTGGACGAATTGCGCGCTCGCCTGAACGCACTCGCCTAGCAACGGCCGCGTGCGGCGCAGGAGTGTGCCCGGCAGCTGCAACTTCGGTTAGGCTCATTACACTGCGAGGCCCGCAGTCCGCGCTGGCGAGATGATGATCGATGATGGAGTTGTCACAGTTTGGTCCCGCCGATCGCCTGCTGGTGTTCGCTCCGCATCCGGACGACGAAACGCTGGCCACGGGTGCGCTGATTCAGGCCGCGCGGGCGAGTGCCGTCGCGGTGCGCGTGATTTTCGCCACCGATGGCGAAAACAATCCGTGGCCGCAGCGCTGGATCGAGCGGCGGTGGCGGATAGGTCCGGCCGAACGCGCCCGGTGGGGCGCGCGGCGGCGAGCCGAAGCGGCGGAGGCGCTGCGGTTGCTCGGCCTGGATTCGGCGCGTGACGTGCGTTTCATGGGCTGGCCCGACCAGGGCCTGACCGACATCCTGATGCGTGACGGTTCGGGAACGGCGCGGCTCGCGTCCGAAATCGCTGCATTCGCGCCGACCCGGGTCGTCATGCCCGCACTCGCCGATCGCCATCCCGATCACAGCGCGTTGCGCGTCATGCTGGACATCGCGCTGCTGTCGACGCGCTTGCGCTGCCTGCGTCTCGGCTACGTCGTGCATGGGCATGGCGGGGCCGGCAACTCGGGCATGTTGCCGATGCGTCCATCGTTGCAGCGGCGCAAACGCGAGGCGCTCGCCGCGCATGCGAGCCAGGTCAGACTCAGCCGGCGTCGCCTGTATCGGATCGCCGATCGCCCCGAGCGTTTCGAGCTGTCGGAAGAGCCGCTGGTGCGTGTGCCGGCCAGCGGCGTGCCGCTGACCCTCGAGATTTCATCGCGCGGACGCGGACTGTTGTCGCGGCGCACCGAAATCCTGCTGGTGGCTGCGACCGCGACGGACGCGTTCAGGCTGCGTGCGCCCCTGCCGCTGCGCAAGGCCGGCGTGACGAATCTGATCGATTCGGCGGGACGGACTATCCGCACAGCCTGGCACGGCACCGCCCTGGGCCTTACGTTGCCGGCGATGGATTCGGCAGCGGTCGTGTACGTGAAGCTCCACCGCGCGGACCCGCGCCTGCTCATTTTCGATCGCGAGCCCTGGCAGGTCGCGAGCCACGCGCCGCCTGCCACGCGACCGGCCGAAACGACGCCAGTGGCGGTCGGCATGCCCTGAACAAAGCGCCTCGGCGCCGGGTAACGGAATCTTACAAAGGGCCTGTCATACTTGTGGATTCGCATCCATCCGCGCCGCTGCAGCCGGGTTCACCCCGCTGCGTGGCGACCTCCGTTATCAGCTACTTTTCAAGGGCTTATGAACCAAATGACCTACGATATCGGCATCGGACGTTGTTCCGAGGTCGGCGACGATACCGTCGTCGTCAAGCTTGACAGTGTGATGGTCAAGCGGCTTTCCCCGGATCATCCATGGCAGCGCTCGGGCACCAGTCTGCTGCGACTGAGCCGCAACCTCTGCAGCGAAGTCAGGCCGCCGGAACCCGATTCCGAGGTGTACCTGGATCGTGCCGCACTCTCCAAGCGTTCGATGGCCGCGCTCGATCTTGCAGGAGACGGCGAAACCGTGTCCGTGGACCTGCGTGCGCTGCTCAACGACCTCAACCCGCAGCCATCCGCGGGGCCGCAGAGCAAGGGCCGCGGCGGCGATCGCCGCCGTTGAGTTTCGCGCGCATGCCGGCTCCGATCGGCGGTCGCAAAAAACCCGGCTCGATGCCGGGTTTTTCATGTGCATCCGCTCCGGGCGCCGTGAATAGCCGCGCATTCCGACGCCGGCGTGCGCAGATTTCCTACAGCGGCCGCCGATAATTGCCCGCTGCGCTTACGGGCGCGAACCCCCGACACTGCGCTCCGCTTCTGTTGCCTCCGGAATGGATTCCGGTACCGGCGCGCGACCTCGTCGGTACGGGCATATTCCAGTTTCGGAGATCGATATGCGCGTCAAGACCGCCGCCAACGACGTACTGGCCGCCGTGACCGTGATGGAGCGCGCACGCGACGCCTCCGTCCGGCTCAACCCGCTATGCATGCACATGTCCGTGCGGGAACTCCAGCAGAGAGCCGACATGATCGACAAGGTCATCCGCGCGCGCCGCACGCTGCAGTTGCTGCGGGATCGCGCCGAGAACCTGCAAGGCGCGCTGGATCGCTTCAAGAAACGTCGCGAGGCGATGCGCGCCTGAATGGCGCTATTCTTGATCGTTGACAACCCAGCGCAGCGGAGACGGCAATGAACAAGGGCGATTTCGTCGGTGCGTGTCTGCCTTACAGTCTGGTCCGCAAGGGCGTGAACCAGTATGCGGTGATGACCTATTCCGCCGTGGACTCGGGTGCAATCGAACCGGCTGGTCTGACTTTCACCATACCTGCGGCGTTGATGACCCAGCTGCAGAATGAAGGCCTGGTCTCGCCTGCACGCGTGCTTCTCTATGACGACAGCACCGATCCATTCGCATCCCAGCAAAACCGCAGCCGCTATCTCGCGGTGCTCGGCCAGCTCGTGCCGATCGCGGTCACCAAGTAACGACAATCGGATTCGAAGCAGCGGCTGGCCGCAGCCGGCCGTCGCTCGGATATCGCCGCCGCCCAGCTCTCTCGACGCCGCGCGGACCACGCGGGTGCCGCGGCAGCGTCGCAAGAAAAAGGCCGCCTTTGCAGGGCGGCCTGGCGTGTCGATTCGATTGGTCGGGGTGACAGGATTCGAACTTGCGACTTCTACCTCCCGAAGGTAGCGCTCTACCAGGCTGAGCTACACCCCGACGCACCCGCCATCGGCGGGCCGCGAATTCTAGCCGGGCACTGTGGAGCGTGCAACCGCAGGCGCCGCGTCCGGGCGCCAAAAACCCGCATTCTGTTAGGCTTCGCGTCTGTCCACGCGCGTCATCGCGCGTCCGTTGCACAGAGGATTCCATGGCTGTTACCCAAGCCCGCACCATGCCCGGCGTGCTCGAGCTGTTGCCGCTCGATCAGATCGCATTCCAGGCGATGCTGGACACGATCCGGCGTACCTTCGAGCGCTTCGGTTTCGTGCCGGTGGAAACGCCGGCCATGGAATTTTCCAGCGTGCTGCTGACCAAGGAAGGCGGCGAGACCGAGCGTCAGGTCTATTTCGTGCAGTCGACCGGCGCGCTGCAGGCCGCGTCGGCCACCGAGGTGCCCGAACTCGCGCTGCGCTTCGATCTGACCGTGCCGCTGGCGCGCTATGTCGCCGAGCACGAGCGCGACCTCGTGTTTCCTTTCAGGCGCTACCAGATCCAGCGTGTCTATCGTGGTGAACGAGCGCAGCGCGGACGCTTCCGCGAGTTCTACCAGTGCGACATCGACGTGGTCGGCAAGGACTCGCTCTCGCTGCACTACGACGCCGAGATTCCGGCGGTGATCCACAGCTTGTTCCGCGAACTCGATTTCGGGGCGTTCACGATCCAGATCAATCACCGCAAGCTCATGCGCGGTTGGCTGGAGGGACTCGGGATCGGCGACCCGGAGCGCCAGCGCGCGGTGCTTCGCGAGGTCGACAAGCTGGACAAGCGCGGCGCGGACGCCGTGCGCGAAACCCTGACCGGTGCGACGTTCGCGCTGTCCGCTGTCGCGGTCGGCAAGCTGCTCGAGTTCGTTGCATTCCGTTCGGTTTCTCTCGCCGATGCGCTCGCGAAACTCGATTCGCTCGGCGCGGGCAGCGACGCACTCCAGCAGGGCAAGGCCGAGCTCAGGGAAATCCTGCCCCTGATCAAGGCTTTTGGCGTGCCCGAATCGCAGTTCGCGCTGAACCTGTCGATTGCGCGCGGGCTCGATTACTACACCGGCACGGTCTACGAGACGACACTCGACGATCACCCGCAGATCGGGTCGGTCTGCTCCGGCGGACGTTACGAGAATCTCGCCAGCCACTATACGAAGTCGCGTCTGCCTGGCGTCGGCATCTCGATCGGCGCGACGCGGCTCTACTGGCAATTGCGCGAAGCGGGTCTGCTGCGTGCCGCCGGCAGCACCGTACAGGCGCTGGTTGTACGGATGGACGAGGCGGAACTGCCGCGCTATATCGAACTTGCAGGCGAACTGCGCGCTGCCGGGATCAACACCGAATTGATGCTCGAAGCGGGCAAGCTGGCCCGGCAGTTCAAGTATGCCGACCGCTCCGGAATCCGCTTCGTGCTCGTGCTCGGACCCGAAGAAATCGCCACGCGGACGGTCACGGTGAAGGACCTGCGCAAGCAGAACCAGTTCGAAGTCGCGCGCGGCAAGCTCGCGGATGCGCTGCTGGCGGCGAGCGGACCGGATGCCGCGACGGAGCGCCCGGCGCCGCACGATTGACCTCGGCGCAGGCCGCGCACCGGCGATACGCGAACATCATCGCGGCGGACGCCGCACTGAGGAGATCCGGTTTCGATGCAGACAATTCTTCTCGATGGCAACAGCCTGACCCGTGAGCAAGTCATCGCAGCGGCTCGCCGCGGCGTGGGTGTCACGCTCGACGAGGCCCAACTCGCGCACGTCCGGCGGGCTGCGGATTTTCTCGCCGAGAAAGTCGGCTGCGGGGAACCGATCTACGGCGTGACCACCGGGTTCGGCAGCAACGCGGACAAGCTGCTCGGTGCGCATCGGGTTCGCGACGAACTGCCGGGCGGCAATCCGGAACCGCGTTCGGGCAGCCTGCTCGAGGAACTGCAGCACAACCTGGTGATCACCCATGCGGTCTGCGTCGGCAAGCCGTTCGACGCAAGCGTGGTGCGCGCGATGCTCGTGATCCGCATCAACACGCTGATGCGCGGGCATTCTGGCATCCGCGTTTCGACGCTGCGCTCGCTCGCCGAACTGCTGAACCGCGATGTGATCCCGGTGATTCCGGAAATGGGGTCGGTGGGCGCGAGCGGCGATCTCGCGCCATTGTCGCACCTGGCGATCGTGCTGCTCGGCGGCGGCGAGGCGTTTCACCAGGGTGAACGGGTGTCCGGCACGGAAGCGCTGCGGCGTGCGGGGCTGGAGCCGGTGCGGCTTTCGTTCAAGGAAGGTCTCGCGCTCAACAACGGTACCGCGCAGATGCTCGCCTGCGGCGTGCTTGCGCTGGATCGCCTCGAGCGGCTCGTCGCCACCGCAGACCTTGCCGGCGCAATGACGCTCGACGCATTCGCTGGACGCAGCAGCGCGTTTCGCGAGGACGTGCATGCGCTGCGCCCGCATCCGGGACAGGTGGAGACCGCGCGCCGCGTGCGTGGACTGCTCGAAGGATCGACGCTGGCAGACATCCCGTACCATCTGGTACCGCGCTTTCGTACCTGGCTGGCCGAATCGTGGAGCGACCCGCAAGATCAGGCCCGGAATTTCGATATCGCCTGGGACTACGTGCCGCCGGGCCAGCGCCACGGCCGCGAGACGTTCTATCGGCGCTTTCTGCCGTTCAAGGGGGGAAAGAAACATCAGCCGCAGGATGCCTACTGCCTGCGCTGCATGCCGCAGGTCCATGGCGCGGTGCGCGACGCGATCGATCAGGCCGGCCGCGTGATCGACATCGAACTCAATGCGGTGACCGACAATCCATTGATCTTTCCCGACGCAAGGAATGCCGAGGTGATCGAGGACCAGGTGATCTCTGCGGGCCACTTTCACGGCATGCCGCTCGCGCTTGCGATGAGTTACGTCAAGGCGGCGATCCCGGTGCTCGCGTCGATCTCCGAACGCCGCCTCAACAAGCTCGTCGATCCGGCGACGAGCGACGGCCTGCCCGCATTCCTGATCGGCAACGAGGACGCGACCGACTCCGGGTTCATGATCATCCAGTACACCGCGGCGGCGCTGGTCAACGATCTCGCGACGCGCGCGCACCCGGCATCGGTGTACTCGATCCCGACCAGCGCGAACGCAGAGGACCATGTCTCGATGGGCGCGAACGAGGCGCGCCATGTACTCGAGATGAGCGCCGACCTCGGTCACGTGCTCGCACTGGAACTGTATACGGCCGCGCAGGCGCTCGATTACCGCCAGGACATGCTCAATGCCGCGCGCCGCCTTGCCCGGCACGGCGACTGGCGCGCGCTCGCCGCGAAGATCGCGAATGCGCCGGACACGAATCATCCGTCACGCCCGCAGTTCGAGCACGAAGTTCAGGCGTTCACCCAGGCGCTCGGCGAGGCAAAGGACTTCCATGGTGGTGCCGCGGTTACCCGCGCGCATGCGCGAATCCGCGCACGGATCGACTTCATGGCGCGCGACCGCGCGATGGATCAGGACGTGCGGACAATCTGCGAGCTGGTCGCAAGTGGTGAGCTTCTCGGCGAAGGGGTCGGTACTGCAGAGTTCGCTCGACCGCGGACTTCGTAGAACAGAATTTCGTGTCCACGTCAAAAAGGGGAGGGTGATGGCATTGGCCGATCGATGGCGCACCGAGGACTTCGACGAGATGAGCTGGCACGACGCCCACTTGCGACATCGCGATTCCGGTAGGTCAGGTCGCCCCGACCTGACGCCTCATGGATCGGAACTTCAGATCCCCGTCATCCCGAGCGTGTTGTAGCCCGCGTCGACGTAGGTCACTTCGCCGGTAATCCCCGAGGCCAGGTCCGAGCACAGGAATGCGGCTGCGTTGCCGACTTCGTCGATCGTCACGCTGCGCCGCAGCGGCGCATTCTGCTCGACATGTTCGAGCATCTTGCGGAAATTGGCGATGCCGGACGCGGCCAGGGTCTTGATCGGACCCGCCGAGATCGCGTTGACGCGCGTACCCTCGGGGCCGAGATTGTAGGCAAGGTAACGGACGTTGGCTTCGAGACTGGCCTTGGCCAGGCCCATCACGTTGTAGTTCGCGAGCGCGCGGTCGGAACCGAGATAGGTCAGGGTCAGGATCGCGCCGGCACGGTCCTTCATCAGCGGACGCGCGGCCTTGGCAAGCGCGGCGAGGCTGTAGCTCGAGATGTCGTGGGCGATCGCAAAGGTCTCGCGGGTCAGCCCGTCGAGAAATTCGCCAGCCAACGCCTCGCGTGGAGCGAACCCGATCGAGTGGACCAGGATGTCGAGGCCGTCCCAGTGTCTGCCGAGACCGTCGAAGAGCGCGGCAATGTCGCTGTCGCGGGTTACGTCGCAGGGCAGCACGATGTTCGACCCGAATGCGGTCGCGGCTTCGTCCACGCGCGGCTTGAGCTTCTCGTCGACGTACGTGAACGCGAGTTGCGCACCCTCGCGGTGCATCGCATTGGCGATACCCCACGCGATCGAACGCTGGCTGAGGATGCCGGTGATCAATGCGCGCTTGCCGTGCAGGAAACCCATGTGTCCTCCGGACCGGTGACTGCGGGAATCGGCGAAGTCTAACCGAGGCACGGGATTTCAGCCCGCGTCGCCGTCCAGGCGCAGCGTGTCGCCTACATGCAGGGTACCGCGCGCCTGCGGGTTGAGTTCCATGAGCCGGCGCAGCGTGATCGCGTAGCGATGGGCGATACCCGAGAGCGTGTCGCCCGCGACCACCGTGTGCCGGCTGGCAGTCGAGCGGACCGCCGTACCGGCATCGTGATCCGCATCCGCCGCGCTGGCAGGTACCAGCAGCCGGCTCGGTGGGTGCACGGTCGCGTTTTCGTCGATTGCATTGGCGGCAGCGAGCGTGCTCACCGCTACGCCGAACTGCTCGGCCCAGCTGGCGATGCCGCGCACGCGCACGGCGCGTCGTTCGCGCCAGTCGTTCCAGAGCAGGGCCGGAATCCGCTTCGATTGTTCGCGAAAGTGCCCGATCGCGGCTTCCGGCATGAGCAGCCGGTGGGGGACGTCCGTGCCCATGCGGTTGCTTCGGTAGGCCGCATTCCAGCGCTGCATCGCATCGTGATCGACGCCGGCCAGGCGCGCAGCGAGGCGCAGGTCCATGCCGCGCTCGAGATCCGCGTCCTGCAAGCGATCGCCCGGCTCGGGATCGGGCAAGGTGATCCCGAATCGCGCCGGATCGTGGACGATGCACGCGAGCGCGAGCAGGCGGTCCAGATGCTGGTGCGTGGTCGGACTGAGCGCGATCCGTGCGACCTGGGCGGCCGTCAGCGTGCGCGCATCGCGTTCGCCGAGCAGACGCCGGACCCGATACTCGCCGCTGTTGAAAGCCATGTCCGCGAGGCGCCAGTCGGCGAACTCCCGGTAATAACGCTCTATCAGATCGAGGGCAGCCGTCGTCGATGCTGCGACATCGAGGCGCGCGTCGTAGTCGCGGCGCACGACCAGACCCTCTGCGCGTGCGGTTTTCGGCATGAGTTGCCACATTCCTGCGGGCCGGTTGCCGCTTGCGGGTAGCGGCCGATAGCTGCTCTCGACATACGGGAGCAGTGCGAACTCGCCAGGCAGGTCGCGGCGCTCGATCTCGTCGGTCACGAGCAGCAGGAACGGCATCGCTTCCTTCAGGTTGTGCGTGAAACCGCTCGCATATCGCGTATAGCGGCGTGCCTCGCGTCGAACTTCGGGCCGATAGTCGCAGCCGCGCATCGCGAAGCGGCCGCGCAGGCGCGGCCATGGCGAAACATCGACCGGTGCAGGCGCGATCACGGCTGGCGGCGGCTGCGGGGTCACGGCGATTGGCGCCGGGACCGGCGCGGGTACAGGAGGCGCCGATTGACGCGCCGGCGGCATCGCGCATGCGCCGAGCAGCACGGCGCCCGCGCCGGCCAGGGCGAGTCGCAGACGCGTCATGCGGCCGGCATCCGGAATGCGTCCTTGCGTCGGCGCAACTCGGCGAAGCGCGTCACGCGGTCGGCGCCGCCGCCGTCCGCGAGTGCTGCCACCAGCGTCGGCGTATCGACGCGCAGAAACGGATTGCAGGCGCGCTCCTCGGCCAGGGCCACCGGCAGCGTGGCGGTTCCGTTCCTGCGCTGGTCGCGCGCCTGCATCGCGCGGACCGCGAGCGCGCTGTTGCCCGGGTCGAGCGCGCGCGCGAATGCACAGTTGGCGAGCGTGTATTCGTGTCCGCAACACACGCGCGTCTCGCCCGGAAGTGCCGCGAGCCGATCCAGCGACGCGAGCATCTGCGCGGGCGTGCCCTCGAACAGGCGACCACAGCCGACACTGAACAGCGTATCGCCCGAGAACAGCAGGCCGTGACCGTAGTAGGCCACGTGCGTGCGCGTATGTCCCGGGACGCCGATCACCGCGAACTCGACCTCCGGTTCGGCCAGGGCCACCCGGTCGCCCTCGCCGACGCGCACGTCGACACCGGCAATGCGTGTGTCCGCGGGTCCATGGATGACCGCGCCGGTGGCCGCCGCGAGTTCGATCGCCCCGCCCACATGGTCGGGATGATGATGGGTCAGCAGGATCGCATGCAGGCGCAGATGGTCGCGCGCGAGCGCGGCATGCACGGGCGCGGCATCGCCGGGGTCGACGACGAGGGCCGCGCCGTCGGCATCGGCGAGCAGCCAGATATAGTTGTCCGCGAGAGCGGGCAGCGGGGTCAGGGTCATCGCGCGCATGGCCCGGGCGAATATAGCCAGCGCTGTCTTGCTCGACGTTAAGCGCGCATTAGCGCATGCGCGGGGACGCGTTACACTTCACGGATCGTCAGCCAGGACCCGCGTATCCGTGAGCAGCGGCCCAGACAGCGCATTCGCGTTGCCCGAACTCGATGCGCTTCTGCGCGAGGAACTCGCTTGCGTGCCCGCGCATGCGGCGCGCCAGCCGGCCGGGCGCGCCCTGCTCGTGCAGGCCTGCGGAGCGAACCGGCGTCTGCCGGTCGACGTTCGGCACCTCGCGGCGACCCGCGTGCATCTCGAGGGCGGCGTACTGCGTGGCGATCTCGCCTGCACGGTCGATGCCCTGCCATGGGAGGATGATGCGTTCCGGCTGGTGTTCCTGCAGCACGTCGGCGAGATGTTGCCGACCGACACCGGACTCATCGACGAGCTCGCGCGGGTTCTTGCGCCGGGCGGCATGCTGGTCTGGAGCGGACTCAGCCCGTGGAGCCCGTGGCGCGCGTGGATGAGCTGGCAGGTACGCGGCAGCGTGTCGGCGCCGCGCGTGTTGCACGTGGTTGCCTCACGCCGACAACTGCTCGCGCGCGGACTCGCCGTAGCGGGGGTCGAGCACGTCGGCGGCTGCTGGCCGCCGCACCACGTGCGCACCGTGCTGCCGCGTTGGCTCGGCCCGCTGCGTGGCGCCTGGCTGCTGCTCGGCGCGAAGCAGCAGGCGGCACTGACGCCGCTGCGCCCGCGCAACCTGCGTGAGCGAGTGGCGATCCGGCCGCAGCTTGCGGTACCGAGCCGGCGCGCGAGTGCATGACGGGCCGCGCGGAACACGTCGAACTGTTCACCGATGGCGCCTGCCTCGGCAATCCGGGACCCGGCGGCTGGGGCGCGCTGTTGCGATTCGCGGGGCGCGAGAAGGAATTGTCGGGCGGCGAAGTGCAGACCACGAACAATCGCATGGAGCTGATGGCCGCGATCGCCGGCCTCGAAGCCCTCAAGCGTCCTTGCGAAATCGTGCTGACTACCGATTCCCAATACCTCAAGCGCGGTGTCGAGGAATGGCTGGCACGCTGGCGCGCCAACGGCTGGCGCACCAGCAATCGCGAACCGGTCAAGAACCGCGACCTCTGGGAACGGCTCTCCGCGGCGCTCGCTGCACACCGGGTCACCTGGCATTGGGTCAAGGGTCATGCCGGGCATGCCGGGAACGAACGCGCCGACGTGCTCGCGCGCGAAGCGGCGCTCGCGATGCAGGAATTCGCGCCGAGCCGGGATTGAGCCCGGAGCGCGGTTGCTTGGGGGGCGGGTAGAGGTCCGCCGGCGACTTGGCGACGGCTCGAGGCCGTGGCTGGCGGATGTCATGGCGACATGTTTTTTTTGCCGACTCGAGGAACCGATGCGACAAGTCATCCTGGATACCGAAACGACCGGCCTCGAGGTGCAGCGCGGGCACCGCGTAATAGAGATCGGTTGCGTCGAACTCGTGCAGCGCCGGGCTACCGGGCGCCGCTTCCATTGCTACCTGAATCCGGAGCGTGCGATCGACGAAGGCGCGCGCGCAGTGACCGGCATCAGCGACGAATTCCTGCTCGACAAGCCGCGTTTCGCCGAGGTCGCCGCCGAATTCATCGAGTTCGTCGACGGCGCCGAGATCATTGCGCACAACGCCGCGTTCGATATCGGCTTCCTCGATGCGGAACTCGCACGCGCGGGCTTCGGCGACATGCGCCTGAATGTGCGGGCCCAGGTGCTCGATACGCTCGCGCTCGCGCGCGAGAAATATCCCGGGCAGCGCAACAGCCTCGACGCCCTGTGTCGCCGGCTCGGCATCGACAACAGCCATCGCGGGCTGCACGGAGCGCTGCTCGACGCGAACCTGCTCGCCGACGTGTACCTGGCCCTGACCGCGGGCCAGGGTCATCTCGGCTTCGAGGGGGAGACCGATTCGTCCGAGGACTACGCGGCGCCCGCGGCATTGCTGATCACGGTGCGGCCCCGCGTGCTGCGCGCGCTCGATGCCGAAATCGCGCTACATGTGCTGCGTATCGAGGCGATCGACCGGGCAAGCAACGGCGCCTGCGTCTGGAAGCGGCTCGAGGCGCCGGCAGCCGCCTGAAAAAGTTCGTTCCGGGGTCGCGCGGTCCGCGGCGCGCGCGTTCCTCATGCCGGCTGGGCAATCCCGTGAGGGACAGGCCGGTCGAACCGCTGCCCTCAGCGTGAACGCACGAGGATCACGGTCACGTTGTCCGATCCGCCGCCATCGAGTGCGGCAAGAACGAGATGGTCGACGCACTCCTGGGCCGAAAGATCCTGGCGCCCGACGATGCCCGCGATCATGCTGTCGCTGACCTCCTCGGTGAGGCCGTCGCTGCACAGCAGCAGCTGGGTTCCGGACGCGAGCTGACCGCGCACGCATTCGACGCGCAACGCCTGCGGGTCGGTCACGCCGAGTGCCTGGGTGACGACATTGCGATGCGGATGGCTGCGTGCCTGTTCACTCGTGATCGCGCCCTGGTCGATCAATTCCTGTACGTAGGAATGATCCTGCGAGAGCTGCTTGAGGCCGCCATTCCAGACGTAGATTCGGCTGTCACCGACCCAGGCAACCTCGTAGTCGCCGCTTGCGGTGACGCGGGCTGCCGCGATCGTCGTGCCCATCGGCAGCGCTTCCGAGCGGCGCGTCGAGTGGCGGATGATCTCTTCGTCTGCAAGCTGGATAGCGCGCACCAGATCGCTGCCTGCAGCGACCTCGCGTACCAGCGTGTCGCGTGCCAGCGCGCTGGCCACTTCGCCATGCTCATGACCACCCATGCCGTCGGCGACCAGCCACAGGCCGAGCTCGCCGTCGGCGTAATAGGTGTCTTCGTTGTGCTCGCGGCGCAAGCCGACGTGGGTGCTGTGTCCGAATTCGATCATGCGCGGGGCGGTCTGTCCTGAGGTGCCAACGCCATCTGGAGGGCGATCGCGGCCACCTCGCGGCGCCGACTGCATAGGATGCCGCCGAGTCCGCATGTGGCGCAAGTTCGCGCGGACTGGCGCGATCCTCCCGATTCAAGGTCGCGCTGACACCCGCGATCGTCATTCTCCTACACATCGAAGCGCCGCGTGGCGGCATTCACTGCAGCCGCGAGCCTCCACACTCTGCCGCAACCCGTCGAATCGGCGAATTCGCCCGCGGGGCCGGTACGGATGGCCTGCTTCGGCGAGCGTCGAAGCCCGCCTGGAGATTCGCATGCAACCCCCCAACGCTGCCGGTAATCTCATGACCGCCGTAGCAATGATCGAGCGCCCCCGCAGGGCATCCACCCAGCGCAAGCCGATGCACGTGCAGATGACCGGCGCCGAACTCGCGCAGGGTGTGGCGGTCATCGAAAGCGTGATCCGCGCCCGTCGCAAGCTGCAACTCCTGCGCAACCGCGCGGAAGCCCTCGAGAGTGCGCTCGCGCGGTTCAAGCAACGACGCGAGGCGCAACGCGCGTGAATCCGAAGTTCGGTCCATCGAAGCCGAAGCCCAGGCCGCCGCGCACCGCGGTCGCGCTCAGGATCAATCTCGAGGATTCCGGACAATGCCGCTGGTGGGCCGAGCACTTCGGCGTGTCGCCCGCCGAGCTGTTCGCGGCCATCCTCCGGGTCGGTGTCGATGCGAGCGCCGTTCGGCAGGCGCTCGACGACAAGTAGCAGTAGCCGGCGACCATCCTGATGGGGGCGCAGGATCGCGCGATGCGACCTGCATCTGCATGGTCCGGTTTCTGTCGGATGCGCTCGAGATGGCCGAACGCGTGCGTCTGTCGTATGGATCGCGGCCGTTGCATGCGGGAAAGGCGGCGCCAGGCCGGCTTTCGGGGCACCTGGAAGGGGATGGTGGAGCGGAGGTCTATCGAACAACGTCCGGAAAGGTAGGTCTAGCGCGCCCGTGTGTTCGGAGCGCAACAAAGTTGCCCCCAAAAGTGCCCCCAGGACTCGGTGCAGGTTTGCGAAGAAATTGAGCGAAACCCTCTATCGCACGTTATCTTTTCGCAGGGCGCGATCCCCCTTGGTGGTCACTTCATCAACTGTGAGTCCGTCCAACGCCATGCATGCACCACACTTGGTGACACTAGGTGCGACGCTTGCGCGTTCTGCCTTGCGTACCGTGGTCGTGGCCGCTACGTTCGGGCAAACAATTATGGGAGCAGGCCATGGCAAGTCGCGATGACATGAGCACGACGCAAAATGGTGATCGTGCGCAGCTATCATCGCGGCTCGCGACGTACATGATCGTTCTGTTGTGTGCGGTTGTCGTTCCAAAAGGCGCCACGGCGTTAGACGTTCTTTTGCAGGTAGCTGTTGAGGGCGACCAAAAACCAGTTGTCGTCGGCACCACGAACCTGCCCTCAGGCACCCAGCTAATGATCTCGGTCTCGCGAAAGGCAAGTTCGTACTCCGCTCAAGATCAGGTAGTCGTGAACAATGGGAATTTTCGTGCGGGACCGTTTACAAAGAATGGTTCGCCGTTGAATTCCGGTGCGTACCTAGTTGAGGTATCGTCGCCCCTTGCGGCATTGCAGCCTGCGGCGGTACAGGCAGTAATAGGCAGTTCTGGCGAGAAGATTGTTGGACCCAGCGTGAAAGGGTCGCCGTTCGGGGGCAAAGTTATATCTCTCGTACAGCGAGTCATTATCGGAGGGGCAGCCTCGCCGCCTAACGACGCTCAAGCGCGGACAGTTGAACGGGAAGCGAGACACCAATGGTGGCTGGACTCGTGCAAAAGCAATTGCGACCTCGCCCACGGTGTGGCGTTGCGACAAAAGGCGTCGTTTGACTGGAAGCAGTGCTATGCAAAATGCGTTGGAGAAGAGCCAACCCGGTAGCGCAGTCCTTCACGAGGGAAGGACCAGCTTTCGCGCCGTCGGCGGATTCGCATCCTTGGATGCTAGGCCAGCGCGAAGCGTGACAATTGCCGCGCACGCGTCCCGGCATCGCGCCATGACTTCCGCCATGCCAGCGATATGACGGTCCAGCGCGGCAAGGTCGCGCGCCTCGCCCTTGGCGATGCGTTCCGTTTCTTCGCGCATGGCGTGCTCGATGCGCTCCATCCATCGCGCCCAGCGCAGAGGAAATCCGATTCTGTCTCGTGTGCTTCCATTGACAACGCGATCCGCCGCGATCATCGATGCATAGTCGTCCATCCGCACACGATATCTAGCCCGATCTCATGGGCCGCGACGCAAGCGTTCGCGCGTAGTGCGGCCACTAGCAGCGCAAATCAAACTCGGAAGTTTTCAATTGACGGCGCGAACTTTTCGCCTCGCGCATGTATTGCTGATGTTGCCATCTAGACTTTTCGGCGACCCCCAGGGTTCGGCACTTACCGGCACAGTGTTGTGCGTCGAGCCTGGACTTCCTAGCGCCAGGCTCGCGCACGCCGCTCCTTGTCTCGGTTCTGTTCGCGCTACCGCTTGGTAAGAATTTATAAAGGTTGACGGAATCCGTCACGGCGGCGCCTGCGATTGGGGCCGAATCACGACGGAATCCGTAGCCGCTGCCGTAGCTTTTCCAGCGACCTTGACCGAATCCGTTGCGGTGCGTGACGGAATCCGTGCTGGCGCTTTGTTTTTCGTTGGCCGCACGAACGGCTCACGCGGTTGATTCCAGTCGCCGGGGGCAACACGCGTCGGAGCGAGGTCGAGCTTTCCTCCGCAATCATCTATGGCGCGCCACGAAATGGCGTAAAGGCTCGCTCGATGCAAACCACCTTGGCGCGTCTGCACGATCAAACCGTAGTGGCGCAGTTCCTTCTTGGCCACGTTGATTGCTCCAGATGGCCTGTAGCCAAAGCGGGCAAGCGTTCCGTTGGACGTGCTCAGGTCGCCGTTGTTGCGTCCGTTGTACTGACGGGCCAGGGTGAGCAGCAGCTTGATGGCGGTCCCGCTGCATCGTTGCCAGTTGGCCGAGTCTTGGACAGCGTGCGGGATGGACGTGAACGTGCCCGAATCCCTGCGACCTTTGCGCCCTATGCGGTCACGCCATTTCATGGCGGGCCTCCATAGCCTCGTGGACCTGGGTTGCTTCCAGGCAAACGGTCGAGGCCTTCCGTCGCATCGCGCGCTCGATCCAGAATCCGCGTGCGTTACGCGACCATCCGCGCAGGATCAGTTCCGCAGGGGATCGGCAACGTCGACCATGCGCCGCGCTGTAGTCGCCCAAGTCGGTGCTTGTCGAACGTTGACGTGCTGTTGAAGTGCTCGCCGCAGCTTGCGCACTGGCAGCGGTTGCCGCTCAGCCTGCGCCGGATCATGGCGACACCATTGCGGCGCGCGCGGCGTCGATCAGGTCGGCCGCGCGTAGCCGTCGATGGCGCGCAGCAGTTCGCCGACGCTTTGCGGGCTCGGTGATCGCTGGCGAAGTGAACCGGCCGCGCACGGAGACAGCGCGCCGCGCAGGTCGGCGGACGGGTCGCGCTGCGGCGCGGCCGGTCGCGATGGCGTAGCGAAATACCTGGCCCGCAGTTCTGCAAGGCGCGATGCGCCGTTTCGAGCGCGCCGCGATCCTCGATCCGCGCAGCACGCGCAGCAGTTCTGGCGCGGTTCGATGCTGGCGATCGGGCGTGCTGCCGATCCACGGGAACAGGTCGCGTTCGAATCGGCGGATGATCTTGCTCGGCGTGACCCTCGGCCCAGCCGGCGCGATTGCTTGGCGAACCATTCGCGCGCGACAACTTCGAAGCTGTTGCCCGCGCGATCGGCGACCTTCGCGAGCTTTGCGGCCTTGCGCTGCTCGCGGGATCGATTCCAGCTCGCGAGCAGCTTGCGCGCGGCGTCGCGCTTCTCGCGCGCGATCGCCCAGGCCGGTGTCAGGGTAGGTGCCGAGCGATAAGCCGTTTTTCCTTGCCGCCGAAGCGATACTTGAAGCGCCACCAGCTTGCGAGCCGGCTCGGATGAGACTAGCAGATACAGGCCGCCGCCGTCGAACAAGCCGGCGCGGCTTGGCGGCGGGCTTGGCCTTGCGGATGGCGGTGTCGGTGAGTGCCATTGGGGGCAACTCGCTCTGCGGACACCAGTAGTTACCCTCAATGTTGCCCCCGGATGCGCGCGGATTGTCAAAGGGCGCTCGGGACCGAATTGCGGGAAAACAAAAAAGGCCAGCAAACGCTGTGTTCAGCTAGGTTTCGGATTCTTGGGACTGTGTAGGAGTATTAATGGTGGAGCGGAGGAGGATCGAACTCCCGACCTCTGCATTGCGAACGCAGCGCTCTCCCAGCTGAGCTACCGCCCCACGGTTCCGGGCCGGTCGGCCGCGAAAGGCCGCGCATGATAGCGTGCCGTAAGCCGCAGGCCAAGTCGGAAGGACGCGGCGGTACAGCCGAAAGTTTCGGCGGCGCGGGACGCCTGTAATCGGCTCCTGCTCGATTCAGCCCGCCAGCCGCTCGACCAGCGCGGCGAAATCGGCGGGCAGCGGTTCCTGACGTGCGGGGCGCGCAAGCAGGCTCGCCAGCGTCGGCGGAACCGGCACGCTTTCACCGATCAAGGGTTCGACGATCGTGTCGAACTTCGCGGGGTGTGCGGTCGCGACGACCGCGTAGGCACGCTGGTCGCCGCGGTCGCGGAGACGCTGCAACGCGCGCAGCGCGGTCGCGGTGTGTGGACACACGGCAAGCGCATGGCGTGCGTGAGTCTCGCGGATCATGATGCGGATATCCGCATCGTCCACGCTCTCGACGCGTACTGCCGCGCGCAAGGCAGGCAGTTGCGGAAACAGCCAGCGCAGGCGTTCGAAATTGCTCGGTGCGCCGACATCCATCGCATTCGCGAGAGTCGCCACGCTCGGGCGCGGCGCATAGTCTGCGCCACCGAAAAAGTCCGCAAGCGTGCGATTCGCATTGGTCGCGAGTACGAGGTCGCCGACCGGAAGGCCGATCGCGCGCGCGAGCAAGGCGCCTAGCGCGTTGCCGAGGTTGCCGGTCGGAATCACGAAGTTCAGGCGCTCGTTGCGCTGCCGCCAGTGCACGAGCGCGGCGCGCGCGTAGTACGTGATCTGCGGCAGCAGGCGGCCGAGACTGATGCTGTTCGCCGAGGTCAGCGCGGTGTGCGCCTTCAGCGCAGCGTCGTTCAATGCGCGCTTGACCAGCGCCTGGCAATCGTCGAACGAACCGGCCACGCACAGTGCGGCCACGTTGTCGCCGAAACAGCCGAGCTGGTGCGCCTGACGCGGTGATACGCGGCCGCGCGGATACAGGATCACCACACGAAAGCCGTCGCGACGATGGAATGCGGCCGCCACCGCGGCCCCGGTGTCGCCCGAAGTGGCCACGAGCACGGTGACGATCGGGGCGCTCGTCGGCCGCAGGCGTGCGAGGGCAGCCGCAAGGAAACGCGCGCCGAAATCCTTGAATGCCGCGGTCGGGCCATGGAACAGTTCGAGCATCCAGGTCTGCGGCGCCAGGGCGCGCAGGGGAGCGGCCAGATCAAGCGACTCGCGACAGATCGCGTCGAGCCGAGGTGCGAGGTCGCCATCGGCGAAGAACGGCCGCAGCAGACGCCCGGCGATCGCCGCGAGTTCGGTGTCGTCGTCGAATTCTTCGGCGTTGAAATGCGGAACGGACTGCGGCACGTAGAGACCGCCATCCGGAGCCAGTCCGGACGCGAGGGCCGCGCCCACGTCGACGGCCGGCGCACCGCCGCGTGTACTCGCGTACTTCATGCGCGAAACCTCACGCGACGATTCGAGCGGCCGGACCGGCCACGGGCGATACCCAGACGTCGCTGGCAAATCCCGAGCGTGCGAATGCGGCACGCATGCGTGTGGCCGCGGTGTTCGCGATCGCCGCATCGGCGCACCAGGCGAACACGCTGGGTCCCGCGCCGGAAATACTCGCGCCGAGCGCTCCGGCATCGAGCGCCGCCTGTTTGACCGCGGCAAAACCCGCGATCGAGGCAGCGCGACGCGGTTCCACGAGGACGTCGTGCAGACCCGCCCGGACCAGTTCGATGTCGCCGTGTTCGCAGCCGGCGAGCAGCATCGCGAGATTCCCGCTCTGGGTGACGAATTCCGCGAGCGCATAGGGGGCGGCCAATGCGGCACGCGCGGCGCGCGTCTCCACGACCGCATGCGGATGGACCAGCGCGCAATGGATCTGCGCGGGAACCGCGATCGGCACCAGGCGATCGGCGGTCGCGAGCACGAGTCCGCCCAGCAGCATCGGCCCGATGTTGTCGCCGTGGCGTCCGCCACTGGCCACTTCCTCGCCGTCGAGCGCGAACGGATACAACGCCGATTGCGCCAGCGGCGTATCGAGCAGTGCATTCGCGGCCACCAGCGCGGCGACCGCGGACGCCGCGGAGCCGCCCATGCCCGAGCCGTACGGAATGCCCTTGTCGATCTCGATTTCGAAACCGAACGGAAGCTGGAGTTCGCTGCGCAGCGCGATCAACGCCGCGCCCGCGGTGTTCAATTCGGCCTCGAATGGCAGCAGCGCCATGCTGCCGCGGATCGCGCTGATGCGCACCACCGGCGCCGAAAGCTGGCGCACCGTGACCCGATCGCCGGGTCCGGCGACCGTGTGGCCGAGGATGTCGAATCCGACGCCGACATTGCCGACGCTGGCCGGCGCGAACGCGGTGGCTTGATATCTCACAGGCGGGCTCCCAGCGCGGCGGCGACGCGCAGCAGATCGGCGAATACCCCGGCTGCGGTGACTTCAGGGCCGGCGCCCGGCCCCTGTACGACCAGCGGATTTTCGCAGTACCGCCGCGTCGTGAACTGGACGATGTTGTCGGTCAGGCGAATGTGCGCGAACGCGTGCCCGGGCGGCAGCGCGACTAAACCGACATGCGCGCGCCCGCTACGGTCGAGATGGGCGACATGGCGCAGCACCTGACCGCTGTGTTGCGTCTCGGCATGGTGGCTGGCGATCGTGGCGTCCAGTTCGGGCAGACGCTCGAGGAAGGCGGTGGTCGATATCTCGCGCAGCGCGGCCGGAACGAGACTTTGTATCGCGACATCCGCCATTTCGAGTTCGACGCCGGCTTCGCGGGCGAGGATCACGAGCTTGCGCGCGACGTCGGTGCCGGAGAGGTCGTCGCGCGGGTCGGGCTCGGTATAGCCCAGTTCGTGCGCTTCCCTGACCAGCGCCGAGAACGGCTGGCTGCCGTCGTAGCGATTGAACAGCCAGGCCAGCGTGCCGGACAGGATGCCGTCGATCGCGATCATCTCGTCGCCGGTGTCGAGCAGGTCGCGCAGGGTCGAGATCACCGGCAGTCCGGCACCGACCGTCGCCTCGTAGCGGAAACGCGCGCCAGCGAGGCCCGCGTCGCGGATCGCGCGCCAGCGATCGCCCGCGCCCGCGCCGGCGTGCTTGTTTGGCGTGACCACGTGGATGCCCGCGGCCAGCCATTCGGCGTAGCGCGCGGCAATCGCGTCGCTCGCGCTGCAGTCGATGATGACCGCATGGGGCAGATGGTCGGCCTGGACATGACGCGTGAATGCATCGATGTCGAAGGCGTCGCCTGAATCGGACGCGGCGTTCCAGCCTGCGGCGGCGTCCGCCTCGCCAAGCCACATCCGCCGGCTGGACGCGATCGCGCGCAGACGCAGGTCGAGTTGATGCTGGTCGCGCAGGCGTGCACGCGTCGCGTGCAGCTGCTCGAGCAGCGCCGTGCCGACCTTGCCCGGGCCGATCAGGCCGATCGACAGGGTCTGCGGTGAAAGCCAGAAGGCCGCATGGGTGGCGCGCAGGGCGCGCGCGGTGTCGGCTGCGGCGACAGCCACCGAGATGTTGCGTTCCGAGGCGCCCTGCGCGATCGCGCGGATGTTCACGCCGGTGCGCGCGAGCGCACCGAACAGGCGCGCGGCGACGCCCGGCTGGCCCGCCATGGCGTCACCGACCACCGCGAGTACGCTGATGCCGCTGGCCACGCTCACGCTGTGGATCTCGCCGCGCGCGGTCTCGGCGGTGAACGCCCGGCGCAGCGCGAGCGCGGCTGTCTGCGCATCGGCTTCGCGGACCACGCAGCAGATCGAGTGTTCCGACGAGCCTTGCGAGATCATAACGACCGAAATGCCGGTCGCGTGCAGCGCGCCGAACGTGCGTTCCGCGGTGCCCGGGACACCGATCATGCCAGCGCCTTCGAGGGTGAGTAGGGCGAGACCGCGCACCACGCTGAGACCCTTCGCGGGTGTGCGTTGCGCGGCATCCGTGCCCGACTGCGTGGCGGCCCCGAGCAACGTGCCCGCATGCAGCGGGTTGAACGTGTTGCGGATACGCACGGGCAGGCCGCGCGCGATGACCGGGGTCAGAGTCTGCGGATGGATGACCTTGGCGCCGAAATAGGCCAGTTCGCAGGCCTCGTCGTAGCTGAGTGCGGGCAGCGGAACCGCGTCGGGCACGAGCTGCGGATCGGCCGACAGGATGCCGTCGGTATCGCCCCAGAGGGTAAGTTCCCGCGCATCGCACAGGGCCGCGAAAATTGCGGCGGAATAGTCGCTGCCGTTACGGCCGAGAATGGTCGGGCGCCCGTCGCGGGTGCGCGCGATGAAGCCTGTGGCGACGAGCGATCCGGTGCCGTGATCGACACGCCAACTTGCGAGGCGCGCCGCACTCGCTTCCCAGTCGACGCTCGCGCCGAGTTCGCCATGGCTGACCACGACAATCTCGCGCGCATCGAGGAACGCGTAGTCCTGTCCCCCGACAGCGAGAAAGTCCGCGAGCAGACGTGCTGACCAGACTTCGCCGAGACCCTGGATCCTCTCCAGTGCTTCGGCGTTGTGCGTGCCGAGCACTGCGAGGGCCGCAAGCAGCTCGGCGAGGCGGTCGAATTCCGTATCCAGCCATGCCCGCGTTGCCCGGTCACGCGGCGTGAGCAGATCGCGGGCACAGTCTTGATGACGCAGGCGCAGCCCCTGCAGGTCCGATCGCCAGTCCGCGTGGTCGCGTGCCGCGGCATCGGCCAGAGCAATCAGTGCGTCGGTCGTCCCGCGCATCGCCGAAACGACGACCAGGCGCCGTGATTCCGGCTGTGCCTGCAGTATCGCCGCAACCCGTCGAAAGCAGCCCGCATCGGCGAGACTGGAACCGCCGAACTTGTGCACCGAGACGGCACCGGGCTGCGGGATCGTCGGCGCGGAGTTGCCGGACGTGGCTGGGCGGATGGGATCGGACATCGAACCAAGCCTCTGCGGATGAGACCTCGTCGCGTCGGACCGGGGCGGCGCGGCAGCCCGGTCCTCGCAAGACGGGCCGTTGCTGATCGCGATCAATCGCGCGCGGGCACCCGGACCACGGCGTTCGTGAACCTTGTCGTGGTGATCGTGGGAAAGCGGGTGCGGTGTCCCCGGACCGCGCCTCGGCGATGGTCAGGTCGGCGGCGTGCGTGGGCTGATGGTGCGGATCGGGCGCAAGGGCGGCTCATGCGCGCGAGTGTGCGGGCAGCGCCCTGGGGCTTGTCAAGCGCGCCCCGCCGCGATCATGCCGGCGTGGGCAGCAGGGCGACCAAGGTGTCGTACAACACTTCGCGCCGCCATCCCTCCAGTGCGGTGGGCCATTGCCGGGTCGCGAGCAGCGACTCGAGATGGCGCCGTGAGCAGAGCAGGCCGTCCGGCAGATCGAGTGCGCCCGCGCGCGTCGCGACGGCCTGTTTCATCGTCGCGATAAGCTGCTTTTCCTGCGTGCCGGGCGCACGCGGAATCGGCATGAACTCGAACTCGTCCGCGGTCAGCGCGCGGCTCAGCACGTCCAGCAGTTCAACGCGCTGCGTACCACGCAATGCGCGCTGGCCCCTGCCGCGTTCGGCGAGTTCTTCCGGGCTCGATGGCGGGCGCGCGCTGAAATCGAGTGCGTGCGCGTCGTCGAGCAGCCAGGATCGTGGTCGATCGATCACGCGTGCAGTGGCATCGCGCCACAGCAGTATGCGGCGCAGCAGCGCCTGGCGTTCGCGCGGCCAGTCCGCGGCGCCGCGAAGGCCGAGCTGGGGTTGTGGATCCGGATCGCGGTTGCGCGCGCGTTCGAGCATTCGTGCGCAATCCTCGGCGAACCACGCGGCGTAGCCACGTTGCTCGAGCCGTGCCGCGAGTTCACGGTGCAGCGTGGGCAGATGCACGACGTCCTGGGCCGCGTAATCGAGTTGCCGCGCGCTCAACGGCCGGCGCAGCCAGTCCGAGCGTGTCTCGGCCTTCGGCAGTTCGATGCCGGTCAGTTCGCGCACGAGCCTCTGGTAGCCGAGTCCCGCGCCGAGCCCCGCGAACGAAGCGGCGATCTGGGTGTCAAAGAGCCTCGAAATCGAACACGACCAGGTTGCGAGTGCCTCCAGGTCCTCGCTGGCGCTGTGCATCACGATCGTGCACGCCGTATCGGCCAGTGCGCCAGCGAGCGGTCCGGATCCGATTTCAGCAGTCGGGTCGACGAGGCCGATGCGGCCATCGATCTCGACCTGGACCAGCGCCAGACGCGGCAGGAACGTGTCGGTACGCATGAACTCGGTGTCGAGCCCGATTGCAGCCGGAAGCGGTCGTAGAAAATCCTGCAGCGCTTCGGTGCGCTCGATCCAGTCGGTCACGGGGCATTCCTGCTGAGGGTCGACACTGTCGCCTGCGCCGGCCTGCAAGGCCGTTCGTCTGCGATCTCCTGCGGCGAACGATGGTAGGGTTCCAGGCCTGCCGCCGGCGATGGCAGCTTCAACTACTGGCGTCCAGCGCCGATAATCGAAACACGATGCCCGCTACCGAAGTCGCACGCAACAAGCAGCATACCCTCGGCGGTGCCGCCGGCATCGCGCTGCTCGCATTCGCGCTCGGGTACCGGTTCTTCCCGGGCCTGCTGCACCTGGAGCCGCAGTCCGGGATGCCCGTGGCGACGACGCAGCCGGACAGCGGTGGCGCCGCGCCGGTCGCGACCTGGTCGATGGTCGAATCGCCGCCCGCGGAATCCGTGCCGGTGCCGCCCGCGGACGAAACGGAACAGGGTACGTCGCTGGCCGACGCGGTGCGCATGGGGCCGCCGGTAGCGACGACGAAAGTCGTCGCAGCCCTCCTCGCGAAAGCACGGATTGCAGAGGGCAGCGGCAACCTGTTCGAACCGAAAGCCGGCAATGCGGTCGCGCTGTATCGCGAGGCACTGACCGCGGCACCGAACAATCCGGAAGCCGAAAATGGCCTGGAGCGAATCGGTGGTGCATTGCGCGACTGGACGATCGCCGCGGTCGAACGCGGCGACGAAGCCGCCGCGCAACGGTTCCTTGGCCTGTATGCCGAACTGCCGCATTCGGAAGACGAACTCAAGGCAGTTCGCACTCGCGTCGCGCTGCTGCGCCAGGTCATGCCGATGCTGGCCCACGCGGCCGAACTCATGAAGGCAGGAAAGATTTCCGACCCGGCGACGGACAGCGCGCTCGCGACCTACCGCGCGGTTCTGCAGCTGGATCCGGACAATCGCCTTGCCGACTCGGGTCTGGCCGAGATCGAACGCGACTACCTCGATCGGGCGCTGGCCGAAGCCGCGCGCGACGACTTTGCGGGCGCCGATGCGACGCTGGGCAGCGCTTCGGCGATCCGCCCGGGTTCGCCCGCGCTGCTGGAAACGCGCGCACGCGTCGAGAGCATTCGCACCCAGCGCGCGGAAAGCGTGCTCGCGCAGGCGCGCTCGGCGCTCGATTCGGGTGATGCGGATCTTGCCGAACAGCTCGCGAAAAAGGCCCAGTCGGTGAGCGCCGACCTTGCCGGTCTGGACGAGTTCAATACGCGCCTGCGCAACGCCCGACTCTATGCGAGCATGTCGCCCGGCCAGGTCCTGCGCGACCGCTTCCTCGATATCGCGGGCGAGGCGCCCGCGCTGGTCGTTATTCCGACCGGTACCTTCGTCATGGGGTCGCCCGCGGACGAGGGCGGACACCTGGGCAGCGAGGAGCCGCAGCGTCGCGTGCGCATCGACATCGGTTTCGCCCTCGGTCAGAGCGAGATCACGGTCGCCCAGTTCCGCGAATTCGTGCGCGCTGCCAGATATGTCACCGATGCGGAGCGGCTCGGCGGCAGCGCGGTCTATGAGGAAGGCTCGGGACGCATCGCCGAGCGGCGCGGCATGACCTGGCAGAACGATTACAGCGGCGAACGCGCGCGCGACAATCTGCCGGTTGTCAATGTGTCGTGGAACGACGCGAATGCATACGCGGCGTGGCTGTCGGCGCGTACCGGCAAGCACTACCGGTTGCCGACCGAGGCCGAGTTCGAGTATGCGCTGCGCGCCGGTTCGGCGGCCCGCTATCCGTGGGGCAATGGCGATCCCGAAAAGCCGCTGGGCAATTTCACCGGTGAAGGCGACCGTTCGCCCACGCGGCGCAGCTGGTCCGCCGCATTTCCGCACTACAGCGACGGCTACTGGGGGCCGGCGCCGGTCAGGAGTTTTCCCGCCAATCGCTTTGGCCTCTACGACATGGCCGGCAATGTTTCCGAATGGGTCGAGGATTGCTGGCACGACAACTACGTGCGCGCGCCACGCAACAGCGAGGCCTGGGTGAATCCCGGGTTGTGAGTTGCGCGTCGTGCGTGGTGGCTCTTGGGGCAGCGATCCCGCCCAGGTGCGCTCGGCGTTCCGGATTGCCGCACGAACCGACACGCGCAGTGCCCGCGTCGGATTCCGCATGGCGCGTGACCTTTGAGGGTGCATGCACGACGCGCGAGCCGCCCTCGCTGCATCGCAAGTCCGCGTGCAGAGCGGCTGAACGCGCACGACCCGCTCGGGCAGGTTATTGTCCCGCGGCGGAGCGGAGGACCGGCAGGGGCGCAGCGATCCTTGCCGCGGGATGAAGTTCGCCACGGCGGGTTCACGTAAAGTAAATTCCCGGACGCTATCGTGTGCGGGCGGCATGCAGCCCGTCGCGAAGCCGCTCCCCGATCAAACGGAACCCATGACATGCGCGAGTCTTCGAGCCTGGCCGCGCGCACTCCGGCCCCGAGCGAATCCGGCGCCGATGCGGCACCGATCGCGCCGGTCGCGCACTACGAGCGGGTCCGCCACACGACCGCGGATCTCGTTTCCACTCTCGCCCCGGAAGACACGGTCGCGCAGTCGATGCCGCAGGCCAGTCCCGCGAAGTGGCACCTTGCACATACGACATGGTTCTTCGAGCAGTTCGTGCTCGCGCGTGATCCAAGTTATCGACCGCTGCATCCTGAATGGAGCTATCTGTTCAATTCCTACTACCAGTCCGTTGGGCCCATGCATTCGCGGCCGCTGCGCGGGCTGCTGACGCGTCCCACGCTTGCCGAGGTCGTTACCTATCGCGAACGCGTCGATGCGCGCATGCACGATCTGCTGGATCGCGTTCGCGATCCGCAGCTGGCCATGCTGGTCACCCTCGGTCTGAATCACGAACAGCAGCACCAGGAACTGCTGTTGACCGACATCAAGCACCTGTTCTCGCTGAATCCGCTCGAGCCGGTCTATCGTCGTGGCATCGCGACGAGCGCAGCAGCCCCCTCGCCGATGACGTTCCTCGCCGGCAGCGAAGGCATCGTCGAGATCGGCCATGCCGGCGATGGCTTCGCGTTCGACGCGGAGATGCCGCGTCATCGCGCGCTGCTGCATTCCCATGCGATTGCCGACCGGCCGGTCACGAACTCGGAATTCCGCGAGTTCGTGGCTGATCGCGGTTACCGCACGCCGACCCTGTGGCTTTCCGAGGGCTGGGAGACGGTGCAGCGCGAAGGCTGGAAGCACCCGCTGTACTGGTCCGAGGACCTGGCCACGGAGTTCACGCTCGCAGGGCGCATGCCACTCGACCCGCATGCGCCGGTTTGCCACGTGAGCTTTTTCGAGGCCGATGCATTCGCGCGCTGGGCCGGTGCGCGCCTGCCGACGGAGTCGGAGTGGGAGTCGATGGCCGTCACCGTGCCGGTCGCGGGAAACCTGCTCGAAAGCGGCATTCTGCAGCCGCAGGGTGCCGCGCCGGTCGCAGGACCGCGCCAGTTCTTCGGCGATGTCTGGGAATGGACCGCGAGTCCGTACGTGAGCTATCCGGGCTACCGGCCGCTGCCCGGCGCGCTCGGCGAATACAACGGCAAGTTCATGTCCGGCCAGCAGGTCCTGCGCGGCGGTTCCTGCGCGACGCCGGGCGATCACGTTCGCGCGACCTATCGCAACTTCTTCGCGCCCGCCGAACGCTGGCAGTTCATGGGATTGCGACTCGGGAGGGATGCATGAAGACTCCGTCGACCGCGCGGCGCCTGCATGAGCGCCAGACTGACCGCAGCGACTTCGCGCGCGACGTGCGCGCCGGCCTGTCGATGTGGCCCAAGCGGATTCCCTCGAAATACTTCTACGACGCACGCGGCTCGGCGCTGTTCGAGGCGATCTGCGCGCAGCCCGAGTATTACCTGACCCGCACCGAACTCGCGATCCTGCGCGACAACGCGAGCGACATTGCCGCGGCGATCGGTCCGCGCCCGCAGCTCGTCGAATACGGCAGCGGCAGTGCGATCAAGACGCGCCTGCTGCTCGAGGCGATGATCGATCCGGTGGCCTACCTGCCGGTCGAGATTTCGGAAAGTGCGCTGGCGCAGAGCATCGAGCGCCTGGCACCGCTGTTCCCGCACGTGGAGATGCTGCCGGTCTGCGCCGATTTCACCGGGCCGGTGCGACTCCCCGCGCCGCGGCGCGCGGCGTCCCGTACCGTGGTCTTCTTTCCCGGCTCGACGCTCGGCAACTTCGAATGGTCCGATGCGATCGCTCTGCTGCGCAGGATGCACAGCGACATGGGCTCCCAGGGTCTCGCGCTGGTCGGAATCGATCTCAAGAAGGACCGCGCGGTCCTCGAGGCGGCGTACGACGACCGGGCCGGAGTGACCGCGGCATTTACGCTGAACCTGCTCGAGCGCATGAACCGGGAACTGGACGCGGATTTCGACGTCTCCCGATTCCGTCACCGCTCCATCTACAACGCGCTGGCCGGCAGGATCGAAACGCATCTGGTGAGTGCAGCGCCGCAACGCGTTCACGTCGACGGCCGCGAGTTCGCATTCGCCGCGGACGAGGCGATGCTGGTCGAATACAGTTGCAAGTATTCGCAACCGGACTTCGAGCGGATGGCTGCAAAGGCGGGCCTGCAGGTCGTGCGCAGCTGGAGCGATCCGGGCGGCCTGTTCGCGGTGCAGTTGCTGCGGCGTGTGCGCGTGGAGTGAGGATGCGGCGCCGTGACGATCGGAGAACCGTGGGGGCGGCGGCGGGGCGTGCGCTCGGACTTCGGCCGCGGAGGCATTCGGTTATGGCGGTCGGGCGGCCGCGGCAAAAGGATGCCGATGCGTTCGAACCCGCCACGCAGTTGTGCCAGTTGCTCATCTTCGCAGCCTGGCAGCCTGGCTCGCGGCGCAGCTCGATAGGACACCTCGATTACGGGTGCCGTCCATGCTGCCCGCGTGAACACAAGCCACTGCCCAGCGGATCGGGCCAGGGCTAACGGAACGCCGTGCAACACGGCCGCCGAAAAGCCTCTATGCTAGGCGCAAGGCCACCTGCCATACCGGTCTGGGGATGCCGCACTCGGAGCAAGGCGAATTGGCGCTGCGGACCGACGCGATGTTCGGGCGTGTCTACGATCGCCTGAAAGCGATGGCTGGTCGTCAGCTCAGCGCCGGGCGACATACGCTCGATGCGACCGCACTTGTGCACGAACTGTACCTTCGCATTGGTGGCGATCGCGATCTCGTGTTCGCGCATCCGGACCAGTTCTTCACGTATGCAGCGCGCGCGATGCGGCACTTGCTCGCCGACCGCGCGCGTGACCGCCTGCGCCAGCGCGCCGGTGGCGAGTGGGTTCGCACGACGCTGACCGGCAGCGACTGGCGGCTCGCGCTCGACAGCGCGGAGCAGGCGCTCGACCTCGACGACGCGATACAAAAGCTCGAGGAAGTGGACGCACGCGCCGCACAGGTCGTCGAACTCCTCTGCTTCGCTGGCCTCGAACACGAGCAGGCGGCGCAGACTCTCGACATCGCACCGCGCACGGTCGCGCGCGACTGGCGCTTCGCGCGTGCGTTTCTCAAGACCGAGCTTGGCGAGAGAACCTGAGCGATGGCAGGCGAGCGCGCCATCCGTCGTTGCCTGGACGCAGGAATACACCGTCGATGAACTTGCGCGAACTGTTCGACTCAGCGCTCGCGCTCGCTCCGGCTGCGCGTGCGGGTTTCTCGACGCGCAGTGCCCGGACGCTGGCAGTGCGAGCAAGCGTCGAATCGCTGCTGCGCGCACACGCCTCGGAAGACGAGCCGGTATCGAGCGCGAGCGTCGAGTGATCTCGCGCGTGCAATTGGCGATGCCCGGCCCCGGCACCGCCATTAGGCAGCCGCATCGGTCCGTTCGAGATCGTGCGCGTGATCGGCGAAGGGGGCTCCGCGACGGTGTTCGAGGCGCACCGCGAGCTCGAAGGTGCGAGGCAGCGCGTTGCATTGAAGCTCTTGCGTCAGAATCTTCTGAGCCCGGAAGCCCGGCGCCGCTTCGGACGCGAGCAGCGTGCGCTGATCCGCCTGCAGCACCCGAATATCGCGCGGATGATCGAGGCCGGGCTTACCCCGGAAGGCCTTGCCTATATCGCACTCGATCTCGTCGAGGGCTTGCCGATCACTGATTTCGCGCGCGCCAATGCGCTTGGCACGCGCGAGCGCCTGCAGATGTTCGCGACGGTGTGTCGCGCGGTCGACGCCGCGCACCGCGCGCTGATCGTGCATCGCGACATCAAACCGTCCAACGTGCTGGTGACGGTGGAAGGCGAGGTCAAGCTGCTCGATTTCGGCATCGCCAAACTGCTCGTCGACGAAGTCGATCCCGACGCGACGATGCTGCCGGCATTCACGCCCGCCTACGCGGCGCCCGAGCAAATAGCCGGCGGCGCGATCACGACCGCGACCGACGTCTACGCGCTCGGCATCGTGCTCGGCGAACTGCTCACCGGAGCGCGCGGCGGCGATGGCGACAGCCGCACGCCATCGGAGCGCGCCAACGCGGAGCCCGGCACCGTGCGCGGGCCGATCACGCGCCGCCGCCTGCGCGGCGACCTCGAAGCCGTCGTGACTAAGGCGACAGAAGCCGATCCCGAGCGCCGCTACGCATCGGCCGGGGCGCTTGCCGAAGACATCGAGCGTCTGCTCGACGACCGCCCCGTGCATGCGCAGCCGCAAACGCGCTGGTACCGCATGAGCAAGTTCGTCGTACGGCACAAGGGCGGCGTCGCGACCACGACCGCATTCGTGCTCGCGATTCTCGCCGCGCTCGGCATCGCGGTCTGGCAGGCGCAGGTTGCGAGCGCGAACGCGCGCGCCGCACAGGCGCATGCGAGCCGCGCCGAGGCGGTGCGGCAGTTCATGGTCGGCGTGTTCGAGAACGCGAGCCCGGACGTGTCCGGCGGCAAGCCGATGACCGCGCAGGAACTGCTCGCCAAGGGCGGCCAGCAGGTCGACGTCAGGCCTGCGCGGAGAACCGGCGCTCGAAGCCGACGTGCTGACGCTGCTCGGCCAGCTCAACATCGAGATCAGCGATTTCGACAAGGCGCACGACCTGCTCGCACGCGCACTCGAGGCGAGCGCGCGCAGCGGCGTGCCGACTGACGTGCGTGTGCGCGCCCTGACCGGCATGGCTTGGATCGAGGTCGAGACCGGCACCTACGACGCCGCGCTCGACCACGCGCGGCAAGCACTCACCCTGCTGAATCAGGAGGAACTGCCGGACGCCGCGGACATCGCCAATGCGCATCAGATGATCACCCAGGCGCTGATCGGCAAGGGCGATAACAAAGACATCGAGGCGATGCTGCGGGCAAACCTCGCGCGCGACGAGGCCGCGCTGGGTCGCGCCAACGAATACGTCGCCGATCAGTGGTTGCAGCTTGGCGTCGAGCTCGGTGAGCAGGGCCGCTACGACGAAGCCGGGAGCGTCTTCCGCAATGCGATCGACGCGTATCGCCTCGGCTTCGGCGAGAACAGCAACCGTGTTGCGCATGCGCTCAACGAATACAGCAACATGCTCGACGACAAGGGCGATCTCGCCGGTTCCGAAGCTGCGCTGCGCCGTGCGCTCGCGATCCGCGAGGCAACCGTCGGTGCGAACCATCACGATACGATGACGGTCACGGGCAACCTGCTCTATGTGATCGAAGCCGAAGGCCGTTATGCCGAAGCATTGCCGCAGCGGCTGGCACTGCTCGATCGCGCAGCCGAAGCAGGAACGCTGCACGAGCGTGACATCAGTGCGGTCTGGAACGCAATCGGCAGGGACTATCGCGAACTCGGTCGTCTCGACGAGTCGGAAGCGGCATTGCGCAAGTCGCTCGACATCGCGACACGATCGCAAGGGCTGCGCAGCGGTTGGCGCGCAAAGGCGCTCGGCCATCTCTCGCTGACGCAATTGCTTGCCGGACGTTTCGGTGAAGCCGAGGCGGCCCGACGCGAAGCCTTGTCTATCGTCAGGGACGGTGAGCCGGCCGACTCGCCGTGGCTGGCGAGCCAACACGCCGAACTTGGCGTGATCCTGCTGCGCCAGCATCGCGACACCGAAGCGCTGTCCGAACTTGACCGAGCGGCCGCGGCGTTCGAAACGACAACCGCAGCGAAAGATCCGATGCGGCCTGCCGTGCTCGCCGCGCTCAGCGAAGCCCGGATCGCGAACGGCGCGCCCGCCGCCGCGCTTGCCGCCGCGCGGAGCGCGCTCGAATTGGCGCGGCGCGCCTATCCGCCAGGCCATGCGCAGCTTGGTGAATCGTTGTACGCCGTCGGTCGGGCACATCTCGCGCTCGGTGACGCGGCGGCGGCAGAGCCGGTGCTGCGCGAAGCGCTGGCGGTTCGCAGTCCGCCGTATCCGCCGGCCGATCCACGTGTGCTCGAAGTGAAGGTCGCGTTGGCCGCTGCGCTGCGCGCGCAGGGTCGCGCGCACGACGCCGACGTGCTTTCCAGCGAGTTGCGGCCATTGCTGCGCGCGTCGACATCGCCCTACGCGCGCGAGCTCGAAGCGCGCCTGCGCGCAAGCGTTGGCGCCGGTGCTTCGCGCGTGCGTTCCTCAAGAGCGAGCTTGGCGAGATAACCTGAGGATGGCAGGCGAGTGCGCCATCCGGCGTTAAGCGGACATATGAAGACACCGTCGAAGAAATTGCGCGAACTGTTCGAGTCGGCGCTCGCGCTTGCGCCGGCCGCGCGTGCCGGGTTTCTCGACGCGCAGTCCCCGGAAGCGACCGTGCGGGCACGGGTCGAGTCGCTGCTGCGCGCAGACGCCTCGGAAGACGAGCCAGTATCGAGCGCGAGTCTCGAGGATCTCGCGCGTGCGATTGGCGATGCCCCGCCTCCGGCGGCGCCGCCAGGCAGCCGTATCGGCCCTTTCGAAATCGTGCGAGTGATCGGCGAAGGAGGCTCCTCGACGGTGTTCGAGGCGCACCGCGAGCTCGAAGGCGCGAGGCAATGCGTCGCACTGAAGCTCTTGCGTCAGAACATTCTGAGCCCGGAAGCCCGGCGCCGCTTCGGACGCGAGCAGCGTGCGCTGATTCGCCTGCAGCACCCGAATATCGCGCGGATGATCGAGGCCGGGCTCACCCCGGAAGGCCTTGCCTATATCGCACTCGAGCTCGTCGAGGGCGTGCCGATCACTGATTTCGCGCGCGCGAATCTGCTCGGCGAGCACGAGCGCCTGCAGATGTTCGCGACCGTCTGTCGCGCGGTCGATGCTGCACACCGCGCGCTGATCGTGCATCGGGACATCAAGCCTTCCAACGTGCTGATGACGGCGGAAGGTGAGGTCAAGCTGCTCGATTTCGGCATCGCCAAACTTCTTGCCGAGGAGACCGGGCCGGAGGCCACCGTGCTGCCGGCGTTCACGCCCGCATACGCGGCCCCCGAGCAGGTCGGCGGCGGTGCGATCACGACGGCGACAGATGTCTACGCGCTCGGCGTCGTGCTCGGCGAGCTTTTGACCGGCGAGCGCCGCCGAGAGGACAGCACGCTCTCCGGTGCCTTCCTTGCCGCCGATCATCACCATCTACGCGCGACTCTCCGGCGATCTCGACGCCGTTGTCGCGAAAGCCACCGAAGCAGACCCTTTGCAGCGCTACGCATCGGCCGGAGAATTCGCCGAAGAGATCCGTCGCGTGCTAGAAGGGCACCCGGTACAGGCGCGGGCGCAGACACGCCGGTATCGCATGCAGCGGTTCGTTGCGCGCCACCGGGGTGGAGTCGCCATCAGCGTAACGACCTTGGTTGCGCTGGTCGCCGCGCTGGGTGTCGCGCTGTGGCAGGCACGCGTCGCGCACGAGGAAGCCGCGCGCGCGAATCGGCAGACCCATCATGCGGAATCCGTCGCGACTTCCTCGTTTCCGTGTTCAAGGCAGCGCAAGCTGATGTCCCGCGCGAGCGCCGGCCGACTGTTGAACAACTTGTCGATGACGCCGGCGACAAGTTGCTGCGCGACGACGCGCTCGCAGGCGACACGGGCGTCGACCTGCTGCTCACTCTGGCGGAGGTCAACGGTGCGATCGGCGCTTACGAGCGTGAACACGCGCTGCTCGATCGTGCGACCGCCAACCTGGGCCGGCTGCCCGCACTACGCAATGGCATGGACCTGCGCGTGCGTGTGCTTCGCGCGCACGCGTACGTCGCGCAGAATCGGCCGAATGAAGCCATCGCGCTGCTTGAGCCGCTGCGCGCATCGCTGGTCGCGCGCGGCGACGGCGTTGCGATTGAGGCGCTCCTCGTACTCGCGGATGCACTGTCCAGTGCCGGCCGTAGTGACGAAACGCAGGTCGTCGCCCTGGACGCGCGCGCGCTCGCCGAGAGCGTTTCGAACGGGCGCGAGTTGCTGCTGTTGCGCGTCGATGCGATGCGCGCACACGACCTCGTCTTCGCACAGAAGTTCGAGCAGGGACTCGCCCTCGCAGATGCGGCATGGACACGCTGGAAGCCCCAGCTGCGCGATGCGTCGCGCGAGGCGTTCGACCTGCTCCAGTCGATCAGTATCGCCGCGGAGACGAGAGGTGACCTGCGACGCGCAGATTCCGCTTATCGCGAGGCGATCGCGGTCGCCGAGCGCGTCTATGTGCGGCCGCATCCAGACACGGCATGGGTGCTCGGCGCATATGGAAAGTTCCTCGTCACGAATGCGCGCTACGACGATGCCGAGTCGTATGTCGTGCGCGGCCTCGCGATGCGCCGAGCATTGTTCGGCAATTCGCACCCCGATACGCTGAGCGCACTCGACACACTCGGCCGGTTGCGTTCCGGACAGATGCGCGGCGACGAAGCCCGCGCCGCGCTCGATGAAGGGATCGGAATCTGCCGGCGTGAGCACATCCGCCATTACGTCTGTGCTGGCTTGGTCGGTTCACTGTCGCAGGTTCTCGCAGCGCAGGGCGATCTCGATGGCGCGCGCACGAATGCCGAGCAGTCGGTCGCGATGCAGCGCGAGCTCAAGGACGAATGCGAAGTCAAATTAATTGGCCCTCTCGGGATACTGGCCAGCACCCAGGTCAAACTGGCGCGCTACGACGACGCGCTGGCGACGACCGACGAGCTGCTCGCGATTGCCGTACGCAACGGCAGCACTGACTCGAAGGACGCGGACTCCGCGCAGTTCCAGCGTGCGCTGGCGCTGTACGGGCTCGGCCGCAACCGCGAAGCGCTCGATCTCGCGAGCGACGTCGTCGCCGTGCACAAGCGGAAAACGCCTGACGAGAAGACGACGCTGTTCTCGATGCTCGCGCTCGAGGCGCGCGCGCTGACGCGCGAGCATCGGTTCGACGAAGCGCGGCCCGTCGCGACGGAGGCCCTCGCGATCGGTCCGAAGCCGCAGCCTGCCGATCCCGCCATGATGGCCGAGCTCACGCGCATCACGAGCGGCGGCCACGCCAACTGACCGTCTGCCGCGAACGACCATTGGCGCAGGGGGCGCCGGCTCCGTGGCAGCCGAAGCGATCCGCATATCTGCGGAGCATGCGTCAGCACGGCAGTCCTCGACAGCGCTATTGCCGACAGCATCGAGCGAGTGAATTTGAATCTCGAAGGCAGGTTCTCAGGACGAGCGGTCGTTGCTCATCCGCCGACGAACATGCCGCCAAAGCGATTTCGCGGCAGTTTTGGCTTTCCTGGGCACGTTTCGGCGTTTCCTGAGAGCGAAGCCGCTCAACTTCGCGGCCCATCGCTCAGGAGCTCCGATCATGAATACTTCGCGCTACTCGTTGTCGCTCCATCCCCTGGCCGCGTGCCTTGCGCTTGTGTTCTGCCCGCCCGATGTCGGTGCGGTTCTGCCGCCCACGGCATTCATCGTTCAGAACTGTCTCGATTCACGGGCCCGGAAGCCTGCGCCAGGCGGTCATCGACGACACGGCCGGAGAGCCGATCGACCTCACGCAGCTGGCTCTGCAGCGGAATAACGCTGACGACCGGTCGCATCAACGTGCAGCGCGCGCTGCTGATCCAGGGGCCGGGCTCGGCGACGTTCACGATCGACGGCGCCGGCCTCGATCGTGTTTTCAGCCAGAACGCGGCGCAACCGCTCGCGCTCTACGGCATGACCATCCAGAACGGCTACACCGATTCGTTCGGTGGCGGCTGCATCTACTCGGCTGGCGTGCTCCAGCTCAACGACACGGTGATCAGGGATTGCCGCGTCTCCGACATGGCGAGCAGCTCGACGACCAAGGGGCGGCGGCGTGTTCGTTCACGGCGCGCTCGTCGCGATCAACAGCTCGATCGTCGACAACGAGATCTATTCGGCGCTCGGCAATGCGATCGGCGGCGGAGCGCTCGTCGACGGTCTCGCCGTCCTCGATCACAGCACGATCAGCGGCAACGTCGTCGCGGGTGTGTCGGGTCAGTCACATCGGCGGTGGCGGCATCAATGTCAAGGCGGCACGCTGACGATGATGTATTCGACCGTCTCCAACAACCTCGTGTCCGGCTTGCCGAATTCGCCGGGCTCGATCGGCGGCATTCGTGGCTTCTGCGGTGCGACGATCACGCAGTCGACGATCTCCGGCAACCGTTCCGACGGCAACATCGGCGGTCTATTCCTCTTCGGATCATCGGCCGAGCCGAACACGATCATCGACAGCACGATCTCCGGCAATACGGCTGGCCAATACCTGGGCGGGCTCGATGCGTTCGGCCCGACGTCGATCCTGAACTCGACGATCGTGTTCAACGGCGAAGGCGGAGCGAACCTCGGCGCCGGCCTGTACACCTTCGGCGTCTCCGACATCGAAAGCACAATCATCGCCGCCAATACGAGCGCCGGCGCCAGTACACAGAACATCGGACTCGGCCCACAAGGCTCGGTCACCGGCGCGAACAACCTGATCGGTTCGTCGCTATCGGTAACGCTGCCGCCCGGCACGATCGGCGGCGATCCGATGCTGCTTCCACTCCACGACAACGGCGGTCCGACGAAGACCCATGCGCTTCGTGCCGGCAGCCCCGCGGAGAACGCCGGCAACGACGTCAGCGCATACACGACCGACCAGCGCGGCTCGGGCTTTCCGCGCGTCATTGGCTCTTCTGCCGACATCGGCGCGTTCGAGGGCGTCGACGCCGATTCGATTTTCTACAACGGGTTTGACTGACGCGGCAGCACGTCCGAGAAGGGGCGTCTACAACGGGTTCGACTGATGCGGATGTGGCAGGCCGACTGCGATCCCTGCCGGGCGTCGCACGCGGAGGCGGGATTCGGAATTCTCATCGCATGGCAGTCGACCTCACCGGAAGGCGTTACCCGAAGCGTGTCATCACTCCGGAGAGCGGTCATGAAAGGCGTCTTGCGCAGTTTCGTTCTGGTCGTTGGACTCGTAGTGGCGTCCCTGAGCCACGCAACCCACATCTACAAGGTAGGCGGGGACGCCGCCTGCACGCACACGACGATCCAGGCGGCGATCGACGCGGCTGCGGCGAGCTCAGGCGAGGACTACGTCTGGATCGCGTCCAATCAGACCTACAGCGGCCAGCAGGTAATCATCAACAACCAGGTTGTCGATGTCGTCGGCGGATTCACCGACTGCAACGCCTCGAGCGCCGGAATCGCGATCACGACCGTCAGCGGCGCAGGCAACGGCGGAGCCGCGGTGTTTTCGATACGCGGCACGAGCAACGTCTTCATGTCCAACCTCTGGATCCGCAGCGCGGATCGGATCGGCAGCGGCGACGGCGGCGGCATCGACTTCGCGGGTGCGGGCGGGCTTACGCTTGAGCGCACGACGGTCTCGCTGAACTCGGCCGAACACGGCGGCGGCATCAATTTCCACGGCACCGGCTCGGGCGCCGAGTTGCACATCGGCCACGACACGCTGATCCTCAGCAATACTGCGGCCGTGTCCGGCGGAGGCATCCGCATGGAGGGCAGTGCGCGCCTGTTTGTGCTGGAGCCGCAAACGTTGATCGCATTCAATTCGGCAACGGGAAAAGGCGGCGGCATCGAGGTGCTCTCGCCGGCGAGTGCCGACATCGGATCGCCCGGATACAACGGCGGTGCGGTTCTGCAATTCAACGATGCGGACTACGGCGGCGGCATCGCAGTCAATGCGAATACCGACACGAACATGGTCGTCAGGATCTTTTCGACCGACCCGAATAATCCCGTGCAAGTCTCCAGCAATACGGCTCGCTCGACGGGTGGCGGCATCTGGTTGAATCCTTACGCATCTTTCACAGGCGGTTATGCCGTTGCGACGCTGTGCGCCCAGGATTTCCGCATCAATGACAACATCGCGCAGGAAGGTGCCGCGATCTACGCCGATGTCGATACGGATGCGCTCGGCATTTCGCAATTGTCCCATGTGTTCCTCAATCATTCGTCCTCATTTAACTCTTGGTGTCGCGATCCCGAGCCCGTGGAGAATCTCGGCGCGGTTCCCTGCGCTCCCGATGTTCCCTGCAACGAGCTGGCTTACAACGTCGCCGAAAATTCGACCGGCGATCCGAGCGGAGCGATCATTCTCATGCAGACAAATGGGGAGTTGGCGGCGATACGCTTCAACATGCATCACAACGTCGGGCGCCAACTGATTCGATCAGTGGACGATGACAATGGCAACTACACAGAGTTGTCGCGGTGCCTGTTCACCGACAACCAGCTCGCTGCAAGTGCGCTCCTGCAGAAGCCCGACGGTGATGGTCAGCTTATCGTCGACGAATGCACGTTCGCGCGCAACTCGATCGCGAGCGGCGCGGCAGTGGAAATCAACGGCACGGAGACCGCAATCACCCGCTCGATCTTCGACCAGCCCGGTGTACCGATCCTGTCCAGCGCGGGTTTGGGACACGTGATGGCGAGCGAGGTGATGTCGCAGGACCTTTCGACCTTGCCGCCTTCGACGCACGACATATTGGCCACGCCGTTGTTCGTAGATCCGGATCACGGCGACTATCACCTGACTCGCGACTCGCCCGGCATCGATTTCGCATCGGAAAGCGATCACTTCGTGGACCTCGATGCAAACCCGCGGAAGGTGGATCTGCCCAATCCGAATACGTTTGGCAGTCAGGATCTTGGGGCGCTCGAAACCCAGCTCAACTGCCACGTCTCCGATTCGATCTTCTGTGACGGTTTCAATTCGGACTGAAGGATTTCTGCGAGGCGGCGCTTGCCCACATTGCCCGGGCGCCGCGGCCAACATCTGAAGGTGCCAGCGGGATTGCGTCACTTGTGGCGGATCGACGATGGCAGTCGGGTGGAGCAAATGGTGTTGCTCGAATCGTCGACGGTTCCTGGAGTCTGCCTTGGTCCACGTGGCTGATCGCTGGCCACAACCACTGCGATCGCTGGTGGCATGCCTTGCGGCATCGCCAGGCAGTGCCCGCGGATGATCCGGTCCACACGGTGGGGACGATCGTCGTAGAGGACTGCAACGACAACGGCCCAGGCAAGCCTACACGAGGCGTATGCGGCAACAGCCGATGGGGACATCGTCGACCCCAGCAAACTTGTCTGAGCACGATCACGCTGACGAGCGGACCCTGCTGTCGGCGCCGGATGCGGGATACGTCAGGTTGCAGGGAGACGCATCCCCGACGACCGCCAGCCTGTCGGGATCACGGTCCGGCAACTCCTCGCTCCGACGCCGATGGACTGGCCGGGCAGCGCCATCACTTCTGACTCGATCCTGCGTGAGTCCGCGCGGCCGGCGCGCAGCCCAAAGACTCCCGGCTCGCGAGCCAATCAGCGACACAACGCCTCCTGATTCCCAATAATCGCCCACGGAGACGCAGGACCAAATCGGCACATCGAGCGGAAATACGCCTGCGCAGTCCACCCGAGAAGCGAAAACGCGCGCCACGTGGCGCGCTTTCTGGCCTCTATGGAGAACCGGACCCACTCGTCCAGACTTCGTGGCGGAGAGGGTGGGATTGCTTGCTCGGCTCATCCCTGAACTTCGCTCCTACGCGCTACGCGCTTCGCGCTGCGGGGCCGGCCTTCGGCTGTCCAAATTCGTTGCGGACGAATTTGTCGAACCGCAGTGGGTTCATTCACCCGACCCATCACCTCCGGACAAACAAAACGCCCCGCGTGGGGGCGTTTTTGCTTGTCTGGCGGAGAGGGTGGGATTCGAACCCACGGTGCGCTATGAACGCACGCCTGATTTCGAGTCAGGTACATTCGACCACTCTGCCACCTCTCCGAGCGGGGTCGCGGATGATACGAGGCCGCGAGCGCTGAAACAAGTCAGTGTCTCGATCGTCCAGGATTTCTCGCGTGGTCCGGGATAACCCGTCCGATGCGCGGTCGGCTAGACTGACTGTTCTTTCTCCGGCGGCCGTCGAGCGTCCATGAGCACGATTTCGGTTCCGGTTTCCTACGGCGAGCTGATCGACAAGATCACGATCCTGGAGATCAAGGCCGAGCGCATGCGCGAAGAGACCAAGCGCGCCAATGTGCGCGCGGAGCTCGACCTGCTGAACGCGACCTGGTCGGCCGATCCGCTCTCACGCCGCGACATCGACGCCGAACGGCGCCGGTTGCGCGCGGTCAACGAGACACTCTGGGACATCGAGGACCGCATCCGCATCAAGGAAAAAGCAAAAATCTTCGACGCGGAATTCATCGAGGTCGCGCGCTCGGTCTATGTCCGCAACGACGAGCGCGCGCGCCTCAAGCGCGCAATCAACGAAAAGCTCGGTTCCAGTCTGATCGAGGAGAAATCCTACGAGGATTACGGCTGAGAGTCCGCCGGTATCGGGTCCGGGGGCGTCTTGCGCGTGGCGTTGAACGCCTCCAGGCGTTCGAGCACGTCGTCGACGGCGATCAGGTCCATGACTCCGGGGTATTCGAGCTTGGTGCCCCAGGCCAGCGCTTCCGCCGGTTTCTTGCGGAATCGTCGCGCGGCCGCATCGTAGCGATCCACGCACCATTGCCGATCCGAGTACGGGCCGGAGCGCGCGGGATTGCTTGCGGCGTGCAGACCCAGCACCGCGGTACCGACCGCATTGGCCATGTGCATCGGCCCCGAATCGGGGCACAGCACGAGGTCGGCGCGCGCGAGCAGCGCGAGCAACTGCTTGAGCGTGTCTTTGCCGACCAGGTCGAGTGGCCGGGTGCGCATCCGGGCCAGGATCGCATCGCCAAACTCGCGTTCGAACACGCTGGGTCCGCCGCAAAGGACGACGCGCCAGCCAAGCTCCGATGCCGCGTGATCCATGACCGCCGCGTAGCATTCCGGACGCCAGTTGCGCAGGCGGTGACTCGAAACCGGGTTGACCAGCAGGGTCCGTGCGGAGCCGGGCAGATGGCGAGCCGCGAATGCGCGCGCCTCATCCGCAAGCGGAATGTTCCAGCGCACCTTGGTCTGCTTGAGTCCGAGCGGTTCGAGGAAACTCGCCATCGCGTCGAGCACGTGATCGCCGCTGCGCGATGCGATCCGGCAGTTGATGAAGAACCCGTGCAGGTCCTTCGAGCGCGCGCGGTCGTAGCCGATCCGCAGCGGCGCCTTCACAGCCAGGCTGAGCAGATTGGAACGCAGCGCGACCTGCATGTGCAGCAGCGCGTCGAAGCGGCGCCCGGCGAGCTGCGCACGCACCTGGCGATAGCCCGCCCGGCCCGCATACTTGTCGAATACGAGGAACTCGACCCCCGGCAGGTCACCCACGAGCTTGTGCTCGAGCTTGCCGATCAGCCAGGTGAGGCGCGTGCGCGGCCATTGCTCCTGCAGCGTGTGCAGCATCGGGACCACATGGGTCACGTCGCCGATTGCCGAGGTCCGCAGCAGGCAGAGCGATTCGGGCTCCGTGTCGGGAATTGCAACTCGATCCATGCCGCGCTTGCTACCATCTGCATCGGGTGTGCGCGGCGAGCCCACGCAACGGGCAGTCAACTTGGCAGACGAATGATCCAGGCGCAAGTTCAATCCACTTCCGACGGTGCGATCCTGTTCGACCCCGCGCTCGCTGCCGCGCCGCGGGACGAATGGTTCGATTGCGAGTACTGGCGCGAGCTCGGCCAGGCCGCTTCGGTGCCGGGTGGTCGCGGCGGCGTGACCTACGTCGAGACGCCGGTCGGCCCCTGCGCATTGCGCCACTACCATCGTGGAGGACTCGTCGCCAGGGTCAGCGCGGATCGGTATTTCTGGCTTGCAGCAGCACGCACGCGTTCGTTCGCCGAATTCCGCCTGCTCGCAAAAATGGACAGCTTCGGTCTGCCGGTGCCGGTGCCCGTCGCCGCGCGTTACGTTCGTCACGGAGCGAGCTACCAGGCTGACCTTCTGACGCGGCGGATCGCGTCTGCGCACACGCTCGCGGCGCGCCTGCACGACCGCGTCCCCGATCCTGCACTCGGTGAGCGGGTCGGACGCACGATCGCGCGGTTTCATGCGGCCGGCGTCTGGCATGCGGATCTCAACGCCCACAACATCCTCGTCGATGAGCGCGGGAAAGTCTGGCTGATCGATTTCGATCGCGGGCGCCTGCGCCGGCCGCTGGCGATGTGGCGACGCTCGAACCTGCGCCGCCTGCGGCGTTCGCTCGAGAAAGTCGGCGCCTCGGCGATGAATGCGTTCGACTCGAGGTTCTGGGATCCGTTGCTGGCCGCCTATCGCCCGGCACTCGTACAGGCGTTGCCGTCCGCGGCGCCGCGGGGAACCCTGTCATGAGCCTCGCACTGCGATTTCTCGGTGTCGGCAGCGCCCAGGCTCCCGAACTGGGTTCGGCCTGTGGCGTGATCGAATCCGCCGGCATGCCGGTGCTGATGATCGATTGCGGACCGGAGGCACTCGCCGCGTATCTCGCCCATTACCAGGTGCCTCCGCGCGCGATCTACATCACGCACACGCACATGGATCACGTGGCCGGCCTCGAGCGCCTGTTCTACACGGCCTACTTCGACGATGCGCTACGCGGCCACGTGCGCCTGTACGCACATGCCGCGCTGGTCCCACTGTTGCAGGCGCGCATCGCCGACTATCCGGAGGTCATCGCCGAAGGCGGCGCGAATTTCTGGGATGCGTTCCGGCTGATTCCATGTTCACGCGGATTCTGGTGCGACGGTTTCTGGTTCGGCGTGTTCGCGACACGCCATCATGCTCCGAATACCTCGTTCGGACTCTCCCTGGCCGGCAGCATGGTCTGGACCGGCGATACCCGGCCGATACCCGAGGCGCTGGCCGCCAGCGCGGCCAGCGGCGAGCTCGTCGCGCACGACTGCGCATTGCACGGAAACCCGTCCCATACCGGTCTCGATGATCTCGAACGCGAGTATCCGCAGACCCTGCGGGATCGCCTGATGCTCTATCACTACGCGAGCGAGAGCGATGCGCGCGCGATGGAATCGAAGGGGTGGCGGGTCGCTCGGAGCGGCGACGTGGTCGTGCTGCCGATGCCGCGCCGCCATGGCGCGGTCGCTGCGGAGGTGGTCTGAATGGCAATCGGGATTCCGTCCAGGCTCGACAACTCGCCACCGCTCGACCGGCGCGGGCGAGCGCTGTCGGACCTGCGAATCTCGGTGCTGGATCGCTGCAATTTCCGTTGCCCGTATTGCATGCCCGAGGATCAGTACCCACGCGATCACGAGTTCCTGAGCAAGGCCGAACGCCTGCGTTTCGAGGAAATCGAGCGTCTCACCGGGCTGTTCGCCGATCAGGGCGTGCGCAAGCTGCGCCTGACCGGCGGCGAGCCACTGCTGCGCCGCGACCTGCCCGAACTCGTGCGCAGGCTCGCCCGGCTGCCCGGGATCGAGGATATCGCGCTGACCACCAACGGCAGCCTGCTCGTGGCGCAGGTCGAGCGCCTGCGTGATGCGGGTCTTCGGCGGATCACCCTGAGTGTCGACACCCTCGACGCGGCGACGTTCCGCAGACTTTCCGGCGGGCGCGGCGAAATTGCCGACGTGCTCGATGCGATCGCGGCGGCGGAGCACGCCGGTTTCACTCCTCTCAAGATCAATTGCGTGGTCATGCGTGGCGCGAACGACGGCCAGGTGCTCGACCTGGTCGATCATTTCCGCGGCAGCGGCCACATCGTCCGCTTCATCGAGTACATGGATGTCGGCACCTGCAACGACTGGCGTCGCGACCTCGTCGTACCGAGTGCGGAACTGCGTGAACGCATCGCGAGCCGCTGGCCGCTGGTCGCGCTCGGCCCCAACTATGCGGGTGAAGTCGCGCGTCGCTGGGGGTTCGCCGACGGTTTCGGTGAAATCGGCTTCATCAGCTCGGTCACCGAACCGTTTTGCGGCGGCTGCACGCGGGCGCGTCTTTCCGCCGATGGCAAGCTGTACACGTGTCTGTTCGCCGGATCGGGCCATGACCTGCGTGGTCCGCTGCGCGCGGGTGCCGGTGATGCGGAGCTTGCGGGCCTGATCCGTGCGGTCTGGAACGCACGCGAGGACCGCTACAGCGAGATTCGCAGCAGCGTGTCGCCAGACGCGCGTGCCCATGTCGAAATGTACGCGATCGGCGGTTGATCGCGATTCCCGCAACGAACGAGGCGAGGAAGACATGGCGAGAACCAAGAGGACTCTGACCCACCTGGATTCGGCGGGCCGACCGCGAATGGTCGATGTCGGCGCGAAGGAACCGCTGCGTCGCGAGGCGGTCGCCGAAGTGCACGTGCGCTTTCCCGCAGCGGTTGCGCGCACACTGCGCGCGCAGGACATGCGCTCCGCGAAGGGTCCGGTCATCGATACCGCGATCATCGCGGGCACGATGGCGGCGAAACGGGCCCACGAATTGATTCCGTTCTGTCATCCGCTCGCGATCGAGAGCTGTCGTTTCGAAGTGAAGTTCGCGACGACGACCGCGTTGCGAATACGCTGCACGGTCGCGATTACCCACAAGACCGGGGTCGAAATGGAGGCACTGACCGGCGCCAGCGTCGCCGCATTGACCATTTACGACATGTGCAAGGCGCTTTCGCACGAGATCGTGATCGACGGACTGCATCTCGAAGGGAAGAGCGGCGGCAGGCGCCGGGTCAGGAAGGGCCGGGTGGTCGAGTGAACTACCGTCTGCTGTATTTCGCGAGCCTTGCCGATCGTGCCGGGAGCGGCGAGACGCGTGCGAGCGCGGCGCGTACGCCGCGGGAGCTGTACGCCGAGGTCGCCGCGGCGCATGCGTTTCCTTTTTCGGAGCAGCGCTTGCGAGTCGCGGTGAACGGCAGCCTGGTCGATTGGGACCATGTGCTGGCCGACGGCGACGAAATCGTGTTCCTGCCGCCGGTATCGGGCGGATGACGGGTCCTGGTCGACACTCGGGTCCGGAACGCGCGCCTGCGGGGTCGCGTCCTTCGTGAAGCGCTTTCGCCTTTCCGATGCGACGCTCGATATCGCCACGGAGAAATCCGCGCTGAACGATGCAGGGGCGGGCGCCTGCGCGACATTCGAAGGCTGGGTGCGCAACCACAACGATGGCCGCGAGGTGCGGCGGCTCGACTATCACGCGTATTCCGCGCTCGCCGAGAGCGAGGGCGAGGCCATACTCGGCGAGGCATTCGAGCATTTCGCGATACGCGAAGCGCGCTGCGTACATCGCGTGGGCACGCTGACGGTCGGCGACATCGCGGTATGGGTGGCGGTCAGCGCCGATCATCGGGATGCTGCCTTCGCAGCGTGTCGCTGGATCATCGACGAGGTGAAACGGCGCGTGCCGATCTGGAAGAACGAGCACTACGCCGATGGCGAGTCGGGGTGGCTGCATCCCTGAGCGGCTGGGTGCGCTGGCGCATCGCATGCGCTGCCGAGCGACCGGCCAGGGATGGCCGGGCCGGACGCATGCACCAGGGATGGTTTCTCGCGCGCAGTGCTCTGCAAGATGAAAGCAAGGCAAGGTGAAAGCAGGGGTGGCAGCTCCGCCAGCCGCATCCCGGCACCCGAATCACTCACTACCGTTGCTTCCTTCCGGACCTGGGGGGCGAGGCGGCGCGTTCTTGCGATGCCATCGGGCATCGCATGCGCTGCCGAGCGACCGGCCAGGGATGGCCGGGCCGGACGCAGGCACCAGGGATGGTTTCTCGCGCGTAGTGCTCTGCAAGATGAAAGCAAGGCAAAGTGAAAGCAGGGGTGGCAGCTCCGCCAGCCGCATCCCGGCACCCGAATCACTCACTACCGTTGCTTCCTTCCGGACCTGGCGGGGTTTGCGAGCTATCGTCGCGGGAGAACCGACGGAGCCACCATGAGACCGGTGACTCGGCTGTCACCGAGTAACGAAACGTGGCGGAGAGGGCGGGATTCGAACCCGCGAAACGGGGATTAGCCGTTTACACACTTTCCAGGCGTGCTCCTTCGACCGCTCGGACACCTCTCCACAAAACCATTATTGCAGTGGGGCGGGATTGTTCGGCTCATCCTGAGCCTCACCCCTCGCTGCGCTCGGGGCCAGCCCTGCGGCTGTCCCCATTCGTTCCAGACGAATGGGTCGAACCCGCGAAACGGACGAATTTGTCGAACCCGATTCTTTCCAGGCGTGCTCCTTCGACCGCTCGGACACCTCTCCGCATTTGCGCTGCCGCGCCTCGCGTGCGGGCCGCGCAGAATACCCGCCACACGATGCGCATACAAGCCGATCCGCCTGCGCGCGGCCTGCGTCATCCCACGCTTGCTACAATCGCCCACTCGTCTCGCGGACTTCCGATGTCGTATCAGGCACTAGCGCGCAAATGGCGCCCGCACCGCTTTTCCGAGCTGGTAGGCCAGGAGCACGTCGTGCGCGCGCTGATTCATGCGCTCGACAGCGGGCGCCTGCACCACGCATTCCTGTTTACCGGTACCCGTGGCGTGGGCAAGACCACGATAGCGAGGATTCTCGCCAAGTCGCTGAACTGCGAGAAGGGCCCGACATCCGACCCCTGCGGCGTGTGCGGGGCTTGCGTCGAGATCGATGACGGACGCTTCGTCGATCTGCTCGAAATCGATGCGGCCAGCAACACCGGCATCGACAATGTGCGCGAACTGATCGACAACGCGATGTATGCGCCGACGCGGGGCCGCTACAAGGTCTACCTGATCGACGAGGTCCACATGCTGTCGCGCAACGCATTCAACGCGTTGCTGAAGACGCTGGAGGAACCGCCGCCGCACGTGAAGTTCCTGCTCGCGACGACCGATCCGCAGAAGCTGCCGGTGACCGTGCTTTCGCGCTGCATCAAGTTCAACCTGAAGCGACTGACGCCGCAGCAGATCGGCGGTCAGATGCAGCATATCCTCGCCGCGGAAGGCATCGAGTTCGACGACGAAGGCATCGAGGTGCTCGCACGAGCGGCGGACGGTTCGCTGCGCGACGGATTGTCCCTGCTCGATCAGGCCATCGCACATGGTGGCGGCAGCCTGCATGCGGGCGAGGTCCATGCGATGCTGGGCACCGTCGAGCGGGCCAAGGTCCGCAACCTGCTCGAAATTCTTGCTGCGGGCGACGGTATCGCGCTGATCGGCGAAATCGAACGCATCGCGAGTTTCGCGCCGGATTTCGCGCAGGTGCTCGACGAACTGGCCGGCTTGTTGCATCGCATCCAGTTGCTGCAGCTCGTCCCGGCCGCGGCTGCCGCGCAGGATGCCGAACTGCTTGCGCTGAGCGGCGCGATCCCCGCGACCGACGTGCAGCTCTGGTACCAGATGGCGGTGACCGGACGCCGCGATCTGCCGCTCGCGCCGAGCGCGCAGGTCGGCTTTGAAATGGCCTTGTTGCGGATGCTTGCATTCGTTCCGGCGACCCGTGCGGATGCGGCGGCGGAGCGCAAGCCTGCACCGGCTGTCGCGCGTCCTGCGAGAGTACCCGCGCGCGCGCCGCGCGAGGCGGGCCCGACGAGCGGAGCCCCCGCACCGCGTGCGGCGCCGGCCGCGGCCGAGGATGGGAACGATACCTGGGCACGGCTGATCGATCGGGCCGGCCTGCGTGGTCCGGTCGGTCAGCTCGCCCAGCAGGCCACCCTGGTTGCGATCGAGGACGGGTTGGTGCGACTGGCCCTGAAGCCTGCGCATGAACATCTGGCCGTTGCGCCGATGACCGAGCAGCTCGAACAACGCCTCGGAACCGCGCTCGGGCGCAAGATCAAGCTCAGGTTCGAACGTGAGAGTGCAGGCGCCGCGAGCCCGGCGGAACTTCGCTCGCGCGAGGTCGCCGCGCGTCGGCAGGCAGCCGAACGGGCCGTGCATGGCGATCCGTTCGTGCAATCGCTGGTCGACCGGTTCGATGCGCGGGTGATTCCCGAGAGCGTGCGGCCGCTGGATCACGAACACGCAGACACACCATCGGAGAAACGAACATGAAGGGTCCCCTCGCCGGATTGATGCAGCAGGCGCAGCGCATGCAGGAAGAGATGAAGCGTGCGCAGGAGGAGATCGCACAGATGGAGGTCACCGGTCAGGCTGGCGGCGGTCTGGTCAGCGTGCGCATGAGCGGCCGCCACGAGGTGCGTGCGGTCACGATCGATCGCAAGCTCCTTGCCGACGATCCGGAAATGGCCGAGGACCTCGTGGCCGCGGCGGTCAACGACGCGGTGAACAGGATCGCGTCCGTGAGCCAGGAGAGACTGGGCGGACTCGCTGCAGGCATGAACCTGCCGCCCGGAATGAAGCTGCCGTTCTGACAAGTCCGGGCTGCCGACGCAATGTCCAGTTCGCCGCTTCTCGCCGAGCTCATCGAAGCGCTGCGCTGCCTGCCCGGCGTCGGCGCCAAGACCGCTCAGCGCATGGCTTTCCACATGCTCGAACGCGATCGGCAGGGAGCGCGCAGGCTTGCCGAACGGCTCGCGGTCGCGGTCGAGCGGATCGGCAACTGCACGCGTTGCCGGACCTTCAGCGAGGAGCCGATATGTGCGCTGTGCATGAGCGCGCAGCGTGACCCCGCCCTTCTCTGCGTGGTCGAGACGCCGGTCGATGAGCTTGCGATCGAGCAGGCCACGGGTTTCCGCGGCCGGTATTTCGTGCTGCTCGGGCGGTTGTCGCCGCTGGATGGTCTCGGGCCCAGGGAAATCGGTCTGGACCTGCTAACGCAGCGTCTCGGCGAAGGCGAGGTCAAGGAACTGATCGTCGCCACCAACCCGACCGTGGAAGGCGAGGCCACCGCACACATGCTTGCGCAGATCGCGCGTGCTGCCGGCGTGCATGCGAGTCGCCTCGCACATGGCGTTCCACTCGGCGGCGAACTCGAGTTCATCGATCGCGGTACGTTGGCGCATGCGTTCGGCGGACGCCAGGCGCTGTGAGCCGGGACTGGCGATTTTGGATTTCGCAAAAAGCGAACGAGCGCCGGTAGCCTGCATGCTCATTCGAACTGTACGTGGCGCTCGCGGCGGCCCTTGCGGATCGCGCGCCGAGCTGCGAGCCTTCGTCCGAGTCCTGAATACCGAATCCAGAATCCAGAACCAATGACCGAGACCCTGTTCGCAAAGATCATCCGCCGGGAGATCCCCGCCGACATCGTCTACGAGGACGATACGGTACTCGGCTTCCGCGACGTCAACCCGCAGGCGCCCGTGCATGTGTTGTTCGTCCCGAAGACCCCGGTAGCGACCCTGAACGATCTCACCGACGCCGACGCCTTGACGATCGGCAAGCTCGTGCTCGCGGCGTCCAGCTGGGCCAGAGAGCAGGGCTTTGCGGAGAACGGTTATCGCTGCGTGATCAACTGCAATCGCGACGGTGGCCAGAGCGTTTTCCATGTCCACCTGCATCTGCTCGCGGGGCGAGCAATGCAATGGCCGCCGGGCTGACGCAAACGCAGTCAGCGCTTCTGCATTTCCTGCTGCTCCGAATTCCTCTGCGTCTGCACTTGCGCCTGCGCGCGCGGGTGCCCGTGCGATCGCCCGCGGATCACCACGGGCGGACCCCAATAGGGACCCCAGCCCCATGACGGTCCGAAGCCCCAGCCCGGACCATATCCGTAGAGCCACGGGTCGTAGTAGTAGGGGGAGCGTACGTACAGCGGACGCTCGGGCCAAAGATAGATCGTGCTCGCCTCGACACGCGGATAGGTGTAGTCAAACTGGCCGACCTTGCCCTGTTCGGTGCCGCTCAGGCGTCCGACGATCGTGAGGTCGCGCCCGCGCTCGAAATCCTCGGGGTCGTAGAATCCCTTGCGGCAGGCGATGAAGCGGCCCTGACTCGAATCACGATCGGTGGGGCGCGCACTCGCATCGAGCTCGCGAGCGAGGATCTCGAAGCAGGTCGCATCGGCCTGTGGTTCGACCTTGATGATTTCGCCGCCCCAGCGCACCTGTTGACCCTGCGCGGTGGCCGCCGCGTCGCGCGGCGAACTGGCCGGAAACTGGCCCTGCAGGGGCGTCGGAACGCTCGCACAGGAAGCCAGACCGGTCGTCATCAGAACGATTGCCAGTTTCTTGCTCATTGCAAACACCTCATGGGAATCAACGAATCCCGGCGCGCCGGAACCCGCCATGCATCTTACCCCGACGTGGCTGAATGTCCGGTCGTCGCATCGGTACGTCGCAATGGCCGCGGTGGCGCGCGCAACCTGCGCACCGCGCGCGCGAACGCGGCAACCTGCGCTTGCGGAGCCGCCGCGACGCCGTAGCGCAGGGCAACGTACTCGCGAACCAGCGGCTCCAGCTCGGCCACGAACGCGGGCGGTTGCTGAATGCGTGCACGCCGCAGCAGATCGAACGGCCCCTCGTTCGGACGCTCCGACAAGCCGCCGCGCCGCAGGCGCGTGCGCAGCCGCTGCCATGCCTCGTCGAGCGCGTCCCCGCGCGGGCGCGGGGCGCCGGACATGGCCCAGATCGTCGCCAGCAGCATCGCGACCGCGAGTGCGCCCGACAGCGCGAGCAGCAGATCGCCGTGGTTTGCGTCGGCGACGCCGAATCGGGCCAGCAGGGCCTTCTGGCGCAGCGCATTGAACTGGATGATGCCCTGGGTCCAGAGCCGGTTCGCGAAATCGAAGCGATTGCGCAGGCCGCGCAGCCAGCCGGCCTGGGACCAGTCGTCGCGGTCGCTCGCTGCGGCCGCACCGCGTTCGATGCGCGCAGGGCTGACAGCCGCAGTCGGATCGACGCGGACCCATCCGCGTCCGCCACGCCAGATTTCGGCCCAGGCATGCGCATCGGACTGGCGCACGAGCAGATAGCGACCCGACGCATTCCACCACCCGCCCTGGTAGCCGGTGACGACGCGGGCCGGAATGCCGGCGGCACGCATCAGCACGACGAATGCCGATGCGTAGTGTTCGCAGAATCCACTGCGGGTGCCGAACAGGAAGTCGTCCACCGAATTCCGCCCGAGCAGCGGTGGGCTCAGGGTGTAGGTAAAGCTAGCATTGAACATCTGCAGCGCGGCGCCGACTACGCCGGCATCGTCGCGGCCTTCGCGGCGCCAGCGCGCGGCCAGTGCATGCGTATCCGGATCAAAGCCCGCGGGAAGCGCGAGCGCCCGTGTGCGCTCGCCCGCGTCGAGCGTCGCCGAGAGCACGTAGCGGACCTGCGACTGCAGCGCGAATGCACGCGGCTGCGTGACCGGCGTGTTCGTGACCAACATGCGTTCGGCCGTGAATCGCGCATCGGTCGGAGCGGCGACCGGCATGTCCAGTGCCGGCAGCCAGCGTCGGCCCGTGGCTTCGAGGGCTAGCGTGTAGTCGTAGATGGCGGCGGCCTGCGTCGTATCGGCGGCGATGTTTTCGATGCGTCGATATCCGGGCAAGGGCCCGCGAAACCACGTCGTACCATCGAAATCCCAGAGCACGATCGAGCGGAAGTAGAGTTGTGGCGGCGCTGGCGGGGCTTCCGCGAAGGTGACGCGAAATGCGGGCGAGTCGTCGACCAGCAGGTCGGTGAACTGGCCCGGCGCCATGCTGTCGCCGAGTCCGGTGCGTGAGAGCGACTCGTTGCCTGGAGCGCCCCAGAGCGGCGCGCCGAGGCGCGGCACCAGCACGAATGCCGCCAGCGCGAGCGGCAGGCCGGCGCCGAGCAGCAGCGTGGCCACGCGCAGATCGGCGAACAGGGAGCGTTGCCGCGGTGCGGGCTGCAGCGCGACCAGGCCCGCGATCAGGAGCACGAGCACCGCACAGATCAGCAGCGTGAACAGCAGCGTCTGGGTGAACAACAGCGCGCTCATCAGCACGAACGCGCCGAACCCCGCGGCGACACGCGCGTCGCGAACGCGTTCGGTCTCGAGCAGCTTGAGCGCGAGCAGACCGCAACCGAGCTGGGTGCCGGGCTCCTTTCCGAACAGGTTGCCGAAACTCGCCACCACGAGGGCGACCAGCAGAAGGGTCAGTGGCAGGCGGATCCACGCGACGACCGCGGCCGCACCACGTCGCCGCGTCCAGGCGCGCAGCCCGAGCAGGATCGCGAACGCCACGCCGAGCACGGGCGGCAGATGCGCGAGATGCGTCGCGAGCACCGCCGCGATCGTCATCGTCAACAGCTCGAACTGGCGGTTGTCGAGGCGTTCGGTCACTGCGCGCGTCCCGCTCCGGGCAGCAGCGCGAGCGCACGCAGGCAGGCTCCGCGGTGGTCGGCTCCGAGGCCCGGCCCGAGCGTCTCGGCGGGCAGGCGCAGCGTGTAGCGGCGCTGCTCGGATTCGGCCGCGACCACCCAGGCCGCGAGGCGGCGGATGCGCGCTTCCGGATCCAGGCCGCGCAACGCGCTGTGGTCGAAGGTTAGCGCCTCGCCCGAGCGTCGTTCCGCGTCGCGCACCAATAGGGAGTCGTGACGAACCGAGGCCTTCCATGCGATCAGGCGGGACGGGTCGCTGTTGCGGTAGTCACGCAGGCCCGCGTGTTCCTCGCTCGCGCCCGCATTCGCGCGTTCGCCCGCGAGGCCGTCGCCCGCTGGCAGTTCCGGCGCGGGCGACTCGAGGGCCGGATACACGAGGAACTGCGTGTCGGGGTGAATCCAGCTCCAGATCCTGAACACGCCGAGCGGATATTCGGTCCATACGCGCAGGCGCCCCGGACGCAACCAGCCGCGCGCTGCGGCTGGCAGCACGATCCGCACGTCGGTTGTCCCGGACCCCACCGCGAACGCGCATTGCGCCTCGCCGCAACGCACGCACAGGCCCGGTCGCTCGCGCCGTTCGCCGGCGAACTGCAGGTGCAGTTCGAACGGCCGGTCGGCATAGGCTTCTCCCGCGTGCAGCTGGACGAGGGTCAGACCGCTCATCGCACGAAACCCCGCGAACAGGCTCGCACCGGTTGCCGCGCCGAACAGGCAGGTCATCAGCAGGGCCGCGTTGTTCGCGTAGTTGAGCGCGCCGATCAGCATCACGAAGAGCAGCAACGTGAGTGCGACGCCGAAGCCGGAAGGCAATACGTAGATGCGCCGGCGATCGAGGCGGACCGGCAGCGCTTCGGCGCGGCGCAGGCGCGTCAGCGCGGGCAGGCGCCGCTCGGCGATCGCGAGAGCACGCAGACGCAGGCCGTCGACGGTCACCGCCATCGGATCAGCGCACCGGAGTCGACTCGAGCAACTGCAGGGCCAGCCGGTCGCGGTCGCCGCGCGCGCTCGCGCCCGGGCTCAGACGATGGCCGGCCACGAACGGAAACACCGCCTGCACGTCCTCGGGTACGCAGTGCGGTCGGCCGGCCAGCAGCGCGTGGGCACGTGCGGCGGCGAGCAGCGAAAGGCCGGCGCGGGGCGACAGGCCGACGCGAATCTCGGCGTGCTCGCGGCTCGCCTCGAGCAGCGCCTGCAGGTATTCGATCAACGCGGGGCTTGCGAGCACGCGGGTGCAGGCGTGCCGCAATTCGATGATCTGCTCCGGGGTAAGGCACGGCGAGAGGCTGTCGATCACCTCGCGCCGGTCAGTCGCGCCGAGCATCGCGCGTTCGGCATCCCGATCCGGATAGCCGAGATTCATGCGCAGCATGAAGCGGTCGAGCTGCGAGTCGGGCAGCGGATAGGTGCCCGCGAAGTCGAGCGGATTCTGGGTCGCGACGACGAAGAACGGCGGCGCGAGCCGGTGCGTGGTCCCGTCGACGGTCACCTGCTCCTCGGCCATCGCCTCGAGCAGCGCGCTTTGCGTCTTCGGCATCGCGCGGTTGATCTCGTCGGCGAGCAGCAGCTGGGTGAACAGCGGACCCGGATGGAAGCGGAACCGATTCAGTTCGCGCTCGTAGATGCCGACGCCGATGATGTCCGAAGGCAGCAGGTCGGAAGTGAACTGCACGCGCTGGAAACCGAGGCCGAGAGTTGCCGCGAGCGCGTGGGCGAGCGTCGTCTTGCCGACGCCCGGCCGGTCCTCGATCAGCAGATGACCGCCGGCGAGCAGGCAGACGAACGCGAGCCGGACCTCGCGGCGCTTGCCGAGCACGACCGTGTTGACCTGGGCGATCGCGCGCGCGAGCGGGTCGCGCAGCTCGCTCGGCAGCGCGGCATGGGAGGTTTCGATCATTGCGTGGGCTCGGTCATGGCACCTGGGTCTCCTGCTCCGGCCGATCGGCACGTCGAGTGTACGGGAGCAACGGGCGCGCCGGATTCGCACAGACGCGAACGCTGCGGGCCGACTTGCCCGCGCGCCGGCCTTGCGGCACTCTGCGTCGCAGTTGCGGTCCAAGCCCGGGCGACAGCCTGCGGACGCGCCGACGCGCGTCAGCGAAGGGCGATGTCGCGCGGCAGTTCGCGCGGTTCGCGACTGGACGCATCCCGGGCGATCCCTCGATCTTGTCCGGCGCAAAAACCAAGGATCGCGTTCGCATGTTCCGTCCGCTCGAAGTCTTCATCGGCCTGCGCTACACACGTGCCAAGCGGCGCAATCACTTCATCTCGTTCATCTCGCTGGTGTCGATCCTCGGCATCGCGGTCGGAGTGACTGCGCTGATCACCGTGATCTCGGTCATGAATGGCTTCGATCAGGAACTCAAGGAGCGCATTCTCGGCATGGTAGCGCACGCCACCATAGAGGGCGTCGACGAGACCGTGCATGACTGGCCGCACGCGATCGAGCTCGCGAACGCGAACCCGCACGTGCTCGGCGCGGCGCCCTATGTCGAGCGCCAGGCGATGCTGCAGGGTGCGCGGGTCAGCGGCGCCATCGTGCGCGGCGTGATGCCGGACATGGAGCCAAAGGTTTCGGAAATCGGCAAGCGGATGACCGCAGGCCGGCTTGGCGATCTGGTCGCGGGCAAGTTCGGCATCGTTCTCGGCAAGGAACTCGCGATGACGCTCGGCGTCACTGTCGGTGATCGCGTGACCGTGTTCGCGCCGGAATTCAGCGCGACACCGATCGGCGCGATTCCGCGCATGAAGCGCTTCACGGTCGTGGGCATCTTCGAGGCCGGCATGCAGGAATACGACTCCGGCCTCGCGGTGATGAACATGCGCGACGCCGAGACTCTGTATCGTCTGGACGGTCCGACCGGCGTGCGCCTCAAGCTCGACGACATGTTCGAGGCGTATCCCGTGGGACGCGCGCTCGCGCGCGAACTCGGCCAGTACTACCGGGTCACCGACTGGATGCAGGGCCACAGCAACTTCTTCAAGGCGGTCGCGATGGAGAAGAAGGTGATGTTCCTGATTCTCTCGCTGATCGTCGCGGTGGCCGCATTCAACCTCGTCTCGACTCTGGTCATGCTGGTCCAGGACAAGCAGGCCGACATCGCGATCCTGCGCACGCTCGGCCAGAGTCCGCGCAGCGTGATGGGCACGTTCATGGTCCAGGGCGTGCTGGTCGGCGCGCTCGGCATCGCGCTAGGCGTGCTGTTCGGCGTGGTGCTGTCGCTGAATCTGGCCGCGATCGTGCAATGGATCGAGCACACGTTTCATGTCGCGTTCCTGTCGCCCGACGTCTACTACATCAGCGAACTTCCGAGCGACCTGCACTGGCGAGACGTGATCTGGATCACCGTCACCGCGTTCGCGTTCTGCACGCTCGCGACGCTGTATCCGGCACGGCGCGCCGCGAAGACCGAGCCGGCAGCGGCGCTGCGTTATGAATAGCCGGGAGTCGGAATTCGGCGGAAGGCCACGCTGCGATCTTCTTCGCCTCGTCTTCGGGGTTTCCGATTCACGGCAATACCGGAAACGGAGAATCCCGGTTGCCGGGATCCGGTCATTTCCGCTGCACTTTTTCCATTCCAGGTCGCCGCTTCCCGATCTCCAGCCATGATCGTCCTCAGCGCAACCGCCATTGCCAAGACCTATCAGGAAGGCCGCCTGCGCACGGAAGTGCTGCGTGACGTCAACCTCAGCGTGAGCCGGGGTGAGAGCGTCGCGATCGTCGGCGCGTCCGGTACCGGCAAGAGCACGCTGCTGCATATCCTCGGTGGCCTCGACGCACCGAGCGCAGGCAACGTCGTGGTCGAGGGCCGGGCGATGTCGGACCTTTCCGACCGCGCGCGCGGCGAGCTGCGCAATCGCTCGCTCGGATTCGTCTACCAGTTCCACCACCTGCTGCCCGAATTCACCGCGGTGGAGAACGTCGCGATGCCCCTGTTGATCCGTGGCGTCGCGATTGCCGGGGCGCGCGATCTCGCGGTAGCCCTGCTCGAGCGGGTCGGCCTCGGTGCGCGGCTCGAACACAAGCCGGGCGAGCTGTCTGGCGGCGAGCGCCAGCGCTGCGCGGTCGCGCGCGCACTCGTCACGCGCCCGGCCTGCGTGCTCGGCGACGAGCCGACCGGCAACCTCGACGAACGCAACGCGGCACAGGTCTACGAGCTGATGCTCGAACTCAACCGGGAAATCGGTACCGCACTGATTCTGGTCACTCACGATTCGCGCCTCGCGGCACGTGCGGGACGCGTGCTCGAGCTGTCCGCGGGCACGCTGCACGGATCCGGCTAGCCGACTGCCACGTTCATTGGAGGTTGATCGCGCGTAGACGGGGGTCGGCGCCGGTCAGGGAGAAGACAGCGCAGTCCATCGCGCGAATGCGAGGCCAGGAGCGGGCCCGCGAGAGCGAGGAGATACTCGCGAAGCGGGCACGGTGCAGTCCGCCAGGCGCCGCCGCGGGTGACTGCGCAAGGGGGCGGCCGCGGCTCGCGAGCCGGTGCAGGTGGCAGGGAGCACGATGCGCAGGAAAGCGCCCGCACGACCGGTTGGAACCACGATCTTCAGTATCGCGGGCGCGCTCGCGATGCTGCTCGGCGTGCTCGCGGTACACGTCCTGTCGGGCTTGCCGCCGCGCTGGCTCGATGGCGCGGTCGGCGGCACCGGACTGCTCGCGCTGTCGCAGCCCCGCCTGCGCCTGGCCGGCTGTCTGCTATGCGGATTTGCATGGTGCGCGCTGCGTGCGGACCTGGCCTTGCAGGAGCGCCTGCCGCGCACCCTCGAGGGGCGCGATTTCGATGTTGTCGGCGTCGTCGACAACCTGCCCGCGACGCGTGCCGATGCCACGCGCTTCGTGCTGCGCATCGAACGGGCCACGCTCGACGGTGCACCGGTCGCGCTTGCGGGCCGCGCGCGCCTGTCCTGGTACGGCGCGCCGCAGACGATCGAACCCTGCAGTCGCTGGCGGCTGCGGGTGCGCCTGAAGCGCCCCCGCGGACTGGTCAATCGCGGCGGCTTCGATACGGAGCGGCAGGCCCTCGAGCGCGGCATCGTCGCGACCGGCTACGTGCGTGAAGCCGGAGCGAGTCGCCGCATCGGCACGCCGCCGTGCATCGATCGGATGCGCGATGCGCTCTCGCGTGGCATCGGCGCGCGCGTGGCCGATCCGCGCGACGCCGCCTTGCTGCGCGCGCTCGCGGTCGGCGACACGCGCGGATTCGACGCGCAGACCTGGGATGTCACGCGCGCGAACGGGGTTTCGCACCTGGTCGCGATCTCCGGATTCCATGTCGGAATCGCCGCCGCATTCGGTGCGCTGCTGGTGCGCGCGGCATGGTGGCTGTGGCCCGCGTTGGGCGCGCGCCTCGCATTTCCGATTGCGCAGGCGCCCGCCGCGTTCGCCGCGGCGCTGGTCTACGGCGTGCTGGCCGGGGCCAGCCTGCCCACCGTGCGCGCGGTGGTGATGATCGCGGTGCTGGTCCTGAGTCGCCTCGGACGCCGCGCGCAGGGCGGGCTGCAGTCGCTGGCGCTGGCGTTGCTCGCAATTCTGGCCGGCGATCCGCTGGCGACGCTTTCGGCCGGATTCTGGCTGTCGTTCGCAGGTGTCGCATTCCTCGGCCTGTGTCTGGACCGCGAGCGCGGGCTGTACGCATTCGTGTGCCGTCTCGGCACCGCGCAACTGGCGATGAGCGTGTCGCTGTTGCCGCTCACGGTCTGGTTCTTCGGCCAGGCCTCGGCCATCGGCGCGCTGTCCAATCTGCTGGCCCTGCCGCTGGTCAGCTTCGTGATCGTGCCGCTGTGCCTGCTCGGAATCCTTGCGCTCGCGGGCGCGCCGGCGCTTGCAAGCCCGCTGTTGATGGCCGCGGGCGGGCTCGCCCACGCATTGTGGTGGCTGCTCGGACACATCGCGGATTGGCCCGGAGCACACTGGTATCTGCCACAGGCGGCACCGTGGGCGTTCGCGCTCGCGACTGTCGGTGCGCTGTGGATGCTTCTGCCGCGCGGCGTGCCGCTACGGTTGCTCGGCGTACTGCTGTTCCTGCCGTTGCTGCGGCCGGATCGACCGCCACCCGCGCCCGGCGCGTTCGAGGCGACCGTGATCGATGTAGGCCAGGGCCTGGCCGTGCTCGTGCGCACGCATGCACACGTCCTGCTGTTCGACGCGGGTGCCCGCTATCCGTCCGGATTCGATCTCGGCGAAGCCGCAGTGCTGCCGACGATGCGTGCGCTCGGAGTCGGGCGCCTCGACCTGCTCGTGATCAGCCATGGCGACAACGACCACGCGGGTGGCGCGCGCGCGGTGCTGCGAGCCTTTCCCGATACCGAACGGTTGAGTGGCGAACCCGCGCGCATGGACTTCGCAGCCGATCAGTGCGAACGCGGCCAGACCCGGGAATGGGACGGCGTTCGTCTGCGCATGCTCAGCCCGGACGCGGATGCGCAGGCCACGGTCTCCACTGGCAACGATCGCAGCTGCGTGCTGCTCGTCGAAGGGCGGGCCGGGCGATTGCTGCTGACCGGAGACATCAGCCGCAAGGTCGAGCCCGACGTCGCCGCGCGTCTCGCCCGTGACAAGCCGCTGGTCCTCCTGGTGCCCCATCATGGCAGCAGGAGTTCCTCCAGCGCGGCGTTCCTGCAGCGGCTCGAGCCTGCCCAGGCCGTGGTGTCCGCGGGCTGGCGAAGCCGCTTCGGACATCCCCATCCACTGGTCGTGCAGCGGTATGCGCAGGCGGGCATCCCGCTGCTGAACACCGCCGCGCGCGGCGCCCTGAGTATCGAGTTCCCGGCCGATGCGGCGCCGCGCGGCGCAATCGGGGAACGCGGGCGCGACCGTCCCTACTGGCGTGAGTGACCCTGCGTTGCCTGTGCAATGCGTCGCATAGTCCGCAGCAGCCACGCTGCTATCATGCGCGCTGCCTGTAGTACAACCAAGGTGGATACGTGCTTGAACTCCTGATGGCCGGTAGCTGGGCGATGTTGCCGATCCTGCTGTGCTCGGCGATAGCGCTGGCGATCATCCTCGAACGATTCTGGACCTTGCGTCGCAAGGTGGTCGTGCCGCCCGGACTCGGGGACGAAGTGCGCGAATGGGCGCGCATGCGCAAGCTGGATCCGGAGCATCTGAACGCGCTGCGCGCGAACTCGCCGCTCGGCGAACTGCTGGCCGCTGCATTGAGCGTGCGCAATCGTCCGCGCGAGATCATCAAGGAACGCGTCGAGGATACGGGTCGTCATGTCGTGCATCGGCTCGAACGCTTCCTCAACACGCTCGGAACGATCGCGCTCGTCTCGCCGCTGCTCGGCCTGCTCGGCACCGTGTTCGGCCTGATCACGATGTTCTTTGCGGTGATGGTCAGTGGTGTCGGCGATCCGCTGAAGATGGCAGGCGGCATCGGAGAAGCGCTGGTTTGCACGGCAGCCGGCTTGTGCGTGGCGATTCCGGCCTATGCGTTCCACCGCTATTTCCGCGGTCGCGTCGGTGATCTGGTCATCGAGATGGAGCGCCAGGTGTTCCTGCTCACCGACGAATTGACCGCGACCGGCGACAGCGCGGCGACGCCCGTGGCACCTCCGGTGCGTGTGGCACGCGCCGCAACCAGCTAGGCTCGCGCATGCGCATCGCTTCGGCTCGCCGCGAGGACGACTTCGAGATCAACGTGATCTCGCTTATCGACGTGCTGCTCACCCTGCTCATGTTCTTCGTGTTGACCACGACGTTCGTGCAGCAGTCGCGACTCAAGGTGAGTCTGCCGCAGGCCGAAACCAGCGATCAGACCGAACAGCCCGACGCGCTGGTCGTGCTGATCGACCGCGATGGGCGCTACTTCATCGACAACAACGAGGTGCTCAATCCCGGTCTCGAGTCGCTCAAGGAGGCGATCGCGCGGTTTGCGGGCGCGGACCGGGAACATCCGGTCATGCTGCGCGCCGATGCGATGACACCGCACCAGGCCGTCGTGACCGCGATGGACGCGCTCGGCGAACTTGGTTTCACGCGCCTGTCCATCGCGACCACGCAGGTGCAGCCAGCGGGCGCGAAGTGAGCGCTGCGCAAGCACCGTTGCGTTCCGGTCTGGCGGTCTATGCCAGGCTGCTCGGTTACACGCGGCGCTACTGGCCGCTCGCGGTGCTCGCGGTGCTCGCGATGATCGTCGACGCGGCCTGCATGGGTCTGTTCGCGGGCATCATCAAGCCGATGCTCGACAACCTGTTCATCGCGCGCGATCCGGCCAGCATCCTGTGGATGCCGATCATCATCGTCGCCATCTTCCTGGTGCGCAGCATCGCGATCTACGTGACCGACTACGGCACCGCCTACATCGGACGCGGCGTCGTGCAGCAGTTGCGCCAGCAGGTGTTCGATCACTACCTGCGACTGCCCAGCGCATTCTTCGATCGCGAATCGTCGGGGCACCAGATCGCGCGCATCACCTACAGCTCCGAGCAGGTGGCGCAGGCTTCGACGGATGCGCTCAAGAGTGCGGTCGTCGATGGCCTGAGCGTCGTGTTCTACGTCGTGGTGATGCTGCGGGCGAGCGTGCAGCTGACGCTTGCGCTGCTGGTCATGGTGCCGCTTGTGGGCTTGCTGGTCCTGTACGTCGGTCGCCGTTACCGCCGTATCAGTCACCGCATCCAGGGCTCGATGGGCACGGTCACCGGCGTCGTCGAGGAGGTCGTCGGCGCGAACCGGGAAGTGAAGGTGTTCGGCGGCCAGGCCTACGAATCGACGCGATTCCGGGCCGTCGCGGAGGAGACCCGGCGCCTCGGCGTGAAGGTCGCCTCGACGAACGGACTGGCCAGCGCGTTCGTGCAACTGATCGCCGCGGTGTCGCTGGCGCTGATCATCTACTTCGCGACACGCCCGGCGATGATCACGACGCTTTCGCCGGGTGCGTTCGCCTCGCTGATCCTTGCGATGGGCGGCATCCTGCCGTCTCTCAAGCGGCTTACGACCGTGCAGGCGAATCTGCAGCGCGGCCTCGCCGCGGCCGAGGAGATCTTCGCGCTGGTGGACCTGCCGGGGGAACGCGACGAAGGACGCATCGAACTCGTGGACTGCCAGGGCGAGATCGAATTCCAGAACGCCCAGATGTCGTATCCGGACACGTCGATTCCGGCCCTGCGTGGAGTGAGCCTCAAGTGTCGGCGTGGCAGCGTGACCGCGCTGGTCGGCCGGTCGGGCAGTGGCAAATCGACCCTCGCGAGCCTGGTTCCGCGGTTCCTCGAGCCGTCGGCCGGGCGCGTCCTGCTCGATGGCCGGCCGCTCGCGGACTACACCCTGGCGAGCCTGCGCCGGCAGATCGCCTGGGTCGGACAGAACGTGACCCTGTTCGACGACAGCATCGCGCGCAACATTGCGTACGGCGCGCTGGTTGACGCGAGCGAGGCGGAGATCCTCGCTGCAGCGGAGGCTGCCAACGCGATGGAATTCGTGCGCCGGCTGCCTGCGGGCCTCGACAGTCGCGTCGGCGAAGGCGGCGCGCTGCTCTCGGGCGGCCAGCGCCAGCGGATCGCGATCGCGCGCGCCTTGCTCAAGGATGCGCCGATCCTGATTCTCGACGAGGCCACCAGTGCGCTCGACAGCCATTCCGAGCGTCTGATCCAGGATGCCCTGCGGCGCCTGATGCGCGAGCGCACCGTGCTCGTGATCGCACATCGACTGTCCACGATCGAACATGCGGATCGCATCGTCGTGCTCGATCATGGGCGTATCGTCGAGCACGGTTCGCACGCGGAATTGCTGGCCCGGGACGGGCCCTATGCGGCCCTGCATCGCCTGCAGTTCGAGGATGGTGCGCTCGTGAGCGTTGCTGCGGACTGAGATGAACAGTTTCGCAATGCGCATCGCGCAGGTCTGGTATGCGGGTGCACGGGTGCCGTGGTGGCTCGCGGTGCTCGTTCCTGTCTACCGCGCGCTGCGCGCGCTGCACGTCGCGCCCTATCGCTTTGGATGGCGGACGCCGACCCGGATCGCGGTGCCGGTCGTCGTGGTCGGCAACCTCACCGTCGGCGGCAGCGGCAAGACGCCGCTCGTAATTGCTTTGGTCGAGGCCCTGCGCGCGCGCGGCCGCCGACCCGGCGTGGTCAGCCGCGGACATGGCGGCACGCAGCGCCGCGCCTTGCTGCTCGACGAGGTGCCGCTACCCGCGCAGGTCGGCGACGAACCGTGCCTGATCCGGCGTCGTACCGGTGTCCCGGTCGCGGTCGGCCGCGATCGCGCGCGGGCTGCCGCGCTCCTGCTCGAGCGCGCTGTCGACGTGGTGATTTCCGACGATGGCCTGCAGAATCCGGGTTTCGGGCGTGACATCGCAATCTGCGTGATCGATGGTCAGCGTCGTTTCGGAAACGGACGTCTGCTGCCGGCCGGCCCCCTGCGCGAGCCGCAGTCGCGTCTGCCGGATTTCGAATTTCGGGTCTGCAACGGGGGTGCCGCGCAGGACGGCGAGACCCCGATGCGCCTGGCCGGCGAGGTCGCGGTGGCAATCGACCGCAGTGCGCAGTCGCGACCACTCGAGGCGTTTGCGGGCCAACGCGTGCATGCGGTCGCCGGGATCGGCAATCCTCAGCGGTTTTTCATCGCTCTGCGTGCGCACGGCATCGAGGTCGCGGCGCATGCGTTCGCGGATCATCATGCATTCGCGCCATCCGACCTGGAGTTCGGCGACGGCCTGCCGGTCCTCATGACCGAGAAGGACGCGATCAAGTGCATGGACTTCGGGATGCCCGGACTGTGGTGCGTTCCGGTGCGGGCGGAGTTGCCTCAGGCGTTTCTCGAGCAACTCATGGCGCGTCTCGATCGCGCCTGAAAGCTCATCGAAAGCCGCGCCGATCACGATGCGCGCGGCCGTGCATGGCGCCCGGTTCTGGCCGCCCCTGTGAATCGGCGGTGGCCGATGCGGGCAGCGCGCGGCCGCCCGGCCGCAGCGGTCCGGATCCGCAACGCCGCGCGGACCATGCAACGGGAGGAGTCGTGATCAGGTTCAGCCTTCTCTCCGCAATGATGGCGACCGCGGTGCGCACGGATCCTGCGCGACGCGACAATCCGCCGCCCCGCGGCCTGCTCGAATTCGCCCTGACCGGAACGGCCGATGCGCTGACCCTGCTTGGCGTCAGCGGCGATGGTCTGGCGGCGTCCGAGGTCGCCGCGCGGATCGCGGAATTCGGGCCGAACATCGTCGCGCAGGAGGCCAGGCGATCGTTTCCAGCCGAAATTGCGCACCGATTTTTTACCAATCCGATCAATATATTGCTGGCGATTCTTGCAGTCGTTTCCTGGCTTGGCGACGACGCGGTCGGGGCGTTGATCATGCTCGCGATGGTGTTCATGGCCGTGTTCCTGTCCTATTTTCAGGAAGCACGCACCGGGCGTGCGATCGAGCAGTTGCGCAGCCTGGTCAGCAACACCGCGACCGCGCGACGCGTACCGCAACCGCCGGAAACCGGCGACGCGGGCGACGCGGTCGTGGTGCCTGTTGCACGCAAGACCGAAGTGCCGATCGAGGATCTCGTGCCGGGCGATGTCGTGCATCTGTCGGCCGGTGACATGATTCCCGCGGACCTGCGCCTGCTCACCGCGAAGGATCTGTTCGTCAACCAGTCCGCACTGACCGGCGAATCGATGCCGGTCGAGAAATTCGCGGGGATCGAAGCCGCTGCGCAAGTGCCGCTCGAGGCGCGCAACCTGTGCTTCATGGGCAGCAACGTGATCAGTGGCAGCGCCACCGGCCTGCTCGTTGCGACCGGCGCACGCACCTATTTTGGCGCGCTCGCCGGATCACTCGCGGGGCTTCGCGCGCCGACCAGTTTCGACCGCGGCGTGCAGCGCTTCGCATGGCTGATGATCCGGTTCATGGCGGTCATGGTGCCGCTCGTGTTCCTGCTCAACGGCTTGATCAAGGGCGCCTGGCTCGACGCGTTCATGTTTGCGGTAGCAGTTGCGGTCGGCCTCACGCCCGAGATGCTGCCGATGATCGTGACGATCAATCTCGCCAAGGGCGCGATGGCGATGGCGAAGAAGGATGTCGTCGTCAAGCGTCTCAACGCGATCCAGAATTTCGGTGCGATTGACGTGTTGTGCACCGACAAGACCGGCACCCTGACCCAGGACAAGGTGATCCTGCAGCGACACGTCGACATCAGCGGCGTCGAGGACGAACGCGTGCTCGAGTTCGCGTGGTTGAACAGCCACCATCAGACCGGTCTCAAGAACCTGCTCGATCTGGCCGTACTCGAACGCGTGGACGAAGCGGTGCTCGCACGCCTGCAGTCCGAATACTCGATGGTCGACGAGGTGCCGTTCGATTTTTCCCGCAGGCGCATGTCGGTGATCGTGAGGGACCGCGGCGGCCGGCACTTCCTGATCGCCAAGGGCGCGGTCGCCGAAACGCTCGGCATCTGTTCGGCCCTGCACGCGGCCGGCGGCGACCAGGCAGTGTCGGAGGATGCGCTCGATGCGGTGCGCGAGGTCGCGCGCGAGATGAACGACGATGGTTTCCGGGTGATCGCGGTCGGCGTACGCGAGATCGAGCCGAAGGCCGCGTATTCCTTGATCGACGAGGTCGATCTGACCCTGATGGGCTTCATCGCGTTCCTCGATCCGCCCAAGGACAGCGCGGCGGATGCGATCAAGGCCCTGAACGGCAACGGCATCGCGGTGAAGATCCTGACCGGAGACAACGATATCGTCACGCGCAACGTCTGCCGTCAAGTCGATTTCGAAGTCGACAGGTATCTCGCCGGCCCCCAGGTCGAGGCGATGAGCGATCACGAGCTGACCGTGGCGACACGCGACACGCAGGTCTTCGCGCGCCTCAATCCTGCGCAGAAGGTGCGCGTGATCGAGGCCCTGCACCGCGACGGGCATGTCGTCGGCTTCATGGGCGACGGCATCAACGATGGGCCGGCGCTGCGCGCCGCCGATGTCGGCATTTCCGTCGACACCGCGGTCGACATCGCCAAGGAGGCGGCCGACATCATCCTGCTCGAGAAGAGCCTGATGGTGCTCGAGGAGGGCGTTCTCGAGGGGCGCAAGGTGTTCGGCAACATCCTCAAGTACATCAAGATGACCGCGAGCTCGAATTTTGGAAACATGTTCAGCGTACTCGGCGCGAGCGTGTTCCTGCCGTTCCTGCCGATGGCGGCGGTGCAGATCCTGCTCAACAATCTGCTTTACGACTTCTCGCAGACTTCGGTAGCGAGCGACGAGGTCGATCCGGAGTACCTGGCGCGGCCGCGCCAGTGGGACATGCGTTCGATCACGCGGTTCGTGCTCTGCATCGGTCCGATCAGCTCCCTGTTCGACTACGCGACGTTCGCACTGCTTTGGTTCGTGTTCCGCGCCAACTCGCTCGAACACGTCATGCTGTTCCAGACCGGCTGGTTCGTCGAGTCGCTGCTCTCGCAGACGCTTATAGTGCACGTGATCCGCACCGGACGGCTGCCATTTCTCGAAAGCCGCGCGAGCCTGTCCCTGACCCTGACCGGTATCGTGATCTGCGCGGTCGGCGCACTGCTGCCGTATTCGCCGCTCGCGGCGAAATTCGGGTTTGCACCGCTGCCGGCGCTGTACTGGCTCTACCTTGCGGCGATTCTCGGTGCGTACATGGTCTTGACCCAGGTCGTGAAGACGCACCTGATCCGTCGCTTCGGATTGCTGTAGGGCGGCCCTGAACGCATTGCGTGGTTGACAGCGGCGCGGACGACCGCATCTGGTAGCGTTCCGCCGTTTCACGATCTGAGACGCCAACGCGCAGAATACGCGGATGCCGCTCGACACCTTCCATCCCGCCGTCGCCGCCTGGTTCCGTGGCGCGTTCGCCGCGCCGACGGCGGCTCAGGCCGAGGCTTGGCCCGCGATCGCAGGCGGGCGCCATACCCTGATCGCGGCGCCGACCGGCTCCGGCAAGACCCTGGCCGCGTTTCTTGCCGCTCTCGATGAACTGATCCGGCGCGGCCTCGACGGCGGGCTGCCCGACGAGACGGCGGTAGTCTACGTGTCACCGCTCAAGGCGCTGTCGAACGACGTGCGCATCAATCTCGAGGCGCCACTGGCCGGAATTCGCGAGGAGTTGCAGCGGCTGCAGCTGCCCGATGTCGAGATCCGCACGACGGTGCGCACCGGCGACACGCCGCAGGCCGAACGCGAACGCATGCGCAAGCGCCCGCCGCATGTCGTCGTGACCACTCCCGAATCGCTTTACATCCTGCTCGGTTCCGAATCAGGCCGGCGCATGCTTGCGACCACCCGTACGGTCATCGTCGACGAAATCCATGCGCTCGCGCCGAACAAGCGCGGTGCACACCTTGCATTGTCCCTGGAGCGGCTCGAGGAACTGTGCGGGCGCCACCTGTTGCGCATCGGCCTGTCAGCCACCCAGAAGCCGATCGAGGAGGTCGCGCGATACCTGACCGGCGCCGCGCCGCGGGATTTGCTCGCAGGTTGCGAAATCGTCGACGCGGGCCACGTGCGGCCGCGCGACCTCGCGATCGAATTGCCCGAGGCTCCGCTCGAAGCGGTCATGTCCGGCGATGCGTGGAGCCAGGTCTATGCGCGCCTGGAACAGCTGATCGGCGAACACCGGACGACCCTGATCTTCGTCAACACGCGGCGCATGGCCGAACGCGCGGCGAGACACCTGAGCGAACGTCTCGGCAAGGACAAGGTCACCGCACATCACGGCAGCATGGCCAGGGACCAGCGCTTCGACGCCGAGCAGCGTCTCAAGCGCGGTGCACTCAGTGCGCTCGTCGCAACCGCTTCGCTGGAACTCGGCATCGACATCGGCGATGTCGACCTTGTCTGCCAGATCGGCTCGCCGCGCGCGATCGGTACGTTCCTGCAGCGCGTGGGCCGCTCCGGCCACTCGGTCGACGGCACTCCGAAGGGGAGGCTGTTTCCGCAGTCGCGCGACGAACTGGTCGAGTCCGCCGCGCTGCTCGATGCGGTGCGCCGTGGCGAGCTCGATACGCTGCATGTCGAGTGCGGTTCGCTCGACGTCCTCGCCCAGCAGATCGTCGCCGAGGTCGCGTGCCGCGAATGGAGCGAGGAGGCGTTGTTCGAACTGGTGTGTCGTGCGTACCCGTTCGCGCACCTCACGCGCGAGCAGTTCACCGCGGTCGTGCGCATGCTGGCGGACGGCTTCACGACCCGGCGCGGGCCGCGCGGCGCGTATCTGCACCGCGACGCGGTCAACGGAATGCTGCGCGCGAGTCGCGGTGCACGCCTGACCGCCATCACCTCGGGTGGCGCGATTCCGGATACGGCGGACTACGACGTCATGCTCGAACCGCAGGCGGTGATGGTCGGCACGATCAACGAGGATTTTGCAGTCGAAAGCATCGCGGGCGACATCTTCCAGCTCGGCAACCAGTCGTACCGGATCCTGCGGGTCGAGCGGGGCAGGGTCAGGGTCGAGGATGCGCACGGCGCGCCACCGACGATTCCGTTCTGGCTCGGCGAGGCGCCGGGCCGCAGCGACGAGCTGTCGTTCGCGGTGTCGCGTCTGCGTCGGGAAATCTCCGACCGGCTGGTCACCATGGATGTTTCCGGGCGGGAACGGAATTGGGACGGGGATTCGGCGCCCGGAGTGAATGCGCTCGGTGCGGTGTCGTCGTGCGACGTCTCGCGCCACGACCGCTGCGAGGCAGAAGAAAAGGCGGAAGCTTGGCTCGTCGCCGAGGTCGGCCTTGCAGCTGCCGCGGCGCGTCAGATTGTCGACTATCTCGGCTCCGCGAAGATCGCACTGGGCGTGCTGCCGACCCAGAGCGAACTTGCGATGGAACGCTTCTTCGATGAATCGGGTGGCACCCAGCTGATCATCCATTCGCCATTCGGCAGTCGTGTCAATCGTGCCTGGGGACTGAGTCTGCGCAAGCGATTCTGCCGGAAGTTCAACTTCGAGTTGCAGGCGGCGGCAACCGAGGACGCGATCGTGTTGTCGCTGTCGACCAGTCACAGCTTTCCGCTCGAGGATGTTGCGCGCTACCTGCATTCGGGTTCGGTGCGTGACGTGCTCGTGCAGGCCTTGCTGGATGCACCGATGTTCGGCGTGCGCTGGCGCTGGAACGCGACCAGCGCGCTCGCGCTGCCGCGTTTTCAGGGTGGTGCCAAGGTTCCCCCGCAGCTGCAGCGAATGAAGTCCGAGGATCTGCTCGCGGCGGTTTTTCCGGATCAGGTCGCGTGCGCGGAAAACCTCGTCGGTGCGCGCGAGATCCCGGACCATCCGCTGGTCGCGCAGACCCTGCACGACTGTCTGCACTCGGCGATGGACATCGATGGCCTGATCGCGCTGTTGCAGGGGCTGGAGCAGGGCACGCGGCGCATTTTCGCACGCGACCTGACCGGACCATCGCCGCTCGCTGCCGAAGTGCTCGGTGCGCGACCGTATGCGTATCTCGATGATGCGCCGCTCGAGGAACGGCGCACGCAGGCGGTGGTGAACCGGCGCTGGAGTGATCCGGACAGCGCCGAGGATCTCGGCCGCCTCGACCCGGAGGCGATTCAGGCCGTACGCGAGGAAGCGTGGCCCGATGCGCGTTCCGCCGACGAACTGCACGCCGCGTTGATGGGCATCGGCTGGATCACCGACGCCGAAGCGCAGGCAGCACACGCGTGGCCGGAATGGCTTGCGACGCTCGCCGCGCAGCGCCGGGTTACGCGAATTCGCTGTGGTGCGGTGCAAGTGGCTGCCGCTCCCGCGCCGCCAGCAAGCTGGATCTGGACGACGGCCGAACGGTTGCCGCAGTTCAATGCGATCCTCGCGAACGCTTCGAGCGATCCGGTTATCCAGGCGCCAGCCGAGTATGCCGCGGTGCAGTGGACTGCGGCGGACGCGCTCGTCGACCTGCTGCGCGCGCGACTCACGGCGTTGGGTCCGACGCGCGCGAGCGCGCTGGCCGCGTCGGTCGGCGTAGCATCTGCCGATATCGACCTCGCGCTGCTTGCGCTCGAAGCCGATGGTTTCGTGATGCGCGGCCATTTCACGCGCGCGTCGGCCGATCGCCTTGTGTCCGATCCCGCAGCAACGGTACCCGCAGCAACGGTACTCGCAGCAACGGCGGAATCGGCCCAGGGAGGGGCCGACGAAGCGGCGGTGGCAACCGCCGGTTCGGGAAATGTGGCGCGGCTGGGCCGCGACCATTTCGCTGCGGGTCGCGACAGGATGTCTGATCCCGCAGCAACGGTAACGGAATGGTGCGAGCGCCACCTGCTCGCGCGCATCCACCGCTACACGGTAAAACGATTGCGTCGCGAGATCGAACCGGTCGAGCCACGCGATTTCATGCGTTTTCTGTTCGAGTGGCAACGCGTGACGCCGGGCACGCAGGTCAGCGGTCCTGATGCGCTGGCTGGCATCCTCGCCCAGCTCGAGGGCTTCGAGGCGCCGGCTTCGGCCTGGGAGAGCCAGATCCTGCCTGCGCGAGTCGATGCCTACGATATCGCGTGGCTCGATGCGCTTTGTCAGGCCGGCCGCGTGGTCTGGGCGCGGTTGCGTGATCGCAGGGGCGGCAGTGCGGAACGCTCTGGCGGCCCGGTCCGCGCGACACCGACCGTACTCGTGCAGCGGCGCAACCTCGACCTTTGGCTGGCCGTCGGCGGCCTCGCGCCGGATGCGACGCCCACCCTGTCTTCGCGCGCGCAGGCGGTCGCCGACCACCTGCGCGCTCATGGCGCCTCGTTCTTCGACGAGTTGCTCGCGGCGACCCGCCTGCTGCACACGGAACTCGAGGACGCGCTCGGTGAACTCGTCGCGTCGGGACTTGTGAATGCGGACAGCTTCAGTGGTCTGCGTGCGCTGCTCGTGCCGTCGTCGAAGCGTCCGTCGACGCAACGAAGGCACGGCCGGCGTCGCGCACTGTTCGGCATCGAGGACGCGGGACGCTGGTCGCTGGTGCGACGACGCAGCGCAGGCACGGACGTGCGCGGACGACCCGCTCCCGATGCGGACGGGATAGAGCACGTGGCGCGGACCCTGCTGCGGCGCTATGGCGTCGTATGCTGGCGATTGCTCGCGCATGAAGCTCAGTGGCTGCCGCTCTGGCGCGACCTGCTGCGCGTCTTTCACCGGCTCGAAGCGCGCGGCGAGATTCGTGGCGGGCGCTTCGTCGCAGGCGTCTCCGGAGAGCAGTTCGCGCTGCCCGAAGCAGTCGCGTCGTTGCGCAGCTTGCGCCAGCGCGCGCCGGACGACACCTGGGTCTGCGTTTGCGGCGCCGATCCGCTGAACCTGGTCGGCAGTCTGCTGGCCGGAGAGAACGTGCCGCGATTGACTGGATCACGCGTGCTTTACCGCGATGGAGTGCCGGTCGCGACGCGTGTTGCGGGCAGGACCGTGCTGCTGCAGACAATGGAAGCGACGCAGCAACACGCGGTGCAGATGAAATTGCTGCGTGCCGCGCCGCGGACCGCGCTGCATCGGGCTTCGGCCGAAGAGGAATAGACGCGAGTTCCGGGACGTTCGCGGCGTGACATTCTGCACGGACGCGCATCACGACAGACAGGTCGCGAGAAACGGTCGTTTCGCGGATCCTGAACCGACTCGGGCGCCGCGCATGCGCACACGGCTCTGGTTAAGGTTTACGTCGGGATAGTCGGGCATCCATCCGCCTTGAGGACGTCCGATGAAACTCCGTCACCTGATTGCGTTCGCCGCATTGGCCTCGATGCCTGCGTTAGCGCAATTGCCGCAGGCAACCCAGTTGCCGCGGGGCGCATTGGCACCGGCCGATGTCGATTTCCTGCGAACCGCCGATGTGGCGAATGCCGATGAGGCCATTCTCGGCGCGCGTGTCGGCAGTCGAACCAAGAATCCCGGCGTGCATTCGCTGGCCGACAACGTGCTCAAGACCCATGTCAAAGCCGACGACGCGCTGCGCCTGCTCGCGTCGGCCAAGAGCGTGGATCTGCCGCATGAACGCAGTCCGCGTGGAAAGGCCGAAGCGGACGAGCTGGTCCGGCAGGATGTCAATGTCGAGCGTCTTTACGTCAGCGGCGTCATTCGCGACGGCAACGACCTGATCATGCTCTATGAGTCTGCGTTGCAGAGCCCCGATGCGGACATTCGCAAGTTCGCCGACACGATGCTCGGCGCGATACGGGACTACACGCGTCAGGCCAGCGACCTGTGGGAGCGCGAAGGATGGGACAGGCCGCCGGGCTGATCGGCGTTGACCGATCCGCTTCCTTTCCCGAAGGGTTGCGAGGCCTGAACGGACCGGAGTCTCGATTGCGCCGTGCGTGCAAACGTGGGTTCTGACGCAGGGGCTATTCACCCTCGCAAGCTGCCAGACCGGCGTACGGCCGTTCGTTGCGGAGCAATCCGACGTGCTCGCTTGCGAATCCCGCAGGGACCGGGCGCCGCGCTATCCTCGTCCCACCTCCTCGCGCCGGATCTTCCCCGATGGATCATGACGAGCCTGCCGCGCACGCACTGAGCAAGGTGCCCGAAATCGTCCTCGGGTTCTGGATCATCAAGATCGCGGCGACCACGCTCGGCGAGACCGGAGGCGACTGGGTCACGATGACCCTCAGCCTCGGCTATCTGATCGGCACGCTGATCTTCGCGATCGTCTTCGTCGGCCTCGTCGCAGCGCAGGTCAAGGCCGGGCGATTCCATCCATTCCTGTACTGGGCAACCATCGTCGCGACGACGACGCTCGGCACGACGCTGGCCGATTTTGCGGATCGCTCATTGGGCGTCGGCTACCCGGGCGGCGTGTCGATCATCTTCGCACTGCTGATTGCGAGCCTCGCGATCTGGTACCGGGTCGAAGGGTCGGTGTCGGTGCAGAGCGTCGCCACGCCGCGCGTCGAATGGTTTTACTGGTCGACGATCCTGTTCTCGCAGACGCTCGGCACCGCGCTCGGCGACTGGGTCGCAGGTTCCGACCGCGGCGGGCTCGGGCTCGGCTACGAATTGGGCGCCATCGTGTTCGGCCTCGGACTCGCGATCGATGTCGCGCTCTACCTGTGGACGAGGACTTCGCGCACGTTGCTGTTCTGGATCGCGTTCATCCTGACGCGACCGCTCGGCGCGACGCTCGGCGACCTGCTCGACAAGCCGGTCGCCGAAGGCGGCATGAACCTGAGTCGCCTCTATGCGTCGCTCGTGCTCGCGGCGTTCATCGTCGGTTGCATCCTGTTGCTGCCGCAGCGTGCGGCAAGTGCGCCGCGGGACGCTGCGGCCTCTTGATACGGGCGCGCTACCGGTCCGGTGCGCTGCGCGCGCGCCGGGCGTCGCATCCGCACCGTAACCAGGAACACGAAAAAGCCATCGTGAGGGTGGCTTTTCTTAACGGGGCGGCAGGAATGATTCGCGACTGCAGCGATTTTCCTGCCGCGCGGTGCTGGGCTCATCCTGAGCCTCGTCTCGGACGTTGACGCGCCGTGGGGTCAGCCATGCGGCAGTCCAAAATCGCTCCCGGCGATATTGTGAATCCGCAAGAATCCGACAAACGAAATGCACACGTAACTCACAACTGCTGCGGCTGTGACTACTACTGGTTGCACAGATCCGCGATTCGCCGTGAGTTCAAGCCTCAGCGCATCATTTTCTCACCTTGGCCACTCGGTCGGTCTAGCGCGACGAAACGAAGACCGACCCCGGGTTCAGTGGCGATGTAACGAGGAGCAGCGGCGTTGTCGCACAGCTTGTGTCTCAGCTTGGCCACGAGTATCCGCAAATAGTGGGTATCGGTTTCATGCACAGGACCCCATAACTCGCGCAGGAGTTGTGGTTGCGTGATCACGTGGCCCGCGTTCCGGACCAGAAGTGCGAGAAGCGCGTACTCCTTGCGCGTCAGCGCGAGCACCTTGCCGTCGAGCCGAACATCGCGCCGTGCGAGGTCGATCGCGAGATGTCCATCGTCGAAGATTGGAGCGTCGTCCGAAAAGGCTGTGCGCGTGCGCAAGAGTGCGCGCACGCGCGCCATCAGCTCCTGCACGCCGAACGGCTTGGTCATGTAGTCGTTGCCACCGGCATCGAGCGCACACACCTTCTGGAACTCGCTCGCCCGGACGGTGAGAAGGATCACCGGCACCGAACACCACTGCCGAAGGTCGCGCAGGATATCCATGCCGTCCCGGTCAGGCAGCCCGAGATCGAGAATCACGACGTCGGCGCCGCGTGTCGCCAATGCGGCTAGTCCGGCATTGCCCGCGGCAACCGTCTCGACCTCATAGCCCTGCGCTCTGAGACTGATATCGAGGAAGCGCCGAATCTGCGGCTCGTCGTCGATCACAAGTATCCGAGGCGGCGGTGCGGACACTCCGTCCGGATCTGCCTTGTCGTTCATCGTGCGCTCGCACTTGCGGGTTCGACGATCGGAAGCGTAATGCGGATGACCGTGCCACGACCATCGCTGCCGGCGAGCGCCGCGACCTGTCCACCATGGGCTCCGACGAGGCCCCGCACGATGGCGAGGCCGAGGCCCGTTCCGGTTCGACCGCGATCGCCGCGCTCGACGCTGTAGAACATGTCGAAAATGCGTTGCCGCTCCTCCTCGGCAATGCCGGGTCCGCGATCGGCGATGTCGATACGGAATTCTCCGTCGAGGCGACGGGCCTGGATCTTGATCGCCTCGCGCGGCGGTGAGAACTTGACTGCATTTTCGATGACGTTGAAGAGCGCTTGCTCGATCAGCGCTGGATGCACCCAGATCGGCCCCAGATCGGCGGCGACCGAGATCTCGAAATGTGCTTCCGGTTGGTAGCGCTGGAGGCGCGCCGTGGCTGAGCCGATCAACTCGTCGATCCCGATCCAGTCGCGATTTAGGGTCAGGCCGCCGTGGCCGAGCCGCGTCATGTCGAGCAGGTTCTGGATGTATCGATCGAGGCGTTCGCCTTCGACGCGGATCGTATCTAGAAGGCCGTGGCGGTCCTCCTCGCCCATTGCGTGGCCGTAGCTGTCGAGGCTGCTGGCCGCGCCGATGATCGCGGCGAGAGGCGAGCGAAGGTCGTGTGAAACCGAGGACAGCAGCGCCGAACGGAGACGCTCTGTCGCGTTGGACACTCGCGCATCCTCGAGCTCGGAGACGAGCTTTGCGCGGACGACGGCTTCGGTGATGTCTCCGCTCATTGCTTCGGCCAGACGCCTATGTTCCGGGCCAAGACGGGCCGAGCGATCCGGAAAGCGCAGGCCGATCACACCGAAATTGGTGCCATCGGTGGCCAGGGGCAAGAACCACCAGGCGGAGCTTGCCAGCGTGTTCGTGAAGCGGCCGGCAGGCTGGCGATGCTGCTGCGACCAGTCGGCGGCGCCGCGGTCCTTGTCATTCATGCCGAGCGAGCCGTCGAAATCGAGCGGTTCTTCACCGAGGCGAATCACCGCATCGACCCCCAACGAGCGCTTGAGCCCCTCACGCCCCGCCGCAATGACCTGCCCGAGATCCGCGGCACTCGCCAGGCGACGGCCAAGAAGCTGCAACGCCGTGGCATGTGCATTCGCTGCACGCAGGGCGAGAACCTGGGTACGCAGCTTGGAGGCGAGCCGCCCCGCCACCAGCGCCGTGATCAGGAACAACAGGACGGTCACCACGCCCTGACGCGCACCAATGTAGAACGTAAAACGCGGATCGATGAAGAAAAAGTTGTAGGAGAGGAAACACAGCGTCGCCGCGATCACCGTGGCGGACATGCGTGTACGCGCGGCGACCAGCACGACGGCGACGATGAACACCATCGAGAGATCATCCAGCCCGGCGTAGCGCTCGAGCGGCCAGCCGAGCGCCGTCGCGACTGCAGCTGCGAAGACCGCGATGCCGATGTCGCTGCCGGTTACACGTCCGGCAATGTGACGCGACGCGCGACGCGCCTTCGCGCGTGCCTCGGGCGTGCTGACGATCGTGATCTCGTAGTGGGCGCCGCGCTGGATAATCTGTTGCGTCAGCGTGCGATTGAACATTCGTGCGAACGGCCGCTCGCGCGTGCGGCCAAGCACGATCGCCGACACGCCGCTGCGCACGGCATAGTCAAGTAGTGCATCGACGACATTCGCACCGTGCAACATGGCGATGTCGCCGCCTAGTCGGCGCGCGATTGCAAACGCGCGGTCGAGCTCGAGCTGAGTATCCTCGTTCGGCATCTCACCGGTATGTACCGTCACGACGGTCCATGGAGCATCGCGTCGTTCGGCGAGGCGGCGCGCGATGCGCACCAGATATTCAGATTGTCCGTGACCGTCGACGGCAACGACCACGCGTCGACGCAGCGACAGACCCGGAAGTCCGCGCGCTGCCTGCGCCTCGCGCAAGTCGCTGTCGACCCGATCGGCCGCGGTCTGCATCGCAAGCTCACGCAGCGCGGCCAGGTTGGACGGCGAGAAGAATGCCTGCAGCGCTTGCGCCGCCTGCTCGGGCACGTAGACTCTGCCTTGATGCAGGCGCTCGATCAGCTCGCGTGGTGGCAGATCGACCAGAACCACGTCGCGCAGCCGGTCGAACACCGAATCCGGAACGGTCTCGCTGACACGGATGCCAGTAATTCGAAAGACGACGTCGTTGAGGCTTTCCAGATGCTGGATGTTGATCGTCGTATAGATGTCGATGCCGGCATCCAACAGCTCTGCGATGTCCTGCCAGCGCCGCTCATGGCGGCTGCCGGGGACGTTGCTGTGGGCGAGTTCGTCGACCAGGGCCAGCGCGGGCTTGCGCGCGAGCACGGCATCGAGGTCCATCTCCTCAAGCATGCGGCCCCGATACGCGATCTTCTTGCGTGGGATAACCTCGAGACCTTCGAGCAACGCCGCGGTTTCGCTGCGCCCGTGCGTCTCGACGAGGCCGACAACGACGTCCATGCCGCGCCGCTTGAGCTCGCGCGCGCGGCCCAGCATCGCGTAGGTCTTGCCGACGCCGGGTGCGGCGCCGAGAAAGATCGTGAGCCGGCCGGCGCCCTCGCGCTTCAACGTGCCAATGAGCGCGTCGGCCTGCTCGCGACGGGTTTCCTTCATGCGGGCAATTGTGCTCTCGCGCCGGTCACTTGGGTGGGTCAGCCAGTGCGTCGAGCGCGAGGTTGAGCTTGAGCACATTGACGCGGGGCTCGCCGAGCATGCCGAGCTGGCGCGGCTCGGTGTGCTTGCGCACGAGCGTCTCCACGGTTTCCCTGCTCAAGCCGCGCGTCTTGGCGACCCGGGCAATCTGTACACGGGCCGCCACAGGCGAGAGATCGGGATCGAGGCCGCTGCCGGACTCGGTGACCAGGTCGCCTGGCACGGTGCCTTCGTCGATGCCATCGCGCCGCGAGACCGTGCTGCGAAGTGCGGAGATGCGTTTGCGAAGCTCCGGATTGCTGCGAGCCTGGTTGCTGCCCGTCGCGGCCATCGGATCGTAGTTCGCCGCCGACGGGCGCGGCTGAAAATAGCGCGGATCGGCAAACGGCTGCGCAATCAGTACCGAGCCAACGATGCGGCCGTCGCGCTCGACTAGGCTGCCCTGTGCCTGGTGCGGAAACAGGAACTCGCCTAGCGCGGTGCCAACCAGTTCATAGAGAAGTCCATAGCCCAGCAGCACGATTAGCGCGAAAACGATGGCGGCGCGAAGCGAGCCCCCATCGTCGAGCGGGAACGAGCTCTCGTTCATGTCAGGCTCCGAGGACCACGAGCGCGAGATCGATCAGCTTGATGCCGACGAACGGCAAGAGCACGCCGCCGATGCCATAGACCAGCATGTTCCGCCGCAGCAGCGACACCGCGCTGGCTGGCTTGAACCGGACTCCGGCAAGGGCGAGCGGAATCAGCGCCGGAATGATCAAGGCATTGAAGATGAGGGCCGCCAGCACCGCGTTGACGGGACTGGAGAGACGCATCACGTTCAGGCCGGCCATTGATGGCATCGCGGCGGCGAACAGCGCCGGCAGGATCGCGAAATACTTCGACACGTCGTTGGCGAGCGAGAACGTCGTCAATGCGCCGCGCGTGATCAACTGTTGCTTGCCGATTTCGACCACTGCGAGCAGCTTTGCCGGGTCGGAATCGAGGTCGACCATGTTGCCGGCCTCTTTCGCCGCCTGCGTGCCCGAGTTCATTGCGAGTCCGACGTCGGCCTGCGCAAGTGCCGGTGCATCGTTGGTGCCATCGCCGACCATCGCGACGAGACGGCCTCCGTCCTGCTCGAGGCGGATGCGTGCAAGCTTGTCCTCGGGCTTCGCCTCGGCGATGTAGTCATCGACGCCGGCGTCGGCCGCGATCGCGGCCGCGGTCAGTGGATTGTCGCCAGTGATCATTACCGTACGCACGCCCATCTCGCGCAACCGCGCGAAACGTTCCTTGACACCTTGCTTGACGACGTCGGAGAGCTCGACGACTCCGAGTGCGTAACGCCCGTCGGCGACCACCAGCGGTGTCGCGCCACTGCGCGCGATCTGTTCGATGCACGCTACCAGCTCCTGCGTGATCCTTCCCCCACCGAGCGAGATCAAATGGCGCTCGATCGCGTCTCCCGCGCCTTTGCGGATCGTGCGCCTGGCGTCGAGATCCACGCCGGACATCCGCGTCTGCGCGGTGAATTGGACGTAGTGCGCGTGCTCGGGATCGGTGATGCTGCTGCCGAGCTCGCGGGCGAGTCGCACGATCGACTTGCCCTCCGGCGTCGGATCCGCGACCGAGGACAGGAGTGCAGCGTCGCGCAACGCATCGGGGTCAATGCCGGCCAGCGGGTGGAACGCGGTCGCCTGCCGGTCGCCGTGGGTGATAGTGCCGGTCTTGTCGAGCAGCAGCACATCGACGTCCCCGGCGATCTCGACCGCCTTGCCGGATTTTGCCAGCACGTTGGCCGCCAGCGCGCGGTTCATGCCGGCAATGCCGATCGCGGGCAGGAGGCCGCCGATCGTGGTCGGGATCAGGCAGATCAGCAGTGCGATCAAGAGTAGCGGATCGAGTTTCGCGCCGACGAAGGCGGCAAGAAAAGGCAAGGTCGCGACGACGATCAGGAACGTCAGCGTCATCGCCGCCAGCAGCATCATCAGCGCGATCTCGTTTGGTGTCTTCTGCCGGTTTGCACCCTCTACCAGCGCGATCATGCGGTCAAGGAAGCTGCCGCCGGGCTCGGCGCTGACCTCGATCAGGATCTCGTCGGAGAGGACCTTGGTTCCGCCGATGACGCCGCTGCGATCGGTTCCGGCTTCGCGCAGGACCGGTGCCGATTCGCCGGTGACGGCGGCTTCGTTGATCGTCGCGACGCCGCGGACGATCTCGCCGTCGGCCGGGATCAGCTCGCCTTCGGAGACGATTACTCGATCGCCGCGCTTCAGCGTCGAGCCCGCGACGCGCGTCTCGTTGCCGCTATCGTCAAGACGGCGCGCGACGAGATCGCGCCGCGCGGCGCGCAACGACGCCGCCTGTCCACGTCCGCGCGCCTCCGCGACCGCTTCGGCGAAGTTGGCGAACAGCACGGTGACGAGCAGGATCGCAGTGACCGCAGTGCCGAAGCAGTAATGACCGCCGGCCGTTGCAGTGATCAGGGCGGCCAGCAAGGTGCCGAGCAGCACGATCGCGATGACCGGGCTCTTCACTGCGTGCCGCGGGGCGAGCTTGCGGAACGACTCGACCAGCGCCGCGCGAAAGCCAGCCACATCGAGCCCGGTCCCAGCATGGCGGAGCTGCTCTCCAGGATGAGGAGTCGAGGCCATGATCGGAAGCCTCACGGAGTCGCGACAAGCGCCGCGCTCAGCGTCAGGTGCTCGCCCAGGGGCCCAAGCACGAGCGCCGGCATGAATTGCAGAATAGTGAGCACTACAATCACGGACACGAGCGTCAGCGCAAACGTCGGCGTCTCCACGTGCAGCATGCCACTGGTCTCTGGAGCGACCCGTTTCTTCGCCATGAGGCCCGCGACCCAAAGCGGCACGATCAGTGCGCTGTAGCGGCCGAGGATCAGCGCCACGACGCAGGTCAGGTTCCACCACAGTGTGCCGTCACCCAGGCCCTCGAAGCCCGAGCCGTTGTTCGCGAACGCGGAGGTGTACTCGTAGAACACCTGGGTGATGCCGTGAAAGCCCGGATTCGAGTTTGCAGTGAACTGGGGCAGGGCGACCGTCAGCGCGGTCAAGCCGAGCACGACCAGCGGCTGCAGCAGGATGAGGAGCGCGAGCAGCCGGATCTCCGACGCTTCGATCTTGCGACCGAACAGCTCGGGTGTGCGACCGGTCATCAGCCCAGCGAGAAACGCGGCGAGGAGGAGATAGACGAGAAACTGCTGCAGTCCGCAGCCCGCTCCGCCCCAGATCGCGTTAATCAGCATATTGGCGATCGCAACGCCGCCTGTCAGCGGCGCCAGCGAATCGAGCATCGCATCGACCGAGCCGTTGCCGGTCTGCGTCGTCAGTGCTGCCCAGAGCGCAGAATCCGAAGCACCGAACCGTGTTTCCTTGCCTTCCATCAGCGCGATGTCGCTCGACGTCGACGAATGCGCCTCCGACCACACCGCTGCACCGGTCGAGAGGGCGGACATCAGCAGCATGCTGCCGAAGACGAGTGCTGTGAACCTGCGGCGCCCCGTGAACGGACCGACCATGAAAGTCATCGCGACCGGAATCAGGACGATCGCGAGCATTTCGAGGAAGTTCGAGAATGGCGTCGGATTCTCGAGAGGCGCCGTGCTGTTCGGTCCATACCAGCCACCGCCGTTGGTGCCCAGCTGCTTCACGGCGACCATGGGCGCGACCGGGCCGAGCGGAATATGCTGCGTCTTCATCTCGGCGCTCAAGTCGAGTGGCGCGACGCTCGGCCCGCGGTGCAGTGTCGCCGGCACGCCCTGCGAGGCGAGCAGCACGGTCCAGATTAGTGCGAGCGGAAGGAAGAAGCGCAGCGTCGCGCGTGTGACGTCGACCCAATAGTTGCCTACGTCGCTCTCTTTGCCTTCCTCGCGACCGCCGTCGCCCTCGGTCACGACGCCGGACATGCGCTCGCGACCGCCGAAGAGACCACGCAACGTCGCGATGACGACCGCGAACCCCATCATGGGCGCAATGACCTGCAGGCCGACAATGCCGACCATCTGCGACAGATAGCTCAGTTGGGACTGTCCCGCATAGTGCTGCTGGTTCGTGTTGGTCAGGAACGACACCATCGTGTGCAACGCGAGGTCCCACGACATGTTCGGCGCCTGGTCGGGGTTGAGCGGCAGCGAGGATTGCGTCATGAATTGCAGCCAGACGACAAGGCCAAGCGCGATATTGCTCAGTACGAACGCTTTCGCGTAGCCCTTCGACGACATGCCGTGTCGGGCGTCGACGCCGAGTGCACGGTAGATCAGGCGTTCGATCGGGCCGAAAACGCGATCGAACGGCGCTGGCCCCCCGCGCATGATGCGCGCGAGGTAGCGGCCAAGGGGGCACGCGAGGCCTATGGCCGTTGCGAAGACCAGAAGGATCTCGACGACAGGCATGGATCGCCTCAGAAGTCTTCCGGTCGCACGATCACGTAAAGGAGATACGCGGCGGCAGCGAGTGCCGAGGCACCGCAGATTCCTTCTAGCCAACCAGCCATTGGGGTCTCCGTAGGTGATGCAGCCGTACGTTGCGAGGCGATACGTTTCGCGAGGACTATCCGGGAATTCGTTCCGCCAGCACGAAGGGGATTGTCTTTGGGGACCCCGTAAAGTCTCCATTCGCATCGGATGCTAGGGGCGTAAATTGATCGTAAAAAAGTGAACTTCTGCGCAGGGGCACATGGCCAAAAAAAAAGCCACCGCGAGGGTGGCCTTGCTGTCGCGGCGGCGGGAATGGTTCGCGCCGTCCCGGGCGCTCACCCTCGCGCAAGCGCGAGGGCCATCGCCTGCGGCGATGTCGGCTCCGGCATCCTGCCTGCGCGCTGAACCCGCGGCACGCTGTGCGTGCGCTGGGCTTCGCATCCACGCGGCAACCACAAACACGAAAAAGCCACCGCGAGGGTGGCCTGGCTGTCGCGGCGGCGGGAATGGTTCGCGCCGTCCCGGGCGCTCACCCTCGCGCAAGCGCGAGGGCCATCGCCTGCGGCGATGTCGGCTCCGGCATCCTGCCTGCGCGCTGAACCCGCGGCACGCTGTGCGTGCGCTGGGCTTCGCATCCATGCGGCAACCACAAACACGAAAAAGCCACCGCGAGGGTGGCTTTTTCGTGTTTGGTGGAGGCGGCGGGAATTGAACCCGCGTCCGAAGGCGCTCCGCGCCCGGCGCTACATGCTTAGCCCGCCGTTCAATCTCGTCCTGCGGCAACACGACGGACAAAGCACACCGCAGGACCAGCCTCTTGGTTTTAGCTCTTGCCGAAAGGCGCCGGCTTCGAGCGATCCCGTGATAATGACCCTACATCCACGAGCACGAGCACAAGTGGGTTCGGGGCTAGGCCTTAAGCGGCCAGAGCGTAGACGTCGTCGTTCGCGTCTAGATTTTTGCCACCGGATTAACGAGGAAGATGACGCCCTCGGCATGCTCCAAGCTACTTCGCGTCCCCCGTCGAAACCAGATCGCCCCCGGGGACGGGCTGATAGTGGTGGCGCGGAGCGCGGAAATCAAGCGGTCCCGATCGCGTCTCAGGCGGCGCGGTTCTTCGCACGCATCACGCGCTGCTTCTCGCGATTCCAGTCACGCTCCTTCTCGGTGTCGCGCTTGTCGTGTTCCTGCTTGCCGCGCGCGACGCCGAGGTCGATCTTCACGCGGTTGCTCTTCCAGTACAGCGCGAGCGGGATCAACGTGTAACCCTTGCGTTCGATCGCGCCGATCAGCTTGTCGATCTCCTCGCGATGCAGCAGCAGCTTGCGCGTGCGGCGATCGTCGGCGACCACATGCGTGGAAGCGGAGATCAGCGGCACGATCGATGCGCCGAACAGGAAGATCTCGCCGTTCCTGACGATCGCATAGGCGTCGCCGAGGTTGATGCGACCGGCGCGAAGGCTCTTCACCTCCCAGCCCTGCAACGCGATGCCGGCCTCGTAGTGCTCGTCGATGTGATATTCGTGGCGCGCGCGCTTGTTCAGCGCGATCGTCGAGCTGCCGGACTTGTTCTTCGATTTCGCGTTTGCCATGTCCGCTACACTTTGTCCATGATCGAGATTCGTCGCCACGCCCTGGTTCGACAGACGCCCGAACGCATGTTCGATCTCGTCAACGACGTCGAAGCATACCCGAGGCGATTCGCATGGTGTTCCGCCGCGCAGGTCCTGGAGCGCGACGGCGAACGCACGCTCACGGCACGCCTCGATCTGCGGTTCGCAGGTGTCACCCAGAGTTTCACGACCCGCAACACGCTGCACCGCCCGTATGCACTGGAAATGCAATTGGTCGAAGGGCCGCTGCGCTCGCTGGACGGCGTGTGGTCCTTCGATCCGCTCGGCGAAGACGGCTGCAAGGTCGCCCTCGTGCTCGACTTCGACTACACGGGTCTCATGGCCGGCCCCCTGCGCATCGGCTTCCAGGGTCTGGCCGGCCGCCTTGTCGATGATTTCTGTGCTGCGGTCGCGAAGTCCGATGCCTGACCCGGAAGCGCGTGCCGTCATCGCGGTCGAGGTCGCCTATGCGGAGGCGGACCGGCAATTCCTGCGGCGGCTCGAGCTGGTCGCCGGTGCGCGGGTGACCGATGCGATAGCGGCCTCGCGGCTCCAGGACGAGCTCGACGTCGACGTATCCGTGCTCGATGTCGGCATTTGGTCGCGACCGTCATCACGCGACACGCTGCTGCGCGACGGCGACCGTGTCGAGCTGTATCGCCCGCTGAAGGTGGACCCGAAGGACGCGCGCCGCCGGCGCGCCGAACGCAGACGGCGGGGGCCGGCCTGAACCGGACGACGCGCCTCAGCCCTGGCCCTGATCCTGGCCTTGTCCCTGACCGCCGCGCTTCTTCTTCTTGTCGTCGTCCGGACGTTTTTCGTCCGGGTACTGGCGCTTGTACTTGCGCGCGTCCTTGAGCAACTGGTCCGGATCCTCGGGGAAATAATCACCGTCGATTTTCACGAGCTGGTCATTCTCGAAGTGCAGGGTCAGGTCCTTCGATTCCATGTGGTTGCGACCGCGGCGGATCGTCGAGACGTAGTCCCAGCGATCCTGGTCGAATGGACTGATCACTGCGGGCGAACCCATGACGAGTTCGACCTGGCGCTTGGTCATTCCGGGCTTGAGCGCCTCCACGGTGGACTGGTCGAACAGGTTGCCCTGTTGCGCGTCGACCTTGTAGATGAGGCTGCAGCCGGTAAGCGGAGCCAGAGCGAGAAACGCGAGCCAGCGAAGACGCATGCGTAGCGATCCAGGGGCGGTAAAGCCCGCGATGATACACTAGCCCGCATTTCCGGCTGCTCTCGGTCGCGAAGGCGTCGAGACGCCACGGCGGGTGGACCAGCGTCCGCAGCAGGGGTGGCGAGCAACGCGGACTGACCTCTGAACGACAAGCCATTCAGGGAGGAAGCGGCAGGAGGATGAACATGGAATCGACCGAACTGCGCAAGGCCGGCCTCAAGGTCACCCATCCGCGCATGCGCATCCTCGAGATCCTCGATGGCCATTCGGGCAAGCATCTGACGGCGGAGAACATCTACCGCGAACTGCTCGACAAGCACGACGACATCGGCCTTGCGACCGTGTACCGCGTCCTGACCCAGTTCGAGGCGGCCGGGATGGTGCTCAAGCACAACTTCGAGGGTGGCCAAGCCGTCTACGAACTCGATCGCGGCAAGCATCACGACCATATGGTCGACGTCGAGTCGGGCAAGGTCATCGAGTTCGCGAGCGAGGAAATCGAGCGCCTGCAGCACGAAATTGCTGCCAAGCACGGCTACACGATCGAGGATCACAGTCTCGTACTCTACGTGCGGCCGAACAAGAAGCGCTAGCGCCTGCGGATCGGGCCGGGCACCGCCTGATCGGCGACCGCGGACGAGTCATCGTCTCGTGGCACCGCGGATGCGCACCGCGACGAAGCCGTCGCGCGGGCTGGCCGCGGCGTCCTGTGCGATCGGAGAGAGCCTGCGGACCTGGCGGGCAACCGCAGCGACGTTCGGGTCAGCGATTGCCGGTCTTGGATTCCCGGTTCCCTTTCGCGAGCATCTGTTTCGCGTGCGCGAGCGTTTCGCGGGTGATCTCGATGCCGCCGAGCATGCGCGCGACCTCGTCCTTGCGCGCGCCGCCGTTGAGCGTCTCGATGCGGATTTCGGTGCGGTTCGCATCACTGGTCTTGCTGACCCGCAGATGCTGGTGTCCCTGGCTCGCAACCTGCGGCAGATGGGTCACGCAGAGCACCTGACAGCGCTCGCCGAGGGCGCGCAGTTTGTGACCTACGACCTCCGCGACTGCGCCACCGATGCCTGAATCGACTTCGTCGAAAACCATCGTTCCGACCGCGTCAAGGCCGAGCGCCGCGACTTCGATCGCAAGGCTGATGCGCGACAGCTCGCCTCCCGAAGCGACCTTGCGCAGCGCACGCGGCGGTTGACCCGGGTTCGCGCTGACCTGAAATTCGCAGCGCTCTCCCCCTTGCGGATCGGGTTCGGCGGCGCCCGTCGCTTCGAGCACGACCTCGAAGCGACCGCCCTGCATCCCGAGTTCAGCCATCAGGCGGCTGACCGCCACGCCGAGCGCCTTCGCGGCGCCGGCACGTTTCGCGCCGAGAACCTTGGCAGCAGTGGCGTGGGTTCGCGCGAGACGCTGCTGCTCCTCGCGCAGGCCTTCGATCGTGACACCGGCGTCGCGCAGGGTCTCGAGTTCCGCGCGCAGTTGATTCGCATGCGGAACCAGTTCCACCACGCGCACGCGGTGCTTGCGCGCGAGTTCGTGCAGCGTGGCCAGCTGGGTTTCGCACTCGGCGAGGCGCTCCGGATCGAGATCGAGCGCGCCCTGATAGCGCGCAAGCAGATCACGGGCCTCGCCGAGCTGGATCTGGGCCGCGTCGACAAATTCGCCGACGGGCCGGAGCCGTTCATCGAGGGCAGCCAGCTGCGCAAGTTCGTGTTGACTGCGTGCGAGCAGCCGCAGCAGCGCGAATTCATGGTCACCGTCCAGACGCTCGCCGAGTATCGCGCATCCCTGCAGCAACTGCCCTGCACCGGCCAGGCGACGGTGACGTTCTTCGAGTCGCGTCAGGTCTTCGGCAGCGAGTGCATGTCGTTCGAGCTCGTCGACCTGATGGCTCAACCAGTCGATCCGTTCGGCGTGGTCGGCGCCGCGCGACAGTCCGGCGATGCGGGCGGACACGCCGCGCCATGCTGTTGCCGTGCGCGCGACTTCGGCCAGCTCCGGCGCGTGGTCGCCGAATGCATCGAGCAAGGCGAGCTGCTGGCTGCGTTCGAGCAGTGCCTGGTGCTCATGCTGGCCATGAATCTCGATGAGTCCCTCGGCGAGGGTCTTGAGCTGGGTCAGGGTGACCGGGCGGCCGTTGATCCACGCGCGCGAGCTGCCTTCGCTACGGATCACGCGGCGCAACTGGCAGGTTCCGTCCTCGTCGAGATCCTCGGCGATCAGCCAGTCGCGCAGTGCCGGATGCGCGGCGAGGTCGAACGTGGCCGTCAGTTCCGCGCGGGCGCAACCGTGGCGCACCATCGTCGCGTCGGCGCGGGCGCCGGCGAGGAGCAGGAGTGCGTCGACCAGAAGCGATTTGCCGGCGCCGGTCTCTCCGGTCACCACGGTCAGGCCGCTCACGAACGAGACTTCAGCCTCGCCGACGATCGCGAAATCCTTGACATGAAGACTTTCCAGCATCGTCCGCTGCCGCTCCCTGATGAGCGCCGGAACGCTAGCATGCGGCCGTGCGGCGGCCAAGACGCAGGCTTGATTCCGGGCCGCCCGACCCCTATTGAACGTTGCAGAGCCGCTTGCTAGCGTGCACTGGCAGTTGGCGCCTCCCGGAACCCGATGAACGTTTCGTTCCAGCATCCACTCGACGCGCGTGCCCGCCAGCTGCTGCGTACGCTGATCGCACGTTATATCGCCGAGGGTCAGCCGATCGGGTCGCGCACGCTGGCCAAGGCGTCCGGACTCGACGTCAGCCCGGCCACGATCCGCAACATCATGTCCGATCTCGAGGAATTCGGCCTCGTCGCCGCGCCGCACACCTCGGCCGGGCGCGTGCCGACATCGCAGGGCTATCGCGTGTTCGTCGACAGCCTGCTCGAAATGCGTCCGCTCGGCGATTCCGAGGTCGCCCAGCTGCGCCGCGAGCTGCCGACCGACGCGTCGACGCCGGACCTGCTCGGCAGTGCCAGTTCGCTGCTGTCCCAGATGACCCATTTCGTCGGTGTGGTCAGCGTGCCTCATCGCGAGGAATTCCCTTTCCGGCACATCGATTTCGTGTCGCTCGACGGCAACCGCGTGCTGGTGATACTCGTGTTCACGGACGGCCAGGTGCAGAACCGCGTGATCTCGACACAGCGGCCGTACGGCGCGGGCGAACTCGAGCAGGTCGCCAATTACCTCAATACGCAATTTGCCGGAATGCGTCTCGACGAGATCCGCGCGCGCCTGCTGCGCGAGATGCGCGAAGAGGGGGCGCGCCTGAACAAGTTGCTCGCGGCCGCCGTGGAGGTCGCCCAGCACGCATTCCAGACGAACTCGGACAGCGACATGCTGGTCGCCGGGCAGACCAACCTGATGGGCAAGCAGGACGTATCCGACGTCGACCGCCTGCGCGAATTGTTCGAAGCATTCCAGCGCAAGCGCGACCTCCTGCAACTTCTCGAGCGCTGCTCGCGGGCCGAGGGGGTGCGTCTGTTCATTGGCGATGAATCGGGATTCGCTGCGCTCGACACCTGGAGCCTGGTCACCGCGCCGTACGGTGTCGGAGGCAGGGTGCTTGGTGTGCTCGGCGTGATCGGGCCGACGCGCATGGCCTACGAACGCGTGATTCCGGTCGTGCAGGCGACTGCACAGATCATCTCCGGTGCCTTGAAGCGGGCCCAGCCGGCCTCATAAACCGGTCCGGGCACCGCAAGCCCCACGGCCCGATCCGGCGATATCGCGCTGCCGCGGGCAGCCGGCCCCGGCGCGCGGAGTGGCGAAACCGGCGCGGTCGCTCGGCGTGCGTCGAGGCATGGCCTCATCTCGATATGGAGGAGCAATGGAAAGTACCGAATCAAGACGCGCGGCGAACGTCGAAAGCCAGCCGGATGCCGGTAATGCGGCCGTCGACTCGGAACTCGAAACCCTGTCGCGCCAGCTCGGCGACGCCGAAGCGAAGCTCGCGGAGATGCGTGAAACGGTCCTGCGCGAACGCGCCGAACTCGACAATCAGCGCAAGCGCCTGCAGCGCGATCTCGATCAGGCGCGCCGGTTCGCGAACGAGAAACTGCTGGGCGATTTGCTGCCGGTGCTCGACAACCTCGAACGCGGCCTTGCCGTGGAGGTCGGCGATCCGGCCACGCTGCGCAGTGGCGTCGAGTTGACCCTGCGCGAACTGCAGCGCGTAGTCGAAGCGGGCGGTCTGAAGTCGGTCGGAATCGTGGGTGAGGCGTTCGATCCGGAGCGCCACCAGGCCATGGCGATGGTCGCGAACGCCGACCATCCGTCGGGCCGCGTCGTCGAGGTGATGCAGAAGGGATATGTGCTGAACGAGCGCCTGCTGCGGCCGGCACTGGTGTCGGTTTCGACGTAGGCGAAGGGGGCCTGCGCTTGAAAGACCGGCGCGAAACCCCAGATTTCGCAGCATTCGCGGCCGCGGGGCCGTATCAAATCCAGAGCGGGAGAACGCAGAAATGGGCAAGATCATCGGAATCGACCTCGGCACGACCAACTCGTGCGTGGCGGTGATGGAAGGCAGCTCGGCGCGCGTGATCGAGAATTCCGAGGGTGACCGGACGACGCCTTCGGTGGTTGCGTTCAAGGACAGCGAGGTTGTCGTCGGCGCGACCGCCAAGCGCCAGGCGGTGACCAATCCGAAGAACACGTTTTACGCGGTGAAGCGCCTGATCGGCCGCAAGTTCACCGACGCGGAAGTGCAGAAAGACATCAACATGGTGCCGTACAAGATCATCGCGCACGACAACGGCGATGCGTGGGTCGAGACTGCGGACGGCAAGAAGATGCCGCCACCGGAAGTCTCCGCCAAGGTACTGATGAAGATGAAGAAGACCGCCGAGGACTTTCTCGGCGAGTCCGTGACCGAGGCGGTGATCACGGTTCCCGCCTACTTCAACGACTCCCAGCGCCAGGCTACCAAGGATGCGGGACGCATCGCGGGCCTCGAGGTCAAGCGCATCATCAACGAGCCGACTGCGGCCGCGCTCGCATATGGCCTCGACAAGAAGGGCGCCGACCGCAAGATCGCGGTATACGACCTCGGTGGCGGCACGTTCGACATCTCGATCATCGAGATCGCCGAGATTGATGGCGAGAAGCAGTTCGAGGTGCTCGCGACGAACGGCGACACCTTCCTCGGCGGCGAGGACTTCGACAAGCGCGTCATCGATTATCTGGTCGACGAGTTCAAGAAGGACCAGGGCGTCGACCTGAAGAACGATCCGCTCGCGCTGCAGCGCCTCAAGGACGCCGCCGAGCGCGCGAAGATCGAGCTCAGCAGCGCCCATCAGACCGAAGTCAACCTGCCGTACATCACGGCCGATGCGTCCGGTCCCAAGCATCTCAATATCAAGCTCACCCGCGCCAAGCTCGAGGCGCTGGTCGGCGATCTCGTCGAGAAGACGATCGGACCCTGCCGCACCGCGCTCAACGACGCGGGTCTCAAGGTGTCGGATGTCGGCGATGTGATCCTGGTCGGTGGGCAGACGCGCATGCCCAAGGTGCAGGAGGCGGTCAAGGATTTCTTCGGCAAGGAGCCGCGCAAGGACGTCAACCCCGATGAAGCGGTCGCGGTCGGTGCGGCGATCCAGGGCGGCGTGCTCGGCGGCACGGTCAAGGACGTGCTGCTGCTCGACGTGACCCCGCTGTCGCTCGGCATCGAGACGCTCGGCGGCGTGTTCACCAAGCTGATCGAGAAGAACACGACGATTCCGACCAAGGCCAGCCAGGTGTTCTCGACCGCCGAGGACAACCAGAGTGCGGTCACCGTGCACGTGCTGCAGGGCGAACGCGAGCAGGCCCGCTACAACAAGTCGCTCGCGAAATTCGATCTTGCGGGCATCCAGCCCGCGCCGCGCGGCATGCCGCAGGTCGAGGTGACATTCGACATCGACGCGAACGGCATCCTGCATGTCGGCGCCAAGGACAAGAACACCGGCAAGGAGCAGCGCATCGAGATCAAGGCGGGCTCCGGTCTTTCCGAAGACGAGATCCAGCGCATGGTCAGCGATGCCGAGGCGAACAAGGAGGAGGACAAGAAGTTCCACGAACTGATCGGCGCGCGCAACAAGGCCGACCAGCTCGTGCACGCGACCCGCGCCGCGATCAAGGAGCATGGCGGCAAGGTCGGCGGCGAGATCGGGCGCATCGAGGAAGCGCTCGCCGATCTCGAGAAAGTCATGAAGGGCGACGACAAGGCGCAGATCGAAGCGCGCACGACGACGCTCGAGCAGGTCGCGCAACCGCTGTTCGCGGCGGGCGCACAGGCACCGCCGGCCGGCGAAGCTGCAGGTGGCGGTGCGCAGGGCGATGGCGCCGGCGCCACTTCCCCGAACGACGACGTGGTCGATGCCGAGTTCACCGAGGTCAAGGACGACAAGTGAGGCTGTTCCCGGTCAAACGGGGATGACTGTCCGTGTTCGAGCGGCGCCTTGCACCGCTCGACACGGGCACCAGGCTGAACCGGTGGGAGGGGCGGGCGATGGAGAAGGGGCGGGTCGAGGCGTTCACGGACGGCGTGATCGCGATCATCATCACCATCATGGTGCTGGAGTTGAAGACGCCGCACGCGCCGACCCTGGACGCGCTGCATGAGCTATGGCCGGTGCTGGGCGCGTATGTGCTGAGTTTCATCTACGTGGGCATCTACTGGAACAACCATCACCACATGTTCAAGACCGTCGAGGTCGTCAACGGCCGCGTGCTGTGGGCGAACCTGCATCTGCTGTTCTGGCTGTCCCTGTTTCCGTTCACCACGGGATGGATGAGCGAGACCGGCTTTGCGACGCTGCCTACCGCGCTGTATGGCGCAGTCCTGCTGATGGCGGCGCTCGCGTGGCCGCTGCTGCAGACGCAACTGATTCGCTGCAACGATCGCGACGGAGCCCTGGCCCGCGCGGTGGGCACCGACTTCAAGGGACGCCTGTCGATCGCGGGCTACGTGGCCGGCATCGCGCTGGCATTCGTCAGGCCGTGGCTGGCCTGTGTCCTGTATGCAGCGGTTGCGATGATCTGGTTCGTGCCTGACCGGCGCATGGAAAAGGCCGTCAGCCGATGAGCAAGCGTTGCTATTACGAAGTCCTCGAGCTCGCGCGCAACGCGAACGTGGGCGAACTGAAGAAGGCGTTCCGCCGCCAGGCGATGAAATGCCATCCCGATCGGTGCCCGGACGATCCAGCCGCGCAGGAGCGCTTCAAGGAAGCCAAGGAAGCCTACGAAGTTCTTTCCGATCCGCGCAAACGCGAACTCTACGACCAGCACGGCCACGCTGCATTCGAACAGGGCATGGGTGGACGCGGTGGCTTCAACGGCGACGTCGGCGACATCTTTGGCGACATCTTCTCGGACATCTTCGGTGGCATGGGCGGTGCACGCGGTCGCGCGCGGCGCGGTTCGGACCTGCGCTACCTGCTCGAACTGGATCTCGAGGAAGCGGTCTTCGGCATCGAGAAGCAGATTGAAGTGCCGACCCTGCTCGAATGCGCATCGTGCAAGGGCAGCGGTTCGGCGGACGGTGCCACCGCCACGTGTTCCACCTGCCACGGTCATGGTCGGGTGCGCATGCAGAACGGGATTTTTTCGATCCAGCAGACCTGTCCGCACTGCGCCGGGGCGGGCAAGGTCGTCAAGACGCCTTGCGCCGAGTGCCGCGGCGAGGGGCGCGTTCACGCCGAGCGCATGTTGTCGGTCACGATTCCCGCGGGCGTCGATACCGGTGATCGCATCCGCCTCACCGGGCAGGGCGAAGCCGGGCCGGCAGGCACGGTTCCCGGTGACCTCTACGTGGAGGTGCGCGTGCGCGAGCACGCGATCTTCCAGCGTGAGGGCGACGACCTGCATTGTGAAATTCCGATCCGTTTCGGTCAGGCCGCGCTGGGCGCCGAGATCGAAGTGCCGACCCTGGACGGTGTCGCAACCATCACGGTTCCGGCCGAAACCCAGACCGGAAAACTGTTCCGCCTGCGCGGCAAGGGCGTTAGGTCGGTGCGCAGCGGGCGCACCGGAGACCTGCTGTGCCGGGTCGCGATCGAGACGCCGGTGCGTCTGACCGCCGAGCAGCGCGAACTGCTGCAGCAGTTCGAAAAGACCTTCACCGGTGCCGATGCGGACGCGCATTCGCCGCGCAGCAGCAGCTGGCTCGACGGCGTCAGGCGCTTCTGGGACCGGGTGACCTCCTGAGGCCTGTTCTCGGTCGCTCTGCGGTACGCTACCGCGGCAGTCGCCACCGGAACGTCGCATGAACCCACCGATTTCCATCGCCGTCCATGGCGCCGCCGGGCGCATGGGGCAGGCGATTCTGCGCCTCGCCGCCGGCAGCCGTGACCTGCGCATCGCGGCGGCGCTCGTGCGCGCGCAGAGCGGCGTGATCGGCGAGTCGCTGCGCGCAGGGCTCGGCAACGATGCGCCTGCGATAGCCTATGCCGCAGTGCCGGCCGCGATCGACGAGGCGGACGTGCTGCTCGATTTCAGCGAACCTCGCGCGTTCGACGCGGCACTCGGTCTTGCTGTCGAGCACGGTTGCGCATTCGTCAGCGGTACGACCGGCCTGACCGCGAGCCAGATGTCGGGACTGGACGACGCTGCGGGGTCGATCGCGGTACTGTGGAGCTCGAACTTCAGCCTCGGCGTGGCCGTGCTGGCGCGGCTGGTCGCCGAAGCGGCGAGGGCGTTGCCGGACTGGGACTGCGAAATAGTCGAGGCCCACCATGCCCGCAAGATCGATGCGCCTTCGGGGACCGCCCTCGCGCTGGGTCGTGAAGCAGCGCGTGCGCGCGGTCTGGATTTCGCGCGTGTCGCGAGACTCACGCGTGATGCGGAGAGCGGTCCACGCACGCCCGGAGAGATCGGTTTCGCAGTGACGCGCGCCGGCGATATCGTCGGCGAGCATGCCGCGCTGTTCGCGACATCGGGCGAACGCCTCGAGCTGCATCACCGGGCCGGGAATCGCGACATCTTCGCGCACGGTGCGCTCGTCGCCGCGCGCTGGATCGCCTCGCGCGATCCTGGGCGATACGCGCTCGCGGACGTGATGACCGCTGCGACGCGCTGATCGCGGGTCGATGGGTGAAAAAAAGGGGCGCTTGCGCGCCCCGAGAGAGTGTCCGTTGCGCTGGACGCGGGTCAGAAGTACGCCTGTAGGCGGATCGCGAATACGCTCGGGTCGACGTCGGCGAGCGCGTTCAATGGTGCGCCGTAGAACTTCGTGCTGTAGGCGCGGATGTAGTTCGCCTGCACCTTCCAGTGCTGGCCGAGGTACCAGTTCGCGCCGATCGTCCAGTCATGCTGCTTGCCGCCGAGCACGGGACTGTCGTTGAGATCGATTTCGCTGTAGCGCAGCGCGATTTCGAACGCACCGAAATCGTTGATCGGCTTGACGTTGCCGATCGAGCCGTTCTTGTACGGACGGCTCTCGCCGGTGAGTACCCAGGAACCCTGCGCATAGAATCCATTGCCGCTGTAGCTCGGTTTGCCGCGCGGATCGGCACTGAAGGTCAGGTATTCGCCCTGCACGAGCAACGGCCCGTGAATCCATGCTCCTTCGAGGCCGAGCCGGTCGATGTTGCCCGGAAACGCGAGGTTGCCGGTATCGACGAGGCGGCCGCCGAGCAGGTTCGCTTCCGGACGCGCGCGAAAGCGCGCGGCCGGATTGGTGACGATGCCGCGGCCGTCGGTCGTCGCATCGCGCTCCTCGCGCGAGGCCGCGATGCCGAGATGGATCACGTTGCTCTCGCGGCGCGACCCCTGACCCGGCTGCGAATTGAGCGGATTCCAGACTACCCGCGCGGCCGGGCCGTGGCCGTCGTTGTCGCCGTTGAGGTCTCCGCCGCTGAAATACGCGACGTAGAGCAGCCAGTTCGGAATGCCCGTGTAGGTCCAGTCCGCACCTATTCGACGTCCCATGTTCGCCGCCTGCACGGGCAACGCGCGCTCCATGAAGGTCGTCGCGCTGGAGCTGATCGTCTCTTCCCAGCCGACCGGTGTCTTGAACTGACCGACGCGGAAGGCGCCCGCGCTCGCGCTCGTGTAGCGGATGAAGTTGTCGATCCATGCGGCATGCGAGCCGTTCTGGTACGTGATGTCGTAACCGACGTTGAAATCCAGACCCCAAGGCGTCTTGCCGTAGATATTGACTTCCTTGCGCCGGAATGCGTTTGCGTCGTTGAGCAGCGTGGCTCCGGTCGCCGGATTCGTGGTGTCTCCGGAAACGCTGTCGGAGTCGTACTGAAACAGGCCCTTGAGGCCGAATTCGTAGCCATCGGCGGTCTTGTACCTGGTCGGCCAGTCGTCAAGCAGGTCATAGGCCATGGCGTTGCCGCCGATCGTGCAGAACAGCGCGGCGGCAATTGCATGTCGCAGTTTCATCGGGGCTCCTCGAAAGCGGATTGGCGAACTGGAACGCAGTCTCGCCCCCGTGCGTTACGCTTCGATGACGCTTCGATGTCGACCGCACGCGCCGATCGGGGCGAAACCGCCTACTGGCGCGGATCGGGCATGTCCGTCTTGTGACGATAGGCGCACAGGTCGTTGATCGCGCATGCGGGGCACATCGGTTTGCGTGCCTTGCAGATGTAGCGACCGTGCAAGATGAGCCAGTGGTGCGCGTCACGCCGGAACTCCGGCGGCACGACCTGCGCGAGTCGGTCTTCGACCGCGCGAACGGTCTTGCCGCGCGCAAGACCGGTGCGATTGGCGACCCGGAAGATGTGGGTGTCCACCGCAATGGTGGGCTCGCCGAATACGGTGTTGAGGACCACATTGGCGGTCTTGCGTCCGACGCCGGGAAGCGCCTCGAGCGCCTCGCGCGAAGCCGGAACCACGCCCGCATGCCGGTCGACCAGCAGGCGACACGTCGCGATCAGATTCTTCGCCTTCGCGTTGTAAAGGCCGATCGAGCCGATGTAGCGCTTCAGCTCGTGCTCGCCCAGACGCAATATCGCTTCGGGTGTATTCGCGACCGGGAACAGTTTGCGCGTCGCCTTGTTCACGCCGACGTCGGTCGCCTGCGCGGACAGGATCACCGCGACAAGCAGTTCGAATGGCGTCGCATAGTCGAGTTCGGTCGTCGGATGCGGATCGAGTTCGCGCAGGCGACGGAACAGTTCGAGAACCTTTTCCCGTTTCATCGGTGGCGAGGTTTCTTCCCGATGTCGCGACGACGTGCACGGCCGCGCGCGATCGCCTCGAGCACCGCTGACCGCGTGATCCGGAGCGCGCGCGCGTCCCGTGCCGGATCGCCCGTCACCGCGCGCGCGGTGCGTTCGGAGCGCTGACGTGCCAGGCGCAGGTTGCGGGCCTCGAAGCGCATCCGCGCGTGCGCCGCGCGCTGCATCACCTGGTCCCGTGCGGGTAGCCGCGCACCCTGGCTGGCCAGCGCGATGCAATCGACCGGGCACGGCGGCAGGCACAGGCCGCAACCCGTGCATTCGGCCGCGATAACCGCATGCATGCGCTTCGCGGCCCCGACGATCGCATCGACGGGACAGGCCTGGATGCACTTCGTGCAGCCGATGCAGACGTCCTCGTCGATCGACGCGAGCACGGGCGGCGCCTCGATACCGTACGCCGGATCGAGCGGCTTCGGCGCGCGCCCGAGCAGCATCGCGAGCGCGCGGACGCCCGCGTTACCGCCGGGCGGACACCGATCGATGTCGGCGTGTCCGTTCGCGATTGCTTCGGCATAGGCCAGACAGGTCGGATAACCGCAGCGCGTGCATTGCGTCTGCGGGAGCAGGGCATCGATGCGTGCGCTCAGTGCGCGGATGGCAGTGACTCCGTGGTCAAGACCGTGCCGTCGACTACTTGACGGACATCCCCGCACGCACGCCGGCGTCGGCGGCGAGCAGGAACAACTCCGCACCACCGGTGCCGGCGGAAAGTATCATTCCCTCCGATACGCCGAAGCGCATCTTGCGCGGCGCGAGATTGGCGATGAACACGACATGGCGGCCGATCAGGTTGTGCGGCTCGGCATAGGCAGCACGAATGCCGGAGAAGATCTGGCGCGTGCCGAGCTCGCCGGCGTCGAGCTCGAAGCGCAGCAGCTTGTCCGAACCCTCGACCGGCTCGCACGCGATCACCTTGCCGATGCGCAGGTCGAGTTTCGCAAAGTCGTCGATGGAGATCGGAGCAGAGCCCAGAGCCGTCGGTTGGGCGGGTGAGGTGGTCTCGTCTGCCGAATTCGCCGCAGCGGCGAAGCCGCGCGCGGGACCGCTGTCGCTGCCGGTTGCCGTCGTGGCCGCACTTGCGGACACGCCATTGGCCGGTTTCAGGGACTCCTTGGATGCTTCGATCATTGCCTGGATCTCTCTGGAATCGATGCGCGTCTGAATCGGAACAAATGCTCGAACCTCATGTCCGAGGACCGGCTCGTCGACATCCGAGAATGTGTCGAATTCGAGATTGAGAAACGTCTCGGCACGCTTGACCGTGGCCGGAATGATCGGCTTCAGATAGCAGGCAAGCGCACGGAAGATATTGATCGCCTGCGTGCAAACCCTGTGCAGCTCATCGCGGCGGCCTTCATCCTTGGCCAAGTGCCAGGGCTGGGAACGGGCCACGAAATCGTTGGCAACGTCTGCCGCCTGCACGAGCAATCGGGTTGCCGCCGCGTAGTCGCGCAATTCATAGAGTTCCATGCACGGCCTGAGCAGATTCTGCACGGTCCAATGGTAGCGGTCGATCTCCGCGTGTTCCCCGGGAGCATCCATGTGCCCGGCAAGCTTGCCATCGAAAAACTTGTGCAGGAACCCCGCGCAGCGGCTCGCGATATTCACCCACTTCCCGACCAGATGCGAATTGACGCGCTCCTCGAACGCCTTGAGGTCGAGATCGATGTCGGCCAGGCTCGGTCCGAGCAGGGTCGCGAGGTAGTAGCGCAGGTAGTCGGGATCCAGATGCTCGAGGTAGGTGCGCGCGTTGACGAAGGTTCCGCGCGATTTCGACATCTTCGCGCCGTCGACGGTCAGGAAACCGTGCACATGGACTGCGCTGGGTTCGCGCAGACCGGCGCCATGCAGCATCGCAGGCCAGAACAGCGTGTGGAAGTAGACGATGTCCTTGCCGATGAAATGCACGAGTTCGGTACCCGATCGCGCCGCATCGGCGCGATCGACGAAATCCTCGAAGCGGATCGGACGATCCGGCTCTCGCGCATTGTGCGCATCGCAGTACTCGCGAAATGCCGCGAGGTAGCCGATCGGCGCATCGACCCAGACATAGAAGTACTTGCCGGGTTCACCGGGTATCTCGAAACCGAAGTAGGGCGCGTCGCGTGAGACGTCCCAGCTGCGCAGGCCGTCGCTGAACCATTCCTGCAGCTTGTTGACGACTTCGCCCTGCAGGCCGCCTGCGCGCCGGCGTTCGTCGAGCCAGGTCTTCAGTACGTTTTCGAAATCCGCGAGCTTGACGAACAGGTGGCGCGATTCCCGCTCGACCGGCTTGGCTCCGGAAACGACCGAATAGGGTTCGATCAGGTCAGTCGGGTTGTAGGTCTTCCCGCAGACCTCGCAGGCGTCGCCATACTGGTCCTTGCTGTGGCAGTTCGGACATTCGCCCTTGATGAAGCGATCGGGCAGGAACAGCTCCCTGACCGGGTCGAACAGCTGGCGGACCGGTCGCGATTCGGTGTGACCGCCCACGACCAGCGCGTTCCAGATCCGGTAGGTCAGCTCGCGATTCGCGGCGCTGTCGGTCGTCGAGTAGTGGTCGTGCACTACGCCGAAATCGCGCAGGTCCCGCCGATGCTGTTCGAGCATGGCCGAGATCAGCGCCTGTGGCGTGATGCCTTCCTTTTCCGCGCGCAGCATGATCGACGTGCCATGTGCATCGTCGGCGCAGACATGGATGACCTGGTGACCGGCCATGCGCATCGCGCGCACCCAGATGTCGGTCTGAATACCCTCGAGGACATGACCGAGATGGATCGGACCGTTCGCGTAGGGCAGCGCGTTGCTGACGAGGATCTTGCGTTTCGGCGCGCTCATGCGTCGCGGCTTCCGCTTCGTTGCTGCAAAGCGGAATTATGGCATGCGATCACTTGCTGCAGCCGTGATCCCGGTACGCGGTCGCCGCGCCAATCGCGGCACGAGCTACGGAGACTTGCGTTGCCAGACCTGTGAACGCCCGAGCAGCGAGAATCCGATGTAACCGTGAACGTCGAGCTTCTGCCCGTCGTCCATGACCTTGATCTTGACCTTGTAGATCTTGCCGGTCTTCGGGTCGAGAATCCTGCCGCCGTCCCACACGTCACCGTCGCGGGTCACGTCCCAGATGATGGTCATGCCCTCGACCGGTTGATCCTTGCGCGATCCGCTGCACTCCTTGCAGATCGGGTGCGGTCCCTGGTCGGACTGCAGGACTTCGACCACCTTGCCCTCGAGCTTGCCGCCGCTTTCGGTGATTTCTACGATCGATTTCGGCTTGCCGGTCTCGTCGTCGATCGTGGTCCAGGTTCCGACCGGAGTCAGGTCGGCGGCGAAAGCGGGTGCAGCGAGGAAGACTGCGAGGGCGAGCAGGGCGGGGCGGCAAGCAGGCTTCATGGCGATTCCTGACGGGGGTGACGACGACAACTTGCCGCCACCGGCGCGGTGCGTCAAGGCGCGCTGCAGCGCAGCGGCTGGCATACTACGCAGTCCGACGTACAGCTGATTCCAGAGCATGACCGAATCCCTCGAAGCGCGGGTCAGGCAGATCCTGGCCGGCGTCATCGATCCGCACAGCGGCCTCGATCTCGTCGCCAGCGGTGCACTGCGTGGTGTCGGCGTTTCCGGTGCCGACGTCTCCGTCGACATCCAGCTCGGTTACCCGGCCGCGTCCCGTCAGGCTGAACTTGCGGACACCGTGAAGCGTGCGCTGCAGGCGGATTCCGCGATCGCCCACGCCGCGATCAGCGTGTCCTTCCGCGTGTTCGCGCACGAGGTACAGAAAGGTCTGACTCCTCTGCCCGGAGTCAGAAACGTGATTGCAGTCGCGTCCGGCAAGGGCGGAGTCGGCAAGTCGACCGTCGCGGCCAATCTTGCGCTCGCGCTGAAGGCGGAAGGGGCAAGCGTCGGCGTGCTCGACGCCGACATTCATGGTCCGAGTCAGGTACGCATGCTTGGCCTCGAAGGCAGGCCGGACACCACCGATGGCAAGCGCATCGAGCCGAAGATCAGCCATGGCATCCAGGCGATGTCGATCGGGCTGATGATCGAGGAGGACACCGCGATGATCTGGCGCGGGCCGATGGCGACTCAGGCGCTGCAACAGATGCTCACCGACACGAACTGGTCGGACCTCGACTATCTGATCATCGATCTGCCGCCGGGCACCGGTGATATCCAACTGACTCTATGCCAGCGCATCCCGGTATCGGGCGCGCTGATCGTGACCACTCCCCAGGACATCGCCCTGCTCGACGCGCGAAGGGCGCTGAAGATGTTCGAGAAAGTCAACGTACCGGTGCTCGGCATCGTCGAGAACATGTCGACCCACGTGTGCTCCGCATGCGGGCACGAGGAGCCTGTTTTCGGCAGCGGTGGCGGCGAAAGCATGGCAGCGCAGTATTCCGTGCCCTTGCTCGGCAGTCTGCCTCTCGACATCCGCATCCGCGAACAGGCCGACGGCGGTACCCCGACCGTGATCGCGATGCCCGATTCCGACCTCGCCGCGCGGTATCGGGAAATAGCCCGCAATGCGGCGGCCCGGCTCGCGCTGCGTGCCCGCAACAAGTCGATTTCGCTGCCGAAGATCGTTGTGCAGGATACTTGAGCACGCAATCGGAGTCGGTGACCGGGCAGCCCTTCGGGCTGCGACGTTTTTTTCGGCCCGCCTTGCGATGTCAAGCTGTTGTCATTCCCGATTCACAGACTCCCGATTCCGACTCCCATGACCATCAAGAGCGACAAGTGGATCCGCCGCATGGCCCAGCAGGCGAGGATGATCGAACCTTTCGAGGCCGGTCAGGTCAGGCGCAAGGACACGCAACGCCTGATCTCCTACGGCACCTCGAGCTACGGCTACGACGTGCGCTGTGCGGACGAATTCAAGGTATTCACCAACATCAATTCGACGATCGTGGACCCCAAGCATTTCGACGAACGCAGCTTCGTCGACGTGAAAGCCGACGTCTGCATCATTCCACCGAATTCATTCGCGCTTGCGCGCACCGTCGAGTATCTGCGCATCCCGCGCCGGGTGCTGACGATCTGTCTGGGCAAGAGTACCTACGCGCGCTGCGGCATCATCGTCAACGTGACTCCGCTGGAACCGGAATGGGAAGGCCATGTCACTCTCGAGTTCTCGAACACGACGCCGCTGCCGGCGCGCATCTACGCCAACGAAGGTGTGGCCCAGATGCTGTTTCTCGAATCGGACGAGGAGTGCGAGACCAGCTACAGGGATCGCGGGGGCAAGTACATGGGGCAGACCGGGGTGACCCTGCCACAGGCCTGACACGCTTCGTGAACGGCCGCCAACCCGGTCGTCCCCAGGCCTGCCGGGTGGTGGTAGGCTTGATTTTTTTCGGACCCACCCGGAGTCGGCATGATGCGAAATTCCTCGGCAGTCTGGCGGGTTGCGTTCGTCCTGCTCGCGAGTGCGTTCCTTGGCGCGTGCGGCGGTTCGCGCAGCAAGCCCGATGTGGTCCAGGCCGCGAATATCCCGTCGAGCTTCGACGTGACCCTGATGTCCGACAAGGACAAGCAGTTCGATTTCGATGGCGCGCCGCTGACCGCCGAGGATCTCAAGAGCGCGCTGCGCTACCGGCAGGAGGAAAAGTTGCCGATGGCGAGCGTGCTGCTCAAGCGTGGCGAGAAGCAGAAGGTCACCGATGAACATCTCGCGGCGCTCGCGCGCATCGCCTACGAGATGAAGTTCAAAGCCTACGTGAAGGAAAAGGACGGCCAGATCTCGGAACTGCGTGCGCAGGTCAAGGAATGAACCGCATCCGCTGCTGAACAACGACCAGGAGAACACGCTTGAACAAGATGATCCTGCGCGGTGTCGCGCTCGCGATGGGCCTCGCGGCGATGACCGGCGCCCATGCACGTCCCGATGTACGCGACGGCAACGCCATCGTGAACGCGGTCAGAGGCAACAAGTATTCGATCGACGGGGCCACGATGGGCAAGGCCGAATTGTTCGGCTACATCAGCGACCTCAAGGACCGCGAGCACCTGACCGGCCTCCTGATCAAGGGCGCGGTGAGCAGCGAGCAGCGTCAATCGATCGCATCGATCGCGCGAACCCTGCAGCTCAAGGCATTCGAGCAGGGGGACGCCGGGTTGCAGTCGATCGATCTTCCGTCCGCCGCTCCCGTGCCGGCCGCTCCGCCGATCGACGGAGCCGCCGCTGACGATTCCTCGGCGGGATCGCCGCTGCCCGGCGCCTGAGGCGCACCGGCGGCGCGGTTCGCGGGCCGCGGCCTGTCGCGGGCAGCGGGGTTGTCCACGTGCACGGGCTGCAAGCTCGGCTGCCGCCGGGCCGCGTGCAAGGCATGTCGGTGGAAGCGCGGCAGCGATGACAGTGCGTGCGCGACATCGCGCGCGGTTGCGGCAACCGTTTATGTACGCGCCGTCGTCGTTTGCACTCCGTTCGAAAGCTGGTCGAGACCCTACCCCGATGCACCGCGTTCGCGTATTCATGATCGTTGTCCTCGTTCTCGGTTCGCAGGCCACGCATGCGCTCGATCCGCTGCGGTTGATCACTGAAACCTTTTCCGAATGGAAGGAACGGCTGTTCGGAAGCAACTCGCCCGCTGTCGTGGACGCCCCGCCGCACGGACCGATCCTGGTCTCGCCCGCGCACCCGCAGCGTTTCACGATCACACCCGACACGTCTCTGCGCGACTTCAGCCGGGGACGCAGCCGCTTTCGCCTCGTCGAACTGCCACGCGAACTCGACCACGCAGCGGTGCGCATCCAGATAATCGCCCAGCGCAATCGCAAGGGCCGCGGCAACACCGTGTTCAAGCCCGTGCTTTATGCGCTGAACAGCGACGACGCGGTCCGCGATCCGGTGGAAGTGAAACCTCTGCATCTGGATATCCGGCCGTTCCGTCGGACGCGCCTTCTCGGCTGCGTGCCGCTGGAGAACCTGCAGCGGTTCGCGGTCGCAACCGCTCCGGACATCGTCGGTACCTACTACAAGTCCGAAGTACGCGAGGCGGTCAAGGCGCCGACACGGGGCGGGTTTTACTACGCAACCGATGCGGTGAAGATGAGGTTGCCCTACGTGGATACCGGTGTGCTGATTCTCGACGTGATCGAGACGGGCGCGAAGGGCGAAGGTTGCTGAGAGCGTACGGCGTGCGGAGAGCCGGAGCCGAAGCCGGGATTTCGCTTCGAACGTGTCGCGGCGGGAACGGCGCACGGATCAGTGCGTCGCGCCGCCCGGAGCGCGCAGCTCGTCGCGCGTCGCCAGTGCGCACTGCAACGTCGCGCGCACGCCTCGAACCATCGTGTCGAGCGCCATGCTGGGCTGGCCGGGACGATGCGCGGCCTGTTCGGGCAGCCACGGTACGTGCATCAAGCCGCCGCGCGTCGTCGATCCCGCACCTGTCAGCAGATGGGTCAGCGCGAAAAAAGTCTGGTTGCAGACGTAGGTTCCGGCGCTCAGCGAGAGCGCAGCCGGGATGCCGAGCTCATGCAGGCGCCGCGCGATGGCCTTGACCGGCAGCATCGTGAAATAGGCCCGCGGCGCGTCGGCGACGACGGGCTGATCGACCGGCTGTGCGCCCGCGTTGTCGGCGATGCGCGCATCGATCAGATTGACCGCGACGCGTTCGAGGGAAAGTTCGCTGCGCCCACCCGCCTGGCCGAGTGCGAGGACGAGTGCAGGACGGTGGGTCGCGAGCAGTTGCGCGAGGGTCGGCACGATCGCTTCGAACGCGACCGGCAGGATCGCGCCGATCACGCGGCAGCCGTCGACCTGTTCCCCGTCGAGCGCGCGCACGATCTCCTGCGACGGATTGACCTGCTCGCCATCGAAAGGTTCGAACCCGGTCAGCAGAATGGAACGAGTCATCATTGCGCGGGCGCTCCGTTCGTCAGCGGAATACGAGCAACCACAGCAGCACGAAGTTCACTGCGAGCAGGGCGAGTGCGGTCGGTATCTGCGTGCGGATCACCCCGTACTGGTCGGGAAGCTCGAGCAAGACGGCCGGAACGATATTGAAGTTCGCGGCCATCGGCGTGAGCAACGTTCCGCAATAGCCTGTCAGCATGCCGATCGCACCGAGGATTGCCGGGTCGGCGCCGTGGCGCTGCACGAGCAGGGGCAGGCCAATGCCCGCCATCAGCACCGGGAACGCCGCGAATGCATTGCCCATGATCACCGTGAATAGCACCATGCCCAGCGCGAAGGTGGCCAGGCAGGCCAGGCGATTGTCGATGGGGATGACCACGGCGACGAAGGCGGCAATCGCATCGCCGACGCCGGTTGCCGCGAACACGCTGCCGAGGGTGGCCAGCAGCATCGGCAACAGCGCGGCCCAACCGAGCGTGTCGAGCAGACGCGTGCCCTCGCGCATTGCCGCAGGCAGGCGGGCCCGCGTCGTCGCCAGCGCGACCGCGAGCGCGCCGACGCAGGCGACGCCGAGCGAAACCAGGGTGAGCTGGGTGTGCTCGATCCATTCGGCGGCTCCCGAGGGCAGGTGCTTGGCGCCGAGCACGAGCACAAGTGTCAGCAACGGAATCGACAGCGCGGGGATGAACAGGCGGTTGCCGATGCGTTGCGCCCATGCGCGACGCGTGTCGGCCGCCTCGGGCGAGTCGGTCGCGACGCGATGTCCGCCGCGTGCAGCGAGCAGGCCGAGAGCGACGACGCCGAGTCCCATGATCCGGGCCGGTCCGTGCGCGCCGCGTTGCGCGGCCGCGAGGATCGCCTCGCCGAACAGGAACGGGCCGGCGAGAATCAGCCAGAACACGCCGCTGAACCAGCGCCTGGCGTGCAGGTTGAAGCCCGCAGCGACGACCAGGAATGCGCCGACCAGCCAGTAAACGTGTTCAATCCTCAGCACGCGCTTCCTCCTTCGTCACCCGCGTCGCGGCATCGATCGCTGCGGGCGCCTGCGCGGCGTCGTCCGGGCAACGGGCGAGCCGGCGTGCGACCCACGCGATACGCAACGCCTGCAGCACGAACGCGGCAATCGCGGTCGGCAGGGCCCACAGCGCGATTGCGAGCGGCTCCAGGTGGATGCCTTCGCGGGCATAAAAGGCCTGGATCAGCAGAACCGCACCGAACGCGAGGAATACGTCCTCGCCGAAGAAGCGGCCGACGTTCTCGGTGGCCGCCGCGAGCGCGCGCACTTGCATGCGCGCTTTCGTTCCGAGCCGGATTCCGCGTTGCTCCGCAGCCGCTTCGCTCATCGGCGCCAGCAGCGGGCGCACGGTCTGCGCATGTCCGGCGAGGTCGATCAGGCCGAACATCGAGAGGATCTGACGCAGGCCGAGATACGCGGTGAGCAGGCGGGTCAGGGTCAGGCCGCGGAAACCGGTAATCCAGTCCTGCGCGCGTTCGCGCAAGCCGAAGTGTTCGAGCAGGCCGATCACCGGCAGTGTCAGCACGAACAGCAGCAGCGCGCGGTTGCTCACGAACGCGGTGCCGAGCAGGTCGAGCAGCGCGTCTACGCGCATGCCCGCTGCGAGGCCGCTGACCAGACCGGCGACCACCACGACCAGCGCCGGATTCCTGCGCAACATGAATCCGATGACGACGACCGCGACGCCGAGCAGCGGCCAGTAGTTCACGCCGGTCCCGTTTCCGTTGCGCGAACGCGGTGGCGCGGCGCGGGCAGTGCGCGTGGCGGACTCCGGGCATCGACATCACGCGCAATCGTCGGGGATCCGCGCCGCTCAGGCGACACGCTGCGACTCCAGCGCGTGCACCCTGACCCCGGCGGTGTTCAGCGCCGCGCGCAGGCGCTCGGCGAAGCGGCCGGCATCCGCGCGATCACCGTGCACGCACAAGGTGTCCGCGCGCACCGCAAGAAGCGAGCCCTGGCGCGTGACGACACCCTTGCCGCGCACGATCGCGAGTGCCTGCGCGACCGCGGCGTCGATGTCGTCGATCACCGCGTCGGCGTCGCCGCGCGCGCTCAATGCGCCGCTCTGCTCATAGCGCCTGTCCGCGAACGCCTCCTGCGCGACCATCAGGCCCGCACGCTTGCCGGCAAGCGGCAGCTCGCTGCCCGCGAGTCCGACCAGGATCAGCCGCGCATCGTAGGCGCGTACGGCTGCCGCGATCGCGTCGGCGACCCGCGCATCGCGCGCGGCCATGTTGTACAGCGCACCGTGCGGCTTGACGTGGCGCAGCAAGGCGCCGGCGGTGCGCACGAAGGCGGCCAGCGCACCGATCTGGTAGAGGGTCAGCGCATGCACTTCGGCCGCGGAGACCTGCATCTCGCGACGCCCGAAGCCCTGCAGGTCCTGCAGCGAGACATGGGCGCCGATCGCGACCCCGGCATGCGCGGCGAGGTCGACGGTTCGCCGCATCGTCACCGGATCGCCGGCATGGAATCCGCACGCGATGTTCGCCGAGGACACGTGCGCGAGGACGAGCGCGTCCTGGCCCATTTTCCAGGCACCGAAGGACTCGCCCATGTCGCAATTGAGGTCGATTCGAAGCGTCTCGCCCGGAACCGCGGCGCGTGTGGGTGTCTTGAGATAGCTGGGTTCAATCATGGGCGGCCAGGCGGCGGCGGATCCTGTCGAGCAGGATTGTAAGTTCGCGTTCGCGCTCAAGATAGCGCGTTTGGGCGTCTTCGAGGTCGATCTCGCAAAAGCGCACGTGGTCGCCGGGCCGCCGCTGGGCCAGGCGCGGCAGGTCGATGGCCGCGATCTGGCCGATCCGCGGATAGCCGCCGGTGGTCGGATGCTCGGCCATCAGCGCGATCGGCTGGCCGTCCGGTGGCAGCTGCAGGGTGCCTGCGGTCACCGGTTCGCTGACCAGTTCGAGGGGCGTGGCCAACCGCAGGGACGGCCCGTCGAGACGAAATCCGACGCGGTTGGAAGCCGCACGGATGCGAAAGTGCGCGCCAAGCAGGGCCGTGCGTGACGCCGCGTCGAGCGCTTCGAAATGAGGTCCGCGGATGATCCGGATCGGCGTTCGCGGATCGGCATCGAACCATGGACGCGGGTCGAGCGACCAGGCCGGCGGCGCAGCTGGCAGGTCTGGCGGCGCGCGCGCGCCACCCAGACGGTCGCCCGCGCGCAGCGGCCCGGCGCCGAACGGACCGAACCCGCCGTTGATGTCGGTCGCGATACTGCCCAGAACGCGTCGGCCGGCGAGACCGCCCGCACAGGCGAGATAGGCACGCGCACCCTGCAGCATGCGCCCGCAATCGAGTTCGCTGGCCGCACCAACGCGCACGGCGCGCCAGGCGGGCAGCGGCTCGCCGTCGAGGCGGGCCTCGCAAGGCGCCCCGGTCAGCGCGATCGTGGTCGCGGTGCCGAAGCGCAGGCGCGGACCGAGCAGGGTGATCTCGAGGGCGCCCGCATCGGGCGGATTGCCGACCAGCGCGTTGGCGAGACGGAAGGCGGCCGCGTCCATCGGCCCCGCGGTGCCTACCCCGAGCGCGGCATGGCCGACGCGGCCACGGTCCTGCAGCGTGGTCAGGGCGCCGGCCTTGAGTACCTCGAGGATCATGCGGCGCGGCGCGTCATTTGCTCGAAACGCGCCTCGTCGACGGCCCGGAAGCGCACGCGGTCGCCGATCGCGAGCAGGCAGGGCGGTTCTCGCTGCGTGTCGAACAGTCGCAGCGGCGTGCGCCCGATGATCTGCCAGCCTCCGGGCAGCTCGCGTGGGTAGATTCCGGTCTGCGCACCGCCGATTGCGACCGAGCCCGCAGGCACGTGCGTGCGGGGTGTGGGATGGCGCGGCACCTGCAGGGCCGGGTCGAGGCCGAGCAGATAGGGAAACCCGGGTGCGAAGCCGAGCATCGCGACGCGATACCGGGCCTCGCAGTGGCGGCGCACGACGTCATCGCGGGTCAGGCCGCAGTGGTTCGCCACCGCAGCGAGATCGGGGCCCAGCGCGTTTCCGTAGCAAACCGGAATATCGATGACCGGAACCTCATCCGGCGCCTCGCGTACGCCGGCGCGGTTACCTATTTCGAGTACCGCTTCGGCGAGGTTGCGCCACGGATGGCTGCCCGCGGACCGCCACGCGGCGGGGTCGTAGTGCAGCCCGAGCGAAGCGTAGGCAGGCACGATGTCGACGATGCCCGGCAGCGCCGCGCCATGCAGCTCGGCGGCGAGTGCAGCGACACGTGCATTCAGGGTCACGTCGAGACGCGACCCGAAGCGCAGCAACAGGAACGTCTCGCCGAGCGGCTCGATTTCGATGTCTTTTGCGCTGCCGGCTTCGCGCATCACAAGCCCAGCGGACCGAGTGCATCGCGCAGCTTCAAGATCAACGCATCGCGCGCGGCAGCCGCATACGGTGCGCGTTCGCCGTCGTTCCAGATCGGGCGCGGCCACGCCGCATCATGCGCAAAGCGCGCGATCAGGTGCACATGGAGTTGCGATACGACGTTGCCCAGCGCCGCGATATTGAGCTTGTCCGGAGCGAGCAGGGCTTCGATTGCGCGTCCGGCCTGGGTCAGCTCATCGAGAAGGATGCCGCGATCGGCTGCGTCCAGATCGATCAATTCGCGCGCGCCCGCGATACGCGGCACGAGAATCAGCCAGGGAAAACGCGAATCATCCATGAGCAGGACGCGCGTGAGCGGAAAGTCGCCGATCAGGTGGGTGTCCGCCGCAAGGCGCGGATCGAGCATGAAGGTCATTTCAGGCCGCACCGAGATGTTGTTCGAAGAACGCAAGGGTGCGTTCGAAAGCGAGCTTCGCGCTTGCTGCATCGTAGACGCTGGCGTCGACGTCGCGGTCGAACGCGTGGCCCGCGGGATAGGTGTAGACCGGCGCGAGCGGAAACGCAGCGCGATGGCGCGCGACTGCCTCGGGCGGGATCGAGCGATCGCGTTCACCGAAATGGAACTGCACCGGCGTCTGCGCAGGCTCGTCGAGAAACGCGGTGTTGCGCGCGCCGTAATAGCTTACGGCCGGCAGCCCGAGGCGGGTTGCCGCGAGCAGGGCAACCGTGCCGCCCCAGCAGTAACCGACGCAGCCGATCCTGCCGGCCGAGGTGATCGCTTCGGCGGCGCTTGCGACGTCCTCGATCGCGCGGTCGAAGCCGATCTCGCCGACCAGTTCGCGACCGCGCCGGAATCCCTGCTCGTCGTAGCCAAGTTCGACGCCGCTTTCGACATGATCGAAGAATGCCGGGGCGATCGCGGTGTAGCCGTGCCCGGCGAAGCGGTCGACGACCGCGCGCACATGCGCGTTGACGCCGAAGATTTCCTGGACCACGACGAGGCCGCCCTTCGGCTTGCCCGCGGCGCGCGCGAGCCACGCGCCGATGCATTGCATGCGCGTCGTATTGACCTGGATCTGCTGTCCCATGCGGGTGGTACTCCGATCCGGCGCAGGTCGCCAGCGTATGCGAGGCGGCGCACATGTCAATTGGACTCGCGGCCGCGGGTGTGCCCGTTTCGGGAACCCCCGGCGCGGTGATTGCACGCGGGCGCCTCAGCGCGACGCGCGCCGGACCCGGTTGCGGCCTGCACTCTTGGCCGCATAGAGGGCGCGATCGGCAGCGTCGATCAGGGATGAAGACGTCGGTGCATCGGTTTCGAGATCGTCCAGCATCGCGACACCGATGCTGACCGTGGCGGTTGTACGCAGCTCGGGCAGCAGACGCGCGAGGCGGATCGCGACTTCCTCGCGCAGATGATCGGCCAGCTGGACGATCGCCTCGGCGTCGCGCTCGTGGATCACCGCAATGAATTCCTCGCCACCGTAGCGGCCGAACAGGGAATCCTCGTCGAGGCAGTCGCGCATGACCCTGGCTGCCGCGGCGAGCACGCGATCACCGAACAGATGCCCATGCAGGTCGTTGATCTGCTTGAAGTGATCAAAGTCGATGACCATCAGGGCCAGCCCGCGTCGCGCGCGCAGGGAGTCGGCGAGATCGTTCTCGAGCCGCTCCAGCAGATGGCGCCGGTTCGGTACGCCGGTCAGCCAGTCGGTGGATGCGGCCTGGTACAGATCGGCGGCCTGCCGCTCGAGCTGCAGGTTGACTTCGCCGAGAACCTCGCGCTGCAGCTCGATCTTCGCATTTCGCGTCGCCAGCGATCGATTCAGTCGCCGCACCGCGAGATGGCGCCAGATCAGGGCCGCGAGCGCGAGCAGCAGACCGGCCAGGGCCGCTGCGCCGAAACGCTGCTGGACGGTCTGCCCGTCGAGTCGTTCGGCCTGGAGTTCGTTGTCCTTGGCCAGCAGGGCGAGCCGATATTCGGCGTCGGCGCGGGCGTGGCGGACTTCCAGCGCGGCGATTTGCCGGCTCGCGCGGATGCCGATCAGCTCTTCGCGTGCAGCCGCGTGCTTGTGGGCAAAGCGCAGGGACTCCGCATCGTCGTGCTCGGCACGGGCGAGTCGTTCGCGCAGCGCGTAGGCCTGCACGAGTTGCGGACGCAGACGCGCGCGCTCGAGCCCGCCGATGGCTTCGTCGATGAGGCCGCGCGCGCGCAGCCTGTCATGCGTGTCCAGCGCGAGTTCGGTGAGATGGAGCAGGGCGCGCGCGGCGATCTCGCTCTGGTCCAGCGCGCGGCCGAGCTCGAGCGCCGTCTCGAGGTGGCCGGCAGCGGCATCGCGCTGCTGCGCGCCGAGCAACGCGCGTCCGATTTCCAGATGCTCCAGACCCTGATGCGGGCGATCGCCGAGAGCGACATCGATCGCGAGCGCCTCCTCGGCGGCCGCGTGTGCGGCGCCGAATTCGCCGAGGTCGTTGAGCAGGCTCGCATAGGACCCGATCACCGTGGAATAGGCCGACGGATTCTGTCGCCGCGCGGCCTCCGCGAGCGCGCGCTGGAAATACCTGCGGGCGGCCGGTTCATCCTCGATTTCGCGATAGAGCAGGGCGACGTTGCGATACGCGCTGTCGAGGCGGTCGCCGCTGCGCTCGTGTTCCGCCACGGATTCCAGTTGCGCGTCGAGGGCACGCGTGAAATCGCCGCGATCGCGCCAGGTCGTGCCGAGATCGGAGAGCACGCGTGCGGCGCCGGCCGGATTGTCGTCGGCCTTGAACAGCGCAAGCGCGAGTTGCTGGTGCTTCAGGGCCGCATCGAGGTGACCGCGGCGGCGCTCGATGACGCCGGTGACATTCTCGGCCTCGGCGACCGCGGAACGGTCGCCAAGCGCTGCCGAAAGCGCGCGCGCGCGCTCGGCGAGACCCAGTGCGCGCGCGTAGTCGCCGAGTCCGAGTGCGGTCTGCGCATTGTTCGAGAGCGTCGCAAGCTCCGCGCTGACGTCGGCGCGCTGGCGCGCCAGCAGGGTCGCCCGGCGCCACTGCCGATCGGCGCGCGCGGGTGCATCCATGGCCGCGGAGAAGTGGGCGAGCGCGCGCAGCAGGTTCTGCTCGGCCGCGGTCCCGCCGAACGCACGGACCAGCTGGGCAGCCGGTCCGACGCCCAGCACTTCGTCGACGCCGATGGCCAGACGCTGGGCATTGGCGGCGAGTTCCGCGCGTGGCCAAGCGCCGGCGAGAACGACATGCGCGCCCTGCATCAGCCACCAGAGCGGGAGGCAGCCGAGGCGCCTGCGCAGCCTGCGTCGGTCGCGAAGGCGCGCGTTGTTGCCGGCGTCTAGCATGGCTGGTCCCGTGCCCGTCGTAGTGAGCTGACCCGCGCATGCGGTACGGTCCGGCGGGTCGTGAACTATAACCGGGCGTGGCCCGGCACGTTCGCCCGGAAGTAGAATCGCGGGCCGTTCCCGCTGCGGAATCCCATGTCGCGTCGCAATCCCAAGGTCGGCTTCGTGAGTCTCGGCTGTCCCAAGGCACTGGTCGACTCAGAGCGCATCCTGACCCAGCTGCGCGTGGAGGGTTACGACATCGTGCCGCGTCATGATCTTGCCGATGTCGTCGTGGTCAACACCTGCGGCTTCATCGATGCCGCGGTGGACGAATCGCTGGAGGCGATCGGCGAGGCGCTCGAGGAGAACGGCAGGGTGATCGTGACCGGTTGCCTCGGCAAGCGCGCCGAACTCATCCGCGAGGCGCATCCGCACGTGCTGTCGATCAGCGGCCCGCAGGACTACGCGAGCGTGATGGACGCGGTCCACGCGGTACTGCCGCCCAGGCACGACCCGTTCCTCGACCTGGTGCCGCCGCAAGGTGTCAAACTGACACCGAAACACTATGCCTACCTGAAGATTTCGGAAGGCTGCAATCACCGTTGCACGTTCTGCATCATCCCCTCGATGCGCGGCGATCTTGTATCGAGACCTGTCGACGAGGTCCTGGTCGAGGCCGAGAAGCTGGTCGCAGGCGGGGTCAGGGAACTGCTCGTCGTGTCGCAGGACACGAGCGCCTATGGCGTCGACCTGAAGTACGCGCAACGTCGGTGGCGCGACAACGCGTACCCGACGCGGATGATCGGACTCTGCGAAGGCCTCGCCGAACTCGGCGTGTGGACGCGCCTGCACTACGTATACCCCTACCCGCACGTCGACGCGGTGATTCCGTTGATGGCGGACGGAAGGATCCTGCCGTATCTGGATATTCCGTTCCAGCACGCGAGCCCGCGCATCCTCAGGCTGATGAAGCGCCCGGGCGCTGTCGACAAGGTGCTCGCGCGCGTGCAGGCCTGGCGCAACGCATGCCCCGATCTGACCATTCGCAGCACCTTCATCGTCGGCTTTCCGGGGGAGACCGAGGCCGAGTTCGAGGAACTGCTCGACTTCCTGCGTGAGGCGCGGCTCGATCGCGTCGGTGCATTCGCCTACTCCCCGGTCGACGGTGCGAGGGCGAACGCGCTGCCCGAACCGGTTCCGGAGTGGCTCAAGGAGGAGCGTCTCGAACGCTTCATGGAAGTCCAGGCAGGCATCTCCGCGGCGCGACTCGCACGCAGGATCGGCACGCGCCAGAGGGTCCTCGTCGACGAAGTCGACGAGCATGGCGCGATCGCGCGCTCGAAGGCGGACGCGCCCGAGATCGACGGCATCGTGCGGATCGACGACGCTCAGGGCCTCAAGTCCGGCGATTTCGCCGACGTCGAGATCATCCATGCCGACGAGCACGACCTGGTCGCGCGCCTGACGGCCTAGCACGCCGGGCTGGTGTTGCGCCGACGCGCGTACGGCGCCGCTGACTGCGACCCTGCGGCAGCGTTCCCTGGCAGCCGCTCGCGCATTCCTGCGTATCACCTGGATAGCGTTCCTGCCCGGAGAATTGCGATGCGCCATTTGCGTACGACGGCCCGGTCCGTCGCTGTCGGTGCGCTGATCCTGCTCGGCGGTGCCGTGTACGCCCACGACGGTACGATCGATGCCAGTTTTGGTCCCTTCGCGGGTATCGCCCTGCCGTTTTTCGACCAGGGCGGCGCGCAGTTCACCAATCAGGACATCGGCCATGCGCTGATGCGCGAGGCCGACGGCAAGTATGTGCTCGCAGGCAACGTACGCGTGGGCGACCAGGGCAGCGGGCACTGGGCCGGCGGTCTGGTACGGCTGAACAACGACGGCTCGGCCGACACCGGCTTCAACTACAGCGGCTTCGAGTTCACCAGCATCGGCCTTGGCCGGCTGCTCGTTTCCTCAGGGTTCCAGAACGTCCCGGACACGTTGATCTACTCCATCGGTCCCGAACCGGACGGCGGCTACGCAGTGCTCGCCGGAGAAACCATCGACAGCAACGGTACCCACCGCGGCTGGTATCGCGAGATCAACAATCTGCAATTCCTGACCGGTTCCTCCGCGCTCGGTCCAAGCGACGGCTACTACGCGCACGGAACCTATCTGCCCGGCGACAACACCACACTGTTACTGACCGGCGGCCGGCGCCAGAGTCCGAATGCGGACATGGATGTCTATGTCCGCATCCTGGACCCGACCAGCCTGAATCCCAATCCGACCTTCGAGGCCACGCTCGCGCTCAATCAAGGAGGCGGCAACAACGACTACGGTCAGCAGGCCGCCTATGCCTTCATTCCCGAGGTCTGCGCCGGGCAGAACTGCTTGCTGCCACGAGATCGCTTCTACGTGGTCGGCTACAGCGACACCGGCAACGGCTACGGCGACTGTTTCGTGCGCAGCTTCAGCCGCTCGATCATCAATGGCAGTTGGGGAACGGATGCGAGCTTTGCGCCAAATATCAATTTCGATGGCGCGGTGATCCCGAACCAGCCTACGCATACGCTCTGCCATGCAATCGCCGTGCAGGCGGACGGCAGGATCCTGATCGGCGGCGAGGCCTATGTGCGCGTGCAGGGTTCGCAGACCGACAATGCGAGTTACTGGGTAGTGGCGCGGCTCAATCCCAACGGCACCCTGGATACGAGTTTCAACGCGACCGGACCGATGCCCGGCGCGAAGGCGTATTTCTTCCAGGGCATTCCCGCCACCGCCGACATCTACAACGGAATCTATTCGCTCAATGTGCAGCAGGACGGGCGCATCGTGTTCGCCGGCTACGCCGGTACCACGCTGCAGAGTCACGGCTATGCGGACATGGGCTTCGGCCGCCTGCGCGAGGACGGCACGCCCGATCAGGGTTTCGGCACCGGCGGCATCAGCATTGTCACGCTCGACAGCGGCAACGGTACCGGCAATCGCGAATTCGCACTCGGTGCGATCGTCGAACCCGGTCGCATCGTCGGCGTCGGGACCCGCCAGTTTTCGGGCGACGACTACGACTACATGGCGGCACGCCTGATCGACGACGACCTGATCTTTGCCGATGGCTTCGACGCGCAATAACGTCGCCGCACGCACGTTGCCGCCGCAGCAGGCGATCTGCTGGCAGTCGGGCGCACGAGTGTGCGTATCCTGATTCTTGCGGCCGGACCTCGGCATGCCACGGAGAGACGGACGATGCGCGGTTTGCCTTTCAGAACGGCCTCGGCGCTGCTCGTGCTGTTCATGGCGACGCCCGCCTTGGCCAACTACGACGGGACGCTGGACAGCAGCCTCGATCCAACGCTTGGCGCACCTCCGTTTTATGGCGTGCCGGGCTTGTTCCAGTACCTGATCGATCTGGGCGGAACAGGCCAGTACATCGACAACGATTACGTGGCAGCGACCGTGGTGCAGGTCGACGGCAAGATCCTCGCGGCCGGTTTTTCCTGGAACACGTTCCAGGGCACGGACCAGAACGCGTGCGTGCTGACGCGTTTCAACGCCGACGGAACGCTCGACGGCGGTTTTGGCGGTGTCGGGCACGGCCGGATCGTCGTCAACTTCAGTCCCGCGGTTGGCGAAAACGACTGCTATTTCAGCGCGATCGCGCAGCAGGGTGACGGCAGGATCGTGGTTGCAGGCAACACCACCGTGGCCACGCATGGCGAGCGCGGCGTGGTATTCCGCTACAACGCGAACGGTTCGCCTGACACCACGTTCAACAATGGTGGATCCGGGAACTACGTGATTGCCGGCGACAACACCGCGTTCAGCAGCGTAGTCATCGATGCGGACGGAACGGTCCTTGCGGCCGGACACGGCATCCAGGATGGAGCGTCCGACGCGGATTTTTTCCTCGAGGCCTGGTCGGGCACGAACGGCAATGCGATCTATTGGCGCTCGCATGCGTTCGACCTCGGCGCCGATGACGACGATCGCTCCTATGCGATGGTGTTGCAGAAAAACGTCTGTATCGGCCAGCTTTGCGCTCCGCACGACGAGCTGTATCTGGTCGGCAGCGCCAACAACACCGCTTACGCCGACGGCCTGGCCAACCACGATTGCGCGGTCGTCGCCTACACGCGCACGCAAGGCGATTCGGGGTTCTTTCTTGATTCCGGCTTCGCCGGCAGTGGCGCCGAGACCTTTGATTTTCCGGAGGACTCCAACGAAGGCGACAATATCTGCCGCGCAGCGCTGAGCCGGCCCGGATACGGCGTGATCATCGGCGGCGAGAACTACTTCATCTCGACGCTGGGTGGCCCGCCGGGTCTTGCCAGCGTCTTTGCGCTGGCGGAGGTCGATCCGAACGGCGGCGTCATCCTCCACCATGCGTTCGACACGTTCCAGGAGCTGTCGGCTCCGGGCATCTTCAACGGCATCTTCGCGATGGCGCATGAGCCCAACGGCAAACTGATCGTGACCGGTTATGCGGGCACCAGCAATGCAAACCATCAGCCATCGGACGTCGGGGTCATGCGTTTCAACGCGAACTTCAGTCCCGATTCCAGCTTCGGCAACGATGGTCTGGGCCTCGCGATCCTGAGCCTCGACGGGCTCGGCGGCCTGCCGGCTGGGCAACGCGAGTGGGCGACCGCGCTAGCGCTCGACAACCGCGGCCATATCGTCGTGACCGGCGAGCGTTCGAGGATTTTTGGCGTCCTCGAGGACTACGACTGGCTGGTCGGCCGCCTCGACACTTCGGACGAGATTTTCCGCGATGGCCTCGACGGCGTCGTGCCACACGTGCAATAGGAACGAAACGCCATGTCCAGATATTCCGTTTCCGGCGTGGGGGAATGCGTCCTCGCAATCGCTGCCACCTGGTTTGCCTGCCTGCCCGCCGTCGCTGCCGACCTGAATCGGCTCGATGCGGGCCTCTGGGAGCATTTCGATCAATGTGTCCGAGGACGGCACGTCCTGGCATGCGGCCGAGGCGGGTACGAGTTGCCTCTCGGGGGCGGACGCGGCGGGCTGGGATGCTCAGGTGCGCGAACAGATCGCTGCTGCCCATTGTTCCGTCGACGCGCTGGCGGTGTCCGATGGCGCGATCTCCGGGGTGATCACCTGCCCGGATATCGACCGTTCGAGGGTGCGCATCGCCGGCCAGTACACGCCACGCGCCTACGCGATCGACGTGGCGGCGTCGGCCAGCGTCGACAGGTCTGGCGCCGGCGGCTCGGCACGTTCGCCGATCAAGCGGTTTGCGCAGTGGCGCGGTCGCCGGGTCGGACCGTGCGGATGATCGATTCGCCGCGATGCAGCGAACGAAACTTGGGTGGTGCCTGCGTCCGTTCCGTGGCACCGGTTCAACGGGAGGAGTAGCGATGCACGGTGCTCGATTCGAGATCGCGCCGGCCACAGTCGCGTGCAGCCGGTGCGACGCGTCGCGCTAGTCCTGACCATGACGCTGATCCCGATGGCCTGCGGCGACACCGCGCTCGCATCGAGTGGCGGCTCGTACGCGATCGATCCCTCGGTGATCGCAGGCGGTGGCGCGACGCTCGGTGGGGCACGTTCCCGTGATCGGCAAGGCGATGCAGAACCTCGACGTGGCCGCGAACGGAACGATCCAGATGTTCGTGATGTTGCGCTAGGGAGCGCGCGGAACGGGTGCGAAAGCGCCGTGAATTCCTGCAGATTCGGATATGCGCGTTTGGGGCGAGGCGTTGCATGCTTCGCCCCGGTTGTCGGTTGGAACGATTGCAGTCATCAGCGCGGTCAGTGATCAAGTCTCCGAATCAGATCGGCTGCGTAAGGCGTGGCCAGCGCTTGTAATCTGGGCTCGAGATCGCGACGCAGCGCAGTGGCCTCGGCACTCTGCCCGAGCGCGGTCATCGCGGCGACGAGACCGGTTTCGACTTCGAGCACACGCGGATCGCCGGCGGAGAACAAGCGTCGGCGCAACGCAAGGGCTTCGCGCAGCAACGGCTCGGCGTCGCGCGCTTGTCCGAGGGCGAGGTCTGCGCGCGCCAATGCAAACAGCGGCGCGGCGATCGTGGCATTGCCGCTCGCGAGGCCATGGCGTGCGATCTCGAGCGTCGCGCGGGCTTGCGAGCGCGCCTGAGCGGGTTCGCCGAGTTCGAGATCGGCCTGGCTGAGCGCGCTGCGCAGGAAGATCACGATCGGCGAGGGCGTGGCGGCGGCGGTGCCGATTGCGGCGAGCGCGTTGCGCAACTCGCCAGCGGCCTCGCTGCTGCGGTGGTCGAGCCGCAGCGCGTCGCCCAGATAGGCACGATCCTTGGCCAGCCACAACGACGAAGCCGGCTCGACCCTGGACTCGCTTGCGACCAGGTGACGCAACGTTGCCTCCGCATCGGCATAGCGACCCTGCATCGTCAGCGCCACGCCGAGGTTGGCCATCGCGTCGAAGCTGTCCGGCGAATCGTCCGCACCGTGGATCTTCGTCCAGACCGCGAGCGCCTCGCGCGCCGCGGATGCGGCTTCGGCGAACTGGCCGGTGCCGCGGTAGTCGGCTGCGAGTGCATTCCAGGTGTAGGCGAGTTGCTCGGGACGCCGTGCGCCGATCTTCCTGACCGTATCGAGCAGTGCGAGGTGGCCGTCGCGCGCTTCGGCGTATCGTCCTGCCTGCGCAAGTGCGAGGTAAAGGTTCGATCGCGCGACAATGGTTTCGCGGTGATCCGCGCCGTATATCCGTGCAGCGATGTCCGCGGCTTCGCGCAACGACTTCTCTGCACCACCGGTATCGCCGCTGTGACCCTGTGCCGAGGCCAGCGTCTCCAGTCCGTCGAGCACCGAGCTGTGGATGCGGCCATGCAGCGAGGTGGCCAGGGCGATGGCCTCGTGCGCGGTCGCGATTGCCTCGTCGTTGCGCGACAGCTCCTTGAGGGCGAACGCCAGCAGCAGCATGTCGTCCAGACTTGCCGCGCTGCGTGGTCCGAATTGCGCGCGGTCCATGGCCAGTGCTGCGCGCAGCGCGGGCTCCGCGTCCGCGGCCCGATCCTGTCCGATCTGTGCCCTGGCGAGCAGGCGACGTGCCGTCGACGCCGATTGCGCGCCGGAACGACCCGCGGCCTGCGCAAAAACCAGCGCTTGCCGCACGTGCGTCGCGGCGGAATCGTAAAGATTCTTTTCCAGCTCGGCGCGCGCCAGCGCGAGCAGGCTGCGTGCCTTGACGTCGGCGGGTACCTGCGGTCCCGCGCTGTCAACGACGGCATGCTGCAACAGCGGCTCGGCGTGCGCATAGTCGCCGATGTCCCAGTACAGACTGCCGATCAGGCTGGTCAGGTCGGTCTGGATCGCCGGAGTTCGCGGGATGTCCGCTGCAAGTTCCGTTTCGCCCTTGTCGAGAAGCTGCTGCGCAGTGAGCGGCTGTCCGTGGTTCCTGTCCGGATTGGCCTGCTCGAACACGCCGACAAGGAACTCGCGCACGGCCTCGGCGCGCGTGGCCTGTTCGCGCGCAGCGCGCATCTGCAGCAGCGCGAACAGCGTCGTCGCGAACAATGCCAGGGTCGCGAAGGCGGCGAGTGTGACCGCAGCGCGGTGCCGCAGCACGAACTTGCGCGAGCGCTGCACGGCGCTGTCGCGCTGCGCGCGCAGTGGAAATCCGGCCAGATGCCGACGCACGTCCTCGGCGAGCGCGTCGGCATCCGCGTAGCGCAGCGCGGGATCGTGACGCAGGGCCTTGATCACGATCTGGTCGAGATCGCCACGCAGGCGTCGCGCCGACAGTGGGCTGGCAGCCGTTGCAGCGCGCGAGGGCGGTGGCGGTTCGCCCCGCGCCTGTGCGACTGCGAGCGCGACCGGCGTGTCGTCGGCCAATGCATAGGGCCGCGTGCCGACCAGCAACTCGTGAAGCATCACGCCGAGCGCGTAGACATCGCTGGAGATGCCGACCGGCTTGCCGGCGAGCTGCTCGGGTGCCGCATAGCCGGGTGTCAGTGCGCGCGCCTGCGTCTGCGTCGCGTGCGGCGCATGTCCGGTGCCGAGCAGCCGCGCGATGCCGAAATCCAGCAGCCTGGGCTGGCCATTGCGGTCGACCAGCACGTTTGAGGGTTTGAGGTCGCAGTGCACGACAAACTGACGATGCGCATAGGCCACGGCTTCGCAGATCGCGATCACGAGTTCGAGACGCGCTTCGACTCCAAGTGCGTGCGACGTGCAGTACTCGTTCAATGGCGCGCCTTCGACATACTGCATCGCGAACCATGGCCTGCCGCATGCATCGACGCCGCCGTCGACGAGACCGGCGATGCCGGGATGGTCGAGACGCGCGAGGATGCGGCGCTCGGCGAGGAAGCGCGCGATCGCGATATCCGACGCGAACTCGCCGCGGATGACTTTCAGGGCGACCTGTTGCTCGTATTCGCCGTCGGCGCGCTCGGCAAGAAACACGCGACCCATGCCGCCGGCACCCAGTTCGCGAACCACCTCCCAGGCGCCGATGCGGCTCGGCAAGGCACCGTCCGGTCCCGCGCCGACGAGTTGCTCGCGCCATCCGGCGACATCGGCGACGAGATCGCTCGCGCATGCATCGAGCGCGAGGAGGCGCTCGATTCGCGGTCGCACTGCGGGCTGGTCGCGGCACGCTTCGTCGAGAAGGCGCGCGCGCTCGTCCGCTGGCGCATCCGATACGCGTTCGAAGAGCGCGAAAAGCTGCGGCCAGTCGGACGGTGTCGAGTTCATGCTGGGAGCTGATCGAGCAGGAAAACGCGCGCGTTGCGCCAGAGACGGAAAACGCTGCGCTCGGAAACGCCCTCGAGGTCGGCAATCTCGCTGAACTCCAGACCCGAGAAGACATGCAGGTCAACGATGCGCGCGAGTCGCGCGTCGACATCGGCAAGGCGGCATAGCGCACTGTCGAGTTCGAGCATCGGCACCGGTGCCGCAACCGCGTTGCCCACGTCCGTGCGGTCGATCGTAACCGCCACGTGGCGACGCTTGTCCGCATTGAGCTTGCGCGCGTGGTCGACCAGGACCTGGCGCATGGCGCGCGCGGCGATCGCGAGGAATTCGTTGCGGGTGAGGCCGGAAGCCTCGATGCCGGAGCGCAGCTTGAACCAGGTCTCGTGGACCAGCGCAGTGGTGTTGATCGTGGCGGGACTGTGCGCGCGCCTGCGCTCGCGCCGCGCGATTCGATGCAACTCGGCGTAGGCCGCCGCAAACGCGTCGCTGTGGACGAGCGTGGGGGTGGAGTCGGAGTCGGCCATGATGCGGCTGGTCAATGCGCGGCATCGGGAACGTTGCGCGGATCATGCCACGTCTGGCGTATCTGGAACGCGGACGCCCGTCCGGCGCGGTAGCCGACCTGGCCGGTATCATCGACAGCCTTCGTCATGCCGACCCTGCCCGCGTGAACAGTACGGGATCCGAATGCGCAACAACCGCGATCGCCCGCAGTCCCGCGAAGCGGGCCGCCGCGCCGCTGCATCCGCTGCTGCACGCCTGGAGCACGCACCTGCATCTGTTTGCGGATCGCGAGGACGCCGGGATCGCCGCCCTGGAGCGCGCGCGTGTGCGAACGCAGGCCGCGGACGGCATCGCGCGCCCCGCGCCGCGCGTCCAGGATGCGGCCCTGCTCGCAGACGGACTGCACTACGAAACCCGGATAGCCGAGCGCGGCATTCTCGCGACGCGGGTCGGCATGCCCCACGACGTCGCCAACGCGCTGATCTGGCTGCGACATCCGCACCTCAAGCGCGCGTTGAACACGCGTCAGGTCGAGGACATCGCGCGTGTAGGCCCGAAGCAGCGCACGCGCGCGCAGTGCGCGCTGACCCAGTTCGACGAGGCGGGCGCGATCGTCTGGCTCGGCGATCCGACGCTGCTGCCGCTCTGGGACGCGCACGACTGGTCCGCACTTTTCCTGCGCGAACGAGACGCCTGGGGCACGCGTATCGCGCTGACCGTGTTCGGTCACGCGCTGCTCGAGCATGTCTGGCTGGCGCGCGCATTGCCGGTTGCCAAGGCACTGGTCGTGCAGCTGTCCCCGCGGGAGTTCGGGCGGCGCACCGTCGGCAACGGAGCGCTGATCTCCCGCTGGTCCGCGCGCGAGACGCAGGTTGCGCGTGCGATCGCACACAACGAACTGCTTGGCGATCCGCAGGAGCTCAGACCGCTGCCGCTGGCCGGCATTCCGGGCTGGCACGAAGACAATCGCAGCGAATCGTTCTTCATCGACACCGCATGTTTCCGCCCGCTGCGACCGGGCCGGTGCTACCCGGCGCCGCTCGATATTCGGGATCGCCGGTAGTCGCGGCGCGCCGTTCCGGGAACTTTCCGCCGAATTTGCGGTATGTTCCGGAGGCTTTCGGATCCTGCCGCCACGCGGGTGATCGCTTCCCCCCGGGCTGCCGGGCGGGGTCCGCAGTGCCTTCGCAAGACCCTTCGTGCATGCGACCGACAGGCCCATGCATCCGTGCATTCTCGCAACAGGTGCAGAGACGACGATGATCGAAACCCGACAGATCACCAAGCGCTACGGCGAATTCACTGCCGTCGACGCGATCAGTTTCAAGGTCGAGCCCGGCCAGGTACTCGGCTTCCTCGGTCCCAATGGCGCCGGCAAGTCCACGACCATGAAGATGCTCGCCGGATTTCTCGCGCCGACTTCGGGCAGCGCGAGCGTCGCCGGGTTCGATGTCGAACAGCAGCCGCTCGAGGCCAAGCGCGCGCTCGGCTACCTGCCGGAAGGCGCGCCAAGCTACGGTGAAATGAGCGTACGCGAATTTCTCGACTTCATCGCCGACATGCGCGCCCTGAGCGGTGAATTGCGTTTCCGGCGCATCGACGATGCGGTCGAGCAATTGCACCTCGACCGCGTCATGGAGCAGCCGATCGACACCTTGTCGAAAGGATTCAAGCGCCGCGTCGGTCTCGCCGGCGCGATCCTGCACGATCCGAGGGTGCTTATCCTCGACGAGCCGACCGACGGTCTCGATCCGAACCAGAAACAGGAAGTGCGTACGCTGATCAACTCGATGGCGAGCGACAAGACGATCATCATCTCCACGCACTTGCTCGAGGAGGTCCACGCGGTGTGCACGCGCGCGATCATCATCGCCGCAGGACGCGTGCTCGCCGATGCGACACCGGCCGAACTCGAGGCACGTTCTCGCTACCATCAGGCGGTTTCGCTGACCGCAGCCAATCTCGGCGAGGCGAAGGAAGCGCTGGCCCAGGTGCCCGATATCGCCACGATCGAAGTCGATCCGCAGGACAACCGCATTACCGCGTTCCCGAAGCCGGGACGCTCGATCTTCATCCCGGTCGGCGACGCGCTCAAGGCGCGCAGGGTCGAAGTACGCGAACTTGCGCTCGAAGCCGGGCGCCTCGACGAGGTGTTCCGTTCGATCACCCAGGACGCGGTCGGCACGGAGGCGCGCACATGACCATTTCGCAACGCGAGCACCGCCAGCTGCGACACGCGTTCCACGATGCTCGCACGGAGGCCGGCGCATGAACGGCACGACGACGATCTTCAAGCGCGAGTTGCGCAGCTATTTCGCGACACCTGTCGCCTACGTGTTCATCGTGATCTTCCTGCTGCTGTCGGGGGCATTCACGTTCTATCTCGGCAGTTTCTACGAACGCGGCCAGGCGGACCTGCAGCCATTCTTCAACTTCCATCCATGGCTGTACCTGTTCCTGGTTCCGGCCGTATCGATGCGGCTGTGGGCCGAGGAACGCAAGAGCGGCACGATCGAACTGCTGCTGACCCTGCCGGTGACGATGTGGCAGGCGGTGTTCGGCAAGTTCCTCGCCGCATGGGCCTTCATCGCGATCGCGCTGGTGCTGACGTTCCCGATCTGGCTGACCGTGAACTATCTCGGCAGCCCGGACAATGGGGTGATTTTCGCAAGCTACGTCGGTTCGCTGCTGATGGCCGGTGCATTCCTCGCGATCGGATCCTGCATCTCGGCGGCGACGCGCAACCAGGTCATCGCATTCATCCTGACCGTGGTCACGTGCTTCCTCTTTCTGCTCGCGGGCTTTCCGCTGGTGCTCGATTTCTTTCGCGTGTTCACGCCCCAGGGCGCGGTCGACGCGATTGCGGGCCTGAGCTTCCTGACCCACTTCGCATCGATCAGCAAGGGCGTCATCGACTTGCGCGACCTGATCTATTTCCTGCTGATGATCGGGGTCTGGCTGTATGCGACCGCGGTGGTCATCGACATGAAGAAAGCAGCCTGAGGAGGCCCCGGAATGAAGTTCAATCGGAAAGCCCTCTCGGGTGGCGCGCTGATCGTGCTCGCGGTGTTGTTCGTCGCGGTCATGATGCTGGTCAACGTCGCCTTCCGTGGCGCGCGCATGGACCTGACCGAGAACCACCTGTACACGCTGTCGGACGGCACGAAGACGATCCTCAAGTCCATCGACGAGCCAATCAATCTCTATCTGTTCTACTCGGACAAGGAGACCCAGGACCTGCCGCAGCTGCGAACCTACTACACGCGGGTGCGCGAGATGCTTGAGGAGATGGCTTCGCGCTCGAACGGCAAGCTGAAACTCGAAGTCATCGATCCGCTGCCGTTCTCGGAAGACGAGGATCGGGCCACCAGTTTCGGTCTGCAGTCGGTACCCGTATCGGCAGCCGGAGACAAGGTTTTCTTCGGACTTGCCGGGACCAATTCGACCAACGGCCAGGCTTCGATTCCGTTCCTGCAGCCGGACAAGGAAGCGTTCCTCGAGTACGACGTGGCCAAACTGATCCACGAGTTGCAGACGCCGAAGAAGCCCGTGGTGGGCCTGCTTTCAGGTCTGCCGATCACCGCCGATTTCGATCCGGCCACGCGTCAGATGCGTCAGGCCTGGGCGGTGGACCAGCAATGGGCGCAGCTGTTCGAGATGCGCAAGCTCGATGCGGCCAGCCTCAAGGCGATCGACAAGGACATCGATGTGCTGGTGGTCGTGCATCCCAAGCACCTGTCCGACGATGCCCAGTACGCGATCGACCAGTTCGTGCTGCGCGGTGGGCACCTGCTCGCGTTCGTCGATCCGAATGCGGAGCTCGACGACAGCGCAGCGGATCCGAACAATCCGATGGCGGCCATGATGGCCGACAAGGCCTCGGACCTGCCCAGGCTGTTCAAGGCCTGGGGGGTCGAGTACGACCCGCACAAGGTGGTGCTCGATCGCGCGCGCGCGTTGCCGATCAGCCTCGGCGAAGGCCAGGCGCCGGTGCGTCATCCCGGCATCCTCGGCCTGACCCATGCCGACTTCAATCATGACGACGTGGTCACTGCGAATCTCGACACGATCAACGTCGCGTCGGCCGGTTACTTAGAGCTGTCCAAGGATGCCAAGAACGAGAAGATGACGCCGTTGATCCAGACCACGTCGGATGCGATGAGTGTGCCCAGCGACCGTCTGCGCATGCTCGGCGATCCCTCTTCGCTGCTCGAGGGCTATCAGCCCGCGGGATCGCCATTCGTGATCGCGGCGCGTCTGACCGGCAAGTTCAAGACCGCGTTTCCGGAACGCAAGGACGCAGGCGCGCTGGCCGAGTCGAAGGAAGCCGGCCAGATCGTGCTGGTCGCCGACACCGACATTCTCAGCGACCGCCTGTGGGTGCAGATCCGGCCGTTCTTCGGCCAGCAGATCATGAACGCATTCGCGAACAATGGCGACTTCGCGGTCAATGCGCTCGACAACCTGGCCGGATCCGGAGACCTGATCTCGATCCGTGGACGGGCCACGTCGCAACGGCCGTTCACGACCGTCGAAGCGCTCAAGCGCACGGCCGACGAGCGCTTCCGCGCCAAGGAGCAGGAGCTGCAGCAGGAACTGTCGGAAACCGAGCGCAAGCTGACCGAGCTGCAAAGCGCGAAGAGCAAGGACCAGGCGCAGATCCTGTCGCCCGAGCAGAAGACCGAGCTCGACAACTTCCTCAAGCGCAAGCTCGAGATCCGCAAGGAACTGCGCCAGGTGCGGCGTCAGCTCGACGCCGAGATCGAGGCGCTCGGCACGCGGCTCAAGCTGATCAATATCGTTCTGATGCCGCTCCTGGTCACACTCGCCGCGCTGGCATTCGCATGGTGGCGCAATCAGCGCCGTCGTGCGGCGCAAGGAGGTCACGCATGAACTCGAAGACCCTGATCGGGCTTGCGATTGCCGCGCTGGTTGCACTCGTGCTCGCGGTCGTCGTCAGCCGTTCGAACCGGCCGCTCAGCGAGAACGGCGACAACCACGACGACAGCGCGAGCTGGCTCGCGCCGATGCTGCGCGATCATGTCAACGACGTGAGCAAGGTCGTCGTGACCGGCGCCGGCGACCAGACGATCGCCACCCTGGAACGCACTGCGGACGGCTGGCACCTGAAGGAGAAGGGCGGGTATCCGGTCGATACCGGAAAGCTGCGTGCATTCCTGCTCAAGCTCGCCGATGCGCGCCTCGTCGAACAGAAAACGTCGAGCAAGGAAAAATACCCGGTGCTGGGAGTCGAAGACGTGTCCGCGGCCGATGCGAAGGGCCTGATGGTCGAGGTCAGCGGTCTCGCCGCGCCGCTGAAGCTGATCGTCGGCAATGCCGGCACGCATGGCGGCGGCAGCTACGTGCGCCGGGTCGGCGAAACGCAGAGCTGGCAGGCGTCGGCAAATCTTGCTCCGGACCGGAGCGCAGCCGACTGGCTGAACAAGGAGATCGCGAACATTGCGGCGACCCGCATCCGCTCGGTACAGATCAGCCGGCCGGACGGCTCGAGGATCGCGATCGCCAAGGAGGCCGAAGGCGATGCCAATTTCAAACTGGCCGACATCCCCAAGGGACGCGAAGCCGCCTCGGAGTATTCGACCAACGGCCTCGCGTCGCTGCCGGAAAACCTGCGCTTCGACGACGTCATGCCCGCGCACGACGCGGCGCCAGACGACAAGGCCCTGAAGGCAAGCTACCGGACCTTCGATGGACTGGTTCTCGACGTGATCGCGTGGTCCGAAGGCGGCAAGAGCGAAGCGCAGCTGGTTGCCTCGCTCGATTCCGATCAGGCTGATCGCGGCATCAGCGCAGCCCAGGCCAAGGCCAAGGCGGAGTTCGACGCCGCGATCGCGAAGGCGACCCCAGGCGCGAAGGAGCCGAAGGCGGACACTCCGCCCAAGCCGCTCGCGGTCAGCGATCCGGCCGCGGATCGCAAGGACCGCCTGGCCAGGCTAGACAAGGAGGTCGCCGACCTCAATGCGCGCGTCAAGGGCTGGACCTATGTGCTGCCGTCCTACAAGTACGCGAGCATCGACAAGTCGCTCGCCGACCTGCTCAAACCCCTGGCAGAGACAAAGTCCGCGGCGGTCGCGAAGAAGAAGCCGTCGCGCAAGTCGGGCAGGTAGCGTGCGCAGTCCCGGAGTCGCGCCGACGGTGTGGCTGCCCTGCGCGGGCACGGGCGTGGCCGGCCTGGGCGGCCCCGCGATGCCCGGCAACATGATCAGGCGCGACCGTTCGCGATGATCGCGACGCCGCGCAGCGCGCTCGTTGCGGGTTGTGTTCTCGGCGGCTGTGCGGTCGTGGCGGGCGCATTCGGTGCGCACGTGCTGCGCGGGGCTCTTGCCGGCCCGGCGATCGTCATCTGGCGCACCGCGGTCGATTTTCAGTTCTGGCATGCGCTGGCGCTGCTTGCGGTCGGCCTTGCCGCGCGCGGGCGGCCTTCGCGCGCGGCTGCATGGGCCGCCGGCGCGTTCGCGATCGGCACCGTGTTGTTCTGCGGCAGCCTCTACGCGCTCGCGCTGGGCGCGCCGCATGCGTTCGGCCTGATGACGCCGCTGGGCGGCGTCGCGTTCATCGCCGGCTGGACCGCATTCGCGGTGCATGCGTGGCGGGTGGACGACGCGACTCGCGGATGAGGCCCGCGGCCGATCTGAGATCCGTTCGATGCCGCTACCGGCAGGATGCGCGAACAGGTCATCCGCGCTGGTTCGTCGCGACGCGCGCGCCACGCGCAGCGCCGGCATGCCAACACCAGTGCCAGGGTTCGTAGGCGATGCCGTGCGCGTTGCCGCGCGGGTAGGAGAGGGCGAACCCGAACCGCCGCGCGCGGGTCCGCAGCCAGGCAAAGGCGGCAGACCGCTCGAACGCCTCCTCGAGGGCCGGGCAACCCGGAGCGGTCAGGTCGATCGCGCGACCGCTGTGGTGTTCGCTGTAGCCGGGCGCCGCGCTCACGCGCAGGATCTCCGTCATCGACTGGCCGCGTTCCAGCTTGCCGCGCACGATCGCGAGCTGGTATTCGGTCGAGCGGAACGCGGAGACCGGCTGCAGCACGATGCCGTCGGCCTGCGCGGTCTCGCGCATGCGCGAGAATGCGCGTGCGGCACGCGGAATCAGCCATTGCAGACGGCCATGGATGTCGACGCCGATGCAGGCCAGTTGCGCGGGCTCGCGGACCGGGCGCAGGCGGTGCGTGCGGCCATAATCGACCGGTACGCCGAGCGCGTGCGCGACAGCGAGCACGGCACGCCGCTGCGCGGCATCGCAGCGCGCGGGTGGCTCGCCGGCGGCTTGCGGTGCCAAGCGGTCCGCACTCCTCATCGGTCGTCGCGATTGCGTTCGGCCCTCATTTCGCAGGCACTTCGATCGGTTTGATATAGAAGCCCGCGATGCGCCCGTCGCTGCCGCACGCGATCTGTGCGTACAGATTCGCCTTCTCGTAAATCAGCGGAATCATCACCGCAACGTAGCCCTCGCTCTTCATCGGATGCGACTGGCCGCGCGCCTGGAGCGCGCCGAAGCGCGCGAGCGACTCCCAGGCTTGCTGGAATTTCGGCGGCGGCAAGGCGCTGCGCATCCGCGCATCGAAATCCGCCGTGGCTGCCGCGTAGTCGCCCTTCTGCGCGGCATCGAGCAGTCCGGCGGCGCGCGCCGCACAGGCGGCCGCGAGGCGCTGCTCGTCTGCCGCGGCCGCTGATTCGGACGCACCTTCGTCGCCTGCGGTCGGGTCCGCAGCCGCTGCCGCCGGCGTCGGCGCCGCGCTGTCCGCGCTCGCCGCGCCCTCGGCCGGCTGCGCCTGCGCAGCGGTTGCATCCTTCGCCTGCGCATCCGTGTGTACGTCCTTGGCGCGTGCGAGCGCGTCGACATCGATGTCCTCAGGTTGGGCGGGCGGCTGGTCCGGTGGCGCTGCGTGGGCGCCGACGGCTACGATCAGCACGCTGCAGATGAGCACGCGATTCCACATCGGAAAGACTCCTGTGTCGACCAGTGGGCAGCGCGCGCACGCTAGCACGCGCGGCTGTATTGCGGCTGAGCGCTGCCGCGCGGCGACGCGGCGATCCGCGCGCGCCGGCATGCGGATCAGCGCGCTTCAGGCGAATCCGCGGCCGCGCGCAGCGGCTCGGCCCGGTACAGGTCGATGCGGCCGAGCATGTCCAGCCCTGCATAGAATCGCCAGGGATCGCCGTCACCGATCGCGAGCGCGATGTGACCGGCGTCGAATCCCGCAAGCGCGGCGTCGAAGCTCTGCCAGCGCCCATCGACGAAAGCCTGGGCCCAGGCATGCGGAACGAACACCTGCTGCCTGCCGGCGAAACTCGGCGTGTAGGCAAGGCCATCGACGACTCGTGTCGCGATGCCGACGGCACGTCCGAGCGCGGCGACCAGTACCGCGTGTTCGGTGCAGTCGCCTTCGGGTTTGCGTGCGACTTCGAGCGCCGACGCGTAGCCGACATCGAGGTTCTTGGCACTGATGAAGCCGCGCACGAAGTTCTCGATGCGCTGCATGCGCTCGCGCGGAGACCGCGCATCGCCGATCGCTCCGGTAGCGAGCCGGATGATTTCCGGCGCGCTGCTCTGCAGCCAGTCGTTGGGCAGGAAGTCCGCGGGGTCGGGCTGCTCGGGTTTCGACGGGCGGGTCGCGCGGCCGACCGTGACCACCGATGCGCTGCCATCACGGGTGACTTTCTGCTCGTCGGTCTGCGGCAAGTTCAGTGCCGCAGTGCGGTCGCGCGGCAGCATCACGTAGCGCATCGATCCTGCGAGATCCTTCGGCTGCAAGGTCAGCGGTGCGCGCACCAGCGTGTGCGAGAACACGTCGGTGCCCTGGTCGGGTGCGGTCGCGCACGCCTTGTCGCATGCCAGCAGGGTCAACTCGACGCCCATCAGCGGCATGGTCAGCTTGTACACGGTCTGGTCCGCATCGACCCATGCGCGGTTGTGCAATGGCGCACCGGGAAACGCGATGGTCTGATCGACGCGGGTCAGCGGGCGCGAGCCGCCCGGCAGGTCGACTTCTTCGATCGCGCCCACCACGCTGGTTACCTCAACCGCATCCAGGCTGGACGGCTGGAAGGCCAGGGTGCGATAGCGCGTTCCGTCTGCCAGGCCGGCCGCGATCCCCGCGAGTCTCTGGCCCTCCGGCAGCAACGCGCCCTGCGGCCACGCGAGGTGGCGTTCGACACGGTTGCCGCCGGTGCGCGTGGTCACTTGCATCGAATTTGCGGAGATCGTGCCTTCGGTCAGCGTTTCGCTGCCCGACAGCAGCGAACGGCTGTGGAATGCGAGCGGCTCGCCGGTCGCTGTTTCGGTTGCGCTTTCCGTGCTGCTCAGGCTGACCCGCGAGCCGGCGCGGTCGAGCACGATGTCGAGCGTCTGCGTGGTCGCGACAGCTGCGTCGTCGACCCTGCGCGTGGATTCGAACGAGCCGATCTTGCGACCGTCGATCAGGACCGTGAACCACTGTTGCGCGGGAGGTGTCGCCTGCGCGAGCAGCGGCAGGATCAGCCAGCTGAGCCAGGCGAAGCGGGGCAGGGTGCGGTTCATCGGCGACGATCGGGCGGGCACGGCACCATTGTGCCAAGTCCGGGACAGTTCTGGGCGCGCGCGTATGCGCCCGGGATTCGCGCACGACCGACGTTGATCGCATGGTTCGCCGTTCGGAACTTCCGATGCGCGGTCAGGACGCGCGATCCTCAAGCGCGGCCCGCGCTTTCCGCGGCACGGCAGCGAGTTCGTGCCAGTTTCCGTCGCGCATGACTTCGAGTGGTCGATAGCGGGTCTTGTAGTGCATCTTCGGATGACCATCGATCCAGAATCCGAGGTACAGATGCGGCAGCGCGCGCTCGGCGGCGAGTCGCACCTGGGTCAGGATCGCGTATGTGCCGAGGCTGCGCGCGGCTTCCTCGGGGTCGAAGAAGGTGTACACCGCGGACAGCCCGGCCGCGCAAAAGTCGGTCACCGCGAGTGCGACCAGACGCGCGCCGCTGCGGAATTCGACGAAGCGGGTCGGACTCCAGGCCGTGTAGAGGAATCGCGCGAAGTCTTCGGGACGCGCGTCATCCATGCCGCCGCCCGGATGACGGGCGCCGAGATAGCGCCTGTACAGGCCGAAATACTCGTCCGAGTAGGTGGCCGCGCCGATGCGCAGTTCGAGGTCCGCATTGCGCTCGATGCAGCGACGCTGGCTGCGATCGGGGCGGAATCGCTTGACCACGACGCGGCATGCGACGCAGGCCCGGCAGGCTGCGCATTGCGGATGATAGACGTGGCCGCCGGCGCGGCGGTATCCGCGCTGCACCGCGAGATCGTAGATGTGCGGCAGCTGCGGCGCGCTCGGGTCGATGACGATGTTCTGCGCGGTGCGCTCGCTGAAATAGCCGCACGAGTGCGGCAGGGTCTGGAACAGGCGGACGACATCCGAGCGCATCGGCGCATTCTATCGCGGCGTGCACGGGCCGGGTGGCGCGCGGCCCGCCGCATCAATGTGCAATCTGGGTCAGCGCGATCAGTATCGAGACCCCGAGGATCAGGGCCAGCAGGATCAGCTTCACGCGCATCGACGCACGGCGATGGACAGCCGGATCGCCGGCGGCGCGGGAAGCCGCGAGTTCCTCGGCGAAACGCGTCGCAGGCTCGAGTCCCGCGTCGCGCAGGACCTTGCGTGCGAGGGTCTGGTCTTCGGAGCGCACGACCGACACCTGCGGCCAGCTGTCGCGGTCATTGCCCGCGGTGTAGCTGAAGCGCTTCCAGTCGGCTCCCTGGTAGGCGCGACGATTGCTGACCGAGGTCTGGATGCCGTGCTCGGCCATCAGCGCGACCACGCGCTCGATGTTCTCGATCCGCGGCGAGGTGTAGATCTGGCGCATGTCTAGGAAGCGGTAGCGTTCATCGGGACGGTGGATCGCGTGGTCGCCGGACGCCGCCCCTGAGCGACGCCCGCCGCGGGCGCCATGAGTCGAGTCAGGCGCAAGTCCGGCGCCAGCAGACCGCGCGAGGCGCCTCCGCCACGAGCGGCGCAGTTCACTCGGCACGCTCCGGGCGCAGCCGGATCAGGCCTTCCTGCGCGGTCGACGCGACCAGCCGGCCGTCCTCGCTGTAGAGCATGCCGCGGGCCAGGCCACGGCCGCCCTCGGCGGTCGGGCTGTCGCATGCGTAGAGCAGCCATTCGTCGATACGGAACGGACGATGGAACCACATCGCGTGATCGAGGCTGGCAACCTGCACGTTGCGCTGCAGCAGCGAGATCCCGTGCGGAAACAGGGTCGTGCCGATCAGGTGGAAATCCGAAGCGTAGGCGAGCAGCGCGCGGTGCAGCGCAGGAGAGGCGGCGACCTTGCCGGTCATGCGGAACCAGACCTGCTGAAACGGCGGGCGCTTGGGTGGATCGAGCTCGTCGCGCGGATACACGTGGCGGAACTCGAACGGGCCGGAGCGCCCGAACCAGCGCTGCAGTTTGGGCGGAAGCCTGGCCAGTTCCTCAGCAGGCAGCGGATCGGTCGGCTGCACGTCTTCAGGCGCGGGTACGGTGGGCATCGGCAACTGGTGCTCGAGGCCCGCCTCGCCGACCTGGAACGAGGCCGCAAAATTGAAGATCGCCTGCCCATGCTGGATCGCAGTCACGCGGCGCACCGAGAAACTGCCGCCGTCGCGGGTGCGCTCGACGTGATAGACGATCGGCTTCTCGATATCGCCTGCGCGCAGGAAATACGCGTGCAGCGAGTGCGCGGCGCGATCGTCCGCTACGGTCTGCTGCGCGGCCGACAGGGCCTGACCCAGAACCTGTCCACCGAACACATAGCGCGTGCCGATGTCGCGGCTCTCGCCGCGAAACAGATTGTCCTCGAGACGATCGAGCTCGAGCAGGGACTGCAATTCTTGTGCGGCGGAGGTCATCGCTGGCGCGCAACGGGATCAGCGCGCAAGTATAGCGGTCGCGCGCACGCGCATTCGCAGGCGATCACGCATCAAGGGCCAGCAGGCTGGCGGGCCGTTTCGCTCGCCGGTGCCGTCATTCGCTCGAGGCCGGCGTCGCGCAGCACTTCGTCCCACGGAAACAGCGGCCCCGGATCCTGGCGCCGCCGCAACTGGATCGAAGGGTCGTCGTCGGCCGGTTCCGTGCGCCTGTCCAGGTCCTCGTGACCGGCTATCCAGTGCAGGGTCGGATGATTCGCGCGCAATCGCGCGAGCAACACGCGCAGCGCCTCGATCTGCGCAGGCGCGTAGGGCTCGCGGAACGCCTGGTGGCGGCTGTCGCGCCAGTGCGGATAGCGCCCGACGTTGACGAGCTCGATGCCGATCGAGCGCGGGTTGTGTCCGCTCGTGTGATTGGCGACACGATCATCGGCAACGAACCGGAACACCCTGCCGTCGAGATCGACGTAGTAGTGACCGCTGTTTCCGGTACGCGTATGCGGATGATGGATGCGCTCGCCGAACTCGCGCGCCATCGCCATGTCCGGCAGTTCCGTGCAGTGGATGACGACCAGATCGATTGCGGCGGAGGGACGCCGTGCGAGGCGCTCTTCGTAGGGCAGCGGCCAGTCGGCGATCGGCAGCTCGGGCATGCGGTGTTCCCGGATGGCAGGCATGGAGTGGTCCAGTCCACTCCGCCCGGCAATGCTAGCATCGCCTTCTCCACGCATTGCAGCGGACGCTTGTCGATGAAGGGCACGGTCATTCTCTCGCACGGACTCGAAAGCGGGCCGCAGGCGACCAAGGTCAGCGCGCTGGCCGAGGTGTGCGAAGCGCTCGGCTGGACCAGCGTGCGACCCGACTATCGCGGGATCGATGCGCGTCGCGATCCGCTGGCGATCGACGTGCGGATCGCGCACGCGCTCGCACACACGCCCGCTCACGGACGCGTCGTTTTCGCGGGCTCGAGCATGGGCGCGTTCGTTTCCGGCTTCGCCTCGATCCGGCGCGACTGCGAGGGCCTGTTCCTGCTCGCGTTGCCGACCGCGATCATCGGCTACCCGCATGGCTTCGTCGCGGCCAGGGTCGCGACCGCGCTCGTGCACGGCTGGCGCGACGAGCTGTGTCCGGTCGACGCGGTGATCGCCCTTGCGCGCGATCGAGGCGCCGAATTGCATCTCGTCGACGACGACCACCGGTTGAGCGCGCATGTCGAGTTTTGTGCGCGCCTGTTCGGTTCGTTCCTCGCCAGTCGCGGTTGACGTGCCGGCCCTGTTCGCGACCTGCCCGAAGGGGCTCGAGTACCTGTTGCGCGACGAGCTGCGCGCACTCGGCGCCGAAGATGCGCACGAAGCCCTGGCTGGCGTGCACTTCAGCGGCAGCCCGCAACTCGCGTACCGGGCCTGTCTCTGGTCGCGCCTGGCGAGTCGGATACTGATCCGCCTTGGCGAGTTCGAAGCGATCGATGCGGATGCGCTGCATGCGGGCGTGCAGGCGATCGACTGGTCGCAGCATCTCGCGCCTTCGGGCACCTTCGCGATCGACGCGGTGGGTGTGAGTGCGACCCTGAGAAACACCCAGTACATCGCGCTGCGCTGCAAGGACGCGATCGTCGACCAGTTCCGCGAGCGCACCGGCGCGCGGCCTGACATCGACGTCGAGCGGCCCTCGGTGCGGATCAACGTACGTATTCACCGCGACCGGGCCAGCGTTTCGCTCGATCTGGCCGGAATTCCCCTGCACCGGCGCGGCTGGCGCCAGGGGCAGGGCGAGGCGCCGCTCAAGGAAAACCTGGCCAGTGCCATGCTGCTGCGCGCCGGCTGGCCTGCGATTCACGCCGCGGGCGGCGCCCTGGTCGATCCGATGTGCGGCGCCGGCACCTTGCTGATCGAGGGGGCCCTGATCGCAGCCGATGTCGCGCCGGGGCTGCGTCGCGAATATTTCGGGTTTCTCGGCTGGAAACGGCACGATGCAGCCGCATGGCAGGCATTGGTCGACGAAGCGCGTGCGCGCGCTGCAGCGGGCTTGCGCAACCTGCAGCCGGTGTTTTTCGGCTACGACCACGACCCGAACGTGCTCAACGAGGCGAAGCGCAATGCGCAGGCAGGCGGTGTCGAGGGCTTCGTGCGGCTCGCACGCCAGTCGGTAGAGCACCTGCAGCGCCCATCCGGCTGCGATCTGCCGGGGCTGGTGATCTGCAATCCGCCGTATGGCGAACGCCTCGGCCGCCCGCAGCAACTGGCGGCGCTGTATCGCGCTTTCGGTGAGCGCCTGCGCACGCAGTTCAGCGGTTGGCGGGCTGCCGTCATCGTTGCCGACGACGAACTCGGGCACCAGCTCGGCGTGCGTGCGGACAAGCGCTACGTAATGTTCAACGGCGCGCTTGAATGCCGGCTGCTGACCTTCGATCTGGCCGCGCGCGAGATGCCGGCGCACAGAAATCCGCGGCCTCTCGCGGACGGCGCGCTCGCGGTCGCGAATCGCATCGTCAAGAATCACAGGCACATGCGCAAACGCCTTGCGCGCGAGCGCATTTCCTGTTTTCGGGTCTACGATGCCGATATTCCAGAGTATGCGGCCGCGATCGACGTGTATGCCGCGGTCGCGCGTGATCCCGCCGTGTCGGACCACGCGCATGAATTTCCACAGGTCTGGCTGCACGTGCAGGAGTACGCACCGCCCCGCGACGTTCCCGAGCAAGCCGCGCGAGAGCGCCTGCGCGAGCTCGTTCACGCCGCGGGTACGGCCCTCGAGGTGCCGCGCGAGCGGATTTCCCTGAAGACGCGCTATCGCGCGAAGGGTGGTTCCAAGTACGGTCGCTTCGATCAGCGCGGCGAGTTTCTGGTCGTGGAGGAGGGTGGTCTTGCATTGCGCGTGAACCTGTTCGACTACCTCGATACAGGCCTGTTCCTCGACCACCGCCCGCTGCGCTCGCGCATCCGCGCGCAGGCGCGCGCGGGACGCTTCCTCAACCTGTTCGCCTACACGGCGACTGCGAGCGTGCATGCCGCAGCGGGAGGCGCGCGTTCGACTACCAGCGTCGACCTCTCCGCGACCTACCTCGAGTGGGCCGCGCGCAATTTCGTGCTCAACGATCTGACCGGTTCGCGGCACGCGCTCGTGCAGGCCGACGTGCTCGAGTGGTTGCGCCACGACCGCGGCGAGTACGACCTGATCTTCGTCGACCCACCGACCTTCTCCAATTCCAAGCGCGCCGAAGACTTCGATGTCCAGCGCGATCATTGCGCATTGCTGGACCTGTGCGCCGCGCGCCTTGCGCGTGACGGCCTGATCCTGTTCTCGAACAATGCGCGGCGATTCACGCTGGATCCGGGACTGACGGATCGCTTCGCGGTCAGCGACGTGACCGCGTCGACGATACCGTTCGATTTCGCGCGCAATGCGCGTATCCACCGTTGTTACGAACTACGCGCAGGACTGCGCGGCTGAACACGCTGCCGGATGCGTCAACCGGGCCTTTCCGCATCGAATTTCCGGCCCCGCGAACCGCATTCGCGGGCAGCAATTTCTTAACTTCGCCGGGTTTTGGCTCAGTCCCGATTCAGCCGTCCGGCAGCAGCATTCGGACATCGATTCGGAGGGTGAATCCCATGCTCGGCAGAACTCGCATCGCCCTGTTCGGCATTGTCGTCGCGGCGGGACTCGCAATGACGCCGGCAGCGTTCGCACGCAGCCACTGGAACGTCGGAGTCAACATCGGGTTTCCGGGCATCAGCATCGGGTACGCCAACTGCTGCCGGGGCGGCAGGTATTACGGCGGCTACGCGGCTCCGGTCTATTACGGCAGCGCGTATTACAGCCCGGCCTACTATCCTTCGTACTACTACGACAGCTATCCGTATTACCCGGCGCGCGTCGAGTACTACGACAGCCGGCCGGCCTATCGTGGCGACCGTGGCTACTATCGGCACGGGCACGACAGGGATAGCCGGGGTTACCGGGATTACGGCCACCGGGCCACCTATTACGATCGCGACGGCGACTACCGCCGCTGATCACAGGTCAGCGCTGGCGGCGTACCCCTCCCCCTTCCCCGCCGCCAGTGTCTCTGCCCCGCGACGATTTCCCCTGATCGTCGCGGGGTTCTTCTTTTTCGGAGCCGGAAACCGGCCTTCGCAATTCCCCGGAGCAAGGTGTCCGGCGCCTTGCGCGCGCGATCTTTCGCGGCAACCGGCCGGGGCGGGGTATCATCGGCGCGAACTCAACCGATGACGCCGCGCATGAATCAGCAATCCCGGGGGGATGGCACGTTGGCGCTTCTTCCCCATAAGCCGGCATGGACGTTCTTTCGTCAGTGGCTGAAGAACCCACGCACGATGGCGTCGCTGGCGCCGTCGAGCCGGCGGCTGGCGCGCGCAATGGTCGCGCAGGTGCCCGATGGCGCGCGACGGGTCGTCGAACTCGGCGCGGGCACCGGAGTTTTTACCCGCGCGCTGCTCGACCGCGGCATTGCGGCGCGCGACCTGCTGGTCATCGAGCTGAATCCCGAACTGCATGCGCTGTTGCGCCGCAGGTTTCCCGATACGCGGGTGGTGCACGGCGATGCATGCGAACTTGTCGATATCTGTGCCGATGCGGACTTCGCGCAGCCGGGCGAGGTCGACGCAGTCGTCAGCGGACTCGGCTTCCTCGCGATGCCGCGTGCGATCCAGAAGACCATACTCGAGGGCGTGTTCTCCCTGCTCGGCCCGGATCGGCCGCTGATCCAGTTCACCTACGGACCCGCCAATCCGCTGCCACGCAGCCTGCTTGCCGAACTCGACCTGCGTGCGCGGCGAGCCGGCAAGGCCTGGTTCAACGTCCCGCCTGCGTTCGTGTACGTCTATACGCGAAACCGCTCGCAGGCGGTGCGTGCACAGCGCGTCGACACGGCCGTCTGAGCGTGCGCACGGAGTGCGCCGGCAACGTGCGGGTTATGATGCAGGCGCAATCCAGCACGCCGAGGTCCTGTCGTGGGTGAATCACCGAATCCGGAGTGGAGCAATCCCTGGCAGGCACTCGCACGCCAGTACGCGGCCGCTTGGCAGGAACTGGCCCGCGGCGCCGCCGGGACCGCGGCTGGTGCAGGCACACCCTGGCCGCAGGGGCTGGAGCAGTGGTCGCGATTGTTCGCGTCGGGTTCCGGGCCGCAGGGCGAGACCCTCGAACGCATGATCGACAGCGCCAAGAGTTACGGCGCGTTCCTGCAGGCCGCGCTGGCGGCGGTCGGAAAGCCGGCCGACGCTGGCGCCAAATCCTGGGCCGATGCGTTCGCGCGCGGATTCCCCGAGGATGCCGCCACGGCCGCCTTCACGCATCCGCTCGTGCAGGCATGGCAGCACTTGGCCCAGCAACGCGCGGATGGATTTGCCCCGTTCGTGGGGCTGTTCAACGCAATGCGTCAGCCCGGGACCGCTTCGGAGGAGGCCAAGAGCTGGCTCAGCCTGCCCGCGTTCGGGCTGTTGCGCGAACACCAGGAGCACTATCAGAAGAGTGCGGTCGCGTGGATCGACTACCAGGAGCAGATGAAGCGCTACAACGCGCTCATGCTCAAGGCCGCGCAGCGCGGATTCGAGCTGTTCGAGGGCAAGCTGGCCGAACGCGAGCAACCCGGGCGCCAGATCGATTCCTTGCGCGCGCTGTACGACCTCTGGGTCGATGCGGCGGAGGAGGGCTACGCGGAGATCGCGCTGTCGATCGACTTCCGCGAGGCGTATGCGGCGCTGGTCAATGCACAGATGCGCGTGCGTTCCCAGGTCCAGCAGGAACTCGAGCGGGTGGCGACGGATCTGGGCATGCCCACGCGCAGCGAACTCAACAGCATCGGCGAGCGTCTGCAGGCCCTGCGTCGCGAGGTACGCAACGGTGCGCAGCAAGGCGACGCGGGACTTGGCGCAGACCTTGCGGCGCTGCGCGACGAAGTGGCATCGATCAGGGGCAGGCTCGAGCGCGCGCGACCGGATGCTTCCGCTGCCGCGGACAGCAGGCAGGATCGGCCGGATCCGCAGCGGCGGAGCAAGTCCGGCAAGGCGGGCAAGTCGCGCGCGGCCGCGGAGCCGACCGGCAAGTCCAGCAAGGGTTCCGGCAAGCGCAAGCGCAAGGCCAAGCGCAAGTCGGCCGCCAAGGCCGAGCGGGCGGTCGCCGCGACCGCGTCAGGGAACTTCGCATCGCGGATCGCGAGGTTCGCCGATGCGTCGCTGGGCACGCGGCGGGCACGACCGGCGCCGACCGGCAACAAGGCGGGCAAGCCGCGCAAGGCGAAGCCGCGTCGCCACGCATCCGAACAGGAAGCATGATGGGTCCTATCAAGATCGAAGCGAGCCGCGCATTCGAGGAGGCGCTGACCACCCAGCGCAAGCTCGCCGCGGCGGTGGCCACGTTGCGGCAGGTCGACGACGTCGAGTTCGGCGTGACTGCCAGGGAAGCGGTCTATCGCGAGGACAAGCTCGTCGTCTACCGCTTCAAGGGCGACCGTCCACCGACCGCGAAGGTGCCGATCCTGATCGTCTACGCACTGGTCAACCGGCCGTACATGGTCGACCTGCAGGATGACCGATCGCTGGTCAAGAACCTGCTCGCACGGGGCGAGGATGTCTACCTGATCGACTGGGGTTATCCGGATGGCGCCGATCGCTGGCTGACCCTGGACGATTACATCAACGGTTACATCGCGCGCTCGGTCGATGCGGTCGCGCGCCGTGCCGGTCTGGGCAAGATCAACCTGCTCGGGATCTGCCAGGGGGGAGCGTTCTCGCTGTGTTTTGCCGCGATCCATCCGGAAAAGGTCAGAAACCTGATCACGATGGTCACGCCGGTGGATTTCCATACTCCGGACAACATGCTCTCGAACTGGACCCGTGACCTGGATGTCGACCTGTTCGTCGACACCCTCGGCAATGTGCCGGCCGATCTCATGAACCTGTGCTACCTGATGCTCAAGCCGGTGCGGCTGAATCAGCAGAAGTACATCGGCCTCGTCGACATTCTCGACGACAAGGTCGAGATGGAGAACTTCCTGCGCATGGAGAAATGGATTTTCGATTCGCCCGACCAGGCAGGTGAAGCGTTTCGCCAGTTCATCAAGGACTTCTACCAAGGCAACAAGCTGGTCGAGGGCGGCCTAAGAATCGGTGCGCACGAGGTGCACCTCGGCAATGTCTCGATGCCGGTCCTGAACATTTTTGCCGAGCAGGACCACCTGGTTCCTCCGGCGTCCTCGCGCGTCCTCGGCGAGCATGTCGGGACCAGGGACTACACGCAGGTCGCGTTTCGAGGCGGGCACATCGGCATCTACGTATCCGGAAGGGCCCAGCGTGAGGTGCCCGGAGCGATCCACGACTGGCTGGCGAAGCGCTCGCGATAACCGCTGCGACGGCGCGGCGAGCGGCTAGAATGTGCGCTGCGCTTCCGCTCGCCGCCCACTGCTCCCGTGATGAACGACGTACTGCTGGTCCTGCACGGTGTCACGCTCACACCGTGGAAACTCATCGGCCTGATTGGCACATTCCTGTTTACCGCGCGCTGGTTCGTGCAGTTCTACGCGACCAAGAAACTCAGGCGCGTGGTGATGCCGATGGCATTCTGGTACCTGTCGATCGCGGGCAGCGTGATGACGCTGGCGTACTTCATCTGGGGCAAGAACGATTCGGTCGGAATCATCCAGAACGCGTTTCCGATGTTCGTCTCCGCCTACAACGTGTTCGTGCACCTGCGCCATCACAGACCCGAGGTCGTGAGTCCCGGTGGTTCCGAGGAGAGCTAGGCTGCTGTTCGTCGCCTGCGGGGACCGACTTCACCTGACCGTGCCGGCGTGGCCCGACCTGAGCGTGCCCGTTCTTGCACGTTTTCGGGTGCAGCCAACACCACGCCGCGATGCGCGCAACCCGCTCTGGCTTGCGCGTCTGCGCAGTGCCAGAATCCGCTCGCCGGAATCCCGGCGTCTATGGGAAGGAGAGAACCATGGAAAACCGCAGCGCACCCGTGATTTCGCTTGGTGAGTGGATCATCACCCTCATCGTCCTCGCGATTCCTCTGGTCAATATCGTGATGGCCCTGGTCTGGGCGTTTTCCGGTGGCACGAACCCGAGCAAGCAGAACTTCTGCCGCGCGATACTCGTGATGTACGTGGTCATGATCGTCTGTTTCTTCCTGTTTGGCGGACTCGCGATCCTTGGGGGCATGCACAGCTCAATTCCGACAACGGGTTGACGCAGGGCACGCAGACGTCCGCCAGTGCAGCGGCGGACGTTTCCTCGCGGTTGACGGGCATGTCGTGCCGCGCTGTGGGCGGCCATGCACGCTGCGCCGTCGCGCGCAGCCTTACTCCGGATCGTAGTCGAGGTTCGGCGCGAGCCAGCGTTCCGCTTCGGCCAGCGGCCAGCCCTTGCGCCTGGCGTAGTCGGCCACCTGCTCCCGGGACACGCGGCCGACCACGAAGTACTGGCTGTCCGGATGCGAGAAGTACCAGCCGGAGACCGCGGCGGTCGGCAGCATCGCAAAGCTCTCGGTGACCGTGATGCCCGCATTGTCCGGCGCATCGAGCAGATGGAACAGGGTCGCCTTCTCGGTATGGTCCGGGCAGGCCGGATAGCCGGGCGCCGGGCGGATGCCCCGATATTTTTCCGCGATCAATTCGTCGCCGTGCAGCGCTTCCGCGCGCGCATAACCCCAGTAGTCGCGGCGCACACGTTGGTGCAGGCACTCGGCGAATGCCTCGGCGAGCCGATCGGCAAGCGATTTCAGCAGGATCGCCGAGTAGTCGTCGTGGTCCTGTTCGAAGCGGGCGACATGGGCGTCGATGCCGATACCGGCGGTCACCGCAAATGCACCGATCCAGTCGGACTTGCCCGATTCCTTCGGCGCGATGAAATCGGCGAGACAGAAGTCCGGGCGCTCGACGGGCTTGTCGACCTGCTGGCGCAGGAAGTGCAATGTGGTCGACCCGTCCTGTGCAGCAACCGGGTTCGACAGGTCCGGCTTCGCTGCCTGGGCCTGCAGCACGACATCGTCGCCGATCGAGTTTGCCGGCCAGAGCCCAATCACTCCGCGCGCGGTCAACCACCGTTCGTTGACGATCCTGTCGAGCATCGTGCGCGCGTCGCGATACAGCTCGCTGGCCTGGACACCCACGACCGCATCCTCGAGGATCGCCGGGAAACGGCCGGACAGCTCCCATGCGCTGAAGAACGGCGTCCAGTCGATGAATTCGACTAGTTCCGCGAGCGGAAAATCATCGAACACGGTCACGCCGGGTTTGGCGGGCATCGGCGGCACGTAGTTGGCCCAGTCTCCGTCGAATCGCTGCGCGCGCGCCTTGTCCAGCGAAACCAGGCGCTTCGCGCCGCTGCGATCCTTGTGGCGTTCCCGGATTTCGGCGTATTCCCCGCGGATCTTCGCCATGAACGCATCGACGAGCTCCTTCGAGATCAGCGACTGCGCGACGCCGACCGCGCGTGATGCATCCTTGACCCAGACGCAAGGCGCCTTGTAGTGCGGTTCGATCTTCAACGCGGTGTGCGCGCGCGATGTCGTTGCGCCGCCGATCAGCAGCGGCAGGTGAAAATCCTGACGCTGCATTTCGCGCGCGACGTGACTCATCTCCTCGAGCGAAGGCGTGATCAGACCGGACAACCCGATCATGTCGGCGTGCTCGGAGATCGCGGTGTCGAGGATCTTCTGCGCGGGCACCATCACGCCAAGATCGATCACCTCGAAGTTGTTGCAGCGAAGGACCACCCCCACGATGTTCTTGCCGATGTCGTGCACGTCGCCCTTGACCGTCGCCATGACGATCCTGCCGTTCGATTTCGCGCTATCGCCGCTGCGCAGTTTCTCCGCCTCGATATAGGGCAGCAGGTGTGCGACCGCCTTCTTCATCACGCGAGCGGACTTGACGACCTGCGGCAGGAACATCTTGCCGGCGCCGAACAGGTCGCCGACCACGTTCATGCCGTCCATCAGCGGCCCCTCGATCACGTCGAGCGGACGTGACGTTGCAGCGCGCGCTTCCTCGGTATCGTCCACTACGTACTCGTCGATCCCGTGCACGAGTGCATGCGAAAGCCGTTCGGCTACGGCCTTCCCGCGCCAGACCAGTTTGTCCCGATTTCCGGTTCCCGGTTCCGGGTTCCCCGCCTTGTGGCGCTCGGCAATTTCGAGCAGTCGTTCGGTGGCATCGCTGCGCCGATTCAGGACCACGTCCTCGACGCGTTCGCGCAGTTCGGGATCGAGATCGTCGACGATGGGCAGAGCGCCCGCGTTGACGATGCCGATGTCCATGCCGGCGTGAATCGCGTGGAAAAGGAACACCGCATGGATCGCCTGGCGCACCGTTTCGTTGCCGCGGAACGAAAACGACACGTTGGAGACGCCGCCCGATACATGGCAGCCCGGCAGCGTGCTGCGGATGATCCGCGTCGCCTCGATGAAATCGACGGCGTAGTTGTCGTGTTCCTCGATTCCGGTCGCGATCGCGAAGATGTTCGGGTCGAAGATGATGTCTTCGGGCGGAAAGTCGAGGCGCCCGGTCAGGATATGGTAGGCGCGCGTGCAGATCTCGACCTTGCGCGCGCAGGTGCCCGCCTGACCCTCTTCGTCGAACGCCATGACGACCGCGGCCGCGCCGTAGCGCAGCACTTTCACTGCGTGCTCGACGAACAGCTCCTCGCCCTCCTTGAGCGAGATCGAATTGACCACGCCCTTGCCCTGCAGGCAGCGCAGCCCGGCTTCGATGACGCTCCATTGCGAGGAGTCGACCATCACCGGCACGCGTGCGATATCCGGTTCCGACGCGATCAGGTTGAGGAACCTGACCATCGCGGCCTGTGAATCGATCAGGCCTTCGTCCATGTTCACGTCGAGGATCTGCGCGCCATTCTCGACCTGCTGCCGTGCGACCTCGACCGCCTCGGCGTAGCGCTCCTCCCTGATCAGCTTGCGGAACTGTGCGCTGCCGGTCACGTTGGTGCGTTCGCCGACGTTGACGAACAGCAGCTCCGGCGTGATGACCAGCGGTTCGAGACCGGCGAGCCGGGTAGGGCGCGGCATCGCGATCAGGCCCATGCTTCGCGGCACGCGCTCATGCGGCGGCATCCAGCGCACGCGGCAGTACACGCGGCGCGACGCCCTCGACCGCATCGGCGATCGCGCGGATATGTGCGGGCGTGGTGCCGCAGCAGCCACCGACCACGTTCACGAGCCCGCTGCGCGCGAACTCGCCGATCAGCCCGGCCATGTCCTCCGGGGTTTCGTCGTATTCGCCGAACGCGTTCGGAAGGCCCGCGTTCGGATGCGCGCTGACGCAGCATTCCGCGACGCCCGCGAGCGCCTCGATGTACTGGCGAAGTTCCTTCGCGCCGAGTGCGCAGTTGAATCCGACCGCAAGCGGGCGGGCATGCACGATGGACGCGTGGAACGCCTCGGCGGTCTGTCCGGACAGGGTGCGCCCGGAGCGGTCGGTGATCGTTCCGGAAATCATCACCGGCAGGCGCGCGCCGCGCCGGTCGAATTCCTCGTCGATGGCATACAGCGCGGCTTTCGCATTCAGCGTGTCGAAGATCGTCTCGACCATGAGCACGTCGGCTCCGCCGTCGACAAGGCCCGCGGTCGCCTCGCGGTAGGCCTTGCGCAGTTCCTCGAAGTCCGTATTGCGAAAGCCCGGATCGTTGACGTCGGGACTGATCGATGCGGTACGGCTGGTCGGACCGAGCACGCCGATCACGAAACGCGGTCTTGACGGCAACCGTGCCTGGGCGGCATCGCAGGCCACGCGCGCGAGCCGGGCGCCCTCGCGGTTGAGCTCGCGGACGAGATGCTCGAGGCGGTAGTCGGCCTGGCTGATCGAGGTCGAATTGAAGGTATTGGTTTCGACCAGATCCGCGCCCGCGTCGAGATAGGCCGCATGGATCGCGGAAATCACTTCGGGACGGGTCAGCGTCAACAGGTCGTTGTTGCCCTTGAGGTCGTGACCGGGTGCTGTTGCGCTGTCGCGCCGGGCTCCCTCGCGGGTGTCGAAGCCGGGTGCGAAGCGCTCGCCGCGGTAGTCGGCCTCGCCGAGCCGGTAGCCCTGCACCATCGTCCCCATTGCGCCATCGATCACCAGAATGCGGTTCGCGAGCGCATCGAACAACGCGCCCACCCGCGCCGGTTCGAGCCAGGGCAAGCGGCCTCTCATGGCTTCCTCGCTAGCAGGCTCATGACTTCGAAGTGGGGTGGCCGACGCTCGCGCGTGAGGCGTTCGCATGCGATGACTTCGAGACCGGCCTTGTCGGCGAACCCGCGCAGTTCGTCGAGCGTGAAGCCGAGGTTGCGATGCTCGAACGGTTCGACCACGGCGCGGTGGGCATGACGGCCCAGCGTCGCGGCAAGCAGGCGTCCGCCGGGCCGCAGCACCCGCGCCGCCTCGGCGATCACCCGCACCGGATCGTCGCTGTAGGTCAGCGCGTGCATGAGCAGGACGAGATCGAATCGGGCACCCGGAAAATCGAGTGCGTGCATGTCGCCGGCACGCACCTGGACGTTTTCGAACGGCTTGAGTCGCCGGCACGCGGCATCGACGACGCGCTGGCTCGCATCGACACAGACGATCGAACGGGCATGCGGCGCGAGGAGTTCGGCGAGCACGCCGTCGCCGGATGCGATATCCAGCACGTCTCCGGTCTGGACGAGCTGGGTCATGCCGCGCGCGAGGATCTCCCAGGTGCGGCCCGGCGAATAGTGGCGCTCCATGTCGCCGGCAACGGTATCGGCCCAGCCCTCGCTGCGCGCACGCTTGGCCAGCACCGCGGGCAGGCGTCGCTCGTCGTCGCGCAGCATCGCATCGTCGATGTTGTCCTTGAGTGCCTGCAGCAATGCGCGTTCGCGCGCGTCGAGTTCGCCGTTGTAGCGATAGTAGGACGACACTCCGGCACGACGGTCGCGCACGAGATCGGCATCCTTGAGTTTGGCCAGGTGCGTGGAGACCCGTGGCTGTGCGAGGCGCAGCACCGAGGACAGTTCGGCGACGGTCAGCTCCTCGCGTTCGAGCAATGCGAGCAGGCGGACCCGGGTCGAGTCGGAGAGCAGACGCAGCAGCGCGGACGTCGCGGCGAGATCCACATGTATCCTTTCATCTTGATTAAAAGATGTAGGCGCAGCGTAGCCGCGCCGCAGGCCGTCGTCAATCGTCGCGAAGCCGCGCCGCGGCGTGAAACGCTATCCTTCGCCGATGCATGGACCACGCTGGGGTATCCGCGCCTTGCGCGGCATGATCGGCCTCGCTCTCTGCGATCCGGCTGCGCACGCGACGACCGCGGGCCTCGTCGACGCAGACCTCGCGAAGGCCTGGACCGCGGACCCCGCGCATGTTCCGTACCGCGCAATCGAGACAGCGGGCCGGCGCGATCGCGAGTTGCTGCCGCTGATCGTGTTCCTGCACGGCGACTGGCAGGACGGCACGGACAACGAATCACAGTTGGCCGGGCGCGGCAATGGTTCGTTCGAACTCGTCGACGCAGCGCGTGACGCGGGCATACCGCTGGTCTACGTCGCACCCCAGACGACCGCGGCGTACTGGCCGCCGGATCGTGTCGCTGCGGTCGTGCGCGACGCGCTCGTGCGCTGGCCGATCGATCCGCGCCGCATCTATCTGACCGGAATTTCCGATGGCGCGACCGGGGTCTGGGACGCGCTGAAGGCCTATCCGCGGTGCTTCGCTGCCGGCGTGCCGATGTCGGGCATGACCGAACTGGCCGGACTCGCGGCGATCCGCGACGTGCCGCAGTGGATCTTTCATGGCGCCGATGACGACGACACGGATGTCGAAAGCGGATACCAGGGCGCGATGGTCGGGTCCCGCGCGGTCGTGCGCGCGCTACGTGCGATGGGCGGCAGGCCACGCTACACGGAGTATGCGCACGCCAGGCATGTGATCTGGATGCGGGCGTATGCCGAACCGGCGCTGCTGCCGTGGATTCTCGATCAGCACCTGCGCGCGAATCCATGCGATTTCGGGGCGATCGCGCGCTGAGGCGGCGGACCCGCTAAAATCCGCGTTCGCCTGGCGCGGCTTCAGTCTGCACCGCTTTCCGCGCCGCCATGCTGCGATCGTGCGAGGAATCGTCGTCGTCACGACGAGATCCGGTTCGATCCGCTCGATCTTCCAGGAGTCTTCATGGATTTCCGCTTCAGCGACGACCAGTTGTCGATCCAGTCCATCGCACGCGACTTCGCGCGCAAACGCATCGCGCCGGTCGCGGCCGAATTCGACCGCAGCGGAGAATTCCCGCTCGACAACATCCGCGAGATGGGCCACCTCGGGCTGATGGGGATCGAAGTGCCAGCCGAATACGGCGGCGCCGCGATGGACCCGATCGCGTACGCGCTGGCGATGATGGAAATCGCCGAGGCCGATTGCGCGCATTCGACAATCATGTCGGTCAACAACTCGCTCTACTGCAACGGCATCCTCAAGTACGGTACCGAGGATCAGAAGCAGACCTATGTGCGCGCGATCGCTTCGGGCGAGGCGATCGGCGCGTATGCGCTGACCGAGCCGCAATCCGGGTCCGATGCCTCGGCGATGCATACGCGGGCGACCCGGCAGGCGAACGGCGACTGGGTCATCAACGGCAAGAAGAGCTGGATCACGTCGGGGCCGGTCGCGAAATACATCGTGCTGTTCGCGATCACCACGCCGGGTGTCGGCGCCAAGGGTGTCTCGGCATTCATCATCGATACCGGGCTCGCGGGCTTCCACGCGGGCAAGACCGAACCCAAGCTCGGCATCCGCGCGTCGGCGACCTGCGAAATCGAACTCGCCGACTATGTGTGCCCGGCCGGCAACCTGCTCGGCAAGGAAGGCCAGGGTTTCGGCATCGCGATGGGCGTGCTCGACGCGGGCCGGATCGGCATCGCCTCGCAGGCGGTCGGCCTTTCGCGCGCGGCCTACCAGGCGAGTCTCGCCTGGGTGCGCGAGCGCAAGGCGTTCGGGCAGCCGATCGGCTCGTTCCAGATGATCCAGGCCAAGATCGCCGACATGAAATGCCGCCTCGATGCGGCGACCCTGCTCGTGCTGCGCGCCGCGTTCGCGAAGGGCGAAGCCGAGAAGGTCGGCGGCCGTTTCAGCACCGAGGCGTCGGTCGCCAAGCTTTATGCGTCCGAAGCCGCGATGTGGATCACGCATCAGGCGGTGCAGATCCATGGCGGCATGGGCTACTCGAAGGAAATGCCGCTGGAGCGTTATTTCCGCGACGCCAAGATCACCGAAATCTACGAAGGCACGAGCGAGATCCAGCGCCTGGTCATCGCACGCAACGAAACCGGCGTGCGTTGAAGGACCCACAGACCCGGTCCACCGCTGCGGGTCGGCCGGGCGCAGCGAGCAACAAGGCCTGACCGCGCTTCAATCGAAGCCGTTCGCGAACAGCACGTCGGTCGCATTCAGCTCCACGACGTAGCCGGTCGCGCCACCACGGACATCGATGCGCCAGCCGGACAGGAAGTCGCTGTCGACCGTGCTCCAGTCGACGGCCTGCAGCGTCGCGTTCGCGGGCGAGATCACGCGCAGCTGCAGCGCGCCGGCGGTCGCGGTGTTGCCCGCGATCAGCGGCTGCACGGGTACGTTGATCTCGAAGATCGCCTCGGTATCGGCGCCGAGCGCGAAGTCGTCGTGGAGGGTCAGCCTGCGGTTCGCGAAGTCGAGCGTGCGCTGCCAGTGCTGCACGGCCGGATCGCCGTCGTAGGCGGGCGTGAGGTCGGCGACCGCGTGCACGGCGCCGCCCACGCCCGGAGTCGCGATCATTGTCGAAATCGTGCCCTCGTGCTGCGCAACGATCTCGCCCGCGTGCTCGAAACGCACGAGATTGTGCACCTCGGTGCCTTGCTGGATGCCGCTGTGGCTCCAGATGTTCTCGCTGACCGCGAGCCAGTCGTTCTCGAACAGCGTGAACGACCCCTGATCCTGGTGCGCATGACTCTGCAGGTAGGGGCCGGCCGCGAACTGCAGCCACATTGCGCCGCTGTCCCAGCCCGTGCGCGCGAACAGCTGGCCGGTACCGGGCGCGTGATAGACGAGTTCGGCCGGCGGCGTTCCGGCCGGGCCGGCCGGCAGCAGGTTGTGGCGGTAATTGAAGCCGCTCTCCATGTTCTGGTCGGAGATCGCATGCAGCCACCACGACGCGTTGGCCTGCGCCTCCGCATCACTGGTCATGCGCCGCGCTTCCAGCATCAGGTCGCGGTGGTAGTCGTAGATCACCGGAACCGAGACGCGAGCCTGGTCGCCGATCGGCGCGACGCGGTCCAGCGTGGGCACCGTCGCGTGGATCCACCACGCGATACTCGCGGTCAGATGGCCGTTCGCGTTCGCGAGATCCGGGTGACCGGCCGCTGCGTCGCGCCAGGTGCGGTACAGCGAGAACAGGGTGCGATGCGAGAGGCCATAGCCGGTGCCTTCCTGGCTGCCGCCACCGTCGATCGTCGCGTAGAACTGTTCGAGCGCAGGCAGCTTGTCGTCGACCAGCAGGTCGAGCCAGGTCGCGCTGTCCGCGGCGAGCCCCCAGTACATGGTCGCCTCGACGAAGCTGTAGTAGTAGTTGTTCGCGGGATCGGAAGTCGCCCACCCCGACCAAGGGAAAGGCTGCCCGTCCCATTGCGCCTGGTCGGCGTGCCAGACGTTCCAGACCGCCTGTTCCGCATACGCGGCCCAGCGTGTGCGCTGCTGCGGGGTGACGAATGCGGCACACCAGTCGTAGGTCAGCGCGAGGTCGCGCAGCATCGGGCCGACGTCGAGGTACGAGTCGCCCGCGATCGCGGGGCGTTGGCCCGCCGCGATCGCAGCCTCGGCATCGTGCACCTGCGCCTCGACGGTCTGCACCGCGAGCGTCGCGTACTGGGCTTGCCCGCTGATGCGGTACATGTAGGCCGCATCGGTGGCCGAGAACGCGTAGCCGGGATTGCCGGCGACCGCGAGGTCGACCCAGTCGCGGAAGCGCTGGTACTCGACCGATGTCGTGTCGACGTAGGAGAGATCGATCGGGATCGCGGCGTCCGCGACGCGCGCCATCGCGAGCAGCGGCAGGATCAGGGCGAGGGCGACTGCGTGCGCAGGCCTGGCATGCGGAGACTCCGGTCGGCATGGAACGAGGCGAGGCTAGCTGGTGCAGCCGCGCGCGACCGCGAACTGGAACACGGCGGCGCAAGCGCATGTATCGCGCCGCTCATGCGCGGGTTCACGGCTTGCGGCCACGTGGCGGTTCGTGCAGCGGGTTCCGGCCTGCGGTCACTTCCCGCCCGTTGCGGCGGGCCGGGGCCGCTCCCATCGAGCCGCTGCGATTCGATCGCGTTGTGGTCGCGGGAACTCGTCAGTGATCGACGTGGCATGCGACCATCACGCGCTTGCCGTGGCGCAACTGCTCGTACGCGTCCTCGGGAGGCGGCACGAGTTCGACGCGGTCGAAGCCGATCTTGCGAAGGATCCAGAACAAGGCTTCGAGGCTCGGGACCAGGCAGATGCCGGTCGTACTCGCCTCGGGACCGTGGGTGTCGTCGGTCTCGTCGATGATCCCGAACGACCCCTTGAGCGGGCGCACGAAGCGGTAACTGCCGTAGTCGACCATGCCGCTCAGCCCGGGCACGACCTGGGTCTCGACCACGCACATCTGCCGGGTCAGGGCACGTGCCTGGCGCAGCGCGCCGACCGGATTCTCGAGGTGATAGATCAGGCCGAGCATCAGCACCAGATCGAACTGGCCGAGCCGGACCGGTTCCAGCGCATGCACGTCCGAATGCATGACCCGCAAGTTCGCGAGACCCAGCGCATCGCGGATCAGCGTGGTGTCGGCGACATGCTCGGCGCGCGTGTCGACCGCGAGCACGTCGTCCGCATGCCATTGCGCGAGCTGGGTCGCGAACCAGCCCTGGTGACACGCAATGTCGACCGCCGTGTGTCCGGCCAGCGAGGCGCCGAACCGCGCTTCGACGACGCTCTTGAGCATCGCGAGGCGTGTTTCGTGGATCTGGTCGAGCGCGCCCCCGTCGTAGGTCGCGGTGACCTTGCCGCTCGGAAGGCGGAAACGATAGAACCAGGTCTTGTCGAGAATCGTTCGTTCGGTCGCGCTCATTGCGGGTGTCTTCATGGCAAAACGCGATTCTAGTTCACTGCGCGCATTTCCGGCCGCAGCCGGTCGCGACGACATCGCGAGCGCACGATGAGCGGTTCGATGGTCGCGCACACGTGCGCGGGCGCGGTTCATTGCGCGGGCTGCAGCCGCGCAGGCAGCGGCTCGAGGCCCATCGCCTTGCGGTAACGCGCGTACAGCGCCTGCACCTTGGCGACATATTCGCGGGTCTCGACATAGGGCGGAATGCCGCCGTACTGCTCGACCGCGCCGACGCCCGCGTTGTAGGCCGCGGCCACGAGGTTCAGGTCGCTCTCGTAGCGCGTCTCGAGCGCGGCGAGCAGGCGCGCCCCGGCCATGATCGACTGGCCGGCGGAGAACGGGTCCCTGACCGCGTAATCGGCGATCACCTCGGGCATCAGCTGCATCACGCCCTTGGCGCCCTTCACCGAAACCGCGTGCGCATCGTAGGCACTCTCCGCGTGCGCGATCGCACGCAGCCAGGCTTCGTCGACGCGGGTGGCCTTCGCCGCGGCACGGAACTCGCGTCGGAATTCGCCCAGGCGCGGCGCACCGACCCTGCCGAGTCCCGCATGTGCGGGCGAACCGGGCGGGGTCGCCACCGTGAATGCGAGCACCGCGGTCGAGCCGGGCAGATTGCGCGTGCCGTACACGACCTTGCCGTCCTGCGTGCGGCGGTACAGCGTGCCGTGGACGACGCCCATCGCACCCCACAGGTTCGGCAGCACGGCCGCGCTGTCGTCGAGCTCCTTCGCAAAGCACTTCGAATCCGGCTCGGGCGCGGTAGCGAGGCTCACCGTGCCGTCGCGTACGCAGCGATAGACCGTGCGCGCGTCGGCCGCGCCGGCACAGAAGCCCAGCGCGAGAACCGGAACTGCGACGAGGCAGCGCTGCATGTTCGCGATTCTACGTGGGCGCACGTAACTGGCGCGTCAACGATCCGACGCGTCGTGTGCCCGTGGGACAGACCGAGTGTCGGATTCGAGCCTGTCGCCGAGCAGGCGCCGCACGCTCACGTAGAACACCGGAATCAGCAGCACGCCGAGGAAGGTCGCGAACAGCATGCCGCCGATCACGCCGGTGCCGATTGCATGGCGCGCGTTGGCGCCCGCGCCGGTCGAGACCGCGAGCGGCAGCACGCCGAGGATGAACGCAAACGAGGTCATCAGGATCGGACGCAGGCGCAGGCGCGCGGCGTCGACGACCGCGCTGCCGAGCGGCCGGCCCGCACGTTGTTCGGCGACCGCGAATTCGACGATCAGGATCGCGTTCTTCGCGGCGAGGCCGATGATCGTGATGATGCCGATCTTGAAATAGACGTCGTTGGTCAGGCCGCGCAGTTCGGTCGCGATCACCGCGCCGAGCACGCCGAGCGGCACGACCAGCAACACCGACACCGGCACCGACCAGCTCTCGTAGAGGGCGGCGAGCACGAGAAACACGACCAGGATCGACAACGCGTAGAGCAGCGGCGCCTGGTTGCCGGAGATCACTTCCTGCAGGGACTGGCCGGCCCAGTCGAAGCCGAATCCCTGCGGCAGATCCTTCGTGATGATGTCCTGCATCGCGCGCATCGCCTCGCCCGAACTGCGGCCGGGCGCCTGCGAGCCGACGATCTCGATCGCCGAGTAGCCGTTGTAGCGGACCAGGCTCGGCGAGCCCATCGTCCACTTGCTGCTGACGACGTTCGATATCGGGATCATCGTGGGGACGCCGGCCGTGGATGCGCCTGCCGACGACGCGGCCGGCGCGAGCGTGCTCGGCACATAGAAATGACGCAGTGCGTCGGCGTTCATGCGAAACGGTGCGTCGGCCTGCATGTTCACGCGCAGCACACGACCCTCGTAGAAGAAATCGTTGACGTAGACCGGCGCGAGCATGAGCTGGATCGCGCTGTAGACGTCGCTCAGCGAGAGGCCCATCGACTGTGCCTGCACGCGGTCGACGTGCATCGCGAGCTGCGGCGTGTCCTCGAGCCCGTTCGCGCGCACGCCGGTCAGCACCGCGGATTCCTGCGCGGCCTTGCCGATCAGCGTGTTCTGCGCGCGCACGAGCGCGTCGTGACCCGCACCGGCACGGTCCTGCAGATACAGGTCGAAGCCGCCGAACTGGCCGAGGCCGCGGATCGTCGGCAGATTGACGACGAACGCTTGCGCGTCCTTGACCTCGCCGAAGATCGCGCCATTGAGCTGCTGGATGATCTGCGCGGCCCCGAGCGAGCGCTGCGACCACGGCTTGAGGCGGAAAAACGCGAGGCCGACGTTCTCGCCCTGGCCGATGAAGCTGAATCCGGCCACCGTGACCACGCCGTCCACCGCCGCGTTCCTGCGCGTGATCGTGTCGATCTGGTGCATGACCTGGTTGGTACGCTCGATCGAGGCGCCGGGCGGAAGCTGGATGATTCCGAGCGCGTAACCCTGGTCCTCGTCGGGCAGGAAACTGCCGGGCAGGCGCGCGAACAGGAAGCCGCAGAATACGACGATCACGAGGAACACGCCCATCCACAGCGGTGCGCGGCGCACCGCGCCCTGGATATGGCCGGTGTAGGTCTTGCGGGTCCAGTCAAACAGCCGGTTGAAGTGCCTGAACACGAAGTTCTTGCGTGCCGTGTGCACCGGCCTGAGCATCGACGCACACAGCGCGGGCGTGAAGCCGAGCGCGAGGAACGCCGAAAACGCGGTCGACACCGCGATCGTGAAACAGAACTGGCGGTAGATCGCGCCTACGCTGCCGGCCTGCAGCGCGCTCGGTATGAATACCGCCATCAGCACGACCGCGATCGCGACCACCGCGCCGCTGATCTGCTGCATGGCCTTGCGCGTCGCGTCGCGCGGCGACAGCCCTTCCTCCGCCATGATCCGCTCGACGTTCTCGATGACCACGATCGCGTCGTCGACGACGATTCCGATGACGAGAACCATGCCGAACAGGCTGAGCTGGTTGATCGTGAAGCCGACCGCGTACATGCCGAGGAAACCGCCCATCAGCGCGACCGGGATGACCAGCGTCGGGATCAGCGTGATGCGCAGGTTCTGCAGGAAGATCAGCATCACGAGGAACACGAGCACGATCGCCTCGAGCAGGGTCTGCACGACTTCCTCGATCGAAATCGTGATGAACTGCGAAGTGTCGTAGGGCACGAAGGATGTCACCCCGGGCGGAAAACTCGGCTGCAGTTCCGCAAGTTTCGCCTTGACCGCGTCGGTCACGCCGAGCGCATTCGCGCCGGTCAGCAGCTGCACCGCGAAGCCGGCGACCGGCTGGCCGTTGTAGTTGACGCTGTGCCCGTAGCTGTATGGGCCGAGTTCGACGCGGGCGACGTCCTTGAGGCGCACGCTGGTGCCGTCACTGGCGGTGCGCAGGATGATGTTTTCGAACTGAGCGGGATCGGAAAACCGGCCCTCCGCGACCACGGTCGCGGTAAAGCCGTTGCCGGGCACGGCCGGCTCGCCGCCGAGCGCGCCGGCTGCGACCTGCACGTTCTGGCCCCGCACCGCGGCGAGCACCTGTGCCGCGGACAGCGCATAGCCGTGCAGCTTGTCCGCATCGAGCCAGATGCGCATCGCGTATTCGGACCCGAACTGCGTCGCGCTGCCGACGCCCGGGATGCGCTGGATCTGGTCGAGCACACGCGAAGCGAGCAGGTTGTTCAGGGCGTACGAGTCGAGCGCGCCGTCGTCGGACTTGAGCATGCCGACCATCAGGAACCCGGCATTGACCTTGGAGACGACGACGCCCTGCTGGACGACTTCCGAGGGCAGGCGCGGGGTTGCGAGCGCGACCTTGTTCTGGGTCTGCACCTGCGCGATGTCGGGATCGGTGCCGGGTTCGAACGTGAGCGTGATCGTCGCCGCACCGTTCGAGTTCGAGGTCGAGCTGAAATAGGCGAGGTGGTCGATGCCGTTCAGTTGCTGCTCGATGACCTGGGTCACGGTCTTTTCGACCGTGCTCGCGTCGGCGCCCTGGTAGCTCGCGCTGACCGAAATCTGCGGCGGGGCGATCGCCGGATACGATTCGATGCCGAGGTTGAAGATCGAGATCACGCCGCCGAGCGTGATCAGGATCGCGATGACCCAGGCGAAGACCGGTCGGTCGATGAAGAAATTCGGCATGGCGCGCGCGCCTCAATCCTTGGTGGGCGCGGACCCGGCGACCGGCGCCGTGCCGGCCGGCACGTTTGCGGGTTCGGCGGAAGTCGCCTTGACCGCCGCGCCTGCCTTGACCCGCTGCACGCCCGATACGATGACGCGGTCGCCGTCGGCGAGTCCGCCGGTCACTATCCAGTCGCCGCCGCGCAGGGTATCCGCGTCAATGCGCTTCTGCTCCACCTTGTTGCCGGCGCCAACCACGAAGACATAGGCGCCGTCGGCGTCGCGCTGGACCGCACGCTGCGACACCAGCCACGCATGCTCGATCGTGCCGAGGGTCAGCCGGACGTTGACGTACTGCCCGGGCAGCAGGTGGTGGTCCGGGTTCGGCACCACCCCGCGCAAGGTCACGCCGCCTGTTGCGGGATCGACCGAGGACGCGGAGAAATCGAGAGTACCCGCCGCTCCGTAGGGGGTGCCGTCCGGAAGCAGCAGCTCGACCTTCGACTTGTCCGGATCGGCAAGCTGCACGTTTCCGTGCGCCGCCGATCGCTTCAGCGCATCGATTGCGCCGACCGCCTGCGTGAAGTTCACGTACAGCGAGTCGATCTGGTCGATCGTGGTCAGCAGCGTCGCTTCTCCCTCGCCGACGAGGGCGCCTTCGGTGACCTGCTGTTGCCCGGCGCGGCCCGAGATCGGCGCCGTAACGTCGGCATAGCCGAGGTTGATGCGTGCCGATTCGACGTTTGCCTGCGCCTGCTTGACCGCGGCCGCAGCCGTGCGTTCCGCGGCGTCGGCCGCATCGACATCGGCGCGCGACAGCAAGCCCTTGGCTGCGACCGAGCGCGCGCGCTCGGCCGCGACGTGGTTGTTCGTATAGGTCGCCCTCGCGGCCGCTAGGTTCGCGAGCTGCGCATCGAGGGTCGCGCGCAATGGCGCGGGATCGATGCGGAACAGGACCTGTCCTTCCTTGACGTCGCTGCCTTCGACGTACGTGCGCTTCTGCAGGATGCCCGCGACGCGCGCGCGCACGTCGGCGCTGCGCAGCGCCGACAGGCGTCCGACCAGGTCCTGCTCGACGGGTACCGCGTGCGCGTGCGCGATGATCACGCCGACTTCCGGCGCGGGCATCTGCCGTGCTCCCTGCGGTGTGCGCTTGCCGCACGCGCCGAGGCTGAGCGCGATTGCAGCGATGCCGATGCAGATCGACGCGCCATTGCTGTTCATGGTCGAAAGTCCTGTTCGGGTCGAGGGCGCTGCGCGGCGCCGCATGGTGTCGACGGGCGCCGGACCGCGCACAATACTCGCGAGTACAGAAATTGTCACGGCGCACGCGCGCCGACTCTCGCACGCGCTTTTCGGTGCGTCGCGGGTCGGTCGTCACGAGGACTCCGGGAAAGCGCGCACGAGGCGCCTTGCGCGCCCGCGCGCAGGTGGATTCCCCGCAGGCCGCAGCGTATCCTTCGCGCGCCCGCCTATTTCCTCGATTCCGGACCCCTTCATGACCGCAAAAGGCGCCGCGTCCGACACGGCTGTCGATCCCATCCTCGCCCATCAGTCCAGCCAGTTGAGCGGTGATGGCTTGCGTGAACTGCAGCGCTTCACGAGTGTGTTCCTGCGGCGTGTTGTCCCCGACGAGCTTGCCATGCGCAGCCCGGCAGCGTGGACTTCGCTGGTCGAGGCGAGTCTGGCATTCGCGCGCGAGCGCGTTTCCGGCACGGCCAAGGTCAGGGTCATGAATCCGGCGCCTGCGGTTACCGCGAACAAGGCCCGCACCGTCGTCGAAGTCATCACCGACGACATGCCCTTCCTGGTCGACTCGGTCGGCATGGCGATAGCACGGCTGGGTTTGCGCGCGCATGCGATCGTGCATCCGGTGTTCCGGATCGTGCGCGATGCCAAGGGACGCCTCGTGTCGTTCGACGGCCTCGACGGCGACGCGGGCGAGCCCGAGTCGGTCATGCATTTCGAGGTGGACCGGGTCGCCGATGCCGCGGCCGCCGAGCAGCTCAGGGAAACCGTCGCCGCTGCGCTTGGCGACGTGCGCGAGAGTGTCGCCGACTGGCAGGCCATGCGCGGACGCATGCTCGCGCTCGCGGACGATCTCGAAAAACGCAAGATGCCGGTGGACGCGGCAGGCGTCGCCGAAGCGCGCGATTTTCTGCGCTGGGTCGCCGAGGACAACTTCACGTTCCTCGGTTACCGCGAATACAGCGTCGTGCACGCCGATGGCGACGACGTGCTGCAGGCGGTTGACGGTTCCGGGCTCGGCATCCTGAGGGGTTCCGAGCGCTCGCTTGCACCGCGTTCGCTGCGCACGCTGGTGGCGGCGGAACTCCCCCAGTCCGGTTCCATCGGCGCGATCATCCTGACCAAGACCAATGCGCGCGCGAGCGTCCATCGTGCCGGATACATGGACTATGTCGGCGTGCTGTCATTCGACGCCGCCGGCGTGCCGATCGGCGAGCAGCGTTTCCTCGGCCTGTTCACCAGCAGCGCGTACATGACGCGGCCGCAGGACGTGCCGCTGGTTCGACGCAAGGTGGCGACCGTGCTGCAGCGATCCGGGCTGCGCCGCGACTCGCATTCGGGCAAGGCCCTGCGCAACGTACTCGACCTGCTTCCGCGCGATGAGCTGTTTCAGTGCAGCGACGACGAGTTGCATGACGTGTCGATCGGCATCCTCGCGCTGCGCCAGCGTCCGCGTCCGCGCCTGTTCGTGCGCCGCGACAAGTATGGGCGCTTCTATTCCTGCCTCGTGTACGTGCCCCGCGACCGCTTCAATACCGAGATCCGCGAGCGCATCGAGGCGATGCTGAACGAGGCATTGCGCGGCGAACGCTCGGATTCGTCGGTGCAGATCGGAGAATCCCCGCTCGCGCTGGTGCACCTGGTGGTGCGCCCGAAACCCGGCGACGAGGCGAACTACGCGATCGCGGACCTCGAGGCCGGCATCGCGCAGATCGTGCGCAACTGGCACGAGGAGCTGCGCGAGGCCCTGGTCGAGCGCTACGGCGAGGAAGCCGGCCTCCGGCTTGCCACGACCTACGGACGATCCCTCCCGGCGCGCTATATCGAGGACGTCACGCCGCATTATGCGGCCGCAGACATCATGCTCGCCTCGGGCCTGCGCGGCGCCGACGACATCCGACTCAGCCTGTATCGTTCCCAGCGCCGCCCGGACGCCCTGCATTTCAAGGTCTTCCGCGAATGCGGAGACATCGCGCTTTCGGAGGTGTTGCCGCTGCTCGAGAACCTCGGCCTGCGCGTTCTCACGGAACAGCTCTACGAGGTCAAGCTCGAAGACGGACAGCTGCACATCCAGGACATCATCGTGCAGGTCGTGGGTCGCTGCGATTTCGAGATCGACGTCATCCGCGCATTGTTCGAGGATGCGTTCGAGCAGATCTGGCGCGGGACCGCGGAGAACGATGCGTTCAACAAATTGATCATCGCCGCGGGCCTCAACTGGCGCCAGGTGAGCATGTTGCGCGGCTACTGCAAGTACCTGCTGCAGACCGGGGTGACGTTTTCGCAGAGCTACATGGAAGAGACCCTCAATCGCTACCCCGCGATCGCGGGCTTGCTGGTCGAGTTGTTCGAGGCGGGTTTCGACCCGCGCCGGGAAGTGGACGAGCCCGCGCTGCTCGAAGACGCGCGCGCTCGGCTCGATCGCGAGCTGCATACGCTCGTTCCCGATCCGGTGCTGTCGGCGCATCCGTCGCTGATCGAGGACCTCAACGCGGCGCGCGACCGGCCTCGCGCGCAGCAGGTCGACGCGACGATCGTCGCGATCAAGGCGCTGCTGGACAACGTCACGAGTCTCGACGACGACCGCATCCTGCGCGCATTCCTCGGCGTGATCGGCGCGACGCTGCGCACGAACCATTTTCAGGATCACGACGGCAGGCCGGCGCCATACCTGAGCTTCAAGTTCGATTCGGCGCGGGTGCCGGACCTGCCCAAACCGCGTCCGTACCGCGAGATCTTCGTGTACTCGCCGCGCGTCGAGGGCGTGCACCTGCGCTTCGGCGCGGTCGCTCGCGGCGGCTTGCGCTGGTCGGACCGCCGCGAGGACTTCCGCACCGAAGTGCTGGGCCTCGTCAAGGCACAGATGGTCAAGAACACGGTCATCGTGCCGGTCGGATCGAAGGGCGGTTTCTTCGTCAAGCATCCGCCTGCGAGCGGTGACCGCGAGGCCGTGCTGGCCGAAGGGATCGCCTGCTACAAGACCTTCATCAACGGACTGCTCGACATCACCGACAATCTCGTCGAGGGCGTCATCGTGCATCCGCGCGCGGTCGTGCGCCACGATGGCGACGATCCCTACCTCGTGGTCGCCGCCGACAAGGGTACCGCGACGTTTTCAGACATCGCCAACGCGATCAGCGCCGAGCATGGGTTCTGGCTCGGCGACGCCTTTGCATCTGGCGGCTCGGCTGGCTACGACCACAAGCGCATGGGCATCACCGCGAAGGGCGCATGGGAGTCGGTCAAGCGCCACTTCCGCGCGCTCGGCCGCAATTGCCAGGAGCAGGACTTCACCTGCGTTGGCGTCGGCGACATGTCGGGCGACGTGTTCGGCAACGGCATGCTGCTTTCCCGCCACATCCGCCTGGTGGCCGCGTTCGACCACCGGCACATCTTCCTCGATCCGAGTCCCGATGCGGAATCCTCGTTCCGCGAGCGCGAGCGCATGTTCGCCCTTCCGCGTTCGTCGTGGCAGGACTACGACGCGACGCTGATTTCGGCCGGCGGCGGCGTTTTCGCACGTACCTCGAAATCGATTCCGGTATCGCCGCAGGCGCGCAAGGCGCTCGGCCTCGACGAGGCGACCGGCACGATGACCTCGTCCGAACTGATGAGCGCGATTCTCAAGGCGCCCGTCGACCTGCTCTGGAATGGCGGCATCGGTACCTACGTCAAGGCGGAGGCCGAGACCAACGCGGACGTCGGCGATCGCGCCAACAACGCGCTTCGGGTCAATGGGCGCGAGCTGCGCTGCAAGGTCGTGGGCGAGGGCGGCAACCTCGGTTTGACCCAGAAGGGGCGGATCGAAGCCGCTCTGCATCACGTTCTGCTGAACACCGACTTCATCGACAACTCGGCAGGGGTCGATACCTCGGACCACGAGGTCAACATCAAGATCCTGCTCAATGAAGCCGTCCGCAACGGCGACCTCACGCTCGAACAACGCAACCTCCAGCTTGCCGAGATGACCGAAGAGGTCGAGCGCCTCGTACTCGCCGACAACTACCGGCAGAACCAGGCGATTACGGTCATGGAACACATGTCGGTGCAGCGGATCGGGTCGAATGCGCATTTCATCCGGACCCTGGAAGCTGAAGGCCTGCTCGACCGCCAGATCGAATCGTTGCCCGGCGATGCGGAACTCGAGGAGCGCAAGACACGCCATCTCGGTCTTACCCGGCCCGAACTTTCGGTTTTGCTGTCGTACTCGAAGATCAAGCTCTATCAGCAACTCGTCGATTCGGATGTCCCCGAGGACCCGCATCTTTCCAAGGAGCTCGTCCGCTATTTCCCGGAACCTCTGCGCAAGAGTTACGCCGAGCACATGCAGCGCCACCGGCTGAAGCGCGAGATCATTGCGACCGCGGTGACCAATTCGATGGTCAATCGCATGGATGCGACGTTCGTTCTGCGCATGCATGAAGACACCGGCCAGTCGCCTGCGTCGATCGCCAAGGCCTACTCGGCCATCCGCGAAGTGATGGACGCACGCGAGCTCTGGGCGGAGATCGAAGCGCTCGATGGCGTGGTTGCCGAAGCCGTGCAGATCGACGCGTTGCTCAAGGTCTGGGACCTGCTGCGCAACCTGACCCGCTGGCTGCTCAATCATCGCGGCGCAGATCTCGATATTGCAGGTATCGTCGCGCGCTATGCCCCGGGCGTACTGCAGCTGCGCGGAGCCCTGCCACGCGTTCTGACTTCGACGGGACGCGCCGATTACGATGTCGACGTCGAGAAGTGGCAGGGCCTGGACATCCCGGAGCGGCTCGCGCAGCGACTCGCTGCGATTCCCGTCCTCGGTGCCGCGTTCGATATTGCCGAGGTAGCACTGGAAAGCGGCGAAGCGGTCGACCGCGTGGCGGCGGTGTTCTTCGAACTGGGACAGGCTCTCGATATCGACGGCTTGCGGCGCCAGGTCGAAAACCTCAAGGTCGACAGCCGCTGGCACGCGCAGGCTCGAGGTTCGTTGCGCGATGAACTGGCCGCCCAGCATCGCGCCCTGGCGACGCAGATCCTCGCTGCCGCGAATCCCTCCGAGCCGCATCCGGTCGCACGCTGGCTCGAGCGCGAGGATCCGACGCTGAAATTCACGCTCGGCCTGCTCGAGGAGATCCGCAGCCAGAAGGTCGACTATCCGATCGCCTCGGTGGCATTGCGGCGATTCGCGCAGCTCGTGCAATCCGTAGCGAAGGCGGCCTAGGGAGTGGAAAAGCCGCAACCCGTAACCAGCACCGGAGGCAACGGCGTGCCGCGCGCGTCGCGGATTCCGACCGTCCCGGCCGCGCGTCGATGAGCCTGCGCATCGCGTTCGTGGCCAGCCTGTCCGAAGAAGCGCAGGCAGCACGCGCGGAACTCGCAACGCGCTACGGCGATGCGCGGGTCGAGGACGCCGAGGTGGTCGTCGCGCTCGGCGGCGACGGCTTCATGCTGCGCACGCTGCATCGGCACATGGCACATGGCCTGCCGGTTTACGGAATGAAGCTCGGCACGGTCGGATTCCTGATGAACCAGTACGGCGTGTCGGACCTGATCGAGAGGATCCGGCGTGCCCGCAAGAATGTACTGCGTCCGCTGCTCATGGAAGCGGCCAGCGAGTCGGGAAGCACCGCGTCGGCACTTGCGTTCAACGAGGTCTCGCTGCTGCGCCAGACCAAGCAGGCCGCGCATGTACGCGTCTCGCTGAATGGTGTCGTCAAGATCGAGGAACTGATCTGCGATGGCATCCTCGTCTCCACGACAGCGGGTTCGACCGCGTACAACCTGTCCGCGCACGGCCCGATCCTGCCGCTCGGATCGCAGCTGCTCGCGATGACGCCGATCAGCCCGTTCCGGCCGCGTCGCTGGCGCGGGGCGATCCTGCCGGCGGTGACGGAAGTGAAGTTCGAGATCCTCGATCCATACAAGCGGCCGGTCAGCGCGACCGCCGATTCGACCGAGGTGCGCGACGTCATCGAAGTGAACATACGCGAGTCGAGCGAACAGACCATGACCCTGCTGTTCGATCCGGAACACAATCTCGAGGAACGCATCCTCAACGAACAGTTCGAGCTCTAGCCGGGCGCTGAAAGCCCCTCTGCGGAATGCCGGTACGCATTGCACGGGGTTCGATCGAGCCAGCGATCGACAGCCTCGACGCGTCCCTGCGCTTCGCCCGTCGCCGAAGCTCAGGGCCGGCATCGCGGACCGGATTTGCCGGCTGCCAAGCCGGCGCGAACAGCCAAGGTCGAAGAGCGAGCCGCGGGGTGCGGCGGGGAAAAAAAATCCAGGACGGACTTTTTCAGCATCCTGCTAGGCTTGCGCGCATGCGTGCGCTCCATTTGCTCGTGATATCGACCGTGCTGCTCGCTCAGGCGGGATGTACGACCCTCGGCTACTACGCGCACGTGACCGGCGGGCAGATCGCGTTGCTCGCGCATCGCAAGCCGATCGCGCGGATTCTTGCCGATCCGCATGGCGATCCCGCGTTGCAGGCGCGCCTGACCCAGGCCCGCGCGGCGCGGCAGTTCGCTTCGACGCGCCTCGACCTGCCGCGCAACCGCAGCTACACGAGTTATGTCGCGCTGGATCGCCCATACGTGACCTGGAACGTGTTCGCGACCGCCGAGTTCTCGATCGAACCCGAGCTGCACTGCTTTCCGTTCGCCGGATGCGTAGCGTATCTCGGCTTCTTCGACCGAGCGCGCGCCGGACGCGCAGCCGCCCGGTTGCAGAGGGCCGGCGAAGACACCGCAGTCGAGGGAGCGGCCGCATATTCGACACTCGGCTGGTTCGCCGACCCGATCCTGTCCAGCATGCTGCGATGGGACGACGACGAGCTGGATGCGGTGATCTTCCATGAGCTCGCGCACCAGCAGCTTTACGTGAAAGGGGATACCGCCTTCAACGAGTCGTGGGCGACCTTCGTGCAGGACGAGGGTCTGCGCGAATGGCGTGCCGAGCGCGGTTTTCCCGCGACCGATGCCGGGCTCGCCGCCAGACGCGCCGACGCCGAGTTCACGCGCCTCGTGCTGGATCTGCGTCGCCGCCTCGGCGCGCTTTACCAGCGCGACTTGCCGGCTCGAAGCATGCGCGCGGCCAAGCGGGCCGAGATCGATGGATTTCGCGCCCGCTATGCGCAACTTCGACGCAACGGGCTGGCCGGCGACAGCCGTCGCGATGCCTGGGTCGCCGCGCCGATCAACAATGCGAAGCTGGCACCGTTTGGACTCTACGACGCCTGGGTGCCCGCGTTCGCAAAATTGTTCGCGGGCTCGGGTCGGCGCTGGCCGACGTTTCACTCGTGCGTACGCGCGATCGCGCATCTGGCCCGCGCGCAACGCGACGCCTTGCTTGACCGGCTCGTGTCAAGCAACGCCGCCGAGACGGCGCAGTGGCCTTCCGCGTGCCCGGTCCCGGGCGTGGACCGGCCATTGCGCGGCCACGACTGATTCACGTCAGGGCGAATTCGCCCAGCGCTGGTACTCGGACTTTGAGATGCGCCCGTCGCGATTCGCATCGGCATGGATGAAATCGTTGGCCAGCGGCGGGTAGGCTGCCGCCTCGTCGCGGCTGATGTAACCATCGCCGCTCGCCGCGAGCTGGGCAAATGGCGGCGGCGGGCCGTAGTCGCGCGGGCTCGGTTGCCCGCTGTTCACGGTCAGCTCGCCCTCGGGTGTCTTGAAGGTCGTTGTCTGCGTGTCTTGCGCTCCCGCGGTCGCAAGGACCGCGGTGCCGAACAGCGGAATGGTCGCCAGGACCAGTGCAATGGCTTTCATGGCTTCACCTTCGAAAGGGACCGGATCGCCCCCAGCGATGTGCGGATGCCGGAAGCGTCGGGAATCATCGCGCCGCAATGATTAACCGCCGCATACCACGAATCCGCGACGCAGGAACTGACAGACCGGGGTGCATGCGGAACAATGCGGCATGTGCCCGCATCGCATGATTCAGATCGGCCGGACCTCCATCGCGGCAGCCGCGTTGGCCGCGGTCGCCTCGATCACCGGTTGCGGTCCCGCCCCTGCGCCGGCCCCCGAGGCTACCGCCGTCGCGGCGCCATCGGCGCCCGCGTCCTCCGCGGCGCTCGCCACCACGACAGTTGCGACCGCCCATGAGCCGGTGGCAGTCCATGCGCAATCGCAGCCCGAGGATCACCCGCGCCCGTTGCCGGACGGCGCCTGCCGCGCGCAAGCCACGAGCGACGCCGCGACGCCGGCGCTTGCGGTCCATCGCTGGGTCGACGCATACGGGATAAGGCATTACTCGGATCATGCGCCCGTGGATCATGTTACGGCGCACCGCATCATCGAAGTTTCCGGAGTGCCGCCGATTCGCGTTCAGGCCACCGGCTACGATGTGGACTTGCCCGAGCAGTTTCAGCAGCGCGCGGTTGCCGATGCGCTCGGAGTGCAGCGTGTCCTGCACGATGCGCTCGGGGTTGCGGCACCGCGCAATCTGACCCTGCATGTCGTGTTCGTGAGTTCCGCGCAGGCGTACGCAGGCATGCTCGACGATCCGCTGCTCGCGACTTCGGCGGGCGCCTATTCACCCGCTCGCCGCACGATCTATGTGCGCAGGCAGGTCAATGATGAAGCGAGCATGACGGTTGTACGCCACGAGATCACCCATGCGCTCGTGCACGAGGCGATCGGAAGCCTGCCGACGCCGTTGAACGAAGGGCTGGCCGAATACTTCGGTCGCTACCGGATCGAGGGACTCGGTGGCCAGATCGATATCGGTGCCGGGCGCGCGTCGATCATCGCAGCCGCACCGTCGGGCGACGGCACCGAGGCGCTCGTGGACCTGATCGCGCGCGAGGACTCGGCGTTCTACGCTGCCTCGGCAAATACGGCGCATGCGTCGACGAGGGAACAGCGCTACGTGCGCGCCTACGCCCTGGTCGCGCTGCTGATGCGTGATGCGCAGGGCCGCGCCGCGCTCGCGGCGGTGCTCGCCGCCCAGCGCGCGGATCCCTGCACGCCGGTTCGTGTCGAGGAGATTCTCGAACGTTCGTTCAAAGGGGGGCTGCGGGCCCTGGCTGGGGACTGGGCCGGATTCATGCGCGACCCGCCATCCGACGTGCGCGCCTACTGATCGCGACCGTTTGACGGCAGGCCGTGACCGCCGCGCCCGGCCGCCTTGTACTGCGCATCGACTCGGGTAGACTCGCAGGGCTGCGTGCGCACGGGGCGACCATTCGCCGAAATGCCGATGGCGGTCGACATCGGTTCTGCGGTGCGCGCCAGTGGACTGACATTCTCTTGGGGATCGACCGTTCAGATCATTGCCACGTGGAGTCTTTCATGTCGGATCGTCAGGTGGGCACCGTCAAGTGGTTCAACGAGAGCAAGGGCTTCGGCTTCATCAGTCGTGAGGATGGACCGGACGTGTTCGTGCACTTTCGCGCGATTACCGGCACCGGCTTCAGGACACTGCAGGAAGGCCAAAAAGTGAGCTTTCGCGTCGTCGAAGGCCAGAAGGGCCTGCAGGCCGAAGAGGTCACCCCCGCGACCTGAGTCGTGCGCGTTCCCGCGAAGCGCCCCTCGCGCACGTGCTGCGTCCCGCAGCGCCTGCGCGCGTGTTTGTCGAGGCCTTGGAAAGGGTCGGATCGGCCCCATGTGCGATGATTCGACGCAGCACGTGCGGGATGCAGCGCATGGCGGCCACAAGGAGAACCTCGAATGTTGACCCTGAATGTGCGTGGACTACCGCGCAGCGCGACCGAAAATTCCGTGACCGAACTGTTCACGAGGTACGGGCGCGTGCACAAGCTCAAACTTGCGACGGACCCGTTCAAGAATGAATGTCGCGGTTTTGCCGAACTCGCAATGGAAGGGCACGAAGCGCGCGCCGCGATCGCGAGTCTGGATGGATCCACCCAGGACGGTGCGACCTTGCGGGTGGGACTCGCAAGCGACCGGCCACAACGCGGTCGCCGCTGAGTCTGTGCCGATGATGCGACGCGCCGGGGCGGCGGTACCGCGCCGGCGGTCGCCTGATCGCACCTCGGTGCGAACGTCCGTCAGACGATGGCCGTCACGACTTCCCTGTTGATAGAACCGCGGCTGCACGACCTCGGCGATGGTTTCAACGTGCGCCGGATGCTGCCATCCGCGTTGTGTCGGCAGATCGGGCCTTTCGTCTTCTTCGATCACATCGGACCGGCGCCATTGCCGCCGGGGCGCGGCCTGGACGTGCGTCCGCACCCGCACATCGGACTCGCCACGGTCACCTATCTCTACGAGGGTGCACTCACTCATCGCGACAGCCTCGGCAGCGAACAGGTCATCCGTCCCGGCGACGTGAACTGGATGACGGCCGGACGCGGCATCGTGCATTCCGAGCGGACACCGGACCCTGAGCGCGCGTCGGGACACCGCATGCATGGCGTCCAGACCTGGGTTGCGCTGCCGCTCGCCGATGAAGAGGCCGCGCCGGAATTCCTGCACTACCCGGGCGCCAGCCTGCCGGAACGGCGTTGTGACGGCGTGCGTCTGCGCGTCATCGCGGGACGATCGTTCGACATGGAATCACCGGTGCGCGTACGCACTCCGACCCTGTACGTGGATGTCGAACTGGATAGCGGTGCGACGTTGGTCGTGCCGCCCGAGCACGCGCAACGCGCCGTGCACGTAGTCAGCGGCGACGTGCGCATCGGCGACACCAGCCTCATGGGCGGCTGCATGCTCGTCGTGGCGCCCGGCGACGACGTGCATGTCACCGCGAGGACGGATGCGCGCGTACTGCTGTGCGGCGGTGCGCCGCTCGACGGCATGCGTTTCCTGTGGTGGAACTTTGTCTCGTCGAACCGCGAGCGCATCGAGCGCGCGAAAGCCGACTGGCTCGCACGACGCTTCGGTGCGGTGCCCGGCGACAGCGAGTACATTCCGCTTCCGGAGAGCTGACGGAACGCGGGATCGGGGTTACGCTCGCGTCTCCCGCAGCCGCGTGCGGTCACTTCGAGAGGACCCCCGATGTCCGAGTACGCGAGTTTCCGCGAATTCTATCGGTTCTATCTTTCCGAGCACTCGAACCGGAATTGCCGGCGCATGCATTTCGTCGGCAGTTCGCTCGTGCTTGCGACGATTCTGTTCGCGCTGGTCAGCGGACGCCTCGGATGGCTCTGGCTCGCGCCGCTGCTCGGCTACGGCTTTGCCTGGGTCGGTCACTTCGCATTCGAGAAGAACCGGCCGGCGACCTTCCGGCATCCGCTGTACAGCCTGATCGGGGACTGGGTGATGTTCGCCGACGTCCTGCGCGGACGCGTGCGCCTGTGACGCGCTGACGATGCCGAACTCTTCCGCTTCGGCGCAGGCCGCGTCCCGGGAGGCAGCGGCGCCCGCTGTCACCGGGTCGCGCCTGCGCTACATCGATGCGCTGCGGGCGATCGCCGCGTTGCTCGTGGTGTGGATGCATGTGTCGCAGACCTGGGTCACGTTCGGTGGCGGCTCGCGCGGCGCCTGGCTGGAGCACTTCGCACATGCGTTCGACGTCGGTCGCCTCGGCGTGGTCGTGTTCTTCGTCATCAGCGGGTTCGTGATCCCCTTCAGCATCCGCACGGATCGCCCGGCGCCGGTCGCAACGTTCCTCATCAAGCGCATGTTCCGGATCTATCCCGCCTACTGGCTTTCGATCCCGTTCAGCGCTTGGGCCACCTGGTGGCTCTGGGGTGCTCCATTCGGCCTCGACCAGCTGCTCGTCAATTTCACCCTGCTGCAGGACCTGTTCGGCGTGCGTCCCGCCGCGGGCGTCTACTGGACGCTGTTCGTCGAACTCGTGTTCTATCTGCTGTGCGTATTCCTGTTGCTCGCCAACAGTCTTCGCAACCCCACGCGCATCGGCGCGATTGCCCTGATTCTGGCGGCTGTGCATACGCTTGCGGGCTTCGCGCTCTGGATCGGCCTGCCGCTGAATCCGTTCCTGGTTTTCCTGCCGCTGCACCTTTCGCTGATGTTGACCGGTGCGCTGATCCGATTCTGCATTTTCGAGCGATCCGCATCGCCAGCGGCGCGCCGGTTGCTGTTCGCAATGCTCGCCTACTATCTCGCAATCTTTCCGGTCGCAGCGGTCTGGGCGCGCGGCCTGCTCGGCAACTATGTCGTCGCCACCGCTGCGGGGGTGCTGCTGTTCGTTGTGGGCACGACCATATTGCGCATCGAAACCCGGGTTACCGACTGGCTCGGCCGGATCAGCTATTCGATCTATCTGTTTCACGTGCCGGTCTACTATCCGCTGTTCTGGTGGATTCTGCGCCAGCCGGCCGGATCACCGTGGCGCAGCCAGCACCTCGCCGTGTACCTGCTCGGAAGCAGCGTGCTCACGATCGCGGTGGCCGCATGCGTGCACCGCTTCGTCGAGCAGCCCGGCATCCAGCTCGGTCGCCGCTGTGCGGATGCGTGGCGCCGACGCGTGCAGCGCGGCGCGTCGGTGGACACGGGTTGCATCATCGCGGAAGGTGTCGGGCCGGTCCTGCCTGAGATCGATCGATGTCGGCCTTGAGTATGACTTTCTGCCCATCGCGGGACTGACCGCCATCCGTTAATCTCGCGGTGTCCACACGGCCCCGCGGTATCGCCGAGGCGATGTCGCGCCAGCCTCCATCCGGGGAGAGCTCCATGATGATTCGGTTGAAGTACGGGTTCGCCGCGCTTGCATTCGCGTGTGCCGGCGCCCACGCGATGAGTGCAGACGAACTCGTCGCGAAGAGCCTCGAAGCCCGCGGGGGACTGCAGAAAATCCAGGCGATCACGACACTCAAGTCGGAAGGAAAGCTGCTGTTCGGCGGCCAGTTCGAACTGACCGTGACCCAGTACCAGAAGGCGCCGGACTCGATCCGCACCGAAGCGAGCCTCCAGGGCCTTACCGCGGTGCAGGCATGGGACGGTTCGGAGGCCTGGCAGATTTCTCCGTTCCAGGGTCGCAAGGATCCGGAAAAGATGACCACCGATGATGCCAAGTCGTTTGCCGACGATGCCCCGATCGGAGGGCCGTTGGTCGACTGGAAGGCGCGCGGCAGCACGATCGAGTATCTCGGTACCGAAGACGTCGACGGCACCGAGGCGCACAAACTCAAGATCACGCTGAAGAACGGCGACGTCGTCTACGACTACCTCGACCCCGACCATTTTCTGGAGATCCGCGCGGTCTCCCAGCGCAGCGTGCGCGGCACCCAGGTCGAAAGCGTCAGCGACTACGGTGACTACGAGGAAGTGGCCGGCGTGTATTTCCCGTTTTCGATATCGACCGTGAACAAGGGGGACGGGAACCGCCAGCAGATCACGATCGAACACGCCGAAGCGAACGTGCCGATGGCCGATTCGCTGTTCGCGTTTCCGGGTACAACGAGCGGAGCAGGCAAATGAGCAGCCAGGGCATGATCGACATGAATCCGGTCGCGCGCGGCCTCGCGATTGCCAGCGCTGTCCTGCTTGTCGCCACGAGCGCGATTGCGGCGTCGGCGGGTGACGGTTCGCGTTTCGATGCGGGCGCGATTTCCGGTCTCGGAGCCCGCAATATCGGTTCGGCCGCGATGAGTGGTCGCGTCGCCGCGCTCGCAGCGATGCCGGGCAAGGACGGCAAAGTCACGATTTTCGTCGGCGCCGCATCGGGCGGGGTGTGGAAGTCCGCCGATGGCGGCACCACGTTCAAGCCCGTATTCGACAAGCAGCCGGTGCAGTCGATCGGATCGATCGCGATCGATCCATCGAACCACGACACGATCTGGGTCGGCACCGGCGAACCATGGACACGCAACACGGTGTCGGTCGGCGACGGCATCTACAAGTCGACCGATGGCGGCGAGACCTGGAGCAACGTCGGTCTCAAGCAGTCCGAGCGCATCGCGAGGATCCTCGTCGATCCGCGCCACGGGGATACCGTGTTCGCCTGCGCCGAGGGCAAGCTGTGGAGCGACTCGACCGATCGCGGCCTGTACAAGACGACCGATGGCGGCAGGAACTGGACGCTGGTCCTGAAGGGTTCGAACGCATCTACCGGCTGTTCGACGATCTCGTTCGATCCGAAGAATCCCGACGTGATCATGGCCGGCCTCTGGGACTTCCGCCGCAAGGGCTGGACTTTCCGCTCGGGTGGCGAGTCGGCCGCCGCGAAGTCCGGCAGCGGACTGTTCCGTTCCGGCGACGGCGGAAGCACCTGGGTCGAGATCACCGACAGTGCGAACAAGGGATTCCCGAAGAAACCCTATGGTCGCATCGCGGTCGAGTACGCCCCATCGGATCCGAATATCGTCTACGCGTTCGTCGAATCGACCGATTCGGCCCTGTACCGGTCGGATGACGGCGGCAAGACCTGGGACGAGCGCGACAAGAGCCAGATGATGGTCTGGCGACCGTTCTATTTCGCGAACCTGATTGTCGATCCGAAGAACCCGGACCGCCTGTTCAAGCCGGATCTCTCGTTGATCCAGAGCCTCGATGGCGGCAAGAGCTTCGCCAACGTCGGCGGTGGCGCGCACGGCGATTTCCACGTGGTCTGGATCGATCCGAGCGACACCCAGCATGTCATCGTCGGCGACGACGGCGGTCTCTGGCAGTCCTATGACGGCGGCAACAAGTGGTGGAAGCAGAACAACCTGCCGATTTCCCAGTTCTACCATGTCAGCGTCGACAACTCCGATCCGTTCCACGTCTACGGCGGCCTGCAGGACAACAGCTCCTGGGTCGGCGACAGCGCCTATCCGGGCGGCATCGGCAATTCCCGCTGGGAGAACATGTACGGGGGCGACGGCTTCTGGATGTTCGAGGATCCGACCGATCCCGATCACATCTACGCCGAAGCTCAGGGCGGCACGATCGGCCGCGTCAACCGGCATACGCATGAAATCCGCAGCGTGCAGCCGACCGCGGGCTACGACGAGAAACTGCGCTGGAACTGGAATACGCCGATCGCCCTGTCACCCAACGAGAAGGGCACGATCTATATCGGCGCGCAATTCCTGTTCCGCACGCGCGATCATGGCCAGAGCTGGGAGCGGATTTCGCCCGACCTGACGGCCAACGACCCGCAGAAGCAGAAGCAGGAGGAATCGGGCGGCATCACGGTCGACAACTCCGCGGCCGAGATGTACACGACGATCTACTCGATCAGCGAATCGCCCAAGGCGGCCGGCACGATCTGGGTCGGCACCGACGACGGCAACGTGCAGCTCAGCCGCGATAGCGGCAAAAGCTGGAGCAACGTGGTCGGCAACGTCAAGGGTGTGCCCGCGCACGCGTGGGTCAACTGGATCGAGGCCAGTCCCTACGACGCGGGCACCGCGCTGGTCGCGTTCGATCGCCATACGTTCGGCGACATGGCTCCATACGTGTACCAGACCCGCGACTATGGCAAGACATGGACCGCGCTGGTTACACCGAAGGATAACAAGGGATTACGCGGTTACGTTCATGTGATACGGCAGGATCCGGTCAAGCCCGCAGTGCTCTATGCGGGTACCGAGTTCGGGCTCTGGATCTCCAACGACGGCGGGCGCGAGTGGGCGCAGTTCAAGGGTGGCGACTTTCCCGCGGTCGCGGTACGTGACCTCGCGTTCCAGAATCGCGATTCCTCGCTCGTGCTGGCCACGCACGGTCGTGGTATCTGGATCATCGACGACCTGACGCCGTTGCGCGCGCTCGATGCCGCGACCCTCGCGAGCGATGCCGTATTCCTGCCGACCAGACCCAATCAGCAGCGCATCACCGCGTTCGGCGGCTGGCCCGAGGGCGACGCCAGTTTCACCGGGCCGAATCCACCGAATGGCGCGGATATCGCGTATTACCAGAAGTCGCGCCATCTGTTCGGCAAGCTCAAGATCGAAGTGCTCGACGCGAACGGCCAGCTCATCGACAGCGTGCCGGCGAGCGTGCGCCGCGGCGTCAACCACGTCTACTGGACGATGCGCATGAAGCCGCCGCGGGTACCGCCTGCGGCGCAGATCGCATTCAATTCGACCCAGGGTCCGCGGGTGCCGCCAGGTGCCTACACGGTGCGCATGACCAAGGGCAAGGACGTCTACGAGACGCGACTCGACGTCGGCCTCGATCGACGGGTCAAGTTCAGCGTTGCCGACCGCAAGGCACAGTACGACGCGGCGATGCGCGTGCGTGGCCTGTTCGGCCAGATGAGCGACCTCGTCGACAAGATCAACGCGGTGCGTACCCAGGCAGGCGCCGCAGCGAAGAAGCTCCCCGACGGTGACGCGACGCGTCGGCAGCTCGTCGCACTCGGCGCGAAGGCCGACGAGATCCGCAAGAAGATCGTGGCGACCAAGGAAGGCGGTGCGATCACCGGTGAGGAACGCCTGCGCGAGCACATGGATACGCTGTACGGCGCGATCATGTCCTACGACGGCAAGCCGACCGACTACCAGCTCGAGCGCATCGACATCCTCGAGCGCGAACTCGGCGACGTGCAGACCGCGTTCAAGAAGCTCGAGGGCGACGAGCTCGTCAAGGCCAATGCAAGCCTGGCCAAGGCCGGATTGGCGCAAATCACGGTGCCGTCCGCGGCACCCGCGGGCACGGATGCGGCGGGTTCGGGAACGGAAAAACACCGCGAAGGGCGTGCGCCCTGGGAGCGCGACTGAAGTCAGCGCTGCGGTCGCGCTCCGAGCGGAGCGCGGCCTTGCGCGCGGCTCGTTCGCGGGTGTTCAGCGAAGTGTTCGATTGCGGACGATCGGACAGCAGGCGGCGGAAAAGTATCCAATAGATCAAGGGGATACGTGTCTCCGTCTCCTTGGCACGGTCACTGCAGATGCAGGGCATGGATATTGCCCGCCCCGAACTCAAGAAACGCAAGCGCCGTCGCCAGATCCTGATCGGCGGTGCGGTCGTTGCCGTGCTCGCGGTGGCGACCCTCGGCCTCGCCAGACTCGGCCCGGCGGTGCCTTCAGTCGAACGCTCCAGCGTGCTCGTCGATACCGTCAAGCGCGGCGAGCTGCTGCGTGAAGTGCGCGGTCCCGGCACCCTGGTGCCAAAGGAGATCCGCTGGATCGCTGCCGAAACCGCCGCGCGCGTCGAGCGCATCGTGGTTCGCCCCGGCGCCGCGGTGAAGGCGGACACGGTGATCCTCGAGCTCAGCAATCCCGAGGTCGAGGACCAGTTGCTGACCGCGAAGGCCGCGGTCACCGCGGCACAGGCCGACCTCGCGGCGAAGCGCACCGATCTCAAGTCGAAGCAGCTCGACGAACAATCCGCGCTTGCCCTCGCGAAGAGCGATTACGAGACCGCGCGCATGCAGGCCGAAGCGGAAAAGGTGGTCGCCGAGAAAGGCGTGATCCCGGCCGTGCAGTACAGGAAAAGCCTGGTCACGCTGGACCAGCTCAAGCAGCGCGTGTCGATCGAGGAACAGCGCGTGGTCGAGTTCGGTCGCAACATCGCGGCACAGATCGCAGCGGAGCAGGCGCGCATCGACCAGCTGGTCGGTACACGCGACCTGCGCCAGCGCCAGGCCGATGCATTGCACTTGCGTGCGGGCATCGCCGGAGTGCTGCAGCAAGTACCAGTCGAGGAAGGCCAGCAGGTCGTCGCGGGCACCAATCTCGCGCGTGTCGCGCGACCCGATTCATTGCGGGCGGAACTGCGTATTGCCGAAACCCAGGCCAAGGATGTCGTGCTCGGCCAGTCGGTCAAGGTCGATACGCGCAACGGTATCGTCGAGGGCAAGGTCAGCCGTGTCGATCCGGCGGTGCAGAACGGCACCGTGCAGGTCGATGTCGACCTGATCGGAAAGCTGCCGCCCGGTGCGCGCCCGGATCTCTCCGTCGACGGCACCATCGAGATCGAACGTCTGCCCGATGTGCTGTATGTCGGACGCCCTGCATTTGGCCAACCCGATTCCGAGGTGCGGTTGTTCAAGCTCGATCCGGCCAGCGGCATTGCCGCTCGCGTACCGGTTCGGCTCGGCAAGAGTTCGGTGAACCTGATCGAGATCAAGCAGGGGCTGAACGCCGGTGACCAGGTCATCCTTTCCGACACCAGTGCCTACGACCAGCATGACCGGATTCGACTCCGGTGAGAGAGGTCGCGCACATCCTCACGAGCGCACGCGCAACCCGGGGCCCGGTGCCGGCATTCACTGCTCTGCGCTTCTCCTGATTTCTGAATCAGCACTTCTGACCGGTTAGCGAGAACCCCATGACCCATGACAGCTTGATACACCTCGAGAGCATCAAGAAGGTCTTCCTGACCGACGAAGTCGAAACACACGCGCTGGCCGGCGTGCATTTCGACATCGCGCGCGGCGAATACGTGTCGATCTCCGGACCGTCCGGCTGCGGAAAATCGACGTTGCTCGCGATTCTCGGTCTGCTCGACACGCCGAGTGAAGGCACGTACACCTTGAATAATCGCGAAGTGGCCGACATCGGCGCCAGCGAGCGCGCGCAGATCCGCAACCAGGAAATCGGCTTCGTCTTCCAGGCCTTCAACCTGATCGGCGACCTCAGCGTGTTCGAGAATGTCGAGCTGCCCCTGACCTACCGTGACGGCGTTTCCAGGGCGGAACGCCGCCAGCGCACGATCGCCGCACTCGAGCGCGTCGGCATGGCGCATCGCGTGAAGCACTATCCGGCGCAGCTCTCCGGTGGCCAGCAGCAGCGCGTCGCGGTCGCACGCGCGCTCGTCGGGCAACCCTCGATCCTGCTCGCCGACGAGCCGACCGGCAATCTCGACTCGAAGAACGGCGAAGCCGTGATGGCGCTGCTCGACGAACTGCACAAGGCGGGCTCGACCATCTGCATGGTCACCCACGATCCGCGCTACGCGGATTTCGCCGACCGCAAGATCTTCATGTTCGACGGTCGCATCGTGGACGAGGAAACGATGCATCGGCTGCGCCATGAAGAGGACCAGCGACTTGTGCGTCCGCGCGAAGGCGTTGCCTCGTGATCCGACCCGTCAACGACCTGCGGCTCGCGATGCGGGCCCTGATTGCGCGACCCGCGTTTCTGGTCACTGCGGTCCTGACCCTGACCCTTGGCATCGGAGCGGTGGCTGCGATCTTCACGGTCTACGACGCGGTGCTGCTGAAACCGCTGCCCTTCGCTCACGCGGATCGGATCGTCCGGGTCACCCGTGAGCAACCCCCGTTTCATCACGGTACGGCGTCGGTGCCGGATTTCAACGAATGGCGCGACCGCAGCGGCGACGCGTTCGATGCATTCGGGGCCTGGGCTCCGGAAACCATGAATCTGATCGGCGACGGCGATGCACAGCGTTTGTCCGTGTACAAGGTCACGCCGGGATTCTGGAACGTGTTCAGCGAGCCGCTTGCGCTCGGCCAAGCGTTCGGTGAGGACGAGGAGAACCACAACAGCAAAGTCGTCGTACTCGGTGAACGCCTGTGGCGCACGCGCTTCGGAGCCGCAACCGGTGTGATTGGCCGGGACATCAGGCTCAACGACGACTCCTATCGGGTCGTCGGCGTTGCAAGACGCGGATTCGGCTATCCGGACGACGTGCAGGCATGGATTCCGACCTACGCGCCGGGCAACGTGCAGAGCCGACGGACCATGAACTTCCTGCGGGTCGTTGCGCGATTGCGCGCCGGCATCTCGTTGCAGCAAGCCGCCGCCGTGATGAAGCCGATCACCGACTGGCAGGCGCGCAACTTTCCTGCCGACGACGCAGGCATGAGCGCGCGGATCACGCCATTGCAGGAATCGATCGGCGCTTCGGTACGCCAGCCGTTGCGCATGCTGCTGCTCGCGGCCGCGCTGGTGCTGTTGATTGCCTGTGCGAATCTCGCCAATCTCATGCTCGCGCGAGGACAGGCACGCGCGCAGGAAATGGCGCTGCGTGCCGCGCTCGGAGCAGGCGGCGGTCGCCTGATCCGGCAGATTCTTGCCGAGGCGTTGTTGATTGCGCTGCTCGGCGCGCTCGCCGGGCTCGTAGTCGCAAAGCCGATCGTCGGCGGCCTGCTTGCGCTGGCCCCCGATCTGCTGCCCGGCTACAACGCGCCCGGCATCGATCTGCGCGTGATCGCGACGACAACAGCCGTCTCGATGGCTACCTTGCTGCTGTTCGGCCTGCTACCGGCGTGGCGCGCTGCGGCTACCGACCCGGTTCGCGCCATGCAGGCCGCGTCGCGCAGCCAGACCGGCAGCCGTCAGCAGTTGCGCGCCCGTGCGCTGCTGGTGTCGGCTGAAGTCGCGCTTGCGACGACCCTTCTGGCCGGCGCCGGCCTGCTGCTCGACAGCCTGCATCGCGTCAAGGAGGTCGAGTCCGGTATCGGCTCGCCACACGTGCTGACCGCGCAGTTCTCGATTCCGACTCTGACCTTGCAGTCTGGTGAGGAGCTCAATGCCTGGGCCGCGAACGCGATGAAGCAGCTCAGTCCGCGCCTGCAGGCAATCGAAGCCCGCCTCGGCGAACTGTCCGGCGTCGATTCGGTCGCGCTCAGTCACGGCCTTCCGGCGTCGGGCATCGCCAACTGGAGCAGCCATTTCGATGTCGTCGGCGAACCGGTGGATCCGCGCGCCTCGGTGCAGTACCGCTTCGTCAGCCGCGACTATTTCCGCACCTTCGGCATTCCGGTCAAGGCCGGCCGCGCGTTCAACGCGCTCGATGGCACGCGAGCGTTGTTGCCGACCGAACTACTGGTCAACCAGGCCTTCGCCGATCGGTACCTGCATGGCAGTGATCCGCTTGCGCGCGAGATCAAGACCTTCAGCGACAAGCCGATCCCGATCATCGGCGTGGTCGGCAACGTGCGCCAGTCAGGTCTGGATCGCGATGTCGATCCAGAAGTTTATTTCCCGATCAGCAAGGCGCTTGTGGGCGAGATGAGCATCGCGCTCGAAGTGCGCGGCGATGCGATGACCTATGCCGGCCCGTTGCGACGCGCAATGCGCGAAGTCGCACCGGATGCTCCCGTGTACGAGGTGCGTACGATGGACGAGGTGATCGGCGCACCGCTTGCGATGCGTCGCTTCAACATGACATTGATGTGCGTGTTCGCGGGTGTCGCCTTGCTGCTTGCGGCGATCGGCCTGTACGGCGTGATCGCCTATTCAGTCGGTCAGCGCCGCCGCGAGATCGGTTTGCGCCAGGCGTTGGGCGCGAGCGGCGGCAGAATCCATGCACTCATCCTGGGGGCCGGTGTGCGCATGATCGCGCCGGGCCTGGTCGTCGGCGCGTTGGGCGCGCTCGCGCTCGGAAGGGTGATCGCAGCGCAGCTCTACGGAGTTGGCGCTGCCGATCCGTTCGTGCTGGCGAGCGTAACTGCCGTGCTCGTCCTGGTCGCGCTGGCCGCTTGTGCGATACCGACCGTGCGCGCCGCACGCGTCTCGCCAATGGAGGCGCTGCGCGATGAGTGACATGCAGCGATCCGCGCCTGACGTGTCAGCGCTGAAGGTCCACCGACATGGGCACATGCAGCGTGGAGGTCAGCCATGTTCCACATCTTGTTGAATGATGTCCGTCATGCGCTGCACTCCCTCGCAGCGCGACCGGGCTTCACAACGGCCGCGGTCCTCACTCTCGCATTGGGCATCGGTGCCAACGCGGCCATCTTCAACGTCATCAATGCGCTGATATGGCGTCCTCTGCCTTACCCCAACGCCGACCGCATCGTGGCAATCGACCACAGCTACGCAAATACCGGCGAACGTGGCGGCAGCACGATCCCCGATTATCTCGATCAGAGTGCGCAGGCATCATCCCTCGCCGACGTGGCGATCTATCAATATGCAAGCTTCAATCTAGGCACCGCAACCGCGCCGGTTCGTCTGGTCGGCATGCGCGCAACGCCGTCGTTGTTTCCGACACTCGGTACGCAGCCATTGCTCGGGCGTGCCTTCGGTGACGAGGAAGCCGTAACGGGACGCGACCACGTTGCCATCCTGAGCTATGGCGCATGGCGAAACCAGTTCTCCGGCGACCGCGCGATCATTGGTCGCGACGTGCCACTGAACGGCGAAAGCTATCGTATCGTCGGCGTGATGCCCAAGGGGTTTTTCTTCCCCGATCGCGACGTGCAGGTGTGGGCACCGTACACGATCAAACCCGAGCAGCGCAGCGATGTCGAGCGCGGCAAGTCTGACGTCCAATCGATCGGGTTGCTCAAACCGGGCGCAACCCTGCCGCAACTCGAAACCGAGCTGCGTACGATCACCGCGCGCAATGCGGCGCGCTCGTCGCAACTTCGCGAGGACTACGCAACAACAGGATTCGTGATCAATGCCAAACCATTGCAGGAAGCCTGGTTTGATGGCTTGCACGAAACGCTCTGGTTGTTGCAGGGCTTCGTGGCATTGGTAATGTTGATCGCGCTCGCCAATGTCGCCAATCTCGTTCTGGTGCGCTTCAGCGCCAGCCGCCGCGATTTCGCTCTGCGTGCGGCACTGGGCGCAGGCCGCCTGCGTCTGGATCGGCAGGTCGTGATCGAGACATCGCTATTGACGTTGTTCGGCGGAGTCGTCGGTCTGTTGCTGGCCACCGCCACGATCCCTTTGTTGGGGCGTATCGGCTTCAACGAATCACGGCGATGGTCTGCGATCGATCTCGGCCTCGGTTCGACCTCGACCGCGTTTGTGCTCGGCCTGTCGCTGGCAATGGGTTTGCTGCTCGGCGCCATCACTGCATGGTCACTGCGCAACGCGCGGGGATTCGATCTGCTGCGTGCCAGCGGCCATGCCGGTGGTGCCGGGCTGGGAAAGGGCCGGGTGCGCAACACGCTGGTCATCGGCCAGTTCGCGCTGACCCTGATGCTCCTCGTCGGGGCCGGCCTGCTTCTCAAGAGCTTCCAGTGCCTGCTGGATACGGATCCGGGCTTTGACAGCGCGAACCTGTTGACCGCGCGTCTCGACTTGCCGAAAACCAACTTCGCCGAAGTCGCAGCACGATCGGACTACTACGAACGCCTGCTCGCCGCGACGCGCACCTTGCCGGGCATCGACATGGCTGCCTATACGGGCAGTCTTCCGTTCGACGGGCATACCGGCATCAGCGGCTACAACGCGGAAGGATATGCAGGTGCCGATGCCGATGCGCTGGTTGCCCAGCGCCAGAGTGTCAGCGAAGACTACTTTTCAGCGCTCGGCATACCGCTGCTCGAAGGCCGTGCATTCACGCCTGGGGATACCGCGACATCCACGCCGGTCGTGATCGTCGACGAAACGCTCGCGAAACATCTTTGGCCGAACCATGGTGCGCTTGGTCAGCACCTGAAAATGGAGGATGACAGCACGTGGATGACCGTGGTCGGCGTCGCGCGCGCAGTGAAACAGAACGACCTCGGAGAGAAGCGCAAGCGCGACGCGCTGTACTGGCCGGTCCGCCAGCGCGCGAGGACCTCCGGCGAGCTCGTCGTCAAATCATCGCTGCCACCCACGGCGCTGATTCCTCGGTTGCGCGAGGCAGCGTTGCATGTGGATGCGGCACTGCCGATCTACGATATCCAGACCCTGGACGAGCGTATCGCACATTCGCTCGACTGGCGCCGCGCGCCGATGGTGCTGCTCGGCACATTTGCCGGACTGGCGCTGCTGCTAGCAGCGGTCGGGATATACGGGTTGCTGGCTTTCACGATGGCGCAACGCACGAGTGAATTGGGCGTGCGCCTGGCGGTAGGGGCGAAAGCGCGTGATGTCCTGCAACTGGTAATCGGCGATGGCATGCGCCTGTGCGCGATCGGCGTCGCCATCGGCCTGGTCGGTGCGCTCGCCATCGGCCGCCTCATGCGCGCGCAGCTCTTCGGAGTCGGCGCCAACGATCCACTCGTCTTCGCCGCAGTGACCGGCGTACTCACTGCAACTGCACTGCTGGCCTGCTGGTTGCCGGCGCGGCGGGCGGCGCGAATCAATCCCGTGGTCGCACTGCGCAACGAATGAATGAGGGCGTCCCATGAAGTACACGACCGTTACCACCGATCGTCTCGACTGCGCGCGCACGCACCTGTGTCACTGGTGTTTCCTGTTCGCGAGGGCATGTTCATGAACATTACCCAGGACATTCGGTTCGCAGTGCGCAGTCTGCGCGCACGCATGGGCACGGCCGTTGCCGCGGTAGTGACCCTCGGCCTCGGCATGGCCGCGGCGATTGCGATCTATTGCGTGATCGATGCAGTCATGCTGCGCGCGTTGCCGTATCCGCAGGCGGATCAGCTCGTACAGATCCGCGAAGTCGCCGACGATGGTCACACGATGGCGATGGCTTATCCGAACTACTCTGACGTCTCCGCCAGCATCGATCAATTCGCGGATACGACCTTTCACGGCGCCTACGCCAACACGATCAGCAGCGGCGACACCGCGATTCGAACAACGATCGATGTCAGTGGTGGCGATTTCTTCCGTGCGCTGGGTATCGCACCGCGGCAAGGACGCACTTTTGGCGCCGGCGAACACGAACGTGTCGCGGTGATCGGTTTCGGCCTGTGGCAAAGCCTGCTTCACGGTCGCCCGGACGTGCTCGGTCAGCCACTCGACATCAACGGCGATCACTACGCGATCATCGGCGTGATGCCGGCAGGGTTCGCGTTTCCGGCCGGCACGACCGTGTGGATTCCGATGCTCGATCCACCCGGCACGTCGCGCAGCGCGCACAACTGGGAAGCACTGGGGCGTCTGCGTGCGACGACGGATCTGGGTGCGGCACGCCTCGCCGCAAGCACGCTCGCGACTCGTCTCAAGGCGCAATTCGGAAAGGATACCGATGCGGTGGCATTCGACCTGACTCCGCTCGGCGACGCGATAGCCGCGCCGGTGCGCAGCGCCCTGCTGTTGCTCGCGGCCGGCACTGCATTTCTTTTGTTGATCGCAATCACGAACACGACCAATCTGCTGCTCGCGTTCAACGCGTCGCGCGCGCGCGAACTTGCAGTACGTGCGGCCCTTGGTGCGAGCCGCGCCCGACTAGCCGGGCAAATTCTTCTCGAAAGCTTCTTCATCGCGGTGGCTGCGACAACACTTGCACTCGGCATCGCCGCGGCTGCGATTCGCGTGCTCGTAGACGTTGCAGGCGACAGCTTGCCGCGTGCGCAAGATATCCATCTTGGTCCCAGCCTCGTCGCGGTTGCCGTGTTCGCTGCGCTCGTGGTCGCCGCCATCACGACCGCTGCAGTGCTGTGGAGCAATCGCAAGCAGGAACCGGTCAGCGAATTGCGTGAAAGCGGCCGTGGTCAATCGCCAAGCCGAAGCCATCTGCGTCTTCGAACTGCATTGCTCGCCGCGCAGACCGCGCTGACTACCGTGCTGTTGGTCGGTGCCGGCTTGCTCGGGCGCAGCTTTATGGCCTTGCTTGCGATCGATCCCGGCTTCGATGCACAGGGGGCGATCAGTGTGCAGGTCTCCCAACCCTTTGCGCGCGATCCTGCGGCCGCTGCGACGACAGCGCGTCGCTATGACCAGCTCATGGACGAATTCGCCCGCGTACCCGCCGTCAGCGTAGTGGGTGGCGTGAGTGCCCTTCCGCTGACCGACGACGGCGCGGACGGTGGCTTCTGGGACGGCAGCGTAACCAAACTCGAGAGCTCGATGCCGAAGCCGATCGGCGAAGCCGAATTCCGTGTCGCCAGCCCGGGCTACTTCAATGCCATTGGTATTCCGCTACTGCGTGGACGCGCGTTCGCGGATACCGATCGCGCCGATACGCAACAGGTTGCCGTGGTCAGCACCGCAACCGCACGCGCGACCTGGGGCACGCGCGATCCGATCGGCCAACGCATCCAGTTCGGCAACATGGATGGCGACATGCACGTACTGACGATCGTCGGTGTGGTCGGCGATGTGCACGAACGGCGACTCGATCGCGCTCCAGGCGGGACGGTGTATGTCGATCTCGATCAGCGCCCGCTGGCCGCTGCCGAGTTCAATATCGTGGTGCGTTCGAGCCTGCCGAACTCGGCAATGATGCCGCAACTGCGCGACGTCCTCGCGCAACGCGCGAGCGGCATTCCGTACAGCCTGCATCCGCTCAGTGACGTGCGTACCAGCGCACTTGCGGATCGTCGAATCAGCCTGATCCTGCTCGGCACATTCGCCAGCGTCGCGTTCCTGCTCGCGATCGGCGGGCTGTACGGATTGATGGCCTTCGCGGTCGGTCAGCGTCAGCACGAGTTCGCGTTGCGACAGGCGCTCGGCTCGTCACGACAGCGCATCGCACGCCTGGTGCTGGGCCGTGGACTCGGCATCGGTGCCGGCGGCATCGGGCTCGGGCTGATCCTCGCTTTGTTCGGCGCGCACGCTGCGCGGAGCCTGCTCTATGGTGTGCCGGCCGATGATCCATGGACGTTGCTCGGCGTCAGCGCACTGCTGCTGGTCACGCTGTTGCTGGCCTGCCTGCTGCCGGCCCGCCGTGCCTGCGCGGTCGCGCCGCGCGACGCGCTGTCGTGAGGATGCCCATGTGACTACCGCTGCCTCGCAACTGCGAACGATCCACGATCGTGCTTCGCAGCGATCATTCGATGCCTCAGTGAAGCTCCATCCACGCCGCGGGAGGTCCGATCGATGAACGCGCTTGTGCATGAACTCAAACAGGCCGTCCGCGGTACAGGCAACCAGGCCGGATTTTCGGCGCTCGTGATCGGCGTGCTCGCGGCCGGGCTGGCCTGCGTGATCTACATGTTGATCGCGATCGACAGCTTCGTGATCCGGCCGTTGCCATTCCCTCAGGCGCAACGACTGCTCACGGCCGGGCTCGACGACGGCAACGATCACGGCGGTGAACTCGCTCCCGTACGCAGCAACGATGTCCTGCAATTGCGTCGCCATCTGGACGGGCTCGCCGAAGTCTCGGCGTTCGAATCGGCAACCGTGAACCTCAGCGATCTCGATCGCCCCGAACGCTACGACGGTGCGTTCGTCACCGGCAACCTGTTCCATGTGCTCGGCATCGCGCCGGTGCTCGGACGCGATTTCAGCCTGGCCGACGAGCGCGACGGCGCGCCGCCGGTGGTCATGCTCTCGCACGATCTCTGGACCAGTCGCTATGGCGCGGATCCGGCCGTGATCGGACGCCAGGTACGTGTGAATTCGCAAGCGACCACGATCGTCGGCGTCATGCCGGAAGACTTCAGTTATCCGCGTCGAGAGGTCGTCTGGGTGCCGAAGCATTTCACCGAGGGCGCCGATACCGACGATACCTACACCCTCGTGTTGCGCCGCAACCCGGAGGTGACCGAAAGCGCGATCAAGGCCGGTGTCGACACCTGGCTTGCCGATGCTGCGCGTGCCGAACCCGAACATTTTCGCGGCCTGCATGCGACGACCGCGCCACTCGATCTGCTGACGGTCTCGACGACAACGCGGGACGTGCTCAACGTGATGTTGATCGCCGCCCTGCTGGTTCTGATGATTGCCTGCGCGAACGCCGCCAACCTGCTGCTGACGCGCACGCTCGCACGCCGTCAGGAACTCGCCGTGCGCGTCGCGCTTGGCGCGAGCCGCGGACGCCTGATGCTGCATCTGATTGCGCAAAGCCTGCTGTTGAGCACGATTGCGGCAGCGATCGCGCTGCCGATCGCGCGGCTCGCCGCGGGCTGGACCGACGCCACGTTCCGCACTGCGGACGACGGGCCGCCGCACTGGATCCACTTCAGCCTCGACGCAGACATCGTGCTGATGACGATCGGCGTCGTCATGCTCACGGCGCTCGTTGCCGGTTTGCTGCCCGCGCTGCGCGCCGGCGGCAGCACGATGGCCGGGCAACTGCGCGAAGATGCGCGCAGCGGCGGTGGCGGATTCGCGCGTATCAGCCGGATGCTCATGATCGGAGAGGTTGCCTTGTCGCTTACGCTCCTGATCGCGGTCGGTGCGCTCGCCGGCATCGTCATCGCACTCGATCGTGCGGATCTCGGGATCGATCCGCGCGGAATCCTGACCGCGCGCGTCGGTTTGTTCGAGAGCGCGTATCCGAAAGGTGCCGACCAGGTGCGGCTGTTCGAGCGCATCACCGATCGGCTGCGCGCCGACCCGGCGGTGATCGGCGCGACCGCGGGAACCAGCCTTCCCGGACTCGACGGCGGCCTTCGCTCCGTCCTGCCCGACGGCGAGGTCGCAGGCGATGCGCCGCTGCCGCGCGTGCAGTATGCAGCCGTCGACGATCGGTTTCTTTCGACCTACCGCATCCGTCTGCAACGTGGACGTTTTTTCGATAGCCGCGATGAATCAGGCACGACACCGGTAGCCGTCGTCGATCACCGCTTCGCCGACCGATACGGCGCGAACGCCGACCTGATCGGTCGGCGCTTCCGCCTCGACCCGCGTGACAGGGATTCCGTCGTCGTCACCGTGGTCGGCGTGCTCCCGTCTCTGTGGATGGACCGTCCCGGCGATCCGACGCGCCCGGTTATGCTCGTTCCATTGCGCCAGCAACCCGCTCGCTTCGTCAGCCTCGCGATCCATGTGAAGGGCGATCCGGCCGCGTTCGCGCCAAGACTCGTCGATCACGTCCGCGCGGTCGATCCGGATACGCCCGCGTACTGGATACGTACTTATTCCGAATCGATACGCCAGGCGACGTTCTCGACGCGCATGCTCGCGAAGATGTTTGCCGGCTTCGGACTGCTCGCCCTTGCCTTGGCGGGTGCCGGCCTATACGGGGTCATTGCGTTCAACGTGGGTCAGCGCACGCGCGAGATCGGCGTGCGCCGTGCGCTCGGCGCGCAGCCGGCCAGCGTGCTGCGCGACGTACTCAGGCGCGCGGGCTGGCAGGTTGGCGTCGGCCTCGCACTCGGCCTTGCCCTCGGTCTTGGCCTGACGCGCATGCTCACCTCGGTTCTCAACAGCACCGGCGGCTCGAGTGCGATCGCCGTGGTCGGCGCGCTTGCGGTCCTGCTGGCCGCGGCCGCGATTGCCACCGTCGTGCCGGCGCGACGCGCGCTGCGCATTGATCCGATGGAAGCGTTGCGATACGAATGAGGACTCCGTCATGTTTGACACCCTGCTCCAGGACCTGCGCTATGGTTTGCGCACGCTCGCGGCGCGACCCGGCTTCACAATTGCGGCGTTGCTCACTCTTGCGCTCGCGATCGGCGCGAACACGCTCGTTTTCAGCCTGATCGACGGCGTCTATCTGCAGCCGTTGCCTTACCGCAACGATGCCACGTTGATCGACGTCGAAAACAGCTATCCGAAGATGGGACTCGCACTGGCCGGCGTTTCGATCCCGGACTATCTGGATCGCAGCACCCAGGTGCCTGCGATTGCCTCCAGTGCGCTGTACTCCGGTGACAGCTTCAATCTTGCCGAGAACGGCGCGCCAGAGCGCGTCCGTGGCACGCGCGCCACGCCGTCGCTGTTCACGACGCTCGGCGTCAACCCAGTGCTCGGCCGCGGTTTCACCGCCGACGAAGCGCTGCCGGGTCGCGACAAGGTCGTGGTGCTCGGCAATGCACTGTGGCGCAACCAGTTCGATGCCGATCCCGCGGCCGTGGGCCGCGATCTGCGCTTGAACGGCGAGAACTATCGCGTGGTCGGCGTGATGCCACGAGGGTTCATGTTTCCGGACAGCGACACGCAGATCTATGTGCCGTTCGCGTTCACCGATGCGCAGAAGGCCGATACCGAACGCGGCCGCGAATTTTCGGACAGCGTCGCGCGCCTCGCGCTGGGGGCGACGATGGCCGAAGTGAAAGCCCAATGCGACCTCGTGATACAGCACAACATCGAGCGCATCGGCAGGATCGGGGGCAAGCAGGGCGGCCAGTTCAAGGACTTCATGCAGAAAGCCGGCTTCACGGTGACCGTGCGCTCGCTGCGCACTCAGCTCGCCGGCGATCACAGGCGCATCCTCCTGCTGCTGCAGTTCGCCGTCGCGCTGGTGCTGTTGATCGCGTGCGCGAACATCGCCAATCTGCTGTTGACGCGGCTTTCCGCGCGGCAGAAGGAATTATCGGTACGTACCGCGATGGGCGCCAGCCGCGGACGCATCGCGCGTCAGCTGCTGATTGAAGCCGTCGTGCTGGCGCTCGGCGGCGCCATCATCGGCGTCGGCGTGGCGCTGATCGGGCAGCAACTGATCGCACTGTCCGGCTTGTTGCCGGACTGGGTCACGCTGAAGCTCGATCCGCAGGTGCTTCTGTTCACCTTCGTGGTTGCGCTGGTCGCGGGACTTCTGTTCGGTTCGTTTCCGATGTTGTCGGCCGGCATGGTGCGACCACAGGCCGTGTTGCGCGAAGCGGGTCGCATCGGCGGCGGCGGTCGCGGCGCGCGCGCACTGCGCAACGCATTGGTAGTCACCCAGATTGCGCTTGCGGTCGCGTTGCTCGCGGGCGCCGGGTTGTTGGTTCGAAGCTTTGCCAAGGTGCTCGACCAGAGCCCCGGATTCGATAGCAGCGGTGTGCTGACGGCGGCACTGGCGCTGCCGAAAGCAAAATATCCGGACGACGCGGCAAAAGCGCAGGTGATGAGTCGCATGCTCGACGCCGCCCGTGCGCTGCCCGGCGTCACCACGGCCGGACTGACCGACGTGCGGCCGATGTCCGGCGCCATGAACGGATCGAGCTACAAGATCGAAGGACAGGACAGCGCCGGAGCGTCGCCGCATGCGTACGTGCGGACCGTCGATGCAGGCTATTTCAAGGCAATGGGTATTCCGTTGCTGCGCGGCAGGACGTTTTCCTCGTCGGACTGGAACAGAAAAGGCAAGGTCGCGGTCGTCGACGCACTGTTCGCCCAGAAGCGCTTTCCAAACGGCGATGCTCTCGGCCAGGTGCTCGATCTCAATCGCGTAGCCGCGACCGATCAGAACTACACCATCGTGGGCGTCGTCGGAACGGTCAAGAACGACGATCTCGCGGAACCGCCGAAAGAGGAAACCTATTACGTCGATTTTGGCCAGTCACCAGTCGATACGGTGATTCTGGTGCTGCGCACGCATGGGGCTCCGGCCGCGCTTGCAGCGCCACTGCGTGCAGCCATCCGTTCGGTCGATCCGGATCAACCGCTGTTCAATATCATGACGCTCGATCAGCGCATCCATCAATCGCTGGCCGGTCGCCGTGTGCCGATGCAGCTGATCGGCGCATTCGCGTTGCTGGCTTTGCTGCTCGCAGCGATCGGGATCTACGGCGTGCTCGCATTCGCGGTTGCGCAACGCACCGGAGAGTTCGGCGTGCGCATGGCAATCGGCGCCAGTGGCGCGGATATCCGCGGCCACGTGCTCGGCAACGGGACGCGGTTGATCGGACTGGGTCTCGGCATCGGCATCATCGGTGCATTCGCGCTCGGTCTGGTCTTGAAGAACCAGCTGTTCGGTGTCGGCAGCTTGGATCCTGCAAGTCTTGCCATCGTCGTCTGCGTGCTTGCGGCCACCGCGCTGCTGGCCTGCTGGCTGCCGGCGCGGCGTGCCGCGCGGGTGGCTCCTACCGAAGCGCTGCGTTACGAGTAGCCGAACACGTCGACTTGCAAGTCCAGGCGAGTTTCTCGGGAGATTTCAATGGCTCAGAATCTGATCGCTGACATTCGCTACAGTATCCGCTCGCTGTTCGAGCGTCCGGCATTTGCACTGACAATCGTACTGACGCTGGCGCTCGGCATCGGAGCGAATACCGCGATCTTCAGCATACTCAAGACGGTACTGCTCGACGCGTTGCCGTTTGCGCGACCCGGACAACTCGTTTCTCTCGCACAACGTAACGGCGATGCCGATCAGTCGCCGACGACCGTCGGATATGCGACGTTCCTGGATTGGCAGAAGCTGCCTGCTTTTTCCGCGATCGGCGTCAGTTCGAGCTGGCAGCCGAATCTGGCCGGCGAGGACGGCGCTCAGCTTCTCAACGGCCAAAGCGTGAGCCGCGAATTCTTCTCGGTGCTGGGCGTCACGCCGCAACTTGGCCGCCTGTTCAGTGCCGAGGAGGACCAGCCGGAACGAAACGACGTGGTCGTGATCAGCAATGGCCTGTGGCAGCGCCAATTCAACGCTGATCCGGACATTCTCGGCAAGCGTATCGCGCTCGGCAGCCGCACCTACACGGTAGTCGGCGTACTTCCGGCTGCCTTCAAGCCCTTGCTTCCGGCAACGGTTGGTCGTTCAACCGATATCTGGCGGCCTCTCGGCTATGACCTGTCCCTGCCTTATGCGTGTCGCGACTGCATGCATCTGCAGGCGATCGGCCGGCTCGCACCCGGTGTCGATATCAACGGCGCCCGGGCGCAGCTCGATGTGCTCTCACCCGCGCTGGTCAGGGAATACGCCGACAAGTATCCGGCCGACATGCGTTTCGAATTGCATCCCTTGCGTGATGCGCTGGTGGGCGAGGTCAGCCATTCGCTATGGCTGCTGTTTGCCGGCGTCGGATTGGTATTGCTGATTGCCTGTGTCGATATCGCGAGCCTGATGTTGCTGCGCGCGATCTCGCGGCGGCATGAGCTGAGCGTTCGCGCGGCGCTCGGCGCCGAACGCGCGCGACTCACGCGCCTGATACTCAGCGAAAGCATCGTTCTCGGTTTTCTCGGTGGAACCGTCGGTACCGTGCTCGCAATCGCCATCACGCATCTCGTCGCACAGCTCGGCCCCGCATCGATTCCGCGTCTTCGCGACGTACACATCGATCAGACGGTGCTCGCGTTCGCGTTGCTGCTCACGTTCGTTGTTGCCCTCGCTACGGGCTGGTGGCCGGCCTTTCGCGCAAGTCGAACGCAACTCGTCGATGCACTGAAGGATGCCGGTCAAATCTCGGCGGGGCCGGGCGCCGGGCGCGCGCAGACAGCATTGGTCGTCGTGCAGATCGCAATGGCCTGTGCCCTGACTCTGGGTGCGTTGCTGATGGCGCGCAGTTTCGGCCATCTGCTGGATCTCGATCCAGGCTTCGCGACCGCAGATGTCGTCACTCTTGACCTGGCAATCGTCGGCGTCCCCTACAAGGATCCCGCAAGAGTGTCCGCGTTCCTCGAGCAACTCGAAATCGGGGTTCGGGGATTGCCGGCTGTCGGACGCGTCGGTGCGGTCAGTCAACTGCCACTTGGCGGAGGCATGGATCGTGCGGGTTTCCATGTCAAGGATCGCCCGATCGCCGGTCCCGACGTACCGTCGTTCGACCGCGCATTCGTGAGCCCTGGCTATTTTTCGGCCCTGCAGATACCGCTTCGTTCGGGACGCTATTTCAGCGAATCGGACCGACTGGGCCAGCCACCGGTTGCGGTGGTCAGCGAATCGCTGGCACGGCGCGAGTGGTCCGGCGAGAGCGCTCTCGGCAAGCAGATTCAACTCGGAGGCCGCGACGACAAGGCGCCATGGTTCACGATCGTCGGCGTGGTCGGCGACGTCCGCCTGCGTTCGCTCGACATCGATGCTCAACCGCAAGCCTATCTGGCCCATGCGCAGAGCGACGACCCGCCAAGCTACATGACTGTCGTCGTACACACCGACATGCCACCAGCCACGATCCTGCAGGAAGTGCGCGCGGTGGCGCGTTCGATCGATCCCGGGGTGCCCGTCTATGCCATGAAATCGATGCAGGAACGCGTGACCGATTCGCTTGCCCGGCGGCATTTCCTGCTGGAGCTGTTCGGCCTGTTTGCAGCAACCGGACTTGCGCTATCGGCAATCGGAATCTATGGGGTCGTCGCCCACGCGGTCGAGCGCGAAATGCGCGCATTCGGCCTGCGGCGTGCGCTCGGTGCCAGCGATGGCGCGTTGATTGCGTGGGTGTCGTCGCGTAGCGCGCGCTACCTGCTGGCCGGTCTTGCGCTCGGGCTTCCGCTGGCGCTTGCGTGGACGAGCTTTCTTTCGCGGGAACTTTACGATGTCAGCCGAACCGATCCGTTGTCGTGCGCATTGCTGGTGCTGGCGCTGGTCGCAGTCGTGGCGATCGCGACACTCGCACCGCTGCGACGCGCCTTGCGCGTCGATCCGATAACGGCTTTACGGCATGAATGATCGATTTTTCATGAAAAACGCTTTCCACGAACCAGAGCGGATATCCAGCAGATGATTCGTCTTGAAAACATCGAGAAATCCTACCCGCTGGCGGGTGGTCGCAGTTGGGTGCTGCGCAATATCGCGCTGGATATTGCGGACGGCGAGTTCGTCAGCGTGATGGGGCCGTCCGGTGCCGGCAAGAGTTCGCTGCTCAACGTGCTCGGGCTGATGGACCATGACTGGCAGGGCAGCTATGCGCTCGATGGCGTCATTGTCGAGAAGTTGAATCCGAAGCAACGCCAGGACCTGCAGCGCGACAAGATCGGTTTCATCTTCCAGCACTATCATCTGATCGACGATCTCAAGGTCTGGGAGAACCTGGATCTTCCGTTGCAATACCGCGATGTCCCCGCGAAACAACGCGCTGCGCAGGTCGGGGATCTGCTCGACCGCTTCAATATCGTCGGAAAGAAGGACCTGTATCCGAACCAGCTTTCGGGGGGGCAGCAGCAGCTGGTTGCGGTTGCGCGCGCCGTGATCACGAAGCCGCGCCTGCTGCTCGCGGACGAACCGACTGGTGCGCTGCATTCGAGTCAGGCGCGCACGATCATGGACCTGCTGCATGAACTGCATCGTGATGGCATGACGATCGTGCAGGTTACGCACAACGATGGCTATGCGAACGAGGCGCAGCGAGTGGTGCGTCTATTCGACGGCTGGATCGACAAGGCCGGCGTATGATCCTGCGAGACCGGCCGCGCAGGAGGGCGCCGATGCACGGAAAGCTTGATCACATGACTGTGCGGGGCGCAGGCGTCCCGTCTGCATCGGCCTCACGCACGTTCGAGGGGAAGCGTCCCGTCGCATGTCGCCGCCGGGACGCGCCCGCACTCGAGTTGGCGCACTCGGGCCCGCGCCGATGACGCGTCCGCAGATCCTTGTCGCCGACGACCAGCGTGATGTGCGCGAGGCATTGCGCCTGCTGTTCAAGGCCGAAGGTATCGATGCGAGCAGCGTGGATGGACCGCGAGCCGCGTTGGAGGCCTTGCGGACGCAGCGCTTCAACGCGGCCCTCATAGACCTCAACTACACGCGCGACACGACGTCAGGCGCCGAGGGCCTGGAACTGCTGCGGGAGATCAGGAAACTCGAAGCCGACTTGCCGGTCGTGGTGATGACGGCCTGGGGCACGATCGATGTCGCAGTCGAGGCGATGCGCGAGGGCGCCGGCGATTTCATCGAGAAACCATGGGACAACCAGCGTCTGCTCAGCGTGATCCGCAACCAGCTCGCGCTCGGTCGCTCGCGAGGGGAATCGGCGCGGCTGAGGCGCGAGAACGAGATCCTGCGCGACGACGGCGATGAGGAGTTCATTGCCGAATCGCCGGCGATGCGTGCATTGCTGGCGCAGATCGAGCGCATTGCGCCGACCGACGCGAACGTGATGATCCTCGGCGAGAACGGCACCGGCAAGGGCGTGATTGCACGGCGCCTGCACGCACGATCGGCGCGCGCGGAAAAGGCGCTGGTCAAGGTCAACATGGGCGGGATTCCGGAATCGGTGTTCGAGGCGGAGATGTTCGGTCACGTGCGCGGCGCATTCACCGATGCCAAGAGCGACCGCATCGGCCGCTTCGAACTCGCCGATGGCGGCACCCTGTTTCTTGACGAAATCGCCAATATTCCGCCGGCACAGCAGCCGAAACTGCTGCGCGTGCTCGAGGATGGCGAGCTTGAGCGTGTCGGTTCGTCGCGCACGCTCAAGGTCGACGTGCGCCTGATCTCGGCAACGAATGCGGATCTCGCTGCCGACGTCGCCCGTGGAGCGTTCCGCAAGGACCTGCTGTTCCGTCTCAACACCCTCGAGCTGCACCTGCCGCCTCTGCGTGAACGTGGTGCGGATGTCGCGCTGCTGGCCGAGGCGTTCCTTGCGCGCTTTGCACGGCGCTACCAGCGGGAAGGGTTGCGTTTCACGCCTGCAACATTGCGCGCGCTCGAAGCCTATGCATGGCCCGGCAACGTGCGCGAACTTTCTCACGTGATCGAGCGCGCGGCGCTGATGATCGAGGGACACGTGGTCGACGTTGGCGCCCTGAACCTCAAGCCCGGCGCGTCCCATGCCCTGTCCAATGCGACGATGCTCGCCGCCAGCGAGTCGATGAGCGTCGATGCGGCCGAGGAGCGGCTGGTCCGCGAGGCGCTCGAGCGCACCGGCGGAAATATCCAGCGCGCCGCGACCCTGCTCGGTCTCAGTCGTCCCTCGCTGTATCGGCGCATGGAAAAATACAGGATAAGCTGAGTTCGTCGTCGGTCCCCCGACCGCCGGTTTCACTGAGGCCGCCGAGCGCGGCGCCCGCGTGCGACGCCTGCCCGATGAGCAACAGACATTCCCGCTGGACGTATGAGAAGCGCATCCTCGCCGGTTCCCTGCTGGTGGCCGCGCCTGCGTTTTGCGCACTGGCTGTCACGTTCTGGTTCGTGACAAGCGATGCCGCGCGTGCCTTGGCAATGCTCGTCGGGATTGCGCTGATTACGCTCGGGCTGGCGTTTGCGATGCGCAACCGGGCGGTCTATCCGCTGTACACGCTCGCGAATCTGCTCGAGGCACTACGCGAGGGCGACTACAGCCTGCGCGGCTCGCGCGCCTCGCGTGGCGATGCGATCGGCGAGGTCGTGCTCGAAGTCAATGCGCTCTCCCAGACCTTGCGCGATCAGCGCCTCAGCGTCGAGGAGAAGAGCGCGCTGCTGGCCAAAGTCATCGCAACGATCGATATCGTGGTGCTCGCGTTCGACGCCGACGGCCGCGTCAAGCTGGCCAACCCGGCAGCCGAGCGCCTGTTGGCAATGCCAACTACGGCGTTGTCTGCGCAGACCGCGCAGTCGCTCGGCCTCGGGGATTGCCTGGCGATCGCCGACGTCCGATTGCTGGAGCGGCGCTTCGCGGGAGCCAGCGGACGCTGGGAGATTCGCCATGCGCGCTTTCGCGAGAACGGTTTGCCGCACGATCTGCTCGTGATCAGCGATCTCGGTCGTGCCTTGCGTGAGGAGGAACGCCTCGCGTGGCAGCGCCTGCTGCGCGTACTCGGTCACGAACTCAACAATTCGCTGGCACCGATCCGCTCGATGGCCGGGACGCTTGCGAATATCACCGGGCGCGAACCGCTCGCGGCGGACTGGCGCGCGGACGTACATGGCGGCTTGCGAGTGATCGGCGAGCGCGCCGAGGCACTCGCGAGATTCATGTCGCGCTACACCCAGCTCGCGCGCCTGCCGCCGCCGACGCCGCGCGAGGTCGATTTCGGTGTGCTGGCTCGCCGTGCGGCGCTGCTCGAGCAACGCCTCGTGGTCGCCGCGAACGGGCCGGAGATGCGCCTGCGCATCGATCCGGACCAGCTGGAGCAGGCCCTGATCAACCTGATCCAGAACGCGAGCGACGCGGCCTTGAATGGCGACGGCCACGTGGGTCTCGACTGGCGGCACGGCGACGGCCGGCTGCTGATCGAGGTCGTCGACGACGGGCCGGGGTTGCCGCCGAGCGAAAACCTGTTCGTGCCGTTTTTCACGACCAAGCCCGGCGGTTCGGGTATCGGCCTCGTGCTTGCGCGTCAGATCGTCGAAGCGCACGGCGGTACCTTGACTCTCGACAATCGCGCCGACATGCGCGGCTGCATCGCGCGGATCCTGCTGCCCGCGTGACTCGGAGGGAGCGATCAACGTCAGGCGCGGTGACAAGGCCGGCGAAATCCGCGAAACGCCGCGAAGATTGCAGAGCCGATGACTGCGGATCCGGCCTCAGTGGCCTGCTCCTGCGGCGACGTTGCCGAACGGCGGTCGCGCGAACCAGACCACCGGGATCATTGCGAGAAACAGGCCCGTGCAGATCAGGAAGACATCGTTGACGCCGAGAGTCAGCGCCTGACGTGTTACCAGCGCCTCGACAATGCTCCAGCCGCGCGCCGCCGGTCCGCCCAGCGCACTCAGGCCGTGGAGGTAACTGGTCGCGGCCGGACTGGCGGCGTTGATGTGTTCGGCGAGAACCGCGTGGTGGTAGTCGCCGCGGTGCTGCCAGATCGTTACCGTGGCCGCGGTGGAGATGCTTGCGGCGATCGTGCGGAAGAAATTCGCGAGCCCGGACGCCGAAGCGATCTGGTGCGGCTCGAGTCCGGACAGGAAGATCTGGTTCAGCGGTATGAAGAAGCACGGAATGCCGATGCCCATGATGAAACGCGGCCACAGCAGCTGGTTGAACGCGGCACTGTCCGGAAAGCTCGCGAACCAGTAGGAAGTGAACGCGAACACGAGGAACGCGAAGGTGACGACCGAACGCAGCTCCAGCCGCTGGATGTTGCGCCCGATGAGCGGCGACATCAGGAATGCGAGGATGCCGACCGGCGCGGTCGCGAGACCGGCCCACGATGCGGTGTAACCGAGCACGGTCTGCAGCCACAGCGGGTAGACGACGTTGATCCCGAAGAAACCGACCATGCCGAACGCCATCGCGGTCACGCCGATCGTGAAATTGCGCTTGCGGAAAAGGGTCAGGTCGACGACCGGATGGCGGTCGGTCAGTTCCCACGCGACGAAGAACACGAGGCAGACCAGCGCAGTGACGCCGAGCGTGACGATCAGGGGTGACGAGAACCAGTCCTTGTCGTTGCCGTTGTCCAGCATGAACTGCAGACAGCCGACCCCGACGACGAGCAGCACGAGACCGATCATGTCGATCGGCGCCTTGACCACCTTGGTCTCGCGATGGCGCAGCAGGGTCCAGGTGATGATCGCGGCGAGTACACCGACCGGCGTGTTGATGAAGAAGATCCACGGCCATGAGTAATTGTCGGTTATGTAGCCGCCGAGGATTGGTCCGAAGATGGGCGCCACCACCACGGTCATCGCCCACAGCGCGAGCGCGAGTCCCTTCTTTTCGTTCGGGTAGTTGTTGAGCAGCAGACTCAGGCTCAGCGCAACCATCGGGCCCGAACCCGCGCCCTGCAGCAGGCGGCCGAACACGAGCATCGGCATGCTCGTGGCGAGACCGCACAGCACCGACATCGTCACGAACAGCAGTGCGGAAATCGTGAAAGCGCGCACCTCGCCGAAGCGGCGCCCGATCCAGCCCGCGAGCGGCTGCATGATCGCGCTGGCCAGCGAATAGGAACTGATCGCCCAGGTACCTTCCTGAGGACTCACCGCGAGACTGCCCGCGATATGCGGCACCGACACGTTGACGATCGTGATGTCGAGCACTTCCATGAACGTCGCGAACGCGATGGCGACGGTGAGCAGCGCGAGCGGCGCACCGTGAAGCGGGGGCAGGGCAGGGCGTTCGGGTGGTGTGGCGGCCATCAGCTAGCGACAGAGTGCGCCGCGCGACCCGGCTTCGCGGCCGACCGAAGTGCGCTGCCACGCCGCGACATGCGGCGGGGCTTCGCGAGCCGATCGGGACTTTCGATCATCGGCTTGAAGAAACATTCGCCGAGACGATCGCATCGGCCTCTGCTTCGGCCTTGGCCAGATCGCGCGCATAGACAGCGGTCTGCGCGACCGGGGCGTTCGAGATCGGTGCGCTGGCCAGCACCGGACCCGACCGGTCGTGCGTATCGACCGTGACCGAAGTCGACAGTCCGATGCGCAGCGGTGACTTCTGCAGCTGGCGCGGTTCTAGCCGGATGCGCACCGGCACGCGCTGCACGACCTTGATCCAGTTGCCCGAGGCATTTTGCGGCGGCAGCAGCGCGAACGCGGAACCGGTACCCGCACCGAGTCCGACCACGCGACCGTGGTACTCGACGCTGCCGCCGTAGAGGTCGCTCTCGACCTTCGCCGGTTGGCCGATGCGGATATGTGCGAGCTGGCTTTCCTTGAAATTCGCTTCGACCCAGACATCGCTGAGCGCGATTACCGTCATCAGCGCCTGTCCCGGCTGGACGTGCTGGCCGACCTGCACGCTGCGCTGCGCGACATAGCCACTGACCGGCGCGAGGATCGCATCGCGCTGCGCATTCACCCAGGCTTCGCGGAATGCGGCTTTGGCCTGCTGCACGGACGCGTTATCGGCGATATCGGTACCGTCGACGAGTGCGTGCGAGGCTTCGGCCTGGCGTGCGGCGAGTTCGAGCGCGGCCTTCGCGGTCGCGACTGCTTCACGCGCATGCGCCACCTCTTCGGGCGCGATCGCCTTGTCCGAGAGCAGCGGGCGGCGGCGCTCCAGATCGGCCTGCGCGCGGGCCAGCTCGAGCCGACGTGCCGCGACCGCGGCGTCGTACTGGGATGCCATCGCGGTCTGCTGGCGCACCTGGCGTACCGCACTGGCCAGCGCACTGCGCGTCTTGGCGAGTGCAACGTTCGCATCGGTCGGGTCGAGCCGCACCAGCACCTGCCCCGCGTCGACGCGCTGGGTGTCGTCGGCAAGCACCTCGATCACGGTGCCCGCCACCTGCGCCGAGATCGTGACCTGGTTGCCGTCGACGTAGGCGTCGTCGGTGACTTCGCGCAGCGACCAGACCAGGGACCAGAGCAGGTACCAGGCGATCCCGGCGACGACGAACACGACCGCGATCGCGATCAGGATCACGCGGCGCTTGCCGTTGCCGTCGTTCCCATCGTTGCTGTCGGGCGGGTTGTCCTTGGATCCGGGCGTGTCGCTCATCGTGGCTGGACTCGTGAGGGCTGCAGGGTTTTGGGCACCGCTTGCAGCGGCGCTACTGCCTCGGCGGCGGGCGCTGCGGAAACGCGGTCGCTTGCTTCGTCTTCCGCGTCCTTGCGGTAACCGCCGCCGAGCGCCTTGGTCAGCGCAATCTCGGCGGACATCGCTTCGGCATCGAGCGCGACCAGCGCGTCGCGCTGCTGCAATACCTGGGACTCGGCCGCGAGTACGCTGCGCGCGTCGCTGATGCCGCGCCGCACGCGTGCGGCGGCGGTACGCGCGAGTTCACGCTCGGCCGCGAGCTGGTGCTCGCGCTCGACCCGGCGTGCGTCGACCTGGGCCAGGGTCAGGGCCTGCGTGGCAACGTCACGCGCGGCGTCGACGACCGCGGCGTCGTACTGTGCCGCGGCCGCATCGAGTTGCGCCTGCGACGCGCCATACGCCGCGCGCAGGCCGTCGCGGCCGAACAGCGGCAGATGCAGAGCGGGACCGATGCTGCCGAGGCGGCTGCCCGCGCTGAACAGCTTGTCGAGATCGATCGATTGCAGCCCGGCCATCGCGCCGAGGCTAATGTCGGGGTAGAACGCAGCGCGCGCCTCGTCGACGCGGCGCATCGCGGCTTCGACGCGCCAGCGGCTCGCTGCGATGTCGGGACGACGCGCCAGCAGGTCGATGCCGACGTCGGTCGGCAGCGCGGCCCTGACCGGTGGCAGCGTGCGCGGCGCGAGCGCAGGCAGGTCGGCCGGCGCCTCGCCGAGCAGCGCGGCGATCGCGGCGTGGCGGATGCGCGCGGCGCCGCCGAGGCCCGCTTCGAGTTCGCGCGCCTCGGCGAGCCGCGCGTCGGCCTCGTGGACCAGATCCGGCGCATCGATGCCGCGCGCGACGCGGCGGGCGTTGAGTCCGCGGCTGTCCTGCAGCGCCGCGACCGTGTCGCGCGCGAGTACGAGCCGCGCTTGGTCGGCCTGCCAGCCGAAGTACGCGTCGGCTACCGCGGTCGTGAGCATCAGCGCGGCTGCGCTGCGTTCGGCTGCGGCCGCATGTGCCTCGTCGACCGCGGCCGCGACCGCAGCGCGGTTCCTGCCCCAGAAGTCGAAGTCGTACTGGAACTGCAGGTTCAGATCGCCCTGGTTGTACCAGGTGAAGCCGAGGAAGCGTGGCGAGATCAGGCCATGCTCGCTGAGCCGCTGGCGCTGGACCTGCGCATTGAGCTGCACCGAGGCGCCGCCCGCCGCGCGCGCGACCTCGACCGCGCTCAGCGCGGTATCGAAGCGCCGGTGTGCCTCCTGCAGCGTAGGCGCACCGGCCAGTGCACGCTCCTCGAGCGCATCGAGTTGCGCGTCCGCGTACCGGCGCCACCAGCGCGGATCGGGCCAGGCGCCGGCCTCGGCAACATCGAGCCCGGCCAGTGGCGCGTGCTCGCGCAGCGCGGGCGGATCGGGACGCGGCGGCACGGCGCATCCCGCGAACGCGAGCGCGAGCGACAGCAAGGCGAGGATTCGGTTACCGGATGCGGTCATCGGGTCGGTACGGCGTGACGCGGGGAAACTCGCTCCCGCGGCGCGGGGGCTGTTCGCGCGGGTGCGCGAACGACGAGGCTACGCGGCGGACCTGCATGCGCAAGGAACGCGCGGTGCAGTTCGCCCGGAAAACAATACTAGTGAGTTTTGTATTTGCCCGCAACGGCCCTGGACGACGCCGGGACGGTCCGGATCGCGCTTCAGCGGTAGTCGCGATGACAGGCGTCGCAGGCATTGCCCACCTCGGCCAGTGCCGCATCCTGGGCCTTGCATGCCGCATCGACGTCCCACTGGGCGATCGCCGCGCGCAGATCGCTCGCATACTGGCTGAACACGCGGTCCCGGGTGCCCGGCGCGAGCAGGGCGCCCTCGAGATCGCCCGCGAGCAACTGCAGGTGCGCGTGGGCCGACAGGCTCCCCGTTGCCGTGCAGTGCGCACCGCGCACCTCGGCGCGCGCGGCACCGAGTTCGTGCTGCATCACGTTCATCACCGCGCGCGGCCACGCGTCGCGCTTCTGCAACGCACTCGCGATCGTCATCGCGATCAGCGCACCGGCAGCCAAGCCGACGAGCAGGCACACCAGATAGCGCACCGATCAGCCTTGTTCTGGAAGCTGCCTGCGCCGGCGCAGGTTGGCCAGCAGCAGGGTGCCGAGGCCGAGCAGGATCTCGTCGACGAACGGGATCAGGTCCGGGATCAGCAGGTCGGCCACGAACAGCACAGCGGTGATCAGGGCCAGGCGCGGGAAGCGCAGGCCTTCGGCCCAGCGCAGCAACGGGCGGGTGATCGGATTCGGCATCGGATTCTCCTCGAAACGTCGGCGCAAGATGTGGCCACGCGGCCGTGCATGCAACACCCGACGCGAGTGCGTCGCATGCGGATGCTAACCTGCGCCGATGCAGGTCACTCCGCCCGACGACGAGCGTTTCCGTGGAATCGACCGCCTCTACGGCACGGGCAGCGTCGTGCGCCTCGCGGCCAGGCGCGTCTGCGTGGTCGGCATCGGCGGCGTCGGCTCGTGGGCAGCCGAGGCGCTCGCGCGCAGCGGCATCGGCCACCTCGGCCTCATCGACGCGGACGAGGTCTGCATCGGCAACACCAACCGCCAGCTGCATGCGCTCGATGGCGAGTACGGCAAGCCCAAGGTCGGCGTGATGGCCGAGCGCGCGCGCCGCATCCGCCCCGGCATCCGCCTCGACGCGGTCGAGGAATTCCTGACCCCGGCCAGCATCGAACGCCTGCTCGATCGCGGCTACGACCTCGTGATCGACTGCTGCGACGCGTTCCGGGTCAAGGTCGAGACGATCGCGTGGTGTCGTCGGCGCAAGCTGCCGCTGATCACCTGCGGCTCGGCCGGCGGCCGCACCGACCCGACCCTGATCGCGGTGCGCGACCTCTCCAGAACCGAACACGACGCGATGCTCGCGCTCGTGCGCAGGAAACTGCGCGAAGAATTCAACTTCCCGCGCGGCCCGAAACGCTATTTCGGCATCCAGGCGGTCTATTCGCGCGAGAACGTGCGCTACCCGCAGGTCGACGGCAGCGTCTGCGGCAAGCGTCCACCCGGCGTCGATGCGCTCAAGCTCGATTGCGGCGGCGGCCTCGGCGCGGCGACCCACGTGACCGCCGCGTTCGCGTTCGCGGCCGTGTCGCGCGCGCTTGCGAGGCTGCTCGCGGCGTGACGCGCGCACACGAAAACCGATCCAGCCGGATGCGATGACCGACGCGACCCTGCAACTGCAATCGACGCTCACCTGTCCCCACTGCGGACACCAGGCCGTCGAAACCATGCCGACCGATGCGTGCCTGTTCTTCCACGACTGCGCGGCCTGCGGTGCGTTGTTGCGGCCGAAGCCGGGCGACTGCTGCGTGTTCTGCTCCTACGGCAGCGTCGCGTGTCCGCCGGTGCAGCAGGCACGGTCGTGTTGCGCGCCGCGCGAGGTGGATGGCGCTACGGACTGACCGGATATTCCGGTTACATCGGGCGCAGCAGGCGTCCCAACTCGGCGGCCAGCGCCTTGACGAACGGCTCGTCGCGCATGCTCAGATAGTGGGAGCGGATTCCTGCGGGAAATGCCTCGGCGAGCCTTCGGGTTCGCTCCGAGGGGGTGCCGACCGCTATCGCGCGCACGCGCAGGTTGCGCAGGTACGGCCTGAACTGCGCGGCCAGAAGCCCTGCGCCGGGACCGGCAGGGTGGAAGAGCGCCGCGTTGCCATCGAAGCGCTGCACGCGATAGCGGTGCTGCGCTCGCACCTGCAGGTTGTACTGGGTCACGACGTTCTCGATCATCTGCGGATCGATTTCGGGCGCGACGCTTTTCACCCGGCTCAGCAACGCGCCCAGATACTGCTCGGGTTCCAGTGTCGACAGTTCCGCTGCGCCCAGCGCAAACGGGCGCTCCGTATTGAGTTCCAGCAACGCCGACACGACGAGGATATTCTCCTTGTTCGTCCTGTCGGCTTTGGCTGCTGCGGCAATCTGCTCTTTGGTCAGCGCGTGATCGTTCCTGCGCGCCGATCGGCCGCTGTCGCGGAGCCAGCGAGGCACGAGCAGACGCAACCATCCACCGAGCAGCACGGCGCGCGCGAACAGCGGTCGCATGTAGCGCGCGCGCAACGCCCAGTATCCGAATCGTTGCTTGCTCGAGCGATCCATCGCGAGCGGATCGACCAGCGCAAGCAGCGCGACTTCCTCGCGGCCACGCAGCAAATGCTGCGCGATCTCGTAGCCGAATGCCGCGGCCGACGAATACGCGAGCAGGTAGTAGGGGCCGTGCGGTTGCCGCGCCCTGATCGCGTCGACATAGAGGCCGACCCAGTGCTGGAATCCCGCGCTCGCGTCGCGCGCGCCCCAGACGAATGGATCGCGCACGCCGATGACCGCGCGCTCGGTCGCGAGCGCCTTGACCAGCTTGTCATACGCGCCAAGAGTTCCGCCGGCCGAGGAAATCGCGAAAACGGGCGCGATCGCATCGTCGCCGCTCTTGAGCGTCACCAGTATCGGCTGGGTCGCGGGCGCGACCGCAGCGGTCCCCTCGCGCATGCGATCGATGTACGAGGCAAGTGCCTGCACCGTCGGGTAGCGGTAGATGGCGACATCGGAGAGCCGATCCCGATCGAGGCCGAACGCGTCCCTGAGACGGTATACGACCGCGAACACGCTCAGCGACGTCCCGCCCAGTTCGAAGAAGCTGCAGTCGGCGCGAACGCTTTCGAGCTGCAGAACATCCTTCCACACCGCGGCGATCCGGCGTTCGGTTTCCGATTGGCAGGCGCTCGCGGGCCGCGCCGTGCCGCGGGCCGCATAGTCGGCAAGCAGTGCCTGCCGATCGATCTTGCCGTTCGCCGTGCGCGGCAACGACGGCATGCCGATCAGCGCCGACGGAATCATGTAGGCGGGCAGGTGCCTGCCGAGGACGTCGAAAATGCCCTGTTGCGCGATGTCTTCTGGAGCCACGAACGCGAGCAGCCTCGCGCGCTCGGGTTCGCCATCGCTCAGGATCGCGGCGCACTCGCGCACATCCGCGTGGAGCAGGAGCGCTCTTTCCACTTCCTGCAGATCGACGCGAAAGCCCCTGATCTTGACCGTGTGATCGATGCGCCCGACGAAGCACAGGCTGCCGTCCGCCATGCGCCGCACTTGATCGTGCGTGTTGTACAGCCGCTCGTTCCCGTTGGGCGCGGTCGCGACGACCGAGGCGGTCAGCACGGGATCCTTGAAATACCCGGTGAACACGGGCGTGCCGGCAATATGCAACATCCCGACTTCACCAGGCTGCACCGGCTCGAGGTCGTCGCGCAGCACGTAGGCGCCCACATCCTTCGCGATCGGTTTGCCGAGAGGAAGTTCTTCGCCCGCGCGGAAGCTCGCCCTGATGTCACAGACCAGCGTCGAACTGGCCTCGGTGCTTCCGTAGATCGAATAGATCTTCGTCTGCGCGGGGAACGCAGCGATTGCGCGAGCGGCCAGTTTCGCATGCACGTACTCGCCCATCAGGACCAGCACGCGCAGGGGCGGCGCGACGAAACCCGGCATGTCCAGGGAGGCCTGAAGCACCGATGGCACGACAAGAAGTCGTGAGATCGACCGCGCGGCGACCGTTTCCCAGAATGCCTCGAGACTTCTCGCGTGCTGATCGGAAACCAGGCACACCGGAATCCCGCGCAGCAGCGGTTCGAAGAGTTCGTAGACCGCGTGCGTCGTCGCCATGTAGGACTTCTGGCAGCACGTTTCGCCGGGCTCGTACGGATGCTCGGTCCACGTCCACTGCAGCCGATGGAAGAACGAACGGTGACTGCGCACGATCATCTTCGGCGTTCCCGTGGAACCCGAGGAGCAGAGCACGAACGCGGCCTGGTCGGGGCTTGCGGGCACGCGCTGCTCGCTTGCAACCGCAACTTCGCGTGCGTCGGAGAAACGAATGATGCGGTCGGTCAGCTTGGGATCGAGCGGTGTCTGTTCGTCGTCGACGACCGCGTCGAGCGCCGCGAACGCGAGAATGTCGCGAAGGCGGATTTGCGGATAGCTCGGGGGCAGCGGCACGACCGCGCAGTTCGCCTTGAGTACGGCGAGCACGCACGCGACGTAGTTCGGCGAACGCTCCACGTGCACGCCGACAACGCCTCCGTCGGCGACACCCGCGGCCGACAGTACCGCGAGGAAGCGGTCCGCGCTGGCCGCCAGTTGCGCGAACGTGATCGACGCACCGTCGCTGTACAACGCGACGCTGTCCGGGGTCCGCCGGGCCTGCTGTTCGAATTGGTGGTCGAGGCGGAATGCGTGATCCTGCTGATTCATGCGTCTGCGCCGTTGCGCAACCTGCGGCCGACTGAAAACGAAGAGAAATTCAACGCGATCATTCCGCTGTTCTGTGCCGCGATCATCTCAGATTCCTGTTCCAGCAAGAAGGACACGCAAACCCGAACGAGAATCCCGTGCAGGGGTTCTTGAACGCCGGGCGATCGCCTGATGCTCGCGACTCGTCGACGCGGGCTGTCTTCGCGGACGGAGGGCGTGCGCCGTGATCCCGCCGCGCCGAACGTCGGCTCCGGTATTCTCCCGGGTGTCGTCCGGTCGCCGACCGCTGCCCTGCGCGTTGAACGGAGCCATTGCCAATCGCCTTGGCGGCCGCAGCGGGCAGAAGTGGCCCTCGCATTGTTCCTGCAAATGCGGTGGACGGGTGCGGATCGTCTGGGGATACAAATGCATGAAGATTTATTCCGGACCGCTCAGCATGTTCGGTGCGAAAGTCGAGATCGCAGCGCACGAGAAGGCCATCGACTTCGAACTCGTGATGGTTCCGTTCGATTCGGAGCGGGGCTACGAGCCCAAGCATCCTGACGTCCTGCGCATCAATCCAAAGTGCCAGGTGCCGGTATTGGTGGACGGCGATCTGGAACTGTTCGATTCCACGCAGATCTTTGAATACCTCGAAGACCTGCGGCCACAGCCTGCGCTGTGGCCGGCACATCCCGCGGCGAGGGCGCGAGCGCGCCAGCTCGAACACCGCTCCGACGAAGTCTATTTCCCGCATGTCATCCGGCTCATGGGGCTCGAGGAGACGCCAGACGATCCTGCGGCCATTGCCGCGCGCGATGCCGCGGCTCGGTACTACCGGGACATGGAACACGTTCTCGCGAGCCGGGAATATCTGGCGGGGACGTATTCCTTCGCCGATATCGCGTTCTACATGGCCCAGCTTTTCGGCGCCCGCAAGGGAGCGCCGATGACCGACGAGACCCCACGCCTGTTGGCCTGGCGCGAGCGCATGACCGGGCGCCCGGCCGTGCGAAGAGTCGCTGGCGCCATGGTTCGATATCTTGCCTCCCTTGGACGGCCGGTTCCCGATTTCCTCGTCACGGTGATGACGAATCGATGACTCGACAGGGTCGACACGAATTGCGATGGCCGTGAAAAGAGGCTCTGCGGCAGCCCGCGCATCGCTCGCAGGCGTCCGACATTCTCGCGCTCTATCGGCGCACAGCTATCTGTTCATTGCGTCTGCCGCGTGTCAGTGGCGATCCAGTTGACCTCCCAGGTCTTGCCTCCGTCGGCGGAGTAGGCTTGCTCGAAATGACAGGAATCGGAGCTAATGTCCGAGATGACGAAGCGAACGAGGATTGCACGGCCATCGATCGTTTCCTGGTCAAAAAATTCTCCGCGCCCGTTGCTGAACTCGCCGATCGTGGGCGGACTCATGACGCCGCTGCTGCCATTGGCGAAATTGAGGCTCCACTGCCGTGATTGCGGGTTGTACAGGCGCAGGCTCAGTCCTTCGAAGTGGCCGGTGGGTCCATCCGCCTCGAGTTCGAGCAGGATCGCGCGTCCATTCCAGACCTTGCGCACGACGGTGGTGCCCTCGTATTCGACCCATGTGGTCGAACCGGTCAACGGGTGCAGGCGACGGGAAATGCGGGTCTTCCAGATGCCCATCTCGAAGTCGAAATCGTGCTGGCCATCGCGCCTCGACGTTGCAGCACCCTGCGCCGGGTAAGAAGAGGTCCGATCGTGCGGTGAGCCCTGCACCATATCCTTGCCCTGTTTGCGAGGCACGGTCTGCGAGACGGCCGCGGATTGCTGGATCGGGGCAATCCCGGTGAGCAGCAGGAAGGCTCCGAAGGCAACCCAACGGCTGGCGATACTCACGTGGTTCATCGGCTCGGCCTCTCTCGGCGCTTCCATTCGCACCGCCAGCAACGCGCGTTTCCCCGGCTGCGCTCGTCTCCGATCACATGATGAAAGGTCGCGTTGCCGGGGCCAATGACCAGTCATTGGTGATCTCGATGGAGCCATTTCGATCACCGATGCGGGCTCAGCACCAGGGGGTGCAGCGCGGGGAACTCCGAGCCGGCCGCGAACATCCATGCGATCCGGCAATCGCGAAACGTTGTTCGGCACATCAGGCACACCATCACGCCCGCGTTGCGCATGCCCGCGCGGTGCCGGGCGAAGACGGTTTCGGGCGCGCGGGCAAATGCCGTCTCTCTGCCTTGCGGACCGGAACAATCCGCGAATCGACAAGCCCTTGTGCATCGTGAGGTTCGACCGCATGCCCCGGCAGCAGCGGCTGGCCACAACAGGTCACGCCAGCCCGAACAATTCGCTCGCGTTGCGCGTGGTCGCAAGCGTGATCGTCTCAGCATCTTCCGCGCGCAGCGAGGAAACGACGTCGAGCACTTCGCGCGCGAATGCAGGCTCGTTGCGTTCTCCGCGATGCCCGCACAGCGGTTGATCGGGCGAATCGGTTTCGAGCAGCAGCCATTCGACCGGCATCGTGGCAACCAGCTCGCGCAGGCGTTTCGCGCGCGGGTAGGTGACCGGGCCACCGATGCCGAGGTGGAAGCCGAGTTTCCATAGCTGCGCGGCCTGCTGCGGGCTGCCCGCGAAGCTGTGTACGACGCCGCGCAGACCGCCAACCCGTCGCAATGCGAGCGTGACTTGCTCGAGCGCGCGCCGCGCGTGCAGGATCAGCGGCAGGTCGAATTCCTTCGCGAGTTCGAGTTGGCGTTCGAAGTACCGGCGCTGGGTATCGGCGTCGAGACCCTCGGCATGGAAGTCGAGTCCGCATTCGCCGAGCGCAACCGGTCGTTCGCGGATCAGCCAGTCGCGCAGGATGTCGAGATGGTCGGGGCGATGTTCGGCAATGAACAGCGGGTGCAGTCCATAGGCCGGATGCAGACCGGGGTGCGCGGCACAGATCGCGCGCAGCTTCGCAAACCCGCCGAGCGCGATGGCCGGGATGACCTGCTCCGCGACGCCGGCCGCCTGTGCGCGCGCGATCACCGCGTCGCGGTCGGCATCGAACGCGGCCAGGTCGAGGTGGCAATGGCTGTCGACCAGCATGCCGTACTCAGCGCAGCGCTGGCGACCGTTGCGCGCGCAGCGCGGGGATCGCGTGCGTCGAATGGCCGCGCAGCACCGGCGGTGCGTTCTGATCGACTCCGATCGCGAGGGTGGCTCCGGTGCCCGCGGGGTCGAGCCAGTCGCGCAGGCGCGAACCCGCAGCGGGGCCGTTCCAGGCGACCGAGAACTTGCCGTAGCAGTCGACGTCGTTGTTCGGACTACCTGGCGAAGTCGCGCTGCAGGCGGCAGCGCCGCCGGACAACGTGCCGATCAGCAGGCGGTCGTGGCCGCCGCCGTTGCCGGCGACCACGAACAGGCCAGACCCCGAGGATCCGCCTTCGGTCGTGCCCTGCGTATACGGCCCGGTCTGCCAGTGCGTGATCCCGCTCGGGCTGTCCGCGATGCAGTTCGGCACCGAAGTCGGCGCCGGGCCCGCGGTGATCTTCTTGACGTCGCCGCTCGGGTGGTGGATGCCGATCGTGCCGGGGGGTGTGGCGCCGGTCGCGTCCCAGCCGGCGTAGTAGAGGTTCCAGGCCGGGTCGGGCCCCTGCGAGAGCTCGACCAGGGTCACGTCGACGTCGGCGCGCGTCGCGCGCAGGGTTGCGCCCTGCTGGTTGTCGTTGAGGAATCCGCCCGGCGGCGCCGCGAGCAGGTCGCAGCGCGTCGACTGGTAGTTCCAGTAGACCACCATCGAGGCGGTCTCGGACGCCGTGCTCATGCAGTGCGCGGCGGTCAGGAACCAGTTGCGCCGGTCGTGCGGCACGTCCGCGACCAGGGTTCCGCTGCAGATGTAGTACTGGCTGTCGTCGGCGGCCTGGAACTCGTAGTAGCCGACCGCGCGGATTTCATCCGCATAGGGCTGGCCGAGCGGACAGACCACGTCGACATTGCACGGCCCCGATGCGCCGGGTCCGCTGTCCTTGGCCTGCTTGCGGCCGAACAGGTCGCGAAAGCCCGCGCCGACGCTGGTCAGCTCGAGCGCATCCGCGGCGAGCGTCACGCCGGACGGCACACGCAACTCGACCGTCGCGGTGTCGCCGGGCACGACCGGCGCGCGAAACTGGTCCGCGGTCGCGTCCGCGGCGGTGTACGGACCCTGGTAGTAGCCGTTCGCGCCGATCACATGGAGGGTCGCGCCGCGCGGCAGCGCGTAACGGCCGAAGCCGAGGCGCAGGTCGGTCGCGCCGCTCGCTCGCACCTGCACTCGCCAAAGGCGCGAGCCGTCGGCGAGGGTGTCCCAGCGGCCATGCGCGGCGGTGCCGATCGAGACCGCACGCGCGGCGGCGACCGGCAGTCGCTTCGCCTGCATGCCGCGCGCGCGTGCCGCACGATCGGCGTCCTTCAGCCGCTGCGCTGCATCGATGCCGGGCACATCCTCGATCGGCAGATTGAAGCCGGCCTTGGCCGGGTGGGCGAGGCTGTAGGGCGGTGCGCCCTGGCGGGCCGCCACGGATCCGGTAGCCAGCGCGACGAGACCGGCCACCAGCAGGCAGAGTGGATGCAGCAGGCGAGGGCAGCGCAGCATGGTGGGAAGCCGGGCGGTCCGAGGAACCTCGAGCATACGGCGCGAAGCGACATTTGTGGTGCGGCGTGGTCTTCGCGTCGAACCGGCCGAAACTGGACCCAGGCCGCGGCAGCTCAGTCGCGGTGTGCCTTGCTGCGATCGCGTCCCGCGCCGAGGCGGCGGTCGACCGCTCCGAACAGTTTCTTGAACAGGCGCGAGAGCCGGCCGCGTCGGGTCTTGCGCGACTTTTCGTCCTCGCTGGTCAGCCACGCGACCTGGATCACGCGGCGTTCGCCCTCGTGCGGCAGGTGGCCATGAAACGAGTTGTCCGCGCGACGGAACGCGACGAGCGTGCCGTACAGCGGCCGCACTTCGGGCACGACGAGATCGTCGATGTCGTCGATGCGTTTGAGGAAACGCAGGCAGCCCTCGCTGATCCCGGGCCAGCTCTGGTTCAGATAGAGCAGGGCAGTCGCGATCTTCGAGCGGCTGTCCGTATGGATCGTGCCATGACGCTTGTTCAGCGCGCGACAGATCGTGACCAGACTCGGGAATTCGCCGAGATTCGGGACGCCGAGGCGCACGCCGACCGCGTCGGCGAATGCGCGCGAGGTGAGATCGGCGATCAGGTGGTTGATCGCGGGGCCGCAATCGCCGGCTTCGTGCGGGAAGAAGCCCGCGCTCGGATAGCGCGGGAAATCAGCCGCGAGATCGAGGGCCGCGTCAGGCGGAAGCTGGCCGTTCGCGATCAGGAACGGGAACGGCTGCGCATGCACTTCGGTGCCCGGCTGGTCCAGGCGAGCCGGATCGAGCAGAGGTGTCCGGGCGGTGCGGGGAACGGAATTCGCTTGCGCATTCATCTGGAACGGAGCGGGTCGTCGCGGCGCACCGATTGTAGCGCCGGCGGTGGACAGTCCGGCGCCGCACTCCTAGAATCCGAGCTCGCCTTGATTCCTCTTTCAACGCCCCACGGACTGGCCCCCAGCCCGCGGGTGCTGTCGCATCCGGCATCGACGCGGCGCCGGATCCGGTCCCCCTGAACACGCATGGGCGAACGCATGACCATACCCGCTCTCCTCGCACTCGCCGACGGCAGCCTGTTCCGCGGGATTTCCGTCGGTGCGCAGGGCGGCACGGCGGGCGAGATCGTGTTCAACACCGCGATGACCGGCTACCAGGAAATCCTGACCGACCCATCCTATGCGCGCCAGATCGTCACCCTGACCTATCCGCATATCGGCAATACGGGCTGCAATGCGGACGATGTCGAATCGTCGACCGTGCATGCGGCCGGTCTGGTGATTCGCGATCTGCCGCTGACCGCGAGCAGCTGGCGCTCGCAGGAGACGCTCGACGCGTATCTGCAGCGACACGGCATCGTCGCGATCGCCGAGATAGACACGCGCCGTCTGACCCGCATTCTGCGCGACAAGGGTGCGCAGAATGCCTGCATCATCGCCGGCGCGCAGATCGTGGCCGACGAGGCGCTGTCTGCAGCGCGCGCATGGCCGGGGCTGCAGGGCGCGGATCTCGCCTCGGTCGTCACCACCGCGGAGCGCTACGCCTGGTGCGAAGGCAGCTACGACCTCGATCGCGGGACATTTGCGCGCCCGGCCTCGCGGCTCAACGTCGTCGTCTACGATTTCGGCGTCAAGCGCAACATCCTGCGCATGCTGGTCGACCGCGGCTGTGCATTGACCGTGGTACCCGCGCGGACGCCGGCCAGCGAAGTCTTTGCGCTGCGTCCCGACGGCGTGCTGATGGCCAATGGCCCCGGCGATCCGGAACCCTGCGACTACGCAATCGACGCACTGCGCGAGTTCATCCGCACGCGCCTGCCGACCTTCGGCATCTGTCTTGGACACCAGTTGCTCGGCCTCGCGATCGGCGCACGCACCTTGAAGATGAAGTTCGGCCATCATGGCGCGAACCATCCGGTCATCGATCTGGACACCGGGCGGGTGATGATTTCCAGCCAGAACCACGGATTCGCGGTCGATGAGTCGACCCTGCCCGCGAACGCTCGAGCGACGCACCGTTCACTGTTCGACGGGTCGCTGCAAGGCATCATGCTGACCGATGCTCCCGTATTCGGTTTCCAGGGACATCCTGAAGCGAGTCCCGGTCCCCACGATGTGGCCGGCCTGTTCGATCGTTTCATCCAACTGATGGAGGCGCGCGCGGTCGCCGCGGCGTAAATCGACATGATCAAGCACTTCTCTGGCAAACGAATACTGAGCGCGCTGCTGATCGCATTCGGCACGCTGGCGTTCGCTGGCGGCGCGAGCGCCGCGCAGGCTCCGAAGAAGGCGGCGGCCAGGACCGAAAAACCGGCAGGGCCTATCGGTCACGTCGTCGATTACAAGGAACTGGAGAACCACGTAGGCGAGCAGGTCGTGATCGAGACCACGCTGGGTACGCTGCGTCGCGGCACGCTGATCAAGTACACCAATCCGGCACTGATCGTGAAGCTCGGTCCGGAAAACGGTTCGATCGACCTGACCGTCCCGCACGAGACCGTGCGCAGCGCCAGTGTGATGGACGCGGTCGAGCCGGCCCCGGACGACGCGGGGGCGCGCAGTGCCAAAAAGAACTGATCTCGGCACGATCCTGATCATCGGCGCGGGACCGATCGTCATCGGTCAGGCCTGCGAGTTCGATTATTCCGGTGCCCAGGCCTGCAAGGCACTCAAGGAGGAGGGCTATCGCGTCGTCCTCGTGAATTCGAATCCGGCGACGATCATGACCGATCCGGAGACCGCCGATGCGGTCTATATCGAGCCGATCAACTGGCGCACGGTCGAGAAGATCATCGCCAAGGAGCGGCCCGACGCGCTGCTGCCGACCATGGGTGGCCAGACCGCGCTCAACTGCGCGCTGGATCTCGCCGACCGCGGCGTGCTCGAAAAGTACGGCGTGGAGATGATTGGCGCCTCACGCGATGCGATCCGCATGGCCGAGGACCGCGAACTGTTCCGCAACGCGATGGCGGATATCGGCCTCGCGTGCCCCAAGGCCGAGGTCGCGCGCAGCTTCGAGCAGGCGATCGACATCCAGTCCCGGGTCGGCTATCCGACGATTATCCGTCCGAGCTTCACGCTCGGCGGATCGGGTGGCGGGATCGCCTACAACGTCGAGGAGTTCGAGGAGATCGTCAAGCGCGGACTCGAGCTGTCGCCGGTGCACGAGGTGCTGGTCGAGGAGTCGGTGCTCGGCTGGAAGGAATTCGAGATGGAGGTCGTGCGCGACCGCGCCGACAACTGCATCATCGTGTGTTCGATCGAGAACCTCGATCCGATGGGCGTGCACACGGGCGACTCGATCACGGTCGCGCCCGCGCAGACCCTGACCGACAAGGAATATCAGCGCCTGCGTGACGCCTCGATCGCGGTGCTGCGCAAGATCGGTGTGGATACGGGCGGTTCCAACGTGCAGTTCGGGGTCAATGCCGAGGACGGTCGGGTTGTCGTCATCGAAATGAATCCGCGCGTGTCGCGTTCGTCCGCACTCGCGTCCAAGGCGACCGGTTTCCCGATCGCGAAGGTCGCGGCCAAGCTCGCGGTGGGCTACACGCTCGACGAACTTCGAAATGAGATCACCGGCGGCAGGACGCCCGCTTCGTTCGAACCCGCGATCGACTACGTGGTCACCAAGATTCCACGCTTCGCGTTCGAGAAGTTTCCATCCACCGATTCGCGCCTGACCACGCAGATGAAGTCGGTCGGCGAAGTAATGGCGATCGGGCGCACGTTCCAGGAGTCGCTGCAAAAGGCCCTGCGTGGTCTCGAGACCGGCCGCAACGGACTCAATCCGAGCCGGCTCGACGCGAGTACTGCCGAAGGTCTGGCGACCCTCAAGCGCGAACTGAGGGAGCCGGGCCCGGATCGCGTATTTCATGTTGCCGACGCGTTCCGCGCCGGTCTGGCCCGCGACGATGTGTTCGCGCTGACCCGGATCGATCCGTGGTTTCTCGCGCAGATCGAGGATCTCGTGCGCACGGAAGCCGGGATCGCGAGCGACGGTCTGGCCGCGCTCGATGCGCCGCGCATGCTGCGCCTCAAGCGCAAGGGCTTCGCCGATGCACGAATCGCCGAGCTGGCAGGGACCGACGAGGCCGCTGTGCGTGCGCTGCGTCGTGCGTTCAACGTGCGACCGGTCTACAAGCGCGTCGATTCCTGTGCGGCCGAGTTCGCGACGACGACCGCGTACCTGTATTCGACCTATGAGGAGGAATGCGAGGCCGAGCCGACCGCACGCGACAAGATCATCGTGCTCGGCGGCGGACCGAACCGGATCGGCCAGGGTATCGAGTTCGACTACTGCTGCGTACATGCCGCGCTCGCGCTGCGCGAGGACGGCTTCGAGACGATCATGGTCAACTGCAATCCGGAGACCGTATCCACCGATTACGACACCTCGGATCGTCTCTACTTCGAGCCGTTGACGCTCGAGGATGTGCTCGAGATCGTAGACAAGGAAAAGCCGAACGGTGTGATCGTCCAGTATGGAGGGCAGACGCCGCTCAAGCTCGCGCGCGCACTCGAAGCGGCCGGCGTTCCGATCATCGGCACCTCGCCCGATTCGATCGATCTCGCCGAGGACCGCGAGCGTTTCCAGAAGCTGATCGAGCGGCTCGGGCTTCGCCAGCCGCCGAACCGGATCGCGCGCACGGCCGATCAGGCGCTCGCGCTGGCACGCGAGATTGGCTATCCGCTGGTCGTCCGGCCGAGCTACGTGCTTGGCGGACGCGCAATGGAGATCGTCCACGACGATGCCGACCTCGCGCGCTACATACGCGAGGCGGTGCGCGTATCGGAGACCTCGCCGGTCCTGCTCGACCGTTTTCTCGACCATGCCGGCGAGGTCGACGTCGACATCGTGGTGGACGCCGACGGCGCCGTCCTTGTCGGCGGGGTCATGGAACACATCGAGGAAGCGGGCGTGCATTCGGGGGACTCCTCGTGCTCCCTGCCGCCGTATTCGCTGACGCCGGCAGTGCAGGACGAACTGCGCCGTCAGGTCACCGTGCTCGCGCGCGAGTTGAACGTGGTCGGCCTGATGAACACCCAGTTCGCGATCCAGTCGGACTGCAATGGCGTCGACACCGTCTTCATTCTCGAGGTCAACCCGCGGGCTTCGCGTACCGTACCGTTCGTCGCCAAGGCGACAGGTGTCGCCCTTGCGAAGATCGCCGCGCGCTGCATGGTCGGCAGGTCCCTCGCCTCGCAGGGCATGACCCGTGAGGTCGTGCCCGGTTACTTCTCGGTCAAGGAGGCGATCTTCCCGTTCCTCAAGTTCCAGAACGTGGATCCGATCCTCGGGCCAGAGATGCGATCGACTGGCGAAGTCATGGGCGTGGGACGCAGCTTCGGGGCCGCATTCGCGCGTGCGCACGAGGCTGCGGGCATTGCTGCGCCGATGCGCGGCAAGGCCTTCCTCTCGGTCCGCGATGCGGACAAGCAAAGGCTGCTCGACGTTGCGCGCGATCTGATCCGCCGCGAGTTTGCCATCGTGGCGACCGGTGGAACGCACGCGTTCCTGGAAGCGAACGGCATCATCAGCGAGCGCATCAACAAGGTGCTCGAGGGACGCCCGCATATCGTCGACCTGATCAAGAACGGCGAGATCGCATTCATCGTCAACACCACCGAAGGCAAGCAGGCGATCGCCGATTCATTCTCGATCCGGCGCGAAGCGCTGCAGCAGCGGGTGACCTATTCGACCACCGTCAGTGGCGCGAAGGCATTGATGCACTCGATGGACTTTCGCGACAGCGGTGACGTGAACAGCCTGCAGGAATTGCACGGGGAACTGGCATGAATCGACCCCCATTGACCAAGCAGGGCGCCGCGCGTCTGCGCACGGAACTGGAGCGCCTGAAATCGAAGGATCGTCCGCGCATCGTCGCGGCGATCGCCGAGGCGAGAGCGCACGGAGACCTCAAGGAGAATGCCGAGTATCACGCCGCTCGCGAGATGCAGGGTTTTACCGAAGGTCGAATCAACGAACTTGAATCGGTTCTTTCGCACGCCGAGGTGATCGACGTCGCGCGTCTGAACGCGGGCAAGCGCATCGTATTCGGCGCGACGGTCGATCTTTCCGACGAGGACTCCGGCGAAGCGGTCAGCTACCAGATCGTCGGCGACCTCGAGGCCGATATCAAACAGCGCCTGATTTCCATTTCGTCGCCATTCGCACGCGCGCTGATCGGCAAGAGCGAGGGCGATACGTTCGAGTTCCAGGCACCGAACGGAACGCGCAACTACGAGATTACCGGCGTTCGCTACCAGTCTTGAGGGACGCACCTGACGTGGTGGCAGCCGACGGGACCGGTCCATGAAGCCCGCGACGATTCGGCGGCGTTGTGCGCCATGCGTTGCGGCGCACGCGTGGCCGAGCGGGTTGCATCCGGTTCTCGCGAGATTGTTCGCAGGGCGCGGCCTGTCGCCGGCCGACGCGCTGCCCGGGCGCCTGGGCGACCTTGTCGCGCCATCGCGTCTTGGCGGAATCGAGCGGGCTTGCGCGATCATTGCCGACGCGATCGCGAAGTGTCGGCGCATCTGCATCGTCGGCGACTTCGACGCCGACGGTGCGACAGGCACTGCGGTGGCAGTGCGCGGCTTGCGCATGCTCGGTGCATCGGACGTGTCGTTTCGTGTGCCGAATCGAGCGCGTGACGGTTATGGGCTCTCGGTCGGTGTCGTCGAGTCGCTCGAGCACATCGGCCCGGACCTCATCGTGACTGTCGACAATGGCATCGCGAGCCACGCCGGAGTCGCCGCCGCGCGCCGCCGCGGAATCCGCGTCATCGTGACCGACCATCACCTGCCCGGTGCGCTGCTTCCGGATGCCGACGCGATCGTGAATCCGAATGCGACGGGCGATGCCTTTCCGAGTAAATCCCTCGCCGGTGTCGGCGTCATGTTCTATCTGCTGCTCGCACTGCGTGCGCACCTGCGTGCGGCTCGCGCGTTCGAAGCACGCGCGGAACCGGACCTGTCGGTGCTGCTCGATCTGGTCGCCCTCGGCACGGTTGCCGACCTGGTTCCACTCGACATCAACAACAGGATTCTCGTCGAAGCGGGTCTGAGACGCATCCGCAGCGGCCGCTGTTGTGCCGGGATTGCAGCCCTGTACCGTGCCGCGGGCCGCGATCCGGCGCGCGCGGCGTCCGGCGACCTGGGTTTTGTTCTCGGTCCGCGCATCAATGCCGCGGGGCGACTGGACGACATGAGTCTGGGCATCGCTTGCCTGCTCAGCGACGAACCGGTCGAAGCCGATGAACTCGCGGCGCGGCTGTCGACGATCAACGAGGGTCGCCGTGGCTTGCAATCGGCGATGATCGAGCAGGCCGAATCCATGACCGCCCGCTTCCTCGATCGGCATCCGCAGAACAACCCGCCGTGCGGCGTCGTGCTGTACGAACCGGACTGGCATCCCGGCGTCGTCGGGCTGGTCGCATCGAGGCTCAAGGACCGTCTGCACCGGCCTGTGGTCGCGCTCGGGCCCGCGGACGCCGGGCACGAAGTAGACCCGCTGTCCGCGCCTCGCATGCAGGAAGCGCGTGCAGGCAACGGCGAATGGCGCGGATCTGCGCGCTCGATCGCGGGGTTCCATCTGCGCGATGCGCTGGCCGAGGTGGATGCGCGGTGCCCGGGCATGATTTCGCGCTTCGGCGGCCATGCAATGGCGGCGGGTCTGACGATTTCCGCGGAGCATCTGCCGCGTCTGGCTGCCGAGTTCGATGCAACGGCGCGCGCACGTTTGAGTCTCGATGCGCTCGAGCAGATCGTCTGGAGTGACGGTGAGCTCGATCCTTGCGACTACACCGCCGAACTCGCGCTCGCATTGCGCCACGCCGGCCCCTGGGGACAGGCATTTCCCGAGCCGGCATTCGACGCGGAATTCGACGTGGAGTCCTGGCGCACGGTGGGCGGGCATCATTTGAAGCTGCGCTTGCGTCTCGCCGGTCGCACGGACCCTCTCGATGCGATCATGTTCAATGCGGTCGACAACATGCCGCCGCCGGTGCGGATGCGGGCGGTCTACCAGCTCGATCTCGACCACTGGAACGGGCGTGAGCGCGTGCAGCTCCTGGTTCGCCATATCGAGCCCGCCTGAGCATCGCAAGTCCATGCGCGGCCGTGCCTGGCACTCCCGGCCCAGCTGGTTTGCTATCCTGTCGCGTTTCAAGCGGCGCCCGCCCAGGCGCCCCGAACCGATGGCTCATCCATGATCGAAACCAATCCGATCCTCGCGCGCATCGCGGACCTCAAGGCCCGTGTCGAGTCGCTCAGGGGGTATCTTTGACTACGACGCGAAAGCGGAACGTCTCGAGGAAGTAGGCCGCGAGCTCGAGAATCCCGACGTTTGGAACAATCCCCAGCGCGCCCAGGAACTCGGCAAGGAACGTGCGGGTCTCGAACGCATCGTCGGCGGCATCCGCACGCTGCGCGAACGCCTCGCCGAAGCGGGTGACCTGCTCGAACTCGCTGTCGGCGAGAGCGACGAAAGCACAGCCATCGCGGTCGGCGACGATGTCGAAAAACTGGGTGTGAAAGTCGAGAAACTCGAATTCCAGCGCATGTTCTCTGGAGAAATGGACATCGCCAATGCATTCGTCGATATCCAGGCCGGTGCCGGCGGCACCGAAGCGCAGGACTGGGCCGAGATGCTGCTGCGCATGTACCTGCGCTGGGCCGAGGCACGCGGCTGGAAGACCGAGCTGCTCGAGGCCTCCGCGGGCGAGGTCGCCGGCATCAAGAGTGCGACGTTTCGCGTCGAGGGTGACTACGCCTACGGATGGCTCAAGACCGAGATCGGCGTGCATCGGCTCGTACGCAAGTCGCCCTTCGACTCGGACAACCGCCGGCACACGAGTTTCACTTCCGTCTTCGTTTCGCCGGAGGTCGACGATGACATCGATATCGAGATCAACCCGGCCGATCTGAAGACCGACGTCTACCGGTCGTCCGGAGCGGGCGGTCAGCACGTCAACAAGACCGAATCGGCCGTGCGCATCACCCATGTGCCCAGCGGCATCGTCGTCGCCTGCCAGACCGAGCGCAGTCAGCATGCGAATCGCGACCGTGCGATGAAGATGCTCAAGGCCAAGCTGTACGAAATGGAAGTACAGAGACGCAATGCCGAGAAGGATGCGCTGGAGGCGACCAAGTCGGATATCGGATGGGGCAGTCAGATCCGCAACTACGTGCTCGATCAGTCGCGGATCAAGGATCTGCGCACCGGCGTGGAACGTACCGACACGCAGAAGGTGCTGGACGGGGACATCGACGGATTCATCGAGGCGAGCCTCAAGGCCGGACTCGACGCGGGCGCGAGACGCACCGACGCTTGAACAGGCGCGGGTCATCTGGCGCTGTCCAAGGCGGTTGCGCGGAGCGCGCGACGATCGATTTTCCCGGCCTGCGGATCGGCGAGTGCGCGGTCCGCCTTCGAATGCTGCAGCGCCAGCCGCTCGGCTGGCGCGTCATGGAGCGCGCTCCATGCCCGTCCCGAGGTGGCGGGCAGGCATGGAGCAGAAGGGAAAGCCCTATTTGGGCGTCGAGAGGTCCGGCCGATAGGCGTAGATCGTGTAGTTGGTGTGATCGATGGTGCCGCCGAAGCGTTTCATGGTTGCCGCGGCCTGCGCATCCGATCCCAGCGATTTTGCGAGCACCTTCATCAGGGATGGATCCGGGTCGGCCATGTCGGCATAGCTTTTCATCGGGGTCACCACGAACATCGGCTCCTTGCCGCCGATGCCGTTTGAAATCTCGTAGGGATACGGCCATTTCGCATCGACGACCGCCTTCTGGATCTTGTTCAGCGCATCCATGCGATCGCCGCGCATGCCGGACTTCAGATAGAAGGCGGTGACGCCGAAGTACTTGTAGTCCTTGCTATCGATCCAGTGGCTGTGCTCGGCATCGGTTTCGGCGAAATAGTGTTCGGCGCGCGCGGTGTACGCGCCGGCCTGCTCCTGGTATTTCTGGTCGGCCTTGGACTGCTCGGACCAGGCCGCCTGGGCGTCGAAATCCTTCCAGTGGTGCTCGCCGGAGCGAATCAGGTAGAAGCCGAGATCGCTGCCCACGACGGGTTGATAGATCGACCAGTTGAATCCTTCGCCAGCCGTCTTGCGCCACGCGGCATGCGCCTTGATGGCCGCCTCGAACTCGCTTTCCTTTCCTTCCTTCGGCCAGATGACCCAGACCGAGGCCACCGTCCCGGGTGCTTCCTTGGTCGCCGCCTCGGCAGCGACGACTCCGGACGACCCGGCGAACGCGAACAGCAGTGTCAGCAGCGCGGCCGAAACCGCGGGGAGATATCGAACTTTCATTGGATCGTTCTCCTCAAGTTGCATCGTGAGTTGATAAAGTGGAATCCCGCGCGGCCCCTGTTCCGGATTGGCGGGATCGCGAGCATAGACCCTGGAAGAACGCGATGTAATCGCGCGCATCGGCTGACAGTGCCATGCTAACCTGTCGGATTTGCTGCGATATTGACTGCCGCGTAACGTCGGACAATCGCGGCATGCGACGGAATTCCTGAGCAGATCCACAGGGACTTGACATGACCGTACCTGCCGAGCCTTCCGAACCGACCTCCGCTTCCGCAGTCGGAACCACGCAACCCGCCGACGAAAACCGGTTGGTTGCCGAGCGACGCGAGAAGCTTCGCGCGCTGCACGCGCAAGGCGTCGCGTTCCCGAACGATTTCCGGATCGATGCGTTCGCCGGGGATCTGCAGGCCGAGTTCTCGGATGCCGAACGTTGGGATGCCGGGACCCTCGACTCGTCGGCGCGCCGCGTCTCGGTCGCCGGGCGCATCGTACTGAAGCGTACGCAAGGCAAGGTCAGCTTTGTGCAGTTGCAGGACCTCAGTGGCCGTATCCAGCTGTTCATCCATGAGGGCACCGTCGGTAGCATCTACGAGGCGTTCAAGGCCTGGGATGTGGGCGACATCGTGGGCGCATGCGGGTTGCTGATGCGCACGAGGACCGGTGAGCTTTCCGTGCGTGTGGAAGTCCTGCGCCTGTTGACCAAGTCGCTGCGCCCGCTGCCGGACAAGTGGCATGGCCTGGTCGATGTCGAACAACGCTACCGGCAGCGCTATGTCGACCTGATCGTGACGCCGGAGGCCAGGCGTGTGTTCGAGCTGCGCTCGCGGATCATCCGGTTCATCCGCGAATGGCTGGAAGCACCGCCGCGACGCTTCATGGAAGTCGAAACACCGATGATGCATCCGATTCCCGGCGGTGCGACGGCCAAGCCGTTCGTGACCCACCACAACGCGCTGGATCTGCAGATGTATCTGCGCGTGGCGCCGGAACTCTATCTCAAGCGCCTCGTGGTCGGCGGCTTTGAAAGGGTCTACGAGATCAATCGCAATTTCCGCAACGAAGGCGTCTCGACCCGGCACAACCCCGAGTTCACGATGCTCGAGCTGTACCAGGCCTATGCGAGCTACACCGAGATCATGGACCTGACCGAGGCGTTGATCCGCGCAACCGCGCAGGCGACCCTCGGCACCGTGCAATTGCATTGGGAGGGGCATGACATCGACGTCGGAGCGCCATTCCGGCGCTGGGCAATGGCCGATGCGGTGGTCCACCACGATCCGCTGATTTCGGCGGCCGACGTCGGCAATCGGGATGCGATGGCGCGGCACTGCGAGCGCACAGGCGTGGCCGTGAAGGCGGAGTATGGCGCCGGGCGATTGCTGCTGGAAATCTTCGAGCGCACGGTCGAAGGCGCACTCGTGCAACCCACTTTCATCACCCAGTATCCGACCGAAGTCTCGCCGCTCGCGCGCGCCAATGATCTCGATCCGACGGTGACAGACCGTTTCGAGTTGTTCATCGGCACCAGGGAGCTGGCCAATGGATTTTCCGAACTCAATGATCCGGAGGATCAGGCGCGGCGCTTCCAGAGTCAGGTTGCGGCCAAGAACGCCGGTGACGACGAGGCCATGCATTTCGATACCGACTATGTCCGTGCGCTGGAGTACGGGATGCCGCCGACCGGGGGACTCGGCGTCGGGATCGATCGCCTGGTGATGCTGTTCGCCGATGTGCCGTCCATTCGTGACGTGCTCCTGTTCCCCTACATGAGACCGGAGGCCTGAGCTCAAAAAGCTTTGTATACTTTGCGCAGGGTTGCATCCGAGGACACTCGCGTTTCGGGAACCGATCGCGTGGCGGCGCGCCGCCGCCGGGAGGAGTCTGCTGTGCTAACCTGAATGCGAATTTCGTCGTTGCGCGCACCGCTACCTGTCAGCACCGCAGGTCGAACGCAGCGCCGGCGATACGGGATCGCGCAACGTTCGTGGTGGGACCGCCTGCAATGATTCGCGGAGAGCTGCGTGAATGTGTTGATTGTCGATGACCAGCCTTCGGCGCGGACCATGCTGCGGCACGTGGTGGAGGCAATCGGTCCAGGTGTGCGGACTGCCGATTTTGGCAGCCCCGTTGAAGCGCTGCGCTGGGCCGAAGGCAATACCCCCGATCTGGTCCTTCTCGACTACCGCATGCCGGACATGGACGGTCTGGAATTTGCCCGCCGATTTCGACGCTCCTTGTCAAGACGTGACGTTCCGATCGTGCTGATCAGCGTGGTCGGCGATGAGCCGGTCCGTCAGGCTGCGCTCGAGGCCGGAGTCATCGATTTTCTGGTCAAACCGGTTCGGCCAAGGGAACTGCGTACCCGCTGCAAGAATCTGCTGCAGCTGCGCCAGCATGGGGAATCGGTCAAGGAGCGGGCCCGCTCGCTGGAAAAACGCGTGCTGGAAGGGCTGCATGAAGTCGATCAGCGCGAGCGGGAAACGCTGTACCGGCTGGCCAAGGCGATCGAATATCGCGATGCCGGCACGGGCATCCACCTTCTGCGCATGTCGCACTATGCCGAGGTCCTCGCGGAAGGGCTCGGCATGGCCGACGAAGACGTGGCGACCCTGACGTCAGCCGCGCCCCTGCACGATATCGGCAAGATCGGAATCCCTGACATCGTGTTGCTGAAACGCGACAGCCTCACCGACGAGGAATTTGCGGTGATGCGGCGGCATCCGCTGATCGGCTACGAGATCCTTCGTGACAGCCAGAGCCGTTTTGTCCAGATGGGCGCCCTGATCGCCCTGCGGCATCACGAGCGTTGGGACGGCAGCGGATACCCTGACGGATTGAAGGAAGACCAGATACCGCTCCCGGCGCGTATCGTGGCGGTTGCCGACGTGTTCGATGCGCTGACCTCCGAGCGGCCATACAAGCGCGCATGGAGTTCGGCGGAAGCGTTCGACTACATGGGGGCGCATCGTGGCACGCTTTTTGATCCCTCCTGTGTAGACGCGTTGTTCAGTTACCAGGCGCGTATCCTCGAAATCCTGAATGCGAAGCTGGTGCCCCCTGCAACGGAGCCCTGATTCGCCAGGTACAGGCGAATGCGGACCGATGGGCATGAAATTGACTCTTAACAAGTTCAAGGCACGCTTCGCCAATCGCCCCGACAGCGAGCACGAGCAGGCCCTGGTTCGCCTGGGCATTCTGGCGGTCGTTCTGATCTACCTGTGCGGCGTCGGTTCGATCGCGGGTTTTCACGACCCCTCGATCCGCACCGTCCTGTTGTTCGTCGCGGTCGAGTCGGTGGTTGGAACCGCGATCCTGCTGGATATCGCGCGATCACCCGGTGCATCCAGGGTGCGGCGTATCGTCGGCATGATCGCCGACTACACGATGATGGGCGCTGCCATGCGCCTCATGGGCGCACACATGGCGCCTGTGTACGTCGTCTACCTGTGGGTCACCATCGGCAACGGACTCCGCTTCGGCTCGCGATACCTGATGATTGCGGTGGCGCTGGCCAGCGCATCCTTCCTCGGGGTGATCACCACGACCCCATACTGGCTGAAGAACGAGGCGCTCGCGTGGGGGCTGCTGGTCGGCCTGATTGCAATTCCGGCATATCTCACATCGCTGCTGCGGGCGCTGACTCGGGCTACCGAGGATGCGCGGCGCGCCAACCAGGCGAAGAGCACCTTTCTCGCGACCATGAGCCACGAGTTCCGGACGCCGCTGAATGGCGTCGTGGGCATGTCGGAACTGTTGTCGACAACCCGACTCAATGCGGAACAGCGCGAATGCGCCAAGGTGATCCAGGCGTCCGCGAAGACGCTGCTCGCACTCGTCGAGGATGTACTGGATATCTCGGCGATCGAAGCCGGCAAACTCAGGCGTGTCGAGAATCAGTTCCAGTTGAACGACATTCTCGATGGAATCCGGGTCATGTTGCAGCCGGTCGCGGCCGGCAAGGGCATCGTGTTCGACATGCGGGTCGCGCCTGATGTGCCTGCAGATCTGCATGGCGACAGCGATCATCTGCGTCAGATTCTGGTCAACCTCGTATCCAATGCGATCAAGTTCACCGAACAGGGCAGTGTGACGCTCAATGTCACGCGCATGCGCGAGGAATCCGACGGCGAATCGGCCATGCTTTCATTCTCGGTGCGCGACACCGGCATCGGAATACCGGCGGATGCCCAAGGGCGGATATTTGCGGCTTTCGAACAGGCCGATGGCGGGCATGGCCGTCGCTTTGGCGGTACCGGTCTTGGTACCACGATCGCCAAGTCGCTGACCGAACTGCTCGGGGGCCAGATCGGATTCGAGAGTACCGAGGGAGCAGGATCGCGTTTCTGGGCAAGGATTCCGTTTCGTGTCATCACGGTCGCAAAGCCGATCGCGCAAGCTGGCGGCGGCAATGTCATCGAGTTTGCGGACCCGTTCGTGCGCCATCGCGCGCGCGTCAAGCCGATGCGCATCCTGGTCGCCGACGACCAGCCGACCAACATCACGGTGCTGTCACGACTGCTGGAGAAGGCGGGCCATAACCTGACCGAGGCTCGCAGCGGCGAGGAGGCCCTCGGAGCGGTCGAAAATGAATCCTACGACGCGGTGATCATCGATCTGCACATGCCTGGAATCAGCGGCCTGGACGTGCTGAGGCAGGTGCGTGTCATGGAGTCGGGTGGACGCCTGACTCCGTTCATCGTGCTCAGCGCCGATGCCACGCCAGCGACTGTCCGTCAGTGCGAACAGGCGGGTGCGCGTGCGTTTCTGACCAAACCTGTCGCGATGGAACGTCTGCTCGACGCCCTCAGCGACGTCGCCCTGGGGACCACGAGTGAATCCGTGCTGACCCCCGCGGCAGGGGCCGGACGCAGTCAGGCCGATACCGACGGGGCGATTTCGTCGGCAGTGCTCGAAGAACTTGAGGAACTTCAGCTCGGGACCGACTTCGTGGGCCTGTTCGTCGGCGAATGCCTTCGCGACGCACTCAAGACCATCGGAGAACTGGAGCGGTGCGCTGCCGCCTCGCAATGGGACGCGTTCCGCGACGAATGCCATGCGCTCAAGGGCGTGGCCGGAAACATGGGTGCGGTCTATCTCGCCGCGGCCGCCTCGGATACGATGCGGCTGGGCAACTGGCAGCTGCCGCGCGAATGGAAAGCCCGGGTTCGCCAGTTGCGCGAACACCTTGAAACTGCGCGCGTCGCGTTGAAGGCGCCGCCGCTTGCCGGCAGCGAATCGGATGTACTGCGTTGACGTCCCGCGCCCGCAGAAGCTGCGGGCGATTGGCCGGATCTTTCCATCGGGATCGTCAAAGCGCTGCCGCGCGCATGACCCCGACAGCAGGAGCAATCGCCGCATCGGCGACTGTCGGTCGCTTTTGCTGCGCGCGCACGAGCCGCTCCATGGTCCGCAACGACTTCTCACCGAGCTGGAGTGCGGTGTCGACCCAGATTTCGGTCACCTGCATGAGTTCGGAGAGGGTCACCTCGTTGCGAATCTGGCGCACGCGGTTCATGGCCGTACGCGCGTGCTGAATGCGCTGATTGCGACGGATCAGGTCGTGAACCGCCTGCACCCCCTCGCCCTTGGGGACCAGTACGTCGACGATGCCCAGCCGGTGCAGTTCATCACTGGAATAGATCGTCCCGTTGAGCATCATTTCCTCGGCAAAGCGCGGGCTGACGCGCTGGCACAGGAACGAATACGCGCCCATTCCCGGGAACAGGTCGAACAGGACCTCGGGGAAGCCCATGCCGATGCCGCTTTCGGCGACGATGGTCTGGCACGACAGCGCAAGTTCGAGACCGCCACCCAGGGCATCGCCCTGCACGAGCGCGACCGTGTGCGCATTGCGGTTGAGTCCCGCATGAATTTCGTGCACGCCCTCGACGCACAGGCGCGCGTAGGCGAGCAGATGCTCGCGATTGCGCTCCCGGATCAATCGGCAGAACAGTTCGAGATCCCCGCCCAGGTTGTAGACATTGGCTTCGGATGCGATGACGACATGGCCGAGACCGGTATCGCCGTTCGTGGCGTGCATCGACAGCCGGTCGGTGGTGCGCTTGAGAAATTCACGCATCTCCTTCATCAGCGCCACTGAGAAACAGGCGCGATACGCGGTGTCTCGCGGGAATCGATGCGCATGCATGAAGCACCAGTGCGCGTTGGCAGCCGGTTCTTCTTGTGCGCGCAGGAGGCGATAGTCGCTTTCGCGATGCAGCATCTCGACGGAGGTCATGATTTCATCCTTTACAAAGGATGCCGCTCGTGATCGCACCCGAACGGCAGGTGTCCAGCACATCCCAGTGCCCAATAGTGGGGCGATCGGGCCCGAGTCTAGCGCAAAAACTAGCGAAAATTTGACAACCGGGTCGATATTGCGTATCCGGCATTGCAGTTCGGCAACACCTGGCCCGGGGGTACCCGGCGAGTCTTGCGGGGGAGCATGAAAAAACCAGTGGCCACACCCGGACTGCGTCCGGCCCGGATGGCGATCACTTCCGCGGTACTGATCAGCAGCGGGCACCACGCCTGGAGCAGCGAAATCGAGGATATTTCCGCGACCGGGGTCCTGGTCGGCAAGCCAGAGGCCTGGAGCGGCAAGCCGGGCGACCTCTATGCCCTCGACATGCTGATCGGCGACTCCCTCGATATCCACGTGGAGGCGAGTCTCGTGCGCGTGACCGAGGCGCGGCTCGCGTTCACCTATGCGCGCATCCCCGAGGACAAGGAGATACCGCTGTGGAACCTGCTGGGCGGGTATGCCGACCGGCTCGAACCCTATTCGCTCTAGCAGGATTCAGGAAAAGCCGGTGAACCCGGTCCTGCGGGCGTTCGGTTCCTACGCTGCCGCCGGGGATACCGCGTCGTCGCGCAACTCCCGGCGCAGGATCTTGCCGACGTTGGTCTTCGGCAGGGACTCGCGGAACTCGATGTAGCGCGGCATCTTGTAGCCGGTCAGGTTTGCCTTGCAGTGCGCGCGGACGGCTTCTTCGGTCAAGGTGGCATCCTTCTTGACGATCACGAGCTTGACCGCCTCGCCGGATTTTGCGTCGGGGACGCCCACGGCCGCCACTTCGAGGACCCCCGGCAGCTCGGCGACGACATCCTCGATTTCGTTCGGGTAGACGTTGAAACCGGACACCAGGATCATGTCCTTCTTGCGGTCCACGATATAAACGAAGCCCTTTTCGTCGATGCGCGCGATGTCGCCGGTGCGAAGCCAACCCTGCGCCGAAAGGACCTTGGATGTTTCCTCGGGGCGATTCCAGTAGCCGCGCATGACCTGGGGGCCGCGCACGCACAATTCGCCGATTTCGCCAGTATCGAGAACCTTGCCCTCGTCATCCTGGATGGTGACTTCGGTCGAGGGAATCGGCAGGCCGATCGATCCGTTGTATTCGGGAATGTCCAGGGGATTGATGCACACGGCCGGGCAGGTCTCGGTAAGCCCGTAGGCTTCTGCAATCGTGCAGCCGGTCACGCGCTGCCAGCGCTCGGCGACCGCTCGCTGCACTGCCATGCCGCCGCCCAGGGTCAGGCGCAACTTCGAGAAGTCCACCTGATCGAAACCTGGAGTATTGAGAAGGCCCGCGAACAGCGTATTGACACCGGTAAACGCCGTGAATCCTGCGCTGCGTATCGACTTGACGAATGCAGGCATGTCGCGCGGATTCGTGATCAGATGATTGTAGCCGCCGACCCGGGCGAAGGTCAGGAAATTCGCGGTCAGTGCAAAGATATGATAGAGGGGCAGGGCGGTGATCACGACTTCCTCGCCCTCGCGCATTGCCGGCCCGATCCATGCGTAGGCCTGCAACATGTTCGAGACCATGTTGCGATGGGTCAGCATCGCCCCCTTGGCAACGCCTGTCGTTCCCCCCGTGTATTGCAGAAACGCGAGATCGGCGGGCCCAACATCGATTTTCGGCAGCTTCGATCGCGTGCCCCGCCCGAGCGCCTCGTTGAAGCGAATCGCATTCGGGATCGAATACGGCGGGACCATCTTCTTGACGTGGCGCACTACAAAATTCGTGATGGCCGACTTCGGGAAGCCCAGCAGATCGCCGACTCCGGTGCAGATCACGTGCTTGCACGGCGTGCCGGCAATCACCGTTGCGACGGTATTCGCGAAATTGTCGAGCACGACGATGGCGCTGGCGCCCGAATCGTCGAGCTGATGCTTGAGTTCGCGCGGTGTGTACATCGGATTCGTGTTCACGACCGTGAGGCCTGCGCGCAGCACCGCCATGATCGCGATCGGATACTGCAACAGGTTCGGCATCATCAGGGCGACGCGATCACCCTTGGCGAGCTTGAGGTCGTTGACCAGAAACGATGCGAATGCCGCGCTGAGACGATCGAGATCGCCGTAGGTGATGCGGCGTCCCATGTTCGTGAAAGCCGGACGATGCCGGAACCTGTCGCAGCATTCCTCCAGCAGTGCGGTCACGGAATGGTACTGGCCCGGATCGATCTCCGCGGGAATGCCCTTGGGGTAGCTCGCAAGCCAGGGACGCTGTTCAATCGTCATGCTTCCTCCGCATCGTGTGAACCGCGTCAGCGGGAATTGTCGCTGGACCGTGCGTCGTCCTGGCGCGCCCAGGCTAGGATTGCGATGATTGCAGCACAACGCCCGATCGAGCGGCAAGCCGCAATGCAGCGGGTCGCAACGGGAAGAGCCACACGAAGAGTCGCACAATGCGCAGCATGTGGTCGATCGTGTCTTTCGTTCTGCTGGCCGTCTCCTGTGCCAGGCAACCGGACGCGGAGACTGTCCGCGCGGCGATCCTGGACATGGCCGACGCCTCGGGCAACCGCCGGCTCTCGACGCTGCTGGCGCATGTGAGCGACGATTTCACGGGCAACGGCGGCAGCGTGGACCGGGCCGGACTCAAAAACCTGTTGCGGGCGCGACTGCTCTCGCGGGGAATCGAAGTGCGGCCGGGCCCGATCGGCGTGGACGTGGCCGGCGAACGCGCCACCGCACGATTCGACGCGAGCGTCACCGATTCGTCGGGCCGCTGGATCGTCGGCCGCAGCACGACGATCCACTTCGTGACCGGATGGCGTCGCGAGGGCCGCACGTGGCGCTGCTACAACGCGCAGTGGACACGTGAAGACGGATGACCCGGCACTTCGACTGCGCGAACCGGATACCTGGTCCTATGCGGCTTTCTTCGCCGCGAGTTGCCGCAGTACGTAATGCAGGATTCCGCCGTTGCGGAAATACTCGACTTCCTTCGGAGTAAGCACGAGTACCTCGGCTTCGAACCGGATGTCATTGCCGTCCGCCTTGTGCGCGACGACCTGGACGGTCTTCGCATTGCCGTTGTCCAGGCCGCCGATGTCGATCGTTTCCGAGCCGTCCAAGCCGAGCGATTCGGCATTCTCGCCTTTCCTGAAACGCAGCGGCAATACGCCCATGCCGACCAGGTTGGAGCGGTGGATGCGTTCGTAGCTCTCGGCGATCACGGCCTTGACGCCGAGCAGTATCGTGCCCTTGGCCGCCCAGTCGCGGGAGGAGCCCGTGCCGTATTCCTTTCCGGCCAGTACCACCAGCGGCACGCCATCTGTCTTGTACTTCATCGCGGCATCGTAGATGGGCATCTTCTCGCCCTCCCGCTTGTGCCTGACACTCTTACCGAAGTAAAGCGTGTTGCCTCCTTCCTCACCATCGAGCATCCGGTTCTTGATGCGGATGTTCGCGAAAGTGCCGCGCACCATCACATCGTCATTGCCGCGGCGCGATCCGTAGCTGTTGAAGTCCGCCGGCTGCACGCCGCGAGCCTGCAGGAACCTGCCGGCGGGCGAGTCCTTCTTGATGTTGCCCGCCGGCGAGATGTGGTCGGTGGTGATCGAGTCGCCGAACAGGCCGAGCACACGCGCTCCCCTGATGTCGTCGACACTGTCGACCTCCATGGTCATGCCGTCGAAATAGGGAGGATTCTTGATATACGTCGAATCACCTTTCCAGGCATATCTCTCGCCGCTCGGCGACTCGATCTGGTTCCAGCGGCTGTCACCCTTGAACACGTCCGCATAGTTTCTCGTGAACATCTCCGGGTTGACGGTCTTCAGGACCAGGTCGGCGATTTCCTGGCTGCTTGGCCAGATATCGCGCAGGTAGACCGCAGCGCCGTCCTTGTCATGGCCGATCGGCTCGGAGGTCAGGTCGATGTCGATGGTGCCGGCAAGCGCGTAGGCCACGACCAGCGGCGGCGAGGCCAGATAGTTCATCTGCACCTGCGGGTGGATGCGGCCTTCGAAATTGCGGTTGCCCGACAGCACCGCAGCCACCGCAAGATCGTTCTCGATAATGCCGTCGGAGACCGGGTCGGGCAGCGGTCCGGAATTGCCGATGCAGGTCGTGCAGCCGTAGCCGACCAGGTAGAAGCCGAGTTGCTCGAGGTCGTCGAGCAACTCGGCCTTCTTCAGGTAATCGGTCACCACCAGCGAACCAGGTGCGAGCGAGGTCTTCACCCAGGGTTTTGCGCTGAGGCCTTTGGCCAACGCGTTGCGCGCGACGAGGCCCGCACCGAGCATTACCGCCGGATTCGACGTGTTGGTACAGGATGTAATTGCGGCGATGACCACCGAGCCGTCCTTTAGATCGGCGTCCTGGTCGTGGATGCGGATTCTGGAGACCGGCGCAGCGACCAGGTGCTCGCCTTGCGGCTGGTCGCCGCCTTCGGCGTCCATGTCCTTGATCTTGTCCTTGTCCTTGCCGTTGTTCTTGCGATGTGCGGTCATGCCGACAACCTCGTCGCGGAAGTTGGCCTGCATGTCGCTCAGCAGCACGCGATCCTGCGGGCGCTTGGGACCCGCAAGTGAAGGCAGCACGGTCGTCATGTCGAGTTCCAGCGTGGCCGAGTACCCCGCGTGCGGCGAGTCCGGCGCATGCCACAGGCCCTGGGCTTTGGCATAGGCCTCGACGAGCGCAATCTGCGCCTCGTCGCGGCCGGACAGACGCAGGTAGTTCAGCGATTCGGCGTCTATCGGGAAAATGCCGCAGGTCGCCCCGTATTCGGGCGACATGTTGGCGATGGTCGCGCGATCGGCCAGCGGAAGGTGCTGCAGGCCATCGCCGTAGAACTCGACGAACTTGCCGACCACTCCCTGCTCCCGCAGCATCTGGGTGACGGTCAGTACCAGGTCGGTGCCAGTGGCGCCTTCGGGCAATCGGCCGATCAACTTGAAACCGACCACCTGCGGGATCAGCATGGACGACGGCTGGCCGAGCATCGCCGCCTCGGCTTCGATGCCGCCCACGCCCCAGCCGAGCACGCCCAGACCGTTGATCATCGTGGTGTGGCTGTCGGTCCCGAAAACCGTATCCGGAAACGCCATCAGGGTCCCATCGACTTCGCGCTCCATGACCACGCGCGCCAGATGTTCGAGGTTGACCTGGTGCACGATACCGGTACTCGGCGGCACGACCTTGAAGTCCTGCAGGGCTTTCTGGCCCCAGCGCAGGAAGCTGTAGCGCTCCTTGTTGCGCTGGAATTCGATCTTCGCGTTGAGATCGAGCGCCTCGGCGCGGCCGTAGGCGTCGACCTGCACGGAGTGGTCGATCACCAGTTCCGACGGGATCTGCGGGTTGATCTGGCGAGCCCTGCCGCCAAGTCTGACCACCGCATCACGCATCGCGGCAAGATCCACCACACACGGGACGCCCGTGAAATCCTGCAACAGGACACGTGCGGGCATGAACGCGATCTCGGTCTGCGGTTCGGCGCCCGCATCCCAGTTTGCCACTGCCTCGATATGCGACCTGCCGACCGTGATTCCGCCGTCTTCGTGGCGCAGCAGGTTTTCCAGCAGGATCTTCATCGAATAGGGCAGATGGCCGAGATCGAAGCGCTTGCCCAACTTGGCGAGACTCAAGTAGTGGTAGCGCTTGCCATTGACCTCGAGAACGTCGCGGGTCGAGAACGAATCTGTCATCTGCATCTCCTGACTGGCTGGCGTGCCCGCTGTGCGGAGCCGCAGCGCCGCGGTGGCGCGATCCACGGAGAGGATCGGCGAAGGGGACCCGACATTATCGCCCAAACGGCGTGCACGCTGCGAGACGAACAGGTAGCGCAGCCGGCATCGATCGGATGAGCGCGTGCTGCGTCAGCCACGATCGAGTGTGCTGCGAGTCAGGAGCCCGCGCGCGAGCATCGTGTATTCACGGCGGCGCAGCAGGAGCCGGATCTGGCCGCCCCCGACCTGCCGCCAGAGTACGGCAGCGCGCACGCCGGCGAGGAGCAGCGCACGAATCTGCTCCACGAGTTGTGCATTCGCCAGATTCTGCGGATTGCCGTGCACGATGATCCGTGGCCGCAGAGTGGACAGGGTCTCCACGTAGAGTTCGGCAAGGCGAGCATGCACCTGGGCGTGATCGACGCCGAAATGGTCGGCCTGGCGCTGGATTCGTTCGATGCCTGCGCGCAATTCCGCGAGCATGCGTGGGTTACGGGAGAGGCGGCGCTCGATCCGAAGCACGCCGAGAACGAGCCGGGTCAGGGCAAGATCGCGGCGTCCCTCGTCGAACTGCACGAGCAGCGTCTCGAGGCCAAGACGTAATTTGGCGATACCGTCGAATACGTCGGCGGCACTATCGGCGTCGATGCGAAAGACGCTAGCGAGGCTTGCTGCGATGCTCGGTACATCAGTGCGCCCGAGCTGCGCTATCTCGTGCACCAGACGGCATGCTTGCAGCACTCCAGCGAGGGCAATTACCCGCGATTCACGCATTGTCCGGCTCCAACCCACCGAATGGCGCATCGCAGGCGTCGATGACGGCGCCGCCGAGGCAGACGTCGCCGGAGTAGAAGACCACGGACTGACCGGGGGTCACCGCGCGTTGTGCCTCATCGAACCGGACCAGGCACCGCTGGCCGTCCATCTGGACATGACAAGCCTGCGGCTCCTGCCGGTAGCGTGTCATCGCGGTACAGCCAAATTCCCGCGCCGGCGCCATGCCTGCGATCCATGTTGGCGCACTGGCGACGAGTGTCCGCGAATGCAGCCAGTGGCTGGCATTGCCATTGGCGACGTAGAGCACGTTCGTCCCGATGTCCTTGCCAACCACATACCATGGCTCGCCGCCCTGGCCGCGCCGGCCGCCCAGGCGCAGGCCGCTGCGCTGGCCGAGAGTGAAGTAGAACACGCCGGGATGCTCGCCGACCGTTATCCCTTGCGGAGTCCGGATCGGTCCGGGTCGTGCCGGAACATAGGCAGCCAGAAACGACCGGAAGTCGCGTTCGCCGATGAAGCAGATGCCGGTGGAATCCTTCTTGTCGTGAACAGCCAGTCCGGCATCGCGTGCGATCCGACGCACCTCGCTCTTGTGCAGGTCGCCCAGTGGAAAGAGCGTTGCCGCGAGCGCCGCCTGATCCAGCGCGTGCAGGAAATAGGTTTGGTCCTTGCCGGTATCGCGCGCGCGCCTGAGGCGCCAGAGTCCACCCATGCCGTCGACCCGCGCGTAATGTCCGGTTGCGATTCGCGAAGCGCCGAGGCCGCGGGCCTGTTCGAGAAACGTCTTGAACTTGATCTCGCGATTGCACAACACGTCGGGATTCGGGGTTCGTCCACGCCGATACTCGTCGAGAAAATGCGAGAAAACCCGGTCCCGGTACTCGCTCGCGAAATTGCGTGGATACAGGGGTATGCCGAGCATGGCGCAGACCGCGACGGCATCCTTGCGGTCCGCGTCGGCGCGGCAGCCTCCGTCGTGCCCATCCTCTTCCCAGTTCTGCATGAACAGTCCGGCGATGCATTCTCCGGAGCGCTGCAGGAGCACTGCTGCCACCGACGAATCGACTCCGCCGGACATGCCGACAATGGTGTCCGCGTTCGCCATCGGTCAGTTCGCTTCGGACAGAGCGGACAGCTGGCGGATCGTGTCGAGCGGCAGGCGCCGACCGGCAAGCCAGTCATCGACGCTCGCGAGCACCATCGGGCTGCGCAGCCGCGCTGCGACCGCCGCAATCTCGTCGCGGCCGAGCCACAGGACTCGCAGAATGCCGTTGTCCAGCGCTCTCGCCGCATCGTGGCGCAGGGCTTCGGCCCCGAACGTGAAGCGCACGAACTGCCTGCCTGAAGGCGACGCCCACTGCTGCACTCCCAGCAGACAGGTCAGCCTGACCATCCAGGCGGTTTCCTCGAGAGTTTCTCGAACCGCGGCGGCGTGCAGGCTCTCGTCGGGATCGAGATGTCCGGCCGGCTGGTTGAGGACAATGCGTCCGCGCACGTCTTCCTCGACCAGAAGGAAGCGGCCGTCGCGCTCGACCACCGTGGCGACCGTCACATGCGGCCGCCAGATTGCGGTATCGCTCAATCCGGCCGGGGAGCCTGTCAGATCTGTCATTTCCGGATTCTAGCAGGCAGCCGATTCGGCCCCTTGTGAGCGAGGAAAGCGGCAACATTTACGATCTCGCAGCGTGGCATGGGCGCTATACTGGCCCCGGCATTCAAGATCATTTGCTCATGGCGCAACAACCTGATCCGAATGTGGAACATGGCCCCGGGATGGCTGTCGAGGAAGCGCGCCCCGAGGTCGTGCGCCCTCCGCTCTACCAGGTCGTTCTGCTCAACGATGACTTCACGCCGATGGATTTCGTCATCGTCGTGCTGGAGACGTTCTTCAATCTCGATCGCGAACGTGCGACCCAGGTCATGCTCCATGTGCATACGCGAGGGAAGGGCGTGTGCGGCGTATTTACCCGTGAGGTCGCCGAGACCAAGGTGACCCACGTCAACGAATTCTCACGCACCCATCAGCATCCTCTGTTGTGCACAATGGAGAAGGCCTGAACCGAAGTGACAGATTGAAGCGCGCACGACGGTCCATATATTGCAAGCATCCATCGCAGGCAGCGTAAGCGGAGTGCCGGAATGTTCAGCAAGGATCTCGAAATCACCATAGGCCAGTGCTACAAGGAGGCCCGCGAGCAGCGCCACGAATTCATGACCGTGGAGCACCTGCTGCTGGCCCTGCTGGATAACACGTCGGCCACCGCCGTGCTGCGCGCCTGTGGCGCGGACGCGGCGAAGCTCGCGCGCGATCTGCGCTCGATCATCACCGAAACGGTACCGGTACTACCCGCAAACGACGAGCGCGACACGCAACCGACCCTGGGGTTTCAGCGCGTGCTGCAGCGGGCGGTCTACCATGTGCAGTCGTCAGGACGTAAAGAGGTGACCGGTGCGAACGTGCTGGTTGCGATCTTCGGCGAGAAGGATTCGCATGCGGTCTACTTTCTGGGTCAACAGGAAGTCACGCGGCTGGATGTCGTCAACTACATCTCCCACGGAATCGCGAAGATCGGGCACGAATCCGGCGCGCAGCCTGCGGCCGGAGAAGCCGGGCATGAGGGTGAGGGGGCGGAGGAGTCCCGTGGCAATCCGTTGACCGAGTTTGCCAACAATCTCAACGAGCTTGCCCGCGAGGGCAAGATCGATCCTCTGATCGGCCGTCTCGAGGAAGTCGAGCGCACGATTCAGGTGCTTTGCCGCCGTCGCAAGAACAACCCCCTTTATGTCGGCGAAGCCGGGGTGGGCAAGACCGCACTCGCCGAAGGGCTGGCCAAGCGCATCGTCGAGGGCGACGTGCCGACCGTGCTGGCCAACTGCACGATATGGGCGCTCGATCTCGGCGCGCTGGTTGCGGGCACGAAATATCGTGGCGATTTCGAGAAACGCCTCAAGGGGGTCATCGCGCAGCTCAAGAAAGAGCCCGGGGCGATCCTGTTCATCGACGAGATCCATACGATCATCGGTGCGGGCTCCGCTTCCGGCGGCACGATGGACGCGTCGAACCTGATCAAGCCGGTGCTCGCAAGCGGCGATCTGCGCTGCATCGGTTCAACCACGTTCCAGGAATACCGCGGCGTGTTCGAGAAGGATCGCGCACTGGCCAGGCGCTTCCAGAAGATCGACATCGTCGAGCCATCCATCGCGGACAGCGTGGAGATCCTCAAGGGTCTGAAGACGCGCTTCGAGGAACACCACAAGGTCGAGTACACCAACGACGCGCTGAAGGCCGCTGTCGATCTGTCGGTCAAGCATATCGCCGACCGTCTGCTGCCCGACAAGGCGATCGACGTGATCGACGAGGCCGGCGCACGCCAGCATCTGCTGCCGGAGGAGCAGCGCAGCGGAACCGTCGATGTTCCGGACATCGAGTTCATCGTCGCGCGCATGGCGAGAATTCCGCCCAAGCAGGTTTCCGCGTCGGATCGCGACGTTCTGCGCAGCCTCGATCGCAACCTCAAGATGGTCGTATTCGGCCAGGATCCGGCGATCGACGCGCTGGCTGGCGCGATCAAGATGGCGCGCTCCGGACTCGGTCATCCGCAGAAGCCGATTGGCTGCTTCCTGCTGACCGGTCCGACCGGGGTCGGCAAGACCGAGGTGACGCGCCAGCTCGCGATGCAGCTCGGGATCGAGCTGGTTCGCTTCGACATGTCCGAATACATGGAAGCACATTCTGTATCACGTCTTATCGGGGCCCCGCCGGGCTATGTCGGCTTCGATCAGGGCGGCCTGCTGACCGAACAGATCGTCAAGCACCCGCACTGCGTGCTGCTGCTCGACGAGATCGAGAAGGCGCATCCGGACGTCTACAACGTCCTGCTGCAGATCATGGATCGTGGCGCGCTGACCGATACCAACGGACGCGAGGCGAATTTCAAGAACGTCATCGTGGTCATGACCACGAACGTCGGGGCGCAGCAGGCAGCCCGACGCACGATCGGCTTCGTGGAACAGAACCATACGACCGACGCGATGGAAGCCCTCAAGCGCGGATTCTCTCCGGAATTCCGCAACCGCCTCGACGCGGTGATCCAGTTCAACGCGCTCGACTTCGAGCACATTCTGCGCGTCGTCGACAAGTTCCTGATCGAACTCGAGATGCAGTTGCAGGAGAAGCATGTCGTGCTTCATGTGGACACCGAGGCGCGGCGCTGGCTCGCCGAGCACGGATTTGACCGTCAGATGGGCGCGCGGCCGATGGCACGCGTGATCCAGGAAAACGTCAAGCGCCTGCTTGCCGACGAACTGCTGTTCGGCAAGCTCGCCGAAGGCGGCAAGGTCATGCTGTCGGTCAGTGAGGACAAGCTCGCGGTCGAGGCCGAAGCGGCGGAGAAGATGCCGGCGGTCGTGGAATAGCGGTCTCGCGGGCAAGGGGTTGGATCGACATGATCGCGTACGTGCGAGCTGTGGTGCTTCCCATGCAAGCGAGAACCTGCGCGGAACCGGAGCGCAGCGAGGTATCAGGGGACCGCACGTGCGAAGACTGCGCCTCTGCCGACCGATGAGAGCCGGCCCGCAATGTTGGTCGCCTGATGCGGCGCGCGAAAAACGGATTCCCGCGCTGGGTGTCTATCCGCGTCGGGCGGCCATTGCATCCGTGCCACCGGCCATTCGTGGCCTGCACGGAATGACCTCACGGCATCACCTCATGCGGTAGGTGATGCGCCCCTTGGTCAGATCGTAGGGTGTCATCTCGACCTTGACCTTGTCGCCGGTGAGGATACGGATGTAATTCTTGCGCATGCGACCGGAAATGTGCGCGGTGACCACGTGCCCGTTTTCGAGCTTCACGCGGAACATCGTGTTCGGCAGGGTTTCGAGGATCGAACCCTCCATCTCGATGACGTCGTCTTTGGACATTGTTTCCCTGGGTTTGGGCCGTCAGGCTCTGCAAAGGCGCGCGATTCTGCCACGATCGTGCGGTCGCGGGAAGAGAAACCGTCGCCAGTCTGCGCGCTTTGCCCGCTATCCTGCCAGGTCGACGGCGCGAATCGGTGGAAACCGCGCATGCCATGATCCGTCCACGGCGGGCTTCGCCGCGAGTTCGGCGACTCTCGCGCAAAACATCGCGCGCGGCAGCTGCAGTGCACCCAGTGTGAAGAGATGATCGGATGCAACCTGTGCGTCCAGGAGCGGATACTCCCAGCCGTGCAGTGCATGGCATAGCGCAAGCAGCGCGACTTTCGAGCCGTTGGGCGCCGCGCTGAACATCGACTCGCCGAAGAACATGCGCCCGATGGCGACACCATAAACGCCACCCGCCAGCTTTTCGCCATCCCATGCCTCGACCGAATGGGCGAAACCCAGGTGATGCAGGCGCTCGTACGCAATCTGCATGTCCGCGGTGATCCACGTCCCGCGCCGCTTCGGTCGTGCCGCTGCGCAGCCGCGCAGGACGGCGACGAAATCGCTATCCGCGCGGACGTTCCAGACGCACGTGCGCAGCCAGCGCGACAGTCGACGCGGCACGTGCACGGTAGCCGTGTCGAACACGGTCCGCATCGAAGGCGACCACCAATAGATCGGCTGATTGCCGGAATACCAGGGGAAGATGCCGCGCCGGTAGGCGGCAAGCAGGCGCTCGCAGGAGAGGTCCCCGCCCGCGGCCAGCAGTCCGTCGGGCTCGTCCAGAGCCTGGTCGACGGGCGGGAAGACCTGGCGCCGGATCGGATCGAGCAGCGCAAGCCGGTTCATTCCCGCGCCTCCGTGTCCCGTTTGCGCGCGAAGGGCGAGTGCTCGAGAATTTCGGCCCGATAGGCATCGAGCTCGTGGCGCTCCTGCCGCAGCGCCTCCGCTATCGCCATGCGGAAGCGCGGGTCTGCGATCCAGTGGAACGAGTGCGTGCGTTCGGGCAGGAATCCGCGCGCAATCTTGTGCTCGCCCTGGGCGCCGGGTTCGAACGTCGACAGGCCCTCGCGCAGACAGTATTCGATACCCCGGTAGTAGCACGCCTCGAAATGCAGACCTTCGATCTGCTCTCTGCACCCCCAGTAGCGCCCATAGAGGGTCGACGAACTGCGCAACAGCAGCGCGCCGGCGACCGCAACCGAGCCCCGCACGCACAGGATCGCAACGACGTTGCGCGGCATCGCCGCACCCAGGTGACGGAAAAAACCCAGGGTCAGTGCGGGGTAGTTGCCCTTCTCGTCGAAGGTGGAGACGTAGAAGCCATGCAGAACTCGCCAGTCCTCATCGACCAATTCATCGCCATGGCGCACTTCGCAGCGCACGTCGGCACGCAGCACGCGCGCGCGCTCCTGGCGGATGTTCTTGCGCTTCTTGTGGCTCATCGCGGCGAGGAACTCGTCGAAGGTCCTCCAGCCGCGATTGGTCCAGTGGAATTGCCAGTCCGAGCGTCCGAGCCAGTCGCTGCCGACCATCGCGGCGGCGTCGGCCGCGTTCGTGAAGTTCAGGTGCGCGGACGACAGTCCGAGCCGGGCGGCCTCTGTTTGAATCGCCTGTGCGAGCACCCTGCGAAGTGCATCGGCGTCGGCACCGCTGCCGGCCAGCAGCCGCGGGCCGGTCACGGGCGAGTAGGGTACCGCGCAAAGCAGCTTCGGATAGTAATCCAGTCCGTGCCTTGCATGGGCACTGGCCCAGCTCCAGTCGAACACGAACTCGCCGTGCGAATTGCCTTTCAGATACAGCGGGGCGGTGGCCAGCAGGCGGTGTCCGTCGTACAGGCCCAGGTGGTGCGGGCGCCATCCGGTGCGTGCGCAGATACAGCCATGGCGTTCGAGACCGGCGAGAAAAGCATGTGCGACGAACGGATTGTCGTCGGGCCGGAGTGCGTCCCAGGCCGCTTGCGGAATCTCGTCGATGGCATCGTGGAATCGGGCTTCGATCATGCCTGCGCCGCATCAACAACGCGTGCGCACCGCGTCGCGTGCCGCATTCTCGTGCTGATCCGGCGCCGGCAAAGACCCCCAGGCATGCGGTCAGCCCTTGTCGAGAAATTTCTCGGCGTCGAGTGCGGCCATGCAGCCGAAGCCGGCCGAGGTGACGGCCTGCCGATAGACATGATCGGCCACATCGCCGGCCGCAAACACGCCGGGTACGCTGGTAGCGGTCGCAGCGCCGTCGAGTCCGCTGCGGATCGTGATGTAGCCGTTGCGCATCTCGAGCTGGCCCTCGAAAATCGACGTGTTCGGGGTATGTCCGATCGCTATGAACGCACCAGTCACCGCAAGGTCGCGACTCGATCCGTCGAGCGTGCTGCGCAGATGTACTCCGGTGACCCCGCTTTCGTCGCCGAGCACTTTTTCGACTGCGTGGTGCCAGACGATTTCAATTTTGCCAGCGCGCTGTTTCTCGAACAGCTTGTCCTGCATGATCTTCTCGGCACGCAGTTTGTCGCGGCGATGGACGAGGGTCACCTTGCGGCAGATGTTGGAAAGATACAGCGCTTCCTCGACTGCGGTGTTGCCGCCACCGATCACGGCGACGTCCTGGTCGCGGAAGAAAAATCCGTCGCAGGTCGCGCAGGCCGAGACTCCCTTGCCCTTGTAGTGCTCCTCCGACGCGATACCGAGGTATTTGGCAGTCGCGCCGGTCGCGATCACCAGCGCATCGCAGGTGTACTCGCCCGCGTCGCCCTTGAGACGGAACGGACGCTGCGTGAGGTCGGTGCTGTGGACGTGGTCGAAAACCATCTCGGTGTTGAAGCGTTCGGCATGCTCGGCCATGCGTTTCATCAGGTCGGGTCCCTGCAGGCCCTCGACGTCGCCGGGCCAGTTGTCCACGTCGGTCGTGGTCATCAGCTGGCCGCCCTGAGCGATACCGGTGATCAGCGTGGGCTTCAGGTTTGCGCGTGCCGCGTATACCGCAGCGGTGTAGCCGGCCGGGCCCGATCCGAGGATGATCAATCGCGAGTGTTTGGCAGTCGTCATGTATAATCCCGGCCGCTTTCGTGGCGACCATTCCGAAACGTTTTCCGACGCGGGCGCAGTGGGAGTGCCGCCGGCGAATCCGATTCCCGTTGCCCGTCCGTGAGCCGCAATGCGGCAGGTGTCCGTGCGGGAACCGGAGAATGAGGGGAACACGTTTGCGATTCAAGGCGCCGTCCGCGTTTCTGCACTGAGGATCCCTGCAATGCGTATCGGTGTGCCTTCGGAAACCAAGACCCTCGAGGGGCGCGTCGCCCTAGTTCCCGCCGCCTGCGCCGATCTGGTAAGGCGTGGCCACGAAGTCTTCGTGCAGGCCGGAGCGGGAACGAAGAGCGGTTTCAGCGACGAGGACTATGCGCGCATCGGCGTAACCCTGATGCCTACTGCGAAGAAGCTCTACGAAGCCGGTGAACTCATCGTCAAGGTCAAGGAGCCGATTGCGGGCGACCTCAAGCTGTTGCGCAAGGAGCACGTCTTGTTCTGCTACCTGCATCTGGCCGCCGAACCGAAGCTTACGCAGCGTCTGCTCGACATCGGACTGACCGGGATCGCATTCGAGAGCGTGCAGGATGCCGAGGGCACGTTGCCGCTGCTCGCTCCGATGTCAATCATCGCCGGTCGCATCGCGACGCAGATCGGCACACACCTGCTGCACCAGCCGGCGGGCGGCAAGGGCAAGTTGCTCGGCGGCCTGCCTTCGACGGAGCGCGGCAAGGTCGTCGTACTCGGCGCGGGCGCGGCCGGAGGAAACTCGGCCGCGCTGGCAGCCGCGATGGGGTCGAACGTGATCGTGTTCGACAAGCGACCCGATAGGCTGGGCCAGATGATGGCCCTCGGCAGCAATGTGACCGCACTGTATCCCTACGAGGAGTATGTTGCCCGCGAGGTGCGTGACGCGGATCTGGTGATAGGTGCGGTGCTGATTCCGAGCGCGAAGGCGCCGCACGTCGTGACCCGCGCGATGGTCAAGGCGATGGAGCCGGGCTCGGTACTGGTCGACATCTCGATCGACCAGGGCGGCTGCTTCGAGACCTCGAAGCCGACCACGTATGCGCACCCGACCTATCTGGTCGACGGGGTGACCCATTTCTGCGTGACCAACATGCCAGGCGCGGTGCCGCAGACCTCTTCGCAGGCGATCTGCGCGGCAATCCTGCCCTATGTGCAGCGGCTCGCGGCGGGCCGGGCCTGGCGCAAGTTCGAACCGCTCAAGAGTGGCATCAATGTCGAGAACGGCAAGGTCGTGCATCCGGCGCTGCTCGGCTGATCGTCGCCCATGGCGGGCAAAAGCGCGATCGCGTGGACTCTGGACGAATCCGTCCGTACATGCACCTTTTGAGCAGAATTATTCGTAAACAATAGCTTGCGATCGCACTCTCAGGTAAATTATCACGGTGGCGCGCCCCCAGAAAGCGGCAAAGACGGCTCCCCGGCTCGACGAGCACTGGCACAAGCGCCTGCGCGAGGCGGGCTTCCTGCTGCTGCTGCCGCTCGCGATCTACCTGTTCGCCTGCCTGTTCAGCTATGACGCGACGGACCCCGGATGGTCTCATGCCGGTGATCCGGCGCGAGGAATCCACAATTTTGGCGGCGCGTTTGGCGCCTGGATCGCCGACCTTACGTTCTATCTGGTCGGCATCGTCGCGTACGCGCTGCCGATCCTGCTGCTGGTCGTGGGCACTGTCGTACTGCGCGGCACGATGATCGAGGAGCGATCGCCGCTCGAACCGACCTTGCGCCTGGTCGGATTCGTGGCCTTTTTTTTCGCTGCGCCGGGACTTGCATTTCTGCACGGCAATGGTCCGACGATGCTTCCTGCGGGCGAGGGTGGCCTGCTCGGCCATCTCGTGGGCGACGCCCTGATGCACAGTTTCGGACCGCTCGGCGCGGGCCTGTTCCTGCTCGCGCTCGTTCTGGTTGCGATCACCCTCGCTACCGGACTTTCCTGGTTCAGACTGATGGACGGGATCGGCCGATTCCTGCTTGGCGCGGGGGCCGGCGTCGCCGGCAAGCTGCGCCGTGCCGACGACTGGAATGCCGCGCGCGGCGCGCGCGCCGAGCGCGAGGTCGTGCGCAAGATCGAGACCGTGCGGCAGGCCAAGCGCGAACCGATCAAGATCGAGCCGACCATCGCGCCGATCGAGAAGAGCGATCGCGCGCGACGCGAAACGCAGATCCCGTTGTTTGCGGGTGCCGCCCACGAAGGCGAGCTTCCGCCGCTGTCGCTGCTCGATGAACCCAGACCGCAGGTCAAGGGATACTCCGAGGACACGCTGGAAGCACTCTCGCGTCAGGTCGAGTTCAAGCTCAAGGATTTCCGCATCGACGCGCAGGTGGTCAGCGCCCATCCGGGTCCGGTGATCACACGCTTCGAGATGCAGCCCGCTCCAGGCGTCAAGGGCAGCCAGATTTCGAGCCTCGACAAGGACATCGCACGCGGACTCTCGGTCGTCAGCGTACGCGTGGTCGACGTGATTCCGGGCAAATCGGTGATCGGCCTCGAGATACCGAACAGCAACCGGGAAATCGTCTACCTCTCGGAGATTCTGAGTTCAGGTCGCTACGATGCGTTGAAGTCGCCTCTCGCACTCGCGCTCGGCAAGGACATCGGCGGCGCACCGGTTGTCGTGGACCTGCAGAAGATGCCGCATCTGCTGGTCGCCGGCACGACAGGATCGGGCAAGTCGGTCGCGCTCAATGCAATGGTCCTGAGCCTTCTCTACAAGGCCAGCGCGCGTGACGTGCGCATGATCATGATCGACCCGAAGATGCTCGAACTGTCCGTCTATCAGGGGATCCCGCACCTGCTGGCGCCGGTCGTGACCGACATGAAGGAGGCCGCCAATGCGCTGCGCTGGTGCGTCGCCGAGATGGAGCGTCGCTACAAGGTGATGGCCGCGGTGGGTGTGCGCAATCTCGCCGGCTTCAACAAGAAGATCAGGGACGCGGACGACGCCGGACATCCGCTGCTCGATCCGCTGTTCCGTCCCGATGCCTCGCAGCCCTCGCGGACCGCCGAGGCGCTGCAGCCGCTGCCCTACGTCGTAGTGATCATCGACGAGTTCGCCGACATGATGATGATCGTCGGCAAGAAGGTCGAAGAGCTGATCGCGCGCCTCGCCCAGAAGGCGCGCGCGGCCGGCGTGCACCTGATCCTCGCGACGCAGCGGCCGTCGGTCGACGTGATCACGGGCCTGATCAAGGCGAATATTCCGACCCGCATCGCGTTCCAGGTGTCCTCGAAGATCGATTCGCGGACGATTCTCGATCAATCAGGCGCCGAAACCCTGCTCGGTCACGGCGACATGCTGTACCTGCCACCGGGTACTGCGGCGCCCGAGCGCGTGCACGGTGCATTTGTCGACGATCATGAAGTGCACAAGGTGGTCAACTGGCTGCGGGCCCAGGGAGAGCCGGAGTACGTCGATGGCGTGCTCGAGGAAGTGCAGTCGCTCGGCAACGGCAAGGTGATTGGTGATTCGGGGCTTCCGGAGGATGCGCTCGGCAGCATCGGCACGGGCGACTACGACGAACTCTATGACGAGGCCGTGCGCATAGTCACCGAATCCAGGCGCGCATCGATCTCCGGTGTGCAGAGACGGCTGAAAATCGGCTACAACCGCGCAGCGCGTCTGATCGAAGTGATGGAGCAGGAAGGTATCGTCACGCCGCCGGAGACAAACGGCAACCGGACCGTACTCGCGCCCCCGCCTCCCGCTCCGTGATCGACCGGCCGCTGCCGACGGATCGCCGCCGAAGCTGCAGTACGGACCGGACAGGGTCCGCGTGCGGCCTCGTCCGACGCGCGTTCATGTTGCCTCATGCACAGTGTCCTCTTTGCGGCTGCGCGACTCGCGCGGTCTCCGGCTTCGAGGAGGAATCATGAAGACAGTCAAAGACGTGATGACGAGTGACGTACGCCTGGTGCAGCCCCACCAGACCCTCCGCGATGCAGCGCAGCTGATGGCAAGGGCGGACGTCGGCAGTCTGCCCGTGAGCGACAACGACCGCCTGGTCGGCATGCTGACCGATCGCGACATGGTCCTGCGCGGCATCGGCCGTGGACTCGGCGTCGATACGCCGGTCGGCGAAGTCATGACGACGACGATCAAATATTGCCATGACGACGAGGATGTTGCGGACGTCGCGCGCAACATGGCGGAACTGGGCGTGCGCCGGCTGCCGGTGCTCAACCGCGAGAAGCGTCTGGTCGGTATTGTCGCGCTCAGCAACATCGCGCAGTCGGGCAACCCGAAGGCGTCCGAGTCGCTGCTCGATGGCGTCGCCCAGCCTCACCGGGGCTGACTCCGCCGTACACTGGCCATTCCGCGCCCCCTCTCACGCTGCAATTCCATGCGCCTGTTGCTCGGATCGATCATGCTGCTGGTTTCCGGTCTCGCCCATGCGAACGGAGAAGCCCGTGCGCGACTGCAGGCATTCTCCGCAGGGCTCGAGTCGGTTCGCGCGGACTTCACCCAGGTCGTGGCCGATGCGGGCGGTAATCGCGGCGAGGAATCGCGCGGCATGCTCGCGCTCAGGGCTCCTCGCCAGTTCCGCTGGGAGACGAAAACGCCTTACCAGCAAACCATCGTGGCGGACGGGTCGCGTGTGTGGATCTACGAACCCGACCTCGAGCAGGTTTCGGTGCGCAGCCAGAGCGCCGCCGAAGCGCACAGCCCGTTGACGGTGCTGACCGACCTCGGTCAGCTCGACCGTCAGTTCGTATCGGTCGAAACAGGTCAGCACGACGGACTGGCGTGGCTCAGGTTGACCTCGAAGGCGCCGGACCCTGACTTCGAATACGCGGAACTCGGCTTTGACGCGCACACCCTGCAGCGCATGCTGTTCAAGGACCAGCTCGGAAATCTCACCGAGATCCGCTTCAGCGACTGGAAGCGCAATCCGCCTCTGCCTGCCGGCACGTTCACCTTCGTGCCGCCCAAGGGTGTCGACGTCGTGGGTGACGCGGGGCCCGACGCACAGGCGTATCCGATCAGGGATTGAGTAGCGGGCGCCGTGCCGTCTGTGCTCGCACTCGATGGTTGAGGAGGGTCACTGATTTGCGGTGCGGCGAAGCGGAATGATCCTTTGCGCATCGCGCCGGGCTGTCGAATTGCCCGATCTCGCGTTCAGGCCGCGCGCAAGCTTCACTGGATTGGGTCCGCCGCGCCTTGCGCAGTCCGCGCAGGAGGGGCCAGCCAGTCGCGAATGCGAGCAGGACCGGGACGTGCCGCTCTGTACCTGGCCTGCGCGTGACCCATCGACGGGAGCGCGCTCGCGGCAGGCTCCGCGCACGGGATTCCGCCACCAATATCCATGCAAGCGCGGCATGCCGGCGGTCGGTTGCGCTGCCGATGCGTTCGACAAGCGAAACGCGGTAGGCTGCGCCATGACTCGCAGCAGCTCGGTTTTTGGCGACCTTCGCATCGATGCCGCAACGCGTGAACTCTGGCGAGCGGGCCGCCTTGTCGTGCTGCCACCGCAAGTGTTCGACTGCATCGCGTATCTCGTGGAGCATCGCGATCGTGCGGTCGGTCGCGATGAACTGGTCGCCGCGGTCTGGGGCAAGACCGAAGTCAGCGATACGCTCGTCGGCCAGACCGTGATGCGCATTCGCCGCGAACTCGGCGACGACGCCAAGGGCCAGCGCATCGTTCGCACGATCCCGCGCTTCGGCTATCGGTGGGTCGCGGACGGGACTGTCGGCGCGCCGCACGACCGCGATGCGGCGCAATCCATCGCGGCACCGCACGCGTCGCGGTCGGACATCGCCGCGCCGGCAGGAGCAGACGCGGGCGCTCCCGCTCCTGGCTACGAGGCGCATCGCGCGCGGCGGTCCTATCGCAACCGATGGTTGGCCGCCTGCGTGGTGCTCGCGATCGTTCTCGGCGGAGTCGCATATGACCTTGTCCGTACGCGCGTGCAGGTTCCCGCGGGGACCACGGCGCTGCCCGCGGCCCGCGCGGCGGCCGTCGTGCTGGCGACGCTCGACACCGGCATGGCAGTGGATTCGAGCTGGTTGCGCTTTGGCGTGATGGAGGTCGTCGCGAGCCGCCTTCGCAGTGCCGGCGTTCCGACGGCGCCGAGCGAAAGCGTCGTTGCGCTACTCAACATGTCCTCCGACCAGCGTCCTGCGGCACTGCGTCGCGCCGGCGAATTCGGCCTGCTCGTGCGGCCACGCGTATCGATGGCCGGCGCCGACTGGCAGGTGCATCTCGACGCCGACGACGGCGCCGGAATCCACACCACGGTCGATGCGCACGCGCGGTCGGCGACGGAAGCGTCAAGGCTTGCGACCGACAAGCTGCTCGTTGTTCTCGGGCATGCCGCGCCGACGCTGCGCGGCGAGGCCGAACCCTATGCCGACCTGGTGAAGCGCATCGATGCCGCGGTGCTGGCCGACGATCCGGGCGCCGCTCTCGCATTGATCGACAGCGCGACCGCCGCGCAGCGCGAGTCACCCCAGCTTCGATTGCGCCTGGCCAAGATCGACTTCCGCAGTGGCCGCACCGAAGCCGCGCGCGCGCGGCTCGCTTCGCTGCTTGAGCGGGCTCCTGCGAGTACCGATGCGGTCCTGCGCGCGGAGATCCTCAATGGACTCGGCGCGGTCGCAATCCGCTCCGACGATCCCGCACTGGCCGAATCCTATTTTGCGCAGGCGGTTGCGTTGCTCGAGACGCAGAACGTGCCAGCGCAGCTCGGCGAGGCCTACCTCGGCCGCGCAGCCGCTGCCGCCGAACAGCGCCACGTCGAGGCGGCGCTCGCCGACTATGCACGCGCACGCGTCGCGATGCGGCAGGCCAACGATACGCTCGCGTTGCTGCGCGTCTCGGCGAACGAGGGATTCCTCGATCTGGACCAGGGCCGACCGGCACAGGCATTGCCGCAACTGGTCGCGGCGAGCAAGGGATTCGAACAGTGGGGCGCGATCAACGAGGCGATCTTCACGCTGGTCGGACAGGTCGCGGCGCAACGTGCCCTGCTGCGCACCGATGAGGCTCTGGCGGCCGCGGATGCGGCAGAACGTCTCGCGCCACGCATCGAGAGTCGCGGTACGCTCGATGCGCTTGCACTCGCGCGCGCCCGCGCGCTGGCGGGAGCCGGCCGCGACCGGGAAGCGCGGGATCTGCTCGGCCAGGTCCGTGACGGATCGCCGCCGCCGGATCGAGCGACCGATGCGGCAGCGGCGGTGCAGCTTGCGCACATCGCGCTGGACACCGGGCACGCCGACGCGGCGCTGCAGCTTCTCGCACCTGCAGCGGACGCGCTCCGGGAGCCGGGCTACGTGACAGAGCGCGCCGAGGCGGCCTGGATCGGCGTGCTTGCGCAGACGCGATTGCGTGACGCAGCTGCGGCGAAGAGTGCGCTGGATAAGTTCGAGTCCTGGGCGGCACGCGACGAAGACCGCCACGCGCGCCTGTTGGTTCAGCTCGCCCGCGCGCAATATGACTGGCGCTTCGGAACCGGCGACTGGCACGCGACGTTCGACAAGGCGATCCTCGACGCCGAGGCCGGTGCGGTGCCCGCGGACATCGCGACCGCGGCCGGCGCCTATGCCGACGCGCTCTTGACCGAGGGCGACCTCGACGCGGCAGCAGTCGAGGTGGGGCGGCTTTCGCGCTGGTCCGAACACGATTTCTCCTGCGCCGTGCTCGAGGCGCGTCTCTACGCGGCCCTCGGTCGCGACGAGGCGCGCCAGGCCGCGATCGGCCGCGCGCGTTCGCTCGCGGGCGAGCGCACGATTCCGGATGACGCGATCCGCGTCGCGATCTCCACGCGAGAAGCTTCGGCCCGCTGAGCGGCGCAGCCGATGCGAACCCGGCCGCGCCGGGGCGGCAGCCAAACCGGTCCCGAATCGATCGCGAATCGATCTTGAATGGCCGCCGCGAACGCGGCCGCCCATGATGCCGAGCTGGCTTCGCGGCCACGACCGCGGGATATCACCGCGCGCCGCCGCGACGGCCGAACCGACCGATTTTGATGGGAGATGAAGCATGCGTACCGTCTTGACCGCCGCGCTCGTGCTGGGCGTGGCGAGCGGCACCGCGACCGCCGGAACATTCACCAGCCTCGACAACGCGCAGAACGGGTTCCTTACCGGCCTGTCGCGCAATGGCCGCATCGCCTCGGGCGTATACACCTCGTTCGGCCAATACGCAGGCTCGTTCGTCTGGCGCCAGGGCGCGGGCGAGACGGACATTCCGTTCGGCTCCGCGCTCGGCATGAATTCCTGGGCGCAGCCAATCGTCGGCGCCGACGTCGACACGGACGGCTACATCGTCGCCGCGATGGCCTACTCGGACATCGATGTGACGGGCCCGATTCTGATCGGGCCGTATCCGGGTTCGACCACGCTCGACAATTTCTACAGCCAGGCGTATGGCGTTTCCGACGACGGCGTCGTGGTCGGCCTCGCCTACGACCCATCGCTCAATCCGATCGCCTTCCGCTGGACCGCGCAGGGCGGCATGACCCGGCTCGCGGTCAACCGGCCGACCGCCTACTCGCGCGCCAACGGCATCAGCACCGACAGCAGCACGATCTTCGGCTGGAACGACCGCCTCGACGGTTATCGCAGCGGCGTCATCTGGATCGACGGCAAGCCGATCGAACCGCACAACGACGGCGCCTACGGCGACGCGTTCGGCGCGCCGCCGGGCGAGGCCCTCGCGGCCAATGCGGACGGCAGCGTCGTCGTCGGCCAGGGCTACTGGGACGATCAGTTCCAGAGCCTCGCGTGGCGCTGGACCGCGGCCACCGACGCGCAGCCGATCGGCATCATTTATCCGCCGGCGCCCGCGCCGGCGGTCCAGCGCACGCTCGGCAAGCTCGACGCACCGGGTGGCGCATTGGCCGATGCACGTTACAAGCCGTACGGCTTCTTCTCGCCGCCGTCGTCGTACGCGCTTGGGGTCAGCAAGGACGGCAATACGATCGTCGGCAACACGAGCGACGGCTTCACCACGGCCGCTTTCATCTGGACCGCAACCGACGGCATGATGCTGCTTTCGGACTATGCGGCCGCACACGAGATCGTGATCCCGGACGGGTTCTACCTGTATTCGGCGAACGCGATCTCGGCTGACGGCCTGACGCTCGGCGGCAACGGCATCGACCCGACCGGATCGTTCTTCATACCGTGGATCATCGACCTGCACCCGGCACAGGCGCGCGACACCGTGATAGTCGCGCAGGGTTCGGTGATCTCGAACGATCTGCCTGATGGCCCGCTGGCCGGTTTCCCGCCCGGCACCGCGGTGTCGATGACGTTCCACGTGACGCCCGACGGCGACGTCCTCGATCCCGGACACGACAGCGCGTACCCGCTGGCCGTACACACGTTCAGTCTCGCGGTCAACTATCAGGATCCGGTCGATTTCACACGCTATTCGGCAACCGAATACCTCGATCCGTCGAGTACGCCGCGCCTGCATCTGCTCAACGATGCGCCGCGTGCGGACGGCATTGACATGCCCGCGACACCGACCGCGAGCGCGGGGCAGGAATTGCAGTTCACCGTCTCCAATCCGGACGGGACGCTGTTCGATTCCGACGCCGCATCGCGCATCAATCGTTCGTTCGGGCCGTCCCGCTTCGACAACCGCACCTGGATCGTGCGATCCGGCGCCCAGGCGATGGACATCGCGTTGCAATGGGTGACGGTCAAGGACGACGTCGATTCGATTTTCGGGAACGGATTCGACGGCACGCAGTGACCGCATTGCGGCCCGGCGCGCGCACTGGGGGCGACTCGTGCGCGTGCCTGGCTAGACGAGCCAGCCGGCCGGCGCGAACCAGAGGGACGCGCCGGCGAGCGTGAACGCGATCAGCGCCGCCGCGAGTACGTCGCTCGGATAGTGCAGGCCGAGCACGACGCGCGACATCGCGACCAGCCCCGCAAACGGCACGAGCAAGGGCGCGAGCCACGGAAAATACGTGACCGCAATCAGGGTAAACCCGACCGCATGCAGCGTATGCCCGGATGGAAAGCTGAACTCGTCCAGAGGCGCGATATGCGCGGTGATATCGGCGTGCATCCGGTAAGGTCGCTGGCGACGCGTCCAGCGCTTGAGAAAGCGATACAGAAAGCCCGAGACGATTCCGGCACAGGCCATATGCAATGCGGCGCGCTGTCCGCGGAACCCGCCGAGTGCGGCCATCGTCCCGATCAGGCAATACCAGAACGCGCCGTCTCCGAGCCGGCTGACAATGCGGAACAGCCGGGTCAGCACGTGATGTGCGCCCCAGCGGTTCATCTTCACGCACAGCGCGCGCTCACGGCTTGCGATCTCGAGGCGCCGCCAGACTGTCACGGCAGCCTCCGCGTCGGCAGCCTGCCGAGCACGTCGGCGAATTGGTGCGCGACATCCGCGGGATCGAGTGCGGCCACCGCGGCGCGCGCGGAGTCGCGCAGGCACGTCGATTGCGCTGTTGCAGCGGCCGTTGTCTGCGCCGCAAACGCGACGGCCGCGGCCACGAACGCATCGGCGTCGCCGATCGGCACGCGCGCACCCGCGTGCGCGTCGTGGATGTGTTCGCGCGCAGCACCATAATCAAACGCGATGACAGGCACTCCGCTCGCGAGAGCCTCGAGGGTCACATTGCCAAACGTCTCGGTCAGGCTCGGAAACAGGAACAGGTCGGCGGACGCGTAATGGCGCGCAAGATCCGCGCCTCGCCGGACGCCCGCAAACACGGTGTCGGGATGCCGGCGCACCAGGGCCGCGCGGGACGGGCCGTCACCGACGACGACAAGGCGCGCGCGCACGTGCATTGCGCGTATGGCTTCGAACGCGCACATCGCGAGATCGAGGTTCTTTTCGGGCGCGAGGCGCCCGACGTGGATGACCGCGAGATCGTTGTTCGAAAGACCCCATTCGGCGCGAAGCGCGAGGTCACGACGGTGCGGATGAAACAGGGCCGTGTCGACGGCACGGCGCAACAGGATCACATTGTCGAATCCGTGCGCTGCAAGGAAATCGGCAAGTTCCGTGGTGGGCACGAGAGTCGCCGCAGCGCGGTTGTGGAAACGACGCAGGTAGGCGAAGACCAGCGGGGTCAGGAAGGCCACTCCGTAATGACGTGCGAAATCGTCGAATCGGGTATGGAACCCGGTGCAGGCCGGAATGCGCAGGCGACGTGCTGCCCCGAGCGCCGACCGCCCAAGCGGACCCTCGGTCGCGATGTAGAGTGCGTCCACGGGTTGCCGCGACCAGCGCCGGCGCAGCTGGCGCTGCGCGGGCAGTCCAAGGCGCAACCCGGGATAGCGCGGCAGCGCCGCTCCGGGAAGCAGGACCTGTTCGAAGTTCGCGGAAAACGCCGCGCTGTCGCCGGCCTGCCGCGGGCGCACCAGCTCGATGGTGTGTCCGAGGACCGCGAGGCCCTGCGCGAGCGACTGCACGGTCAGGGCCACCCCGTTGATCTCCGGTGGCCAGGTTTCGGTGACGATCGCGACGCGCATCGGGCGCTCCGCCTGGGTGCCTCGGGACAGCTTGGCGGTGTTCCTTGAAGTGCGTATGGCCGCACGATGGCAGATCGATGACAGCAGGCCGTTGCTGTAACAACCCTGTCACATAGGCGGCCTAGCGTGGGCGAATGCCCGCCAATCCAGAAGCTTGCGGCCTGATCTTGAGTCCGAATCTCCTGCGCCGAACCATGCAGCGCAGGCGACGACGTGCCCGCATGCTGGCCTGGGCCGTCGGCATCGGCACTCTGCTCGTGGTCGGATCGATGGTGGTGATGCCGATCTTCCTGATCGCGGGCCTGTACCCGCTGGCGCCCCTGCGAGATCTGGACTGGCAACAGTTCGGCGTGTTGTTCGCGGGGAGCCTGCGCGCGGCGATCTGCGCGCTGCTGCTCGCGGTGCCGCTCGGCCTTGCGACCGCGATGTTCACGGCCCATTTCTGCGCCCCGCGTCTGCGCGCGTGGCTGAAAGCCGCTCTCGAACTGCTGTACGCGGTACCAACGGTCGTGCTGGGTCTGGTCGCCACCGCAACCCTGGCTCCGTGGCTGAAATTTCATGTCGCAACGCTGCTGGCGGCGCTCGTGGTGGTTCCCTGCGTGCTGCTGGCCGCAGGATTCCTGTTCGGACGCAGCGCGCGCCATGATGGCTGGCTACCGCTGTGGCTGCTGCCGCTGGTCGTCGCAGTCGTTGCCGTCGTGGCAGCGCTCGCAACACGACACGAAGGGGTGCTTGTCGCTGCCCGGAGTCCGTGGAATGGACTGCTGGTCGGCCTGGCCCTTGGAATCGCCGCACTGCCACTCGTGTTCTCGGTCGCCGAGGACGCGCTCGGGCTGGTCCCGCGCACGCTGGTCCAGGGCGCGCTCGCACTCGGGGCGACGCGCTGGCAGGCATTGAGGACGATCGTCGTGCCTGCGGCGGGATCGGGCCTGCTGGCCGCGGTCGTACTCGGATTCTCGCGCTGTTTCGGCGAGACGATGATCGTGTTGATGGCCAGCGGCAATACACCGATCGGTGGCTTCGATCCGCTGACCGGGCTGCGCTCGATCAGCGCAGAACTTGTGCTCGGCATGCCCGAGGCCGCGCCGACCGGATCCGTGTACCGCAATCTGCTGCTGGCGGCGCTCATCCTGCTCGCATCGACCGTCGTGCTCAGCCTGGCCGCCGATGTCGTGCGCAATCGACTGCGCCGGCGACTGCTTGCTGCGTCGCTGCCATGATTGCCGGCCGATCCGCCGCCGCTGGTACCTGGTTGCTCGCCGGCGTCACCGGCCTGTGCATCGCGATCGTGACCGGGCTTTTCTGCTTCGTCGGCGCCTCCGCGCTCGCACCATTCTGGCCATGCCGGGTCACCGAGGTACATCTGCGTGACGGGCGCGTGCTGCTCGGTGAGGTCGTGGCCGACAATGCGCAGGCGCTGGTCCTGCGCGGCAGCGAATTCGATCGCATCGGTGACGGCTACCTGCGCGTGCCGATCGGCCGGATCGCGTCGAGCGGCACTCCGGCCGATGCAGTCATGCTCGAACTCGCGGACGGCCGCCGCCTGTTCGGACGCGGTGACGCCGATTCCGGGATCGAGACCGCGTTGCTCGCCCAGGCGGGAACTCCTTCGCATCCGGTCGAGTCGCTGCGTCCCAATGCGCTCGACGGATTCGCGCGCTTGCGTTCGTTTGCGCAGCGTCTGGGACGATTTCTGACCACATCGCCGAACGCGTCGAACCTGGCCGGTGGCGTACTGCCGGCATTGATCGGCACCGTGACGCTCGTACTTCTGATGAGCGTGATCGTGATGCCGTTCGGGATCGCCACCGCGTTGTATCTGCACGAGCGACGCGGGCTCGCGGTGCGCGTGGTCCGTGCAGCGATCAATACGCTGGCCGGCGTGCCGTCAATCGTCTATGGCGTACTCGGCCTGGCTCTCTTCGTTCACGGGATCGGAGGCAGCCTGGATCAGCTGATTCACCCGCAACGCCTGCCGGTTCCCACGTTCGGCAGCGGCGGTTTGATCTGGGCCGCACTCACGCTCGCACTGCTGACATTGCCCGTTGTCGTCGTCAGCATCGAGGAGGGTCTCGCGCGCATTCCTACCGCTCTGCGCAACGGGTCACTCGCGCTCGGTGCAACTCGCGAAGAGACGTTGTGGCATCTGCTGCTTCCAGCGGCACGACCCGCTGTGCTGACCGGCCTTGTCCTCGCAGTCGCGCGGGCCGCGGGCGCGGTGGCTCCGCTCATGCTGGTGGGCGTGGTCAAGCTCGCGCCCGCGCCGCCGATCGATGCGACTTTCCCCTGGCTGCATCCGACGCGGCAGTTCATGCATCTGGGTTTCGCGGTCTACGATGCGGCGCTGGCCAGTCCGGATGCGCTGCGTGGCATACCCCGCGCGTATGCTTGTGCGGGGCTGCTGGTCGGTATCGTCGTCGCACTCAATCTGTCGGCCATCGTGCTGCGCAATCGACTGCGCGAGCGCTATCGCGCTCTGGAAACCTGAAGTGCCAATGTCATGCTGACCACGGTCCCGCAGAATCCCGCGTCCCATGCGGTACTCGACGCCGATGAAGTCATGGCCATGAGGACGCGTGGACTGTGCCTGTGGTACGGCTCTCGCAAGGTCCTCGAAAACGTCGACTTCGACCTGCCGGCCTCGAGAATCACCGCGCTTGTCGGCCCGAGCGGTTGCGGCAAGTCGAGCCTGCTGCGTTGTCTGAACAGGCTCAACGATGAGATCGAAGGCAGTCGTACCAGCGGACGCGTGCTTCTCGGCGACAGCGATGCCTACGGCCGGGAAATGATCGTGCACGAACTCCGTCGCCGCGTCGGCATGGTGTTCCAGCGGCCGAATCCGTTTCCGTTGTCGATCCGGGACAATGTCGCCTATGGCCTGCGACTGCTCGGAATCCGCCAGCGGCGCACGCTCGAGGAACGTGTCGAGCAGGCACTGAGGTCGGCCATGCTCTGGGACGAGGTTTCCATGCGGCTCGAACACAGCGCGCTGGAGCTTTCCGCAGGTCAGCAGCAACGGCTGGTGATAGCCCGCGCGATCGCCGTCGAGCCCGAAGTGCTGCTGCTGGACGAACCGGCCTCCGCGCTGGATCCGGCTGCGACCCTGCGTTTCGAGGAGCTTCTGCATGAACTTGCGCGACGCTATGCGTTGCTGCTGGTGACCCACAACATGCAGCAGGCAGCGCGGGTCGCCGCTTTCACCGCATTCATGCACGAAGGGCGCCTGGTCGAGTTCGGCGATACCGATGCACTGTTCACCAATCCGCGTGAACGGCAGACCGAGGATTTCATCAGTGGCCGGTACGGATGAGAATGCTCCCGGAGCGCCATGCCCCGCTGTGCGGATGCCTGAAGATGCGCCGGCTGCAGCACGCGAGTAGGCTCGGTGCGCCGGTGGCCGCGTCGTGCGACACCTTCGCCGCAAGTGCCTGACCACGAATCCCGCGAGACAGCGACATATGGATCGGCTGCATCTGTCCCAACACATTTCACGTCAGTTCAACACCGAGATCGAGGATCTGCGCCGCCAGGTGCTTGCGATGGGAGGTCTGGTGGAAGAGCAGATCGGCGCATCCCTGCAGGTGCTCATTGCGCGTGACGCCGAGGCTGCTGCCGCAATCGATCCGCGCGAGCGGCAAATCAATGCCGCGGAGCTCGCCATCGACGAACAATGCGCATTCATCCTCGCACGACGTCAGCCGACCGCATCGGATCTGCGCTTCGTGCTTGCAAGCATGAAGATGCTCGCCGATCTGGAACGCATCGGCGACGAGGCCAAGCGCATAGCGCGCATCGGCGAACAAATGATCGGCGAGGAGGGCGCTGCCGAAGTGAGTGCGGCACTTGCCGACCTCGGAGAGCAGGCGCGCGACATGCTGCGCGGATCACTCGATGCGTTCGTGCGCCTGGACGAAGACCTGGCGCTGGCGGTCATGCGCCGTGACGGTCGCCTCGACCAGGCCTACCGCGGACTCAAGTCCCTGCTCGTCGAGCGCATGCAGGCGTCGCCCCATCGAATCGTCGTCGAACTCGACCGCCTGTGGTGCGCGCGTTCGTTCGAGCGTATCGGTGACCGCTGCAAGAACCTCTGCGAGTTCGTGCTTTATCTCGTCAAGGGCAAGGATGTCCGGCATTCCGGACTGACCAAGCAGAATCGCGAAGTGCCATCCGGCTAGCGTAACGCGCGTGCACCGTGCCGGTCGGGGCCACGACGCCGGGAGCGCTCAGGTGCCCGCGGCCAGAGCGGCATCGTCCCAGCCCGGCCTTGGTTTGAAGCGTTCACCGTGTTCAAGCGCAAGAGCCTCGAGTTTCGCCTTCTGTGCGCCGATGCCCGCTTCACGCACGTAGCGGATCGGACCGCCGCGGAACGGAGCAAAGCCGGTGCCGAAGATCACTCCCGCGTCGAGCAGGTCGGCGTCGTCGACGACGCCGTCGTGCAGACAGGCGACGGCCTCGTTCAGAAGCGGCATGAGCAGGCGATCCTCGAGGTCCGCTGGCGCACTGTAGGCGGCATCGACCGCCGGCTTCTGTGCCTTGCCGTTCTCCCATTTGTAGAAGCCTTCGCCGTCCTTCTTGCCGCGCTTGCCGGCGCTGACCAGTTTGTCGAGCGCAGGCGGAATATCGAGACCGAGGAACGGTCCGAGTTCCGCACCAACAGAAGCGGCGACATCGAGTCCAACCGTGTCGATGAGCTCGATCGGTCCCATCGGCATGCCGAATTTCTTCGCGGTCCGATCGATGACCGGACCAGGAATGCCTTCGCTCAAGGCACGAGCTGCCTCGAGCAGATACGGCATCAGAATGCGGTTGACCAGGAATCCGGGCGTTCCCGCGACCGGTACCGGCAACTTGTCGATAGCCTTGCAGAACGCGAGTGCGCGTTTTTCGTTGAGCACGCCGAGTTTGTCATGGCGCACGATCTCGATCAGCGGCATCAGCGCCACCGGATTGAAATAATGCAGACCGAGGAAGCGCGATGGCTTCTTCACCGCCGCGCGCAGTTCGTTCAGGGGAATGCTGGACGTATTCGTCGCGAGCAACGCCTTGGGTTTCAGATCCGGCTCCGTCGCACGATAGAGCGCCTCCTTGGCTTCGGCGTTCTCGAATATCGCCTCGATCACCAGATCCGCCGCAGCGATGCCGCGACCCTCGACGTCGGCCACCAGCCGTGCCATGGCGGGATCGATGCGGTCGCGTGTCTTCAGCTTCTTCGCGAATAGCTGTCGCGCTCGATCGAGAGCCGGCTCGACATACTTCATCTCGCGGTCCTGCAGCGTGACTTCGAACCCACGCAACGCGCACCAGGCCGCGATGTCGCCGCCCATCACGCCGGCGCCGATCACATGCACATGGGTGATGCCATGCTCGGCGCCGCCGGCCAGCGACTTCAGGCGTTCCTGGAGGAAGAACACACGCACGAGATTGCGTGCGGTAGGAGTCTGCGCAAGCCTGGTCACGGCGCGTGCTTCGAGCTTCAGGCGCTGGCGGATGTTCGAGCCGCCGCGCCGCCAGGTCTCGATCAGCGCGAAAGGCGCCGGGTAGTGATCCTTGCGCACTCTTGCGGCTGTCTGCTTGACCAGGATCGGGGCCAGGATCTGCCGCGCCGGCCAGGAATTCGTCGCCCACGCGGTGGTTCTCTGCAGCAGCGACCGGGACGGGCGCTGGCGAATGATTTCCCTCGCGGCATCCATCAGCAAGTCAGCCGACGTCAGGCGATCGACAAGGCCCATCGCGCGCGCATTCTCGGGCGAAGCGCTGCGACCGGTCAGCATGAATTCGAGCGCGGCTGGTGCGCCGATCAGGCGCGGCAACCGCGCGCTTCCACCCCAGGCCGGGAAAATGCCGAGCTTGACTTCGGGCAGCGCGATCCGCGTCGACGGATCGCGGGAGGCGACCCGGTAGCGGCAGGCCAGCGCCAGCTCGGTACCGCCACCCATGCAGTGGCCATGGATGGCAGCGACCGTCGCGCAGGGCAGGCGCGCCAGTCTCTGCAAGACGTTCTGCCCGTTCTCGATCGCGTCCTGCACCGTGCCTTGCGCCGCGAATCCCTGGAATTCCCTGATGTCGGCACCGGCCACGAAACCCGCGGCCTTGCCGGATCGGATCACCACGCCCCCTGGGGGATCGAAAGAGAGCCGCTCGACGATCTCGGCAAGCTCGTCGAGCACGGCCCGGTTCATCGCGTTGACGGTGGCTCCCGCGCGGTCGAGGGTCAGCACGACGATGCGGTCGGCATCACGCTCGGGCTGCCAGTGCTGGAAACGCAAGCCTTCGAACATGACCGGCTCCGGGAAACAGCAGGGGGATGGCTATAATCCGGGCAAGCCGTGCGCCGGGTCAATGCGGCTGACGAGGGGACGCGTGGTCGAAAAGAAAGCCGAGCTTCCGGTTGTGCAGAAATTGCTCGATCGTATCGTGCAATCGCCGCAGCAGCTGATCCTCCTTGAATCGGCCAACGTGGCCGATACACTCGAGCAGATGCGGGTCCTGGCCATGCGAGGCGGTACTTCGATCTACGCCTGGGAGCCCGAAGGCGGCCTCGCATCGCTGCGTGAGAGCGGTTTGCACGTGCCCGGATCGAAGCGCATGGCCGACGCGCTCCGCTACGTGCTGCAAAGCATGCATTTCGGGGTCTATCTGTTCGTGGACTTCACGGGCAACCTGAAGCCCGGGGATACCCTGCTGCTTCGGCGCATCTCGCGTCTGCAGGCCGCAAACGAGCGCAAGCTCGTGTTTCTCGGCGCCAGTGTCGAACTGCCGGAGGAACTGGACGGAATGTTCGAGCGGCTCTCGGTCGAGGACGACACCTATCGGCAGCTGCGGCTGCGCGACGGGCGCTGGGTATCATGAGCGTGATCACGACCGATGCACGCGGTGCCGCCCTGATCGTGGCCGCTGATCGCGACGACCGCCGGGTCCTGTTCGATGCGCTCGATGCGCAGGCATTCGAAGCGATCTATTCGGCCAAGGACATCGCACAGGCGCGGGGTTTTCTGACTCCCGATCTCGATGTCGACCTGGTCCTGCTGGAGTTTGCCGACGACCCGCGAGAGGCGCTCGCGTTCTGCGACGAACTGCGCGCACACACCAAGCTCGACGTACCCGTGATCGGCATTCTCGGCAGCCGTGGCGGCATGTGGCGGAGCGAAAGGACCCCGGCCGGGCTGATCGAATGGGTGGCGCGACCGGTCAAGCCGGATGACGCACTGGCCCGGATCAAGGTGGCCCTGGCAGCGCGCAGTACGGGTGCGGCGCGAACGACGGTGACCGGCGGCGACCGCTACCAGTTTGCCTTCGACGGCAGCATGGACGAGCTGGCGATTGTCGATCCCGCGAGCGGGCGCATCGTCGAAGTCAACAACACCTTCGTCCAGCGCTCCGGCTACGCGCGCGCGCAGATCATGGCCGGCCGTATCGACGGCTTCGATCTCGTGCTGTCGACGCAGCGTCGCGCGGAACTGACGCGGCGACTCGAGAGGGAAGGCAGCGTGCACATGCGCGCGCGCAAGCCGCGTGCGGACGGCGGCAGCTATCCGGTCGATCTGCATGTGCGCCTCGCGGTCCAGGACGGTCGCGTGGCCCACTTCTACCTGTTCCGCGAGATCGAGGAGCTGAGCCGTTATCAGGAGACGCTCGTCGCGCTGCTGCGCATGACCCAGGGCAACGTACGCGAAGGTGCGACCGATGCCACGCTGCGCATCCTGATCGACTGGCTGGCGCTGGACTTCGCGCTGGTCGTGGAGGCGCCTGCGGACCCCTCCGGCGAGCCGCAGGCTCTGTCCTCATACCAACGCTTCGGCGCCAGTGACGGCCCCGATCCGCTGCATGAAGTCAATCTGCGCCATGTACTCGACGGCAACGAGATCATGCGGCCCGTCAACGCCTGGCGCAGTCCGGGGGTCGACGCATCCGTGCACGAGCACCGTTATGAATGCGTGATCGGCCTGCCCCTGCTCGGCGAACGCCAGGCCTGTCTCGGCGCGCTCCTGATTGCGCGGCGGGACACTCTGGAGATCGATGCGGCAGTGGCCGGCGGGGTGCGTGTGATCGCCCACGTCCTCGCCGGCCAGCTCGAACTGCGCCATGCGCGCGCGCAGGGGCGTGCAATCGGGCTGCGGGATCCGCTGACCGGCCTTCCAAACCGCCTCCTGTTCAACGATCGCCTGAATTCGGCGATCCAGGAAGCCCATCGCACCAGCGAGATGTTTGCGGTGGTCTTCGTCGACCTGGACCGATTCAAGAACATCAACGATTCGCTCGGACATGCGGTGGGCGACCAGGTCCTGTCCGCGGTTGCCAAGCGCCTGCGCGGCAGCGTACGCAGTTCGGACACCGTGGCGCGTTACGCCGGCGACGAGTTCACGCTGATCCTGCGGCACATCGTGCAGCGCGACGACGTGGTCCGCATCGCCGAGAAGATCGTGCGCGCGATGGAGGCGCCCCTGCAGCTTGCGGCGGGTCTCGAGCTCAACATGACCGCATCGCTCGGACTCAGCTTCTACCCGGATGATGCGAACGACGCGGAACGCCTTCTCAAACACGCCGACGTGGCGATGTATTCGGCCAAGGGCATGGGCCGCAACAATTTCCAGGCCTACGTCGCGGTGCCGGAAGAGTCGCACCAGCAGCGTCTCGCGCTCGAAGCGAAGTTGCGCCTTGCCGAGAAGAACGGTGAGTTGCGCGTGTTCTATCAACCCCAGGTCGATGGCCAGACCGAGGATATCGTGGGCATGGAGGCCCTGATCCGCTGGGAACATCCGGAACTGGGCATGATCAGTCCGGGATTCTTCATACCGCTGGCCGAGGAATCGGGCCTGATCATTCCCATAGGCGAGTGGATTCTGCGCGCCGCATGCCGCGAAACACGTCGCTGGCAGGTCCGCTACGGCCTGCCCCTGCGGGTCGGGGTGAACCTGTCTCCGCTGCAGCTGCGCCAACCGGGCTTCGTCCAGCTGGTTCTGGACGCGCTGGAGGAGAGCGGCCTGGACGCACGCCTGCTCGATCTCGAAGTCACCGAGAGCATCAGCATGAAATCGACGCCGGGACTGATCGAGACCCTGCATGGCCTGCGCGAGATCGGCTGCAGCATATCGATTGACGATTTCGGCACGGGCCAGTCGTCGCTGGACTACATCAAGCGCTTTCCTGCCGATCGCATCAAGATCGATCAGGCGTTCGTGCGCAACATCGGCGTCGACCCGGACGACGAGGCGATCGTGCGCGCGACGATTTCCATGGCCCACAATCTCAATCGCGGGGTTGTCGCGGAGGGCGTGGAAATCGAGGAACACCGCGAGTTCCTGCGCGCAGAAGGGTGCGAGATTCTGCAGGGATTCCTGTTCTGCCGGCCGGTGCCGGCGACCAGCTTCGAGAATCTGCTGCAGGAGCGCGCCCGCCTGCTTGGAGGCTCGGCCGCGTCCCCTCCGCTGCAGGCTTGAGCGAGGTTTTCGATGGCCCCATGTAGGTCGCGGGAGTTCGAGTAACGACAGCCGAGAAACTAATTGCGCCAGGCAGGGTCCAGGATGTATGCCTGACCGGGTCGGCAACCATGGAGAATTGCCCGGATGGGCGAAAGCGACTTGGATCAAGCGCTGGTCGAGCGTGTCCAGAACGGCGACAGGCGCGCGTTCGACCTCTTGGTCAGGAAATACCAGCACAAGCTGGTCAGTGTCATTTCCCGCTATGTCAGCGACTGGAGCGAATGCCAGGACGTTGCGCAGGAAGCGTTCGTGCGGGCCTATCGGGCGATTGGTTCATTCCGCGGCGACGCCCAGTTCTACACCTGGATCTACAAGATCGCGATCAATACCGCGAAGAACTACCTGGTATCGCAGGGACGTCGGCCGCCGACCGAGGATATTGCGATCGAAGACGCAGTGCAGTTCGATGGCGCGACGCGGCTGCACGAGTCGGCCACCCCCGAACGTGAACTCATGCGCCAGGAAATTGAACGAACCGTGTTCGCCACGGTCGAACGATTGCCCGAGGAGCTCAGGGTCGCCATCACGCTTCGTGAGGTTGATGGACTGAGCTACGAGGAGATTGCGGAAACGATGAACTGTCCCATAGGAACGGTCAGATCTCGGATCTTCCGCGCCCGCGAGGCGATTGACGAACAGTTGCGCCCGCTGTTGTCGGAGGAGCATTAGGAACGCCATGAACGAGCAGATCCATGAACACCTCTCCGCGCTGATGGACGGCGAGCTTGACCGCGACCAGGCGCGGTTCCTGCTGCGACGCCTCGGCACGGACAAAGAACTGCCGTTACGCTGGGCGCGCTATCACGTAGTCCGTCAGACGCTGCGACGTCAGGACGTCGTCGCCTGGACTGCGGGTCTGGCCGACGCGGTGATGGCGCGAGTCGAACTGGAACCCGTCGCGGCGCATGACCGCGCGAACTGGCTGCGCTGGGGCGGGGGTGGCGCGATTGCCGCATCCGTGGCGGTGGCGGCGCTGATGCTCACGCGCCCTTCGATCGAGAACTCGGTACCTGCTGAACCGCAGGCATCGCTGGCGGCGCGCGGTGCTCCCGCGCGTACGTCGACCCCTGCATCCCTCGCGACGACATCGGCACTGTCGGACGAATTCCGTGCTCCGCTTCTGGTGCCGAACACGCCGGTGGATACCGCGCCCGCGAGCTATGGCACCGAGTCCGGGCAGCCCATCATCATCGACCCGCGCATGCAGTCCTATTTGATCCGCCACTACCAGGCGGCAGGCGCAGCAGGCCAGTCCGGTTTCGTTCCGTACGTGCTTCTGGCAAATCCGCAGCATGATGCCGGCTTCGCGCAACCTGCGGAACCCGTTCGTCAGAATCGTTGATCCCATGGGCGTGGCCTGCCGCGCGGCCTCGGTGGTCTCGAGAGCGCTGCAGGCGTGCCGTTTGCTCTGTCGCCGGGGACATTCGCGGCCATCGAGTGCGAATTCACCCTGGCTGATGGTCGCGCTGGCCGGGTTGCTGTTGTTGTTTTCAGGCCGTCCACTGGCGGCTGCCGAGGATGCCGCGAGCCTGCTCGCCCACATGAGTGGCGCGGTGCGCGACCTCGACTACCAGGGGTCGTTCATCTATGAGCATGAAGGCCGCATCGATGCCCTGCGCCTGTTTCATGCGGGCGGCCATCCCGAACGCGAGCGTCTGGTCAGTCTGAGCGGAGCGCGCAGTGAACTGGTCCGCGAGGGCGGAGCGGTTTCCTGCCTGCAGAGTGGTCGGCCGACTCTGGTGTTTCCGAACCGCGGAGGCGCACGTCTGTTGCCATTGCTGCCGAGTACGCAGGATCGGGCATTTTCGAAGTTCTACGCGGCCGTCATGGGCGCGAGCGATCGTGTGGCCGGATATCGCGCGCGCATCGTGAGCATCGTGCCACGGGATGCGTATCGGTATGGCTACCGACTGTGGCTGGAAGACACGACCAGTCTGCCCTTGCGTTCTGCAGTGATCAACGCGAAGAACCAGGTGCTCGAGCAGTTCATGTTCGTCGCCCTGGAAGTCGGCGCGAGACCTCGTGCAAGCGATCTCGCTGCGAGTTCCGACACGGGCGTCGCGGCGCCGATAGAGGAAGAGGCGCTGGCCACCGCACCGCACTGGCGGGTGACCGATGCGCCGCCGGGCTTCGCATTTCTGCGCGCGCAGCGTCCGGCCCAGGGCGCGCGCGACGCCGAACATCTCATCTACACGGACGGTATCGCCAACGTGTCGGTGTATGCGGAACCCCGGACGGCAACGGTCCAGAGCACTCGTGTCGCGACGCGAGGCGTGCTCAGCATTTACGCGCTTGATGCCGGAAGCTGGCGGATCACCGCGCTTGGCGATGTGCCGCCGGCCACGGTCGAACGTATCGCGCGATCGACACGTCAGGTTCCGGCAGTTCGCTGAAGAGGTCCTGAAATGGATGCGTTGCTGGCGCGGAGCCACAGGAACTTCAGGCCGCGCGGCGCGTCAAATCGCGTGCCGGAATCCGTGGCGGGGCGGCAGCCCGGGCCACATCACCACGAGGAAACGAGGAATCAATGAAGACATTTTCGCGGAGCGGAATGCTCGCACGCCGGATCTGGGTGCCAGTGTTGATGGTGCTGTCGATGGCAGCTGCGGACGTGGGCGCAGTCGACCTTCCGGATTTCACCGGGCTGGTCGAGAAGTATGGTCCGGCGGTCGTCAATGTGCAGGCTACCGGCAATCCCGATACCGGGGACGCCCAGCTCGACCAGCAGGACGTGCCGGAAATCTTCCGGCGTTTCTTCGGTCCGATGCCGCAGCCGCGCGAGCGCGGGGCGCGGGTCTCGATGGGTTCGGGGTTCATCATTTCCGCCGATGGCTACGTACTCACCAACAATCATGTGGTCGACGGCGCCGACAAGGTGACCGTGCGTCTCTCCGACCGCCGCGAACTGGACGCGAAAGTCGTCGGCACCGATGCGCAGTACGACATCGCACTGCTCAAGCTCAACGCGTCGAACCTGCCGGTCGTGAGCGTTGGCGATTCCAAGAGCGTGAAGGCGGGCCAGTGGGTCGTGGCGATCGGATCGCCGTTCGGTTTCGACCATTCGGTGACGGCCGGAATCGTCAGTGCGATCGGCCGCAATTTCGGCGGCGCCGACCAGCAATACGTCCCGTTCATCCAGACCGACGTGCCGATCAACCGCGGCAATTCGGGCGGACCGCTGTTCAATCTCACCGGCCAGGTCATCGGCATCAACTCGCAGATTTTTTCAAATACCGGCGGTTTCATGGGTGTTTCGTTCGCGATTCCGATCGACATAGCGATGAACGCGGTTGATCAGATCAAGACCAGCGGGCGCGTGAGTCGCGGCATGATCGGAGTGCAGATCCAGAATGTCGACCGCGAACAGGCCAGGGCGCTGGGCCTGCCGCGCATCGGCGGAGCCCTGGTCAACCGCGTGACGCCGGGTGGCGGCGCCGACAAGGCGGGCGTGCAGGTCGGCGACGTGATCCTGAGCTTCGCGGGTCACGAGATCGCGATGTCCGCCGATCTGCCTCCGCTGGTCGGCTCGACCCGGCCCGGCACGCGCTCGGATCTGACCGTGTGGCGCGATGGCAAGACGCTGACTATTCCGGTGACGGTAGGCGAGCTGCCTGCGGACAGGGAAACGCTGGCGGCAGCAGCAGGTGGAGCTCCGGCAGCGGCCAGGGCAGGGAATTCCCTTGGCATCTTCACGGAGGATCTGAGCGCCGATCAGCGCAAGCAACTGGGCATCGACAAGGATCAGGGAGTGGTAGTGACCCGCGTTACAGGCAACGCCGCGCGCCGCGCCGCGCTCGCGCCGGGTGACGTGATCCTGATGGTCGGACGCAAGCCGGTGAAGAGCGCTGCCGAATTCAACGCGCAGCTGAAGGCGGTAAAACCCGGCGACTCGATCATGTTGCTGGTGCGTCGCGACGAACAAACCCAGTTCCTCGCATTGACCGTGCCGAAGGCCGGGGCCGACTGACCATCCGGGTGCCGTGCCGGACCGGCGCCTCGGGCGTCGGTCCGGCATCCTCGTGCGCGGGCTGGCAGGCCGCCACGCGCGTCGGGTCGGGCGAAGGCCGCGACGCCATGGAAGCCCTGTCCCGCGCGGTCACGGGGGCGACTGCAAGCTGCTGATTCTGCGATAATCCGGCTCTTGTGCCGTTCAGCGGTCCGTGGCCTGCAGCAGAAACGAATGCTCCATATCCGCAATTTCTCGATCATCGCCCACGTCGACCACGGCAAATCCACGCTCGCCGACCGCATCATCCAGATCTGCGGCGGTCTGACACCGCGCGAGATGGAAGCGCAGGTGCTCGACAACAATCCGATCGAGCGCGAACGCGGCATCACGATCAAGGCGCAGTCGGTTTCGTTGCCCTACACGGCCAGGGACGGAATCACCTATCAGCTCAACTTCATCGATACGCCGGGCCACGTCGATTTCAGCTATGAAGTGAGCCGCTCGCTGGCGGCGTGCGAGGGGGCATTGCTGGTCGTTGATGCGGCCCAGGGCGTCGAGGCGCAATCGGTCGCGAACTGCTACACCGCGGTCGAGATGGGTCTGGAGGTGGTGCCCGTGCTCAACAAGATCGATCTGCCCACTGCCGATGTCGATCGCGCCAAGGCCGAGATCGAGGCGGTGATCGGGATCCATGCGCACGACGCGATCGCGATCAGTGCGAAGACCGGCGAAAACGTCGAGGCCGTGCTGGAGGCGATCGTCGCACGCATCCCGCCGCCCAAACCACGCGCAAGCGATCGCCTGCAGGCCCTGATCATCGATTCCTGGTTCGACAATTATCTCGGCGTCGTCTCCCTGGTTCGGGTCATGCAGGGCGAGATCAAGCCGAAGGACAAGCTGCTCGTGATGTCGACCGGACGCACCCACGAGGTCGATCAGGTCGGAGTGTTCACGCCCAAGCGCAGCCCGCGCGAGAAACTCGGTTCGGGCGAGGTCGGTTGGGTGAACGCGTCGATCAAGGATGTGCACGGCGCGCCGGTCGGAGACACCCTGACCCTTGCGCGCGAACCGGCCGCCGCTCCGTTACCGGGATTCCAGAAGATGCAGTCGCGCGTGTTCGCGGGGCTGTTCCCGACCGTTGCCGATGACTATCCGGCGCTGCGCGAAGCGCTCGAAAAACTCAAGCTCAACGATGCGGCGCTCAACTTCGAACCGGAGACCTCGGAGGCGATGGGCTTCGGCTTCCGCTGCGGCTTCCTCGGGCTACTGCACATGGAGATCATCCAGGAACGCCTCGAGCGCGAGTACGACCTGGATCTCATCACCACCGCACCAACCGTCGTTTACGAGGTGCTGCTGAGCGACGGCAAGGTGATGTCGCTGGACAATCCGGCCAAACTGCCACCGTCGCAGAACATCGAGGAAGTGCGCGAGCCGATCATCGTCGCGAACATTCTCACTCCGCCCGACTACATCGGCAGCGTGATCAAGCTCTGCGAGGACAAGCGAGGTGTCCAGCGCTCCATCAGCTATCTGGCGACGCAGGTGCAGATCAGCTACGAATTGCCGCTGGCCGAAGTGGTCCTGGATTTCTTCGACAAGCTGAAATCGGTTTCGCGCGGCTATGCATCGATGGACTACCACTTCGACCGTTTCCAGAGCGGACCGTTCGTGCGTGTCGACGTGCTGATCAACGGCGACAGGGTCGATGCGTTGAGCCTGATCCTGCATCGCACGAGCGCGGATCGCCGTGGCCGCGAACTGGTCGAGAAGATGAGGGAGCTGATTCCGCGTCAGCAATTCGATGTGGCAATCCAGGCGGCTATCGGCTCCCAGATCATTGCGCGATCCAGCGTCAAGGCATTGCGCAAGAACGTGCTCGCGAAGTGTTACGGCGGAGATGTGACCCGCAAGCGCAAGCTGCTCGAGAAACAGAAGGAAGGCAAGAAGCGCATGAAGCAGGTCGGGAGCGTCGAGATTCCGCAGGAGGCATTCCTCGCGGTATTGCAGATGGACAAATAGCGGAAATGGATGATCGGGATTCGGGGTCTTCATGAATCTGGAAGCGAATCCCATGTCGCGATCGCCGATTGCCGCTTCAAAGGAGCAACCATGGATTTTGATTTTGCATTGCTGCTCGTCGCGTTGACGGCAGCCGCAGGGGTCATCTGGCTTGTCGACCGGATTTTTCTGGCCGGCGTGCGCAGGCGCCACGCAGAAAGCCTCAAGGCGATGACCGCTCTCTCGCAGGAGGAACGCGATGCACGCGCCCGCAATGCGCTCCAGGAACCGGTTGCCGTCGAATATGCGCGCTCGTTCTTTCCGGTGCTGCTGCTGATCCTGCTGTTCCGCTCCTTCGTCGCCGAGCCGTTCAAGATTCCGTCCGGGTCGATGATGCCGACGCTGCTGGTCGGCGATTTCATCCTGGTCAACAAGTTTGCCTACGGCTTGCGTCTGCCGGTCCTGAATACGAAGATTCTCGATACGGGCGAACCGCGGCGGGGCGACGTGTTCGTGTTCCGCTATCCGGAAAATCCGAAAGAGGATTACATCAAGCGCGTCGTCGGGCTGCCCGGCGACGAGATCACGTACCGCAACAAGACACTGTACGTCAACGGAACCGAAGTGCCGGAAGCGGACATGGGGCCCTATGTCGGACCGGCCGAGCCGGGGCACCGCATGGATCACGCCCAGGTCAAGCAGGAAAAGCTCGGAGACGTCGAGCATCGCATCCTCGAGTTTCCCGGAGTCTGGGTCGGGCGCGAGGGCAGCTGGGTGGTGCCACCGGGGCATTATTTCGCGATGGGCGACAATCGTGACAACAGCGCGGACAGCCGTTTCTGGGGTTTCGTTCCCGAGGCCAACCTGGTCGGCAAGGCGTTCCTGATCTGGATGAATTTCGGGGACCTGAGCCGGATCGGAACCGTGGTTCGGTAGAGCGCGCGGAACAGCTCATTTCCTGTATACCGTCGAACTGGCGAGGGGAGGACACAGTGAACATGCATCGAAAGATCAAGGGGATCACGCTGATCGGCTTCGTGATGATGCTTTGCGTGCTGGGATTCTTCGCATACCTGGCGATGCGTCTGATTCCGGCCTATATCGAGTATTTCGGAGTGGTCAAGTCGATGGAGCAGGAGCGCAGCGAACTCGGATCCGCGCAAAAGTCGCTCTACGAGCTGCGCCGCGACCTGCACATGAAATTCGACACCCAGTACGTGGACAACGAGAACGTGCCGCCCGAGTCGATTTCCCTGAAGCGCGAGGCAGGCGCAGCCACGTTGCGCGTTGCCTATGAGCGGCGCGTACCCTTCATCTACAACATCGACCTCCTGATCACATTCGACAAGTCGATGAATCTTTCCGGCGGTAGTGAGTAGCCGTCCGGCCCTCGGGCATGCATTTGCAGACCAGCATCTGCTCGAGCAGGCGCTTACGCACCGCAGCGCGGGCCATCCGAACAACGAACGCATGGAGTTTCTCGGCGACGCGCTGGTGAATCTGTTCGTCGCCGAACTGGTCTACGAGGTGCACCCGCGTGCCGACGAAGGCGAGATGACGCGGCTGCGCGCGGCGCTCGTGAACGGCGCCGCGCTGGCCGAGATCGCGCGCGGCGAGGAACTCGGAGAGCGCCTTCATCTGGGGCCCGGAGAACTCAAGAGCGGAGGATTCCGCCGCGACTCGATCCTCGCGGACGCATTCGAGGCCCTGGTGGCGGCGCTCTACATGGATGCCGGCTGGAGCGTGTGTCGGGATGCCGTACGCGGCCTGTTCGCGCACCGCGTGCAATCCGGGGCCCATACACCCAAGGATGCGAAGACGCGCTTGCAGGAGTTCCTGCAGGCGCGCAACCTGCCTTTGCCGGTTTACGATCTGGTCACTTCGAGCGGGGACGAGCACGCGCGGACGTTCGACGTGGCCTGCCGCGTGGAAGCCGCGGAGCTATCGACCTCCGGCAGCGCGACGAACCGCCGCGCCGCCGAGCAGATCGCCGCGCAGGGAGCGCTCGATCAACTCAAGGCACGACTCGAAGATGGGAGTTGAAGCGTCAGGTCACCGTTTCGGGCGGGTTGCGCTGATCGGTCGGCCCAATGTCGGCAAGTCGACCCTGCTGAACCGGTTTCTGGGCACCAAGCTCAGCATCGTCACGCCCAAGCCGCAGACGACCCGTCATCGCATTCTGGGCATTGCGACGCGGCCGGACGCGCAAATCGCGTTCATCGACACGCCGGGCCTGCACAAGGGCGGACGGCGTGCGCTGAATCGCCAGCTCAATCGCGTGGCACGTCAGGTTCCCGGGGAAGCGGACGTGCTGGTTCACCTGATCGACAGCGTGCGCTGGCGCGACGAAGACGAAGATGTCTGGAACCTCGTCTCCGCGCAGTCCGCACCCTGCCTGCTCGTGATCAACAAGGTCGACCGGGTCGCGAACAAGCAGTCGCTGCTACCATTTGCTGCGGAGATCACGCGGGACCATTCCTATGCGTCCGTGCATTTCGTCGCGGCACGACGCGGCGATGGCGTGGCGGCACTGTTCGATGAACTGGTCGGTCTGCTCCCGCCCGGACCTGCCGAGTATGCCGAAGACGAGTTCACCGACCGCAGCGAGCGCTTTCTGGCTGCGGAGCTGATCCGCGAGCAATTGATGCGGCAACTCGGCGAGGAGCTGCCGTACGCAACCGCGGTGGAGATCGAACGATTCGAGGACCGTGCAGACATGGCTCATGTCGGTGCGGTGATCTGGGTGGAGCGGGAAGGGCAGAAGGCGATCGTGATTGGAGCCGCCGGCGGGCAGCTCAAGAAGATCGGCAGTTCGGCGCGGCGGGGAATGGAGCAGGTGCTGGGTCGCCGCGTATTTCTCGAACTGTGGGTGCGCGTTCGTGACTCCTGGAGCGACGACGCCGCAGCCCTGAAACAGTTCGGCTATTCGGAGTGACCTGCCGCGTTGCCGGCCGCGCGGAACACCGCATGCGTTGATCCGCCCGCCTGCCTCCGATTTCATCCAATGCGCATCGATCAGCAACCCGCGTTCATTCTGCACGCACGACCCTATCGCGAAACCTCGTTGCTGATCGAGGCATTTTCGCGCGACTTTGGACGCGTCGGCCTCGTCGCGCGGGGAGTGCGTCGCGAGCGTTCGCGTCTGCCCCGAGGCCTGCTGCAGCCATTCCAGCCCCTGCTGCTGAACTGGATCGCACGCGGGGAGCTCGGCAGTCTGACCGGTGCGGAAGCGGCCAGTCGTCCGCTCCGGCTCGCAGGCGACGTGCTGTTCGCGGCGATCTACGTGAACGAACTCGTGCTGCGCCTGAGCGAACGCAATGACCCCCACGACAACGCGTTCGCAGCGTACTCCCAGTGTCTGGGGCGCCTCGCCGACGACAGCGGCATTGCCTGGTCGCTACGCCGCTTCGAGCGCGATTTTCTCGCCGATCTGGGCTATGCCCTCGCGCTCACGCACACGGTCGACGGGCAGCCGCTGCAAGCGCAGGGCGACTATCAGTACGACCCGGAGGCCGGCGCCTCACCATGGCGCGACGGGTCCGCATGGCCACGCGTTTGCGGAGCCGCGCTGCTCGCGCTCGGCCGCGATGAATGTCCCGCGGACGAACAGCTCGCCCAGTTGCGCCGACTCTTTCGGACGACGATCCGTCATCTCGTCGGCGGTGACCTCAACGTCTGGGCGCTGGCCACGAGGCCCGCAGGCCCGGGGCTCCCACGCTGACGCGCCGACTGCGCGACCCGCGGGCCCAGGAGGTGCGGATGGTGGCGCCGGCGCGCCAATACGGCCTGGACGAGAACGCAAATGCTGCCCTGAAGGTTACTTGCGCCCGGACGGCGCGAGCAGACCACGCGTGCGTGCGCATGCGTCCAGCAACACCGCGACGGCCGCGTCCGGCCACGTGCCTGACGCCGCGGACTGTCGCAGCTGAACGGAAGCACGCTGGATCGCCGTAGCGCCACAGAAGCCGGCCGAGGCATCGAGTCGGTGCATGCGGTCGAGCAGGGCACGCGCGTCCTGCTGCGCCCGCATCGCGGAGACCTCGGCCGGAAGCGCGTCGAGTTCGGCGGCGAACAGTCCGCGCAACGCGCTGACCATCCGCGCGTCGCCACCGGTCGCGTGCAACGCGGGCGTGTCGTCGAGCCAGTCGGTCATCGGCGTCGCCGACGCAGGGTCCAGATGCCGGGCCATCGCTTCGCGCAACGCCTCGACGCCCATGGGCTTGAGCAGGACTTCGGCGAATCCTGCCGCGAGCAGCGCCGTGCAGGTGGCGCTGTCTGCGCTGGTCGCGAGGGCCGCGACCGCCTGGTTCGGTCCTGTCAGCGAGCGAATCCGCCCGAGAGCCTCGGCACCGCCCAATCCGGGCATCCGTGCATCGAGCACGAGCAGGTCGAACTTCGAGGATTTCGCGCACGCCAGCGCGGCCAGACCGTCGCTGGCCGCGATGCATTCGAAATCGAATGACGCGAGTGCCTCGACGAAGAACTGCAGGCTGATCGGGTTGTCATCGGCAACCAGGATACGGGGTCTCGACATGGCGCACACGGTAGCGGCGATGGCTGGCAGAATGGAAGCCGATGCGCGATCCGTCAACGCCCGCCGTTGTCATTTGGTCCGTGCTTGCCGCGTTTGCGCTGGCGGTGCTGCCACTGCAGGCGCGCACGCTGAATGTCGCAGCGGCGCACCTGCATCACCCGCTCGTGCAGGCGGACGCGATACGCCTGAGTGTCGTCGAGCGTGGCGCATCCGCGGTCCTGCACCTGTCTGCCGGGCATCTCGCGATTCCGCGGCTTGCGCTCGCAGGAAAAATCGAGTGGCGCTGCGACCTCGCGGCAGGGGCCGCCGGCACGCGTTCCTGCTCGGGACCGATCGGCATCGTCACCGACGACGGTTCGATCCGCAGTGCAGGCCTGGTCGCGCGGATTGGCTCCGGCCAGGCGGAATTCACGTTCACGCATGCCGGCAGTCGCGCGATGCTCGCGATACCGCTCGGGAGCGCTGCGATGCGTGTCTCACTGCAGCGGATTCCGGCTGAATGGATCGGGACACCGCTGATCGAGCTCTGGCCGGGCGGCGAAGTGCGCGGGGGCCTCTTCGACATCGAGGCGAGCTTGCAGGTCGACGGATCGACCGATGCAACCATCGACGTCGCCGGGCTCGCCTTCAATACGCGCGACGGCTCGGCCGCTGGCGACGGCGTTGACGCGTCGGCAACGCTGCGCGTGTCACCGCAGCCACAGGCCCATGACATTCTCGTGGATGCGCGCCTTCATGGAGGCACATTGCGCGCGGGCGTCGCACGGATCGTGTTGCCGGACAGCCCGGTTCATGCGCAACTCGATGCACACGCCGCAGACTCTGGATACTGGGAAATCCGTCGGTTCGCATGGCGCGATCCGCAGGTTCTCGAACTGGAGGCGACTGCCGCACTGGACACGGCTGCGCTGGCTCCGTTGCGCAGCCTGCGCATGCATATCGGCACCATGCAGTTTCCGCAGGCGGGCGAGCACTACCTCGCGAACGTCCTTGCTGCACAGGGCCTCGCCGGTCTTTCCATCGACGGCATGCTGACCGGCGAGCTCGACGTCGATGCGCGGGGGCTGCGCCGGATCGACCTTGCAAGCAACGCACTGGACGTAGGCGAGCGCGGCAGCGGGATCGCGGTCAGGGGACTGCGCGGACGGCTTGCCTGGTCCGCCGAGGGCACGCCGCCGGCAACACGGTTGGCCTGGAAGGCTGCCACGATTACGGGCGTCCATTTGCCTGCGGCGGCGACCCGTTGGCAGTGCCTTGACGCTGCGATGCACCTGCGCGGCACGCTGCGGACAAGCGTTTCCGGTGCGACCGTCGAACTGTCGGATACCGTCGTCGCCCCCTTCGCGGCAACCGGCGAGCGATTCGCGAGCGCGTTCTCGATCGAGCATCTCGGGCACGACAGTGCGGATCGTGCATTCGCAGTGGCCGACCTCGGCGCCGCTGGAGAGATCCATCTGTCCGGAAGCGTGGCGCAGCCACACGTGCGCTCGCATGTCCTCTTCCACGGAGGCGAACTGCTCGCAGGTCCGGTCTACGTCAAGCTGCCGAAATCCCGCGTGAAAGCTTCGCTCGATGCGCGGCTCGAGGGCGCTCGCTGGATCATCGATGCGTTCGAATGGAACGATCCCGGAACGGTCGTACTGATTGCCAGCGGCGAACTGGCTACGCAGGATGCGAATCCGGTGCGTCACCTGCGCATCGACCTGCAAGAGGCGCGACTCGAGCACGCGATCGACCGCTACGCGCGCAGCTGGCTGGCCGCAAAAGGGTATGCAGGCCTTTCCGGATCCGGAGTGATTTCCGGTCATCTCGGTATCGACGGCTCCGGCCTGCGCGGGTTCACGCTGGACGCAGGAAGCGTGCGCGTCGACGATGGCGCCGACCGCTTTGCGGTTTCCGGACTCGACGGCCGCGTCGACTGGGATGCGGATGCGGATCGCCCGCAGACTACGCTGGCCTGGCAGTCCGCCGCGTTGTTCGGTATTCCGCTCGGGCCGGCCCGAGCTTCGCTTGTGGGTGCCGGCGGTGCGCTGACCCTTGCGCGGCCGCTTGCGGTGGATGTGCTGGGCGGACGATTGCAGCTCGAGAAGCTGCGTCTGCAGCCGCGATCGGCGCGCGGCGAACGCTATGCAGGTTCGTTTGCGATCGTCGGAATCGACATGACGAAGTTGTCGGAAGTGTTGGGCTGGCCACGCTTCGCTGGCAACCTTTCCGGCGGCATTCCCGAGATCGAATTCGCGGGAGATCGCATCGAACTCCATGGCGGACTCGATCTCTACGTATTCGATGGTCACCTCGGTGTCAGCGGCCTGGTGCTCGAACGGCCATTCGGCGTCGCACCTTCGCTGCAGGCCGATATCCACTTCGAGAATTTCGATCTGGATCAGCTGACCAGCGCGTTCGCGTTCGGCAGCATGAGCGGGCGCCTCAACGGCACGATCGGACAGTTGCGGCTCGTCGATTGGCGTCCGGTTGCAATGGACGCCAGGCTGCGCACCGCTGGCGGCGGGCGCATGAGCTACAACGCGGTCAACGACCTCACCGCGATCGGCGGCGGCGGCCTATCCGCGAATCTGCAGACCATGGCGCTCAAGATGTTCGACTCGTTTGGCTATAGCGAGCTTGGAATCCGTTGCCGACTGCGCGACGACGTATGTTCGATGGGCGGTATCGATCCGCTTCCTGCCGGCGCCGTCCGGGGTTCAGCGGACAGCGGCTACACTATAGTCAAGGGGTCGGGATTGCCGCGCATTACCATCGTCGGTCACCGCCGTCTCGTCGATTGGCCGACACTGGTTCGCAGGCTGCGCGAAGCCACCCAGGGACAAGGGCCGGTCGTCAAATGACGCGGGCGCTGCCGGCGCGCCACCGAAGTGAATGGCATGGCCATACTCGAAGAGGAGATCCAAATGCGCCCATTTCTTGTCTGCGCCGCACTCGCCGCATCACTCGCGTTGCTCGCCGCGTGCGTGACCATCAACGTGTACTTTCCGGAGGCGGAGGCGCAAAAGGCGGCGTCGCAGTTTGTCGACAAGGTGATCGGGGCGATTCCGTCGCAGCCTGCGCCCCCTGTGCAGGAGCAACCACCGGCACCTGACGGTTCGCCGGGCGCAATGTTGCTTGATCTGCTCGTGCCCAGCGCGTACGCACAGAGCGCGAACCTGCGCATCCAGACTCCGCAGATCGAGGCGATCCAATCGCGGATGAAACAGCGATTCGAATCGATTCTCGCCGGATACTGCGCGAGCGGAGTGGTTGGATTCACGCGCGACGGTCTGGTCGCAGTGCGCGACTCCGCAGGTGTCGCGCTGGGCGCGCGTGCTGCACTGAATACCGCGGTCGCCGACGAGAATCGGGATCGCAATGCGGTTTACCGTGAGATCGCGCTGGCCAACGGCCATGCCGAATGGGAAGGACAGATCCGCGATGCGTTCGCGAAACAGTGGATCGAGCATGCGCGCACCGGCTGGTACTATCAGGATGCCGGCGGCGCCTGGCGCAAGAAATGATCCCCGGGCGGCCGGCTCGCGTGATTATCCATGACGGAGACTGACCGGTCGCGTCGATCGTCTTTCGGTTCCGCGGCCGTGAGCCTCCATTCGCAACCCGATCGGGACGCGCTCCGTGTCGACGCCATGCAGACACCCGATGTCGAGATCACCGATCTTTCCCACGACGGACGCGGCGTCGCCCGCGTCGACGGCAAGACCGTATTCGTTGCCGGTGCGCTGCCCGAAGAACGCGTACGCATCCGCTATACGCGCCGCAGCCGCAATTTCGACGAGGCCAGGGTCGAGGAACTGCTGACACGTTCGCCGCAGCGTGTCGAGCCGCGCTGCATCCATTTCGGAAACTGCAGCGGCTGCAGCCTTCAGCACCTGCCCCCCGCAGCGCAGATTGCGGCCAAGCAGCGCGTACTTGCAGAGAACCTCGAACGCATCGGCAAGGTCACGCCGCAACGCTGGCTCGCGGCATTGTCCGACGAGCCCTGGGGCTATCGGCGCAAGGGGCGCCTTTCGGTGAAGTGGGTAGCCGCGAAAAACAAGGTTCTGGTCGGCTTTCGCGAGATCAATCCCCGCTTTGTGGCCGACTTGTCGATCTGTCACACCCTGCATCCCGAGATCGGCGGGCGGATCGAGGCGCTCAGCGCGCTGATTGGCGGACTCGAAGCCAGGGCGTCGATCGCGCAGATCGAGATCGCCGCCGGCGACGACTGCGTTGCACTGACTTTCCGCAATCTGCTGCCGCTGGCGGAAGCCGACCGCTTGGCGCTGGCTGCGTTCGGCATGCGCCACGGACTCGCGATCCTGCTGCAGCCGGGCGGCCCGGACAGCGTGACGCCGCTTTGGCCGAGCGAACTTTCCCTCGCATTCCGGATCCCCGAGTTCGACATCGACTTGGCATTCCGGCCGCTCGATTTCATTCAGGTGAATGCCGGGATGAACCGGCGCATGATCAGCCGTGCGATCGATCTGCTCGATCTGCGGCCAGAGGATTGCGTGCTCGACCTGTATTGCGGACTTGGTAATTTCACGCTGCCGATCGCGCGCCGCGCAGGGCATGTCGTCGGAGTAGAAGGCGAGGGGGCTCTGGTCGCTCGTTCGCGCGAGAACGCACTTCGCAACCGGATCGGGAATGCGGAGTTTCTTGCGGCGGACCTCTCTGTGGACCAGCGCGATGCGCCCTGGGCGCAGCGGCACTACGACAAGATGGTGCTCGATCCGCCGCGCTCGGGTGCCGCCGCGGCGCTCGAGTACCTGCCGCGCCCGGGTATCGACCGGATTGTCTACGTATCGTGTCACCCTGGTTCGCTCGCGCGCGATGCAGGTACCCTGGTGCGTACGCATGGCTTCCGGCTCGCCGCGGCTGGCGTGATGGACATGTTTCCGCACACGGCGCACGTCGAGTCGATCGCGCTGTTCGAGCGCTCCGGCTGAATCGCTGGCCACCTGCGGCTGCGCGAGCAATCCGACCATCATGGGCGTCGAAATCGAACGCAAGTTTCTGGTTACGGGCAACGCATGGCGAGAGCAGGTGTCGCGCAGCGAGTCGATGACGCAAGCCTACCTGGCCGGTCCGCCGGCGGCGCGCTGCTCGCTACGCGTGCGTATCATCGGCACTCAGGCCTGGTTGAATCTCAAATCGGCGGTCCGCGGAGTCGTCCGCGAAGAATACGAGTATCCGATTCCGATTGAGGACGCCGACGCGATGCTGGACTCATTTGCGGGCGCTGTCGTCGTCAAACGCCGCCACTATGTAAGAGTGGAGAACCGGGTGTTCGAGATCGACGAATTCGAAGGCGACAACAGCGGGCTGATTGTCGCGGAGATCGAACTCGAGGCTGTCGATGCACCGTTCCCGCGGCCGGACTGGCTGGGCGCCGAGGTAAGTCATCTCGCCCGCTATTACAATCTCCATCTGGCGTCGCATCCGTACACGCGTTGGAGCGCGAGCGAGCGCTGTGCCGACGTCCCTGAATGAAGGAATGAAGGAACGATGTTGATTATCGGACTGCCGGGAAACACGCTCGATGACGCGCAGCGCAGGCAACTGGCCGTTGCCCAGGTCAGCGGCGTGATTCTGTTCACGCGCAATTTCGAGGATCGCGACCAGATCACCGCCTTGATCGACGACATCCGCGCTGCTCGCCCGGAACCGTTCCTGGTCTGCGTGGACCAGGAGGGCGGGTCCGTGCAGCGATTTCGCGAGGGATTCGCGTCACTGCCCGCGCTGGCGCGGATCGGTGCGCTGCACGCGCGTGACGCGAACGCGTCGATCATGGCCGCGGAGGAACACGCGTGGCTCATGGCGAGCGAGATGCGTGCAATCGGGGTGGATCTGAGCTTCGCGCCGGTGATCGACCTGGCGCGAGGCAATCTCGCGATAGGCGAACGCGCCTTCGATCCCGATCCGCAGGTCGTCTCCGAACTGGCCCAGGCCTACATACGCGGCATGCATCTGGCAGGCATGGCCGCGACGGCAAAACACTTTCCGGGGCACGGATCGGTCGCCGAGGACACACATTTCGACAGCGCGGTCGATACGCGGTTGCTTGACGAACTGCGCGCGGCGGATCTCGTTCCGTTTGCCGACGCGATTGCGGTCGGGGCCGAGGCAGTGATGATGGCGCACGTGACGTATCCGGCCGTCGACGCACACGCAGCGGGGTATTCGCGCATATGGATCGAAGACATCCTGCGCGGCGAGCTGGGTTTTCGCGGCACGGTGTTCGGTGACGACATCAGCATGGCCGCCGCGCAGCATATCGGTGGAATCGGCGCGCGCATCGAGGGACACCTGCTCGCCGGTTGTGACCTTGTGCTTGCCTGCGACCCGGCGATCGTGGACGAAGCCATTGCGGCCAGCGCGCACGCAATTCCGTGCGATCCCGATCGGCTCGCCGGGTTGCAGGGAGCGGTGGCGCCGACCTGGGACGCGCTGGTACGAAATCCCCAACGCGAGGAGTTCATCGCGCGACTTGCGCGGCTCGACGTCGCACCGACCGGAACGGCCGGAACATGACTGCGCCCAGACTCTGCGACGCGCTGGCACGCGCCGAACTCGTTCACGACCATGCGGTACTTGCCGCCACGATCGAACGCATGGGTGCGCAGATCGACCACGTATTGGGCGCAGAAGCCGCGGTCTTCATCACCGTCATGCAAGGCGCGCTGGTCTTCGCAGGGCAGCTCGCGACCACGATACGAGCGCCTCTGGCATTCGACTATCTGCACGCAACGCGGTATCGCGGCACGACAAGCGGCGGCGAACTGCACTGGTTGAAGCGTCCATCGACTGACCTGTCGGCAGCCACGGTATTGCTGGTCGATGACATCCTCGACGAGGGCCATACCCTGGCCGCGATTCGCGACTACTGTGTCGAGCAAGGCGCCGCGCGCGTTCTGATAGCCGTGCTCTGTGAGAAGCATCATGGGCGGCGCGTGCCCGGAATCGAAGCGGATTTCGTCGGCGTCGGCGTTCCGGATCGATACGTGTTCGGCTACGGCATGGACTATCACGAACAAGGTCGCAATCTCGCGGCCATCTACGCGGTGGACGCATGAGCATTGACCTCGCACTGATCGGTGGCACCGGTCTGTACCGGTTTCCGGGTCTGAAAGGCGCCGAGCGCTACGCGGTGGACACGCCGTACGGGCATCCGTCCGACAGCGTCGTGGTCGGCATGGTCGGCAGGCGCCGGCTTGCATTCCTCGCGCGTCACGGCGAGTCGCATACGATTCCCCCGCACCAGGTGAACTATCGGGCCAACGTCTGGGCGCTTCACCATCTCGGCGTGCGTCGGGTGATCGGGGTCAATGCGGTCGGCGGCATTCGCGACGACATGAAGCCGCGCGCAATCGCCGTCCCCGAGCAGATCATCGACTACACGCATGGTCGTCTTACCAGCTTCTGTGACGTGGCCGGCGCCGACGTTCGCCACATCGACTTCAGCGAACCCTATTCGCCGAAGCTGCGCCGTGGCCTGCTCGATGCGGCCGCTTCTGCCGGCATCGCGGTGATCGACGGCGGCTGTTATGGAGCGACCCAGGGCCCGCGCCTCGAGACGCGTGCCGAGATCGCGCGCATGCGACGCGACGGTTGCGATCTCGTCGGCATGACCGGGATGCCCGAGGCTGCGCTCGCGCGGGAACTGGCCATCGGGTACGCCAGTCTTGCGCTGGTCGCCAACTGGGCGGCCGGATGCGGCAACGAGACCGAAATCAGCCTCGCCGAGATTCACGCGAACCTCGATGTCGCGACCGCCCAGGTGCCCCGGCTCGTCGTCGCGCTGCTCGAGGGCTAAGCGCACTGCCGCGAGGGCATGTTCGGCGTCCGACGGCGGTCGGCAGGAGCGCGCGTGCCTGGAATCGGCGCGGCGCACGCGGCCCCGGCACGCAACGGCTGGTGCGGCGTGACTTGATTCGTCCCGTTAAACGATTGTTATACTCGCTGCGTGCGGCGTTCGGGGCGTCGGTTTGGGGGTTTGGATCCGGACGCGAGCCGTGCCGCGCGCTGGTCCAATCAGTGAGGGGCTTCGTCAATGCTTACCGGTACCGTGAAGTGGTTCAACGATGCCAAGGGATTCGGCTTCATCGCGCCCGAGGAGGGTGGGGAGGACGTGTTCGTTCACTACTCGGCGATCAACTCGCAGGGATTTCGCACGCTGCAACAGGGGCAGCGCGTGAATTTCGAGATCGTCCAGGGTCCGAAGGGATCGCAGGCGTCTGGCGTCCAACCGGTCAAGTAAAAGTGAACCGCCTGCAGGCCTCGGTGAATCCAGCGCGGGCGGGGCTTTTTTCCGGCTGAGTGTGCGTGCCGACCGCGCTGCAGGCGATCGACGGATTTGCCGGTGTCAGGCCCCCGCCTGTCCCCCCGCGTCGCAATAGATACGCGGTTCAGGCTGCGAACTGCAGACGCGCGAGTTCGGCGTACAACCCGTCTTCTCGCACGAGTTCCGCGTGCGTGCCCTGCGCGACGATGCGCCCTCGATCCATGACGATTATCCGGTCGGCGCCCTGCACGGTTGCGAGCCGATGTGCAATGACCAGCGTCGTGCGCCCGTGCTTGAGTCGCTCGAGTGCGTGCTGAATCAGATGCTCCGACTGTGCGTCGAGGCTGGATGTCGCTTCGTCCAGCAGCAGCACCGGCGCATCGCGCAGCAACGCGCGCGCGATCGCAACGCGCTGCTGCTGGCCACCGGAGAGGCGCACGCCGCGCTCGCCAAGATAGGTTTCGTATCCTTCCGGCAGGGTCTCCAGGAAGTCGCTCGCTTCGGCCGCGCGTGCCGCTGCGGCAATCTGCTCCGGACCGGCGCCGCTGCGACCAAAGCCGATGTTGTGCGCGGCGCTCGCGCCGAACAACACCGGATCCTGCGGTACCAGCGCAAAACTGCCACGAAGTTCCGGCAGGGGCAGGGCACGCAGATCGATGCCATCGAGCGTGATGCGTCCAGTCTGCGGATCGTGAAAGCGCAGCAACAGCTGGAAAACCGTGGTCTTGCCTGCACCCGAGGGTCCGACCAGCGCGATCGTCTGACCCGGCTCGACGCTGAACGACAAGTCGTGAAGCGCCGCGCGATCGGGGCGCGACGGATACCGGAACTCGACACGCTCGAAGCGGATCGCGCCGCGCGGTGGCCGGGCCAGCGGTCCAGCTGCAGGCGCAGAGCGGATACCCGCCTCGGTATCGAGCAGATCGCCGATCCGGCCAAGCGCGCCGGCCGCGCGCAGGACCTGGCCCCAGACCTCGGTCAACGCACCGACCGATCCGGCCGCGAGTACCGCGTACAGCACGAACTGGCTCAGCACTCCGGCTGCCATGGTTCCCGCGATGACTGCCTGGGCGCCCGCCCAGAGCACCAGGGTGATCGCGCCGAAGGTCAGCAGGATCACCATCGCGGTCAGGGTTCCGGTGGTGACGATGCGTCGCCGCGCAGTCGCGAGCGCGCGGAGTACGGCATCGGCGTAGCGTTGCGATTCCTGGGGTTCACGCGTGTAGGCCTGCACGGTATGTACCGCGTTGAGCGCTTCGCTCGCAATCGCGGATGCATCGGCGATGCAGTCCTGGCTCTCGCGCGAGAGCCGCGAGACACGGCGCCCGAAGATCACGATCGGCAGCACGACGGCGGGAATCACCAGCACGGTAAGGCCGGCCAGACGCGGGCTGGTCAGGATCATCGCGGCGGCGCCACCGATCAGCGTGACCACGCTGCGCAATGCAATCGATAGCGTCGAACCCACGACGGTCTGCACGAGTTCCGTGTCGGCGGCGAGTCGCGACACCAGTTCGCCGGTGCGCGTGCGCTCGTAAAACGCCTGATCTAGAGTCAGCAGGTGGTCGTACAGACGGCGGCGCAGGTCCGCGGCCACGCGCTCTCCGAGCAGGCTGACGAAGAAGAAGCGCGCAGCGGTCGCGACGGCCAGCACCGCTGCGACGCCGAACAAGCCGAGAAAAGTCGCGTTGATCGCCGACGCATCGGCCTGGCTGAAGCCGTGGTCGATCATCACGCGCACGGCCTGGGGCAAGGTCAGTGTGGCCGCCGAAGACAGGGCGAGAAAGCCCAGCCAGCCGGCGATCAGACCGCGATACGGTTTCAGGTACGGCAGCAGCCGTGTCAGCGAGCGGAGCTTGCGCGGAGGATCATCGCGGCGGTCGGTCATCGGCAACGTGACTGATTGGGAAGAACTTCAGGTGCGGGCGCGGGATCGGCCTTCAAGGCGCGACATCGACCGTGCCGCGACCGCGCGTGAGATCACGCACGAATGCAGCGAATGCGTCAAGTTGCGCGCCGGGAACTTCTATGTCGAGCGCCGCGCCGTCCGCATCGCCGTCTTCGGCGACACGCAGCGCATCGAAGTCACGCAGACGGGCGAAAAGCATCGGCACGACAGCGAAGTCGCAGCGTACCGTCGCGCGCACGCGTTCGATCCGCGTACTGCGCCGGGCGACGCGCAGGCATTCCGCGGCGCAGCCGCCGTAGGCACGCATGAGACCACCGATCCCGAGTTTGGTGCCGCCGTACCATCGCGTCACGACAACGGCGACATGGTCGAGAGCCTGACTCTCGATCGCGAGCAGGATCGGACGTCCGGCACTGCCGGCCGGTTCGCCGTCGTCGTTGAACCGATAGTTCGCGCCGATTCGCCAGGCCCAGCAGTTGTGGGTCGCATCGCGGGCCGCGTGCCGTGCGATGAACGCCTCGGCGTCGTGCGTATCGTTGATGGGTCCGGCATGGGCACGGAAACGGCTCTTGCGGACTTCCTTCTGCAGGCTCGAATCGGAAGCGAGAGTATGGATTTCGCTCATCACCGCCAGTGTAGTGCGTGGTAGCGTTTCGCAGGGCCGGCTGACCGCGACGCTTGGAACGCGAAATCGCGGCGTGGATCGTGTGCCCGGCGCCGGGCCGTAGGCCATCGTGGTTCATGGGCCGCATGCGGCGAGACCTGGCAATGCAATCGAGAACCAGCGTCACAGCCCGCTAGTGCAGAAGTTCGCGCAAATCCTCGGGTATCTGCCGGTCCGGATAGGCGCGCCGGAACAGGCGCAGGCTCTCGGTCGCCTGCTGGCGGCGCCCTTGTTCAAGCAGCTGGCGAATGTGTCCGAGCCAGGTGTCGGGAGACAGCTGCATGTCACGGCGCAGTTCGACCGACCCCGACGCGGGTGGCGCGGCACCGCTCGACATGGAGTCTTGGCGACTACGCTCCTGCGCGCGATCGCTGGCTCCTTGTCCGGGGACGCCCACGACGCGACCTTTGGCTGCCGTATTCGCTGCAGCGGCAGGCGCTTCCGGCACGAACGGCGTGGGCTCCGCCTCCGCCGAGCGCGCGGGAAGGGGCGGCACGCTGGCCGGTTTCGCCGTGGTCGCGGGGGCGGGCTCCCTGCGGCGCAATGGCTTCGCGACAGGCGGCGGTGCGGCCGCTGGTTCGAGTGCAGGAACCGCCAGAGCCTCCGTGGCCGCGTCCTGCGCGGCCGGAGCCTGCTTTTGGCGCCGCGACTCGGACTCGCTGATCGGTTTGACCGGTACCACCTGCGGAGCCGTACCGCGCGACTCGGGCATGTCCTGCCGATCCAGCTGCCGCCCGACCTGCCAGGCAATTCCCGCGGCGAGCACGATGCCGGCTGCGGAACCAACGGCCACGACCCAGCGCGGCTGCCGGGGCAACCGACCGCGCGCCGCGCGCGCGGCCTCGCCGAGGATCGCGCGATCGAGCCGGCGCGGCGGATCGACGCGCGACAGGCGTCGATACAGCGCGCCGAATTCGCCCGCATCGTCGGCGAGCAGACGTTCGAGGTCGTGCTCGCGGTCGCGCGGCAGGTTCATGTCGCAAACCTCGCGCGGATGCGTGCAAGCGCATAGCGCAGCCGCGACTTCACGGTTTCCCTGCCTGCGCCGGTAATCTCGCCGATTTCGTCGAGTCCCAACCCGTTCTCGACACGCAGCAGGAACGCGACACGCTGTTCATCGGGCAACTCCTCGAGCACGAGTTGCAGGCGTCGTCGCTGCTCGAACTCGCTGAGCACGCGCTCGGGTTGCCCTGACTCGGGAGCCTCGAGATTGCGCAGCGCGGACTCCGCTTCCTCGTTCGACGCCTGCGGGCGCTGCCGGCGAAAGCGGTCCACCACGAGATTGTGCGCGATCTGCAACAGCCAGGTCGTGAACTTCGCATCTGCTCGATAGCGCTCGCGTGCGGCGATCAGCCGGCTCCAGGTTTCCTGGAACAGCTCATCGGCGTCGGCTCGATGGCGCAATGCGCGCAGCAGGAAGCGGTACAGCGTGCCTCGGTGGCGTCGATAGAGTGCTTCGAAAGCGAGCAGATCGCCTCCTGCGTACGCGAGCATCAGTTCCTCGTCAGTCTTGTCCGCCCCCATGTGTCGAGGTTAAGCCATCGGAACGACCGCCGTCACGGGCCGGGGAGGGACTCGACAGTTGAACGAGGCGGCGTGGCGAGCGGGGTTGCGGGCAACGGAGCTGCGTGGTGGCGGTGTGCGCAGATTCGCGCGAACCCGTCTCTGCAACCAAATTCCCGTTAACAGGAAAATTTTCAGGGAAATTTGCGTCTATCAGGCGCCAAAACAGGCGTCCTCTCGACCGAAAAGCGCGCTGGCGGGGCAATTTCAGACTGGAGAGACGCGAACCGCCGAGTCTCCGAACAGGGGAATGATCAGGGAGCATGCAGGCAGCGATCAGGGAACGGAACAGACGTAGCCAGATCGCTTGGCGCTTGGACCGACGACGAGCAGCGCAGGCCCCGAAGTGCGGTGTCACTCTTCGTTGCCGTTGGCCGAGGAACCTCCGCTCACTCACTATCGTGTCGAGGAATATCGCGCCGCCGACCTAGTGACGCCCCGCGCCGGGCTGTCGATTGCTGATGGACTTCTTCCCTCGTGTGGAAGACGCCGGGAGAGCGATGTCGTTATTGAATTTGGTGACTTTCGGTTCAACTCGAGTGCACACGAGCTATCAGACCACTCCAAATCACGTAGCCGTAGTCGCTCGCGAACTGCTTTCGATCTCCAGAGAAGCAGGCGTTCCGTGCAATTGACCAAGTCGAAGCTGCATCCGCGGTATCCGCCATTCACAAACGCGCTCGACGTCATAGCTGGTCCAGCGTGATTGGAAGACTCGCCGGGTATAGGTGCCTTCGATCGCGACATTGCGATTGTCGAGAACAAATTCGACCGGTTGCCCTTCGCGCGGCAGTGTAACGGAACTTCGGACCCACAAAGTATTCATGTCTCGCTCCAGACACCCGGACCTGGTCGGATCGGAAAGAACGCCGGCGCTAAGGCTTGTTCAACGAGGCCAAATGCGCGACGCAGCGCGACGACCTGGATGGCCGAATTCCCGCCGCCCCGGTCCGATTGCATCCCATCGAGGATGCAATCGTCACTGTTATGGGCCAGCACGATTCCGCAGCAAATCCCTCAGCCTGACGGCTTCTGTGTCGGTGGCACCCTGCTGCTAGATTTTGCCGAGGACCAGCAGGACTATGACGATGAGCAGAACGAGGCCGAGGCCTCCGCTCGGGAAATAACCCCAAGACCGGCTGTGTGGCCACGACGGCAAGGCGCCAATCAACAGCAGAATCAACACTATCAGCAGAATCATACCCAAGCTCATGGCATTCCTCCGGGCAGAATGATTAGGTCACGCATCACATAAGGAAAATTGACGGATTGTCGCGCCATCGACGCCTTATTCCGTCGTCTTGCCGGCGAAGTGCTCATTGTCCGCTTCGGCATCGTCGCGAGTCTGGCGCGCCACGCCGTCTCGATGATTAGGCGGCGCGTAGAGCGTATAAAGCTTTAGCGGAACACTGCCGGTATTGATGATGTTGTGGTTTGTCCCGGCGGGGACTAGCACTGCGAACCCGCCCCGGATTGCCGTCCGCACGCCATCGAGAATCGCATCACCGCTTCCTTCTTCGACGCGAGAGAACTGGTCGAGTTTGTGGACTTCCATCCCGATCTCTTCCTCAGGCTTCAACGCCATCAACACGAGCTGGCAGTGCTTTGCGGTGTACAGGACATGGCGAAAAGCGTCGTTGCCAACCGCGAGTTTCTCGATGTCTTGCACAAAGCCCTATGTGTCCCTCCCGAAGTATCTGCCCATTCTCGTAGCTCAAGATCTGCGATGTGGCGCGCGATAGGCGACAATGTTTCGCCGCCTCATGTCCTGGCTGCTGACCGATGCAGCGTGCAAAGCGATTTGAAGTGAGATACCGGTGATGCGGCTCGACCTACCTCCCAAAGGAGATGGCCTGAGGGTCTCCAATCCGATGCGGATGCTTGCCGCATACTCTGCACCAAGCCCGGATCTCGGATGTCGACCCGCTGTCGCCGGTACCTCACGCGGAAATGATTGTCGGTGCCGCGATTTTAGGTGTTGATCCAGATCAATGGGTTCGTTGGCGCGCGCTTTCGAATCCGCCATGAGGCCAACTCCACGGATTCGATGACCACCTTTGCGGCAAGCCAAAACGCGACTGACTCGGTGCAGGATTAAGCGCGCTACTTGGTACCAAATTTGACTTGGCGGCCCCTTTGCGTTGCAATTTGACGCGCAGGGGAAGGGAAGGGAATAGAGGTTCCATAAGGGAGGCGCAAATGTCCAAGATGACATCTCGTCACGCGAGTATCCTCGCGTTCGCAATCTTCTTCGGAAGCGTTTTTCCCGCGTTCGCCCAAGTGGTTCCTCCGCTTGGCCAGGCCGCAGACTTCGCGGTACTGGGCGGTTCGGCGGTGACCAACACCGGTGCCAGCGCGATCACCGGCGACGTGGGCGTCAGCCCCGGTACGTCGATAACGGGGTTTCCGCCCGGTACTCTCACCGGAACGCTTCACTCCAATGACGCCGTCGCGCAGGGAGCTCAGACCGACCTAACTACGGCGTACAACGCTCTTGCGGGCCAAGCCTGCAATACGAGTCTGACTGGCCAAGATCTCGGCGGACTCACACTAACGTCCGCCGTGTATTGTTTTTCGTCGTCAGCCCAGTTGACTGGAACGCTTACTCTCGACGCTCAAGGTAATCCCAATGCCGTTTTCATTTTTCAGATTGGCAGCACGCTGACGACGGCGAGTGCCGCGAGCGTAGTAGTCATCAATGGCGGCTCGGACTGCAACGTGTTCTGGCAAGTCGGCAGCTCCGCGACACTCGGTACGGGCAGCCAATTCGTTGGGAATACGCTTGCCCTCACGAGTATTACGTTGACGACAAGCGCCACATCGCACGGCTCCCTCTGGGCAAGAAACGGTGCCGTAACCATGGACACGAACCAAGTCGGGGTATGTGCTCCGACGACCCCGGTGGACCTGCAGTCCTTCAGCGTGGACTAGCCATTCGACGCGGTGGCGTCCGCCTGGGGACAAGAATCTCGATGCTGAAAATTGTAGAAAGTCGATTCGTTAGGGCAAGGAGGGCTGGAAGACGCGCGGACGGATCTTTGGGAACGAGGTTTGCCCAGGCTTTCTTCTTCCGCTAAGCAGGTGGACGAGAAAACCCACGCTCGCTCGCGGTGCGACCGCCGTATGGGCCTTGCGGAGACGGCGACCAAATCATGAGCCAAAACAGGGGGATCTGGCCACTCGCGGTCGGGTCGTGTTGGCGAAATCGGCCCCATTTGGCGACCAAAATGGCCATTCCGGAGACGCCGTCTCCGACCGCGTAGGTCGGTGGCGGAGAGGGTGGGATTCGAACCCACGGAAGGGATGAACCTTCGCCGGTTTTCAAGACCGGTGCCTTAAACCGCTCGGCCACCTCTCCAGTTCTCGTTGTAACGCGATCCCTCACGGACCGGCGAACGCCGGTTTTACTCGGGACATCCTGCCCCTCGCCCTGCGGGCCATCGGCCTTGCGGCCGATGTTCGCTGCGGCATCCTGCCTGCGCAGTCAAGACCGGTGCCTTAAACCGCTCGGCCACCTCTCCAGTTCTCGTTGTAACGCGATCCCTCACGGACCGGCGAACGCCGGTTTTACTCGGGACATCCTGCCCCTCGCCCTTCGGCCATCGATCGAAGTATTGCCGTGGCCCACACAGTCACGACGCTTCACGCAGTCATCACTCGCGTCTTCTGGCTGCCGCGCGCCTGTCTGCAGCGGTGAAAATGGAAAACGCGACGTTCAAGCATGCGATCGACTCGCGGCGGCCGGCCCGTGGAAATGCGCGATTATAGGCGGACGTGGCAGCTGATCTGCGGTATGTTCGGGACGCATCGTTTAGGGGAACGATAGGGGGAATGAATGATCAATGTCGTGTTGGTGGACGATCACGAACTGGTCCGCACCGGTTTCCGGATGATTCTCGCGCAGCAACCGGGTATCGAGGTGGTCGGCGAGGCAGCAGACGGAGAACGCGGGCTCGCGTTGATCCGCAGCGTCGAGCCCGACGTGGCACTGGTCGATGTGCACATGCCCGGGCTCAGTGGCATCGAACTGACCGACCGTGTGCGCAAGCACAAGCTTGCCACACGCATCGTGATCCTCACCGTGGTAAGCGAAGCACCGTTTCCGCGCCGCCTGATCGAGGCCGGTGCGAGCGGCTATCTGACCAAGGGGTGCGCGGCGGACGAACTCGTGCGCGCGGTGCGCCAGGTCGCCGATGGCCGTCGCTACCTCGCGCCGGACATCGCCGAACTGCTTGCGCTCGGTGCGCTCGATGGCAACAGGGGATCGCCGTTCGAATGCCTCTCGCCGCGCGAACTCGACGTCGCGATGATGCTGGCGCAGGGCCAGGACATGCAGCACATAGCCGCGCAGCTGAAACTCAGCGCAAAGACCGTGGCCACCTACAAGTATCGGCTGTTCGACAAGCTCGGCATCGACAACACCGTGGCCCTCGCGCACATGGTGCACATGCATCGCCTGCTCGACGATCGCGCGCGCGCGCTGCACGCCTGACGCGGGCGGGTCAGCCGCGCAGCAGGCGCGTACATGCGTCGGAACACAGGGGTCGTCGTGGACTGGCGCCCGCGGCCGCTGAACTGGCGAGCCGCGGTCGCGCATTTCCCCCGCCGGCATCAGTCCGGTTTGGTGTCCTCGGTGGCGGACCCGGGGCGATCCGGCAGCACCTGCGGCTTTGCTGACGGCGCCTGCGGCCGGGCAGCAGGCTGGGGCAACCCGAGATCGAGCGTGCCGGCTGATGGTGACGCCCGCGGAACGACGGCAGGCGACGTGATGACCGCGGGCGCATCGCGATCCGGAACCGGCGATGGCATCGTTTGCGTGTGGGGCGGCGCGACTGCCGGCACCTGACGGGGTGCGGTTCCCGCGGTCGCTGCGCCTGCACGCTGCTCCGATGCTTCCCTTGTCGTCGCAGGCGACTGCGGCACGGCAACGGTCGGGGCGGGCGGGGGTGGCGCTGGACGTGCCTCTACCGGCGTCACCGCGGGGGGCGTGTTCGCTGCGCCCCCAGCAGGCGGTCGGGGCGATTCATTGAGCACGGATCTGGACTCGGCTGGCGCCGGGTTTGCGCCGGTGATCGCTGCGATCGGCCCGGCACCCGGGGCCGCGGGAGCGAGCGACTTCGGCGCTGTCACGGTGCCCGCCGCAGTGGCCGGCATGCGTTCTTCGGGCGACGATGGAGCTGCGGGCGCGGGTGCGGTTCGGGGTGCGGAGGGTCGCGACGGTTCGTCGATCCTGGCTGGAGCGGCCGGCATGTTCTCCACGCGCTGCATTGGAGCGGCCTGCGCGGGAGCGGCCGGTGACGTTGAAGCAGCCAGCGCTTGCGCAGACTGCGCAGGCTGGAGCGGCGCAGCAGGAGCAACGGGTTCACGTTGTGCTTGCGTCGGCGGTGCTACGTCAGGACTCGCAGCCGCGGGACGCGGGGGCCTGGCTTCGCCATTACGCTCCTCGTCATCGAAATCGGCCTGCGGATTCGGCGCCTTCTGGGTGTTGGACTCGCCGGCCGCACCCCCTTCCTTGCGGCGGCGACGGCCGCCGCGACGACCGCGACGACGCGAGCGCATCTCGTCGCGTGGCTCCGCATCGTGCTTGTTTTCGGATGTGCCCGCAGCGGCGGGCTTTTCGCTTGCGGTTGCAGTGGTCGATGGGGTCTTGGGCGGATCGGCGACCGCTGCCTTGGGCGGCTGCGTGCTCGCGCGGGGTTCGGCATCGGAGCGCGCCGGTTCGGGCGCACGACGGCGGGGTTCGACCGCGGCTTGCTCGCCGCTGCTGCGACTCGGCCCGCGCTCGTCGCGGCGACTGCCACGGCCTTGCGGTTTCTGGCCCTGGGCGCCGCGTGATTCGGTGCCGGAGCGACCGTCCCTGCGCGCGTCGCGTTGTGGGGCCGGACGCTGACCCTGTCCCGCGCGGCCGGAGCCTGTGCCGGCGCGCGCGCCGGTTTGCGCGCGAGCGGACTGCGGGCGTGCAGGTGGTGCGGCTCTCCGCGCAGCGGGAGCCGTCTTTGGTGCCGCGGTGTCCGAGCGGAACCAGCCGCGCAGACGCGCGAACCAGCCCAGGGTCGCAGGCGCCGCCGGCGCTACGGGCGCGGCCGTCGGCGTGGCGGGTTCGGGTCGCTCGGGGGCGGGTGTTGCCCGGACCACACCGGCGACGGCGGGCTGTTCGGGCTCCTCGCTGGGCCGAAGCATGGTCGGCAACGGCGTCGCTGCGGGCGGCGTCGTGCGCTGATAGCTCGGGCGGGTTTCCTCGCCGACGTCGGCCGCGCGCAGACGCTGGATATCCAGATGGGGCGTTTCGAGCTGCTCGTCGGCGACGACGATCACATTGACGTCGTGACGCGCCTCGATCTCGGTCAACTGGCGGCGCTTCTCGTTGAGCAGGAAGTTCGCGACCGAAGGTGGTGCCTGCACGAGCACCTGTCCGGTGCTGTCCTTCATCGCATGCTCCTCCACGAGGCGCAGCGCCGACAGCGACAGGGATTCGACGCCGCGGATGCGACCGTGGCCTTCGCAGCGTGGACAGACGATCTGGGTCGCTTCGCCGAGACTCGGCCGCAATCGCTGGCGCGACATCTCGAGCAGACCGAAGCGCGAAATGCGGCCGACCTGCACGCGCGCGCGATCGTGCTTGAGCGCGTCCTTGAGCTTCTCCTCGACGTCGCGCTGGTGGCGCGGCGAATCCATGTCGATGAAATCGATCACGATCAGGCCGCCGGCATCGCGGATTCGGAGCTGGCGCGAGATCTCGACGGCCGCCTCGCAGTTCGTGTTGAACGCGGTTTCCTCGATGTCGCTGCCCTTGGTCGCCTTCGACGAGTTGATGTCGATCGCAGTCAGCGCCTCGGTCTGATCGATCACGATCGAGCCGCCCGAAGGCAGCCTTACGGTGCGTTCGAAAGCGTTCTCGATCTGCGTTTCGATCTGGAACCGCGAGAACAGCGGAGTGGTGTCCTGGTAGAGCTTGAGCTTGCGAAGATTGTTCGGCATCACCTGCTGCACGAACTCCCGCGCGTCCTCGTACAACTCCTCGTGGTCGATCAGGATCTCGCCGATGTCGTTGCGCAGATAGTCGCGCAGGGCGCGGATGATCAGCTTCGATTCCTGATAGATCAGGAACGGGGCCGGCCGGGATTGCGCTGCTTCGGAAATTGCCCGCCACAACTGCAGCAGGTAGTCCAGATCCCACTGCAGTTCCTCGGCGTCACGGCCGAGGCCCGCGGTGCGCACGATCAGTCCCATCTCGTCGGGCACCTGGAGGTGATCGAGCGCCTCCTTGATGTTCTGGCGGTCTTCGCCCTCGATGCGGCGCGACACGCCGCCCGCTTTCGGGTTGTTCGGCATCAGCACCATGTAGCGACCGGCGAGGCTGATGAACGTGGTCAGTGCGGCGCCCTTGTTGCCACGCTCCTCCTTCTCGACCTGGACGACGATTTCCTGGCCTTCCTTCAGCAGTTCCCGGATCGAGGACTTGTTGGGGTTGAGGCCGCTGGTGAAATAGTCGTCGGAGATTTCCTTGAGCGGCAGGAAGCCGTGTCGGTCGGCACCGTAGTCGACGAAGCAGGCTTCAAGCGAGGGCTCAACCCGGGTGATGCGGGCCTTGTAGATGTTGGCTTTCTTCTGTTCCTTGGACGGGATCTCGATATCGAGATCATAGAGGTTCTGTCCGTCCACGATCGCCACGCGCAACTCTTCGCGCTGAGTCGCGTTGATCAACATGCGTTTCATTGTCGTTTTCCTGTTTCGGCGCTCGACTGTCGTCGGCGCTGCGCCAAGAGCGCTGCGCGATGCCCCGCGTTTCGCGGGCCGACGGCGGCAGGTGCGCCTCGTGTTTCCAACCAGCGCTTCCGCGCGCCGGCACGTATGGGGTTGCTGCGCATCCGCGGACCCGCGCCGTCTTTCCGACGGCGAGCAATCCACGATCCGAGCCATTACGATGCGCGCTCGTTCCTGCGTGACGCTCCTACGGAGATACCGGCAGCACAGGTCGCGAGTGGACGCGATGGACGGATGCGTCATAGGCTGTCCCGAACTCCCGCGGATGGGGCCCGGAACGGCGCGACGCGCTTCGCGAGCATATCAGTTTCCGGACGTTTTTTTCAATGAAGACACGCACTTCGGAGACAAATCGCGAATCCGGCTCGACTCCGCGCGTGCGCACCGTCACGGTTCCGGACGATCACGACGGTCAGCGCCTGGACAATTTCCTGTGTGGACAGCTCAAGGGCGTGCCGAAGAGCCTGATCTACCGGATCTGCCGCACCGGCGAGGTGCGCGTGAACGGAGGCCGCGCCAAGCCGGACCGACGACTCGGCGTCGGCGACGAAGTGCGAATCCCGCCGCTGCGAGTCCCGCAACGCGACGAGCCGGGGCGTCCATCGTCCGTTCAGCTGACCCGGATCGAGACCGCGATCATCCACGAGGATCGGGAGTTCCTGGTCATCGACAAGCCGTCGGGCATCGCGAGCCACGGCGGCAGCGGGGTGAGCTTCGGGGCCATCGAGCTGCTGCGCGCCGCGCGCCCGCGCGACACGCTCGAACTTGCGCACCGCCTCGATCGTGAGACCAGCGGAGTCCTCGTGCTGACCCGCAGACGTTCGGCGCTGACCGCGTTGCAGGCGGCGATTCGAGCCGGCGGCGTCGACAAGCGCTACCTCGCGCTGATCAAGGGCACACTGCCACAGAGCCATCTGGACGTCGAAGCGCCCCTGCGCAAGTCGGTTCTGCAGGGCGGCGAACGCATGGTCACGGTGGATCCAGCCGGAAAGGCGTCGCGCTCGAGGTTCAGCGAACTCGAGCGCTACGCCGATGCCAGTCTGGTCGAAATCGAGCTGGACACCGGGCGCACCCATCAGATCCGTGTGCATGCGCGCCATATCGGCCATCCGCTCGCGGGCGATGACAAATACGGCGAACGCGAATTTAATCGAAGCATGCGCGACAAGGGATTGAAACGCCTGTTCCTTCACGCGGCGCGCTTCGGGTTCAGTCTGGGCGAACGTGAATACAGTTTCAGCGCGCCCCTGGCGCCGGATCTCGCGGCCACGATCGACGCGCTGCAGGAATGAGCGGCACGCAACGCAGTGGGCGAACCAGCGGATGGCCGCGCAGGCCGAACGCTGACCCGTCGAGGAGAGCGCGGCCGGACCGCTCAGTCGGGGACGCGCAGGTCCTCGATTCGCGCGGCACAGATGAAGTCGTTCAGAGACAGGCCGCCGACGTCATGCGTCGAGTAATGCACGATACATCGGTTGTATCCCACCTCGAGGTCGGGATGATGGTCCTCGCGATGTGCGATCGAGGCAACGGCGTTGACGAATGCCATCGTGTGGAAGTAGTCGGCAAAACGGAATTCCTTGCGGATCCCGCCGCTGTCGGAAGTGAGATGCCAGCCCGACAGCGCGGTCAGATGCGCTGCGACGGCTGCATGCGTGAGACCGGCGTCCTTGCCTTTGCGTGGCAGGCAATGCTGCGCGCGCAGCGAATCGATCGAAGGTTCGTTCATTGGCTTGACTCGCGTCGGGAGTTGGATGGTGCCGCCCGCGGCGACCGCGAAACCTTGTCGAAGCGTGCGCGCGGCGCACCAAGGCACCGGAGCGGACTTCCATGGCTTCCCAGTATAGGCCGGGATGACGCGCGCGCAATTGAGGACTAAACTAGTCCTGTTTAACCCGGAACCGCGTATTCGCATGATTTCCCTCTCCACCGCCGCGCAGCAACATTTCCGCAAACTCATCGAGCAGCAGGCGCTGCCCGGTCTCGGCATCCGTGTCGTCGCGGTGAATGCGGGCACGCCGAAAGGCGATTGCCAGCTCGAGTTCTGCGAACCGCGGGACCGCGACGGTACCGAATGGGAGATCGAATGCGAGGGATTCTCACTCTTCGTCGATGCGCCAAGCGTTCCCTTTCTCGATGGCGCGACGGTCGACTACGTGACATCTGCGACGGGTGGTGAACTGACCATCCGCGCGCCTGCACTGCGTGGCAGCGTGCCCGGGGAGAACGCGAGCGTGGTGGAGCGCGTGCGCTACGTGATCGAGTCCGAAATCAATCCGCAGCTGGCGTCGCACGGCGGCCGCGTCAGCCTGCGCGAGATGCGTGCCGATGGCGTCGTCGTGCTGCAGTTCGGCGGCGGGTGCCATGGCTGCGGCATGGTCGACGCGACACTTCGCGGCGGCGTCGAACGGACCTTGCAATCGCGCGTGCCGGAAGTGACCGGGGTGGCCGATGCGACGGATCACGAAACCGGCAGCAACCCCTACTATCGCCGCGCCGCGCGAATCTGAGCGCAGTTTGGTTCGCCGACAGCGAGCGATCTGCTCCGTTCGCGACAGCCGATCAGCGGGTGCCCCCTCGATGCGACGCGCTTGCGGAATCCGCGATCGACTATTCGCGACCGTGCAGATCGACGAGCTTGCCGTCGGGCAGACCCGAGAAATAGGACGCGAGATCCTCGACGTCCCGATCGGACAACGTCGCGGCGAATCCGCCCATGATCACGTTCTTGCGGTTGCCGGTCTTGTACTCGTGCAGTGCACGCACGAGGTAGTCACGATACTGGCCGGCCAGGCGCGGATACTGCGGATCGATTCCTGCATTGCCATCCACCCCATGGCAAGCCTGGCAGGGTGCCGCCTTCGACTTGCCGGCGACGGCATCGCCCTTGGCGAGGACAGGGCCGGCGCCAAGCGCGAGCAGCATGATCAGCAGCGATACGGACAATCGGGTCATGAGGGCATTCCTGGACATGGCCGCCCGATCAGGGCGTGAGGCTGGAAAGGTAGGTCGCGATGTCGCGGATATCCGCATCGGACAGGCTTTCACCCTGTGCGCGCATGGTCGGATGCGCACGTTCGCCGGTCTTGTATTCGGTCAATGCCGAAACCAGATAGTCGAAGTTCTGTCCGCCGATTTTCGGCACGTGGTAGTTGGGGTAGGGGTTTTTCCAGCCGGTTATGCCATGGCACCCGAGGCAGGTGTACGCCTTGAGTTTGCCGGCCGTCGCGTCGCCTTTGTCGGCAGCCGCACAGGGCAGGGCAGCGAGGAGCAAAGCAAGGGCTGCGGGCAGAAGCGCTCGAGTCATTTTCGATTCCGGGACGACGGTGGTTGAACTTCGCGGACGTGAAGCCGCGGAAGTATAGCGACCCCGACCGCTCGAGAGCCACACCGAACGGCATCCCGCACACCGTGCATGAATCTGCGCACTGGTGTCACGCGACGGGCGACACAGGGTCGGCGTGCCGCTGCGCGCGCGCGGTGCGCATGCGCATGCGCAGGCGCGGGTGTGGCAGTCGCCTGCCGAGACGTGTCTCTCGTCCGGATTCACGGCCCGCCGGAACGCGCGCGTGCGGCGATTGTGCGCGGCGACGCTTCGGCACGGCCGACCGCGCAACCCTCGCTCGCGATTGCGCATCGGAAGCGAGGCACGCCATGACTACCGGCTCACGACACGTCGAATGCTGCGGCGCAGGATGTTCGCGCCCGACTGGCCGCGCGTCGGAGGGGACTCCGTCAATCCGAGGTGCCAGGCGATCGATGAAGCCTGGCAGGGTCTTGCGCTATAGTAGTGTTGTAGTTTAGTATTACACCTAATACCCCAGGGCCTGCCACCATGACCATGTTCCGCGCCTCCCGCTCGTCGTCGCTTCGCTCCCTCTGCGCTCTCGTCGCCCTTGCCCCGGCACTCATGCTCGGCGCGTGCGGCAAATCCGGAGATGCCGGCAAGGACGCCGACGCAACCGCGCAGGCCCGGATCCCGGTTGAAGTCGCGGTCGCTTCCCACCAGTCGGTCACTGCCAATTACTCGGGAACCGCGACGCTCGAAGCGGTCGGCGAAGCCGAAGTGGTGGCCAAGACCACCGGCATCGTGCTGCAGCTGCCGGTGGAGGAGGGCGAACACGTGCGCAAGGGCCAGATCCTCGCGGTGCTGGACGACGACGCGGTCCGCAACAGGCTCGCGCAGTCAACGGCAACCCTGAAGAAGGCGCAGGCTGCTTTCGACAAGGCGGAGAAGGGTTTTGCGCTGAAGATCACGCCGAAGTCCGACTACGACAGCATGAAGTACGACCTCGAGGGGCAGCGTGCGATCGTCGCAGGCGCCCAGCTCGAACTGTCGTACACGCGCATCGTCGCGCCGATTTCCGGGGTGATCTCGAAACGTTCGATCAAGCTCGGCAATCTCGTGCAGACCAATCAGGCCCTGTTCCAGATCGTCGATCTCGATCCGCTGCAGGCGGTGCTCAACGTGCCCGAACGCAATCTCGACACGCTCAAGGCCGGGCAGGCCGTGCGTATCCAGGTGGATGCGCTCGGCGGCAGGGTCTACGAGGGAACCATCGATCGCATCGCGCCCGTCGTCGATGCGGCCAGCGGAACGTTTCGCGCGACCTGCATCTTCCGCGACTCGACCCGATCGCTCAAGCCCGGAATGTTCGGCCGCATCGAGGTCGCCTACGACCATCACCACGATGCGCTCGTCGTGCCGCGCTCCGCGATCGTCGAGGAAGACGGGGAAAGTTCGGTGTTCCTGATCCAACCCGCACCCGCAAAGCCGGCGGTTCCGAGCAAGACCAAGGGCAAGAACGGCGAAGCGGTTGCCGCGGAACTCGCAAAATCGACCGCACCCGCTTTCATCGCCAAGCGGCGCACGGTCAAGACCGGTTATGCCGATGGCGATCGCATCGAGATTCGCGACGGCCTCAAGGACGGTGACCGCGTGATCACGATTGGTCGCAACGCGGTGCGCGACGGTACCGAAGTACAGGTCCTGGACGCCGGACCGGCGACCGCGGCCACGGTTCCCGCCGCGGCACCCGCGGAGCACGCGCAGTGAGCTTGCCGGAGCTGGCCACGCGCCGACGCGTGACCGTCGGCATGCTGACCGTGACTCTGGTCCTGTTCGGATTGATCGGACTCAGCGGGCTCAAGGTCAACCTGCTGCCGGATCTTTCGTATCCGACCCTCACCGTGCGCACCGACTACGAGGGCGCCGCGCCGCTGGAGATCGAGAATCTGGTCAGCCAGCCGGTCGAAGAGGCGGTCGGCGTGGTCAAGAACGTGCGCAAGGTGCATTCGATCTCACGCACCGGCCAGTCCGACGTCGTACTCGAGTTCGCATGGGGTACGGACATGGACATGGCCAGCCTCGAGGTCCGCGACAAGCTCGATACCGTGCAGCTGCCGCTCGAAGCGAAAAAGCCGCTGCTGCTGCGCTTCAATCCATCGACCGATCCGATCATCCGTCTCGGCCTCAGCGCGGCATCCGGTGCGCAAACCGGCGAAGTACAGCTCAAGCAACTGCGCCGCTTCGCCGACGAGGATCTCAAGAAGCGCCTCGAGCCGGTGACCGGCGTTGCTGCGGTGAAGGTCGGCGGCGGACTCGAGGACGAAGTGGACGTCTCGATCGACCAGCAGAAGCTGGCGCGCCTGGGCATCGACATCAACGAGGTGATCACGCGGCTGAAGAACGAGAACGTCAACGCTTCAGGCGGTCGCATCGACGAAGGCAGCCAGCGCTACCTCGTACGCACGATAAACCAGTTCAAGACGCTCGACGAAATACGCGAGCTTCTGGTCAAGATCGATGGCGGCATCCCGATCCGTCTCAAGGACATAGCCGAAGTGCGCCAGGGCTACAAGGAGCGCGAAGGCATCGTGCGCATCGACGGTCGCGAAGCGGTCGAACTCGCGATCTACAAGGAGGGAGATGCGAACACCGTGAGCGTTGCAGAATCCGTCAAGGAACAACTCGAGCGTCTGCGTGCGACGCTGCCGACCGGTGCCACGCTGACCACGATCGAGGATCAGTCGGTCTTCATCCAGCATGCGCTGCGCGAAGTCAAGTTCGACGCGCTGCTCGGTGGTGCGCTGGCGATCCTCGTCATCTTCTTCTTCCTGCGCGACTCGTGGAGCACTTTCATCATCTCGCTCTCGCTGCCGGTCTCGCTGATCGCAACGTTCTTCTTCATGGACCAGTTCCATCTGTCGCTCAACGTAATGTCGCTCGGCGGCCTGGCCCTGGCGACCGGAATGGTCGTCGACGACTCGATCGTGGTGCTCGAGAACATTGCGCGCCTGCGCGAAAAGGGCATGCCGATCGTGCAGGCTGCGGTACGCGGCACGGCCGAGGTCGGCATGGCGGTCACCGCGTCGACGCTGACCACGGTAGCGGTGTTCTTCCCGCTCGTGTTCGTGCAGGGCGTGGCCGGTCAGCTTTTTCGCGACCAGGCATTGACAATCACGTTCGCGATGCTGATTTCCCTGGTCGTCGCGATGAGCCTGATTCCGATGCTCGCTTCGCTCAAGGGCCGCTCGCCGTTGGCGTACCGCAAGGAACCCGCGAGTGAGCCGAGGCCGCTGCCACGCAACGGTTTGCTGCGTGGTCCGGTGCGCGCGGCGCGCTTCCTCGGCGAGGTGCTGTTCCAGATTGTCCCGCGCGCCTGTGTGCTGGCCGGGGCAGTCGTCGCGCGCGTGTTCGGCGCGGTTCTCGGCCGCGGCCTGCGCTTTGTCGGGCGCGGCGTGACGACCCCCTACGATCGCGCAGCGAGGTTCTATCATCGCTCGCTGCCCGCGGTGCTCGATCATCCGTGGCGCGTCCTCGGGTTCGCGGCGGCTGCCCTCGCGGCGACCCTGGCCCTGGTGCCTTCGCTCGGTCTCGATCTGATCCCGCAACTTGCGCAGGGTCGTTTCGACATGACCGTGACCCTGCCGCCCGGAACGCCGCTGGCCGCCACCGACGAGCTGGTCAGCGAAATTTCGGCGCGTCATGCAAAAGACCCCGGCGTGGCCTCGATCTACGGCGTCGCGGGTGCCGGCACCCGACTCGACGCGAATCCCACCGAATCGGGCGAGAACATCGCGCGTCTGTCGATCGCGCTCAAGGACGGTGGCAGCAGGGCGATCGAGGCGAGCGAAGTCGAGCGTTTGCGCGCCGGGATGAGCCGCAGCGATGCGAGCGTGAAGTTCTCGCGGCCACAACTGTTCAGTTTCTCGGCGCCGCTCGAGGTCGAGATTCGCGGCTACGACCTCGATGCGCTCGCGCGGGGCGGTCAGCGCCTTGCCGAGCTCATGAAGGAATCGCCGCGATTCGCCGACGTCAAATCGACGGTCGACAGCGGCTATCCGGAAGTGCAGATCCATTTCGATCAGGATCGCGCCGCCGCCCTCGGTCTGACCACGCGCGAGATTGCCGATCGGGTGGTGCGCAAGGTCAAGGGCGAAGTCGCGACGCGTTACGATTTTCGCGATCGCAAGATCGATGTGCTGGTGCGCGCGCGCGCGTCCGACCGTAGCGGAGTCGACGACGTGAAGAATCTCGTGGTCGGGTATGTCGCGCCGAAAGGAGGCGCAGCCGCGGGCGGCCTGTCGGCGACGGCTTCGGCCAGCCTGAGCGATACCGCGCAATCGGGCAGCGACACGCCGATCCGCCTGTCCGCAGTCGCCGACGTGGTTTCCGGAGAAGGGCCCAGCGAGATCAACCGGATCGGCCAGGAGCGCGTCGCGATCGTCTCCTCGAACCTGCGTTACGGCGACCTGTCCAGTGCGGTTGCCGAGGTCAGGCAGATTGTCGCCACGCATCCGCTCGCGGCAGGGGTCAAGGTCACGGTCGGTGGTCAAAGCGAGGAACTGGACGCGTCGGTCAGTTCGTTGCTGTTCGCGCTGGGCCTGGCCATCTTCCTGGTCTACCTGGTCATGGCATCGCAGTTCGAATCGTTGCTGCACCCGTTCGTGATCATGTTCTCGATACCGCTCGCCGCTGTCGGCGCGGTGCTCGCGTTGAAGCTTTCCGGATCGGCAATCTCGGTTGTCGTCTTCATCGGCCTGATCATGCTGGTCGGCATCGTGGTCAAGAACGCGATCGTGCTGATCGATCGTGTCAATCGATTGCGCGAGGCCGGAGTCGCAAAGCGCGAGGCGATTGCGCAGGGCGCCGAATCGCGTCTGCGCCCGATCGTGATGACCACGCTGTGCACGCTCATCGGTTTCACGCCGCTCGCGATCGGCGTCGGCGAAGGCGCCGAGGTGCGCGCGCCGATGGCGTTGACCGTGATCGGCGGCCTTGCGGTGTCGACGCTGCTGACCCTTGTCGTGATACCCGTGGTCTACGATCTGCTCGACCGGCGCGGCGACGCATGGTACGTCGCGCGCGGCCGGCGTGCTTCTGCGGTCGTCCCTGATCGCGATGGTCAGGAAGCGGCCATCCCTGACCGCAGTTTTCACAACGGCACGCTGCCGGACGGCGATCCTGCGGGGGAACTGGCGTGACGCTCGCCGAGCTCAGCCTGAAGCGCCCGGTCACGGCGATCATGTTCTTCGTGTCGATGGTCGTGATAGGCCTGATCGCGGCATTCCGGCTGCCGCTCGAGCAGTTCCCGAGCATCGACGCGCCGTTCCTGTTCGTGCAGATACCGTATCCGGGTGCGACACCCGGCGAGATCGAGCGCACGATCACGCGTCCGGTCGAGGAGGCGCTCGCGACATTGCCTGGCATCAAGCGCATGAATTCGACGTCGGACGCCGAGTCGGCGCAGATCTTTCTCGAGTTCAAATGGGGTGAGAGCGTCGCGATCAAGGCCGTGCAGGCGCGCGAGAAGATCGATGCGATCCGCTCGGAGCTGCCATCCGACGTGCAGCGCTACTTCGTGCGCAAGTTCTCGACATCCGACGAACCGGTGCTGCAGCTGCGCATCGCGTCCACCGGAGCCGACTTGTCGCGTGCGTACGAATTGATCGAACGCGAGATCAAGCGACCACTCGAGCGCATATCCGGCGTCGCGAATGTCGACATCTCCGGGATCGGTCAGCCCGAAGTGCAGATCGAGCTGTCGTCGGATCGCCTCAGCGCCCACAACATCAACCTCAACGACCTGTACAAGAGCCTCTCGGATGCGAACTTCGCGATGTCGGCCGGACAGATCGACGCGGGTGGCACGCGCTTCCGCGTGCAGCCCCAGGGCCAATGGACCAGTCTCGACGACATCCGCGCGATCCCGATCGACGCAAAGGGTCTGCGGCTGGGCGATATCGCGAGCGTCGAATTCCGGCCCGCGCGAGTCGATTTCGCGCGCCATCTGGACGGCAAGCCGGCCGTCGGCGTGGACATCTACCGGGAGCGCAACGCGAATCTCGTCGATGTCGGCACCGCGGTCATGAAGGAGGTGCGCCAGATCCAGGCTTCACCGGCGCTCAGCGGGATCAAGGTCTTCGCGATGGAGAACCAGGCCGACAGCGTGACCGGGTCGCTGCGCGAACTGGGCCAGGCCGGGCTGATCGGAACCCTGTTCTCGGTACTCGTGCTGTTTTTCTTCCTGCGCGACTGGGCATCGACGCTGATGGTGTCGATGGCGATTCCGATCTGTTTCGTGATGACCCTGGGCTGCATGTATTTCTTCGGCATCAGCCTCAACGTGCTGTCGATGATGGGACTGCTGCTCGCGGTGGGCATGCTCGTGGACAACGCGGTCGTGGTCGTCGAGAGCATCTACCAGTTCCGCGAGAAGTTTCCCGATCGCCCGTGGTATTGCGCGGTTCAGGGCACCCAGGTGGTCGGCATCGCGATCGCGGCCGGCACGTTGTCGAGCGTCGTCGTTTTTCTGCCCAACATCTTCGGCGAGGCGAACAACATCTCGATTTTCCTGGCCCAGGTCGCGATCGCGATGTCGATAGCCCATCTTGCCTCGTGGCTGGTCGCGGTCAGCCTGGTGCCGATGCTCGCCTCGAAGCTGCCTTCGCCGAGGTTTCTCGGTCGCGTGACGGTCATCTCGCGTCTGCGCGAGCGCTACGGCCGGGTCGTCGACTGGACGCTCAGGCACAGGCGCTGGACGATGACTGGCGTGCTGGCCCTGATCATTGCCAGCATCGTGCCGATCACCCACACCAAGATGAACATGTTCGACGACGGCGAGTCGCGTCAGCTGCGCATCTGGTACCAGCTCAATGCGAACTATCGGTTGCAGGACCTCAAACCGGCCGTGGTGCGGATCGAACACTACCTCGACGAGAACCGCGAGCGCTTCGAGATCAAGTCGGTCTACACCTGGTACTCCGAACAGGGACAGGCGCAGACGCGGATCCTACTGACCGATGCGGACAAGGCCAAGCGCGCGGTCAGCGACATCAAGGAGGAAATCCGCAAGGGCCTGCCGCAGCTCGCGGTCGGCAAGGTCGGTTTCGACGGCAACGGCAACGGCGGCCTCGGTGGCGGAGTCGACCTCGCGCTGGTCGGGGACTCGATGGATCGGCTCCAGGAACTGGCTCCCAGTGTGCTCTCGGTACTCTCCCATCTCCCGAGCTTGCGTGACGTGCGCGCCGAGAAAGGCAACGGCGATCGCGAAGTCGAGGCGCGTGTCGATCGCACGCTTGCCAAGAAGTACGGATTCGATGCGCAGACCGTCGCCAACTACATCCAGATCGCACTGCGCGGGATGCCGCTCAAGGATTTCCACGCCGATGATCGCCAGTTGCCGGTCTGGTTGCGCTTCCAGGGTTCCGACACCCAGAGTCTGGCAGGCCTCTCCGATTTCAAGCTGCGCGCTCCGGACAATACGCAGATTCCGCTGCTTTCGATGCTGCGGGTGGATTCAAGGGCGACGCCTTCGGCGATCCAGCGCGTCGACCGCATGACCGCGTTGAACATCAACGCGAATCTCGCCGACGGCGCGACCATGCCCGAGGCACGCAAGGACATCACCGCCGCGATGAATGCGGTCGCATTGCCGCCAGGCTACCGATGGAGCTTCGGTCAGGGTTTCGACCGCGAGGACCAGGCGGGCCAGCAGATGCTGTTCAACACGTTGATCGCGCTGGTGCTGGTCTACGTCGTGATGTGTGCGATGTTCGAGTCGATGATCTATCCGGCCGCGATACTGATGACGTTCGTATTCTCGGTTTTCGGCGTGTTCTGGTTGTTCTGGCTGACCGGAACCACGTTCTCGATCATGGCCGCGATCGGCATCCTGATCCTCATGGGCGTGGTCGTGAACAACGGCATCGTGATGATCGTGCACATCAACCAGCTGCGTCATGAAGGCCATCTGCGCAGCGAGGCCCTCGTGCTCGGTGCGCAGGAGCGTCTGCGTCCGGTGCTGATGACGATGGCAACCGCGATACTCGGCATGCTGCCGCTCGCGATCGGCGGAGCCTCGGCGTGGAACGACGGACCGCCGTATTTCCCGATGGCTCGCGCGATTGCGGGCGGACTTACATTCTCGACGATCGTGACCCTGCTTGCGCTGCCGTGCATCTACTCGCTGCTCGACGATGCGAGTCTGTGGCTGCACCATGTGATCCGGGATGCCCGTGCAGGGCACCTGACTCGCGGCGCCGCGATTTCCAGCGCAGAGGCCAGCGTCACCTGATCTGCCTGCGGCCGAGCAGCAGTTCGAGGAGGCGCCGGAACGTCCTCCGGTACGGCGGGTCGAGCAGCCCGACTGCATTCCAGCGTGCCTGGCGGAAAACCGGCGTCATGCGCGAGAACGTGAGAAAGCCCTGTTCGCCATGGTACGCGCCCATGCCCGAAGCGCCGACGCCACCGAACGGAAGATGGTGCTGGGCGATATGCAGGATCGTGTCGTTGACGGTAACTCCGCCCGCACGCGTACGCTCGAGTATCGCGTCCACGGTCGCCTGCTCATCGTCGAACACGTAGAGCGCAAGTGGATGCGCGTGTGCGCCGATGTAGTCAATCGCTTCATCGATCGTTTCATAGCCGATCAGCGGCAGCAGCGGACCGAAGATCTCCTCGCGCATGACCGCCATAGAATCGTCGACCCCGGTGAGCAGGGTCGGCGCAAGGCGGCGAACGGCGTCCACCGGACCAGCCGCGGCACCGAGCACATGGACGGTCGCTCCGGCGTCCCTGGCTGCATCGCGCAATGCACACAGACGCGCATGATGGCGCTCCGAAGCGATGCTCGCGTACTGCGAATTGCCGGGGAGATCCGGGTACAACCTGTCGACGACCGCACGCGCCTCGTCGACGAACCGTTGCATGCGCGCAGCCGGCAGCAGCACGTAGTCGGGCGCGATGCAGGTCTGTCCGGCATTGAGCAGCTTGCCGAGCACGATGCGCTCGACTGCATGACTGAAGCGCGCGCCCGGGCCGATCAACGCCGGGGACTTGCCACCGAGCTCCAGCGTTACCGGAGTCAGATTTTCCGCGGCGGCGCGCATGACTTCGCGCCCGACGGGCGTCGAGCCCGTGAACAGCAGATGATCGAACGCGAGTGCGGAGAAGGCGCGCGCGACGTCCTCGCCGCCGGTGACGACGGCGACCTCGTCAATCGCAAACTGCGTGGCGACGAGCTCGGCGAACAACGCGGAGAACCGCGGCGTGAATTCGCTCATCTTCACGAGCACGCGATTGCCCGCGGCAAGCGCATCGGTCAGCGGCCCGGCCGCGAGATACAGCGGATAGTTCCACGGCACGATGATGCCGACGACACCGAGCGGTTGCGGGCGCAGTTCGGTGCGTGCCGGCAGGAACCAGAAGCCGGCCCAGTGCCGGCGCGGACGCATCCAGCGCTGACCGCGTCGGAGCGCGTAACGAATTGCAGAGAGGGTCGGAAACACCTCGAGCAGATCCGTCTCCTCGGCGGGACGATGTCCGAAGTCCGCGGAGATCGCGGCGGCGATCGCATCGCGGTTGTCGCGAATCAGGGTTTCCAGCGCGCGCAGCCGGCGCGCGCGTGTCGACCAGCCGACACCCGGCTCGCGTTGCTGCGCAGCGCGCTGTACTGCGAACGTGCGCGCAGGATCGGGGAGGCCGGTATTCGGGATCGCAGGTCGTCCGCCCGGGCCGCTGCTCACCGCGTCAGTCTCCGCGCATGTCAGGGCAGCGTCTCGATGATGTTCGCGACGCAGCGTTCGAGACGCGCGTCGAGGCTTGCATCCGGTGCCGGACCCAGCGCGGTCCAGCGTGTCAGCAGGTCGGCGAACTCCGTGGCCACCGCGGCAGAGGCATCGCCACGCAGGCGCGCAGACAGGCGCTTGACCTGCAGCGAGCGGCGGCGCTCACGGTCTTCGTCGACTGGTTCGATGCCGCCCAGCAGTTCGAGTTCCAGCAGCACGTCGCGGAACGCGTCCGCCGTGTCGCTACGCGGCTGGGCATCGGTTAGCGCACTTTCGAAACGCGCGCCGAGAGCGTCACGGGCGATATCGCTTGGCGTGACGGCCATCCAGCGCGCGCGCAGATCGTCGGCTGCCGCGCCGCTCGATTCTGCGGCGCGACACAGCCGATAGCGCTCGAGCCAGCCGAGGAAACGCCCGATCCGGCGCCGGCGTTCGATGTCCCGCGCGGATTCACGCAATCGCGTCCTCGCTTCAATGAATCGTTGCTCGAGCGTGGAGTCGCGGATACCGAGCGCGTCCCAGCTCGACTGCAGCCGCACCAGCGTGCCGCGCTCGGCTGGAGTCTGCGACTCGAGCAGGCTTTCCAGCTCCGCGCACAGCGATTGCGCTTGTGCATGCGCATCGGCGTCGCGTGCCGAGCGCTCGCTGCGCTCGGCATCGAGCTTGCCGAACACCGCGTCGATTGCGGCACGAAACATCTTCCACTGCGCCTGATCGCGTGAACGACGACCGTTGCCAATGTGTTGCCAGCGCTGCTGCAGCTCGCGCGCCGCGGCGACCGCGCCGCGGCGCAACTCACCCGAGCCGAGTGTCTCGGCTTCGGCAATCAGTGCGCGCTTGGCGTTTTCGATCCGCGTATCGCGATGCGCAATGCGCGTGTCCAGATCGCGCAGCGCGTCCTTCAGACGCTGGGCCAGGCTCTTGCGCTCGCGTGGGGGTACCTTGTCGAGGCCACGCAGCGCGTCGACCACCTCCCTGCGCAAGGCGACGATCGCCGACCACTCTTCGTACTCCGCGGGAAGTGCGCTCACGCGCTCGAGCAGGGCAGCGACCTGCTCCGAGTGCGACTGGCGCAGCTCGTGACGTTTGCGGAAATAGGCCTGGGCAGGCGCGAGCGCCGCGCGGCATGCGGCGTGGAAGCGCCGCGAAAGGCCATCCGGGCGTGCTGCTGTCCGGGCTTCGAGCGCATCCAGCCGCGTCCATTCGGATTGCGCGTCACGCACGCTGGAAGCGACCGCATCCGGATGCAGGGCGGAACCGGGCAACGCCTCGATGTCCTCGCAAAGCTGCCTGCGCCGCTTGTTGTCGGCCCAGTGTTGCCAGCGGCTGATCTCGCCATGGCGCTTCTCGACAGCCGCGTGCCGGCGTGCGAGTGCGCGCGGGAGATGTCCGCCGATGCGTGCACGCAATGCATCTGCGCGGGCCTTCGCCGCATGGGCCTGCACGCTTGCGCCCGCTTCGATGCCCGCCTCGACGGCTGTGAGAGCCTCTGCAAGTTGCGCAAGCAGGTCCTGCTGGTGCGCGCGCTGCCGCAGTGCGTCCGCGTTGACCTCGTCGATCGAAGAAGCCATGCGCGCCTGCGCAAGCAGGGGCACCACCACGGCCTCGATGGCGGCCTTGGCGGCCGGCGCTTCCTCGGCTTCATCCTCGTCACTCGCGGTCACGGCGACCACGGCCGGGGCCGCGCCTTCGGCTGCCGCGCTCACCGGGTCGGCGCCCGCTGCCGCAGTCTCCGACGGCCGCGGCAGGTCGCCGCGGCTTCTCGCGAGCAGATTGCGTGCGCGCTCGAAGCGCACTCGCAGCGTGGCCGGCACGATGGAATCGAGTGCCTGCCAACGTACGAGAATCGAGTTTTCCGTGTCGTCGTTTCGAGGCTCGCGCACGAGCTGTTCCAACTGCTCGCAGAGCGTTCGGGCGCTCCACTCCAGCGTCGACTCGTCGCCGCGTGCGAGGCGCAGTGTCTCGATGCGCTCGCGTGCGCGTCGACTGACCCGCTTGTCCGACTTGCGCGCGCGTTCGGCCAGTCGCGCGAGTTGCGCCTCGTCATCGAGGCGATCCACGAGCATGAGCCGGATCTGCGGATCGCTGTCTTCGAGCGCACGCTCGCACAACAACGCGGGACGGGATACACGGTCGAGTGCGGCGCGGCGCAGTTCGGGTTCGCGTCCGTGTCGAAGCAGATGTTCCATGAGTTCGTGCCCGTCCTGCGCCCGCAGCAGGCGAAGGCGTTCGGAGAGCGCTGGCGCGTCGGCGTGAATGCCGGCCAGCAGGTCGAACCAGAGCGCACGCGCCTGCGCGCGCACAGCCGGGTCGGGATCGTCGCGCGCGAGGCCCTGTGCGATCCCCGGGTCGGCCAGACGCCGCATCGCGGCGATACGCACGCCGGCGTCGGCGTCGTCGCGCGCGAGCGAGCCGAGGCTCGCGACGAGTTCGGGATCGCCGTCATGGGCGACGGCATCGCGACGTGTCGCGGCATCCTTCGAGAGCCAGCGCCGCTTGCGCAGCAATTCGGAAAAGTTCATCGGTGCGGAAACAGTTCCATCGAGTGGGTCAGAAGAGGTTCCTGATGATACTGATGCCGGCCGTGTATTCGCCGATCAGGGTACCCAGGGTCACGAACATGAAATTCAGCAGGGTACGTGCGATGCGGTTCTTCCACCAGCCGGTCCAGTGTGCGACGTCGTTGCGCAGCGTGTCGAAATCCGCGACACGCGGATGACGCAGCCAGGCCTCGACGCCCGCGCTGATCGCCGAAGCCGGAATGCCCGGGCGGAACGGCTTCAGCGGCGCGGCGACGAAGGCGGCGATGACGCTGAGCGGATGTGCGGCCGCCGCAATCGCCCCGAGCGCCGCGAAACCGCCGGTAAACAGCGTCCATGTCAGCAGGGCATCGGTACCGGCCCGGGTCCCGCGTGTGAACGCTAAACCGATGGCCCCCGCGATCACCACGAAGACGCCAATCGCGAACCACTTCGGCCACCGCGACGGTGGCGGCGTTCGCGACAGTTTCTCGAGCAGCGGGCGCGGCATCTCGTTCTGGGTGCCGAGCGTGCGCTCGATGCCTTTCAGGTGACCCGCGCCGATCACGACGAGCACGCGCCGTACCGGATTCTCCGCGGCCTGCTCGCGCAGCCGAGCGCTCATGTAGCGGTCGCGTTCGCCGATGAGTGCGTCGTAGAGCGGTGGCGATTCGCGCGCGAATTCGCTGAACATGCTGCCCAGCAGATCGCCCTGCTTGAGTTTCTCGACCTCATCCTCGCTGACTTCGTCCCTGGTCAGCAGGCTCGCGCCGAGGCCGCCGACGATCGACAGTCGATCGAGAAACGGGACGCTGCGGTAGGCGCGTTTTAGGGTCACGCCGATCTCGCGATCGATCAGCCAGACCGGAAGTCCGCGCGCATCCGCGCCGTCGATCGCGGCTTTCATTTCGGCGCCCGGTTCGATCCCGAATTGCTCGGCGAGCCGGCGCTGAAACGCGGACAGCGCGAGATTGGCCGCGATCAGGCCGACCTTGCCCTGACGGATCACCTCGAACAGGTCGAGCTTGCGGAACGCTTCGGGGTCGCGCATCGACTGGTAGCGCGACTCGCACAGCTCGACCGCAACCGCGTCGAACGGTTCGCGTTCGAGCATGATGCGCACGGCGTCGGCGCTGACCCTCGATACGTGCGCAGTGCCGAGCAGCACGTACTCGACGTCGCCGCGCCGCACACGCGCGGTCGGTTGCGCGGCGAGCGGATCGGCTGCGGTCGTGGCGTCGCCATCGGTCATTTGCGGAAAGCCGCCGGTATGCACGTTCAATCGCGAAATCGCCTGAGCAGGTCCGCATAGGCATCGATGCGACGATCGCGCAGAAACGGCCAGATGCGGCGCACGTGTTCGCTGCGCCCGAGGTCGACATCGGCTAACAACAGCTCGCCCGTATCGGCCGACGCCTGGGCGAGAATCTCGCCTTGCGGGCCGGCGACGAAACTCGAACCCCAGAACTGGATGCCGCGCGCGCCATCCGGAGCGGCCTCGAATCCGGTACGGTTGCACGCGAGCAGAGGCAGCCCGTTCGCCACCGCATGACCGCGCTGCACGGTGATCCAGGCATCGCGCTGCCGATCCTTCTCGTCGTGCGCATCGCCGGGATCCCAGCCGATCGCGGTTGGATAGAGCAGCAGATCGGCCCCGGCGAGCGCCATCAGGCGCGCACCTTCCGGATACCACTGGTCCCAGCAGACCAGCAGGCCGAGACGGCCGACCGAAGTGTCGATCGGGTGGAATCCGAGATCGCCCGGCGTGAAATAGAACTTTTCATAGAAGGCGGGATCGTCCGGAATGTGCATCTTGCGATACGTGCCCGCGATCGCTTGCGCGCGATCGAACACGATGGCGGTATTGTGGTACAGCCCGGCTGCGCGACGCTCGAACAGCGATGCGACCACGACGATCCGCAGTTCCTCGGCCAGCGCGCCGAGGCGGGCGCTGCTCGGACCCGGGATCGGCTCGGCGCGATCGAATTCGACGACGCTCTCGTGCTGGCAGAAGTAGGGACCGTTGTGCAGTTCCTGCAGCAGCACGAGTTCCGCGCCGGCCGCAGCGGCGCGACGCAGGCCTTCCTCGATCGCATCGAGGTTCGCATCTGCAGTGCCGCGGTCGGTCTCCTGCAGCAGCGCGACCTTGAGGATTCGCTGGGTCATGGCTTCGCGTGAAGAATCACAGTCGGCGATGGTAGCGCGGATCGGCGCGGTGAGGGCCCGCAACTGCAGGGCGCCTGCGTCCATTCACCCGGTATTGCAGGCGCGCCGGCAATGGTTGCCGTGCCGGGAACGCTGGTGTATCACGACGTATCATGTCCGCTGAACGACATCCGAACGAACCGCTGCTGGACGTCCTTGTTGTCGGCAGCGAGGCGGACGCGGCGCCGCTGCGGGTTCTGCTGGGCGGCGCGGCCACGACTGCCGCGTCGAGCAGCGTCGCGGATGCGATCGCGAGGATCGAGCGTTCATCGCCCGACGTGATCGTACTGATGATAAACGGCGTCGAGGATCTGGATGCAGTCTCCGTGATCGGCGAGCGCGCAGGTCGCGCGGCGCTGCTCGCGCTGCTCGCCACGAACGAACCGGATTGGGCGAATCGCGCGATCGCACGCGGTGCGTTCGACGCACTTGCCCTGCCGGGTCTGCGCGGCGATCTGTTCATCTGCGCACTACGTCACGCGCGTCTGCGCAAGCGCGTCGAGGAAGAGCGTCGCTCGAATGCGAACAGCCTGCGTTCGTTGTTCGACCTGAACCTGGAGGCGATGTGGGTCTGCGATCCTGCGACGCAGAAGATTCTTCTCGCAAACCGCGTCGCAGTCGAATCGTACGGGTACAGCGAGGCGGACTTTTCCGCACTGACGCTCAATGAACTCCTGGATTCCGCGGTCCCGCACGTCGATGGCGGGTGTGAGCTGCCTGCACCCGGCAAGGTGATTCTGCAACGTCATCGGACCCGCGATGGGCGCCGGATCGAAGTCGAGTTGACGGTATCGCGGGTCCCGCTATGGGGCCGCGAGCATCTGCTGGTGCAGGCGCGCGATGTCACCGACGACCGCCGCGCGGTGCGTGCACTCGAGGCGAGCGAGCGGAGGTTTCGCGATCTCTTCGAACACAGCACGGGCTTCATCTGCATCCACGATCTCGAGGGCATCCTGCTCTCGGTAAATCCAGCGGCCGCGAACGCGCTGGAGCGCAGCGCGGGTGAACTGCTCGGCACGCCGCTGCGTGACCTCGCACCGCCACACCTGCGCTTTCTCGTCGACCAGTACCTGCAACGGATACGTGATCATGGCGAGGATGCCGGCGTCATGCGCGTCCGCAACCGGCGCGGCGAGGATCTGGTCTGGCAATACCGCAACCGTGTCTATGCCGATCCGGAGGGCGCCCCGATCGTGATGGGTTACGCGCAGGACATTACCGCGATGCGCGCGGTCGAACATGCATTCCGCCTCAGCGAACGGCGGCTGCGCACGATCGCCGATACGCTGCCGCTCAGGATCGCGTATTTCGATGCACAGCAGCATTTGGTGTTTGCGAACGAAGCCTATCGGCGCGCCTACCCTGATGCGAGCGCCGGGGTCAGCGCGCGCCACGCCCGCGAAGTGGTAGGCGAGAGACTCTACGCGATGCGCAAACCGTATATCGAACGCACCCTCGCGGGCGAGCGTACGGTATTCGAGACGGAAGAGGGCGAGGGCGATCAGGCGCGCAGCTACGAGATCACCTACATCCCCGAGTTCGACGAGAAGCAGCCGGTCGTTATCGGCATCCACTCGATGATCCGCGACATTACCGCGCAGAAACGCGAAGAGCAGCGTCTGACCCGTCTTGCGCGAATCGACGCGCTGAGCGGTCTGTTGAACCGGGTCGGCTTCTACGAGCGACTCGAGAACGCGATCGCGCGATCCCGCGACCAGGATTCCCTGCTTGCGGTTCTCTATCTGGACATCGACGGGTTCAAGCAGGTCAACGACACGCATGGACATGCGGTCGGCGACGCATTGATCCGCGCGTTCGCGGCGCGCCTTGCAGACAAGGTTCGCGCATCGGATGTGGTCGGCCGGCTCGGCGGCGACGAGTTCACGGTCTTCATGGAGCGGATTGCCGACGCGGACTGCATTCGCGTGATCGCGACGGATCTCGTCGATGCGATGCGCCGTCCATTCGAGTTGCACTCGCCAGAACTCACGTTGAGCGTGGGTGCGAGCATCGGCATCGCGCTGTGTCGGGCTGCCCCGCTCGCGGCGGCGGATCTTGTCGAGCGCGCGGATGCGATGCTGTACGCGGCCAAGCAGGCGGGGCGCGGGACCTGGCGCCTCGAACTCGCGGAGCCATGCGCCGGCGATTCCGCCGGCAGCGTTGCCGGACCCGGCTGACATGCAGCGGCCCGGATCAGCTCGCGAGCGCGCCCGCAGGCAGTTGCATGGTCAGGCAATGGATGCTGCCGTTCTGCCAGATCAGTTCGCGTGCAGCGACCGGCACGACTGCGCGACCCGGGTGGGCGGCCGCGATGACTTCGGCGGCGAGTGCGTCGGCCGCGACATCGTAGGCGGGAACCAGGACCGCGCCATTGATGACCAGATAATTCGCGTACGAGGCGGCGAGGCGACGCTGGCCATCGACGATCGCGCCGGCCCAGGGCAGTGCATGCAACCGGTAGCTCCGACCCTGCGCGGTGCGCAGCGCCGCCAGTTCGTCCTGCATGCGCGCGAACTCGGCGTGATGCGGATCGGCCGGATCGTCGCAGGCCTGGAAAACGATCGCGTCGTGCGGCGCGAAGCGGGCGAGGGTGTCGACATGCGCGTCGGTATCGTCGCCTTCGAGATACCCGTGATCGAGCCAGAGCACGCGCCGTGCGGCCAAGGTACCGGTGAGGCGGGCGGTCAGTTCCTCGCGCGTCATCCGTGGATGACGCTGGTGCAGGCAACGCCAGGTGGTCAGGATCGTGCCCTTGCCGTCCGACTCGATCGCACCGCCTTCGAGCGCCCAGTCGATACGGCGATGTTCCGCAGCGCCGAACACGCCTTGCTCGACCAGCCCCTCGACGAGGCGGTCGTCGCGGCCTCCCTCGTACTTGCCGCCCCAGCCCGTGAAACGGAAATCGAGCAGGCGAGGGCGCGTGCCGTCGCTGAGGCCGATCGGACCGGAATCACGCACCCAGGTGTCGTCGTAGCCGATTTCGACGAAACGGATGCGCGCCGCATCGACGCCGGCTTCGTCGAGCAGGCTTGCGGCGCGCGTACGCACCGCCGGATCGGCCACGCAGATCAGTACCGGCTCGAAGCGTGCGATGGAACCGGCCAGGGCGGTATAGGCGGCCTCGATGCGCGCGAGACGCGGCGCCCAGTCGGTCCCGGCATGCGGCCACGCGACGACGACGCCGGCTTGCGGCTCCCACTCCGCGGGAAGACGCAAGCGGCCGCTCACGGATCAGGAATTGGGCGCGGCTGCGTCCGTGTCGAGCACGCTGTGGATCACCCGATTGCGCTCGAAGTAGACCGTGTAGCCGGCGTAACGCCAGCGGTTGATCACCGGGTGGCGGGGCGCATCACCCCCGGCGGGCGGCAGCTTCTCGAGCGGCGCGCCGAAGCGGCGTTCGACCTGGGCCATGGACATGCCGCGGCGCGGTGCCGCCATCGCGTGCGCACCGCGGTGCTGATGGGTCGCCTGGGTAGCGAGTGTTTCGGCGCGCGCGGCGGGAGTGGTCAGGGCGAGCCCGGCCAGCATCGGCACCGTTGCCAGAAGAAACTTGAGGTTCATGGCTCAAATCCTTGTTATCCAACGTGATGGACGCGCATTGCGCGGCTGATCGCGGCCCTTTGTAGCAGAAGGCGCAGCGCGGTTCCATGACGGCCGCGGCAGACCGACGGCCGCGTCGCGGCGCTGGAAAACAGGAAAGGGCCGCAGCGCGGCCCTTTCAGCGGAGTTCTGCGTGAACCCGGCGATTCAGCGCTGACGCGCCTTGAAACGCGGGTTGCTCTTGCAGATCACGAACACCTTGCCGCGGCGGCGCACGACCTTGCAGTCGCGGTGGCGCTTCTTTGCGGACTTGAGGGAAGACAACACTTTCATGGAACGCCTCGCGCGGGTTTCTGGACACGAAAGCGCGGAATTATAAGGACTTTTTGCGGGCTTTGGAAGCGCTATCGGGAAATCCGGCGACTCCCGGCGGCCGCGGCCCGCGCGGGATCGCAAGAAGTACGCTCGAAAGGAACCGAACAACGCCTCACGCGCAGCCGCGGCAACTGCGCGTGAGCGGCACCGGCGCGTCATGTCGCAGGGCCGGCGGGCGCGGGTGCCTCAAGCTCTCAGTCGATCTCGAACGATTGCAGATCGACCGGGACGGTGACGTTGATCGTGCCGAACATTGCCTGCCCCGGCGCTCCGTGCACAAAGCAGTGGTAGCCGATTGTTCCCGGTGCAGGAAACGTGACGACCGCAGTCCACAGCGTGCTGCTCGGTGCGCCATCGCCACCCGTGGCGTCGCACCCGTTCGCGCAACGGAATGCCGTGACTGTTCCGGGATCAGACTCGGCATTGTGAAAACCGCCGGTGTTCGTGAATGTAACAGTATCTCCAGCCGCAATATTGGTCACGTTGGTGGCTGTTTCCGAGTCCATGAATACGAAGCCGGCCCCGCCAACGCTCACGTTGTGATTGGCGGCATTGGCAGCCATCGCCGCCAGGATCAAGGAAATCAGGATCGTCGAAACGGTCCCGCGAATTGCCAGACTCATATGTCCTCCATGGTGGGCATGCTGCGATTGCGCTGTCGTTGCAGGGCAGTCTTCATTTGCTCGATCGAAACGGCTGTTCGTTTGCACGATCACGGTGATGGCGTCGGTACCGCCGTGCGTGAACCCACGGCAGGTGCCGTACTGCCGGTCTTCGTCAATGCCGCTCCGGCGCGTCGGCAATCGTCGGGTTCCCCGGTCAGGGTGCGCACGGCGCTGCAGGCATCGATCAATCCGTGCGCGCCGCGCGCCGAGCCGCTCAGCAATGCGAACAATGCGCGTGCGTCGAGGCGAGGGCGCAACTGCAGCAGCAGCGCGATCGTGCCGGTCACATGCGCCGCCGCGAGCGAGCTGCCGGACACGTAGTCGTAGTGACCGCCGGGTTCGAGGGTGAGGATCTCGCGCCCGGGAGCCACGAGGGCGGGGCGATCGGACGCGGCATCCGATTCGGTGCGCACGGCGATGACCCCGGGTACGTCGAGCGGAAAGCCGTGCGTGCGCGCGTCGGGCGGCACCGCACCGACCACGATCGCGCCCTGGGCCAGCGCGTATGCGAGCAATTGTTCGAGCAACAGATCGTGCGGTCCGCCCAGACTCAGATTGATCACCTGCGCGCGTGCGCTGATCGCCGCCCCGAGCGCGAGCGCGAGCGTGTAGCTGTTGCAGCGCGCCGCACTTGCATTCGGCTCGACCGGCCAGCATGCACGATAGGACAGTACATGCGTACCCGGCGCGACACCGACGATACCGACTCCGTTGTTCGCGACCGCGGCGATGACGCCGGCCACTTCGGTGCCGTGCCGGTCGAGCATGGGCGCCTCCGCCGCGTCGGCCACGAAATCGCGCTGTGTGCGGATGCGTCCTGCAAGGTCCGGATGGGTCGCGTCCACGCCGGTATCGATCAATGCGATCTCGACATCGGCGCCTTCGGTCCAGCGTTGCGCGAGGGCTGCATCGATCGCCGAAAAGCCGCTCTGCAGGCTGACATACGGGTCGTTGTACCCGGTGACGGTGACCGCGGATCGATTCGCAGCGTCGTCCGTCGGGCCCGAAAGCGTTTCGAACTCCTGCAGGGTCTGGGCCAGACGTACGCGCCGGTCGTCCTGCAGACGCTCGAGCAGGCGTGCGCGATCCGCGCCCGCGGGAATCTCCAGCAGCATGCAGCGCAGGCGCAATACGTCGATCGTCCATGCCGAGACTTCGCGCAGCGCGTAATCGCGTGCAAGTCGGGCGGACTCGGCGCGCGTACGATCGCTGCCGGAATAGTTCGGCAGGCTCGAATAGCCGCGTGGAGACGACCCTGCCTGGGGTGTCGGATCGATCTTGTCGGCGATCGCGACGATGATCATGCGTTGCGTGCCCGGCGCGCCGGCTGCGGGCTGGGTGGCCGCGAGCGTGGGATTGGCCAGCACGATTGCGAGGAGCATGAGCAGAATGCCGCGTGCGCGCGCTGGCTCGGGACGACGATCGCAACCGCGCATCGTCATGGCTCGCGCACCCGATCCGCGCCGGCGATCGGTTCGGCGAGCAGAACGCCGGGCCGGCCACGCAAATGCGCGATCGCAAGGTGCGTCTGCTCGGCACGCTGTGCCGGAGTCGATGGTGCCGCGGCCGGGTCGACGATCGGAGCGAGCGTGTAGATCGTGCTCTCGGGGTTGCTGCCGACGATGCGCAGGCCTGCGTCGGTCAGCATCCGGCGCAACGTGACCAGGTCGAGCGCGGGGGAGGGCACGAAACGAATCGTCGCAGCCGGTGCCGGTGGTTCCGGACGGGTCAGGGTGGCATACGACGTATCTGCCTGCACAGGCACGCCGCGCAGCCAGAATGCAGCGCCGAGTACGAGCAGACCGACCGCCTGCACGATCACTGCGGCGGTGAGCACTCGAACGATCGCGCCGCGTGGCGGCGCATTGCCGCGCCGAGGTGACATGGCTTGGACAGGACCGACTACGTCGCGCCCCTCGTCTTCGAGATCGATGCGCGCATACAGACGCTGCAGCGCCGACCGCGCCTGGCGGTCGTCGGCCTGCGACTCGACGCGCAATCCTGCATGCACCTGGCTCTGGAACGCGAACTCGTCGCGGCAATCGGCGCAGTGGCGCAGATGCGCCTCGGCAAGCTCACGGTCGGCGCCCGAAGCGCTGCCGTTGACCAGCCAGGGAATCAGGTCCCAGGTCAGGCGATGGGACGGGGACGGCGGGGTCACGAGCGCCCCCGTGGACACGTGGCCCTGGCGTCGGCGCCACCCAGACCTGGAAGCGTGTTGCGCAGGCGCACGCGGGCATGGAACAGGCGCGCTTTCACGGTCCCGACCGCGCAATCCATGATCGCCGCGATTTCCTCGCAGGACTGACCGAGGTAATAGGCGAGCTCGATCGTCATGCGTTGTTCGACAGGCAGCAGGGCCATGCCGTGACCGACCCAGTCACGCAACTCGGCCTGCGCGACGTCGTCGATCCGCTCGAGTTCCGGATCCTCGTGAAGCCGATCGGGATTGATCTGCGCACCGCAGGAGGGATGGTCGCGCAATGCCTTCAGCAGCGTGCGATAGGCGATACCAAGTATCCAGGTGCGTGGCCTGGATTCGCCGCGGAAGCGGTTCGCGCTGCGCCAGACGACCCACATGGTCTGATTGACGATTTCCTCCACCAGGTCGCGGCGCGCGGTATGCCGCGAGAGGAAGCGCATCAATTGCGCGTGGTAGCCGAGATAGAGCTGCTCGAACGCGATGCGATCGCCGCCGGCAACAGCGGCGAGTCGCTCGCGATCGAGCGCATCGTCGCCCGTCTCGAGGTCCCGCCTGCTCATTGGCCGCGTTTGCTTCACCTGATGTCATCCGCGTGTCGATCGGAGGATCCGAGGTCCGTGCATGGGTACCGGACGCGCGCGAAAAGGTTGCTCCGAATGGGCGGACCCCGCAACGAGCGAGGATGGCGCATCGGGCCCGGGGCGCTAGGATGGCACCAGCTCATGACCCGAATCGGACGACGAGGCGACGGATCCAGCCATGCTGCGTGCCGCCAGACCTGACCCACGTGCGCATCGGCGCGCGCTGCCTGTCGTGCTCGGAATCGACCTGATCGTCGCGCTCGCGGCGATCGCAACCACGGATGCGTGCGCGCAAGCCTTGGGCGGAGCGTTCGGGCTCGCATCGGACAATGTCTATCGCGGCGTGAGCCTGGCCGACGGGCGCCCGGGATGGTTTGCGGACCTGCACGCGGACTTCGGTTCGCGTTGGGTCGCCGGCGTCGGCGCGAGTTCGGTCGAGCCACGCTATCGGCCCTCCAACACGCAGCTCACACTCTATCTCGATCGCCGCTGGCAGATTGACGAGGACTGGGCGGCCAAGATGGGCGTGATCCATTACGACGCCGCGCGGCGCATCACACGCCCGGAACTACGCTACGACGAGTTGAATGCCGCCATTGGTTTCCGCGGCCGCTGGCGCGCGCTGATCGCCTGGTCGCCGAACGCGAGCGGCCTGTATGCCGATCCGCACACCGCGAGGAGTTCGTCGGCCTGGCTCGAGAGCTCTTTTCATCAACCGGTCTTCGCCGACCTCTCTGCAGATCTCGGCATCGGCTTCGCGGACCCGGGAGGCCCGGCACGCAACTACCGTTACGCGAGTTTCGGTCTCAATGCGCGTGTCGGCGACGTCTACACCTATCTGACCCGGATCTGGACCAGTCCGTTGACCCGGTCCTACGCCATCGGGCCGGTGTACTACGAATACACGACACCAACGCGCGAGGAGTGGGTGGGCGCGATCGTCTGGAGCTTCTAGGGGACCGGGGCGTGTCGAGCTGATATTGGATACTAAGTATTTACATAATATACATTGCACACACTCAGTCGGAAAGCGAAGCCGCCCGAAACTGCCGCGACGCAACGGCAAGTCGACGGCCTGACTGCATCCGGACCTTCCCGCGCACATAGACCCTCGATCTTGGCTTCCATTCCGCGTGTGGGCAGCGTCCGCAAATTCCGCCAATGCGTTCCGCACGTTTCGGTGCTTGCCAACTCTTTCGCGACCGGACGTGCCTTATGTAGCGACATCTTTGACCACGGGCCAGGACCAATGTCGACTTCTACGGAATCGGCGTCGCTTATCGCTTCCGACTCTCAGCGCCGGCTGCGAAAAAACCCGCGCAGCAGATCGGCGGCCTCGTCGGCGAGCACGCCGGCGCGGACCTCGACGCGGTGGTTGTGGCGATCGCTGGTCAGGGTGTCGAACACGCTGCCGGCCGCGCCGGTCTTGGGATCTCGCGTCGCGAAGACGACGCGGGCCAGCCGTGCATGCACGATCGCGCCCGCGCACATCACGCAGGGTTCCAGTGTCACGTACAGGGTTGCGCCCGGAAACCGATGATTTGCGAGGCGGCTGCCCGCGTCGCGCATGGCCTGGATCTCCGCATGCGCGGCCGGATCGGACAGGCCGATGTTGCGGTTCCAGCCTTCGCCGACGACCGCGCCGTCGATGACGAGCACGGCCCCGACCGGAACCTCGTCGTCGCGCGTTTCGGCGTGGCGCGCCAACTCGAGCGCGCGCTGCATCCAGCGGCGGTCGATCATGTCACGTTCGGATCCGGCGCCCGCAGTCGAGCCGTCTTCGCCTGGGCATGCACCTGAGGTCATTGACCGTTCCGTCATTCCCATTCGATCGTCGCGGGCGGCTTGCCGCTTATGTCATACACGACACGAGAAACATTCCGTATCTCATTGATTATACGCCTGGAAACGATGTCCAGGAACTCGTATGGCAAGTGTGCCCAGTGCGCGGTCATGAAGTCGACAGTTTCCACCGCACGCAACGCAATCACCCATTCGTACGCGCGCGCATCGCCGACCACGCCGACCGACTTCACCGGCAGGAACACGGCGAAGGCCTGACTGGTGCGCGCGTACAGATCCGCCCTGCGCAGTTCCTCGATGAAGATCGCGTCCGCGCGCGCGAGGATCTCGGCGTATTCGCGGCGCACCTCGCCGAGGATGCGCACGCCGAGTCCGGGACCGGGAAACGGGTGGCGCTGGACCATCTCGTGCGGCAGGCCGAGTTCCACGCCGATGCGCCGCACTTCGTCCTTGAACAGCTCGCGCAACGGTTCGACGAGGCCAAGCTTCATGCGCTCGGGCAGTCCGCCGACATTGTGATGCGACTTGATCACGTGCGCCTTGCCGGTCGCCGAGCCGGCCGACTCGATCACGTCCGGATAGATCGTGCCCTGCGCAAGCCAGCGCACGCGTTCGATCTTTTGCGACTCCTCGTCGAACACCTCGACGAACAGGCGGCCGATGATCTTGCGCTTGGCCTCGGGATCGGCGACGCCCGCGAGTGCATCGAAGAAACGCTCCCTCGCGTCGATGCGGATCACGTGCACGCCCATGTGCTCGGCCATCGTCGCCATGACCTGGTCGCCTTCCTGCCAGCGCAGCAGGCCGGTATCGACGAACACGCAGGTCAAGTGCGCGCCGATCGCGCGATGCAGCAGCGCGGCCACGACCGAGGAATCGACGCCGCCCGAGAGCCCGAGCAGGACGCGGTCGTCGCCGACCTGGGCACGCACGCGCGCGATCTGGTCCTCGATGATGTTGGCCGCGGTCCACAACGTCCTGCAGCCGCAGATCTCGGTCACGAAACGCCGCAGCAGCGCCCCGCCCTGCTTCGTGTGCGTGACCTCCGGGTGGAACTGCACGCCGTACCAGCGCCGTTCGTCGTTCGCCATCGCCGCGACCGGAATGCGCGCGGTACGCGCGGTGACGACGAAGCCCGGCGGCGCGGTCGCGACGTGGTCACCGTGGCTCATCCACACGTCGAGCGCCTGCGCCGGCGCATGGTCGCTGAGGCCCTGCAGCAGGCGGTCGTGGGCGACGACGTCGACGCGCGCATGGCCGAACTCGCGCGCATCCGCGGCCTCGGTGCTGCCACCGAGCTGCGCGGCCAGGGTCTGCATGCCGTAGCAGATGCCGAGGAGCGGCAATTCCGTTTCGAAAACGGCCTCGGGCGCGCGCGGCGCGTGTGCGAGCGTGGTCGACTCGGGCCCGCCAGAGAGGATGATCCCGTTCGCCCCGAACGCAGCGATCTCGGCCGGGTCGTGGTCCCAGGCCCAGATTTCGCAATAGACGCCGATCTCGCGCACGCGCCGCGCGATCAGCTGCGTGTACTGCGCGCCGAAGTCGAGGATCAGGATCCTGTCGGAATGCAGGTCGGTCATTTGCGGTACGGCCCCGCCAGGACGAACCACGCAGCGAATGACATGGCAGTCCAGGCAAGCGTGAACCAGCGCAGGACATAGCGACGAAAGATCGCCTGTGGATTGAACAGGAATCCCCGGGTCGGATCTACGACCCAGCGCCACTTGAGCGCTGCGCCCGAAAAAACCGTTGCGAGGCCGAATCCGACGGCCCAATGAATGACGGTTGCGGGCGACATGAACAAATCAATCCAGGCGGTAGTTCGGTGCTTCCTTGGTGATCGCCACGTCGTGCACATGCGACTCGCGCACCCCGGCCGGGGTGATCTTCACGAACTGCGGCTTGCTGCGCATATCCTCGACCGTTGCGCAGCCGACGTAACCCATCGACGCGCGCAGGCCGCCCGCGAGCTGATGCACGATGTTGCGCAGCGGGCCGCGATACGGGACGCGTCCTTCGATGCCCTCGGGAACAAGCTTGTCCGCGTCGGCCTCGTCCTGGAAATAGCGGTCCTTGGAACCCTTTTCCATCGCGGCGAGCGAACCCATGCCGCGATAACTCTTGTACGAGCGTCCCTGGTACAGCTCGACTTCGCCCGGCGCTTCCTCGGTGCCTGCGAACATGCCGCCGATCATCACGCAATCGGCTCCGGCAGCGATCGCCTTGGCGATGTCGCCCGAGTAGCGAATGCCACCATCGGCGATCAGGCCGATGTCGCTGCCCTTGAGGGCGTCAGCGACCATGCCGATCGCACTGACCTGCGGGACGCCGACGCCCGCGACGATGCGCGTGGTGCAGATCGAGCCCGGGCCGACACCGACCTTGACCGCGTCCACGCCTGCATCGACCAGCGCGCGCGCCGCATCGCCGGTCACGATGTTGCCCGCGAGCAGCGACACCTTCGGGAAACTCCTGCGCACCCAGCGCACACGTTCGATCACGCCCTGCGCGTGACCGTGCGCGGTGTCGACGACCAATACATCCACCCCCGCCTCGATCAGCGAGGCCACGCGCTGCTCGGTATCCCCGCCGACGCCGACCGCGGCTCCGACGCGCAGGCGTTCACGATCGTCCTTGCACGCGTTCGGGTTGTCGCGCGCCTTCTGGATGTCCTTGACCGTGATCAGCCCGCGCAGGCGGAACGCATCGTCGACGACCAGCACCTTCTCGATGCGGTGCTTGTGCAGCAGCGCGAGCACTTCGTCTTCGGTCGCGCCTTCCTGGACCGTGACCAGGCGCTCCTTGCGCGTCATCACGTTCTTGACCGGATCGTCGGGCTTCTTCTCGAAACGCAGGTCGCGGTTGGTCACGATGCCGACGAGTTGCTGCCCTTCGACGACCGGCACGCCGGAAATATTGTTGCCGCGCGTCAGCAGCATGACTTCGTGGATCGAGGTCAACGGACCGACCGTGATCGGGTCGCGGATCACGCCGGCCTCGAACTTCTTGACCAGGCGCACTTCGGCGGCCTGGCGTTCGATCGTCATGTTCTTGTGGATGATGCCGATGCCGCCGCACTGGGCCATCGTGATCGCAAGGCGCGCTTCGGTCACCGTATCCATCGCAGCGGACACGATCGGCAGATTGAGGCGGATGTCGCGGGTCAGGCGAGTACCGAGGTCGACGTCACGCGGCAGCACGGCCGAATGGGCCGGCACGAGCAGGACGTCGTCGAAGGTCAGGGCGTCGGAGAGTATGCGCATGCGGCATTTTACAGACTGAATCGAGCAGCCGCCAGCGCTTGCCGGCACTCGCGGCGCTTCGCGACCGCGGGTTCAATCGAAAAACGCCTCGGCCGCCTCGAGCGTGTTGCCGATCAACGTCGCCACGGTCATTGGACCGACGCCGCCCGGTACCGGGGTGATCCAGGACGCGCGCTCGGCGGCGGTCTCGAACTCGACGTCGCCGACCAGGCGGCCATCGTCGAGCCGGTTGATACCGACGTCGATCACGACCGCACCCGGCCTGATCCATTCGCCCTTGACCAGACCAGGGTGCCCGACGGCAACCACGACGATGTCGCCTTGGGCCACCTCATTGGCGAGATTGGCGGTGAACTTGTGGCAGCCGGTGGTCGTGCAACCCGCGAGCAGCAGTTCGAGGATCAATGGCCGGCCGACATGATTGGACACGCCGACCACGACCGCCTTGCGTCCGCGCACCGGGCGATCGGTGTGGGCGAGCAGGGTCATCACCCCTTTGGACGTGCATGGACGCAGGCCGCGCTGGCGCAACGCGAGACGTCCGACGTTCTCGGCCTGGAAACCGTCCACGTCCTTGCGCGCGTCGATGCGGTCGATCAGCGCGGTCGCGTCGATCGTCGCGGGCAGCGGCAGTTGCAGCAGGATGCCATGCACGTCCGGATCGACGTTCAGACGGTCGATCAGCGCCATGAGCTCCGCTTCGCCGGTGCTGTCTGGCAGATCGAAGTCGAACGAACGCACTCCGACTTGATGGCAGGCGCGGCGCTTGTTGCGCACATAGACCGCGGACGCCGGATCGGCGCCGACCAGCACGACGGCCAGGCCCGGAACCCGCTTGCCGGCTTCGAAACGCACCCTGACGCGCGCGGCGACACCGGCGAGCACGGCGTCGGCGATGCGGCGTCCATCCAGCAGTCGCGCGGTCATTGGGATTCCGCCAGGAAACGCGCATTATCCCATGTCCTCGCGGCGACGCTCAAACGTCGAAGCAACCCCTCGGACCTGTGGGCCTCCACCATGACCGACCTCGATACCGAACTTGAAGCCGCGGTGTTTCGCCGACTCGTAGAGCACCTGCGTGCGCGTACCGACGTGCAGAACATCGATCTGATGATCGCGGGCGGATTCTGTCGCAACTGCCTTGCCGACTGGTATCGCGAAGCGGCGGCAGCGCGGGGCGTCGCGCTCGACAAGGGCGCTGCACGCGAACGCGTCTATGGCGAGCCATTCGACGCGTGGAAGGCACGCCACCAGTGCGAAGCGACGCCCGAGCAACTCGCCGCGTTCGCAGCCACACAGGCTTCGCGCGACTGAGCGATCATCGATCCGCGGCGCAGATCCGCGCGAGATCCTCGTAACCGTCGAATCGTGCATGCGCCCCGCAACCCGGGCAGTCCGGATCGCGGCGCAGGCGCAGCTCACGAAAGCCCGCGGCAAGCGCGTCGTAGCACTGCAGACGTCCGACCAGCGGTTCGCCGATTGCGAGCACGATCTTGAGCGCCTCGGTGGCCTGCAGCAGACCGATCGTCCCGGGCAGCACGCCGAGCACACCGGCCTCGCTGCAGTTGGGCGCCTCCGCGGCACTCGGCGGCGTCGCGAACAGGCAGCGGTAGCATGGGGAATCCGCACGGCGCGGATCGAACACGCTGACCTGCCCGCTGAACCGGTGCACCGCGCCGTAGACCAGCGGGATGCGCAGGCGCAGGCTCGCCGCGTTGAGCAGATAGCGGGTCGGGAAGTTGTCGGCGCCGTCGATGATCACATCGTGGCCACCGAGCAGCGACTCGACGTTGGCGGCCTGAATGCGCTCGGCATGGGTCACGATGCGGATCCGCGGATTCAACGCGGTGAGCGTGCGCTGCGCCGATTCGACCTTCGGCGCGCCGATTCGCGCATCGGTATGGATCACCTGGCGCTGCAGGTTGGAACGCTCGACGCGATCATCGTCGACGATGGTCAGCTCGCCGATACCCGCCGCGGCGAGGTACAGCGAAGCGGGTGCGCCGAGGCCGCCCGCTCCGATCAGCACGACGCGCGCCTGCGCGAGCCGGCGCTGGCCGGCGACGCCGATCTCGGGCAGGAGCAGATGGCGGGCATAGCGTTCGGCGAAGTCCGCATCCAGTCCCGCGCTGCTGACCGGCAGGCCCGCACTGTGCCAGCTCGCGATGCCCCCACGTACCGACGCGCAATGGCGGTAACCGAGCTCGCGCAAAGTCTGTGCGGCGAGCAACGAGCGCCTGCCGCTGCCGCAGATCACGAGAATCTCGCGATCGCGGTCGGCCTCGATCGCGGCAAACCGGTCGCCAATCAGGCCGCGCGCGAGTCCGATCGCGCCTGCCGGCATGCCCGCCGCGCGCTCGTCGTCCTCGCGCACGTCGAGCAGCATCGCGCCATCGCGGCGCCGGTTCTCGGCGTCGGCCGGTTCGATCTCGGACGTGGACTCCTGGATCGGCGCGGTGTTCCTGTCCGGCGGCTTGCTCACGTGGTTGCTCCGCGGCCGGGCAACGGGATGATCTCCATGACCGCGCCGATGGCGACTCGACGCGCGTGCTCCGGCATCACGATCAACGCATCGGCTTCGGCGACGCCACGCAACAGCCCGGAGCCCTGCCGCGACAGCGGGGTCGCCCAGAGTGCGCCGTCGTCGCGGGATTCGATGCGCGCACGCAGGAATTCGGTTCGATCGTGATGCTTGACGAGCGGCGTCGCGAGACGGGCTTTCCAGGTCACGCCCGCGCTGTCATTCAGCCCCTGCAACGCCAGCAACGCCGGGCGCACGAGCAACAGGAACGTCGCAATCGTCGATACCGGATTGCCCGGCAACGCGAAGACCAGGGCCCCTCCGATGCTGCCGCACAGGACCGGCATCCCGGGCTTCATGCGCACTTTCCAGAAATGGATATGGCCGAGTTCGGCGATGATGCCCGGCAGATAGTCCGCCTCGCCGGCCGAAACGCCGCCGCTGCTGATCAGCACGTCGCAGCGATCGGCTGCCTCGCGCAATGCGACCCTGAGCGCGTCGGGTTCGTCGCGAAGGTGGGCTACCGGTTCGGGTTCGATCCCGATCTCGCGCAGCATCGCGCCGAGAGTCAGGCGGTTGCTGTCGTGGATCTGGCCGAAACCCAGCGCATGCCCCGGCGCGACCAGCTCGTCTCCGGTCACGAACAGCCCGACCCGCGGCTGTCGTGCGACTTTCGCGAGCGCGTGGCCGCATGCGGCGAGCACGCCGAGCCGGGCTGGTGTCAGCAGGTCGCCGCGATGCAGCGCGACTTCGCCTGCGCGATAGTCTTCGCCGGCGCCGCGCACATTCGCCCCAGCGTGCTGGCCCGCGGTCACGACGATATGGTCTCCTTCGATGCGCACGTGTTCCCTCGCGATTACGGTATCCGCAATCGCGGGAATCGGCGCTCCGGTCGTGATGCGCACGCACTCGCCGGCTTCGAAGACCGGTTCGGCGGACGCGCCAGCCAGCAGTTTGCCGGCTACCCGAAACCTGCGTTCGCCCTGCACGGGCAAATCGGCCGCGCGCAACGCGTAACCGTCCATCGCCGAGTTCGCGAATGGCGGCAGCGCATGCGGAGCGAGCACGTCCTCGGCGAGCACGCGGCCGAGGGCGCACTCGAGTTCGACCTGCGCGGCGTCCAGGCCGCGAACCAAACACAGCTGACGAACGCACGCGCGCGCGTCGGCGACCGAAAGTCGCGTCTCGAACTCATGGGTCGCCGCGTCGGACATGGCGATCGAAATCCTCAGCGGTGTTGAGATTGAGAAACTGACGACGGAGATCGGAAAAATCAACCTCCCTGGCTGCCATTGCATCCTGCCAGGCGCGCACGCCCTGCCCCGCCCGGACTGCCGCCGCAGCGGCGGTGGCCGCAGCGGCGAGGTCGCCACGATACAGCGCGAACAGAGGTTGCCGGCGCTCGCCATCGTGCGCGACCAGAATCGTCGCCGCGCTCGCGACTGCGACATGGGTCAGGCGCTCGAGCAGATTCTCGGGTGGTTCGGGGCAATCGACCGGCAGGGTAAGCACCCGCGACGTCGTGGACGCCGCCAGCGCGGCAGCGATGCCCGCGAGCGGGCCGCGATATCCGTCGATTTCATCGCGAATCGTGCGTGCGTGGACCGCGTACTCGCCGAGGTGCCGATTGGCGACGATCAGCAGTTGCAAGCGGGCACCTGCGTGCCTGAGCGAGTTCACGCCGGCGATGACGCTGGCGATCAGCGGGCGTCCGTGCAGCGCCTGCAGACCCTTGTCGCGCCCACCGAGGCGGGTCCCCGCGCCGCCGGCGAGGATCGCGACCGTGATATCGGGGATCTCCATCTCGCTGGCTCAGCGTCGGCCCCGCTTTGCGTTGCGGATCATCCGGGTGCGCCGCCTCTGCTGGCCTTCGGTCAACTCATTGCGCTTGCCCGCAAACGGATTGTCGCTGTCGCGGAACTCGATGCGGATCGGCGTGCCCTCGAGTCGATAGCGCTTGCGAAAGAAGTTCTCGAGATAGCGTTGGTAGCCGGCCGCGATATGCCGGGTCCGCGAACCATGGATGATGATGGTCGGCGGATTCGCTCCGGCAGGATGCGCATACTTCAGTTTCGGCGAGTGACCGCGCACGAGTGGCGGCTGATAGGCCTGGTACGCAGCCTCGACCGCGCGCGTGAGTTCGGATGAACTGAACTTGTGGTTTGCCGACGCATGCGCGCGGTTGACCGCCTTCATGAGTTCGCCGAGCCCGCTGCCATGCAGCGCCGAAATGAACACCTGGCGCGCCCACGGAGCGAACTCGAGCTTGCGCGACAGCGAAGCGACACACTGCTCGCGCTGATACTTGTCGAGTCCGTCCCATTTGTTCACCGCGATGACCAGCGCGCGACCCGATTCCAGCACATGGCCGATCAATGCGGTGTCCTGGTCGGCGACCCCCTCGCGTGCATCCAGCACGAGTACGCTCACGTGTGCCGCGTCGACGGACTGGAGCGCCTTGATCACGCTGAATTTTTCCACCACGTCCTCGACCCGCGCACGACGCCGGATACCAGCCGTGTCGATCAACGTGTAGCGGCGGCCGTCGCGCTGCAATGCGATGCGGATCGAATCGCGCGTGGTTCCCGGCATCTCCGATGCGATCACGCGCTCCTCGCCGAGCAGACGATTGACCAGCGTCGACTTGCCGGCATTCGGACGGCCCACGATCGCGACCCGGATACCTTCATCGGCGTGGTCGGCGGCAGGCTCCGATTCGATTGCGGGCAGCATCGCCTCGAGCGCCGCGAGCAACGGCGTGACGCCGCGGCCGTGCGCGGCCGCCATCGGCAGCGCCGAGGCGACGCCGAGTGCCGCGAAATCCGCGAGCGCGGTGTGCTCGTCGAGCCCGTCGACCTTGTTGACCACGAGCAGCATCGGCTTGGACGAGCGGCGCAGGCGATCGAGGATTGCGCGGTCACTCGGCAGCAGGCCATCGCGCGCATCGACAACCAGCAACACGACATCCGCCTCTTCGATCGCGAAGCCGGCCTGGCGAGCGGTCTGATCCTGGAGGCCTTCGGCACCTTCGACCAGGCCGCCGGTGTCGACGATGACGAACGGCGGCGCGGCGAGCCTGCAAATGCCGTAGTGGCGATCGCGGGTGACCCCAGGCAAGTCGTGGACCAGCGCGTCGCGCGTGCGGGTCAGCACATTGAACAGCGTCGACTTGCCTACATTGGGGCGCCCGACGAGGGCGACTACGGGAAGCATTGCGGGCTCCGGAGCAGGAACTCCCCAGCGCAGGCCGAGGGATCGGGGATGAAACCCTGCGCCGCTTCGATGGAAGCGACGGCCATGGCCGGCTACTGCCGGGTGCGGTAGGCGCCGATGGTTCCGTTCACGTCTTCGGCGTAGACCACATCGCCCACGACCAGCGGCGTACCTTCGATTGGTTTGCTGCCGAGCCGCTCGCGCGCCGCGAGTTTGCCCTCGGCGAGGCTGAGCCAGTGCAGATAGCCTTCGCTGTCGCCGACGACCGCGTAGTTGCCCTGGATCGCCGCTCCGCTCAACCAGCGATACTTGAGTGCGTCCTGCTTCCACAGGTTGACGCCGGTCTCGCGGTCGAAGGCCCAGACATTGCCTTCCGCATCGACGACGACGACCGTGTTGCCGCCGACTGCCACGTTGGCGTAGCTCGACAGGTCGCGCTGCCAGACCGGGCGGCCCGTATCGAGCGCGAGCGCTGCAACCTGGCCGCGATAACCGGCCGCATAAAGGTTGGCGCCATCGGAAACGATGTTGCCGTCGACGTCGGAAAGGCGCTCGACCTCGGTGCGTCCTTCTCCGGCCGACAAGGTCTGCGTCCACAGTTCGGCACCGTCTTCGAGCCTGATCGCAACGACGCGTCCGTTGTCGAAGCCATCGTATACGACGCCGTTTGCGATCAGTGGCGCCGAGTTTCCGCGCAGGCTCAGAGGCGGCACGGCCTGGTCGAACACCCACTTGCGCGTGCCGTCCGCGAGGCTGAGGCCGACGAGGCGCCCGTCGTTGGTGCGTGCGACGACGATCCCGTCGGCGACCGCCACCGGCGCAATGACCTCCGAACTGAGCTGGGCGTTCCAGCGTTCCGCGCCATCCTGCGCAGACAAGGCGTAGATCTGGCCATCGAGTCCGCCGACGATCACCACGTCGCCACTCGCGGTCGGGCCACCGGACCAGCGCAGCGAGTTTTCGCTGCGATGCCAGAACATGCCGTTGCGCTTGCCGAAGTGCTTGTTCCAGAGCGTGCGACCGCTCGCTGCGTCGATCGCCTCGATGGTGCCGTCGACGCCGGCTGCGTACAGCCGCCCTTCCGCATGGCCCGGACTGAGGCGTGCACCCGAATCGCCGGCGCCCCCGCCGACGCCCTCGCTCCAGAGACGATCGACTTGCGCAGTCGGCACGAATTCGGTCAGCGGGGTGGGCGGTTCCACATTGTCCTTCTTGCCGAGCGACTTCAGCCAGTTGCAGCCCCCAAGGACGAGGGCAAGCGCAACCACCGAGAAAACGAACAGGGGGCGCCTCATGAGCCTGACTCCGGAAGCGCGGGTGCATTCTTCGCATCCCCGCTGCCGGCGGCCTTGCCGGAAGCGGGCGCCGTCGCCACGGCCAGATCGTCGAGCTTCATCTGCACGACAGTGCGGTCCGGCGCCTGCTGATCGAAGTGCGACAGGGCGTCCTGGTAGGCGGTTCGTGCCGCATCGGCGCGTCCGAGGCTGGCCAACGCATCGCCGCGGATTTCGCTGGCCAGTGCCGTATAGCTGTCCTTGGGCAATCCGTCGACGAGCTTCATGGCGTCGTCGGCATTCCCCTGGGCGAGCTTGACGCGGGCCGAACGCAGTGCGATCAGCGATGCGAGTGCCGCATCGCCCGCGTTCTTGTCCGCCCACTCCAGGTCGCTTGCGGCTGCCGCGAGATCGTTCCGCGCGGCAGCCTGTTCCGCCTGATGGAGTGCGGCCAGCACTGCATAGGTCGACTTCGCGTAATCCTTGCGCAGCGATTGCGCAATCGTGTTCACCTCGTCGGTGTTTCCGGCCGTCGCGGCATCGACCAGCGCCTGGTATTGCGCGGCCGCCTCCGCAACGTGACGTGCGCGATGCACTTTCCACTGCTGCCAGCCGAAGATCAGGACCAGACCGAGCGCAATGCCGACGATGATCGCCAATGCGTTCTCGCGCAGCCACTTCTGGACCAGTTCACCTTGTTCGTGTTCGTCGAGGACGTCGAAAGCCATGCAATCACCTGGAGAAACGCGGAGGCGCGCCGCGGCGACACAGGGGCCGCGCGCAGGGCGCACAAGGGTAGCAGGAAACCGTGACCGGGCGGCCCCGTGCGGGCGCTGCCGGCCACGGCAAAGTTCAGCGGCTGTTACTGGTTGATGCGGGTCGCGTCGGCGCCTTCGTCCGCGAATACTTTCATGTGCGCAACATTGCCGCGCTGGTACGGCGTGAGGTCGAGCGCCCTGCCGTCCGTGCGCACTTGTGCCCCTTGCGCGTTGCCGAGGCGGACAGTGAGCGCCCCGTCGCTGCGGTACTCGCGCTCGCTTCCGGCGGGAAGCATCGCGTATTCGAGTTTGCGTCCATCCGCGGACGTGATTTCGACCCAGCTCTGCTGATCCAGCTTCAAGGCGAGGACATGCATGCCGCTGCCACCTGCCTCGGCCGCAGCCGCGACGCCATCAGGTTGTGGTGCCGCATTGACCGCACTCGGAAACGGCGCCATCGAGGCAACGATCGGCGACTGATCGACAGGTACTGCCGGAGTCGACGCGACTTCGGAATCGGCGCCCGCCGTCCCTGACAGGTGCTGCACGGCCTGGCTTCCGGGCGCGGTGTCGGGAGTCGGCAGGGGCGCGCTGATCCGCGACGCATTGACGGCTGCGGGTGGATCGAGCGGCGTCGTGGTCACGAGACTCTGTTCCAGCCCGCCATGGGTCGCCAGCCATACCGCCGGCACGACGATAATCGCGGTCAGCACCAGATAGGTGGCGCTGACCGAATAGCGGTCGAACAGGTAGCGCGAGCGGGAAATCGTGCCCGTAGCCACGAGCGGCGGCGCCTGCGAGTGCACGTCCGCTGCATGCGTTGCCTGTACGACCGGAACCCCGACCAGGCGTGCGTAACTGGACAGATAGCCGCGCAGGAACACACCCTGGGTCAGGCCCTCATAGTCGTCGCGCTCGAGTCTTGCGATCAGTTTCACCGGCAGCTTGAGCCTGGCCGCGACGTCGGCGCGGCTCAGCCCCTGGCGCTCGCGTGCCATGCACAGACGCTTGCCGAACCCTGCGTCCGCCTCAACGGGCGGCCCGCCAGCATTATTTTCCACGGCCTCTTCGGCTCTCATCACATGGTTTCCTTTCGACAAAGGCAGCGCCATCTGGCTGCCGCTCGTGTCATCTGTTGCGTCGACCTCGCGCACGATCCGCGTGCACCCCTCCAGCGTCGACTCCACCCCGTACGCAGCGGACGAACGCGATACGTCTTTTGCGCCCATCGTCAACCTTGTGCTCCCAGCGAACGCGCCTGCTGCGAATCCGGAAACGCCTGCAGCAACCTGCGTGTGTAATCCTTCGCTCCCGCGCCGTTGCCGAGACGCAGCTCGATGTTCCGGCCCAGCATCAGCGCATCCGGTCGCGGCGTCGACACCGACTCGAAACGCTGCACGAACGCGCGGGCATTGAAGAAGTCGCCCTTCTCGTACAGGACCGACCCGAGCTGCAGCAGCGCCTCGGCGTTGTTCGGATCGTGTTCGAGCGCGCTGCGCAGGTTGCGCTCGGCCTCGTCGCGCCGGCCGGCCTTGAGCAGGCACGTGCCGGAGTTGGTCAGGGCGACCGCAGGCGTCTGATAGAACGGGTCGGCAAGGGCGCGATCGAAATACTGCTGGGCTTCCGGATAACGCCCGTTCTTGCAAAGGAACGTTCCGTAGTTGTTGTTTTCAGCCCCGCCCTTGGGCTTCAGCTCGGTGGCGCGCTTGTAATGCTCTTCGGCTTTCGCATTGTCGCCGATGCGCTCGTAGAGTACGGCAATGACGGTATGCGCATCGACATACGTCGGATCGAACTGAAGTGCCTTGTTGAGTTTTTCCAGCGCCAGCTCGAGCTTTCCCTGACGCAGGTATTGCTGGCCGAGATCGGTGTGGACCCGCGCGGCATCGGCCCGCTGGGTCGCCGCATCGTCCTTCTTGACGCCCATGCTGGGCGCTGTGGCAGCGCAACCGGCCAGGATCGCGATCGCGGCGAGCAGCGGCAGCATCCCTATGAGCCGTTCACGCCGCATCGAGGACTGCTCCTTCGAGTTTGCGACGGAACTCGGCCTGGCGCCGCGTGCGGTCCATGACCTGTCCCTTGAGTTGTCCGCACGCAGCATCGATGTCGTCGCCGCGCGTGCGCCTGACCATGGTCAGCACATTGCCATCGAGCAGTATCTTCTGGAACGCACGGATGACATCCTCGTCGGAGCGGCTGAAGCGCGTACCGTGGAACGGGTTGAACGGGATCAGGTTGACCTTGGCAGGCAGGCGGCGCATCAGCTTGATCAGCTGGCGCGCGTGTTCGGGCGCATCGTTGACATCCTTGAGCATCGTGTACTCGAACGTGATCGAAGTGCGCGGACGCCTTGCCGCGTAGCGCGCGCAGGCGTCGAGCAGTTCAACGATCGGATATTTCCTGTTCAGCGGCACGAGCTGCGAGCGCAACTCGTCGTTCGGCGCATGCAGCGACACAGCTAGCGAGACGTCGGCAACCTCGCCAAGGCGATCGATCATCGGCACCAGTCCGGCGGTCGACAGTGTCACTCTCTTGTTGGCGAGTCCGAATCCGAGGTCATCGCGCATCACGCTCATCGCGGTGACGACGTTGTCGAAGTTCAACAGCGGCTCGCCCATGCCCATCATCACGACGTTGGTCAGCCGGCGCTGCAGATGCGGCATGTTGCCGAGGTGTTTCGCAGCCACCCAGACCTGGCCGGTGATCTCGGCCGCAGACAGATTGCGGTTGAATCCCTGCGTTCCGGTCGAACAGAAACTGCACGCCAGTCCGCAACCGATCTGGGATGACACGCACAAGGTGCCGCGTGAAGTTTCCGGTATGAACACCGTCTCGATCGCGTTGCCGGCATCCATGCCGAGCAGCCACTTGCGGGTTCCGTCGAGCGCCTGCTTCTCCAGCAACGCATTCGGCGGCACGACATCGAACGCATCGGCGAGCGCGCCCTGCAGGGCCTTGCCGATGTCGGTCATCAGGGAAAAATCGGTGACGTGGCGATGGTATATCCACTTCATTACCTGATCTGCGCGATACGGTTTCTCGCCCAGCTGCGCGAACAGTTCGCGCAAGCCCTTGCGGTCGTAATCGAACAGATTGGTCCTTGCCTTGCTCACCGTTTCATGTTCCCTGATGTGAAAAGATTTCCTGATCGGAAAAGAAATACGCGATCTCCACGCCGGCGGTTTCGATCGCGTCGGAACCGTGGACAGCATTCGCATCGATCGACGTCGCGAAGTCCGCGCGGATCGTGCCCGCTGCGGCCTCCTTCGGATTGGTCGCGCCCATGAGGTCGCGATGCTTGAGTACCGCGTTGTCACCTTCCAGCGCCTGGATCATCACCGGACCCGACGTCATGAACTCGACCAGTGCACGAAAGAACGGACGTTCGCGGTGCACCGCGTAGAAACCTTCGGCTTCTGCGCGCGACAGGTGCTTCATTCTTGCGGCGATGATCCTGAGACCTGCTTTCTCGAATCGCGAATAGATCTCGCCGATCACATTCTTGGCGACCGCATCGGGTTTGATGATGGACAGGGTGCGCTCCAGCGCCATGCCGGTTTTCTCCGTAGGGACCGTTTCAGGGGACGACAGCGGGTGTCGTTATATCGCCAAACCCATGCCAATCCGAGGGCTTAGCTCACATTATCGCAATCAATTCTAGCTGCTTGCGTTCCAATTGGACACCCGTTCGGTGGTGCCGGTTTGACGGGTTTTCCGCTCTCGCCTACCATTCAAACGATCGTTTGACATCGAGGCGATTCGCCGGTGCCCGCCGTACAGCCGAATTTTTCCACGCGAGAACGCATTCTGGGCGTCGCCGAATCGCTGTTCGCACGACACGGCTTCGCGGGCGCCTCCTTGCGCCAGGTTACCTCTGCTGCGAAGGTCAACCTGGCTGCGGTCAATTATCACTTCGGCTCGAAGGAGAGTCTGATCGAGGAAGTGTTTCGGCGCCGCCTCGATCAACTCAGCCGGCGTCGACTGGAGGCCCTTGCCGCAGCCAGCGCGATCCCCGATGCACGTCTCGAGGACCTGCTGGATGCTTTCATTCGGCCCGCGCTCGAACAATCGATGGACACTGCGGGAGGAGCGGCGTTCGTGCGCGTCCTTGCGCGTGCCTACGCCGAGCACGACGAGCGTCTGCGCCGGTTTCTGTCGGACAACTACGGGCATGTCCTGCGCGAGTTCGCGGCTGCGTTCGCGCAAGCGCTGCCGCACCTGGACAAGGACGAACTCTACTGGCGCCTGGATATCGTCGCGGGCGCCCTCACCTACGCGATGGCCGATTTCGGCATGATCAAGCGCCGCGCAGCCACCTCCGAGGCGACCCATCGCGAGCATACGGCCGACCATCTGATCCGTTTTGCCGCAGCCGGGCTCAGAGCCGAAGGTTGACGACCCGCCGGCTCGAACCCGACAGTCCTACGCGTCGTCGCAGGGTCCGCTCGGGTTCGCCGATGCCTCACCTGTTTCTCCCATCTGGAGCTTTCCGATGTCCCCAAGTCCACTCCGTATCCGCAAGGTGGCCGTGCTCGGCGCCGGCGTGATGGGCGCGCAGATCGCGGCCCACCTCGCCAATGCAGGCATCGAAACCCTGCTGTTCGACCTGCCGGCGAACGAGGGCGACAAGAGCGGCATCGCGCGGAATGCGATTGCCAACCTTGCGCGGATGTCGCCGGCGCCGCTCGCGGAGCGCGCCCGCGCCGGTGCGCTCCAGGCTGCGAACTACGACGATGACCTCGCGGCGCTGCGCGCGTGCGATCTGGTCATCGAAGCGATCGCGGAGCGGCTCGACTGGAAGCTCGCTCTCTACAAGAAGATTGCTCCCTATCTATCTGATTCTGCGGTTATTGCCAGCAACACATCGGGTCTATCGATCGATGCGCTCGCGGAGGCCCTGCCCGCGGCACTGCGGTCTCGATTCAGCGGCATCCACTTCTTCAATCCGCCGCGCTACATGCATCTGGTCGAACTCGTGCCGGATCGAAAGACCGACCGTGAAGTGCTGGCTGCGCTCGAGGCATTCCTTACCACGACGCTCGGCAAGGGCGTCGTCCACGCGAGAGACACGCCGAACTTCATCGGCAACCGCATCGGGGTGTTCTCGATCCTTGCCACGATGCATCACACCGCGCAATTCGGCCTCGCGTTCGATCTCGTCGATGCACTGACCGGTCCCGCGATCGGCCGGCCCAAGAGTGCGACCTTTCGCACCGCGGACGTGGTCGGCCTGGACACGATGGCGCATGTGATCAGGACGATGGCCGAGACCCTGCCGGACGATCCATGGCATCCGCATTTCGAGGTGCCGCAATGGCTCGGCGCGCTGATCGAGAAAGGTGCGCTCGGGCAGAAGACCGGCGCCGGAATTTATCGGAAGGCCGGCAAGGACATCCTCGTGCTCGACGTGGCGAAACGGGACTACGTGGCGGCGACCGCAAGGCCTTCCGAGGCGGTTGCCGCGATTCTCGCGATGCGAAGCCCGGCCGAGCGGTTTGCGGCACTGCGCCGGTCTGCGGACGCCCAGGCCCGCTTCCTCTGGGCCGTATTCAGGGACCTGTTCCATTATTCGGCCTGCCATCTGGACGAGATCGCCGACAACGCGCGCGATGTCGACCTCGCGATCCGCTGGGGCTACGGCTGGAAAATGGGACCATTCGAGACCTGGCAGACCGCTGGCTGGGCCGACGTCGCAAAATGGATCGCCGAGGACATCGCCGCCGGAGACGCGATGAGCAGTACCCCTTTGCCGGACTGGGTCGGCAAGATCGATGGCGTGCATCACGCGCAGGGATCGTATTCACCTCGCACCGGCACGTACGCACCGCGCTCTTCGCACCCGGTCTATCGACGCCAGCTGTTCCCGGATGCGGTGGTCGGCGAGACGTTCGATACCGGCACGACGCTCTGGGAAAATTCCGGCGTTCGCCTGTGGCAGCTCGGCGACGACGACATCGGCATCGTCTCGTTCAAGACCAAGATGAATACCGTCAACGATGCGGTGCTGGATGGCCTGCAGGAGGCAGTCGATTTCGCGGAGAGGAGCCTCAGGGCGCTCGTGATCTGGCAGACCGGCGATGCGTTCTCGGCCGGAGCCGACCTCAAGAGCATGCTCGAAATGGTCCAGTCCGGCCGCATCGACGCGCTGCGATCGATGATCGCCAACTTCCAGAAGACCAGCCAGCGCATCAAGTACTCGCTGGTTCCGGTCGTCGCCGCCGTGCGTGGTCTCACCCTCGGTGGCGGCTGCGAGTTCCAGATGCATTGCGCGCGCACCGTGGCGGCCTTGGAAAGCCACATCGGTCTGGTCGAGGCCGGTGTCGGTCTGCTGCCTGCTGGGGGCGGCCTCAAGGAAATCGCGGTGCGCGCATCGCAGCGCACGCACGAAGCGGATCCGTTCCCCGAGATCAAGCGCATGTTCGAGGCAGTCGCAATGGCGAAGCTGTCCGGCAGCGCGTTGGAGGCAAAACAACTCGGCGTACTGCGCGATGAGGATTTCGTCGTCTTCAATGCGTTCGAACTGCTGTATGTCGCGAAGAAAGTCGCGAGCGCACTTGCCGATACGGGCTACCGCCCGCCTCTGCCCGCGCGCGCTGTGACCGCTGCCGGAGACGTCGGCACGGCGAGCCTGAAGATGGTGCTGGTCAACATGCTCGAAGGCCGCTTCATCTCGCAGCATGACAACGAGATCGCCTCGCGAATAGCCGATGCGTTGTGCGGCGGCGTGATCGAGCGCGGTTCACAGGTCGACGAACAATGGCTGCTCGATCTCGAGCGCAGGCATTTTTTCGAGCTGGCACAGATGCCGAAGACACAGGAACGCATCCAACACACGCTGAATACCGGCAAGCCGCTTCGCAATTGACACGGACGGAGACGTGGAAATGACTCGACAAACCCAGGATGCCTACATCGTCTCGGCCGTTCGCACGCCCGTCGGCAAGGCGCCGCGTGGCGTGTTCCGCAACACGCGGCCCGACGATCTGCTCGCTCATGTGATCCGCTCCGCGCTGTCGAGGACTGCAGGCATCGATCCGGCACGGATCGGTGATGTGATTGTCGGCTGTGCGATGCCGGAAGCCGAGCAGGGCATGAACGTCGCACGGATCGGCGTCCTCCTTGCGGGCCTGCCCGATTCAGTGCCCGGCGTCACGATCAACCGCTTCTGTTCCTCGGGAGTGCAGGCGATCGCAATGGCCGCAGACCGCATCCGTCTGGGCGAAGCCGACCTGATGCTCGCCGGTGGCACCGAAAGCATGAGCATGGTGCCGATGATGGGCCACAAGATCGCGATGAATCCGGCGGCATTCGCCGACGAGAATGTCGCGATCGCGTATGGCATGGGCATCACCGCAGAAAAGGTCGCCGAGCGCTGGAATGTCAGTCGCGAGGACCAGGACGCGTTCGCGCTGGCATCGCACCAGAAGGCACTCGCCGCAATCGCCGCCGGCGAGTTCACCGACGAGATCGCGCCGTTCACGCTAGATGACCACTACCCGGATCTTGCGAACGGTACGATCCGGGCTGACACGCGCACGATCGCGATCGACGAAGGCCCACGCAAGGATTCGAACCTCGAGGGTCTGGCCAGACTCAAACCCGTCTTCCGGCAAGGCGGTTCGGTGACCGCGGGCAATTCCTCGCAGATGTCCGACGGCGCCGGCGCGCTCCTGCTCGCGAGCGAAAAGGCACTCAGGGAGTTCAACCTGCAACCGCTGGCGCGCTTCGTCGGCTTCGCGGTCGCTGGGGTCCCGCCCGAGATCATGGGCATCGGTCCGATCGCCGCGATTCCGAAAGCGCTCGAGCTGGCTGGCCTCAATCGCGACCGGCTCGACTGGATCGAACTCAACGAGGCGTTCGCTGCGCAGTCCCTCGCGGTGATCCGCGATGTTGGCCTCGACCCTGCCAGGGTCAATCCGCTTGGTGGCGCGATCGCGCTTGGCCATCCACTCGGTGCAACCGGCGCAGTGCGCGCGGCCACGCTGATCCACGGCCTGCGCCGACGCAAGCAGAAATACGGCATGGTCACGATGTGCATCGGCACCGGCATGGGCGCGGCGGGCATCTTCGAGGCGCTGTAGTTCGCCGCGCAGCCCGGCGATCGGCGCGGCGCATCACGCATCCGAGCCAGCGCGCGAGTCGGCCAGTGCCTGAAACGAACGCAGCCCGGCGCTGCCGGCGGGAAACGCCTTGCGTACCGCCGGCCCGATCGACTCGAGCAGCCGCTCGGCTTCCAAACGACGATCGGTCAGCGTCGGGCAGCTGCCGAAACGAATCCAAGACGCGGTATCCGGATCCGCCAGACCAAGCACCTGCACCGCCGGTTCGGCCTCTTGGACCGAAGTTTCCGAACCATGCAATGGTCCTTTCCCACGATGCGCAGCTCGAACAGGCCCGCGGTGCCTTTGACCGGGCGCTGAGGCGCGTGACCCGGGCCATCGCGCTCGGCGAGCAATCGATGCGACCCGCGCCCCCGAACGTGCTGCGCTTCAAGATTCTGCGCGGCGGCGTTCTCAATGACGGGAGGCACCGCAACTGCTGGCATCGGTGGACGGCGGCGACTACGAGGTGCTGGACCCTGGGATGGATCGGGTTTCGGGTGGCTGGAGCAGCAGCGTGCCGGGGCGGGGTTCTGCCCCGTTCCCGTTTTTTCTGCGCGTGCGCGGCCGGGTGGTCTCCGGCGCGTTCAACGGTTCCAGCGGCGCGATCGAATCCACGCGTCATGTATTCGGTTCCGATCTTGTTTTCGCCAACGGCTTTGAAGCAGAAATTCCATGAGTGCGTTCCCCCGCGGATGCTGACGAGCCCCGCGTAGGTCGAATCAATCAGCACGCAAGCGGCCGGGCTAGCGCACCCCTCGCGCCACGTTCGGCGTATCCTTCAATGTGTACTTCGGAATTGAATCTGCCTCAGGGCGCAAATCAGCCAATGGCTGCACTGCCGGCAGCGCCGGGCTTCAGACCCCTGAGGTCTCAACCAGAGGAGGTCGACATGACAAATACCCAGTGGTCGATCAAGGGACGAGAGTTCGTGCACTGCAACTGCGCCTACGGCTGCCCATGTCAGTTCAATGCCCTGCCGACCCACGGCGATTGCCGGGCGGTGGCAATCATCAAGATCGACGAGGGCCATCATGGCGATACCCGGCTCGATGGGCTGCACTGCGGCATGATCGTCGCCTGGCCCGGGCCGATTCACGAAGGTCACGGCGAAGTCGTGCCGTTGATCGACGAGCGCGCCAGCGACGCGCAAAGGCAGGCTCTGCTGCGCATCCTCAGCGGCCAGGACACCGAACCGGGGGCGACGATTTTCCAGGTGTTCTCGACCACGTTCGAAAACGTGCACGATCCGGTCTTCGCGCCGATCCAGTTCACGCTCGACATCGACGGCCGCATGGCCAGCCTCGACATTCCGGGATGGGTCAAGGGACGCGGTGAACCGCTGGTCAACCCGGTCACGGGCGAGCAGCACCGTGCGCGCATCAATCTGCCGAACGGTTTCGAATACGACACCTGCGAGGTCGGGCGCGGCTTCACCGAAACGCAAGGTCCGCTCAAGCTGTCGCTGGCCGATTCGCATGCGCAGTTCGCGAAACTGCATCTGACCCAAAGCGGTGCCGTGCATTAGGGGTGCTCTGCACAAATCCACGCAGGCGGCATGATGTCCGGAAGGTTCGCAGATTGGGGTGCGTGGCGCAGCCAAGGCTGGCTGCCTTGGCAAGCCGCGCGCGCCGTTATGCGGGCCTTCCGGACATCACCGCGTCATTTGAATCAATCGGTTGCGGCCGATCTGTCTGTCCGCATCTCTGCGTTGCGCCGGCTCGACAGACGGCCAGTCTGTCTTCGCCGACGCGCCTTGATCTGCGAACAGACGGATCGGTGACGCCTACGCGGATCTGTGCAGAACATCCCTAACCTGAGGCGCGCGCCGATGACCACGTCCGCCACCGCGCTCGAAGCGCTGCTGCGGCGCGATCGCCTCGTCGTCCTCGTCGCGATCATTGCGCTCAGTGCGCTGGCTTGGGCCTACCTCTTGTGGCTGGCGCAGACGATGTACATGGGCGATATGGTGCCGGCCATGATGTCGTCGATGCATCCGCAGCGCGGGTATGCGGCCGACTTCGCCTTCATGTTCCTGATGTGGGTGGTGATGATGATCGGCATGATGACGCCGTCGGCCGCACCGATGATCCTGATGTACGCCCGGGTCGGCCGGCAGGCCGAGGTCAGCGGAACGCCGCTCGCCGCCACCGGCTACTTCGCCGCCGGTTATCTGCTCGCATGGACGGCGTTCTCGTCGCTGGCCACCGCCACGCAGGAACTGCTGTTGCGGACTCCGCTTCTGAACCCGATGCTGGCCAGTGCGAGCAGTCGCTTCAGCGGCCTGGTCCTCATCGCCGCCGGGCTGTTCCAGTGGACGCCGTTGAAACTCGCCTGCCTTGCGCACTGCCAGTCGCCGCTGCACTTCATCCAGAATCACGGCGGTTTCCGGCGCCAGCCGGCCGCGTCCCTGGCGCTCGGATTCCGGCACGGACTCTATTGCGTCGGCTGCTGCTGGGCGCTGATGGCGATGCTGTTCGTCGGCGGCGTCATGAATTTGATGTGGATCGCGGTGATTTCCCTGCTCGTGCTCAGCGAAAAGCTGCTGCGCCCCGGATCCGTCGTACCGCGTGTGGCCGGGGGCATGCTGGTGCTCGCCGGCGTGCTGTTGCTCGCCGCCGCCGGCTGATCGCGCATCGGCGCTGCCGAAACCGGATGGGCGCGGACGGGGCCCGATGTTTTGACGTGGTGCGCCGCGCAACATTGTAATCAACGCGGCGGCTTGGTACCGATGCGATCCAGCCCGACCTGCACCCAGCCGAGATTGATGCCGATGCGCGTCGCCTCCGGATTCGCCCACGCGTAGGCCAGGGTGCGGCCACTCGCGTCCTCGATAATCGAAAGCTTCAAAACCGGCACGTTGCCCTCGCGATAGGTCAGACGTTCGAGTTGCAGGGAGTAGCCCGATGCGCGGCCATCGCGCCAGAGCAGGTTCGCACGAGCGCCTTCGTTGCCGAGCCGGATGTCGCGATCCATGTGCCAGTCGCCGCTGTCGGCGACCGCGTTCGGTCCCGCGCCATTGATTGCGGCCCAACCCTCGAACGTCTGCACCCTGCGCAGGTTCTCGCGCGCGTCGGCACCGCGGGCCTGGTCCGCGAAAACGCGCAGGTGCAGCCATTCGTGTTCGGTCGCGACCGAGACCGGCAGCAGCGCCGCGTGCGGACCGATGCCCGGAATCAATGCGGCGCACGCAGCGCTATCGACCGTCAGCTTCGCGTCCGCAGAAGGTGCTGACCGACGCAAGGCGCAAGCCTCGAGCGGCGCCCACTGGGCCGGATCGAACGCATTGCCGGTGGCCGGAGCCGCGACCAGTGCACGATGTGGCAACAGAACCGGCGACCCGTCGACAGCGACACTGCGTTTCATCGCCCACAGCGCATCCATCGCAGGCGCGGCCTCATAGTGGACATTCCATGTCGCCCAGTCCGCATCACGCGTACCCGCGATGGTGACCACCACGTGCGGCGGTGCCACGGCCGAAACCGTCTCGCTCGCTGCCCAGACCTGCTCGTGATTGTCGTAGGTGCCGGCCTCGATACCCGCGTTCGTCACCGGCGCCGCGGCGTTCCGCCCGCGATCATGCGGCCGCAGGGTCTGGCACCCGGCGAGCCAGGACAGCACAAGCGCAAGCAGGACGAATCGACGCATCATCGACGGAGAATAGCAGCCGAGGATCGCGCATCGCGACGGGCGCCGCGATTGGGCGACGAACGGCAAGCCCGCACATGCAGGCTTTCGCTATAGTCCCGGCATGGGGACCGCGCGATGAATACCGAGGTCGAAATCCAGCGCGCCGATCCGCGCGCGCGTCGCACGACCATCGCGATTCTGGCCCTGGCGACAGTCGCAGCGCTGCTGCTGGTATTCGCGTTCCGGCACTGGCTGAGCAACCTTGCGGCGACCGTGTCGACGGACCGGCTGGTCGTGCAGTTGCGCCATTGGATCGGCGTCATGATGATCGCCAGCGCCGCGTGCCTGCTCGCGCTCGCGGGCCATGCCGCGCGCGTCGCGCGGCGCATCGGCGAGGAACGCCGCTGGCCGCTCGCCGGCGCCCGGTTGCTGCGGGACACGCCGGTTCGCCGCGACAGCGCGGCGCTGCGCCGGGCACGCCTGCTCGATGCGATCGCCATCGTGTTCGTCGCGCTCGCGATCGGGGCCGGCGCGATCGGCTGGCGCCTGTTCGTTGCCGGAACCTGAGCTGCGGCGAGGGCCTTTCAGATCCGGCCCAGTGCCTGATCGAGATCGGCGATCAGCGTAGAGGCCTCTTCGAGTCCGATCGAAAGGCGTACCAGGCTGAGAGGCAGAACCGCTGGCGGACGCAGCGGCGTGCGCTGCGGATGCACCGCACATACCGGAAACGCGAGCGACTCGTAGCCGCCCCAGGATACCGTCATCAGAAAGCGGCCGAGCGCATCGCAGAAGCGTTCGACAGCAGGAACGTCGTCGACGTCGAGATCGATCGTCAGCAGACCACTGGCCCCGCGCAACTGCGTCCTTGTCAGCCCCAACTGCGGATTGTCCGAAGCCTGCGGCGAATACACGCGACGCACGCGGGGATGTGCCTCGAGAAATGCGAGCACCTGCGCTGTCGTGGCCGCGATGCGCTGCATGCGGATCGGCAACGTGCGCAGCCCTCGCAGCATCAGCCATGCGTCGTGCGGCGCCGGGACCGCACCCAGCGTCAAGTACGGCCCGCGGAACACGCGGCGAATGAGTTCGTGACTTCCGCACAGGATGCCCGCAACCACATCGCTGTGTCCGTTGAGGTATTTCGTCGCCGAATGCGCGACCAGATCGATGCCGAGCGCGATCGGCGACTGGTTCAGCGGCGTCGCATGGCTGTTGTCGCAGAGCGTTCGGATCCCGCGCGCACGTGCCAGGGCCGCGACCGCGGCCAGATCCTGCTGCTCGTAGGTCATCGAGTTCGGGCTTTCGAGCACGATGAGCCTTGTGCTTTCGTCGAGCGCCGCTTCGAAATGGGCGACGTCGGTTCCATCCACGAATGTCGTCGAAACCCCGAAACGACCGAGCAGATCCTTGAGCACCGCGCGCGTCCAGCTGTACGGCCGGGCCACGCAGACCACGTGATCGCCAGCGGACAGATTCGCGATCACCGCTGCCGAGATCGCCGCGGCGCCGCTGCCGAACATCAGGCAGTCCTCTGCGCCTTCAAGCGCCGCGACTTTCCGGCGCAGAATCTCGACGGTCGGATTGTTGCCGCGCGTGTAGACATGATGGCCGAGTTCATCGCGGAATCCGTCGCGCATCCGCGCGACCGTCGGAAACGCAAAGATCGAAGACTGGACGATCGGCGGTGCGACCGCACCGTGCCAGCGCTCGCGGTCTTCACCCAGGTGATTGAGGATCCAGTCGAGGTCCATGAAGTGATCCGATTGCCGACGCGGGCTGGCGACGGCCGTGGAAGTGAATACGCCGGCCTTGTAGTGCCTGCGTGCGTGGTGCGCAGGCAGCACCGATGCCGCGCGAAACAGTGATCTGCCGTGCGGAGTATATTGCGCTGTGATCTTGGGCTCGTGCCCCGCATTCGATCGCGCCGTCGCCGGGAGGGAATGGCCATGAACGTAATTCGCTGGTGTTGGCTCGTCGCGGCCCTCCATGCCGGGTCGTCGGCCGCCGCGGTCTACACCGTTACCAACGTCGCCGATGCCGGCGCGGGTTCGTTGCGTCAGGCACTGCTCGATGCCAATGCGAATCCCGGCCTGGACGAAATCCATTTCAACATTCCCGGTAGCGGCGTGCATGCGATCGCCGTTGCCAGCACGCTGCCCGGCATCTCCAGTCCGGTCGTGATCGACGGCTACACGCAGCCGGGCAGCGCGGTGAACACGGCAGGACTGGGCACCAACGCCCAGCTTCGGATCGAGGTGCGGCCCGGAAGCCCGGGAACGTCGGGCGGCTTCATCCTGCTCGTCGGCAGCGGCGGCAGCACGATACGCGGTCTGGTCGTGAACAGTTTCGCTCCAGCCCAGATCACCGTGACCGCAGGGAGCTCTGACTGTGTGGTCAGCGGCAACTTCATCGGCACCGACGCAACCGGCACCATCGGTTATCCCGGGTCGCCGCTGACGCGCAGCGGACTGTCGGTCAGCGGCGACCGCTGCCGGATCGGCGGACCGGTCAACGCCGACCGCAACCTCGTATCCGGGCTCAGCAATATAGGCATCTACATCAGCGGCGACGATGACGTGGTGCAAGGCAATCTGGTGGGTACCACCGCCAGCGGCGGTTTGGCACTCGGCAATTCGGTCGGAATCTCCGTGGGAGCGACCAATCCCGGCGTTACCACGCTCAATGCGCTGATCGGCGGACTGAACTCCGGCAGCACGCAGGTGCCGCGCAACGTCGTTTCCGGCAACAGTTCACGTGGCATCGAGATCGTATCGGGTCAGGGTCACCGAATATTGGGCAACATCGTCGGCCTGGCGGCATTTCCGATCGTCGCGATTCCCAATGCAGGTGCGGGCATTCGCGTGAGCGGCGGCAGTCTGCATGACATCGGTACGCCGACTCCGGGTGGCGAGAACGCGATCGTCGGCAATCTGGGCCCCGGAGTGCTGATCACCGGACCGGGCAACGACACGGCGCCGCAGGGCGTCTGGGTGGTCGGCAACAGCATCTTCAACAATTCCGGCCTGGCCATCGATCTTGCAGTCAACGGTGTCGAAGGAACCACCGCGAACGACGCGCTCGATGCCGACGTCGGCGCCAACAGCCTGCAAAACTTCCCCGAACTCATGCAGGTCATCTACAGCGGTGGACAAACCGCCCTGCGCGGTCGCCTGCGCTCGGCTCCGAACCAGGGCTACTCGATCGCGTTGTATACCGTGGTGAACTGCGACAGCAGTGGTCATGGAGGCGGCGGCACCTATCTCGGCACTGCCTTCACGACAGCCAACGCAGCCGGCGACGCCAGTTTCGAGTTCTCGGTGCCCTCCATCCTCGACACCGGTTTTGCGACGGCCACTGCCAGTCGCACCGTCGACCTGGCGACATCCGAATTCTCCGCATGCCTCGTACTCGGGGATGTACTTTTTGCGAACGGATTCGAAGCCTCGATGGAAGCTTCCTGAGCCAGGGTCGACCGCCGCGGGTGTTCTGACCTGAACGCGCGCGCGGTGCGACGGGACCCTAGATCTCCCGCAGGAACGCGCGCGTTGCCGACGCGAGCGTCGGATCCTGCAGCGCCATGTGCAGAGTCGCCTTGACGAGGCCGAGCTTGTTGCCGCAGTCGAAGCGTGTCCCTTCAAACCGGTACGCAAGTACCGTGCGCTCGGCAAGCAGCGCCTCGATCGCATCGGTGAGCTGAATTTCGCCCCCGGCACCGGGGCTGGTCTGTTCAAGCAGTTCGAAAATCCGCGCCGGCAGCACGTAGCGTCCTACGATCGCGAGATTCGACGGCGCGACCTCGGGCTTGGGCTTCTCGATCACGAGCCGCATCCTCGCCGCACGCTCGGATATCGGCTCGGCGTCGACGATGCCGTACCTGTGAGTCTCGTCGCGCGGGACTTCCTCGACCGCGACGACGCCCGCGTCCTCGCGCGACGACAGTTCCGCCATCTGGCGCAAGGCGCCCGAGCCGCTGGTCCAGATGAGGTCGTCGGCCAGCACGATGCCGAACGGCTCGTCGCCGACCACCGGCCTTGCACAGAGCACCGCGTGCCCGAGGCCGAGCGCTTCAGGCTGGGTCACGAACACGCATCGCACGTTGCGCGGCAAGGTGCCTCTCACCAGTGCGAGCAGTTCCTCCTTGCCCGCCTCGGCGAGTTTGCTTTCGAGCTCGTAGGCTTTGTCGAAATAGTCGGCGATGGCGTGCTTGTAGCGATTGGTCACGAAAATCAGTGTGTCCGCACCGGCATCGACGGCCTCGTCGACCGCATACTGGATCAACGGCCGATCCAGCACCGGCAACATCTCCTTGGCCACGACCTTGGTCGCCGGAAGGAATCGGGTGCCTAGACCGGCAACCGGAAAGACCACTTTTCGCAAGCGTTTGCTCATGCTTTTCCCTGGGTGAAAGTATCAACGCGCGCCAAACGCGACCACGACGTCGGAGATCTGCGCGGCACCGCTGGTGGCGAACTCGGGCAGGAGCTGCTCCAGAATCCGTCTCAGCATTGCCTCGTCGAAGTCGCTCACCGCAAGCTCGCCCTGACGCAGCTGGGTCGTCAGCAGGCTCCAGGACATGCTTCGTGGCTGGGCCAGAAAGATCTTCGCATGCGCCGTGTCGCAATACTGTTCCTGTGGATGGAACAGCTCCTCGAAAAGCTTCTCGCCGGGTCGAAGACCGGTATAGATGATCGAGATGTCCACGCCTTCGTGCTTCCCGGCAAGGCGGATCATCTGTTCGGCGAGATCACGGATGCGTACCGGCTCGCCCATGTCGAGAGCGAAAATCTCGCCACCCTGACCGAGCACCGAGGCCTGCAGGATCAACTGGCAGGCCTCGGGAATGGTCATGAAGTAGCGCGTGATTTCCGGGTGAGTGACCGTGACCGGACCACCGGCGCGAATCTGGTCGCGAAACCGGGGTACCACGGAGCCCGCAGAATCGAGCACGTTGCCGAAGCGAACAGTGATGAAGCGGGTATGCGATTCGCGCGCGAAGTTCTGGCAGAACAATTCCGCGACACGCTTGCATGCTCCCATGACGCTGGTCGGATTGACCGCCTTGTCCGTAGAAATCAATACGAAACTCTCGGCCCCGTGCGCGTCGGCTGCCTCCGCAAGCGCCTTGGTGCCCAGTACATTGTTCCGGAAAGCCTCGCGTACCTGTTCCTGCAGCAGTGGCACGTGCTTGTATGCGGCTGCGTGGAAAACCACTTGCGGCCGTTCGCGTTCGAACACGCGCGCGCACGTCCTGGCGTCGCCGCAGTCTCCGAGCCACGCGTTGAACAGCAGGTCGGGAAAGTCGCGGCGCAGTTCCTGTTCGATCATGTAGAGGTTGTATTCCGACAGCTCCAGCACGGTCAGCGACTCCGCGCCGAGTCGCGCCAGCTGGCGGCACAGTTCGGAACCGATCGAGCCCCCTCCCCCGCTGACCAGCACACGCTTGCCCGCAAGGCGCGTGCGGATCGAGGTCCAGTCGAGCTGGATCTGTTCGCGGCCGAGCAGATCCTCGATCGCGACTTCCTTGAGTTCGTTGAACGTCGAGCGTCCGGCGACGACATCCTCGAGACGCGGCACGGTGCGGAACGGCACGTCACAGGCCTCGCACAGGTCGACCGCACGGCGCATTTGTGCCTTGTCCGCCGAAGGCATCGCGATAACGATCATCTCGGCCGCCGTTTCACGCGCGAGCTGCGGCAACTGGTCGAGCGTGCCGAGAACCGGAATGCCATGCAGACGCGACCCGCGCAACTGTGCGTTGTCGTCGAGGAACCCGACCGGTGCGTAGCGATTCTCCCGGCGCAGGTCGCGCACGAGTGCGTCGCCGGCCTTGCCCGCGCCGAGAACCAGCACGCGCTGACTGGGCGCACGCATCACGAAGTCGAGGCGGCTGTCCTTCCAGTAGCGATAGAGCAGGCGCGGGGCCCCGAGCAACACCGCGAGCACCAGTGGATAGACCGCAAGGACGGTGCGCGGCACGGTGACCAGGCGATTGTAGAGGAACAGGGTAATCGCGATCGCAAGCGCACCGAGCACGCAGGCGCGAAAGATATTCCAGATGTCCGGCATGCTCGCAAACCGCCACAGGCCGCGATACAGGCCCGTCCACCAGAAAATCAGGCCCTGCGCGACCAGCACGAGCCAGACCTCGGTACCGAACAGCGAGATCGGCGACGGGTCCGGCACCAGCGACCAGCGCATCATGCTGACCACGGTCCAGGCCAGCCAGACCATCAGCATGTCGTGCGCCACGACTGCCAGACGGGGATGGACGCCGGCGATTGCCTTACGCAGCCGCACGATGCCTCCGCATTCCGAGCCGGCTCAGACACCAGCACCTCCCCGCGTACCAGACCAGCCCGGCGAGCGCGTAGACCGCGAACGCCGCCACGGCGCCGCCCGGTAGGCGCGCGGCGGGGCTTGTGTTCATCCAGTACACGACGGGCAACACGATCAGCAGATTCCAGGCCATGTAGAAGGCAACGACGCGCGCATGCGAAAAGCCGCTGCGCACAAGCCATTGGTAGAGATGCTCGCGATGCGCACTATACCAACGCCGACCGCGCAGCATTCGGGACAACAGCGTGCAGGTCGCATCGGTCACGAATGCGGAGCAGAGAACGATTCCGCTGGTCCTTGCCACGCCCGCCGTTGCAAGCTGGCAGGTGACCGCGGCCGCGATCACAAATCCGAGTACCCCGCTGCCGACGTCCCCCATGAAGACGCGCGGCCGCGGAAAATTGAACGGCAGAAACCCCAGTGTGGCGGCGGCGAGCGTGGCCATGCACCCGGCCTCGATGAACGATCCGGCGCGCAAGAACAGCAGCCCGAGCGCGCCGAATACGAACAGCGCCTGCATCGCGAGCAGACCGTCGATGCCATCCATGAAATTGTGCAGGTTGACCGACCACACGATCGCAATCGCGGGTACGACGCAGGCCACCGCGTAGAGTGCCGCGGCGCCTGGCGACGCCGCCACGCCGACAACGACCGCTGGAATGGCAAGCAACGCGATCGCCGCGATCGCATGCGCGGCGAGACGTGTGCGCGCATGCAGACCGCCATGGTCGTCGATCCATCCGACCGCCGCAACGAGCACGATGGCGGCGGACACCGCGAGCGCCTGCCAGCGCGTCGAGGCCTGCGTCGAAGCGACGATGGCCAGCACGAGCGCGACCAGAATTCCGGCAACGATTCCGATGCCGCCCCCGCGTGGCATTGCGGTTCCGTGCGAGCGGCGTCGCCCCGGCAGATCGTACAGGTGTCGACGCACCGCATAGGCGATGCTCAGTCGCGTGCACGCGCTGGCGACCAGGAACACGGCAATGCAGGCCGTCGACCACTCTGCCAGCGACCAGGTGGACACGTGCGCCTACTCGCCGACGACGCCGTGGATCGGCCGCACCGTGCCCCAGTTCTTGCAGCTCGGACACTGCCAGTGATGTGCCTTGGCTCCGAAGCCGCATTTGTTGCAGCGGTACATCGCCTTGCCCTCGACGAGCTTGCGGGTCAGATCGCGCAGAAGCAGGAAGTTCTCGCGTGCCTCTCCGCTCGCGGTATGGAGGTTCACGTCGATCAATGCCATCAGCGCGCGTACCGATGGACGCTCGCGCAGGATGCGGTTGAGAAACGCGACCGCGACCGCCTCGCCTCGTGTCGTGGCGTAGAGCTTGGCCAACGCAAGCACCGGCGACACCCCGTGGTAGCGCCCGGTGATGTCGAGCAGGAATTCCTCGGCGCGCTGCATACGCTGCGCGCGCGCATAGCAGTCGAGCAGCGGCGAGAGGATCTCCGGCAGGTAGTCGACATCGAGCTCGGCAACGCGCTCGAACGCCCTGATTGCGGCATCAAGATCGCCGACGGAAGATTCGATGTGCCCTTCGATCATGTTGGCGCGCACGCAATCCGGTTCGACCGCGAAGGCATCGTCGATGCGTGCGCGCGCTTCCTCGCGCGCGCCCTGCGCGCGCTCCTGTTCGGCAAGCTCGCAATAGAACTGCGCGATGACCGCGGTCTGCGGCTCGCCGCTCACCTGCTCGAGGCGGCGCGCATGCTCGATGGCCTTGCCCCAGTCGCGTTCGTGCTGGTAGATCCCGATCAGGTGACGGAGCGCCGACGGTGCCAGTGCATCCATCGCGACGAGATCCGTGAACAGGGTTTCCGCGCGATCGAGAAGGCCGGCGCGCATGTAGTCTTCGCCGAGTTCGAGCAACGCTACAGTCTTCTCGTCCTGGCTCAGGTTGGGCCGCGCAATCAGGTGCTGATGCACGCGGATCGCACGATCGACCTCGCCGCGGCGACGGAACAGATTGCCGAGCGCAAGGTGCGTCTCGACCGTGTCGCGGTTGATCTCGGCGAGCTTGAGAAAGACCTCGATCGCCTTGTCCTGCTGCTCATTGAGCAGGTAGTTGAGGCCGCGGAAATAGTTCGTCGACAATTCGCTGACCCGCGCTCCCGAGCTGCGCTCGCTGCCGCGGCGACCGATGACCCAGCCCGAGAAAGCGGCAACCGGAAGAAGCATGAACAACAATGCAATCTCGTTCATGCGTCGTCGGTCGTCCGTTCCGCCAGGCGCGTGGCGTGCGCATCGCGCGCACGCAGTTCGCGCAGCTGGCGGCGCAGCGGCAACTGCCCGATCCACGCGACCAGTCCGCCAAGCAGCCACCCGCTCAGCACCGCGCACAACAGCGTTGCGCCCAGCGGAGCGTGGAACCGCGCGAAATAGAGATCGATCGGCACCAGCGAGCCATTCAGCGCACCGAACAGTGCACCGGCAAGGATGACGATTAGAATCGGAACGATCAGGATCGAACGCATGAATGGGGCGTCGCTCTGGCCGGCGGATGATAGTCTGTTCCGGATCGAACCGGCGCCACGGCCACCAGGGAGGACCGCGCGCAGCGCGATCGCATGCGACCTCAGGCCGATCGTGTTTGTGCCAGCTTCGCTGACGCGCCCTTGCCGTTGACGCGTTCGCGCAATTCCTTGCCGGGCTTGAAGTGGGGCACGTGCTTGCCGGGCAATGCGACCGACTCGCCTGTCTTCGGGTTGCGTCCCATGCGTGGCGGACGATAGTGCAGGGAAAAGCTGCCGAAGCCGCGGATCTCGATGCGCTCGCCGCTGGACAGGGAATGGCTCATCTGCTCGAGCACGCTTTTGACCGCGAGTTCGACGTCGTTTGCGGCCAGATGTTTCTGCAGCTGGGCCAGGGATTCGATCAGCTCGGACTTGGTCATCGAGTCATGCAGTTTTGCGTTGCCGATCCAAAAAAACGCGCACCGTCACCGGCGCGCGTCGAACGAGTGGTGCGCGGAAACCACCGCGCACCGTGACAGGTCAGCGATTGAGCTGCTCCTTCAACAGGGCGCCGAGCTTCGTGGTGCCCCCCGAAGCGCTCTGATACTCCTCGAGCGTGGTCTGCAGTTCGTCCTCGTCCTTGGCGCGGATCGAAAGCTGCAGGCTGCGTCCCTTGCGGTCCATGCCGGTGAACTTCGCCTCGACCGTGTCGCCGACCTTGAGATGCTGGGTCGCGTCCTCGACGCGTTCCTTGGCTATGTCGTTGGCGCGCAGGTAACCCTCGATGCCGTCGCCGAGGTCGATCGTCGCACCCTTCGCGTCGACCTCCCGGACCGTACCGGTGAGGATGCTGCCGCGCGGATGCCCGGCCATGAACTGGCCGAACGGATCCTGCTCGAGCTGCTTGATACCGAGCGAGATGCGCTCGCGCTCGGGATCGACCGCCAGCACGACCGCCTCGATCTCGTCGCCCTTCTTGAAGTTGCGCACGAGGTCCTCGCCGGTCGTCTGCCACGAGATGTCGGACAGGTGCACGAGACCGTCGATGCCGCCATCGAGACCGACGAAGATGCCGAAGTCGGTGATCGACTTGATCGTGCCGGAGACCTTGTCGTTCTTCTTGTGAATCGCGGCGAATGCCTCCCACGGGTTCGCGCTGGTCTGCTTCATGCCGAGCGAGATGCGGCGACGCTCCTCGTCGACGTCCAGGACCATGACCTCGACCTCGTCGCCGACCTGCACGACCTTGGCCGGATTGACGTTCTTGTTGGTCCAGTCCATTTCGGACACGTGGACCAGGCCCTCGACTCCCGGCTCCAGTTCGACGAAGCAGCCGTAATCGGTGACGTTGGACACCTTGCCGAGAATGCGCGTGTTCGCCGGATAGCGCCGCGAGATGGCGACCCACGGATCCTCTCCGAGCTGCTTGAGGCCGAGCGAAACGCGATTGCGCTCGCGATCGAACTTGAGCACGCGCACATCGAGCTCGTCGCCGACGTTGACGACTTCCGAGGGGTGGCGCACGCGCTTCCACGCCATGTCGGTGATGTGCAGAAGGCCGTCGATGCCACCGAGGTCGACGAACGCGCCATAGTCGGTGAGGTTCTTGACGACGCCCTTGACGACAGCGCCCTCGACGAGCTTGTCGAGCAGTTTCTCGCGTTCCTCGGAAAACTCGCTCTCGACGACCGCGCGGCGCGAAACGACCACGTTGTTGCGCTTGCGATCGAGCTTGATGATCTTGAACTCGAGCTCCTTGCCCTCGAGATAGGACGGGTCGCGCACCGGTCGCACGTCGACCAGCGAGCCGGGCAGGAACGCACGGACATCCTTGATGTCCACGGTGAAGCCGCCCTTGACCTTGCCGGAGATGCGGCCGGTGATGGCGGCATTGGCGGTCTGCGCTTCTTCCAGTTCGTCCCATACCAGTGAACGCTTGGCCTTCTCGCGCGACAGCATGGTCTCGCCGAAGCCATTCTCGATCGCGTCGAGCGCGACCTTGACGTCGTCGCCGACCTCGATTTCCAGTTCACCATTCTCGTTCTTGAACTGTTCGATCGGGATGATGCCCTCGGACTTGAGGCCGGCGTTGACGACCACGACATCGGAGCGGATCTCGACGACGGTGCCAGTGACGATGGCGCCCGAGCGCAATTTGCTCAGCGACTGCTGGCTCTGTTCGAACAATTCAGCGAAACTTTCGGTCATGTTGATTTCCAGTCAATGAAACAGGCCGTCGCCCGGACCGGGTCGACCACCCACCTTCGAAGGACGCGGCAAGCCGCATCGTTGTGTTCCGGCGTCGGACGCCGGGCCTTGCCCTCGCGGGCGTTTACGTGGTGCGCGAGTCTCGCGCAGGACGCACGACCGCGAGTACCCGATCGATCACCTCGCCGATCGGAACCGCGGTCGTATCCACAATTACTGCACCGGTCGCCGGCTTGAGCGGCGCCACCTTGCGGGTCGCATCGCGCTCATCGCGCGCCTCGATCTCGCGCAAAAGGGACGCGAGTGTAACAGCCAACCCCTTTTCCTTCAACTGCTTATAGCGTCTTCGCGCGCGCTCGTCGGCGCTCGCGGTCAGGAAGATCTTGTGCTCGGCATCGCGGAAAACCACAGTGCCCATGTCGCGGCCATCGGCGACCAGGCCGGGGGCCCTGCGGAACGCGCGCTGCTTGTCGAACAACGCGGTGCGCACGGCCGGGATCGCGGCGATCGCGGACGCCGCGGCGCCACAGGATTCGGTACGGATTTCCTCGCTCGCGTCATGGCCGTTGACGATGACCCGGGTGTCGCCGCCGTCCCCGGGGTCGCGAAACGTGATTCGTGTTGTTTCCGCGCAACGAGTGACCGCGGCCGCATCCGACAGGTCGATCCCGGCCATGCCCGCCGCGTAGCCGACCGCGCGGTACAGTGCTCCCGAGTCGAGCAGGTGCCAGCCGAGGGCATCCGCGACGGCACGGCTGATCGTGCCCTTGCCTGAACCGGAGGGGCCATCGATCGTCAGTACCGGAACCGGCTTTTCGGACCTGGACATCGTGTTTGCTCGTCAAATCACGCGATTCTAACCGCGCGGCCGCGCCGGGTCCGATCCGGATTCAGCCGCAGCGCTCGCGGATTCGGCCAGATTCATGCCCAGATCGCGTGCGCGATCGGCGAAATCAGGAAACGAAGTCGCGACATTCGTGCAATCGACGATCCGCACCGCATCGTGGGCGATCGCCCCGGCGACCGCGAAACTCATCGCGCAGCGATGATCGCCGCCGCTGTCGACATATCCGCCGCGGAGCCGGCCGCCGTGAATCCGCGCCCCGTCGGGGCTTTCCTCGATGCGAATGCCAAGCGCCGCCAGGCCCTTCGCCATCACCGCGATCCGATCCGACTCCTTGACCCGCAATTCGTCTGCACCACGGATGGTCGTCACGCCGTCGGCTGCGGCGGCGGCGACGAAGAACGCCGGGAATTCGTCGATCATGTCCGTCACCAGGCTTTCCGGCACGTCGATGCCGCGCAAGATCGCATGGCGCACTTCCAGGTCGGCCACCGGCTCGCCGCCCACCTCGCGCGGGTCGATTTCGCGGATGTCGGCGCCCATCAGGCGTAAGGCGGCCAGCAGGCCGCTACGCCGCGCGTTCAGGCCGACCGCACGCACCAGGACATGCGAGCCCGCGATCACGGTAGCCGCAACGATGAAGAACGCAGCCGAGGAAAAATCCGCGGGCACGCTGATCTCGGTCGCACGCAAGCGATGCCCGCCGCGCAGCCGGACTCTGCCCGGCTCGAATTCGACCGGCCAGCCGAATGCCGCAAGCAGGCGTTCGGTGTGGTCGCGGGTCGGATGGACCTCGCGTACTTCCGTTTCACCGTCGGCGCGCAGACCGGCCAGCAGCAGCGCCGACTTGACCTGCGCGCTCGCGACGCCCGGTGTGCAGGCGATCGCGCGCAGGCGTGCTCCGCCCGCGAGATGCAATGGCGGACGGCCGCCTGCCGCTGACGCGATCCGTGCGCCCATCGCCGCGAGCGGCTCGATCACGCGACCCATCGGTCGCCGCGACAGCGACGCGTCGCCAATCAGGGTGGAATCGAACGCCTGTCCCGCGAGCAGGCCCGCGAGCAGGCGCATCGCGGTCCCCGAGTTGCCGCAGTCGAGCACGGCGGCTGGCGCAACGAGGCCGTGCATGCCGACGCCATGGATGATGCGCCGGCACGGCGCGGGCGATTCGATCGCGACCCCCATCGCAGCGAAGATCGCAGCCGTTGCGCGGGTGTCCTCGCCTTCGAGAAAGCCGTCGATCCGCGACGTGCCGTCCGCGAGCGCGGCGAGGATGACCGCACGGTGCGAGACCGACTTGTCGCCCGGGACGGTGACCTCTCCGTGCAGCGGACCCGCTGGACCCGCCAACCAGTCGCGTGTCGCGCTCATGGCAGGACGTCGAGCAGGCGTTCGTTCTCGGCGCGGCTGCCGACACTGATGCGCAGCGACTGCCCGAGGCCGTAGCCGCCCATCGGACGCACGATCACGCCGCGCTCGAACAGGTGCGTTTCGAGACTCGTCGCGTCGTCGCCGAGATCGAGCAGCAGGAAATTGGTCCGTGAGGGGCCGCAACTATACCCGCGGGCCGCGAGTGCCCCATGCAGCCAGGCGCGTTCCGCCGAGTTGAATGCCCTCGCCTGCTGCAGATGGGCGCCATCGGCAAGCGCGGCTTCCGCGCCAGCAAGCGCCACATTGTTGACATTGAACGATTCGCGCAGGCGTTCGAGCACCGCGATCACCCCCGCGTGCGCGATCAGGTAGCCCACGCGCAAGCCGGCCAGCGCGTACGCCTTGGAGAACGTGCGCGTGACGATCAGGTTCGGATGGCGTGCAGCAAAACGCAGCGCGCCGCCCGGACCCGCGTCATCGACATACTCATGGTAGGCCTCGTCGACGACGACCAGCACCGATTCGGGCACGCGGGCGAGAAGGCGCTCCAGCGTCGCATCGTCGAACCAGGTGCCGGTCGGGTTGTTCGGGTTGGCCAGATACAGCAGGCGCGTGTCGGCACGCACGGCCGCGGCGATGGCGTCGAGATCATGACCATACGCCGCGATCGCATGGTCGCGCGGCAACGCCGGTACGCGGATCGCCCGCGCACCGACAGCGGCGGTCGCGATCGCAAACACCGCGAAACCGAACTGCGAATACGCGATCGAACAGTCCGGCCCGGCGAAGCACTGCGCGAGCAGCATCAGCAGTTCGTGGGAACCGTTGCCGAGCGCGATGCGATCCACGCCGACTTCCAGTTGATGCGCCAGCGCGAGCTTGAGCGACGCGCCACGCGGATCCGGATAGCGCCAGCCCTGTGCAAGCGCCGCGTGCATCGCTTCCAGCGCGAGCGGACTCGGACCCAGCGGGTTTTCGTTGGAACCGAGTTCGGCGAGCGTCCGCCCGAAACGCCGTCGCAGCGCAGGCAGGTCGTGACCTGGATCGTAGGCCTGCAGCGCGGCCGTCGCGGGGTTTGCGAGTCGCGCGGCGTCGAAACTCACGGCACCGCGACCGGGTACGAACCGAGCAGCTTGACCGCGGCCGCGTGCTCGTCGAGTTCGGCCAGCGCACGCTTCATCGCAGCGTCTTCGACGTGTCCCGCGAGATCGATGAAGAATCCGTATTCCCACTTCGCCTGATGCGAAGGCCGGGATTCGATGCGGTTCATGCTGATGCCGTGGCGTGCGAACGGACTCAGCACGTTGAACAGCGCGCCAGGCTGGTCCTTGATGAACACCAGCACCGACGTACGGTCATGCCCCGAGGGCGGAAAGATCTGCCGGCCGAGGACGAGGAAGCGCGTCGTATTGTCCGCGTGGTCCTCGATTGGCCCGACGATGACCTTTTTGAGGCCATAGACATGGCCCGCGCTTTCGCCGGCGATCGCGGCCGCGTCGTCGGCATTGCGCGCCCTGCGCGCGCCTTCGGCGTTGCTCGACACCGGGACTCTCTCCACGCGCGGCAGATTGCCGCGCAGCCAGGCCTGGGTCTGCGCGAACGATTGCGGATGCGAGTAGATGCGTTCGATGTCCTCGATCCTGCCCGATCGCGAAAGCAGGTACTGGTGCACGCGCAACTCGACTTCGCCGCAGACCTTGAGATTCGAGGTGAGAAACATGTCGAGGGTGATCTGGATCGTGCCCTGACCCGAATTCTCGACCGGCACGACGCCGAAATCGGCATTGCCGTTCTCCACCTCGCCGAACACCTCCTCGATGCTGGCCATCGGCAGACCGTGCGCGGAGCGGCCGAAATGCTTGAGCACCGCCTGCTGGCTGAACGTGCCCTCGGGGCCGAGAAAGCCGATCTTCAACGGCTCCTGCTGGGCCAGACAGGCCGACATGATCTCGCGGAACACGTGCACGAGGACTTCGTCGCTGAGCGGACCCTCGTTGCGGTCGACGACCATGCGCAGCACCTGCGCCTCGCGTTCGGGACGATAGTAGTCGACCGCGGCGGCGAGCTTGCCCTTGGCTTTGCCGACCTGGTGCGCAAAATGCGCGCGTTCGGCGATCAGGTTCTGGATCTGGCGGTCGATCCCGTCGATCCGCGCGCGTACTTCACCGAGGTCGGGCTGCGGCCGCAGCGCCGTCCCCGTCGTGTCCTTCGGTGCCTTGCGGGTCATGCCTCAGCTTCCGATCACGCGAACCGAGAGGATGCCATCGATCGCGGCGATCTGCGTCGCGAGAGTATCGGGCAGTGCTGAATCCGCATCGATCAGGTTGTAGGCAACCTCTCCGCGCGATGCATTGTGCATCTGCGCAATGTTGACGCCCGCCTCGCCGAGCACGTGCGAAAGCTGTCCAATCATGTTCGGCCGGTTGCTGTTGGCGACACAGATCCGCGCCGTGCCGATGCGTGCCATGCGCGTCTCGGGAAAATTCACCGAGTTCCTCACGTTGCCGTCCTCGAGGAAGTCGCGAAGCTGGTCGACGACCATGACCGCGCAGTTCTCCTCCGCCTCGCCGGTCGATGCGCCCAGGTGCGGCAGCGCGATCACGCGCGGATCATCGAGCAGCTCCGCAGATGGGAAATCCGACACGTAGCGACCGATACGTCCCTCGGCAAGTCCGCGGCGCAGAGCCGTCGGATCGACGATGCCTTCGCGCGCGAAGTTGAGCAATACCAGTCCCGGTCTGACCGCCTCGAGCGCCTGCGCGCCGAAGACGCCCCGGGTCCTGTCGTTGAGGGGGACGTGGAAAGTCAAATAATCGGATGCCGCGAACAGTTCCATCAGGGAGCCGGCCTTGGCCACATCCGCCGAGAGCTGCCACGCGCCATCGACGGTCATGTGCGGATCGAAGCCGATCGCGCGCATGCCGAGCGCATGCGCCGCATTCGCGACCTTCACGCCGATCGCGCCGAGTCCGACCACGCCCAGGGTCTTGCCGGACAGCTCCGACCCGACGAAGCGCTTCTTCTCGGCCTCGACCCGCTGCTCGAGGTCCTGACCGCTGCCAAGTCCGCGCACGAACCCGAGCGCATCGGCGATATTGCGCGCCGCCAGCAGCATGCCGGCGACGACGAGTTCCTTGACCGCATTCGCATTGGCACCCGGTGCGTTGAACACCGGGATGCCGCGCGCGGAAAGCGCGGCGACCGGAATGTTGTTGGTTCCTGCCCCGGCACGCGCGACCGCCTTGACGCTGTCGGCAATCGGCATCTGGTGCATGTTCGCGGAACGTACCAGTACCGCATCCGGCTCGTCGATATCGGTGCCGACGACATACCTGTTCGCCGGCAGGCGCTCGATGCCGCTGCGCGCGATCGTGTTGAGGGTCTGGATAGTAAACATGGGCAGCAATCGGAATTGGGGAGTCGGAAACTGAAATCGCGAATCGTTGACGGTTTCGCTGTCAGCCATGACGCCGTGCGAAGTCGCGCATGAAATCGACCAGTGCCTGCACGCCGTCGATCGGCATCGCGTTGTAGAGCGATGCGCGCATGCCGCCGACGGCGCGGTGACCCTTGAGCGCGAGCAGACCGGCCGCCTGCGATTCCTCGAGAAACGCGCCGTCGAGCTGTGCGTGCGGCAGCGTGAAAGGCACGTTCATCCTCGAGCGGGCCGCGGTCTCGACCGGATTGCGGTAGTAGCCCGAATCATCGATGTATGCGTACAGCAGCTCCGCCTTCGCGCGATTGCGCTCGCCGATCACGGTCAACCCGCCCTGCCGCTTGAGCCACTTGAACACGAGGCCGGCGAGATACCAGCCCCAGGTGTTCGGCGTATTGAGCATCGAGCCCTGGGCGGCGTGTTCGGCGTAGTTGAAAATCTTCGGCAAGGTTTTCGGAGCGCGCTCGAGCAGATCGTCGCGCACGATCATCACCACCAGACCGGACGGGCCGATGTTCTTCTGCGCGCCGGCATACAGCAGCGCATAGCGCGAGACATCGAGCGGACGCGACAGGATCGTCGAGGACACGTCGCCGATCAGCGGCACGGTGCCGACATCCGGCGGCTCGTGAAATTCGACGCCACGGATCGTTTCGTTGGCAACGACATGCACGTAGGCCGCGTCGGAATCGAGCTTCCACGAGGCGCGGGGGGGGATACGGTCGTGATTGGTCGCCGCTGCGCTCGCGGCGATCCGGACCTCGGCGAGCGTCGCGGCTTCCTTCGCGGCTTTCTCGCTCCAGTCGCCGGTCAACACATAGTCGACCACCTGGTCGCGGCGCGCGAAGTTCATCGGAATCTGCGCGAAGTGCTGAGTTGCGCCGCCCTGCAGGAACAGCACCTTGTAGTGCGCGGGAATCGACAGCAGTTCGCGCAGATCCTGTTCGGCCTGTTCGGCCATCGCGACGAAGGCCTTGCCGCGGTGACTGACCTCCATGACCGAGGCGCGCGCATCGCCCCATTCGAGCAGTTCGGCCTGGGCCTCGCGCAGGACGTCCTCGGGCAGCGCGGCCGGGCCGGCGCTGAAGTTGTATCCACGACTCACTGAGATCTCCTGACGACGCCGGTCCGGCGGATCGAGCCTGCCCCGCAACGGGCCATTATGCCGCAGCGCAGCACGCTGGCAACCTCCGTGATCGAGGAACACCCCCCGTGCGCCCGTCTGTCGGCCGGGCCGGAAGCGCAACACCTAGCGCGTCGATGGCGCCGAAGATGTGCCGATCCGGGCGCGGCCGCGATCTTTCATGGCGACGAAATGCATCGGTGCCGGCACCGGTCTGCTTGTCTCGCCACGAGGAGCCGTCGATGCGATTCACCAGAATCCGCACCATGCAGTCATCCGAGATCACACCCGAAGCCGTCTACCTGCGCCGCCGCGAAGTGCTCAAGAGTCTTGCGATCGCGATGCCGGCGCTGCTCGTCGGCTGCGGAAGCGAAGGCGCGGCGGACGCCACTGCCGCACCGGCCAGCGCACCGCCCGGTGCGCAGGAACTCGAGATTGCCGAGCGCAGTGTCTACTCGACCGACGAACCGATGACCGGCTGGCAGGACGTCACGCATTACAACAATTACTACGAATTCGGCACCGACAAGACCGATCCGGCACGCAATTCGGGTCGCTTCAAACCCGAACCCTGGTCGGTCGAGATCGCCGGGAACGCCGAAATCACCGGCAAGGTCACGCTCGAGGACCTGCTCAGACCGCACGCGCTCGAGGAACGCGTCTACCGCATGCGCTGCGTCGAGGCCTGGTCGATGGTGATCCCGTGGGTCGGCATTCCGCTCGCAGATGTGCTCAAGCGCTTCAAGCCGACCGCGGACGCCAAATATGTCGCGTTCACCACGGTCGAGCGCCCTGCGCAGATGCCCGGGCTCAGCTACGGCGTACTCGACTGGCCGTATCGCGAAGGTCTGCGGATCGACGAGGCGATGCACCCTCTGACCTTGCTCGCGATCGGTCTGTACGGCCGCCGTCTGCCCAATCAGAACGGAGCGCCGCTGCGCCTCGTGGTGCCATGGAAGTACGGCTTCAAGGGCATCAAGTCGATCGTCAGGATCGAGTTCACTTCGCGGCAGCCGCGCACCGCGTGGAACATGTCTGCGCCGAGCGAGTACGGCTTCTATTCGAACGTGAATCCGGACGTGGACCATCCGCGCTGGAGCCAGGCGACCGAGCGGCGCATCGCGGGCAGTGGCTTCAGCCTGACCGGCAACCGCATCAGGACGTTGCCGTTCAATGGTTATGCTGACCAGGTCGCATCTCTGTACGCCGGCATGGATCTGCGGAAGAACTTCTGATGCTGCGGCGGTTCGACCGCGTCGCCGCGAGCAAGCCGCTGGTGTTCGCGTCGTGTCTGCTGCCGCTCGCGTGGCTGGTCTGGGATGTGCTGCATGGCCAGCTCGGGACCGATCCGGTCGCCCAGCTCGAGCATCGCAGCGGCGACTGGACCCTGCGCATCTTGCTCGGAACGCTCGCGGTCACGCCGCTGCGGTCATTGACCGGCTGGCACTGGCTGACCCGCTACCGGCGCATGCTCGGACTGTTCGCGTTCTTCTACGCGTCGATGCACCTGACCATCTACCTGGTCGTCGACCTCGGCGGATTCTGGTCGCAGATCTTTGCCGAGATCGCGAAAAAGCCCTATATCACGGTCGGTTTCGCGGCGTGGCTGCTGATGATTCCGCTCGCGCTCACTTCGACCCGCAGCATGCAACGGCGCCTCGGCAGGAACTGGCTGCGTCTGCATCGCGTCGTCTATCTGGTCGGCGTGTGCGGCGTGCTGCATTTCATGTGGCTGGTCAAATCCGGCAACCTGATCGCGGTGCAGGAGCCGCTGATCTATCTCGCCGTGCTCATCATGCTGCTCGCGCTGCGTGTGCCGGGCTGGCTCTCGCGTTCGCGCAGGCCTCGCGCACCCGCGCGGCAGCGCCCGGTTTCCGCACGACCGGCGGCGGCCCGTACCGCAGCCGACATTCGCGCCCGCTAGCGCCTAGTCGCGGAAGAAATAGACCCCGGCGCACAGGCCCAGGCCGATCGTGTACAGCAGCCAGGTACGGTCGACGAAGTACGGGTACACCATAAGCGCCACGCCGATTCCGGCGGCGCGCCACGCAGCCTGCTTGCGGGCCCACGTGAACACCGCGAAGCCGGTCACGCTGAACACGATCAGGGCAAACAGGTTGGCTGGCGAGGGCATGGCATCCGTATCGTATACGAGCGGCGAGCCGCGCGGGTCAGTCGACCCGCGTCAGGTAATTGGCGAGCGCGTAGTCGCCGATGCGGCGGCCGAGGCGGTTGCCCTCGATCGAGTCGTAGCGAAAATGAATGCCCAGATAGACTCTCGACATCGCACATTCCATTGCCGCCTCGGAAAAGCGGTCGAACGTGCGCGTGGACGGAGTCATCGCGACTTTCGGCGACATCGGTCCGGCCGAATCGACTTCGCGCGTTTCCATCGTGAACCGGTGTTCGTCCCCGAACGTATCCGCGAGCACGTCCATCGCGGCCGCGCAGACCGTACCGTGTGCCGACGGATAGGACGGGAACGCGTAGGTGTGCCGGTGCAGGTTGTTCCAGTCCGGTTCCGGCAGCGTTTTCGGGTTGCCATCGTTCGCGGCCCAGCGGATTGCCGTGTACGGGCGCCAGTGGTTGTAATGGAACTTGTTCTCGAACACGCCGATGTAGCCGTCCATGATGCTCATGTTGAGCAGCGCGAACATCCGCGCCGCGGGCCATAGGCCGATGTTCTCGTCACGCACCAGCCGCCGCGCGAGGCGGTTGTGCGAATTCTCCGCGAAGTCTTTCCACCACATCGCGAGATGGCTCTGGTCGGGCGTGCGCGATGGGCTGTCGTAGCGACCGACGTTCTTGACTTCATCGAATGCACGCGCGTAGTCGCCGCTGCTGATCGCGGGCGGCGGCGGCACGCGGAACTGGTCGGCCGTACGCAGCATGAATGGCGTCACCCCGGCCCATCCGGCGCCGAAAACGAAGCCCTCAGGCGTGCCGCTGTGTTCGTGGAATTCTGCATAGACCCCTGGCCCCATCGGGTGCCAGCGGTATTCGGCTTTGCGGTCCCAGCCATCGTCGCGACGCCTGGCCAGTATCGCCGCCGCCGTCGCCTTGCCGAGTGCGATGCCCTGCGTCCTGGCAGGTCCGTCGGCGAGCGGATCGAGCCAGCGTCGAAGTTCCTCCGCCAGAAGCGCGCGCTGCGACGGATACTGGTCGGCCGCGACTTCATAACCGGCCTGCGCGACCGCAGCAATGGCATCGGCGCCGGCCCAGCGGCCTCGGTACGCATAGCTCGCATAGCGCGGTCGTATCGCATTCAGTGCATCGTGCATCGCGACGTGCATCATCGCCGCGCTGCGCACGCCCTTGAGCGTAAGGAACTTGTCCTCGGCCTGCGCGACCGCAAGCAGCTTTGCGTTCCAGGCGACGACGACGTCGGCCCGGTCGATGCCGGTGCCGGCGGCCCGAAGAGCGCCTTCGGGCATCATCGTGCGCGGCGCGCAAGCCGTGAGCACCAACAATGCGAGAATCGACGCCAGACGGCGTTTCATCGCCGCCGCTGCAAAGCGGCGACTGGGCCGGCCGTCGCGGGTGCGCGGCGCCCGTTTGCGTCCGAATTTCATCGGCACCTCCTGCTCAGGGTTCGTCGTCGAAGCCGTCGCGGTAGACCTGGATCGCCGGATCGTCGATATAGGCCCGACACTGGCGATCGCGATCGAACAACAATTGGACGCTTGGCAGGTCGCCGAACTCGCTGCAGTCGCCGCCCCAGCCGGTGAACACCGAACCGGTTACAAGGTTGCGAATGTACAAGCCCTCGCTGACGCCGGCCGTGATGTCGCCGACGCAGTCGCTGACGTCCTGCGGATGGCCGAACCCTGCGCAATCGATCAGCCCGAAAAACAGTGTGACGATGCCAAGACCGGATCCCCTCGTCTCAACCTCGAGTCGATGTACGCCCTCGGCTACGGGCGGCAGGGCTGCGCAATCGGTTTGCGAAAAAATCGCCTCGCCGCCGAGCAGTTGCGGGTGCGCGAGGCGCGTGCGGTACTCGGTCGAGGTCACGCGCACGGTCGATGCGGCGCCGCTGCCGGGCAAATCATGAAACGTGGTCTGAATGCTGCCGAGCACATTCGGGCACAGGTCGACGAAGGAGAAATCCGGGCCGCCGACGCCATCGTTGAGGTCGTTCTGCACCATTGCGACGTTGCCGGCCGGTGCGATGGTCAGCACGCCGATCGGCGCAATGAACACGCTGGACGCAAAGGCGCCGCTGTTGAGATCGATCCAGATCACGCGCTGCGAAGGCCCGGCGAAATCCTGACGTTCGGTGATTGCCCAGATATTCTGTGTGCTCGGCAAGGTCGCGCCAAAATACCATTGCACCACCGCGATCCCGCGCGCGATGCAGACCGCACCGGTGACGGCTGCGAGCGGCGCGCCTTCGACGGCCGGTACGTCGTGCACGAACGCGAACGCACCCAGCTCGCCGGCCGCGCTGCAGGTCTCGCCGGTTGTCACGTTGCGGTACGAATACAGCCGCAATCCGTCGAAATCGAACGTGTAGGCGGCAGCCGGCATGAGTTCAACCGGCAGCGGATGCGCGATGTCGCCGAGCACGATGGTCTGGCCGCCGTCGGTGACGATCACGCTGCCGCCCGGCGTTCCGCCGGCCTGAAACGGTCCGCTCGCATTGTAGGCATGCGCGACGGCCGCGCTCAGCGCTATCAGCATGAACAAAACCAGGCGTTGCATCGCAAGGTCCTCTTGTCGAACGGCCTCTTCATCGCCGGCCCGCCTCGCGTTCGTTTGATCGGAGCTGCACGCACCGGCACTGCGATTTCGAATCTAACCGGCGACGGCCCGCACCACTACTACGTTATTTGTAGTGGACAACGATGAGCGCGAGTGGAACCATCACGCGATGGCACGCGGATACGGCCAATATTGTCCACTCGCGCTGGCCGCAGAGATGCTCTGCGAGCGCTGGACGATCCTCGTGATCAGCCGCGTCATCGACGGCTGCACCCAGTTCAACCAGATCCATCGCGGCGTGCCGCGCATTTCGCCCTCGCTGCTGTCGAAGCGGCTCGATCAGCTGGTGCGCTCGGGACTCATCGTGAAGCGCCGCTCGAGCAGGTCCGCGCCCGCGAGTTACGCGTTGACACCGGCGGGTGCCGCACTTGAACCGATCGTCGAACAATTCGCGGTCTGGGGACAGCACTGGGCCCGCGACATGAAGATCGACGATCTCGATCCGGCCTTCTTGCTGTGGAGCATGCATCAGCGCCTGAACACCGCGGCGATGCCTGCCGGCCGCACGGTGATCGAATTCGAGTTCGACGGCGCTCCGACGGATTGCAGGCGCTTCTGGCTGGTCAACGAGGCGGGCGCCATCGACATGTGCCTCAAGCACCCGGGCTACGAAGTAGATATCAGGGTCGCATCCGATCTGCGCGTGTTTGTCGAGGCCTGGCGAGGTTTTCGCGACCTCAAGGCCGAAATTCGTGCACGCCGCATCAAGCTGTCGGGACCACCTGCGCTGGTCCGGCAATTTCCCGATTGGTTGTCCTTGAGCTCGCTGGCCGTGTTTGCGCGCAAGCGGGATGGCCGGGAGAAGCGGCTCGCGGCTGCATGCGCGCGCACGCACGGGCCGCAAGATCGAACGCAAGCACCCCGGCCGGCATCGGCCGAGAGCACCGAACGACCGAACGCTGGCGCAGGGCGTGCCGTGTCTGTCTGACGCTCAGTTTGGATCGGCGTTGCGGATCGGTGCTCATGCATGTTTCGCAAGCGCGTCGCGCACGGCGCCGAGATAGCCCGTTCCGAACAGGTTGAGGTGATTGAGCAGGTGATAGAGGTTTAGCAGCGGTGCGCGGCGGCGCCATTCCCGGTCGGTGCCTGCCTCCGATTCGTAGGTCGAAAAGAACACCGCCGGCGGCTCGCCGAACAGCGTGAGCATCGCGAGATCGCCCTCCGCCCAACCGAAATGCACCGCCGCACCGTCGACCAGTGCGAGTTCGCCGTTTGCGCACGAATGCAGGTTGCCCGGCCACAGATCCCCATGGACGAGGACCGCGGGACGCAGCGGAAGCAGGTCAGGCAGGCGTGCGCAGATCCGCTCCACGCGCGCCGCATCATCCCGGTCCAGCAGGTGCGCGTCGAACGCACGACGCGCCTGTGGCAGCAGGCGGCGCTCCGAAAAAAACCGGTGGCCATCGCGTTCGTGATGATTGTCCTGCGGGCTGTCGCCGCACCAGCCCGCCGCTTGCGCCCCGAAGGATGCGCCGACACTCCGGTGCACGGCGGCCAGCCCGCGCCCGGCGACTTCCCAGTCCTGCAACCGCGCCCTGCCCGATCCAAGCTCCTCGAGTACGATGCCAGTCGCCCCGACCGCGAACACTTCGGGCACGCGTATCGCATGCGTGGCGGCCAGCGCTGCGAGGCCACGCGCTTCAGCCTCGAAGAACCCGAGCGGTGCACGCCGCCGAATCTTCGCGAATGCGCGGCGACCGTCGATCCATTGGCATCGGTGAACGCCATCCGCCAGATCAAGTGGACGCATGCGGCTCAGTTCGATGCTGGCGTGGCAGCAGACGTCACGCAGGCTCGGCGCGCGTTCCTCGCCGGCGCCGGTGCAGGGATATCCAGGCCTTTCGGATTCATCCGATGCATTCGATCATCGCATGCGCGGCGCGCGCACGGGCGCGGTTCAACGACTCTACGCGCGCATCCGCGGCTACGCCATGGCACGCAATTGCGCGCGCCGATGACATGTGTGCGAAGCCGCGCACGCTGCACGCGACCGGCGCGTACAGGCGCTCTCGTATTCGCGAGCGCGAACGCGCTACCCTGTCATCCCACGGAGAGCGCAATGATCCGAATCAATGCCTGGAGCGGAACAGAATCGTCTCCGCTGTCGCTCGATCCGACCCGGTTCGACCATGATGCGGGAGGAAGCTGGCGTCTGCTCTGGATCGATCTGGTCGGCGACGAGCCCGACCACCACCGGGAGTTCCTGCAGCAACGCCTCGGACTGCCGAAACTCGCCGTAGACGACGCGCTGCGCGACCGTCACCCGCCGAAGTACGAAAACCTGGACGACGACTGGCGATTCCTGCTGATGCGGGGTTTCGACGTCGGCAGCACGAGCATCAAGTTCGGAACGATCCAGCTTGCGCTTTTCTGGCATGACAATCTGCTGGTCACGCGACACGTCAAGCCGTCGGCCAGCGTGGCCGCGCTCGAACAGCGGGTGACGGCGGCGCACGCACCGGCACCCGAGCACGTCTGGAACCTGCTTTATCCACTGCTGCGCAAACTGCTCGACCTGTATCTGCCGATCACGCTGAAGATCGAAGCGCGGCTCGAGGCAATCGAGGAGCTGCTGCTGTCGCGCCCGAGCGACCGCCTGCTGGGCGAACTCATGGAATTCAGCAGCCAGCTCAAGCGGCTGCGTCGCATCGGTGCGTATCACGAAAAGTCTTTCGCGAGCATGCGCGCCCATCCATCCGCGATGCGCGGTCTGCAACCGGCGCAGCTCACCGATCTGCACGAACAGGCGGAGCGCCTGCACAGCCTGTCGTCGCTTCTGTACGAGATGACCGGCGACCTGATCGAGGGTTACCTCTCGGTTTCCGCGCATCGCCTGAACAAGGTGATGCGCGTGCTGACCGTGGTCACGGTCCTGTTCGTGCCGCTGACCTTCATCGCCGGCATCTACGGGATGAATTTCGAACACATGCCGGAACTCGGCTGGCGCTGGGGCTACTTCATGGTGCTCGGCGTGATGATCACTGTCGTGGTTGCGTTGCTGACGCTGTTCCGGCGCAAGAACTGGATCTAGCCAGCTGCAAGTTCTTTTTTCCAAACGGCCTCGCCCGGTCCCGCGGCGCGATCCAGCCGGCCTGGCCGCGCCGGGTGTCGCGGATCAGGATTCGTCGATGCCTTGCGGTGGCACCTCGAGCTTGCGCTGCCATAGATCCGCGTTGCGAATGCCGAGCGAATCGGGGTCGAAGACCGGTTCCTTGCCCGCCCTGCGCTGCCGCTCGTAGTCGCGCAGCGCGACAAGCGCCGGCTTCTGCAGGATCAGGATCGCGACGATGTTCAGCCATGCCATCAACCCGGCGCCGATGTGGCCCAGCTGCCAGGCCGAGCCGGCGGTCCTCAGCGTACCCAGGGCGACCATCGCGAGAATGCCGATGCGCAGCGCGAGAGTCATCCAGGGCCGGTATACCTTTCGATTCACATAGGCAATGTTCGTTTCGGCCATGTAGTAGTAGCCGACGATCGTCGTAAACGCGAAGAACAGCAGGGCCAGGGCGACGAAACCCCTCCCGAAGCCCGGAAAAATCGATTCGACGGCAGCCTGCGCGAAGCCCGGCCCGATTTCGACACCGGGCAGTCGTTCCACGAGCATGCCGCCTGCCGGATCGACCACGTTGTACATGCCCGTGGAGAGGATCAGGAACGCGGTGACGGAAGATGATGTCGTGCATCGAACAGGTTCCAGGTCGTTTGCGGGGGTCGTCCGCCGGATCACGGCGATGACTGGGCCCACTCGTCAGCCAATGCGAGGCAAGGCGGAGCACGTATGCAATCCACCGCGCAGCGAAACAGCACGAATGTCCAGCAGCGGTGCGGGAGCGTCTCGTCGGTGCGCGCGAAGCTCAAGGGTATCGGGAGCGGCCGCGGATGTCTTGCATCGGGCCGCGTCATCTCGAACATCCGGGCGAATCGCCGGCCGCATCTTGCGATCGGTCCGGACAGCCGGAGCCGGCAAAGGCTCAGGGCGGCTCCGCTGGCGACGCGTGCAGCGCGTGGACATCGGCGGGACCGAGGACGTCCCCGTAGTGGTTGCCGAAATGGCTGCGTACAAAGTTGACCACCGCGGCGATTTGCGCATCTTCGAGACCGACATGCACGAGCGCCTCGAATCCGCGCAGGTCGGGACGCGGTACGAAGGACGGCATGTCGCGGCGACCATGCAGAACCACGGCTGCCATGAACTGCGCGGAGGCGAGATGCGGATTGTTCGCGAGCGCCGGATAGGTTCCCGCGCCGGTCGCGCCACGCGCGTCGGGCATGTGGCAACCCTGGCAGATATGGCGGTAGATCTGCTCGCCGCTCGCGTGCGCGAGATCGTCACGGCTCAGCAATCCTTGGTCGGCGGCCCGCGCCTGTGCGCCGGCCAATGCCAGGCCGAGCAACGCGGACAGCAGGCACGGCACCGTCTTGTGCGAGCCCATCGCGGCGCTCATGCCCGGCCTCCCGCCACCGCACGCCGATGCAGGCGTCCTATTGCATCGAGGGCCGAGGTGACCGCACCCTCCTGCCAGGCCGGCAGGTACGACGCATGTTCGCCCGCGAGCGCGATGCGGCCGTCGATCCGGCAAAGATTCTCGTAGTGTTTCACGCGCGATTCCTCGGTCCACTCGCCGAAGCAGCCCATCGTGAACGGAACCCGATGCCAGGCGACCGCGATGCCGTTCTGGAATTCACGCGGGTATTGCGGATGGATCCGGCTGCCGAGCCTGACCGCCTCGCGTACCCGCTCATCCGGACTCATCGCGGTGAACTGAAATGCATTCGGACCCCAGTTGTAGGCACCGAGCAGGACGGCCGGTCCGCGCTGGAAGAAGTTCGACGACGGATAGCTGATCGTGAAGATCGGCAGGTCGGTATTGGTGATGCCGCCATAGATCTGTTCGTCCTCCTCCCAGAAGCGGCGCTTGAACTGCAGGCCGATCTTGACCGAAGCGGCATACGGTACCGCCGAAATCGCCTCGCTCATCGCGTTGCCCACGTTGATCGGGATCTGACTCAGGATCGACAGCGGGATCGTGCACAAGCACCAGTCGGCACGCGCCTGGCGCGTTTCGCCGGCATGCCTGCTGTCCTCGTAGTAGGCGCTGACGCCGCTGTCATCCTGCTCGATGCGCGTGACCTTGGCGTTGTACTGGATCAGGGTCCCGAGCTCGCGACCGAACGCCTCGCCGATGTGCCCCATGCCACCGACCGGCTGGAACAGCGTGGTCTGAAATTCGTAGAGATTGTTGATGAACAGGGTTTGCCACAGTTGCGAACGCAGCACGTCCCGCGGAGAAATCGGTTGAGACGGTATCGGCCTGCCCGCGAGTCCGCCACCGGCATCCTTGTCGAAACCGCGGTTCGCGCTGCTGCTCTCGCCGCGCACGTAGCGGTACTTGTCGTCGAGGAATCCCCAGCCTTGCAGTGATGCGAGCAGCCTGTCGCGATCCTCGTTGTCGAGCGGCGCGTCGAGTGCGTTCGTGGAAACGCACTTGGCGAGCAATTCGGCGACCATGCCCTGATAATCCGCGTGATATGCGCGATAGCGCTGCGGCTTGCCAGCGAATGCATTCTGGCTGTGCAGATACGCGTTGTAGTTCACCTGCACGAATGGTTCGAGTTGCACGCCGAGCAGGCGACAGTAGTGCAACAGGTTCTGGTGGTGGTACGGAATCCGCCATGGGCCGGGATTGATGTACAGGCCCTTGTCGAACTCGCAGGTCTGTTTTGCCCCGCCGAGTTCCGTGTAGCGATCGCCACCGCGCAGTGTCCAGTTGCGGCCGCCCGGACGCTCGTTGTATTCGAGCACCTGTACCTTGTACCCCGCATTGCGCAGTTCGTAGGCTGCGGTCATGCCCGCGATCCCTGCACCGAGTATCAGGACCGTCGCACCCCGCGGCGCACCGGCGAGATCGACCGGACCCGCGTATGGAGATTCGCGCGCGAACCCGAGCGAAGTCATCGCCTGATACATCGCCGCGCTGCCAGCGGTCAGACCGATCATGCGCAGGACGTCGCGCCGGCTCGGCCTGAAGGTACTGCCCTCGTCAGTCATCGCTCCCCCTGATCAGTGAACCGCGACTACCGGCGCGTCGGCCATTGCCGACATGCGATATACACTGTTCGCAGTGCAAATACATCCTTGTGCATGGACTCAGTGCAGCGGGTCGCGCGTGGCCTGACTGCGCGGCCATGTCGAGTCGCGACGACCGGAACCGCGTCGCAGGCGGGTCCGGTGTCCCGCAGGGTGCCGGGTCGTGGGGCGACCCGGTCGGGCTTTCCTGATGACAACCGTGCGCCCGCGGAAGCCGGAATTCACCATCGTGACGGCCACGGTTCTCAAGAAACTTCCCGGACGAACGACTCGCCGGCGGCGCATGCCGTGACATGCGAACATCTGCCCGCAAGTCCGCTGCCGCAGCGATGACGTCTAGGCGCCGGCGACGATGCGATCGCGGCCTGTCGCAAACGCATGCCAAACTGCGTTTCTGATCAGGTGCCCTCCCCGTGCTTGCGGTGCGAGGAGACAACCATCGCCAACGAACGGAGATTCGACATGTCCGAAAAAAATACCGGTACGTGCTTCTGTGGAGCCGTGCAGATCGAGGTAAGCGGTGCACCCGAAGCAATGGGCTATTGCCATTGCGGGTCCTGTCGGTCCTGGTCGGCCGGTCCGGTCAACGCGTTCACGCTCTGGAAGCCCGAAAACGTGAAGGTCACCAAGGGTGCCGAATTCATCGGTCATTTCAGGAAGACCGAAAAAAGCGACCGTCAGTTCTGCACGAAATGCGGCGGCCATCTGATGACCCATCATCCGGGCTTCGGCCTGACCGATGTCTATGCGGCGACGATTCCCGGCGTCGAGTTCGTGCCCGGCGTGCATGTCAACTACGCCGAGACCGTGCTGCCGGTCAAGGATGGACTGCCCAAGCTCAGGGATTTCCCGGCCGAACTTGGGGGATCCGGCGCGACCATGGTTGAGTGAACCGGACTCGTGACGATTTGATCTGGTATCGCCGCGCGCCGTTCCGCGGGAATCCGCGTATCTATTCCGCCGCGGTGCCTGCACGACGTTTCGCCGCTAGCAGCGGAATATCTGCGCGCCATGAATAGCCCATGCGCCGGTACAGGTCTTTCGCGCGCGGGTTTTCGTGGCTTACATGCAACAGTGCCAGGCGACCGCTATCGAGGATGTCGTTGGTCAGCACCGCGAGCAGGCGTCGCGCGTAGCCGCGACCAAGATAATCCGGATGCGTACACACCGCACTGATCTCCTGGTGACCCTCGAAGCGCATGCGTTCCCCGGCCATCGCTGCCAGAGTCGCGCCGACATAGATACCGAAATAGCGGCCCATCTCGATCGTGCGCGTACGGAAGTAGTGCGGATAGACGAGTGCGGTCAATGCCAGCATGTGCGCGACGTGATGCGCGGACAATTCAATGATCTCGGGGCCGTCGACGACTTCCAGACGGGATCGGCAGGTCATCTGCGCGATCGGCATCGATTGCTCGACGGTCCATGCCGCCGACAGCGGTGGAGCGAGACCCACGAAGCAGACGGACTCCCCAGCGTCGACCAGATTCGCGGCCTGCTCGGCAGCGCGCGCGTCGCTCACGGCGACCGCGACGAACGGCGCGACGTCAGCGGGATAGCGGGCTGCCGGCCCCGCCATGCGCGCCAAAACGGCATGGTCGCTGGTCAGCGAGGCCCATACCGGATTGTCGAGTGGATGCGCCATGCCGATCGTATGCAGGACCGCGTTTGACACGCGCTGCGCCGTCATCTGCCGTGAACTGTGCATGCGATCCGGCCGGACCGCCTTCGGGGCGCCGGCCAATCACGGTGCCGCCGGTATTGCGAACTCGCCGGCGCGGGTGGAATGCGCTCAGCGCGCGTAGAAGACCCGGAACCCGCACAGCTGCATGCTTGCTCCGAGCACGACCGGTCGCCAGTTCAATAGATAGGAATACACGCTGTAGTCGACGACGTGATTGATCGCCGCGCTGTCGTTGAAGCTGTTGCCGAAATTGCCCGCACTGCTCACGGAATATTCGTCGACGATATTGCCGTACAAATCGTAAACCGTCAGCCAGGCAGTCGAGTTCGACGCCGAAGTGTCGTCGTAGTACATGCGCAATGTGTCGATCCTCGCGCCCTGGGGCAACTCGGTGATGGCGGTGTTCCAGACGGTCGCGGAATCTCCCACCGTCGCGTAGCTGCATCCACCGCTGCTGTTCACCGAGTAGGAAACGTCGTTCTCGCGCGGGCGCAAGGCCGAGCCGGCCAGCCGCAGGCTGACCAGACTTGCGCCTTCGATTGCGTGCTCTCCGGCAGAAGTTGCAGGCTGCACGCCCGCGTATTCCGCCGACGTGCCCGTATCGTCCGCCCACAGCGACGCGGCGAGCGGCAGCGTCGTTGCGCCGATCAGCAGGGCCAGCCATCGGTTCGCCGTCATTGATCCGGACATGGTTGTAGTCCTCCTTGTGCCGCAAGCCAGGCGACGCCGCATCCTAGGCGCCCAGTTCAAATCCGTCCCTGAAAATGAACGGGTCGACATAGAACACACGGAAACCGCACAACTGCATTCCCGCGCCCGAGGTGGACGGCCGCCAGTTCAATAGATAGGCCTCTGCGTTGTAGTCGACAGAGTGGTCGATCGCCACGGTGTCATTGAAGCTGTTGCCGGCACTGCCGACGCTGCTCACCGACCATTCCTGCACGATCGCGCCGTACAGATCGTAGATCGTCAACCACCCGGTGCTGTCGGAAGACGAAGTGTCGTTGTAGTACATCCGGACGGTGTTTATGCGGGCCCCCTGGGGCAGGGTCAGCTTGTGGTTCCAGACCGTGGAACTGTCGCCGCCAGTGATGTAGACGCATCCGCCGCTCGAGTTGACGCTGTAGTCGACATCGTCTTGCCGGGGCCTGAACGCACTGCCGGTAATACGCGCGCTTGTAAGCGGGCCACCGAGGGGTGCTGCGGGCAGAGTTTGCGTGGATTCGACCCGCCCTGAATCGGTCGCAGCGCTGGATGATTCCGCGCTGGCCGCGCAGGCCGCGGGAATCGGGTCGAAAACGAGGGCTGCGCAGATGGCCGCCGATGTCAGCGCGCCTGCCCGGTTCGCAGCGAGATGTGGCCTGCACATGATCGTCTCCGATCGTTGTAGGCATCGGCGACTTCCAGGGCGACCCGGAGCCGCACGGTCGCCCATGCTACGCCTCGGTCGCGGCTTGTCAAAGCGGAACAAAATACCCTGCTGGTTCGGTGGCCCGTTCTTCCATCGTCATCCGCGCGACGCAGCAGGAGTTGAGCACGCGCCAATTCGGCATGCGCGCCAGCGCGATCGCAGCAGCGGCGAGCTGCGTGCGCTGCCGTTGCGGGCGGACAAACCGCCTGCTGCGGCCCGACCGAACCGGCGGCCAGGCGAGTCGCCGCCAGTGCGCGTGCTCACGACGATCGAACGATTGCGTCGCCGGCTGCAGACGTCGTGCTGGTGGCGGCCCTCGCGTGTGCCTCGCCGACGAGCAGCGCCCCCCAGCGCCGCAGACGCTCGAAGCCGAGCAGGCACAGCGCCACCGCGGCGATCGCGATCGTGAGTCCGCTCCAACCGAGCGATGGCCACTCCGACACGCATGTCCATACGAACTGGCCCACGCACAGCACGGCCACGACCAGCAGCGTCGGTTTGCGCCCGATCAGGCTGACCACGAACACGCCCAGCGGCGCACCTAGCGCAACCACGGGCGCGGCCGCGAGCCAGTTGGCGAGCACGCCGGATTCGACGCCGGTGATGCCGCCCTTGATCGCGATGCCGAGCACCGACGTGAATGCCATCACGACGACCGAGGTCGGGATTGCGATCTTGAGGTCGGCGCGGCAGAGCAGCACGAGTGCGGCGTAAAGCACCATGTCGATGCCGACGCCGGTCACCGCGGCTACCGTCGCACCGCTCAGCGCGCCGATCGCGAGTCCGACACGAAAATCCCAGTGCTCGTCGAATTCGGTCATTCCGGTGTGCGATGCGATCTCGCCGATGCGGTAAAGGTGCAGCGCGCCGAAACTCGCCCAGATCACCGCGAATGCGAGCTTGATCCAGAGTTCGGGAATCCACGGTGCCAGGAACAGGATCCCGAACGGCGTACCCAGCGCGCTGCCGGACAGCGCGCCCTTGAGCATTGACCAGGCGAGCGGCTGGCGACGCGCAAGGATGAAGATGCTGGCGCTGGTCATGCCAATCGACTGTACCGCGAAGCTGAAGTCGCGACCGAGCGTCGCCGGAAGCTTGAACAGCAGGACCAGGATCGGGAATCCGACCGTACCCCCACCCATCGGCGTCGAGCCGGCTACGTAGCTTCCGAACGCCATCGACAATGCGATCGGCCAGTGCGAGCGCGTCTGTGGCCAGAGGCCGTGCGCGAATACCAGCCAGCACCAAACCGCGTAGAAGGCGAACAACCATACGATCCACACCCACAGAAAACGCCGTGGCGGCGAGCGCGTCGTCATCTGCTGCGGACTCCTCGCGAGATTGATAGGCCGGCGGATGGAATGAAACTGCATCGCTCCAATTGCAATTCCGCAGATCGGACCGGCCTGGAGCGCCTCCCCATCTGTGCTCCGATGCAATGCGAGGAGGCGATCGTGCGCGAACTGTATCCCGAGATCGAACCCTGACGTCGACGAATGCGACAATCCGCATGGACTCCGGTCATGCTCCCGCACGGAGGGCCGGAAGGAACCGATGCGACTCGATTCCCTGCGTCCCCGTCGTTCACCTGCCCTGACGAGCCTCAGGCAAGCGCCGAACGCCATGCTTCAAGCCTGGCGCGACGTGCATCAAGCCAGCTCTGCCGCGTATCGTAGGCATGCTCGATCGCGGCACGCTCCTGGGCGCTCAGATCAGGGTGATGCGCCTCGAAAATGAGAACAGTGCGGTCGGCACCGGAGCGATTCCAGGCTTCGTGCTCGAAGCTGTCGTCGAACGCGAAGATCTCTCCCTCGCGCCATCGATGTACCTGATGCGCGACGCGGATAGCGCAATCTCCGGGAACGATCAGTGGCAGATGCACCGTGACCCGCGTGTTCGTGAGGCCGTGATGCGGAGGAATGTGCGCGCCTGCCTTCAGCCTCGAAAAAAAAACTTCCATTGGCGTCCCATCGATCCGCACGAGGTCGACTGCGCTCAGCGCGCTGCCGGTTTGCGGAAACTGCCTCATTGCCGGCGTCTGTTCCGCCTCCTGATAGAGGTGGATTGCCGACCAGTCGAGCGAACCGCTGAGACGGATCCATTCCGGTGCCGGCGTGCCGGCCGGCACGTACGGCTGCGCTTGGACACCAACTTGGAGGCCGGCCTCGTACTCGCGTCGGATCGCGGGCGCAGCCGACTCGAGGACCGTTACCCAGTCGAACGCGGCATGGGGTTCGACCGGCGTTGCGCGCAAATCCGGCATGTAGAAGACCAGCGGCCGTTGCATCGGCTCCCTGTACGCAACCGGCGCGGTATGCGTGAGCGGCCATACGGCTGCGCGCACGCGTTCCACCGTCGCGCCCGCGCGCGCTTCGAAAACATCGATCGCGCGCGCATGCAGACCGGTCAGAAAATCGCAGAGCGCGGCATCGGCAAGCGCGGACAGACGTCGTCCCCGCTCGGGCGCCTGCGGATGGTCCTTGAGACGGCGTACCATCGCATTGGCGTCATCGGCGAGCGTCCAGACCGCGACCGCGAGTTCCGCTTCGCCAGCCTCGTACAATGCCGCTCCAGCTGCCAGCGCGGTGCGCGCATTGCCGGGGTGCAGCAGAAATTCGGCAACCAGCGCACTGATCTCGGTTCGATTCATTGCTTCGCCCAGATGATCGTTGGAGCGGATGGGTGAACGCGGTCATCGCAAGCCGAAGGCCTTGATCGCCGCGTGGCGGAAACCGCGACATACTACGACACCCGTTTGGTGCAACGGCCGGAAACTCAAGCTTTCCAGGGTCGGAGATCCAATGCGAAGGATTCTGCTTGACGCGATGATTGGCGCGCTCGATTCGGCCATTGTCGGGATCGTCCCGAAGCATCGTCCCGAACCCGTCGAACCCGCGAAACGGTTCGCGGTCGCGCACGGTATCGAGCACGCGCGCGACCACAACTCGGCGGGTGCCGCCGCAACATTGGCCGAAGCGATGCGATCGGAAGCCGTCCAGCAGTTGTCCGGCGCGGAACGCTGCAGCGCGATGCTGTTCGCTGCGTTTGCAGCAAACGACCAGGGAGACGCGAAGACTACACAGGGAAGACTACACCGGACTGGTCGGTGCGCGCATGTGCGTTTCCCTAGGCGATCGCGAACCGGAGGGAGGGGATCGTCGCACGACCTGCTGTGCAGACGGAACCGGCCAGCGTTGGAAGCGTGGAACGGGTGGCGCTGGCATCACCGTGAACGTGATACCGAGATCAAGATTCGGAATGCACCTTTAAGCGCGCATCACGAGCAATCGCAGCGATGCGTTCGCGATCGCATGGCCGGAATGTGCGCGACCGCGACTGTCGTCTTGCCAGCGCGGTCGTTCGTCGATCCGCGCATCCGAATGTCACCACGTACCCGCTGCCCTTCGTTGCCGGCGCTGGTCATCGCTGATCTCTGTGGCGACCGTGACTGCTGCCGCGGTCATGCCCGTCGTGGTAGTGCCCGCGGTCGCCGTGTCCGCGGTAATCGTGTCCGCGGTCGTAACGCCCGCCTCGATAATAACGGTCGCTGTAGCGCAGACCGAAACCGATCGCCGGATAGGCATACCCGTAGTAGCCGTAGTAGCCCGGCGCGTAACCGTAACCGTAGTCGTAGTAGGCGGGCGCGTACCGCGTGCCATAGTAGGCGTCGCCATAGTAGCCATCGGGCCGCACATAGCTGTAGCCCGGATCGTAGACACAGCCACTGACGCCTGCGAACAGAACGAGTGCCAGGCCAATCCTGGAAAGCGATTTCATGAGATGCACCTCGCTGTCTTGCATGGTCGCCACGCTACGCCGCCGGGGCTAAACCCACGCTGAGCCTTGCCGCACTCGAGATTCGTTCAGGATCGAATCGTCCGCCGCCGATCCCGGTCGCTGCGCGGAATGCACTGCATTCGCGATGCCGGGTTTTTGCAGACAACAACAGACGCTATGATGACGCAAAGCAGATCGGGAGGACTCCGATGAAATTCAGTTGCGTATTGGCAATAGGCACGTTGCTCGCCGCATGCTCAAGCGCGCCGCAGGTCACGAGCGAACCTGCATCCGCGGCCCCATTTTCCGGTTATCGATCCTACACGTGGCACGCCAAGCCCCTGCCCGACAATCCTCTGGGGCAGCAGCGCATCATCGACGACGTCGATGCTGAACTGCGTTCCAGGAAGTGGGTCGAATCCAGTGATGGCGATGTCATCATCGTCGCCAGCATCATCACCGGCCAGAAGCGTACGACCGACACCTACCACAGCCAGGGCATCGGTCGCGGCTGGGGTTTGCGTGGCGGCATCGCCAGGGGAGGCGGTGGCTACGTCCCAATGAAGACCCCCGCCGTAACGAGCGTACACACGTCCACGATCTGCACGCTGGCACTGCGCATGCTCGATGCCAGGACCCACAAGCCGGTCTGGCGGGGCGCAATCAAGATCACTGTGTCGAACTCGCAAAAGAAGAACGATGAAGCCCTCGACGCCGGAATCGTCAAGTTGTTCTCGGGGTTTCCACCGAATGGCCGGCCCTGAGCGACCCTCCATCGATTCGGAAATTTCGTGTCGAAACTTGCGGGCACCGAAGACCACGGGGTCGCTCAGCGCGCGGCATGCAACTGCAATGCTTTTCGCACGGCAGCCGCCGGCCTAGCGGCGACCCGGTCGCTGCGGCGATCGCGAATCTCCGCGTAAGCCTGGCGAATCGACCGCTCTGACTGCCCACTCGATGCGTGAGTCGGGAACGTTTGTGTTGCGGCACGCTCGCGCCGGAACAGCGCGCGGACAGCTAAACCATGGGCAACTTCAGGCGCTGTGCCCGTGCACACTCGATCGCAGCCGCATATCCGGCATCCGCGTGGCGCATCACGCCGGTACCCGGATCGTTCCACAATACGCGGGCGATGCGCTTGTCGGCTTCCTCGCTGCCGTCACAGACGATGACCACGCCCGAATGCTGCGAGTAACCCATCCCGACCCCGCCGCCGTGGTGCAGCGATACCCAGGTCGCACCGCCGGCGACATTGAGCATCGCATTCAGCAGCGGCCAGTCGCTGACCGCGTCGCTGCCGTCCCGCATCGCCTCGGTCTCGCGGTTCGGCGAGGCAACCGAACCGGAATCAAGGTGATCGCGTCCGATCACGACGGGCGCTTTCAGCGCGCCGTTGCGTACCATTTCGTTGAAGGCGAGTCCAAGCTTGTGGCGTTGACCGAGGCCGACCCAGCAGATCCGCGCGGGAAGGCCCTGGAAGCTGATGCGCTGCCTGGCCATGTCGAGCCAGTTGTGCAGGTGCGCGTCGTCGGGAATCAGTTCCTTGACCTTGGCGTCGGTCCTGTAGATGTCGTCCGGATCACCGCTGAGCGCAACCCAGCGGAACGGACCGATTCCCCTGCAGAACAGCGGGCGCACGTAGGCCGGAACGAAGCCCGGGAAATCGAATGCGTGCTCGCAACCCTCGTCGAATGCCATCTGGCGGATGTTGTTGCCATAGTCGAAGGTCGGGATGCCCTGCGCCTTGAACGCGAGCATCGCCTCAACATGCACTCGCATCGACTTCTTCGCCGCATCGCGCGTGCCGAGCGGATCGCTTTTGCGGCGCTCGAACCAGTGCGCGACCGTCCAGCCGATCGGCAGGTAGCCGTTGACCGGGTCGTGCGCACTGGTCTGGTCAGTGACCGCATCGGGCTTGACGCCACGCCTGACCAGCTCGGGCAGGATCTCCGCCGCGTTGCCGAGCAGCGCGATCGACTTCGCCTCGCGGGCCTTCGTGTAGCGGGCGATGCGCGCGAGCGCATCGTCGATGTTGCTCGCCTGCTCGTCGACATAGCGCGTGCGCACCCGCATGTCGATGCGGTCCTGCTGGCATTCGATGTTGAGGCTGCACGCGCCCGCGAGACTCGCTGCGAGAGGCTGCGCGCCGCCCATGCCACCAAGGCCGGCAGTCAGGATCCATTTGCCCTCGAGCGAGCCGCCATAGTGCTGGCGGCCCATCTCGACGAAGGTTTCGTAGGTGCCCTGCACGATGCCCTGGCTGCCGATATAAATCCACGAGCCCGCGGTCATCTGCCCGTACATCATGAGGCCCTTGCGATCGAGCTCGTTGAAGTGTTCCCAGGTCGCCCAGTGCGGGACCAGGTTGGAATTGGCGATCAGCACGCGCGGTGCATCCTTGTGCGTCGGGAATACGCCGACCGGTTTGCCGGACTGGACCAGCAGGGTCTCCTCGTCACCGAGGTCGCGCAGCGTGCGCAGGATCGCATCGAAGCACTCCCAGTTGCGCGCTGCTCGCCCGATGCCACCGTAGACCACGAGTTCGGCCGGATTCTCGGCGACCTCGGGATCGAGGTTGTTCTGCAACATGCGGAACGCGGCTTCGGTGGACCAGCTCCTGCACGAGAGGTCTGGGCCGCGCGGCGCGCGGATCACGCGGGCGGTATCGATTCGGGTTGGGGCGTTCATCGTGGACTCCGGCGAGACGTGGCGCGATTATAGGTCCGGCCGCCGATCACGCCTGCGGCGGGAGTGCGGCGACGCAACCGGATCCCGCCCGGATTGGTACGCATGAAGTGGTGCGTCCGCGTTGCGACTGGACTCCGCGGGCGCAGGTCCAGGGAGATCGACATGCGCTGCACATCGATGATCGTGCTCGCCGCTGGTGCCGGGGCCTGGCTGAGCGGAGCGCATGCGCTCGACGGCGACACCGACCCCGGATTCGGCGGCAGCGGCCAGGTCGTCATCACGCGACCGATGGACGGCGGCGGCAACGGCAGCAAGCCGACCGGCGACCTCGCGGTGCTCACGGACGGCCGATACCTGTGGGCGGCGCCTCTCGACGACGGCGCGGTCTGGATCGGTCGCGCATCGCGCAATGGATCGCCCGACACGGCATTCGGCGACACCGGCAGCGGCCGCGTTACCGTGCCCGCCTGCGGCCTGCCGCGCAACGTGCGCGTCGTCGCCGACCCGGATGGCAGCGCCGTCGTCTGGGCAACGGCCTGTCTCGTGCGCCTGTTCGCGGACGGCAGCATCGACTCCGCGTTCGGCACGGGCCCGCTGCCGCCAAACGGATTTCTTGCAGCCGGGCTCGCCCGCGATGCCGAAGGCCGCTTTGTGCTCGCGGGCAACATGGCGCAGCAGTTGATCGTGTATCGCTTCGACGCGAGTGGTGCCGCCGATGCGACGTTCGGTATTGCGGGCAGCGTCACCCTGGACGTGCCCGCGAGCAACAACCTGCGCGACCTGGATGCACTCGCAGTGCGTCCGGACGGGCGCATAGTCGTTGCTGGCTCGCGTGGCAACATGCACGGTCCGAACCTCATCGTTGTGCAATTGAATGCGGACGGATCGCCCGACCTCTCGTGGAACGGCAGCGGACTGGTCGACATCGCCGCGCCCGAGGGCTACCAGGCGCTGTCCGCGAACGCGCTTGCGCTCGACCGCGACGGCAGCATCGTCGTCTCCGGCACGGGCAGCGACGGCACGGTGGCCTGCTGCGTCCTGCTCGCGCGCTTCGACGATGCGGGTCAACTCGTGCCTTCGTTCGGTCTGCGCCTGTTCGCGCTTGCAGGCCAACCCAACCTGTTTCCGTTTTTCGAGCAGCGCGATGGCCTCGTGCTGTTGCCGAACCATCGCATCATGATTGGCACGATCTCGTTCCCATTCACCCCGCCGTTCACTCATCGCACGCAATACACGCTGCTGCGTGCGTTCGCCAATGGCCGCCTCGACACGACTTTCGGTCACGACGGCTGGAACAGCTACACGATCGCCGATCCCGATGGCGGCAACCAGCAGGGCGACTACAACCAGATGCATGCGATCGCCTACGACCGCGACGACGACAGCATGCTGGTCCTCGGCCGCACGTTCTTCGAGGACAACTCGAGCGGCGACGATTACGTGAGCCTCGTGCGCGCGCGCTTTGATCTGATCTTCGCGGACGGACTGGAACGCTGACGACCCGCGGCGACATCACGCGAGGCAGGTCTCCAGCAACGTCCGGATCAGCGCCCGGACCGGCGCCGCGCGTTCAGGCAGGTATTCGAACGTGTCCTCGTCCATGTAGTTCGCCTGCACGAGTTCGAGCTGTACCGCGTCTATCCCCACGTCGGGACGACCATAGTGGCGCGTAATGAAGCCACCCTTGAAGCGGCCGTTCGCGACGTGGCTGTATGCATGTTGCGCGGCGAGAATGCCGGCCAGCCGCGACTGCAGCGCGCGTGCGCAACTCGTGCCGTCCGCGGTGCCCAGGTTGAAGTCCGGCAACGTTCCCTCGAACAGGAACGGCACTACGCCGCGGATCGAGTGGCCTTCCCAGAGCACGGCCCGGCGATGCGCGGCATGGATGCGCTCGAGCTCGGTCGCGAGCGCGTCGTGATACGGCTTCCAGTAGCGTTCGACGCGAACGGCGATCTCGTCGCGTCGCGGCTCCTCTCCGACCTGGTAGATCGGTTCGCCGCTGAACGCGACGATCGGGCACAGGCCGGTCGTGTTCTGCCCGGGATACAGCGAGGCATTGTCCGAGGGCCGATTGAGATCCACGACATAGCGTGAATACGTCGGCACGATCAGCGATGCGCCGAGTTCCACTGCAAAATCATAGAGTCGGGCGACGTGCCAGTCGGTGTCTGGCACGCGGCGCGCCTCCGGATTGAGGCGCGTCACGAGGTGTTCGGGAATCCGCGTACCGTCGTGCGGCAGGCTGATCAGCAGCGGCGCAGCGCCGCGATGCAACGTGTAGGCATCCATGCAACATTGTAGACGCGCGGCGGACGCTACGCCGCGTGGACGCCTAGATCTTGGCGCGCGGACGGAAAACCAGCGCGTGCTCGTCAATCGGCCGTTTCTCCTGCGCCGCGGCAGCTGCGCAACCACCGCAGGCCGAGCAACCGTCGCCGCAACTGCCGCCACGCGTGCTCCGCGGTTGCCACCGTCGTGCGCGCCGGCGCAGCCACGCCGGCAATGCGGGACGGTCGAGCGCGGCGACGACGCGGGCCTGCACGCGCCGGCTCGTGACCGGCAGCAGGCGGCGCGCGGCGGACCATGCGCTCCAGCCGACGACGAGCGCGATCACCGCGAGCTGGATCAGCATCGGCCCGCTCATGTGAATACTCTTGCGATCTGGTAGGTCAGCAGTGAAGCGAGATAGGCAAGCGCGAACAGATAGCCGGCCGCGATCCAGACGTTGCGCCAACTGTTGGTCTCGCGCTTGATCACGGCCAGAGTCGACATGCACTGCGGCGCGAACACGTACCACGCGAGCAGTGAAAGCGCGGTCGCCAGCGACCACTGCGCGGCGATCGTCGTGCCGAGCGCGCTGGCGACCGCATCGTCGCTGCCCGACATCGCATACACGGTGGCCAGCGAGGCGACCGCGACCTCGCGCGCCGCGAGGCCCGGAATCAGCGCGATGCAGATCTGCCAGTTGAAACCGATCGGCGCGAACACATGGGTCATCCAGTGACCGATGCGTCCCGCGAAACTGTAGTCGATCGCGGGCAGCGTCGCGCCCGCGGGCGGTGCCGGAAAACTCGACAGGAACCACAGCAGTACGGTCAGCGAGAGAATGATGCCGCCGACACGGCGCAGGAAGATCTTGGTGCGATCCCAGAGTCCGATCGCAATGTCGAACGGATGCGGCAGGCGGTACGAAGGCAGTTCCATGATCAGGGAGTGCTCGCTGCGATCCGTGCGCAGGCGCTTGATCACATACGCGACGGCGAGCGCGCTGGCGATGCCCGCGAAGTACAGAACGAACAGGACCATCCCCTGCAGGTTGAACACGCCGAAGACCGACTCGCGCGGAATGAACGCTGCGATAAGCAGCGCATATACCGGCAGACGTGCCGAGCAGGTCATCAGCGGTGCGACCAGGATCGTGGTCAGGCGGTCGCGCGGATCGGCGATGCTGCGCGTCGCCATGATGCCGGGGATCGCGCACGCGAAACTCGACAGCAGCGGTATGAACGAGCGGCCGGTCAGGCCCGCACGGAACATCAGCTTGTCGAGCAGGAATGCGGCGCGCGGCAGATAACCGGATTCTTCGAGGGTCAGGATGAACAGGAACAGGATCAGGATCTGCGGCAGGAATTCGAGCACGGTGCCGATTCCCGCGAACAGGCCGTCGCTGACCAGACTCTGCAGCATGGGCATCGATGCGAGCGTGGCGCCGATCCGCGCGCCGACGGCCGCGATGCCCGCGCCGATCGCGTCCTGCAGCGGCGCCGCCCACGAGAACACCGCCTGGAAGATCAGGAACATCACCGTGGCCAGGATCGCGAGGCCGGCCGCCGGGTGCAGCACGATCGCGTCGATGCGGTCATCGAGCGCGCTGGTCGCACGCGGCATCGTGACCGCATCGGCGAGCAGCACACGAACCTGCGCATGCAGGTGCAGGTTAAGCGACGGGTCGGTGAACTCGGAAATATCGTCGCCGCCATCGACACGATGGCTTGTCCGCGATCCGACGCGCGCAGCGGCGCCCGGCAGCGCAGGCAAGCTGTCGATGCGCCTGACCAGAGCCGCGGCGCCGCCGCGCTGGACCGCGACGGTCTCCACGACCGGCACGCCGAGACCCGCTTCGAGTGCCTTCACGTCGATGCCGATGCCGCGCCTGCGTGCCGCATCCATCATGTTGAGCGCGAGCACCATCGGCCGCCCGAGTTGCCTGATTTCGAGCACGAACCGCAGGTGCAGACGCAGGTTCGTTGCATCGGCGACACAGACGATCAGGTCGGGCACGACTTCGCCAGGGAACGTGCCCGCGCAGATGTCGCGGGTGATCGCCTCGTCGGGACTCGCCGCATCGAGGCTGTAGGCTCCGGGCAGGTCGAGGACCTGCAGAACACGACCGGACGGCGCGACGAAGCGGCCCTCCTTGCGCTCGACCGTCACGCCCGCGTAGTTGGCGACCTTCTGGCGCTTGCCGGTCAGGCGATTGAACAAGGCGGTCTTGCCGCAATTCGGATTCCCGACCAGGGCGATGCGCAGGGAAGCGGCGGTCGCGTTCATGCGCGCTCCGCTTCGATCAGGCGCACCCGGGCCGCTTCGCTTCTGCGCAGCGCGAAGCGCGTGAAACCGACCTGCACGAGCAGCGGATCGCCGCCGAGCGGGCCGGTCGCAACGACGCGTACCGGCTCGCCGCCGACAAACCCGAGTTCGCGCAGGCGCCGCGCGATCGGATCGGCGCAATGGGCATCTTCGACGTCACGAACCACGGCGCAAGCACCTTTCTTCAATTCGGAGAGTCGCACTGAACGACGACACGCAAATAAGAATGGTTCGCATTATATATCGTTTTTAGCCGCGCGGCGCCAGGCCGTCCGTGGTGACCCGTCCGTGCCGGTACCATTCGAAGCTGGACACAACATCGGAGTGCTCATGAGCGAGGCCGTCCTGGTTGCCCGCGCCAACGCCGTTGCGACGATCGCGCTGAACCGTCCGCGCGTCCATAACGCGTTCGACGACGCGCTGATTGCCGAACTGAACCGTGCGCTCCTGGACTGCGAAAGCGACCCGCGCGTGCGGTTGGTCGTGCTGACCGGGACCGGCGCCTCGTTCTCGGCGGGCGCCGACCTGCACTGGATGCGCGCGATGGCCTCCGCGAGCGAGGCCGAGAATCAGGCCGATGCGCTGCGCCTCGCGGAACTGATGCGCACGCTGAATTTCCTGGCCAAGCCGACCGTAGCCCGCGTCAACGGCGCGGCCTACGGCGGCGGTGTCGGCCTGGTCGCCTGTTGTGACCTCGCGATCGGCGTGGAGACCGCGAAATTCTCGCTCAGCGAGGTCAAGCTCGGCCTCGTCCCCGCGGCGATCTCACCCTATGTGATCGCGGCGATCGGGATGCGCCAGGCGCGCCGCCTGTTCATCAGCGGCGAGGTCTTCGACGCGGCGATGGCCGCGCGCGTCGGTCTGCTGCACGAGGTGGTGCCTGCCGATCAATTCGATGCGGCGCTCGACCGCGCCCTGCACTTCCTCGCCAAAGGGGGCCCGATCGCGCAGGCCGAGGCCAAGCAGCTCGCGCTGCGCGTCGCGGGCATGACGCGCGCCTCCGCCGAGCGGATGGACGCGGAGAACGCCGCGCTGATCGCACGCCTGCGCGGGTCGCCTGAAGGCCGCAATGGCATCAGCGCGTTTCTCGACAAGCGCGCACCCGGCTGGGGCACGTGACCCCGCGGGAAACAGGGGAACTCCCTGGCAATGGCGGCGCGCGGCGCGGCGCGGTCGGGTCATGCCGCGAGCGGAAGGGACCGGCCGGCCGGTCCGCTGCAACGCCGATGATTGCGAACCTCGCGAGTCGTCGCGAGCGCTTGCCGCGGCCAGCATGGTTCGCCCAAAGGTAGCGCGCGAGAATGCCCACTGCACGACTACTCGCGCTCATCGACCTGCAGCAAAGCGGTCGCCTGGACGAGGCCGAGGCCGGTTATCGCGAATGCCTGCGCAAGGGCGACGGCGACGCCGCGAGCGCCCTGGCCACGCTGTTGCTGCAGCGGGAACGATACGTCGAGGCGGCGCAATACCTGCAACCTCTCGTGGATGCCGCGCCAGACAACCCGGGACTCGCGACGAACCTGTCCATTGCATTGCGGCACTGCGGCCGCAACGAAGACGCGCTTGGGGTTGCCCGCTGCGCCTGCGCGCTGGCGCCCACGCTGCCCGGCGGCTGGAACGCGAGGGGACTGGCTGCGCTCGAACTGGGTCACGTCGACGAGGCACTGGCGAGCTTCGCAACGGGTCTGCGCCACGCGCCGGCGCACCCGGCCCTCGGGTTGCACCACGCGCATGCGCTGCGCCGCCTTGGACGCGCCGACGAGGCGCTCGCCGCCTATGCGCAGGTCGTGCGGCGCCATCCGGATCTGGTCGATGCCTGGCGCGGCCTGGCCACGACACAGTCCGCGCTCGGCCAGGTGCGCGACGCCTTGCACAGCCGGCGCCGCGCGCTGCATTTGCGGCCGCAGAGTCGCGAGGTCGCGCTCGAGCATGCGGTCGCGCTGATGGAAGCCGGCGATGTCGCCGCTGCGGTGCATGTGTTCGAGGCCACGGTACGCGCGAACAAGGACGACGCCCACGCGTGGTCCTGGCTCGGCCGGGCCCGCCTCAAGCAGAATGACCTGCGCGCCGCGCGCGCGGCATTCGAGCAGGCGAGCGCACGTGACCCGCGCGATCCGGTCATCGCCCATTTTCATGCGGCGCTGTCCGGCCGGCTACCCGATGCCGTGGAGATCGATTTCATCCGCAGCCTGTTTGACGACTTCGCCGATCGCTTCGAGCTGACGCTGGTCAAGCACCTTGCGTACGACACGCCTGCACGCCTTGCCCGCTTCCTGCGACAGCACGATGCCGATGGCGCCGCCAGCGTGCTCGATCTCGGTTGCGGCACCGGACTGGTGGCGCAGGAGCTCGCGCGCACCGGACGCGTCATCGACGGCGTCGACCTTTCGCCGCGAATGCTCGAGTACGCGCGCAAGAAGGCCCTCTATCGAGAGCTGCATGCCGCCGAACTCGTCACGTTTCTGCACCGCGCTGACGCGCAATGGGAACTGATCGTCGCGGCGGACGTCTTCATCTACCTGGGGGACCTGGGTCCGGTATTCGCGGCGGTACGCGATCGACTCCCCGCGGGCGGCCGTTTCGCATTCTCGATCGAGTGCAGCGCAGGCGATCGCACCGAACTTCAGCCGGCCAGCGGACGCTACCGGCACGTACCCGAACGCGTCTGCCGCGAATTGGAGGATGCGGGCCTCGGCGAGATCGTTCGCGAGGCCGTCGTCCTGCGCCTCGAATCGGGTCAACCGGTCGCGGGCGAATTACTCCTCGCCCGGCGCGTTTCGATCGGCGTCCTGGCCGGAAGCGAAGCCCGCGCGGGCGGCATGCTAACTTAGGAATGGCGAGCGCAGGCCTCCGCGTACATCCGACCGACCCCTCCCAGAGCGCTGACCGGGCGAGTTCATGTTCAAACGCATCCTGATTGCGAATCGCGGCGAGATTGCCTGCCGCGTGATCCGCACCTGCCGGCGCCTGGGTGTGGAGACCGTGGCCGTCTATTCCGAAGCCGACGCGACCGCGCAGCATGTGCTGCGGGCAGATGTCGCCTATCCGATCGGCGGCCCGCGGCCGGCCGATTCGTATCTGCGCGGTGCAGCGATTCTCGAAGTTGCCGAACGCAGTGCCGCCGAGGCGATTCATCCGGGTTACGGCTTCCTGTCGGAGAACGCCGACTTCGCGGAGGCGGTCGAGAAGGCCGGCCTCGTATTCATCGGGCCGAGCGCCGATTCGATGCGCCGGATGGGATCCAAGGCCGGCGCGAAGGATCTGATGGCCGCGCGCGGCGTGCCGGTCGTGCCGGGCTACACAGGCGAGGATCAGGATCCCGGCCTGCTCGCACGCGAGGCCGAACGCATCGGTTTTCCGCTGATGATCAAGGCCGCCTATGGCGGCGGCGGCAAGGGCATGCGCATCGTGCGTTCGCGCGACCAGTTCGCGGCCAGCCTCGAAAGCTGCCAGCGCGAGGCCCGCAATGCATTCGGCCGCGAGCGCATTTTGCTCGAACGCTATATCGAGCAGCCGCGGCATATCGAGTTCCAGATATTCGGGGACAGCCACCATCACATCGTGCATCTGAACGAACGCGAGTGCTCGGCGCAGCGGCGCTACCAGAAGGTGCTCGAGGAAAGTCCGTCACCTTTCGTGACCAGCGAGCTGCGCGCGAGAATGGGTGAAACCGCGGTTGCCGCAGCGTGCGCGCTGGACTATGTCAACGCGGGCACGGTCGAATTCATTGTCGGCCGCGACGGCGAGTTCTATTTCATGGAGATCAACACGCGCCTGCAGGTCGAACATCCGGTCACCGAAATGGTGCTCGGCCTCGACCTGGTCGAATTGCAGCTGCGGGTCGCAGCAGGCGAGCCGCTGCCGGCCTCGCTGCTCGGCGGCAATGGCGTCCCGGCGCAGCACGGGCACGCGATCGAACTGCGCCTCTACGCGGAGGATCCGGATCAGGGTTTCCTGCCGGGCTCGGGACGCCTCGAGCGATTGCGCCTGCCGGTCCCATCCGCGCAGGTGCGCATCGACTCTGGCGTGATCGAGGGCGACGTGGTGACCATCTTCTACGACCCGATGATCGCCAAACTCATTGTCTGGGACCAGACGCGCGATGCCGCGCTCGTACGCATGCGCGACGCGCTCGCCGAATGCGATATCGTCGGCCCGAAATCCAATATCGGTTTTCTCGAACGGCTGGTTCGCCATCCGGCTGTAGTCGATGCTTCGATCGATACCGGATATCTCGATCGTCATCTCGACCAGTTCATCGACTTGGCCGACGCCGACGACACGGTTCCCGTATTCGCGGCGGCTACGGCCTGGCTGTTGCGCGAGGAGGTCGACGCGCCGAGCCGTGCTCGCGCTTCCGAAGACCCGCATTCACCCTGGGCACGCGCCGACGGCTGGCGGCTCGGACACCCGGGCCGGCGCATCGTCGCGCTCTCACGACGCGGCGAACGCATCGAGATCTCCGCGTATGGTGCAAGTGGAACCTATGCGCTGCAGTTCGGCGGGCAACGCGCCAGGGTCACGCACGCGGGCATGCGTGACGGTGTCCTCAACGCGGATATCGACGATATTGCATGCCGCTGGCGCGTCGCGATCGACGATGACCGCGTCAGCGTTCACGATGGGCGACGCCGCCACGTCTACCTGCACTCGCCTGCATTCGCGTGGGTTGCCGATACGAAAGTCGGAAGCGACCGCATCGTGGCTCCGATGCCGGGCCGCATCGTGCTGGTCAAGGCAGGCACCGACGAAGAGGTGAGTGCGGGTCAGGAACTGATCGTCATGGAAGCGATGAAGATGGAATTGACGCTGAAGGCTCCGCGCGCGGGCCGGGTCGAAACCGTGCAGGCTGCCGCCGGCGATTTCGTCGAAGCCGATGCGGTGCTGCTCAAGCTTGTACCGGCCTGAGGGTCGGCAATGGTCCGACGCTCTGGCGCTTTCGTGTACCTGCGAAGAAGGTCGACGCGTTCGAATCCGCCTATGGGCCCGATGGCGACTGGGCACGCCTGTTTGCGCGGACAGCCGGCTACGCGGGGACGCAGTTGCTCAGGTCCGCTTCCGACAAGTCGGCGTCCATCACGATCGATCGCTGGGAAAGCGCGCGCGCCTTTGCGGCCGCGAAAACCGCGCTGGCGTCGGAATACGAACGGCTTGATCGCCGCTGCGAAGCCTACACATCGGAGGAGACATGGCTTGGGTTGCACGAGGTCGTCGAATGATCGCATCGCGCAGAACGCACGATTGCATGCGTCTGGTCGGCGCCGTTGCCGCCCTCGTTCTGGGCGGCTGCATCGAGACACGATTCGAGTCGATGCCCGGCGGCTCGGTCGAGACCTGCGATGCGCGCTGGCAAGGGCTGTGGGTCGGCACCGATCATCCGGCTGCCGATCCGAACGGCGAGACCACCGCATTCCAGGTCGACAGGAACTGCGGGTTCACGGTGATCGATCAGCCCGAACCCGGCGGCGTCTTCAAACGCGTGCGCGTGCCGATGAACTACGTGCATGCGGATGGCAACGACTATCTCGTCGTCGCCGACCGTGCGATCGGGGAACTGGTCAAGCTGCCGCCGCCTCACGGTATCGATCCACTGCCGCGGCAGTCGTTCTTTTTCGCGCGTTATCGCATGCGCGGCAACCATGTCGAGATTTTCCAGGTCGATAGCGCCGAGGTCGCCAGGCGCGTCATCGACGGCGCGCTCGAGGGCAGCGTCGACAAGACCGCCAACGACCTGCATGTCTACGTACGCGGCAATAGCGCGCAGATGCTGGAGCTGATCCGCGGCAAGTCGATTTTCGAGGCGAAAGCGACCCTGCAACTGGAGCGCAGCGATCTGGATATCGACGCGTGGGAGCGCGCGCGACGAACCGCCACGGCGAGATCTTCGCGGTGAGCACCATGCCCACTGACGTGCGCATCGTCGAGGTCGGTGCCCGCGACGGACTGCAGAACGAGAAGGCGATCGTGCCGACTGCGACCAAGATCGAACTGATCGATCGTCTGTCCTTGACCGGCCTGCGCACGATCGAAGCGACCAGCTTCGTCAGCCCACGATGGGTTCCGCAGCTTGCGGATGCGACCGAAGTCTTCACCGCGATCACACGCAGACCCGGCGTGGCCTATCCGGTTCTGGTGCCGAATCTGCAAGGGTACGAGCGCGCGCGCTCGGCGGGTGCGAATGAGATAGCGATCTTCACTGCGGCGAGCGAGGCGTTCAATCGCAGGAACATCAACGCGTCGATCGACGAATCGATCGAACGCTTCATTCCAGTCCTGGAGCGCGCGCGCACCGATGCGGTGAGAGTCCGCGGTTACGTCTCCACGGTCCTCGGTTGCCCGTATCAGGGCGAAGTCGCGGTCGCCGATGTCGTGCGCGTGGCGCGGCGGCTGCACGAACTCGGCTGCTACGAGATCTCGCTTGGCGATACGATCGGTGTCGGCACGCCGGGAAAGGCGCGCGCGATGCTGCGCGCGGTTGCCGCCCAGGTACCTATGTCGGCGCTCGCCGTGCATTTCCACGACACGCGCGGTCAGGCGCTGGCGAACATCCTCGCCTGCCTCGAGGAAGGCGTCGGCGTCGTCGACAGCTCGATTTCGGGCACCGGTGGCTGCCCGTACGCGAACGGCGCAACCGGCAACGTGGCCACCGAGGACGTGACCTATATGCTCGAAGGCCTGGGCATTGCGACCGGCGTGAACCTCGCCGCGCTGATCGAGATCGGCCTGTGGCTGAGCGAACGCCTCCAGCGTGAAACCAACAGCCGCGTGGCGCGCGCCAGCGTCTGAGCGCATGCGCTCATCGCCTGCCGCGGCGGCGGCTATACTCCGGCTTTCCGCAGCGATCCGTCGATGCCCGCGAAACTTGTCCCTGACCGCAGCCGCGGCCTGATCATCGCCGGCGGCAGCATCGGCGCAGGCGAGCGTGACCGCCAGCTGCTCGGGCGCTTGCTCGCGCTGCTGGAACCGCAGCCACGCGTCGTTCTGGTCGGCACGCCGGACAATGCCGAGGATGCCGAGGGGGATCTCGAGAGCCTGCTGTTCGGCGCCGGCGCGGGCGAGGTTCACCGGCGTACCCTGCTGGCGCGCGCGGACAGCGAGCAACGTGCCGTGCTCGATGTCGTCGAACACGCCCATGTCGTGTTCCTGATTTCCGACCAGCCGCTGCGCCTGTCGACGCTGATCGGTGGAACCTCGCTGGCGCGCTCGCTGCGACGACGCAACGCCGACGGCCTGGCCGTGGCCGGTTTCGGCGCCGGTGCTGCACTGCTCTGCGAGCACATGCTGACCCACGGTACGGAAGGTGCAACGCCGCGCATCGGCGGCGCGAGCTTCGCGCCCGGCCTCGGCCTGACCAACCGGGTCGTCATCGATCAGGGCGGCCACGCCAGCGATCGCCTGGGACGCCTGCTCGCGGCATTGGCCCTGAACCCGTTCGCGCTGGGCCTGGGGCTCGACGCAGCCACCGCTGCGGTGATCGGCACCGACAATGTGCTCGAAGTCATCGGCGGCGGCGGCGTCACCGTGATCGACCCTGCCGAGATGACCGACTCGAACGTCGCCGACCTCATGCCGGGTGCACCGATCCGGATCACCAACCTGCGCCTGCATGCGCTCACCGGCGGCGCGCGCTACGACCTCGACTTCCGCCGCACGGTCGGCTGAAGCCGGATGTCTTCGAAGCCGACCTTCTCGATCCGGCGCATCGAAGTTCGCGACGACGCCGAGATCGCGGCGGTGATCCGCGCGGTGATGCCCGAGTTCGGAGCGGACGGTCCGGGATTCGCGATTCACGACCCGGAGGTCGCGGCGATGAGCGCGGCGTACGCAACGCGTCGGCATGCCTATTTCGTGGTCGAAAGCGACGGTGCTGTGCTCGGCGGCGGCGGCATCGCACCGCTGCAAGGCAGCGACGACGCGACCTGCGAACTGCGCAAGATGTATTTCATGCCGGAATTGCGCGGCCTCGGTGCGGGGCGCGCGCTGATCGAGCGGTGTCTGCAGACCGCGCGGGACTTCGGATTTGCACGCTGCTATCTGGAGACGCTGACCGGCATGGACGCCGCGCAAGCGCTCTACCTCGCGTGCGGATTCCAGCGCATCGAGCGTGCTCTGGGCTCGACCGGCCATCACGGCTGCAACCGGTTCTACCTGCGCGCTCTCTAGCTCCTGCGCGCCGATCCCTGGGGCGCGCACGTCCCGGCGGGTCCCTGCGACTGGCACGGCCCATGCAGACGCGCGGGCATTCCACGCCGCACGTCGTTGACGATGCCGGAGCCCGGGAGCAGATTGGGCCGGCGGCCATCGCCGCAGCCACGTATTGACGGAGACGAAGCCATGTTTTCCTTCCGTTTGAATTCGCTCACCGCGCTCGCCTGCGCGACCCTCTCCCTCGCCGGCGCCACGGCGCTGCAGGCCGCCGAATCAAAGTCCAGCGCAAAGGCAGCCGCGCCGACGGACGCGCAAATGATCGCGAGCGCCATGCGTGCCGCGCCTTCCGGCATCTCCCGAAACGCGACGATCGTCGTGATGGACGAGGCCGGCAAGATGCGCACCCTGCGCAAGGGTTCCAACAACTTCACCTGCATGCCCGACAACCCGGCGACGCCGGGACCCGACTCGATGTGCATGGACGCGAACGCAATGACCTGGGTCGAGGCCTGGGTGGCGCACACGACGCCCGCAAACGGCAAGCTCGGCTTCATGTACATGCTCGAAGGCGGTACCGACGCGAGCAATACCGATCCCTATGCAACCAAGCCCGATGGCGGCAACCACTGGATCAAGACCGGACCGCACGTCATGATCGTCGGCGCGGATGCAAGCTTCTACGACGCTTATCCGAAGGATGCGGATCCCGATACGTCGCGACCCTACGTGATGTGGCCCGGTACGCCGTACCAGCACCTGATGGCACCGGTCCATTGACTGCGTGACCCGGTGCCGCGCGCGGAGCGCGGCGCGTCCCGGACTCGGCAGGCTCAGGCGCGTGCGTGCGTGTCGGGTCCGGCTGCTAGAATCCGCGCCCTCCCCAATTCGCGGTCTCCAGCATGCAACTCGATCAGGTCAGGGCCGTCGTTACCGGCGGTGCATCCGGACTCGGCCTCGCTGTCGCAGGTCATCTCATTCGCGGCGGTGCGCAGGTGGCCCTGTTCGATGTCGACGACGCGAAAGGCAGCGCCGCCGCACGCGCACTCGGTGACGCTGCAAGTTACCTGCACACCGACGTGACCAGCGAGGACGGCGTAGCGTCGAGCATGGCGGCGGCGCGGGAAAAGCTCGGCGGCCTCAATGCGGTGATCAGTTGTGCGGGCATCCTCGGCGCAGGCCGCGTGCTCGGCAAGCAGGGGCCGATGCCCCTGAAGACCTTCGCGACGACCGTTACGGTCAATCTTGTCGGCAGCTTCAACGTCGCCAAGGCGGCTGCGGACCTGATGCAGCACAACAGTCCCGGCGAGGACGGAGAGCGCGGCGTGATCGTCAACACGGCCTCGATTGCCGCATTCGAGGGCCAGATCGGCCAGGCTGCGTATTCAGCATCGAAAGGCGGTATCGTCGGCCTGACCCTGCCGATGGCGCGCGAATTCGCGCGCATTGGCGTACGAGTAATGACGGTCGCGCCCGGCGTATTTCACACGCCGATGGTCGACGGCATGCCCGAGCAGGTCTACCAGTCGTTGTGCGCGCAGGTGCCCTACCCGTCCCGACTCGGCAGGCCCGAGGAGTTCGCCGACACTGTCGCGTTCATCCTGCAGAATCGATATCTCAACGGCGAGACGATCCGCATCGATGGCGCAATCCGCCTGGCGCCGAAATAACCGGCACGCACGAAGTGGAAATCGGCAATCGCCGAACCGCGATCCCTGCATCCGCGCGACTTCGCAAACCTCGCCACTCGTTCCATCCCGAACTCGCGTTCCACGGCCCAATTCTTCTTTCCCATTCCAATTCCGCCATGAAAGCCGCCGAAACCAGGAAGGGCAATGTCGTCGAGTACGACGGCAGGGTCTACCAGATCCGCGACATCGAACGCAGCGCGCCGCAGGGGCGCGGCGGCAATGTCACCTATCGCTTCATCATGTACAGCGTGCCGGGCGCACAGAAGCTCGATGTGTCGTTGCGCGCCGAGGATGAGCTCAGGGAAACCGAACTGATCCGGCGTGCAGTCTCGTATTCCTACAAGGATGGCGACGCGTTCGTGTTCATGGATAGCGAGGACTACAGCCAGTACACGCTGGATGCGAATGTCGTCGGCGATGCTGCCGGTTACCTCGTCGACGGCATCGAGGGTTGCCAGGTGCAGATCATCGACGAACTGCCGGTTGCGCTGCAGCTCCCGCAATCGGTCGCCCTCGAGGTCGTCGACACGGCTCCCGAAATGAAGGGAGCGACCGCGACGAAGCGACCCAAGCCCGCGAAGCTGTCGACCGGCATCGAGATACAGGTGCCCGAATACATCAGGGCCGGCGAAAAGGTGCTGGTCAATACCGTAACCGGTGAATTCGCAGGCCGCGCCTGACCCACTCCGGACGCGTCGGTAACGCGCCTCGAGCCGCCGCGGCTCGAATGCGGCTTGCGCATGCTCGGAGCGCAGCGCAACCCGGGGACGCGTTCGACGCGCTGGCGAGCGGCACCGCACGACGATCGCATGCCGTGCTGCGCCTGCGATGCGACGCGCGCCGTCGCGATCATGGCCGGTGACACGATCGTCCGTTTCGGATCTGTCCCAAGCAATCCACGTGCTCAACGCGGCACCAGCCGTCCCTGCGGCAGGAATCGAGCTTGGCGGACGAATCGGTCGGCAAGCGGGCAATGACGGCAGTTGTCGCCAATGGATCGCTCGCGTATGTTACCGCGCGGGTCGCGCTTTCCTGCATCCGAGCGATGCGGGGCCGTGCTGCCGGGGCGGAGCTGCGGCGATGCCGGGCTTCCATCACCACCGTTCGACTCCAGGGGACAATGACCAATGGCGATGTGGCAGCGGCTGACCGCAATCAAGCAGATCGAGGGCGCGATCCTCGACAACGAGCTCGATCGTTCGCTGGGTCCCTGGGCACTGACCGCGCTCGGCATCGGCGCGATCATCGGTACCGGCATCTTCGTTCTTACCGGAGTCGCGGCGGCCAACAATGCCGGGCCGGCGCTCATGCTGTCGTTCGTCGTCGCCGGCGTCGTCTGCGGACTCGCGGCCCTGTGCTACGCCGAGTTCGCCTCGTTGATCCCGGCATCAGGATCCGCGTACTCCTACGCCTATTCGACGATGGGTGAACTGCTGGCCTGGTTCATCGGCTGGGACCTGATTCTCGAATACCTGGTATCGATCGGTGCGGTTGCGGTCGGCTGGGCCGGTTATTTCACCGCGTTCCTCAAGCATTTCGGCGTCGTGTTTCCGGAAGCACTGCGCAATGCACCGCTCGCCAAGGGTGAAGGTCCGATCGCGATCGTGACCACGGGCCATCTGATGAACCTGCCCGCGATGCTGATCGTGATGGGCGTAACCGCGCTGTGCTACTTCGGCATCCGCCAGTCGTCGACCGTCAACACCTGGATCGTGGTCCTGAAGCTTTCGGTGATCATCCTGTTCATTGCGTTCGGCACCTCCTATATCGTGCCGGCCAACTGGCACCCGTTCATACCGGAACGCATCGTCGATGCGACCGGTCCTCATTTCGGCGTGCTCGGCATCTTCGAAGGGGCGGCAATCATTTTCTTCGCGTACATCGGCTTCGACGCGGTTTCCACCGCAGCGCAGGAGGCCAGGAATCCTCAGCGCGACATGCCGATCGGCATCATCGCCTCGCTGCTGATCTGCACGATCCTGTATATCGTCGTCGCCGGCGTGTTGACCGGAATGATCCCGTACGCACAGCTCAACGTGTCGCATCCGGTGGCCTATGCGGTCGAACAGGTTCCCGCGCTGAAGAACTGGCTGGCGCCGCTCATCGAGGTCGGCGCGATCCTCGGCCTGTCTTCGGTGATCCTGGTCATGATGATCGGCCAGCCGCGCATCTTCTACGCAATGGCCAAGGACGGGCTGTTTCCGCCCGTGTTCGCGCGGGTCCATCCCAAGTACAAGACGCCGCACATCAACACCCTGATCACCGGCGGCATCGCCACGGTCATGGCCGGCGTGCTGCCGATCGACATCCTTGCCGAGATGACCAATATCGGTACCCTGGCTGCGTTCTTCGTGGTCTGTCTCGCAGTGCTGATCCTGCGCTACACGCGTCCGGACCTGCAGCGCAGCTTCAGCGTACCGATGCCCTGGGTCACCTGCCCGCTCGGTGCCGCGGGCTGTGGTTATCTGATCTACAGCCTGCCCGTCGACACCTGGATCCGCATGATCGGCTGGGCCGTGCTCGGCTTCATCATCTACTTTTCCTACGGCTACCGGAACAGCCGTTTGTGCGGGCCGCAGCCGTAGCGTGATGCATCTCGAGCGTGGCGATGGCCGGCGTGCGCGCCGGTCCCCGCCGCGCTCTGCCTGCGTCGCGAACGGGTCCCGGCCGGCGCGTGGTCGCGGCCATGTTCGGCGACGCGGCAGATGGGCGCTTGCGAGTTCACGGGATACCTCTTCGGCGGCCGCATGCTCAACCTTTATGCCGGCGTCTGGTCCTCGCCCGCGCCATCCGTATCCGTCTGCGCGGCGTCGGCATTCGCTGCATTCAGCAGTCCCGTCGGCAGCTGTTTTCTGACCGACGCGATCTCGGCGAGGCTCTGAACCTGCAGCAGCACACTGCCCTTGCCGCCTTCGGTCAGGCGGCGCAACGCGCTCGCGTGCGCACGCTGCGCCTTGTCTAGCTGGCTGCCGATCGCCTCGATTTCCTCGACCAGCAACGCGAAGTTGTCGTGCAGTTGGCCCGCACGCCGCGCGATCTCGTCTGCCTTGAGGTTGCGACGCTCGATCCGCCACAAATGTGCGACCGTGCGCAGCGTCGCGAGCAGGGTACTGGGGCTGACCAGCGAGATGTTCCTGCCCAGCGCATGCGCATAGAGACGCTCGTCGGCGCGTACCGCCTCGATGAATGCGCCTTCGACCGGGACAAAGAGGAGTACGAAATCCAGGGTGCGGATGCCTTCGATGTCGCCATAGTTACGCGCCGCAAGCTGGTCCACGTGACGGCGCAGCGAGGCAACGTGTTCGTCGAGCGCGCGAGCGCGCTCCCCGTCGTCGAGGCTCGCACATGACCGCTCGTACGCGACCAGCGAAACCTTCGCGTCGATGACAATGTCCTTCTCGTCCGGAAGGTGCACGACCACGTCAGGACGCTGACGGCGTCCCTCACCGTCGCTGAAATTCGTCTGCGTCGTGTATTCGCGGCCTGATTGCAGGCCCGATGCCTCGAGCACGCGTTCGAGAACCATTTCGCCCCATGCGCCCTGGGAACGGCTGTCTCCCTTGAGCGCGCGGGTCAGGTTGATCGCATCCTCGCTAATGCGCTGATTGAGCTGCTTGAGGGTCTGAATCTCCTGCGCAAGCATGCCGCGCTCACGCTGTTCGCTCGCATGGGTCTGGGTAACCGCCTCGCGGAATTCCTTGAGCTGCAGTTTGAGCGGATCGAGCAGGCCGCCGAGCTGCTGCGCGCTCTGTTCGCGAAAACGTTCCGCCTTGTCTTCGAGGATTGAATGGGCCAGATTCTGGAATGCTTCGCGCAGATTCAGTTCAGCGCGTTCGAGCAGTTGCAGCTTTTCCGCGGCCGCCTGTGCCTGTTTCTCCGATCCCGCTTCGAGCGCCGCGTGCTGTCGGGTCAGGCCGAGGAGCCGCGCCTGCGCTTCTTCGCGGCCGCGCCGCGCGTCGGCAAGCTCGATTCCGAGTGCTTCGGCCTGCGCCTGCTGGGTAGCCGCCTGCATGCTGACCTTGCGGAGGTTCTGCTCGGCCAGATTCCAGGCCGCTTCGAACCGTTCGAGACGCGCCGCGAGTTCCGCCGTGCGGGCGAGGGCCGAGTCGCGCTGTTCGCTCAGCAGCGCCGCTTCACCGTCCCGACTCGCGCGCCCCGCGGCCTGCGCACCGGCAATCCAGCGCCGCGACAGCACGAACAACAGCAGCACGCCGAGGCCGAAGCCGGCCAGCGCGACGAGAATCAACCAGGCGATCGGCAAGGGTACGGGCACACGCGCATCCGGCAGCGAAGTGATGCGATTGTGACACTCGCAGTCGCAGATGCCGAGACACCCGATGCCGGATCCTCATCCGACGGTACTCACAAGCGAACCGAGTTCGCGCCTCGCGCGTGGATTCGCGCACACGCCGACGTTGAAGTCCGGTCAGGCCTTCTTGGTCCAGCTTGCACACCAGCCCTTGGAGTGCACGGCCTTGCCCGGGAAAAGCATGCACGGGCCGTACTCGTCGCCGGCCTTGCCCTGGTAGAACTGGCAGTTCGCACAGTCGGAGCCGGCCTTGTACGTGGGGTTGGTTTTCGCGGTCGCGGCATCCTCGGTGTAGTGCAGCGCCTTCGCGGTCGCATCGCCCGGATCGAGATGCGGCAGGTCGGCGGCAAAGCCGATCCGTGGCAATACCGCAGCCGCAATCGGCGCCACTGCGGCCCCGGCCGCGGCGAGCTTGAGAAAACGACGTCTGCCCTGGCTTTCGGCTCGGTTGGACATGCTTGACTCCTGATTGATCGGAACCACATTGATCGGAACAGCGCGGCGGACACGCGGCCCACCCACAAGACCCAGCGTGTGCGCATGATCGCGCATGCGACGCGCTGCTGCCACAGCGCAACGACGGCGCAGCCTACGCCGCCACCGATGACTCGATCATGAAAGCCGGCCGGCCGCGCTCGAGTATAGTAAATGCCGGTCCGGCCATCCGTCGCGGAGAGTCCCATCGCCACAGAATCCCGATACCGTGCCCGCCTCGAGACCTGCGCGGGGCAGATCGCCGCCGCCGGCCGGGAACTCGGAGCGCTCGGCTGGACGCCGGCCACGAGCAGCAATTTCTCGATGCGCCTGGATGCCGACCATGCCGCGGTGACGATTTCCGGGCGCGACAAGGGCAGGCTTGGCGTCGACGACGTGATCGCGGTCGATCTCGACGGTCGTGCGCTCGACACGACGACGCGTCCGTCCGCAGAAACCGCGTTGCACGTGCAGATCTACCGGCGCTTCGCCGACGCCGGGGCCGTGCTGCATACGCACTCGCGCGCGCAGTCGGTCGCTTCGCGGTTGTTCGCGGCCCGCGGCAGCGTACGGTTCGAGGGCTGGGAACTGCAGAAGGCGATCGCCGGTCATGCCTCGCACGAGGACGCGATCGAACTGCCGGTGTTTGCCAATACCCAGGACATGAACCTACTCGTGCGTCGGGTCGATGCCTGGCTCGACGCGGGCAGGCCGCTGCACGGCTACTTGATAGACGGCCATGGCATTTATGCATGGGGTCGGGACATGCCGGAAGCGCGCCGCCATCTCGAGGCGTTCGAGTTCCTGCTCAACTGTGAACTGGATCTGCTGCGCCTGCGAGGAGTCCCCCAATGAGCCGATTGCGCATCTACGACGAAACACGGGCCGATACCCCGCTGGCCACTCACCACGTTCATGCGGACATCACGCGCGAACTCGGCAAGGTCGGCGTGCGCTTCGAGCAATGGGCGGCCGCGCAGCCGCTCGCGCCGGGCGCAAGTCAGGAGGCCGTGATTGCCGCGTATCGCGACGACATCGACCGCCTGATGCGCTCGGAAGGCTATCGCGCCGTCGACGTGATCAGCCTGCGGCCCGATCATCCCGAGCGCGCCACATTGCGCCGCAAGTTCCTCGAGGAACATATCCATTCGGAGGACGAGGTCCGTTTCTTCGTCGCCGGCGCCGGCCAGTTCAGCCTGCACATCGGCGACCGGATCTACGAGGTGCTTTGCGAAAGCGGCGACCTGATCGGCGTACCCGATCGCACCCGGCACTGGTTCGACATGAGCGAATCACCCTATTTCATCGCGATCCGCCTGTTCACGAACAAGGAAGGATGGATCGCGCAGTTCACCGGCGAGGACATCGCCGAGCGGTTTCCGCGCATGTCCCCGCACGCATCGGCGCAGTCGGCCTGATGGCCTACCTGGACGATTCGCTGGCGCCCGGCGAGCTCATCGCGGCGCGTTTCGACCTGCATTGGACCGCGCGCTGGCGGCTCATCGTGTTTCTCCTGCTCGCGATTCCCACGCTCGGAATCGCCCTGCTCGCGGCATTCTACGAATGGCTGCGGCTGCGCTCGATCGAGCAGGGAGTCACCAACCGCCGCGTCGTGCGCAAGACCGGCATCGTCAGCCGCGAGACCGAGGAATTGCGACTCGCGTCGATCGAGACCATCGATCTGCATCAGGGCATCTGGGGACGCATGCTCGACTTCGGTGATGTGGTGCTCACCGGCCGTGGCGAGAGCGCGATGGTCTTCAGCCGCCTGGCGAGACCCCTCGAAGCGAAACGCGCGATCGAAGCGGCCTATGCGGCCAACGTCGAGGCACCGCGATTGCGCGGCGAATCCGCGTGAGCAACCCGCCCGAGTTGCGAGATGTCTGCGCAACGCAACCATCCGCCCGGCGCCTTCGATGAGTCCGACCCTGATCACGACCATCCTGACCGACATCGAAGGCACGACGAGCTCGATCGGCTTCGTCAAGGACGTGCTGTTTCCGTATGCGCGCCGACGCCTTCCGGCGTTCATCGTGACCCACGCCGACGATGCGGACGTCGCGCACTGGCTTCACGAAGCGGCGCGCGAGGCGGAGCTGGTCTCGGCAACGCAGCAGGAGATCATCGACCTGCTGCTTTCGTGGATCGACGCCGATCGCAAGTCGACCGCGCTCAAGACGCTGCAGGGCATGATCTGGGCGGACGGCTATGCAAGTCGCGAGTATCGTGCGCACGTCTATCCAGAGGTCGCACGCTGTCTGCGCGCCTGGCGCGCGCAGGGTAAGCGCCTGTATGTCTATTCGTCCGGATCGGTGCAGGCGCAGAAGCTGTTTTTCGCAAATTCCGAGGCGGGCGACCTGACTCCGCTGTTCTCCGGCTATTTCGACACCACGAGCGGTCCCAAGCGCAGCGCTGAGTCGTACCGGCGCATTGCCGCCGCGATCGGGGTCGCTGCGGACGGAATCCTGTTCCTCTCCGATGTGGTCGCGGAACTCGATGCGGCACGCGTCGCTGGCCTGCACACCACGCTGGTTGCGCGTGCACCTGCAATCTGCCCTGCCGCGTCGGTGCATCCGTGCGTGACCGGTTTCGACGCGATCGAAGCCTGTTGAGTTCACGCGCCGCTGAGGCCGCCGAGCCGCGAAGCGCCATTCGCCTGTTCGCATGCGCATCATGGTCCACGGTTTCTGATCTAATCGTGCCCCTGCGATGCCATCCAGGCGACGCAATTGCTTGCAGCCGGTTTCCGTGCCGTCATTTCTGACCATCCTTTCGTCGGGCCTGCGCCTGGCCCTGTTGCGCCAACCGCGCCGGTCCGCGACCACCGCGGGCGCCGGCGTGTTCATCGCGCTGATCGCGATCTATGTCGCGGTGTCCCTGGGCCTCGACCTGGTCCAGATCCGCCCGCCCTGGCGCTTCACGCCGGCAGGTTTGCTGACCGTACTGTGCGACTCCGTACTGACCCTGATCGCAGCCTGGATACTCGTTGTTCTGTCGGGGCGTGCCGCAGTTCTGTGGGGTGCCGCATCGATCCTGCTGTCGGCAACGATCGCGACGGCGCTGGTCGTCCATTGGCCACTCGCGACGCTGGCGTCCGCATTGGCGCGCGCCGATCATGCGCTGCTTGCCGATACCGTGGACTTCATTTCACGCGCTTGGTGGTTCCTGATTCTGCTCGTGTTCGCGCACTGGCTCGCACCACGCGCGATGGGCCGCACGACCGCGGCCGCAGTGCTCGCGTATGCCGTTTCGGCAGCGCCCTGGTGGTTCTTGCCCACTCCGACGTTCTTCTGGCCCGTGCACGACGCTGTTCCTGCAGCACCGGCCACGCCTGCGCCATTGGTGCCCGCAAACCCGCTGATTCCGGAGCCGGCTCCCGACGTCACCCCGGCCGCGCCCGACTTCGACGCAGAGGAACTGATGTACCGGCAACCCGCTCTTGTCGATCAGGCGCTGGCGCGACTCAAGGCGCAGCGTCCCGGCCGGATCGATCTCTACGCGATCGCATTCGCGGGCGACGCCGAGGAAAACGTATTCCGCAACGAAGCGGAGTATCTCGAGCAACTGCTCGCGAGACGCTTCGATGCGCAGGGCCGCATCGTCGTGCTCGAGAACAACAGCGCGACGATCACGAGCCGTCCTCTGGCCACGTGGACCAACCTGCACCGCGTACTCGAAGCGGTTGCCAGGAAGATGGACCCGGAACAGGACATTCTGCTGCTGTACCTGACGACCCACGGCTCCGCGGATCACGAACTGCTGGTCGACCTCGATCCGCTGCCGCTCAACCAGATCGCTCCGCGGGATCTGGCCGACGCATTGAAAACCACGCCCGCGGTACGCTGGAAGGTAATCATCGTCAACGCATGCTATTCGGGTGGATTCATCGGTACGTTGCGCGATGACTCGACGATGGTGATTACTTCGGCACGCGCCGACCGCACATCATTCGGCTGTGGCGCGAAATCGGACATCACCTACTTCGGCAAGGCGTTTCTGGTCGAAGCGCTGAATCGGACCACGTCGCTGCGCGAAGCGTTCGACATCGCCGCGCACACGGTCACGAAGTGGGAGAACGTCGACAAGGAGGAACACTCCGAACCGCAGATCGCGACCACGCCGAGCATCGAGGCCAAGCTGGCCGCATGGCGCCGCGAGCTGCCGGCCGCGGACGAAGTCGGCTTCCGCCCCGCCGGCTCCGCAACGCGCCGCCGCTGAACGCGCCCCGATCCGGATGCAGGCTGCACGCCGAATGTCTTCCAGGCATCGGCATCGACCGTGCGCATTGCGGGTGGCAATGCATCGCTCAATGGATGCTGGCTGCGGGCAGCGCGAACACCACGATCTGGTCGTCGCGGAACAGCGGCGCCCCGAGACGCGCCGCCACACGCGCGACACAGGCCCGCATGTCCGGCCACGCGACCGGCCATGGAAATGCCTTGCCCTGGGGAATCGTCCAGGGATGCAGACGCATGACCAGATAATCGGCACCCCAGGTTGCGCCCTCGAGGATATCCCCGAGTTTTCCGAAACGGCGAAACCGCGTGCCGGTCGCGGTGTATGGATATTCGTCGAAGTCGCCGACCCCGCAGACCGGCGCCGCGAGCGCGTATTTCACGTTCTGCCGGTGGATTTTCTGCAGCCATGGATCGGGCATGTAGTTCGAGTGCGCGCGCGCCGGCGTCTCGATCAGGGTCACGCTGCGCGGTGGCCGCCGCGCGAGATCAAGGTAGAACCTCGATACGGGGCCCAGTTCAAGTTCGGTCGCATACGGATTCTCGCGGCGGTCGTAGTCGAACTGGAAGATCTCGTGACCCATGAACTGGTTCGGGTCGTAAAACCAGTCCGGCAGCGGACCGAGCAGGAACAGCCCGCCAAGACCGAGCGCGATCAGTGGTGCGGCGACCGCCGCCCGTGCCCTGACGTACTCCGCGACCCCGACCACACCCTCCGCGACGAATAGCAGCACGAACGGCAGGACCGGCGCCGCGTAACGAACCAGCACGGGTGCATGCTGGATCCAGGCCGGTCGCGCAGCGCAGATGACCGCGACCCCGAAGATGCCCGCGCCGAGCACGAGCGCAACCAGGTCACGGTCGCGCCGCCACCCCCTGCGCACGCCAAATGCGAGCAGTGCGAGCAACAGCGCGCACAGCCACGCGGCGGAGATGCCAAGCTGCATCAGCAGCGTGCGATAGAGGCTCCACAGCGAAGCACTGCCGGCGCCGGCCTTGTCCGCCATCGCGGCCCAGTCGTTGCGCAGGGGCGGTACCAGTGCGAGCGAAAGCAGCAGCACGGTCGACGCCGCGAGCACGAGCATTGCACGCATCGAGCGTGCCGCGGTCACGCGGCGCGCGGGGTCCCTCAGCCCGGCGAGAGCCCGCACGCCGTAATGAACGAACGGCCACAGCGTGAACACGAGCGACAACAGGTGCGCCCAGCCGGCCACGACGGTTGCGGCCACGTAGATCGCCGCCCACTGGCGCCGGTCACTGCGTGCGCATCGCCAGTTCCGAAACGCCACGATCGCGATGAATCCAAGCAGCGCGACCAGCGCATAGGGACGCGCTGTGCGGCTGAAGTAGATCAGACTCGGCGAGATCGCGAGCAGAGCGCACCAGACCGTACGCGTGGGCAGCGGTACGCTGGTGCGCAGCAGTCGCGGTGCGAGCAGCAGCAGAGCGATGCCTGCCAGCAGCAACGGCAGATGCATCGACCATTCGCTGAGTGCGCCGTGATCGTACAGCCAGCGGTAATAGAGGGTCAGCGGTATCGAATAATCGGCGAGGCCGAAATGGCTCGCGATGCCGGCGGCATCGGCGCGAATCAGCATGCGCACGGCATGCCATTCGTCGTCGACCAGCATCTGGGTCCGCAACTGGTACCAGCGCAGGAAGATTCCGCTGCCGATCGCCGCGGCCATGAGCGCCCACCACGGCCATGCGCAAGCGCGCGCCGCCGGTCCACGCGGTTCGCTGCGCGACGAATCCCGTGCGCTGTCGATCACGCGTCGACCCGCAGCGCCGATCCTGCCTGCTGCAGGCGCAATGCGGGATCGCGCGAGAACAGCGCGGAGTTCAGCAGTCTCCAACTCCACAGGCGATAGACCAGCGCGGTGCGCAGCACGCCGAGGCCATAAACAACCGAGCGCCGGAATCCGATTTCGCTCGCTTCCGGGAAGTAGCGCGTCGGACACGAGATCTCTCCGATCCGCTGGCCGAACGCAAGCGCCTGCACGAGCATCTGGTTGTCGAACACGAAATCATCGGAGTTCGCAGCCAGCGGCAGGGTTTCCAGTACGCTTCGCGAAAACGCACGATAGCCGCTGTGGAACTCGGACAGCTTGGAACCTGCGAGCAGATTCTCCAGCGCGGTGAGCACGCGATTGAAGAAGTACTTGTAACGCGGCATGCCGCCCGCGATCGCGGTGTTGCCGAGGATACGCGAGCCGATCACCACGTCGTAGACATCGGATGCGACCATCGCGGCCATCGCGGTAATGAGTCGCGGCTCGTACTGGTAGTCGGGATGCAGCATCACGACGATATCGGCACCCTCGGCAAGCGCCAGCGTGTAGCAGGTCTTCTGGTTGCCTCCGTAGCCCCGATTGGCCGGATGTCGGTGCGTCCTGATGCCCAGGCGCTCGGCGACCGCAACTGTCGCATCATCGCTCGCGTCGTCGACCAGCAACACGGTATCGACGATATCGTGCGGGATGCCGGCATAGCACGATTGCAGGGTCTTTTCCGCATGATACGCAGGCATCACCACGACGATTTTCCTACCGTGCAGCATCGATACTCCGTGGACGGACTCCGAACGGGCCCGAAGACAGCGAATAGCGCGGACGCAGGGTCCACTGCGGCGCGCGATAGTAGCATCCGCACGCGGATTTCAAGGTGTCGTCGCATGATGCCGCGGCCACATGTGCGATGGGATGCAGCGATGCAAGCCGCTACAATCGCGACCCGTCGGCCCCGTAGCTCAGCTGGATAGAGCGCGCCCCTCCTAAGGGCGAGGTCACAGGTTCGAATCCTGTCGGGGTCGCCAATCGCCGCATGGCCATCGCCCGCTGCCGTTCGCGTACCGTCGCGTCGCCGGCAGCAGCGCCTGCGCCGCGGTCGAGCGGGTCGCTCGTGGCTCCGTCGCATGCGGGTCGATGCCGTCCCGCGGCACGCTGCGGCGCCATGAGCCGCGTCGATTGCGCCGCCGCGATCGTATCGGCGCTACCCTGTTACAATTGCCGGTTCGGCGCCGCGGCTGCGGCTCAACCTTACAAGTCTGGAGTACACATGTCCGCGCAGATCCTGAAATCACTCGGCCTCGGCAAGACCAATCCCGGCACGTACCTGGGCAAGGGCGAGTGGTCGCGGACGACGGATGCCGGCGTCGTGCAGTCGGTCAATCCAAGCACGAATGAAGTGATCGCCGAGGTGTACGCCTCGAGCGCCGGCGACTACGAGACGATCATCGAACGCGCGCAGGCCGCGTTCGCGATCTGGCGCAAGACCCCGGCGCCCCGACGCGGCGAGGCGGTGCGCCTGTGCGGCGAGGCCTTGCGCAGGCACAAGGACGCACTCGGCTCGCTGGTCGCGCTGGAAATGGGGAAGATCAAGCCCGAGGGCGACGGTGAAGTCCAGGAGATGATCGACATTGCCGACTTCGCGGTCGGCCAGTCGCGCATGCTCTATGGCAACACGATGCATTCGGAACGCCCGGGGCATCGCATGTACGAGCAGTGGCACCCGCTCGGCCTGGTCGGCGTGATCAGTGCGTTCAATTTTCCGGTTGCGGTATGGGCGTGGAATGCGATGCTCGCCGCGATCTGCGGCGATATCACGATCTGGAAGCCGTCGCCGAAGACGCCGCTGACCGCAATCGCGTCGCTCCGGATCTGCAACGAGGCTCTCGAAGCGGCCGGCTTCCCGGACCTGTTCTTCCTGTTCAACGACGCCGGCACCGAGCTCGCGAAGACTTTCGTCGACGACAAGCGCGTGCCGCTGATCAGCTTCACCGGCTCGACCAAGGTCGGCCGCCAGGTCGGCGAGCGCGTTGCTCTGCGCATGGGCCGCTCCCTGCTCGAACTGGGTGGCAACAACGCGATCATCGTCGACGACAGCGCGGACTTGAAGCTCGCGATCCCGGCGATCGTGTTCGGCGCGGTCGGTACCTGTGGCCAGCGCTGCACTTCGACGCGACGCCTGTTCGTGCATGCGAGCATCCACGATGACGTCATAGCCACCCTGGTCAAGGCCTACAGGCAGGTCGAGAAGAAGATCGGCGATCCGACCCAGGCAACGACGCTGATGGGTCCGCTCAACAGCAAGGCCGCGGTCGACCAGTACCTTGCTGCGATCGACAAGGCCAGGGCCGGCGGCGGCACGATCGCAACCGGTGGCAAAGCGATCGAGGGCAAGGGCAATTTCGTGCTGCCGACGATCGTGACCGGCCTCAACAACTCCGATGAAGTGGTACAGACCGAAACCTTCGCACCGATCCTCTACGTGATTCCGTTCGAATCCCTGGACGAAGCGATTGCGCTGCAGAATGCGGTTCCGCAGGGTCTGTCATCGGCGATCTTCACCCGCGACCTGAAGGCCGCCGAACGATATCTTTCGGCCGCCGGTTCGGACTGCGGAATCTCCAACGTGAACATCGGTACCAGCGGCGCCGAAATCGGCGGCGCGTTCGGCGGCGAGAAGGAAACCGGCGGCGGTCGCGAATCGGGCTCCGACGCGTGGAAGGTGTACATGCGCCGCCAGACCAACACGATCAACTACTCGGACGCGCTGCCGCTCGCTCAAGGCATCAAGTTCGAGTTCTGAGGAAAGTTCCGCCGTGCCTCAGCCGCAGCGCCGGGCGCCTCGCGGCTGACGTTGAACCCGTTTTCGCAACTGACTACTCTTGCATGTCAGCGCGGTCCGCCTCCGCCGGAAGAAACCGTCCCATGAACGCAACCCCGATCCGCACCAGCACGCTCGCCGTCGTCAGTCTCGTGTTCGGCATCCTGTGCTGGATCGGCCTGCCCTTCATCGGCGCGCTGGTCGCCGTGATCTGCGGTCATGCCGCGCGCGGCGAGATCCGGCGCGCGCCGGCGGGCATGGTCGAAGGCGACGGCATGGCCCTGGCCGGACTGATCCTCGGCTGGGTGCACCTGCTGCTGTTCATCGCCGCCGCGATGATCTTCCTGCTGTTCTTCGGCGGACTCGCGTTCATCGCCGCGCACGTCCACTGAGCGCAGCGCGCGTGTACGCGCTCGCGCGCCCATTCCTGTTCTGCCTGGACGCCGAGCGCGCGCACGATCTCGGCCTTGTCTCGATCGAAGCCGCCTACCGTACCGGCCTCAACCCGTTGCTCGCCGCGAAGCCGAAACCGCTGCCGGCCGACGTGTTCGGGTTGCGCTTCGAAAATCCGGTCGGCCTCGCCGCAGGGCTCGACAAGAACGGCGCGCACGTCGACGCGCTCGCTGCGCTGGGTTTCGGCTTCATCGAGGTAGGCACGACGACGCCGCGGCCGCAAGCCGGAAATCCGCGGCCACGCATGTTTCGCCTGCCCGAGTACGAGGCCGTGATCAACCGCCTCGGCTTCAACAACGCGGGCGTCGAAGCACTGGTGGGCAACGTCGAGCGCGCCCGCTTCGGCGGCATCCTCGGCATCAATATCGGCCGCAACAAGGACACTTCGAACGAGCGTGCGATCGACGATTACCTGTACTGCCTGGAAAGGGTCTACGCACGCGCCAGCTATGTCACCGTGAACATCTCTTCGCCCAATACGCAGGATTTGCGTGACCTGCAGGAAGAGGAGACCCTGAAACGATTCATCGGCACCCTGCGCGAAGCCCAGGAACGTCTCGCTGCGCGTCATCGTGAGCGCAAGCCGATGCTGCTGAAGATCGCGCCGGATCTGGATGAGGCGGAACTCGACGCGATGGCCGGCGTGCTGCGCGCCGCGCGCATCGACGGCGTGATCTGCACGAACACCACGGTCGATCGCAGCGCCGTGGCCACGCACCGCAACGCATCCGAGGCTGGCGGATTGTCCGGCAAGCCGCTGTTCGCACGATCCACCGAGGTGCTGCGCGCGATGGTGCAGCGGCTGGGAGCCGGGATTCCGGTCGTCGGCGTCGGCGGTATCGTCCATGGGGCGGATGCGGCGGCCAAGCTCGACGCGGGCGCATCGCTCGTGCAGTTCTACACCGGTCTGGTCTATCGGGGACCCGCGCTGGTTCGCGAGTGCGTCGAAGCGGCGCGCATTAGCGCGGCTGCGCGCGCCCCATGAACGAATACACGCTCCGTCCGGCCAGCGCCGAGGGCGATGGCTACACGATCGTCGAGAACGCGCCGCTGCAGGCCCGCAACACGTTTCGCGTGCCGGCAAGGGCGGCACTGCTGATCGACGTGCACAAGCCGGCGGCGCTGCCGGAGCTGTTCCGATTCGCGACACTGCGAACCCGGCCGCTGCTGGTGCTCGGCGAAGGCAGCAACGTCCTGTTCACGCGCGACTGGCCGGACGTGGTGCTGTCGATGGCGACGCGCGGCATCTCGGTGCTGGACGAGGATCGCGATCGCACGCACGTACGCGTCGAGGCCGGCGAGAACTGGAACGATCTGGTGCGCTGGTCGCTCGCCAAGGGCTTGTGCGGCCTCGAGAATCTCGTGCTGATTCCCGGTACCGTCGGCGCCGCACCGATCCAGAACATCGGCGCGTATGGCGTCGAGGTGTGCGAATTCATCACGGCGGTGGAAGCATGGGATCGCCTGGGGGCCCATGCAGTCCGGTTGACCAATTCCGACTGCGCATTCACCTATCGCGACTCGATTTTCAAGCGCGACCGCGAACGCTACATCGTCTGTGCTGTCGAGTTCGAGTTGCCGCGACAGCGCGACCTTTGCATCGACTACGCGGGCGTGCGCGCGGAACTCGCCGCACTCGACATCGGCGAGCCGTGTCCGGCGGCCGTCGCCGAAGCAGTCGCACGACTGCGCATGCGCAAGCTGCCCAATCCGGCCCTAATCGGAAATGCCGGAAGTTTCTTCAAGAATCCGCTGGTGACGCCGGCTCGGGCAGCCGCATTGCGCGCCGATTTTCCGGGCTTGCCGGCCTGGACCGGCGCCCACGGAGCCACCAAACTGTCGGCCGCATGGATGATAGAATGCTGTGGATTCAAGGGGTTACGCGAAGGTGATGCACAAGTTTCCGAACAGCACGCGCTGGTTCTGGTCAACCTCGGTGCGGCGACCGGAGCGCAGGTCTGGGCCCTTGCCGCGCGCGTGCGAGCCGGCGTTCGCGCGCGTTTCGATATCGAACTCGAATCCGAGCCGCTGATCGTCTGACCTGTCGATCGCGCGTGCCCGGACCGCGCGCACGGTCACAGCGCCCGCCGCCGCGCAAACCAATAATGATCGGGTACTTGCGCGAGCGACGCGACTCGCCTTGCGCGCGAATGCAACCGGAGGATCCATGCCAGCATCCACAGCAACCGCTGCATTCATCGCGTCGCGCAGACGCTTCTTCGGCGCGCTCGCCGCGAGCGTCGGCGCGAACGCCACGGACCCGGCGCTTGCGCGGCGACGTCCCGGGCTCGACGGCTTGCGCAATGCGTCCGTTCCGGCGACTCCGGACGTACTGAGTTTCCCCCCCGCCGCGGTGCGCTGGCTGACCCGGTGCACGTTCGGCTTCACGAGCCAGGATCTCGCCGCGTTCAATGCGCTCGGCGCGAGCGACGACGCGCGCTGGCAGACCTGGCTCGCGCGCCAGCTCGACCCGGCATCGATCGCCGACGCCGGCTGCGACGCGCGCATCGCGGCCGCGCAGTTCGTCACCCTGGGCAAGAGCGCGCACCAGCTCTGGATCGATCACCACGCCGAGACCAGCGACTACTTCCTGCGCATGCTGCCGGTCGCCGAGAGCGAGTGCGCGACCGTGATCCGCCAGGCCTACAGCCAGCGCCAGCTCTTCGAGACGGTCGTCGATTTCTGGCACGACCATTTCAGCGTGTTCGGCTGGGACTACGACGGTGGTCCGATGTTTCCCGCATTCGACCGCGACGCGATCCGCGCCAACGCGTTCGGAAACTTCCGCACCCTGCTGCAGGCGGTCGGCGAGTCGGCGTCGATGATGTACATGCTCGACCTCTACGCGAACTCGCGCGGCGGCCCCAACGAGAACTATTCCCGCGAATTGTGCGAACTGCACACGCTTGGCGCGGAAAACTACGCCGGCGTGCTGTCTCCCGGCGATCCGTCGCTGCCGGTCGGCGAGGAGCCGATGCCGGGCGGCGGAACGCGTCCGGTGCGACTCGAGTACGTCGATACCGACGTTTACAACACGACACGTATCCTGACCGGCTGGACCCTGTCCGGCAGCCGCTGGCCGTACACGGAAATCAACAACGTACCGCTCGGCGAGTTCGTCTACGACGACAGCGACCACGACCAGTACGACAAGTATTTCCTCAACGTCGCCTTCGATCCGTACCAGCATCAAGCCGACGGCATCAAGCTGTTCGACGTGCTCGCAGCGCACCCGGGTACCGCGCTACATGTCACCCGCAAGCTGTGCCGGCGCTTCGTCGGAGACAATCCGTCGACCGCGCTCGTGCAGTTGGCGGCGCAGACGTTTCAGCAGTCGTGGGAGGCGCCCGACCAGATCGCCCAAGTGCTCCAGATCATCCTGCAGTCGACTGACTTCAAGGATAGCTGGGGCACCAAGATGAAGCGCCCAGCGCTCGCCGCGGTCGGTGCGCTGCGCGCGGCCGGCGCCGATTTCACGCCAAAACCCGACAACACGACGACCTATACGCCGACCGAGGAATTCATGGGCCGGCTGCAGGCCGCGGGCCATCGCCTGTTCTACTGGCCCGCGCCGAACGGCTATCCGGACGACCAGACGGCATGGTCCAGCACCGGCACGATGGGCATGACATTGAAACTGCTGCCGCGCCTGCTCGAGATGCACCAGGTCGAGAGCTACGACAACGGCCAGCCGTTCCTTGTCGACATCCAGGCGCAGACCCTTGCCGCATTTCCCGACCCGGCGCTGCGCAGTGCCGCGGCGATGATCGGCTACTGGTGCGACCGCATCCTCGGTTACCGGCCCGAGCCGACGCACACGGTCGCGGTCGACTTCCTGCGCCAGAACGCAGCGGCCACCGATGCGCTCGACATCGTGACCGACGGAACCGACAGCGGGCATCCGAGCCACACCGGCACCTGGAATCTCAACGACCTGTCCAGGCACTACACGATCGCGCGCCTGCGCACCGCGGTCGCGCTGGTCCTGTGCAGCCCCGAATTCCTGCGCCGCTAGGAGATCCACGATGACCCGAATCGATCGACGCGATTTCCTCAAGGGCTGCTGCGTCGCGGCCCTCGCAGGCGGCACGGGTAGCCGTGCCCTCGCCTATTTCACGCCACCTGCACTGATTCCGGCGACCGCCACCAACGACACCCTGGTCGTGGTGTTCCTGCGTGGCGCGATGGACGGCCTCAGCCTGCTGCCGCCAGGTGCGAACAGCCCGTATCGAGCCGACTACGAAGCCAATCGCAAGCCGGCGAGTCAGGGCGGCATACAGATTCCGACGTCCGGTGCCGGCGCCGCGCTCGCACTGGCCGGAGTGAATCCGGATCAATGGGCCATGCATCCGCGCGCAAGCGCGCTGCGCGACCTGTACGGCTCCAATCACCTCGCGGTGATTACCGCGGCCGGCCAACTGAGCCCGGTTCCGGTCGTGCGCAGTCATTTCGAGGCGCAGTCCAACCTCGAATTCGGTTTCGGCGGCGGCACCGGCAGCAACATCGGCTGGCTGACCCGCCACCTGGTCAGCGGCGGGCTGCCCGCGACGGTGCCGCTGCCCGCGACCGCGATGGGCAGCATCACGCCGAGCAGCCTGCTTGGCAGCAGCGATGCGATCACGATGAACAGCGCCTCGGACTTCCGCCTCGATACGTTCCACTGGTCCTGGCAGAACGACGATCCGGGCCACGGCCTGGTCGGCGCGGTCTCGCGCATGAATGCGCTCTGGGGCAGCGGCACCGCACTCGAGGCGGCAGGCAGCGAAACCCTGGCCTCGCTCGCGCTGCTGCGCCCGATCGATTTCAATCCCTACGATCCGGTCAATCACCCGGACGGCTACCAGCCATCCGGTGGCGCGAACTACAGCCTGCAGTACAACGGCGGCTTCGGATCGCAACTGCGCAACGTCGCCCAGTTGATCAAGCAGGACCTCGGCCTGCGTGCGGTCACGATCGATCTCGGCAACTGGGACACGCATGTCGGCCAGGGTAATCCGGCGAACAGCTACGACTGGTTCGGCAACCAGGTCTCGAGCCTGTCCGATGGCCTCGGTGCGTTCTACACCGATCTCGCGAGCGATCCGAACGGGAACTACATGCAGCGCGTGAGCGTGATCGTGGTCAGCGAATTCGGTCGTCGCGTGCAGGAAAACGAAAACGGCGGCACCGACCATGGCTACGGCAACGTGATGCTCGCGCTCGGCGGCTCGGTCAACGGCGGCAGGATCTACGGCGCGTTTCCGGGCCTTGCCGGCAACCAGCTCTACCAGGGTACCGATGTCGCGGTCACTACCGACTACCGCCAGATCGTCGCCGAGGCACTGATCCGGCGCATGGGCAACCCGAACATCTATTACGTGTTCCAGAACTGGTCCGGATATTCGCCGCTCGGCATCTTCCAGGGTGCGGATCTGCCGCCCGCGAATTTCGACGCGATCTTCGGCGACGGATTCGAACCGGCTTGAGGTATCGGCACCTCTGCAACAGGCGACGCGCCACATGGGTTGCGCAGGCCGCCTCGAGCGCCACGACCCGCGCGGAGTGCCGGCGATCGAGCGCAGGCTCGTCCGTGAATTGAGGTGGCGGGTATCGGCAGCCTTGACCCGCGAGCCCGCGACTCAGGTTCGGGTCGGCCAGCACCATCGCGCGTTCGGGGTCCGGTTCAGCGGGCGCCGGGCGCGGCATCCGCGGCCGGGTCGGGTTCCAGATCCCAGACGACTACCTCGAACGGTTCGAGAGCCACGTGCAACATTTGTCCGGCTCGCAGCGTTCGCGCTCCACCCGCGCCATGCACCGGCGTCGCAATCCAGGCTTTCGCTGCAATCGCGGGCAGGTCGAGTTCACGCGCGGGATCGATACCGATTTGCTGCGCCCGGTCGGAAGGATTGCGCAGCGCGATGATCGCGCGTCCCGGCGCCCACGATGCCTGGCCATAGACCTGCAGTCGCGCCGGGTCGCCGCCGATCCAGTGACTGTCACGCAGCACGCCCGCGCGCGTTCGTGCCCACGTTGCCGCGGCCGCGAGGTCGTCCCAGTTGCGCTCGCTGAGCAGGTCCGGCGATACGTACAGTTCCTGCAGACCGGTGCCGGTCGCGAAATACGACCAGGCCTCGTCGGCGAACGCGTCGCCCGGATCGCTGTCCAGCCCGCGCGCGTGATGCGCGTAGATGATTCCGTGCAGCATCAGCGAATTGAGCGGGAACAGCGGCCCCTGACGCACGATGCCGCCGTAGGTGTCGGCATCGCGGTAGGTGATCCAGCGCTGGCGATCGCTGCCGACGCCGGCGAAGGAGTGATCCTCGCCGCCGCGCCAGATCGAATCGGCAGTACGCAGCCAGAACGGTGACGGCCAGGTGCCGGTCGTGAGGTTGATGAACAGGTCGGGCTTCGCGGCGCGCAAGTCGTCGATCAACGCGATCGCGGCCGCGAAGTCACTGTCGAAATCACTGCCCGGGGTCACCTTGTCGGGGCTGCCCGTGCCGTCGAGCTTGAACTGGTTGATTCCGTATTTCTTCAGCAGCTCGAGCGCGACCTCGTGGAACAGGCGGTAGTACCTGCGGCCCGACAGCGCGATGCCCTGGTCGTCGACTTCGTAGCCGGCCGCGCGCGCGGCCGCGAGCCGCTGCGCACGCGGTGGCCCGTAGCCGCCCCAGGGCGACAGCCAGATGCCGGGAGCGGCGCCGAACTTCGCGGCTGCCTCACGCAGCGGTGTGAATCCGTGCGGAAAGTCCTTGCTGAACCTCCACAGGTTCGCATGATCGTCCCAGCCATCGTCGAACAGGAACGAATCCATCGTCACCCCGCGCTCGCGCACCAGATGCGTGCCGTATTCGTCGATCGCGTGAACCGCCTCCTGTTCGGTATACGGAGTGAAGTAGCCGATGTCGTACCACGAGTTGTAGTGCAGAAAGGTCCGGAACGGCGCTGCACGTTCATTCTCGAGATAGGCCTGGAATCCACGCCGCAGCTGTCCCGGCGGGACCACGCCGAGGACTGCGGAATAGCGGGCCGCGACGCCGCCGCGCAGCGGCAACACGCGCTTGAGCGAGGCGCTCGCGCGGCTGCCGATCGCGCGTGCCTGCGCCATCGGATGTTCGAAGCCGAAAAATCGGTCGTCCGCAATCAGTGGCGACCCGTCGGCCGTGCCGTCGACCCATGCATCGTCGAGACGCAGGTCGATCAGGGTGATCGTCGCCAGATCGATGGTCCTGGTCGACTCGAGTTCGAACTCCTCGCGCACGTAGTTGCTGCCATCGCGCAGGGCCGCGCGCCAGCGGACCTCGAGACCGCTGCCGGGCTCACGCAGCTTCGCGCCGAGCGCGAATCCGCCACGGCGGTCGGCGGCGCGTGCGGCATCGGCAAGCGGCGCAATCCGCTCACACCGCAGGCGCCCGATCTGCTCGAAGCGACTCGCGGCCAGCTCTTTCCCGCCGCGCGGCGCGACCGTGAACAATTCTCCTTCGAGGCGGTGCTTCACATCGGTAAAACGATTGTCCAGCGCCGCCGGATGCAAGGCCCTGCCCGTAACATTCACTGCAAAACGCAGTGCAGCGTTGGACAGTTCCGCGTGCGCAGGATCGACACGGCAGCGCGCAGAGCCCGGATCGAGCGGCAACCACGGGGCAGGCAGCGGCTCCGTCCGGACCAGCGGACGCTGCGCTGCCGTTGTCGCGGCGCTCACGCACCAATACAACGCGAACGTCACCAACAGACTGCGAACACATCGGTTCATGCACGGACCCGCCGGACAGGAGATGAAACCATGACCACTGCAGCGGCTGTCAGGTCTGGCCACACTGGTAATACAGCAGATCCTCGGCGTCGCGCTGATGCGCCTGGCCGAGGCTGATCGTGCCGATGCGCCGCAGATGGGTCTCGTCGCGATGCACGAACAACTCGTCGTCGTCGCCGATCCGCAGCCAGGTTCCGTTCGTCGAGCGGTCAGCGAGCATGAAGTAGCCGCGCTTCCATTCGATCAGCGCGTGATGGCGCGAGACCCACTCGGTCTCCACGACCAGGCTGCTGGTCGGATCGCGGCCGATCGAGAACGATGCAGCGTCGTCGATTTCGAACACCTGGCTCTTGAAACGCAGCAGCAGTCGCGTTCCCTCGCCTGCCGCCTCGCCTGCTTCCTGCATCACGCGCTGCACGGTCGTGACGTGGGCGAGATCCTCCTGCCAGAGCACGTCGACGATATCGAGCGGCGCCTGCTTGCCGAGTACCCATGCCTGGCCCAGCGAACGCACGCGCAGACCGGTCGTGCTGGTGATGCCGTTGACGGTGCTCGCGGTGGTCACGATCTGGTCGCGGCGCGCCAGGGTCTTGTCGGCCATGCGCGCGGCGACGTTGACCGCATCGCCGAACACGTCGTTGTTTTCGAGCAGCGCGTCGCCATGGTGCAGGCCGATGCGGATCGCAAGCTTGTCGCGAGCGAACTTCTCGTCATTCCTGATTCGCCGATGCATGTCTGCCGCCGCGAGCAGTCCCTGCAGCGGTGCCGGAAACGTGCACATGATCTCGTCGCCGATCGTCTTGACGACACGCCCACCGTGGCGCGCAGCCACCTCGGCCAGTGCCAGCAGGATTCCCCCGACCATGTGGACCGCCACCTCGTCGCCGAAAGTCTCGAACAGCCGCGTGCTGCCGGACACATCGGCGAACAGGATCGTCAGGGCGCGGCGTTCGGTCATGCGGGGCGATCATAGGTGAATAGCCGCGCGCGCAAAAGGCAACCCTTCGGGCAAGTGGCCATGTCACGGCGCTCGTCGGTGCATGCCGAACGATGCGAGTCGCCTGCGCGTCAGGCAAGCGCCTCTGCCGCGGCGACGATATCGGCCTCGCCGGGAAGCACGAGGAACGCGGCACCGGCCAGTGGCGTGTAGGTGTCCGCACCGACCACGCGGCGCAGCGGCCTCGCGCCGAGTCCGGCTTCGACGATCGCGGTGATCACGCCTTCGCCGACACCGGCCGCATGGCGCCCCTCGTCGACGATGACGATGCGCTTCGCCGATCGCGCCTGATCGGCAATCAGATGCTCGTTCAAGGGCACCAGCCAGCGCAGGTCTACGATGCGAACCTTCCAGCCGAGTCTGCTCTCGATCGCGCGCGCCGCGCGCAGACTCATCGGCACGCCGTTGCCGTAGGTGAAGATCACGAGGTCTTCCGCTGCCGCGTTGTACAGACGCGCCTCGCCGAGCGGCATCGCCTGCTGCGGAGGCGGATACGCGGTCAGCCACTGGCCGTCGCCGGGGGCGTACAGGTCCTTGGCCATGTACAGCGCGATCGGCTCGAGAAAGATCGAGACGCGACCATCGACCACGGCGAGCGCTGCGAGCGTGCGCAGCATCGTCGCCGCATCGTCGCCGCGACTCGCGCAGCCGACCACGAGGCCGGGGACATCGCGCAATGCGGCAATCGAATTGTCGTTGTGGAAGTGCCCGCCGAATCCCTTCTGGTATCCGAGACCGGCGATGCGCACCAGCATCGGATTCCTGAACTGGTCGTTCGAGAAGAACTGCAGCGACGCCGCTTCACCGCGGATCTGGTCGCAGGCATTGTGGAAGTAGGCCAAATACTGGATCTCGGGCACCGGCAACATGCCCATGTTCGCGAAACCCTGGGCAAGGCCGAGGATCATCGTTTCGTCGAGCAGGGTATTGAACACGCGCGCGTTGCGGAATGCCTTGTGCAGACCCTTCGTGACCGTGTAGACGCCGCCCTTCTGCGCGACATCCTCGCCGAACAGCAGTGCCTGCGGATACTTCGCGAACAGGTCGTGCAGCGCGTGGTTGATCTGGATCGCGAGATGCCGCGGCGGCTGCGTCTCGGGCAGCCTGTCCGCACCGAACACCGCGGCGCGCCGGGTCGCATAGTCGGCTCGCCTCGCTTCCGCATCGACTTTTTCCGGCGTGTAGGGCGCGAGCGGCGCGATCACGTCGGCGAGCCTATCGAGTTTCGGTCGCCGATCGGCCTCTTCCGCGGCCGCGAAGCACTTGCGGCGGATTTCCTCGTACTTCGCGAGCAGGGATTCGCGCGAGTGCAGACCGGACTCGAGCGCGATCGCGGCCGAACGCAACAGCGGATCCCCCGATTCCACGGTCACCAGTTCGTCGATGCTGCGCCATTCGATCTCGAAGTCGGTACCCGCGTGACCCATGATCCGCGTCGTGCGCAGGTGCAGGAATGTCGGGCGGCGCGTGATCCGGCAATGATGCACTGCCCGCGCGACCTGTTCGTAGCCTTCGGCCAGATCGATGCCATCGGCATGGAAATAATCCAGGCCATCGCGGTGGCGAAACGCATTCGCGATCCATCCGCTCGGCGTCTTCACCGAAATGCCGATCCCGTTGTCCTCGCAAACGAAGAGTACGGGCGCGGGCAGCTTCTGGTAGGCGGTCCATTGCGCGGTGTTGAACGCGGCCTGCGCGCTGGCGTGGTTCGTCGATGCATCGCCGAACGAGCAGATCGCGATCGAATCCCCGGGAATCGGCAGCGCGTGGCCGATCCGGCGCGCCTGCTCGATCGCAACTGCGGTGCCGAACGCCTTCGGCAGGTGCGAAGCGATGGTCGAGGTCTGCGGCAGCACCCACAGCGGTTTGCTGCCCCAGACCTTGTGGCGGCCACCCGAAGCCGGATCGTCGCTGCTCGCAGCCAGCGACAGTGCCGAGTCCATGATCGGACCGATCCCGCCCGGGTCCGTCCGCGGCAGCTTGCGGAACCGCTCGGCCATGAAGGCGCCGCTGCGGTAATGCAGGAATGCCGGGTCGGTATGCCGGGTCAGGCGCGCGACCATCGCGTTGCCTTCGTGGCCGCTCGATCCGATCGTGTAGAACACCTTGTTGCGCACGCGCAGAACACGCGCCATCAGGTCGAGATGACGGCTGATCAGCTGCGAATCGAACAGGTCGCCGAAATCACGGACCGTGCACAGGCTTCCGGGCAGCACGGCCGCGTCTTCCGGCGGCGCGTTGCGCGCGACCCCGGACCAGGTCTGCACGAACTCGATGAAGTTCTGGTCGCAGACTTCGGCGCGGTTGACGTTGCGGTGACGGGCGTGAATCTTCTGATGGTCGGCGTTCATCGGGGTCGTTCGGATACTGCGGATGGGATGACGCGCACGAATGTCGGCGGCGCACGATTACGCTCTTGCCGGGTCTCGCTGCGCGCAGACTTCCTCGGCAATCCCGGATTGGGCGATCAAGGTCGCATTCTCTGCCGCAATCGGCGGCATCGCGATGAATCCGGTTTGCGCGCGCACGCGCGCGAGCCACGCGCGGGTAGCCGGATACGCGCCAAGGTCGATACCGCCATCCTGCGCGCAGTGCGTGTACGCGAACAGCGCGATGTCGGCGATGCCGTAGCCGGTCGCGGTGAACCACGCGTTCGCTGCAAGATGGCGCTCCATCACCGCGAGCGCCCGGTGGCCTCGTTCACGCAGCAAGGGCAGCTCGGCGCGACGCGGCGAATCGAGCGGCGTCCAGCCGCAGATGAAGCGGGCCACCGCAACCTGCGGCTCATGGCTGTACTGCTCGAAGAACATCCACGAAAGCGTCTGCGCGCGCTGCCACGCGTCGCCGGCGAAATAACGCGTGTCATCGGCGAGCCAGTACAGGATCGCGTTGGACTCGACCATGATGCGGCCGTCGTCGGTCTCGATCAGCGGCACCCGCCCGTTCGGATTCTTCGCGAGGTATTGCGGCGTACGGGTCGCGCCGTGTGCGCTGTCGATTTCGATCCAGCGGTGCTCCTGACCGAGGTGCGCCAGCAGCATGCGCAGCTTGTGGCAGTTGCCGGACGGCGAATACCCGTAGACCGTGATCACTTCGATTCTCCACGCGCGCCGCGCGACAGCCATTGCGTGCGCGTCTGTCCCCAGATCTCGGTCGGCGAATCCTCGTACGGCGCAGGCAGGCGTCCGCGGCCGCGACTGCGCGAACCGAGACGAGCAGCGAGTGCCTGCGAGGCGCGGTTGGCGGGATCGATGCAGTGGATCATGTCGTCCCAGCCAAGCCGCGCGAAGGCCCAGTCGATCGCGGCCTCGGCGGCCTCGGTCGCGTAGCCGCGCCCCCAGGCTGCGCGACGGAACGCCCAGCCGACCTCATTGCCGGGCCAGCCTTCGGGTTTCCACGGGCCGAGTTGCCCGAGCCACTCGCCGCTGGCCTTGTCGACCACCGAGAACATGCCGAACCCCTGTATCGCCCACGCGCCCGGCATCTGCAGGAACTTGCGCCATGCCGCCGCGCGCGGCAGGTGACCACCGATGTAGCGCGCCGCTTCCTCGTCTCCGATCATCTCGGCATACGCGTCGAAGTCCTCGCGCTGTGGCAGGCGCAGGATCAGGCGCGCGGTTTCGATCCGGGAATCCGATGCAATCATTCGGCCACCTGCGCCTGGGTACCGGCCGGCGCGAGCGCGGCACGCAGGGAGCGGAATGGAACCGCCCGCGAATGTCCGCGGCGCATTGCGCACGTGCAGCCCGCTCCCGGATCAGAACGCATTGATGCCGGTCACTTCGCGTCCGACTACCAGCTGGTGCACGGTCTCGGTACCCTCGTAGGTGATCACCGACTCGAGATTCAGCGCGTGGCGGATCGGGCAGTGCTCGGTGGTGATGCCCGCGCCGCCGAGGATGTCGCGCGCCTCGCGCGCGATGTCGATCGCCATGCGCACGTTGTTCCACTTGGCGAGGCTGACCTGGGTCGGCTGCATCGCTCCGGCGTCCTTGAGCCGGCCGAGCTGGAGCGACAACAGTTGCGCGAGCGTGATGCGGCGCGCCATGTCGGCCAGCTTGAGCTGCACCGCCTGGTTCGATGCGAGCGGACGCTTGAACAGGATGCGCTCCTTCGCATACGCGGTCGCCTCGGAAAAGCAGGCGATCGCCGCGCCGATCGGCCCCCAGGTGATGCCGTAGCGCGCCTGGGTCAGACAGCCCAGCGGACCCTTGAGTCCCTTCACGCCAGCCAGCCGGTTCGCTTCCGGCACGCGTACGTTGTCGAAATAGAGCGCCGAGGTCACCGACGCGCGCAGGCTCATTTTCCTGTGGATCTCCTGCGCGCTGAATCCGCTCATGTCCCTCTCGACGAGGAACCCCTGGATGCCATCCTCGGTCATCGCCCAGACGATCGCGACATGGGCGAGGTTGCCGTTGGTGATCCACATCTTGGCGCCATTGAGAATCCAGTCGGCGCCGTCCTTCTTCGCGTGGGTCTTCATGTTGGCCGGATCGGAACCGCCCTGCGGTTCGGTGAGGCCGAAACAGCCGATCACCTTGCCCGCAGCCATGTCGGGCAACCAGCGTCGGCGCTGCTCCTCGCTGCCATAGGCATGAATCGGATACATGCACAGGGAGGATTGCACCGAGGCGAAACTGCGGATTCCCGAATCGCCGCGCTCGAGTTCCTGGCAGATCAGGCCATAGCTGACCGCATTCATCCCCGCGCAGCCGTATTCGGTCGGCAGCGAACTGCCGAGCAGGCCGAGTGCGGCCATTTCCGGGATCAGGTCCAGCGGGAACTCCGCCTTGTCGAAGCACTCGCCGATGATCGGCAGCACCCGCTCGTCGGTGAAGCGCGCGACGGTGTCCTGGACCATGCGCTCCTCTTCCGAAAGCAGCGAGCGGACATCGTAGAGATCGGTCGGGTTGAGCGGCGTGGCGGGCATGAGCGGGTCCGGAAGGCGGGCAAAGCGCGCTATTGTAGCGGGCCGCCGATCCGGCAGCCACGAATGCCCAACGTCGTCACCCCGACATGCGAGTCCCGGTTCTCACCTACCATTCCAACAACATCACGGGCAACGACTATGCGAGCAACGACCATGTCGCGCTCGCGGAGGATCTGCGCCTGATCCACCGCCGCGGCCTGCGTATCGTGCCGCTCGCGCGCGTCGTCGACGTGCTGCTGGGCGAAGCCCCACCCGCCGCGGTCGACAACGCGCTGGCGATCAGTTTCGACGACGGCTCGTGGTTCGACTGGCATGACCTCGATCACCCGACCTGCGGTCCGCAGCGCGGCTTCGCCGGAATCCTGCGCGATTTCGCGGCCGCCACGGATGCGAGCGTGCACGCGACGAGCTTCGTGATCGTTTCGCCCGCGGCGCGCGCGATCCTCGACCGCACCTGTCTGATCGGCCGTGGCTGGTGGACCGACACCTGGTGGCCGCACGCGCAACGCGAAGGCCTGGTCGCGATCGAAAGCCACAGCTGGGACCACAACCACCACACGCTGCCCGCGACCGTACAGCACGCGCAGCGCAAGGGCACGTTCCGTTCGATCGACCGCTGGGCCGACGCCGATGCCGAGATCCGCCAGGCCGGCGACTGGCTCGACGCGCACTGCGCGCCCCATCGAACGAGCCTGTTCGCGTACCCCTACGGCGAGACCAGCAGCTACCTCGTCGAGCACTATCTGCCGCGATTCGCTCACGAGCACCGCCTGCGCGCCGCGTTCGCGACCGCTGCCGCACCGGTCGAGGCCACGAGCGCGCGCTGGGATCTGCCCCGCTACGTTTGCGGCCAGCACTGGCGCGACCCCGCCGAGCTGGATCGCCTGCTGGACGGTTTCGCGGGGTAGCTGACGACACGGCCGGCTTTTCGCGGGGACCGCCTCAGCGGATCTTCGAGTCCCGCGCGGCGTCGTGCAGCAACACGATCAGGTCGAGATTGGCCGCGATGCCATGCAGTTCGAGGTGCCAGCGCACGCTCCGGTCCGGTGCGCAGGCGTCGCAGGCGTACACGATCGAGCCGCCGTCGTCGTAACGCACGCGTGCCGCACGATGGTCTGCGCTGACCCTGTCGACCTGCAACGGGGCGGCCATCGACAGGCGGTTGGTCAGGACGATCGCATCGGCGCCCATCGCTTCGAAGTCGTAGACGGATCCGGCGCGCGGTCCCGGCGCGCTGTCGGGGGTGACCTGCAGACGGCGCGGCGGCAGCAGTGCGGCCCCGACTGCGGGTGCGATCGGCCGCACGCGCTCGTAGAGGGCCATGCGCGAAATGACCTGCTCGGGTGCGATCCCGGACGCGATCGCCGCCGGCGCGAGCAGGCCGGCAAGGTGGGCACGTGGGCCTTCGACGCCGCCCAAGCGCAAGTCCGGCCAGCGTCCGCACGCATTGCGCAAGGGGGCGCCGAACGTCGGTTCGATCACTGCCGCGAGCCGCCCGTGCAGCACCATCGGCGTGCACAGCGATGCGCTCAGCCGGTCGATGCGACGCAGCGGATAGAACGGGACGGCCACCTTGACGAAGCGTTCACTCGAACTTCCGACATCGAACAGGGGATTCACGCCCGGCATGACCCGCAGCGAACGGATGTCGCGCAGAAGCAACGAGAACGGCGCGATCGCGAGGACCGCATACAGCGCGAAAGCCGCGAGGCCGGCCGATTTCGCGGGTGTGCGTTCGCTCGCGAGCCAGCCGTACCAGCCGATTGCGATCGCGAGCGCGAGCGGCGGCAGGCAGGACGGAATCATCCAGACCGGCGTGACCGGCCGCACCGCGATCACGAATGCAACCTGACCGGCCCATGCGAACAGCGCAATGCCGAACATGCGGCGCCATCGCAAGGCATCGCCGCGCAGCAGCAGCGGGCCGCACGCAACCAGCAGCAGGCACGCACAGTACAGTCCCCATGCAATCCGGGCCTGGCCGATCTTCAACGGCGTGTTCAGCAGCAGGCCCCACCAGGCGCCGCCCGCGACGATGGCCCAGAGCACCTTCGCGAAGCGCCCCAGTGCATTCACGCCGACGTCGTGTCCGACGTATCCGGCGACCGGCCTCAGCGCCGCAGCGACCGCGGCATCGCGATCCAGCCATGGAGGCAGCAGGCTGACTGCGATGACGATGCCGGCCACTGCCAGTGCCATGAGTGCGCCACGCGAACGGCAGCGCCAGAACACGGTCGTGCACGCTGCAACGACATAGGTCAACGTGGTCGGATGCGCATGCAGGCACGCCGCGCATGCGAGTCCGAGCAGCAAGCCGTTCGCAAGCGAGGGCTTGCGCATGCAGCGCCTGACCGCGAACGCGAGCAGCAGCACGCCGGTTTCGACGAGCGCAATATGCGACGGAAATATCAGTCCCGCGGTCGACCATCCGGCGACTGCGAGTCCCACTGCGCAGCAAAGACCGAAGCGCGCATCGATCGCGAGCGAACCCATGCGCCAGGCCAGCAGATATTTCAGCGCGGCGAGCAGCTGGACAAAAGCCATGGTCCACGCGGCGCTGGCGGTCAGCCGCACGGGTAGCGCGAGCAGATAGAACCACCAGGGGCCGAGCTCGAACAGCGCATAGATCGGGGGTCCCGCCAGCGGCCTCGCATCGCCGTGCGCGATCGCCGTGGCCCAATAGAAGTCGCGCCAGAAATCGGGCAGCCCCTGCGAATTCACACCGGCAGCGACGTGCAGGCACAGCATGAACGCGCAGAACAGCAAGCCGGCGTACCACCACCCGATTGCCTCCGTGCGGGCGGATCCGGCTGGTGGGCTCGCGGTCATCGGTCGCGGCGTCGGCACGGCGGAGCGGATTCCGGCAGGAAGCAGTCGCGCAGCCTAGCGCAATCCCCGCGGCGCCACTGCGACCACGGCCGCCCTGTTGTTCCGTAACGCGCTTCGCTACGCTTGGCGCCCAGCACGCGGCCTTGTCAAACCATGGAAGCGAAAGCGATCCACACCATTCCGCAATCGATCCAGCCGTTTCTGACCATCACCGAAATCGATGATGCGGACTTCCTGGTCGCATCGTTGTTCCGGCGCAAGTTCGCGGCGCCGCCTCCGGACATGGGGCGCCACCTCGTCGCGCTGTATCGCGATGCAGCGGGGGAAACGCGACTGGCCGGATATTCGCACATGCGCCCTTTCGGCGATGTCTATCTGTCCGGCGGTTCGTGCAGCGAGGGAAATACGATCCGCGCGATGGAAGCACGCCACCGCGATGCCATCCAGCAGGCCGGCGGCGTCTGGTACCTGATTCTCAAGTATGCATTCGCGCGCTACGCCGACTGTTGCGACGCGTTCTTCGGCCATTGCGGAGATGCGCGTGCGCTCGAGGTCGCAACCGCAGCCGGTTTCGTCGCCGCCGGCCACGAGCATCTGATCGTTCATTGGCACAAGCCGCTGCACGAGAACATCCGCCGCGCGCTGGTCGCCAAGGTGCATGCACTCGGACCGTTCTGAAACCGTATTTCTGCTCCGATCGTCGTCACGACTTCACGCTGCGTGGCACGTGGCCAGTCGCGACATGCGTACGCGCCGATTCGACGTTCGCGGCTGAATCGTCGAAGAAGATGTCGGCCCCGAATGCACGCAGGAAAGGCCCTTTCGGGCGACCACCGAGGAACAGCGCCTCGTCGATGCGTACGCCCCACTCGCGCAGGGTCAGGATCACGCGCTTGTGCGCGGGCGCGGACCGCGCGGTGACCAGCGCGGTGCGGATCGGCGAGCGTTCACTCGGAAACGCATCCTGCAGGCGGTGCAGCGCATCGAGGAACCCGCGGAACGGTCCGCCCGAGAGCGGCTCTCGCGCGCGCTCGGCCTCGTGCCGGTGAAACGCGTCGATACCGGCATTCTCGTTGATGCGCTCGGACTCGTCGCCGAACAGCACGGCGTCGCCGTCGAACGCGATGCGCAACTGGTCGGATGCGTGTTCGGGCGCCTTGGAAGGCAGGATCGTGGCCGCTGCGATGCCCGCCCTGAGAGCCTGGGCCACGCTTTCGGGGTTGGCCGACAGGAACAGATCGGCACCGAACGCATGCACATAGGGCGAGGTCGGCTGGCCACGCGTGAACGCGGCGCGCGCGATGTCGAGGCCGTAATGTTCGATTGCGTTGAAGATACGCAGGCCGGTGTCGGCCGAATTGCGCGACAGCAGGATCACCTCGACGCGCGGTGCCGCGGGCGCGGCACGATTCAGATTCAGCAGTTTCTGCACGAGCGGAAACGCGATGCCGGGTGCAAGCAGTTCGTCCTCGCGCGCGATCTGGTAGCGCGCAAACGCGTCGATACCCTCGCGCTCGAACAGCTCGTGGCTCTCGCCGAGGTCGAACAGCGCGCGCGACGAGATCGCAACGACCAGTGCATCGGCATCGCGGCCGGATCGGGCCGGCGCCGACTCAGCCGCCTGGTGCTCCATCGAACCCGTCCTCGAAGATCGTGTCGGCGGCGAACACTTGCAGGGCGGCCGCGTAGACGTCGATCCGCCCGTATCCGGCCTGGTAATTCGGCCAGTCCGCGATCGTCAGGCCGCCACAACCCGGGTTGTCGGGATCGGTCAGCGTGCGCACCGCAGTGTCGCGAAGCAGTTGCGCGACCTGGTCGGGATGGCCCTTGAGCGCGGGGTTGACCGACATCAACAGCGCCGCGGCCCCGGCGACATGTGGCGTCGCCATGCTCGTGCCGTTGAACATCGCATAGGTATTGACCGGAATGCTCGAGCGCACGAGCACGCCGGGCGCGACGACATCGGGACGGATCAGGGTCGTGCCAGCGACCGGGCCACGGCTGGAGAATCCGGCCAAGCTGTCGTCGCTGCCGTTCGACGCCCCGACCACGAAGCTCGCGTCGTAGATCGCTGGCGGATCGCCGATCGTGCCGCAGGCCGGACCGTCGTTGGCCGCGGCCGCGACGAAGAAAATACCGCCGGCAACCGCGTTGTCGACCGCGGCCGCGATTTCCTGGCCGGTCGTGCAGCCTTCGCTGACCGGACAGGTCCACGAGTTGCTGACCACGTCCGCGCCGAGGTCCGGATCCGGGTTGGCATCGTTGAGATCGGTCGGCGCGAGCATCCACTGGATGCACTCGATATAGCGCGCCGGCGTTCCATTGCCCTGGTCCATGTTGCGGCAGCCGATCCAGCGCGCGCCGGGCGCAACGCCGATCTGGTTGCTGCCGCCATCGTCGCCCGCGAACGTGCCGGCCGTGTGCGTGCCATGGTCGACATCGTCGCAAGGCGCAGGCGCATCGTTGCCGCAGGGATTGCCGGTGCTGTCGTGGATCGCGTCGTGCCAGTTGTAGTCATGGTCGGCGACCATGCCATCCCAGCCGCGGTACTGGTTCTTGAGGGCCGGGTGGTCCCATTGGTAGCCGGTGTCCTCGCCGCCGATCACCACACCCTGCCCCGTGAAGCCGTTCGCCCAGACCAGCGGCGCTTCGATCCTTGCCACTCCCGGCTCGATCGCCGCAATCGCGTCCGGCGCGGATGATGCCGCAGGCTGCGCGGGTCGTTCGAGCGGAATGCTCGGGTTCGCGGCGATCCGCGCGACATCGGAGCGCTGCGCGAGCACGCGGAGATCGGCGGCGGACAGGCGCGCCCAGATCAGGTTGGCTATCCAGTACGACCGATACTCGACGGCATGCGCGTCCAGCCAATCGCGCAACGTCGATTGCTGCGTCGTCGCGCGGGCGCGCAAAGCCTCGACCAGGGCGCGCCGCCGTTCCTTGTAGTCCGCTCCGGGAGCAAGCGGCGCCAGCAGCGGGCGCGTCTGGTCGGGCAATACGATCAACGCATCGACACGGCCGTCACGCGCGGCGGCCGCGGGCAGTGTCGCGTCGATTTCCGCCGCAATCGCGGCATGGCAGGCCACCGCAAGCGCACCCAGCGCGAGCGCCCGAAGACTGGCGTTTTGATACATTCGCAGGCTCCCCGAAGCTGAAGTCGAGTCATGTCACGCGGACCGCGCACGCGGCCGCATGATGCCACAAGCACCGCAATCCGGTTGCGGGCTGCAGGCAGCATGGGCCGTGGGCATGACGCCGGACGGATTCCGGTGTAACGTCCGTCGCGGGGATCTCCAGGCCACGCCGCGACAGTTCGACGACCGCGTTGACGCGCGGCTGCGAGAGGCGGCAAACAAGGCTGCAAGGCGCACCCGAGACGAATCAGTCGGTACTCGCTTGTTCCGGTGATCGAGACTTTGATGAACGCTCACGCATTCCATGCAGGGGACCGGGTGCTCGTGCGATCTCCCGAGGAGATTCTTTCGACCCTCGATCGCGACGGTACGCTCGATGGCGTTCCGTTCATGCCGGAAATGCTGGATTGGTGCGGAAGGGCATTCCGTGTCCTGCGCCGGGTCGAGAAAACCTGTGTCGACGGCTATCCGGTGCGCCGTTTCCCCGCGAACGACGTGGTGATCCTGGACGGAACGCGTTGCGACGGTCGCGGTCACGACGGATGCAGACACGGTTGCAGGATCTTCTGGAAGGAAGTCTGGCTGCGCCCCGACGATGGCACGGTCGCGCCCGCAGTGACGTCCGCAACCGGAATCGGGCAGCTGCGCGGCCGTCTGAAGACCAGGTCGGATGAGCAACGCTACTTCTGCCAGTCGACCGAACTGTACAAGGCCACCGCGGCGTTTCCAGGCACGCGCAGGCTGTTGACCGTACGCATTGCATGGAGGGAAATGCGCGACGGGGATCTGTCCGCAATCAGGGTCTTGAGGTTGTTCGCGCGCTGGTTCCTGCAAAAGGGGCTGCGCGCGGCGGGTGCCGACCGCTGGCTGAGCGGATCCCGCAAGCGAACTCCCGAACAGGCGCTGGATCTGAAGCCAGGGGAAAGGGTCCGGATCAAGAGTCGCACCGAGATCGTCAAGACGCTGAATCCGGACAGGCGCAACCGCGGGCTGGGCATCTGCTACGAAATGACCCGATGCTGCGGGCGCGAGGCCGAGGTCGGCTGTCGCGTCGATCGGCTCATTGATGAAAGTACAGGCAGGATGCACGAGATTTCCAACACGGTGACGCTCAAGAACATCGGCAACGACGCCACGCTTGGTGATGAATGCCTGTGCGAAGGGCAGTTGGGCGACTGTCCGCGTGGCGAGGTGATGTACTGGCGCGAAATCTGGCTCGAACGCCGACCCCCTCGCGGGTGACTCGGGACCCGGGCGCGTCCTGACCCTTTGCGTCCGCAGATGCAGCCCGCGCATGCACGGGCCTCCACCTGTAACCCCAGTCCGCGGCAACCGGATGATCCTGGCAGCCGTACGCGGCGCGTCGCAGTCGCACCGCATCCGCGCCAGCCCTGTCAAGTGGATCCGCGCTCTGCGTACGCCGGGCCTCGACCGGTGATGTACGCGACGCGAGGTTGCCGAGCGCCAGGTGTCTCGTCCCGCAACCTGCACCGACAGCTGCACTCGCGGGGCCTGGTCATCGGTTCATGCCGCACGATCCTTGCGTGAGCGCTTCACGGTCTGCGCAAGCACTCTCAAATGATGCGTTGCGCCGTTTCCAGCGAGCACCTCGGTGCAGCGTGTCTCAGGTTGCCACCGTTTGGCGTTGCTGTTGAAGGATGCGGATCCAATCAGTCCGCACTCCGGCATTCATCTGCGTCCTGCGAGGAGACATGACGTGACGACGTTTCAAGCCCCTATCCGGTTGCCGGCACCGCCTCGGCTGCAGCTCGCCGCCTGTCTCGCCGCGCTCTGTACCGCTTCGGCGCCAGCCATCGCCGGTTCCACCGCGACAGCGGCGTGGCACGCCTCTGCGACGTCCATCGCCCTGCACGCCAAAGTGCTGGTCGGCACTCCGTCGCATCTGCAGGCCGTCACCAGCTGCGAGGACAGCGGTGCGGGCAGCCTGCGCGACGCAGTCGGTGCGGCGGCTTCCGGCGATACGATCGATCTGACCCAGCTCACCTGCAGCACGATCTCGCTGACAACCGGTGCGATCATTATCGGCCAGAGCCAGCTCGCGCTGGTGGGCCCCGGAAGCAACGCGCTGACGATCGATGCCGCAGCCAGCAGCGGTGCGGCCGCGCTCTATCATCTCGGCGGCGGCAGCCTCATCGTGCAGGGCCTGACGATTGCGAACGGCAGCAAGTACCGTTCCGATATCGATGCAAGCGGCGGTTGCATTCACTCCGCGGGTAACGTGCTGCTGCGCGATTCCCGCGTTGAGAATTGCCAGGCGAGAAGCGCCAGCATCCACTCCGCCCTCGGCGGCGCGATCTTTGCTGCCGGCGTGGTCTACCTGTCAGGCAGTACGGTCTCGGGCAGCACGGCCCGGGCGACCGGAGGGTATGCCAGTGGCGGCGGCATCTACGCGCTGGAAGGATTCCAGTCGATGTACAGCACCGTAGCCGACAATGCCGCCCTGTCCAATACGCCGCCGACCTTCGGCGGCGGCGTGTTCGCGCGCGGCAGCGTGCTGATCGTTGGAACCACCGTATCCGGCAACCACTCGGACCGCATGGGCGCGCTCGCGCTGGCGGACAACGCCGGCAGTCCGGCAACGATCATCAACAGCACGGTGTCCGGCAACCATGCCGACACGCAGATTGGCGGGATCTTTGCGCGCCCGCCGCTCAATCTCTACAACAGCACGATCGCATTCAATACTTCCGGCCAGTGGTCCGACGGCGCCGGTCACTATTTCGCTGCCGGTGTGTACATCCAGTCGAGCGGCGAGATGGACAGCACGATCATTGCAAACAATACGGTGCCCGGCTCGCCGTTCCCGACCGCCGATCTCACCGCACCTGCCGCGACCGGCTTCAACGGCGGCCACAACAACGTGATGTTCTGTGGAGCGGCCTGTCCGACCGACACCACGCACGAAGATCCGGGACTGCATCCTCTGCAGGACAACGGCGGATTGACGCGGACCCACATGCCGACGCCGGGTCAATGGGACACGTTCGGCGGCACCAACGTGCTCAATCTGTCGTGGGATCAGCGCGGTCCAGGATTTCCGCGCCAATCGACCGGCGATTTCCCCGAAATCGGTGCCCTGCAGATCAATTCCGACATCATTTTCGCCAACGGTTTCAATTGATTCGTCGGCGAGTGTCGCGGTCAATGCGCGACGTTCGCAGCGGCCGCAAGGCCCCGCGGCTGCATGCCCGGTGCGTCGCGGGTCAATTCATCCGCGCCGCCTGGCCGCAAGGCCGCGCCGAGGGCAGGAATTCCGGATTCCGCGATTCGATACCCGCAGGTGCGTTGCGCCAGCAACAGAAGGTATCTGACTGCGAGCGTTCTCGGGACAAGGTTTACGGTGCGCCGGCTTGCCGCCCTCCGTTGCTGGTCGCCGCGATGAACGCCGCGACATTGTCGTGGAGCGCCTTCAGCGACGGCAGATGTGCATAGACCATGTGCCCAGACGGGTAATAGTGGGTCTCGATGTTCTTCGCGAGCTGCGGCGATATCGGCAGGTGCTTCATCTCGTAGTCGGCGGTATAGAACGGCGTGGCGAGGTCGAAATAGCCGGAATTGAGCATCACGTGCAGATGCGGGTTGTACTTCATCGCGGCGGCGAGGTCTGGAATAGCATTCGGGAATCCGGGAATCGGGAACTGGCCGCCGGGCTGCTTGTGCTCGAACTTCCAGCCCGGAAACGTGCCTTCTGCGAACAGATGATAGGTCTGATCCTGGCCGAACTTGAGCTGCTTGCGCACGTAGTCGTTGAACGCCGAGTAATACGCAGAGGAAATCGCGGCGGACTGCGGATCGTAGGCAGCTCCCTGGTTCAGCGCGTCCATCGTCGGGCCCGAGAAACGCGAATCGAGGCGGCCGGTCGTCAGGCCGCTGCCGAGCTGCAGGTTCTGCTCGAACTCGCCGCCATTGACGCGCAAGTTGGCGCGTTCGATATAGGCCACGGGCAGGCCCGTATATGCGTGCAGCCTCTCGGCGATTGCATGCTTGCGTGCCGGATCGATCGTATTGCCCGCGGCGAGCGCGGTCGCATACTCGCCCATTGCGAACTGCTCGACCTCGCCGAGGAAGGACTCCATGTCGCCCGGCTTCTCCGGCAGGCTGTCGTGGTACCAGGCGGTCGCCGCGTACGTCGGCAAGGCAAGCTGGTAGGACAGGTCGACACCCGGGTCGATCTCGGGAAAGTCGATGAGCATTGCCATGTTGAGCACCGATGACAGCAGAATCACGCCGTTGAGATCGATCGAGTGCGTGCTCTGCAGCAGATTGGCGAGGATCGCCGAGCGCGTCGTGCCGTAACTTTCTCCGAACAGGTACTTCGGTGAATTCCAGCGGCCATACCTGGACAGGAACTTGCCGATGAACTGCGCGAACGCATCGGCATCGGCATCGACGCCGTAGTACTCCTTCGGTCCCTTTTCCTTGTCCGCAAACGTGCTGAATCCGGCGCCTGGCGCATCGATGAAGACCAGGTCGCTCGCATCGAGCAGGCTGTATTCGTTCTCGACCAGACCGTAGGGTGCGGGTGCGGTGTGCTGGTCGTCCGCGGTCACGACACGCCTGGGTCCGAACGAGCCCATGTGCAGCCAGATCGTCGACGAGCCGGGGCCGCCGTTGTAGAGAAACGTGACCGGCCGACGGGCCGCCTCCACGCCCTTCCTGAAGTACGCCGCATAGAAAATGCTCGCGGCCGGCTGGTCCTTCTTGTCGTCGAGCAGGATCGTTCCCGCGATCGCCTTGTAGTCGATGCGCTTGCCGCCGACGCTGACGGAACCCTCGCTCTCGCTATGTTTCTCCTCGAGTTTCCTGGGCTTGGTTTCCTCATGCTTCGCCGCTTCCGCCTTGTCGGCCTTGTCGCCCTTGTCCGCCGTGTCGTCGGCGAATGCGGCACCGGAAGTCGCGATCAGTGCGCCAAGCAGCGCGGCCAGATGCAAAGGTTTCATGAAGACTCCAGAAAGTTTGGTGGTGCGGCAGCGGCGCGCCTGCGCAGCCGGGCACGGAATGCAAGTTTCGATGAACACGGCGGATGTGCTCCACGCCCGGAAGTCATGGGTCGCGCTGCTGCTCGTGCAGCACGACGCAGCCGCACGAGCCGGTTTCTCAGAATGGCATGAATCCGGGTTGCAGCAGCCTGTGCAGGAACACGGCGAGCACACGCGGTTCGATCGCCAGGGTCACCAGGACACCATAGACTGCGCCCCAGAGGTGTGCATTGTGGTTGATGCGATCGGCGCGCTGACGGTCCATGTAGATCGTGTAGCCAAGGTAGAGGACCGCATAGACGATGGCCGGAACAGGAATGAAAAATACGAGAATCGTGCTCCACGGCTGCAGCAGGATGAATGCGAACAACACGGCCGAAACCGCACCCGACGCACCGAGACTGCGATAGAGACTGTCGTCACGATGACGCAACCAGCTCGGCACGCACGAAACGACCAGTCCGCCGACATAGAACAGCAGATAGCCGGCCTCGCCGACGTACTGCGCATAGAACTGCTCCATGAGCCCGCCGAAAAAGTACAACGTGATCATGTTGAACGCGAGATGCGCCACATCGGCATGGATCAGGCCGCAGGTCGCGAGGCGCCAGTACTCCTTGCCGCGGCTGATCGCCGGCGGCCACAGAATCAGCCTGTCGACGATGCGTGGATTGGAAAAACCAGCGAACGAGACCAGGCAGGTGACGACGATGATCAACAGCGTGACGGGTGACGTAGGCATGCGCGCGTGGGGCCTTCGTGGTCGGATTGCGTGATGCGGGGGCGCGCGGTGGACACCGCGCGCTCGTGTCGTCGGCGTTCGTGACCCGCCGTGCAAATGTGTGAGCGCAACCTCATGCGCGCGCGTTGGCATCGAGCCATGCGGCATAGGAACGCATGACCTTGCCCAGAAAGTCGCGCGTCGAATCCTTGACCAGATTCCCGGATTCGTCGAACAGTTCGTCCGCGTGGCCGAGGTAGGCTTCCGGCTGCGGCATGGCCGGCATGTCGAGAAACACCAGCGACTGGCGCAGGTGGTGGTTCGCGCCGAACCCGCCGATCGCGCCCGGAGACGCGCTCAGGACCGCCGCGGGTTTGCCACCCCATACACTCTTTCCATGCGGTCGCGAGCCGACGTCAAGCGCGTTCTTGAGTACACCGGGCACCGAGCGGTTGTATTCGGGAGTCACGAAAATCACGCCGTCGGCACGCCTCATCCGTTCGCGAAACGCAGTGTATGGCGCCGGCAGGCGCGAAGGATCCTCGTCCAACTCCTGGTTGAACAGTGCGAGGTCGCCGATTGCGACGATTTCCAGCTTCAGTCCGGCGGGCGCAATTTCGATCAGCGCGTGCGCGAGCTTCCGGTTCAGCGACGCCTTGCGCAGGCTGCCGACGATGATGACGACGTCGCGAACCTTGCTCATGTCGACTCCCGATGCGGCGGACAGGAACACAAGCATGCCATGGCTCCGCCCCCACAACATGAAATGGCGACGGTATGATCCGCAACGGTTTCGAATCCCGCCGCCATGCTGCACTCCTCCCGTTACCTTCAGCTCGATGTGTTTCCGGCCCGCCCCGGCGGCGGCAATCCGCTCGGCGTAGTCGTCGATGCCGACGGCTGGAGCGACATCGACATGCAGCGCTTCGCCGCGTGGACGAATCTCGTGGAAACGACGTTCGTGCTGACGCCGACTCTCGCGCAGTCCAGTTATCGTCTGCGCATCTTCACTCCGAATCGCGAGATCCCGTTCGCGGGCCATCCGACCATCGGCAGCGCGCATGCGGTGCTCGAGTGCGCGATCGCCTCCGCGCGCGACGGCCGGCTGGTCCAGGAATGCCTGGCGGGTCAGTTGCCGATTCGCGTGCACGGTGCACTCTCGTCTCGTCGCCTGTTCGTACAGGCGCCGGCCGCGCACATCCTGGGTGAGGGCATCGCCGAGGAACCCCGCCTCACGGCCATCCTTGACGGCGTGACGCTTGGCGCCCTGCCCCCGGTATTTGTCGAGGGCGGCCGGCGCTGGTGGATCGCCGAGTTCGCCGACGAGGCGGCGGTGCGTGCCTGGCATCCCGACCACGCGCGCATCGAGGCGCTCGCGCGCGCGACCGCAAGTCTCGGGCTCTGCGTCTTCGCGCGCAGCCGCCAGCACGGATACGAACTTGCGGTTCGTGCATTTCCGGCCGGAGTCGGCATTGTCGAGGACCCGGCTTCGGGCGCGGCCAACGGGCTGATCGCGGCGTGGATCGCCGAGCGCGAGCCGGGCGGACCGCTCGCGCGCGGATATCGGGTCAGCCAGGGCCGGGAAATCGGTCGCGACGCCTCGATCGAGTTGCAGATCGAAGTCGCGGCCGGGGCGCCTGCGAGCGTTTGGGTCGGCGGCACATGCCGCACGATCGTCCACGCCACGCTCGAATGGCCGTGATCGCTCCCTCGCAGTGAAATTCGGTACCGGTGGGATGATCGACGGGCAAGAAAAAACCCCGGGCGTTGCCACCCGGGGCTCTTCTGTACGCTTGAAGCGGAATCAGATGACCTGGACTTGGTCGGCCTGCATGCCCTTCTGGCCTTGCACGGCGACGAAGCTGACGCGCTGGCCTTCCTGCAACGACTTGAAGCCGGTGCCCTGGATCGCACGGAAGTGCACGAACAGGTCGGGGCCGCTTTCCGGGGTAATGAAACCAAAACCCTTGGCGTCATTGAACCACTTGACGGTACCGTTCTGACGATTCGACATCTCTGAAACTCCTGGAAACACTCTGTTGACATCACGATGGCGGAACATTCCGCACCGAGACTGGGTTGCAGAGGGAGCTAGCGAGGCAAAATCGATGAAGCGGATCGTCTGATCAACCACATCAGGCCACGATTGACAGTGACCCTTGCAAACACAGTGGCCTGACTATACCCGCAAATTCATGCCAATGCTAACTTTTGGTTAGGGGCGATTCCGTCCGCTTGCGAGCCCCGAAACGGCGGCCTCCCGGGTCGCTCAGGCACTCTTCCTGGCTGTGGTCTTGCGCGCTGCAGCAGCCTTCTTGACCGCCGGCTTGGCCGCGGCCCTGGCCGCCGGTTTCACCGTGCCGCCGGGACTGCTGCCCGCCACGGCCTTGGCCGCGTGAGGTCGCACATTGCCGTAACTGCGGATCGAGATCTTGCCCTTGCGGGTCTTGCGATCGCCCTTGCCCATGGTCGCTCCTGTCTTGTCGTGCTGCGGGCGCGCAGGATAGCAGTCCGCGCGCGCCGCGCAAGCGGCGTGCGCCACGCCGGCGCAGGGCTCAGGCGCAGCGTTGGCCGCTGCAGACGGCCTGTTCGACCTGCACCGTCGCATGCACGATGCCGCAGCGGTCGCGCAGCACGTTCTGGATCGCCGCGATCGTGCGGTCCGGGTCCCGCCCCTCGGCGAGCCGCGCGTGCAGGGTCGCCACGGCACTGCCCCCGGACAGCTCCCAGACGTGCACATGGTGCACGTCATCGACACCAATGCCGGCTTCCCGCACGGCCTTCGCGACGACTGCGCCATCGACTCCACGCGGCGTCCCTTCGAGCAGAATGTGCACGCTACGACCCAGCAGGCGCCAGGCGCTGCCGAGGATCAATGCCGAAACCAGGATCGACAGCACCGGATCGGCCCAGTCGAGTCGCGCATAGCGGATCAGCAACGCAGCCACCACCGCACCCAGCGAACCGAGCAGATCGCCGAGTACGTGCAAACGCGCGCTCGCGGTGTTGAGGTCGTCCGCCGCGTGGGCGTGCAGCACACGCAGCACCAGGAGATTGACGAAAAGTCCGGCGGTTGCGACGCCGAGCATGAGGCCGCTCGCAATCGCATGTGGCACGAAAAGCCGGGAGATCGCTTCGAATGCGATCCACGCGACGAGCACGAACTGCGCGAGCGCATTGGTATAGGCGACCAGCACTTCGAGCCTGGCATAGCCGAAGCTGCGCCGCGCGTCGGCCGGCTTGCGCGCGAAATGCGCACCGAGCCACGCGAACAGCAGCGCGAGCGCGTCGACCAGCATGTGTCCCGCGTCGGCGAGCAGGGCCAGTGAACCCGAGAGCCAGCCACCGACCGCTTCGGCGACGAGCGTGCACGCAGTCAACGCAAATGCGACGAGCAGCCGACGCTCGCGGTTGCGCGCGGGAAGCCCCTGGTGCGCGAATGGATCCGGATGTGATTGCGCGTGCGCGTGAGGCATCGACTCGATGCTCGGAAATCGTGACGCACGATCCTAGGCAGCGACGCCGCGGTTACACAATCACGCGCGGCGGCGCGCGCATCTTCAATGCCCGCACGCGGCGTCGTGCACGTGGTGGTGGGTCAGGCGCAGATTGGTCACGTGCGCGAGTGCGACGAGCGTGCCGCCGATCGCGACGAGAATCGCATGCACGGGCCCCGCATCGAGGTCGACCACGATGCCCGCCACGAGCAGCGCGATGCCGGGCACGAGGAACCAGAACGCGCGAAAGCGCTGATGACGCAGGAACCCGATGATCAACGTGGTCAACGCGAGCAGGCTCGCAAACGCGATGAACGCCCGCTCGAGTTCGTGATCAGCCAGGAAACCCAGACCGAGTGCGGGCAACACGGCGATGACCAGCGGCAACAGCGCGCAATGCACTGCGCATAGAAACGAAGCGGTCGCACCGAAGCGGTCCGCATAGCGGGCGAACAAGGACTTGTGCAGCGGACTCACGGTCATGGCGGCTCGTTCCTGGATCGGCAGACCCGTGGTGTCGATGGTCGCAGGCGACGCCCGGGGGTTCGCCGCAGGCACGCCGCCATCGATCCACGGTTGCCTACATTATGATATAACATATCTTATTCGTCCGTCCACAAGCCCCTCCACAGTCCCCGATAAAGATGAACAAGACCCACGCTGTCGTCCTCCTCGGTACGGGCCTTGCCCTCTGCCACGCTCCGTTCGTGGTGGCCGCCGACGCGGCGCTGCCGGCTCCTGCTGCCGCGGATGCCGGCGGCGGTGCCGGGGATGTCCCCACGTCGCGCAACGCGAAGGTAAAGCAATCCGCGGCACAAGCCGCAGACGCGACGCTCGGCACGGTCAGCGTCACCGCGAAACTCGACGAGGCGCGCAACCAGCTGTCTCCGGATGTCGGCGCGAGCCAGTACGTATTCGACCAGAAATCGCTCGACCAGCTTCCGCTCGGATCGGCCACGTCGCTGAACCAGATCCTTCTGCGCGCACCCGGCGTGGTCGACGATTCGTTCGGCCAGGTGCATGTGCGCGGCGACCACGCCGACGTGCAGTACCGGATCAACGGCGTGATCATCCCCGAGAGCATCAGCGGTTTCGGGCAGGCTCTCGACGCACGCGTCATCGACAATCTTTCGTTCCTGACCGGCGCACTGCCTGCCCAATACGGCTATCGCACTGCCGGCGTGGTCGACATCACGACCAAGTCCGGCGTAGCCGGCGCGGGCACCGACACCTTTGGCGGCAGCGTCGGCCTGACCACGGGCTCGTTCGGCACCTTCAACCCGAGCGCGACCGTGTACGGCCGCAACGGACCCTGGAGCGGATTCCTGACCGCGAACTACCTGCAGGACGACGTCGGCATCGAGAACCCGACCGCGTCGCGCGACGCAATCCACGACCGCACGAACCAGTTCAAGGCATTTGGCTACGTGTCCTATCTGCTCGCGGACTCGTCACGCCTCGGCTTCATGTTCGGCGCGACCGACAACCGCTTCCAGATCCCGAACAATCCGGGCCAGGTCCCGCAGTTCCAGCTCGGCGACGTCGGCGACTTCGATTCGCGCGATCTCGACGAACGCCAGCGCGAAGTCACCCGGTTCGGTGTCCTCTCCTTGCAGGGCACATTGAACGAAACCGGCTATCAGGTTTCCGTCGGGCAGCGTTTCACGAGCGTCGGTTATCAGCCTGATCCGATCGGCGACCTCGTCTTCAACGGCGTCGCGGGTACCATCGCGCGCAGCAATCGCGCGGACACGCTGCAGGCCGACTTCTCGACCCCGTTCGGCGACGCCCACACGATGCGCTACGGTCTGTATGCGAGCAGCGAGCATCCGCTCGCCGACAACACGTCGCTCGTGTTCCCCGCCGATGCGCAAGGCAACCAGACAAGCATGATCCCGATCACGATCGTCGACAACGCAGCGCCGATCGACGCGCGAACCTATGGCCTCTACGTGCAGGACGAGTGGCAGGTTGGCGAAAAGCTCACGCTCAACTATGGCGTGCGTGGCGACAAGGTCGATGCGTACGTGCATGAGGGCCAGCTGAGCCCGCGCTTCGGCGCCGTATTCCAGGCCAGCGACACGACCACATTGCACGCGGGCTACGCGCGCTACTTCACGCCGCCACCGGCCGAGTTGATCGCGCCGACCGACATCGCGCTGTTCCAGGGCACGACCAACGCGTTGCCGACCGCGGTGAACGCGCAGACCCTGTCAGAGCGCTCCAACTATTTCGACGCGGGCATTTCGCAGAGAGTTGGCGACAGCCTCACGCTCGGCCTCGATGGCTACTACCGCGAGGTCACCAACCTGCTCGACGAGGGTCAGTTCGGCGCGGCGCTGATCTTCTCGCCGTTCAACTATGCCAAAGGCCGCGTGCGCGGTGTCGAATTCACCGCGAACTACGACCATGACGGCGTGTCGGCGTACTTCAACCTCGCGTCGAGCCGAGCGATGGGAAAGCAGGTCGCCTCCGGGCAGTACAATTTCGACGAGGACGAACTCGACTACATCGCGACGCACTGGGTGCACCTCGACCACGACCAGCGCCTCGCATCCTCGGGCGGCATCAGCTACGACTGGGACGGCACGCGCGTCGGCGCCGACTATCTGTACGGCTCCGGACTGCGCAACGGCTTTGCCAACAGCTCGCACCTGCCCCGGTACTACACGATCAATCTGTCGGCCGATCGCAAGTTCGACGTGCCCGGCATGGGTGCCCTCGACGTGCGCATCGCCGCGATCAACGTGACCGATCGCGTCTATCTGTTGCGCGACGGCTCCGGCATCGGCGTCGGTGCGCCGCAGTACGGGGCGCGACGCGGCCTGTTTGTCGGTCTTGAAAAGGACTTCTGAGCGGCGCTGCGGGCGCCGGCGTCAGTCCTGCCCGACGCCCGGCTCGCCGTAGCGCGCTCATGGCATGTCCCCGGGGTTCCTCGGCGGGCGGTCCCTGCTGTAACGCAGCATGACAATCCGCTCGCACCGATAGCATGATGTAAACGTTTACATCGTTGCCGGGGCAGCGCACGACCGTGGGTGTGACGATCAAAGATGTCGCCCGAGTTGCCGGCGTGTCGGTTGCGTCGGTTTCACGCGCGCTTAACGGCCATGAAAACGTGACCCGCGCAACCCGAACGCGGATTCTCGCTGCGGCAACGCATCTGCGTTACACCCCAAACGATGCGGCGCGCAGCCTGATCACCAAGCGCACGCAGACGATCGGTGCGGTCTTGCCGGACCTTCACGGCGAATTCTTCTCCGAACTGATTCGCGGCATCGACGTCGCCGCACGCGGTCACGGTCTGCATCTGCTCGTCTCGAGTTCGCATGGCGATGCCGAAGAAGCCGCGGCGGCGCTGCGCGCGATGCAGGGTCGCGTCGACGGCCTGCTCGTGATGTCGCCGCACGTCGACGTCTCGTTCCTGCGCGCAAATCTTCCGGACACGTTGCCCGCAGTGATGATGAACGCAGTGGCGGGCAGCACGCGCTACCCGACGCTCAACATCGACAACTACGGCGGTGCGTTCGCCATGACGAAGCACCTGATCGACAATGGGCGCCGACGCGTCGCGCTGATTGCCGGTCCGGAAGGCAATCTCGATGCGGGCGAGCGTCTCAGGGGTTACCGGGATGCCCTCGCAAGCACAAGGCCCGCACTCGCGGCGCGGGTTCTTGCGGGCGACTTCAGTGAAGAGTCGGGCTACCGGGCCGGTCTCGCGCTGATCGGTACCGGGGATCTTCCGGATGCCGTATTCGCGGCCAACGACATGATGGCGATCGGCTGCCTGTTCGCGTTTCTCGAACGCGGGCTGCAGGTTCCGGGCGACCTCGCGTTGTGCGGATTCGACGACATCCCGATCGCCCGCTTCGTCACCCCGCCATTGACCACCGTGCGCGTCCGCATCGCCGACCTCGGGCGCTGCGCGCTGGATACCCTGCTCGGCGCGCTGGATGCGCCCGGAACCGCCCAGGCGCCATCGCAGACCTTGCCCTGCGAAGTCGTCGTGCGCGCCTCGTGCGGGATACCGTCACGGAAGCCCGACCCCGACCACCCTTCGATTCGCTGATCACCGATCCGACACGCATGCCTGGGAGAGAGCCATGAGAAAGCATCTGCTGAGAAAGAAGCTACTGGTCTCGGTGATCGCGACCGCGATCGCCTCGGCCGGCGCGCTGCCGACAATCGGCTGGGCGCAATCGTCCGATGCCACGCTGCGCGGCAGCGCGCCCGCGAACAGCGAGGTCGTCGCGAAGAACATCGCAACCGGAGCGACGCGACGCACCAAGGCGAATGCCGACGGCAGCTACACGCTGGTCGGCCTGCAGCCGGGCACCTACGAGGTGGATGCGGGACCGGGCACTGCGCGTACGGTGACGGTCACGGTCGCCTCGACCGCGACCCTGGACCTGCAGGCGGGCACCGCGGCAGGCGCGACCATGCTCGAAGGCGTGACGGTGACCGCCAATGCGCTCCCCGACGTCAAGACATCCGAAGTCGGCGGCACGATTTCGCTGCGCCAGATCCAGACCATTCCGCAAGTCACGCGCAACTTCCTCGAATTCGCCGATACCGTGCCCGGCATGGTGTTCAGCGTCGACTCGAGCGGACATACGAAGCTAACGGGCGGCGCGCAGAACGCCAATTCCGTCAACGTCTACATCGACGGTGTCGGCCAGAAGAACTATGTCAAGGAAGGCGGCGTAGCCGGCCAGTTCGCGAGCCAGGGCAACCCGTTCCCGCAGCTCGCGATCGGCGAATACAAGGTCATCACCTCGAACTACAAGGCCGAGTACGACCAGATCTCGAGTGCCGCGGTGACCGCGGAAACCAAGTCCGGCACCAACGAATTCCATGGCGAGGCCTTCGAAACGTATACCAATCAGGACTTGCGCGCGAAGACGCCGTCGGAACTCGATTCGGGCACGCAGGTGCCGTCGATGGAAAAGGAATACGGCGCCGCATTCGGTGGTCCGATCATCCAGGACGCGCTGCACTTCTTCTTCACCTACGAGGCAAAGCGCTACGACACGCCGATTGCCGTTCTGCCCGGGGTGACCGGCATCAACGACCTGCTGCCCCCCGACGTCGTGGCGCAATTCGGACCCTCCGGATTGCCGTTCGACGAGGACCTGTATTTCGGCAAGCTCGACTGGGAGTTCTCCGACCGCGACCGCATCGAGCTCAGCGCGAAATACCGCAGGGAGAACCAGGCCGACAACATCGGCGTGGGGCAGGCGGTTTCGTCGAGCATCGTCGTCAAGAACAATGACAACCGCATCGACGCGCGCTGGCAGCACAGCGCCGACAACTGGTTCAACGAAGTCCTGCTCACCTACGAGAAGACCTACAACGCGCCGAGTTCGATCGGCATCGGCAACGGCTACGTCTATACCTGGCAACCGCAGAACGACACGAACATCATCGACGTCGGGCCGTCATCACCCTTGGCCACGCAATACAAAGGGCAGAAAGGCCCGGCGATCCAGGATGACCTGACCTTCACCGACCTGAACTGGATGGGCGATCACACGGTCAAGATGGGCGTCAAGTACAAGCAGATTGACCTGACCGCGCAGGATGCGCTCAACATCAATCCGCAGTTCTACTACAGCGTGGATCCGAGCGGGACCGCGCCCGATCCGTACAAGGCGTTCTTCACCAATCCGGTGCCCGGGCTCAATCCGGTCGCCAAGTCGAGCAACAAGCAGTTCGGCACCTATATCCAGGACGACTGGGCGGTCAACGACAAGCTGACCCTCAACCTCGGCCTGCGCTGGGACTACGAGGAAACCCCGTCGTTCCTCAACTACGTGACGCCGGCCAACGTGGTCGCCGCATTCAACAGCCAGGACCCGAACGCAGCGGACGGCCAGACCTACGCCCAATCGCTCGCGCTCGGCGGGGTCAACATCAACGACTACATCAGCAACGGCCACAACCGCAGCGCGCAGAAAGACGAATTCCAGCCGCGCCTCGGTTTTTCCTACGACCTCAACGCGGACGAGCAGCACGTGATCTTCGGCGGTGCGGGTCGCGCCTACGACCGCAACCTGTACGACTACCTGCAACTCGAGCAGACCAAGTCGGCGCTGCCGCAGTCGACTATCTATTTCAACGTCCCGGATCACCCGTGCGACCTGTCACCGACCTGCTACGAGTGGGATCCGATCTACCTGCAGGGCCTTTCCAACCTGCAGTCGCTGATCGGGACCAGCAACGCGGGCAGCGAAGTCGACATCATCAACAACAACATCAAGGTCCCCTACTCCGACCAGTTCAGCCTCGGCATGCGCAACAAGGTCGGCGACTGGAACACGAGCGCCGCAGTTGCGCGCATTCTCAGCAAGGATGGTTTCACGTTCACGCTCGGCAATCGGCGTCCGGATGGTTCGTTCTGGATGGGTGGCGGACAGCCCTGGGGCAATGGCGTGCCCGGATTCGGCGCCTTGATCATCGGCAACAACGGCATCGAGACGCGTACGACGCAAATCCTGCTCTCGGCCGACAAACCGTACACCAAGGAATCGGGCTGGGGTGCAACGCTCGCCTACACCTACACCAACGCGAACCAGAATCGCGACATCAACGAGCACTACTCGTTCGACGGGGAAACCATCCAGGACTACCCGTTCATACGATCGAATGCAGCGGCCAAGCACCGCTTTGTCGCGGCAGGCTCGATCGACGGACCCTGGGGCATGCTCTACTCCGGAAAACTGACCCTGGCCACACCGATTCCGGGCAACACTTTCAGTTGCTACCAGGACGGCAGCGTCAATTATCCGAGCGGAGCCCATTGCGCTCCGGCCGCGCGCATCCCGAATGGCCAGTCGATCGGCTTCGGCGGCAAGATCTTCGGCTACCGCTCGCTCGATTTCACGGTAACCAAGAACTTCGACATGACCGCGGGAATCGTTCTCTACGTGCGAGCGGATTTCCTCAATGTGTTCAACTGGAAGAACTACGTGGATATTGCGTACGCCAATGGCACCGTCTTCAGCAACGCGGATGCCACCTATGCCGCCAATGGCAATATCACCGGCGTTCCGCGTACGATCAAGCTGACCGCGGGTTTCCGCTTCTGACGTTCCTGACCGCAGGCAATCCGACGAGGCCCGCGATGCGGGCCTCGTCATTGCGGCCACCACGATTCCGATGACAGAAAATCGCATACGCAGCATCGTGATCGTCGGCGGCGGCACCGCCGGCTGGATGGCCGCGGCCGCGTTCGCCAAGGTGCTCGGCAAGGACATCTCGATCCGCCTCGTCGAGTCGGAGGAGATCGGCACGGTCGGCGTCGGCGAAGCCACCGTTCCGCACCTGAAACTGTTCAACAAGGTGCTCGAAATCGACGAGATCGAGTTCGTGCGCGCGACGCGCGGCACGTTCAAGCTCGGTATCGAATTCGTCGACTGGGGCCGGATCGGCGACCGTTACGTGCACGGATTCGGCACGATCGGGCACGACTATGGTCTGCTTCCGTTCCACCAGTACTGGCTGAAACTCTTCAACGCGGGCCGGGCCGATCCGATCGGCGCCTACTCGTTGAACACCGCGGCCGCGCCGCGCGGCAGATTCATGGCTTCGGCCTCGGACGTTGCGCCGACCTCGCCGCTCGCGAATATCGCCTACGCCTACCATTTCGACGCCGGTCTGTATGCGAAGTATCTGCGCGGCTATGCCGAAGCCCGCGGTGCGCGGCGCACCGAAGGCAAGGTCGCGCAGACGCTGCTGCGTGCCGACGACGGATTCATCGAGGCGGTCGTGCTCGAAAGCGGCGAACGCATCGGCGGCGACCTGTTCATCGACTGCTCGGGATTTCGCGGCCTGCTGATCGAACAGGCTCTGCATGCGGGCTACGAAGACTGGACGCACTGGCTTCCCTGTGACCGGGCGATGGCCGCGCCATGCGAGAACACGGGTCCGCCCACGCCATTCACGCGCTCGACCGCACGCACCGCGGGCTGGCAGTGGCGCATCCCGCTGCAGCATCGCACCGGCAACGGTTACGTCTACTCGAGCGCGCACATCAGCGACGACGAGGCGGCAGCGACCTTGCTCGCGAACCTCGACGGGCGCGCGCTCGGCGACCCGCGCCTGCTGCGCTTCACGACCGGAATGCGCCGCAAATTCTGGAGCCGCAACTGCGTCGCGCTCGGTCTTGCGAGCGGGTTCATGGAACCGCTCGAATCGACCAGCATCTACCTGATCCAGTCCGGCATCGCGCGCCTGCTCAACCTGTTCCCCGATCGCGGCTTCAGCCCGGTCGTCGTCGATCGCTACAACGCGCAGGCCACGTTCGAGTTCGAGCGCATCCGCGATTTTCTGATCCTGCACTACTGCGCGACCGAGCGCGACGATACGCCGTTCTGGAACTACTGCCGCACGATGCAGATTCCGCCGCCGCTCGCCGACACCATTCGCCTGTTCCGCGACAGTGGGCGCTTCTATCGCGACGCCGAGGAACTGTTCGCTGTCACCAGCTGGGTGCAGGTAATGCTCGGCCAGCGCATCCAGCCGCGCAGTTACCATCCGGTCGTCGATCTGCTCGCGCAGGGCGAACTCGAAGGCCTCGTCCACGGCGTGAAGAAAGTCATCGACAACTGCGTCGAAGCGATGCCGATGCACCAGGCATTCATCGATCGCTACTGCAAGGCACCCGTTTGACCGACAAATATCGATCCAGAACCAACCGTGAAATGAAGACAGCAACGATCCGCCGCAATTCCCTCCATGGCGCCGCGACGACCCTCCTGCTCGTGCTGGTTGCCTTGTTCGCGACCGCGCAAGCGCCCGCACGGGAGGCTTCGTCGTCGGCCTATTCGACGCTCGAAAAGTCGGATCGCGCGATGCTCGACGAACTCGAGAAGCGCACCTTCGAGTTCTTCCGCGACAGCGCCAACACCGCGAACGGGCTGGTTCCCGACCACTGGCCTGACGACCACGTCGGCGACTACTTCTCGTCGATCGCTTCGGTCGGGTTCGCACTCACCGCATACGGAGTCGGCGTCGAGCGTGGCTGGATGACGCGCGCGGAGGCGGTGAAACGCACGCTCGCGACCCTGCGCTTCTTCGACCAGGCACCGCAGAACGAGCGTGCAGACGCAACCGGATACCACGGATTCTTCTACCACTTTCTGGACATGCAGAGCGGTCGGCGCTACCACTCGGCGAAATGGGTGGAGCTGTCGACGATAGATACGACGCTCCTGCTCGGCGGCGTGCTGTTCAGCCAGTCCTACTTCGACCGCGACAGCCGCGATGAAAAGGAAATCCGCCGGCTCGCCGAGCAGATCTATTCCCGTGTCGACTGGACCTGGGCTTCGCCCCGCGCGCCCCTGGTCGCGATGGGCTGGACGCCGGAAGCCGATTTCATCCACGTGGACTGGCACGGCTACAACGAGGCGATGCTGCTCTACGTGCTTGCGCTCGGCTCGACCACCCACGCGATCGATGCGTCCGCGTGGAAGGCATGGACGGAAACCTACGACGCGACCTGGGGCAGCTTCCAGGGTCAGGAGCACCTCGGCTTCGCACCGTTGTTCGGACATCAGTACAGCCACGTCTGGATCGACTTTCGCGGCATCCAGGACAGCTACATGCGCAACCGCGGCATCGACTACTTCACCAACAGCCAGCGCGCCACGCTCGCGCAGCGCGAGTATGCGATCCATAATCCGATGCAGTGGAAGGGCTACGGCGACGATGTGTGGGGCCTGACCGCATGCAACGGACCACGCGCACCTGCGGTTCCCGGTCTGCCCGACCGCTACGCGAGCGACGTGAAGACGTTCTACGGCTATGTGGCGCGCGGTGCCGGACTCACCGGCACGATCGACGACGGCACGATCGCGCCGACCGCGGCTGCTTCATCGATCGCGTTCACGCCCGAGATCGTGATTCCCGCGATCCGCGAGATGAAGCAGCGCTACGGCAAGTACGTGTACACGCGTTACGGTTTCCTCGACGCATTCAACCCGAGCTTCGCGTTCACCGACCGGCCCCTGCGCACCGGCCGGGTGATCCCCGACGTCGGCTGGGTCGATACGCTCTATCTCGGCATCGACCAGGGTCCGATCGTGACCATGATCGAGAACTATCGCAGCGAATTGATCTGGCGCGTGATGAAGAGGAATCCGCACATCCGGCGCGGCCTGCAGCGCGCCGGCTTTACGGGTGGCTGGCTCGCCGCATCCACCGCAAAGGCACCCATGGTGCCGGCGCACGCCGAATGAAAGCGCGTGCGAGCCGGCGCCATGCCGCGCAGGCGTTACGGCGTTGGTCGGTCGCGTGTCTGTCCACGCTGCTGCTCGCATGCCTGGACGGCTGCGTGCGCCAAGCCGACGACACGGTGGTGCTCAGGATGTGGGCGATCGGCCGCGAGGCCGAGGTCGTGCCGGCTCTGCTCGCGGACTTCGAGCGCAGGCATCCGCGCGTCCGCGTCGAGGTGCAGGCACTGCCGCTGACCGCCGCGCACGAAAAACTGCTCACCGCGTTCGCGGGCGACGCGCTCCCCGACGTCGGCCAGCTCGGCAACACCTGGTTGCCCGAGCTGGCCACGCTTGGCGCGCTCGCGCCGCTGCAGGCCCTGGTCGACGCTTCACCGACGATCGACCAGAGCGACTACTTCGCGGGCATCTGGGACACCAACGTGATCGACGGCCAACTGTACGGCGTGCCCTGGTACGTCGACACGCGCCTGCTGTTCTACCGCACCGATCTGCTCGCCGCGGCGGGTTTCGCGCGACCGCCGCACGACTGGACTGAATGGAAGCGCGCAATGGCGGCGGTCAAGGCCAACGCAGGTCCGCAACGCTATGCGATCCTGCTCCCGCTCAACGAATACGAACCGCTGCTCAACCTCGCGATCCAGGAACCCGATCCGCTGCTCGTCGACGACAACACGCGCGGCAACTTCGAGAGTCCCGGATTCCGCCGTGCGTTCGCGTTCTACGTGGAGATGTTCGACCGCGACTGGGCGCCGCGCATGAGTGCGACCCAGATATCCAATGTCTGGGACGAATTCGCGAACGGTTTCTATGCGTTCTACATCACCGGACCGTGGAACGTCGGTGAGTTCAGTCGCCGCCTGCCGGCACGCCTGCAGCGCGACTGGGATACCGCGCCGCTGCCCGGGCCGGAGGGGCCGGGCGCCGCGGTCGGCGGCGGCAGCAGCCTGGTCCTGTTCCGCCAGTCGCGGCATCCGCGCGAAGTCTGGCAACTGATCGAGTTCCTTTCCGAGCCCGCCCAGCAGCGGCGCTTCCATGAACTCAGCGGCGACCTGCCGCCGCGGCGCAGTTCGTGGGACGATCCGGCCTTCGCGAGTGATCCGCACGTACGCGCGTTCCGCGAACAGCTCGAGCGCGTCAAGCCGGCGCCCAAGGTCCCCGAATGGGAGCGCATCGCGCAGCAGATGCGCCTGGCCGCCGAACGCGCGGTCCGCGGCGGCGAATCGTCCGACCAGGTCCTGCGTGAACTCGATGCGCGGGTCGATGCGATCCTCGACAAGCGCCGCTGGATGCTCGCACAGCGGCGCGAAGAGTGATTCCGATGACCGCTGGCCACCGCAAACGGATTCTACGCAGCGCGCACTTTCGCTCCGCAGTGGCATGCAACAGGGATTGCGCGATCGGACGTCCGCCGGCCCGTGGGACCCTTCCGTTCGGGCGCAAGATTGGCGCGCGCGGGTTTGCCGGACCGGGAGCCCGCCGATGAACGAGCGCCGTGCCGCATGGCTGCTTTCCGCTCCGGCCCTGATCGTGATCGGCGCATTCTTCGTGCTGCCGGTGTTCGCGGCGTTCGCGTTGAGCCTCACCGATTTCGATCTCTACGCGCTCGCCGACCTGCACAACCTGCGCTTCGTCGGGCTCGGCAACTACCTCGACCTGCTGCGCACACCGCTGTTCTGGAAATCTCTTTTCAACACGCTTTATTTCGTCGTGGTCGGCGTGCCGGCTTCGATCGCGGTATCGCTCGCAGCCGCGCTGCTGCTCGACTCCCGTCTCGCCCGCTTCAAGGGCCTGTTCCGCACCGCGCTGTTCGCTCCGGTCGTGACCACGGTGGTCGCAGTCGCGGTGATCTGGCGCTATCTGCTGCACACGCGCTACGGTCTGATCAACTACGCGCTCGCGCATTTCGGCATCGCACCGATCGACTGGCTCGGCGATCCGCACTGGTCGATGCCTGCGATCATCCTGTTCGCCGTGTGGAAGAACTTCGGCTACAACATGATCATCCTGCTCGCGGGCCTGCAGGCGATACCGCAGGACCTCTATGAAGCCGCGCGCATCGACGGCGCGTCCCGCTGGCAGCAGTTTCGCCACGTGACCCTGCCGATGCTGCGTCCGGTCCTGCTGCTGGTCGCAATCATAACGGTATCGGGTTATTTTCAGCTGTTCGCCGAACCCTACGTGATGACCCAGGGCGATCCGCTGCAGAGCACGGTCAGCGTTCTCTACTTCATGTACGACGAGGGCTTCAAGTGGTGGAGCCTCGGACGTGCGTCGGCTGTGGCGTTCCTGCTGTTCGCGTTGATCCTCGCGGCGACGCTGCTGCTGCTGCGACTGAACCGGCGCGCAGAAACCGCATGAATCAGCGTCTCGCAACCGCGATCGTCAATGGCCTCCTGGTCGGCATCGCCATGATCGCGCTGTTTCCGCTGATGTGGATGTTGTCGGTCTCGTTCATGCAACCCGGCGAGGCAAGTACGTTCCCGCCACCGCTGCTGCCTGCGCATGCGACCCTGGCCAACTACCGGGAGCTGTTCGTGCGCGCGGGCATGGGCCGCTACCTGTTCAACAGCCTGGTCGTCGCGACCGCGATCACCCTGTTGTCGCTGCTGTGCAACCTCGCAGCCGGCTATGCGTTCGCCAAACTCCGTTTTGCGGGCCGCGAGCGCCTGTTCAGGAGCCTGCTCGGCGCGCTGCTGATCCCGGCCCAGGTCGCGATGATCCCGTTGTTCCTGATCATGAAGGCGCTGCACCTGGTCAACAGTTATGGCGGCGTGATCGTGCCAGCGCTCGCGAGCATGTTCGGCATCTATCTCGTACGCCAGTACGCGCGCTCGATTCCCGACGAACTGCTCGAAGCCGCGCGCATCGACGGTGCGGGCGAACTTCGCATCTTCACGCGTATCGTGCTGCCGCTGCTCAAGCCGATCGTCGTCACCCTCGCGATCTTCACGTTCCTCGCGAGCTGGAACGACTTCATGTGGCCGCTGATCGTGCTCAGCGACGAGGCCTGGCAGACCGCCCCGGTCGCACTCGCGGGGCTGTCGCGCGAACATGTGCAGGACAACGAGTTGATGATGGCCGGCTCCGTCGTCACCGTCGTTCCGGTGCTGATCCTGTTCCTCGTCCTGCAACGCCATTACATCCAGGGCCTGCTGCTCGGCAGTGTCAAGGGATGAGTGCGCGTCCGCTCCGCTGGCTCTGCGCCTGTCTGCTCGTATTCGCGGCGAGCGCGCACGCGGCGGACGCTGTCGCGCTGGACGCGTTCGGCGATCCCGGTGCGTGGTCGGCCGTCGCTTCGGACCAGGTGACGACGACCCTGCGCGAGGATTCCAGCGCGGGCAAAGCCGCCCTGTGTCTTGATTTCGACTTTCATGGCGTGTCCGGCTATGCGGCCATGCGCCGCGCGCTGCCGATCAGCTATCCGGCCAACTATGCGTTCTCGTTCCAGGTGCGCGGCAAGGCTCCGGCGAACTCGCTGCAGTTCAAGCTCGTCGACGCGAGCGGCGACAACGTCTGGTGGGTCAATCGCGAGGCCTTCGCGTTTCCTCCCGCCTGGAGCACGCTGCGCTACAAGAAGCGCGAGATCCGCTTTGCGTGGGGTCCAGCTACGGATCGCAGCCTGCACGAAAGCGCGAGCATCGAGTTCACCATCCAGGCGGGCCACGGCGGCAGCGGAGAAGTCTGCTTCTCCGACCTGCAGCTGCACGAATTGCCGGTGCCGCCCGCGCATTGGCCGGCGCCGCGCGTGCGCGCGACTTCGACCCTGCGCGGTTCCGCGCCGCAGCAAGCGATCGACGGCGATACCGCAACCGCCTGGCGCAGCGATCCGCGCCGCGGCAGGACGCAGACACTGACCCTCGACTTCGGCGCCGCGCGCGAGTTCGGCGGGCTGATCCTGCACTGGCGGGGCCAAGCATACGCATCGCGCTACGACGTGGAGGTCTCCGACGACGCGCACGAGTGGCGCCGGGTGCGCCACGTCGAGCGCGGCAATGGCGGGGTCGATCCCCTGTATCTGCCCGAATCCGAATCGCGCTACCTGCGGCTGCGCATGCTCGACGGGCCCTCGTCCGGCTATGCGCTCGCCGGGGTCGAGATCGAGGATCTCGCGTTCGGCGCGTCGGCGAACGCATTCTTCTCCGCACTCGCCAAACAGGTGCCGCGCGGTTTCTACCCGCGTGCGTTTCACGACGAACAGACCTACTGGACGGTCGTCGGCATCGATGGCGGGCACGCGAGCGGTCTGCTGTCCGAGGACGGCGCGCTCGAGGTCGCGCGCGGCGGCTTCTCGATCGAACCCTTCCTGATCGAAGCGCCTGCGGCCGGGGCATCCGGCAACACGCACGCGGCCGCGGTCACGACCTGGGCCGACGTCACGATCACCCATGCGCTGGCTGACGAATACCTGCCGATGCCGCGCGTCACCTGGCGCGAGGACGGCCTCGATCTGGAAATCGCCGCATTCGCCGCGGGCAGGCCGGGCCGTTCGCAGCTGCTCGCGCGCTACACTCTGACGAACCGATCCGCGCACGCGCGCACGATTACCCTGGCGCTTGCGCTGCGCCCATTCCAGGTCAATCCCGCGGTGCAGTTCCTGAATACGCCGGGCGGGGTCAGTCCGATCCACGATCTTGGCTGGGACGGCCGCGTGATCGCGGTCGACGGCCAACCGCGCGTGGTCGCTCTCGACCGCGCCGCCGCATTCATCGCGAGTCCGTTCGACTCGGGCATGGTCGTCGAGCACCTCGCCGAGGTTGCGAGTCGCGTCGGCGGGGCGGCCCATTTCGAGCAGCCACGCGTGACGCGCGATCCGAACGGCCTCGCGTCCGGCGCCCTGCTCTATCGGATCGAGCTCGCTGCGGGCGCGCAGCGCGTGCTCGGTCTGGAGATCCCGCTCGAGGGCAGCGCGACGCCGCTGCAGCGCGAGCCGGCTGCGTGGATGGCTGCGCAGGAACGCGCGGTCGCCGCGCAATGGCACGCGCAACTCGACCGCGTCACGCTGCGCGTGCCCGCCGCCGGGCGCGCGCTCGCCGATACGCTGCGCAGCGCCCTCGCATACATCCTGATCGAACGCGACGGTGCGGCGCTGCGGCCGGGCACGCGTTCCTATGCGCGATCATGGATCCGCGACGGCGCGATGATGTCCGAGGCGCTGTTGCGGCTTGGCCATGCGGACGCGGCGCGCGCATATCTGGAATGGTATGCGCCCTACCAGTTCCGCAACGGCAAGGTGCCGTGCTGCGTCGACGCGCGCGGCTCGGACCCGGTGCCCGAGAACGACAGCCAGGGCGAACTGATCCATCTGGTCGACCAGGTCTGGCGCTACACCGGCGATCACGATCTGCTCGCCGCGATGTGGCCGCACGTCGATGCAGCCGCTCGTTACATGGACACGCTGCGTGCGATCGAGCGCGGTGAAGTCAACCGCGCTGCCGGTCGGCGCGCGTTCTACGGCCTGATGCCCGCCTCGATCAGCCACGAGGGCTACTCGGCCAAACCGATGCATTCGTACTGGGACGACTTCTGGTCGCTGCGCGGCTACAAGGATGCGGTGGCGATCGCCGAGGCTCTGGGGCGCGATGCGGACGCGGCTCGCCTGCGCGGCTCGCGCGACGAGTTCCGCACCGACCTGTATGCGTCGCTGCGCGCGGCCGTTGCCGAGCATGGCATCGACTATCTTCCGGGCAGTGCCGAACTCGGCGACTTCGACGCGACTTCGACCACGATCGCGCTCGACCCCGGCGGAGAGCAGGCCGATCTGCCCGAAGCGCTGCTTCGCAACACCTTCGAACGCTACTGGCGATCCTTCGTCGCACGTCGCGACGGCAACGCTGCTTGGGACGCCTATACGCCCTATGAATGGCGCGTCGTCGGCACTTTCGTGCGGCTCGGCTGGCGCGACCGCGCGCTCGCGGCAATCGATTTCTTCATGCACGACCGCCGCCCGCCGGAATGGAACCAGTGGGCCGAGGTGGTCGGCCGCGACCCGCGCGCATCGCGTTTCGTCGGCGACATGCCGCACGGCTGGGTCGCATCCGACTTCATCCGCTCCACGCTCGATCTGTTCGCCTACGAACGCGACTCGGACCACGCGCTCGTGCTCGCGGCCGGAGTTCCGGAAGCCTGGCTCGACGGGGACGGTATCGCGATCGACGCGCTGCGCACCGCGTACGGCGAACTCGGCTATACGCTGCATCGCGACGCGGGCCGCCTGCGCTTGCGCATTCCGGCCGGCGCGCTGCGCGTGCCGCCGGGCGGCCTGGTCTTCGCGTGGCCCGGTCTCGGCGCGGACACGACGGCCCGGCTCGGCGGCCGCCGCGTGCATCCGGTGAACGGCGAAATCCGCATCCGCGAGCTTCCGGCCGATCTCGTGGTCGAGCGCGTCGACGCATCCGCGACGAAGCGCGAACGCGGATCGCGCTGACGCGGCGGATTCAGGCGCCTGATGCGGCCGTTGCCCGGTGCGCGCGCGTGGCTGCGGCCGTGATCAGGTCGTAGCGCTCCGCTGCAAGCCACTGCGGGCGCACCATCCACGATCCGCCGACGCAGACCACGTTGCGTTCGGCCAGATACCGCGGCGCGTCGGCTTCGCCGATTCCGCCGGTCGGGCACAGCAGCAGGTCGGCGAGCGGTCCCTGCAACGCCCGGATCAACGCGAGGCCGCCGACTGCCGCTGCCGGGAACAGCTTGCATACGCGAAAGCCGCGTTCCGCCAGGGCCAGCAGTTCGGTCGGAGTCGCCGCGCCGGGGACCGCGGGCATTCCAGACCCGGCCAGCGCTGCCGCGAGAGCGGGCGGAGTCCCCGGCGTCACGAGGAAATCCGCACCCGCTGCGCGCACCGCCTCGATCTGCGCCGCACCGAGTACGGTCCCCGCGCCGACCGCGAGCGCGGGCACGTCCGCCTTGATCGCGGCGATCGCTGCGACCGCAGCCGAGGTACGCAGCGTGATTTCGATCGCCGACAGCCCGCCTCCGGCGAGCGCGCGTGCGACCGCGACACCCTGCGCTGCCGAGGACACCGTCAGCACCGGCAGGACCGCCGCCTTGCGCAGCAGCACGATCGCGGCATCCTGGGTGCGGTCGAGATCGGGAATGCCCGTGCCCATCTCATGCATCCTTGGTATCGAACGGCGCGTAGGCCGCGAGGTGACCGATATCGTATTCGGTCTCGGTCGGACGCGACGCCGCGGCCATCGCTCCGGGCAGCGGCCCGCACGAGATCGACAGCGCGCCCTGGTCGGCCGGACCGACGATCGCGCGGTTGAACGCGAACAGCGCGCGCCCCGTATCCTGGGCGGCGGGAGCGGCGTTCGAGGACGCGCTGCGCGCGCCCCACTGCACCGGATCGACGCGTGCTTCGAGGCGCCGCGACTCGCAGTCGAGCAGGATCCGGTCGCCCGTGCGCACGCGCGCGATGCCGCCGCCGAGCGCCGCTTCGGGCGTCACGTGGATCGCCGAGGGCACCTTGCCCGATGCGCCCGAGAGACGGCCATCGGTGACCAGGGCCACGTGACGGCCCTGGTTCTGAAGCATGCCCAGCAACGGCATCAAGCTGTGCATCTCCGGCATGCCGTTCGCGTGCGGCCCCTGCCGACGCACGACCGCGACGAAATCGCGCGGCAACGTGCCGCTCTTGTGCAGGCGACGCAGCTCGGCCGGATCGTCGACGACCACCGCAGGCGCCTCGACGCGGCGGTGCTCGGCCTTGACCGCCGAGATCTTGACCAGCGCACGACCGAGGTTGCCCTCCAGCAGGCGCAGACCGCCGCTGGCTTCGAACGGCTGTACGGTCGGGCGCAGCACCTCGAGGTCGCCACTGGCGGCCGCGCCGGCCACGTACTCGACGCCTGACGCGGCGAGTCGCGGCTCATTCGTGTACGCACGCAATCCGTGCGGCATGATCGTCCCGACATCGTGCAGCAGACCGGCATCGAGCAACTCGCGAAACAGATAGGCATTGCCCCCGGCGGCGTGGAAGCGGTTCACGTCTGCCGCGCCGTTCGGGTAAATCCGCGCGATCAGCGGCACGCAGCGTGCGAGCGCATCGAAATCCTCCCAGGTCACCGCGATGCCCGCGGCGCGCGCGACCGCAACGAGGTGGATCGTATGGTTGGTGGAACCGCCGCTGGCCAGCAATGCGACGATCGCGTTGACCAGGGCGCGCTCGTCGACGAGCCGACCCAGCGGCCGGTAGTCGTCGCCGAGCGCGCTGATTTCGATCGCGCGCCGCGTGGCCGCGTGCGTCAGTGCGTCGCGCAAGCGTGTACCCGGATTGACGAACGAGGTGCCCGGAAGCTGCAGTCCCATTGCCTCGAGCAGGATCTGGTTGGAATTGGCGGTGCCGTAGAACGTGCACGTGCCGGGTGCGTGATACGAAGCCGATTCCGCCTCGAGCAGTTCCTCGCGGGTCGCCTCACCCGCGGCATAGCGCTCGCGCACGTCGGCCTTGGCCTTGTTCGGCAGCCCCGACGGCATCGGCCCCGCGGGCACGAACACGACCGGCAGATGACCGAACGCGAGCGCCCCGATCAGCAGGCCAGGCACGATCTTGTCGCACACGCCGAGGCACAGCGCAGCGTCGAACATGTCGTGCGACAGCGCGATCGCGGTCGCCTGCGCGATCACATCGCGGCTGAACAGCGACAGCTCCATGCCGACGCGGCCCTGGGTCACGCCGTCGCACATCGCGGGCACACCGCCGGCAACCTGTGCGGTCGCGCCTTGCCGGCGCGCCACGTCGCGGATCACGTCGGGATAACACTCGAACGGCTGATGCGCCGACAGCATGTCGTTGTACGCGGTGACGATGCCGAGATTCGGTTCGGCGGCGGCTTTCAGCGCCGCCTTGTCGTGGGTACCGCAGGCCGCGAACGCGTGCGCGAGATTTCCGCAGGACAGCCGGCTGCGGCTGGCGCCGCGCGCGTGCGCTTCGCGTCGACGAGCTCGAGATAAGCTCCGCGTGTCGCGCTGCTGCGCTCACGGATACGTGCGGTGATTTCCTCGACGCGTGGATTCATCGACATCGGAAATTCTCCCCGAGCGGACGCGGGCGCCGGATCACGTGGCGCACCAGTGGACCTGCAGGCGCGCGCCAGCAATCTCGGCGGCGACGCGGATCGGTGCCGCGTTTGCCGGGTCGGCGCTCAGCGCACGCTCGAGGACCGTGCGTCGGGCCGCGCCACGAATCAGCAGCAGGCGTGTATCCGCAAGCGCGAGGCCGGCCGGGGTCAGGCTGATCCGCCGCGGCCATTCGCGCGCGCCCGCGCAGCCGTGGGCGTCGACCTCGACATAGGGATCATGCGAACACAGGGTGCGCGCAAGATCGGCGGCACCGGCGAACCACGAGGCGGTATGGCCGTCATCGCCCATTCCGAGCAGGGCCGCGGCGACCGTGTAGCGCGGCACCGCGTCCGACCAGCGCTGGTTGCAGGCACGCACCGCGTCCGCGAGCGAACGACCCGCTTCGCGCAACGGCCAGAAGGTGGCAGCGCCGGCGGCTCCGGCCAGCAGCGTCGTGCGCACGAGGCGCGCGTTGCTGCCCGCAGCCTGCGCGTCGACGTCGCGCTCGTCGACCAGCGAGACGATCACGCGCGTCCAGTCCAGACGTGCCTGCGCGAGCGCGCGCAGGGCCGGTGCGGGCGTCGCGCCGCCGGACAGCAGCAGCACGGCCCGCTCGTGCCCGGCGAGCGCCGCGTTCACAGCGACGCACACGGCCGCGACGACTCCGTCCGCCCACTCGCGCTCATTCGCGCTCGGTCGCCAGACCACACTCTCGTCGAGGCCGCCAACGGCGCGCGGACTCATGCGCCGCGCTCCGCACCACCGGCGGCCACGCGTGCGTCGCGATCCCGCTCCGCAACAGCCATGACCGCTGCTCCGAGCAGGCCCGCGTCGGCATGCACGATTGCACTGGTCGACACTTTCGCGAGCACATCCGCGTAACGGCCCTTGGCCGTGAAGCGGCGACGGAATTCGCGGGGATCGAGTCCGGCGAGCAGGTGCGGCGTGAGTCCGCCGCCGATACAAACGCCGTCCCACGCGCCGAAGGCCAGCGCGAAGTCGCCCGCGAACGAACCGAGCATCGCGCAGAATCGGTCGAGCGTGGCGCGACACCGCGGATCGCTCGCCGCGCCCGCGGTGATCGCTTCGGGCGTCGACACCGAGGTCTCGACGCCTTCGATCTCGCCCAGCGTGCGATGCAGATTGACCAGCCCCGAGCCGCACAGCAGGCGCTCGGCGGAGACGCGTCCGAAGCGCTGCATGAGACGGCGCAGGATCTCGACTTCGATTGCATCGACGGGGGCGAAGCCGATGTGTCCGCCTTCGGTCTGCAGACCGACGAGACGGCCTTCCTCGATCAGCAGCGCGCCGACGCCGAGACCGGTGCCGGGTCCGACGACCGCGTAGGTCTGCCGGCGCGAACGATCCACACGCGGCGCGGCCAGTTCACCGATCGCCTGCAGGTCCGCGGCGCCGAGTGCGGGCAGGCAATGGGCCATGGCCGCAAAGTCGTTGACGATGCGCAAGCCGTCGCAGGCGAGTTCCTCGGCGAGACGGCTGCGCGACAGGACCCAAGGATGATTCGTCATTCGCACTTCGTCGCCGGTGACCGGACCGGCAACCGCGAATAAAGCACGTATCGGGCGCGCGTCGACCTCGCGCAGGAAGCCGCGTGCGGCCTCGAGGAAGGTCGCGAATCCGGCGACCCGGTAACGGCGGATCGACGCCGTCACGAGCGGCGACGCAGCGACCGGATCGGCGAGCGCGAAGCGCACGTTGGTACCACCGAGATCGGCCAGCAGCACGCGCGCATCGAGCCCCTTCCCGGTCATCGCGCGATCCCCTCCGCATGCAGCGGGTCACGTTGCGACGCGGACGCATTACAGAGGAACTCCGCCGCAGCCGGCGGACCCCACGTGCCTGCCATGTAAGGGTGGATCGGCGCGTCGGTTTCTCGCCAGGCCGAGATGATGCTGTCGATCCAGGCCCACGCCGCCTCGACTTCGTCGCTGCGCACGAACAAGGTCGAATTGCCATGCAGCGCGTCGAGCAGAAGGCGTTCGTACGCGATGCGCCGGCGCAGGGTCGGCTGCATGGACAGGTCGAGCGGCAACGGTTGTAGTTGCAGCGCGCCCCACTCGGGTCCGGCCAGGCTGCCCATGAGTTCGAGCTCGATGTTTTCCTGCGGCTGCAGGCGGATCACGAGTCGGTTCGGACTGGCCCGGTCGCGGCGGGGTTTTTCGAACAGCCAATGCGAGGTCGGACGAAAACTCACGACGACCTGGGTGCAGCGTTCGGCCAGACGCTTGCCCGTGCACAGGCGAAACGGTACGCCGGCCCAACGCCAGTTGTCGATCGCGGCGCGCAGTGCGACGAAGGTTTCCACAGCTTCGCGCCCCTGCACGGCCTGCAGCGAAAAACCGGGCACCGGCGCGCCATCGATCAGGCCGGCCTGGTAGCGGCCGCGCACGGACTCACGCAGCACGCTGTCGGCAAGCATCGGGCGCAGCGCACGCAGGACCTTGAGCTTCTCGTCGCGCAGCACGTCCGCATCGAGCGACGCGGGCGGTTCCATCGCAACCAGACACAGCAGCTGCAGCATGTGGTTCTGCACCATGTCGCGCAACGCGCCGTAATCGGCATAGTAGCTTTCACGGCCGTCGACGCCTGCGGTCTCGGCGACGAGGATATCGACCGACTCGATCCAGCGACGATGCCAGACCGCCTCGAGCAGGGTGTTGCCGAAGCGCAGTGCGAGCAGGTTCTGCACCGCGGCCTTGCCGAGGTAGTGGTCGATCCTGAACACACGATCTTCGCCGACGCAGGCGCCGATCGCCGCGTTGATCGCACGTGCGGATTCGAGGTCGCTGCCGATCGGCTTCTCGAGCACGAGACGCGCCGGCGCATCCAGCAGACCCGCGGACTTGAGTCCGTTTGCGATCGGCACGAACAGGTACGGCGGAGTCGCCAGGTAGCTCACGCACTCGCGCGTCGAAACCCCCGCGAGCGCGCCGGCAACCGCGCCGGAATCGGACAGGTCGACCGCGATGTAGTCGATGCGGTCCAGCAGTACGGCCATGCTGGCGGCATCCGCTGCGGCTTCGGCACCGAGCTGCGCAGCGAGCGCGGCGCGAAACGATGCGGTCTCGTGCGGCTCGCGCGCGAACGCGATGACACGGAACCCGGGCGGCAGCAGCCCGTCGCCCAGCAGATGCAGCAGCGCCGGAAAAAGCTGCCGCCTGGCGAGATCGCCGGTCGCACCGAACAACAGCAGGGTGTCGTGCATGGCTTCCTCAGACGATCCGGATCACGCGTGCGCCGCGCCGGGATCCGGGCTGACGCGAACGGCTCTCGTCCATGCGCCGTCCCGCCCGTGCGCGCTCCATGAGCACCCTCATGCCGGGACGCGAGGCGGACCCGGTTTCCTGCCGCACATCCCGCAGCGGGACCCGCCATCTCCACCCGGCCCTTGCCGTGAACGGGACGTCCCGGCCACGATGCTCCGGCGCCACTTCAACCCTCGCAGCCCGTCCCCGAATGACCCATGCCGCGCCCTGCCAACCGTGGGCCATCGGCCTAGGATCCATCCGCCAGCGCGCGCCCGTTGCTCTCGACGACACGTGCGTAGAACCGTGCACTGGCCTTGGGCGTGCGTTTCTGCGTGCGGAAGTCGACGTGGACGATTCCGAACCGCTTCGAATAGCCGAGCGACCATTCCAGATTGTCCAGCAGCGACCAGGCCATGTAGCCGCGCACGTCGCAACCCTGCGCGATTGCCGCGTGCACCGCGCGCAGATGGCGGCGCAGATAGTCGACGCGTAGCGGATCCTCGAGGACTTCGCTGTCGACGCTCGGCGGGTCGTAGAATGCGGACCCGTTCTCGGTGATGTACAGCGGCGGGTTGCCGTAGCGCTCGCGGACCCGGTTCAGGGTATCGGCGAGACCTTGCGCAAAGACTTCCCAGCCGGTCTCGGTATAGGTCGCATGCTGCCTGACCGACGAGGCTCTGACCGGCCACGCATTCGGGTCATCGCGGGTCACGCTGCGCGTGTAGTAGTTCACGCCGAGGAAATCGATCGGCTCGCGGATCAGCGTAAGGTCGTCCGCGGGCCAGTGCGGCCACGCATCCCCGAAGATCTCCGCGAGTTCGTCGGGATAGCGGCCGAGGAACACCGGGTCGAGATACTGGCGATTCATGTAGGCGTCCGCGCGCGCGGTCGCGGCTCGATCCGCGGCGGAATCGGACGCCGGATACTTCGGTTCGAGGTTCACGACGATGCCGATCTTGTGCTTGCCCTCGGCGCGATAGGCGCGCACCGCGGCCCCGTGCGCGCGCAACAGGTGATGCGAGGCGATCGGGGTCTCGAAAAGGCTGCGGTGCCCCGGTGCGAGCACGCCATGCAGATAGCCGCCATCGGTAACCACCCACGGCTCGTTGAGCGTGACCCAGTGCTTCACGCGGCCATCGAGCCGGCGATAGACCGCGCTCGCATAGTCCGCGAACCAGTCGGCGATATCCGGATTCAGCCAGCCGCCGCGATCATCGAGCGCCGCGGGCAGGTCCCAGTGGTACAGGGTAGCAAGCGGCTCGATCCCGTTCTCGAGCAGGCCGTCGACCAGTCGCTCGTAGAAGTCGAGTCCGGCCTGATTGATCCTGCCTTTGCCCTCCGGCAGCACGCGCGCCCAGGCGATGCTGAATCGATAGGCGCGCAGGCCCAGATCGCGCATCATCGCGATATCGTCGCGGTAACGCCGGTAGTGGTCGCACGCGACATCGCCGGTATCGCCGTCGCGGACCATGCCGCGCGTGCGCACGAAACGGTGCCAGATACTCGGCCCGGCTCCGTCGGCCAGCGGCGATCCTTCGATCTGATAGGCCGATGTCGCGCTGCCCCAGAGAAATCCGTTTGGAAACTCGCAATCCGGCCTTATCGGTTCCATTCGCGCCATGAAAACGATTACATTGGCGTTTATCCTATCATGATGCAGTCATTTGCAGGCAGGGTCCCACCACCCGGTGGCACCCTTCGCGGGCCATCCGGGTCGCGCCCGAGACGCGTGGCGGGCGACCGCGCCCGGCCGTGCCGATAGACCCGAAGGACACATGCCCGACCATGGCCAAGGTACGTCTCGACGCGGTTCGCAAGGTCTACGACAACGGCCATGTCGCGGTGGCCGGTGCGACCTTCGAGGCCGCGCATGCGGAACGCCTCGTGCTGGTCGGGCCATCCGGGTGCGGCAAGTCGACCCTGCTGCGCATGATCGCGGGCCTGGAGTCGATCACTTCGGGAACCCTGGCCATCGGCGACCGCACGGTCAACGACGTGTCGCCGCGTGACCGCGACATCGCGATGGTGTTCCAGAACTATGCGCTCTATCCGCACATGAGCGTTGCGGAGAATCTCGCGTTCGGACTGCAACTGCGCGGTACGCCCAGCGCCGAAATCGCGCAGCGTGTCGGCGAAGCCGCGGCCATGCTGGATCTGCAGCCGGTGCTCGAGCGCAGACCCGCGCAACTCTCGGGTGGACAGCGCCAGCGGGTCGCGCTGGGACGCGCCCTCGTGCGCAAGCCGGCCGTGTTCCTGCTCGATGAGCCGCTCTCCAATCTCGATGCGAAGCTGCGCGTGTCGATGCGCGTGGAAATAGCCAAGCTCCATCGCAGGCTCGATACGACGATGATCTACGTGACCCACGATCAGATCGAGGCGATGACCCTCGGCGACCGCATCGTCGTCATCGACAAGGGTGAAATCCAGCAGATCGACACGCCGATGCGGCTGTACGAACAACCGGTGACCCTGTTCGTCGCGGGCTTCCTCGGCAGTCCGGCGATGAACTTCTTCCGTGGACTGGTCACGGACGAAAACGGCATTGGCCTGCAGTTCGGGTCGGCGCGCCTGAACCTGACCGGCGCACCGACCGGCGCCGTGCCGCTGCGCAACCTGGTCGGACGCGAGCTTGTTGCCGGACTGCGCCCCGAGGATCTCGTCCTGCAGCGTGCCGACGCGCCGCTCGAGGGAACGCCGATCGCGGCGCGACTCGAAGTCGCCGAACCGGTCGGCAACGAGATCTACCTGCACCTCCGCTGCGCTGAAACGGCCCTCGTCGCGCGCGTTCCGGTGCAGTCGATTCCCGCCGCGGGCGAACAGCTGAGATTTGCGTTCCGCCCCGAGCGCCTGCGCCTGTTCGATGCCGGATCCGAACGCCGCATCGACGCGGTCGCGGCGTGACGATGCGGGCTTTTTCTGCTGCCCTCGGCTGCTTGCTGTCGCTGCTGGGCCTACTCGGTTCGCATGCGACACGCGCGCTGCCGGCCACACCGCCGGACGCATGGCAGGCGGAGATCCGCCGATTCGAGGAGCAGGACCGGATCGATCCGCCGCAACCCGGCAGCGTGCTGTTCATAGGCAGTTCGTCGATCCGCATGTGGACCACGCTCGCCGACGACTTTGCGGGCGTCGCGGTGATCAATCGCGGGTTCGGCGGCTCGGAAATCGCCGACGCGACGCGCTTCGCGGACCGCATCGTTATTCCGTATCGCCCGCGGCTGATCATCCTCTACGCGGGCGACAACGATATCGCCGATGGCCGTTCGGCGCGCGAGGTGGTGGCCGACTTCGACGGTTTCGTGCGCCGCATACGCGACGCGCTGCCCGAACTGCCGATCGCGTTCATCTCGATCAAACCAAGTCCGGCGCGTGTCCGTCTGCTGGCGACGATGCAACGCGCGAACCGGCTGATCCGGCGCTATGCACGAAGCCACCGCGCGATCCGCTATATCGACACCGCGACGCCGATGCTCGACGCGCACGGGCAGCCACGCGCCGAGCTGTTCGGGCCCGACGGTCTGCACATGAATCGCAAGGGATATGCGCTCTGGACCTCGATCATCGCACCGGAGCTGTGAAACCGGATTGATCGAACCACGCCATCGACGCGCATGGCCTGACGCCCGAACAGGTCGCTGCCCGCGTTCTCGGCGTCCGCAACTCAGAACCCACCGAGACAGCCGGCAACGACGTCGGCTGATGCCGCCTCAGACCCGTCCGGTCGGGTCAGTGATCGGGTTCAGGCGCACCGCCTCGTTTGCGCTCCCGGCGCGCCTACCGCGACGGCTTCCTTTCCTCCGCGAGCGCCCGGCATGCTGCGCACATGCCGTGCACTTCGAGGGTCTGCACGCGCGGGCGGAAGCCGCGGTCGCGCGCCTGATCGCCGAGCAGGTTCGATACCCGCTCGTCGCACACCTCGGTCGCCGAGGCGCATACGTCACAGATCAGAAACGGTACCTGGTGAGCTTCGTTCGGATGGTGGCAGCCGACATATGCGTTGATCGACTCGAGCTTGTGGATGAAGCGGTGCTCGAGCAGGAAGTCGAGCGCGCGATAGATCGTCGGCGGCGCGGCGCTGCCATGCTCGTCCTTGAGCCGGTCAAGAAGATCATAGGCCTTGACCGGCTTGTGTTCGGCGGCGATCAGTTCGAGCACGCGCCGGCGTAGCGGCGTCAGGCGCAGGCCGCGCAGTTCGCATGCACTCGCGACCGCGCCGACGAACGCTTCGGCGTCGTGCTGGTGATCGTGGTGGTGCCGGCTGACGGCATTCGAAGGCATGATCGAGTTGTCCGGATCGTGTGTCGCGCATGGTAGCGCGGACCGCAAACGGGTGCGTCAGGGTCGATCTGCGGTCGCCGCGTCCCGCAATCAAGCGCTACCAGCCGCGCTTGCGGTCGACATGTTTGAGACGGCTGCGCTCCGACCGCATCGCCACCGCATGCAGGTTCACGCCGCAATGCCGGCACGCCTTCGCCCTGGGCACATTGAGTTGCCCGCACTCGGGACATTCGGTCAGGCCCGACCTCGACAACAGCACGATCAACCAGCCGATCGGACCCAGCGCCGCGCCCCACAGCAGGCCGGCCAGCCAGCGCCCCCTGGTCAGACCGATGGCCGCACCGACCAGGGCGCAAACCAGCGTGATACCCAGCACCCAGGACCACAGCACCGGGTCGAGCAGCGTATCGGTGCAAGCCTGCACGAGCAGCTGCAGCGTCTGCGGATCGGTCGAATCGAGGCTTGCGAGACCGCCCAGGCTGCATTCGAGCGCCATCGTCGTCCCTCAACCGGCCCGGGCCAGCGCCGCTTCGATGCGCCGCAATGCCTCGTCGCGACCGGCAAGGAACACCGTGTGTTCGATCGACGGCGAAACCTGGGTACCGGTCAGGGCCACGCGCAGCGGCTGCGCGATCTTGCCCATGCCCTCGCCGATTGCGGCAGCCGCCGCCTCGATCGCCGCGTGCACGTCTTCGATCTTCCAGTCGGACAAGGTCGAAAACTGCGCGTGGGCCGCTTCCAGCGCGGCGCGCGCGGTCGGCGTCTTCAGGTGCTTGTTGACCGCCTGCTCGTCGTAGTCCCGCAACGGCGCATACCAGACGCGCGCCTTCTCCGCCATTTCCTTGAGCGTCTTCACGCGCTCACGCAGCGCGACGATCACGTCGACCGGATCGGGGCCGCTGGCCGGATCGATGCCCGCGGCGCGCAGCTGCCAGTCGAACGGAGCGGCGAGCTCGAGCGGATCGTCGTTCTTCAGATATTGCTGATTGAGCCAGGACAGTTTCTCGAGATCGAAGCGCGATGCGGACTTGTTGACATCGGCCGCGTCGAACAGCGCGACCATCTCCTCGCGCGAGAAGATCTCCTGGTCGCCATGCGACCAGCCGAGGCGGACCAGGTAGTTGAGGAGCGCGTCCGGCAGAAAACCGTCGTCCCGATACTGCATCACGCTGACCGCGCCGTGGCGCTTGCTGAGCTTTTGTCCGTCCGCACCCAGGATCATCGGCAGATGCGCGAAGCTCGGCACCGACGCACCGAGTGCATGGTAGATGTTGACCTGACGCGGCGTGTTGTTGACATGATCGTCGCCGCGGATCACGTCGGTGATGCGCATGTCGATGTCGTCGACGACGACCGCGAAGTTGTAGGTCGGGAATCCGTCGGAGCGGATCAGCACGAGATCATCGAGCTCCTCGTTGCTCCACTCGACACGACCCTTGACCTTGTCCTCGAACATGACGTTGCCCGCGGCGGGGTTGCGGAAGCGCAGGACCCGATTCGGGTCGTCGCGCTCGGGTTCGTTGCGATCGCGATAGAAACCGTTGTAGCGTGGCTTGGTTCCCGCGGCCATTGCCGCATTGCGCATCGCCTCGATCTCTTCCTTCGTCTCATAGGCGTAGTACGCCTTGCCCGCCTTGTGCAACTCGGCGGCTACCTCGCGGTAGCGTTCGATGCGCAGGGTCTGGTAGTACGGGCCTTCGTCATGTTCCAGACCGAGCCAGCCCATGCCGTCGAGGATTGCCTGCACCGCGTCGGCAGTCGAGCGTTCACGATCGGTGTCCTCGACGCGCAGGATGAATTCGCCGCCGCGATGACGCGCCTCCAGCCAGCAATACAATGCGGTGCGCGCGCCGCCGATGTGCAGATAGCCGGTGGGACTCGGGGCGAAACGGGTGCGGACGGTCATCGTGAGCGGAACCCGGAAAACGACACGCAAGTTTACCGGAGGTGCCGCGCGGCGGGTAATCGCCGCCTGCACCATGAATGGCCCGCGCCTGCGCCGCGCAGGCGCATCCCGCCTCCAGACGGTCACGTGCGTCCCTGATCGCGTGGTCCAGCATGATCGCGATGGCACAATTGCGGGCAGAATGAGGGATTCCGATACCTGCCGCACCGACACCGTCATGTTCCCGAACCTGCGATTCACGCTGTACATCCTGCTTGTCGTCGTCACGGGCTGCACGTCCAGGCCGGACCTCCGCCCCGCCACGTCGATCGCCGACGGCACGCGCGCGCAGCTCGCGATCCTCGAATCGACCGATATCCATTCCAACATCCGCAGCTACGACTACTACCGCCTCGCGGACGACCAGACGCTCGGTTTCGAGCGCATGGCGACGCTGGTCAGACAGGCGCGTGCCGAATTTCCGAACACCGTGCTGTTCGACGCGGGCGACACGATCCAGGGAACCGCACTCGCGGATTATCAGGCGCTCGTTAAGCCGGTCGGCTGCGACGAGGAACTCGCGATGTACCGGGTGATGGACGCGATCGGCTACGACGGCGGTACGATCGGCAATCACGAATTCAATTACGGGCTGCCGTTTCTGGCTCAGGTCACCGACCGCGCGATGAACGTGGCCGGCGTCCCGAGCCGGCATTGCAAGGGACCCGCCTATCCGCTCGTGCTCGCCAACGTATTCAGCGCGCGCGACGATCGGCCGATCTACGCGCCTACCGCGGTCATCGAACGCACCCTGAAGATACGTACCTCGGACGGCAGCGAAATCACGGCACCGATTCGCATCGGCCTGATCGGTTTCACACCGCCGGGGATCATGCAGTGGGACCAGCGCAACCTCGCAGGCAAGGTGTACACCAAGGGAGTCGTCGAAGCCGCGCGCGAATTCCTGCCGGGTCTGCTCGCGCAGCATGTCGACATCGTGGTCGCGATCTCCCATGGCGGCCTCGATGCTTCGCCGTATGCAAGCACGATGGAGAACGCGAACTGGTACCTGGCCCAGGTGCCCGGCATCGACGTGCTCATGCTCGGTCACTCGCACGCGGCGTTCCCCGATCCGACCAACCCGAAGTCGCGTTTCAACCAGCTCGCCGATGTCGACAACCGGCGCGGCTTCGTGCACGGCAAGCCGGCCGTGATGGGCAATTTCTGGGGCAAGAGTCTCGGCGTGATCGAACTCGCACTCGTGCGGCACGCCGGTCGCTGGCAGATCGACGCCGCGGCGACCCATTCGGAAGTGCGAAACATCCGCAATGCCGACGGCACGTTCGTGGCTGCCGACCCCATGATCGCGGAGCTGGTCGAACCGGTCCACGCAGCGACGATCGCATACGTGTCGCAGCCGATCGGCGACAGCGACTTCGCGATGACCAGCTACTTCGCGGAGCTCGGCAACGTGACCGCGCTGCAACCGGTCAACACGGCGCAGCGCGAGTACACCGAACGCTACATCACCGAAAACCTGCCGCAAGATGCGGGCATTCCCGTGCTTTCGGCCGCGGCGCCATTCAAGACCGGGTTCGGCGGTCCGGGTGATTACACGGACATCGAACCCGGCCCGCTCGCGATCCACGATGCGGCCGATCTGTATCTCTATCCGAACACGTTGACGGCGGTAAAGATCGATGGCGCCCTGCTCAAGAGCTGGCTCGAGCGTTCGGCAACCCGCTTCAACCGCATCGATCCCGCACGCAGCGAACCGCAGGATCTGATCAACCACTCGTTTTCGGGCTACAACTTCGACGTGATCCAGGGCGCCGGCCTGACCTATGCGATCGACGTGACGCAGGCGCCGGGGCAGCGCATCCGCGACCTGCGCCTGCGCGGCAGACCGGTCGATCCGGCGCAGACATTCATCGTAGTCACGAACAACTACCGCGCGAGCGGCGGCGGGCGTTTCCCGGGCCTCGACGGCAGCAACATCGTGCTATCGGCGCCGGACGCGAACCGCGACGTGCTGATCGGCTGGCTGCGCGAGCGCCGGCACCTGACCCACAGCGCCGACGGTGCGGACCGCAACTGGCGCTTCGTCGCGGTGAAGACAGCGGGACCGGTGCTGTTCACGTCGGCGGCAGGCAAGCTCGACGTGGCCGTCGCGTGCGGGCTCGACAACGTCAAGGTATTCAAGGACAACGGCGACGGCAGCGCGGTCTATTCGGTGGACCTTGCCCATCCGTAGGATCCAACCGCGGCAACTCGCGACTGCGTTCGAAGCGCCACGCCTGCGTTCTCGCGTTTGCCGAGCGCACTTGAGCGGACTTCCAGACCCGCCATGCCTGCTGCGACCGCCTACTTCACGTGGATCGTGATCTTCTTCGAAACGATCGGCGGATCGAACTGCATGTGCGCGGCATCCGCGAAATCCAGCTGCAGCGTGTGCGTGCCCGGAGTCAGGTGGATCGTGTCCTCGGTCTGGCCCTTGCCGTAATGCCGGTGCGTCGCGTCATTCGGAATCGGCGCACCGAGCGGCGGCAGCTCCGTGACGTCGATCAGCAGATGATGATGACCCGTGCCGGGTCTCGCCGCGCTGCTGGGCGCGACCGCGATACCTTCGGCGCCGAACTTGACCAGCACATTCTGGCCGACCATCGCGCCGTCACGCGGCGTCACGAAAAATACCTTCGCGCCCGCAGGCGCCTTTTCGCGCGCCATCGGCGCAGGGCTGGCCGCGTCCTGGGCCAACGCGGGCATGCTTGCGAACAGCGCAGCCAAGGCAAGTATCGAAATCGGGCGCATCGTCGGTCTCCTCGGTCGAAAACACCTATTGGGCGCCCCCGGGGCTGAGCGGATTGTTAATCGCGCGGGCGACCTCATCTGGAAGCAGGTTCCGAACCGAGTCCGCATGACCTCCGTCCGCATGACCGCCGTCCGCACGACCAGCCTTCTCTCGATCATCCGCCGGCTCTGGCCGGAGGTATGGCGCTACCGCAGCCGCGTCGGCGTCGCCCTGCTGTTCCTGGTCGCCGCCAAGCTCGCCAACGTCAGCGTGCCGCTGGTCATGAAGGATTTGATCGACCGCCTCGACCTCAGCCCGAGGCCGGTGCTGGTCCCGCTGATTCTGCTCGCGGCCTACGGCGCGCTGCGCATGTCGACTTCGCTGTTCCAGGAACTGCGCCAGATCGTGTTCGCCCGCGTGCTCGCGCGCACGTCGCGGCGGATCACCCTGCGCGTGTTCGAACACCTGCACGCATTGAGCCTGCGCTTTCACCTCGACCGGCGCACCGGCGGCATTGCGCGCGACGTCGAACGTGGCATGAGTGCGACTTCGGACCTGCTCGACTGGACGATCTACACGATCCTGCCGACCCTGCTCGAAGTCGGCCTGGTCTGCGCGATCCTGATGACCCGTTTCGACTGGACCTTCACCGCGATCACGCTCGCGACGCTCGTCGTCTATATCGCGTTCACGTTCTCGATCACCGAGTGGCGGATGCGCTACTACCGCGCCGCCAATGCGGCCGACACCGAGGCCAACGAGCGCGCGGTCGATTCCCTGCTCAACTACGAGACAGTCAAGTACTTCGGCAACGAACGTCACGAATTCGACCGCTACGACGCGAGCCTGATCCGCCTCGAGGAATCTACGGTCAGGAGCCTGAAGACCCTCGCGGTACTCAATATCGGTCAGGCCGGCATCCTCGCACTGGGCCTGACCTCGCTGCTCTGGCGCGCGGCCGCGGGCGTCATCGCCGGGCGCATGACCCTCGGCGACTTCGTGCTCGTCAACGCATACCTGATCCAGCTATCGATGCCGCTCAATTATCTCGGTGTCGTCTACCGCCAGGTCAAGCAGGCGCTGACCAATATCGAACGCATGTTCGTGCTGCTCGGCGAGGCGCGCGAGATCGAGGATGATCCCGCTGCGCTGCCGCTGCGCATCGAGGGCGGCGACGTTCGCTTCGAACAGGTCGGCTTCCACTACGGTCCGGCGCGGCCGATTCTCGCCGGCGTGGATTTCCGCATAGCGCCGGGCCAGACCGTGGCCGTGGTCGGTACCAGCGGCGCGGGCAAGTCGACTCTCGCGCGGCTGCTGTTCCGCTTCTACGACGTCACCGACGGCCGCATCACGATCGACGGCCAGGACATCCGTGCGGTGACCCAGGCCAGCCTGCGCGCCGCAATCGGCATCGTTCCCCAGGACACCGTGCTGTTCAACGACACGATCTACTACAACATCGCCTACGGGCGCCCGGACGCGACGCGCGCCGAGGTCGTCGCCGCTGCCCGGTCCGCGCACGTGCATGCATTCATCGAGTCTCTGCCCGACGGCTACGAAACCAGTGTCGGCGAGCGCGGACTCAAGCTTTCGGGCGGCGAGAAGCAGCGCGTGGCCATCGCGCGCACCCTGCTCAAGAACCCCGCGATCCTGGTCTTCGACGAGGCCACCAGCGCACTCGACACGCGAACCGAAAGGATCATCCAGGGCGAGCTGGCCGAAATCGCACGCGGGCGCACCACCCTGGTCATTGCACACCGGCTGTCGACGATTGTCGACGCGGACCAGATCCTGGTCCTCGAACACGGCCACGTGGTCGAGCGCGGCACCCATGCGGAACTGCTCGCCGCACACGGCCGCTATGCCCATCTGTGGAGCCTTCAACAGCAGCAGCGCGAACGCCCGCCGGCGCTGCACGAGGCGATCCCTGCCCGGGCCTGACGTCCAAGCCTGACATTGGCCGTCAATTTCGCGCCGCGCCGATGCCTGCGCACGCAGGCGGGCTCGGACGCGCGAGTGCGGCGCATCGGCACGTTCCTTGCTTCAGCGAAATGCTTGCCACCCTGGGGGATCGCCTTGACCAAGCCCAAGAACCGCACTGTCTGCGTCGTCGCCACCGAGCCGGAAACGGCCACCCGCATCAACGCGATGCTCGACGAGCAACGCACGAGACTCGATGCACGCTGGAGGCACGCGCACCACGCGAGTGCGGACCTGCTGCTGATCGACGCCGAATCCGTCTACGGTCACATCGACTGGCTCAAGGCCCAGGCCAGCGGCCGGCTCGTCGTCGCGCTGAGCAGCACGCTCGAGTCCTACGATCCCGACTACTGGTTGCGCACACCGGTCGCGCCGAAGGATCTGGTCGCGCTGCTCAATCGTCTGGACAAGCAAATCGACCCCGCGGAGTCCGCCGTGGTCACCCCGATCCGGCCGCCGACCGAGCGGATCACCGGGACCGATGTGTCACCTCTCACGAGCCCTGCGCCCGGCAGCGCAGGGCTCGCGGCTGTCCAGACGACTGCCGTCGAGCCCGAGCCGGCGCCCGCACGCGCGCTGCGACTGCTCGATCTGCTCGAGGAAAGTCCGCCTCTGGCGGGCCGCTTGCGCCTGCAGGCCGATGGCCTCCCCGACCTGCTGCTCGACCCCCGTGGCCAGGCCTGGCATTCGCCGGCCACCCTGAAAGGCCTGGTCGGCTGGTGCACGCGCGAACTCGCTGCGACCGACATGACCCTGATCGGCGATGCGGACTTCGCGAACGCGGTTGCGGATCTGCCCGCGCATGCGTATCTGCGCCTCAAATGGCTGGCCCATCTGGTTCGTGGAAACGGCCATCTCGACCCCGAACTCGATGCCGGCGGCCGCTACAAGCTTGCGCGCTGGCCGCAGAGCGAGCGCGAATTCCCCAAGCACTTCCGCATTGCAACGATGATGCTGAAATCCGCGGCTGCGATCGATGAAATCGCCGATCTGAGCGGGGCTGCCGTCGCCGATGTCACGAACTTCATCAACGCCTATCACGCAATCGGCTTCATCGAATCGGAAACGCTCGACGTGAGCCAGAACGACAATCGCCGCGGCGGTCTGTTTGCCCGCGCGAGAAAAGCCGTCGCGGCAAGTTGACGAAAGCGCAGCCCCTCACTATCCTGTCGCGCTCTCTCGGGGCCATAGCTCAGCTGGGAGAGCGCTACAATGGCATTGTAGAGGTCGCCGGTTCGATCCCGGCTGGCTCCACCAGACATGTCGAGCAATACGGTCTTCCCAAGGGTCCCCATCGTCTAGAGGCCTAGGACACCGCCCTTTCACGGCGGCGACGCGGGTTCGAACCCCGCTGGGGACGCCACCGGGAAAAAAAGGCTCACGCAACGGATGCGGAAAGCGGATCAAGGCGTCGTGACATTCCGGCGTGATCCCGTGCAGGACGCAGTGGATGATTCAAGCAATGCGGAGCGGTAGTTCAGCTGGTTAGAATGCTGGCCTGTCACGCCGGAGGTCGCGGGTTCGAGTCCCGTCCGCTCCGCCACACACCCGAGCCGATTCGAGATTCGTCTCTGAATCGGCTTTTTTGCGCCAAATGCGGCGATTCGGGCGATCCCTGCCGGACTCTTTTCGGCCATCGGCACTGCCCTGCCCCGGATTCTGCCACCTGTCTGTGCTGCCGACTTTCGCGAGTCCGAATCTCATTGGTTCCCCCGAACACAAGGGATACGGCGATCACACCGGCGGGCACGGTGGGCGGGATGGATAGGCACCGCACCATTGGCGAGCCGGAGGTCATACCCTGGTCGACACGCCGGCGCAGCCAAGCACTGCGCCGGAATGGCCGCACGTCAGTCAACCATTAACCGCGATCGCAACGGTCAAGCCAGGCCTGGAATCACGAATGCCGTAGCGTGGAAAACCCCGATCCCGAACTGGAGCACGACGCATGTCCGATCGCAGCCTCAATCTCGACGACACCTTGTACCAGTACCTGCTCGATCATTCGTTGCGCGAGCACCCGGCGCAGGCCGCACTGCGCGAGGCGACGCGCTCGCATGCGCGCGCGCAGATGCAGATCTCGCCCGAACAGGGCCAGTTCATGGCCTTGCTGGTCAAGCTGATCGGTGCGCAGCGCAGCATCGAGGTCGGCGTGTTCACCGGCTACAGCGCGCTGTCGGTGGCGCTGGCGTTGCCCGAGGACGGGCGCGTCCTCGCCTGTGACATCAGTGCGGAATACACTGCCATCGGCAAGCCGTTATGGGTGAGCGCCGGCGTCGCGCACAAGATCGACCTGCGGCTGGCGCCGGCACTCGAGACGCTGGACGCGAGCCTGGCCGCAGGCGACGCCGGCCGCTATGACTTTGCCTTTATCGACGCCGACAAGACCGGTTACGACGACTACTACGAACGTTGTCTGCAACTGTTGCGGCGCGGCGGCCTGATCGCGATCGACAACGTATTGTGGAGCGGCGCGGTGGCGCGACCCGCGTCGGATGCCGACACCCGCGCGCTACAGGCATTGAACGACAAACTGCACCACGACGAGCGCGTCGACTTGTCGATGCTGCCACTTGGGGACGGCCTGAGCCTCGCTCGCAAGCGCTGATCGACAAGAAACCGAACCTTGCGCTATCGACTGCGCAATTCGCGCAACCTGGATCGCCCGCAGCGTGCAAGAGCACCCGTCCCGCGGCGGCACGGTCGATGCTACAACACGATTTCCGCCCCGATTCATTTCCACCATGCACAAATCAATATCGCCGCGCCGCGCACGCACAGGGCTGGCCGCAGCGTTCGCGGACAATTTGTCCATCGGTGCGGCGTCGCCGGATGCGGCCGCCATCGGCATCAGTCGGGTGCCATTCTCGGCAACCATGATCGGCCTCGGCGTGCTCGGGCTCGTTCATGGCGACTTCGCGCTGGTCTGGCAGCGCATTCTGATCGCGTATCTCTCCGGGCGCGACTATTTCGCATACGCCAGTGGCTTGATCGAGTTGCTGGCCGGCATCGGTCTGCTGCTGAAACCGACCGTCGCCGTCGCGGCACGTGTGCTGTTCGTATTCGTACTGCTGTGGCTGGTGCTGTTGAAACTGCCCGCGGTCGTGCTGCGTACACGCGCCGATCTCATCCTCGCAACGCGCCGAGTCGTCTCACGACCCAGTTGAAACCATGCATCCGCGCGTCTTTGGCAAGCGCCTCGCGCGAGGATGCGGCGGTTGCGTCATGCTGGATATCGAGTATTTGCACCAGTGCGAGGCGGCTTTCCAGCGACCACGCGAGCCAATGGCGCTTGTCCGCGTCGGCGACCAGATCGCGCAATGCGGCGATTGCGATATCGGCGTGATCGGTTTCGCCGCGCAACTGCGCGAGTGCAATATCGACCGCAAACACTTCCTGATGGTCGGTGATGCGGCTGCGCAACGTCTTCGCCCGCGCCGCGGCGCGATCGCGTTCGTCAGCGCGACCGAGCCTTGCGTAACAGAGCGCGAGCAGGCTTTGCGCGTCCGCCTCGCCGGTGACCATCTGCGCCGCCACGAATGTCTTGACCGCATCCTGTAAAGGGGGGAGCGCCTTCCTGCAATCGCCCTGCCCGATTGCGATCTGCGCCAGCAACAGATCGCCATTGCCTGCCGTCATCATGTCGCCGAGCGGTTTTGCGCCGACGCGTGCCTGTTCGGCGCCGGCGTGGGCGGCATTTGCATCGCCGCGATCGAGCGCGATCTGCGCGCATTGGAAGTGAGCAGAAGCGAGGCCTTCCGCATCTCCGGCTTCGCTAAATCCGGCCAGCGCCTCGGCGCAGGTTGAAGCCGCCTGCCCCAAATCGCCACGCAGACGCTCCAGATCACTGTATTGCATGAGCGTAAACGCTCGATGCGTGCGCTCGCCCGCCTGCTCGTCCAGCGCGATCGCTGCGCGATACTCTTTCGCAGCTTCGTCGCTGGCGGCCGAGTCCAGCTCGACCGAAGCAAGCGCGGCTAGATTCCAGGCTTGACCTGCGAGATCGGCGGTTTCGCGGCGGATGGCCAGCGACTTGCGCGCCGCGGTCTCGGTGCCGTCGCGGTCGCCTGCTGTCCACAGCATGATCGCCATGTCGCTGTAGATCGCGGCCTCGCCGTTGCGGTCGCCGATCGCCTGGTAACCGGCGAGGGCACGCTGATACGCCTCGCGCGCGCGCGTCGGATCGCTCTGGACAAAAGCGTTGCCAAGATTCTGATCCACCCAGGCCTCGCCGTGCGGATTGCCAATGCGCTTGTAATCCGCGCGCGCCTGCTTGAGCGCCTGTTCCGCGCCGGCAAGATCGCCAAGCTGCCAGCGCGCGACGCCGAGTTGGGTGCCCGCTTCTGCCATCACTCCGGTTTCCTCGCGCTGGCGCGCCTGCTGCAGTGCGCGCTCAGCATGCGCGGAGAGCGCCTTGTTGTCGTTGCGCGCCGCCGCAACGCGTGCCTGCTCGAGCTCCATGCGCGCATCGTCGAGGATTGGACCGTGCAACTCCTTCAATGCGGCATCCAACTCGGCTGCGCCTCGTCCGGCTTGCCGCCGGCGATCAGCGCAGCAATCAGTTGAAAGCGGTACTCGGGAATCTGTGGTCGCAATTTCACGAGGGCGCGGTCGGTTTCCACCGCTTGCGCCCAGTCGTGCTGCGCCATTTGAACCTGCGCATCGATCTGCAGCTGCTGTTCCTCGGGCAACCCTTGCGCGTGCGCGGCCGCCTGCTGCGCCGCGGCCAGTGCCTTCGCGTTGTAACCGAGCGCAGACCACGCCTGCGCGAGATAGCTGTAGGCCGGCGCATACCCGGGCGCCTGCGCGACCGCGTCGAGCAGCTCGTCTCGGGCGCGCGCAGGGTCGTTACGGCGTATCGCATCGAGTGCGAAGCCGATACGTCGCGCGACTTCGGCCGTCGGCGGCTGTGCGCTCGCGATGCGTCGCAACGCCTCGCTGTCCGGCGCCGCAATACCCAGATGCTCGCGCAGGTCGCCACCGGCGCGCGTCACCAATGCAGGCAGATCGGCAACCGGCCCATTACGCATCAGTGTCGCGATCGCAGCGCCCGTGCGTGCATCCTGCAACGCCAGGTCGAGTCGAAGCTGCGGTTGGTCGGGCGCACCCGACACCAGATAGCTTCCGCTCAGCACATAGTCGGTACCGAGCCGCTTGCGCAACGTGGCCAGGCTGCGCGCCGCATAGCCGCCTGCGAGCGGTGCCGCAAGATCCGCGCGTGCCGGGCGCACCAGTTCGTCCGGCATCGCATGCACTCCGCCACTGGCCGAGATCTCCGTCGCGAGCATTTCGCCGAGCGCCGGGCCCAGCCAGGCGTCCCTGGGGTTCTGCGAGAGATTGTTGAACGCGACGATCGCTACCGCGGTGCCGGGCGGCTGATCCGCGAACGGCATCGGCGCTTCGTGCAGCAACCCATAACCGATCCACAGTGCAGCCGCGGCGACACCGAGGGTCGCGAGTCCGGTCAGCGCGAAACGCAGGCCTGACGACTGCGACGGCAGCGGCACCACGAGCACTTCGTCGTACGACTTCGTTCGGTGCGGGTCCGCATCGTGCTCCGGCTCCCAAACCGAGTGCCCGGACACTGTCGCTGCCTGCGCTGAATCGTCGAAAGACTCGCCCGTGTTTGCCACGGACACCGACTCGATGGAATCTGCTGCCGCGATCGCCTGCGGTCGTTCGACGCGCTGCACCGACGCGACGAACCGATAGCCGAGCTTCGGCACGGTCTCGATGCAGCGCGTCTCACGTTCGACTTCGCCGAGCGCCTTGCGAATCAGCCAGATGTGCTTGGTGAGATTGGACTCGTCGACGAACCCACGCGGCCATAACGCGTGCATCAGCTCGTCCTTGCTTACCGCGTGACCGGCCTGCTCGACGAGCAGCACCAGGGTATCGAACACCTTCGGCGTCAGCGTGATCGATTCGCCGTGCGCCGAGAGGCGGCGTTCTTCCGGATCGAGCTCGAACTCGCCGAAACGGTAGACCGGTTTTTCCAGCGCCGACATGGGTTTGACCACGGCAGGAAATCTGCCAGAAAAATACCAGAGAACGATACAGGACGCGCAGCGCGAACAGCGCGAGTTTGCATCAGGGCCGGTCGATCGCATACCCCGGACACGGCGATGACCGCAATCGATCGTGAATGACGCGGTCGACCTGCCCTTCGAGATCCCATTGCGGTATTGAGCCGTCGCGCTCGCGCAGGTGCACAACGAGAGGTGCGAAATGTCACGACTTCACCTAATCCCGTTGGTCTTGTCGATTGCGCTACCCGGCGCGCGGCCCGCGCTCGCGCAATCCAGCGGCGGCCCGTTCGCGATCGATCCAGCCACCATCGCCGGCGGCGGTGCCACGCTCAGCGGCGGCCAATTCCGGTTGAGCGGCACGATTGGCCAGCCGGCGACCGCGATGCTGGGTGCATCCACCCATCGCCTCCATGACGGCTTCTGGAAACCGGTCTCGCCGCCCAGCGATCTGATCTTTGCCGACGGGTTCGACCCCTAAGGAGACGTATGCCATGCGTTATCTAATCTCTTTGCTCGCCGCCTGCTTGCTCAGCACCGGCATCGCATTCGCAACGCCGCTCGGTTCCGATTTCACTTATCAGGGCCAGTTGACCGACAACGGAGCGCCGGCCAGCGGTCATTACGATCTGCAATTCGCGCTGTTCACCGCCACAAGTGGCGGCAACGCGGTCGATACGATCACGTTGACCAATCAGACGATCGGCGGCGGCCTGATCAATGCCACGCTCGATTTCACCGATGCGCCGTATGACGGCCAGGCGTTGTGGGTCGAAGTCAGCGTGCGCGCAACCGGCGACGGCGTGCACGGCAACAGCACGAGCAGTTCGGGCGTGTTCGGCGCCAGTGCGTCAGGCGCCGGCGTCTGGGGCGAAAGTGCCGGCTACGACGCGGTGCATGGACACACCAGCAATCCGAACGGCAACACGAGCGGTGTGGCCGGCTTCGGCGACGGCTCCAACAATGGCGTATTTGGCGTCAGCGCGGAAGGTCATGGAGTCATCGCCATCGGACACGGTGGATATGCTCCCGATGGCGCGGCGCTGTATGCGCTAAACGACAACCCGAATGGCTATGCGTTGTTTGCACAGACGACGCAAACAGACGCCACAGGCAATACAACCGCGATCTTTGACAATGATTGCAGCAATCCACAACCGTACATCGGTTGCGGTGAAATCATCAGCGGCCGGAATCAGGGAACAGAAGTGTTCGTCGTAACTACAGTGGGCGACGTTTACGCGCACGCAGCATTCCATCCGAACGGCATCGACTACTCCGACCGGCTTCCCGCGGAAACAGGGCTAGAACCCGGAGACGTCGTGGCCATCGGCGATGGCGGCTTGTTGCACCGCTCGACCACGCGTAGCGAAACGGATGTCGCCGGCGTCTATTCGACCAAGCCCGGCGTGATCGGTCACGAAGAAGACGAGCAGCGTCCAACGATTCCGGTCGCACTGGCCGGAGTGATCCCAGTCAAGGCCAGCGCCGAGAACGGAGCGATCCGTTCCGGCGATCTGCTGGTTTCGTCCTCCGCTCCGGGACGTGCGATGCGCGCACCGAAAAATCCAAACGCGGGCACGGTGATCGGCAAGGCGATGCAGACGCTCGACCGCGGCACCGGCGAAATCGAAATGCTGGTGATGCTGCGCTAGGAGCCGACAATGAACCAACACGATCCTCTGCGGCAGCGCGCGCTGCGCCTGCGGCCCTGCGCGTCAGCGATCGCACTGGTCCTGTCGTTGCCGGTTGCGACGGCGGCGCATGCGCAGGCACCGCACGTGCCCGCCTCAATTGTCGTCGGCAACTGCAACGACAGCGGACCGGGCAGCCTGCGCGACGCGGTCGCCAGCGCGGTCAGCGGCGACATGATCGATCTCAGCCAGCTCACCTGCAGCACGATCTCGGTGACCAGTGGCGCGATCGAGATTCCGCAGAACGATCTGTACCTGAAATATTCCGGCGAAGGCGGCACGCCGCCGACCATCGAAGGCAATCTCAGCAGCCGCATCTTCCATCACACGGGAACGGGAACACTCCGCCTGGTCGGGCTGACGATTCGACAAGGCAAGTACGACAACACCAACATTTATTACTCGGTCCCGGCGAACGGCGGCTGCATCTATTCGGCCGGCAGCGTGTATCTGGCCGGCAGCACGGTGTCGGGTTGCGAAGCGAAAGACACGCGCGGCGAAGATGCTGCCGGCGGCGGCATCTACACGTTGCTGGGGCTGACACTGAAACACAGCGTCGTGTCCGGAAACTCGGCGACCTCGACCTCGCGCTTCGGCGCCGGCGGCGGCGTATTCACGCACGGCGCGATCGACATCGAATACAGCTCGATCAGCGGCAATGTCGCATCCGGCCTCGGTTACGAGAATTTCGGCGGCGGAATCGAAGTGGTCAACTTCGGCACCGCCGCTTCGCTGATCGCGAACTCGACCATCGATGGCAACCGCGCCGATCGCGCCGGCGGTCTGCTGGTCAGTGGCGGCGGCACCGACGGCGCCGCAGTGACGATCCGGAACAGCACGATCTCGGGTAACACGGGCAATATCGAAGAGGGCGGCGCCTATCTGCGCGGACCGGTGACTCTCCTCAACAGCACGATCGCGTTCAACACGGGCTTTCGCGGCGTGCTGCTCGACTCATCCGCCTTCCCCATCGAATTCGAAAGTTCCATCCTGGCCGACAACGGCAACAGCGATCTGGGCGCCCTGGCCAGCGTCACGATCACCGGCGCAAACAATTTGATCATGGCCCCCGGGGGCGACGTCGTGGTTCCACCGGACACGATCGCTGCCGATCCGCTGCTCGCGCCGCTCGCCGACAACGGCGGCCCGACCCTGACTCACGCGCTGGGCGCCGGCAGCCCGGCGATCGACACCGGCAACAACCTCGCGGGCGTGGCGGTCGATCAGCGCGGTGCGGGGTATCCACGCATGTTCGGCGCCGCGACGGACATCGGCGCGTTCGAATCGCAAGCCGCGGACGACACGATTTTCGCGAACGGTTTCGAGCCATGAGCGCCACCCGGCCCACAGCAAGGAGATCGCACATGAAACGGTCTGCACTGTTTGTCGTTCGATCCTGGCAAGCGCTGCCGCCTATGCGGACGATCGATTTCGATCACGGCGGCGTCACGACCGACAGCGAAGCGTATGCCGCGCTGCGCGATGCGCAGGGCCGCATCGTGCGGGCCCCGGCGCGACCGTCGATCAAGGCAGCAACAGCGCGCGTTTCAAGCTCGCGCGGCTCGACGGCGATGCCCTGTTCGCCCACGGCTTCGACGATGCGCCTTGAGATGAGGTTCGCGCGCGCGCCGGGAATCAGGGACCACCACTGCGGCAACCCTGTCGGGCCGCGCACCAGCCGAAGCGGGTCAGATGCGCACAACGCGATCTTCCGCGGCGATTTCGCCTGACGATCGCGTAGGCGCTCCACGGAGCCAGATCATGAACACAAGACATGACCGTCCAGGCCGCAGGCCACAGCTGACGCCACTGGCGGCCTGTCTCGCTGCGGCGCTGGCCGCCGCCCATGCGCCGTTGCACGCGCGGCTCGTGGCGGCGCCGCCCGCGCGCGCAACCGCGGCCATCGCCGCCGCGGCGACGCATCCGCGAGCGATGCGCGGCGCGGCGCCGCCGCGGCCGGCGTCGCTGGTCACGAGCTGCGAGGACAACGGCGCTGCCGGCACGCTGCGCTACGAGATCTTCCATGCCGCCGACGGCGACACGGTCGACCTTGGCGAACTCACCTGCAGCACGATCACGCTCGCGAACGGCGCGATTCCCGTCGCGCACGATGATCTGACCATCACTGCGTCGCCGTCGCACCCAATCACGATCGATGCGCACGGCGCGAGCCGCATCTTCGAGCACGGCGGCTTCGGTACGGGTGCGCTGACGCTGCAGAACCTCGATCTGCTCAACGGCTATTTCCGCCGCGATGTCTCGTACCTTCCTGCGCAAGGCGGCTGCGTGTTCTGGCCGGTCGGTGCGCTGACGCTGTTAGGGACGCGCGCCGATCACTGCCAGGCGATCAATGCCGCACGTTACGCGCTGGGCGGCGCGATCTACGCACTCGACTTGAGCGCCGAGCGCAGCACGGTTTCGGACAGCCTGGCGAGTGGGCTCGGCGCCGGCGGCGGCGGCATTTTCGCATCGCAGGCATACCTGCGCGACAGCGTGGTCAGCGACAATCGCGCGATATCGAGTGGCGGCGGCCCGGATTCCCGCGCGCGTGGCGGCGGCACCTACGCATTCCGCAGCCAGCACCTCGTGCGCAGCGTCATCGCGGACAACCTCGCGCAGTCGGACGACGGTATGGCGGAAGGCGGCGGCATCTATCAGGGTCACGGCTATCGCGGCGTCGATCTTTCCTACAGCACGATCAGCGGCAATATCGCCGATTCGCCGGCGAGTTCCGGCGGCGGCGTCCGCGCCAGCGGCTCATCGACGATCTATTACTCGACGATCGACCGCAACGAGGCAGTCAACAACGCCGCGCTCGCACTCGCCGGTCAACCGGGCGACGGCGTCGCAATACGCAACAGCACGATCTCGACGAACACCGCGACGACCGGCTCGTCGGCGATCTTCGCATCGCTGCCGCTGACGATCGCCAACAGCACGATCGCGTTCAATGTCGCCGCCGGCAGCAGCGCTGGCCTGTATCTCTACCCGGGCGGCGACGCAAATCTGATCAGCACGATCGTCGCCGGCAACACCTCGGGCGCCGGCGGCGGCTTCGATCTGGTCGCACGCGCGAGCGTCACCGGCAACCACGACCTAATCGAGAATCCGGCAACGAGCGTGCCGGTCGACACGATCGTCGGCGTCGATCCGCTGCTCGCGCCGCTGGTCGACAACGGCGGTCCGACGATGACCCACGCGCTTTCGCCGGCGAGTGTCGCGATCGATGCCGGCGGCAACGCGCAGTACCTTGCGTTCGACCAGCGCGGCGCCGGTTTCAGCCGCGTGATAGGCGCCGCCGCCGATATCGGCGCATACGAAGCGAATCCAGTCACGGACCGGGTCTTCGCCAATGGTTTCGAATTCGATTAGCGCATTGATCCGGCGATCCGGTTTCAACGCGCGGCGCGCGCAGGCGTGCGTCACGGCCAGACGCCCTCGATTTCGACCAGCAGATCGCACCGGCAGACGTTGCCCTCGAGCAGCAGCACGTTGCCGGTTCGATCGCGACTAGGCCGAGCGCGCGCGGGTCGCTTCTGCGTGCTCCGGCTCGCGCAGGTAGATCTTGAACAGACCCGGACATGGCGCGCGCCGCTGCTCACCCGGTGCCGCCGCGGCGAGATCACAAATACACCAATCCGCACAAGCTGGCCGGCCTGGGTCAAATGCCGGCGGCATCCTGCTCGGCCGCGCGACGGAAGAACGGCCGGGCCTGTTCGCCGCCTCCATTGCCCGTATGCCGATGTCGGACACTCTGCGTTTTGAAACGACTGCGAACGGGCCGGACAACATTGCGGAATTCGGCAGCGTCAAGACCGAAGCCGGTTTCAAGGCTGTACGCGATGAGCCCGTACGCGCACGTCGAAGATGGCATGAAGTATCCGCCAGTGCTGATTGTACCGCCAATGATCCGCGCGTCCGCGCGTGGATACCGGCCACGTTCGCGGCACCGCCGACATGCTCGCGTTCGCGCTGTGGCAAACCGGGGACCCGGATTTCCAGCCGATGAACTGAATGCCATAAGCCGCAAAGAGGCGACAGGCGCATCGCACGCCCCCCGGCAGGAAATCTGCCAGAAAAATCCCAGCGCAACGGAAGCGACAGAATGGCGCGCGCTGCGGATGCTGCCGTCTGCATGGTCGCCATCAGAGCTCGGTCGCCGGGCACATCGCAATCAGGAGGTCCTCATGCGTACGTTCTCCTTCGTCTGCCTCGGATCGCTGCTCTGCCTGCTGCCCATCCGCAACGCGCTCGCGCACGCGGGCGAACTCGATCCGAGCTTCGGCCAGGGCGGCATCGCCTACTTTCCACTGTCCGAAAACGGCTCGTGCCTGGCCGGCGCGAATGCGGTCGCGGCGCATCCGGGCGGCTCGATCTGGATCGCCGGCTGGTCGCGCGACGCGGCCAATCCCGAGCGCGATGCGGCCTATCTGAAGCTCGATGAGAGCGGCCACATCCTCGCCGAACACTTCGGCTACGAGCAGACCGAATTGCGTGCGATTGCCATCAACGCGGCGATTGGCGAGGTCTACATCGCGGGTAACCAGGGCAACATCGTCAGCGTGCGCGCGCTCAATGCGGACGGAAGTTTCGATACCGGATTCGGCAACAATGGCGTGCGCGGCATCGCGATCAACGGCGACATGGGCCATCAGACCAGGGTCAACGACATGCAAATCGACGCCGGCGGCTCGCTGTATCTGACCGGTGACTACAACGGCAGCGGCGTGCAGCGGATCATGCTTGCGTATCTGACCGCGAACGGCACGCTGCAAAGCGCCGAGGCGCTCGGCGGTGACTTCACCGATTTCATCGCGACTTCGCTCGCGATCCAGCCACCGGACGGGCATCTGCTGGTCAGCGGCTACACCGCGAATTCCTGCGCGACCGACGATTTCGACGTCACGTTCTCCGGCGGATTCCATTTCGATTTCGACCCCAACTTCTCGAGCCCGAATTACGGCTTCAGCGGCACCACCGCGTGCTTCGTCGATGCATCAGCGGTCGTGAATTACGACGGCAGCCTGGTCGAAGCGGGACGCGTGTTGAACACCGATGGGACCTGGTTCGCGATGTGGCAAAGGGTCGATGCGAACGGCGCACTGAGCGATCCCGCTAATCCGTTCTACATGAGCCCATGGGGCGACAACTCGCCGCGCAAGGTATTGGTCGTGCCAAGCGAGACGACCGGCGGATATCGATGGGTGCTGGTCGGCTTCACCGGTGTCGATGCGATCGGCAACCCGGGCGCGTGGGCCGGACGCTTCAGGACGACCGGCAGCCTGGATCCGTTCTTCGGCAACGGCGGTTCGACCTTGATCAACTTCGATCCGAGCGGGCATGCGTCGGGCCAGGCGCTCGGCGCGACGCTGGACCGCTACGGCCGCGTGGTCATGGTCGGCACCTACAACACCGGCACCAGCGACGCCGGCGGCAACGATTGCACGGAAATCTTTGCCGCGCGCTTGCAGGGCGACGATGTGATCTTCATCGATGGCTTCGACGGCTGATACGCCGCCCTTGGGCGAGATCAATGGGAGAAGGTCATGGATCGTTTGATCTTGTTTTCCATCGTTGCGGGCTGTTTGACTGCGGGCTGCTCGCAAGGCACCTCCTCGCCCGGCCACGATCCGCAGGCTCAGACCACGGCCGGCAGCAATGCGTCGGCTGGCAATGCATGGATCGCAAACGGTGCGAGCGCGTGCGAGAAGTATCTGACGCCGGAATTTGTAGCGCGGATCTTCAAGAATGTGAACGGGCACAGCAAGAAACTCAATTCACAAGGGTGCAACTTCGAAAATGCGGACTTCAGCAGCATCAACATCACGCTGATGGCCGCGGGCCCGGCCGTGTTCGACGCGCACATGCAGTATCTGACCAATCCGGTGCCGCTGGCCGGCGTCGGCGATCGCGCGGTGCGCTCGGCGACCGGCGTGGAAGCAGTCAAGGGGCAGGACCGCATGTGCAGCATCGACGTGATGCCGCCGTTCGGCAACAAGCTCAGCGGCGAGGCGCTCGCGCAGAAGACCGGCGAGATCTGCAACAAGCTGTTCGCACTGCGTTGACGAACGCCATCGAATCGTTCTCACTCCCGCATTGAAGTCCCTTCGACAACCAGGAGGCCCTATGTCACTACCTTCCGATTTCGCTCACGCTGCCCTCCTTTGCGCGCTGTTTGCCGGCATTGCCACGCCCACGGCGAATGCCGCCGATCCCTGCGATGCGGTCTACAACGCCGGCATCAGGTCGATCCAGACGCCACATCACGTGTACTCGACGACCACGCGCCGCGGCAAGGCGGAGTCCGGCGAAGCGATCTTCGATGGCAACACCGAGTACATGCGGCTGCACGGCGCGTGGAAGCGCAGTTCGATGACGCAACGGGAAATGCTCGCTATTGCCCAGGAAAAACGAAAAGCGCATGCCGATACGTGCACCGCGGCCGGCGGCCAGGCGGTCGATGGCCAGAGGGTGAGCGTGTACAAGGTCCACAACAACGAATTGGGCACCGACCAGCTCGTGCGTGTTTTCGAATCGAGCGGATTGATACAAGGCGGCACGCTCACGCTGCCCGATGGCACTGGCGTCGAAACACGCTACGAATACACCCATGTGCAGGCGCCGACAGGCGTGCAATAGCAACTCGCGACATCCCGAGGAGAAACCCATGTCCCATCTCTGTAATCGTGTTGCCCTGTTGTTCGCTGCCGCTGTCGGCACTCTCGTGGTGACAAACGCGCGCGCCGACGATGCGTCGTGCAAGCCGGTTCTGGATGCGATGACGAAACAGGCCGGCACGCCGTATCACGAATTCGCGACTGCGAACGGCAAGTCGTTCGAGAAGGTCTACACGACGACCAAGCTTTACATCGGCAATGGCGGTCACTGGCTGAAAACGCCGCTTACACCGCAGGAGCTGATCGAGCGCACGCGCGAGAGTGGCCTCGCATTCTCGCGCTGCGCAGCATTGCGCACGGAAACGGTCGACGGAGAGGCGACGACGGTCTACGCCGCACACTTCCAGACCACCGAACCGGTCGGCAGCAACGACGCGCAGATCTGGATTGGCAGCAGTGGCCTGCCCGTGAAGACCGAAGCGGATGCCCAGGTCGGCGGCCACAAGATGCATACCTCCACACGTCTCAGCTACAGCAACGTGCAGGCGCCGACGGATTCTTAGGGCCGCTGCAGCGCGACCGACAATTGCGCTGCTCAGCGCAGGCGCGTCAGCACCCAGTTGAAGCCATGCTGCTTCGCCTGGCTTTCGATCTCGCGACGCAGCGACGCAGCCGCCGCGGTGTCGCCGCCGTCCTGCAGCAGCTCCCACGCGGCGAGCTTTGCCTCGAGCGCCAGCGACCGCCACTGACGTTGTTCGGCATCGGTCGCCATCGTGCGCAGCGTCGCGATCGCATCCGCCCGCGCAGCGCCGCGACCCTGCAATTGCGCGACCGCCAGATCGACCACGAACACCTGCTGGCGCTGGTTGATCCGCGTGCGCAGTTCGCGCGCGCGCGCAGCGGCGCGCTCGCTGTCATCGTGTTTCTCCAGCGCGGCCGCGGTCAGCGCGAGCAGTCCTTGCGCATTCGCCTCGCCGGCGGTCTCGCCGATGATCACGAATTCGTCGATCGCGTGCGCGAGCGCGTTGCGCGCGGCGGACCAGCGCTTGCGGCCGATCTCGATCTGGCCGATGCCGAGCGCGGCGATCGCATCGAAGTAATGATCCTTGATCCCGTGGGCAGCCACCTGCGAGCGCTGGTATCCGGCGATCGCGGCATCGACTTCGCCGCGATCGAGCGTCACGGCCGCGCATTGCGATTCGGCGTAGGCGCCAAGCTGGCGATCGCTCTGCTTCGCCGCTTCTGCGAGTGCCTGTGTGCACTGTGCGCGCGCGCCGTCAAGGTCGCCGCGCAGTTCGAGAAAACCGGCGTACGCGGCGAGGTACCAGACCGTCGGCCGGCTCGCCTGGCGCGCCAGTGCGATCGCCTCGCGAAAATTCGCGCCCGCTTCGTCGCTCGCGGCCGCGTCGCTTTGCATCGTCGCCAGCGCATTGAGATTCCAGGCCTGACGATTGAGATCGCCTGTTTCGCGCACGAGAGCGAGCGCTTTTTCGACCGCGCGCTCGGCGCCGTCTCCGTCTCCCGCCGTCCAAAGCGCAGTCGAGACATTGTCGTAACTCGACGCCTGCCCGTTGAGATCGCCGATCTGCTGATACAAGCCGAGCGCGCGCTGATACTGTTCGCGCGCCTGATCGACATGGCCGCTGTCGGACAGCACGTTCGCGAGCGCCTCGTGCGAGAACGCCTCGCCGTGAGGATTGCCCGCGTGCTGAAAATAGGCGATGTTCTGCTGCTGCAGTGCGGCGGCCTCGTCGTACTGGCCGAGGTCGTAGCGCGCGACTCCGAGTTCCTGCCGCGCTTGCGCCTCGAGGCCCGGATTGTCACGCGCCCGTGCCTGGCGCAGCGCCAGTCCGGCGTGTTCGGCGCGACCTTGCGGATCCGCGCGTGCATTCGCGGCGCGTGCAGCGGCGAGTTCGATGCGCGGATCGTCTTTCGCGGTCGGCATTCGTTGCAAGGCGGCGATCGTCGCCTCGGCTTCGTCCGGCTCGCCGCTTTCCAGAAGTGCCTCGATCAGGCGCAACTTCGGTTCCGGATCCTGCGGCCGCAGCGCGACCAGCTTGCGCAACGCATCGGCAGCTCTGGGCCAGTCGAACTGCGCCTTGTAGAGTTCGGATTCGATCGACAGCCGCTCGTCGTCCGCAAGCGGTTCCATATGGGCGAGCGCCTGCTGCGCGGCGGCGAGCGCCTTGGCCTTGTAGCCGAGCGCCGACCAGGCCTGGGCGAGATGCATGTAGGCCGGCGCATAGCCGGGTGCCTGCGCGATCGCATCGAGCAACTCGTCGCGCGCGCGCGCCGGGTCATAGCGGTGCAGTGCGTCGAGTGCAAAACCAATCCGCCGCGCGACTTCCGCGGTCGGCGGCTCGGCGCTCGCCAGCGATTCGAGTTCGCGGCTGCCTGCCTTCGGAATACCGAGCTTTTCGCGCAAGGCGGCGCCAGCCTGGGTGACCAGCGCCGGCAGGTCCGTGACCGGACCGAGGCGCGACAGATTCGCGATCGGCGCGCCGCTGCGCGCGTCCTGTAATGCGAGGTCCAGACGCAACGCCGGTTCATCGGTCGCTCCAGTGATCAGATAGCTGCCGCTCAGCACATAGTCGGCGCCGAGCCGTTTCCGTAACGTGGCCAGACTCTGCGGCGCATAACCGCCGGCCATCGGCGCGGCGAGATCGTGGCGCGCCGGGCGCACGAGCTCGTCCGGCAGAGTATGTACGCGATTTCCGAGCGCAACTTCGGTGCCGAGCATTTCGGTTAATGCGGGCGCGAGCCAGGCGTCCTTGGCGTTCTGCGAAAGATTGTTGAAGTCGACGATCGCGAGCGCGCTGCCCGGTGCGTTCGCACCCGCAAGCGGTGTCTCGCGAGCTACTTGAGTGCGGCCTGGAACGCTCGCCTCCGGATTCTCGCGTTCATGGATGAATGCAGAAAATCCGACGCGCCAGAGCACAATCGCGACCGCGCCGAGAAGCAGCGCGACGGCCGCGAATACGAACGGTCTGCCCCGGCGCATCGACTGCACAGCGGCTGCCGCATTCGGCACGGTAACGACGCGACGATCCGCTGCGCGGTCCGCATCCGGGACGACTGCCGCTGGCGGCCCCAGCGGAGAGTCCGGCTCATTTCGCGCGGGCGTCGCATGCGGATTGCCCGCGATCGCATTTGCGTCACCCGTTGGGGGTGCGGCAACGACGGCGCTCGCCGCGCGCTCGACGCGCGCGACGGGCGCGACGAAACGATAGCCGAGCTTCGGCACGGTCTCGATGAAACGCGCATCGTGCTCGCCTTCGCCGAGCGTCTTGCGAATCAGCCAGATGTGCTTGGTCAGATTCGATTCGTCGACGAAGCCACGCGGCCACAGCGCGCTCATCAGCGCGTCCTTAGGCACCGCGTGGCCGGCCTGTTCGACCAGCAGCACCAGCGTATCGAACACCTTCGGCGTCAGCGTGACCGGCTGGCCAGCGCCAAGAAGTCGTCTCTCGAGCGGATCCAGTTCGAACTGGGCGAAGCGATAGACCGGCTTTTCGAGCGACGTCAACGACTTGGCCACGGCAGTAATCCTGCAGGAATTCTGCCAGAAAACTGCCAGAGGAATGGAAACGATTCCTTGTTGCCGGACGCGGCAAGCTTTGCGTCGCCAGGCAGCAGCATCGATTTTGCAGCGGTGCGATTGCCGTTCCTGGCCTCGGAGCGAATGTGGTAAACGTTAAGGAGAAGATGATGAAATTGCGATGGCTTCTGGCAGCGCTGTGCGGATGCGGGCTGGCGAGCGTCGTGATGGCCGACGAGCTCGTGGACACGGCGGCGCTCGATCCAACGTTTGGCGACGCCGGCAAAGTAGTTGTTCCTACGGGTACCGGTAACCAGTTCATCGCCACCGATGTTGCCGCGCAAGCGGACGGCAAGCTCGTTGTGGTCGGTAGTTTCGCCTCGACGAGCATCGGCTTCCACGGATGGGCAGTCGGGCGGCTAAACGTCGACGGTTCGCTGGACACCAGTTTTAATGGCGGTACCGGCTTTGAAGGGCTGCCGAACACGAACGCTCAGGCAGGTACCGTCGCGACCGGGGTCGCGATACGCCCGAACGGGAAAATCGTGGTGGCTGGAACCTTGGATCTCGCCGCTGACGAAATCTATGCGGCCGTCGTCCAACTCAATGCCGACGGCAGCGTCGACAATGCCTGGGGCGGCCCCGAACTCGCAGGCGGTCATATTGTTTTTCCGACCTTCCAGGGCGATACGATCGTCGCCGGCCGCATGATTCTCCAAAGCGACGGCGCCGTGGTGATCGCCGGCACCTACTACCAGCAAAGCAGCAACAACAACAATTTCTTCTTCGATCGCGTCGCCGCGGACGGGGCCAGCGACGAACCATTCCAATTCATCTTCGGCGGCCCGAATGCGGATGATCACGCATTCGGCGTCGCGATCGATCAGGCCGGACGCTATCTGGTCAGCGGCTACCACCGCGGCGCCGGCGGCAATTACGACTGTGCCGTGATCCGCGTTGACAGCGATCTGTACGACGTGGATCGCACGTTCGGCTACCGCAACCCGAACGACTACGGCTATCAACTCGTCGCGTTCGATTACGGCGGCGACAACAACGATTCCTGCAACGAAGTCGCGGTGCAGAGCGACTACATCATTCTTGGCGGCAACGCGACCAAACCTGTCGGCGGCGGCACTTACCAGGCAGCAGTCCTCGCGATGCTCGACGCGAGCGGTGCTCTCGTGCAAGTCGACTGCGTGAGCGTGTGCATCAACGCGAAGTTCGCGTTTGCTTACGATCAAGCCAATGCGGGCGCCATCAACACCATTGCCAAACTCATCGTCGATCCGTACGAAACGAAATATCCGTACGTGTACGCGATCGGTTCGGGGCGTAAAGGCGGCTCGCCACACGGTACCGTGTTCGGCGTTGCACGCATCGAAGTGCCGGCAGTACCCAACTCCGTCCTCGATCCGACGTTCCATGGCGGCAACGCGGCAGAAGAGTATTTCATCACTCGGCCAGATGGGATCGGCTTGCTGCAGACCGCGAACGAGGCGTATTCGGCTGTGTTCGCGCGCGGCAAGCTTGTCGTCGTTGGCAGCACGGACACGGGCACCACCGACGCGGCGCTGGCGCGTTTCGCCGCATTCGACGGCATTTTCAAGAATGGCGTGGAAACTCCCTATTTCTGAAGGGGATCAAGACATGAACACGTTTTCACTACAGCGGTGGATATCTACCAGGCGGCGAGCGGGTTGCATCTTGCCGTGGCGATTCGCGGCCCTCTTTGTGTCTGAAATTGGCACTCGGCCACAGCTCGACCGGCGCGCCTGTGTGCCATACATCGCTCTCTTCCTGACCGCATTCGTCTGCGCGTCGGCCGCTGCCGCCGCATCGCCTGAGCGTGTCGCGGAGATCGACTGGCAGACCAGTCCGCTCGATCTCGACCTGCGCGGCATGAACGGCGAGCAGTACTCGTTTGTGTGTCCGCCAGGCAAGCCGCAACCGAGCCGCGTAGCGGGCAGTGGACCATATACCGACGACTCCTCGATCTGCTCGGCCGCCGTGCACGCGGGCGCGATCCGTCCAAAAACCGGCGGCGCGGTAACGATCGAGATTCGCCCCGGGCAGAACGCTTATCCGGGTTCGACGCGGAACTACATAGCGTCCGGCAGCTACGACCATGCGTGGAGCGGCGGCTTCGTCGTGCTCGCAAACGATACCGATGCGCCGAAGGCGCCATCCAACTGAGGGAGACACGCATCATGCGCACCCGTTTCATTTCGATTCTCGCGCCGATGTTGCTGGCCGCGATGCGCGGCGTGTGCGCGCAAAACGTCGACGCGTTCAATCCATTGCCGGAAGGCCCACCGACCTCGCTGACCGTGCAGGCCGACGGCAAGACGATCATCGTCGGTGAATTCCTGATGGTCGGAAGCACGACACGCACGCGCGTCGCGCGTCTGAATCTCGACGGTTCCGTCGATACGACGTTCACCGACCCGGACGTGAACAGTGAAGTCAAAACCGTCGCGGTGCAGCCGGACGGAAAATTGCTGATCGGCGGCGGCTTCGATCAAGTCGGCGGGCAGCCGCGCCATTACCTTGCGCGGCTCAACAGCGATGGCACGCTCGATACCGGCTTTTCGGATCCGAATCTGGACAGCAATGTATGGGCGATCGCGGTGCAGCCCGATGGTAAGGTGCTCGCTGCCGGTGACTTCACCCACATCGGCGTGACCGCACAGAATTATTTTGCACGGTTCACGGCGGGCGGCGCATTCGACTCAAGCTTTGCCGATCCGCAATTGTGCTGCATTCCCGCTCGCGCGGTCGCGCTGCAAGCTGATGGTCATATCCTGATCGGCGGCTATTTCTCGCAGGCCGGTGGTCAGTCGCACTTCTATTTCGCGCGCTTTTCCGCCAGCGGTGTGCTCGACCCATCGTTCCCGAATGTGGGTCGCGATGTTCAAGCCCATTCGATCGCGGTCGCACCCGACGGCTCGATCTTCGTCGGCGACACCGGCCTCGATGAGATTCTCAAGCTCACGCCAGCCGGCACAGCAGCTCCGGGCTACACGTCCGCGCAGACGGATGCGACCATCGATACCTTCGCGGTGCAGCCGAACGGCAAGGTCGTAATCGGCGGAATTTTTCAGCAGGTCGGCGGCCAGCCACGTCATGCGCTCGCGCGGTTGAATGCTGACGGGTCGCTCGACACGTCGTTTGCCGATCTGCACTTCAGTTTCGATGCCACACATCCGAACGGCTATATCTACGGCATCGCCACGCAGGCCGACGGCAGGATCGTCGCGATCGGCAACTTCACGCTCGCCAATAGCCAGTCGCGTACCTACATGGCGCGTGTCGTGACAGGCGACTACGTGACCAGCGTACTGGTCGTACAAGGCAACGGCGCCAGCCTGACCGCGAGCTGGTATCGCTCGGGTGACGGCCCCGAACTCGCGCAAGCGCCGCTGCTGCAGCACTCGAGCGACGGCATCAACTTCACCACGGTCGGCACGATGACGCGCGTCGCCAACGGCTGGCGCGCGACCGCGAACTACAACGTGCACGGTGCGCTGTTCTATCTGCGCGCGCTCGGCACGACCAGCAACGGCACCGGCGACGGCGCGCCGGGCCAGGTCGCGAGCGAGGTCTATTCGAACGACACGATTTTTCGCTGGGGCTTCGAGTGAGACCCACAAACCCTTCGCGCGATGACAGGCATGCGCAATCTTCCCATGCGGCCATGCCGGACTGCGCAGCGGTATTCGCGGCAATGGAGAAACTCGCGACGACACCGAACCACACGTATTCGACCGAAACCGCGTCGTTTCGCAGGGCTCCGCTGGTTGGAGAAACCATCACCTCCGCGACTACGACGCATGTGTGGGTCAACGGCAAGTGGCGCCGCCCTCCGTTCGATGCACGGCGGAATCTGAACGACATGCGGGATGCGGATCGCGACTCGGACGTCAGCTGCAAACCCATGCGCGACGAGGCGATCGACGGCGAAGCGGCCGCGCTGTACGCAACCCACCCTGCCACCGAGGTACGTCCGATCAGCAGGTGTGGATTTCCGCAACGCGCGGCCAGCCGCCGCGCCAGGTTATCGACATCAGCGAAGGCAACACGCGCCGCGAAGTGCGTTTCGACTATCTGAACGTGCAGGCGCCGACGGATGTGCGATAGCGACAACCGTGATCAATCCGCGGCGGCATGCCGGGCGATGCGACGCCGATGGCGCCGCGCGTTGCCCTCAACACGCGCTTGATGCCACTTTAACCATGGCGCAAGGTGGCTGCGGTTAGATTCGTGCCCCCGTGGCGGCCGCGCGGGCCCGCTGTGCAAGCGCGCCGGGGACGCGCGGCGTCGCGGGACCCGCGATGACACGTCAAGCCGTCTCACGACGACAGGCTTGGCGCGGGTTCGGTGGCGTCGCCTGTCGACAGCGGTTCGAGCGTTCCGATCGAATGCCCCTGCTCGGCGAGATATTCGAGCCAGCGGTTGAGGAACGAACTCGTGCGTACGCGACGCTGGAAGATGCTGCGTGCGGGATGCAGGGGACCGATCGCGCGCGCGAGACGCCGGTCGGCACGGCAGTCGAGTACCTCGGCCATATGCGCATCGTTGTAGACGCGCAACAGCGCGGAGGGTGCGCTTTCGCCGGTCTCACTGTCGACGAAGCAATAGGTCAGATGCAAATCGAGCGTGTAGCGATGGCGCTCGAGCACGTCGAGGCGAACGTCGAGTCCATCGTCGAGGGACGAGACGTAGCTGCCGAGCGCGAGCCCCTGCGGCGCGAACAGGCGCGCCAAGCGGTGATAGTTCTCCGCATACAAGCCCATCAGCCACGAAAAGCGGCTCGGCAGCAGGGATTGCGGGTGTTCGAGTACGGCTGACATGGGCTCGATCATAGGCGCGGGACCGGGGGCGCCGACAGTCTTATGCAACGCCCGCGGGCAGGGTAAGATGGGGTTCCCCGCCGTGCGTTCCAATATCGCGGCGGCGTCGGCCGGATGCCGGCGCTCTCGCCCCAAGGTTTCGTGCCCTGACCCTGATCCGTCGGTCGCCCCGCGCGTGTCCCGCGCGGCGACTTCGCGCGTCATCGTGGGGCGGGGCCGGGATTCCTCACGTACGCATGCGTGCCTGGAACGCACTAGAACAGGTGCCTTTCGATACCGAGCTGGGAGAGGATCTTGCTCGCGATCTCCTCGATCGAGGTGTGCGTGGTGTTCTGCACCGCGATACTGTCGCGCCGAAACAGCTTGTCGGCCTGCGTGAGTTCCCACTGACATTGCTTGAGTTCTGCATAACGGCTGCCCGGGCGGCGCGCCTCGCGTACCTGGGCCAGGCGTTTGGGATCGATCGTCAGCCCATACAGTCGCGCCCGGTACGGGACCAGCCGACGGGGCAGTTCGAGGCGCTCGAGGTCTTCCTCGGTCAGCGGGTAGTTGGCTGCCCTGACCCCGTAGTGCAGGGCCATGTACAGGCAGGTCGGCGTCTTGCCGACCCGTGACACACCGACCAGGATCACGTCTGCATCCGCGTAATTCACGTCGATGCCGTCGTCATGGCTCAACGCGTAGTTGGTCGCATTGATCCGCGCCTCGTACTCGGTGAAGTCGGTGAGTCCGTGCGCCTTGCCGACCCGCGAAGCGCGCGGCGTGCCGAGTTCGGCCTCGAGCGGAGCGATGAACGGCGCGAACACGTCGAGCATCAGCGCGCCGCTGCCGGCGACGATATCGCCGAGCTTCCTGTCCATGATCGTGTTGACGACGATCGGTCTCGCGCCACTGCCCGCGTACGTTGTCTTGATGCGCAGCGCCGCGGCCTGCGCCTTGACCTCGTCATCGACGAACGGAATGCGGTACGTCTCGAAATCCACCGCATCGAATTGGGTCAATACACTGTGGCCGATGGTCTCGGCGGTAATGCCGGTACCATCGGAGACGTAGAAGATCGTGCGGCGCATGGGACTTCCGGGTTGCGCAATCAGTCGTGAGTCTAAGCGATGCGCATCGCGTCGAGGCCACGGGCCATGCAGACCGCGGATTCCGGCAGGGTGTGCCCGCAACTCGAGCGGGCGCGCGGCCGGCCGCAAAACGGGGTTCGCCACGTGGCGAAACTTGCCGGATGCGGTCCGAAGCCCGAAAATCGCGTATCGGGCCGGTGCTTCCGGTCTTTCCTTCGCATTCCGGAGTATCCCCTTTGAGCGAAATGGTCCTTTGGCTCGACGCGCTGCGCCTGTCCGATCTGGGCAAGGTCGGCGGCAAGAACGCCTCGCTCGGCGAAATGATCGGCAACCTTGCGAGGCTCGGCGTGTCGGTGCCGGGTGGATTCGCGACAACCGCCGACGCATACCAGGACTATTTGGAGAAGAGCGGGCTGGCCGCACGGATCCTGGATCGGCTGAGCACGCTCGACGTCGAGAACGTCGACGAGCTGACCCGCGCCGGCGCCGAGATTCGCGCGTGGATCGTCGATACCGCGCTGCCTGCCGAACTCGACCAGGCCATCCGTGCCGCCTACGCAAAACTGTGCGCGAACGCCGGCGCGACGGATGTCGCCGTGGCCGTGCGTTCGTCGGCAACCGCCGAAGACCTGCCCGACGCATCGTTCGCGGGTCAGCAGGAGACTTTTCTCAACGTCGTCGGTATCGATGACGTGCTGCACCAGGTCAAGGAGGTCTTCGCCTCGCTCTACAACGATCGCGCGATCGCCTATCGCGTGCACCATGGCTTCAAGCACGAAGAAGTGTTCCTTTCCGCCGGCGTGCAGCTCATGGTGCGTTCGGACGTGGGCGCATCCGGCGTGCTGTTCACGCTCGATACCGAATCGGGTTTCCGCGACGCGGTATTCGTGACCGGCAGCTACGGCCTCGGCGAGATGGTCGTGCAGGGCGCGGTGAATCCGGACGAGTTCTACGTCTACAAGCCGACCTTGCGCGCGGGCAAGCCTGCGATCCTGCGCCGCCAGATCGGTGCCAAGCAGCAGCGCATGGTGTATTCGGACGTGCCCGGCGAACGCGTGCGCATCGAGGAGACGCCCGCCGCCGATCGGGCGACGTTCTGCATCAGCGACGCCGACGTGCACGAGCTTTCCAGGCAGTCGCTGGTCATCGAGCAGCACTACGCACGTCCGATGGACATCGAGTGGGCGAAGGATGGGATCACCGGCAAGCTCTACATCGTCCAGGCGCGTCCGGAAACCGTGAAGTCGCGCGGTCACGCGACGCAGATCGAACGCTTCCAGTTGGGCGCGCGCGGCAAGGTGCTGTGCGAGGGCCGCTCGATCGGCCAGAAGATCGGAGCCGGCAAGGCGCGCGTGATCCGCTCGATCAAGGACATGGCCCGGGTCGAACCCGGCGACGTGCTCGTCGCCGACATGACCGACCCGGACTGGGAGCCGGTGATGAAGCGTGCCGCGGCGATCGTGACCAATCGTGGCGGACGTACCTGCCATGCCGCGATCATCGCGCGCGAACTCGGAGTGCCCGCGGTCGTGGGTACCGGCAACGGCCTCGACGCGATACCGGATGGCGCCGAAGTCACGATCTCGTGCGCGGAGGGCGACACCGGCTTCATCTACGAAGGCATCCTCGAGTTCGAGCGCACTACCGCCGATCTCGGTGCGATGCCGCCCGCCCCGCTCAAGATCATGATGAACGTCGCCAACCCCGAGCGCGCGTTCGATTTCGCAATGCTGCCGAACGCGGGCGTCGGCCTGGCCCGCCTCGAGATGATCATCGCGAGCCACATCGCGGTGCATCCGAAGGCCCTGCTCGAATACGACCAGCAGGACGCCGAAACGAAACGGCTCATCGACGAGCGCATCGCGGGCTACGCGGGTCCGGTCGATTTCTATGTTGACCGTCTCGCCGAAGGCATCGCGACGATCACCGCAGCGTTCGCGCCGAATCCGGTCATCGTTCGCCTGTCCGACTTCAAGTCCAACGAATACGCGAACCTGATCGGCGGCAAGCGCTACGAGCCACACGAAGAGAACCCGATGATCGGCTTCCGCGGCGCGAGCCGCTATGTCGACCCCGGCTTCGCCGCCGCGTTCGCGCTGGAATGCCGCGCGATGCGGAAGGTCCGCGACGAGATGGGACTGACCAACGCCTGGGTCATGATCCCGTTCGTGCGCACCCTCGACGAAGGCCGCAAGGTCATCGAGGTCCTGCGGAAGAACGGCTTGGTCCAGGGCGCCAGTACCGATGGCGGGCCGGGCCTCAAGATCATCATGATGTGCGAGGTGCCTTCGAATGCGCTGCTTGCGGACGAGTTCCTCGACATCTTCGACGGCTTCTCGATCGGCTCCAACGACCTGACCCAGCTCACGCTCGGACTCGATCGCGACTCGAGCATCGTCGCGAACCTGTTCGACGAACGCGACCCGGCGGTCAAGAAACTGCTCGCGATGGCGATCCAGGCGGCACGCCGGAAAGGCAAGTACATCGGCATCTGCGGTCAGGGCCCAAGCGACCATCCGGACCTTGCCGAATGGCTGATGGAGCAAGGCATCGAATCGGTGTCGCTGAATCCGGATACCGTCGTCGACACCTGGCTCAGGCTCGCGAAGAAGAAAAGCGGGTGAATCGGGGTCCGCGGCGGCCCACACAGACTGCGGCTGCGACGTTGGGCCCGCGCATGAGGGGCAGCTGACGGCACGTGAAGCATGCTTTCGGCCGATGCCCGGCTGGCCGACCGACCGCACCTCGACGCAACAGCCGGCGTCGCCTCCTGTTCCCATGCCAACCCCGCGGCTTCATGCGGCGAACGGACGAAGCTTCGGCATGAGCCGACGCGAACAGCCCGCGCCGCGTTGCAAGCCACTGGCGTCCAGCCGTCGTCGCAAGCCACCCGCGCTGGGTGGCTCGCCCGAACCCATCCGCGTGGCGCGCAATTGACATGGATCAAGGGCGCGCGCACTGCGCAGGCGTAGGCTTGCCGTGGCTCAGGCGGCCGCAAGAACCTTCTCAGCTGCGAGGATCCAGTCACGATGCGTCGCGATGCGTGGATAAACGGAGTCGGCGCTTACGCATGGCACGCGATCATGTTTGTCCTGCTGTGCGTGTCGACCGACGCGCTCGCGGTGCCCTCGTTCGCGCGCCAGACGCATCAGCCTTGCGCTGCCTGCCACGTCGGCGCGTTCGGACCGCAGCTGACCGCGTTCGGGCGCCAGTTCAAGTTGCTCGGCTACACGCTCAAGGTCGGTGACTCGACCGACGTCCCGTTGTCGGCGATGCTCGTCGAAGCCTTCACGCGGACCAACAAGGACCAGCCGGAACCGCCTGCCGACGGGTTCGGCCGCAACGACAACTTCGAACTGGAGCAGGCGTCGGTGTTCCTCGCGGGACGCATCAGCGAGCACCTCGGCGTGTTCGCGCAGGCCACCTATTCGGAGAACGGCGGCCTGCTCGGCTGGGACAACACCGAACTGCGCTACGCGCGCACGTTCAGCGCGAGTGGCCATACCGGTATCTGGGGCCTGACAGTCAACAATAATCCGAGCCTGAGCGACGTCTTCAATACGGCGCCTGCGTGGCAGTTCCCCTATATCACCGCCGATCTCGCACCCGGCGCGCCTGCCGCGCCGATCCTGTTCGGCGGGCTTGGCGGCCAGGTCGTCGGCGCCACCGCCTACGCGCAACTGGATGGCGCCTGGTATGTCGAGGCCGGCGGCTACCGGACGCTGTCGCCGGCGTTCCTGCAGCGCGTGAACGCGGACTTCGGCGGTCGCCTCGCCTCGACCGCACCGTATGCACGCGTGAGCCGGTCGTGGAACTTCTCCGGCGGCGACTTCGAACTCGGGGGATTCGCGCTCGCTGCGCGGCGCGGCCTGGTCGGCAGCGACCTGCTCGGAAATCCGATCGCGCTGCCCGGACCCAGCGACCGCTTCCGCGATCTTGGCATCGATGCAAGCTACGCGTATCACCTCGGCGATGCGCACGCATTCACGTTCACCGCGCTCTACGTGGACGAGCGCCAGCGCCTCGACGCGACGTTCGAGGCGGGCGACTCGACGAACCTGCGCGACAGCCTGCACGCGCTCACCCTCAATGCGAGTTACTGGTACCGCGATACCTGGGGCGGGACGCTCGGCGCGTTCGCATTCAACGGCAGTGCGGACCCCGCCCTGTACGGGGTAAACGGCACGCCGAACACGCAGGGCGGGATCGCCGAAGTCGACTGGAACCCGTTTGGCCACGCGGGTTCGTGGGGCGAACCCTGGGCCAATGTCCGGGTCGGCGCGCAATACACGTTCTACACGCGCTTCAGCGGGGCCGCGGACAACGTCGACGGCGCGGGGCGCAGTGCGAGCGACAACGACACCCTGTTCGTCTATGTCTGGCTCGCACTCTGAGGCCCTGCTTCGACCGTGTGCGCGGCAACGGCGCACGGATGGCCTGCGAACCCCGGCATCGACCCAATCGCTCAACGCGTGAATGCAGTCGCTGCCAGCAGGTCGCGTGATCGCTTCTTCTGGCGCAGGCGCTTCCTGCGCGGCGGCGCCTCGGGGGCGAACTTCGCCTGGCGCGTCACCATGAGCAGACCGAGTGCATCGAATGCGTTCACGACGTCGAAAACGTCGGCCATGTGCGCCTTCGCAGACGCCGCAATCCGGTGCAACGGCGCCTCGCGCATCAGCGTCAGCGCGATGCGGTGCTGTTTGCGGTAGTCGGTGTCGACCTGGAACCAGCGCTTGAGCCGGTAGTTCGCGCTCGGATCGAGATGCTCGGCGAGCCAGCCGTTGGAACGAAGCAACGCGTGCAGCCAACGCAGCCGCGCGAGCGGCCGGCCCGGCCACTGCTTGCGCAGCGCCGCCAGTTGCGCGCCCCCGATCCGCCGCCGTTCGCGGCCGGTCACGATATCGAGGAAGTAGGGCTCGAGGTCGATCATGCGCGCACTGCTGTGAAAGGTTTCGGTCACCGGATCGATCAGCAGCGGCGCGATCCCGGGCCGCTCGAGCAGCACTGCGCCGCGCTTGATCAGCGCGTCGAGGTCGGTACACATGCGCACGCGCTCGATATCGATGAAACACGCGCGCGTCGAGGTCGGGTCGGATTTCGACGCCGTGTCACGTCGCCCGGCGTTCCTGGTTCGGGGAATGATGTAGCTCGCGGTTGCCGCGTAATCGATCAGCTTGCGCGGCTCGGGCGCCGCGGCATGTCCGACATGGTTGAGCAGGCCGACGATCGCCTTTGGCGTGAGCGGCCGGTGCAGGACGAGTTCGGCGTCCAGGGCGTCGGCGCCCGGATCTGCGAGCACCGCGAAATGCTTGCCCTCGTCGAGGGCACGCACCCGCGCACAGCGGCCGCCAAAGTCGGTGAGGTCGCTGAGCACGAAATCGATTTCATCGTCTTCGCCCGCGGGCGACCACGCGTGGTCGAGATGCGACTGCACGACACGCAGGAACGTCGTGATTTCGGCCACCTCTGCGGCCGCGACTCCGGCGATGACTAGATGTTTGCGGGTTTTCATTGCGGATCGGGCTCTGCAACGCGTGGCCGACGCAAGGGAACGCCCGGCTCATTATCCGCACCCGCAGCGCCGAAAATGTGCGCGCGTGCGTGAAATCGCCGATCCGGGCACGCCGGCCGCGAGGAATTCCCTCGCAGGCACCGATCCGGCGTCTCGAGGCGGCACACCTGCCCCTCGACACGGGCTGGGCGGCATTGGGCGCTTCGCGAGAACCCGCGAACAGGCCGGTTCGGAGGTGTCAGGTCGGCGGATCGCCGGTCTCGCCGAGCCACTGCAGCCGGTACAGGTCCGGCAACCGGTCCTTCAGCATGGTCACCGCGCCATGTTCGTGCAGTGTGCGCAGCAGGTCGAGGTTGACCTCGGCAACCAGCAGCGCCTCGCTGTTCGGCGCGGTTTCGCTGATGATCGAGTCGCCCGGAAACGGAAAATCGGACGGAGTGAACACTGCCGACTGCGCGTAATGCGTGTCCGATGCCTGCACCTTGGGCAGGTTGCCGACCGCGCCCGCGATCGCGACGTAACATTCGTTCTCGATCGCGCGCGCACGGGTGCACAGGCGTACGCGCTGATAGCCGTTCTTCATCTCGGTGAGAAACGGCACGAAAAGGATGCGCATGCCCTGATCGGCGAGCAGTCGCGGCAGCTCGGGGAACTCGCTGTCGTAGCAGATCAGGATGCCGATCTTTCCGCAGTCCGTATCCAGCGCCTCGAGCCGCCTGCCGCCGACCATGCCCCACCAGCGGCGCTCGCCCGGCGTGATGTGGATCTTGCGCTGCTCGCCGCGACTGCCGTCACGACGCAGCAGATAGGCGACGTTGTACAGCTTGCCGTGCTCGAGCACTGGCAAGCTGCCGGCAACGATATTGGTGTTGTAGTTGACCGCGAGCTGGCTCAGCCGGTCGCAGATCGCCGGCGTGAACTCGGCGAGCCTGCGAATCGACTCTGCGGGTGTCGCCGCACCGAACTGCGCCATCAGCGGCATGTGGAACAGCTCCGGAAACAGCACGAAATCCGACCCCACGGCGCCTAGCGCGTCGATGAAGAACTCGGCCTGCTGCAGCAACGACTCCAGCGACTCGATGGGACGCATCTGCCATTGCACGAGCCCGATCCGCACGAGGCTGTGCTGGCGCTTGAGCAGGTCGGGCTTTTCCTGGTAGTAAATGTTGTTCCATTCGACCAGGGTTGCAAACGCCTTGGATTCGGCGTCGAAGCGCAAATAATTCTTGAGGATCTTGCGCACGTGGAACCCGTTGGCGATCTGGAAGCTGAGTACCGGATCGTAGAGTTCCTTGCGCGCGACCTTCTCGATGTATTCCTTGGGCCCGATATGCTCCGCATGCTCCGCATAGCCAGGAATCCGGCCGCCCGCCATGATCGCGCGCAGATTGAGGTTTTCGCACAGGGCCTTGCGCGCTTCGTACAGGCGCCGCGCGAGGCGCATGTTGCGATAGCCCGGATCGACCATGATCTCGAGTCCGTACAGCACATCGCCGTCGGGATCGTAGGTCGAGAACGCGTACTTGTCGGTGATGTCGTCGTAGGTGTGGCCATCTCCGAAGCGGCTGTAGTCGACGATCAGGCTAAGCGCAAAGCCGACCGGCTCTGCATTGACCGTGACGCACAGCTGGCCGGCCGGAAACAGCTCGAGCAGCTTGGCAATGTGCTGGCGCCCCCAAGGCAGGCCACCGATGCCGGCATAGGCGCCGCGGGTGACCGCGACCATGGCCTCGTAGTCGTCGATGTGCAGGTTGCGTACTTCAATGAGTTCTTCGCTCATGTCGGCCGTAATCGTCTCGTCGGAAATGAAGGTGCGTGCGCATACGGTACACGGTACGCAGCGGACAGGCAGCGCGCGCGGCCGCTCGCGCCCCGACGAACCCCGGGTGCGGCAATCTCACGCGTTCAACAGGTCCAGCACGGCCTTGGCCGCAGCTTGCGAAGACGCCGGATTCTGGCCGGTGACCAGATTCGCATCGACGACCACATGCGACTGCCAGTCGTCCGCCTTCGAATAGTCGCCGCCTTTTTCCTTGAGCATGTTCTCGACCAGGAACGGCACCACGTCGGTCAAGCCCGCTGCAGCCTCTTCGCTGTCGGAGAATCCGGTCACGGATCGGCCACGCATGATCGGCAGACCGAAGGGTCCGCGCGCGTTGCGCAACGCGCCGGGGCCGTGGCACACGGCCGCCACCGGTTTGCCGGCCGCATGAAACGCCTCGATCAGGTGCTGTGAGCGCTCGTCTTCGGCCAGGTCCCAGAGCGGCCCGTGGCCCCCTGGATAGAACACCGCATCGAAATCCTCAGCCGTGACCGATGCTAGCCGATGGGTCCGCGCGAGCAGGGCCTGGGCTTCGGCATCCGCCTTGAAACGCGTGGTCGCTGCGGTCTGCGTATCGGCTGCATCGCTCTTCGGATCAAGCGGCGGCTGGCCGCCCTTGGGTGAAGCGAGGACGATCTCGGCCCCGGCATCCTTGAACACGTAATACGGTGCCGCGAACTCGTCCAGCCAGAAACCGGTCTTGTTGCCGGTGTCGCCGAGCCGGTCGTGGGACGTCAGAACCATGAGGATTTTCACGCGCAGACTCCTGTGCAAGAACGACGAATCGACCCGGCGAAGCCCGCTCATTTTCCAGCCCCGACCCCGAACGCTGCCTGAGGGGCAAACCGCTGCCGGGCGGGCGCCGGTGCGCGTCTTCGAGACCCCGTTGCGCAGCCCTGGCAGCCCCGTCGCCCTGTCGTTGCCGAGTGCGGCGGCGGGCATGCCTGCGTGATCAGGCGCTTGGCGAACTCGCTCACGCGGCCGTCCGGCCTGGCTGGGGAGGTTCGCGACTGCACGCCGCTGTGCACGGGGCGCGCAAGTCGATCCGCGGCGTGCGCGCTTGGTTGCGCGGCGGATCCGGGCGGCAGAGGCGCGCGCGGCACTGGCCGCGGATTCCGGCCTGCAGGACCTGCGCCCGGTGCTGGGCACCCTGCCCGGTGCGCTGTGTTGCCGTGGCGATCACTCATCGATGCTGATATCGGTGCGGCGCTGCAGCGGGACCGTGCGCGCCGACGCGGCCCGCACACGCGCGCTTGCGAGTGATCGCGACGAGGACTGGCATCGCTGGCGGCGTCGCGTGCGCACGGACTGCACGAACAGGATGCGATCGCCGGCTCGGAGTGGACGGTCTTCGATGAGCAGGACAAGGCGATCGCCGCCCTGCTCTCGCGAGCCCAGGACCTTGCGATGCTGCGGGCACATTGTCGCGGCAAGTCGATCTTCGCGCGTGTGCGGATCGGCGCGCGTTGCGCGAACTGGTGGCACAGCGATTGGCGCAGGCGCAAGCGCATCGCGAATGGCCGCGCCCGCGGAACCGGAACCACGCTGAGGGGTTCGGACACGCTGGATGACTGCACGCATGCTGAGATGCATGGGCGGCTGGCCGGCACTTGCGCGGAGCGACCGATATACGTACATTGGTACGTATGCAAACGCCTCCCCTCACGGCCAACCAGCAACGCGTGCTCGCCTGCATCCGGTCGCATATGGATCGCCATGGACGTGCGCCCACACTGAGGGAAATTTCGGAAAATCTGGGACTTAGCAGCCATAGTTCAGCCCAGGATTATGTCGAGGCACTGGTCCGCAAGGGTGCGCTCGAACGTTTGCCCTATCATCGCGGCCTGCGCCTGCCGCATCGCTCACGGGCGCGGGCGGCAACCCAGCTTCCCCTCGTCGGCCGGGTTGCCGCCGGCAGCCCGATCCTCGCCGCCGAGAATATCGAAGCCGAGCATGACATCGACCCCGACCTGTTCCGGCCCCGCGCCGATTACCTGTTGCGCGTGGTCGGCCTCAGCATGCGCGATGCCGGCATTCTCGATCGCGACCTGATCGCGGTGCATCGCACGCAGACTGCCGAGCACGGCCGCATCGTCGTGGCGCGCCTCGACGACGAGGTCACCGTAAAGCGACTCGAACGCCGTGCAGGCAGGATTCGTCTGTTGCCGGCGAACCCCGATTTCGCACCGATCGAAGTCGATCCACGCGGACAGGTGTTCGCGATCGAAGGTCTCTATGTCGGCCTGGTCCGACCTGCTGTCGATGTCCACGGAATCCGGTGACAAGGATGAGTTGCGATGCTGACTCCCTGCGTGTTTGATGCGGCCTGCGAAGCCGCCAGTTCCCTTCCCTCCCCTGGATTCGATACGGCAGTCGTTCGCGAGGCGAACGCAACGGCGGCGTCTTCCGGTTTTCCCACGCGACTGCCGGCACCCGTTTCTCCCGCTGCAGGCGAAAGACCGGAGGACGGAGCGCGCTGCCTGCCTCTCGAGCCCACATTCCGGTCAGCGCCCCGCAACGATGCCGCGCTCGCCGATCTCCTGCGTCATCCTGGAATCTGGCGGCGCGGCAGGACCACCACGGTACGTGCGGCCGATGCGCTGCCGACCGGGCACGCCGAACTGGATGCGACGTTGCCTGGCGGCGGCTGGCCGCGTGGTGCGCTCACCGAAATCCTGATCGAGCAGGATGGCATCGGTGAATGCAGCCTGCTGCTGCCCGCACTGACCGGGCTGACCCGCGCGCGCAAGCGGGTCGCCCTGGTCGCGCCACCCTATGTTCCGTATGCCCCGGCCCTGGCTGCCGCCGGCGTCGACCTCGCCCAGCTCGTGCATATCGATGCAACGGCTGCCGACACTCACTGGACCGCCGAGCAATGCCTGCGTGCGGGCTGCTGCGGTGCCGTGCTGAACTGGCTGCCGCACGCGGATTATCGGCAACTGCGCCGTCTGCAACTCGCCGCGGAGGCCGGGGCCACGATCGGCTTCCTGTTTCGGCCGCTGGCTGCGGCCGACCAGACCAGCCCGGCCGCGTTGCGGATCCGGGTCATCGCCGCGGCAGCGGGACCGCGCCTCGAAGTCCTGAAATGTCGTGGTCGGTTCGGCAACCCTGCGCAGGCGATCCGGCTGCACGCCTGATCGGCATCGAGGCATGCATGCTCTGGCTCTGCCTGCAATTTCCCGACCTGGCACTGGAGGCGCTCGACGCTGCAGCCGGTCCGCTCCAGATCGAAGGCGCGGGTCGGGCTTCAGTGCGGCAATCGGATGCTGCCGAGGGCATGAAACCGGACCACGTTCTCGTGCGGGCCGCCAGCGGAACCAACCGGCAAGAAGCCCGCTCGCGCAGAAGCCGGCCCAGCGAAAAAAGCACCGCACGCAGCGTTGCGCACGCGGCATTCGCGATCATCGAAGGTCCGCTTCAGCGACGCCGGATCCTGTTCGCCAATCCCTCCGCGGGCAAGGCTGGCGTGCGTCGCGGTCAGCCCCTGGCGACTGCGCAGATTCTCTGCCCGCGTCTTGCCATGGCACTGCGCGATGAAACGGCCGAGCGCCAGGCGCTCGAATCGCTGGCGGCCTGGGCCTACCGTTTCAGCGCCGAAATCCATATCGCCGCGCCGCAATCGATTTTCCTGGAAGTCGGCGCCAGCCTCGCGCTGTTCGGCGGCTGGCCCATGCTGGAAAGACGCCTGCGTGCGGAACTGGACCGGCTCGGTTTCGCGTATGCGCTCGCCGCGGCTCCGACCGCGGCTGCCGCGCGGGTGCTGGCAATGCATGCCGATGGCGTCGCGATCATCGGGCACGCTCATCTGGAGCATGCGCTGGGGGGTGTGCCATTGAACCTGAGCGGCCTCGATGCAAAGGCGATCGTCGCCTTGCATGGGATGGGCTTTCGTGCCCTGCGCGACCTGTTCCGGCTGCCGCGAGCGGAGCTTGCACGGCGCATCGGTCCGGGCACTCTCGATCATCTGGATCGGATGCGCGGCCATGCCGCCGAGACGCTGTCGCGCTGGCAGCCGCCGGACCGGTTCGAGCGCCGGATCGAATTTTCCCTCGGCATCGAATCGCATACAGCGCTCGCGTTTCCGTTGCAGCGCCTGATCCGCGAGTTCGCGCTGTGCCTGAGCGCACGCGATGGCGGCGTGCAGCGCTTCACTCTCATTCTCGATCACGAGCGGGGTGCCAGTACACGTATCGGAATCGGTCTGCTCGCCCCGCAGCGCGATGCCGCTTCGCTGTTCGAGCTGGCCCGGGCCCGGCTCGAACGCATCGAACTTGGCGCACCCGTGCATGCATTGACGCTGCATGCCGTTGATCTCCCGACCTTGTGCCCGCTGCACCGCGACCTGTTCGACAGTGCGCGCCGCGAGGAGCTCGACTGGCCGGCACTCTGCGAACGCCTGCGCGCCCGGCTCGGCGACGAGGCGCTGCGCGGTCTGCATTGCGCTGCCGACCATCGTCCCGCGCGCGCTTGGCGCTTCGCATCGACCGGCGACCCTCGCGGAGAATCGCGTGGAAATGGTCTCGGGCGCCATGCCGGCGGAAAAGGCAGTGCTGAAACCATCCCGCGGAGCGGCGGCTGTCTGCCCGTACCTGCCGAGGCCGATGCGCCCACACGGCTGCGGCCGTTCTGGCTGCTGCGCCGCCCGATTCCGCTGCGCGGCGCACCGCCGCGCGTTCTCGCTGGTCCCGAACGCATCGAAAGCGGCTGGTGGGACGATCACGACCAGCGCCGCGACTACTACATCGTCGAAACGTGCTCCGGGCAACGCGCCTGGGCGTTCGTGGAGGCCGGCTCGGCAGTCGCCGGCCGACGGGTCGACTGGACTCTGCACGGCTGGTTCGCATGAATATCCCCACGCCGCCGAAGCGGCGGCGCCTGCGCGCGCCGATCGAACCGGGGCTTTCGAGCGCTCTCGAAGAGGATCCGCGCAGCCGCATGCACAAGGCACGTCGCAGCGGACGCATGCAGGCGGGGGGCGCCGGCAAGCATTCGGATGGTCGCTGCAGCGACACGGACGATGAATCCACCGGCAATGCACAATCAATGGTCGAACTGACGGATGGCGGTGATGTTCATCCTGCGGCGCCAGCGACGGGTTATGCCGAGCTGCATTGTCTGTCGAACTTCTCGTTCCAGCGCGGCGCCTCGAGTGCGGACGAATTGTTCGGACGCGCCAGACGGCTCGGCTATTGCGCGCTCGCAATTACCGATGAATGCTCGTTCGCGGGCATCGTACGCGCGCTCGAGGCGTCCGACGCCTGCGGCGTGCGGCTCATCGTCGGCACCGAGGTACGGTTCGCCGACGGCCTGAAACTCGTCCTGCTAGCACGCAACCAGGCCGGTTATTCGGACATCTGCAGACTGATCACGAGCGGGCGGCGGCGCAGTGCGAAAGGCACATACCGGCTCACGCGCGCGGACGCCGAACAACTCGGCGACGGCGTGCTGGTGTTGTGGATTCCATCCCGTTGCGCAGCGGGCCATGGATCTCCTTCCGAAGCGTGCGCGGATTCCGTGCGCCCTGACCGCATGGATGCCGACGCGCAGGGCGCATGGCTTGCGCACCATTACCGCGGCCGCGCGTGGCTCGCGGTCGAACTGCTTCGCGGTCCCGACGATGCGACCGTGCTCGCCGATCTGCGTGCGCTCGGCGCCCGCCACAACCTGCCCCTCGTTGCCAGCGGCGATGTACACATGCATGTGCGGCGCCGACGCGCATTGCAGGACGCGATGACCGCGATCCGCCTCGGCCGCACGGTCGCCGAAGCCGGTCATGCATTGTTTCCGAACGGCGAACGGCACCTGCGCCGCATCGAAACCCTGCTCACGCTGTACCCGCCGGACCTGATCGCCGAGACGCAGCGCATCGCCTCGCTCTGCAGGTTCGACCTGCGCAGTCTCGACTACCGCTATCCGAACGAACTCGTACCGCCCGGACTCACCGCAATCGAGCATCTGCGTGAACGCACCTGGAGCGGCGCCGCGCGGCATTGGCCGCACGGCATTCCGGCATCGGTAAGAGCGCAGGTCGGGAAGGAGCTCGCACTGATTGCCGACCTCCACTACGAGCATTTCTTCCTGACCGTCGAGGACATCGTGCGCTGGGCGCGCGCGCAGGAGCCGCCGATCCTCTGCCAGGGTCGCGGCTCGTCGGCGAATTCGGCGGTGTGCTACTGCCTCGGTATCACCGCGGTCGACCCTGAAAAAGGCAACCTGCTGTTCGAGCGCTTCCTGTCGAAGGAGCGCGACGAGCCGCCGGACATCGACGTCGACTTCGAGCACGAGCGCCGCGAGGAAGTCATCCAGTACGTGTTCGGCAAGTACGGCCGCGGTCGCGCCGCACTCGCCGCAACCGTGATCAGCTACCGCAGCAGGAGCGCGATCCGCGACATCGGCCGTGCGCTCGGCATCCCCGACGACCAGCTCGACAGCCTGAGCGGCCTGTTTTCGCGCGTGCGCAGCGGACAGCCGCTCGGGCAGTGTCTCGCCGAACACGGCTTCGATCCGGCCAGCCGCGTGCTGCACCGGCTGTTCACGCTCGCCGCCGAAATCCGTGGTTTCCCGCGTCATCTGTCGCAGCATGTCGGCGGTTTCGTGATTTCCGAGCAGCCATTGCACGATCTCGTGCCGGTCGAGAACGCGGCGATGCCGCAGCGCACGATCATCCAGTGGGACAAGGACGACCTGGAGACGATGAAGCTGCTCAAGGTCGACTGTCTCGCTCTCGGGATGTTGACGGCGTTGCGCAAATGCCTCGATCTGCTGCATGCGCGCGACGCATGGGAGCGGCCGGTGACCGGCACGAGGCCGACCCTCGCCGATATTCCGCGCGACGACGATCCACGCATCTACGACATGATCTGCGCAGCCGATACGGTCGGCGTGTTCCAGATCGAGTCGCGCGCCCAGATGTCGATGTTGCCGCGGCTGCGACCGCGCACTTACTACGACCTGGTCATCGAGGTCGCGATCGTGCGGCCGGGGCCGATCCAGGGAAACATGGTCCATCCGTATCTGCGCCGCCGCAACGGACTCGAGCCGATCGACTATCCGCAGTCGAGGGCGGAACGCGAGTCGGGAACCGGCCAGTCGCGCGTCAGGGAGGTGCTTGAACGCACGCTCGGCATTCCGATCTTTCAGGAGCAGGTAATGAAGCTGATCGAGGTCGTCGCGGGCTTCACGCCCGGCGAGGCCGATGATTTGCGCCGCGCAATGGCTGCATGGAAACGGCGTGGCGGCCTCGAGCGCTTCCACGACAAGATCCGGGCGGGCATGCTGGAACGCGGTTACAGCGAGGATTACTTCGAGCGCATCTTCGAGCAGATCAGGGGGTTCGGTGAATATGGGTTCCCCGAATCGCACTCGGCGAGCTTTGCACACCTCGCGCTGGCTTCGTCCTGGCTCAAGCATTACCACCCGGCCGCGTTCACCTGTGCACTGCTGAATTCGCAGCCGATGGGTTTCTATCAGCCATCCCAGCTGATCCAGGATACACAACGGCATCATGTGCGCGTGCTGCCGGTCGATGTCACGGCCAGCGCATGGGATTGCACGCTCGAATGCATCGAGTCCGACGCTTCAGCGGCGGAACTGTCGGCGCGGGAGCGGGCCATGCGGCACCCCGCCCTGCGCCTGGGCCTGCGCCAGGTCCGCGGCTTGCATGAAGACCTTGCCAGACGCATCGTCGCGGCTCGCATCGATGCGCCGTTCCGCAATGTCGCCGACATGACGCGGCGTGCACGCGTGACCGCCTCGGAACGCGCGCGCCTCGCCGATGCGGGTACCTTGCAGACCCTAAGCGGCGATCGCTATCGCGCGCGCTGGGAGAGCGCCGGCGCGGAATTGCCGGCTCCCGTGCTCGAACAGGCGACGATTCGCGAAGCCCGGGTTGCGCTGCGCCATCCTTCCTTGCGGGAGGACGTAATGACCGATTACGCGACGCTCGACCTGTCGCTGACCCGGCATCCGCTGGCCCTGATTCGCGACCAGCTCGAGCGGCGGCGTGTCCAGCCGGCGCGGATCACGCTCGACGCAGGCCAGCACGGCCGCTCCATCCGCTGCGCCGGCCTGGTCACGGTGCGCCAGCACCCGGGCACCGCCAAGGGCGTCACCTTCGTCACCCTCGAGGACGAGACCGGCCAGGTCAATGTCGTGGTCTGGCGCGCGCTCGCGCAGAGGCAGCATCGCGTGCTGCTGCAATCCACCGTGATGGCGGTCGATGGGGTACTCGAAGCCAGCGAGGGCGTACATCACCTGATCGCGAGGCGCCTGCACGATTTCAGTGCACTGCTGCCGGAGCTCTCCTTCTCCTCGCGGGACTTTCATTGAGCCGCCGGCAGCGCTCCACGCGGCGGAACCCGGCCCGGCGAAACAATCGGCAATCGGCTTCTCGCGATCGCAACCGCCTGTCCACTGCCGCGTCAAGGTGCTTCCAGCGTCCCCGCGAGGCGGCCCATGAACGGCCGGTAGTAGCGCAGCTCGGCAATCGAATCACGTACGTCGCTGAGCGCGGTGTGCGCCGAATCCTTGCTGAATCCGCGGCTGACTTCGGGTGCCCAGCGCCGTGCGAGCTCCTTGACCGTCGACACGTCCAGATTGCGGTAGTGGAAATAGCGCTCCAGGCGCGGCATCAAGCGGTACAGAAAGCGTCGATCCTGGCAGATCGAGTTGCCGCACATCGGCGACTTTCCGGGCGGCACCCATTGGGACAGGAATTCGACCGTCAGCGCCTCGGCGGTTGCGACGTCGATGTCCGATTCGACGACACGCTGCCAGAGTCCGGACTTGCGATGCTGATTGCGATTCCAGTCGTCCATTGCATCCAGCCGATCCAGTGGATGCACGATCGCGAATTCCGGACCTTCGGCGAGCACGTTGAGGTCCCTGTCGGTGATTGCCGTTGCAATCTCGAGGATCGAGTCGCTGTCCGGATCGAGCCCGGTCATCTCGAGATCGATCCAGATCAAATTGTCCTCGTTCGCACCACTCATGCACTTCTCCCGGCTCGGACACGAGTCTAGGCAAGGTGCCGTCGCAATGAAACCCTTGGCTCGCCGCAGCCAAGATGGCCGGCTATGCTGACGCTATGGCGCAGACCTTTCTCTGGCATGACTACGAAACCACGGGCGCCGATTCACGCCGCGACCGCCCTGCGCAGTTCGCAGCGATTCGCACGACGCTTGATCTGGAACCCCTCGGCGAGCCCGTTTCCATCTACTGCAGACCCGCGCCGGACATCCTGCCGCACCCCGAAGCCTGCCTGATCACCGGAATCACCCCACAACGTATGTTGCGCGACGGCGTGATCGAAGCCGAGTTCGCGGCGCTGGTACAGGAGCAGATGATCGAGCCGGGCACCTGCAGCGTGGGCTACAACTCGCTGCGCTTCGACGACGAATTCACCCGACAACTGCTCTACCGCAACTTCCACGATCCATACGAACGCGAGTGGAAGGACGGCAACTCGCGCTGGGACCTGATCGATCTCGCCCGCCTTTGCTACGCATTGCGCCCGCAGGGAATTGTGTGGCCGCGCCGCGAAGACGGGACGCCGAGCTTCCGCCTCGAGCACATCGCAGCCGCGAACCAAATCGCCCAGCAGCATGCGCACGATGCGGTTTCCGACGTCGAGGCGCTGATCGGTCTCGCGCGCCTGATCCGGGTGCGCCAGCCTCGTCTCTGGGCTTTCTACTTCGATCTGCGCCGCAAGCAACGCGTGTTCGAACTGCTCGACGTCGCACGAATGACACCGCTGGTCCACGTCTCGTCGCGCTACCCGGCCAGCCGCGGCTGTCTCGCTCTCATTGCACCTCTTGCGACCCATCCGGACCAGCAGAACGCAGTCATTGCCTACGATCTCGACGTCGATCCGGCGCCGCTGCTGGAACTCGATGCAGACGCCATAGCCGACCGCGTGTTCACCGCGCGTTCGGATCTGCCCGAGGACGTCGAACGCATCCCGCTCAAGACGATCCACGCCAATCGCTCGCCCGCTCTCGCGCCGATCAGCGTCCTCAAAGGTGTCGATCACGCACGCATAGCGCTCGACCCGGTGCGTGCGCTTGCCCACCTCGACAGGTTGCGTGGTGCGCGCGACCTTGTCGCGAAACTGCACAGGGTGTTCACGCGTGGTGCAAGCCGGGAACCCGCAGTCGATCCCGAGCTTGCGCTCTACGATGGTTTTCTTCCGGATGCCGACAAACCCCTGCTGCGTGCCGTGCGCCAGACGCCTCCGCAGCAGCTCGGCAGCCGACACTTTCCGTTTCGCGACCTGCGCTATCCGGAGTTGCTGTGGCGCTATCGGGCACGCAACTGGCCGGAGACACTCGATGCCGACGAACGCGCCCGCTGGGAGGTGTTCCGCCGACGACGCCTGGACAGTGCGACGCCGTTGACGGTGTTGACCCGCGAGGACTATCTCGCGACGATCGCACAGCTGCGCGTGGACGCCTCCGTCTCTGCGACGCAACTCCCGCTGCTCGATGCGCTCGAGGCCTGGGAGCGGGAGGTGCGCTAGGAGCGTCCCTGCGCGCGAACGAATCCGATAGCTTGGTTCCGCTCAATGCACTCATCCGCCGTGGAATCCACAGACCAGATCCGCACATGTCCGAATCCGTCTATTTCACCCGCCAGACCTTTCGCTTCCTGCGCGACCTCGCCGCGAACAACAACCGCGCATGGTTTGCGGTGAACAAGCCGCGCTACGAGGAACTGCTGCGACAGCCGTTCCTGCGCCTGATTGCCGATCTGCAGGGAGCGCTCGCGCGGATCAGCCCGCACTACCGCGCCGATCCGCGTCCGCAGGGTGGATCGCTGTTCCGCATCCATCGCGATACACGTTTCGCGAACGACAAGACGCCCTACAAGACCTGGGCCGGCGCGCGCTTCGGCCATGAGCGGCGTCGCGAAATCGAAGCGCCGTCGTTCTATCTGCATATCCAGCCGCGCGACTGCTTCGCGGGCGGCGGAATCTGGCACCCCGAACCGGCCACCCTGAAGAAAATCCGCGCGTTCCTCGCGGACAATCCGGCCGCATGGAAGAAGGCGACCCGGGGCGAAGCGTTTCGCGAACGCTTCGAGTTCTGGGGCGACAGCCTCGTACGACCGCCACGCGGCTTCGACCCTGGTCATGAGCTGATCGAGGATCTCAAACGCAGGAACTTCGCCGCGGGGCGGGGATTCGCGGAAGCGCTGGCGTGTTCGCAGGAATTCAGGCCGTATATCGTCGACACGTTCAAGCGCGTCGCGCCGATGATCGACTACCTGTGCGCCGCGGTCGAACTCGAATTCTGATTCACGCCAGCTCGCGCCGGCCAGCAGGGACGAGCGGAGCCACACGGGGCATGCGTGGGTGGGCGCGGCGCACAGTAGCGCCCTCCCCGCAGGATGAACAGTGCGGACCAGTGCAGTACATCAGGCGTCGACGAACGAATACGCCATGACGTCGCCGATGCGGTCGGTGCCGCTGATCGCCATCAGCAGGCGCTCGATACCGAGCGCCACGCCGGAACAGGCCGGCAAACACGGCAATACAGCGAGAAGGCGGTCGTCGATCGGCATCTCGCGCTGGCCGCGTGCGCGGCGCCGCTGGTTGTCGTTTCCGAAACGGGCACGTTGTTCGGCCGCATCGGTCAGTTCGTGGTACCCGTTGGCCAGTTCGTTGGCCCCGAGATAGATCTCGAAACGCTCGGCCACCGGCGGGGTTCCCGCGCGGATCACTGCCAGCGCGCATTGACTGGCAGGAAAATCACGAATCACGCTGATGCGGTCGCGAGGAAAAGATGGCTGCAACCGATGCGTCACCAGCAGGTCCAGCCAGTCCTCGCGCATCAGGCCGGCCGCATCGATCCGGAAGCCTGCGAGAGCGGCCTTCAGTGTTTCGAGCGGTGCGACGAACGGGTCGATGCCGAGTTCATCGAGAAACCACTCCCGATAGCTGCGCTCGACGACGGTCGCACCTTGTCCGAACGCTCCCAGCACCGCCTGCACGAGTTCGCAGGCCTCTCCGGCCAGCCGTCGATAGTCCCAGCCGACCCTGTACCACTCGAGCATCGTGAACTCCGGGTTGTGACCACGCCCGTACTCGCCATTTCGAAACACACGCCCCAGTTCATAGCAGTCGCCGATACCGGCCGCAAGCAGGCGCTTCATCGCGTGTTCGGGCGACGTGCGCAACCAGCGCTCGCGTGAACCGGCGTCCAGCCGACCGCAAAACGTCGTCTCGAAGCTCTCGATGTTGGGTTCGGTGTTGCCCGCTTGAGCGAGCACCGGCGTCTCGACCTCGAGCACGCCGCGTTTGCAAAAGAATGCGCGCACAAGCGCATACAGCTCGGCGCGTCGCCGCAGTGCGGTGTGCGACAACTCTCCCACTGAGGGCTCAGCCATCTTGATCGCGCAGATACGCGAGCAGGCGCGCCTCCTCCCAGATCTCGATTCCGAGCTCCTGCGCCTTGTCGAGCTTCGACCCGGCCGCCTCTCCGGCAACCACAAAGCTGGTCTTGTTCGAGACGCTGCTGGCCACCTTTGCGCCGAGCGCCTCCAGACGCGTCCTTGCGTCTTCCCGCGTCAATGTGGCGAGCGTGCCGGTCAGCACGATCACATTGCCTTCGAGTGGTCCTGCCGCCATGGGGCCCGACCCACGCCCCAGCGCTGCATGCAACTTCCCAGCCGTCTGCGAACAACGCATCAGAAGAGCGCGTGCATCGGCATCGGCGAGAAATGCCTGGACGGACTCGGCAACGTCGCGCGGCAAGCCGGCGCCAAGCAGCTGCTGACTGTCCGCATCGATCAGCGCCTCGATCGACGGAAACGTCACCGCCAGTTGTTGCGCGCGCTTCGTGGTCACCCTTGGAATTTCCGCTTGCGCGAGCAGATTCGCGGTGTCAAGCGCTCCTGCCAGCTTCGCGGATGGTGCATGTGTTCCGGTGAGTTCGATGCCGCGCGCAAGCAGGTCGTCGACGACCTGCTGATTGCCGGGCTGGGCGAAGAACGCGTCGATTGCGCGCGCAACTTCACCGCCGATATCCGGTACCAGCTTGAGCACGGGCCAGGGAAGACGACGAATCACCGAAACATCGCCGAACCAGGCCGCCAGCAATCTGGCTGTGCTTTCCCCGACGTGCTTGATGCCAAGGGCGAACAGGAAGCGTGCAAGTGCGGCGTGCCTGCTTCGTTCGATGGCCCCGATCAGGTTTTCTGCCCATCTCGTCGCGACCTTGCCTGCCTTGACCGTTTCCGGTGTCGTGCCGTCGCGTTCGTCGGCACGCCGCTTCATTTCCAGCAGGTCTTCGAGGGTCAGCCGGTAGAGGTCGGCGACCGAAGCGACATAACCGAAATTGCCGAGTTCATCAATGTAGCGCTCGCCGAGTCCGTCGATGTCCATCGCGCGACGCGATGCGAAATGGAACAGGGCCTGCGTGCGCTGCGCGGCGCAGGTGAGGCCGCCAGTGCATCGCGCAACGGCTTCACCGTCTTCGCGCACGATGTCCGAGGCGCAGATCGGACAGCGCGCCGGCATGTTCCACGCCTGCGATTTTGCGGGGCGCAGCTCCGACACGACACGGACGACCTCGGGAATCACATCGCCGGCACGACGCACGATCACCGTGTCGCCTACGCGCACGTCAAGGCGCGCGACCTGGTCGGCGTTGTGCAACGTCGCATTCGTCACGGTGACGCCGCCAACCTGCACCGGCGCGAGCCGGGCGGTCGGCGTTGCCGCTCCGGTGCGCCCGATATTGACGTCGATTGCCTCCACCGTGGTCTGCTGCTCCTGGGCCGGAAACTTGTGCGCGATCGCCCAGCGTGGTGTGCGACCGACGTACCCGAGTTCACGCTGCCCGGAAAGATCGTCGAGCTTGTAGACGACACCGTCAATATCGAACGGCAATCCGTCACGCATCGCCCCGATGCGTTCGAAATAGGCGAGACAGCCGGCCACTCCGCGGGCCGTGTCGACCAGCGTGCTGACGGGCAAGCCCCATGCACGGAACAGGGCCAGGGTCGCCGAATGCGTGGCCGGAAGCGCCGCTCCGTCGAAGACCCCGAGCGCATACGCATAGAACGCGAGCGGTCGTCGTGCGGTGACGCGTGGATCGAGTTGGCGCAAGGAGCCCGCAGCGCCATTGCGCGGGTTCGCCAGGACCTTGCCGCCCTCGCTGCGCGCACGCGTATTCCAGACGTCGAATGCCGCGCGCGGCATGTATACCTCGCCGCGAACCTCGAGAACGCGCGGCCAGCCGGAGCCGCGCAGCCGCAACGGAATGGACTTGATCGTGCGCAGGTTCGCGGTCACGTCTTCCCCGGTCTCGCCATCGCCACGTGTCGCGCCGCGCACGAACGCGCCTTCCTCGTAGCGCAGACTGATCGCAAGGCCATCGAATTTCGGTTCGACGGAAAACATGGGGTCGCGTTTGCCCAGTCGATTCTCGATGCGGGCGACGAAATCCTCGACATCCGCGGTGTCGAATGCATTGCCCAGCGAGAGCATCGGGATCTCGTGGCGCACCTGGGTGAACGCGCCCGAGGGCGCCGCTCCAACCCTCTGGGTCGGAGAGTCGGGCGTCACGAGCTGCGGGTGCGCAGTCTCCAGCTCGACCAGCTCCCGAAACATCCGGTCGTATTCGGCATCGGGGATCTCCGGCTCGTCGAGTACGTGATAGCGATAATTCGCGTCGTCGATGCGTGCACGCAGCTCGTTCGCGCGCCGGGTCGCCTGCGGGATCGGGATACGTTTGGCCATGGATGAAGTTTAGCGGCTTGCCGCAAGGCGGCGTGACGACCGTCCGCCCTGCGGTCAGACTCGGTTATCGCGACGGCCGAGGTCAAGACGATGGCGAAACGGGATTGGAGTGCCTTTCCGCATCCGGACAAGGCGTTCGACTACGCGGGCGACAAGCTCGCCAAGGCCTGGCCAACCTTGCATGCGGGCGATCAGGAGACGTTTCCCGACGAGAAGCACGTGGCTGCACTGCTCAAGAAGCATCCTGGTCTCGGCAAGGACCCCCGTGCCCTGGCCAAAACACTGCAGGACACATGGCGTGCGTTTCATCGTGGTGATTTCCAGCAGGCTTTCGAAGCCGGAGCTGGGCTCAAGGCGCTCGGCGCCTCGGCCGCGATCAAGGCCGGCGGAATCCATGCGACCTATCTGGTCGAAGGCGACAAGGCCAAGATGGCTCGTTACGAGGTACTGATCGACCTCGCAGAGCAAGCGGTCGCGGCGTTGCCCGATCAGGCGAACAGTCACTACCGGCGCGCGTTCGCGATCGGTCGCCTTAGTCAGACGCTTTCTATCACCAAGGCGCTCGCCCAGGGTCTCGCCGGAAAGGTGCGCGAATCGCTGGATGCGACGCTGGCCCTCGCACCCCGGCATGCGGAAGCGGAGACCGCGCTTGGTCTCTATCACGCCGAGATCGTCGGCAAGGTCGGTGGCATGCTCGCCAGACTGACCTACGGCGCCAGCGCGAGCGAGGCCGAGAAGCATCTCAGACACGCGCTCAAGCTGACGCCGGCCTCGCCGATAGCGTGGATCGAATACGGCAATGGACTGTTGTTGCTGCACGGCGACAAGCGTGAAGACGAAGTTGCCGAGGCCTACGACAAGGCCGCGCATCTGAAGCCGCACGACGCGATGGAAGCACTCGACGCAGCCTGGGCGCGGGAGCAGATCGAATAGCGTGCACCCGCCCGCGGTCTGGCGCGCATCAGCCGGAATACCGACCGATCAGAAGTCCTGGAGCTTGTCCGCGGAAACGCTGATCTTGGTGTTCGCGCGAAGCGCCGCTATGAACTCGCGCGCGGCTTCGTCACCGGCTCCCTTGCGCAGCGTGTTGCGTGCCGCTTCCCGCGTCTTCGCATCGAGCGTCGCCGGATCCCCATCGACGACCCGATCGAGTGCCACCAGCGCATAACGGTCATCGCCCAGATCGACCAGACGAGTACTCGACTTTCCCTGTTCCGGGCGCGGCATCAGGAACGCGGCCGCAACCAGCTTGCTGTCCGCGTTCGCCGCGTCACGACCCACACCCTTCGATTCCTCGACCTTGAGCTCGTTCGCCGCGGCCAGCGCATCCAGGGGCTTGCCCCCTGCGAGCGCTCCGTACAGCGAGTCGGCATGTTCCCGGGCCTGCCTGCTGGTGCGCTCGGCGACGATCCGCGCGCGGACCGCATCACGCACGGCTTCGAGAGGCATCGGCGTCGCCGGCTTGTGGTCGGCCACGCGCACGACGACGATATGGTTCGGACCGAGGTCGATCGGATCCGAGTTGTTGTTCTGCACCAACACGCTATCGGAGAACGCCGCCTTGATCACCTGCGGATTCGCGGCGATTCCATCACCTCCTCCCTGGCGGCTGACGAGCGGTGTCTTCTCCACGGACAGTCCGAGTTCCTTGGCAGCCGGCTCCAGGCTGGAAGGATCCTCATAGGTCAGATCAGTCAGTCTGCCGGCCTTCTCCGCATAAACCCGCTCACGTTCGGAGTTTGCGTATTCCTTGGCGAGTTCGGGTTTCACTTCCTCGAAGGTGCGTGTCTTGCCGGGGCGGATATCACGCAGTTCGATGATGTGGTATCCCTCACTGCCGAGAACCGGAGCCGAGATGTCGCCCTTCTTCTGCAGCGCAAACAGCGCACTCTCGAATGCCTCGTCGGTGGTCCCCTTGTCGAGCCAGCCGAGGTCGCCGCCCTGGTTCTTCGAACCCAGATCGTCCGAATATTCCTTGGCAAGGGTCGCGAAGTCCTTGCCTTCGCCGAGCTGCTTCTCGATCTCCTGGGCTTTGGCCAGTGCCTGCTTCTGTTCTTCGGGCGAACCCTTGCCTGCGACCTTGATCAGAATATGCGAAGCCTCGCGCTGCTCATTGCTCACGAAGCGCGTTTTTTCCTTTTCATAGCGATCCTTGAGAACACTCTCGTCGGGCGTGAGATTGACGTCCAGTCTGGATGCATCGAGCTCGATGTAGTCGAGCGCCACGCGCTCGGGAATCATGAATTCGGCAGAATGCGCCTTGTAGTACGCCTCGATTTCGCCGCTTGTCACTGCGGCGTTGTCCGGCGCCGGTTTCTCGAGCGTGGCATAACGGAAGTCGCGGCGCTGATCGCGCAGGCGCAGGTAGGTGTCGATCTCGGCATCGGTGACCAGCGCGGTGGCGCTGATCTGCGTCGGAAGTTCACGTCTGCTCAGATCCTGACGCACGCGTTCCTCGAAACCGAGCGGCGACATGCCTTGTGAAGCGAGCGCCGCCTTGTATTGATCGCCGTCGAACTTGCCGTCGACCTGAAACGCGGGAATGGACAGGATTTCCTTGCGGATGCGCTCCGCCGGAACCGTCACGCCCAGTTGCTCGTTGGCAGCGAGCAGGACCTGCTCATCCACGAGTTGATCGACCACCTGCTGCTTGATCTCCGGCTTTTCGAAGAACGAGGCATCCAGTGCACCATTGGTCATCTGCTGCATGCGTTGACGATACTGGTTGAATCGCTCGCGGAACTCGTCCTGGCTGATTTCCCTGTCGCCGACCCTGGCAACGCCCGTGCTCGTCCGCGACACGAAGTACGATTCGATGCCGAAGAACGAGAAGCCGATCGTGATCAGTACAAGCGCGATCTTGACGAACAGGCCGGATTTCTTTCCGCGGAGCAACTGCAGCATGAGTTCGAAACCTGATGGGAGGGAAACCGTGACGGCGGCAAGCGCCGTCTGCAGTGCGCGGATTCTACGCGCGAGCATTCCGCGATGCCGGTGTCGAGGGTTCGACGGGGCAAAAACGAGGGCGCCCTCGGGCGCCCTCGCTGGATGTCGGAATGCAGGAAAGCTGACGCGATCCTGGTGGGTGCTGAGGGTTTCGAACCCCCGACCCTCGCCTTGTAAGGGCGACGCTCTACCGCTGAGCTAAGCACCCGCTGTCGGGCGGACGGCCGGGGAAGATCGCCGGCCCCAATCAATTCGCACCACGCGCCGTGCCGTCTTCAGCCGAGGGCGTCCTTGAGGGCCTTGCCGGCCTTGAATGCAGGCACCTTGGAGGCCTTGATCTTGATCGTCTCGCCGGTGCGTGGATTGCGTCCGGTACGCGCCGCGCGCTTGCGCACGACAAACGTGCCGAAACCGACCAACGAAATCGACTCGCCGGACTTCAGTGTCTTCTTGACCACGTTGAACATCGCCTCGACGGCGCGTTCCGTATCGGCCTTGGTCAGGCCGGAGGCGTCAGCAATCGCGCCTACAAAATCGCCTTTATTCATTTAGGACTCCCGCACGAGACTGCCGCCTCGCAGTGAATTTTATCGAGTCGAAACGGCTGCCCGGAGGCCATGCACCCCGCAATCGTCGTTTCGTTACCCCGCAATCGCCCGGACATCGAAGTCTACCTGGATCGCGGCGCGCTATTTATACCAGCGCCCCCCAAGGCACGCAACACAACGCGAGGCGCGCTTCGGGCACCTCGCGTAAGCTTTCACGGGACCACCGGAGCGACAAGTCCAAACGTGCACCATCGATCGCGTGCCGCGTTCCCCCGCGGCAACACGCCCGTTCAGTGTGGCCTCACGGCGGATTCGGCGGGGCTGTCTTCGCGTGGGCGCGGCGCGTCGCCTTCGGTGCGAGTAGCCGGAGCAAGCGGACGCTCGAGCGCCAAATCAAGCACCTCGTCGATCCAGCGAACCGGATGGATCTGCAGCGATCCGGTCACGTTCTTCGGAATATCGACCAGATCCTTGCGGTTTTCCTCCGGAATGATCACGGTCGTGATGCCTCCGCGATGCGCCGCCAGAAGCTTTTCCTTGAGGCCTCCGATCGGCAGTACACGACCACGCAGGGTGATTTCCCCGGTCATCGCGACTTCGGATCGGACCGGCACGCGCGTCAGCACCGAAACCAGCGCGGTGCACATTGCGATGCCCGCGCTGGGGCCATCCTTGGGCGTCGCACCTTCGGGCACATGGACATGCACGTCGAGCTTCTGGTGGAATTCCGGATCGATGCCGAATCGCTCGGCGCGGGCGCGCACCACGCTGAGCGCAGCGTGGATCGATTCCTGCATGACATCGCCAAGCTGCCCGGTGTGGATAAGCTTGCCTTTGCCCGGCACGACAGTGGCCTCGATGCTCAGCAGGTCCCCGCCCACCGAAGTCCAGGCCAGGCCGGTCACGAGCCCGACTTCGTTTTGCTGTTCGGCGCGACCATAAGTGAACTTGCGTACACCCAGAAACGTATCGAGATTCTTCGAAGTCACGCTGATGCGTGTTCGCTTGCGCGTTGCGCCGCCCTTGGGCGTCTTCGCCGCCTTCGCAGCACCCAATGTCAGTTCCTTGACCGTCTTGCGGCAGATCTTCGAAATGTCGCGCTCGAGATTGCGTACCCCCGATTCACGCGTGTAGTAGCGGATTACGTCACGCAGGGCTTCTTCCGCGATCGTCAGCTCCGTGCTTTTCAAGCCATTCGCCTTGAGCTGCTTGGGCACGAGGTAACGCTGCGCGATATTCACCTTCTCGTCTTCGGTGTACCCGGGAATCCGGATCACCTCCATGCGATCGGCGAGCGCGGGCGGGATATTCAGCGAATTGGCCGTTGCGATCCACATCACTTCGGACAGGTCGACATCCACTTCGAGATAGTGGTCGTTGAACGTGTGGTTCTGCTCAGGATCGAGTACTTCCAGAAGCGCCGACGAGGGATCGCCACGGAAGTCCATCGACATCTTGTCGATCTCGTCGAGCACGAACAGCGGATTGCGCGTCCCGGCCTTGCTGAGATTCTGGATGATCCGACCCGGCATCGAACCGATGTAGGTGCGGCGATGGCCGCGAATCTCCGCCTCGTCGCGCACGCCGCCAAGCGACATGCGGATGAACTTGCGATTCGTCGCCTTCGCGATCGACTGCCCGAGCGAGGTCTTGCCCACTCCGGGCGGTCCGACCAGGCACAGAATCGGACCCTTCATCTTCTGCACACGTTGCTGCACCGCGAGGTATTCGAGGATCCGCTCCTTGACTTTCTCGAGGCCAAAATGATCGGCATCGAGAACCTCTTCGGCTCGCTTGAGGTCGCGCCTGACCTTGGTCTTCTTCTTCCACGGCACCCCAAGCAGGCTGTCGACGTAGTTGCGCACCACGGTCGCTTCGGCCGACATCGGCGACATCTGTTTCAACTTGTTCAGTTCGGTACGAGCCTTCGCCTCGATTGGCTTGGGCATGCCAGAAGTGGCTATCCTCCTGGCCAGCTCCTCGAGCTCGTTCGGCGCGTCCTCGATGTCGCCGAGCTCCTTCTGGATGGCCTTCATCTGCTCGTTGAGGTAATACTCGCGCTGGCTCTTTTCCATCTGCGTCTTGACGCGACCGCGGATGCGCTTTTCGATCTGCTGCACGTCGATTTCGCCATCGACCATGCCGACCAGGAGCTCCTGACGGTCAGCGACATCGATCGTCTCCAGTGCACGTTGCTTGTCAGCCACCTGTACTGCGATGTGTGCGGCAATCGTGTCGGCCAGGCGAGACGGGTCGTCGATACCAGCCAGCGTCGACATCAGCTCGGGAGGAATCTTGCGCGACAGCTTGACCAGTTGCTCAAACAGGCTGATGAGTTGACGATTAATGACCTCGATCTCGCGCTCGCTGCGCGTAAATGCGGGATCGAGAACTCGCGCGTGCGCCACCATCAGGCCATCGCGTTCACCGAATGCCGCAATCTCGGCCCGATTGATGCCCTCCACGAGTACCTTGATCGTTCCGTCCGGCAGCTTGAGCAGCTGCAGCACGCTCGCAATCGTGCCGATCGTGTAGAGGTCCCCTGCCGCCGGATCGTCGATATCGGGGCTGCGCTGTGCCACCAGCAGGATCTTCTTGCTGCCTGCCATGGCGCTTTCGAGAGCCCGCACCGACTTCTCGCGGCCCACGAACAGCGGAATGACCATGTGCGGGAACACGACGACATCCCGCAGCGGCAGCACGGGCATCTCGAGGGGCTCTGTGGAAGCTTTCTGAAGTTTGCTCGACTTGTCGGTCATCGGCTCGCTGTGGGGCAAGAATGCAAGGGTCGCGAAAACGCGAACGGCAGCGTGTACCCACGCTGCCGTATCGTCAAGTAAGGATTCCTGTCGCGTTTACAAGGGCAGCACCAAGCCGAGACCGCTCATTCGGCTGCGGCGCGCGTCTGCATGTTGCCACGATAGATCAGATACGGTTCGGCCTGACCATTGATGACCGCCTCATCGACAACGACCTTGCTGACATGTTCCAGCGAAGGCAGGTCGAACATCGTGTCGAGCAGAACCTGCTCGAGAATCGTGCGCAGGCCGCGCGCGCCAGTACGGCGCTTGATCGCCTTCTGCGCAACCGCAGTCAGCGCATCCGGGCGGAATTCCAGTTCCACGCCCTCCATATCGAACAGGCGCTTGAACTGCTTGGTGATCGCGTTCTTCGGTTCGGTCAGAATCTTGACCAGCGCGGGCTCGTCGAGTTCCTCGAGCGTGGCGACGACGGGCAAGCGACCGACAAATTCCGGAATCAGTCCGAACTTGATCAGGTCTTCCGGCTGGACATCGGCAAGCAACTTGCCGGTGTCCGCGTGACGATCCTTGCTGCGCACTTCGGCATTGAAGCCGATTCCGGTCGCCTCGGAGCGCTGCTGGATGATCTTTTCGAGTCCCGCGAAGGCACCGCCGACAATGAACAGGATGTTCTTGGTGTCGACCTGGAGGAACTCCTGCTGCGGATGCTTGCGCCCGCCCTGCGGCGGCACAGAAGCGATCGTGCCCTCTATCAGCTTCAGGAGTGCCTGCTGCACACCCTCGCCGGAAACGTCGCGCGTGATCGACGGGTTCTCGCTCTTGCGCGAGATCTTGTCGATTTCATCGATATAGACGATGCCGCTCTGTGCCTTCTCGACGTCATAGTCGCACTTCTGCAACAGCTTCTGGATGATGTTCTCGACGTCCTCGCCGACATAGCCCGCTTCGGTCAGGGTCGTCGCATCGGCGATCGTGAATGGGACATTCAGCAACCGCGCCAGCGTATCGGCGAGCAGGGTCTTGCCCGATCCGGTCGGACCGACCAGCAGGATGTTCGATTTCGCCAGTTCGACTTCTTCATTGCGCCCGCGCGTTTCGAGGCGCTTGTAATGGTTGTAGACCGCCACCGCGAGGACCTTCTTGGCCCGCGCCTGTCCGATCACGTACTGCTCGAGAACATCGAGAATCTCGGCCGGTTTGGGCAGGTCGCTGCGCGCGCTGGCCGCCTTTTCCTCGAGTTCCTCGCGAATGATGTCGTTGCAGAGTTCGACGCATTCATCGCAGATGAACACGGAGGGGCCGGCAATGAGCTTGCGCACCTCATGCTGGCTCTTGCCGCAAAAGGAACAGTAAAGAATCTTGCCGTTGTCGCCCGATCGGCTTTGCCGCTCGTCTGTCATGCCCCGCCTCGGGTGATCGCCGCCGCTGATGCCGGGCGAGAATAGCACAGCATGGCCGGACGCCGGGCCCGGCCATGCAAGGCCAGAATTGAGTGAAACCGCACCCCGTAGGGTCAGGCGCCGACTGTCACGTCGCCGGGACGCCTCTCGAGCACAGCGTCGATCAGACCATAAGCCTTGGCATCCTCACCGCTCATGAAGCGATCACGCTCCATGTCGCGCTCGATCTGCTCCAGCGACTGCCCGGTGTGCTTGACGTAGAGGCCGTTCAGGCGCCCGCGAAGATAGAGAATCTCCCTGGCCTGAATCTCGATGTCGGTGGCCTGCCCCTGCGCGCCGCCCGACGGCTGGTGGATCATCACCCGCGAATTCGGCAATGCGTAGCGCTTGCCCTTCGCGCCCGCCATCAGCAGCAGCGAGGCCGCGCTGCTCGCCTGCCCGATGCACATCGTGCTCACATCGCTGCGGATGTATTGCATCGTGTCGTAGATCGCCAGGCCCGCAGTGACCACTCCGCCCGGACTGTTAATGTAGAGGTTGATGTCCTTGTCGGGATTCTCCGACTCGAGGAAAAGCATCTGCGCGACGATGAGGTTCGCCATGTAGTCGTCGATGGGCCCGACCACGAACACTACGCGCTCCTTGAGAAGTCGCGAATAGATGTCGTATGCGCGCTCGCCACGCGAGGTCTGTTCGACCACCATGGGAACGAGATTCAGGCTCGTGGTCGGCGTTCCTGCCGCGGGGATGTTCCGGTTGGACATGGGTCTCTCCTGGCGCCGGGCACGCTCAGGCGCCGGGCCGCATGACTTCGTTGAAGCTCAATTCCTGTTCGCTGTGTCTGGCGTGGTCCGCCATCCACTCGACCACCTGGTCCTCGAGAACGCGGTTCTGCAGACCACTCATCAGTTGGGGGTCGCGCGAGTACAGTTCAACGACCTTTTCCGGCTCCTCGTAAGTGGACGCGATCGTCGCCAGTGCCTCGCTGACCCGGCTCGGATCGAGGCGGATTTCGTTCTGGCGCGCAATCTCGGCGATCAGCAGGCCGGCGCTGACCCGGCGACGGGCGACCGGCAGGTACCCCGCGAATGCATCCTGCCCCTGCGCACCGGCCTGCTTCGCCAGCGTGCGCGCCTCCTGCTCGATCATTCCCTGCGGCAACTCGAGTTCGGGGTGCGCATCGACCAGCTTTTCCAGAGCATCGGATTTGAGCCGCCCCATCAACACGCCCTTGAGTTCGCGCTCCAGGTTCGCGCGCACATCCTCGCGGAACCTCCCGAGGCCGCCTTCCTTGATCCCGAAACTTGCAGCAAACGCCTCGTTCACCTCCGGCAGTTGCGCTTCCTGGACACGGACGACCTTCAAGCTGACATCCGCGGAGCGTCCCGCCAGCGCAAGCGTGCGCATCGTTTCGGGAAAATCGATGCGAGCCGTGAACTCGTCGCCCGGCTTGTGGCCAACGAGCTTGTCTTCGAGATCGCTGGAATACGCGCCGGACCCGAGGATCGCGCCGACACGATCGGTGCCAGTCTCCGGATGCCGAAAGCCCTCGCCCTGCGCCGCATACTCGAACAGAACCATGTCGCCGTCACGCGCTTCCCGATCGACCTGAATCCAGCTGCGTCGCTGCACGCGCAGGGTTTCAACCATCTGATCGATGTCCGCATCGGTCACCTGGGCCACCGGCTTGACGATCTCGATATCGCTGATGTCGACCTTGCCGATTTCCGGCAGGACCTCGAATGTCGCCGTGTATTCGATTTCGCCGTTCTCAGGTCGACCCGTCGTTGCGATGGACGGCTGCATGGCCGGGCGCAGCTTCTCCTGGCTCACCGCCTCCTGGAAGCTCGAGCCGATCATCTCCGACAGCGCCTCATTTCGAATCTGGCTGCCAAATCGCTGTTCGATGACCTTGGCCGGCACCTTGCCGGGCCGAAAACCCTTGAGACGCGCACTGCGGCCCATCTCCTGGATACGCGTACGGATCGAGTCCTCGAGGCGCTGTGCGGGAAGCCGGACGGTGAGCTTGCGGCCCAGGGAGCCGACATTTTCGATCGAGACTTGCATGGTGTTCCTCAAACTCGGGGGTACGGTTGCGCTGCCGAGGTCCACCGCGGCAAACCGGACCATCCGGACAACGGCGTGCGAAAGGAGAGACTCGAACTCTCACGGGTCACCCCGCCAGAACCTAAATCTGGTGCGTCTACCAGTTCCGCCACTTTCGCCCGGATTGGCACTCTTGCGGGCGTGCCCGTACCCGGAAAGCGGCACGCCCGTGCGAGCTGAAATTGGTGGGCCGTCTAGGACTCGAACCTAGGACCAAGAGATTAAGAGTCTCCTGCTCTACCAACTGAGCTAACGGCCCCCAGCTTCAACAAAGACCCACCCGCTTGCGGGACAACGCAAGGAGGTGAGGATACAGTCGCGATACCACGCAACAGGGCCGTGGCACGCCGGAACTCTGGTCTCGGGACGACGACCCGCGCTTGCCGATCTCGCGAGCGCAAATTGTAACCAAATTGGGGTGGACGAGGGGACTCGAACCCCCGACATCCGGAATCACAATCCGGGACTCTAACCAGCTGAGCTACGTCCACCACTGAAACCGCAATCGCTTCGAGTTCGTCCATGAAGCGCACACCGCTCGGCCTCCTGCCTCGCCCGAACCCGGCCCGATGGCCGGCGTTCGACCACTGGCACGCCCGACAGGACTCGAACCTGCAACCGTCGGCTTAGAAGGCCGATGCTCTATCCGGTTGAGCTACGGGCGCATCGTCAGCCACATCTCGCGAGAATCACCTACGCAAACGGATGAACGGGCCGCCATCCTCGGGGCCGTGCAACTTGGATTGGTCGGGGTAGAGGGATTCGAACCCCCGACATCCTGCTCCCAAAGCAGGCGCGCTACCAGACTGCGCTATACCCCGTCGCGGTCGACGATTGTAGCCACTCCAAAGGAGCCAGAAGGGGCGGCGATACTACGAAGCACAGTCTGCGACGTCAATCGCACGACTACGGTCAATGTGCAATCAATCGACCACGCCGATCGCACAGCATCAAAGACAAAAGGGTGCCGAGGCACCCTTTCATCCGCAACAAGTGGCGCGCCCGGAGAGATTCGAACTCCCGACCACCAAGTTCGTAGCCTGGTACTCTATCCAACTGAGCTACGGGCGCGCTGAAACGGTTCCCGCGACGCGGCCGAACATTCTAACACGAGGTGAAAGAATCGACAGCCGCGCAAGGCGCCGGATTATTCGGACCGATGCGCGACGCGTCAACCTTTTTTTCGCGACACGATCAGAGGCTTGTAGGAAAAATCCCCTCGCAAGGTTGGACGCAGGGATTGCTCGCCCCATCCCTGGGGCTCGCCTGCGCTGCGCGCTCCGGGCCGGCCGTGCGGCCGTCCAAATTCATTCCGGACGAATTTGTCGAACAGGGCCCGCATCGAGCCTCTCTCTCCGCCAGACAAACGGTGGTGCGCAGCCCAATGCGGGACCCTGCGGAATGGCTTGGGCTGTCCTCATAGAGGTAACCGCTCAGCTCTTATCGAGGTCCGCCGTTGCGCTAGCGTCACGGGTCTAGGACACTGACCGAGGAGGTCGGCGTTGCGCCGACGGATCAAGGGGCGCACCCTTGTCGAGGATTGTTGGCTTCGTCGCGGAGCTCAGGCGTCGCAACGTGCTCCGCGCGGGCGCTCTCTACGCGGCTGCTACATGGGCACTCGCACAAGGAATCGCACAGCTCGGCCCGTCGTTCGGGGCGCCCGATTGGGTCGCGCGCTGGTTCGTGATCGCCTGCGTCATCGGCTTTCCGTTCTGGCTCGCATTCGCCTGGTTCTATGAGTTTACGCCCGAAGGATTGAAGCGCGAGAGCGAGATCGCTCCATCCGATTCGATTACTCACCACACCGGCAAGAAACTCGACTTTACGATCATCGGCGTGCTCGCACTCGCGGTGGTGCTGCTGTTGACCGACCGCTTCGTGCTGCGCCATGGCGTGAACCAGGCCGCCCCCGCGGCCGCTGCGGCCCCGATCCCCGACATCGAGAAGGATCCGTCGATCGCGGTCCTGCCGTTCGTCGACATGAGCCAGGGCAAGGATCAGGAGTATTTCTCCGACGGCATCTCCGAAGAGTTGCTCAACCTCTTGGCCAAGATCCCCAAGCTTCGCGTGATCGCGCGCACGTCGAGTTTTTCATTCAAGGGCAAGGACGTCGACATCGCTGACATCGCGCGCAAGCTCAATGTCGCCGCACTGCTCGAAGGCAGCGTGCGCAAGTCCGGCAACACGGTGCGCATCACGGTGCAATTGATCCGCGCCAGCGACAGCTCGCACCTCTGGTCGGAGAGGTACGACCGCACGTTGGACGACATCTTCAAGGTGCAGGACGAGATCGCGGCGACGGTCGTCGACAAACTCAAGATCACGCTGCTCGGCGCCGTGCCCACAGTCAGGCCCATCGATCCCATGGCCTACCCCTTGATCCTGCAAGCCAAGGCACTGGGCGATCAAGGCTCGGCCAAGGGTCTCGAGCAGGCGATCGCGCTTTATCAACAGGCGCTGGCAATAGCCCCTGAGGAACCGCGTGCCTGGAGCGGGCTCGGACGGGTGTATTTGACCCAAATCGGCTACGCCACCCGGCCGTTGAACGAGGGCGCGCCTCTGGCCGAAGCGGCGCTGAAGAAGGCCGTGACGTTGGACCCCAGTGATGCCTTGGCCTATGTTCTTCTCGGCTATCTCTATTCGCAGTTGGAGAACGACCGGGCTGCGGCTGCGCCGTTCTACGAGAAGGCGCTGGCGTTGGATCAGCGTGATATCCGTGTCATCGGTGGCGCGGGTGTCTTCCTTGAGAACCTCGGCCGCTTGGACGAAGCATCCGCACTGCTTAGGTATGAGGTCACCCACGACCCGGCAAACCCAAACGCCTACAACAATCTGGGCAGTGTCTACTACTTCGCCGGTCGCTGGGATCAGGCGATCGCGGCCGGTCGCACCGTCCTCGCCCTCAGCCCGCGATTCGCGCAAGAGCGCAGCAGCATTGGCACGGTAATGCTGCTGGCCAAGGGCGATCCGGCCGATGCCTTGAAGGAGATGCAGGCGGAGCCCGATGCCATCGGAAGGGCGAGCGGCATGGCGATAGCGCTGCACACGCTGGGCCGGAAGGCCGAGTCCGACGCCGCGATGGCCGCGTTGATCGCGCAGCACGCGAACGATGGTGCAACCTCAATTGCCACCGCATTCGCCTGGCGCGGCGAAGTCGACCGCGCCTTTGAATGGCTGGACAAGGCCATCGCCACGCAAGACCCCAGCCTGGCGACCATCCACCTGGAACCGCTGTTCGCCAATCTGCACAAAGACCCGCGCTGGTCGCCGCTGCTGCACAAACTCGGGCAGGCACCTGAGCAGTTGGCGAAGATCGAGTTCAAGGTGACTCTGCCGGGTGCCGACGCGACGCCGTAGACGGACGATCACGGCCTCGCCGAGCTCCTGCAGGATCACTTCACCGCAAGCGCGGCGCTGATCGCGCTGATCTTGAACAACCTTCCCGACGAAGTGCGAACGCGCACCCTCGACGCCGTGCGCAACGGCACCGGCAGGGTCGAGATGCGGGCGCGTGGAATCGAACGAGACTGAGCTGGTGCTGGTGCCGACGGATGGGTCGGAGCCGCTCTGGCTTGCGAGGACCCCGAATGGCAAATGATCTCTTCCCATTCGTCATCCTGCTGGGATTAGCATCAGTTCCGGTCGCCGCTGTGAGCTTCGCTCTGCTCGCGCGCGGACGGTGGTCGCCTATCGTAATTTGGCGGAGAGAGAGGGATTCGAACCCTCGATAGAGCTTTTGACCCTATACACCCTTAGCAGGGGCGCGCCTTCGACCACTCGGCCATCTCTCCGGACTGAACCGGTTTGGACTTCCGCACCGCTCGGCGGGCAGGTGCAGCCTGCCGGCGCCGCAGGGGCGCGGAGAATAACGGGCGGAGTCGTTTTGGTAAAGCTCAGCTCGTCGCCGCGCCTCCTGGATCGTCGGGCGCTCCTGCGTCCGGCGCGAGTTCACGCTTGATGCGCTGATAGATTTCCTCTCGATGCACCGCGACATCTTTCGGTGCGTTGATTCCGATTCGGACCTGGTTTCCCTTGACACCAAGGACGGTGACGGTCACCTCGTCGCCGATCATCAGTGTCTCGCCGACCCGGCGAGTCAAAATAAGCATGTGGCGCTCCTTAACGCGATAGTCGGTCCGATGGATCCGCCGCGCCTGAATCGTTCATTTCGGCGCGAGCACATCCCGGGGACCAAGAAGCAGCCTCCCTCGCTGCCCTCTCCCCTTCCGTCCGCCTCGTCATTCTCGATGTCGCGCGCTGCAATGCTTGCGAATGTGACGATGATCGGGCGGGCCGATACTAACGAAGGCACCCAGCGCACGCAATGAACCAAAGTCCCGGATGCGCCGACAAATTTTTCACTTTTGCGCGAGGCGAACTGCCAGCCATTCCGGCAACTCGGCGAGTGCCGCATCCAGCGCCGGCGAATCGACACCGCCGCCCTGTGCCAGATCGGGACGACCACCGCCCTTGCCCCCGATCAAGGCCGCTACGTGTCCGACGACATCACCGGCCTTGACGGTTGCAAGTGCCGCACCATGCACGCCGCCCACGAGTGCCACCTTGCCATCGCCGCCCGAAGCAAGAAGAACAACACAATCCTTCAGCTTCTGCTTGAGCCGATCGACGCCGTCGCGCAATGCCCGCGCATCGAGGCCGTCGACACGCGCGGCGACTACGCTGATGGTGCCGACCTTGCGCGCATCCGCCGCGAGATCCTGGGTAGCCGAACTCGCAGCCCTGGACTTGAACGATTCCAGCTCGCGTTCAGTCTTTTTCTGCCGGTCGAACAGTTGGCGCAGCTTTTCGACGATCTCGGAACCACTGGCGAGGAGCAGCGCACCCACTTCGGCCAGGCGGGCCTCCTCTTCCGCCACGAATGCGATTGCTGCAGCGCCCGTCACTGCCTCGATACGGCGCACGCCCGCGGCGACGCCGCTCTCCGCGACGATCTTGAACAGGCCGATATCGCCGGTACGATCGACATGCGTGCCGCCGCAGAGTTCGGTCGAAAAGTCGCCCAGGCGCAGGACGCGCACCTCGTCGCCATATTTCTCTCCGAACAGCGCGAGCGCGCCGGATTCAATCGCGTCGGGATAGCTCATTTCACGGATCTCCGCTTCGGAATTGCGGCGGATCTCGGCGTTGACCAGTTCCTCGATCCGACGCAGCTCCTGCACGCCGAGCGGCTCGAAGTGCGAGAAATCGAAACGCAACCGGTCCGGTGCGACCAGCGAACCCTTCTGCTGCACATGCGTGCCGAGTTCCTTGCGAAGCGCCGCGTGCAGCAGGTGCGTCGCCGAATGGTTGAGCACGGTCGCGGCGCGGCGATCCACATCGACCGCCGCGGATACTTCGGCTCCGGATTTCAGCGCCGCTCCATGCCAGCGCCCGACGTGCGCGTGGAATGCGCCACCCAGCTTGATCGTGTCGGCGACCTCGAACCGCCCCTCCGTATTCCAGAGCACCCCCGTATCGCCGACCTGGCCACCGGATTCCGCGTAAAACGGAGTGCGGTCGAGGATGACCATCGCGTCGTCTCCGTCACCGATCATCGCGACGGAAAGTCCGTCGCGCACGATCGCGGCAACCGTTGCATCCTCCGCAACGAGCGCGCGGTAACCGAGGAAGCGGGTCGGCGCAAGCGAGCTTGCAAGTTCCGCAGGCAAGGAAGACCGACCCTCGAACTGGCTCGCGGAGCGCGCGCGCACGCGTTGCTGCTCCATCGCCTCCTCGAACCCGGCCATGTCCACCTCCTGGCCATGCTCGCGCGCGATGTCCGCGGTAAGGTCGACCGGGAACCCGTAGGTGTCATACAAGGTAAACGCGAGATGCCCGGGCACGATCTTCGGAGACGCTGCAGCACCGGTCTCCATCGAATGATCTCCCAGCACGGACTCAAGCAGTTTCATTCCCGTTTCGAGCGTCTCCGCGAAGCGCTCTTCCTCCTTGGCGAGCGCGGCCTGGACCAGGTCGCGCTTGGCCGGCAGCTCCGGGTACGCGTCACCCATCACTTCGACCAGAACCGGCACGAGCCTGGAGAAGAACGGCTGCTTCTGCCCGAGCATCCAGCCATGGCGCAGCGCGCGGCGGATGATCCGGCGCAGCACGTAACCGCGGCCCTCGTTGGACGGCAAGACGCCATCGACGATCAGGAACGCGCATGCACGGATATGGTCGGCGATCACGCGCAGCGACTTGTTCTCGAGATCGCTGGTGCCGGTCAGCCGGGCCGCGGCGCGAATCAGATCCTGAAACAGATCGATTTCGTAGTTCGAATGCACGTGCTGCAGCACGGCGGCGAGCCGCTCCAGCCCCAAACCCGTATCGACGCACGGCGCGGGCAACGGCGACAGCGTGCCATCCGTGGCGCGATCGAACTGCATGAATACGAGATTCCAGATTTCGATGTAGCGATCGCCATCCTCGTCCGGCGAGCCCGGCGGGCCGCCGGCCACGGCGGGTCCGTGATCGTAGAAAATCTCCGTGCATGGCCCGCACGGCCCAGTATCGGCCATCTGCCAGAAATTGTCCGACGCATAGGGCGCACCCTTGTTGTCGCCGATGCGCACGATGCGCGCGGACGGCACGCCGATGTCCCTGTTCCAGATTTCGAAGGCTTCGTCGTCGGTGTGATAAACCGTGATCCAGAGGCGCTCCTCGTCGAGTTCGAGTACGCGGGTCAGGAACTCCCAGGCCCAGGCGATCGCTTCGCGCTTGAAGTAGTCCCCGAACGACCAGTTCCCGAGCATCTCGAAAAACGTGTGGTGACGCGCGGTGTAGCCGACCGAATCGAGGTCGTTGTGCTTGCCGCCCGCGCGCAGGCAGCGCTGCACATCCGCCGCGCGCACGAACCTCAGTTTCTCACTGCCGAGAAACACGTTTTTGAACTGCACCATGCCCGAGTTGGTGAACAACAGGGTTGGGTCGTTGGCTGGCACCAGCGACGCCGACGGCACGATCGTATGTCCCTTGGACCGGAAGAACTCCAGGAACGCGGAACGGATTTCGGAGGTTTTCATGGATACCGAAAGCATGAAAGACGAATGTCGGACACGACGGCGTGCGGCCCGGCCGGCGGGTTGTCAATCGACCGCTTCGCCCGGATCGTCCACATTCATGCGCGTGACCGCACGTACTGTCGCCGGATCGAAGCCGCGGCGCAAGAGAAAGCCGGCACGCCGCGCGCGCTCGTCCCGGTCCGTGGGAGCAGTGGCACCGAAGCGCCGCCGCAATTGGACCCGGGCCAACGCGGTCCACCCGACATCGATTTCGGCGATGGTCCTGCGCACCTCGGCGCGGCCGAGGCCGTGCGATATCAACTCCGCTTCGATCCGCCGCGGACCGTAGCCCTGCGCAATGCGTCGCCGTGCGAGGCTCTCCGCGAAGCGCTGGTCACTCTGGAAGTCGCGATCCTTGAGGCGATGGATCGCCGCAGCGGCCTCTCCAGCGTCGTGCCCGCGCGTGGTGAGCTTGGTCTCGAGTTCCCGCGCCGAGTGTTCGCGCCGCGCAAGCAGGCCGAGCGCCTTGTCATAGACGCTGCGCGCGTCACCCTTCGGTTTGCGCGCCAACGTTCGTTATGCCTCTTCCTCGACCGCCGCCGGCGCGGCGACGGTCGCCTTTTCCGGTTTGGCCAGCAATTTCGCACGCAGCTGCGCATCGATCGCGGTCGCGACCTCCGGATGTTCCTTGAGGTACTGGCGGACGTTGTCCTTGCCTTGGCCAATACGATCACCGTTGTAGCTGTACCAGGCGCCGGACTTTTCGACCAGATTGTGGATCACGCCGAGTTCGATCAGTTCGCCCTCGCGCGATGAGCCTTCACCGTACAGGATCTCGAATTCGGCCTGACGGAACGGCGGCGCCACCTTGTTCTTGACCACCTTGACGCGCGTCTCCGACCCGATCACCTCGTCGCCGCGTTTGATCGCTCCGATGCGCCGGATGTCCAGGCGCACCGACGCATAGAATTTCAGCGCGTTGCCACCGGTCGTCGTTTCCGGGCTGCCGAACATCACGCCGATCTTCATGCGAATCTGGTTGATGAAGACGACCAAGGTCCCTGATTTCTTTATGTTCGCAGTGAGCTTTCGCAATGCCTGACTCATCAGACGCGCCTGCAGGCCCACATGCGAATCACCCATTTCACCTTCGATCTCGGCCTTCGGGGTGAGCGCCGCGACCGAATCGATGACGACCACATCGACCGAATTGGAGCGCACCAGCATGTCCGCGATCTCGAGCGCCTGCTCGCCGGTGTCGGGTTGCGAGACCAGCAGATCGTCGACGTTGACACCGAGCTTTTCGGCATAGGTTGGATCCAGCGCATGCTCGGCATCGATGAACGCCGCAGTGCCGCCGTTGCGCTGGCAACTCGCAATCACCTGCAGGGTCAGCGTGGTCTTCCCGGACGACTCCGGGCCATAGATCTCGACGACGCGCCCACGCGGCAGACCGCCGACGCCGAGCGCAACGTCGAGTCCGAGCGAGCCGGTCGACACGACTTCGATTGCCTCGTCGACGCGATCGCCCATGCGCATGACCGCGCCCTTGCCGAACTGCTTCTCGATCTGGCTCAGGGCAGAGGCGAGCGCGCGGCGCTTGTTGTCGTCCATCGTGTATTCCTCTCATGGTTGTCGCGGCGAATCTGCCGCTGCGGCGTCTCAGGGATCAAGACATGCCGAAATCGAAGCCGATTATCCCACAGCCACCGCGATGTGCGATCCGCCGATCGCGTATCAGCTCGTAAGAATCCGTCGTACTCCGTCGAGCGCGGCGCCGACGGTCTGCCTGCGTACGGCTTCGCGATCACCGTCGAAATGGAACAGCTCGGCGTGCGCATAACCTCCGCGGCGTTTCCAGCCGATCCACACCGTACCGACCGGTTTGTCCGACGTACCACCCGAGGGCCCGGCCACGCCGGTCACCGCGACCGCGACACCGGCGCCATAGCGCGCGAGTGCACCGGAAACCATCTCGACTACGGTCTCCTGACTCACCGCGCCGCAGCGCTCCAGGGTCTGCGGCTGAACTCCGAGCAGCGCTTCCTTGGCCTCGTAGCTGTAGGCGACGACGCCGCACTCGAACCAGGCCGAACTGCCCACGACATCGGTCAGCACCTTGGCAATCCAGCCTCCGGTGCAGGACTCGGCGGCGACCAGCGTCTGACCGCAGCCGAGCAGGGACTGCGCGACAGCGCGCGCCTGCGCGTTGAGCGCCTGGTCGCTGGGAATCGCAGTCACGGTCATCGTCAGTCCGGGTCGGTTCGGAGCCGCGAGAATACTCCTGCATCACCTGCGCGCGACGCATGCCGCTCGGTGCAGATGCGCCATCGATCGTCGACATCGATCGCGATCCACTATGATCGTCCCGCAATGCTGCCGGGGCGTCATGGCTGACCTCTTTGTTTCCTACTCGCGTCAGGACAAGGCTCGCGTCGCGCGACTCGTCGCCGCACTCGAGGCCGAAGGGTGGACCGTGTGGTGGGATGCGGCGATTGCTCCGGGCCAGGAATTCGATCGCCTGATCGAACAGGAACTGCGCTCGGCAGGTGCGGTCGTCGTGGTCTGGACGCCGACTTCGGTGGCCTCGCGCTGGGTGCGTGGCGAGGCCCGCTTCGCCGCGGACCTCAACACACTGATTCCCGTGCGCTTCGACGCCGCGGAATTGCCGCTCGACGTGCGTGCCCTGCATACGACCGATCTCGATGCCTGGGAGCAGGATCGGCAATCCGACGCGCTCCTTCAACTGACCGATGCGATCAGGGCCCTGGTGGCGCCATCGCGTGCACCCACCCGGCCGCCTTCCCGGCCCAGCGCCCCTGGCCGCAGCGAATTCGACACCGCAATCGCGGCACTCGAAGCAAGACGCGATGCCCTGGGTGACGCAGTCGTCGATGCCGCCCTGGCAGGACTGCGCGCCAACTCCGGCATCGCCGATGATTCCGCGGCGCAGACACCGCAGCTCAAGCAGGTCACACTGCTGTTCGTCGATGCGACTGGCGGGACCCTTGCCGGCGATGCGGTTCACCCCGAAGACCTGCACGAGGCGATGTCCCTGCTCCTGCGCCGGGTGACGCGCGTCGTCGAGCGATACCACGGTCAGGTGCTGAGCCACACCGGAGATGCGATTCTCGCTGTCTTCGGCGGGATCGTCGCCGCCGAAAGCGACGCCGAGAACGCGGTGCGTGCCGGTCTGGCAATCGTCGCCGCCGAACCGGAAGTCACACCCGAACAAGGCCGTGATCGGCAAAGGTGCAGTGCTGCAGAAGCACGCCGCGCTGATCATCGACGCGGACACGAGAAATCGGTTTCTGGACGATGTACCGCACCACCGTGAAATTGTCTCGGCGTGGAATCGGCGACCGGGAGGGTGACACGCGGCACGCGAGTCGAGCGTGCATCGCTTCGCTCGCGGACGCAGGCAATCGCGTGGGCCCACCTTGGACCAGGGCTGGAGAAGCGGCGACGGCGGCCGGTACACTGACCTGCCGCATGAGGCCAGCCCGTTGCCCGACGCCCACACCGATCCGCACGCCGCGAAAAACCACACGCCGCTGATGCGCCAGTACTTCGCCGCGAAGGCGGAGTACGCGGACACGCTGCTGTTCTTTCGCATGGGGGATTTCTACGAGCTGTTTTACGACGACGCGCGCAAGGCGGCACGGCTGCTCGACATCACGCTGACCCAGCGCGGCACATCCGCGGGTGCGCCGATTCCGATGGCCGGCGTGCCGTATCACGCGGTCGAAGGATATCTCGCCAGACTCGTCAGGCTCGGCGAATCCATCGCGATCTGCGAACAGATCGGCGACCCGGCCGCGGCGAAGGGTCTGGTCGAGCGCAAGGTGGTGCGCGTGATCACCCCGGGCACGGTCACCGACGCGGCCCTGCTCGAGGACCGGCGTGACAACCTGCTGCTCGCACTCGCCGGCGATCCGGACGGACCCTGCGGCATGGCCTGGGTCGACCTCTCGGCCGGCCGCTTCCTGCTCAGCGAGATCACCGACGCCGAGGCGCTCGCCGCCGAACTCGCGCGACTGGCGCCTGCCGAGACGCTCATCGGCGAGGACATTGCCTGGCCCGCATGCGTGACCGCCCTGCCCGGCCTGCGCAAGCGCGCGCCCTGGCATTTCGACATGACAACCGCAGCACGCGAGCTCGCGCGTTTCTTCGGCACGCGCGATCTGTCGGGCTTCGGCTGCGACGGCGCGCCGCTCGCGGTCGCTGCGGCCGGGGCGCTCCTCGGTTATCTGATGGAGACCCAGAAATCCGCACTCCCCCATCTTACCGGTCTGGGTGTGGAAAATGCGTCCGAGACCATCGCGCTCGACGCGGCGACGCGGCGCAATCTGGAACTCGACACGCACGCGAGCGGGGAGCGCGAGTACACGCTGCTCGGTGTACTCGATCACACGATCACGCCGATGGGCGCGCGCCTGCTCAGGCGCTGGCTGCATCGCCCGCTGCGCGGACGCCATGTGCTGAACCGACGCCACCAGGCGATCGGTGCCCTGATCGACCGGCGCGATCATGACGATCTGCGCGAGATCCTGCGCGGCATCGGTGACCTCGAGCGCATTCTTGCGCGGGTCGCGCTGCGTTCGGCGCGTCCACGCGATTTGTCGACCCTGCGCGACGGCCTTGCGCTGGCACCACGATTGCGCGACGTGGTTCCCTCGACGCTCCTGCAAGACAGCAAGGATCAGGAAGGCGCGGTCCGCGGCCGCGCATCCCGCAGTTCCAGTCCCTTGCTCGACGAACTGCTCGAGCACCTCGGCAATCATGCGGATATTGCTGCGCACCTTGCCGCCGCCGTCGTGGAGTCGCCACCGATTCTGCAGCGCGATGGCGGCGTGATCCACGCCGGTTTCGATGCGGAACTCGACGAACTGCGCGCCCTCGCGACCAATGCAGACCAGTTCCTGGTCGACTTCGAGCAGCGTGAGAAAGCCGCCACCGGTATCGCGACGCTCAAGGTCGGGTACAACCGCGTGCATGGCTACTACATCGAGATCAGCAAGGGTCAGACCGCCAAGGCGCCGGTGCACTACACACGCCGGCAGACGATCAAGGGCGCCGAACGCTACGTGACGGAGGAGCTCAAGGCGTTCGAGGACAAGGTGCTCTCCGCGCGCGAGCGCTCCCTGATGCGCGAGCGCGCGCTCTACGACGCACTGCTCGAGTTTCTGATCGGACATCTCGCGTCGCTGCAGGCTGCAGCGGGCGCAATTGCCGAGCTCGATGTGCTCGCGAACCTCGCCGAACGTGCGCACGCCCTTGGCTGGAACCGCCCCGATCTCGTCGACGATGCGGGCATCCGCATCGTGCGTGGCCGCCACCCGGTCGTCGAACACGTGCGCACGGAACCCTTCGAACCCAACGATCTGGTTCTCGACGACGCCCGCCGCATGCTGATCGTCACGGGTCCCAACATGGGCGGAAAGTCGACCTACATGCGCCAGGCCGCGTTGATCGTGCTGCTCGCGCACATCGGCAGTTTCGTACCGGCCGACGCGACGACAATCGGTCCGATCGACCGCATATTCACGCGCATCGGTGCCGGCGACGACCTCGCGCGCGGACAGTCCACCTTCATGGTCGAGATGAGCGAGACCGCAAACATCCTGCATAACGCGACCGCATCGAGCCTGGTGCTGATGGATGAAGTGGGTCGCGGCACGTCGACGTACGACGGCCTCGCGCTCGCGCGCGCTGCCGCGGTTTCGCTCGCAACGAGGAATCGCGCGTTCACGCTGTTCGCAACCCACTACTTCGAGCTGACCGAGCTCGCCGCGCAATTCGACGGCATCGCCAACGTGCATCTCGACGCGGTCGAATACCACGACAGGGAACACGGCGACCAGCTCGTTTTCATGCATGCAGTCAAGGACGGGCCGGCAAACCGCAGCTTCGGCCTGCAGGTCGCGGCGCTTGCGGGTCTGCCGAAAGCAGTGATCGCCGATGCGCGACGCACACTCGACATGCTTGAGCGCGGCCCCGCGCCGACGCGAGAAAAATCACATGCCGGTACAGACTCCGCGCAGCTCGGACTGTTCGCACCGGCAGCGCGATCGGCCGCGGACGACGCGCTGCGCGACCTCGATCCCGATACGTTGACACCGCGCGATGCCCTCGACGCGCTCTACCGGCTCAAGAAGCTGGTCCGATGAATCGCCGGGCGCATGCCGCGAGCGCTTCCGACGTCAACGGCGGTGCGCTCAGCGCTGCAGGCCGGGCGGCGCACGGCACGATACGGTCGGCCTATGTCCCCCACATCGACGGCATGCGCGCGCTAGCCGTGCTTGCAGTCATCCTTTATCACCTCGAGGAAACCTGGATGCCGGGCGGATTCGCCGGAGTCGACATCTTTTTCGTAATTTCCGGATTCGTCGTCAGCGCCTCCGTTGCCCACTGGGATCGTGGCGGCATCGGTTCATTCCTGGGCTACTTCTATGCACGGCGCATGCAGCGGATCGCGCCCGCTCTGGTTGTCTGCCTCGTCCTGACCAGTCTCTTCTCGATCCTGCTCATCCCCTCGGCATGGCTGAGCAATTCCAACGAGAATACCGGACTCTATGCGTTCTTCGGGGTAAGCAATTTTTTTCTTGCATTCAATCGCGACAACTACTTTGCGCCGACGGCCGATTTCAATCCATATACGCATACTTGGTCGCTCGGCGTCGAAGAACAGTTCTATCTGTTGTTTCCATTGTTGTACTTCACCTGGACACGAACACGACGCTGGCGCGATCTATCGCTGTTCCTGTTCGGATCGGCACTGGTCGTTTCACTCACGTGGGCCTGGTGGATGGGGCGCGACGATCCAGCCGCCGCGTTCTATCTGATCTTCACGCGCTTCTGGGAACTCGCGGCAGGGGTGCTGCTGTTCCAGTGCCTGCAGCGCACGCAGTGGGCGATCGATGCACCACCACGGGGCCCGACGCTCCTTTCGACGCTGGGTGCCTGGTCGTCGCTGACGCTGCTCGGTATCGGGCTGCTCGCGGCCACACCGACGTCGTTTCCTTTTCCTGGCGCGCTGGTTCCAGTAGTCGGCACGCTCGGGTTGCTCGGCTTCCTGCATGGCCGCGACCACCGTGGCCTGCTGCAACGGACTCTGCAAAGCGGGTTGGCAGTCGCGATCGGCAGAGCCTCCTACTCGCTGTATCTGTGGCACTGGCCCGTCTTCGTTATCATGCGCTGGACCTGCGGCCTCGAGTCCGTTTCGACCCGCCTCGCCGCCCTCACGTTGACCATCGCTTTGGCCTTCGCATCCTGGCGCTTCGTCGAACTGCCCCTGCGCTACGCCCCGTCGCTGCGCCGTTGGCCACGCGCCGCGGTCATCGCGGTCGGCGTCCTCGCGATTACTTCAGGCTGGGGGCTTGCGAAGCAGATGTCCGGCATGCGCCCGACGCTTTCGCTGAGCACCGTGGCACGCCATCCAGACGACTGGTACCCGCACGCGATGCATGCCGATGCGGTCCGTCCCGGATGCGTCTTGGGCGTCCATGTCGGTAGTGTCGGGCCGGGATTCGTCACCATGTTTTCGCGCACAGGCTGTGCGCCGCCGCCTCGAGTTCCTGTCAGTTTGTTCGTGATCGGCGACTCCCACGCGATGGCATACACGACACTGCTTACTGCCTACGTACTGCAAACCGGTGCGCAGGTCTTCCTCTACGGCAACGGTGGCTGTCCTTTCGTCAGCCTGCAACCGCGACGCGAAACCGGTGCGTGTGGGGCAAGCGCAGCTGCAGCGCGATCGCACATCCTGGCCATGGCCGCTCCCGGGGATGTGCTCTTCCTGCCCTCGTTGCGCGTCGCGCGAATGAGCAACCAGTACGCTCCCGTGGAGGCCGCCCGTGCGTGGGTCTCGATGACCGGCGCGACTGCGATGGCCGCCCGGCGTGCGGCCGAAGGTCCGGCGACCGGGTTGCTGGCGAAGTTCGCGGCGAAAGGCATGCGCATTCTTTTCGAGGCACCCAAACCGGTATTTCGCGCACCGCCGTTTCGTTGCGCCGACTGGTTCGATGCGGGGAATCCGATCTGTCGCCCGGGTCTGACCGCGTCCAGAGCCGACTTCGAGCGCTTCCGGCAGCCGGTACTGGACAGCTTCGCGAGGATTGCCGCACGCGTTCCGGAAGTCGCGGTCTGGGATCCGCTAGCGGCACTTTGTCCGACCGACACCTGCTCGACCGCGCTGGAGGGCCGACCGCTCTATTTCGATGGCGATCATCTGAGCGCCTTCGGCAACCTGATCCTGCTGCCCGGATTCAGCCGTGCGATCGCAGGCCTCAGCCAATATCCGGGGCACTGACCCGTTCGAGCAGCCGTCGGATACGCCTCGAACTGTTCCGGCGCATCCCTGTCCATAGACATGACCTATCGCAAACATCGGAACAAACGAATTCCGTCGATGCTCAATAGAACGTATGTTGCCGTTGGCCGGCGCGGATGCGCGAGCGCATCGACAAGCGCATCAGGAATCGTGCTGGCACGGACCCCTTCATTCATCGGCACCCCGACTGCAAACCGCGCCGAGTCGCCGAAATCAAGCCGCCGAAGGTAGAGCACCCATGAATACCGAAGCCAAATGCCCGTTCAATCACGCCGCCGGTTCCGGCGCTTCGAACCGCGACTGGTGGCCGGACCAGCTGCGGGTGGATCTCCTGCAGCAGCATTCGTCCCGCTCCAATCCGATGGACAAGGACTTCAACTATCCCGAGGCGTTCAGGAGCCTCGACTTCGCGGCGCTGAAGAACGATCTCGCGGCGCTGATGACCGACTCGCAGGAATGGTGGCCGGCGGACTTCGGCCACTACGGCCCGTTGTTCATCCGCATGGCGTGGCACAGCGCCGGTACCTACCGCATCGGCGATGGTCGCGGCGGCGGCGGTCGCGGTCAGCAACGCTTCGCCCCGCTCAACAGCTGGCCGGACAACGTGAGCCTCGACAAGGCGCGACGTCTGCTCTGGCCGATCAAGCAGAAGTACGGTCGCAGGATTTCGTGGGCCGACCTGATGATCCTGGCCGGCAACGTGGCGCTCGAGACGATGGGCTTCAGGACTTTTGGTTTCGCGGGCGGCCGCGAAGACACCTGGGAGCCGGATCAGGACGTGTACTGGGGCCGGGAAACGACATGGCTCGGCGGAGACATTCGCTACGCCAAAGGCTCGCCCGGCGTCGAGGAAGACCACGGCGTGCTGGTCTCCGACGACGACAGCGAAGTGAACCACACGCGTGAGCTCGAGAATCCGCTCGCTGCGGTTCAAATGGGTCTGATTTACGTCAATCCGGAAGGTCCGGATGGTGATCCCGATCCGCTCAAGGCGGCCTTCGACATCCGCGACACCTTCGCGCGCATGGCCATGAACGACGAGGAAACCGTTGCGCTGATCGCCGGCGGCCACAGTTTCGGCAAAACCCACGGCGCGGCATCCGCCGAGCACGTGGGTGATGCGCCCGAAGCAGCGGGCCTTGCGGAAATGGGCTTCGGCTGGACCAACAGTTTCGGAACGGGCAAGGGCGCCGACACCATCACCAGTGGCCTCGAAGTGACCTGGACGAAGACGCCGACGAAGTGGAGCAACAACTTCTTCGAAAACCTGTTCGGCTACGAGTGGGAACTGACCAGGAGTCCGGCCGGTGCGCACCAGTGGACGCCCAAGGGCGGCGCGGGCGCGGGAACGATTCCCGACGCATTCGACAAATCGAAGAAGCGCGCGCCGACGATGCTGACCACCGATCTTTCGCTGCGCTTCGACCCGGCCTACGAGAAAATCTCACGACGCTTCCTCGAGCATCCGGACGAGCTCGCCGATGCGTTTGCGCGCGCATGGTTCAAACTGACCCATCGCGACATGGGCCCGCGTGCACGCTATCTCGGCCCCGAAGTGCCGGCCGAGGACCTGATCTGGCAGGACCCGGTTCCGAAGGTCGATCACGCGCTCGTCGACGACAGCGATATCGCATCCCTGAAAAGCAGGATCAACGATTCGGGCCTGTCGGTTCGCGAGCTGGTTTCGACCGCATGGGCATCGGCGTCGACGTTCCGCGGCGGCGACAAGCGCGGCGGCGCGAACGGGGCTCGCATCCGCCTCGCTCCGCAGAAGGACTGGGCCGCGAACGAACCCGCGCAGCTCGCGAAGGTGCTCGAAACGCTCGCGGACGTGCGCGGCCGCTTCAACAAGTCCGCTTCCGGCGGCAAAAAGGTGTCGCTGGCCGACCTGATCGTTCTGGGCGGCTGCACGGCCGTCGAGCGGGCCGCGAGGAACGCAGGCGTCGACGTCGCCGTTCCGTTCGCGCCGGGGCGCACCGATGCCTCGCAGGAGCAGACGGATGTCGACTCGTTTGCGCCGCTCGAGCCGTTCGCCGATGGCTTTCGCAACTACATGAAGGGCAAGTACAGCGTTCCGGCCGAGGCGCTGCTGGTCGACAAGGCGCAGCTGCTGACGCTGACCGCGCCGGAGATGACCGTGCTCGTGGGCGGCATGCGCGTGCTCGACAGCAACGTCGGACACGCCGCGCATGGCGTCTTCTCCGGCAAGCCGGGTACGTTGACGAACGACTTCTTCGTGAACCTGCTCGACATGGGTACCGAATGGAAGCCGACGTCGCGCGCCGGGGATACGTTCGAAGGACGCGACCGCAGGACCGGCAAGGTCAAGTGGAGCGGCACGCGTGTCGATCTCGTGTTCGGCTCGAACTCGCAACTTCGCGCGATCGCCGAGGTTTACGGCAGCGCGGACGCGAAGGAGAAATTCGTGCGCGACTTCGTGGCGGCATGGAACAAGGTGATGAATCTCGATCGCTTCGATCTTGCCTGACGCCACCAGGGACGCTCGCGCACGACAGGTCGCAGATGCATCACCCACGGCCTCGACCTGGCTTGGGTGATCCCGAGCCAGGTCGAAGCCGAGGCGTCGCGATCCTGCGGCGCGGCCGCTGCCCGCAATCGTGTCATCAGCGCGTCAACTCGCATCGATGTCTCCGAGCGCGCGAATCAGACGCCGCGCGCGCTTGTCAGGCTTCGTCGGCGGGCGCTCGTAACCGCTGGCGGCCAGGCGTCTTTGCGCGGCCGCGCTTTCGCGCTGCGTCCGGCCTTCCGCGGTTTCGACATAGAGTCCCTGCGCGATCTTGGCCGGACCGCGCACGCGCGCGAGCGCGACGACATCGACTTCGAAGCATTCCTCGCCGCGCATGATGCGCAGGCGATCCCCGACATGCACGAGGCGCGCGGACTTGGGCAGCGTGCCGTTCACGCGCAGCTTGCCGCCCTCGATCGCCGATTTGGCCAGCGCACGCGTCTTGAAGAAGCGCGCGGACCAGAGCCAGAGGTCGAGTCGCACGCCGTCACGCGCGGGCGCATCGGAAGCTGGCAGGCGCCGATTCATCGTGGCGCGCCGGAAGCGCGTGGCCGGCACGATCCCGACGCGCGGGATACCGCGTCGCGGGGACCCGGGCATTGCACTGCACCATTCGGTCGAGCCTGCCAAAAATCAGTAGCTTGGATGCAGGATTTCATGTATCGTCCGCCGCGTTTGTTGCGTCGCTGTGCGATTTTCCCTTTGGATCGTGATCCGATCGCTGTTTCAAGGCAGCCATCCGCGCTCCGCACCGCTCGGCTTTCGTCGCCCCAGACCCGGAATCGTGCCCCATCAGGGCGCCGGTCCGCCACATTTCGATCCGTAGCGCGGTTTCTTGGGAACGCTCCGGTTCGTCCTCGACCGCTCTTGTCGGGGTTCTCGCGCAGCAAGCTGCGTGATCAAAGCAATCGGAGTCTCCACCATGTCATTCCAATCCCTCGGGCTTGCGCCCGCGTTGCTGCGCGCATTGACCGAACAGGGCTATACCGAGCCCACGCCGATCCAGTCGCAGGCAATCCCGCCCGCGCTCGAAGGCCGCGACCTGCTCGCCGGCGCGCAGACCGGAACCGGCAAGACGGCCGCGTTTGCGCTGCCCCTGCTCGACCGCCTCTACATCGCGAGCCGCAAGCCGGCGCAGCCGAAGACGCCGCGCGCGCTGGTGCTGACGCCCACGCGCGAACTCGCTGCGCAGGTCCACGACAGCATGCGCACCTATGGCAAGCATCTCGGCGTGCGCGCCACGACGGTATTTGGCGGTGTCGGCATGCAACCGCAGGTCGACGCGCTGCGTCGCGGCGTCGAGATCGTCGTCGCCACGCCGGGCCGGCTGATCGATCACATCGAGCGCCGCAGCGTGAACCTGTCCAATATCGAAGTGCTGGTCCTCGACGAGGCCGACCGCATGCTCGACATGGGCTTCCTGCCCGCGATACGGCGCATCCTCGGGTTCCTGCCGCAGCAGAACCGCGTGACCTGGCTGTTTTCGGCCACGTTCGCGCCCGAGATCAAGGCACTCGCCGCGCAGTTCATGCGCAACCCAGTCGAGATCCAGGTCGCCAAACCCAACAGCGTCGTGGCAACGGTCACCCATCGCATCCATCCGGTCGACGGCGCGCGCAAGCGCGACCTGCTGCTGCACCTGCTTCATAACGACGCGCGCCAGACCCTGGTGTTCAGCCGCACCAAGCACGGTGCCGACAAGCTCACCGGCGTGCTCGAGAAGTCCGGCCTGCGCGCGGCAGCGATCCATGGCAACAAGAGCCAGAGCCAGCGCACGCGCGCGCTCAAGGACTTCAAGAGCGGCAAGGTCGCGGTGCTGGTCGCGACCGACATCGCCGCACGCGGACTCGACATCGACCAGTTGCCGATGGTCATCAACTTCGATCTGCCGATGGTCGCCGAGGACTACGTGCACCGCATCGGCCGCACCGGCCGTGCGGGCAGCGAGGGCCTCGCGATTTCGCTGGTATCGCGCGACGAGGAAGGTCTGCTGCGCGATATCCGCCGGCTGCTCAAGCAGGAGATCGCGATCGAACCGATCGCGGGCTTCGAACCCGCGCAGCCGCTGCGCGTCGACGGCACGTCCCGACCGACGCAGAACAAGCGTGCACCGAATGGCGGTGCGCCGGGCAACCGGGCGCGTGCGCCGCAGCGCCATGCACGCCGCCCGCATGCCGGCAACAGCAGCGATGCCCACCCGGGCTCGCGGAAGAAGACGCCGCCGCGCGGCGGCAGGCAACGCTACTCGCGCCCGGCCTGATCCGGCCGCGACCTGCAAGCACCGGCAATCCCGTCTGCCCGAAATCGCGCTGCCCCGTCGGGCCGTCAATCCGCATCGGAGTCGGAGTCGGAGGCGGGGGCCCGGTCGCGCGCGGCCGGCGCCAGCCCGCGGAAGCCGCGTTCGATGCGGCCGCCCAGCAGTACCGCGACCGCACCCAGACAGACGGACACCAGTACTGCCGCATAAAAACCCGCGCCGCAGGCGACGCCGAACAGCGCGGTCAGCCAGATCGTGGCCGCGGTGGTGAGGCCGCTGACATGACGCGTACCGGGGTCGCGCAGGATCACCCCGGCGCCGAGAAAGCCGATGCCGGTCAGTACGCCCTGGATCACGCGACTGAGCGCATCGACACGCAGCGCCTCGTCGCTCCCCGGCGGCGCGATCACGATTACCATCAACGCGGTGCCGAGACTGACCAGAGCGTGCGTGCGCACGCCGGCGGGCTTGCCGCGGAAATCGCGGTTCAGGCCGACCAAGCCGCCGATCAGCACGGACAGAGCGAGGCGTATCGCGGTTTCCTGCAGATGCTCGGGAATCATCCTGTCCTCCTCGATCGGGCGGTGGGTGGCGCGGACACGGATACCGGAACAGGTTCGCTGCGATCGTGATCGCCGCGCAACGCTGCACGCAGGGCTCGCGCGAAACCGACGGGCTTGCACCTCACGACAGTCACGCGTGGCGTAGCATGCCATTCGGCGCAGCGCCGGATGGCCTCGGCCAGCGCGGTTGCGAGTTCCGGCGTGGTCTTGATGCCGTCTTCGAGGAACAATGCCTTGACTTCGAACACGCGATCGGCGCGATGCGCCTTTGCGTCGAGCCGGCCGACCAGGCGACCGCGGTGCAGGATCGGCAGCACGTAGTAACCGTAGCGGCGTTTCGGCGCCGGCGTGTAGCACTCGATCCGATAGTCGAAACCGAACAGGACCGCCGCGCGCTCGCGATCCCAGACCACGGGATCGAATGGCGACAGCAGCGTCGTGTGCGTCGCGCGCAGCCGCCCGCGTTGCGCGGCGGCCAGCGCATCGAGATGATCACGATGCACGTAACCCGGATTCTCCCAGCGCTCGACCTCGATGCGCACCAAATCGCCGGCTGCGACGAACGCATCGAGATCGCTGTCCCTGAACTTGCGGCCCACGCGGAAATAGTCGTTGATCCAGCGCGCCTGGGTAACGCCGAGCGCGCGCACCGCACCGAGCAGGAACGCGCGCCGCATCGCGTCCGCGGAGATCACCGCGGGTTCCAGTGCCCGGCCCGCCCGGGATCGCGCATTCGCGAGTACGCGTTCGCTCAGGTCGTAGACGCGGTGAAAGTTCTCGCGGCGCGCAATCATCAGCTCGCCGAGTGCAAACAGAGCCTCCAGCCAGCGTTTCTCGTTCTTCCAGCCCCACCAGCCGTTGCGGACACCGCCGGCACTGCGTCCGAAATCCGAAGTCTTGACCGCTCCATGCGCGCGGATATGGGCGAGCAGCGCCTGCATGCCCTCCGCATCCTCGCGGCGCGCGCGCAGCGCATGTTTCATGGCCCAGTGGCCATCGCGTTGCAGCGCATGCGCACGGTGCAATGCAAGATCCGCGCAGGGAACGAAACACGCCTCGTGCGCCCAGCATTCGAGAATCGCGCCGTCTTCGAGCAAGGCGTCGAGCCAGGCCTGCGGGTACTCGCCGATTCTCGCGAACAGCACGAGATACGGACTGCGCGCGACGACATGAATCGTGTCGATCTGCAATGCGCGCATGCGCTCGATCGCGGCGAGCACATCGGACTTGCGCGCATGTCCACGCGGCCGCGCCAGCAGACCTTGCGCGGCCAGGTGCAGATTGCGTGCCTGCTGGTCGCTGAGCCGGGCTGCAGATTTCATGGAGTCGCACGATCTCTTCATTGCGGTGCGGCGACGCGGTCGCCGCGAGCCACGGATTCTTGCACAGGTCGCACCGGCGGGAGGATCGCAGCGCGCACGGCGGACCGGCGCGAAGCGCAGACCGCGCCGCGCGCGCGAATCCGCTTCGCAATTGCGCCAGCGACGCGGTATGGTGTCGCCCCGCGCGGCCAGCCTCGCCCGCAACCACCGGCCTCTGCGACCACACATGCTCTATCACCTCAACGAAATCAACCGCACTCTGCTCAACCCCTGGGTCGCCTGGTCCGGCGCCGCCGCACAGGCGCTGACCGCGCCTGACAGCTGGCTGACCCAGGTACCCGGTGTCGACCGCATCGCCGCGGGTTACGAGCTGTTCTACCGGCTCGGCAAGGACTACGAAAAACCCGCGTTCGGCATCACCTCGGTGATCGCGCACGGACGTCAGGCCGCGGTCGTGCAGGAAAGCACCCTCGAACTGCCATTCTGCAATCTCGTGCACTTCAAGCGCTGCAGCGACGAGCCGCAGGCGCTGCAGCAGTTGCGCAGCGATCCGGTCGTGCTCGTCGTCGCGCCGCTCTCCGGGCATCACGCGACCCTGCTGCGCGACACCGTGCAGACCCTGCTCGCCGACCATGACGTCTACATCACCGACTGGATCGACGCGCGCATGGTCCCACTCGACAAGGGCGCGTTCGACATGGACACCTACATTGCGTACATGCGGCGCTTCATCACCCACTTCGACGCCGCCCAACTGCATGTGCTTTCGGTGTGCCAGCCGACCGTGCCGGTACTCGCTGCGATATCGCTGATGGCGTCCGGCGGCGAACGCACGCCATTGACGCTGACCCTGATGGGTGGACCGATCGATCCGCGCGAGTGCCCGACCCGGGTCAACGACCTCGCCACCAACAAACCGTACGCGTGGTTCGAGACCAACGTCGTGTTCGACGTGCCGCCGAACTACCCGGGCAAGGGACGCCGCGTGTACCCGGGTTTCATGCAGCATGCGGGTTTCGTCGCGATGAACCCGAGCCGGCATTTCATGGCGCACTGGGATTTCTACGAAAACCTGCGTCGCGGCGACCTCGACGACGCGGCCGCGCACCGGCGCTTCTACGACGAATACAACGCGGTGCTCGATCTTCCCGCGGAGTTCTATCTCGACACGATCCGCATCGTGTTCCAGGAACACCGGTTGCCGCTCGGCACATGGAAGGTCGAAGGCGAACTCGTCGAACCGGCCGCGATCCGGCGCACCGCCCTGCTGACCATCGAGGGCGAACTCGACGACATCTCCGGCCTCGGCCAGACACGGGCCGCGCACGCGCTGTGCACGGGTATCCCGGCCCGGAACCACGCCCACATGGAAATCGGCGGCGCCGGGCACTACGGCATCTTCAGTGGACGTCGCTGGCGCAACGTCGTGTATCCGGATGTTCGCGACTTCATCCGCCGTTTCCACAAGCCGAGATAGCGCTGGCGCCGGTTGGCGTCGATGGTGCGTCCCGTCGTGCGCCAGCGTGTGCCGTGCCGCTACAAGGAACCATTCGTGAACCTGCGTTCGCGTCCGCGACCCCTCTTGCAGCGCGATCACCGTGTCGCCGCCCGCGCGCTGCTCGCGGCCGCAGTCGCGCTCGGCGCGATCGTTCAGCCCGCAACTGCGGCCGATCCAGCGGCAACCGCGCGCACGATGGGCGACGTGCTGGCCGCGTCACGGCCCGCAGACTGGCGCCCGCTCGATCCGGCCGACACGTTGTACCTCGATCTCGCGAGCGGGCGCGTGGTGATCGAACTGGCACCCGCGTTCGCCCCGCTGCATGTGGCCAACATCAAGTTGCTCGTACACGCGCATTACTTCGACGATCTCGCGATCTTGCGCGTGCAGGACAACTTCGTGACCCAATGGGGCGATCCCGACGCGGAGGAAGCCCGCAAGGCGCGCCCGCTCGGCAACGCGAAGCGAACGCTCGCACCCGAATTCGAACGCGCGATAACGGGCGATCTGCCATTCACCGCGCTGCCGGACGGCGATGTCTATGCGCCTGCGGTCGGCTTCTCGAACGGCTTGCCGGTCGCGCGCGACCCGAAATCCGGCAAGACCTGGCTCGCACACTGCTACGGAATGGTCGGTGCCGGCCGCGGCAACGAGGTCGAATCCGGCAATGGCGCCGAACTCTACGTGGTGATCGGCCATGCGCCGCGCCAGCTCGACCGCAATATCGCGCTGGTCGGCCGCGTGGTGCGGGGCATGGAGCTGCTTGCCGCACTCCCGCGCGGCAGCGGCGCGCTCGGCTTCTACGAGAAGTCCGCGCAACGGGTGCCGATCAAGTCGGTGCGTCTCGCGAGCGGACTGCCGGCATCCGAGCGCACGCCGCTGGAAATCCTGCGCACCGACACGCCGACGTTCGCAGCTCTCGTCGAATCGCGCCGTAACCGCCGCGACGCCTGGTACAAGGTGGCAGCCGGCAGGATCGACCTGTGCAACGTGCCGATTCCGGTCCGTACCACGACGGCCGCGAAATCCGCGCAGTCGCCATAGCCGCAAGCCAAGTCGGCCGCCCGGGCGCGACGCTTGCCGCGAACACCGCGATGATCAGAGTTGCGCTGCGTTGAACGTGTCGCAGCTCTTGAGGTCACCGGACGCAAAACCGGACTTGAACCAGCGCACGCGCTCGGCCGAGGTGCCGTGGGTGAATGAATCGGGGACCACATATCCGCGCGACTGCTTCTGCAACGCGTCATCGCCGATCCGGTTCGCGGCATTCAATGCGGCCTCGATGTCACCCGACTCCAGCCAGTCGAGCTGGCGCTGCGCGTGATTGGCCCAGATCCCCGCGAAGCAATCGGCCTGCAGCTCCTGGCGCACCGAAAGCCCGTTCGCGCCCTGCATCGGCGTGCCGCTGCGCGCGGCGCGTTCGACCTGCTCCATCAGCCCGAGCACGTTCTGCACATGGTGTCCGACTTCGTGCGCGATCACGTAGGCACGCGCGAAGTCGCCCTGCGCATGAAACCGTCGCTGCATCTCGTCGAAAAAATCGAGATCGAGATAGACCTGCCGGTCGCCGGGGCAATAGAAAGGTCCCATCGCCGCCGACGCGGTGCCACAGGCAGAACGCACGCCGCCGTTGAACAGCACGAGGCGTGGTGGCGGATAGTGCTGGCCGCCCGCACTGAAAATTTCGCCCCAGACATCCTCGGTGCTGCCGAGCACGGCCCTCACGAAGTCGGTCTGCGCATCGTTGCCGGCCGGCGCGGTCTGCTGCGGCGCCGACGTGTCCGCAGTGTCGCCGACCATGCCACCGAGCAATTGCAGGATTTCTCCGGGATTCTTGCCGAACAGCAGGCCGACGATGACCACGATCACGATTCCGCCGAGTCCGAGGCCGCGGCCCCCGCCGAAGCGCAGGCCGCCGCCGCCACCTCCGCTGTCCTCGACGACGTTGTCGCTGCGCCGCGATTTCCTCCAGAGCATGCCTTCTCTCCCGACCCCGTGAGGGATTATTCCGGCGCGACACTACCTTGCCGGACACTCGCGTCGCAAGCGCAACGCGATCGCGCCTCCGCACCGGGCAAGCGGCAGCGCGGCCATCCCGCGCCGAGGTGTCCACGCACGACCGAACGACGCTTGGATTACGATAACCAACCGGCCGACATCACCGACGAGGCAGATTTGAACGCAAACGGCACCGAGGCGACGGCCGGTCGCACAGCGGCAATGGCGAAACAGCGCACGACCGCTGCGCAGCGCATGGAGGGCCTCTCCAGCACCGCGATCCGCTACCTCCAGGAAGCCGCGCGCCAGCTCGACGCCGGCGCAATCGATCAGGCCGCACGCGCGCTGCAGGCCGCGCTCGCGCTTGCGCCGAATCATCCGGAAGTGCTGCGTCTGCAGGGCGTGGCGACGCTGCGCGCGGGGACGCCACATCTTGCGCTTGCGCCGCTGCAACGCGCGAACTCGCTGTGGCCCGATGACGCGCTGATCCTCGGCAGCCTCGGCAGTGCGCTGGCCCTGCTCGGCGACCATGCGAACGCGACGACGACCTTCCGCCGCGTGTGCGCACTGGTGCCGAACCATGCAGCCGGCTGGTTCAATCTCGGCATCGCGCTCGAATCGCAGGCTCACCACGACGAGGCGGGTATCGCGCTGCGCCGTGCGATCGAGTTCGCGCCGCGTCATGTTCCCGCGCACCTGGCCCTCGCCGGCAACCTCGCCGCGGTCGGGCGCATCGAAGTCGCGGCCGCGCAATACCGGTACGTGATCTCGCTCGACCCGAACGCTGCAGGTGCGTGGCTTGGCCTCGCCAATCTGAAGACCGCGCAGCTCAGCGAGGCCGAGGTCGCAGCGCTCGAGCGCGTGTACACGTCGCCCGCGATCGCAGCCGCGGAACGCATCCTCGCGGGTTTCGCGCTCGGCAAGGCGCTCGAGGACCACGCGCGGTACGACGAGGCGTTTGCGGTGTTCGCTGCCGCAAATGCGGCGCAATGCGAGCGGTCGCCCTGGGATGCGCGCGGATTCTCGCGTGGCGTCGATGCGATCGCGGCGGCCTTCGCGGCCATGCCCGCCCCGGCGCGCGAGGACCCGCGCGGTCGCGAGGTGATCTTCGTGGTCGGGCTGCCACGCTCGGGTTCGACCCTGATCGAACAGATCATCGCCGCGCATCCGGACGTCGAGGGTGCGAGCGAGTTGCCCGACCTCGACCTCGTGCTCCGTGAGGAGTCGGCGCGACGCAACGCGCCCTTGAGCGCATGGGCCGGCAGCGCGACGGCCCAGGACTGGCAACGTCTCGGCGAACGCTATCTGCAGCGCACTGCGCGCTGGCGCAACGAGCGGCCCCGGCACACCGACAAGATGCCGGACAACTGGCTGCTCGCGGGCGCCGCGGCAGCCATGCTGCCCGCAGCGCGCATCATCGATTGCCGGCGCGACCCGGTCGAGACCGCCTGGTCCTGCTACAAGCAGTGGTTCGGTGCCGGCCGTCATCTGTATTCCTATGACCTCGCCGACATCGCAGCACAGTGGCGCGATCACGAGCGCCTGATGCGAGCCTGGCAGGAGCGTCTGCCGCAACAGGTGCGCAGCCAGTCCTACGAAGCGCTGCTCGCCGATCCGGAGCGCGAAGTGCGCGCCCTGCTCGACTTCTGCGGACTCGCGTTCGACGCGCGCTGCCTGCGATTTTACGAATCGCAGCGCCACGTGCGCAGCGCGAGTGCCGCGCAGGTGCGCCAGCCATTGCGCGCCGATACCGCACGCGCCGATCGCTACGGCGCATTGCTGGCCCCGCTGCGGCGTCTGCTCGAGGACGACGACAGTCCGGCACACGCGGATTCGGTCGCCCCCGTCGATGCCCCGCAAGCAGCAAACGTCCAGGATCGGAACGCTCCCGCAGCGCACGATCGTCTGCACGATCTCGGTCAGCCGCACCGGCGCGGACTCGCGCGCGCCCTTGCGGCGCTGGGCTCGGGCCACATCGAATCGGAGCAGGCCGCGATCGAAGCCGCGTTCGCCGAACATCCGGACCATCCTGAAGTACAGCGCCTGTTCGCCGCGCTGCATGCCGCGCGCGGCCGCCATGATGCCGCACTCGAACTGCTGCGACGCGCGCTCGCGGACAGACCGCGCGACGTACTGCTGCTGACCACGCTGGGCAACGTGCAGGCCGAAACTGGCGACGCGGACGCGGCGCGGCAAACCTATCTGCGCGTACTCGAAATCGATGGGCACGCCGTTGGCGCCTGCTGCAACCTGGCCGGACTCTGTGCCGGCGCGGGCGATACCGCGCAGGCCCTTCCGTTGTACGCGCGGGCGCTCGCGGCGGTGCCGGATTTCATCCCGGCCCGGCTCGCGCTCGCCGACCTGCTGCGCAGCGAAGGCGATCCGCGCGCCGCGGCGCGCGAATACCGCGCGGCATTGCGCGTCGATCCGGGCTCGGCCGATGCCTGGAGCGGGCTCGTCGATAGCGTCGATGGTGCGCTCGATGCGGCCGAACATGCGGCGCTCGCACGCGCGAGCCGCGCTGCCGCCCACGGCGACGTCGAACGCGCGCGACTGGGCATCGCGCTGGGCCGCGTATTGCAGAGCCGCGGCGCCTGCCGCGAGGCGTTCGGCGCCCTGGTTGCCGCGAAAGTGCTCAAGCGGCGCGGGATGGAATGGGACAGCGCAGGCTTCTCGGCGCACTGCGCGCGCATCGCGAGTGCATTCGCGGCAAGCCCGCCGGAACCGCTCGACCCCGCGCTCGGCGGCGGCATCGTATTGCTGGTCGGCGCGCCGGAAGCCGGCAGTGAACGCGCCGAGCGGCTGCTCGCCGCCCATCCCGACGTGGCGGCTGCTGGCGAAGCCCCGCATCTCGCCGCGGTGATCGGTGCCGAGTCGCAGCGCCGCGGCCGCGCGTTCCCGGAATGGGTCGGTGAAGCCGGCAGCGCGGACTGGCAGCGTCTGGGGCTCGAGTACCTCGAACGAACCCGCCTCCTGCGTGGCGAGCGCACGTACCTGACCGATCGCTCGCCGGCGCTGTCCACCCTGCTTGGCGCCGCGGCCGCGATGCTGCCAGCCGCGCGCGTGATCGAGTGCCGGCGCGATCCACTCGAATCCTGTTGGGCGGTGTTCACGCGCGACCGCGATCAGCGCCACTACGGCAACGACCTGATCGAACTCGCCGCGTACTGGCGCGACTGCGCGCGACTGCTTGCGGCCTGGCGCGATCGCCTCGGTCCGCGCCTGCGCGTCTACGACGACGAGCACCTCGATCGCAATGCACAGGCGGCGATCCGGCAACTGCTCGCCGACGCGGGACCCTGGTTCGACGCGGCCGTCATCGAGGCGCACGAGCGAATGTGCGCTGTCGACGCCGAACTCGACAATCGCGAACACGGCCTGCGCCACCGCATCGTTGCGCGCGACTTCGGCGACCTGATGAAACCGCTGCAACGCGCACTCGCCGCCGCGGACGGCACTTGAACGTGCCGCCCGCAGCAGCAGGCGGCCTTTCCGCCGCTGCCGCGGCGAAACTCGCCGCGGCGGCGCAGCACATGGCACGCGGCGAAGCCGAACCGGCGCACGACGCGCTGCGCGACGTGCTCGCGGAGGCGCCGAACCATGTCGAGGCACTGCGCCTGCTGGCAGTCGCGCAACAGCTGCTCGGGCGCCGCGCCGAAGCGCTGTCGGTCGCGCGGCGTGCGCTCGCGCTCGCTCCCGACAACCCGCTGGTGCTCAACACGCTGGGCGCGTTGCTCAGCGAGAGTGGCGACGGCAACACCGCGCTGCGCCTGTTCCGCAGGGTCTGCGAGCTGCAGCCCGAGCTCGCCTCCGCCTGGTTCAACCTGGGCATGAACCTGCAGGCGCGAGGCGAGATTCGCGAGGCCGAGTCCGTGTTCGCGCGGTCTCTTGCCTGCGACCCGGCCTACGTGATGGCCTACGTGGGTCACGCAGGCACGCTCGGCATGCTCGGCCGCAGCGACGAGGCCGCCGCGACCTATCGCGCCGCTTTGCGCATCGATCCCTCGAACGTGCTGGCCTGGGCCGGACTCGCCGATCTGAAGACGATCACGCTCGACGCGCGCGAAAGCGCGCTGCTTGCCGAGGTGTACGCGCGTCCCGATCTTGCCGACGAGCAACGCGCGATCGCGGGTTTCGCGCTTGCACGTGTGCTGGAACAGCAGCAGCACTACGCGGATGCGTTCGCGATCCTGCAGCGCGCAAACCTCACCATGCATCGGCAGACGCCCTGGGACAGCGCGGCCCACTCGCGAACCATCGACGCGATCGCCGATGCGTTCGCGACGCCGCCGCGCGGCAATCCGGATCGAAGTTGCGGCCGCGAAGTGATCTTCGTGACCAGTCTGCCGCGCTCCGGCTCGACCCTGGTCGAACAGATCCTCGGCGCACACCCGGGTGTCGAAGCCGCCGGCGAACTGGCGGATCTGGCCCGCATCGTCCAGGCCGAATCCGTGCGCCGCAGCAAACCGTTTCCGTCCTGGGTCGGCGACGCACGCGAAAACGACTGGGCCCGGCTCGGCCGCGAATACCTCGAGCGCACCGCACACTGGCGCGGCACGAAAGCGGTGCATGTCGACAAGGCGCTGTTCAACTGGCCGCTGATCGGCGCGATCTGCGCGATGCTTCCGGGCGCGGCCATCGTGGATTGCCAACGTGACCCGCTGGAAACCGGCTGGTCGATCTACAAGCAGCGCTTCGCCCGCGGCCAGCAGGCCTTCGCCTACGACTTCGACGACATCGGCCGCTACTGGATCGACCACGACCGCCTCCTGCACTACTGGCACGCGCGCTGGCCCGGTCGCATCTACGAACTGTCCTACGAGCGCCTCGTCGCCGAACCGGATACCCGGATCCGTTCCCTGCTCGCGTTCTGCGGCCTGCCGTTCAGCGCCGCATGCCTGCGCTTCGACCGCTCCGAACGGGTCGTGCGCAGCGCGAGCGCGGCCCAGGTGCGCGAGCCGCTGCGCCGCGATACCGCGCGCGCGCGCCATTACGGCACGCTGCTCGACCCGTTGCGCGAGGCGCTCGCGATCGGGGACCACGGATGAGCGCGCGTGCCGGCAGCGTGCTTCGCGGCTCGGCGATGCGTGGACGCCGGCCCAAGCCCCGCCCTATGCTGCACGATCTCCCGTCGTCGACGATCGCCATACATGAGTCCATCCGCTCCGGGCCAAGCCACCGATCCCGTGGCCGGTTCGACCGCCGCGGCCGCGGTTTCCCTCGACATCCGCCTGTCCGGAGTGCCCGACGGCGCCGCACAAAAACTGCGCGATGCGCGTGCGGCAATCGATGCGCGTGACGTCGCGGGTGCGCAGCGCTCGTTGCAGGAAGCGCAATCCGGCGCGGACGGTCATCCCGAGTACCTGCGCCTGCTTGGCATCCTGCGGCAGATGCAGGAGCGCCCGCGGGAGGCGGTCGACGCATTGCGCAGCGCGCTCGAAAAGGTGCCCGGCGACGCACTGATTTTGACCAACCTCGGTACCGCGCTGCGCGATGCGGGCGAGATCGATGCCGCAATCGCAAGCCTGCGTCGCGCATGCGAACTCGCGCCCGGGCTTGCGGCCGGCTGGTACAACCTCGGCCGCACGTTGGCCGACGTGCGCCGCAACGACGAGGCACACGAAGCGTTCGAGCGCGCGGTGCATTGCGATCCGACGCACACGCGGGCACGCATCCAGCTCGGCAGCATGCTGCGCTCGTTCGGCCGCATCGACGAAGCAGCCGCCGCGTATCGGCAAGCGCTCTCGCAAGGCGCGATCGAGGCGTGGGCGCCGCTGGGGCACCTCAAGACGATGCGCCTGAGCGCTGCGGATACGCGCGAGCTGCAGGACCTGTTCGCGCAACCGGGGCTGGAACCTGCGCGTCGTTCGAGTATCGGCTTCACCCTGGTCAAGGCACTCGAGGACCAAGGCCACTACGCCGAGGCGTTCGCGGTACTGTGCATGACCAACGCGCTCAAGCGGCGTCTCGTGGAATGGGACGCGAGTGCGGCCAGCCACCAGGTCGAGCGCATCCTCGAGGCATTCGAGAAGCCCGCTGCGACCGCGGCGGCGTCCACGAGCGGCAACGAGGTCATCTTCATCGTCAGCATGCCGCGCGCAGGCTCGACGCTGACCGAACAGATTCTCGCCTCGCACCCCGACGTCGAGGGGGCCGGCGAACTGCCCGACCTCGGCGACGTGCTCGGCGATGAGTCGAAACGCCGCGGGCAGCCATTCCCGGAATGGACCGTGGATGCGAAGCCCGGGGACTGGCGACGCCTCGGCGAGGAATACCTGGAACGCAGCGCACGCTGGCGCCGCACGCGACCGCGTTTCACCGACAAGGCCCTCAGCAACTGGCAACTCGTCGGTGCGGCGATGGCGATGCTGCCGGGTGCGCGTTTCGTCGACTGCCGGCGCGATCCGGTCGAAACCTGCCTGTCGTGCTACCGGCAACTGTTCGGCAAGGGTCAGGCGTTCACGTATGACTTGGGTGAACTCGCGAGCTTCTGGCGCGACTACGAGCGGGCGATGCGATTCTGGTCGACGCGCTATCCCGCCGCTCTGAGGACCCAGCACCACGAGCGCCTCGTCGCCTATCCTGAAGCCGAGATTCGCGCCCTGCTCGCGTTCTGTGCATTGCCCTTCGATGCCGCGTGCCTGCGCCACTACGATACGCCGCGTCATGTGCGCACCCTGAGCGCAGCGCAGGTCCGCGAGCCGTTGCGCCAGGACACCGCGAGGGCCTGGCGCTATGGTGACCTGCTGGCGCCGCTGCGCAGCGCGCTCGGCACACCGTGACCCGATGATTGTCCCGTCCCCGATTGCCGCAGAAGCCGCATGACCGACCCCTTCGCCCCGCCGCGCGCTTCGTCGTGGTCCTCGCCGGCCACCGTCAAGCCGCAATCGCTTTCCGGCGTTCGTCCGCCGCGCGCGGCGCGCCTGCTGCAACGTGCCGAACGCTGGTTCGAACGCAACGATCCGCAAGCGGCCGAGCAGGCGCTGCGCGAGGCCATTGCAATCGTTCCGGACGATCCGGCGTTGCTGCGCCTGCTCGCGGTCGCGCTGCATCGCCAGGGGCGTCACGCCGAGGCGCTGCCGCTGCTGCAGCGCGCCCGCTCGCTGCGTCCCGACGATGCGACGATCGAGAACAATCTGGGTAGCGCGCTCGCCGAAAGCGGCGACATGCAGGGTGCGCTCGATGCGTTCCGGCATGCCTGCGAACTCGAGCCGTCGCTCGCGGTAGCCTGGTTCAATCTCGGCGCCGCGCACGACGCATTGCTGCAGACCGCGGCCGCTGAAGCCGCGTTTGCCGAGGCCCTGTCGCTCGATCCGCAGCATCAGCAGGCGCGCATCCAGCGCGCCTGCTGCCTGCGCACGCTGGGCCGTCTCGATGATGCGGCATCGGAATTCCGCGCGGTGCTCGACCGGCACCCCGATTCGGGGGACGCCTGGGTCGGCCTGCTCGGCATGCAGTCGACGCCCGCGGACGCGAATGCACTAACCGCGCTCGAAGGCCTCTACCCGCGCGCGCGCCGCGGCGACCGCGAACGGATCCTGCTCGGATTCGCGTACGCGCTGGCGCTCGACGCGCACGCACGCCACGACGAAGCGTTTGCGGTCATCGCCGAGATCAATGCGGAACAGCGCGCACAGACACGCTGGGACGCGCAAGGATTCAGCCGCATCATGCGCAGCATCGCGCAGGCGTTCGATGGCGCCATCGCCGCTGCAGACGACCCGCGCCTCGGTCACGAAGTCATTTTCGTGGTCGGCATGCCGCGCTCGGGCTCGACTCTTGCCGAGCAGATTCTCGGCGCGCATCCGCAAGTGCACGGGGCGGGCGAGATCGACGATCTGGCGGTGCTGTTCCGCGAGGAATCGAAACGTCGCGGCGTGGATTTTCCCGGCTGGGTCGGCACGGCCGCCGCCGACGACTGGACCCGCCTCGGCAACGCGTATCTCGAGCGCACCGCGCGCTGGCGCGAGCAGCGGCCGCGCATGACCGACAAGTCGCTGCACAACTGGCAACTGGTCGGCGCGATCCGCGCGATGCTGCCGGGAGCTCAGGTCGTCGACTGCAGGCGCGACCCGCTGGAAACGTGCTGGAGTGCGTTCAAGCATCCGTTCCGGCCAAAGCTGCCATACACCTGCGACTTCGAGGAGCTCGCTGCGTACTGGCGCGACTACGACCGCCTGGTCAGGTTCTGGCATGCGCGTTATCCGGGATACGTCTGGACCCAGGACTACGAGGCATTGCTTGCAGATCCCGAGCAACGCATCCGCGCGTTGCTCGATCGTTGCGGACTCGCGTTCGACCCGGCCTGCCTGCGCTTCCACGAAGCGCAGCGCGACGTGCGTACCTCGAGTTCGGCCCAGGTACGCAGGCCGCTTCGCAGCGACACCGCGCGCGCCGGTCTCTACGGTGCGCGACTCGATCCGCTGCGTCGCGCGCTCGGCGTCGCGTCCTGAAGGGCGGTTGCCCACCATGAAGGATTCCGGCTCCGGGAACACTGGCGAGACCGCGCGTCTGCATGGCTTGTCGCCGCTTGCAAGCCGCCTGCTCGTAGCGGCCGGTCCCTGGCTCGAGCGCGGCGATCCCGGCTCCGCACGCGAAGCCCTCGAAGGCGCGCTGGCCCTCGCCCCGGCGCACCCCGAAGTGCTGCGACTGACCGCGGTCGCGCGCGTCCTCGAGGGCCGCGCGCACGAAGCAGTCGACCTGCTGCGCGAGGCTCTCGCCTCGAGGCCCCGCGACGCGCTGCTCCACAACAATCTCGGCAGCGCACTGCGCGCCTGCGGCGACGCCGATGCGGCATTGGCCGCGTTCGCGCGCGCGTGCGAACTCGCGCCCGATCTCGCCGCCGCCTGGTTCAACCTCGGCAAGAGCCGCAAGGCGCTCGCGCATTCCGCGACAGCCCAGGCCGCGCTCGAGCGCGCGCTCGTGCTCGCACCGGACCACGTCGCAGCATGGATCGTCTCGGGCGACAACCTGAAGGCGCTCGGACGCGTCGATGAAGCCGTCGCGGCCTACCGGACCGCACTGCGCCTGCAACCGCAGTCGGCTCTGGCCTGGTGGGGCCTGGCCAATCTGAAGACCGTCCGCCTCGATGCCGGCGACTCCGCAGCGCTCGAACACCTGATCGCGAATCCGGGCCTCGCGCACGCGGATCGTGCGCTGGCCGGCTTCGCGCTGGCCAAGGCGCTGCAGGACCAGGGTCGTTACCCGGCGGCCTGGGCCACCCTCGAAACCGCCAACGCGTTGCGCCGCGAGCAGCAGCCCTGGGACAGCGCCTCGTTCAGTCGCCACGTCGCGGAGATCGCGGCGGCCTTCGCGCACGCGCCGTCCGACTGCGCGTCGACTCGCGGCCGCGAGATCGTCTTCATCGTCAGCCTGCCGCGCTCGGGATCCACGCTCGTCGAACAGATCATCGGATCACACCCGCGCGTGCACGGCGGCGGCGAGTTGCCCGACCTCGCGATCGTTCTCGACGAAGAATCGCGGCGTCGCGGCATCGCATTTCCCGGATGGGTCGCCGACACCGGTCCCGGCGACTGGGAACGCCTCGGACTGCGCTATCTCGAGCGCACCTCTGCGTTGCGCGCGCACAAACCATGCAGCAGCGACAAGGCTCTGGACAACTGGCTCTACCTCGGCGCCGCCGCGATGATGCTGCCGGGCGCGTGCTTCGTGCATTGCCGCCGCGAGCCGATCGAAACCGCGCTCTCGTGCTACCGGCAATGGTTCAATACCGGACAGGCGTTCAGTTACGACCTCGATGCACTCGCCAGCTGCCTGCACGACCATGATCGCCTGATGGCGCTATGGCAGCGGCAGTGGCCGCAGCGCGTGTGCTCGCAGTCGCTGGAGGCCCTGCAGGCCGATCCGGAACCCGCGGTCAGGCGCCTGCTGGAGTTCGCAGGGCTTGCGTTCGACGCGGTCTGTCTGGATTTCGCGAACAACGAGCGCAGCGTGCATACCGCGAGTGCCGCCCAGGTGCGTGCCCCGTTGCAACGCAGCACGCGTCGTGCGCCCGACTACGGCGATCTGCTCGACGGTTTGCGCCGACGCCTGGCGACACCCTGAGACGGCTGCGGGCGACCTGGTTCCGGCACCTCGATTATTGCGATGCCGGGGTCGAATCGAACCGGTCGGGATGCTCCGCGACACCGGCTCGCGCGTGCGACGCGCAGGCCTTTTCACCGCGGCGCTGAACGGGCCTCCGATCCGATTGCCAACACGGTCGCAGGTCTGCTAGGGTCGGGCGTGCGGGACGTTTCCGTCAACGCTGCATACGCCATCGTTACACCAACTCCGGGGAGTAGTCACGATCATGCGGAAATCCACTATTGCAGTCGGCATCGCGACGGCCTTGTCAGCGCAGGCGCTGATGAGTACGGCAGATGCGGCCGACACCATCAAGGGCACACGCCTCAAGGCATCCGGTCCGGTTCCGAACAGCCGGCCCCAGTTCAAGTATCCACGTCATGCCGCTCCACTCGGCAGCACGGTCCTCTATGACCAGTCGGGCACTGCCGACAACGGCGTTCCCGCGCAGATCAACCAGTCGTCGTCCGCTTCATACGATGCCGAAGGCGCCGACGACTTCGTCGTCACCGACGCGACCGGCTGGAACGTCAGCGGCTTCAACTTCCAGGTTTCTTTCACGGGCGCGCCGACGGGCCCGACCTACAACATCGCGGTGTACCCGGACAATAGCGGAACACCCGCGGTCGCTCCGACCTGCACTTACACCGGTGTTGCTGGCGTTCTGGATGGCTCCCAAACGAGTCTCTCTGTCGCACTGCCGACTGTATGCGCACTGCCGCAAGGCACGTACTGGGTCGCATTCGCGGTGGATGTGGACTTCCCGCCACAGGCATTCTGGTCGAACGAAGCGACACCGGGCCTCGGCAACAATGCGGTCTGGCAGAATCCGGGTGACGGTTTCGGCTCCGGCTGCACGACCTGGACCGATCCGGCCCTCTGCGGCGGCACGTCTCCGGTCGGCGGCGGCAACCCGGCCAACCTGTTCCAGGTCGTCGGCACGGTCAACGGCGGCGGCGGCTGCGGCTCGGGCGGCATCTGTCTCGATGTCACGCTCGGCACCGACACCACGAGCGGCGCCTGCGGCACCACCGACACGCTCGACGTGTCGGTCGGCGACCAGGTCAACTACTGCTACACGGTCACCAATGATTCGGGCATCTCGCTCGACTACCACTCGCTCGCCGACAACGTGAACGGGGATATCTTCACCCTCGCCAACATCGTGCTCGCCGACGGTGCAAGCTATCAGTACAACCGCATCACCACCGCGGGCGCCAGCGAGACGGTCACCTCGACCTGGACCGCACAGGACCAGCCGCCCGGCTACGCCTCCGACTATTCGGAGGGTGGCGGCGCGATCACCGACCGCATCTTCTGCGACGGCTTCGACGGCACGGCGTGCAACCCGGGCGGCGGCAGCAACTTCATTGCTATCGACACGACGGGTACCGCGCTCAATCTCACCGACGATGGTTCGGCCGACGTCACGATGCCGTTCTCGTTCACGCTGTACGGCTCGACCTCGAACCTGCTCAGCGTGAGCAACAACGGCGGTATCGTGTTCGGCCAGTCGGGCGGGGCGCTTCCGTTCACCAACGCCGCGCTGCCGCTCACCGGTGCCGGCGCCCTTATCCTGCCGCTCTGGGACGATTTCGATGCCGAACAGGGCAACGTCTATTACGAGACGCAGGGCACCGCGCCGAACCGCAAGTTCATCGTCGAATGGTACGACCGTGTCCATTTCAACGGTACCGCGAACACTGACGGCGCGACGTTCGAGGTGATCCTCGACGAGGCGGCACAGACCGTCGACTTCGAGTATCTCGATGTCCAGTACACGGGCAACGGCGCGCTCGGCGGCGATCCGGCCGTCTGCAACGACGGTGTCTGTGCGACGATCGGCCTGCAGAGCGACGACACCACGTACAACCAGTTCTCGGCGCTGACCGCGTCGATCGCGGACAATTCGGCGATCGCGTGGACCGCAACCACGCCGCAGATCTTCACCGACAGCGACACCACGACGCTCAACGTCGGCGCGCCGGACATCGACGTGCAGCCGGCGTCGGTCTCGGGCACCGTCGACGCGGGTGGCAGCACGACCCTGCCGCTCGACATCGACAACCTCGGCAACCGCGATCTCAACTGGAGCGCCAACGAGGCACCCCCGGCGAATTCGCACTTCCCGCCGCCGGGCTCGCGCTTCGCGATGCCGCTCGGCGATCCGGCCAAGGCCAGCGCCGCACGGGCTCCGCTTCACAACAGCGTGCGCAAGCCCGCCGAACAGCGACTCGCCCCGCTCGGCGGTGCCGTGCCGACCTTCGCCGACGACATCTACAACGACGTGTTCGTCCACTTCGACGCAGCTGCGCCGGGCACGACGACTGCGGTCGGCCCGGGCCAGGGTTACGCCCTGGTCGGCGGCACGTTCATCGACGGCGACTTTTCGAAGATGTGGGCGATCGACGGCTTCGGTGCCGCGACGACGAACGACCTCGTCACGGTCGATACCGCGACCGGCGCGATCACCAACGAGTTCACGGTGACCAACTCGGCCGGCGAGGGCTGGACCAGCCTCGACTACGACTCGACGAGCGGCAACCTGTACGCGACCAGCGCGACCTGCGGCAGCGCCTCGCACCTCTGGACGATCGACCGCAACACGGGCGTTTCGACCGCAGTCGGCGAGATCACCGGCGCACCGTGCATCGTCGCGATGGCGGTCAGCCCGGACGGGCTGATGTACGGCATCGACATCGTCAACGACTCGCTCTACGCGATCGACAAGACGACCGGCGCGGGCGCCCTGATCGGTTCGATCGGCTTCAACGCGAACTACGCGCAGGACATGACCTTCGACCAGTCGACCGGCATCCTGTACTACGCCGGCTTCGATGCGGGCGCGTTCAGCGACAGCATGTACACGGTGGACCTGGCGACCGGCGCAGCAACGATCATCTCGCCGATCGGCTCGTCGATCGGCGAGATCGACGCGATGGCGATCGAGACTGCGGGCGGTCCCTGCTCGCAGCCCGAAGACCTGCCGTGGCTGACCGTGAGCCCGACCATGGGCACGACCGCGCCGAGCGGCACGACCCCGGTCACGCTCGGTATCGATGCAACGGGCTACAACGACGGCGACACGCTGTCCGGCACGGTCTGCATCACCAGCAACGATCCGGACGAGCATGTCGTCGCGGTACCGGTGTCGGTGGATGTGCAGGCGGGTGGCAACCCGAACATCATCGATAGTGGTCCGGTCAACATTCCGGTCAACAACGACTTCACGGGTCTTTACCTGAACTGGTTGACGGGCGCCACGTGTACGTCGGCTGATCCTTCATGCACGTCAGCGAACTACAACTTCAATGGCTACGGTAGTAGCAACAACTTGACGTTCTTCTGGACTGGCACGAACATCAATGTCTGCGTTTCGTCCGGCGGCATTTGTACCGTGTTGTCCTCGGGCGCGACCGTGGGCGTGGGATCGACCTTCTCGGAAGGGACCGCGAACAACATACGCGCGGTCACCGGCAGTTCGTACATGGGATTCCGGTTTGATAATTCGGGAACTCCGAACTACGGGTACATGCAGTTCAGTACGACCGGTCCCGGTGGCTTTCCGGCAGCGGTCACTCGCTGGGTTTACGACAACTCAGGTGCGGACATCGTCATTCCGTAACCTGTAGTCAAACCTTTGGGCTATTCCGAGGCGGGGGCAACCCCGCCTCTTTTTTTTGGTCCCATCCGGACCGTTGCGCGTGATGCAGACCGCGCGCGGGAGCGTACCGCCGCACCAAAGCCCGTGCGTCGATCGCGCCACGCGGCGTGCGGCATGGCGTGCGCAGCGTGCGCCTAGCGCATGCGCGCGTCCGGATGCCCGCAAAGCGCCCGGCGCACGCGCGCGCTTGCTATCCTGCGCAGATGACGATCGTCTCTTCCGCCGCCACGCGCATGGCGCAGCGCTTCCGCGGCTTCCTGCCGGTCATCGTCGATGTCGAGACCGGCGGCTTCGACTGCGAACGCCATGCGCTGCTCGAGATCGCGGCCGTCGTGGTGCGCATGGACGAGGACGGGTTCGTGCACCCCGAGCCCGTGGTATCGACCCATGTCGACGCGTTCGCGGGTGCCGAGTTCGATCCGCGTTCGATGGAGATCACCGGCATCGATCCGGGCCACCCGTTCCGCGGCGCGCTGCCCGAGAAGGAGGCACTCGACCTGATCTTCAGGCCGGTACGCGCGGCCGTGCGCGCGAACGACTGCCAGCGCGCGATCCTGGTCGGCCACAACGCGGCGTTCGATCTCGGCTTCCTCAACGCGGCGATCCGCCGCACGGGTCACAAGCGCAGCCCGTTCCACCCTTTCAGCTGCTTCGACACGGTCACCCTCGGTGGCCTCGCGTTCGGCCAGACCGTGCTCAGCCGCGCGGTCGAAGCCTCGGGCCGGCGCTGGGACGCGCGCGAGGCGCACTCGGCGGTGTACGACACCGAACGCACCGCGGAACTGTTCTGCGACGTGATCAACCGCTGGAAGACGATGAGCGACGCGATGCGCGCGCCGGCCCCGCAACAGGTTTGAGTGCCGGTTCGCGGGCGCGCGCAAGGCGCGATATTCGGTGCGTCCCGGCGGGCGTCAGGCCGGGGCGGCCTGACCTGCGACGCGCGCGTTGCGCGGCACCGGTTGCCTGCGTCCCGGCGGGCGTCAGGCCGGGGCGGCCTGACCTACAACTGACGCGCGCGTGCGCCACGCCGCCCGGCGCCGGCCTGGGCTGTGTCCTACCGCGTGCGCGGCGGAGCCGGGCCATGGCCGCCGCGGCCGCCCCACTTGAACGATGGCGCGCGCGGGTGCATGTTGCGCGCATGCCGATCCATGAATACGTCCCTCTCGCGCCACCCGGCTGCGCGCTGTGCTGCTACGGCTTCGAACGGCTGCAGCGCGTGTCCGAGCCCGCCCTCATGCACTGCCCCGCGTGCGGCGGCACGCTGAGGCGGCTGCCCGGCGCGCCACAGATGCACGCCGGCTCCGCGCACGTGCTGCGTGGCGATCATCTCGCTCGGCACGGTTTCACGCAGTACCGGCGCGTTGCAAAGGGTGCCTACGAGAAAACCACCGGCGCGGGTCCGGACACGATCGAAAGCGACTGACCCGTTGCGCGGTCACATGACGGTAGCGACAGGAAGTCACTCCAATTCCCTGAAGTGAATGACTTTTCTTCACGCTTGTCGGTGCGCGATCGGGTGCGTGCAATATTCCTGCAACAATTTCCTCATCGTTCTGCAACCTCACGGGCCTACAAAGCAGCAACGCCGGCCAGGTGCCGCGCCCGCTTTCCCCGTTCGTGAGGAGCTCCGCGTGTTCAACTCGATCAAGTCCCGTATCGTCTGCGCCGCATTCGCGACGCTCGCAGGTGTTGCATCGGCGCAGGCCGCCGACATCACCGGTGCCGGCGCGACCTTCATCTATCCGATCCTGGCCAAGTGGTCGGACAGCTACCACAACGCGACCGGCAACCAGATCAACTATCAGTCGATCGGCTCCGGCGGCGGCATTGCCCAGATCAAGGCCGGCACGGTCGTGTTCGGTTCGTCCGACAAGCCGCTCAAGCCGGAAGAACTCGCCGAGGCCGGCCTCGCGCAGTTCCCGTCGGTCATCGGCGGCGTCGTTCCGGTGGTAAATCTCGAGGGCATCGACGCAGGCAGGATCAGGTTCAATGGCCCGCTGATTGCCGACATCTACCTCGGCAAGGTCAAGAAGTGGAACGATCCGGCCATCGCGGGAATCAACCCCGGCGTGACGCTTCCCGATGCAAACATCACGATCGTGCATCGTTCGGATGGCTCGGGCACCACGTTCAACTTCGTCAACTATCTGTCCAAGGTTTCGCCGGAATGGAAGTCCAAGGTCGGCGAAGGCACTTCGGTGTCGTGGCCGGTCGGCGTTGGCGGCAAGGGCAACGAGGGCGTCGCCGCGTACGTCAAGCAGATCAAGGGGTCGATCGGCTATGTCGAACTCGCCTATGCACTGCAGAACAAGATGACCTACGCATCGATGCAGAACGAGGCGGGCCAGTTCGTGCAGCCGAGCCTCGACAGCTTCCAGGCCGCCGCGGCGAGTGCCGAATGGGCGAACGCGAAGGACTTCTATCTGGTCATCACCAATGCACCGGGCGCCGCATCTTGGCCGATCACCGCGACCAACTTCATCCTGGTCTACAAGGAGCCGAAGAACGTCACGGGCACCAAGGCCGCACTCGACTTCTTCAAGTGGGCCTACGAGAGTGGTGCGGAGCAGGCGCGTGCGCTCGACTACGTGCCGCTGCCGAAGACGCTGACCGACCAGATCGAGGCCTACTGGCAGAAGGAAATCCATCTCTGAAGCGCTGACCGCATCGGCACGACCCACCCCGTGGCGGGTCGTCCCGCGCGGTCTGCCGCACTTCTTGAGTATCCATTCCCGACGCCTGCCTGCCCGACAACGGGCGGCGCAGGCAAGACGCCGGAACCATGTCCAGCCAGAGCAGCGCTGTCACCACCACGATCACCGCGGCGATCGTCGACGCGGATCGCCGCAATCGGCGCGACGCACGCGCGGACGGCGCGTTCCACTGGCTCGTGGCGGGCGCGGGCTTCTTCGTCCTGATTGCGCTTGCGGGCGCCGCGCTGTCGATGCTCTGGGGCGGTCGCGAGGCCTTCTCGACCTTCGGTTTCGGCTTCCTGTTCTCGACAGACTGGGACGCAGTCAACCATCGGTTCGGCGCGCTCGTGCCGATCTACGGAACCCTGGTGACCGCAGCGATCGCGATGCTGATCGCGGTGCCGGTCAGTTTCGGAATCGCGCTGTTTCTGAGCGAAGTTGCGCCGAACTGGCTGCGCGGACCGGTCGCAGCGGCTATCGAACTGCTCGCCGGCATCCCATCGATCATCTACGGCATGTGGGGGCTGTTCGTGTTCGTGCCGATCATGGGCGAATACGTGACGCCGTGGCTCAACGACCATTTCGGCCCGTTGCCGCTGATCGGCGCGCTGTTCACCGGGCCACCGCTCGGCATCGGCATGCTGACCGCGGGCATCGTGCTCGCGATCATGGTGATCCCGTTCATCTCTTCGGTAATGCGCGAGGTGTTCCTGACCGTGCCCTCGCGGCTGAAGGAATCGGCCTACGCGCTCGGATCGACGACGACCGAAGTGGTCTGGGACATCGTCTTGCCGTACACGCGCTCCGCGGTGATCGGCGGCATCTTTCTCGGCCTCGGCCGCGCGCTCGGCGAAACCATGGCGGTGACCTTCGTGCTCGGCAACGCGCATCGACTGTCCGCGTCGCTGCTCGAACCCGGCAACTCGATCGCGGCGACGATCGCCAACGAGTTCACCGAGGCCGATTCGGAAATCTACCGTTCGTCGCTGATCGCGCTCGGCTTTTTGCTGTTCGTCGTGACCTTTGTCGTGCTCGCGGCGGCCAAACTCATGCTGCGCAGACTGGCGCGCAACGAGGGCGTGAAATGAACACGCCGGCCACTTCGCTTGTTGCGGACCGGCTCTATCGCAAGCGCCGCATCAAGAACGCGATCGCGATCCTGCTGTCGGCACTTTCCGCGGGTTTCGGCCTGTTCTGGCTGGTCTGGATCCTGTGGACCACGCTGCGCAACGGTCTCGCCGCGATGAAGCCGGAATTGTTCACCCAGATGACGCCACCGCCCGGCGCGGACGGCGGCATCGCGAATGCGCTGTTCGGCAGCCTCATGATGAGCGTCGCTGCGATTGTGATCGGCACGCCGATCGGGATTGCCGCGGGGACCTACCTCGCCGAGTTCGCGAAGAAGAAGGCGATCGGCGAAGTGATCCGATTCGTCAACGACATCCTGCTCTCGGCGCCGTCGATCGTGCTCGGACTATTCGTTTACACGCTCGTGGTCGCCCAGTTCGGTCACTTTTCGGGCTGGGCTGGCGCGCTCGCGCTGGCCCTGATCGTATTGCCGGTCGTCGTGCGCACCACCGACGAGATGCTGCAGCTCGTGCCGAGCCAGATGCGCGAAGCCGCGCTTTCACTCGGCGTTCCGCAGTGGAAGGTCACGGTGCAGGTGCTGTACCGTTCCGCGCTGCCCGGCATCGTCACCGGCATCCTGCTCGCACTCGCGCGGATCAGCGGCGAGACCGCACCGCTGCTGTTCACCGCGCTCAACAACCAATACTGGACCAGCGACATGAACAGGCCGATGGCCAGCGTGCCGGTGGTGATCTTCCAGTACGCAATGAGTCCGTACGATTCCTGGCACGCACTCGCATGGGCCGGCGCGTTCGTGGTCACGATCTTCGTGCTGCTGCTCAGCCTGCTTTCCCGCGCGATCCTGCTACGCAACAAGGTGAGCCATGACTGACGCCCATTTTTCCGTCACTTCGACGACTGCTCCAGGCAGCGCATTGGCGCCGGCGATGGTCGGGGCTCCGAAGATGGCCGCGCGCAAGCTCGACTTCTTCTACGACGGCTTCCAAGCCCTCAAGGACGTGAGCTTCGACATCGCCGAAAAACGCGTCACCGCGTTGATCGGCCCTTCGGGCTGCGGCAAGTCGACCCTGCTGCGCGTATTCAACCGCATCTACTCGATCTACCCGAAACTCGAGGCCAGGGGCGAAGTGCTGCTCGAAGGCGAGAACATCCTCGACCCGAAGTTTCCGCTCAATCGCCTGCGCTCCAAGGTCGGCATGGTGTTCCAGAAGCCGGTGCCGTTCCCGATGTCGATCTACGACAATATTGCGTACGGAATACGTCACTACGAGAAGCTGTCGAAGAACGACATGGACGAACGCGTCGAACACGCACTCAATCAGGCGGCGCTCTGGGGCGAGGTCAAGGACAAGCTGAAGCAGAGCGCGCTCGGCCTCTCCGGCGGCCAGCAACAGCGCCTGTGCATCGCGCGAGCGGTGGCGCTGCGGCCTGAAGTGATCCTGCTCGACGAACCCACCTCGGCGCTCGATCCGATCGCGACCGGAAAGATCGAACAGCTCATTGCCGACCTCAAGAGCGAGTTCACGATCGCGATCGTGACCCACAACATGCAGCAGGCCGCGCGCGTTTCGGATTTCACTGCATTCATGTATCTCGGCGAACTGGTCGAATTCGGTGATACCGGGTTGCTGTTCACCAAGCCGACGAAGAAGCAGACCGAGGATTACATCACCGGCCGGTTTGGCTAGCGCAAAAGCTCAGCCGCAACCGCACGACGCCGCGGCCACCTGGCAAACCGGCAATCGCCCAGCGAGACGACCCCATGAATGCAACGCCCCACGGATCCGACCATATCGTCAAGAGCTTCGACGACGAGCTGCAGCGCCTGACCGGCGAAATCCAGCGCATGGGTGAACTCGCACTGGCCCAGCTCGATGCGGCGATCGACGCAGTCGTGGATCGCGACAGCGAAGCGGCGACGCGGGTCGTGCAGGGCGACGCCGCAATCGATGCGCTCGAACACGAAGTCGGCAACGACGTGGTGCGCCTGCTCGCGCTGCGCCAGCCGATGGCGCGCGACCTGCGCGAAGTGTTCGCCGCATTGCGCATCGCATCGGACATCGAGCGCATCGGCGACTATGCCGCCAACGTGGCCAAACGATCCAAGGTGCTGAATCAGGCCGCTCCGGTGCAACTCGCCCATGCCCTGCCGCGTCTGGCGCGGCTGGCCGCGATGCTGGTGCGCGACGTGCTCGCCGCGTATGCGCAGGGCGACGCGGATCTCGCGCTTGTGGCCTGGGCGCGAGACGAGGAGCTGGACGAGGCTTACACCAGCCTGTTCCGCGAACTTCTCACCTACATGATGGAGGATCCGCGCACGATCACGTCCTGCACGCACCTGCTGTTCATGGCCAAGAACATCGAGCGCATCGGCGACCACGCGACGAACATCGCGGAGAACATCTACTTCCTCGTGCACGGCGCCCAGATCACCCAGACGCGCCGCAAGGGCGATTCCAGCGCAACGGTTTCGCTGGACGATCCGCGCTGACCCGGGGCGCACCGCATGGCCCTGCCCGTATTCGGCATCGAATCCGGGTGCGCATCCGCGATCCCGCATGCAAACGCGCTGCGCACGCAGCGGTGATTTCGTCGCGACGACCGCGCGCGGCGCAATGCCCGCTCGCGATGCCGGATCAGTCGCCCGCGCGTTGCCGCAAGGTCTCGAACAGCGCGATTCCGGTTGCGACCGATACGTTCAGGCTCTCGATATCGCCGCGCATCGGGATGCGCGCGAGGAAGTCACAGTTCTCGCGCGTGAGGCGGCGCATGCCCTCCCCTTCGCCGCCGAGTACGATAGCCAACGGACCGTCGAGATCGACCGTGTAGATCGACTGCTCGATATCTCCGACCATGCCGACCAGCCAGACTCCGGCATCCTTGAGCATCTTCAGCGCACGCGCGAGATTGGTCGCGGACACGATCGGTACGCGATCGGCCGCGCCTGCCGACGCGCGCCTGACCGTGGGCGTGACGCCGACCGCGCGATCCTTGGGCACGACGACCGCGGTCACGCCGGCTGCCTCGGCACTGCGCAGGCAGGCGCCGAAATTGTGCGGGTCGGTCACCCCGTCGAGAACCAGGAACAGCGCGTCCCGTCCGGCCTGCTCGGCGAGTCCGGCCAGCGCCGATTCCGGCAATGCGGCCGGTGCGTTGTAGCGCGCAACCACGCCCTGATGACGCGCGCCGCCGGTCATGCGGTCCAGCGCTGCGCGGTCACGCGCATGCGGCTTGACGCCGAGCTCGCGCGCGCGCTCGCCGAGTTCCCTGACACGCGGATTCTGGCTGCCGCTCTCGATATACAGCTCGACGAGATTTCCGACATCATGGGTCAGCGCCGCTTCGACCGCGTGAATGCCGATCAGGAGTTCGTTGCTCATTGCAGACCAAGGTCCGGGACGGGGCTGCCAGTCTATACGCGCGGGCGCTCGCGTCTCTCGATGTCGACCCTCATAACCCCGCCCTCGATTGCCGCCCGGCCCGCGCCGGCCCGGCGCGCCGGGCCTCGACCGCCTACCTGCACGCGGCCGCCGCGAGGCTCAGCGACTGCAGGATCGAGCCGTCGCGATCCTGCGCGAACGCGGTCAGCCCCCATGTCACCGGCGCAGCGGACAACGACACCTGCCGCAGACTTTTCCGGTTCCCGAGCGGCCACGGTCCGAACAGGGCACGCACGACCCGGTCGTGGTGCAGGGTGGCCCCGCGGTTCTCTCCCGCGCGTACCGCAGTAATCTGCGCGTCGACATAGAGAGCGAGCCAGACTTGCGCGTCCGCGTGGGCCGACGCGAGCGGCGCGGTATCGAGCGTCGCCGCGAAGCCGCTGCCGTCGCGTGCCACTGCGAGCCCGAGTGCCGCTCGCGCCGGCCGTGCACGGTTGAGCTCGAGCACGTGCTGCCAGCCCGGATCATCGCCCCAGGATGCGCGCACGTCGGCGCCCACCATTACCTGCGGCGTGTACACGGTGTCGTCGCCGGCAGCGTCGACGCGCGCGCGCTGGCGCTGCGAGAACGCGGCCGAGGCGAACCGGTCCGGCCAGCCGAGCGAGTCCCAGTAGTCGACGTGGAAGGCCAGATAGTTGGTGTCCACGTCGTCGATGTGCCGCGACAGCCAGCGGTCCGCGGGAGGACAACTGCTGCAGCCCTCGGATGTGTAAAGCTCGACGAGCGGGATTGTCTGCGCGGTACTGCGCGCGCGGCAGGGCTCGCTGGCCCGGGTCGAGACGGGCAGCAGCAGACTGGCGAAGACGAGCATGGGGACGAGTTCATACATGCGGATGCCTTTCCGGTCGATGCGGCGACGTGATTCGCGGGCGCCTGCCGACTCCTGACCGGATCGCTCGGCGACATCTTGCAACGCTGGCCGGGACCGCACTCGCGCAGACCCTCGGCTCCCCGCCTCGGCCCGGACGCGTGTCGCGAGCGCCATCCCGGTCGCGAATCAGCGCACGTGAACGGCCCACTGCCTCACGCACCCGGCAGCGCGACGTGCGGTCCTGCCTATTCGAAGCCGTCGCCGAAGATCGCATCGGCCTGAAGCTCGTAGCTGCCGATATCGACCGCGCCGTTGCGCGACATGCCGCGCTGGTCGGTGGCCGGCGCACCGGTCGCGGTGCCTGCGTCGATAGCCGGCGATCCCGCGAGCAGGGCCATCGTCTGGGTGCGGCCGCCATTGTCGGCAATCGCTGCGAGCAATGCGTCGGCGAAAATCGCATCGGCAGTGACTGCGGCCTCGGGTTGATTGGATACCGGGCGGATTTGCGGCCACTGCAGATTGTTGCTGCCACCGCTGACCGGATTCAGCAGCGCCCACGGATTCCACGGATTGCCGCCGGTATTGTTCAGGAACACCGTATTGCGCAGGGTGATCTCGAGGCCGGCGCCGTTGCTGATGCCCCCTGCGAAACAGACATCGCACTCGGCCGCATTGTCGGCAATGGTCAGGTTCTGCAGCACCAGGCCGCCGCTGCCCTGCAGGTTCATCGCGCCGCCGAGCCCGCTGCGCGCGACATTGCCCGAGAACGTGCAGTTGCTGATGTCGCCGGACGCGCGCACGAGACCGGCGCCCGTCTGATGATCGAAGATCGACAGTCCGCCGTAACCCGCCGCCTGGTTGTCGCGGAACGTCGAGCCGCGAATCGTGAACGGTCCACCCTGCAGGTAGACGCCGCCGGTGTGCGCGTTGCTGCTGCCCGTACTGTCGTTGCCGGCGATCGTCGAGTCGACGATTCGGGTGAAGCTGGTCGTGTCGTAGACCGTGGTGAACAGACCCGCCCCGTACGCATTGGACGTGTTGTCCAGCAGGCGTGTGCGGCACAGGTTCACGTAGCGGTCCGCGCCGTCGATTCCGATCGCGCCCGCGTTGCCGCCATTGCCCGGATTGCCGCCGCTGCCGGTTGCGCTGTTGTCCGCCAGCACGCTGTCGAACAGGTTGACCAGCTTCGATCCGAGCGAATACAGCGCACCGCCATTTGCGCCGCTGTTGCCGTCCATGTCGACGCCGATCAGGCTGAGCTCGCGTGCACCGACGACGTAGATGCCCCCGCCGCCATCGTCCTGTGCGCTGGCGACCGCATGATTGCCGGTAAAGCGCGTATTGAAAACGTGGATCGCAACTGCCTGCCACGGGCCACCGCTCGGCTTCCAGAGCCCCGCGCCCGAACCCGCCGGTGTCGCCCCATCGGCGATCGTCGCATCGAGCAGCTCGAACGTGTAGATCAGGTTGCCCGGGTTGTCCACGCGCAGCACGCGATGCTGGTTCAGTCCCGACAGCGTTGCGCCGCCGCCGTCGAGGCGCGTCGCGCGGGTGATCCGCAGTTCCGCATCCAGGCCGACGACCGAAGTGCCGACGTTGATGCGGATCGATCCGCCCGCATCGAGCGCGGCCTGCAATGCCGCGGTGCTCACGCTTCCCGCGGCGCCGTTGCCGAGCACGACGGGATTGTTCACGGCCGGCGGCGGCGGCGCGACACAATCGAACGCCGCCTGCGCATGCACCATGGCGGCCGGCAATGCAATCAGCCACAACGCGAAGAGGAAACGGGGCGGCATCGAAAAATCTCCATCGGCGATGCCGCAGCATGCGCGTCGCGAACCGGTGATTCCGTGATCCGGGTTTCATTCACCCGATGTTCGCGCGGCTTCGGCAGCTTCGCTCGTCACTTGGCATTTCCGCCACAAACGTGTCTGATGGGCGAACCTGCGGGCACTGCCTGCGACTACGCGATGGTCACGATGTCACCGACCACGAAACTCGACATGACGCCGGTCATCCAGCGCCTGCTCGACGAGCTGTATGGCCTGCTTGCGGCGCTGCCGCTGCTGCTGCTCGCGATCCTCGTCATCGCAATCGCGTGGGCGGCCGGTAGCTGGCTGTCGCGTCGCGCGCTGCTCGCACGCGTCGCGCAACGCAATCCGTTCCTGCAGGACCTCGCGCGCACGACGGTGCGCTGGGCCGTGCTCGCGACGGGCATGCTGATCGCGCTCGAGATCATGAATGCGACCGCCCTGGTCGGTGCGGTCCTCGGCACCGCCGGCGTGCTCGGCGTCGCGCTCGGATTCGCGTTCAAGGACATCCTCGAGAACTATCTGGCCGGCATCCTGATGAGCCTGCGGCAGCCGTTCGCGCCGCGCGATCATGTCGTCATCGACGGCAACGAAGGCATCGTGGTCGCGCTCACGTCGCGCGCGACCGTGCTGATGACTCTCGATGGCAATCATCTGCGGCTGCCCAACGCGCTCGTGTTCCGCAGCGTGATGCTCAACTACACGCGCAACCCGAGTCGCCGTTTCGAATTCGACGTCGGCATCGGCGTCGAGGAGGACCTCGTACGCGCGCAGAATATCGGCGTCGGCGAACTGAAGCGGTGCGATGGCGTCATGGACACGCCGCCGCCGCGCGCGTTCATCTCCGCACTCGGCGATTCAAACGTGCAGGTGCGCTTCCATGGCTGGGTCGACCAGCGCTCGCACGACTTCATGATGGTCAAGAGCGAGGCGATCCGGCGCGTCAAGCTCGCCCTCGAAGCCGCGGACATGGACATGCCCGAACCGATCTACCGCGTGCAGCTGGCCCGCGCACCGCGCGCGCCAACAGCGCCGTCGCGCCCGCTCGAAGTGCCGGACGATGCCGAGTCACCGGTCGACACCCGCGCCCATACCGACATTTCCCGGCAGATCGATCACGACCGCAGCGTCAACGAGACCGAAGATCTGCTCGACCCCGCCGCTCCGCGCGAGTGAGATGCGTGCGCGCCGCGGACCTAGCGAGCGCTTGCACGAGTTCGTAGCCGAGGCGATGGATGACCTTGCGCTGAATCCATGCGCCGTCGAAATGCTGCATTCATGACCGTTCGGGCATTCTCGAGCCTCCACCAGTGGCGAGTACCCATACCATGAGCGATACAGCAACCCTGAACGACCTCAGCGAGGTCCTCACCGACGGCCAGAATTTCTACAAGGAAGCCGCCGACAACGTGAAACGCGCCGATCTCAAGAACCTGTTCGCGCGGATGGCGCTGAACAAGGCCGCGATCTGCGCCGACCTGCAGCGCAAGGTCAGTGCGCAGGGCAAGAAGCCTGCGCAGGGCGGAACATTCTTCGGCGCGATCATCAAGGCGTACGGCGAACTGCGTTCGAAGGTCGCCTCGGATTCGAGCTACGCCTACATCGCGACCCTCGAGGAATTCGAGGATCGCATCCTGCATGCGTTCCGCGACGCAGCGGAGAAGTCCGACGATCCGGAAGTGCGCGCGATCGTGCAGAGGCATCTCTCCGAAGTGACGCGCGACCACAACGAGATGCGCGACCTGAAGAAGGCGACCAAGGCGGCATAGTCGACCCGTCACGCCGTGGTCGCACGGCTCTGCGGCCACGGTGTGGCGCGATTTGCGCACTGTTCGGCGCGCGCGTGACTTCCGGCCCAGGTGCTGCTCGCATGCCCCTCGGAAAGTTGTACGGACTGATTGCCTGGAGGTCCGCATGCGCATCCTGTTCGCACTACCGTTTCTGATCGCAGTCTGCGTGCAGGCGGCCTCTGCCGTCGCGGCGCCGCTTGCGACCGGCACCGACTCGGACGTGTTCGTGCGTGCGCTGGCGAATCCCGCGCGCAGCGCCGCCGACCGCGAACGCGATGCGCGCGAGCACCCGCGCGAGGTCCTGACCCTGGCCGGATTCGGCCCCGGCGCGACTGTCGCCGACATCTTTGGTGGCGGCGGCTATTACAGCGAGATCCTCTCCGGCGTGGTCGGCCCGCGCGGGCATGTCGTGCTGGTCAACAACCCGCCGTACGACGCGTATGCGAAGAAGGAACTCGCGTCGCGCCTCGCGGACGGCCGCCTTGCCAACGTCGCCTATCGGATGGTTCCGGCCGCGACGATGGGGCTGGGTCGCGCCACCCTCGACGGCGCGATGATCGTGATGAGTTACCACGATCTCTATGTCGACGATCCTGAAAACGGCTGGCCTGCGGTCGATGCCGCCGCGTTCATCGCCCAGATCGTGCGTGCGCTCAAACCCGGCGCCAGGCTGCTGATCGTCGACCATGCGGCGCGCGACGGCAGCGGTATCGCCGATGCGAAGCGCCTGCACCGGATCGACGAGACCCATGCGAGGACCGACTTCGCGGGCCATGGACTGGTGTTCGCCGGCAGTCTCGACGTGCTGCGCAATCCGGCCGACGATCGCAGTCGCCATGTCTTCGATCCGGCGATCCGGCACCGCACGGACCGCTTCGTGCACGTCTATCGCAAGCCCTGACGGAGCGCGGGAACACTGCGAACATGCGTGCGCAAGCGCGTCGAATGCGGCGCCGGATCGCAGCCCTGGCCGGCTCCTGAAAATCGGTCTGCGCGCACCGAAGTCCGCGGCCAGCGCGGTTCGCCGCGATCACCAGACCTTCACGCGCTGCTCCGGAGCGAGGTACAGGGCCTGACCCGGCTTGACGTCGAACGCCGGATACCAGGCATCGATGTTGCGCACGGTCAGCGCGCGATAGTGCCCCGGCGCATGACCGTTGGTGAGGATCGTGTTGCGCAGCGCCTGCTCGCGGTACTTGCTGCGCCAGACCTGGGCCCAGCCGAGAAACACGCGCTGATCAGGGCTGAAGCCATCGAGGACTTCAGCAGGTTTGCCTTCCCGTGACATCTTGTAGGCGTCGTACGCCGTTGCCAGACCGGCCACGTCGGCGATGTTCTCACCGAGCGTAAGCGCGCCATTCACGGCCAGATCCGGAAACGGCTTGTACTGGTCGTATTGCGCCGCGAGCGCAGCACCGGCCGCCTTGAAGCGTTTGAAGTCCTCGGGTGTCCACCAGTTGGCAAGGCGTCCGGTCTCGTCGAACAGCGCGCCGTTGTTGTCGAAGCTGTGGCTGATCTCGTGTCCGATCACGCCTCCGATGCCGCCGTAGTTGATCGCATCGTCGGCGGCCGGATCGAAGAATGGCGGCTGCAGGATCGCGGCCGGGAAGATCAGGCGGTTCTCGAGCGGGATGTTGAGCGCATTCACGGTCTGCGGATACATGAACCACTCGCCGTGGTCGACCGGCCCGCCGAGCTTGGCGAGATTGCGGTGGTATTCGAACAGGCTCGCTCGCTGCGCATTGCCGAACGCGTCGTCGCGCCGAACCTCGAGATCCGAGTAGTCGCGCCAGCGCTCGGGATAACCCATACCCACGTGCAGGCCCTCGAGCTTGGCACGCGCCCGCGCCTTGGTCTGCGCGGTCATCCAGGTCGCTGCATCGATGCGCTTGCCGAACGCGGCAATGATGTTCTTGACCATCGCCTCTGCGCGTTGCTTGGTCGCGGGCGAGAAATGACGCTCGACATAGATCTTGCCGATCGCCTCGCCGAGCGCGTCATCGGATTCGGTGACCGCGCGCTTCCAGCGCTCGCGCTGCTCGGGCGTGCCGGACAGCGCCTTGTCGTGGAACTCGAAGTAGGCGTCGACGAATGCCTTGGACAGGTACGGGGATGCGCGGTCGAGCGCGTGGAACGCGAGATAGTCCTTCCACGTCGCGAGCGGCTGCCTGGCCACGAGCGCGGCGATGCCGGCGACGGCTTGCGGCTGCCAGACGATGAACAGCTGCTGCCCCTTGAGGCCCGCGCCGTCGAAGAATGCCGTCCAGTCGATGCCCGGCGCCTTTTTTGCGAAGTCCGACGCGGCCCACTCGTTGGCACCCTTTTCGACGTCGTTCGTCTCGAGCTGCGTCGCATGTACTTTCGCAATCGCGGTTTCCAGCGCGAGGATGCGTGCGGCCTTCTCGCGTGCGCCGTTGATGCCCGCGAGTCCGAGCACCTTGGCCACGTGCGCCTGATACTGCTTGCGCAGTTCGGCCATGCGTCCGCCCGCGAGATAGAAGTCCCGGTCCGGCATGCCGAGGCCGCCCTGCACGAGGTAGGGCGCGTAGTGCGCGGGGTCCTCGAGATTCGCGGTCACCCAGAGACCGAACAGACGATCGGTGTAGTAATCCGTCGCATTGAGCAGGTCGACATCGGCGCGCAATGACTCCCCGACCGCACGCGCGAGTGCGGTCTTGTCGGCCAGCGCGGCGATTGCGTCGAGTTCCGGCTGGACCGGCGTGACGCCGCGTGCTTCGATGCCCGCCTCGTCCATGAACGCTGCGTAGAAATCGCCTATCTTCTTGCGCTCGCCATTTGCCGCGGGATCCGCGGCGGCTTCCGCGAGAATCGCGCGCGTGTCCTTCTCCGCCTGCACGCTGAGCCCCGTGAAGCTGCTGTAGCTCGAGCGATCGGCAGGAATCTCGGTCGTCCTGACCCAGCCGCCATCCGCATACCCGAAGAAGTCCTCGCCGGGTGCGATGCTGCGGTCCATGCCGTCGGTATCGAATCCGAAGCTGCCGATTCGCGCACCGGGCGCGGCCGTCGGCGGCGCGACCGCTTCGGGTTGCGCGGCCGCAGCGGGCGCCGGCGTCGCCTGGACGGCCGCTTCGGGGGCATGACGGCCACACGCAGCCATCAGGCCGGTCAGCACGGCCGCGATCAACGCGGGCATCGGTGCAACGGATCGAATCGGCGACACGGCGTGTCTCGTCTGCAAGAGGCGGGCCGCTAGCCTAGGCGTATTGGATGTTTCCTGCAAAGGGCGATGGCCATGCGTACGCGGCGAGGCGCCGCAACCGGTTCCGGCGGGTATCCAGGCGGCGCGCGCGTCCCGATGCCACGCGAACTTCGCTATCGTGGGCGGCCTTTCCCGGACGCCCGACGCCGATGCTACGACCGCAATCATGGCACTTCACTGCGATCGCCTACGTGCGCTCGCCGTACGCGCAGCGTATCGACGCGCCGCATCAGCCCACGGTCATCGCGGGCACCGCGAGCGGCGGCATGGCAGACGCGACGATTGAATTCGTCGAAGGTTTTCCGCGAGCGGCTTTCCGTGACCTCGCGGGCTTCGAGCGCATCTGGCTGCTGTTCGCGTTCGATCGCAGCGAGGGCTGGAAAGCCGAGGTGCGTCCGCCGCGCGGTGGCGGCAAGCGCAGCGTGCTTGCGACGCGGTCGCCGCACCGGCCGAACGCGATCGGATTGTCTTCGGTGGAGCTGGTCGCGGTCGACGACGGGTCGCTGCGCGTGCGCGGCGTCGATCTGCTCGACGCAACGCCGATTCTCGACATCAAGCCATACCTGCCCTATGCGGATGCATTCCCCGACTCGCTTGCAGGCTGGGTCGACGCGCTGGACGCCGCGAAGGGGCGCCGCTCGGCGCCGGGTCCGCGGCGTCCGCGCGTGTCGCGACCGCAGGCCGGCGCGGGACCCAAGGTCACGCCGTAGCCCGGTGTCCCCCGACGATGCGGGGAATCGCAGCCGCGCTGCCAACATGAACCGCGAGGCATGGCAGGGGTTGCAGTGCACCGCGTGATTTCCTAGTGTAGTGCGCGCAGCAATGCAGCTCGCACCGTGAATCGGCCGGTGCGCTCCGCTTTCTCCCCTTCCAGAAGAGGTACCCATGGAAATCACCGATGGGCGTATTGCCACGATCCATTACACCCTGACCGACGACGCGGGCGAAGTGCTCGATCGATCGCTGCCGCAGGCGCCGCTGAGCTATCTGCATGGCGCGGGCAACATCGTGCCGGGTCTCGAAAAGGCGCTCGACGGCAAGACCGCCGGCGACGAACTCAGGACCGATATCGAACCCGAGCAGGGCTACGGCCCGCGCCATCGCGAACTCGTGCAGCGATTGCCGCGCTCGGCTTTTCCGGAACCTGCGGCGGTCAAACCGGGCATGCAGTTCGAGACGCTCAGCCAAGGCGCGCGCAGGCGCGTGCTGGTCACCGAGGTGGGGCCGGAGCAGGTTACCGTCGACGGCAACCATCCGCTCGCTGGTCAGACCCTGCACTTCACGGTGCAAGTCGCCGAAGTGCGCGAGGCGACCGAGCAGGAGATGAACCAGGGGCATGCTTCCGCGGCGGCCTGACCGCACGGCCGCTCCATCCGGTCACGCGCGCATGCATGGGCGCATCGACGCGCACCGCTCGAAAAACGCATGCACGCGTGATCGCGGATGCACGATGCAACAGGTGTCGGAAAAAAGTCGCGCGCAGCCGGCTCCGGGCGGCGTTGAAACCCAGGGATGCCATAGGCGCCGCGCGTGATCGACTGCGCATCCCGGCCACGAATCATCCGTCACGATGACTTCGGGCACGAGGACTTCGGGCACGATGACATCCGGCGTCGCCACGCGCATTCGCGGGCAGCCGGGTCAGACCTTGCACAGCTGCGCGACGCGCGCGAGTCGGCGACGACGTCGGGAACACGGATAGGAGAGTCGCGAACCCGGTTCTGCGCGAGCAGACGGGCCTGCCTGCTCATGCACGGTCCTCAAATCGCCCAATCCGGTTCCGGGATCGCCTCGTGTGCCTCGCTGAGTGCACGCGACCAGTTCCTGCGCACCTGCTGGAAGTATTCGTCCTCGTCGCCGATGCGGCGCACCACGCCGCCGTCGAGGTTGTCGCGCCTGAGGACCAGCACGTCGAGCGGCATGCCCACGCTCAGATTCGAACGCAGCGTCGAGTCCATCGAGATCAGCGCGAGCTTGACACCTTCGGTCAGCGAGGTTGCGCTGGTCACCGCGCGATCGAGGATCGGTTTGCCGTACTTGTGCTCGCCGATTTGCAGGAACGGCGTATCCGAGGTCGCCTCGACGAAATTGCCGGCCGCATAGATCTGGAACAGGCGCTGGGTGCGCCCCGCAACCTGGCCTCCGAGCAGAATCGACACGTCGAAGGCGACATCCTGCTCCTTCATCGCGGGGCCGTGCTTGTGAAAGACCCAGCGCACCGCATCGCCGACCAGGGAAGCGGCCGCGAACATCCCGGGCACCGTATATATCGTCTGGTTCTTGCCGGTGTCCGGATCGGGCAGGCCATCCTGGATCAGGTTCATGACCGCCTGGGTGATCGCGAGGTTGCCGGCCGTCATTGCCGCGATCTGGCGCTCGCCCGGCGTACCGAACACGTGCAGCTTGGCGAACGTCGAGATGTTGTCGACGCCGCCATTGGTGCGTGTGTCGGCGAGCATCACCAGACCCTGGTCGAGCAGCAATCCCACGCAATACGTCACTGATGTTGCTCCCGTGTTCGTTGGTTGCCACGCGCAATGCGCGGATCCCGAAGCGTCAAGCGGATTTGCCGATGGGGCCGCTACGATCCATGGACCGGCGTCGGCGGCGCCTGAAAAGATGGCTGCGATTCTCGCACAGGCCGGCATCATCGCACCTGCATCGCGTGGTACGGCCTACTGCGCCGGGCTTGCCTCGCTGATGCTGACGCTGACCTCGAGAGTCTCGCTGACCCCGCCGTGGTGGATGCCGCGCACCGGCGCCGCATCGCGGTAGTCGCGCCCGCAGGCGATGCGCACGTAATGCTCGTCAGGACAGATCCGGTTCGCAGCATCGAAGCCGACCCAGCCGACATCGCGCAAGAACACTTCGGCCCAGGCGTGGCTGGCCGCGTCGTCGCCCTCGACGCCCGCACACAGGTAACCGCTCACGTAGCGTGCCGGAAAACCGAGCGAGCGCGCCGCGGCGCAAAGCAGATGCGCATGGTCCTGACAGACGCCCGCGCCGTTGGCGAGCGCCTGGCTCGCGGTGGTCTGTGCATCGGTCTGCTCCGCGACATAATCGAGGCGGTCGCGAATGAAGTTGCAGAGCGCATGCATGCGCGGGATGTCGCCGTCCGCGCGCGGCGCATGCGCGGCAAGCTCGTGGATGGTCGCGTCGACGTGCGTAAGCGGGGTCTCGTAGAGGAAGAACTCCGGCGGCAACGGTTCCACCGTGTCCGCCGTCACGCCGTGAAGGTTCTCGGTGTCGACATGGCCGCGCACGTCGATGCGCACACCATCCACCGGACCGTCCGCGGTGTGGGTCGCCACCGGATTGGCGAAACCATCGGTGGTGGAACGCAGCAGACGCTTGCCGTCGATCAGCACGCGCCAGTCGCGCACCTGCTGACCCGCGCACTGGGCCGGCCACAGGCGCAACGCCTGGGTCACGCGCAGCGCGGGTTCCGCGTAGCGGTACTGGGTCGTGTGGTGAACAGCAAGACGCATCAGAACAGGTATCCCTTTGCGATTTCGACGCCGAGTTCGTCGCAGCGCTCGACGATCTCGCTCAGATACTCATGCAGACCGCGCCGGAAAATCTGCCCGATCTGGCCGAAGCGCAGATCCGCATGCTGCGAATGGGCCAGTCGCTTGGTCTCTGCGGTGAGTTTCGGCTCGTGACTCTTGATCGCGTCCAGATTCAGCGTGATCTGGTCGAAGCAGAACACCAGCGAGCGCGGAAACTCGGGTCTGAGGATCAGCAGCTCGGCGACGCGCACCGGCTCGACACGTCCCTTGAACAGGACCCGATACGCGCGCCGCGCCCCGACCACGCGCAGGATGGCCAGCCATTGATAGTAGTCGACCAGGCCGCCGACGTCCTCGGGAGTCGGCAGGCGCACGTGATATTTGACGTCGAGCAGACGCGCCGTATTGTCCGCGCGCTCGAGGAACTGGCCGATGCGCGTGAAGTGGAACCCGTCCCGGCGCAACATCGTGTTCGCGTAGACGCCGTGGACCAGGCTCGTGCGCGCCTTGACCCAGTCGAGAAACGTGTTCAGCGCGTCTTCGCTCATCGCGGTCTCATCGAAACCGCGCAGTTCCTGCCAGCTGCTGTTGACCGCTTCCCACAGTTCGCTGGTCAGCGCCGTGCGCACCGCACGCGCATTGCGGCGCGCGGTCTCCAGGCAGCTCACGATCGAGGACGGATTCTTGCGATCGAACGCGAGATAGGCGACGACGCTTTGTGCGTTTGCCTCGGCATGCTCCTCGGCGAACGCTTCCTCGCAGCCGGCCGCGACAATCGCCGACTCCCACTCGCTGCCGCGGTCGGCGTCCACGCGTACCGCACTCATGTGCGCCGCCACCTGCAGCAGGCGCGCCAGATAGTCCGCGCGTTCCATGTAGCGCGCGAGCCAGAACAGGCTGTCGGCCGTGCGTGCGAGCATCAGCGTTCCAGCACCCAGGTGTCCTTGGTGCCGCCGCCCTGCGAAGAGTTGACGACCAGCGAACCGTCACGCAGCGCGACCCGGGTCAGGCCGCCGGGCACGATGCGGATTTCCTCTCCACTGAGCACGAACGGGCGCAGGTCCACATGCCGCGGCGCGACGCCGGACTCGACGAAGGTCGGTACCGTCGACAGCGAGAGCGTCGGCTGCGACACGTACTCGTGCGGGCGCGCCTTGAGTTGCGCGGAGAAGGTTTCGATTTCGGCCCGGCTCGCATGCGGACCGACCAGCATGCCGTAGCCGCCCGAACCGTGGACCGCCTTGACCACGAGTTCGTCGAGATGCGCGAGCGTGTAGGCGAGGTCGTCCGGTTTGCTGCAGTCGTGGGTCGGCACGTTCTGCAGCAGCGGCTCCTCGCCGAGGTAGAAGCGCACCATCTCGGGCACGTGGATGTAGACCGCCTTGTCGTCGGCGATGCCGCCGCCGATCGCATTGGCCAGATTGAGATTGCCCGCGCGCAGCGCGAAGTACAGGCCCGGTACGCCGAGCGTCGATTCGGGCCGGAACACGAGTGGATCGATGTAGTCGTCGTCGATGCGCCGGTAGATCACGTCGACGCGCTCGAGTCCGCGCGTCGTGCGCATGTAGCAGATGTCGTTCTTGACCAGCAGGTCCGCTCCCTCGACGAGATCGACGCCCATCTCGTCGGCGAGGAATGCATGCTCGTAATAGGCGCTGTTGTAAATGCCCGGTGTCAGCACGACCACGGTCGGCTCGCCCGGACAGTTCGGCGGCGGCACCGAGCGCAGCGTCTCCAGCAGTTCCTCGGCGTAGTGGCCGACCGGCGCGACGCCGACCTGGCGAAACAGATCGGGGAACAGGCGCATCATCACTTCACGGTTCTCGACCATGTACGAGACACCGGACGGCGTGCGGCAGTTGTCCTCGAGCACGTAGTACGCATCGGGACCGGTGCGCACCATGTCGATGCCGGCGATGTGGCTGTACACGCCGTGCGGCAGATCCAGACCGGCCATCTCCGGCCGGAATTGCGCGTTGCTCAGGATCAGGCGTTCCGGAATTTTACCCGCGCGGACGATCTCGCGGTCATGGTAGACATCGTGGATGAACGCATTGAGAGCGCGCACGCGCTGCTCGAGCCCCTTGCGCAGGTTCTGCCATTCGGCCTGTGCCATCACGCGCGGAATCAGGTCAAATGGAATCAGCCGTTCCGGGTCGCCACCTTCGGTGTAGACCGCGAACGTAATGCCGATGCGGCGAAACAGCACTTCGGCCTCGCGACGCTTGAGTCCGAGCTGGTCCTGCGGCGTCGATTTCAGCCAGGCATCGACGAGTGCATACGGCGGCCGGATCTGATCCGGCCAGCCCATCTCGTCGAAACACGGAACCGCGGTTGCCATCGAATATCCAGCCCCATCGGTCGTTCAGGTTGGACGTTATCGATTCGAGCGTCAAGTCCGCACATGAACGGATACCGGCAGTAAGACCTGACCGAAGGACGCCCGCAGCGACCGCGCGTGGCGGTCATGGCGATTGTTCTTCGCCCGGGAAAACCCGCATCGACACGCTGCCGGCGTCGTGCATTGCGCATTCGCAAGATGGTTGCGGCCACGCGGCCGGAGCGCCGGCCGCGCGCGTCCGCCGGTACCGCCGTGCTGCGTGGATCGGATGACGCCAGCGCGGCGCGACAGCATCCATTCCTTGCGCGCGCAGGCATTGCCCGCTGCACGGCGATCCGCGGTCTTGAGACTAACCTCGCTGCGCCGGGCGGCGCCTGCATGCAGCGCAAATGCACTTCGTCGAGATTGCCTCTGGATCGCGGCATACTGGTCCCCGGCGTTGCCGACGACAACCCAGCGATGACGGAAATCCACCCCACGCAGATGCAAGACCACCCCGGCTCCGCGCAGGTCGTGGTTGCGTGCGGCGACTTGCAGGCCGCGATCGCCTACTGCGTCGACGAGCTCGGATTTCGCATCGACATGATCATGCCGGCCGATGCACCGCGGGTCGCCGTCGTATCGGGGCGCGGCACCACGTTGCGCCTGGTCGCGGATGCGCAGGCGTCCGGCACCCACGCGCCAGTCAGGTTGCGAATCCCGACATGCGCCGCGCCAGCGCCGGCCGGTCACGACGAGAGCGCCACGGGTTTGCGCGTCGAGTCGGTCGAGGAAACCGCGGTCCTGCGAGGTGCACGGCAAGAGCGGGGTTTTTCGATCTGTCGCGCGGACGCGGATGATGCCTGGGCCGTCGGCCGCGCCGGCATGCACTATCGCGACCTCGTCCCGGGTCGTTTCGGCGGACGCCTGATCGCGTCGCAGATCCGCATTCCGGCCGGCGGCGTCGTGCCCGACCACGTCCATTACCACAAGGTCGGCTTCCAGATGATCTTCTGCCGAAGCGGCTGGGTACGCGTCGTCTACGAGGATCAGGGTCCGCCTTTCGTGATGCGGCCCGGCGATTGCGTGCTGCAGCCGCCAACGATCCGCCATCGCGTGCTCGAGGCGTCGCCCGGCCTCGAAGTGATCGAGATCGGCTGCCCGGCCGAACACGAGACCTGGCATGACCACGACCTGCGCCTGCCGACCGCGCAGCAGCGGCCACGCCGCCTGTTCGGCGGCCAGCGTTTCGTGCACGAGGTTGCCGCTGGCGCGACCTGGCATGTCGCCGCGGACCCGCGCGTGGATTTCCGCGATACCGGGATCGCTGCGGCAACGCGCGATCTCGCGCGCGTCCGTGTCGCGCGGATGCAAGGCAGCCGCTCCGACAGCGCGGGCAGCGACGCCCCGAACCTGCTGTCCGGCATGGACCCGGACCGCACCTTGTTCCTCATGCTGTTGAGCGGTCGGGCACGGCTGCGCGGCCCGACAGCGGACACGCACCTGCTCGAATCCGGCGATGCCTGCGTGATCCCGCGAGGCGCGGATCGCGTGCTCGATGCACTGGTGCGCAGCGAAGTGCTCGCCGTCTCGCTGCAGGAACCGTCGGCCTGAGCCACTTGCGCGCTCACCGCTGTTGCCGGACCTCGGCGTGGCGTGGCAAGCCGCAGACCGATGCCGTCATTCGTCGATCACTCGCTGCGCACCTGCGCATGGCTTATCAGCGCGAATATCACGCTGCCGCCGACGATGTTGCCGAGCAGGGTGGGCGCCGCGAAGGTCACCGCGTAATCGACGAACGGGAGGTGCCCGTCGAAGACCAGGAAAAGCACTTCGGCGGAGCCGACGATGATGTGGGTGAAGCCACCGACTCCGATCAGATACGTCATCAACGCGATGATCGCGACTTTCGCGGTGTCGGCCGCGGGGACCAGCCAGACCATCGTCGCGATCAGCCAGCCCGCGACGATGCCCTTGGTGAACATCTGCCACGCGGAGTTGCGCATCACGTTTTCACCCAGCTCCAGCATGGTCGCGTGAAGGGAACTGTCGAAGAGCTGCATGTGACCGACGCCGTATGCGAACACGGCCACGCCGAGAAGGTTGCCGACCAGAACGATGCCCCACAGCCGCAGCAGGCGCAGCATTGCCTGCCAGCCGGGCCGCATCATCATCGGCAGGACCGCGGTCATCGTGTTCTCGGTGAACAACTGCTGGCGCGCGAGGATCACGATGATGAAACCCACCGTGTATCCGAGATTCTCGACCAGGAAACGCGATGGCGCGTCGGACAGATGCGCGTGCAGCAGCGCGCGTGCGAGCATCGAGAAACCCATCGACAGGCCTGCCGCGAGCGCGGACCAGCCCAGCGCCGCGGCACTGCGCCGCAACTCGGTCTCGCCCTGCTTGCGGATCGTCGCGTGCAGGACCTGTACGCGCGGAGGCAGCTTGTCCGCGACGTCGCTCTTCTCGTCGGCGGACAACCGCGCGCCCGAATCGGCCTTGTCAGACGCCTTGCGCGGGCTGCTTCGCACCGCTCCGCGCGCGCGACGCGAATTCGTGCCCATCATCGCTCTCCCCATCCGGCGCCGGGAACGAGTTATCCATCGCGGTTGCCGGGGCGTCAAGCAAGCCCGCGAACCGGTTCAGAATATCGACAGGCCGGTCAGGGTGGTGAAGCGCTCCAGCGCCGCCGCTCCGGCCAGCGAGTTGCCCTTCTCGTCGAGCCCGGGCGACCAGACCGCAAGCGCCAGCACATTGGGCACGACCGCGACGATGCCGCCACCCACGCCGCTCTTGGCCGGAAGTCCGACCCGGAACGCGAACTCGCCCGATGCATCGTAGGTGCCGCAGGTCAGCATGAGCGCGTTGATGCGCCGCGCGCGCTCGTCGCTGATCACGACCTGGTCAAGACGCGGGCAACGACCGCGATTGGCCAGGAACAGGAAGCTGCGTGCCAGATCGATGCAGCTCATGCGCAGCGCGCACTGTCGATAGTAGAAGTCGAGCACCTCGTCGACCGGGTTGACCAGATTGTCGAAACTGCGAATGAAATTCGCGAGCGCGGCATTGCGAAATCCGGCCCCACGCTCGGAACGCGCGACCTCGACATCGACCTCGATAGCCGTATTGTCGGCCCGTTCGCGGATGAATCCGAGCAAGCGTTCGTGTGCGTCGGCATGTTCGCTGAGCAGCACGTCGGCAGTCACGTGAGCGCCCGCGTTGATCAGCGGATTGCGCGGGATGCCGCGCTCGCGTTCGAGCTGAACCAGCGAATTGAACGCATTGCCTGAAGGCTCGCGTCCCACCCGTCGCCACAATCGTCCACCGAGCGCCTCGAGCGCGAGGGTCAACGTGAAAACCTTGGAGATGCTCTGGATCGAAAACGCTTCGCCCGCATCGCCGATCTGGAACAGGCGCCCATCGAGAGTAGCGACCGCGATGGCGAAGCGGTCCGCGGGGACTTCGGCGAGGCGCGGGATGTAGTCGGCGATCCTGCCCTGCCCGATTAACGGAGCGACCTCGGCGGTGATGCGCTCGAGGATCGCAGCGAAGTCCTGGGCACCCTGTGGCGACGCCGGGCTCTCGTGTGGATTCATCCGGTCATGCTCGCACACCGCGCGCCTGCAGGCGATCCCGTTGCACGAGCGTGCGCGCCTTGCCGGGGCGCGGGTACCGATCCGGCAGGCCACTCACGGCAGACCTGCGGTCGCGCGCGACCTGCATTCGAGCGAAGCAAGTTCATGCCTGCCGGCAGCGCAAGCCGTTGCGGCCGGGCCTGCTCCTGCGGTCGTCCTGGTTGATTTGCGATGGAAAGTCTCCATAGTGTGCGCGGCCGCATCTCTCCGGGCCGCCGATCCGCCGAGGCACGATGCTCAATCGCTCACCGATCCATCTCGCGGACCTGCGCGCGTACAACCGGCTTGCGATCGACGCCACGCTCGGCCTGACCGATCTGGTCGAGAACATGCATCACAACGTGCTGCGCCTGCCCGGGCCGTTCGCCGAGGCAAGCGAGGCACCGGCGCGCGGCATCACCGGCTTCGTCTACCGCAGCGTGCGCGGCATCACGAAAGCCGTCGGGCACGGCGTCGATGGCGTCCTCGGCATGGTCGCGCCGCGTCAGGCACGGCACGTGGCTTCGCCATCGCGCGAAGCGCTGATCGCGGCATTGAACGGACTGGTCGGCGACCATCTTCAGGCGACGTCCAATCCGCTGCGCATCACGATGCGGATGCGCAACGCAGGGCGGACACTGGAACTGGATCCGGATGCGCTCGCGCGCGCGATTCCGCAGGCGGGCGGGCACGTCGTCGTGCTCGCGCACGGACTGTGCATGAACGATCTGCAATGGCGGCGCAACGGCCACGATCATGGCGCCGCGCTCGCTGCAGATGCCGACTTCACGCCGGTCTACCTGCATTACAACAGCGGCCTGCACGTCTCGACGAACGGTCGCGAATTTGCCGCACAGCTCGAGGCGCTGCTGCGTGCATGGCCGGTCCCGGTGCGGCAGCTCTCGCTGATCGGCTACAGCATGGGCGGGCTGCTCGCGCGCAGCGCGTGCGAGCACGCGCGCAACAGCGGCCATGCATGGCTGGCATCGCTGCGCGACATCGTGTTCATCGGCACGCCGCATGGCGGTTCGCCACTGGAACGTGGCGGCAGGCGCATCGACGCCTTGCTCGGCGCGAGTCCGTATACCGCCGCGCTGTCGCGCCTGGGCAGGATTCGCAGCGCCGGCATCACCGATCTGCGCGATGCGAACCTGCTCGACCGCGACTGGAACCGCGGTGAACGTCCGCCCGCGGCATCGCCACGGCGCGGGGTTTCGTTGCCGCGCGGAGTGCGCTGTTTCGCGATCGCGGGCTCGATCGCCAGACAAGCAGGCTCGTTGCCGGAGAAACTGGTCGGCGACGGCCTCGTGCCCCTGGATAGCGCACTCGGTCTGCACGCAGACTCCGGGCGCAGCCTGCGCCTGCCCGCAACGCATCGATGGGTCGGTCATGGACTGCATCACCTCGATCTTCTCGACAGTCCGCGCGTCTATGCGCAGATTCGTTCGTGGCTCACGGCCAGTGCTGCCGCGGACAGTCCGGTCCGTCGATCGAGCGCGGACTGCGCGGCCGGGGCGCGCTGACCAGCGCATCGGCCTCGCACCGGCCCGCAGCCCGCGGGGACCCGACCACCGAATATCGGCACTGTGCCGCGGTGATGTCGCGGTTCGCGTAGCAGCGCCGATGCCTCACCAGCGTTGGAGTCACTGCGCGTTCACGCAGGCCGTGCAAGCGTGTGAATCACACTCATGGAGACAGACCGATCATGAAGTCGACAAGATCGTTCCTGTACCTGCTGCTGGCAGGTCTGTTCGTGTTCGGCGCCGGTCGTAGCGAAGCGGCAGACGTCTACGTCGCGGCGACGGTCAACTTGCGCGCGGGGCCCGCGATCGGCTATCCGCGGATCCTGACCCTGCCCGCCGGTGTTCCTGTTGCGATCTATGGATGCATCGACGGCTGGACGTGGTGCGACATACAGGCCGGCAACGACCGCGGCTGGGTCAGTGGCCGATACCTGCAATACGACTACCACGACCGGCGTGTCCTCCTGCCCGCCTACGGCGCACGCATCGGAATCCCGATCGTCTCCTTCGTGATCGGCAACTACTGGGATCAGCATTACCGCGGTCGCTCCTGGTATCACGACCGCGATCGCTGGAGTCACCGCTCGTTCTCGCACCAGCGGTCAGGCTGGCATGGCCATGCCACTTCGCACCCGGGTTATCGCCAGCGCGGTTATCGCCAACGCGCGCCGGTTTCGCGCGCTGCGCCGCAATATCGCGGATCGCACGCGCGACCCGCGCAGACCGTGCCATCGCGGCGTGCGCACGGCAAGGTCGCGCCGCGTGCGCAGCCCCCGTCGCATGGCCGCCGCGATACGAGGAACAACGGACACGACGGGAAACGCGACCGCGACCACAAACGCGACCGCGGCGAACGCGACCACGATCATCGCTAGAAGCCCTTCCGCGGGATTCGCGCGTCGGGCCTGTCGCCCCCGCGGCCGACGTCAAGCCCATGTCGCGGGTTCGGTGCGCGTTGTGCGGGCGCTACGACGGTGCAGCCACCTGCAGCGTGAAGCGGCTTTCGAAGCAGCGCATCGCGCCGTCGAGCGGATCGGCGAATCGCAGGGATTTCGCGAGGAGCTGCAGCGGACGCGAGAAGTCCCCCGCAGCGTCGCCACCGAGCGTCGGATAGTACGTATCGTTGAAAATCGGCGCGCCCAGTGCGGCCATGTGCACGCGCAGCTGGTGCTTCCTGCCGGAAACCGGCTGCAGTCGATAGCGCCAGCATGTGGCGCTGCGTTCGATCACTTCGATCCGCGTCTCGCTGTTGGCGGCACCGGCGACCTCGCAGATGCGGAAGAACGGTTCTGCACGCGCGAGTCGACTGCGACGCACGTGCGGAAAGTGCAGCGCCGGCAACGGATCCGCGAGCGCCTCGTAGTGCTTGCCGATTCGATGCTCGCGGAACAGCGCCTGATAGCGCGCACGCGTGGCGGGATTCACCGAAAAGAGCACGAGTCCCGCAGTCTCACGGTCAATCCGGTGCAGCGGCGTCAGCGCGGGATTGCCGGTTCGGCGCACGAGGCGCGCCAGCAGGGTTTCCGCGACATGGCTGCCAGCCGGCGTGACCGGCAGGAAATGCGGCTTGTCGGCAACGACGAGGTGCTCGTCGACGTGCAATAGCGCTTCCCGGAACGGGATGGACGGTTCCGCGGTCACTTCGCGGTAGTAGCGGATCTGCGCACCCACGCGATACGGCGCACATGCGGCAAGCGCGGCGCCTTGCGCATCGAGCACGCGGCCACGCGCAAACCGGTTCAACCAGATTTCACGATCGACCGCGGGAAACCGCGCGCACAATCCGTCCAGCAACGTCGTCCACGGCCCGGGCGCGAGTTGCAGCCGGCTCGCAGACACGCCATCGACGACCGACAACCCGTATCGCGTATCGCTCACGTGCTGTCGCCCCAGCGCACGATCGCAATCGCGCCGGCTACACGCCGTCCACGGCGAGCAAGGTCAGCTCTGCCTTCTGCTGCGGGTCGGCCGTGTCCCATTTGCGCAGATGGTCGAGCTTCTTTGCGTGAATGTCGGCCGCGTGTTCGCGATACCACTGCTCAGCCTCCGCTGTCAGCCTGACCCAGGCCGTTGCCTGCATCCACTCGGCGAAGTCGCTCGACTGGAGGCTGTACTTCGCGTCCGCCCGGTTGTGGATGGGCAAAAGCGAGAAGCGTGCCTTCCACACGCCGATGCGTGGACGAACCAGCGCATAGTAGGTCTTGCCCGCATCCAGGTGGGCAATCATGAAATCCGCGTTCTCGGCGATGACCATGAACAGGTGATCGCCGGGCTGCGCCTCGTAAGCGACACTGGTCTTGGCCGAAACGATGCCGATGAACGCGTCCGCGTCGGCGCGGGTGTCATAGACCGACGACTGCACCGCCCCGCCGAACGAGGAGGGCCGCAGGAACACGATCAGGGCCTTGCCGGGCGCGGGTACCGGCGCCGCGCCGTCGGTTCTGACCATCATCGACGAATGGCAGCCGGCAAGCCCGGCCAGCAACAGCACCATTACTGCCTGGACTAGCATCCGCATATCTGATCTCCCCTGATCGGCGGCGCGCGCGCACGTCACGCGCCATTCCTTATACCAATACCAAGGGCAGGGATGCCATCGCCCGATCATGCGCATCCGCGCGGTCAGACACGGCGTGCGCGCGTTCGCTTCGCGCGACGCCGCGCGCTAGTCGAAGCCATTGGCGAAGATGCCATCGTCGATGATCGTGATCGGCCCATTCATCGCTGCGTGGTTTACACAGTTGTAGTGCAGGCTGTCCGGCGCGCTCAGCGGCACGGCAAAGGTCAGGGTCATCGTGCCGGTCGCGCCGTTGTTGGTCACGCCATCATTGTACTGGCTGCCGGAACCTGTCGTATTGATCGTGTTGATATTGAATGTATGGATTGAACTGATGTTCTGCATGACGAACGCGTAGGTGTGCCCGCGCAGCAGGGTCAGCGGCGGATTGCTCTGCCCGTCGATCAGCCACGCGCTGAATCCGTCGTTGACGACATCCATCGAGACCACCGGCGAACCCGCGTGGCCGACACCGCTCGCGGCGAACAGGCAGATCGCGAGCAGGGCATGCGGACGGGTGAAGCGCATAACGTTCTGGTGCACGGGCATTTTCCGCTCCTCGATGGTTGCGACAGGGATTCCGGCCCGATCCATCCAGGCCAAGGCATGAGTACCACGAGGGCGCGATCCGGTTGCATGACCCTGTCGAACGACGCGTACCCGGCCGATCACCCGCAGCACGGCGGCGACAGGCGATACGCAGCTCGGGTCGCGGTGCCGCAAGGTCGGCACGCCCGAACCCCGAGCGTGTCGAGCCGGCGCCCGGCATTGCAGTGCGCCGCAGGCCGCAGGTCAGGTCGGGCGCGCACGCGCCTGCCGCGGTCAGCGCAGCGTGCGATTGAACAACGCAAGCATGCGACTCCACGCCTCGCGTGCCGCAACGGCGTCGTAGCGCGGCGTGGTGTCGTTGTTGAACCCATGCTGTGTTGCAGGCGGCTGGAACACCGTGAAGCGAATCCCGGCCTTGTCGAGCGCGGCCTTGTAGGCCGGCCAGCCCGCATTCACGCGATCGTCATTCGCGGCGAGCACGACGAGCATTTCCGCCTTGATCCGGCCGACGTCGCCGAGCGCGGGCGCACTGCCGTAGAACGGCGCCGCGGCCGCGAGATGCGGCAGGCGCGTGGCGAGAAAATTCACGATTCCGCCGCCGTAGCAGAAGCCCACGGCTCCCATACGGCCGTTGCCTGCTTCGACATGGCCGAGCATGTTCGCGGCAGCGAGGAAGTCTTCGCGCGTCTTTGCCTGATCAAGCTTGGCAAACAGGCTGCGCGCCGCATCCTCGTCGCCTGGATAACCGCCGAGCGGGAACAGCGCGTCGGGCGCGAACGCAATGAAGTTCTCGAGCGCGAGGCGTCGCGCGATATCCTCGATGTGCGGGTTGAGGCCGCGGTTCTCGTGCGCGACGAGCACGACCGGCAGCATCGTCCCGGCCGCGGCGGGCCTGGCCAGGTATCCTCGGCCCTTGCCGTAGCCGCGCGGCGACGCGAATTCCAGATGGCGTGCCGACAGGCGCTTGTCGTCGGGCCGGACCTGCTGCGCGCCCGCGAAGTCGGGATTCAGCGCGGCCAGCAGGCCCGCGGCACCCGCGGCGCCGGCTGCGAAACGCGCCGCGCGCGCAAGGAATCCGCGCCGATCGATCGCACCGTGCACGTAGCGATCGAACAACGCAAGCACGTCGGGATCGAAATCGCCGGCTCTGGAATGCGGTGTATTCGACATGTCGACCTCGATCGTGGACCGCGACGAAAGCGCCGTGCGCGCAGGATACGGGAGACCCGACAGAACCGCATGTGGCGATGAAATTGCGTTCGGCCGCGCGTTCGTTGCGGCGAATGGCGCGTGCCCCAACCATCGACACTGGGCGCACCCGCTTGCGGGGTGTAGAACTCGGGGACACTGCGTTGTCGCGGAGGTTCGCGCATGGCCATCGAATTCACCGTCAACAGGAAGCCGGTCCGTTTCGACGGCGACCCGCAGATGCCGCTGCTCTGGTATCTGCGCGATCACGCGCACACGACCGGCGTCAAGTACGGCTGCGGAGTCGGCGCCTGCGGCGCCTGCACCGTGCATATGGACGGCAGGGCGGTGCGTGCGTGCTCGGTCGCGGTCGCGAGTGCCGCGGGCCGCGCGGTGACCACGATCGAGGGCCTCGCCGAAAACGGCATCCTGCACGCGCTGCAGCAGGCGTGGATCGAGGAAGACGTCGCGCAGTGCGGTTACTGCCAAGCCGGCCAGATCATGGCCGCCGCGGATCTGCTCGCGCGCAATCCGCAACCCCGCGACGAGGATATCGCCGGACTCACCAATCTGTGCCGCTGCGGCACCTATCCGCGTATCCGCAACGCAATCAGGCGCGCAGTGGTGCTGCGCCGCGCGCAGCAGATCGCATCATGAGCGCGCGCAGCGATCGGCACGCGCGACGCGCGACGGATGCCGCGACGGCTGCGAGCGCGGCACTTCCTGCGGCCGGAGCCGGACTGGATCGACGCGGATTCCTCAAGGCCTGCCTCGGCGCGGGCGGCGGGTTCGTGCTGAGCCTGTGGCTGCCCGGCGCGACCGGTGCCGCCTCGCCTTCCGCCGCGACGGGCGCGGCGATCGGACTGTTCATCCGCATCGAACCGGATGGTCGTATCGTGATCGGGGCGCGCTGCCCGGAGATCGGCCAGGGCGTGAAAACCTCGCTGCCGATGCTGATCGCCGAGGAACTCGATGCCGACTGGAACCGGGTCGAAGTCGAGCAATTGCCGTTGGGACTGGTTGCGGGCGACGGACCGTCGGGCCTGACCTGGAAATACGGTCCGCAGGGCGCGGGCGGCAGCACCAGCATTCCCGAAGCCTGGGGCGACCTGCGTCAGGTCGGCGCGAAGGCACGGCGCATGCTGCTCGATGCGGCGTCGCGGCGCTGGCGCATGCCGATCGCGCAACTGCGCACCGAAGCCGGCCGCGTGCTCGGCGCGGATGGCCGCGCGCTCGCGTACGGCGAACTCGTGGCCGACGCGGCCGCGCTGCCGCCGCCGACCGGCGACGTGCCGCTGAAGACGCCCGATCAGTACCGCATCGTCGGCACGCCGCGCCGGGTGGTCGACGCCGCCGACATCGTCACCGGTCGCGCGCGCTACGGCATCGATGTGTACGCGCCCGGCGCATTGACCGCGGTGGTCGCGCGCTGTCCGCATTTCGAGGGCGGCGTTCGCGGATTCGACGCCAAGGCCGCGCTCGCGATCCCGGGCGTGCGCCAGGTGCTCGCGCTGCCCGGACCCGAGGGCAACGCCGCGATCACGCGCAATCTGGTCGCCGGAGTGGCCGTGCTTGCCGACGACACGTGGTCGGCGCTCAAGGGCCGCGAAGCGCTCACGATCGACTGGACTGCGGGCAGTCACGCAAACGAGTCCAGCGCAACGCTCGATGCGCAGTGCACGCGGCTACTCGCCGGCAAGGGCACGGTGTTGCGCGACGACGGCGACGCGGGTGCCGCGATCGAGGCCGCCGGACGCGTGGTCCAGGCCATCTATCGCGTGCCGTTCGTCGCCCACGCGCCGATGGAGCCGCCGGGTGCGTATGTCGAGGTCGGCAAGGACGCGGTGCGCATCATCGCGTCGATGCAGCAGCCCGCGGGCGCGTCGCGCGTCGCAAGCGACATCACCGGCGTCAAACGCGAGAACATCGAGGTCGTGATGACGCGTGTCGGCGGCGGATTCGGGCGACGCCTCAGCAACGACTTCGTCGCCGAGGCCGTGCTGCTCGCAAAGGCCTCGGGCAAGCCGGTCAAGCTGATCTGGACGCGCGAGGACGACCTCGCCCACGACTTCTTCCGCCCGTTCGGCCATCACCACCTGATCGCTTCGCTCGACAAGGACGGCATGCCGACCGCGTGGATTCAGCGTCTCGCGAGCGCGAGCAAGTACCACCGGCGACCGGACGTGTCGCCGAAGGACCTGTCTTCCTCCGAACTCTACAGCGACGACTTCCCGGCCGGCATCGTCGCGAACCTGCGGCTCGAATGGCTCGCGGTCGAATCGGGCATGACACGCGGGTCGTGGCGCGCGCCCGCGCACACCGCGAATGCGTTCGCGGTGGAGAGTTTCCTCGACGAGATCGCCCATGCCGGCGGGCAGGATCCGCTCGCGCTGCGCCTCAAGCTGCTCGATCACGGCGAACTGGCCTATCGCCAGCATGGCGGTCCGCGGTTCGCGCCGCGGCGGCTGCGCGAGGTCACGCGCATCGCCGCCGAAAAGATCGGCTGGGCGCGCGGGGTGCAGGATGGACACGGCCTCGGACTCGCCGCGCATTTCACGTTCGGCGGCTATGCCGCGCATGCAATGGAGGTCAGCGTCGCGGCCGACGGCACGCCCACGATCCATCGCTGCGTGTGCGCGATCGATGTCGGCCAGCCGGTGAATCCGCTCGGCATCGAGGCGCAGATGATGGGCGGAACGATCGACGGGCTGTCGACCGCGATGAACCTGGAGATCCGCATCGACAAGGGCCAGGTCAGCACGCGCAACTTTCCCGACTACCCGCTGCTGCGTTCGGCACAGGCGCCCGACGTCGAGGTGCATGTCGTGCCGAGCCGCGCAGCGCCGAGTGGCGCGGGCGAGATGGGTATTCCGACCGCAGCGCCCGCGCTGACCAACGCGATATTCGCCGCGACCGGCGTGCGCATCCGCCGCCTGCCGATCGGCGACCAGCTCGCCGCGGCGATGCGCGAGCGCAACAAGACCTGACCCGATAGCGCGATTCAGCGCAGCTGGCTGTCCTTGCTGCCGCGCCGGTTGTAGCCGGTCGCACTGCCCTGTTCACGGTCCTGCGCATCCTGGCAGGCCACGCACAGGCGCACGCCGGGCACGGCCTTGCGCCGCGCCTCGGGAATCGACGCGTCGCATTCCTCGCAGTGGGACAGACTCGGACCCTTGCGCAGACGACTGCGCGCGCGTTCGATCGCGTCTTTCACGGTCGCGTCGATCTGGTCCTGCACCGCACCGTCGCCGGCCCAGCCGGTGGCCATCGCATTCTCCTCGCGCAAATCATTGCCGAAACACAGCATATCGGGTCGTGCTGGCCGAGTCACAAGCGCTGTGCCCGTGTCGGATCGCGCGCCTCTCGATGCGAAATGCGCGCGCAGCTCGAACGCGTCAGGCCGGGGCGGCCTGACCTACGGCCGCAGGATAGGGAATCCGTAGGTCAGGTCGGCTGTGCCGACCTGACGTGTTCACCGGAACTACCGGCGTGTCAGGTCGGGGCGACCTGACCTACGGTGATGCGACGCACGCGCTCTCTCGCAGAAGCCGGGTTACAAGCGCTGGTGCCCGTGTCGGATCGCGCGCCTCGATGCGGAATGCGCGCGCAGTCTCGAACGCACGCAGGCCTGGGCGGCCTGACCTACGGCCGCGGAATGGGGAATCCGTAGGTCAGGTCGGCTGTGCCGACCTGACCTGTCCAGCGGAGCTACCAGCGTGTCAGGTCGGGGCGACCTGACCTACGGTGATGCGACGCACGCATTCTCTCGCAGAAGCCGGGTTACAAGCGCTGGCGCCCGTGTCGGATCGCGCGCCTCGATGCGGAATGCGCGCGCAGTCTCGAACGCACGCAGGCCTGGGCGGCCTGACCTACGGCCGCGGAATGGGGAATCCGTAGGTCAGGTCGGCTGTGCCGACCTGACGTGTCCAGCGGAACTACCGGCGTGTCAGGTCGGGGCGACCTGACCTACGACCTGACGCGTTCGCCGGGATGATCGCGGGTCAGGCCGGACGGCCTGACCTACGGTCACGTGCGATCTTCTGTCGCTGAGGCCGGGGCGTGGTGCAGGCGGGCCGAAACCCGTGAGCGTGGATGCTGCGCGCTACCAGACCTTGCAGCGCTTCGCGGCGACCATCGGCTGGCCGGCCTTGCACGCGAACGCGGACTGGAACTCGGGCATGTTCACCATGAGTCCGTTGACGCGGTACCTGCCGGGCGAGTGCGGATTGGTCAGCGCGTTCGCGCGCAACTGTTCGGGCCGCTGGTTTTCGCAGGCCCACTGCGCATAGCCGACGAAGAACCGCTGCGCGGGTTCGAGGGCGTCGACTGCCTGCAGGCGCTGGTTTTCCGTTTCCGCCTGCCAGGCCGCCCACGCGAGCACGAGACCACCGAGGTCGGCGATGTCCTCGCCCTCGGTGAGCTTGCTGTTGATCCTGATGTCATCGACGATCGTGTACTTCGCATACTGGTCGACGATGCACTGCGCGCGCTCCTCGAACGCCCTGCCGTCGGTCGGTCCCCACCAGTCCTTGAGATTGCCCCGCGCGTCGAACTGGCGGCCCTCGTCGTCGAACGCATGGGTGAGTTCGTGGCCGATCGTGCCGCCGGTATTTCCGTAGTTCGGCGCTGCATCCATCTTCGGGTCGTAGAGCGGCGGCTGCAGCACGCCGGCCGGGAAGTTGATGTCGTTCATCTGCGGGTCGTAGTACGCGTTGACCGTCGGCGGCGACATCTGCCACTCGCCGCGATCGAGTGGCTTGCCGATCTTGTCGAGTTGACGCCGCTGCTCGAACACATTGCCGCGCTCGACATTGCCCGCGAAGTCGTCGCGCGCGACCGCAAAGCGGCCGTAGTCGCGCCACGTGTCCGGATAGCCGATCTTGTTGACGATCGCATCGAGCTTCTCGAGCGCGCGCCGGCGCGTCGGTGTGCTCATCCAGTCGATGCGGCCGAGATCGTCGCGCATCGCCTGCTCGATGCGCCGGGTCATGTGCACGGTGTCCTGCTTGAGCTGCGGGCTGAACGCGCGCGCGACGAACTCGCGGCCGAGCGCCTCGCCGAGCTGGTCGTCGACGAGGGCGACACAGCGTTTCCAGCGCGGCTCCTGCTGCGGCACGCCGCGCAGGGTCTTGCGGAAGAACTCGAAATCGGAATCGACGAATGCGGGTGACAGGTAGGCAGCCTGCGCGTGCGCAAGATGCCAGCGCAGGTAGCTCTTGATGTCGTCGAGGCTCGTCTTTGCGACCTGCGCCGCCATCGCCTTGAAGAACGCGGGCTCGGCCACGTTGAACCCGTCCACTGCGCCCAGCCCGCGCCGATCGAGATACGTGTTCCAGTCGAAGCCCGGAGTCAGCGCCTGCAGGCCCTTCGCGTCGACCTTGTGATAGAGCTTGTACGGATCGCGCCGCTCGACGCGGCTCAGCGACGCGGTCGCGAGCGCGGTTTCGATCCGCATCACCGTGCCGGCTTCGCGTGCGGCCTGCGCCGGCGTGTCGCCGAGCAATCCGAACATCGCCTGCACATGCTTGCGGTAGCCCTCGCGCAGATCCTTCGACTTCGCATCCTGCTTCAGGTAGTAGTCGCGATCCGGAAGGCCGATGCCGCCGCGGTCGGCCGCGGCGATCACGCGCGAGGCATCGCCGAAGTCCTGCGCCGAGCCGAACGAGAACAGGAACCCGCGGCTGCCGGTCAGCGCCTGCAGGCCCGCCACGACGGCCGGCAATTCGGCCTTGCTGCGCATCGCCGCGATGCGCTCGAGCGGAGCGCGCAGCGGTTCGACGCCGCGCTTCGCGACCGTCGCCTCGTCCATGCAGGCCGCGAAATAGTCCCCGAGCTTGTGACGCACCGCATCGGTGTCATCGGGCGCGTTCGCGAGTCCGGTCAGGATGCCCCAGAGATAGCGCTGACTGTCCTGATACAGCTTCGCGTAGACGCTCCAGCTCGCCTGGTCGTCGGGAATCGGGTTGTTGCGCATCCAGCCGCCGCACGCGTACTGGTAGAAGTCGACGCAGGGATCGGCCGTGACGTCCATCGACTTCGGGTCGAGGCTCGGCGTGTACGGCAGCGACGTGGTCGGCTGGTCGGCGGCGCCCGCGGCAGCGCTCAGGGTCAGCGCGATCAGGACGGTACAGGTAATCAGTCGCAGCGGCATCGCACGCCCCCATCGTTCGAGTCGTGGCGACGATAGCCGGCGTGCTGCGGAGCGGCAATCTGCCGGAGGTCACGCCGGCCGGCCGGGTGGTGCGGGATTCGCCCTGTCGCGGCAGTACCGGTCGCCGATTCGATCGGCTGTGCTCCCCCCGTTCAGCGGGCAACCGGAGTAGAGTCGGCGGCGCTCTTCAGCGGCCTGCCCGAGGGCGCGTCCAGGAAGGCTCCCTGCCGTCCTTCACCCACACCCTTCGACTCGCTACAAGGGCCTGTCTGTTCGCATCGACAGTGAATCCGCGTCTTTCGCAGTCTGTGCAGTCAGGTGGCGCGGCCGTCCATCCGTCGGCTCGCGCCGAAACGCAACGAAACGCACGAGGAAGCACCCCAATGAGTCAGTTCGGAAAGCAACTGGGCAAGTCGTTGATCATCGCACTCGCCACGATCGCGCTGTGCGGCGCCGCCGCGCTCGCCAATGCGGCCAAGGCAAAGAGCGACCACGGCACCGCGGCGGAAGCCAAGGCGCTGCTGAACCGCGCGGTCGCCGCGCTCAAGGCCAACAAGGACGAGGCGCTCGAGAAATTCAACAGCGGCGCGGACGGTTTCAAGGACCGCGATCTGTACGTGTTCTGCGCCGGACCCGACTGGATCCAGACCGCGGGTCCGATGAAGGGCCAGAACATCAAGGACCTCAAGGACAAGAACGGCAAGATGGTCGCACAGGAGCAGGAGCGCGTCGCGAAGGAAGGCAAGATCTCCAAGATGCACTACATGTTCCCGCGGCCTGGCACGACCGAACCTGTCGAGAAAACCAGTTTCTTCACCAAGGTCGGCGACCAGATCTGCGGCGTGGGCTACTACAAGTAGGCACCGTCGAGCGGATCGTCCGCAACGGCAAGCGACGCCGAATCAGTGTGTCTCCGGATTCGAGCCGACTCGCACGGCAACGCAAACAGGGTCAGCCCCGGCTGGCCTTGTTTTTTTGAATCCGACGGGACGAGACATTCGTCAGTTTGCGACGACGTTGTAACCGCGCCCGGCCATGCAGCGCGAAACGATCGCGCGCTCCTCGGCGGAGCCGTAGGCAGCGCCGTTGATGCCGCCGCTCGCAGCGCCCCACGCCGCGACATGCGCAACATCGTCGCCGCGCAAGCCGACCGCGAGACCGAACAATGCGCCGAGCACCGCGCCCGCGGTCGCTCCACCCGCGGCCTGTGCCGCGGCGGGGCGCTGATCCGCCAGGTGCTGACAATCGGCGACATCTTCTTCGTAGCTTCCGCGGCTTACGCCGGAATCGACCAGTGGCCGGTACTGCGTGGTTGCGCAACCTGCGCAGAGCAGCGCGGCAACGACCGAGGCGATAGCGGACTTCATGCGAACCTCCTGTTCTCGCGTTCGAGCGGGGATCTCCTCGAAACCAAGCAGGTTTCGTGCCGAACCGCGATGCGGCACGGCGATGGGCAACAAAAAAACCGCGGCGAAACCGGGTTCGCCGTTTCCGTGAGGGCACGCCCGATCGCGCGCGTGCCACGGAGCGGAATCCCTCAGGACTTCGCTTTCTTCGCGGGTTTCGACTTGCCCGAACGGTTGAGCGCAACCGCCTCGCGAACCAGCGTCTTGAAGGCGGACGCGGCGACTTCTTCTCCTTCGTGGATGTCGATCGCGCGGCGCACGTTGCCGTCGAGACTCGAATTGAACAGATGCGCCGGGTCCTTCAGGGACGCGCCCTTGGCGAAGGTGAGCTTGACGACCTTCTTGTAGGATTCACCGGTGCAGATGATGCCGTCGTGCGACCAGACCGGAGTGCCCATCCACTTCCACTCCTCGATCACGTCCGGGTCGGCTGTCCTGATGAGCTTGCGCATTCGGCCGAGCGTTTCGCCGCGCCAGTCGCCGAGTTCGGCGATTCTCTTCGAGATGAGCGTCGATGCCGACTGCGCTTCGCTCGTGTCGGATTTTTTCATGCTCGCAGCCTGGCAGTTCCGGAGCCTCGTATTCTGCAAGACCGCGCAGAATGCTCACAAGCCCTGCCGCTCGATCGCACGGTGGATCGAACCTCCGCTACAGGTGCGCATTCGAAATCACGAGCGCCCAGCCGAGCAGCACGATGCCAAGGGTCGCGACGTTCCAAGCGAGGGAACGCACGAGGAAGACGCCGTACGCATACAGCGGCAGGTACAGCGCCCGGCCGAGCAGGTAGAGGCCGACGCCCCACGCAGACACCGCGCTGCCGGCGCCAGTCACATGGACGGCGAGCGCGAGAAGCCCGAAGTACGGAAATGTTTCGAGGTAGTTCGCGGACGCACGCGAAAGGCGCGCTGCGAGTCCCCGCAAGGGTGGCACGGCTTCGTCTCGCGCGCTGGCCGTCCACCGGTAGCCTCTCTGCAGGCTGGCCGAATGAGACGCGAGCACGATGTGCACGATTCCGAGCACAACCGAGACAACGAGTCCGACGAGTTCGATGGACATGACGAGCCGTCGCGAGGACTAACGTCGCCCACGAGCGGCGGGTCGCGCGGCGCGAAGCGTCAATCGGAACGTCGGAACAATGGAAGGGTCAGGCGACATGCTTGCCTTGCACGGCCAGGGATCGGCCGCCGACCACGAACCACTGCACGCAGCAGTAGCCGGCGAGCCACAGCGCGAATGCCGCCGTGTGACCGTACTCCCAGCGCAAGCGCAGCTCGGCATAGAGCTTGGGCAGAGATTGCGCGCCGGACTGGATGGCCTCGCTCCATTCGGCATTGACCGGGGCAACGAGGGCTCCCCAGGCGACCAGGGAGAGGCCCAGGAACAACGCGCCGGCGACAGCAAACCGGGCCGCCGGAAGACCGCGAGACACGAATGCGAGCACGCCCGTGAGGACGAGCGCGCCGATCTGGACCACTGCCCCTGCCGAACCGAAGAGCGCATACAGCGTGCTCGTGACCGCGAAGTACAGTTCGGGTGTGTAAGTCAGCTTGACCGGCATTTCGAGCAGGTGCGCTGCGCCGGGCGCAAGACCCAAGGCGATCAGGAGAAGACTGAGGAAACGAAGGGCGCGGTGATTCATGACCATCCCGGACTCTGAGCCGGCGTTGCCGGTTAGGTCAACACCTGAATTGGGCCGAGCCCCGAAACGAAGTTCGCCTTCGATGAACTGCCGGCCAACGTCAGTTGGATTGCCCGGGCCAGCCAGTGGGCGGTCGGCTGGAATGAACTGTTAACCACGTGGTCGCCTCATTCGTGGTCCGGGCCGTTCCGCACTTCAGCCACTCCCCACTTCCCGTTGACCTTGATGAACAAGAGCAAGTAAGGCGTTCGTGGCCCAGAACCTGATATTGAGACGGAGTCTACGTCAACAAATGCTGTGTCAGGCGTTAGAAAGCGGATCCTGATCGATTCAGGCGGATGGCGATGTGCGAGACGATGGGGCCGCCAGCGGCGATCTCTTGTAGGAACTCCGCGTTTGCCGCACGTCCGACCAGAAACCGCCCATTATCAAGGCGCGTAACCGCATCGGCGTGCATAGTGGAAACCATCCCAGCTACGTCGTCTTTGCGTGCGGATGATGCGTGCTTTTCTATGAGTTGTCTGATCGTTTGCGCGTCAGGGGGAGTTCCAGAAACTGTCTGAGCGCGCACGGCTGGAGTTCCGGGGACCGCCAAAAGGAAAACGCTGCAAATTGCGATGTGATTTCTCATGTTTCTCGCCACGAAATCGTTCGCGTTGTGAACCGTCTTTGATGGACGGCTAAATCGCTCCAGGTAACCGGCGCGCGCCCCGCGTAGCGGGGTGAGCGTCCGGATGATCAAACTGTTAGCCAGCTGCCAGTTTGAGCTAACGTTGCCAAGATTCGCCTGCTGCCTCGCCACCCAAAGATCATGGTTGTCTTGCATGGCAAGCCAACTTTCCGGCGGGCGGCCGAGGGCCTTCGATCGCCGCAGCGCCATATCTGGCGTAACGCGGCCAGCGCCATCGAGCGCACGACCAAGTGTAGAAGCCGCGACGTCCAAATTGAATGCAAGTTGGCGGCCACTGATGCCGTTAGGCTCAAGGTCGATGTTGGTGATGAACGGGATGAGGAGGATTGTGCATAGCCATCAGCGATGGTCCTCGTAGTCGAGTACGCATGCGTTACCGTCTTTGAAGTCGAACGTGATCCGCCAGTTTCCATTGACTGCAATAGACCAGCGCGTTTGCATGGCGCCTTTGAGGCGGTGCAGGCGAAAGCCTGGCACGTCCATGTCGCCAAGGGATGACGGTCGGCTGCAGCGAATTGTCATACCCTTCGTGGATTACGACAATCTTGTGAGCGGAGGAGTCCATGCTCGCCGTGCTCTTTCCTTGGCTCTCTCGGTGATATTGTCGCCATGTGACAAGACTATTTTATCGAAGTCCCACTCTAGAATCCTACTCAGCGAGCCTTGCACAGCGCGTTTGTCGTATCGTCCCAGCCGATACTCTGGCGCCGGTTTTGGCGTATTCCACATGCGGAGCACAAGCTTCAAAAAAACCTTGAGTTGCCAATTAACACCACTCGTCTGGTCGGTAAAATTCTCGATGGAATCGACGAGCAAAAGTGTCCTGCTTGGTTTGTGCAACATTGCGACTTCGCTCACGTATCTGCTGCCGCGAATTAGTACCTGATCTATTGTGTTGCACCACACCGCCGGTGCGCGAGGCCCCAGTATCCAGTCGAACTGGAGGCCCTGAGCTCTGCGTTCGACGCCTGGGCATATGTATGTTTCAGCACGCCGGTAGCGACCCTGCGCTTGAGCCACGTGCATGTGGTGGAGAGTGCCCGGTGCTACGATGTAACCAACTTCTCCCAGATTCGCAATCTCTGCAGCCGTGGCTTCATCAATTTCTCCAGGGGAGTGCAACATCAATTTTCCACATTCAAGACGAATGACGCTCATCCGTGCGTTGAATGCAAGTCCCATAAGCTTGACCGGATAATCCTTCGTCCAGATCCAGCCTTCACAGAATTCCGTCAGCGGCATGTGTGCTCTTCACGCTCCTCGTAGGTATAACGCTCCGGTTGCAGCGGCCCGCCGCTGCAACCGATTGTTAGCCGCGCGCGCGCCGGTAGTGCATGGCGACCGCGCCGTTACTGAGCGGCTTCGCCGAGACCAGCTCAAGCCGTCGCGTGTTGGCCAGCCCGCTCTGGTACAGGGTCGGGCCGTGACCAGCGATTCTGGGGTGAACGAGGAACTTGTACTCGTCGATCAGATCCAGCCGGTCCAGCTCGGTCGCGAGCTTGCCGCTACCGAGGAGCACGCCGGCAGCGGTCGCGTCCTTCAGCTTCTGCACGCTCGTGCGCAAGTCGCCGGCGATGTGGTGGCTGTTGGTCCACGGGAAGTCCGTTCGCGTCGACGACACCACGTACTTCGGCTTGACCTCCAACTTCACCGCCCACTCGCGCATCGCCGGCGGCGCCTCCTCGTCACCACTGGCAACCGCCGGCCAGTAGCTCTCCATCATCTCGTAGGTGACCCGGCCCCACAGCATTGCCCCACCCTCGTCCATGAGGCGGGTGAAGAAAGCGTGTGTCTCGCCGTCGGCGATTCCCTCCTGGTGGTCGACGCAACCGTCGAGCGTGACGTTGAGGCTGAAGGTAAGGAGTCCCATGGCGGCGAATCTACTCCGAGTTGGGCGGTCCGCTGGACTATCGCTTGTCGACGAGTACCTCGCAGCGCCTAACGAGGTTGTAGAAAAACCTCCCATGATCTTGCTTCAATAGGACCAGGCGAACAAGGGCCGGGCATGGCGCGCTATCGGGATATCGACATGGGGCCACGGCTGTTGCCGGTGGATCTGGAAGCGCAGCTGGTAGCGGGTACGTTCACGCATGCGGTGCACCACCTGGTCGATCAGTTGGACTTGTCAGCGTTCGATGCGCACTACCGCAACGACGACAGCGGCGCGCCGGCCCATGCGCCGGCGATGCTGCTCAAGGCGGTGTTGTTGGCCTATTAGCAAGGCATGGTCAGCTCGCGTGCGATCGAGCGGGCGTGCCGGGACAATGTGTTGTTCATCGCGCTGACCGGCGATGCCAAGCCGCACTTCACCACGATCGCTGATTTTGTCAGCCGCTCGCGCGATGCGATCGCTTCGGTATTCGGTCAGGTGCTGACCGTGCTGGGCAAGGAAGGCCTGATCGGTCGCGCGATGTTTGCCATCGACGGCGTGAAGCTGCCATCGAATGCGTCCAAACACCGCTCGGGCACGCGCGCCGAGCTTCTGGCGCAGGCACAGAAGATGGAGCGCACGGCAAAGAGGATGCTGGATCGGCATGGCACCAATGATGCGGGCAGCGCACAGGACGTGGGTGACGCGAAGGCGATGGCGCGCATCGAGCGCATGAAGGGTGAAGCGGCGAAGATTCGCGCGTGGCTGACCGAGCATCCGCACGATCGCGCCGGAACACGCGGATCGATCCGCAAATCCAACCGCACCGACAACGAGTCGGCCAAACTGGCGACCGACAAGGGCGTGATTCAGGGTTGCTGTGGCGTGGCCGTGGTCGACGCCGCACATCAGATCATCGTCGAAGCCTCGGCGCACGGCACCGGCGCCGAGCAGGAGGTGCTGCTGCCGGTGATCGCAGCCTGCGCTGCGCAACGCACACCCACGACGTTGGTGACGGCCGATGCGGGCTATCACTCTGAAGCCAACCTGGCTGCGCTCGCTGAGCGCGGCATCGACGCACTGATCGCCGACAATCAGATGCGCCGCCGCGATGAGCGCTTCGCCGATCAGGACAAGCACACGGCCAAGCCTGACCCGCTGTACGACAAATCGCGCACAGTGAAGCGACCTGGCGTGTTCGGCCGCGAGCACTTCGTCATCGCCACGGACCATTCGCACGCGACGTGCCCCGCTGGGCAGCGCCTGTATCGCAACGGCCGGCACTGCACGATCGGCGGCTACACCGCGATCAAGTTTCGCGCGCCGGCCGCGGCCTGCACGAACTGCGCGCTGCGAACCCGGTGTCTGCGCAGCCCTGAGACCACGCCATCACGGCAAGTCGCTCTACTGACGCGCAAGGCTATCGTCACGCACACCCAGCGCATGCGCGAACGCATCGACAGCGAACAAGGCCGTGAGCACTATGGCCGGCGTTTCGCCACGGTCGAACCGGTGTTCGGCAACCTCCGGCACAACAAGCGACTCAACCGCTTCACGCTACGTGGCCAGACGAAAGTGGATGGCCAATGGAAGCTGTTCGCCCTCGTCCACAACATCGAGAAATGGGCGCACTATCGAAAGGCAGCGTGAACAGGGCAAAGGAAGGCCTGCGGTCCGATGGGCCCGTGCCGTGTGAACGACCTGCGTGAGGATGAAGCACGTCCAAGAGGCCGTCAGCAGACACTCCCCGTGATACCTGAGGCATTCGGGCCGCCGAAATGATTGGCGTGCGTCCGTGAAAAGGGATTTTTCTACAGCCTCAACACCTGAGTTAAGCCGCGCCGCGAAGCGGCGTCGGCTTGGACGAATTGTTAGCTGCCTAACCGCCGCCCATCGCTTGCAGAATCGTGCGCAGTGATTCTGCCGAATACTGGATGGCGTGAGGCGTCGTGGTCAGGGGTGCTGGGTCCTCGGCGCTGCGCAAAGCTTCGGTCAGGCCGCTGGTAGCACCGTATATCGGCGCCGTGACGGTGAAGGTACGGAGCTTCGGGAGCACGCCGAGCAGAGCCTGGTGGAGCGACACCGCATTGAGCAGTGCTAGGTCGGGTCCGGGGTGCATGCCATCAGGGGCGTGCCAGCGCATGCTCGGTGCAGAAGTGCGGAGCACTTGGAGCTTCTCGGAAACTTCAATGTATGGGATGCCCGCTTCGGCCGCGGCCGCTGACTCGGCCGCAACTAGTGCCTTTGACGCGCCCGGATTGTCTTGATATGTGCCGAGGAGGTAAACCTTGGCACCGGAGCTTCTAGCGGCGACCACGAGGGCTTGGATAGCCTTCCGGGAATCAGAGCAGGAGCTTGGGCCGAACGAGCACATGAGATCTCCGCCGCGCTCCTGCAGGACCACAGCGCTATACCGCTTCGTACCCAGTGCACGGACAACCGAACCGTCCGCCACCCGCTGAGTAAGCGTGGCTCCACCCTTTACGATCATGTCGCTCAAGATGGCCGCACCATTGGCAGAAGCCATGGAGTCCAGCACGCCCGGCGTATTGCCCACATAGGTGAGGCTGTTTCCGACAAACAGGACCGACATTGCGTGACGTGATGCCGTGGGTGCACTTGCAGCGGGCCATGCCAGAGCGAAGACGACAATGAAAGCCAACAACATGCGCATAGGTCACCAGAAGGCAGCTAACGCCGAAGCTCAGCCGCCGGCCGACTGCGCAGCAGTTGGACGGTCGGCTGGAGCGAACTGTTAGCCATTAAACGTCAACTCAAAGTACGGCCAGCGCTCGACTGCCGGATCGTACGACAGGACAAGAAATGCCCGATCGACATGGCTAGGCTTTTCAAGCTGAAAATCAGACAAGAATTCTGCGACTGCGATCCGAGAAAGCTCAGGCTCGTCCGAATGAACCACTATCACGTATCCGCCCTCGTAAGGCTGATCTTTGAGTTCAGGAAAGCGCTCGCCTTTCTTCGATATACGCTCCTGCAAGACGGAACGGAATTTTTTCTTCGGCCATTCGGCCCAGTCAAAAACGCGCCCTGCTTTGTAGGCTTCAATGGCTTTGCCGTCCACAAGCTCTGTCACCTCGATTGCCACGCGCGCTCCGTCTGGTGTCCGTGCCTCACAGTCAGGTGGATCGTTTGGCCTCCCACGGCTCTTAAGGTCTGAGAAAAACAGGGCATTGTCGGCCTCAAGCGATTCTGCAAGAGAACACACGACTCCCCATTCCTCGAGGTCGCGGTCAATGGCCCAGCCGAAGAAATCAGCGTAGCCCCGCGCTTTGTCCCGCGCAGCACGAAGCTTCGCGATGACTTCCTTTTCGTCGATGTCATTCATGTGGCTAACTACAAATAGACCCCACATCCGGGGTGTTGCGCCGTATCGTTCAGCAAGTACCCGGCACGGTCAAGCCGAATCCTCCCTTCCGATCAATCGCTTCCTGCGCAAAACTCGTCCACTTTCGTGCTTCTCGGGCCGTGCAACACCGCGGATTCGCCGGTACAAACGATTACGCCCGCGGACGTGCGGGTGTAACAGGTTGGTCGCGAATGCGGAGCAAGCGTACGCGTTCGACGACGTTCACGGCCGTCACAAAGGCAATCGACGACATGATCGGGAGTTCCGTCCCGACACGCGCGTCGCATTTCCTGACGGGACGTTCATCAATGCCGAGCGCAGTCGCACGAGGATTTCGGCGCGCAGGCACACTACCCGCGCACGTCGACGTGAGTTCGCATGGCCATTCGGTCCAGTCGATTCCGCGTGATCGCGGCTGTCCAAACCACGCCTGCCGGATCGTCTGGGTAGTGGCGGCGCACCTGGCGACGTCGATCGACCGAGGAGTAACCCATGCACTACCTGCTGATGCTTTATGCGAAAGAAGACGGCTGGAACGCGCTCAGCGAGTCCGATCAGAAACAGGGCGTTGCCGCATATGCGACCTACACCGAGGCCTTGCAGAAGGCCGGCGTGCTGGCCGGTTCGAACCGGCTGCAGCCCGATATCCTCGGCGACCACGGTGCGCGTCGCCGGTCGCCGAGGTGCATGGCACTGCAGCGGGACTCGCCGCATTGCCCGACCCGGCCGCCGATTCGCGCCTCGGCGACTACCAGCCGTACTGGGCCGCGCGCGCTGACCTGCTCGCAAGAACCGGTGCGCTCGATGCAGCCCGGGACACCTATGCACTCGCGATCGGTCTCGAACGCGACGACGCGGTGCGGCATTTCCTGCAGCAGAGGCAGTTGCGGCTGGTGCGTTGAGGCCGGTGGCATCCGTCGTGTGCGCGCCTGGCCCGAGGCCGAAGGTGCTTGCGCGGAAGTCAGGCCGCGCGCTGCAATGCGCGGCGTGCAAAAAACACCGCGATGATTCCGAACATGATGTGCGCGAGTACGCTCAACGCGATCGAGCCGGGATGCTTGAACGACGGCGATGCGCCCACGCGCGACAGCGGCATGACCACGAAATTCATGATCAGGTAGAGCAGCACACCATAGGCCGGACCGAGCAGGAATGGTCTGCGCAACAGCACCGGCAGGCTCCGCGCGAGCAGCGCGTAGGCGACGACGAACAACGTCGCCATGCCCAGGTGCAGCCCGGCGCCCAGGGCCGCGGCCGCCGCCCCGCCTTCGAAGCTGGCCTTGCCGAGCACGCCGACCGCGATCGACTGGAACATGCGGGTAATCCCCGCAGCGCTCCAGGAAAACCATAGCGTGGTCGCGAACGCCGCATCGCCGAGTGCGATGAGTACGCCGCCGAGGAACACCTGCGACCACGCGATCGGACGCGCAACGGATACTGCGATGGCGGACATGCGCTGACTCCCTGGGCCGGACCGTCGAATGCAGACAGTGTGCCAGTTTGCGCGTGACCTCGATTGCGCGAAAGATATGCGGTAACGCAAGGAACCCGCGCGCGGGTACGCACACGCAGGGCAATCGGAGTCATATGGCCGCTGGGCATGGGAGCGTGCGGACCGGCGCAGTCCTGCAGCCCTGCGCGGCCCGCAGTCGAGAAGGACGGGGCGGATCGGCGCGGTTATTTCCGATGCGAACGGGCAGCGGCCCGATGCGATCGAGCGGCTCCCGGCTGGCAGCTTGTCCTGAACGCGCTGCGCCGCACACCTCGCTACGCGCGGAGCGGCGATCGGTCTAGAACAGCATCGCGTCCGAGACGCGCGACTTGCGCAGCTCGAGCAGGTCGTCGCGGATGTCGGTAGGCGCCACGCCCATGCGGTAGGTGCCCACGTGCTCGCCGCCGGACTCGGGCGCCTCGCGTACGCGCGCGTAGCAGACCTCGACCCCCGAGCCGGCCCAGACCACGACGTCGTCCTCTGCGAGCTCCGCATAGATGCTGTTCACGATCTCGTCGATGTCGCCGAGCAGCGAGGCCACGGTCGCGCGCGTGCTCGGCGATCGTCTCAGACGGCCCATTCACCGCCTCCGACTTCACCGCCGCCTGCAGCCGGTTCCGGTCCGCGCAGCAGGTCGGCACCGGTGACGATCCTGAAGTGTCCGACGATGCCGAGATCGGCCGCGCGCAGCAGTGCAACCAGAACGCTGCGGATCGTCTTCAGGGCCGCGAGCGGATCGGTAGCGTCGATGCAGACATTGAACCAGCTGTAGCCATGCGGTGACTGCGCGCACTCCTGCAGTCCGAACGCAGCGACGTGCGCCGGGTCATCCAGCACCCGTTCCAGGACATCCTGCGTGGAGGTGGTCTCGATGACTGCGAATGGCCGCATCCGGGCCGGATCCCTGTTGTTTCGAACCATGACCACTTCCCTCGCAGCTTGCCGCACCAGAGCTTCCATTGGCGTATATTCGGCACCGTCACGGACCGTCAAGTCACGCCGTGCCACGTAGTTGTTCCCATTGGCCATTCAGTCTGACGCATGCCCATCGCGCCAGTCCCGTTGCGGATGCACTAGATCGGATGGTGCATTTGTCACTCGAGGTCGAGGCCGCCCACGCACCCGCGGAGCGGCGCTCGTGTTACCTGACCGGATCGAAGCAGCTGCAGCGGATTGTCGTCCGCAGGCGACCTGAGTGCCCCATGAAGAAAAGCAGTCCGACCGTTTCACCCGACCGCCATCAACTGCGCCAGATCGTCGCCGGTCTCGACTCGGGCGTGATCCTGATCGAACGCGACAGGCGGATCAGCTGGGCCAATGCGAGCGCCTGCGCGATGCACGGCATCACCACGCATGCGGGTCTCGGCCAGACCATCGGCGAATACCGCAAGCGTTTCGAACTGCGCTACCGCAACCATCACAAGGTGCCGGCTGCCGCTTATCCGCTCGAGCGCGCGCTCAAGGGTGAAACCTTCAGCGACGTCGTGGTTGAAGTCACCGCGGTGGCGCGGCCGGACGTCTCTCGCGTGCTGCGCACGCGGAGTCTCGTGATCACGGACACGAACGGCAAGCCGGACTGCTACGCGCTGTTCGCGGTCGACGTAACCGACTGGGCCAGCGCCGAACAGCGCTTCGAGAAGGCGTTCAACACGAACCCGGCCCCGGGCCTGATCTGCCGCCTCGAGGATCTGCGCTACATCAAGGTCAACCGCGGATTCCTCGAGATGACCGGCTATGCAAGCGAGGAGGTGATCGGGCGCTCGATCTACGAACTCGACGTGCTCGAAAACGCGGAAAACCGGGAGGCCGCGATCGAGCACCTGGTCGCCGGCGAGACGATAGCGCAGACTCAGGCCGAACTGCGCGTGTCCGGCGGTGGATCCAAGATCATCGTCGTTGCCGGACAGCCGATCGAGGTCGCCGACGAGGCCTGCATGTTGCTCACATTCATCGACCTCGAGTCGCGTCGAACGATCGAGGAAGCCCTGCGCCAGAGCGAGGAACGATTCGCGAAGGCCTTCCGAATGACTCCGGTACCGAGCCTGGTCTGCAGCGCGGATCGTCTCGAGATCAGCGACGCCAATGCGGCGCTGGCCGCGGCTATCGGCTACACGCCGGAGGACATGATCGGCCGATCGATCGACGCGTTGGGCCTGCTCGATTCCGGCGCGGCGAGGAAACAGGTCATCGGCCTGCTTCGCGAAACCGGCTCGCTGAGCAATGTCGAATGCGTGATCAAGCGCGCGGACGGCCAGACCATCGATTGCCTGGTCTCGGCCGAGACGGTGCCGATGAACGGCAGTTCCTGTCTGCTCGTCGCACTGCTCGACATCACCTATCGCAAACGCTCCGAGCTGGAACTGGTCGAAGCGGTCGAAGAGGTCATGCGCGATGCGTCATGGTTCAGCCGGCCGCTGATCGAGCGACTCGCGAACGTGCGCCGCGGAGCCTCGATGGCGAGCGCGCCCGAGCTGTCGGACCTGACCGATCGCGAACGCGACGTGCTGGCCCTGATCGGCGAGGGCCTGACCGACAAGGCGATTGCCGCGCGCCTGAACGTCTCGCCGAGCACGGTGCGCAACCACGCTGCATCGATCTATTCCAAGCTCGATGTCCATAACCGCGGCGCAGCGATCCTGTGGGCGCGCGAGCGCGGTTTCACCTCGAAGTCGCAGTGGCACGACCGCCGGACGCCCGGCAACGGCTCGACCGGCAACGGCTCGAAGGGCCGCACGACTTCAGACGGACAATGACCGATCCGCATCCGCGTCGCGAGGGCTTCGCAGGCGCTGCGACTCAGCGCGCCCGCCCGGCAAAGAATGCTTCCGCGGCGCTCGCAGCCTGCGGACGGCCGAGGTGATAGCCCTGCAGCTCGTCGCAGCCGATTCCGTCGAGAAAGACGCTCTGCGCCGCGGTCTCCACGCCCTCGGCAGCGACCACCATGCGCAGCTGATGGGCCATTGCGACGATCGTGCGGGCGATCGCCGCATCGTCCGCGGCCTCGGGCAGGCCGTGCACGAAACTCTGGTCGATCTTGAGTTTGTCGATCGGAAAATGCTTGAGGTACGCGAGACTCGAATAGCCGGTGCCGAAGTCGTCGAGCGCGAGCTTGATCCCGAGCGCCTTCAGCTCGCTCAGCGTGCCGCGCACGCGCTCGACGTTTTCCATCAATGAACTCTCGGTGATCTCGACGTTGAGCACCTGCGCGGGCAGCGCGTGCCGGCGCAAGGCATCGGCGAGATGCGCCACGAGGCCGGGACGCTGCAGCTCCTGCGCCGAGACGTTGACCGCGATGCTGAAATCGCGATGGCCACGGTCGAGCCAAGCGCGGGCCTGCCGGCAGGCTTCATCGGCGACCCATTGACCGATTTCCGGCATCAATCCGAGCGTTTCGGCGATCGGAATGAAACGAACCGGAGAAATGCAGCCGCGCTGCGGATCGTTCCAGCGCAGCAGCGCCTCGAAGCCGTTCAATGCGCCATTGCGGGATCCGTGCTGCGGCTGGTAATGCAGCTCCATCTCGCCGCGCTGCACCGCCCCGCGCAAGCGGTGCCCGAGCAGCAGTCGCTCCTCGATATCGCGCATCTGCTGCACCGAAAACAGGTAGACGCTGTCGCGGCCCTGGCGCTTGGCGCGCGACATCGCCGCTTCCGCGCGGCGCAGCAGGTCCTGCGGGCTGCGCCCATGCTCCGGCGAATGGCTGATGCCGACGCTCGCGGTAAGCACCAGCCGGTACTCCTCGCTGTCGATCGGGCGCACCACCGCTTCGCGCAACCGATCGGCCAGCTCCATCGCCGAGGTCTCGTCCAGATCGGCAACCGCGATCGCGAACTGGTCGCCGGCGAAGCGCGCGATGTGTCCGCCCTGACCGAGCCGCGCGAGCAGGCGCTTCGCGACGCGCCTCAGCACGTCGTCGCCGACCACGTGACCCATCGATTCGTTGATCGTATGGAACCGGTCCAGGCCGAGCATGAACACCCATACCGACGTTGCGGTTTCCAGCTCCGACGCGAGCACGTCCTCGAGCACGGTCCGGTGCGGCAGGTCGGTCAGCGCGTCGTGCGTGTCCGCATAGGCCAGCGCGGCCTCGACCTCGCGGCGTTCGGTCACGTCGTGGGCGACTGCGAACGCGAGATCGCCGGGTCCGACGATGGATTCCCAGGCCAGCCAGCGATAGCTGCCGTCCTTGCACAGGAACCGGTAGACGACCTCGCTGACCCGCTTGCCCGCCGCATCGAGGACCGCAACCGCGCCGGTCGCGATGGACCGGTCCTGCGGATGGACGAACTCCAGATAATGGCGCGAGGCCAGTTCGGCGGCGCTGAACCCGGTCACCCTGCTGAATGTCGGATTGGCCTGGACGATGCGCTGTGTATTCGTATCGAAGATGCAGTAGATCTCGATCGACATGTCGAAGAAATAGTCGCGCTCGCGCAGGCGACTGATCAGCTGATCGCTTTCGATCGCGATTGCGGCGATCGCGAGCATCTTGTCTACACTCGCGATTTCCTGGGGCTGCGGTTCGCGCACTTCGCGGTAGTAGACCGCGAACGTTCCGAGTACCTGCTCATAACTGCCCGGTACCGGGGTCGACCAGCACGCGCGCAGGCCATGGGCGAGCGCAGCATCGCGGTAGTCCGTCCAAAAACGATGCCTCGCGATATCCGCCACGACGACGCGCTCGCGCCGCCAGATCGCGGTCCCGCAGGAACCACGCGCGTCGGCGATCTCCTGACCGTGCATGGCCTGGTTGAATTCGTCGGGCAGGCTCGGGGCGGCGCCGTGCAGCACGTGGCGGCGCTCGGCATCGACGAGCAGCAGCGAGCACAGTGCGCCCGGATTCAAGGCTTCATGCAGCCGCGCGATCTGCTCGAGGCTGTCCGCAAGCCGCTGCTGCGCGGCGATGCCCGCGAGTATTTCGCGCTGACCGACCTCGAGGATTTCGGCGCGCCGGCGCACGGTCACGTCGAGGAAATAGACGGTCAGGCCGTCCGGCGACGGATAGATGCGATTTTCGAACCAGCGGTCGCGCGATGGAACGTAGGCTTCGACGGTCAACGACCGCTGTTCGGCCATCGCGGTTTCGTAGGCGACACGGAACGGATTGTCGGCCTCGGCCGGATACTCGGACCAGATATGCCTGCCGATCAGATTCGCGGGATCGCGCCCGAGCAGTTGCCCGGCCCTCGCATTGACGTAGGTGTAGCGCCAGTCCGCGTCCAGCGCGATATAGGCGTCCGTGATGCGTTCGTACGCCCGGTGAAACTCGAGTTCTTCCTGAAGTCGTGACACGTCCGGCTCCGCTGCAACGCACGGAAATATCCACCCGACAGTGCCGCCGCCCCGGCTCCGGATGGTCGCGCCTTCCGGCGCCCCGTGCGCCGGCAGACCGTTTCGAATCTATACCAAAAACGCGCCGGGGGGCGCACCGCGCGCAACGGTCCACCCTGCGGCGGGCTGGAAGCGACTCCTCGCGCAGGCCGCGCCCGGATCAGGTCGGCGCCGCAAGCCCGAGTCCGCCACGTCCGTGCTTTGCGCACGCATGCGTCGAGGCGCGTCGATATCGCGCTCCCTCGCTCGTCGAATCGGCAAGAACCCTCCGACCCTCGAACCTGAACGTGCCGCCATGACCCTGAAACTTTACGCCCATCCGTTCTCGTCCTACTGCCAGAAGGTCCTGGTCGCGCTCTATGAAAACGAAACCCGGTTCGAATGGCGACTGCTCGAAGGCCCCGACACGCCGGCGATGCGGGAACTCGACGCGCTCTGGCCCATGCGACGCTTTCCGGTCCTCGTCGATGCGGATCGGGCATTGATCGAGGCGAGCATCATCATCGAATACCTCGGTCTGCATCATCCGGGGCCGGTGCGCCTGATTCCGGCCGACGCCGACGCCGCGCTCGACGTGCGCATGCTCGACCGGTTTTTTGACAACTACATTTCGACACCACAGCAGAAGATCGTGTTCGACCGCCTGCGGCCCGAGGATGTGCGCGACCCCCACGGCGTCGCCGAGGCACGCACGATGCTCGACACGGCCTACGCCTGGCTCGATACGCGGATGGCTGCGCGGGAATGGGTATCGGGCGAGCACTTCAGTCTCGCCGACTGTGGCGCCGCGCCGTTCCTGTTCTACGCGGACTGGACGCATCCGATCGACGACGCGTTCGTGAACGTCAAGGCGTACCGGAAGCGCCTGCTCGCGCGCGCCTCGTTCGCACGCGCGGTCGATGAGGCGCGCCCCTATCGCCACTACTTTCCGCTCGGTGCGCCCGATCGCGATTGACTGCATCGGGCGGTTCCGATCGGGCGATTCCGATCGGGCGATTCCGTTTGCGACCTGTGCCCTACACCATTTCCCGGTAGCCCGATCGACTTTGGGCGCGCGCGGCCGAGGGACATCCGTGTCCTGGATCGCGGCTTCACTCGTCGTGCAGCGCTTCGACCTGGATGCGCAGTGCAACCGACATGTCGAAGCCGTACTCCTTGCCCGCGGTCAGTCCGAAATCGGCACGGTCGAAGCTCCCGACCGCATCGGCGCCGCACAGCTCGCGCTTGTAGATCGGATGCGGGACGCACTTGAAGCGGTCGATGGTCAGGGTGAGCGGCCGCGAGACACCATGCAGGTTCAACGTGCCGACCAACCGAGTCGGCTTGCCGTCGACGAATTTTTCGAGCTGACCCTTGTAGGTGGCCTCGGGATAGCTTGCGATGTCGAGGAACTGCGCGCTCTTCGCCCAGTCGTCGAGCTTGCCGAGACCGAAGTCGATGCTCGCGAGATCGACGGTCACCTCGACGCGGCCGCCCTGCGCTTCCTTGTCGAGCACGACCTTGCCGGAACTGGAATCGAACTTGCCGCGCCAGAACGAGATGCCCATGTGGTCCGCTTCGAAGCTCGGATAGGTATGCGCGGGGTCGATCGTGTAGCTGGCCGGCTTGCCGATCGCGGTGGCGGAAAAAGCGCAGGCCAGCGGTGCGGCGAGCAGGGTCGCATGGAATACGGTGCGTGACATGATCATTCCTCGGATTGGATTGGAGACCGATGCACGATTCGGGCATCGATACCTGTCCCGACGAATACGCCAGCGCGAATTCGACAACGGACCCACTGCCGGAACCGTCGCGTCGGTCCGCGCGAGCCCTGCCCGACGCACCATGCGCCGACCCGGGTAGCGTGCGCTGAATCCGTTCGCGCGAACGCCACGCGTCCGGGCCATCCCTTGCCATCGGGCCTGCGGACGAAGCTCACGTTTTCGGAGCGCAGTCCTCGTCCACCCGGCGCACCTCGCACTCGACTTCCCACTCGTCACCGTGCACTTTCAGGAACCGCTTCGTCAGCTCGAGCGCCTCCTGCATCGATTGCGCCTGCAGCATCGCGTAGCCGCCCACGACCTCCTTGGACTCAGTGAACGGCCCGTCGGTCGTCTTCAGCCTCCCGTGTGCAAGGCGCACCCGCGCGCCTTCCGCGGTCGGCCGCAGTCCCGCGGTATCCAGCAAAGCACCGGATGCGGTCAGCTCCGCAATCAACCTGCCCATGTCGGTCATGAGCTGCTCGCTGGGTCGCAAGCCGCTGTTCTCGTTGACGCGGATCATCGAAAGGAATCGCATCGTGTTCTCTCCTGCTGGTTGCCGGGAACCCTCGTGACGAGCACTGGCTGCGTTGCCCGCCGCGCTCCTGTCCCTGGCGTCGAGCCAGAGGCGTGCGGATCGACATGCCGGGAGCGAATCGGCGGCGATTCGCGCAGACGGGCCACGTATGATCCGATGGCGGCATCCCTGCTGCCAGTCTGCGACGGACGTACCGGCCGATGACGAAATCCGGATCTGGATGCCGCGACAGCGGAAAGCACCCGTCCCTGCGAAATCCGGCCCGCGCCTGCGCGCTCGCGCTGCTCGTCCTGCTCGGCGCTTGCGCGATCCAGGAGCGCGCACCGGGTCCGCAGCGCCGGCCCGCCGACGTGCGCGCGCAGATCGTCCGCCTGTTGCCCGCCGGGACCCGCGACCGCCCGGGTTGGGCCACCGACATCCAGGTCGCATTCGCGGCGCTCGACATCGACTCCTCCACATCCAATCTCTGCGCGACACTCGCGGTGACCGCGCAGGAATCCGGACTCGATGAAGATCCGCGCGTGCCGGGACTCGCGAGGATCGCCCGCGCCGAAATCGACCGTCGCGCCGAACGCCTGCACGTGCCGCAGCTGCTCGTGCGTGGAGCGCTGCTGCTGAGATCGCCCGATGGCAGGCGCTACGGCGATCGCATCGATGCGGTGCGCAGCGAGCGCGAGCTGAGCCGGATCTACGAAGACCTGATCGGCAGCGTCCCGCTCGGACAACGCCTGTTCGGCGATTCGAATCCGGTGCGCACCGGCGGCCCGATGCAGGTCAGCATCGCATTCGCCGAACAACACGTGCACGATCACTCCTACCCGTATCCGCTCGGCCAGTCGATCCGCCACGAGGTGTTCACGCGTCGCGGCGGCATGTACTTCGGCATCGCGCATCTGCTCGGATACCCTGCGGACTACCCGCAGATGCTGTTCCGGTTTGCCGACTTCAATGCCGGTTGGTACGCGAGCCGCAACGCGGCGTTCCAGAACGCGGTCAGCCTCGCCTCCGGCATCCCGCTCGCACTCGACGGCGACCTGATCCGCTACGACGATGCACGCGGCGACCGCGCAATCGGTGCGACGGAGCTCGCGGTCCGCACGCTGTCCAGGCGCCTCGAACTGAGCGACTCGCGAATCCACCGCGACCTGCGCCTGGGCGAGAGCGCCGAATTTGCGCAGTCGCCGACCTCGGAGCGCGTGTTCGCTCTCGCCGAAAAGATCGAGCGCCACCCGCTGCCACGCGCGCTGATTCCGCGCATCGCGCTGAAAAGCCCGAAGATCACGCGCAAGCTCACGACCGAATGGTTCGCGAAGCGCGTCGACCAGCGTTATCGGCGCTGCCTCGCGAACGCGCCGTCCTGATCCCTCGCGACCGCGCGACCGCTCAGTAATAGGTGCGCGCGGTGATCTCGAGCCCTGAACTGCCTTCGACGCGACGGTAGAAAATCCCGACCGCGAAGATCCGGTTCAGATGGAACACGGGTCCGGCGACGAATTCGTCGGTACGGTGTGCGAGCACGTCGCTGTGGCTCGCGCTCGCAATCGCTTCGACCCATGGCGCGAAGCGGTGGCGCAGCTCGACGATTGCGGACGCCCCGGTATCGCGCACGGTCCGTCGCGCGCCATTCTCGAACTGCGCACGCACCACGGCGCCTTCCATCGCGACCATCGTGTCCTCGCCGAGCAGCAGGTGCGCACCGGCGCCGAATCGTGCCGCGCGGCTGTTCTTCCATGCGGGATTCCCGTACGCGCCCGCATTGCCGAGCGAGCCGAACAGATGCATGCGCGAACCGATTTCCGCATAGGCGCCGAACGTGTCGTTGCTGAAACTCTGGCCGTCGACGTGGGCGCGCTGATGGCTGAGATACGCATAGTCGTAGCTCAACGGTTCGGCGCGCGCCGATGCGCCGAGAACGAGCAGGGTCATGACCGGCAGTGTCGCGAATCGCCACATGGTTCGTCCTCCCGTAACCATCGACTGTGCACGTGACGGGGCCTCCGGGGCCATCGCCGCAAGCGGGCGCCCTTGAACGTGAACCCGGTTCGCGGTCCTGCGCGTCACGCGGCGTCCACGGCCTGCCGCATCCGCGCCTGCTGCATGCGATAGGCCGGCCAGCTCAGCGCGAGCAGCAGCATCGCGATCAGGCTGTGCATGCCATCGCTCCAGATCGCCGCGACCAGAAACAGGAGCGAACCGGCCAGCGCGAGACCCGGCACGAACGGATAGCCGGGCACGCGGAACGGCCGCGGCGCATCAGGTGCGCGCCGACGCTGCACGAACAGCGCGGTGAACACGAGCGCGTAGTTGGCCACGAAGAAGAACGCGAGCAGCGCAAGTACGGTACCGAAGGTTCCGGTCAGGATGAACGCAAGTGCGAGCAAAGTGCCCGCGAGCAGCGCGGCGACCGGCGTCCCGCCCGCATTCACGCGTTGCAGACTCGCCGGCAGCAGACCATCGGCGCTCATCGCGTACGGCACGCGCGAGGCCATCAACTGCAATGCGTTGACCGACGCGACCAGCGACAGGATCATCAGCACGCGCAGTGCAGTATCACCGGACGGGCCGAACAAAAGACGCGCGGCGCTGGCCGCGACGAACGGGTCGCCGGCCATCGCCTCGATTCCGACCACGCGCAGGAACGCGACGTTGAGGGTCAGATAGATCACCATGACCAGGATCACGCCGCCGATCATCGAACGCGGGATGTCGCGCCCCGGGTTGCGGATCTCCTCGCCGAAGTAGATCGGCCCGGTCCAGCCGTCGTAGGTATAGATCGCCGACTGCAGCGCGATCACGAGCGCCGCGGCGAGCGCGAAACCAGCCGGCAGGAGTTGCGGCGCGGCGGCGGCCGCGGGCGGCGCGGGTACGGCCATGAACAGCGCGACGCATGCGAGTCCGGCCAGGGCGACGCCCTTGAGCAGGCTGGTCACGAGCTGCGCAAGGTTGCCGACGCGAATGCCGCGCCATTGCAGCAGCGCGAACGCGATCACCACCGCCGAGGCGGTCAGCGCGGCGCGATCGTGCAGCGCGGGCACCAGCGGCCCCGCATATTCGCCGAGTACGATCGCGACCGCGGCCAGGCTGCCGCAGGTGGCGATCCAGTCGGTCCAGCCTGCAACGAATCCGGCAAACGGTCCGAGCGCGTCGTGCACCATCGGGTAGAGGCCGCCCGAACGCGGCCGCATCGTGCCGAGTTCGGCGACACTCAGCGCGCCGAGCAGCGCATAGCCTGCGCCGAGGATCCATACGAGCAGGAACAGCCACACCGAGGGCACGCGCGCCGCGACCTCGCCCGGGGTGCGCAGGATGCCCATGCCGATCGTGTTGCCGACCAGTACGGCGAGTCCGAATGCCACGCCAAGCACGCGCAACAGGCGCCCACCCGACTGCGCCCACACCCGCGATCCCGTTGCCGACATGCCGATGCTCCCGCTGGCGACCCCGGCGCTTGGTTCAGCGCCACCCCGCGCGCAGCGTACCGCAAAGGGCGCCGGCGTGAGTCCGCGCCCTGTGGCCCACTTGCGCAGGACCCGGGCCGATCGAAGGTTTGCGCGCTCCGCAGGCGGCGCGTCGGCGCCTGTGCCGTCCCGTCCGATCTAGCCGCCTCCGCCCCGCCCGCGTTTCACGACGACCATCGCGATGCCGCCGAGGATCGCGAGCGCGGCGAACACGAGGCGCAAGGTCACGGGCTCGGCGAGGAACACGATGCCGCCGTACGCCGCGATCAATGGCACGCTCAGTTGCACGGTGGCCGCGGTCGTCGCGGAGAGTCGCGGCAACGCCGCGTACCAGATCACGTAGCCGACGCCCGAAGCCAGCGCACCCGAGACGATTGCATAGGCGATTCCTGCGCGATCCGGCGCCTGCCTGCCGAGCATCCCCAGCCCGAGGATCACCGCAAACGGAACCGCACGCACGAAATTGCCCGCGGTCACGGCCACGGGATCGTCTGCTCCCCTGCCGCGCAGCGAATAGACGCCCCAGGCCACGCCTGCCGCCAGCATCAACGATGCGCCGTGCACGGGCGGCGCGGAAAGCCCCGGCAGCAACAGCCCGACCAGTCCGGCGAGTGCGAGCACGAGACCACCGAACTGTCGCACATGCAGTCGCTCTCCCTTGCGGATTCCGTGGCTCGTCATCGTGAGCTGCACCGCGCCGAACAGGAGCAGCGCACCGGTCGCCGCGGAAAGGCTCACGTAGGCGAACGAAAAGGCGGCCGCATATCCGAACAGCGCAATCGCCGAGAGCCAGCTTCCGGCGCGCATCCGCCAACCTCCACGCAGGCACGCCACGAGCCAGAGCACGAGGGCACCCGCGAGGAGCCGGATCGCGGTGAAGGTCGCCGGATCGATCCGCGTCTCCGTCAGTGCGATGCGGCACAGGACCGAGTTCGCGGCAAACGCGAGCATCGCGAGGGCAGTCAGCACGACGGTGCGCGCGGCAGTCATTTCCGGTTCCGGGCCTGGTCGGAGAATCGTTCCTGCGCGCGCAGCATATGCACCCGGCGCGGTTGCAGCCTGCACGGCGGTCGGCACAGGATTCCGATCATTGCGGTTTTTTTCGCGACGCTACAACGGCGACCCGGACATGCCCGTCGAAGTCTCCGGCAACGGCGGGACCGCAAGACTGCGTTCGCTGTCGCCGCTTGCGCCGGTGAGCATGTTCGGGGGCAGGAAGCCGACGTCGCCGATGCCGACGACCTTGAAGCGGCCATCGGCCTCGATCCGGATCCGCGTGATGCTCGCGTGCCCGACCGACATCTCCAGCCATGCCGCAGTGTCGACACCGAGCGCGCGGGTCACCAGATAGCGAATCACGTTGCCGTGGCAGACGAACAAATCGGTGCGCTCGCTGCCCTGCGCGGGCCTGAAATATTCTGCGAACAGCTTGTCGAGCTGCGCCTTGCAGGCAACGAATTCCTCGGGCTTGCCTTCAGCCATGATCTCGGCACGACGTGTCGGCGGCGTGCACTCCTCGAGGTCGTCGATCACCTCGAACCGGCGACCCGGAAAGTCCGCGGCGATCACCGCCGCGGTATCGCGCGCGCGTTGCAGCGGACTGACGTACAACCCGTCGACGTGCGCTTCCATCGCGGCCAGTCGCGAACCGACCAGATGCGCCTGGGCTACGCCGAGCGGCGACAGTCCCGGCCCGAGCTTCGCGTTCGCGGCGGGGTCCGCGACGTACTGACCGTGGCGCACGAGGACAACGGTCCGCGCTGCAGGTGCAGGTGGCGCCACAGGCGGCTTCGCGGCCTGCACGCAGGTCGTGAAGGAAACCAGCAACGCGAAGTTGCACGCCCCGGAAATCAGCCGCTTGTTCATGTCGATGTCATTTCCGGGCGCGATGGCCACGGTTCCCTGCTGTGTGCAGCCGCATAACTACCACCAAAATGACTGCCGCGCCTTCCGCGTCGATCCCGCGCGAAGGTGCAGGCTGGCTCCGCGACGGTTCCGATGAACCCGGACCATGCAGTCGTCGCGACCGTGGAACACCTGCATCCGGCGCTTGCGTACGCGCCAACAGGCGCTGCAACAACTGGTTGACACGCAGCAAACCGCCGCTGAACGGCCCGTGTGCTATAGATCCGAAGCGGGTTTCGGCCCTTTTGCCACGCCCTGCGCAGGCTTCACGCCGATCGGTCCATCCCCGCCAGCGCCACTCCATTCCTCTAGCGAAGGAGATCCACATGTCCATAGTCCACCACCAACATCATGCGTCGCACAGCGCTTCCCCTTGCCATCGGCCTGCTGTTTGCCGCAGCACCCCTCTGCGCGGCCGAGCCCAGCGGTGCTGCCGCCGAGGTCATGGCACTCGCGAAGGCGCAGTGGACCGCGGAGAACCAGAACCTGTCCTCCGCGCAGGCCATGGCTTCGATCGCCGACGACTACACCGAGTTCAATTCCGTCGTGCCGACTCTGGTGCAAGGCAAGGCGGTCGCGGCACGCTTCTACGACGCTTCGCTGCAAAGCGGCGACAAGGGTCTTGCCTCCGAAATGATCAACCCGCACGTGCAGGTTTACGGCGACGCCGCGATCCTCACGTACAACTATGCGGGCATGATCAAGAGCAGCGATGGCAAGGTGCGCAACGACGTTGCCAAGTCGACGCGCGTCTACGTCAAGCAGGGTGGCGACTGGAAACTGGTACACGCCAACTTCGCGCCGATGGGAAATCCGAACCCGTAACCGCCGGGGACGGAGGCAATCGATACTCCCCTGATTGCCTCCCTCCCCCGTCTTCCGGTTTCCGCGGCTCGGCGTGCATCGCATGGGCACTCACCGGTGCAAACCGCAACTCGCAAGGCCAGCACGCGCTGCTGCGCAAGTCCGCCTTTGCGCAGCCGCCTGCCCGCTTCGATTTGAAGTCCGCTCGCGACCGGGACCCTGCGTCACGATGAGCCTCACCCGCGGACGCAGTTCCTGCCCTCCGACTTGGCCCGGTACAGTGCGGTATCCGCATTGCGCAGCAACCGGTGCGCATCGGCCGCTGTCGCGACGCGTTGACTTGCCACCCCGGCGCTGATCGTCACCTGATTCCAGTCCGCGGTGCCCGGCACCGCGATCCGCATGGTCCGCACCGCGACGCGGATACATTCGGCGAGCACCCGGGTCCGTTCCAGATTCGCACCCGGCACGAGGCACGCGAATTCCTCGCCGCCGTAGCGTGCCGCGAGCGCTTCGCCGGGCAGGCATTCGTGGATCGCCGCGCCGACCTCGCGCAGCGCCTCGTCGCCGGCCGGATGACCGAAGCGGTCGTTGTAGGCCTTGAAGTGGTCCACGTCGACGAAGATCAGGCCAACCGTGTCTCCCGCGACATCCCCCTCGAGCGCCTCGAGCAGGCGGCGGCGGTTCGCGAGCCCGGTCAGCGCATCGCGGTAGGACAGATCGACCAGCCGCGCGTTCGCCTCGTGGAGTTCCGCGGTGCGCGTGCGTACTTCGGCTTCCAGGCGCCGCCGCTGCGCTTTCAATGCGTAGGTCCGCGACTGCAGCAGCGCGTAGCCGAGCAGCAATGCCGCGAGGCCGAGTCCGATGCGCGACTCCGTGCGCTGCCACCAGGCCGGTACCACCCTGATCTGCACAGCGAGCGGCGTACTCGGATTGCCCGCGTAATCGCGTCCCTCGATGCGCAACGTATGCATGCCCGGCGACAGCGCATCGAACGTACGTGCGTTGTTGTCCGACCAGGCACCCGGTGACGACTCCAGAGCGAGCAGCTGGGTGCGAAACACGGATTCGCTTTCACGCTGCCAGGACAGCAGTCCGAATTCGACGCGCAACTCGTGGCGTCCGGGTGGCACACGAATTTCCGATCCGTCGACGAGCCTGCTGTCGAGACGTACATGGGTCAGCCTGAGCGGCTTGGGCTCGCGGTCGCGCACCTCGTAATCGGGATCGAACACGGTCACCCCGCCCAGCGTGCCGGTCCAGAAGCGGTCGTGCGCGTCGACGAATTGCGCGTTGGTGTTGCACTCGTCGTGGACCATGCCGTCGGCACGCGTGAACACACGCGAGCTGTAGCCGCCCCGGATGGATGTCAGCATCTGCACGCCGTTGTTCGTGCAGATGTAGATGCGTCCCTGCGAGTCGGCATGCGCGCTGTAGGCAGTCGGATCCGGCGCGGCCGGCAGGTCCGGTGGCAGCGCCTGCGGATGCAGCGGATCACCCACGTCGACACGCAAGATGCCTCGATTGACCGTACCGAGCCAGAGCACCGGACGACCGGCCGCGTCCGCGATCATGTCGATGCCGAGCAGTGACAGGTCACCGCTGCCGAGTTCGCTGCGCAGCAGTACCGCGTGTTCGCCGTCGAAGCGCAACAGTCCCTTCGAAGTCGCTGCCCACAGCCACGAACGGCCGCTGCGATCGCGCTGCTCGTACAATCCGGTCGCGCGCCATGAATCCGCGATCCCGGCGGGGCGAATCGCGGTCCAGATACCTTCGCGCCAGCGATACAACCCCGATTCGCGCGTCGCGACCCAGGTTTCCCGCGCTCCGTCGTTGGTGCGCGCGAGCATGTCGAGCACGGCTTCACCCGGGCGCAGGGGCCACGGCACGTCGACCGCAACGAAATGTGTCCCGTCGGGCGCGCGCAGCAGGCGCCCATCGTCGCGCGCAACCCAGAGCGCGCTGCCGCGACCATCGTCGATGCGCTTGACCATGCGCAGTCCGGCCGTGCCGGGGCTGCCACCCCCAGGGAACGACGCGCGCCACTCGCCATGTTCGTACAGACCGAGTCCGTCGCCGTCCGACGCGACCCAGAGACGCTCGCCGCCCAGGCCGTCCGGTTCGATCAGCAGGCCGAACACACCGCTGCCGCGCGCGCCCATCAACGTCGCGGTCCGCCACGCGCTGCTGCCGCCGAACGTGCGCGAAACACCATTCTCGGTCGCAATCCAGAGCACGTCGATGCCGTCCGGGCTGCGCCAGGTACTGAGGCTGCGGATCACTCCGGAAGGCAAGCCGTGTTCGCGATCGAACACCCTGACGTGTTCGTTTTGGATGCGCACGAGACCGCCGCGCGTCGCGACCCACAGCGCGCTGCCGCCGTCGGGCAGGCGGGTCTGCGCGATGTCGTAGACGTCGTTGCTCGGAAGCGTGTGCGCGGCGACCGTCCACGAACGCAAACCGGACTCATCGAGACGCCAGAGGCCTTCGCCGAACGTCGAGATCCATAGCTGCTCGCGTCCGGCTTCATCCGTAACCAGCATCGATTCGATCTGCGCCGGCGTGAATCCGGGCGCCTGGAACGGTCGCCAGTCGCCGTCTTCGCGAAACCAGAGTCCGTTGTTGCCGCTTCCGGCCCAGGTGCGTTCGCGGCCGCCGATCGCATGGGTTCGCGCCACGCTGAGTATGGCGGCCGGGAGCTGCTCGCCGTACGGAGCCCTGATCCAGCGGCCGGCCCTGCGTTGCAGCAGGCCGCCATCCATCGTCGTCGCCCACAGTTCGAGATGACCCTGCGCGTCCGCGAGTTCGACGACTCGTCGCGCATGATCGGTCGGCAGGCCCGTGCTGCGATCGTCGAAGTGCCAGACCTTGCCGTCGAAACGCGCGATGCCTCGATCGCGGAACGCGGCCCACAGCGTGCCCTCGTGATCGAGGGTCAGTGCGCCGAGCACGCCGCCGATCGCGGGTGGATCGACCGCGTCCCAGCGGCGACCGTCATAACGAGCGAGGCCTTGCGAGGAAGCGAGCCAGACGAAGCCGTCGCGATCGGTCTGCACGCTCGAGATGACCGCATCGGGCACGCCGTCGCGCACCGAGAAATTGGTGAACGAGGGAGCACCGAGGTCGAACAGGTCGATGGGCCGCGTCGGCGATGCAGTCGCCGTGCACGCGGCGGAGCCCCACAACAGGAAGACGCTCACCCATGCGGATGCCCGGCAAGCGCGAGTCACCGGACCAGACACATCGCTTTTTTCGCTGCGCGGCATCATGCCCAGCCAACGAGCGCGTCGACCGGGATCGGCAATTCGCGCACGCCCGTCGCGCGGGTCCGTACCCATCCGGTCCGGACTCACAGGTGGAACCGGCCCCGCTCGCACCAGTAGCGCACCTGGACGCCGCTCTCCTTCCAGAGTTGCGCGACGATCTCGCAGTTCTGCTTGTTGTACGGCGGCGGATCCGGCGCATCGAAAGTCGCGACCTGATAACGCGACGTCGGATCGCCGGCGACCGCGCTGCTGCGGTAGAGCGTGTAGACGTTCGCATCGTCGCGACCCGCGCCTGCGCAGGATGAAACAAGCAGTGCGACGGTCAATGTCAGATATCTGTTCATGTTCTCGAGCTGCGTGCGCACGAAATGCGCGCCGGGTCCGGCAGGACGCATCCGGTCCTGTGGCCGATGCCACAGGATCGGGGCGGGCCGCCCCTTAGTCAAATCCGTCGGCAAATATCCGGTCCAGGCGCATGATCACGACCCGGCTGCCGTCGGGGTCGCCAACGACCAATTGACCGCGCGCGCGTCGCTGTAGGCGAAAACCATTCGACTCACGCCATTGATCGAGTGGCCGAAGACCCTGTTTCCGTGATCGGGATATCCCCTGAGCGGATTGGCATGATTGCCGAACGAAACAGCTCCCACGCGCGTCGCATCGCCGAGCGTTCGATTGAATCGCGGGCTGAATACGGCATGACCCCCGTTCGGAAGCGCGGTGATTCCGCCGTCGCCGACCTGGTCATGGCGTGCGGCACCGACCAGGGAGTTGCGCGCCGAAATCGCGCCCACCAGGCCAGTCGTTCCACTCGCGAAAGTAGCCGCGCCCGCCGCGAAACGCCCAGCCGGCGAGCCACCCCACCAGGAACCGCTCGCGATCGCGAAGTTTCCGTCGGTCAGCGCCAGTTCCGTGAGCCGTGCTGCGCTCGCGCGTGTGGAGCAGGTCGGGTCCGCGTGCGATCATCTGGCGTCGAACTACAACGCGGAAGGGTTCGTTTTCGATCGCCAGCGGATCCCACTGGTCAATCTGCAACACGGCCTTTCAGCGATGAACCGCAAGCACGGGAGAATGTTCATGCATCGGCATTGGTGTCGTCTCATCTCGGTTGCAGCCGGCGCATTGCTCGCGATGCCGATCGTCCACGCGGGAGCCGCGCCCGCGCCGCAGACAATCGAGGGTCTTGGCAGCATTTCCTTTGCGACATCCACCCGCTCTGCCGAAGCGCAGACCGCGTTCCTGCGCGGTCTACTGAAGCTGCACCTGTTCGAGTACGACGCCGCGGCGGAGGATTTCGTGCAGGCGCAACGGCTCGATCCCGGTTTCGCAATGGCGTACTGGGGCGAAGCGATGACCTATAACCATGGCATCTGGAACGAACGCGATGCCGATGCCGGGCGTACCGCGCTGAGGAAGTTCGCAGACAGCGCGGCTGCGCGCGAGAGGCGCGCTCCGACCCCACGCGAACGCGCCTACATGGCGGCGGTCGACATCCTCTACGCCGAGGGCGCCACCAAACAGGAAACCGACAGCCACTATGCCGATGCGATGCATGCGCTGGCGCAGGCCTGGCCGGATGACAACAATGCCCGGCTTTTCGACTCGCTCGCGCTGATGGGGCGCAGCGAAGGCGTGCGCGACGCAGCCAACTACGCGCGCGCCGGCGTCATCGCCAGGCACGCGTTCGGCGTGAATCCGCACAATCCTGGCGCCGCGCATTACTGGATTCACGCGATGGACGATCCCGCACATGCGGCCGGCGCGCTGGAGGCCGCCTACGCGCTGTCGAAAATCGCACCGGACGCCGCGCACGCGCAGCACATGACCTCGCATATCTTCATGGCGCTGGGCATGTGGGACGAGGTGGCGCGAGCCAATGAGGCCGCCATGCGCGTGGTCGATTTCGACATGCGCCGGCTGCAGCAACCGCGCAGGGCCTGCGGCCACTATCCGTTCTGGCTCGAGTACGCCTACTTCCAGCAAGGTCGCTATCGCGCGGCCATGCAAGTCCTCGACGCGTGCAAGGACTCGCTGGCGCCGACCCTGGCACGGGCGAAGAGCCAGGCCGGTCAGGACGCGACCACGACCAGCCACGCTGCGCACAGCACGATCAAGCGCCTGACCGCGTCGATGACGGAAATGCGCGCGGCAGCCATGATCGACTCGCGCGAGTGGAACGGAGCGGCCACGCGGATCGTCGTCGATACCAGCGGCTTGTGCTCGACTGCGGCCTGGAACGATTTCGCTCTCGGCTACGCCGCCGCCGAACGCGGCGACCTCGCAGCCGCGCAGGCGGCGCTCGACAACATCGTGCAGCAACGCGCCGGCGCCGGCGCCTGTGCGGATGCGGCGCCGCAGGCGGCGTCCTATATCGAGATCATGGGCGACAGCCTCGCAGGAGTGCTGGCAATCGAACGCGGTGAAACCGCAGCGGGGCTGGCGCGCCTGCGCCGCGGCGCCGCGCGCTACGACGGTCTCGCATTCGACTTCGGTCCGCCGGTGCCGGTCAAGCCGCCCCACGAACTGCTCGGCGAACAGTTGCTTGCGCAGGGCGACGCCCACGGAGCCGAATCGGCCTTCAGGAATGCGCTGAAGACGGCACCGCGTCGCGCCCTGTCGCTGCTCGGCCTCGCGCGCGCGCAAGCGGCCGCGGGGGCATCGGCCGCTGCGGCCGGCAGCTACCGCGAACTGCTCGCAGTCTGGCACGATGCCGATGCCGACGTCGCCGGCCTCGCCGAGGCGCGCAGCTACGTGGCGACGCATGCGCCTGGCGGCTAGCGAACCGAACGCTTCACGCATGCGGGCGCAGCAGCCCGTGCATCAGATGCGCGCCAGCAGCGCCTTGAACGCGGGATCGTCGCGCAGCGACTCGAGTTCGCTGTCGTGTTCCATCCACGCACGGTCGCCCCAACCGAGCTGTACCGCCTGTTGCAGCAGATCGAGCGCACGCGGATTGTCCCCCTGCGACGCGTAGAAGCAGGCGCCGTTGTAGAGCACGACCGGTTCGTTGCGCCCCTGCCCCAGGGCCCGCTCCTCAGTCGATCGCCAGCATGCGCACCAGCGGCCGCTTCAATACAACGGCCAGCACGCCGCCGATGGCCGCAATGCCGGCGTGCATCGCCCAGAACGCGGCCGGCGTCATCTGTTCGTAATAGCCTCCGAGCCAGCCGATGATCGAGTTGCCGGCGAACAGCGTCAGGAACACAGCGCCCATCAGCGTCGCCTTCACGGTCGGCGGCGCGGCGCGCGAGACCAGCGCGAGCAACGTCGGCCAGTAGTACAGAAAACCGATGCCGAGCAGGATGTCGTAGGCGATCGGGAAAAGCGCCGAGCTTCGATCAGCGAGCAGGCTGGCGGCGACCAGGAGCAGGTTCGCCACCACGCTGATCCATGCACCGGTCGCGATCTTGCCCAGATCGTCGGGCTCGGTGCCGCGCACCGCCTGGCGCTTCCACCATGCGATCAGCAGCGGCACACCCACGATGCTCGCCAGCGGATCGATCGAGTTGAACCAGGCAACCGGAACATGAAAGCCGAGCAGGTCGAGATCGACGTTGCGGTCGATCCAGACCAGGGCGAGATTGGTGTTCTGATAGTAGGCGATGCTCTGGAAGACCGTGATCACCGATACCACGCCGAGCGCCGTGACGATGCGCCACTGGCGAGAGTCCAGTCTCTTCGCCGCGGCCACGCGCGCAGCGCGCGGCCGGTCGTCGGGCAGATAGCGCAAGCCTGCGACGTAGGTGAACAGACCGATCAGCATCAAGGCGCCGGCGAGACCGAAGCCGGCATGCCACCCGTAAACCTGCGCGAGGAGCCCGCACAGCAGCGGCCCGACCACTGCACCTACATTGATGCCGATCGAGAAGATCGTGAAGGCACGCGTGCGCCCCTCGCCGTCAGTCTCCGCGTACAGCTCGCCGACCTGGGTCGAGATGTTGCCCTTGAGCAAGCCGCAACCGGTAATCAGCAACACGAGCGCCGCCAGGAACGAGACATCGAATGCCATCGCCAGATGTCCGGCACTCATCAGTACCGCGCCGGCCATCACCGCAAGGCGACGACCGACCCAGCGATCGGCGACCCAGCCTCCGAGCACCGGCGTGAAATAGACGAGACCGGTGTACAGCCCCATGATCTGCGATGCGAGCGCAAGCGGGGTCATCGGGCCGAACACGTATTCCAGCGCCGAACGAAAGCCCGCGAAGCCGGCGATGTGTTCGACATGACCCGGCAGCAGCAGCGCCTGGCTCATGTAGAGCACCAGGATCGCGGTCATGCCGTAATAGGAAAAGCGCTCCCAGGCTTCGGTGAAGCTGAGGTAGGCGAGCGCCATGGGCTCGCCGAAAAAGGTGCGCGGAAGGGCGATCGCGACGGTGGCCATTCCGTGCTGTCCGGTTCGAACTGGCGAGCATAGCGGCAGAGCCGGGAATTTGCGCCGCGGAACTTCTGCCCGCACGGATCCCACGCTGCGGAACAGAACCAGATGGAAGCCGGCTGCTCTCTGCCGTCGCGATCGGCGGGACAATGCCGGTTGCGCCGTTGGGCGGCACACGGCAACCAGGGGCGCCGGAGATCAGAAGAACTTGATTGCCTCCGCACCGCCGTTCCTGCAGGCCATCAATACGCCCGCGTATGCAACGGCCGGAGGGACCCTGCTGTCACACCTGGTTCCAATGCGGCGTTCCTGGAGTACTGTTGCCCTCGGCAACGGCTCCTGGACCTGAAGGAGGAAGGCAATGAAAGAGCGCAGTTGTTCGCCGGATCGCCCCGCACCGCAGCGCGTGCAGGCGGCGAGCGTCGCCTTGCTGGCCATGGGGGGATTGCTGTGCAATGCGGCGATCGCCGCGGATGGCGATCTCGATCCGACATTCGGGACCGGCGGTTTTGCGGTGACCGGCATCACCGGCGCCGGTTTCGAGTTGCCCGCCAAGCCCGTGGTCCTCGCGAACGGCAAGATCCTGGTCTGCTCGAATGTCGCCAGCGGCGGCCCGTCAGGAACCGATTTCTTCGTCGCGCGCTTCAACGCAAACGGCACCCTCGACGCGAGTTTCGACTTCGACGGCAAGGTCACGATCGACTTCGACAGCCGCAGCGATGGCTGCAACGCGCTCGCCATGCAGTCCGACGGCAAGATCCTGGCCGTCGGCTCGTCGGTTGATTCGACGCCGCAAAGCGATTTCGCGGTGGCACGCCTCAATGCAGACGGCAGCCTCGATCCGACGTTCGGCGCCGGCACCGGCAAGGCGATCGTGCCGTTCGATCTCGGTGGCGGCGACGACGACACTGCGGGCGCCGTTGCGATCCAACCGGACGGCAACATCGTCGTTGCCGGATGGTCGACCACGGGGACCACCGGCTACGACTTCGCGGTCGTGCGCCTGCTGCCGGACGGCACGCGCGACACCACCTTCAACTCGACCGGGCGGGTCACCGTCGGCTTCGATTTCGCGGGTACCAACATGATCGACCAGGGCGATGCCGTGATGGTCGATGCCGCGGGACGCATCGTCGTTGGCGGCGTTGCAGAGGTCACCATGGGATCGCTCGATTTCGCGCTCATCCGCCTGCTGCCCAACGGTCAGCTCGACTCCAATTTCAACGCCGACGGGCGCGCGACGATCGCCTTCGATCTCGGCGCGTCCGACAGCGATCTTTCCTACCAGACGATACTGCAGGGCGACGGCAAGATCGTGATGGTTGGCGCCGCGGACGCCGGCACGGGGTCGACGAACAACAACGATTTCGCGATTGCCCGCCTGCTGCCCGACGGCTCCCCCGACCCGGGTTTCGGCATCGGCGGCAAGGTGGTCGTGCCGTTCGACCTCATCACGAATGGCAACGACGTTGCGACGGGCGTGGTCCAGGACAGCGCGGGTCGAATTGTCGTCGGTGGCGCCGCGACCTACGACGTGTCGTTCGATTTTCGTTCGGCGGCCGTGCGGTTGCTCGGAAACGGCGCGCTCGATGGAAGTTTCGGCGTGTTCGGCAAGAAGACCTTCGATTTCGGCGGAACGAACGACCTTTTCACCGGCGTGGCGCTGCAGGGCACGCAGATCATCGCGGGCGGGCAGAAGACATCGGGCATGAACAACGACAACATAGTCGCGCGGCTCGGAGTCGATCTGATCTTCGCGGACGGATTCGAATAGCGCGCGCGGACGATGACGTCGCGGACGAAGGCAATGCGCATGTCGATTGCCTCCGTCCCGTTTCCCGAACCGCGGTACGAACGCGAGCATCGCGTTCTTCAGGACCAGCGACGAATTCTCCCATGGCCACGACTGGCGCCCTGCGGCCGGCAGGTTCCACGACGAACTGAGCCACCAGTACATGCGGGTCACCGAACCCGCAGCAAAGCCGCGCGGCGCGGTTGCGGCTCGCCGGCACGAACGGCTTGATCGTCCGGCCTGGAATTTCAAATCCGTGCTGTCGAGGCACGCCCGGCCAGACCCGCAGCACCCGTCCTGCGCCTGCTGCGATACGCTCGTAACCACTTGATGCTCACGCTCGGTGCCGAAGGAGTCAGTTCGATGAAACGCTTCTACAGAATCCTGCGCGCCATCCTGATACTCGTAGTCGTTGCGCTCGCATCGTTTGCGTTCTGGCTGAGCCACGATTCAACGTGCGAACCCGCACCTGCGCTGCGCGAGGGCGCTCAAACGATGAAAGCGATCGTTTACCGTTGCTACGGCCCGCCCGAGGTTCTCAAGTTCGAGGACATCGCAAGACCGACCGCCGCCGACAATGAAGTCCTGGTCAAGGTACGCGCGGCGGCGGTCAATCCGCTCGACTGGCACTACATGCGTGGCACGCCGTACATCATGCGCCTCGACGCGGGCATGGGCCGGCCCAAGTCGCCGCGACTGGGCGTCGATTTTGCAGGCACGGTCGAAGCGGCCGGCAAGGACGTCACGAAGTTCCACGTCGGAGATTCGGTATTCGGCGGACGCACGGGCGCGTTCGCCGAGTTCGTCGCGGTGCGTGAGGAAGGAGCACTGGCCCTGAAGCCCGCCAACCTGACTTTCGAGCAGGCCGCCGCGATACCCATCGCAGGGGTTACCGCATTGCAGGCGCTGCGCGACAAGGGACACATCCAGGCCGGGCAGAAGGTGCTGATCAACGGCGCGTCGGGCGGCGTCGGCACATTCGCTGTGCAGATTGCGAAGTCGTTTGGCGCCGACGTGACCGGCGTCTGCAGCACGCGCAACACGGAACTCGTCCGCTCCATCGGCGCTGACCACGCGATCGACTACACGCGGGAGGATTACACCACGGGGACGATACGCTACGACCTGATCGTGGACATGGTCGGCAACCACTCGCTGCTCGAGAACCGTCGCGTGCTCAAGCCGGATGGCCGCTTCGTCATTGTCGGAGGACCGGACGGCAAATGGCTCGGTCCGCTGGCGGGTCCGATCAAGGCATTCTTCCTGTCGCCATTCGTGAGCCAGCACATGGGCATGCTGCTCGCTGCACTGGATCCCCGCGATCTCGAATTCCTGCGCGACCTGGCGCAGGCGGGCAAGATGACTCCGGTGACAGACCGCATCTACACGCTGGGCCACGTTCCCGATGCGATCCGCTATCTCGAGGAAGGCCATGCGCGCGGAAAAGTGGTGATCGCGGTGGTCCCGGCGGACAGCCCCTGATGTCCATTCATCCCTTCGCGTAACCGAGGGAATCGGGAGGCCTGCCCGCAAGCACGCCTCATCTTGTTCAGAGGTAGTGCACCGCGGCGTAGATCAGCCCGGCGCAGACAAGCGTCGCAACGGTGAGTATCCCGTAGGCACCGTTGCTCATCTGCCGCAGCGTCTTCTTGATGGCTGCGCGGTCGTTGACGTTCGGGAACGGCGTGTCCGGCACGGCTACACCGAGTAGATCGCAGAGCGGCTTCCAACCCTGGTCGGCCGAGAACACCAGCAGCCGCTCGGGCCGCACGGCCGCTTTCACGTCGGCGATGTGCCGGTTGTAATGCGCAATCGCCTGTTCGCGGTGTTCCATCGTGCCCTTGTGCGAGCGCTGCCAGATCAGCTTGCGGGTCATGTCGCCGAACTTGCGTCCGAACGGTGTCGCAAATTCCAGCACCTTGAACTGCCACATCCGGTTCGAGGCGTAGATGGTGTCGATCGTGCTCTCGTACCAGGCTTCGGCGCCGCGTGGATGCAAGGTCAGCAGGACCTTCGCATCGGGATACGCTTCCATCAGCTCGCGCCAGACGCAACATGCGGGGTTGTCGACCGCAGCCGCGTAGTGCGCGAACACCTGCTCCCAGTCGTGCTGCACACCCGGTTCGGAATTGGCCACATCGCGCCAGAAGCCGAGGTGCGAGGCGTTTTGCCTGTTCTGCAGTACCTCAAACATGTGATAGCACGGAAAGCCAAGCTGGTTGAGCGCGGCACAGGTCGACAGCGTGCCCGTGCGGCCGAACCCTGCGCCGATCACCTTCAAGCTCATCTGCGTACTCCCACTGATCGAACGACAACCGAAACCGCGGAACATCAGCAGCCGGACGCTGCTGGCAACGTAACGGCCGGTCCGATGCGCACGCTCGCCAATGCCCTTGCTATGCCGCGGCTCAGTCGACCACAGCCCCGGCCGTGCTTCGATGCCAGGCCGAAAGCAAGGTCTTCTCGCGATCGGGCGACAATCCCGCGTGAAGCTCCGACTGTCGTGCCGCGGGCTGACTGCGGAACCAGGCCAGCGTGTCGACCGCGGTCGTCGCGAGCGGTCGAAACGTCAGTCCGTCCGCGAGAGCGCGCGCGATGCGACGCTGCGCGAATCCCGCGCTGTCGCCTTGCGCAGGAATCCAGACCGGCAGATCCGACCAGGGCTGTACCTCGTTCTTCTCGAGAAAGGACGTCGGCACCCACGCCAGGCTCGCGCGTGCATGGATCGCCGAACCGATCGCGGCAAGCATTTCACGCATCGTGAGGCGATGATCCGGCCCGGTCGCGTTGTAGGTGCCGAACCGACGCGCCTCGGCCACGCGAACCGTCCACTCGGCAAGGTCCCGCGCATCGATGATCTGCACCGGATCCGACCCGTCGCCTGGTGCGAGCACTTCGCCACCGCGCGCCAGGCGAACCGGCCAGTACGTGAAACGGTCGCTGTTGTCGCCCGGACCGACAATCAGGCCCGGACGAATGACCGTGCAGATCCCCGGAAACTGCTTTTCCGCCTCGTGTTCGCTGAGCGCCTTGAGCGGACCGTACAGGTTGCCCATGTCGGCACGCAGGCTGGACATGGTCTCGGCCATCGCATCCTTGCCGGTGTACTTCGCAAGCGCCGCAGATTCGTCCGCGTCCGGCCTGGCGTTGTCCGCGTACACCGAAATCGTCGAGATGAAAATGTAATGCGCGACCTTTCCATGCAGGATGCGGCCTGCGTCGCGTACCCAGAACGGCAGCGTCGTCGGGTTGTCGATGCATACGTCCCACTTGCGGCCTCGCAGCGCGCCCAGGTCGCCGGTGTCGCGATCGCCCAGCAGTTCCTCGACCTTTCCGGGCCAGTCGATCTTCTGCCTGCCGCGGTTGAACACGGTCACCTGATGGCCGCGCGCCAGCGCGTAGCGCACCTGATCCGGTCCGGTAAATCCGGTGCCGCCGAGAATCAGGATGCGCAACGGTCGCGACGCGCGCGGCACGGCGGCCAAGGTGTCGCCGACGAACCCGCGCAAGGCGAGGCCCGCGGCGCTCGCGGCGGAAACCGCAAGCAGGTTTCGACGGGACGTTTGCATGGTGGTCTCCCCAAGGGCGAATCGGCTGGTTCGCCAATTTGCCACAGGTGGCGCGCGCATGCGCCCTCGAGTGCACGCATGCCTTGCACGCGTGTCTCGCGCGGTTCGTCCGGCGCCCCGAATCCGCCCGAAGCTGCGGTCGCGACGAGGCTTCCAAGGCGACCCGCCACGGGTTCTTCCCGGTTCGCTACAACGGCACGAACGCGTAGCCCTGATGTTCCAGGGTCGTGATCGTGGTCAGTGCCGACAGCGCGAGCGTGACGTCGCGGGCGATCCAGCCGGCCTCGTACCCTTGCTCCGCGAGTGCCTGCCCGCAAACCGCAATGTCGACACCCGCCGCGCGCAGTTCCCTGATCGCGGCACGATTCGGATTGTTCATGCCGAACTTCTTGCGATAGTGCTCGTCGTCGAGCGCGATGGACGTGGCCTTGCCATGCGCGACGGCAACGAACTTGAGGTGAGTCAGCGGAACGCCAGACGCGGCATACAGGTTCACTGCGCGCGCTACGTGCTCCAGCGCCGGATTGATCACGCCCGGCTTGCTGCTTTCGCTGGTCATCGAGAAGACCACCTTGTAGGTGGCCCGCTTGTCGGGTTGATACGCCGCGTGCGGCAGCGGGTGTATTGCGCCGGCAGAGGAGATCGCAGGATTTGTCGTATTCGGATTCGGAGTCGTGGCCTGCTGTGCGGTTGCGGCTGCGCTGGCCAACAGCAGGAATGCAAGCATGCCGGAGAGACGGTTCGACATCGGATGATCGTCCTTCATGATGGCTCGCGTGAAGTGAACCATGCACACGCTGAACAATCACGAAGACGATCACGCCGACCGCGGCGGCTCCTCCTGCTGCTCTTGCGCGAGCACGAAGTCGATCGCCGCACAAACCGCCGCGACCTGCGCGGCGTTGCATTGTTCGGTGTTGGCGCGCGGACTGTCGGGATAGACCTCCGTGGTCGTCGTATAGCGGGCGTTGGTGATGCCGGCGCACAGGCCGAGCTGCTTGAACGGGTAGTGGATGATGCCCGTCGCGGCAACGGGCGACCCAATGATCTCGCCTTTGCGATCGGCCGGGGCAATGTGGGTGACCATGGCCACCGCGGCGATCACGGCCTGCAGGAACTCAGGTTGCGGATTGTCGCGGTCTCCGACCAGATAAAAGCCATCGGGAATTTCATCCGGCACATACGCGACACCATCGCGCGCGGCCAAAGCCGGGCGAAACTCGGTCTCGTCGGTATCGGTGGTTTCGTGCAGATCGACATGCAGCGCGAAGCGGTCGCGCAGCGGCGCGACCAGGCGCATCAGCGCGGCCGACTCCTGCGCCGGGCTGCCCTCCCGGAACGAGCGGTTCGGATCGAGTGCCTGCGGGTTCCAGCGGTGAATCCGTTCGTAGGCCCAGGGACTCACGCAAGGCGTGACCACAAGGTTGATCCGATCGTCATAGCGCGAAGCATGCTCGTCGACGAACTGCAGCGCGCCGTGCACGCCACTGGTTTCATACCCGTGCACGCCGCCGGTCACGAGCACGCTCGGGAGATCGTCCCGCCAGGCACGACTCCTGATCGCGAACAGCGGGTAGGTGTCGGGGGCATAGTCCAGGCGCCCGTACTCGATCACGTCGAAGCGCGGACGCAGCCGCTCGATCTCGCGCAGCACGTCCGTCTCGTAGCTGCGCTGGCGCACCTGTCGCGACAGCCAGGTCGCGACTTCCGGGTCGCCCCACGGCTGTCCGGGGGTTCCGACGGGATAGGGTGTCTGGGGCGTGGTCACGTTGCTCCCTTCGGTCGTGTCAGGAGTGTGCGCGGCACTCTAGCATTGCGCAGCCACGCGCCGAAATGGTTGGAGCCATGAGGCCCGCTCGAAGGGGCGGCGACCTACAGCGCCGCTCGGACTCTTCCGTCGCGTACCATTGTCCCCAACGGTCGCTAACGAAGCTTGACCATGCCGCATTCGACTCGCACCTGTCGGCATCGACCCCGACTATCGCCTCCATGTTTCGCTGCGTCTTTTGGAACAGCACGACGGACCAATGCTCGAAGCGATTGAAAACCTGGACAAGAAGTTGATACGGCTGCCGACGCGAAGTCGAGACCGGCCGGATCACGATCGTCTCGCCATGCGATTCGAAATGTTTCGAGCAAAATCCTGAAGCGAGTGCCTTCGGGAATTGTCGCGCACACTGCACCGGCACCGGGGGACGCACATGAGAATCATGAGGCTGGCCGCGCGTCTGCGCAGCTACGACTGGACGGCCGCGACGATCGAGCTCGTGATCGTCGTCGTCGGCATCCTGATCGCGTTGCAGGTGAGCAACTGGAACGAGAACCGCGTGGATCGAGCGCGCGCCGACAGCTTCTACCGGCGCCTGCACGCCGAATTGCTGGATGATCGCCACAATATCGACAATGCACTCGCGTACTGGAACAGGGTGTCGGACTACGGTGCCGCGGCGGTAGCGAATGGCGAAAGCGGACAGCGCGTGGAGGGCTCGAACTGGAAGACCGTGCTGGCCTGGTACCAGGCCAGTCAGCTCATGCCTTTCGAGCTCGAGGACACCACGTTCACCGAGATGCGCGATGGCGGCGGCCTCGCGCTGATCGAAGACGAGGGGCTGCGCAAGCGGCTTGCCGACTACTACCGCTTGTCGGGTACCGGCATCACCGCGAACATCCTGCGCCACGACCCCGCGTACCGCATGCAGATCCGTGGCCTCACCCCATGGCACGTGCAGCAATACATCTGGACCACGTGCTTCCGCCAATGGGGCGGCGGCAGTGCGGCCAACCAGGAGCTGGTCGACTGCCCGTCACCGATCAGCGAGGACGAAGCCGCCGCGATCCTCGATACCTACCGGCATTCGGACAGCCTGCTGCAGAACCTGCGCGCATGGATGTCGACCCTGCGCGTAAGCACGATGGTGCTCGGCGGCACCCGCAGCGACACGGACCGTCTCGCGGCGGCAGTGCAGTCGGCGCGGGAACGATAGCCGTTGAAGAACGCGAGCGTCAGCAACCTCGCAGACGGGGCCAATTTGGTTGCGATTGGTTTCCTGCGCTCCATTGGATGGAGAATCCATCCGACGCGCGACCGCTTCCGCCGTCGGCGCAGGAGACCCCCATGTCCCAGCCACGCTATCCGAATGAATCCATCGACTATCGCCAAGCCCGCGATGCGTTGCTAGAGGAAGAGAAGCGCCTGGTGGAACAGGTCAACGCGGTGGCTGCGAGGCGACGGCAACTGCCGCGCGGCGGCCGCCTGAAGGAGGATTACGTGTTCACCGGCGCCAACGACAGGAACCTCGGCAAGGACGTGCGGTTTTCCGGATTGTTCGGCGACAAGGATACGCTGCTGCTCTACAGCTACATGTTCGGCAAATCCTGGGACAAGCCCTGCCCGTCGTGCACTTCGCTGATCGATGGGTTCGATCGCGCCGCGATCTCGGTGCATCACGACGCCGCGTTCGTGGTTGTCGCGAAGGCCCCTGCTGCGCGGATCAATGCGTGGGCAACCCAACGCGGCTGGTCGCATATCGACCTGGTCTCCGCCGAGTCCAATTCCTACCTCGTCGACTACCGGTGCCAGTGCGGCGACTCGGACGACGGCCTGCAGCCGGTCATGCACGTATTCACGTGCAACAACGGCGAAATCCACCATTTCTGGGGCACGGAACTGCAGGGCAACCATGTCGATACGGTCTGGCCCTACTGGAACCTGATGGACATGACGCCAGGCGGCCGTCCGGACGTGCCGACACCGCCGCAGAACTTCCGCTCGAGATTTCTGGAGGAACACTATCTCCGCAAGAACGAGTGAGCGGCGCGGGAAAAATCGGCGCATGTCGCTGACGATCGCGATTCGATCGAGTTGCGGCCGCCGGGCGCGCGCAGCTTGCGTCATGCAGTCCCCGTCATGCATTGCCAGCGCCGCAGGTCCAGAATACGGATCCGACGATTCCTTCGAAGATTCCTGGTGGAGTCCGCATGGCCCGCTACGACACCATCCTGGACACGATCGGCCACACCCCTGCGGTGCGGCTCAACCGCCTCGCGCCGAAGGGCACGACGATCTACGTCAAGGTCGAGGCGTTCAACCCGATGGGCTCGGTCAAGGACCGGCTCGCGCTCGGCATCATCGAGGCGGCCGAGGCCTCGGGCGCGCTCACGCCCGGCCAGACCGTCATCGAGGCGACGTCCGGCAACACCGGGATCGGCCTCGCGATGGTTTGCGCCGCGAAAGGCTATCCGCTGGTCTGCGTCATGGCCGAGAGCTTCTCGGTCGAGCGCCGGCGCCTGCTGCGATTCCTCGGGGCCAGGGTCGTGTTGACGCCGGCCGCGGCCAAGGGCACCGGCATGGTCGCCAAGGCACTCGAACTCGCGCAGCGCAATGGCTGGTTCTGGACCCAGCAGTTCGACAACCCGGCCAATCCCGACTATCACTCGCGCACGACCGCGCGTGAAATCCTCGCCGATTTCGAGAGCCAGCGACTCGACTACTGGGTCACCGGATTCGGCACCGGGGGCACGCTGACCGGCGTGTCGCGCGTACTCAAGGCCGAGCGACCGGACATTCGCGTCATCGTCGGCGAACCCGACAACTCACAACTTCTCGGCTCCGGCATCGCCCAGCCCAAGGGCGCCAGCCATCCCAGTTTCCGGCCACATCTCATGCAGGGCTGGTCGCCGGATTTCATCCCGGGAATCACCCAGCAAGCCGTGGATGCGGGCACCATCGACGGTATCGTGCCGGTCGCGGGCGAGAACGCGTTGCGCCTCAGCCGCGAGCTGGCAACGCGCGAAGGCATCTTCACCGGCATCTCCGGCGGCGCGACCCTGGCCGCGGCGTTGCGCATTGCCGAGAGCGCGCAGCCGGGTACCGTATTCCTCGTCATGTTGCCCGACACCGGCGAGCGCTACCTGTCGACGCCATTGTTCGCCGACGTTCCGGTCGACATGAACGACGAGGAGTGGGAAATCTCGCGTTCCACGCCGAGTGCGCGCTTCGATGCGCCGGCGCCAACGAGCGCGGCGCCGACGCCGCTTCCGTCGATGATTCCGGTCACCGATGCGGTCTGCGCGTTTGTCGAGGACGCCGTATCGTCGACGGCACAGCCGGTGGTGATGTTCGCGCACCAGTGGTGCGAATTCTGCTGGTCGGTGCGCAATATGTTCACCGCGTACGACGTCCCCTATCGTTCCGTGGACATGGACTCGGCGCAACTCGCCGAAGGCGGCTGGGGGGGCCAGATCCGCGCTGCACTCAACGCACGCACCGGCAGCGTCACGGTGCCGCAGATATTCGCGGCAGGCCAGTTCATCGGCGGTGCCACCGAGACCTTCGATGCGTGGCGCGACGGCCGCCTGCAGGCGATGCTCGATGGCCTCGGCGTGAACTACACGCGCGAAGGTCCCGACCCGTACACCTTCCTGCCCAAGTGGCTGCAGGCAAAACCGGGGGCAGAGTAGTGTTTCGGGCGTCGGCGCTGCCGTAGCAGCCGGCCCGGTCGTGCGCACCGGCACGGCAGCGAAGACCTCGCGCGACAGGTGCCGTGGGGCGTCACACGCTCGACCGGCTCATTGGAATCCGATCCTTTCGCCGCCAAAAGTGTACTCTGACCCCGGTTTTCCGGATCAGCTGCTCCCGGCATCGAGCGGATCGATCCGACGTTCCTGCAGGCGCACGTTGAACCCCGCGATGCCCTCGTCTTGCAGCGTCCGCCACAGCCCAAGCTGATTTTCAAGCCGGTCATGCAGCGACCGGTAGAAAGCCAGGTGTTGCGTGGTCGGCACGGTATCGGCGCCGTCGATGCTGAGCGCGAAGGTCGCGAGCTGTTCGTTGAGCATGCCCGGGAATGCGAGGTTCGCCTCCGAGCCCTTCATGTTCACCTGCATCAGCTGCTGCTCGATCGGATCGAGTCGCCGCGACAGGCCATCGGCGTCGGCAACCAGCGCCTTGCCTGCCGGGTCTTTCGCAAGCGCGGCGTCCACGCGCTGGAATTCGGCGCGCATCTTGCGGATCGCGTTGACCGCGCGATGCAGCTGGTCGATATCGTGCTCGACGGCCAGCGACAAGTCGGTCGTCGCGCGTATCGCGGTTTCGGCGTTGGCGACCCGCGGATCGGCGACCACGGTCAATGGCACGCTGTAGGTGGTGCCATCAACCGCGAGCCGGACCTGGTACTGGCCGGGCGGCACCAACGGACCGCGCGGCGTCGGACCGGAATAGAACGCGCCCGGAATCTGCACCGGGTCGTTCACGCGCAGATCCCAGACCATGCGGTTCATGCCCTGCTTCGCGGCGATCTGGTCGTTCGGCACGATCTGGTCGGGCCACTCGGGCGGCTGCACTTCCTTGGTGCTGTGCGTGCTCGACAGATGGCGCAGCGTCTTGCCTTGCGCATCGAGGATTTCGACGGTCAGTTCGCCCTTCGGCGCCGACTCGAGGTAGTAGTCGATCAGGGCGCCCGCGGGCGGGTTGTCGCCGTGCGCGCCGTGCTTGTCGACCTCATCGGGATAGTGCAGGCGCATCGCGGTTTGCGGCGCGTACAGCACGACCGCCGCGGCCGCTGCGCCGGGGCGGATCTGGCGCAACGGAGTGACGTCGTCGAGTATCCAGAACGAGCGTCCGTGCGTCGCCACGACCAGATCGTCGCCGTGCACGACCAGATCGTGTATCGGCGACGCGGGCAGGTTCAGTTGCAGCGATTGCCAGTGCCCGCCATCGTCGAACGAGACGAACACGCCGCGCTCGGTCCCCGCGTAGAGCAGGCCGCGTCGCAGCGGATCCTCGCGCACCACGCGCACGATCGCGCCGTCGGGCAGTCCCGTGCCAATCGAAGTCCAGCTCCTGCCGCCGTCGGTCGTCTTGTAAGCGTAGGGCTTGATGTCGTCGAGCTTGTGCCGGTCGACCGCGACATAGGCGACGGCGCGGTCGTAATGCGATGGTTCGATCATGTCGATCGAACTCCAGCTCGGCATGCCTTTCGGGGTGACCGCGTTCCAGTGGCGGCCATCGTCGCGCGTGACCTGTACCAGTCCGTCGTCGCTGCCGGCCCAGAGCATGCCTTTCGCCAGCGGCGACTCGGCGAGTGCGAAGATCGTGTCGTAGTACTCGACGCTGGTGATGTCCTTGGTCAACGGACCGCCTGAAGCCTGCTGCTTGCTGCGGTCGTTGCGGGTCAGGTCCGGGCTGATCGTTGTCCAGCTATGGCCATGGTCGGTGCTTTTCCACACGACCTCCGACGCGGCGTAGAGCACGTCCGGATCGTGCGGCGAAAGCAGCAGCGGCGAGGTCCAGTTGAACCGGTGCGCAAGCTCGCTCGCGGGATGTCCGGAGTTGTCGACGGGCCATGCGCTGATGTCCTGCGACTGCATGACGGCCTTGTCGAAGCGGACGACCTGGTTCTCCGAGTTGCTGTAGATGAGGTTGGTATTGCGCGGATCCGCAACGACGAAACCGCATTCGCCGCCGCCGGCCGGAAACCAGTTGGATGCGGTGATCACGCCGGAGTCCGAAAAACTGTCGACGGCGAGGTTGGAGTTGTCCTGCTGGGCGCCATACACGCGGTAAGGAAAGTTGCCGTCGGAGGCGACGTGGTAGAACTGCGCGGTCGGCTGGTTGTCGAGCGTCGACCAGGTCTTGCCGGCATCGAGCGACACGGTCGCGCCGCCGTCGTTCGCGTTGATCATGTGCGACGGATCGAGCGGATCGATCCAGAGTCCGTGGTGGTCGCCGTGCGGCGCAGGCACGAGTTCCCATTTCACGCCGCCATCGGTGGATCGCAGCATGCCGGTGTTCAGCGCGTACACGGTGTCGATGGACTTCGGGTCCGCGTAGATCTTCGAGAAATACCACGCGCGCTGGCGCACGCGACCATCCTGGCTGACCAGCTTCCAGTGCTGCCCGCCGTCGTCGGACCGGTACAAGCCACCCTGCTTCGCCTCGATCATCGCGTAGATGCGCCGCGAATCCGCGCCGGACACCGATACGTCGATGCGGCCGAGGAGTCCGTCGGGCAGGCCATTGCCTTTCAGTTCGGTCCAGGTCGCACCCTCGTCGCTCGACCGGTACAGGCCGCTACCCGGTCCGCCGCTCGAGAAGTTCCACGGCTGACGGCGGACCTGCCAAAGCGCCGCATAAACGACGTGCGGATCGCGCGGATCGAAGGTGACGTCGATCGCGCCGGTCTGGTCATCCTTGTAGAGCACCTTTTTCCAGGTCTTGCCGCCATCGATGGTGCGGAACACGCCACGCTCGGCGTTGGGGCCGAATGCGTGGCCGATCGCCGCGACCAGCACGATGTCGGGATTGGCGGGGTCGACGATCAGCGCGCCGATCTGGCGGCTGTCCCTGAGGCCGACATGGGCCCACGTCTTGCCGCCATCGGACGTCTTGTAGACGCCATCGCCATAGGTGATGTTGCCGCGCAGCGCCCCCTCGCCGGTGCCGACGTAGAGGATGTCGTGGTTCGACGCGGCGACCGCGATCGCGCCAATCGACGACATCGGCTGGCTGTCGAAGATCGGCGTCCAGCTCGCGCCCGAGTTGGCCGTCTTCCATACCCCGCCGGCGACTGCGCCGAAGTAGTACATCCCCGGGTCGCCCGCAACGCCGGTCACCGCGAGCGCCCGCCCGCCGCGGTACGGTCCGATGCCGCGCCATCGCATCGCGTTGAACAGCGACTCGTCGACCGACGCGGCGGTTGGGGCTTGCGGCGATCTTGCGGCGATCGCCGGCGCCGCAATCGCGGACGCCGTGACCAGCATTCCGACGAGCAGACCGAGCGCGACGCGGCACGAGCGTGAACTGACCGGGGACAGGTTCAAGGCGTTCTCCTGACGGGACGATCAAGGCCGCGACAGTACAACCTAAACCGGGGTCAGAGTGCACTTTTCTGCCGTACGCCGGACAGCTGTCGCCGTGGACACCACGCCGCATGCATCGATTCTCCACGCGTGGGCACGACCGAGCGGCACCTGCCCCCAGGACTCGACATCATTGACGCTCCGCTGCACATCATCCAGCGCGGCGCCGATCGCCGCCGTGCTTCTTCGCCGCGATCGGCCGCGATCGACATGTCCAGACCGGCGCATATCACATCGCGTGGCAGATGCCCGATGCGAACCGATGCGCGGATGGACGACCTCATTTGCCTCGAGAGGTCGCCGGCACAGGAAGGCCGACTCGCAGCGGCCATGCCACCGCCCGAGCGCCGGCGCGTACGCAACGAAAAGTGCACTCTGACCCCAATGACTTCCGGCCCATGGTTTATTGTTATACGATATGTTTATTATTGTTTTACGATATACACGGAGGAAAGCCATCATGACCAGCACATCCGCCCGGGCCCTCGCCATCGCGCGCCCGGTGATCCGCACTCTGACGATCCTCAACATCGTCTACGGTGCAGGCCTCGTCGTGCTGCTGGGTACCAGTTTCTTCATCGATGGCTGGCCGGAACGGCCACTCGGCTTTGACCTGACGCACCCGCATCCGCACCTGTCGCTCGGACTCCGCACGATCGTCGTCATCGGCGTGATCGGCGCGGCGATCGTGCACACGATCCTGCGGCGGCTGCTCGCAATCGTCGACACCGTGCGCAGCGGCGACCCGTTCATACTCGAGAATGCCAGGCACCTCGATGCGATTGCATGGAGCGTGCTCTGGCTCGAAGTACTGCGGTTCGCCGTCGCGGGCATCGCGTCGGCAGTCTGGGAGTCGGGGCGTATCGGCGCTTTCTCGATCGCTTCGTGGTTCGCGGTACTGCTGCTGTTCGTGCTGTCCGGTGTGTTCGCCCAGGGTGCGCGCATGCGCGCCGATCTCGAAGGAACCGTCTGACATGGCGATCGTCGTTCGTCTCGACGAGCAGCTGCACGCGCGCCGCATGACGCTCACGGAACTCGCGTCGCGCATCGACATCACCCTCGCCAACCTGTCGATCCTGAAGACCGGCAAGGCCAGGGCCATCCGCTTCTCCACACTAGAGGCGATCTGCGCGACGCTCGAGTGCCAGCCCGGCGACCTGCTCGCGTTCGATCCGGCGCTTCCTGCCGAGGAGTGATGCGGTGCTCGCCCGCCCGGGGTCAGAGTGCACTTTCCTGCACGACGCCACGGCAACCTCCGACAGACAGCGGTCGCCGTGCACGCCACGCTGCGTGCATCGATTGCCAACACGGGGACCACCATGCCGCGCCTGCCAAGACTCGACGTCGCCGACGTTGCGCAGCACGTAATCCAGCGCGGCAATGACCGTCGGCCCTGCTTCTTTGCCGCGATCGATCGTGTCCGCTACCTCGCCGACCTGCGCGAGATTGCGCTGCGCGAGGGCTGCCGGGTGCACGCCTACGTGCTGATGACGAACCACGTCCACCTGTTGATCACGCCGGACGCGGCGGGCCGGATCGCCCGCGTCATGCAAGCGCTCGGTCGACGCTACGTACGCTACGTCAATGACCGCTACCATCGCACCGGCACGCTGTGGGAGGGTCGTTACAAGTCGTGCCCGGTCGACGGCAGTACCCACCTGCTGCGCTGCCACCGCTACATCGAACTCAATCCGCTGCGTGCCGCGATGGTCGCCGACCCGACCGATTACCCGTGGTCAAGCTTCCATGGCAATGCGCTCGGCCGACCCGACCCGCTACTGCAGCCGCACCGCGCGTACCTCGCACTGTCGGACGACGCGACGCTACGGCGTGCGGCCTATCGTGCGCTGCTCGCGGAGTCGATCGATACCGCCGAGCTCGACGCAATCCGGCATCATGTGCAACGCCAGCATGCGTACGGTTCCGCGCGTTTTCGGGCGGCCATCGAAGCGCGACTCGGTCGGCGCGCCGGACCAGGCCGGATGGGCCGGCCGCGCAAGGACACGCGGGGAGAACCGGCGGAAAGTGCACTCTGACCCCGGTTTTGACGGTTCGGTCAAACCGCGCTGTAGCCCCCGTCCACCGCGAGCACCTGGCCGGTGATGTGCTTGCCCGCATCGGACGCGAACAGCACGATTGCGCCCTTGAGGTCCTGGTCGTCGCCCAGTCGCTGCAACGGCGAATTGCCGATCAGCGCTTCTTCGCCGAGGGTGTTGATCAAGCCCTGCGACATCTTCGACGGGAAGAATCCGGGCGCCAGCGCATTGACGGTAATGCCGTGCCGGCCCCATTCCCCCGCCAGTGCGCGCGTGAAATTGACCACGGCGCCCTTGCTGCTGTTGTAGGCGATCGTCTGCATCGCACCGGGCGGATTGCCGCGCAGGCCGGCAATCGATGCGACGTTGATGATCCGTCCGTAACGGTTCGGGATCATCGAACGCCTGCCGATCCGCTGGGTCAGCAGGAACAGGCCGCGGATATTGAGATCGAACACCTTGTCCCACGCCTCGACCGGATAGTCCTCCGCCGGCGCGCCCCAACTGGCGCCCGCGTTGTTGACGAGGATGTCCACGCGCCCGAGTTTCTCGAGCGCCCCGTCGCACAGCGACGCGATGTCGGCTTCCTTCGCACCGTCGGCGGCGATCCAGTCCGCGTCGATGCCGAGCGCCTGCAGCTGCGCCTGCGCCCGTTGCAGTTCGTCGGCTTTGCGCGCCGACAGGACCAGCCGCGCGCCGTAACTCCCCAGGGCTTCGGCCATCTGCAGGCCGAGGCCACGCGAGCCGCCGGTGACGAGTGCGGTCTTGCCGCCGAGATCGAACAAATTGTTGCCCGTCATGATCGACACCCATCCCCTGCGCCTGGCCAAACGCTAGCAGATATCGCGCCTTCCCCGTCGCGGATTGTCGCGATGCGGGATCGCCACTCAACGTGAACGCCATCGATGGGCCGGGATGCCATTGCCGGCTGCATCCTCAGGACCTGCCGCAATACCAGATGCGCCCCGCCGTGATCTTGTGACTACAATCAGCCCGTCGCGCCGCATCATCTGCCGGATTCAGCTTCTCAACTGCGGAGTCTCCAATGGTCACCAAGACGAAAGCATTGGGCTTGTCGTTCGTGCTCGTAGCGTTTGCCAATTTCGGTGCAGATGCGTTTGCCGCGGATACGGCCGCGGAAGTGGCGGCGCTGCACGCCGTCGATCAATCCTGGCTGAAAGCCTACAACTCTGCCGATGCGGATGCCGTAGCCGTGCTCTACGACGAGCACGCAATCCTGCAGCCTCCGGGTTCCCCGGCCGCACACGGCCGTGCCGCAATTCGCGCGTTCTTTGCCAAGGATATGGCCGGATCGAAGAAAGCCGGTGTCGTGTTTCACCTCGGGCCGAAGCCCGACGGCGGCGCGAGCGGTAACCTCGGCTGGGTGTCCGGAACGTATACGGTCACCGACAGCTCGGGAAAAGTCGTCGACGCGGGCAAGTACCTGTCGGTCTCGAAGAAGGAAGCCGGCAAGTGGCTGTACCTGCGTGACACGTGGAATTCGGACGGCGCCGCGCCGGCAGCACCCGCCGAGGCCAAATAAGAAAAACCGGGGTCAGAGTACCTTTTTGTGGAAGGACACTCTGCCCCCGCTTTCGAAAGTGCACTCTGACCCCAGCCCTCGGAGAGTCTCGAATATTTCCTGAGCGCCCAGCACGGGCTCGATGCGTTCCCGCCACCGCGCGAACCGCACTACGCGCGACTGATCGCCTATCTGGCGAGGGTCTTGAACGGGCATGCCGATGCGCAGGAGTCGAGCGGGATACGCGCAACCGTACCGGGCGCGGCGATGCAAGCGACGACCGCCGGCGCGCGATTCGACGCGTCGGTCCTGCGGCAGATCGAGACGCAACTGGCCGAACACATCGGTCCGCTGGCTCAGGACCTGGTCAAGCGCGCCGCAGCCAGCGCCGCGAGCATGGATGAACTCGTGCAGAAACTCGCGAGCGAACTGGACGCGGAGTCCCTTCGCCATCAGTTCGTGGAAGCGTGCTGGCAGATCCAGCGTACCGGCGCCTCTTAAAAAGGTATCAGGGACATTTCGGGAAGAGCAGTCAGCGGAATTGTCCCTGACACCTTTTCATAGTCGGCGCCGGCCCGTACTCGCGCGGACCGGCGCCTGCCCTGGATGAGTGCGAAATCGAAGAGCGTTCCGCTACGCGACTCAACCCTGAGGATCGTAGTATTCGCACGTAACCTGCGGGTTGAAGTTCGCGAACATGCCGGCGGGGTTGTGCTTCCACGCCCATACATGGAGTTCGTAAATGGCGTCCGGCAACGCAAAACGGTTCGGGAAACCTATGTAGTTTGCGGACTGCCCCATCCAGTCCGGCGCCACGCCCGGATTGGCCGCGTCCCAGATACCGGCGAAGATGTTGTATTCGACCGCCACCAGCTGCATCGACCCGTGTCTGGTCGGCTCATAGACCAGGACCTCCGGATGCATCGGATCGGAAACACCGTCGCCAAACAGGTCGAAGCGGGCGTAGTGGACGCCCATGGCGCCGCCCGATGGGCCACTGACGCATTCGGTGGCCTTCACATAGCCATCTTCCATGGCGGCGCTCAAGGATCGATACCTGCCGGTCGCATCACGCACCACCCGAACCAGGCCAACCGCGTGATGATCTGGCTCGGGCGCGGATTTGGCGTTGTCGGATGCCGCCAGCAACGCTGGCGACCACGCAGCGGCAACCGCAACCATCAGCACGCTCATGGCTCCGATCAATCCGGTCCTGCGCGATCCCGTCGCCGAGAATCCGGCTCGGCTGGAATGTTCGATATGTAGATGGTTTGCATGCGTTTTCATGGTTTTCTCCTACGTATGCGTTGTGTCGTCCTTTCGCGACCCGCGTCGGAAAGGCAGTCCCCTGCCCCAAGGCTGCTGGTTGATTTGCGGTGCGCCGACGGATGCCCCCGCGGACTCCGAACATCTGCGCGCAGCAAAGAGCCGGGTTGCCCAAGCTTGTCTGCCGGCGGCGCTTGCGTAAGGATGAAACCCTGAAGGAAGGATCAAGAAGCAGCGAAATTGCGCTGAAAATCGCAGTTCTCGCCCTGGAGCGACCCATGTCGACGCCGGGTTCAGCCCATCACATCTACCGGTTCGGTGAGTTCGCCCTCGACGTCGAGCGTGGCGCGCTGGTCAAGTCGGGCACCGACGTGCCGTTGCGACCGAAGGCATTCGAGGTGCTGCGCTTCCTCGTCGAACACCACGGGACCCTGGTCAGCAAGGACACGCTGCTCACCGAAATATGGAGCCCTGCGGTCGTCACCGACGACTCGGTCACCCAGTGCCTGACGGAGATCCGTCGCGCGATCGACGACCACGAACAGGTCTCGATTCGCACGCTGCCGCGGCGTGGTTATCTGTTCGACGCCCCGGTCAGCGGCCCACATGACGCGCCGTCTGATCGCGCGGCCGGCATGGCGTTCGATCCGGACGCGTCAACCGCGCCGACTGCGCCGACTCCCGCGACACACGCTCCGAATCGCTCGCGACGCCCGCTCCTGCTGATGACGCTGGCAGTGTTACTGCTTGCGTTCTGGTGGCATACCACCGGCGATCACCAGGACGACGCGCGCGTGGCGGCCAAGCAGGCTCCAACGACGACGCAGGCGGCATCGATCGCCGTGCTCCCGTTTACCGACATGAGTCCGGACCACGACGAGGCGTACCTGGCCGACGGCATGTCCGAGGAAATCATCGACCAGCTCGTGCACATCCCGGGCCTGCGGGTCATCGCACGCACGTCCTCGTTCGCGTTCCGGGGACGCGGAGCGGACATCGCCGAGATTGCCGCGCGCCTTGACGTCGCCAATGTGCTCGAAGGCAGCGTTCGCAAGTCGGGCGACCGGATTCGCGTCACCGTGCAACTGATCCGGGCATCGGACAGCTCGCACCTGTGGTCACAGACCTACAATCGCGACCTCCGCGACGCGCTCGCGATGCAGGACGACATCGCCGCCGCGGTTGCCAAGGCGCTGAAGCTCAAGCTGGCCAAACGTGCAACCGGTGCAGCCGCACTGGTGACGAATCCGAAAGCCTACGAGCATTTCCTGCTCGGACGCTATTTCTTCAACCGGCGCGATGGCGGCGACCTGGAGCGTGCCTTGAAGGAGTACGAGCTCGCGCTGCAAGACGATCCCGACGATGCGCGCGCGTGGACCGGAATAGCCGGCGTCCATCGCGTGCGCTTCTATGAAAAAGGCGCCAATCGACGCGACGAACTGGACGCGATGAAACAGGCCGTGGACCGTGCCCTGTCGCTCGATCCCGCGCTGCCCGAAGCGCAGGTCAGGGCCGCCCACTACTACTACGCGGAAGGGCAATTCGACCAGGCGTGGGCGCATTACTACAAGGCCAAGGCGCTGAACCCGGACGCGCCCCTGCTGCTTGGCCTCGATGCGGCGATCGCCGTCTCGCGGGGTCAATACGACCAGGCCGTCGCGCTATGGCGGCGCATCGTCGCCCAGGATCCGCTCGCGGTCGCAAACATCGCGAACCTCGCCGACTGCCTCGCCTACGCGGGCAACTACGAGCAGGCCAGGGCGGAATACGAAAAAGCCGCGGTCCTCGATCCGCGTGGGCGACCGGAAATCGATACCCAGGTCGCGCTCGTCCTGATCCTCCAGGGAGAGCCCGAACAGGCGTTGGCGCGCATCGCCAACCTGCCACCGAGCGCAGCGCGCGACGAAGTACTCGCAATGACGGGTTCGCTACCCGGGCGCGCGGCGGAATCGCAGGCCGCGATCCAAAGGCTCTCTGCCCGACCCGACGCCGCCAATGCGGTCCGCCTGGCCGAGGTGTATGCCTACCTGCAGCAGAACGGCGAAGCGCTGAAGTGGTTGCAGCGGGCCCGCGAACTCACCGGCAACTCAGCGGCCATCGAAGAAGCGCGGATGCAGGAAGCGTTGGCGTCTCCGTTCCTGCGCTCCCTGCAAAAAAGTGTCTGGGACAATTTCAGCGGTTCCCTTCCGGCTCCGGGCTCGCCGCACCAATGATTTCGGATCATTTTTATGCCTATACGGTTTTGCGATAAATATGGAGAAAGCCGCGGATCGGCGCCCTCTCGATCGCTTCGTGGTTCGCGGTGCTGCTGCTGTTCGTGCTGTCCGGTGTGTTCGCCCAGGTGCGCGCATGCGCGCCGACCTCGAAGGAACCGTCTGACATGGCGATCGTCGTTCGTCTCGACGAGCAGCTGCACGCGCGCCGCATGACGCTCACGCAGCTTGCGGAGCGCATCGACATGCTCGCCAACCTGTCGATCCTGAAGACCGGCACGGCCAGGGCCATCCGCTTCTCCACACTCGAGGCGCGGCGCTCGGGTGCCAACCCGGCGCCCTGCTCGCGTTCGATCCGGCGCTCGATGCCGACGAGTAGTGGAAAAGGAGTCGGGGACTTTTTCAGCGGAAATTGGCGGAAATTGCCCCTGACACCTTTTCTGGACAAGACACCCTTTCTACACACCTTTTCCGCTTTTCCCCGGTGTGGACCCGTGTCCTTCCAGGCCCACGTGCCGTCCGGACCGGACGCACAATCCGTGTCAGCCCATGATGCGCAGTGCACTGCGCCTATCCGGAAGTCAACGATGAAACGAATCGTCCAGCTGCTGGTGGCTTTCGCCGCCAGCACCGGCACTGCATCGGCGACGTGGTCGGTGGCCGCGGTCAATCCCGGCACGATCGCAGTCGCCGGCGCATCCTGTTCGTACATGGTCTACGGCATTGCCAGCGTCGTACCGGGCAAGGGGGTCGTCATCGTGCAGGCGGCGAGCAACGCGCAGGCGCGCAAGGACGCAACCGCAATGCTCGTCGCGGGCGCGCCGCTGGACGACATCATCGCGAAGTTGACCGATCCGGCATCGGGCTACGAACCCGCGCAACAGCAGTACGCCCTGCTCGGAGTCGGCAAGGATGCCAGGCCACGCGTCTACACGGGCGCGGAGGTCGAGGACACGAAGGGTTCCGCGGTTTCCGACCATGTCAGCGTGCAGGCAAACACGATGGTGTCCGACGCCGTAGTCCGGAACACGTACGCGGCGCCGGGCAAGGCGAAGTGGTCGAGCGACACGGCGATGGCAAGCGCCGTGATGCGCGCGATGGATGCCGGCGCTTCCGCTGGCGGCGACAAGCGCTGTGGCAGGGTCGACAGCGCGTCGGCCTACATCGGTCTCTACAAAAAGGACGATCCGCCCGGACAACCCTGGCTGGAGCTTTACGGCATCGAACCGGGCACGGCGAGCGCGATGGCGCATCTGGATGGCCTATTCACGACGTGGCTTGGCGGCGCAATGCGCGATCGCAGTACACGCCTGTTCGTTGTACCGAGCGCCGGCAGCAAACGAGAAGCGGAAAAAAGTCCACTCTGACCCCGGTTCTGGCTAGCGGATGCGCATGAAATAGTTCGTTCGCATGATCGGCAGGCCGTCGCCGCCGAAATACACCGCGGTCTCGACCATGGTATTGCCGTCAGCAGCGGCCGCGTAGACGCGCGTCGAGACTGGCACGCCATCCTTGCCAAGCGCGACGACCAAAACGTCGGGCTGCGGCAGCCTCATGGCAGCGGTGTCGGCCTCGGGGCTACCGTTGACGGACACGGCCGACCCATCGAGGGCTGCGGTTCCCGTCGCGTGAATCTCCGCTCCACGCGCGTCGATGATGTCGACATCCATCGTCATCTTCGTTCTTCCCGCGTCGCTGAACGTGATCGTCACGCGCTGCGGTCGCGCCGCCGGCGGAATCGGCAGGCGCGAGACATCGACGGCCCAACGGCCGAGCAACCGGGAATCAGGCGACGAACGTGCATGGGCCGACGCGTACAGAACTACGCCGGCGATCAACAGCGATGCAAAGAGCGCTCTCATTCAACCTCTCCATGAACGGGCAAACGGATGGACGTGCATCGCAGTGTGCTTCGCGTTGATTTGCAAGTGAAGTCACCTTCTGCCCCACGTGGGTCATGCCGCGACAGGCGATCCGAACCACGTCGCAAGCGCGTCGGCAAGGCCCGAATGCGTTTCTTCTCCCACCCAGGCAACGTAGCCGTCGGGCCGGACCAGCACGGCTGCGGGCGCGACGGCCGCACCGATTGCCGGAAGCTCCCACCGGCCAACATGTTCGGCGTCGACCAACCGGACTCGATCGGCCCATGGCGCGATGTCGAACGCGCAAGGCTGACCGAAGTTGAGCAGCACCGGCTTGCCATCGTGCAGCAGCGTAAAGACCCGCTGGGGTCCATCGGCGGTGACCAGGTCGAGATCGGGCATGCGGCGCCCGAGCAGCGGATGTCCCTCGCCCAGGTCGTAACGGATGTCCAGGCCGGACATCGTCGCGGCGAATCGTCTGCGCGGCTCGTCGCTCCCGAGGAGCTCGGCAATGACGTCACGCAAGGCCGCCATGCGCGGGTCCGGGCGGCGCAGTGCAACGTGCGCCATCGTGATGCACAGCATGCGGCCAGTGACCGGATGGCGCTCGGCGTGATAGGTGTCCAGCAGGCTTTCCGGTGATGTCCGCTTGACCACCTGGGCCAGCTTCCAACCCAGGTTCACCGCATCCTGCACGCCGATCTGCAGGCCCTGTCCACCATCCGGTGCATGCACGTGTGCCGCGTCGCCGGCAAGCAGGACCCGCCGGTCCCGGTAGCTCGCGGCCTGGCGGGTCGTGTCGGTGAATCTCGAGATCCACGTCGGACTGTGGACTCCGTAGTCGGTCCCGTAGACGGCGATGAGCGCCGCGCTGAGATCGTGCAAGCTCGGTTCGCTCGCGGCTCCGATCTGCGCTTCGGTCACCATGACCCGTAGCGGCCCGTGATCGGCGTAGATGATCCTGCCGTCGCGGATCTCGTACTCGACTCTGCCGATACCGTGTTGGCCGAGCGCATCGCGGCGGACACCCAGTTCGGGCTCCTCGGCCATTTCGACCTCGGCGATCAGCGCGCTCGTGGTCGGATCCCATCCCGGGAACTCGATGCCGGCCGCCTTGCGGACCCGGCTGCGTCCTCCATCGCAACCGACGAGATAGTCCGCGCGCAGAGACCGGCCGTCGGACAGCGCGACATCAACGCCGGTGTCGTCCTGCGCGAAACCCGTGACCTCACATCCGCGATACAACGTCACCGTGAGCTCGCCAACCCAACCGGCGAGGATGCGCTCGATATGGTTCTGCCAGAGCCCCAGCGTATAGGGATGCCGGGTAGGAAAGCCGCTGATGTCCAAGGGGACTCCAGCGAACTGCCCTGAACCGGGGGCCACCTGTCCCTCCGCGATGAACCGATCGACGATGCCGCGCTGATCGAGGATTTCGAGCGTGCGTGAATGCAGGCCGCCTGCGCGCGATCCGGGAAGTTCCTGGCTCGCGCGCCGCTCGACGATGGCGACGTCGACGCCGGCCAACGCGAGTTCGCCCGCCAGCATCAATCCGGTCGGACCGCCGCCGGCGATCACCACCGCATGCCCGGTCATCGCCACGCTCCCGCCGGCATCACGCCGGTCGCCGCGCGCTCGTTGGTACCGAGTGTTTTCACGACTGCCTCGACAGTCCCACGCATCCCCTGTTTCGACGACGACGCACGCATCTGCCACCTCCGTTACTGCAGGCTCTGGTTTGGGCGGGCGACTCTAAGGCGCGTCCCGGTTCTTGCCGCAAGCCCCGGGCACGCTAATATATTGAAAGTGGGAAGAGCCGGGACCCCGAAATTCGGGGCCGGATTCACTTCCCCGATGACGCCACGGGCGCGCATCCTGGCCGACAACGGAAGGTGCCGCGAGCCCGGCGAACGCCCGAGTCCGGAGCTACCCATGAATGACGACGAGGCCGCGATCGGCGCCGTGCTCGACGCGATGTACGCGATGATCTCCGGCCCCGCAGGGCCGCGCGACTGGCGACGCCAGGACGAAATCTTCCATCCCGCCTGCCGGCAGATCCGCACCGGCGTCGACGCGAAAGGAACGCCGTGGATGAGCGCGTTCACGCTCGCGGAGTACCGCGAGAACGCCGATCGCCTGCTCGCGGACATGGATTTCTTCGAAGTCGAGATCGCGCGCGAGCTGCGCATGTTCGGCAACATCGCCCACGCCTGGAGCACCTATGAAGCGCGCACTGCGCCGAACGCCGAGGTGCCCGAGCGGCGCGGCATCAACAGCGTGCAGCTCTACCGCGAAGGCAATGGCCGCTGGCGGATCATCCACATGATCTGGGACAACGAACGACCCGGCGTACGGATTTCCGGATCACTTCCGAGCGAACGGTAGGAGGAGTGCTGCGCGTCCTCCGTTCCGCGGAAGCGATTCTCTCGCCGTCGTTTCAGCACGGCCGACAAACGCAATCCGAGCCCGGGACCGGTTTGCTGGTGAGGATTCTCGATGAACCATGATGAAGTCGCCTTTTACATCACGTCGTTTTCCCCACTGGCGTGGCTGATCTGGTTGACGTTGCGGCCGTTTCTGGTCGGCATGAATCGCCTGTTGCTCTTGATCTTCGGCATGTCGCTGCACGGCTTTTTTCTGAAGGCCATCGTCATTCCGCTGACCGACGTGCAACGCGCCCACGTTGCAGCTCGACACGAGTTGGCAAGGTTGGCAGGGTCGTCCAACCCTCTTGTGCACGGTGAAGCAAGTCACAGCCAGATTTTCTATTTTGTATCTTGTCTAGTCGTGATTTTTTTACTCCTGCTTTGGCTGCAACGCGTGCTCAGCGTCTCCCCGCGGGGAAAATGAGGGAGTCAGCGCCAAAAAGAGTGTCAGCGACAATTCCACTTCGGCGCGGGCGCCGGGAAGTGTCCACGCACCTCCTGCTGTCGAATCGGGGTGTGGCCAATCGTCGTCCCAGAGACACCCATGCGCTTCAGCGCCCCATTTGCCCAGGAGTTCTCGCGATGACCGTCCCATCCAAGATCACCCCATGCCTATTCTTCAACTTCCAGGCCGAGGAGGCAGTGGCCCACTATCTCTCGATCTTCAAGCGCAGCCGCATGCTCGAGGTCTCGCATTACGGCGACGCGGTGCCCGCGCACAAGGGCAAGGTGCTGACGATGCGCTTCGAAATCGAAGGCCAGCCGATGCTCGCGCTCAACGGCGACATGAGTTTCCCGTTCACCGAGGCCGTCTCGCTGATGGTCGACTGCGAAGACCAGGCCGAGATCGATGAGCTCTGGTCCCGGCTCGGCGCCGGCGGCAGCGAAGGACCCTGCGGCTGGCTGAAGGACAAGTTCGGGCTTTCCTGGCAAATCGCGCCACGACCGATGATCGAGATGCTCAACAGCCCCGACAAGGCGGCGGCCGCGCGCGCGATGCAGGCGATGATGAAAATGAGGAAGCTCGACATCGCCGCGCTGCGCGCTGCGTTCGAAGACAAGTGACAGTAGCCTCTTCAACCTTTCGCAATTGATCGACATCCATCTGATAACGGGCCAAGTCGCGATGGATCATGTCAATGCAACAGCTGCGTGAAGTCCTTTTCCTGGGGTTGATATTTGGCCTGCCACCGCTATCCGCAGTCGCCGGGAACGATTTGGCCCTTCAGCGCCTGCTTCAGAAAGGAATCGAAAAAGGCTATCCCGGGATTGCCATGATCACGGCCGGCCCGGATGGCGTGACCAGTTCGGCCGCCGTCGGCTTCTCCTCACTGGAAAGCAAGACCGCGCTGCGAAGCACCGATGGCTTTCACATCGCCAGCATCAACAAAACACTGACGGCGGTTGCTGCGCTTCGGCTCGTCGATCAGCGTCGATTGTCGCTGGGCGACACGCTCGAGAAATTGCTGGGCGACACCGTTGAACGTGTTCCGAACGCCGATCGAATCACTGTCGCCGAACTGCTCGACCACTCCAGCGGCATCTATGCAACCAACAACGATGAAGCCTATCTTGCGACGCTGATCGGCGCGAAAGCCGATCCGTGCCGGGTCTGGAAGTATCCGGATCTCGTGGCGCTCGCGAACGCCGGACGCAAGAAACCATCCGGCGAGCCGGGGTCGGGGCACTATTACGCCGATACCAATTACGTGCTCCTCGGGATGATTGTTGAAAAGGTATCGAAAAGGCCTTTCAAGCAGTTCGTCGCGGAAACGATCCTGAAGCCCCTGGCGATGCACCACACGTATTTCTACAGCGACTACGTCTGCAGCAAGCGGACACCGCCCGTTGCGACCGTGCAAGGGTATTTGCTGGCGACGCCGGACATCCGCAAAGTCGTCGCCATCAATCCCATGTTCAAACCGGTGGCCGGCATCAAACGAACGGATGGCGAATTGTTGAATACGACGCGCGCTGCGGAACGCGTCGACGCGGCCGGCGGAATCGTCAGTACATTACCCGACATGTTGAAGTTCGCGAGCGCGCTTTTTCGCGGCAAGTTGCTTTCAAGGGAGAGTCAGGGCGTGCTTACCGCGGCGGTCAACGGCGCGGAGGCGCTTCCGATCGGCAAGCATCGAACCTGGGCATTGCAGGCCATGCACAAGTCGTATGGCGTCGTGCTCTACAAGGAAGGCGATGGAGCGGGGGGCGTCAACACGCTCATGGCCTACCTGCCTGCACAAGACAGGATCTACATAGGATTCATCAACGTCTTCGGAAATTTCGATGAAGTCGATTTCATGCTCGACAACGTCATCGGCCCGATGGAATCGATGCGACATTCCTGCAAAAAAGGGACAATTTCAACGCAGAGCGATGTCATCTCTGGAATTGTCCCCGACACCTTTTTTGATCGCGATCACGACGGCTCCGAGTCGCTGCTCGGTCTCCACACGGCGATGCGCCTCGGCCGCCTGCTCCATGGGGTAAATCCTGTCGACGATCGATCGGATCTTGCCGTCTTCGATCATTTGCCTGAGCGTTTGCAGCTCCGCCCCGGACTCCCTGGCAAATGCAAAGCTGGCGAACCGTTTCGTGAACATCCTCGTCCATGTCGAGCGCAGCATGTCCGAGAGTCGGGGATTACCCGACAGGTAGCGCCCGTCTGGAACGAGCACTTTCATGCAGTCGGCATAGGAGGTCTGCGGAACCATGTCGAACACGACATTGTAGGTGCGCCCTGATTCAGCAAAGTTGTCGAGGGTGTAGTCAAGAACGTGGTCTGCACCCATTCGCCGCAGCAGCTCTTTCTTCGATGTGGCGTCCACGGCGGTGACTTCGGCGCCCATGGATTTGGCAATCTGCACTGCGTGCAGGCCGATGCTGCCACCGGCACCAATGATCAACACCCGGTCCGATGGCCGGATCCTTCCCAGTCGCATGAAATGCAGTGCATTGAGGCCGCCCAGGGGTACCGCTGCGGCTTCAGCGAATGTCATGTTGAATGGCTTGGCCACGATGCTGTGGGTCACGGGCAACGCGACGTACTCCCCATACGCCCCGAGCCTCAAGCGTGTCGCCGCAAAAACGGCGTCACCTGTCTTGTACCCGCTGACGTCCTTTCCGAGCGCCTCGACAACACCCGAGAAGTAGCCACCGAGAACCTGACGCCTCGGCTTTCGCACCCCGAATGCGAGCCGCAGTGGCAGCCAGAACCATTTGATGGCGAACCGGAAGCTGCGCATCTCGCAGTCGGATTTCGTCGCCTCCGCCGCGATGACCCGAATCAGGATTTCACCTTCCTTCGCTATGGGCTTGGCAACGTCCCTGATCTGCAGAACGTCCGGCGGTCCGTATTCAGAGTAGGTGATCGCCTTCATGTGTGTTTCCAAGCCGAATCAGAGCGCACTCGCCTCCCGTCCGCCGTAGAACAGGTGCCACGCAGGAACGGTGTCAGGGGCGATTTCAACGCACGGCAATGTCATCCAGGATATTGTCCCCGACACCTTTTCTCCGTTCACACCTTTTCTCGGTTCTACGGCGTGACTCAAAAGACGCCCGGGATCAGCGCCTTGGAGTGCCTGCGGTAATCGCGGTAGGCGTCGCCGAAGGTCTCGATCATCCAGCGTTCCTCCAGGCGCAGCTTGTACCAGAGTCCGGCCAGCACGATCACGAAGGCGAGCACGCCACGCCACTGATCGAGTGCTAGGGCCGAGCCGAGAAAGGCGGCCAGCAGGCCGGTGTAGATGGGGTGGCGGACCCAGCGGTACGGCCCAGTGCGCACCAGCTCGTGGTCGGCCTTCACCTGCACCGAACCGCTCCAGTTGGTACCCAGGTAGACGCGCGCCCACACCGTGAAGGCCAGGCCACCGATGGTCAGTGCCAGGCCGATCCCGTACCAGGCTGGCAGATCCGGCAGCACCCGGGATTGCAGCGCGGGCCATTGTGTCCAGTCGCCGGTCAGCAGCGCGGCAGCAACCATCAGTGGCAGCATGTGCAACGCCCACGACACTGGATTCTCCCGGCGCGCCGCGCGTTTGTTGCGGAACGCCAATACGAGCCAGATCAGCAGCCACACGATCCAGCACATCTCGAACAGGTTCATGTTGTCTCCACCGCGTGATTGCACGCTTGCAGTGTTGCGCGCGGGATCGCAGGTTGGCCAGACATGTCCGCCGCTACCTGATCAGATGGGCGTGAACCCAGATAGCCGAACCTTGGTCAGAAATTGTCCCTGGCACCTTTTTGCGTTTTTGCGCTCACGCAGGGTTCTGGCGCGAACCAAGTGAACCTGACCCCGATTTCCCTGGGGAAAACTCGGCATTGCCCTTGCGCCAAAAGTAGCCCGCCACCAGCAATGTCACCATCGCTGGCACCGCACCGAACTCATCGACATACCAGACGGACTGGGCAGTCTCGGCAGTCATCGGCGCAAAAAACTTCTGCATGAAAACATTGCTGCTCATATGGAATATCACGGCGGTCCAGACGCTGTTGGACTTCAAGCGCAGATAGGCCAGGATGAACCCGTTGGCGACGATGAACAGCGTGAACGCGAGCAACTGGAAATACAGCGGTGCGATCTTGTTGCCGTAGATTCCCATGAAGATCATCGGCCAGTGCCACACCGCCCATAGCAGGCCACTAACCAGCGCGACGCCGGTGAAGCGCATCCATTTGCAGAGTTCGGGCACCAGAAAACCGCGCCAGCCCAGTTCTTCACCAAGCACCGATGGCAGCAGTAGCAGGAAGCTGAGCGTGGCGGTGACCGCGAAATGGAAGGCGATCACGCAACCGTCGCTCCAGCTATCCAGGTGGTAGCCCTGTTTTTTCTCCAGCAAAAAGCTGGCGTCGTACCAATGACCGAAACCGCCACCCCAAATCAGCAGATATGCCGCGGCAATCATGCCAAGCGGCAGCGCGTAGCTCAGCCACTGGTATTTCCAGGCTCCCCAACCCCAACCCAACGAAGCGAGGGCGCGCCTGCGGATCAGGCAGGTGAAAATGGCAGCCAGGCCAACCGACATCATTAGTGGGGTGGCACTCTCCAACCGGAAGATCAGCCAATAGCCCACCGCCGACAAGCCAACCAACAACAGCAAGAAGACGGCGAGAGTGATCGCACTTTCTCGTCTTTGACTCATTGGGAATGCGCTATTTCGTCTCGGTCGAGCAACGGAAGGTCGACGGACGCCCACGACGGGATGCTAGCTCGTTGGGCAAGTGATTGGCGCGTGACGATCTGCACAATGACCATCGGCACTGAAAACGGGGTTGAAAACGGGGTCAGGTTCCGTTATTGCGTTCGGATTGCGCCCATGAGTCAAATTGACCCCGCTCTTGTGCAGCAGGTTTGCAGTGTTGCGCGCGGATCGCAGGTTGGCCAGACATGTGCGGCGCTGCCTGATCAGATGGGCGTGAACCCAGATAGCCATATTCTTTGTTGGAAATTGTCCCTGACACCTTTTCTTGACATCTTTTTTGCGCAAGTGGCGGCTTGTCTGCAGGCGTCAGAAAAATGGAGATGGATCGAACGGCTGCCCGACTTCCGGCACGCTCGCCGGCACGCGATCGGGCCTAGCGTTGCGGCGCGCCACCACCGCATCTGCCGCTGCATGGAACCGACATGTCTGCACTCGACCGCCGCCAATTCCTGAAACTCGCCTCTGCGCTGGGCGCAACCCTGGCTGTTGGTTGCGCGCACGTGCTCCCTTCAGCAAGTGGCTGGCGCGAGCGGCGCGACCTGTATCCGCAGGGCGTCGCATCAGGCGACCCCGATGAGAACAGCGTCCTGCTCTGGACGCGACGTTCCTATGCGGACGGGCGTGCGAGCGCCAACCTGTTGGTCGAAGTGGCGGACGATCCGGCGTTCAAGCGCGTGATCGCAACGGCTACGACTCGGGTGCTGGCCGAGTCCGACTGGACCTGCCGCGTGCTGGTTGCCGACCTGCAACCGGCACACGAATACTGGTACCGCTTCGTGGACGAGGACGGCAACGGCAGCCGGATCGGCCGCACGCTGACAGCGCCCGCGCCCGACGATACGCGCCCGGCGCGCTTCGCCTTCGTCAGCTGCCAAAGCCTTCCCGAGGGTGCGATGAATGCCTATCGCAAGATGATCTTCGAAGACGAGCGCGCCGCACCCGAGGACCGGCTAGGTTTCGTCCTGCACTTGGGCGACTTTATCTACGAGGTCGTGCAGTACCCGGACCAGGTCAAGAACGGCCATCGCTACGACCGCCTCATCACGTTCCCGATCAAGTATCCGAAGGGCAAGAGCGTCGCCAAGAACCGTTTCTGGGTTCCGGACTCGCTGGAAGACTATCGGGTGGCCTACCACGCCTACCTGCAAGACCCGGATCTGCAGGACGCGCGCGCGCGCTGGCCCTTCGTATGCATTTGGGACAACCACGAATTCTCCTGGAACGGCTGGCAGTCGATTCAGGAATTTGCGGGCACCGAGGGCTGGGTCCCCGCGCAGACGCTCAAGGTCGCGGCGAACCAGGCCTGGTTCGAGTACCAGCCAGCGAGGGTGCTACCGCCGGGCGCAAAGCTCGATACGTTCAACGCGCCGCAGGTGGTCGACACGCTGGTCAAGGATTTCGACGACACGGGCCTTGGCATCGAGGCCAACAACCTCGCCGCGATCAACAGCCTGATCATCTACCGCGCCTTGCGCTGGGGCCGGCACATCGACCTGATCCTCACCGACCAGCGCAGCTTCCGCTCGCGCGATCCCGGGAATCATGACGAAATCAACCCGCTGTTCGAAGGCGACAATTTGGGATGGGTCCCCGAAGAATTGTGGGCGCAGCTCGACGCCGGCCGCGACTACTCCAACGGCCATCCGCCGGCGAAGCTTTCCTTCGGCGACAAGAGCGTGGCCAATTACCGCGCCCGCGAAGCCGCGCAGACGATGCTGGGGGCGAAACAGAAAGCCTGGTTCCTCGAGCGCCTGCGCGGCGCGACCGCCACCTGGAAGATCTGGGGCAATTCACTGGGCACTCCCGACCAGCGCGTCGATCCGCAGAATCTTCCGGCCGCGCTGGGCAAATGGAATGGCGCCGGCTTTGGCCTCATGGCCACCTACGACTGGGGTGGCATGTACCACGAGCGCGCCGAGATCTTCGATGCCGTGCGCGATGCCGGCATAACGGGTTTCGCGATCGTGGCCGGCGATCGTCACAGCTTCTGGGCGGGCTACGCGGCCAAGGCATTGCCGCCCGCTGCGTTCGAACCCGTGGGCGTCACCTTCGTGGGCGGCTCGATCTCTTCCCCGGGCATGGCCGAAGCCAACGAACACAACCTGAAACCGGGCAATCCCTTGCGCCCGCTGTACGTCGCCAATCCGGGCGGCGGACCACCGCAATGCACGGCCAACCTGCTGTTGCACCATGGCGTGCGCGCGGCGCTGGAATTCGCCAGCAGCGGCGATTTGCAGAAAGCGCACGCCGTACGCAATCCCGACCTGGCTCCGCACCTGTCCTTCGTCGACATGGGCGGACACGGCTACGCCACTGTCCGCGTCGACGCCAGCACGATGGTGACCGAGTTCGTCTGCATTCCGCGGCCGATCGAGCGCAGTACGAGCGCGAACGGCGGTCCGCTACGCTATCGCGTCCGCCACGAAGTGCCGCTCTGGCGCGCCGGCGAACGGCCACAAATGCGCCAGACGGTCGTGGAAGGCGATGCGGGACTGGCGGTATGAAAAAGGGGGAAAGGTGTCAGAGACAATTTGAATGCTGCAGGAGCGTAAGTGAACCTGTTGCTGTTCTTGTTCCCACTTTTTGTCCGAGTATCAACCATGAACCGTCGCATCACGATGATCCATCCCGCTCTTGCGGTCGGCGTTCTATCGCTTGTTGCGATCGCGAGTTGCGCGCACCGATCGAAGCCGGAACAAGTCATTGCTTTGGATGTATCCGGTCTGCGCCCGACAGCCATGCTACGGATCGGGGCGAATCGGTCAGCCAAAGTGATTTTCGATACCGGGGCTGGCACCACGGTAATCCCCAAACGTGTCGCGACCGAGCTCAAGCTGCCTAATTATGGCGAGGTGCAAGTTGGCAGTCCGGGCGCGACCAGTGCGCAGACGGCCATGATCACATCGATTTCCGCGGCGCGTTTGGGCGATGCCGATATCGAGAGCGGCCGCGCGGTGGCGATGACATTGCCGGATCGGCTTTCGGAGTATGGCGGGATCGTCAGTCCGAATGCGTTTTCGGGGCGGATCGTGCGTTTCGAATTCGCGAAGAGCAGAGCGATCGTCACGGACAAGGGGCCCACATCGGTACCAGACGGCGTGGCGCTGCCTTACGGCGGGGAAATCGGCCATGCCCTGCCCTACGCACAGGTGGATTTCGCTGGTATAAAGCTCGGTTGTCACCTCGATACCGGGTCCAAATTCGGGCTAACCATGCCACTCGAATACGCGAAGCGGCTTCCACTCAAGGGCCCGCTCGTCCGCACCAATCCCGTGCACATGATCGGCGGCGAGCACGCCGCCTTCACCGCAACCTTGAATGGCGTTGTGCATGTCGGCCCACTGGCGCTCACCGACCCGGAGATCATCTTTGAAGAGGGAACCCCGTCCATCGGCAATGTCGGGTTTCAAGTTCTGAAAAATCTCACGCTTGTCCTCGATCCGGAAAAACAGCAAAGCTGGCTGCTGCCTGCCGATTAGACGCGTGCGGTTAAGGCGATATCGCAGTTAAACGGTAAGGGAAGAACTAGGCGTTTGAGGCAAATAATTAGTCTGAGTCACTTCCGGTTTCTCGGACACCACTAAACGGGGACTGGACTTCCCCCGATACCGCAGACATGTCCAAGCCTCACGCCGCGGCCTTGTTTTCGAAAGGCTTCGAGGCTGACGCCGCCCAAGTGGGTATGACGTCGGGTGCGATTGTAGAAGACCTCGATGTAGTCGAAAACATCGGCGCGCGCCAAGTCGCGGGTTTTGTAGACGCGCTTGCGGATGCGCTCCTTCTTCAAGCTGCTTAAGAAGGATTCGGCGACGGCGTTGTCCCAGCAATTGCCGCGCCGGCTCATGCTGGGTCGAAATCGGGGTCGAAATCGGGGTCAGAGTGCACTTTCCGAACACGCTCTGAGCTGAGTTCGATTCCACACAAGTATCGAAGCGCAGCTATCGCTCCGCACAGGGCCAGCAGAAAGTGGCCTCCATCGAAAGCACGTTAACCTGAAAAGTGCACTCTGACCCCTGTTTTCCGCCCGTATTGCTTGAAAACGTGGAGAGGCGTCAGTTGACCGCACCGACAGCGGTCACCGTGAGCTTGCCGCTCAACAGGGTGTCGGTGTGTCCGTTGCCGTCGCGGCAAGCGAACTGGATCGCTCCGGCATTGGCCAGCGTAGCCGCTCCCTGGAACGTAACGTAGCGTTCGACGCTGACGTCCGTGCCGACGCGATATACGCCGCCATCGAAACCCGGTGTCAGGTCGCAGTCGAGGCGGAAGTTGTTGCCGGGCGGCGAGGATCCGGTCAGTACCTGCATCCGCACGAACGCCACGTAGGACCCAGCCGGTACATTGACGTTTCCGAGCAGAACGACGGAGTTGCCGATCAGCGTGTTCGTGGTGAATGCGACATCGTAGGACTGGCCGAGTCCTGCAATCCCGCTGACCTTCCGAGAGGCAGGCGGCGGCGTGATCAGCGCCTGGCGCGCCGTGAGCGTAGCAAAGGGCTCTGAGGAATTCGCCGGACGCATGCGCACCTCGACCCAGCGCTCACTTCCGTCATTCGGAGCAACAATGAAGTCGAGCGGGACATCGAGCAAGCCATCGTGGATTTCCAAAGCCTTGGCTTCGATGACGTCGATCGGCGTACCACCCGTAGCGCCGCTGTAAAGCGCAAACTCGAAATCGTAGTGGCCATTGGCCGCAGCGCCGTTATCGGTCAGCTGACCGCGATAGGTGAATGGCCTGCCCGACGTCTGGGCCAGCGCGACGGCGGGTACGGCCAATACACAAGCCAAAAGCAGCCGCGTCAAACCGGAATGGCGAGTTGTCATGGTCGTTTTCTCCTCGGAAAATGTCAGCCTGGGCATGCTTTCGCAAGCTCATCGACGGAAGCGACGCTCGATCGCGCGCCTTGCACAGGTAAAGTCTCAGTTGACCGCGCCGACGGAGATCACCGTGAGCTTGCCGCCCAAGGCGATGTCGATATGACCGTTGCCATCGCGGCAGGAAAACTGGATCGTGCCGGCACTCGCCAAGGTCGCCGCGCCCTGATAGGTCAGGTAACGCTCGACGCTCGGTTCCTCGCCTACGCGATACACACCGGTGTCGAAGCCCGGCGAGAGGTCGCAGTCGAAGCGATAGTTGTTTCCCGGATTTGATTCGGACCCTGTTTGTGCTTGCAGCCGGACGAATGCGAGATACGACCCGGCAGGAACATTGACGCTCCCGAGCACGACGGTTGCATTTCCGACGGAGACGTTTGCACTGAAGGCGACGTCGTAGACCACGTTCGAATCGAAGCCATCGGCAAAAATTTCATCGGATTGCCCGAGGAACTCCCCATACAAGCGATATGGGGATGCCGCCTGTGTCGCCATGACCGATCGATCGCTTGCATCGGGTGTACGCACGCGGACACTGCCAGCCTCCACGCCGCGGGAAATCACACCGGATTCGAGCGCGAAGCGGCCTTCGGCACATACCGCGCCGGGAAGCAGGGCGGCAAGCAACGCGGCATTCGCCATGGTGCGCAGGGCTGTCCGAGCCGCTGTGCCGCTTCGACTCGTGCGGGCCGCCTGTTTGGTCTGGATCGTTGAATTTCGCCTTCCCATAGATTCCTCCGATGCTCGCCCTCCGGACTTGAGTTCGGCCTCCCGACTTCAGTACATACGCAAATCAGCAGAGAAAAGTTACAAAACGTTCTGCCGCAACTGCCATACGCGCACGCGCGCTGGCCCGCGCACGACACTCTAACCCAGATTACGTGCCACCCTTTACACCGACGAAGTGCGCGGGCATCGCTGAGCGGCTCGGCATGGAAATTGCCGCACAAAAAGTGCAATTCTTGTATTCAACTTGCGCGTGACGAGCGGTGCTTGCAAGCGCAGAATCACAGCACGCATGCATCGAGCATCAACCTGGGATCTGCCATGCCAATCCTGACTGGTCATCTTCGTCCCATCCTTGCCATGGGCTCCGCCTGCCCGCTGGTCGCGCTTGCACGACGATGGGTGATGAAGGGTATCGCGGTCTTGACGCTCGCGATGCTGGGCGTGGCCATGCAGGCAGGCTCCCAGACGCTTGAAGGTTCCGTGATTGCCGGCGGTGGCGGTCGCAGCGCCTCGATCGGGAAGTGCTTGCGCCTCGACACAATCATCGCGCAGCCGCTGGCCGGAGTTTCCAGCGGAGGTATCTTCACGTTGGCATCGGGCTTCCTGGCCGGCCGCGGCGACAACGAATCGATTTTCCATCACGGCTTCGAGGTGTGCTCATGACTATGTGCGCGTTTCGTCTCTTCAATAATGCCCTCGAGTTCGTCGGAGCATGCGTTCTTGCCGGTTGCCTGTCGCTCGCGTCCGCGCAGGAGGCGCCCGACGTTGCGCAGCTGCCGGACTTCACCTATCAAGGCCAGTTGCAACAGAGCGGACAGCCCGCCAATGGAAATTTCAATTTCACGTTTGCGCTGTTCGATGCCGCCAGCGGCGGCTCGCAAGTCGGATCGACCATCACCCAGAACAGCTTCCCCGTCACGGGCGGGCTGTTCACCGTATCGCTGGCATTTCCCGGCGCGTTCGTGGGCACGCAGCTATGGTTGCAAGTCACGGTGAACGGCATTCCGCTCGCGCCGCGCACGGCAGTTGCCACCGCGCCGGTCGCCCAATACGCGCTGAGCGGCAGCATTTCGCCGAGCGGACCTGCCGGCGGCAATTTGTCCGGCAGCTACCCCAACCCATTGATTGCCAGTGGCGCCGTGACGCTGGCAAAAATGGCAGGGCCCACGATCAGAGGCGGCATCTCCTTTAGCCGGGGCGCGAATTCCTGTGGCAACTTGACGCTGGGACTCAGCGGTGCGCAGGTGGGCGATCTGGCAGTGTTCGGCCTCGGCAGTGGAGCGACGCCGCCCGACACGGTCATCTTCGGGCCCATCGTGATCACGGGGCCCGGCGCCGGCATCATGCGCGCATGCAACGTGGGATCGAGCTCGTACTCGGTGACCGGTTTGCAGGTCATCGTCAAGATGTTCCGGTAAGAAGAATGGTGTCAGGAACAATTTGAGCGGCACGGCGGCCGTATGACTGGTCGCACCAGGGCGAACCAGCCGGTCCTCGCTTCGACTTGGCGCGAGAACCTGTCCGGTCCGCGCGGCTTCTGCCGCGGTTTCGCAGCGAGTCGCATGCCTGATACCCAACAACGAGGTCAGGTTCATCTATTGCGTCTGGATTGCGCCAGTAAGTGAACCTGCCCGTTTTAGCGTTGATCCCGTTGCTGCCCCGGGAAATGAATCTGACCCCGTTCTCGCCCGGTCTTGTTCAGTCAGCGTGCCGGCGTCGCTTCGTCCTTTCCGGGCACAAGGAAGATCGCCGTGCTCGGACGCCGCCTGCCGTTGCGCAGCCATTTCGAGAACAGTGCGTCGAGCGCGTCTGTGCCGCTGGCGGTGCCGGGCGGGATGCGGTTGATCGAGAGGCTGACCCACGGCGCGTTGGACGGGTCGGTAATGCGGTGCAGGCTGATGAAAGCGGAGTTACTGGCGGCCTTGCCGCAGCGGCGGTCGCCGCCGGCTGATGCGCCCGCCTTGAGCGCGCGCATCAGCGCGTGCGCCATGGCAAGGTCGTCTGGCCAGTCGGTCTTGCCGAGCGCGGCGGCCGTGAGGGAGATCACGTCTTTCGAGGCCAGCGTGTTGCCCTGGACGCTGAAGTGTTCGCCACGGACGCCGCCCTTGACGTCCGGGACGTCGGCGCCGGTGTAGATACGCGGCCCGCCCTCCGTTTCGCTCGCGAACACGGCGTACTGCTGGCGCTGCGGCGAATATCCGGAAGCCGGATCGGAGATCTTCGCGAGAATGGCGTCGGGCGGCGCATGCTCGCGCAACATCTTCACCGCCTCACCCCGTGCATCGCTGTTGCTTTCAGCCTGCACGATCACCGCCCCCGTCCCGGGCACAACGGCCTGGATACCGTAGACCCCGCCCGAACACGACGCCGCCGCCACGCCGATGGTGCCCGTGCGCGGATGGATGGCGATAATCGACCACGTGGCCAGCGCTTGCGGAACGACTCCGCCTAACAGCAGCGCGCAGAGCAGGCGTCGCGCAAGGAAAGCCTTTCGGAATGTCATGCAGGGCTCCGCCATGGGCAGGTGGATGCAATCCGGAGTGCGCTCGGAATGCCGAACTCCCTTTTGATGCGCGCAACCAGCGTGGGGTTTGAACGCGCTGGCCCGGGTTTGATTTTTGGTGAAAGACCCGGCCAAACGGGGTCAGATTCGCTTTCCCGACAAGGGCGTCGGAAAGGTCCCGGGGCCGCGGAAGGCGGTCAATACCCCGCACCCGCTACCAGTTGAAAGTAGAGACTGCTGTTGCTGCCATCGGTGCTTAAACGCGCGCGGCGGCAGACCGCTGTTTCGCCAAAAGGCCGGGGCAGGTGCTACGTCGACGAGTTCTGTCGGACCGGATGACCCGCGACGCGGCCCGATTCCGAGGTACTACTGAGAACGGAGCGATCGCGCGAACACGCACCCAAAGAAACCCGGACGAGAGCAGAAAGTCGACCCTGCCCCGTGTTTCAACACTCTTTATCCCGCACTCATTCGAAACCGTTTGCGAAGATGCGGTCCAACGGAGCAAGCAGGAGATCCATCACGGGGCGCATGTTGTTCGCGGCCGTCGCCACCTGTTCCGGTAACGGCGCCGGCGCGACCTCACCGGTGGCAGAAGCGCAGACTATCGCGAGCAGTGCAGTTCCGATAAAGCAAGCAACACGACGCAGGCGGCGAGCGGAATTCGAATGGAGCATTGCATCTACCCTTCAGGGGCGAATTTCGACGCCGGTTATGGCGCGACAATCGGCTGTTTGGCACCCACAGGACGCACCGCTCGTATCCGCGGGGTTGAAATAGATGTTCAGGTCCTTGTTAGCGACCTTGGCCGTCGCAAACAGACTCAAGGCGCGCGCCGCCCACGACACATCGGGGGCAGTGCAAACGGCAAAGAAATTTATCGCCCCGTCTGTTGGGTTGCAGTACACCGCAACACGATTGCCGAAGCTCGCAACGGTAACGGGCGTGCAAACGAAAATATCCGCGGTTGCGGCATTGGCGTGGTGGATCAATGCTCCACACAACCCCAGCATAACGGCAATGATGGCCGTACTATTGGCCCTTGTACGCATGGCACACCTCCTGCCTTCTGGGACGTATATACCGCCAATTCAGTAGACCCGAGTTCACCCGTAAACAGATGATTCCGTGTGTATTTCCACTTCCATGAAAACCCCTGCCACGATCGAAGAGTACGCCCGAAAACCTTATGAAGTCGTTAACCAGGCGTGGCGTTCCGACGTTGTCCGAACAGGGTCAGTTGCGTATCGCAACACGGTGTCCAAGCTTGGCGGTCAATCGACTTTGCCAGTCGCCAGGCGCAATTAGATTGCACTCTGCCTCCCAGTCTTCTGCAAACCGGTGCAAACCGAGCGGATGTATGAGAGCGGGCATCACAAGTCGCCATGCTCGCGGCACAGCCCGCTTGCCCGGCTCAACCTCACCGGCCTCCGCGCGCACATCGTCCGATGGCGTACCAATCGGCTGCCGGCTTCGTGGACGACGGCGAGCGACTCCGTTATCAGTTGCTCCACGATGCGACACTGGCAGCCGGTGTGGGCCTGCACACGAGGTCCGCGCCATGATCCAAGCCAAGACCCGTCGATTAGCCGGCATCCGACCCGCACACAAACCCAAGCGGTCGTCACCGATCGATAAGTGAACCTGACGAGTTTTTCCCTTAAGGAGCGAATCTGACCCCGTTTTTCCGCCGTACAACACGCCCGCAGAAAGCGCACTCTGACCTCTGTGCTCCTGACCCCCGTTCTCCTTCAGCAATTTGGAACCATGCGTATACTTGCGCCCACTTCTCCAAGGAGTTATTTCGGTGTTCGCGAAGGTACTCATGACGTGTATGGCGCTGGTCTTGCTTGTATCTCAGCCGGCTTGGTCGGCCGGTCCGCTTCGCATCGACGGCTCTTCGGATGCAGCGGCGGAACGCAGCTTTCAGCGCATGTTGTCCGGCTTGCAACCCGAAGTGCAGAAGGAACTCCTCATCGCGCTCGTCCAGATCAACATGATCGGCGCGAAGAGCGCGACGGACGTTCTCAACGATCCCGGCCTCCAACATCCCTCCGCAGCGCGAATCAAGGACAGGATCGTCGGGATGACGGCCAGTGAAATCATCGAACTGGCACGGAATACGGCTACGACCAAAGCCTTTGTTCGGGGCGCGGAGCCGGGTGTGCCGACCGACTTGTTGCGTCCCCTGCAGAAGGTCACCGCAAGTCAAGAACTCGCCGACACGTCATGGGTGATTGAGGATGACGTGAATGGCCACTTGCAACGCTCGGTCTACGCATTCCACCCAGACCATACGGCAACATTGATCGAAACGAACAGAAAGCCCGCAGGTACGACCCGCTGGGAGCAATCCGGAAACACGGTTCGACTCTCAATCAATGATGGCCACGCAATCCTGCTTGGCGATTTCACCAGCCCGTCTACGATGAGCGGCAAAGGAGGTAACAAGATGGGAGTTCGGTGGACGTGGACGGCAAGGAAGAGATGAATTCAATCTGGATCGATGTGCGTGAAAAGGTGTCAGGGACGATTTCAACGCAGAGCAATGTCATCCATGAAAATTGTCCCTGACACCCTTCTCCAAGGGGAATCAACTAGTTCCGTCTCCGTTTGGGGGCGTTCTCTTTATTTGCTTCCCTTTTTCCGGCGTCAATTTCGCACGGCCATTGGCTAACGGAATCCAGGAACGCCACCACGCGCGCGAATCAAGCTCGACGACGCGGGCGCCCAGGCCGGTTTCGTAGCGCGCCAGGTTGAGCCCCACGATGTATCCGCCATAGGCAACGACGAACCACGCGACCGGGCTGTGTCCCCGCCCCGGCCACCATAAAAACCAGGTCACCGCATCGACAAGCGTCGTCACCTGGCCGGATATCATCTGCGCGATGAAATCGCCGCTGCCTTTATGAAACGTATCCAGAACGACTGACGGATGCAGAATCGCGCCGACGATGCCGCTCGCTTCGATGTAGAGCAGCGTCCACACCGCGGCGACGCCGTAGAAACCCCCGCCGAATTTCATCCATTTGGAGTGCACCAGGCTATCCGGCGCCTCTTTGGATTCTTTCTCTTCCTTTCGGATCGACTTGACCGTCGCCTTGATCGACTTGTGGTCCGCATCGCGCGCAAGCACGCCGCGGCTATACAGCCGATAAAACAGCAACCAGCTCAACGCCGCCACCGGCAAACCCAGTTCGAGGGTGGCGCGTAGAAACCCGGAAAGCATCGGCGACATGTTTTTGATCCGCATTCTTCAGATGCTGAGGCACTCAGTCCGAAAGCGCTCTGACTCCGGCGGGGCTTTTCGTTCAACTACTGAGTCCCCCGTTGTAGGCGTTGGTTCCCCTGCCAATCGTGAGGCCTTCAGGCCGGGATCCGTCCAGCGTGTAGATCGACTTGGGAAAGGAATGGTGGTTTGGGAGAGGGCTGGATGGTTGCGTTGGCCGCGTAGGCTGTCTGGATTGGAACATTCCGCGCGCGACGCACCCGGTCGCATCCGAATGCGACGCAGTGCGTCGCATCCGAATGCAGTCGTCAACTCACTTGAAGGTAATTTCGCGCAAGCGATACTCGCCTGTAATCTTGCGCATACCCGGGTATGTCTTCACCGTCTCTTGCGTTTTCTTCTGATTGGCCTCGCCCCAGGCCTTCATGAAGGCGTCGTAGCGCGCCTTGTTGGGTTCCAGATCACTGGCATTTTTGACCCGTGTCACCAACACCACATTGAACTCGCCGCTTTGCGGAAGTTCGCTGACATAGACGCTGTAACTTGCGATCTGTCCGAGCTTCAACGCAGCCTCATTGGACGCCACCCAGGTTCCGCGGATGCCTTCCAGGTAGTAGTCGATCATGTTGGCGTCCACCTTGACGGTGGTCACGCTGGAGATCGTTGCGCTGGTGTCGTAGTCGGTAAAGGGTTTGAGTTGAGCGAAAGCGGATTGTGAGAAACACAGCGCTGCTACCAGCGCGAGGGATGCGTAAACCTTCATCGATTCTCTCTCCCAATTTGGTTAACGGGCGCGAGCGCAATCCGACCCAACACAAAAATTGAGTGGAGGTGGATTCTTGCTTGCCCACAAACACCGCTCCAATCACGCCAGAGCCCGTTGCAACTTCGAGATGCGCAATATTGCGCAAATTCAGTGTACTCCCTATTCCCGGAACAGGAGTTAGAGTGCACTTCCATTATTTGCGTCGGCGCAAGTTTTCACTTGCCCACCTGCTGTCTCTTGAGCACCGCCCTCAGAACCGACAACACGACATCGACCTGCCGCTTCGCCTGAAGCAACGCCCTCTCGCCTTCCGCGAACTGGCAATTTCGCGGCAGGGTCATCGCACCATCCGCATTCTTTGCCGTGGCATCCGGTGTGCAACCACCGCAGGCGTATCGCCGAGCGGCGTCATGGCCGCGCAGACGCGGTCAATCATCGCCATCGTACGTTACCGCTGTCCATTGACCATCACGGCAAGGTTCGCACGGTCCAACCATATCGCCGACCGTACTCCCGTCAACGGATGCACTGCGGTGCGTGCCGACTTGTGGTCGATCGGGCGTGTCGCGTCGGGTAGCCGCATCGCGCGTGCGACATCGTGCGCGTAGGCGTTGACACGCGCGCGGCTGGTCTCGTTCGCGCCGACGAGTGCGGCTGCTTCGGCGGCGACCAGATGCCCGGCAAGATCGTAGGCTGTGGGCGGAACCCTGAGTTGGGACGGCACTGCCGAAACGGGCCGAGATACGGGCATTACGTTGGTTGCAATCCGTGGATGCAGGGTGGCCGGCAGCATGCGCCCGATCATCAGCGACACAGCGCGACGCCGACCAGTCCGGCTACGATCTTCAAAGCGCGTGGAGGTCGTGGCCTTCGGTACGACGAGCGTCGCCGGTCGCCCATGACATCGCCGAAGTCCACAGCGGACATCCGTGGCTCACCCCTGGACTCGCTTGCACTCGCGGCGCGCTCGATCGCCGCCGGATCGAGCAGCCGGCGCACTGCGACACCGTCGAGCAACTGGATGTGACCGCTCCTGGCCGCGGCAGTGCAGGCGGCGCCGGTGAATTCGCCACTGGTCACGATGATCGCGCCGGTGGCACCTTCGCTCTGCATGACGCCGAGCAGTTGGTGCACGTGGTTGTGTGGCACCTGACATGCAGTCCAGTGCTTGCACTGCACGAGGACATACTGGCCGTCGCGACGCAGCTTCAGGTCGATGCCACGGTCGAAGCTTTGGCCCCTCGCCTCGGCACCGACGACCTCCACCTGCCAGCCCTGATCACGGAAGTGATCGGCCATCAAGTGTTCGAATTGGACGTGGTGCACACGCGACAAGGCGTCGTCATAGCGATGCCGGTTCGGCTTCAACCCCCAGCGCTGGCAGCCATCGTGCTGACCACCCCTGCCGTTCCCTGCGCTCGTGCTGCCGTGCATGCGCTGCCCCTGTCTTGCGGATCCCCTGATCAAGCAACCAGGATGCCACTCATTTGGGTGGAGTTGGCGTGACGCCGATCAAAGCCTGTATACGCCGCCGCTTGCCGACTTGTCTGCCTCAGGCCAAACCGGACACAACGCCTCCACCGCTTCCATTAACTCGATCCAATCGGACAGATCGCCTTTGCCTGTTTGCACAACATCCCGCACATCGCCACCGACGAGCCGCTCGCGCACGCAGTCATCCCTTCTAGTCGGCAATTTCGGCGAGCAGTTCATCCAGCAGTTCCTTGCGATCGAACAGGGCAAAATATTCTCGCACTTCGGCGATATTGAGCCGACCACGTCGCGCACGCAACAGCGCGCGGATGTCGTCCAAATCGCGCGTGCGGGAAGGATTGTTCACCAGCGCCTGCAACTTCAGACCGACAAGTCCCTCCGCGCTGATTACCCGCAGTGCACCCATCGCGGTATCGCGTTCCGTGGCTTCGGCGAGCAGACGCCGCGCCGTGGGGCGATGTGCGTAGAGAAGGTCCAGGCCTTCGTCGTTCCGGACATAGTTGGCCGCGTCCTCGCTGCGATGGACGCAACGATAGCCGAGCGTCAGCAGGATCGCGTGCAGGCGATCCGCATCATCTGCGTCGGCGAGAAAATCCACGTCGCGCGTGGCGCGCACCACCTGGTGCGCAGCCAGGGCCAGTCCGCCGATCAGCGCGGGCGGCGTCTTCAGTTCCGCGAACGCGGCGACGGCCTGCTTGACCTGCTCGACCAGGCGCGACATCGGCTACATGTTCCGCCGGTATTCGCCGCCGACGTCATACAACGCGTGCGAGATCTGCCCCAGCGAATGCGTCTTCACCGCCTCCATCAGCGCCGCGAAAACATTCTTGCGCTCGCGCGCCGCATTCTGCAGGTAGCCGAGGCCATGGCCGTCGTGCAGGTTCGGCGCTTCGTCGTCGGTGTCGGCGAGGTTCTCGTGCGAGGTTTCTCCCGAGGGCGCGAGCGGATTGCGTGAGGTCTGCCAGCGCTTCACGTTCTCGATCTGCTGGCCCTTCTCTTCCTCGGTACTGCGGATCAGCTCGATCTCGGTGACGATGTCGCCCGCGTGTTCCTTCGGCAGGAACGTGTTGACGCCGACCAGCGGCAGCGAGCCGTCGTGCTTCTTGTGCTCGTAATACATCGACTCTTCCTGGATCTTGCCGCGCTGGTACATCGTGTCCATTGCGCCGAGCACGCCGCCGCGGTCGCTGATCGCCTCGAACTCCTTGTACACCGCTTCCTCGACGAGGTCGGTCAGGTAGTCGACCGACGAAGCTGCCCTGCCACGGGTTCTCGCAGAAGTTGAGGCCGAGTTCCTTGTTGATGATCATCTGGATCGCGACCGCGCGGCGCACGCTTTCCTCGGTCGGGCGTGGTGATCGCCTCGTCGTAGGCGTTGGTGTGCAGTGAATTGCAGTTGTCGAACAGCGCGTACAACGCCTGCAGCGTGGTGCGGATGTCGTTGAACTGGATCTCCTGCGCGTGCAGCGAGCGCCCGCTGGTCTGGACGTGGTACTTCATCATCTGGCTGCGCTCGTTGGCGCCGTAGCGCTCGCGCATCGCGCGCGCCCAGATGCGCCGCGCGACGCGGCCGATCACGGTGTACTCCGGGTCCATGCCGTTGGAGAAGAAGAAGCTCAGGTTCGGCGCGAAGTCGTCGATCTTCATGCCGCGCGCGAGGTAGTACTCGACGATCGTGAAGCCGTTGGACAGCGTGAACGCGAGCTGGCTGATCGGGTTCGCGCCGGCCTCGGCGATGTGGTAGCCCGAGATCGACACCGAATAGAAGTTGCGCACCTTCTCGTCGACGAAATACTGCTGGATGTCGCCCATCATGCGCAGCGCGAATTCGGTCGAGAAAATGCAGGTGTTCTGCGCCTGGTCCTCCTTGAGGATGTCGGCCTGCACGGTGCCGCGCACGGTCTTGAGCGTGTGCGCCTTGATGCGCGCGTAGGTCTCGGCGTCGACGAGCTGGTCGCCGGCCATGCCGAGCAGGCCGAGGCCGAGGCCGTCGTTGCCCGGCGGCAGGTCGCCGTGGTAACGCGGCCGCTCGCGGCCTTCGAAGAACTTCGCGATCTTCCTTTCCGCATCGGCCCAGCGCTTCGCGTCTTCCTTCAGGTACTTCTCGACCTGCTGGTCGATCGCGGTGTTCATGAACATCGCGAGGATCATCGGCGCGGGGCCGTTGATCGTCATCGACACGCTCGTGGTCGGCGCGCAGAGGTCGAAGCCCGAGTAGAGCTTCTTCATGTCGTCGAGCGTCGGGATGTTGACGCCGGAGTTGCCGATCTTGCCGTAGATGTCCGGGCGCGGCGCCGGGTCCTCGCCGTACAGGGTGACGCAGTCGAACGCGGTCGACAGACGCACCGCGGGCTGCCCGACGCTGAGGTAATGGAAGCGCCGGTTGGTGCGCTCGGGCGTGCCCTCGCCCGCGAACATGCGGATCGGATCCTCGCCGCTGCGCCGGTACGGATAGACGCCGCCGGTGTACGGGTAGTACCCCGGCAGGTTCTCCCTTTGCAGGAATGCGAGCAGTTCGCCCCACGACTTGTAGGTCGGCGCGGCGATCTTCGGGATCTTCTGGTGACTCAGCGATTCGCGGTAGTTGTCGACCTTGATCGCCTTGCCGCGCACTTCGTACTCGGTGACCTCGTCGGTGATCGACTTCAGCCGCGCGGGCCACTCGCGCAGCAGGCGCAGCGCGTCGGACGATAGCGACTGGATCGCGTCGTTGTAGCGCTGGCGCAGCGTGAGCAGGCTGCGGTCCACCTCGTCGCCCGACGCGACCAGCGCATCGGCCGCGTAGAGGTCGAGCGCCGCGGGCAACCCCGGGTCCTCGAGGTCGCTGCAGCGACTGCCAGTAGTGACTGCGCGCAATCGGCGGTCTCGGCCTGCGCATCGATGGCCGCGTTGATCGACGCGGCCCTGCTCGGCGATCTCGGCGAGGTAGCGCACGCGCGCGCCCGGGATCAGCACGGTCGCGCGCGGTTCCTTGAGCGAGGTGTCCAGGTGCGGAGCGAAGTCGCAATGGGGCGACAGGAAACCGGGGTCAGAGTGCACTTTCCCGGAGGTGTCGACGGCCGCGGCGGGCGAACGAAAAGTGCGCTCTGACCCCGGTTTCCCTTCTCGCGCAGCAGGCGGCACAGGTTCGTGAACATCCAGGTGATGCCCGGGTCGTTGAACTGGCTGGCGATGGTCGGGTAGACCGGGACGTCCTCGTCCTTGAGCTTGAACGCGACGCGGTTGCGCTTCCACTGCTTGCGCACGTCGCGCAGCGCATCCTCGGCGCCGCGCGGTCGAACTTGTTGAGCACGACGAGTTCGGCGAAGTCGATCATGTCGATCTTCTCGAGCTGGCTCGCCGCGCCGTAGTCGGCTGGTCATCACGTACATCGGGAAGTCGACGAGGTCGACGATCTCCGAATCGCTCTGGCCGATGCCCGCGGTCTCGACGATCACGAGGTCGTAGCCCTGCGCCTTGAGGAAGCCGATGCAGTCCTTGAGCACGATGCTCGTGGCCGCGTGCTGGCGGCGCGTGGCCATCGAGCGCATGAACACGCGGTGGCTGCGCAGCGAGTTCATGCGGATGCGGTCGCCGAGCAGCGCGCCACCGGAGCGGCGCCGGGTCGGGTCCACCGCGAGCACCGCGATGCGCATCTTCGGGAACGCGTGCAGGAAGCGCAGCAGCAGCTCGTCGACCACGCTCGACTTGCCCGCGCCGCCGGTGCCGGTGATGCCGAGCACCGGGGTACGGCTGCCGGCCAGTTGCCACTGCTTGCGCAGCCGCGCGAGCTCGGCCTCGTCGTGCTCGCCCTCCTCGATCGCGGTCAGCGCGCGCCCGACTGCGATCTCGTCGTCGATCGGCACCGATACGACGTCAGCGAAACCGGGGTCAGAGTCCTTTTTCGGTTCCTTTTTGCGCGATACCGGAACGTCCGGCCCCGAAAAGGGACTCTGACCCCGGTTTTGATCCTGGCGGTTCGCGCGGGCCTTGCCGGCGCGCGCGATCACGTCTTCGATCATCGCGACGAGCCCAAGGTGCATGCCGTCGTTCGGGTGGTAGATGCGCTCGACGCCGTAGGCCTCGAGCTCGCGGATCTCCTCGGGCGTGATCGTGCCGCCGCCACCGCCGAACACGCGGATGTGGCCGGCGCCGCGCTCCTTGAGCATGTCGACCATGTACTTGAAGTACTCGACGTGGCCGCCCTGGTAGGACGACAGCGCGATCGCGTCGGCGTCCTCCTGCAGCGCCGCGCGTACGACGTCCTCGACCGAGCGGTTGTGGCCGAGGTGGATCACTTCCGCGCCCTGCGCCTGGATCAGGCGGCGCATGATGTTGATCGCGGCATCGTGGCCGTCGAACAGGCTGGCTGCGGTGACGAAGCGCAGCGGCGCCTGTTCGGTCGAAGGCTCGGCGGCGACGCGCTTGGCGGGAATACTCATGGTGATCCACGTCGAGAAGGCTGAACGCCGATTGTAACGCCGCGGCAGCGGAACCCCGACCGCGGCCGCACCGTGTTCAGCGCGGCGGGTCCGCGGGCAGCGGCGGCGCACGCAGCGGCACCGGCGTGGACTGCACGATCGAACTGGTCGTGTTGCCGTGGGCGAGGATGTCGTCGAGCACGGCTTCGAGCAGTTCCACGCGCCCGACCAGCACCTTCATGATGAAGCAGTCCTCGCCGGTGATGCGGTGGCATTCGACGATTTCCGGGGTGCTCCGCGCGAGATGCGCGATGGCCTGGAGCTGGCCCGGCATCGGCCGCACGCGCACGAACGCGGTGATGCCGAGTCCGAGCGCGACCTGGTCCAGATCCAGGCGCGTGCCGCGGATTACGCCGGCCTCGTGCAGGCGCTGCACGCGCTCGGTGACCGCGGGTGCGGACATGCCGACGCGGCGCGCGAGCTCGCTCATCGGCAGGCGCGGATCGTCGAGCAACAGGCGCAAGATCGCGAGGTTGGTGGCGTCCAGCACCTCGCTTGCCTTGTCGAAGGAATTTCGTAACGTTTTCTTTCGAATGACAGGCATTTATCACCCTTGTCCTGGTTATCCGTATTCACCAAGTGACTTCGGCCTTCGACAATATCACGCCGATCCGATTCCCGGTGATTTCGATGAAAACCAGCCAGTCGTTGCTGCCTCCGCGCGCGGAGGCGATCCCGCCCCAGGCCTACTTCCTGGTCAGCGCGGTGTTCCATTACCTCGGCCCCGCATTCGCGGTGCTGCTGTTCGCGCGGGTCGCACCGCTCGGTGTCGCCTGGCTGCGCATCGCTTCCGCGGCGATCGTGTTCGCGCTGTGGCGGCGCCCGTGGCGCGTGCTGCGCGCGGCGACGCCACCGCAACGCCGCCTGCTGCTCGGAATGGGCGTGATCCTCGCGCTGATGAACTCGGTGTTCTATCTCGCGATCGCGCGCCTGCCGCTGGCCACGGTCGGCGCGATCGAATTCGTTGCGCCGATCACGCTTGCGCTGGTTGGCCTGCGCGAGCGGCGCAACCTGGTCGCGCTCGCGGTCGCGGTCGCCGGCGTGTCGCTGCTGACGCGGGTTCATTTCGGCGGCGCAGCGCTGGCCTACGCCTTCGCATTCGCGAACTGCCTGCTGTTCATGGGCTATCTGACCCTCGGCCACGCGCTCGCGCGCGACGGCGGTGCGTCTGGCATCGATCGCCTCGGCGCCGCGATGCTGATCGCGATGCTCACGGCACTGCCGATCGGCCTGCGTGACGCGTGGCCGGCGCTGCACGATGCGCGCCTGCTCGCGGCGGCAGTCGGCGTCGGCCTGTGTTCCTCGGTGATCCCGTACCTGTGCGATCAGCTCGCGATGGCGCGCCTGCCGCGTTCCTCGTTCGCATTGATGATGGCGCTGCTGCCCGCATCGGCGGTCGTCGTCGGCGCGCTCGTGCTGCGCCAGCTTCCTGGCCCGACCGAATGGGCCGGGATCGCGCTCGTAATCGTCGGCCTGCGACTGCACCGCACCGCGAGCGCCGCATGAAACCAATCCACGACGAACCTGCGGAGGACCCGATGAATCCCGTATCCCACGAAGGCGGCTGCCTGTGCGGCGCGGTGCGCTATCGCGCGCGCGCCGAAGCGGTCGCGCGCACGCTCTGCCATTGCCGGTCGTGCCGGCGCGCTGCCGGTGCACCGTCGGTCGCATGGGCGGTATTTCCGGCCGACGCGTTCGCATTCATTGCGGGCGAGCCGGCGCGGTTTCGCTCCTCGCCCGACGTCGTGCGCACGTTCTGCGCGGTCTGCGGCACCTCGCTGACCTGGCAGCATGCCGCGCGTGCGACCATGGACGTGACCACCGCGTCACTCGACGAGCCGGACCGGTTCGCGCCGGACTGCGAGATCTGGACCAGCCACAAGCTCGCGTGGGAGGCCGTCGATGCCGCGCGCCCGTCCTATCCGCGCAGCAGTCGCGAAGGCGCCGGCGCGGTCTGAACAACGCGGCTTACGCGAAACCGTAGGGCAGGTTCGGCGACGACACCACGCGGTCGCCGACCGTGGCGCCGCCGAGGAAGCGCAGCGCGGCATCGATGATCTCGCGATCGTCGAGGATGCGATGGTGACCGCGACCAGTCGTCGTGATCAGGCGCGCGCCGGGCCAGTGCCGCGCATAGCTCTCACCTTCGGCCCATGGCACTTCGCGATCGTCGAGGTCGTGCGCGATCAGCGCGGGGCGTGCGATCGCCGGCGCCTTGCGATGCGCCTGCAGGCTCGCGACGCGCAGCGGATGCCGCGCCTCGTATTCGTCGAACAGATGCGCAGACAAGGGTTCGGCAAGACCGACGAAACGCGCGAAGCGGCGTGCCGCATCGACCGGGTCGGCGGCCGGCGCGATCAGCACCGCGCGATCCGCGGCGAGACCGTCGGCGAGCGCGAGCATGCTCGCCGCGCCACCGAGCGAATGACCGATCACCGCCGCGGCGCGACCGTAGCGGTCGCCGACCGCGCGCAGCGCCGCCGCGAATCCGGGCAGGGTCGTGCGCCGTCCACTGCTGCGTCCGTGCCCGATCTGGTCGAACGCGACTACTGCGTAGCCGGCGTCGCGCAGCGGCTGCAGCCAGGCCTGGAAGCGCAGCGCATGACTCGACCAGCCGTGGGCGAGCAGCACGTACGGCTGCATCGCCGGCGTACCCCAGACGTAGACCCCGAGTTGCTGGCTGCCGAACGGCAGCCATGAGAGCTGCGCATCGCCGGGATCGACCGCGCGCGCGCGCCGGCGCGAGCCGGGCTGCGGCGTGCAGAACAGCCGATAGGCGCGGCGCAGGGTCGCGTTCGGCGCGAGCCAGCTGCCGAGCGCGAAGCTCGTACGCAGGCCGAGCCTCTCGATATTACGAACGATCGTGCTATTTTTGGGCAAGGTGAGAACGGACATGGCGATCTCTCTCGTGGGTCAGGGGGAACAGGCCGAAAGCAGGCGATCGAACGCACGTTCCGCCTGCGCCCGGGCCTGTACGGGGTCGAACAACCGGGTGTCCTGGTGCAGCGCGAGCGCGATGCCGAAGATCTCGAACGCGAGCTGCCCGGGATCGGTGTCGCTGCGCAGATCGCCGCTCTCGACGGCCATCGTCACCGCGCGCGCGATGTCCGAGCGCCAGCGTTCCATCAGCGCGAGCACGCGTTCGCGCAGCGCGCCGGGGCGCGCGTCGTACTCGCTGACCGCGCCCATGATCAGGCAGCCGTGGCGATTGTCGCGCACCCAGTCGAACCAGCCGGTGACGATCGCGCGCAGCCGCGCTGCTCCGCGGGGTGCACGCAACGCCGGAATCAGCACGCGTTCGCCGAAGCGTTGGCCAGCCACGTCGAGCACCGCGAGCTGCAGGTCCTCGCGTGAACCGAAGTGCGCGAACACGCCGCTCTTGGACATGCTCGCCGACTGCGCGAGATCGCCGATCGACAGGCCCTCGAGGCCGGCCCGGCAGGCGATCGCATACGCGCGATCGATGATCATCTCGCGGGTGGCGGCGCCTTTGCTGGTGATGGGCATCGCGATCATCGGCGCGATTAATAGCACGATCGTTCGTTCCTTTGCAAGCCCCCCTAGCCCGACGCAAGCGGCGGCGCGTTCGGCGCAGGCGCGCCGGCTCGCACTGTCCACCTCGCACAGGCGGGACTACACTACGCGCCGCCAAAAGCCCGGGTGAATCTTGATCGCGTCGCCCGCAAGCCGTTCCATTCAATCACTTACGCTTCGTTCCTCGTGCCCTGTGGCGTTTCCGGGTGCACGCGGGCAGGCCTTACCCGTTGCGCAGGAGTTGCCATGATTTTCGAAACCGTCGCCGAATTCGGCCATGAGCAGATCGTCTTTTGCCATAGCAAGGATGCGGGCCTGAAGGCGATCATCGCGATCCACAACAGCGTGCTCGGCCCCGCGCTCGGCGGCCTGCGCATGTGGCCCTACCAGAACGAGGCCGAGGCGCTGAACGACGTGCTGCGCCTGTCGCGCGGCATGACCTACAAGAACGCGGTGGCCGGCCTCAACCTCGGCGGCGGCAAGGCGGTGATCATCGGCGACCCGGCCAAGGACAAGTCCGAGGCGCTGTTCCGCGCATTCGGCCGCTTCGTCAATTCGCTCAACGGCCGCTACATCACCGCCGAGGACGTGGGCATCGATGTCAACGACATGGAATGGGTGTTCCGCGAGACCGAATTCGTGACCGGCGTGCACCAGGTGCATGGCGGCTCCGGCGACCCCTCCCCGTTCACCGCCTACGGCACGCTGCAGGGACTGATGGCCGCGTTGAACCACAAGTTCGGCAACGAGGATGTCGGCAAGCACAGCTATGCGGTGCAGGGCGCGGGCCACGTCGGCATGGAGTTCATCAAGCTGCTGCGCGAACAGGGCGCGAAGGTGTTCGTGACCGACATCAACAAGGAACTCGTGCAGCGCGCGGTCGACGAACACGGCTGCACCGCGGTCGCTCTCGACGAGATTTACGATGTCGACGCCGACGTGTACAGCCCATGCGCGCTCGGCGGCACGATCAACGAGAAGACCATCGACCGTCTCAAGGCCAAGGTGATCTGCGGCGCCGCGAACAACCAGCTCGCGACCGATGCGATCGGCGACGAACTCATGAAACGCGGCGTGCTCTATGCGCCCGATTACGCGGTCAATGCAGGCGGCGTGATGAACGTCTCGCTCGAGATCGACGGCTACAACCGCGAACGCGCGATGCGCATGATGCGTACGATCTATTTGAACCTCACGCGCATCTTCGAGATCGCCGACCGCGACGGTATCGCGACCTACAAGGCCGCGGACCGCATGGCCGAGGAACGCATCCACGCGATCGGCAAGATCAAATTGCCGACGATGGGCGACAGCGGGCCGCGCTTCCTCGGGCGCATGCGCGGGCAGTAGCTTTTGCGCATCCTGCCGCGACCAGCGCGCAAGCGGGCGCGGCATGAGCCGCACCACGCTTGCCGCCTCAGCCGCAAGCGGCTTCGTCGCGCGGCACATCCTTGTGCCGCTTGAAGATCATCCTTTGCGCTGGATCGGGCATCCTGCCGCGACCAGCGCGCAAGCGGGCGCAGCATGAGCCGCACCACGCTTGCCGCCTCAGCCGCAAGCGGCTTCGTCGCGCGGCACATCCTTGTGCCGCTTGAAGATCATCCTTTGCGCTGGATCGGGCATCCTGCCGCGACCAGCGCGCAAGCGGGCGCAGCATGAGCCGCACCACGCTTGCCGCCTCAGCCGCAAGCGGCTTCGTCGCGCGGCACATCCTTGTGCCGCTTGAAGATCATCCTTTGCGCTGGATCGGGCATCCTGCCGCGACCAGCGCGCAAGCGGGCGCAGCATGAGCCGCACCACGCTTGCCGCCTCAGCCGCAAGCGGCTTCGTCGCGCGGCACATCCTTGCGCGGCCCCACGTTGCGTGCGAGCGTGTAGCCTTGCAGCTCAGCCCAATCCCGAATTCCCGATTCCCGACTCCCGACCATGCAGCCCTTTCCGCTCGGTGAAGAACTCGACCTTTTGCGCGACAGCGTGCGCGCGTTCGCGGACAAGGAAATCGCGCCGCGCGCGGACCTGATCGACCGCGAGAACACGTTTCCGGACGACCTCTGGCACAAGCTCGGCGAAATGGGGCTGCTCGGGATCACGGTGCCCGGCAGCTATGGCGGGTCCGAACTCGGCTACCTCGCGCACGTCGTCGCGATGGAGGAAATCTCGCGGGCCTCGGGATCGGTCGGCCTGTCCTACGGCGCGCATTCGAACCTGTGCGTGCAGAACATCGCGAAGAACGCGAGCGAGGAACAGAAGCGCAAGTACCTGCCGAAACTGTGCAGCGGCGAGTGGATCGGCGCGCTCGCGATGAGCGAGCCGGGCGCGGGCTCCGACGTGGTCGGTTCGATGACCTGCCGCGCCGAACGCAGGGGCGACGTCTGGATCGCCGACGGCTCGAAGATGTGGATCACGAACGGCCCGGATGCCGACGTGCTGCTGGTGTACATGCGCACTGCACACCGGCCCGCGGGCTCGCGCTGCATGACCGCATTCATCGTCGAGAAAGGCATGCCCGGATTCTCGACCGCGCAGAAGCTCGACAAGCTCGGCATGCGCGGCTCCAACACCTGCGAGCTGGTATTCGACCACTGCGAGATCCCCGACGCGAACCGCGTCGGCGAAGTCAACGAAGGCGTGCGCGTGCTGATGAGCGGCCTCGACACCGAACGCCTGGTCCTGTCTGGAGGGCCGATCGGACTCATGCAGGCCGCACTCGACGCCGCCCTGCCCTACGTGCGCGAACGCAAGCAGTTCAATGCGCCGATCGGCACGTTCGGGCTGATGCAGGGCAAGATCGCGGACATGTACACGATGCTGCAGTCTTCGCGCGCCTATGCCTATCTGGTCGCGCAGAACTACGACCGCGGGATCGAGTCACGCATCGATCCGGCCTCGTGTCTGCTGCAGGCCTCGCAGAGCGCGGTGCAGGTCGCGCTCGAGGCGATCCAGGCCCTCGGCGGCAACGGCTACATCAACGAGTATCCGGCCGGACGCATCCTGCGCGACGCCAAGCTCTACGAGATCGGCGCCGGCACCAACGAGATACGCCGCATGCTGATCGGCCGCGAACTGTTCCACGGCAAGTCCTGAGCGACGGCACCATGCCGGCGAACCGGCGCGGTAGTGCGAGCCTGCACCGCGCGGATTTCAGGCCGCCGCTTCGCTGGTGACGAAGCGGAACTGACCCGGTGGCTGGTAGAGCGGCAACAACACCGAGGCGTCCAGACGCACCGCATGACTGAACAGATTCGCGACGCGCACGACCACGTGCACGAAGCGGCGGCGGCGGTCGCTTTCCCAGGGCGAATGCAGGTAATCCTCGAGAATCGCCTCGATCAGCAGCGTCGAGCGTTCGATGTCGCGATAGACCGACTGGAACTGCAGGCTCGCCGTTCTGTCCCGCTCCAGTGCCCAGCGCAGATAGGGATACAGGTGCACGCTCCGTGCGAGGCCGATCTGCCGGAACTCGTCGGCGAACTGGCGCATGCACGCGATGGCCGCGTCGGAGTCCTTGTCTCGGCATGCGTCGAGCAGCGAGCGCAGATGTGCCGATGCGTTCGAATGGCCGCGTTGTATGTCTGCGGTCAGGCCGGCTCGGTAGCGTACCGAGCTACCCTCATGGCGTTCCTGCGATGCCATGTCTTCCGACGCCGCGGTTCGACCGGGGCCGCGCCCGAACAGTGTCGCAAGGAACTCGGTCATAGGCGGCGCCCCTCTGCCCGGTTGCTGTTCATGCAACGAGTATGACCGACTTCGTGCGCGCGGCAACCCGCCTCGGCACGTCGGCGCTGATTTTTTCCGATTGCCGTGCGCAGCGGGCGCCCCTGCGGGACGCATCGTCTGCGACCGGAAGAGGAACCTCGTGCACCCCGTTTGGCCGCGACGAATGACGCCATGGGCGGCCCGCAGGGTCGCGCAAGGTGCGCGAGGTCCGCGAATGGCAGACTGTGACGCTGCCCGCAAATATCTGTCCGCCGCGGGGTTGACAGGACACCCCCGCGCGAGTCAGGGCCCATCGCGGCGGTGCACACTGCGCACGCGTCCGGCGCCGCTAAACCCAACGCCCACGCCGTTTTTCGGGAGTTGGCACACGCCTTGCTCCGTACCAATCACCGCAACCACGGAGCCAGCCGTCATGAGCAGCATCGCAATGAGCAACCGCAATCCGATTTTCATGCGCCACGACCTGATGATCGAACTCGGACGCCTCGAAATGGCGATAGAAAGCGCACGCACCCAGGAGACCGCGAGGACCATGGTCGAACGCCTCGAATCGCATTGCGTCAAGATCAGTGAAGCACTGAGCAGGCTGCCGGCCTGACCCCGACGGCGCTGCGCGGTCCCCGCGGCGCCAGTTCGACCGTCCCTCCGCGCCGCGCCCATCCGCGCGACGCCGCATCCACCGCATGGCCATCCGCCGTTCCTGCGCGCACCGCAGACGCCACCTCCCTGCCGGAACGTCCGCCAGGTCGGCCGATCGCCACCGCGATTTCCGCTCTCTGCCCCGCCCCGATCGTTTCCCGCTGACCACGCTCCGCGAGGTCCGAATTGCCGCGTCGCAACAGCTGCGCGCATAATCGGCAATCAGCAGGCCGGCGCGCACGTGGTCCGGCGCTCGCATCATCTCTGGAGGTTTCCATGTCCGACATCGTCATCGTCGGTGCCAAGCGCACTGCGATCGGTTCCTTTCTCGGCCAGTTCACCGGCGTGCCGACACCGACCCTCGGCGCAACCGCGATCAAGGCCGCACTCGACCAGGCCGGTGTCGCCGCGAAGGACGTATCCGAAGTAATCATGGGCTGCGTGCTGCCGGCCAATCTCGGTCAGGCGCCCGCGCGCCAGGCGTCGCTCGCGGCGGGCCTGCCGGCCGCGACCGGCTGCACCACGATCAACAAAGTGTGCGGCTCGGGCATGAAGGCGATCATGCTCGCGCACGACCTGATAAAGGCCGGCTCGGCCGAGGTCGTCGTCGCCGGTGGCATGGAGTCGATGACCAATGCGCCGCACATGCTGCCCAATTCGCGCACCGGCAACCGCTATGGCAGTTTCGAAGCGGTCGACCACATGGCCTGGGATGGCCTGACCAATCCCTACGACGGCAAATCGATGGGCGTGTTCGCCGAGGCCACCGCGGACAAGTACGGCTTCACGCGCGAACAGCAGGACGCGTTCGCGACCGAATCGGTCAAGCGTGCGCAGGCCGCGATCAAGTCGGGTGCGTTCGCCGACGAGATCGTCGCGGTCAAGGTGACGACACGCAAGGGCGAATCCGAGTACGCGACCGACGAGCAGCCCGGCAAGTCGGATGTCGCGAAGATTCCGACCCTCAAGCCCGCCTTCCGCAAGGAAAACGGCACGGTGACCGCGGCCAGTTCGTCGAGCATTTCCGATGGTGCGGCCGCGACCGTGCTGATGAGTGCGGAGCAGGCGAAGAAGCGCGGCATCAAGCCGCTCGCGCGGATCGTCGCCCACTCGACCCATTCGCAGGAACCCGAGTGGTTCACGACCGCGCCGGTCGGCGCGATGCAGCAGGTCCTGAAAAAGGCCGGCTGGAGCGTCGCCGACGTCGACCTGTTTGAGGTCAACGAGGCGTTTGCGGTCGTCGCGATGGCGCCGATCAAGGAACTCGGCGTGCCCCACGACAAGCTCAATATTCACGGCGGCGCGACCGCGCTCGGCCATCCGATCGGTGCGAGCGGCGCGCGTCTCGTGGTTACCCTGATCCACGCCCTGCGCCAGAGCGGCGGCAAGCGCGGCATCGCTTCATTGTGCATCGGCGGCGGCGAAGCCACCGCGATCGCGATCGAACTGACCTGAGCGCAATCCGGCAACGAGATCTTGCGGGCATTGCCCGCAGAAACAGGCGAATGCCGCGCCCAGGCGCGGTCCGAGCCACACCACCACCGAAGGGAGGACAGCAACGATGAACACGCCACGACTGACCCAGCTCGCACTCGGTCTCGCACTCGCCACCGGACTGGCTGCGTGCAACGACAATTCGCAGCAGCAGGCCCAGGAGGCGGCCGACAAGGCTGCGGCAGCCACCAAGCAGGCGGCCGCCGATGCGCAGGAGGCCGCGCAGAAGGCCGCTGACGCAACCGCCGAGGCCGCGCGCCAGGCTGCCGACGCCGCCAAGACGGCCGCACAACAGACCGGCGATGCTGCGGCTGCAGCGACCGATCAGGCCGCCGAGGCGATGCACGACGCCGCGGATGCAACCAAGTCCGCTGCCGAAAAGGCCAAGGACGCGGCGACCGAAGCGAAGAAGGACGACGACGCGGGCAAGAAGTAGAGCGCCCGCTCACTGCCCGTACGCACCGGCCGCCTCGCGCGGCCGGTTGCGTTTGAGCACAGCGCCGCGCGCGCCGACTTCCGCAATCGCGCGCGCCATGTTTTCATCTGCGATCTCTGAAGCGGGAGCCCGCATGACGCCCATCGAAAGCGCGATCGATCCGCGCAGCACGGAATTCCAGGCCAATGCGGCGCAACTGCGCGAAAGCGTCGAGGCATTGCGCGCGGAAATGGCCAGGGCCGCGCTCGGCGGCGGCGAGAAGGCGCGCACGAAACATACCGAGCGCGGCAAGCTGCTGCCGCGCGATCGCATCCGCGGCCTGCTCGATCCGGGCTCGCCGTTTCTCGAGCTGTCGCCGCTCGCCGCGCACGGTCTGTACGACGGTGCGGCGCCGTGCGCGGGGCTGATCACCGGCATCGGACGGGTCAACGGCAGCGAGGTTCTGGTCGTCGCCAACGATGCGACGGTCAAGGGCGGCACGTATTTTCCGATCACGGTCAAGAAGCACCTGCGCGCCCAGGAAGTCGCACTCGAGAACCGCCTGCCGTGCGTGTATCTGGTCGACTCCGGCGGCGCGTTCCTGCCGTTGCAGGACGAGGTCTTTCCGGACCGCGACCATTTCGGCCGCATTTTCTACAACCAGGCACGCATGAGCGCGCTCGGCATTGCGCAGATCGCAGTCGTGATGGGCTCGTGCACGGCCGGCGGTGCCTATGTTCCCGCGATGAGCGACGAGACCGTCATCGTGCGCGAGCAGGGCACGATCTTTCTCGGCGGCCCGCCACTGGTCAAGGCGGCGACCGGCGAAGTCGTCGACGCCGAGACGCTCGGCGGCGCCGAAGTGCATACCTCGATTTCCGGCGTCGCCGACCACTTCGCCGAGAACGACGCCCATGCGCTCGATATCGCGCGCCGCATCGTCGCCAGCCTCAATCGCGCGAAATCCGTCGCGCTCGCGGTGCGTGAGCCGCGCGAACCGAAATATGCGGCCGAGGAACTCTACGGCTGCGTGCCGCGCGACACGCGCATTCCGTTCGACATCCGCGAAGTCATCGCACGCATCGTCGACGGTTCGGAACTGCAGGAGTTCAAGGCGCGCTACGGCAAGACCCTGGTCACCGGCTTCGCGCATCTCCATGGCTACCCGGTCGGCATCGTCGCCAACAACGGCATCCTGTTCGCCGAATCCGCGCTCAAGGGCGCGCACTTCATCGAGTTGTGCAACCAGCGCAACGTGCCGCTCGTGTTCCTGCAGAACATCACCGGATTCATGGTCGGCAAGAAGTACGAACAGGCTGGCATCGCCAAGGACGGCGCGAAGATGGTGACCGCGGTCGCCTGCTCGCACGTGCCCAAGTTCACGGTGGTGATCGGCGGCAGCTTTGGCGCCGGCAACTACGCGATGTGCGGGCGCGGCTACCAGCCGCGTTTCCTCTGGATGTGGCCGAATGCGCGGATCAGCGTGATGGGTGGCGAACAGGCCGCGAGCGTGCTCGCGACCGTGCGCCGCGATGGCCTCGAGGCCGCGGGCAAGACCTGGTCGAAGGAGGACGAGGACGCGTTCAAGGCGCCGATCCGCGCGCAGTACGAACGCCAGGGCCACCCATACTACGCGACCGCGCGGCTCTGGGACGACGGCATCATCGACCCGGTCGATACGCGCCGCGTGCTCGGCCTCGCGATCTCCACCTCGCTGAACGCGCCGGTCGAGCCGGGCCGCTTCGGCGTGTTCCGGATGTAGTGCCCTCGAATTGACCTCCGCGCGGTCCCGGCGTAGTCTCGAACTACGAAACCATTCGGAGATTGGGTATGAGCATCCGGTCAGTGGTTGCGTCTGGTCTGCTTTGCATCCTGTTCTGGTCCTGCGCGCCGGTCTTCGCGCAAAACGCGGGTATCGCTCAGGCCGGCGGGTTCATCCCGAGTACCCCGGTCTATGAGTCCGATGCGAGCGCACGCGGATCGGTCGGTTTCGGCGGGCCGGAAGGCAGCGCCCGCCCCGGTGAGGTGTTCTTTCGCAATGGCGCGCGCGCGTTCAGGAACAAGGACTACGTGTTCGCGATACAGATGTACGAAGTGGCGGCATCGTGGGCGTACAAGCCCGCCGAATACAATCTCGGTGTGATGTACGCGCGGGGCCAGGGCGTGGACGTGGACCTGCCGCGCGCGCTGGCATGGATGGCGCTCGCCGCGGAACGCGGCGACAAGGATTACGTACGTGCGCGCGAAGCGGTGTATGCGGCGATGTCCGGGGCGCAGTTCGCCGAGGCAAACGTGATCTGGCGGGATCTGAAACCGACCTACGGCGACGCGGTTGCGCTGCAACGCGCGAAAACGCGCTGGAAGGACGTGCTCCGGTCCGCCACCGGTTCGCATGCGGGCTTCGTCGGCAATCTCGTGGTGGGTGCGGACCACGCGATCGGCCGGGACCAGAAGACCCCGGGGTTCGTCGGTCCCGGCTTCGACACGCGCGAATCGACGATCAGCACGGCCCCCTTCGAGTCGACCGGTGGCGCGCAAATGGACGGATCGCTGGCCTATCGGCAACTGCGCGAGAGCGACAATCCGTACGATCCCAAATTCGCGCGGGGTACCGCGACCGTGGGTCCGCTGATAACCGCGCAGAGCGCGCGAGAAGACGCCAAGGTCGCGACCCCCGTTCCGTAGGCCGACGAACCTCGCGACGACTGATCCGACGCGCACCGCGGCGGCGCGCACGATCCGCGCGATTGCTGCCGTTCGCGCATCCCGACCGTCCGCAAGGCCGTGCGCGTGGCGCGTTCCGGGTGCACCCGACGCTGCGCGGGACAACGCGGCAAGTGGCGATTCCGCGATGCGGCCGCGACCGCAAACATTCCTTTAACACCCGGCCGCAACGCATTCATCGTCCACGCGTTTTGTTGCCGTTCCGTTCGTCTCGGTTTGGTGAGGTGGGTCACAGGTTTTTCTTGCGCGCAAGGACTACCCTCGACTTCCCCTGACCTGGAGCTCGCAAGCATGGCCATCTTCAACCAGCAGTCCTCGGCGAAGAAGGAAGCCGCCACATTTTCGCCCGACCCGATGCCCGCGGTCCCGGTCAAGGAATCCCCACCCGTCGCGGACTACCTGCCCGAGCGCAACGCGCAGCGCTGGGCCGGCGACCACGCCGATGCGAAGGAATCGCTGATCGCGGCGGACATCACGATCGAGGGCAAGATCGAAGGGTCAGGTCACGTGCGCATCGCGGGACGCTTCAAGGGCGACGTGAACGTGCAGGGCGATCTGACCATCGAGAAGGATGCGAAGTTGAACGGCAGCGTGCGCGCGAGAAAGGTCACGGTCGCCGGCGAGCTCGAAGGCAACATTGACGCCGCATCGCAAGTCGATCTGCAGCAATCGGGCGTGCTGATCGGCGACCTCACCGCCGGCTCGCTCACCGTCGCCGCGGGATCGCGGATGCGCGGCCAGGCGGAATTCGGCTGGGGCGACACCAAGGAGGCCTCGAAGTCGGGGCGCAAGAACGGTTCGGAGAATGGCGCCGCCGCATGAGTGCAACCGCGCGTACCGGCAGCGCGGGTGCGACCCGCGTCTGTCCGCATTGCAAGGCGACGATCCTCGAGAGTTCGAGCGTCTGCCCGGCCTGCCAGCATCATCTGCGTTTCGATCCGGTCGCGACGCAACGTGCACTGCAGACGACGTCGGCGTTGCGCGTCGAGGGTACGATTCGACAGCCCGCAGAAGGCGACGCCTCCGAGTACGCAATGGTGCTGTCGATCCGCAATGACCGCGGCGAGGAAATCGATCGCAAGCTCGTCGGTGTCGGTGCGATGCGTCCGGGCGAGCAGCGCACGTTCGCGCTGACGGTCGAGGTCTTCGCTGGCGCCGGCGCGGGATCCGGCACGCGGCGTCACTGATCGCAGCGCGCGCGCACCTGGCGCGAGCTGTGCGAACGCAGGGCCTGTGCGACGAGCGGGTCCGGCACACCTCGCGGGCGTGTCTGATCCTGCGGTCGACGCGCTTCGCGTGCCGACCGCAATCGTTGACGGGCGCAAAGATCGCAGCGCAGACTCGTGACGCTCACCCGCCCGTCGTGCCGGAGACTGCCATGCGCACACTTGCAGCCGTTGCATCCTGCGTCCTCTCGACCCTGGTCGTAGGGACGCTTCCGGTCCAGGCACAGGACGCAGACACCCGGCCCGCGATGTCGAGCCTGACCACGGACTACAGTTCGTACGAAAGCCTGCTGCGGCCGAACACGTTCACCGGCCCGGAGGGCAACGGGCGACCGGGCGCACGCTTTTTCAACAAGGGCGCCCAAGCCTTCGATAGAAGGCAGTACGCGTTTGCGATCGAGATGTACGAGGTCGCGGCGTCCTGGGCGTACAAACCCGCCGAGTACAACCTCGCGGTGATCTATGCAAAGGGGCTCGGCGTTCCGGTCGACCTGCCGCGCGCGCTGGCCTGGATTTCGCTGGCCGCCGAACGCGGCAGGAAACGCTATGAGGACGCGCGCGATGCGGTGCAGGCCGCACTGACCGCCGAACAACTCGCACGGGCCGATGCGATTCTCGAGCAGCTCGCTCCGAAGTACGGCGACGGCGTGGCCCTTCAACGCGCCAAGGCGCGCTGGAGGGAAACGCGCAACGGCGCAACCGGTTCGCGTCTCGGGTTCGTCGGCGCGTTGGTGATCGGCCCCCACCATCCGGCCGGCGCCAATTCGTCCAACGTGTCGACGACCGCGATGGAATTGACCAGCGGCACGCAGACCGACGGCGCGACCGCGTATCTGCAGTTGCGCGAGACCGACAATCCGTACGATCCAGCGCTGCGCCAGGCGACCGGCACGGCAACCGTCAAGCCGCTGATCGCCGGCAAGAGCGTCGACAGCAACGTCGAGACACCCCGGCCTGCGCCCGAAAAGCCCCATAACTACTGACCATTCGCGGCGCCCCGCGCGGCAGCCGGCCGCCTGCCGCCGCGGCAACGATGCGGAGCCGCGGATTGTCGGACTCGAGGCAGCGCTCGATTGCCCGCTGCATTCGCCGCGCGAGGGTCCGCGCACCGGGCGCGCCCGACCTACATCAGCACGAGTTCCTCGGCCGAGGTCGGGTGGATCGCGACCGTCGCATCGAGATCGGCCTTGCGCGCACCCATCCTCAGCGCGACCGCGAATCCCTGCACGATCTCGTCGGCACTCGCCCCGACCAGATGGATGCCGACAACGTGCTCGTCGTCGCCGACGCAGACGAGCTTGATCAGCGACTTTTGCGCACGTTGCGCGAGCGCGTTCAGCATCGGCCGGAAGCTGGATCGGTACACCCGCACCGCATCGCCGTGCGACCGACGCGCCGCTTCCTCGGACAGGCCTACGCTCGCGAGCGGCGGATGCGAGAACACGACGGTCGCGATGTTCGCGTAGTCGAGCTTCGCGTCGGGCCGGTTGCCGAACACGCGATCCGCGAGATGGCGCGATGCGGCGATTGCGACCGGCGTGAGCGGAATCCGGCCGGTCACGTCGCCGCTCGCATAGACGCCAGCCACGTTCGTGTTCTGCCATTCGTCGGTGACCACGAATCCGCGCGCATCGGTGGCGACCCCGGCCCGTGCGATGCCTAGATCATCGGTGTTCGGATCGCGCCCGGTCGCCCAGATCAGCGCGTCGAAACCGCTCGCCGTTGCATCATCGGCGAAATGCAGCGCATGACCCCGGACATCGTGCGTCGCCGCGAGCGGCCGGCACCCGAACGTGATCGCGATTCCCTGGTCGCGCATCGCATCGGCGAGAGCATGCGCGACCTCGCTCTCGAACGCGCGCAGCAGGCGCTCGCCACGCACGAACAGGGAGACTTCAGCGCCGAGCGCACGCAGGATTCCGGCCAGCTCGATCGCGATGTAGCCGCCACCGACGACCGCGACGCGTTCCGGGCGCGAACGCAGCGCGAAAAATCCGTCGGAGTCGATGCCGAGGTCGCCACCCGGCATGTCGAGGCGCTGCGGTCGCGAGCCGGTCGCGATCAGCACATGCGCGGCATCCAGTTCGCGCGCGCCGACGACGACGCGACGCGGACCCGCGAATCGTCCATGGCCGCTGACCAGTTCGATGCCGAGTTCGTCGAAACGACGCCGATAGCTCGCATGGATGCTCGCGATGTAGTCGCTGCGCCGCGCGACGAATTCATCCCAGTCGAGCGCACCGGGCGAGACCGCGAAACCGACCTCGTGCGCGAGCCGCTGCGCGTCGGCGATTTCTGCGGCGAGCCACATCGCCTTCTTCGGCACGCAGCCGAGGTTGACGCAGGTGCCGCCAAGCGGCCCCGGTTCCACGACCGCGACGCGGGCGCCGTGCAGTGCCGCGCGACTCGCCATCGCGATGCCGCCGGAGCCCGCGCCGAGGACCACCAGATCGAAACACAACGCGCTCATCGGCTCATTTCCCGGTCGCCGACGATGCGGCCGCGAGCGGCATCGATAGCGCACTCGGATGCGCGGCGTCGTGGTAGAGCGTGACCGTGACCTTGCGTGCATCCTTGCCCGATTCATCGGCGACCACGCCGCCCGCGTTGTAGTTCTTTTCCGCGTACAGCGAATTGACCGGCCCGACCACGAGGCGCAGGCGGCTGCCCTTTGCGATGCGCCGTGCGACGAACGTGAACTGGTCGAAGTCGTAGCGTTCGATGGTCCCCGGCTCGACCAGTTTCTGTTCGCGCGCCCCTTCGCGGTAGCGCGCACGCATCGCATCGGACGCGAGAAACACGCTGCTGCCGTCGGGCTTGATCTCGAACACCGCCACCGACAGGTCGGTGTCCGGCTGGTCCAGCGCGATCCACGCCGAGAACCTGAAGAAGCCGGCGATGTCGGTATCCGCAGCGAACACCGGCGAGTGGTAGAACAACCCGCTACCCGCCGCGAGCATCATGCCGCGCTGGTCGGTCAACCCGTTCGCCGACTCGTCGACCTCCCAGACAGCCGACCGCGTGTCGAGAGGATCATAGACGTAATGGTCGGGCAAGGCCGACGCAGGCGCGTCTCGGCGCAGGTCGCCCGAAGCGAACACATCGTTCGCGCGTGCCGCGGTCGAATCAAGGTACCAGGGTTCGCTGCGGGCGGTTACGCCGGCGAGGCTGGGTGCATAGCGCCAGGCTTCCTCGCCGGTCACATAGAACGCGACCTTGTCCTTGAGGAAGTCCGGCTTCGAGCGACCCTTGAGCGTCCAGTCGTACCAGCCCTTGTGCAGCGCATTCATGTCCAGCAGAGCGGCCTGGTCGAACTTGAGACCGCCGACGTCGGCTTTCGGCGTGCGCGTACCCGCGTGATCCCAGGGGCCGATGATCAGGTAGTGCTTCGCGCGCGCCGCGGCGGACCCGTATTTCATGTGGTCGGCGTAGAACGCGAGCGCGCCGGGCTGGTCGCCATCGTACTGGCCGCAGATCGTGAGGATCGGCAGCGTGAGTTTCGCGTACTGCGCGGGCGTCGGGCTGAAGCTGTCCCAATACGCGTCCTGGGTCGGATGCGCGATCCAGGTCTGGAAAATCGGTGAGGGATTGCCGACATAGCGGTCGAGCTCGCGGAATGGCGCATGCGCCTCGTACCAGCGCTTGAACTGCGCGGCCCAGAACGCACTGTCGCCGAAGATGTTCTCCTGCGAGGCGCGGCCGCTGACCAGGGTCAGCCATTGCGTGTCGTAGGCGTAGAACATGTTGTGCTGCATCGGATAGTCGACACCGGGCTTGGGCGACGCAACCGGCACGATCGTTGCCAGATGTGGCGGAAACTCCTTCGCCGTTGCCCACTGGTCGTAGCCCGCATAGGACCCACCCCACATCGTGATTCGGCCGTCGCAGTACGGCTGCGCGGCCAGCCATTCGACGACGTCGTGGCCATCGTCGGCTTCCTGCAGCAATGGCGTGAACTGACCCGCGGAATTGCCGCGGCCGCGCACGTCGATGGTCAGGAACACATAGCCGTGCGCCGCGAAATACATCGCGCGGTCGTGGTAGCTCTGCGCGATGTAGGGCGTCAGCGTGAATATGCAGGGCAGCGCGTGGGCCTGGTCGCGCGGCCGGTACAGCGTCGCATTGAGCTCGACGCCGTCGCGCAGCGGGATCTTCACGCCCCAGCGAAACTCGACCGGATCGGCGGCGGGAGCCGCAGCACGCAGGCCCGGCGCAGCGCCGGCCGCGCAGGCGAACAGCAGGAACAGCGCGAGATATCGGCAGGACATGGGATCTCCTCGTGAATGCAGCGACGAACTCAGGCGAATCGGGCAATGGCGAACGGGGCGAGATCGAGCGACGGGCGGCGCGCGCCGACGAGTTCCGCCACGAGCAGGCCGGTCACCGCCGAAAGCGTGACTCCGAGCATGCCGTGGCCGGTCGCGAGGATCAGGTTGTCGATGCCCGGAGCGCGCCCGAGCATGGGCAGGTCGTCCGGCGTCATCGGCCGCCATCCATACCATTCCTCGATCACGGCGGGACCCTCGGGCTCGTGCAGAAATTGCGCGGCGCCGCGCCTGAGCGCGTCGAGGCGAGTGCGATTGAGCGAGGTATCGTAACCTGCGAATTCCATCGTGCTGCCCAGCCGGTAGCCCGATTCCCACGCGGTCACGCAGACACTGGGCTCCTTCAGCGTCAGGGGAATCCGCGGGCAGCGGTTCGGCCGCGTGTAGGTGATCGAATACCCCTTGCCGGGCTGGATAGGGATGCGCAGGCCGAGCGCGCGCGCGAACTGCGGCGACCACGCGCCGAGCGCGAGCACGATCTCGCGACCCGTGAAATCACCGGCATGCGTGGAAACCTTCGTGACCCGGCCGGCGGCACGCGAGATCGATTGCAGCGGCGTGCGCTCGACGATCACGCCGCCTTTCGCGCGCACCACGCGCGCGAGCTCGGCGGCATAGCGGTCCGGACGCAATTGCGCATCCTCCCGATTGAACAGCGCACCCGCGAGGCCGGGCTTCAGGGCCGGTTCGCGGGCCAGGGCCGCCGCGGGATCGAGCACCTCGGCCGGCGCAATGATTCCGGCGAGCCTGTCGTGCATCGCACAGGCCCGCTCGAATTGCGACGCATCGCGGAACACGTTGAGCGTACCGAGCGCTTCGAACTCGCAATCGAGCCGCTGCGTGCGCACGAGTTCCTCTATCGACGCGCGCGCCAACCGCAGCAGCGGCGCCTTGGCGCGCGTCGCGCGCTCGAAGTCACGCCAGTTGCAATGGCCGGCGAAGCGCAGCAGCCATCCGAACAGCGCCGGATCGAGACGCGGCTTGATCCGCAACGGCGCGTCCGGCGTCAGCAGCCAGCGCAGCGCGGTGCCGACCATGCCGGGCGCGGCCAGCGGTGCGGCGTGGCTCGGCGTCAGGGTCCCGCAATTGCCGTGCGAGCTCGCGCCGCCCGGCTGGCCCTGCTCGAGCACCACGACACCGCGTCCGGCATCGAGCAGATAGCAGGCGCAGGCAAGTCCGATCACGCCGCCGCCGAGTATCAGTACATCCGCATTCCGCGTCGTCATGCCGCGATTGTACGGGGTCGCCGCGTCCGATCCGGACGCCTTGCGCGTCGACGCAGCGTCATCCTCAGCGTTGCGCTGCCGCGGCATCGAAACCGGGGCCATGCACGAAGCGCCCCGGCTTCGCACCGGTATGCCTGCCGTCGCGGACCACTTCGACGCCGTTCACGACGACGCTGCCGACGCCGGTCGCGAACGCGCGCGGATCGTCGTAGGTCGCATGGTCCGCGATCGTGGCCGGGTCGAACACCACGATGTCGGCATAACAGCCAACGCGCAGGCAGCCACGGTCGCGCAGCTTGAGGTTGGCGGCCGGCAGGCCCGTGAGCCGGTGCACCGCGCCGGCGACCGTGTCGACATGTTCGTCGCGCACGTAGCGGCCGAGAAAACGCGCGACATTGCCGTAGGCGCGCGGATGCGGCTGGAACTTGAGAAAGACGCCAGCCGGAACGTAGGAACCTTCGTCCGAACCCAGCGCGACCCAGGGCTGGGCGAGGCCGAGCTTCACGTTGTCCTCGCTCATCAGGAAGAACGCGGCATCGACGCGGCTGTGGTCCTCGACGACCAGGTCGATTGCCGCGTCCTCGGGCGAGGTGCCACGCAGGTGGGCGACATCGGCCAGGGTCTTGCCGGTCAGCGGCTTGAGCTTCGCGTTCTTGAAGCCGGTCAACAGGATATTGCCCGGCTCGCCGGCCGCGTTGCAGAGGTTTTCCCAGTCTGCGCCCGGATGGCGCATCTGCTCGACCAGGCGGCTGCGCACTGCGGGGTCCTGCAGGCGCGCGACCCAGGCGTCGAGGCCGCCTTCCTGGACCGCAGGCGGCATGCACGCGTTGAGGCCGGTCGCCCCGGCCGTGTAGGCATACATGTTCGCGCTGATCGAAAGACCCTGCTTGCGCGCAGCATCGATGCGCGCGATCGCCTCACGCATCTTCGGCCAGTTGTCGCGACCGGCGGCCTTGAGATGGTAGATCTCGCCATGCACGCCGGCGACCGAGGCGATCCGGATCAACTCGTCGATGCCTTCGAGCAGGCGATCCCCCTCGCTGCGCAGATGCGATGCATAGGCGCCGCCGAACGGAGCGGCCGCCTGCGCCAGCGCAATCAGTTCAGCGGTCGTCGCGTAGCTGCCGGGAAAATAGATCAGCGCGGAAGCGACGCCGAGCGCACCCTCGCGCATCGACGCGCGGACGAGTTCCTGCATGCGCGCGAGTTCCTGCGCCGAAGGCGCGCGATTCGCGTTGCCGAGCACGTTCTGGCGCACCGTGCTCGCGCCCACGAACGAGGCGACGTTCGGCGTAATCCCGCGATGCTGCAGCCAGGCCAGAAAGTCGCCGAGCGTGGTCCATTCGATCGGATAGCGAATATCGCCCTGGTCGGCGACGGCTTCCTTCTTCATCGCGGGCGTCAGCGGACCGTACGACCAGCCCTCGCCGAAGATTTCGAGAGTCACGCCCTGCAGGATGTCGGACATCGATCGTCCGTCGACGATCAGCGAATCGGCTGCCCACGACAGCACGTTGATGAACCCGGGAGCGACTGCGCGCGTGTCCGCGTCGACTTCATGCCGCGCGCGCGCCGTGGAAAGATCGCCGATCGCGGCGATGCGGTCACCGCGCACGCCGACATCGGCACGCAGCGCCACGGTACCGGAACCGTCGTAGACGAGCCCGTTCCGTACGATCAGATCGTAGCGCGCTCCGCGCACGCCCGATCCCGCGCAACCTGCCACCAGACAGGCGACCAGCACTGCCATTCCGCACATCGACCATCGCATCGTGTTTTCTCCCCGATCTGGCCCATACCCGCGCAACCGCGGTCATGGTAATCCGATTCGCCGCAGTCGCCGCTGGCACCAAACCTGCAGCACCCACGCGCATTACCGACGACAGGGGCTCCCATGAAGGTTTCAACCAACGAATTGCTGCTGGCGCTGCGCGCTCCGAATTCCGGCTGGCTGGCCGCGCTGGTGTGCGCGCTGGACGAGGCTCTGCAGGACCCCGATTTCGGTGAGCCGCAACGCGCCCTGGTGCATGCCCTGCTCGACTCCGGCAGCGTTCCGCATGCGGTCGCGGTGGCCGCCAACGATCGCCTGACGCGCTTCGAGGAAACCATCAAGGACCTGCATTCGCTGTTCGTGGAGTCCGAACCCGCAGCGGCGGTCGAGGCCAAGGCGCGTCCGAAATTGACACTTTGCGGCACTGCGGCCTGAGCCCGGCTGCCCCTGGCCAGCGCGGGTCCGGGAGAATTCCGCCGCACCGCACGCTATCGACGTACCGGAGAGTCAGGTCGGCATGGCCGACCTGACCCACTGCGTCATGCGCCCGGTGTTCGCACCGATCAGGATTGCGTGCCGCGCGATGCGCGGAAGATGATTCGCCGACGCAGGACCACCGCGGCGTCGCGGGCAATGCGCAGGTCAGGCCGCCCCCGGCCTGACGCATCCCGGCGATGGCGCTTGACACCCCGGCGCGCGTCGACGAGCTTGCATGCATGACCTTGCTTCGCGCGCTGCTCGCGTCTTTCCTCATCGCGCTCCTCGCCGGATGCGCGACCGCACCTCGCCGCGAGGCGCCGCTGCTCGCGGGCTCACCGCGCGCAGAAGCGGCCAACGCGATACTGTTCCGGGCGATCGCTCTGGTCGGCACGCCCTACCGGTACGGGGGCAATACCCCACAGGGGGGCTTCGACTGCAGCGGCCTGGTCGGCTACGTGTTCCGCGACGCGGCCGGCGTCGACCTGCCACGCACTTCGCTGCAGATGAGCGAGCTGGACGCGCGAAAACTCGCGGCGGACTCGCTGCAGTCTGGCGACCTTGTGTTTTTCAGGAGCGGGCGCACGGTCAGTCACGTCGGTATCTACGTCGGCAAGCGCCGCTTCGTGCATGCGCCCAACACGGGCGGCACGGTGCGCCTGGACAGTCTCGATGGTGCCTGGTGGCGCGAGCATTTCGCGTTCGGCAAGCGATTGCTCTGACAACCGTGCTTCGGGACTCCTGGACTTGCAGCCGCTGTCTTCGGGTGCGAATGCCTTTCCCCAATCCCGATCTCCCGTCCCGGCCCTCAATGCGCATGGCCGCCCGCGCCGTGCGCGTGGCGGTGCGCGATCTCCTCCGGCGACGCGTCGCGCACGTCGATGATCTCGACATCGAAAGCGAGCGTCTTTCCTGCGAGCGGATGATTGAGATCCACGTCGATCACGCTCGAACCGACCTTGTGCACGACGACCATGCGCGGTCCGGCCTCGCGGGTCTGCAGCACCGTGCTCATGCCGGGCTTCAGGTTTTCGGCGTGGTCGAAGTACTTCTTCGGCACGCGCTGGGTGAAGTTCGCGCGGCGCTCGCCGTAGGCTTGCGCGGGCTCGATGCGGGTCTCGAAGCGCTCGCCGGCCTCATGGCCGAGCAAGGCCTGCTCGAGCCCGGCAATGATGTTGCCGTGCCCGATCAGCACGGTCAGCGGCTCGCCACGTTCGCGCGACGAATCGACCGGGGCGCCGGCATCGCCGGCCATGTCGTCATGGACGGTGTAATGGAACGAGACGACCTTGTTCGTTTCGATCTTCACCACGCACTCCGCCTGAAAAAGCGCGCGAGATTAGCAGGTTGCCCGCGCGGCGTCATGCGCGCGGGCGGCCCCGGGGGCTTGCCGCACCGGAATCCTCGACGCAGTCGCGGCGCAACGATCATCAAGTAGCGTAAGGTGGCCGGGGACGCACGGGCGGTCCGGCGCTTGGGGGAGGGGTATGTTCCGTATTCTCGTCGCCAACAGCAAAGGCGGCTGCGGCAAGTCGTCGCTGGCTACCTCGCTGGCCGGCTATTTCGCGCGTGACGGCCGCCGCACGACGCTCCTCGACTGCGATCCGCAAGGCTCCGCTCTTGCCTGGTGCGGCCAGCGCGCCGCGCATCTGGCGCCCGTGCATGCGCTCGCGAGCAACGATCCGGCCTATGGCCTGAGTGCAGGCTGGCTGCTGCGGATACCTGCCGGCACCGAAGTGCTGCTGATCGACACGCCGGCGGGGCTGCGCGCGCACGAGTTCGAGCGCTTCGCGCGCCACGCCGATGTCCTGCTGATACCCGTGGTGCCCTCGCCGATCGATCTGCGCGCGACCCTCGTGTTCATCGATGCGGTGCGCAAGCTGCACGAGGTCCGCAGCGGCCGCCTGCGCGTCGCGCTGATCGCGAACCGGTTGCGCGAACGCACGCTTTCGGCACGCAAACTCGATGCGACCCTCGACCGTCTCACCGAGGCCGCGCTGATCCGCGTGCGCGATTCACAGATCTACATCGGTCTGGCCGAGCGCGGGCAGAGCGTATTCGACGACGACAGTGCCGCAGTGCGCGCGCATCGCGCGGACTGGAATCCGCTGTTGCAGTGGCTCGAAAAGCGCATCGCGGAGTCGCGACCGCACGCCAACGTGACCCCGCTGCCAACCGCGGCCCGGCGCCTGGGCGGCTGACGGTCGGCGGTACGCGCGCCCCGCGCGGCGACCCGCGCCTCCACGGGCGCCTGACCCGATTCATCGGCCGCGGCCGGCCTCGCATCCTGTCGCTGCCGCGCATACCCTGCCTCTCGCGGCCCTCGCCACCATCCGGAAATCCACTTGCATCCAGACGAACAACGCGCGATCGCGCGTCGCATCGGTCGCCGTCTGCGCTGGCCATGGCACCGAGACTACGCGCGCGGGAAGCTGCGTTTCGATCCCGCATACGCGGCAGTCGCAGACGAGATCGGGCACAGCAGCGACGCGCTGCTCGACGTCGGCTGCGGTCTCGGTCTGCTCGGCTTCTACCTGCGCGAGCGCGAGTATCGCGGCGCATATGTCGGGCTCGATCTGGACCGCGCGAAGATCGGCGAGGCCCGGCGCGTCGCCGCGGCGCATTATCCGGATCTCGTGTTCGCGAGTACCGATGCGAAGGCGTTGCCGGCCTTTTCCGGCCATGTCGTCCTGCTCGACGTACTGCATTACCTCGAGCGCGCGGATCAGCAGACCGTGTTGCAGCAAGCGGTAGGCCGGATTGCCGCGGATGGGGTGCTGCTGCTGCGCACTGTCTTGCGCACGCGCGGCTGGCGCTTTCGTGCGACGCTAATCGAGGAACGCGTGCTGCATGCGATGCGCTGGATGCGCAGTCCGGTGCGGCACATTCCGGGGCGCAGCGAGCTCGAAGCGACCCTGCACGCAGCCGGTCTCACCGTCGACGTGCGTCCGCTCTGGGGCAGGACTCCGTTCAACAGCTACTTCATCGTCGCGCGTCGCGGGCCGCGGCGCGCGTGAGCGAGATCTCAGACACCGGCATCGGACCATGCATCGGCGCCGCATGCACGTTGCGCGCAGATCCGCGCGTGCAGCAGCGCGCGGTGCGCGGCCAGCTCGCGTGCGCGCGCACGGTGGCCGCTGCCGGCATCGAGGCCGGCGCGGAACCGGCAGAATTCGGCGTAGGCCTCGCTCACGTGGCGCATGCGTCGCAGCAGCAGCTCGAGCATGATCGCGTCGTCGAGCAGACCGATCACCTCGATACGATCGGGAATCAGATCGTCGGGGTCGCTGAAGTAGATCAGGGTCTCGATCACGTCCGCCCGCTCGGGGCCGCCCAGCGCCCAAGCCTCGTCCTCGAGCATCGCGATGAGTCGCTGGACCTGGGCGACCCGCTTGCGCACGTAGCCGGGCACGCTCGCCACGCTCAGGTGGTCGAGCGCGTACTTCGCGGCTTCGAGGACGTCCAGTTCATCCGCGCACGCGGCGCGGCTGCGCGCACGCGCGAGCACCGCGAGGAAGCGCTCAATGTCCGCCGGCTCGAGTTCGAAGGTGATCTGCATCGATCCGCGGAGCCTAGGCGACCCGCGCGAACGCGTCAAAGCCGAAAAGTCATGCACCGGCGCGCGGACGACCGCATCGCGAGGGCCGACCCGCTGGCCAGGGGGATTGCAAACCACCTGGCCGATCGCGCAAGTTGCGGCTGGGCGATGGCAACCGGTGGCAGGCGATGAACGGACAATCGAGCGCAGCGACGATCGTCGGCGGCGGCCTGGTCGGTTCGCTGCTGGCCACCCTGCTCGCGCAGCGCGGTTTCGCGGTCGACGTGTTCGAGCGTCGTCCCGATCCGCGCAGCGTCGGCTACGCAGGCGGCCGCTCGATCAACCTCGCGCTCGCCGAGCGCGGCCTGCACGGACTGCGCACGGCCGGTCTGACCGATATCGTCATGCGCCTCGCGGTGATGATGCGCGGGCGCATGGTGCATCACCGCGACGGCCACACCGAGCTGCTGCGCTACGGGCGCGACGACAGCGAAGTGATCTGGTCGATCAGCCGTGGCGGCCTCAACATCGCGCTGATCGACGCGGCCGAGCGCGCCGGCGCGCGGTTTCATTTCGACCGCCGCCTCGTCGCGGCCGAGTTCGACGCGCCGGTCAGGTTGCATTTTCACGACGACACGCGCGATGCGGAACACGAGCAGGCCGCCGCGTTCGTGATCGGCGCCGACGGCGCGGGTTCCGCGCTGCGCGCCGCGATGGACCGCGTCACGCCGCTCGGCGAACGCGTCGAGGAACTCGGCCATGGCTACAAGGAACTCGAGATCCCGGCACAAAACCGGGGTCAGAGTCGCCTTTTTCCCGAAACGCCTCGACACGGTGGACCTGGCCTGAAAAAAGGCGACTCTGACCCCGGTTTTCCGTTCGCGATCGAACCCAACGCGCTGCACATCTGGCCGCGCGGCAACTACATGTGCATTGCGCTGCCCAATTCGGAGGGCAGCTTCACGGTCACCCTGTTCATGCCGAACCAGGGCGATCCGAGTTTCGCGACCGTCGCGACCGCGGCCGATGCCGTCGCGCTGTTCGAGCGCGACTTCGCCGACGCGCTGCCGCTGATACCGGACATCAAAAAGGACTACGCGGCGAATCCGGTCGGCGTGCTCTCGACGCTGTACCTCGAGCGCTGGCACCTCGACGGCCGCGCGCTGCTGGTCGGCGACGCCGCGCATGCGATCGTGCCATTCCACGGCCAGGGCATGAACTGCGGCTTCGAGGACGCGGTCGAACTCGCCGACCTGCTCGAGCAGCACCGCGGCGAACTCGCGTGGACATTCGCCGAGTTCGAGCGCCGGCGCCGACCGAACGCCGAGGCGATCGCGACGATGGCGATCGAGAACTACATCGAGATGCGCGACTCGGTCGCCGACCCCGCGTTCCTGTTGCGGCGCGAACTCGGCCGCATGCTCGCCGCGCGCCATCCGGGGCGCTTCGTGCCGCGCTATGCGATGGTCACGTTCACGCGCATGCCGTACGCGCAGGCGTTCGAACGCGGGGCGGTGCAGGACGCGATCCTGCGCGAGCTGACCACGGGCAAGGCCAGCATCGACGACATCGACCTCGCACGCGCAGACGCGCTCGTGCGCGAGCGCCTGACGCCGCTGCCCTCGTCCTGATGCACGGACCGGGCCGATTCATAAAATACAGCTGTAGCCAAGTCCGTGGAATCCCCTTCCGATCCGACGTAGATTCGGGGCATCGGGCGAGCTGGGGAGATCCATGGACGTACGCCTGTGCAATCTCCCATGCAACCAGGTGCTCAACTACTCGAATGCCGCCGTAACCCTGACGAAGCCTTGGACTTTCCGCACCGGCATCGCGAATCAGCGCGAAAACGCTCGAGTGATCGCCGAGTTCGCACCCGCGACCGCTCAATACCGCCCGAGTATCGGACGCATCTTTGCCGACGGTTTCGAATGACTGAGGCTAGCGTGAACGTTTCGGGCTTCGTACGTGCGTTGACACTGGCCACTGCATCGCTGGCGCGGGCGGGAAATCCTCCCATTCCCGTGCCTGCCGACATTTCGGTCAGTCTGGTGGCAAATCCAAGTGAAAATTTGTCGCCCGGTGATCCGATTTTCTTCACATTGTCGGTAACGAATCATGGGCCGGAGGCAGTTGACCGCCTTGTTCTTACCAGCTCTGAATACTATGACGAGTTCGATCATTTTGATGCATCGTTATGCCCTCATATGATCGTGGCAGTAGCCGATGGCGCAAGCTTTCGCTACCTCTTCTTCTGGTACGCATCCGACGAGGGGATTCTTGCCGTCGGCCAGACCCTTTCGTGCCAGATGAGACTCACGCTGACCCCGAGCGCGCCACCGGTGTTTACATTTAGTTTCTTTCTGCCAGATTTTTTTGAGGACATCAATCCGCTCAACGATAGCGCCACTGTCTATCTGCGACGTGCGGTTTCAGCAACCACACCGGTTCCTGTGTTTTCCGCGGCGATGTCACTTTTACTTGTCCTGCTCGTCGCAACGCTTGGTGGACTTGCCTTGCGCGGTGCGGTTGCGTCGAAGTCCAGTCGTCGGTGAAGATTCATCTGGCTCTGGCGCTCACCCTGACGTGCGTAAGCGCGGCCGCGGGGCCCATCGACATCCCGTCCGATGTTTCGGTCGGTCTGACAGCCGTACCAAGCGACTATTCGCTACCGGGCCAGACGATCGTATTCACAATCACTGCTATCAACCACGGCCCTGAGCCTGTCACAGCGCTGCTGCTGATAAGCTCCGATTTCATCGATGAATTCGACCTGTCCGGCGGATCGCTCGATTGCGAAGGTCTCGGCTTGCTGGTTTCCGATGGAGAAACATTCCACTACAACTATGTATGGTTTCCTACCGATGTTGGAGTGTTCGCTGTTGGGGAGACTCGCATCTGCCGGATCAATCTCCCGATCACGGCGAACGCTCCGGCGGTCCTGCCGTTCAGTTTCGGTTTTCCAGGTTTCGTCACCGACCTCGACGCCAGCAACAAAACGGCGACTGTCTATCTGCGTCGTGCTGCAGCGGCCAGCACTCCAGTTCCCACGCTCTCATCGATGTTGTTGCTTCTGCTTGCCGCGCTGCTTGGCGCAATCGGCGGTGTCGCCGTCGCCCGCTATCGAAAACCATGATCGATGGCATGGCGCGCATCTACGCATGCCGCTAGCATGCGCGCGGCATGCCCATCCACGACCGCCACGACCGTCCGGCCCTGCTCCAGGCGCAGTCGCTCGCGTTTGCGCGCAACGACGAGCCGGTATTCGGGCCGCTCGACTTCACGCTGCGCGCGGGCGAAGTCGTGCTCGTCGAGGGCGACAACGGCAGCGGCAAGACCACGCTGCTGCGCGTGCTGTCGGGCCTGCTTGCTCCGACTTCGGGACAGATCCGCCTGCATGGCGAGCCGCTGACCCTCGCACACCTGTCGCCGCAGGTCGCATTGCTCGGCCATCAGAGCGGGCTCAAGTTCGAGCTGACCGTGCTCGAGAACCTGCGCTTCGCGGTCGGCCTGCATGGCCAGCGCGCTGGAATCTCTCCGGTCACCGCGCTGGTCGGGGTCGGCCTCGACGGCTACGCCGACGTGCCGGTACGCAGGCTTTCGGCCGGCCAGAAGAAGCGCGTCGCGCTAGCGCGCGTGCTGCTCGCGCCGGTCGGCCTCTGGCTGCTCGACGAGCCCTATGCGAATCTCGACCTCGACGGCATCAAGCTCGTCAACCGCCTGCTCGAGCGCCATGCGCACGGCGGCGGCGCGGCGCTGATCACCTCGCACGGAGCGTACGCGTATACCGCGGGCACGCCGCGGCGCATCGCATTGCAAAACCGGGGTCAGAGTCGCCTTTTCGCGAGAGAACCTCAGGGTGTCGAGATGCGGACTCGAGGAAAAGGCGACTCTGACCCCGGTTTTCGGGGGCCTGAATGAAGCCGGGTACGACACGCGCGGCCTGTGCGGCGCTGGTCCGGCGCGACCTGACCCTGGTCTGGCGGCGCCGCGGCGATGCGCTGAACCCGATCCTGTTCGCGCTGATCGTGGTCGCCCTGTTCCCGCTCGCGCTCGGGCCGGAACCGGAGAACCTGCGGCGCATCGCCGCGGGCGTGGTGTTCGTCGCGATCCTGCTCGCCGGCCTGCTCGCGCTCGATACCCTGTTCCGCGGCGACTACGAGGACGGTGCGCTCGAACAACTCGTGCTGTCGCCACATCCGCTGTCGCTGCTGCTTGCGTGCAAGGTCGCGGTGCACTGGTTCACCACCGCGCTCCCGCTGATCGTGGTCGCACCGCTGCTCGGCGAACTGCTGCACCTGTCCGCCGCGTCGCGCTGGGTGCTGCCGCTCGCACTGCTGCTCGCGACGCCGCTGCTGAGCCTGATCGGCTCGGTATGCGTCGCGCTGACCGTCGGCATGCACCGCTCTGGTATGCTGCTCGCCCTGCTCGTGCTGCCGCTCTACGTGCCGGTGCTCATTTTCGGTGCGGGCGCCTGCAGCGCAGCGCAGGCAGGGCTTCCCTACGTCGCGCCGCTGCTCTGGCTCGGCGCGGCGCTCGTGCTCGCACTCGTGCTCGCCCCGCTTGCCTGCGCGGCCGCGCTTCGAATCTCGTTGTCATGAACGCACTGACGCACTGGTTCCACCAGACCGGCTCGCCGCCGACCTTCTACCGCCTCGCCGGTTTCCTCGCGCCCTGGTGCTACGCGATCGCGTTGCTGCTCGGCGCTGTCGCGCTCTACGGCGGACTCGTGCTCGCGCCGGCCGACTACCAGCAGGGCGATGCGTACCGCATCATCTTCGTGCACGTGCCGTGCGCGTGGATGAGCCTGTTCGCGTACTTCTTCATGGCCGCGAACGCGTTCGTCGCGCTGGTCTGGCGCATCAAGCTCAGCGAAATCCTCGCGATGGCAAGCGCACCGGTCGGCGCCGCGTTCACCCTGGTCACCCTGGTCACCGGCTCGATCTGGGGCAAGCCGATGTGGGGTACCTGGTGGACCTGGGACGCACGCCTGACCTCCGAGCTCGTGCTGCTGTTCCTCTACCTAGGCGTGATCGGCCTCTACCACGCGATCGAGGATCGCCGCCAGGCCGCGCGCGCGGCCGGGTTCCTCGCGCTGGTCGGCGTGGTCAACCTGCCGATCGTGCATTTCTCGGTGAACTGGTGGAATACGCTGCACCAGGGTTCGACCGTGCGCCTGCTCGGACCGTCGAAGATCGATTCGGCGATGCTGTGGCCGCTGCTCGCGATGGCGATCGCGACGCATTTCTGGTTCTTCGCGAGCCTGCTCGTGCGCACGCGCATCGGCCTGCTCGAACTCGATGGCGGCAAGGACTGGGTGCGCGCGATCGCGCTCGGCGGCACCGCGCGTGCCGACGCGGAGGGGGCGCATGGCTGAGTTTCTCGCGATGGGTGGCTACGGCGGCTACGTCTGGAGCGCGTATGCGGTATTCGTGGTCGTGCTCGGCGCCGAGGCGCTCGCGCCACGCTGGCACAGGAAACGCGTGCTCGCCGAACTGCGCGGCCGCCTCGCGCGACGCGCCGCGCGCGACGGGGCCACGCGATGACACCGACCCGCAAGCGCCGCCTGATCGTGATCTCGCTCGTGCTCGCGGCGGTTGCGGTCGCCGCGGGCCTGACCGTGCTCGCGCTGCAGCAGAACATGACCTATCTGTTTTCGCCGAGCGAAGTCGCGGCGGGCCATGTGGCGAAAGGCGCGCGATTTCGCCTCGGCGGCGTCGTGCTCGAGCACTCGGTGCAGCGCGCCTCCGATTCGCTCAAGGTCGATTTCGTCGTCACCGACCGCTTCAAGGACCTGCCGGTCGAATACACCGGCATCCTCCCGGACCTGTTCCGCGAGGGCCAGAGCATCGTCGCGACCGGTTCGATCGAGGAGGGCCGTTTCGTCGCGACCGAAGTGCTCGCCAAGCACGACGAAACCTACATGCCCAAGGAAGTCGCCGACGCGATCGCGAAGGCGAAGCAGGCGCATCGCGACAAGGGCGGCTGAGCGCCGAAACCGCGGCGCGGTCAGGCCGCAGGCACCACATTGCCCCGACGATCCGATCTCCCCGCGCGCTGCCGTGCCGCGGCCGATCGCGCGACACACGGGTATCCCGTTTCGCGTGCCCGTGCATTCGACCGGCCCCGTGACCCGCACCGAGCGATCGGGCCGCCATGCAACCGGACCGCCCTTCCCGCGCACTCAGCCTGGGAGGGTCCGGTTTCGCGAGCCGATGGTTCATGGTGTCCCGGCGATCGTCGTGCGCGGCGCCGGACCGCGGCGACAGACGCGCGGGGCGGGGGCGGACACGCGTGCCGCATCAATACTGAATCCGGGGAATCAGGATGACGCGCTTGCATCGATCGGCATGGCTTGCGGTACAAGCGGCCCTGCTGCTCGCGGTGGCTGCATCCGACGCGGGCGCGCAGCAGACCCGCGAGCAACTGTCGAAGTCGCTGCCGGCAACGAACCTGTCGAACGACGACCTGAACGCGACGTCGCGTGCGCTGCTTGCGGCACCGGGATTCGCTACCGCACGCGTGGCCCGCAACCCGAACGCACCCGCAGCGACGCCGGTCGGCGAACGAATGTGCATTGCCTGCCATCAACTCGAAAGCGAACACTTCACGCATACGTTTCACGCGCTCGGCCTGCATGCCGCGAACAAGGCCGACGCCGCGGTTCCGGTCTGCGAGACCTGCCACGGTCCGGGCTCGGCACATGCGCAGAATCCGACCACGAAGGGCCTGATCATCGGTTACACGAAAGATTCGGGCACGCCGATCGAGGTGCAGACATCGACGTGTCTGGGCTGTCACGAAGGCGGTCAGCGCGATCACTGGCGCGGGTCCGTGCACCAGCGCAACGGCCTGTCCTGCAGCGACTGCCACAACCCGATGGCGAAGTTCTCGGTCGAAGGCCTGATGGCCAGGGCCTCGATCAACGATACCTGCGCGCAATGCCATCGCGACATCCGCATGCAGTTCAACCGACGTTCGCACATGCCGTTGCCGGAAGGGCAGATGAGTTGCGACGACTGCCACAACCCGCACGGCAGCCTGACCAACCCGTTGCTGAAGACCAATACCGTCAACGAGACCTGCTACCAGTGCCATGCCGAGAAGCGCGGGCCGTTTCTGTTCGAGCACGCGCCGGTGCGCGAGAGTTGCCTGAACTGCCATACCCCGCACGGCTCGAACCAGAACACCCTGCTGGTCGCGCCGATTCCGTTCCTCTGCCAGCAATGCCATTCGCATCTGCTCCATCCGAACGACCTGCAGACACCCGAGTCGCTGGCAACCGGCACGCATCCCGACGAGCGCATCATGGGCCGCGGCTGCATCAGCTGTCACGCGAACATTCACGGGTCGAACGCACCCTCGGGGTCGCGCTTCCATGAATAGCGGCGCGGGAGGTGCACCATGAACACGACCGCCACTCTCCTGTCGTCGCAGCGGCGAGTACGTGCAGCGGCGCGCCGGATCGCCACGCTCGTCGGCACGACGGCGCTGACATGCGCGCTGACAGTGCATGCCGACACTGGCGTCGGCGTTGATACCTGGCACGCGAACAAGTTCGATCCAAGCGCCGGCGCGGCGAGCGCCGCACCCGACCAGCGCGGAACGTCGTGGCTGGTTCCCGGACAGCATCGATCCCCGACCGGCAACCTCTACCTGTGTCCTGCCGAACCACCGCGTGTCGAGGACCACGGCGGCGACTGGCAGGTCTACGGAGTTCTCGATGTCGGCGCGGTCGCGACCAGCGGCGACGACCGCAATGCGCTCTGGAACCGGTATGTCGACTGGGACAGCGGCCTGATTCTTGGCCTCCTCGACCTGATGTTCGAGCGCCCCGAAGATGGAAGCTACGCGAACATCCGCGCGAGCCGGATCAGCGCGGACGACCAGTACTACCAGGCCGTGTTCGGCCGCGCCGGCAGCTACAAGGTGCAGGCGTTCCTGCGCGACATGCCGAACGTGCTCTCGAACAATGCGCGCTCGATCTGGAATGGCGTCGGCGACAACCGGCTGACGTTGCGCGACGGCCTCGTCGCGGCAGGCAGCACGCCGGCCGAGGTCGCGGCCGTTTCCGCGGCGACGCCCGCAGGCCGGCTGTCGGTCAAGCGCTCCAAGCAGGGACTGGGTTTCAGCATGTACCTGAGTCCGCAATGGACCGCGTATGCGAACCTCACCGACGAGGAACGCAAGGGCGCGCGCCCCTATGGCGGCCCGTTCTTCTTCAACTTCCCGTTTCCGGACAACGGCGGCGTGTTGGAAACCCCGCGGCCGATCGACGACGCGACGATCAACATGACCGCGGGACTGCGCTTCGCGGGCGCCGTCTGGCGCATGGACTTCGGCTACACCGGCTCGTTCTATCGCGATCGCTACACGCGCTACACCTTCGAAACACCCTTCGCGCTGGCCCCGGTCGTGCCCGGCGCCGTATCGGCACCGCTGACCACGGGTCAGTTCGCGACCGAACCGGACAACGACTACCACAACCTCAAGGCCACGTTCACGCGCAAGCTCTCCCTCAACGGCGAAGTGTCGCTGACCGCTTCCGGCGGGCGCATGCGCCAGAACGACAGCCTGATCGCGCCGGTCGACTGCCAGGGCGTGTTCGGTATCGGTCTCGGCGGCAGCCTGCAACCCGGTCCGCAGAATCCGTTCCTGTACAACTGTGCCGACTGGAACACGCCGGCCGCGCTGTCGCGCCCGTCTGCCGACATGCAGATCGACACGACCCTCGTCGATGGCCGCATCGTGCTGCAGCCGAGTCCGGACTGGACCCTGCGCGGCAGCCTGCGCTTCAACCGCGAGGATTATCGCAACACCTGGCTCGCCTACAACCCGCTGACCGGCGCCTACGGTTACGTGAGCGAGAACGGTGCACAGGGCAGCGTGGTGCCCGGCGAGATCGGTTTCTGGTATCCGGGCGCGGGCGCGCAGAACATCACGCGCGTGCGCAGCCTGCCGCTCGACATGCAGACGACCGAAGGCACGCTCGGCGCGGACTGGAAGCTCAGCCGGCACGACACGCTCGGCGCGACTTATACCTTCAACCGGTACGAGCCGGGCAACCGCGAGCGTCACCGAATCGACGACAACAGCGTCAAGCTGACCTGGGTCAACCGCGCGCTCGACTGGTTGACCGTGCGCGTCAACTACACCTATCTGAAGCAGGACGGCGATCGCTACAACTACGATCCCTACGAGTTCACGTTCTCGACCGACCTTCCCGGCTTCGTGCCGCCCGCGGGTGGTGTCCCCGCGCACACGGTCGACGCGCTGCGCAAGTACGACATGGCGAGCCGCGACGAGAACAAGATCGACCTGATGGCGACCGTGATACCACGCGAGGACATGACTGTCAGCGCGTCGCTGCGCGCGGACTACAACGACTACGACGCCGAACTGGGCCGCCAGCGCTATGACACGCTCGGCTTCACCCTGCAATGGGAATGGCAACCCGCACCCGGCACCACTGCGAGCGTCTACTACGGATACGACCAGTCGAAGCTCGGGCTTGCCAACGTCAACGACGCGGCCACCGACAACCCGGACCCGAGTCTCGGCGGCCCGACCTATCCGCTCGACTACCGCTGGTGGGCCGACGACAAGCAGCGCAACCACAACGCAGGCATGACCTTCAACCACCGGATCGGTCGCGTGGCCGTGGATGCGAACTGGAATTTCCTCTACGCACGCGGCATCACGAGCTACCGTTTTGCTTCGCCCGCAGCGCTCGCCTATTTCGGCGACGGCACCACGGTCCCGGGCAACGCGTTTCCACCGATGACCTATCGGATCAATTCGCTGAATGTAGGCGTCACCGTTCCGATCGCCGAGCGCATTGCACTGCGGCTGTTCGACTATTACGAACGCGGCAGCATCAGCGACTGGCACTACCTCGGTTTCGATGCCGCGCGCGTGTTCGACCATCGCGTCTACACCGACGGCGGTCCGCAAGGCTACAACGCGAACCTGGTCGGCCTGCTGGTCCGGATCACGCTGTGAGGGCGCCGCGATGACCGACCGATATCATCTGAATCCAGCGTGCGCCGCCGTGCTGATGCTGGTCGCGGGCATGGCCTGCGCGCAGACGGATTTCGTCGACCTGCGCGAGGTTGGACCCGTGCCCGGCAACCCCGACGCGGTGCGCGCCAAGGTCGCGCTGTGCAGCGCCTGCCATGGCCCGGCCGGCATCTCCGTCGTGCCGACGTTTCCGAGCATTGCCGGGCAGCCCGCCGAGTACCTGTACTGGCAGCTCGTCGAGTTCAAGCGCGAGGCGCGTGCCGATTCACCGATGACCGCGATCGTCGGCACCCTGAGCGACCAGGAGATGCGCGACTACGCGGCGTATTTCGCCACGCTCGCGCCGCCGCAGCCGCAGCCGCAGCCGGCAAGCGACAACGGATTGGACATCCGCCGCGGAGCGACCCTGTTCGCGCGCGGCGACGTGCAGGCCGGTATTCCGCCCTGTCAGGGCTGCCATGGTACGGACGGCAGCGGTCATCCACTGGCTGCCGCCCACGTCCGCTACCGCGTGTACCCGGTTCTGCGCGGCCAGCATTCCGCCTACATCGCGCAGCGTCTCATGGATTTCCGCAACCGCAGGCACACCCTGAGCAGCAGCGACCGGATCATGCAGGGCGTGGCGCAGAATATCGGCGACGCCGATGCGCAGGCGATTGCGGACTGGCTGCAGCACGCGCACTGATCAGGCATTCCCGCTCAACGAGAGGCCCGGATGGACACGCGATGGTGCGGACAATACCGCGTCGGCGCCACTCTGGGTCCGATCGGTGCGGCCGCCATGTGCCGATCTGCCGCACCCCCCTGCTGCAGGCATTGCGTCAACTCGCGTAAGCTAGCCGTTTCACCGTTCACCCCTGCCGCATGATCCCCGAACTCGGGCAATTCGCACTGATCCTCGCGCTGCTGTTGAGCGCCGCGCAGTGCGTGCTGCCGATCCTCGGCGCGCATCTGCGCAACCCCGCGTTGATCGCGGTCGCACGGCCCGTGGTGGCCGGCCAGGCCGTATTCGTCGTGCTCGCGTTCGCGATCCTCACCTATGCATTCGTGACCCAGGATTTCTCGGTCGCCTACGTCGCGCAGAACTCGAATTCGCTGCTGCCCTGGTACTACCGGTTCTCGGCGGTCTGGGGCGCGCACGAAGGCTCGCTGCTGCTGTGGGTGCTGATCCTCAATGTCTGGACCGTCGCGGTCGCCGCGTTCTCGCGCCGTCTGCCCGACGACTTCATTGCGCGCGTGCTCGGCGTGCTCGGCTTCATCAGCTTCGGCTTCCTGCTGTTCACGGTGCTGACCTCCAATCCATTCCTGCGCGCGCTGCCGATGCCGGTCGACGGCAACGACCTGAATCCGGTCCTGCAGGATCCGGGGCTGATCATGCATCCGCCGATGCTCTACACCGGCTACGTCGGTTTTTCGGTTGCGTTCGCGTTCGCGATCGCGGCACTGCTCGGCGGCGAACTCGACGTGCGCTGGGTGCGCTGGGCGCGGCCGTGGACGAATGTTGCCTGGGGCTTCCTCACGCTCGGCATCGCGCTCGGTTCGTGGTGGGCGTACTACGAACTCGGCTGGGGCGGCTGGTGGTTCTGGGACCCGGTCGAGAACGCGTCGTTCATGCCGTGGCTGGTCGGCACCGCGCTGATCCATACCCAGGCGGTCACCGAAAAACGCGGCTCGTTCCGCGCCTGGACCCTGCTGCTCGCGATCTTCGCGTTCTCGCTGTCGCTGCTCGGCACGTTTCTCGTGCGTTCGGGCGTGCTGACCAGCGTGCACTCGTTCGCGGCCGACCCGGAACGCGGGCTGTTCATCCTGACCTTTCTCGCGGTGGTGATCGGCGGCGCGCTGCTGCTTTACGCGGTGCGCGCGCCCAAGGTGGCCGGCGGCGAACCGTTCGCGGCCGTGTCGAGGGAAACGCTGCTGCTGGTCAACAACCTGATGTTCACCTGTGCCGCGGCGATGGTCCTGCTCGGCACGCTGTACCCGATGCTCGGCGATGCGCTGCATCTGGGCCGCATCTCGGTCGGACCGCCGTATTTCGGTTTCATGTTCGTACTGCTGATGCTGCCGGTGATCGCGCTGCTGCCGTTCGGACCGTTTCTCGGGTGGCGCAGCGGCGACTGGAGGCGCACTCTTCGCGCGCTGAAGCCCGCGCTGTATGCCGCAACCGGGATCACCCTCGTTGCAGCGATCGCGGCCCACGTGCTCGCGGGCGGCCTGCCATGGCGCGCGCTCGCGGGCGTCGCCGCGTCGCTCTGGGTCGGCCTCGGTATCGGGCTGTATGCGCTGTCGCGCTGGCGTAGCGCAGCGCGCGGAAGGCGTTACACGCCGGAGATGCTCGGCATGATCTGCGCGCATTTCGGCGTCGCGGTGTTCGTGGCGGGCGTGCTCATCGTCGAGGCCAGCAGCGTCGAGAAAGACATCCGCATGGCCCCCGACCAGAGCGTGACGATCGGCAAGCTCGAGTTCCGCTTCGACGGCGTGACCGAGACGCGTGGCCCGAACTTCAGCGCACAGCAGGGCACGCTCAGCGTGCTCGAAGGCGGCACCGTCGTGGCCACGCTGCACCCGCAGAAACGCATCTACACGCGCACCCAGCAGCCGCAGACCGAATCCGCGATCGACCCGGGGCTGTTCCGCGATGTCTATGTCGCGCTCGGCGAACCGGTCGGCAGCGATGGCGCCTGGGCGGTACGCGTTTACGTCAAGCCGTTCGTACGCTGGATCTGGCTCGGCGCACTGTTCATGATGCTCGGCGGATTCGTTGCCGCGGCCGACCGCCGCTTCCGTGCGCTGCCGGTACGCGACACGCCCGCGCCGACGCCCACGGACCGGCTGCACGAGGCAGCGCGCGCCGCGCATGCGCCGGTCCGCGCTGGCGCGTCGGGGAAATCCGCGTGAACGCGCGCCTGCTGCCGTTCGCGGGATTCGTGCTGGTGCTCGCGCTGCTCGGCTTCGGCATCTGGTGGAGCGGGCACCACGACCTGCGCGAGGTGCCCTCGCCGCTGATCGACAAGCCCGCACCGAAGTTCGCGCTGCCCCTGCTCGACGATCCGTCGCGCCGCTTCGGCAGCGCCGACCTCGCGGGCAAACCGTACCTGCTCAACGTGTTCGCGAGCTGGTGCTTCGCGTGTCGCGACGAACATCCGATCCTGATGGCCGAAGGCAAACGCCTCGGCATCCCGCTGGTCGGGTTCAACTACAAGGACGAGCCGGCCGATGCGAAGCGCTGGCTCGCGCAGTACGGCAACCCGTATGACATCGTGATAGCGGACCTGCCCGGCGACGTCGCGATCGACTTCGGCGTGACCGGTGCGCCCGAGAGCTTCCTCGTCGACGGTCACGGCGTGATCCGCTACAAGTACATCAGCCCGATCACGCCGCAGGTCATTGCGGGCGAATTGCTGCCGCGCATCGCGAAGTTGCGGGGAGCCGCGCGATGAAGTTTCATGCGCGAGTCGCACCTGCCGCCGGGTCCTGCGCTTCAAGGGGAAGGCTGCACGGAGAGGATTTCCGGTGACAGCGCACAGGCCGCACCCTGCCCTGCTCCGCCGGCCCCTCGGACGCGCAGGGATCGTGCGACATGCCCACGCGTTGCTGGTCGTGTTGTTGATGGCCGCTTCCTTCAGCGCCCTCGCCGCGGTCGATCCGCTGCCGTTCAGGGATCGCGCCGAAGAGGTACGTTTCCAGAACCTGACCCGCCAGTTGCGCTGCCTGGTCTGCCAGAACGAGAGCCTCAACGATTCCAGCGCGCCGCTCGCCGCTGACCTGCGCCGCGACGTGTTCGAACAGATGCAGGCCGGCAGGAGCGACGCCGAAATCAAGAACTGGCTGACCGCGCGCTACGGCGATTTCGTGCTCTACGACCCGCCGCTGCGCGGCGGCACCTGGCTGCTCTGGTTCGGGCCGCTGCTGATCCTCGTGATCGGCGCGCTCGTGGTCTTCTTCAATGTGCGTCGCCGCGCCACGGCAGCGCCCACCCATGCGCGTGCGGACGACGACCCGGGAGACGACTGGTAATGCCGATCTTCCTGCTGCTCGCAGCGCTGATGCTGGCTGCGGCACTCGCGTTCGTGCTGGTTCCGCTGCTGCGGCAGGGCCGGCCCGCTGCAGCCGACGCGATCGCGACGCGCCGCCTGCGTGCGCTCGACGAGGCGCTCGCGAGCGGAGTCATCGATCGCGAGGAGTTCGCCGCCAAGCGCGCTGCGCTCGATCACTCAGACCCGGGCGCGCCGCGCGCATCACCGACGCAAAGCCCGCGTACTGCTTTCGTCGCCCTGCTCCTGGTCGCCCTGCTGATGCCGGCCGCGGCGCTGCTGCTGTATCGGCTGGTCGGCGCACCCGAGGCACTCGATCCGGCGAAGCGGGTCGCCGCATCACCCGCGGACGACCGCGAGCACGGGCCCGACATGGCGCAGGCGATCGCGCTGCTCGCCGCGCGCCTCGAGAAGAATCCACAGGACGCCGAAGGCTGGGGCCTGCTCGGCCGCGCCTACCAGGCGACCGAGCGGCCGGAGCAGGCACTGGCCGCGTTCAGGCGCGCGCACGAGGTTGCTCCCGAGAATGCCGCAGCGGCGGTCGAGTATGCGCAGGCGCTCGCGATGGCGCGCCCGGATCGGCGCATCGACGGCGCCGCGCGCACGTTGCTGGAAGACGTGATCCGGACCGATCCGCGCAACCAACGCGCACTCTGGCTGCTCGGCATCAGCGACTACCAGAGTCGCGACTATGCCGCCGCGATCACACGCTGGCGCAGCCTGTTGCCGCTGCTCGATCCGGCATCGACGGTGGCCGCGAGCGTGAAGGCGCAGATCGCCGACGCCGAGGCACTGCGCGACGGCAAGACGGGCGCTCACCCGGAGGTGCCCGCGGCATCCGGAGAAGCGGCCGCCAGCGCGGACGGTACCGACGCGCCAGCTGCCACCACGGCATCCGCTGCCTCGACTCGCGTCGCCACGAACGCACCGGCTCCGAAACTCACCGTCAACGTCGCGCTCGATCCGCGGCTGAATGATCGCCTCGACCGCGATGCAACGCTGTTCGTGTTCGCGCGTGCAGCCAGCGGTCCGCCGATGCCGCTCGCGATCCGGCGCCTTCCCGCAAGCCAGTTGCCGGTTTCGGTCAGCCTCGACGACAGCATGGGCATGCTGCCGACGATGAAGCTGTCGATGTTCGCGCGGGTGGTGGTCGGCGCGCGCATTTCTCGGTCGGGCAACGCGATGCCGCAGAGCGGCGACCTGCAAGTGCTGTCGCCGCCGCTCGACGTGCAGCGCCGCAGCCCGATTGCGCTGACGATCGACGAGGTCGTGCCGTGACCCGCGGCAGGCCGGATGGAGACCGTCCGCTGAGATGAAACCGCCTGCGCAGCGCCCGTATCGGGTCGCGTGCCGTCGACGCCCCACCGTTACCCGCGATCCGCAGCCGAAGCACCGCGCGCTCCAATGCCATTCGTACCGGCCGGAGACTCGGCGCTCAGGCTAAAGGCGTTCCATCCTTGCCATGGCGATTGACAGGCAAGGGCCGCGCCGATCCGTATCCGCGCGCGTCGCTTTACTTCGACGACGCGTCGTGCACCTCGACTTGGCGATCGGGTGCCTGCCCGGCTACATTGCCCGCTTCCCGTTGCCAGATGTCCGCATGAGCGACGCACGCCGCTGGTTCGAATTGTCCTCGCCGTTTCGCTTCAAGCGCGGCGGCGGGCTCGCCGGTGCGCGCCTCGCATACGAAACCTGGGGAACGCTCAATGCCGCGCGCGACAATGCGATCCTGGTCCTGACCGGCCTGTCGCCGAGCGCGCACGCGGCCTCGAGTGCCGAAGACCCGACGCCGGGATGGTGGGAGGACATGATCGGCCCCGGCAAGTACATCGACACCACGCACTGGTACGTGATCTGCGCGAATACGCTCGGCAGCTGCAAGGGCTCGACCGGACCGGCCGACGCGAATCCGGCCACCGGCGAGCCGTACCGCCTGGATTTTCCCGCATTGACGCTCGAGGACGTCGCCAATGCGAGCCACGAGCTCGTGCGCGGCCTCGGCATCGAGTCGCTCGCGTGCCTGGTCGGCAACTCGATGGGCGGCATGAGTGCACTCGCCTACCTCGTACAGCATCCGGGCAGCGCGCGCGCACACATCAGCATCTCGACCGCGCCGCAGGCACAGCCGTTCGCGATCGCGATCCGCTCGCTGCAGCGCGAGGCGATCCGCCTCGATCCGAACTGGAACGGCGGCCGCTACGACGACGAGCACTATCCGGAAGCGGGCATGTCGATCGCGCGCAAGCTCGGCGTGATCACCTACCGCTCGGCGATGGAATGGGTCGGCCGCTTCGCGCGCATCCGCCTCGACTCGGACGAGCGCGAGGAGGATCCGTTCGCGGTCGAGTTCCAGATCGAGTCGTACCTGGCCGCACACGCGCGCCGTTTCGTGCGCAGTTTCGACCCAAACTGCTATCTCTACCTGTCGCGTGCGAGCGACTGGTTCGATCTCGCCGAGCACGGCGCGGGCAGCCTTGCCGACGCATTCGCGCGTATCGACGTGCGTGAGGTGCTCGTGATCGGCGTCGAGTCCGACATCCTGTTTCCGCTGTCCCAGCAGGAGCAGATCGCCGAGAGCCTGCAAGCCAGTGGTGCCGCGGTGCAGTTCGTCGCCCTCGACAGTCCACAGGGGCATGACGCCTTCCTGGTCGATACCGCACGATTCGGCACGGCCATCGCGCGCTTTCTCGGCACGCTGTAGACTTGCATTTTCGTCGTTCCGGCGCACGCCGGAATCCAGCGTCTTCCCGAAGGCGCAAGAGGCACTGGGTCCTGGTAACGCCTGGACGACGGCGGCAATGCAGCCCGCGCCGGATTATCGAGACCGCCCATGCTCTCGCTCCAGTTCCCAGGCGCGCGCCAGTTGATCGATGCGATCGACGGCGCGGTCGTGCTGCCCGACGACGCCGCGCTCACCGATTCGCTGCGCAGCGCGCTGTGCCGGCTGATCCGCGACCCGCAGGTGCACCTGCCCGCATGCGTGTTCGAGCGCGAAGACGACCACTACGCGCGGCGCGAACTGTATCGCAGCGAGAAACACGGCTACAGCGTGGTCGCAATGACCTGGGGACCGGGCCAGGGCACGCCGATCCACGACCACGCCGGCATGTGGTGCGTCGAGGGCGTGTGGCAAGGCTCGCTCGAGGTCACTCCGTACGAGCTGGTCGAATCGAAGGATGGCCGCTACCGTTTCGAACCGCGCGGCACGATGAATGCGGGGCCCGGCTCGGCGGGCAGTCTGATTCCACCGCACGAATACCACACGATCCTGAATCCGAGCGACGACGCGATCGCGGTGTCGCTGCACATCTATCGCCGCCCGCTCGATCTCTGCGCGAAGTTCTATCCGGACCAGTCCGGCTGGTATGTGCGCGATCAGTGTTCGCTCGAACTCGATGCGATGCACTGACCAGGCTCTGCGACGCGCGAACTTCGGCACGCAGGCGATCGCCTCCATCACGACCGTTCCCGCGCATACGCAGCGCGCGCCCATCGCCGCGATGCAGTTTGCGCGCAATCGGACCTCACGCATCCCGGTGGCGCTCGCGATTCCCTTATAATGCGCACCCCCCAAGCCTGTGAGCATGCGGGACGAAAGCCGAAGTGGCGGAATTGGTAGACGCAGTGGACTCAAAATCCACCGCCCTTGAAAGCGTGCGGGTTCGAGTCCCGCCTTCGGCACCATGGCCCGGGACGATGAAGCGAACGAGTACTGCATTGGTGATAGGTGCAATGGCATGCATCGCAATCGCGCAATCATCGTCCGCCGAGCCGGCACCCGCGACTTCCACGGCGCGGCCGGCGATCCATATCGAGGACGTTCGCCGGTTCTATGCGATCTATGCCGCCTCCGATGGACATCCCTCGGCCAGCCGCCTGCAGCAGGACTATCTCGACCCGGGTTCGCAGGGGCTGCATCGTCTCGCCGAATTGCGAAAAGTCACTGGAGTCTCGATTGCCGAAGCCATGAAAACGCATCCGCAGATCTATTCGGATGCCAAGCGCTGCATGGCTGCTCTGCCGCGCGTGCGCGTGCGCTTGCAGGCTGCGCTGGGCGAACTCGGACGGCTCTATCCTGAAGCGGCGTTCGCGCCGGTGACCATCGCCGTCGGCCGCGGCAAACCGGTCGGCGTCGCCGATGCATCCGGTGTCATGATCGGACTCGAAGCACTCTGCGCGATCAATTACTTCGACCGCAATGTCGAAGACCGGTTCGTGAATGTGATCGCGCATGAATACGTGCATGTCCAGCAGGCGCTGCAGGCGCCGCGCCTGTACGACGATCCGAAGCCCACGGTACTCGAGGAGTCGCTGATCGAAGGCGCAGCCGAGTTCATCGGCGAGCTCACTTCGGGCGGTGTCGCCAACTCCTATCTCAAGGCAATGACCCAAGGCCGCGAAGCCGAAATCGAATGCGCCTTCGTCGGCGACGAGGACAAGACCGATCTTTCCGGATGGCTGTACAACGGCACGTTGACCAAGCCGGGCGACCTCGGTTACTGGGTCGGCTACCGCATCGTCAAGTCGTATTACCAGCGCGCGGCGGACAAGCGCCGGGCTCTCCGCGAGATCCTGCAAATGAGCGATCCGAAAGAGTTCCTGGCCAGCAGCGGCTGGCATCCCGAATGCAGCTCGCCCGGCGGACCGAAACGCGCCTCGGAGGGCCCCCCAGCGCCAGGTTTCGCGGTGCGGGACTCGTCGTTCCGGCCCTGGCACCCGTGATGCGCCTCGCTTCGGACTCGCGTCTTGGCCTCCGATCCGCGACGCGATCCCTTTTCCTGATGAACGTTGCGGTCCACTGGAAGCCCTCGCGGAATGCATCGCCGCAATGACGTGGCACGGATACTGCAGCAGCGCAAGTACAGCATTCCTGGGAATCCGGCCATGTCCAACGTAATCGATCTACCCACGACTCGCGTTTCCGACGAGGAAATGCAGATCCGCGAGTGGGAAGCGGTCATGTCCGGCGGTTACGGCAGCGCCGCCCACCGTGTCATCGAGGGCGAAATGCTGCGCAGATTGTCAGGTCAGGACAGCGTACGCCGGGCCACCTGCCACTGAAAATCGACGCCGGATCCGTCCTGCGCCGCTATTGCAGCGCAGCAAACCAACCCTTTCGAATCATCGTGTTGCGGCACGTTGCTATGGTCGATTCTGCGCCGGCTCGAGCCCGTCCCAGGCGACGCCGCGCACCCCGGGCAGGCTCTCCCTGACCGCCGCAGCCGATTTGCGGCGGCCGGAGCGCGCGCCGGAACGGACCACCCGCGCGTCGAAGCGCGCGCTGCGAGGTAACGCGGCCGCGCAATCGCCGGTCACCGCGGCGCCGGCTGATGCCGCCCTCGACAGACCGCCGCACGCAGCGAGGCCCTCCGACGCGCCGCGAATCACGCGCGACGCGCGATGCCGGACACTCCATGTGCATGTTCGTCCGCGCGCAGCGTCGCGCGCGCGTCGCTGTCGCCGCCGCGGCCGTGCGTGCGCTCCCTGCCCGCATCGCGCCACAACATGGCCTGGCGACTCGCGCGTACCACGCGAATGTATTCCGCCATGTAATCGTCGTGGCCGAAGCGCGTGACCGGCGCCTGCGCCGTGCCCGCGGCCGCGCACGCTTCCTCGATCGGCAACGACGCGGTGGCCTGCGGATGGGTGGATGGCCTTGTATTCCTCACGCTGAATCTCCCGGGATGCCTCGCATGTCGGTTGCATGAAGTATCGCCGGGCCAACCAAACCGCAGATGACTGTCGCGCGCAAACCCGAAGATCGGCGAGCGGACGCAGGCACCGATCGGACGTCCTGCGTTGCGGGTCATGAGCCGGGGGCCTGCTCCTGCATGTCGTCGAGCATCTTCTCGAGGTCGGCGATCGCCGCTTCGAGTGCATCGTGCAGCTGGCCCTGGCGATTCATCAGGTCGTCGATCTTCGCGGTCTGCTTGAGCTTGGACAGTTCGCCGTCGAACAGCATCCACATCGCGGTCAGGTGCTCGACATTGTTCTTCGAGTAGTGGCGCATCTCCTTGAGCTGGGCGAGCGTGTCGGCGAGCTGGTCGGCGGTGGTCTTGGGCGATTCGTCGGACATGGCCTGGTGCCTCCACGGGAAACCGGTACACACTCCGATAGCGCAGCTGAACGCTGGCTGGGCCCGGTTCTCCCGCCATCCGGGATGTGCGCGGAGTGCCTCGGCTGGCCGCGTGTCGGCCCGTCGCCCGCTGCGCAAGGCAGCCAGGTTCGCGAATCGGCCAACGCGTGTACCGGGTACCGATGCTCGGGTCATCGACGGCGTGCCGTGCCCCGCGGCGCAAGCGGCCGGCAAGCGGAGCCGCAAACGCGACCGCCGAAAGCCGGCGTCGCACCGCTCAGCCGATCGCGGCCGCACCACCGAGGTAGCGTCGCAGCACTTCGGGCACGGTGATCGAGCCGTCTGCCTGCTGGCAATTCTCCATCACCGCGATCAGCGCGCGGCCGACCGCGACACCGGAACCATTCAACGTATGCACGAGTTCGGGCTTGGCGTTGTCCGGATTGCGCCAGCGTGCGTGCATGCGCCGCGCCTGGAAGTCGGTGCAGTTGGAGCACGAGGAAATCTCGCGGTAGGTTTGCTGCGATGGCAGCCAGACTTCGAGATCCCAGGTTTTCGCGGCGGTGAATCCCATGTCGCCCGTACACAGCAGCGTGCGCCGGTACGGCAGGCCAAGTTTTTCGAGCACGACCTCGGCGCAACGCGTCATGCGTTCGTGTTCGTCGATGCTGTCGGCGGGTCGCGTGATGCTGACCAGCTCGACTTTCTCGAACTGGTGCTGGCGGATCATGCCGCGCGTGTCGCGTCCATGCGATCCGGCCTCGGCGCGGAAGCACAGCGAGTGCGCGGCCATGCGCAGCGGCAGCGCGTCGGTCTCGAGGATCTCGTCGCGCACGATGTTGGTCAGCGAGACCTCGGCGGTCGGGATCAGGTAACGCGTCGCGTCGCCGACCCGGGTCGAAAACAGATCCTCCTCGAATTTCGGCAACTGGCCGGTGCCCTGCATCGCATCGGCATTGACGATCAGCGGCACATTGCATTCGAGATAGCCGTGCTCGCCCACGTGCAGGTCGAGCATGAACTGTGCGAGCGCACGATGCAGGCGTGCGAGCTCGCCACGCAAAACGGTGAAGCGTGCACCCGAGAGCTTGGCGCCGGTGTCGCCATCGAGCCAGCCGTTGCGCGCACCGAGTTCGACATGGTCCCTGACCGTGAACTCGAATGTGCGCGGCGTACCCCAGCGGTGCTGCTCGACGTTGCCGCCTTCGTCGTTGCCGATCGGCACCAATCGGTCGGGAAGGTTCGGCATGCCGAGTGCAATGTCGGCGAGTTGCGTCTGGATTTCCGCGAGTTGTTGTTCGTTGGACTTGAGCCGGTCGCCGATGCCCGCGACCTCCGCAAGCAGCGCGCTCGCGTCCTCGCCCTTGCCCTTGGCGATACCGACCTGCTTCGAGATCGCGTTGCGCCGGCTCTGCAGTTCCTGGGTCTCGATCTGCACGCGCTTGCGTCGTGCCTCGATCGCTTCGAGCGCCGCCGTGTCGAGCGCGTAGCCACGCGTCGCAAGGCGCTTGGCGGTATCGGCAAGGTGGCCGCGCAGCAGGGCCGGGTCGAGCATGATGAATCCTGGATCGGGCGGAACCCGCGATTATAGGAGATCCGGCACGTGGACCCGCGCGCAGGCGCGTCCGCGAAGCGCCCGCGCACGTGGTCCGCCATGCCACGATTGCGTACGGAAGCGCGAACATCGGTAGGTCAGGCCGCCCCGGCCTGACAGCGAGAGTGATTGCGCGCAAGGTCAGGTCGGGGCGACCTGACCTGCATGATGGGCGAAGCACCACGCTTCCGCGGAGCTCACGAACAACGACGGATCAGGCCGGGGCGGCCCGCTCCACGCGCCCGACCCAGGTCCACAGCAGCACGCCGGCCGCGAGCGCGCAGCCCGCGCCGAACGCGAACGCGGCGAACGGCGAGAATGCCGACCACAGCCAGCCGAACAGCAGCGAGGCCGGCAACAGGAAGATCCCGGCAACCAGGTTGTACCAGCCGAACGCGGTGCCGCTGCGTTCGCGCGGCACCAGATCGGCAACCAGCGCCTTCTCGGTGCCTTCGAGCGCCGCGGTCACGCCGCCGTAGCCTGCGAACGTGACCCACAACGCCCAGTCCGCGCCGGGCAGCAGGCCGATCAGCAGGTAGGCCGCCGCATAGGCGAACCACGCGATGCCGAGTACGCGCGCCCTGCCCCAGCGATCGGACAGCGCCGACAGCGGCGTCGACAGCAACGCGGCGACTCCCGAGAACAGCGCCCACATCAGGGTCACGCGCGTCGCGCTCGCGCCGAGTTCGTTGGCGCGCAGCAGCAGGAACATGTTCGACGAGTTGCCGAGCGTGAACAGCGCGAGCACGCACAGGTAGCGGCGAAACGGCGAGGGTAGTCCGCTCAGGCTCCAGCGGAACGGTTCCTTGCTGCGCGCGGCCGCATGTTCGGGCTCGCGCACGGTCAGCGCGAGCGCGAGCACCACGATCGCGGGAATGACCGCGAGCAGGAACACCTGGCGCAGGCCGACACCGGCCGCGAGCAGCGCAGCCGCAGTGAGCGGACCGATAAGCGCACCGAAATTGTCCATCGCGCGGTGGAAGCCGAACGCGAGTCCGCGCTGGCCCGGCTCGACGCTGAGGCTGATCAGCGCATCGCGCGGCGCCGAGCGCAGCCCCTTGCCGACGCGGTCGGCGAAGCGGCACGCGAGTACGCCGAGCCAGCTCGTGGCCAGCCCGATCAGCGGGCGCGCGAAGCCGGCGATGCCGTAGCCCGCGATCACCCACGCGCGCACCTTGCCGGTGCGATCGGCGAGTACGCCCGCGAACAGTTTGAGCAGGCTCGACACCGCGTCGGCAATGCCCTCGATCAGACCGAGCGCCTTGGGTCCGGCCATCAGTACAGAGGCAAGATACAGCGGCACGAGCGGGTAGATCATGTCGCTCGCGGCATCGTTGAACAGACTGATCACGGCGACCAGCCAGACCGTGCGCGGCAGCGCGCGAACCGCGCGGATCACGCGCCGGAATCCCGGCGTGCAGCGCGGCGCGCGGCACGCAAGGTATCGAGCTTCTCGCGGATCCTGCCCTCGAGACCGCGCTCGGTCGGCGCATAGAACGTCACATCCGCGAGCGCATCGGGCAGGCAGCGCTGGTCGAGTGCGACGCCGCCTTCGGCATCATGGTCGTACTGGTAACCCTTGCCGTAGCCGAGACCCTTCATGAGCCGGGTCGGCGCATTGCGCAGATGCATGGGCACGTCGAGCGTGCCGGTGTCGCGCACGACCTCGCGCACCGCGTTGGCCGCGCTGTAGGCCGCATTGCTCTTCGGCGCGATCGCGAGGTACAGCGCGAGCTCGGCGAGACCGAGTTCGCCTTCGGGACTGCCCAGACGCTCGTAGGTATCCCAGGCATCGAGCGCCATGCGCCACGCGCGCGGATCGGCCAGGCCGATGTCCTCGACCGCCATCCGGGTCATGCGCCGGGCCAGATACAGCGGATCACAGCCGCCGTCGAGCATGCGCGTCAGCCAGTACAGCGCGGCGTCCGGATCCGACGAGCGCACCGACTTGTGCAGTGCCGAGATCTGGTCGTAGAACTGTTCGCCGCCCTTGTCGAAACGGCGCGTGCGGTCGGCGAGCACCTGCGCGAGCGTGGCGTCGTCGACGCGCCCCTCGTGCGCAAGCTCGGCCGCGATCTCGAGGAAAGTCAGCGCGCGGCGCACGTCGCCGTCGGCCGCCTTCGCCATCGTCGCCAGCGCGGTGTCGTCGACCTGCAGGTTCCGCGCGCCGAGCCCGTGTTCGCGATCAGCCAGCGCATTGCGCAGCGCGTCGGCGATCGCATCGACGGGTACCGCATCGAGCACGTGCACGCGGCAGCGCGACAGCAGTGCCGAGTTCAATTCGAATGACGGATTTTCGGTGGTCGCGCCGATGAAAACTATCACGCCCTTTTCGATATGGGGCAGGAACGCATCCTGCTGCACCTTGTTGAAGCGGTGTACCTCGTCGACGAACAACACGGTGCGAATGCCCTGCGCAAAGCGCAGCTGCGCCTCGGCGAGCGCGGCGCGCACTTCGGGCAGGCCGGACAGCACCGCCGAGATCGCGCGGAACTCGGCATCGGCGTATTTCGCGAGCAGCAGTGCGAGCGTGGTCTTGCCACAACCGGGCGGCCCCCAGAGGATCATCGAATGCACGTGCCCGGACTCGATCGCTCGCCGCAGCGCACTGCCCGCACCGAGCAGGCGCTGCTGGCCGACGATCTCGCCGAGCGCGCGCGGCCGCATGCGTTCCGCGAGCGGTTTCAAGGCGTCGGCTCCGCCCTCGAACAGCGCGCTGACGGGTGGGGACTTGCGTGGCATCGCCGCATCATAAGCGAGCGGCTCGCTCCGATGCGCGCTGCAGGCCCGAACGGGTTCGAAATCGGACCCGGCGGACAACGGCAGCCGCGCTTTCGCGGGTCCATTCGACCCCTGCCGGGTCACTCGTGCGTGTGCGTAGCGCCGCCCGACCGCATCATGCGCATCATCCTCGGACCGCCGGTGCGCAGGAAGACCGTGACCAGCACGATCGCGACCAACGCAAAAACCGCGTCGAGTACCGCCGTGTAGTTGAGCGTCGGATGCGCCATCGCCACGCCCGTGCCGCGCTGTGCAGGAATCCATCCGAGCAGCGCGAACAGGCCTTCGACGCATAGCGCCGCCACCACCATCACCAGATAGAAACTGATCCACAGGAACAGCATCGGCTTGCCGCCGTAGTACTTGCGATAGATATTGAGGATCGGCGGAATGATCAGATCGCCGAAAATGAATGCAACGACTCCGCCGAAACTGATTCCCCCACTCCACAGCACGGCCGCCAGCGGCACGTTGCCGATCGAGCAGGTGAACGCGGCCATCGCGATCAGCGGCCCGATCAACGCGCCCCAGAACGCCATCAGCCACGGATCCCGGCCGTGCAGGAAAAACGTCTGCCAGAAATGCTCGGGAACCCAGGCGCCAAGCGCGCCGGCGATCAGCAGACCGGCCAGGATGTCCTTCCAGACCATGCTCCAATTCATCGCGTAATAGTGGCTGATCGCGATCCAGCCGCGGCGCGAGCCGAGCCGCTCGCGCCAGCTGCCCGAACGCTTGCCCATCGCCATCGCCGCGTGGCCCTCCATGGAACCGGCGGCGTCGCCTTTTGCGTGTTCAATCGCGGTGCGTTCGAGTTTCCGCGGCAGGACCAGGGCGTATCCGGTCGCGAGCAGCGCCAGCATCAGGGTGCCCCCGATGAACTCGGCGGCCGCGAATTGCCACGCCATCAGCAGCCACAGCAGGACGCCCAGTTCGAGCACGAGATTCGTCGCGGCGAACTGGAACGCCATCGCGGCGGTGAAATCACCCCCCTTGCGCACGATCGAACGCGCCATCGCGACCGCCGCGTACGAGCACGAAGAACTCGCGGCACCGAGCGCGCCGGCCGTCGCGATCGAACGCGGACCGCGATCCGGCAGCAGCCGCGACATCGTGTCCTTGGCCACGAGCACTTCGATGATCGCGGACAGCGCGAAACCCAGGCTCAGGCCCCAGAAGATCTGCCAGAACATCGCGAACGCCAGCCACAGCGCTGCGGCCAGTGCGGCAAGGATTTCCATCACGGCTCTCCGTCGCGGCGTCGACCGCAATTCCCGATCGAATTCACGGACCCTCCCCTGCCGGCGCCGGCTGCGGCTGCCAGTCGATCGCGACGATCTGCCAGCTCCCGTTGCGTGGGGCGAGAGTCAGCATCTCGCGAGTGTGCTGGACGCTTGCCTTTCCCTCGTGCGTGGTCGCGACACGCGATTCGCTGCCGACCCTGGCGGCGTCGCCGCTGCGCATCGAACCCGCTACGCTCCACCGGATCTGCGCGTGTGCAAGGAACGCGATGTCCGCGCCAAGATGCGCGGCCGCATATTCCTCGCGCGACTCGCTGCGGCCCGCTTCGCTGACCCTGGCGTCGGCAGCGAGCAGCCCGAGCACGCGTTCGCGATCGCCGCGCCCGAGCGCGGCATGCAGGGCTTCGGCAACCGCCTCGGCATCGGGGACGGCCCCCGGATGCAGCCCGGCGAACGCGTCGGCAGTACCGGGAACCGCGGCCTGTTCGTGCCCGTGATCATGGCCATGCGCAGCTGCGTCCGCGCCCGCCGCTGCGGGATGCGCCTCGCCGCTGTCGTCGTCGGCCGGCGCGCTGGCGACGATGTCCCGGTAGCTGGCCGGCGCCAGATCCGGCAGTTTGCGCAGGAACGCGACCATGCTCCATATCGTGTCGTCGTCGTGACTGAGACCCCAGGCCGGCATTGCGCTCATCTTGATGCCGTGCTTGATCACCCAGAATGCCTCGCGCGGATCGACGCGCTCACGCGTGAGGTTCGGCGGCCGCGGATAGAGTCCGGGACGGATCTCCGAGTTCGCTTTGCCCGGCGCGAGATGGCAGCCCGTGCACATCGCCGCATAGTGGCCGGCACCCTCGAGAATCCGGGCCGGATCGTCGAGGTCCGGAACCTCGATGTGTTTCGCGCGCACGCGGACCGAGCGGTCGCGCAGGGTCTCCATCAGCGCGAATACCGGCCGTGTATGCGGAGCGTCGGCGCCGATGTCGTAAATGCCCGAATAGACGAACAGCGTGACGCCGACCGCGAGCACCGCAGTCAGTGCAATCAGCCCGATCAGCACGTGTGCGACTCGTTTCATGGCGACTCCTTCAATACCAGAGGCGGAAACCGGCAACGATCCGCCGGTCGAGAACGGACTCGCGTTCGGCGCGCGCGAGATCGGCGGTGGCGGCGAAGCGGCGCGTCCATTCGATACCCAGATACGGGGCGAACTCGCGCCGGATCTCGTAGCGCAAACGTACACCGAACGACGCGTCGGACCATCCCGAGCCGATGCCTGCGTCCGCATCGGACTTGCCGTAGGCATTGAACTCCAGGCGCGGCTGCAGGACCAGACGCTGGCTCAGCAACAGGTCGTAGTCGACCTCGATGCGCAACGCGGTCCGTCCCTGTTCGCCGGCATATGCGGTCGCGTTGACGTCGAACCAGTAGGGCGCGAGTCCGTGAACCCCGAGCGCGACCCAGTCGCGTGCCGGGCCGCGGCCGAAATCGTGGCGCAGACCGATCTGGCCATCCCAGAACGGCGCGATCGCATGGCTCCAGAGCAGTTCCAGATCCGCGTGTTCGAGCGCACCGGCCGTGCGCTCGCCTTCGCTGCGCAGCCAGAGCTTGTCGAAGTCGCCGCCGAACCATGCATGCGCGCTCCACGCCACGAGGTGACCGTCGTCGCCGTCACCCGCTTCGAGGCGGTCGAATGCGAACAGGGCCAGCGACGCCGCATCGTCCATCCCCATCACCTCGACCATCGCCGCGCTCGACATCGGTGCCGGCGCATGCACGGGAGGATCCGGCGCCACGTGCCCGGTCGCGCGCATCTCCTTGACGAAGTTCTCCGCCGCTGCGGCGGCAACCGCGTGCGCTGCAGTCGCATCGCCTGACCGGTGCGCCGCTTGCCGCGCCGGTTCATCCCGCGCGCGCGGCGACGCGCGCAAGGCGTCGTCCTGCGCGTTCGCGCGCATCGCGAACAGCAACAGGACCGCGACCCCGCCGACGCGCGCATTCATGTGACCGCGACCTCGCGGAACATGCCGGCCTCCATGTGGTAGAGCAGATGGCAGTGGTAGGCCCAGCGTCCGATCGCATCGGCGCTGACCCGACAGCTGAGTTTCTGCGCGGGCTGCACGACGACCGTGTGCTTGCGCACCTGGAACGTCGCGTCGGGCGCTTCCAGTTCGCTCCACATCCCGTGCAGGTGGATCGGGTGGGTCATCATCGTGTCGTTGACCAGAGTGATGCGCACACGCTCGCCGTGGTGCAGGCGCAGCGGCTCGGCATCGGAGAATTTGCGGCCATCGAACGACCACACATAGCGTTCCATGTGGCCGGTCAGGTGCAGCTCGATGTCGCGCCCGGTGTCGGACGATATCGGCGCACCGAGGGTGTGCAGGTCGGCATAGGTCAACACGCGACGCCCGTTGTCGCGCAGGCCGACGCCGGGGTCGTCGAGATTCGTGCGCGGCGTCTCCACGCGCATGTCCACGCCAGGTCCGAACTCGGCACGTGTGTGGGTGACCGGCGCGGCCGTATCGGCATGGCCCATCGTGCGATGGTCCATGCCCTGCATCGTCGCGTGGCCGGCCATCTGCGCAGAGCCCATCGCACCCATCATGTCGCGCATCGCGAGCATCGGCACCGGATCCGGCACCGGCACGTCGGCCACGAGACCCGCGGCCGGCGCGAGCGTGCCGCGCGCATGGCCGGAACGGTCCATCGACTGCGCGAAAATCGTCCAGGCGCGATCCGCGTCGGGCTCGACGATCACGTCGCAGGTCTCGGCCGGAGCGAGGCGGAACTCATCGACCGTGACCGGCTCGATGTCCTGGCCGTCATGGGCCACGACGCGCAGGCCGAGTCCCGGGATGCGCACGTCGAAGAAGGTCATCGACGCGCCATTGATGAAACGCAGGCGCACCTTCTCGCCGCGCGCGAACAAACCGGTCCAGTTCGCTGCCGGGGTCACGCCGTTGATCAGGTAGGTGTAGACATGACCGGAAACGTCGGCGAGGTCGCGTGGATTCATGCGCATCCGGTTCCACATGCGTCGCTGCGCGAGTGCAGCGCGCATGCCCTGGCCTGCCACGTCGCCGAGAAAATCCATCGCGGTCGGCCGCGCGAAGTTGTAGGCATCGCTATGCTTCTTGAGGGTCGCGTAGATGCGTTCCGGATCGGTGTCGGTCCAGTCGGACAGCATCACGACGTGCTCACGATCCGCGGGAAACCGCTCGCCGCCGCGGGGTTCGATCACGATCGGGCCGTACAGGCCGACCTGTTCCTGGAAGCGCGAGTGGCTGTGATACCAGTACGTGCCTGACTGGTTGACGGTGAATCGGTAGGCATAGGTCGCGCCGGGCTCGATCCCCCTGTACGACAGCCCGGGCACGCCGTCCATCTCGGCCGGCAGGATGATCCCGTGCCAGTGTATCGAACTGCGCTCGTGCAACGTGTTGCGCACGCGCAGGGTAACCGTGTCGCCCTCGCGCCAGCGCAGCAGCGGCGCCGGCAGGCAGCCATTCACCGCGACCGCGTTGCGCGCGGCGCCCGTGAAGTTGACCGGCATGCTGCCGATCGTGAGATCGAAGTCGCTGCCGGACAGCGGGGTTGTGCCCTGCGCGATGCGTGCGAACGCCGGCATGCGTGCGAAGCCGCTGCCGACGGCCAGCACGCCGAATGCGAGGCCATGGACGAAACGCCGCCGCGAAAGCCCGGGCAATGCGGGCTCGCGCGCATCGGCACGAAGGAGGGTCATCGCAGAATCCTGCAAGCGGGTTGGGTGTACAGCGGCAGGCGGCCCGGCGGGCCGCAACGCTGAATCCGGAACGGACGCGGACGGTCAGGCGATCGGAGGTCGCAGCGGTGGCGCCGTGCAACGGATGCGAATCGCGCAGGCGCCGCTGTCGGCCAGCAACGACGGCGCTCGCGCGGTGGCGATTTCAGGAAGCGGCGCGACGGCCATCGCGTGGCCGAATGCACACGCACAGTGGCTCGCACAACAGGCCCCGCCATGCATCGGCGGCGGCAGCGTGTCCCGGACCGATGCGCCCGGATCATCGTGGCAATGCGCGGCAACCGCGGCAACATCCGGGAGGGCGGATGCCGCGATCGCGGGCCGCGTGATCGCGGCCGGAAAGCCGCTCGCGGCCAGTACGCAGGCGAGCAGCCAAACGTACGCGCGCAACGGCGCACCGCGAAGCAGGCGCGACAGCGATGCGGAACGGGCGAAACGGAGCGGCATGCCGACATGGTACGCAGATGCCGTGCGGACACAAGGCTCCGCCGCAGGATTGCAGCGACGCGGGTCCGGCGCGATATGCGATCATTCGGCAACCCATGAACTACCGGCACGCCTTTCACGCGGGCAACTTCGCGGATGTGTTCAAGCACGCCGTGCTGATCGGCCTGCTCGAGTCGCTGAAGGCGAAGCCCGCGCCGTTCTGCTACGTCGACACGCATGCAGGCAGTGGACGCTACGAACTCCTGTCCACGCAGTCCGAACAGACCCGTGAGCATGTCGACGGCATTCAACGCCTGCTCGCCGCGCGCAACCTTCCGCCGGGACTGCAGCGCTATGTGGACCTCGTGCGCTCGTTCGATGCCGGCAACGGCACGGCGATCGCGCGCTATCCGGGTTCACCGCTGATCGCGGCGCGGACGATGCGCGCGGACGATCGCGCGATCCTCTGCGAACTGCAACCCGACGAGGCAGCCGCGCTGCGCGCCGCGCTGCGCGACGACCGGCGCTTCGCAATCCACGAGCGCGACGGCTACGCGGCACTCAAGGCGCTGCTGCCGCCGGCACAGAAGCGCGGACTGGTCCTGATCGACCCGCCTTTCGAGGCCCAGGCCGGCGAGTTCGATGACATCGGGCAGGCGCTTGCCGACGCGCTCGCGCGCTGGCCGAATGCGACCCAGGCGGTGTGGTACCCGATCAAGCAGCGCGCGACGATCCAGCCGTTTCATCGCTGGCTGCGCGACCGTTGCAAGCATGCGGACGTGCTCGTCGCCGAATTGCTGCTGCATCCCGACAACTCGAGTCTGCGCCTGAATGGCTGCGGCATGGCGATCCTGAATCCGCCCTGGCAGTTCGAACAGGAACTCGCAAGCTGGCTGCCGGTGCTCGCCGCCACGCTCGCGCAGAGCCGCTATGGCAGCTGGCAGCTGCAGCGGTTGGAGTCCACCTGATCGCCTTGCCAACGATGTCCGTGCAACGGATCAGCCGCGACCGGCGCGCCATGCGGCCAGTGCCCGCTGCCGCGACCCGGCCAGATCCACGATCGGTGCCGGGTAGGCAGGCGCGGATGCGAGCTTCCACGGTTCGTGGATGCGATGCGCCGGCAGGTCACGCAGCTCGGGAACCCAGCGGCGCACGTAGGCACCGTCCGCATCGAACTTCCTGGCCTGCGTCACCGGATTGAAGACACGAAAATACGGCGCGGCATCCGCGCCGCTGCCCGCGCTCCATTGCCAGCCCTGCGTGTTGTTGGCGAGATCGGCATCGACCAGCGTATCCCAGAACCAGCGCGCGCCGTGACGCCAGTGCTGGCGCAGGTTCTTGGTCAGGAACGAGGCCGCAAGCATGCGCACGCGATTGTGCATCCAGCCGGTTGCCCACAGCTCGCGCATGCCCGCATCGATGATCGGAATGCCGGTCTCGCCACGCCGCCAGCAACCGAGCAGCGCCTCGTCGTCCGCGGCCCATGCAAAATCGTCGAATCCCGGATTCAGACTGTTCTGCGGCGTATGCGGGAAGTGATACAGAAGATGATGCGAAAACTCGCGCCAGCCGATCTCGCGCAGGAACGGTTCGGCTCCCGCACCCGGATGCACTGATCGCGCCGCGTCCTGCAATGCCCAGACGATCTGCAGCGGGGAGATCTCGCCGAAGTGCAGATGCGGCGACAACCGCGAGGTACCGTCCCGGTCCGGCCGGTCGCGTGCGTCTGCGTACGTGTCGAGGCGCGCCGCGACGAAGCTCTCGAGCGCGCGATTCGCGCCGCCCTCGCCGGGCCGCCAGCTCTCCCGGAAACGGGCATCCCAGCCACTGCGCGGCAACAGATCCAGCGCATCGAGGCTCAGACCCGCTGCGCAGCGCCCGTCATCGATCCCGGGCGGCGCCGACAGCGGCGGTCGCGGCTCGAGTCGCGCGCGCGCACGCCGCCAGAACGGCGTGAACATGCGGTACGGGCTGCCCGTCGCCGTCGCGATTTCCCACGGTTCGACCAGCAGCGCCGCATTGAAGCTGCGCGCGTCGATGCCATCGTCGCGCAGCCGCGCCTTGATGTTTGCGTCGCGCGCGGTGATCGCCGGTTCGTAGAGGCGGTTCCAATAGACCGCACTCGCGCGCACGGTCGCCGCGAGCGCGCGCAATGAATCCAGCGAGTCGCCCGCCATCAGGCACAGACGCGCACCGCGTCCGCGCAGATCCGCATCCAGCGCGCTCAGCGAATGATGCATCCACCAGCGGCTCGCAGCCCCGGGCGACCACGGTGCTTCCTCGTCCGGTGCGTGCACATGGAGCGGAATCACGCGATCGTGCGCGCGCACCGCGGCCGCGAGCGCCGGGTTGTCGGCAAGGCGCAGGTCACGGCGGAACCAGACGATGGCGGTGCTCAAGCGGGATCCAGTTGGCTGCGCGTCGCGGTGCAAGGGTAGCCGGCCCGCGCGCTGATGGACATCCGCCCCGGCACGCCCCGCACCCGCGCGCGCGCGGCAGGAAATCGCCGCAACGCGCCTGCGGGCGGCCACAATCGCAACGCTATACTGCATCCGCCATCGCGGGGCGGCACGATGAGCCGCTCCAGTCGGTTGCCAACCTGTTCGGCGGGAGTTGCCAATGGATCTGCGTTCGCCCACGCCGCTCGCGCGGCGCCTCGTGACTGCCCTCGCCCTCGCCGCCGCGCTATGCCTGTCCGGCTGCGATCGCCCGCGCGACCAGGTGCCCGACGTGCAGGGCGCCAAGCCGGCCACCACGCAAGCGGCGAGCGCGGTGGCACCGCAGGGGTTCGCGATCGGTTCGGCGCGCACCGAACCCTACCAGGGTCAGCTCGCGCTGGCCCTCGAATTCACCCAGGCGCTCGTCGGCGCGCAGGCATTCGACACCCTGATCACGGTAACCGATCGCAAAGGCGCGGACGTGCAGGGCAGCTGGGCGCTCGACGAAGACGGCAGAACCCTGCGCTTTCCCTACGTGCGGGCAAACCGGAGCTACGTGGTCCGGATCAAGGGCGAACTCGCCGCCGCGGACGGCCGAACCCTCGGCAGTGAAGTCAGTCGCGACTTGTATACCGGGCCGATGCAGCCCGCGGTCGCGTTCGCTTCGCAGGGCAACGTGCTGCCCGCGCGCGAAACCCGCGGACTGCCCGTGGTATCGGTGAATGTCCGCGAAGTCGATGTCGAGTTCCTGCGCGTGCGTGATGGCGAAGTCGCGAATTTCTTCGCCGCGTACCAGAAGAACGGCAAGCGCGGATCCTACGAGCTCGATCCGCACTACGGCTGGTACGGACGCAAGGGCAAGCCGGTCGCGCGGATCGCCGATTCGGTGTATTCGAACCGCTTCGCGCTGGTCGGAAACGAGAACGAGCGCACCCTGAACTACCTGCCGATCCAGAACATCGGCGAACTCGCCGAACCCGGGCTCTATTTCGCGACGATGAAGCGCGCGGGCAGTTTCAGCGACGAGTACGAAACGAGTTTCTTCTTCGTCAGCAACATCGGCCTGCATACGCGCGCCTACAAGGAAACATTGTTCGTTCATGCCGCATCGCTGAAAAGCGGCGAAGCGCTGCATGGAGTGGAACTGGCGGTACTCGACAGCCATGGCGAGACGGTCGTGAGCGGCACCACCGATGTCAACGGCAACGCACAGCTCGCGTATGCGCTGAAGGCCGATCAGGTGCTGGTCGCACGAAGCGGCAAGGACGTGTCCCTGCTGCCGTTCAACCAGCCCGCGCTGGATCTTTCCGACTTCGCCGTAGCCGGTCGCAGGCAGGCCTGGTTCGATGTGTTCGCGTGGGCCGACCGCGACCTCTACCGTCCCGGTGAAACGATCCGGCTGTCGGCGCTGCTGCGCGACGACGACGGCAATCCGATCAAGCCGCAACCGCTGTTCATCACCCTCAAGCAGCCCGACGGCCGGCCGTATGCGCAGGCGCGGCTCGATCCGCGGGAACTCGGCTACTTCGAGTGGTCGCGCGAAATTCCGCCCGATGCGCCGACCGGGCGCTGGCAGGTCGAATTCCGCACCGGGCCGAACGAGCGCGACGCAACCCAGGGACTCACGTTCCGGATCGAGGAATTCCTGCCCGAACGCCTCAAGCTGGACCTGACCAGCGCACACGACGTGCTCGCTCCGGGCGAACCGCTGAAGGTCCTCGTGCAGGGCGATTATCTCTATGGCGCGCCGGCCGCGGGCAACCGCTTCACCGCGCGCCTGACCCTGGCTGCCGACCAGCATCCGGTCGAGGCTCATGCGGACTACTTCTTCGGCGACCCGACGATCGAACTGCCGAAGGAAGCGAAGGATGTGATCGACGCAAGACTCGATGCAGGCGGCAGCCTGGCGCAGGACATCGCGATCGCCGACGCGCTCAAACCCGCTGCTCCGGTTGCGGTGATCCTTGCGGGCAGCGTCTACGAGAACGGCGGTCGCACCGTGACGCGCACGCTCAAGCGCACGATCTGGCCGGCCGAAGCGCTGGTCGGCCTGCGCCCGCTGTTCGATCCCGCACAAGGCTCGGATGCGCGTGCGCAAGCCGGTTTCGAGCTGATCCGCAGCAATGCGGCCGGCGAGCTGCTCGCGGGCCCGCATCTGCAAATGACCCTCGTGCGCGAGCGCCGCGACTACCACTGGACCTTCGACAACGAAAGCGGCTGGCACTTCGACTTCGTGCAGCGCTTCGAGGACGCCCAATCACGCGAACTCGACGTCGAGGCCGGCCAGGTGCTGCGTTTCGACGTGCCGGTCGACTGGGGCAACTACCGGGTCGAGATCCACGACCCGGCAACCGGCCTGACCACGCGCCTGCCGTTCTTTGCGGGCTGGAGCTGGAACGACGACAACCGTGGCAAGGAGGCGCGCCCCGACAAGGTCAAGCTCGAGCTCGACAGGCCGAGCTATCGCTCGGGCGACACGTTGAAGGTGAAAGTCACGCCGCCCCAGCCCGGGCCGGGCCTGCTGCTCGTCGAATCGGACCACCTGCTCTACACCGCGGACATCGACGCGCGCGCCGGAGCGACGTTCGAGATTCCGGTCACCGCGGACTGGGAACGCCACGATGTCTATGTGACCGCACTCGTGTTCCGCGGCGGTTCGGCGCTCGAGAAGATCACACCCGCGCGCGCGGTCGGCGTCGCCCATGTGCCGATGAATCGCGCCGACCGCAAGATCGAGGTGACCATCGACACGCCGCGCCAGATGAAGCCCGAGCGCGACCTGCCGGTCACCGTGAAGGCGCCGGCGCTGGCCGGCAGCAAGGCCTACGTGACCGTGTCCGCGGTCGATGTCGGCATCCTCAACATCACGCGCTTCGCGCGGCCCGACGCCAACGCGTGGTTCTTCGCGCAGCGTGCACTCGGCGTCGATGCCTACGACCTGTATGGCCGGGTCATCGAAAGCTTCGAGGGCAATACCGCGAAGTTGCGCTACGGTGGCGACATTGCACTCGCTGCGCTGCCGCAGGCGCGCCGACCGACCGCGCACGTGCAGACCGTCGACCTGTTTTCGGGTGCGGTCGCGCTCGATGCGAAAGGCGAAGCGCAGCTTGCACTGAAGATGCCCGACTTCAACGGCACGGTGCGGGTCACCGCGATCGTGTTCGCGGACAACCGCTACGGCGGCGCCGACGCCGAAACCGTGGTGCGCGCGCCGCTCGTCGCCGAGGTGTCGACGCCACGCGTGCTCGCACCCGGCGACAAGGCCGAGCTCACGCTCGACCTGCAGAACTTTTCCGGCAGTACACGCGAGTTCACAGTCGACGTGACCGCACAGAAACCGCTCGCGATCTCCGCGGGAAAACGCAGGATCACGCTCGCCGACAACGCCAAGACCACTCTGAATTTCGCGCTCGGCGCTCTCGAGGGTCAAGGCGTGGGCCGGATCGGGATCGTCGCCACGGGTGGCGACATCCGCATCGACCGTCGCTTTGAGATGGTTGTTCGCGCCGCCTGGCCCGGCGTGCTGCGCTCGAGCCCGCGCGCACTCGACAAGCTCGAGACGGTCACGCTTGGCAGCGCGGCGCTGGACGGCCTGCTCGCCGATTCGGTACGCGCGCGCCTGACCGTTTCGAGCCTGCCGCCACTGCCGTTTGCGAGCGCGCTCGAGAACCTGCTCCGGTATCCGTATGGTTGCATCGAGCAGACCACGAGCAAGGGCTATGGCGCGCTGCTGCTCGACGGCAAGACCGCGCGCGACCTGCGTGTCGAGGGCCTCGCGGAAGAGCAGCGCAGGGCCCGCATCGACGGTGCGATCGGGCGCATCGCCTCGATGCAGATCCCGTCCGGGCATTTCTCGATGTGGGGCGGCGACAGCTACGTGAACATGTTCCTCACGCCATACGTCGTCGAGTTTCTCGAGGATGCGCGCGACGACGGATTCCTGGTTCCCGACGCGGTTCTGCAGCGAGCCTTGAAGCGTCTCAACGACGATCTGCTGTCCGGGGGTCATCCGTACTACGGCTACGAGCACAGCGACCATCTGCGCTTCGCCGACGAGGCGTATTCCGGATACGTGCTCGCACGCGTGAACCGCGCCCCGCTCGGCACGCTGCGTGCGTTGTTCGACAATGAGCGCGGGAAGTCGCTGACCGCGCTGCCGCTGGTCCATCTCGGCATCGCGCTGAAACTGATGGGAGACCAGCCGCGTGCCGAGAAGGCGATCGCGGAGGCATTCGCGAAAAAGGTCGACCGCCCCTGGTATCTCGGCGACTATGGGTCCGATCTGCGCGACGGCGCGCTGATGATCGCACTCGTGCATCGCTTCGGAGTCGCCAGGCCGGAATACGACGCGCGCGTGTTTGCGATTGCGCGCTCGATGACCACGGGCCAGCACCAGGCCGACAGCGAGCAGCATCGCCATGGCTCGCCCTGGAGCCACCTGAGCACGCAGGAGCAGATTGCGATCGCGCGGCTCGGCAAGGCCCTGATCAAGGACGGCGACGCCGTGGTCGCGGGATCGCTCGCGATCGGTGCGGCCGCGACGGTGGTCAGTCCGGATCGCCTGTGGAGCCGCGAGTTCGATGCGGCCGATCTCGCCGCCGGCGTGCGCTTCACCCCGCAGGGCGCGCTGCCGCTGTACATGAGCACCGATATCGCGGGAATTCCGAAGAGCCTGCCGCCTGCGGACGACCGTCAGGTCGCGATCCGCCGCAGCTACTACACGCTCGACGGCAAGCCCTGGGAACCCGGCCCGCTCCGCGAAGGCGACAGCCTGATCGTCGGACTCAGACTCGAGGCACGCGAGGCGATGCCGGATGCGCTGCTGGTCGATCTGCTGCCGGGCGGCCTCGAGATCGAGAACTTCAACCTGACCGACGCGAAGCAATGGGCCGATGTCGTCGTCGACGGCATCGCGATCAGCGATCGCGCCCAGGCCGCCGAAGTGCGCCATGAGGAGTTTCGCGACGACCGTTATGTCGCCGCGCTCGCGCTGGACAAGGGCCAGGCCGCGCACGTGTTCTATCTCGTGCGCGCGGTCTCGCCGGGAACGTTCCAGGTGCCGCCGCCGCAGGTCGAGGACATGTACCTGCCCGAGATGCGCGGTATCGGCAGGAGCACGCCGGCATCGATCACGGTGATCGAGCCGTGAGCGGGCGGGCAGTCGCGACAACGAATGGCACGTCAAGGTAGGCCAGCAACGCCGATGACCGCCCGTTGGCGCCGCCTCGCAAGACGGGGATTGTGCGCGGCGCTCGTCGGGTTCGCGCTTGCGATCCTGCTCGACCGCGTGTTCCCGCTGCCGTTGCCCGATGCCTCTGCGGGCAGCACGGTCGTGCTCGCGCGTGACGGCACGCCGCTGCGCGCGTTTCCCGACATCGACGGCGTATGGCGATATCCGGTGCGCCCCGCCGACGTGTCGCCGCTCTATGTCGAGGCACTGCTGACCTACGAGGACCGCTGGTTCTACCGGCATCCGGGAGTCAATCCGTTCGCGCTCACACGTGCGTTCGGTCAGTGGGTCGTGCACGGGCGCAGGGTGTCCGGTGGCTCGACGCTGACCATGCAGGTCGCGCGGATCCTCGACGGCACGCCGCACGATGCCGGCGGCAAGCTCTGCCAGGTCCTGCGCGCATTGCAGCTCGAAGCGCATCTGAGCAAGCAGGAAATCCTCACGCTCTATCTGAACCACGCACCGTTCGGCGGCACCCTCGAAGGGGTCGAGGCCGCGTCGTGGGCCTATCTGGGCAAGCCCGCGGCGCGTCTGTCGCGTGCCGAGGCCGCGCTGCTCGCGGTGCTGCCGCAGGCGCCGAGCCGGCTGCGGCCGGATCGGCACGCGGCAAGCGCGCGCAGCGCCCGCGACAAGGTGCTCGCGCGCATGGCGACGCTCGGCAAGTGGACGCGCGAGCAGGTGCATGAAGCCGCGATCGAACCGGTCACCGCGCGCGCGCTGCAGGCGCCGCTGAATGCGGCCTTGCTCGCGCGTCGCCTGCACGACGCACAGCCGCAGTCACGCCGCATCACGACCACGATCGACTCCGAACTGCAACGCGCGCTGGAAGCGCGCGTGACCGCCTATCTGGCGCGGTTGCCCGAACGCACCTCGGCCGCACTGCTGGTGGTCGACAATGCAAGTCTCGAGGCACGTGCATACGTCGGCTCCGCCGCGTTCGGCGACAGCGAGCGACTCGGCCATGTCGACATGGTGCGCGCGTGGCGTTCGCCCGGCTCGACCCTGAAACCTTTCCTGTACGGGCTCGCACTCGACGATGGCCTGATCGATTCGGAAAGCCTGCTCCTCGATGCGCCGCAATCGTTCGGGAGTTATCGTCCGGGCAACTTCGACATGGCGTTCAATGGGCCGGTCGGGGCAGCCGAGGCGCTTCGCCTGTCCCTTAACGTGCCCGCAGTCGACCTGATCGACCGGGTCGGGCCGACGCGATTCGCGGCGCGGCTCGCGAATGCGGGACTCGAGCTGCGTCTGCCGCGCGGGGTCGAGCCGAACCTGTCGGTGATCCTCGGTGGCGCCGGAGTGCGCATGGAAGACCTCGTCGGCGCCTACGCGGCGTTCAACCGCGGCGGCATCGGCGGTCGCGTGCGCTACACCCGCGACGAGCCGGTGATCGAACGCCACCTTCTGTCCGCAGGCGCGGCCTGGATCGTACGCGAGATCCTCGAGGCAAATCCGCGGCCCGGCTACGCGCCGGGCACGTTCGACCCGGGATCGCGACCGCGCGTGGCCTGGAAGACCGGCACCAGCTACGGTTTCCGCGATGCCTGGGCGATCGGCACGACGCGAACCATGACGGTGGCGGTCTGGATCGGTCGCCCCGACGGCACGCCGTTGCCGGGCCAGTACGGTGCGGTGACCGCACTGCCGCTGATGTTCCAGGTCGTCGACAGCCTGCCGCGCACTGCTGCCGCTGCGACGCCGCGCCCACCGCCCGCGAGCGTGACCGAGGCCGAAATCTGCTGGCCGCTCGGTCTCGCATTCGACCCGGATCGCCCGCAGCTCTGCCGCCGCAAACTCGCCGCATGGGTGCTCGACCGGGTGATTCCGCCGACCCTGCCCGAGCGCAACACGACGAGCTGGAGCGCGGGGCTCGTACACCTGCGGGTCGATGCCGCGAGCGGGGCGCGCCTCGGCGGCGCCTGCGCGGCAACACGGGTCCGCGAAATGGACGTGGCCCGCTGGCCCGCCCTCGCCTACCCGTGGCTGTCGCGCAGCGAACGCGCGCACGCGAGCCTGCCGCCGCTCGCAGCGGGCTGTGCAGCCGATGGCCTCGACGCGACGCAGCCGATCCGCATCGATGGCGTCGCCGACCAGGCCGTGATCGCGCGCGCACCGAACAGCGACAAGCCGGCCACGCTGCGCCTGCGCGCATCCGGCGCACGCGGCGAGGTGCTGTGGCTGGTCAACGGCAGGCTCGAAGGCACGACGATCGACAGCGCGGTATTCGAGTACCGATTCGCCGCCGCCGGCGCCCAGGACATCACCGCACTCGCGGCCGGCGGCGCCTGGGCGCAGTTGCAGGTGCGCGTGCTGCGCTGAATCGTGCCGATGCCTGCTTCAGCGGGCCACCGCCTCGTCGTTGTCTGCGCGCTTGACCAGCAGATGCTTGGCCAGCGCGCCCTGCAGATGGCCGATGCCACGCGCGAGATGCAGCGTTCCGAACAGCGCGCAGACCCCGACCACGAACGCGAGTGGAGCGAGGATCAACGGCGGCAGGAACACCTCGCCATCGAGATGGATGCCGCCGCCGATCGCCCCCGAATAGGCGAGGAACTGCACTGCCGGCGCGACCATCAGCGCGAGGCCGAGCGAGATGCCGGTCACCGCAATCACGAAATAGACGATTCCGAGCGGCAGCTTGAGCAGCATGTAGAACAGCGTCGACCAGGTACGCGGATCGATGAACATCTGCTTGATGCGCGCGCCCAGCGGCTGGTCGCGATCGGCGTACAACGGACGGCGCGGCATGCGTTCGCCGAGCATGACCTCGATGATCCGGCCCTCGACCAGCGACAGCACGCGCACGGTGCCGAAGAAAAGAACCGCGAACGGGATGCCGAAGATGAGGATCGACAGGCCGATCGACAGCGAGATGCCGGTCACCGCCCAGGTGAAATAGAAGATGCCGGTCGGCAGCGACAGCAGCATGAAGAACAGCGCCGCGTACGCGCGCGGATCGGCGGCGACGCCGAAGAAACGTCCCAGCGCGGTGCGTCGCGGCGGCATCGGTGGCGGGCGCAGCGCCTGCTGGACCAGGGTCTCCTTGTCCACGTAGATCGCGGCGACTTCATCGGGTGCGCCGTAACTGTTGGCGATCCGCGCGAGCATCTCGGCTTCGGTCTTGTCCGGATTCTCGGCCAGTTCCGAACGCAGATGATCCTCGGCGTCGTAGAGCGCGTCCTGGATCAGCGCCGAGTCGGCTCCACGCAGGGCGGCGCGCAACTGGATCAGGTATTCCCCGATCGTGCGGGGTGGGGTTCGCGGCGTCGTCATGAGTCCTCCAGCACCGTGTTCACGAAATCGCGGGTCGCGGTCCACGCATACGTCCACTCGTCGAGTACGCGCCGACCCAGCGCGGTGATCCGGTAGTAGCGGCGCGGCGGCCCCGAGACCGAGGGCTCGACTTCGCTCGCGAGCAGACGCGCCGCATCGAGACTGCGCAGGACCGGATACAGCGCGCTCTGCTTGCCGCTGAGCACGCCTTCCCCGGTCTCGTCGAGCTGACGCGCGATCTGATAGCCGTACATCGGTGCCTTCGCGCGCGCGAGCACCGCGAGCAGCACGAGCGAGACGATGCCCGCGCTCAGTTCCTTGTGGAATTTCCACAGGTGGGTCTCGGTGTCGACCATCGATCTGTCATCTATGTCTTCATATAACTTGATTCATCATATTATCTAGTTAGTACTAGTGCGCAGGCCGGAAGTCATGCCCGTTCAGCCATGGCCGTTCATTGCAGGGCTGCGCGGACAGGCGACAGGTCGACGCGGCCTGCGGCACACTTGCGATCCGTCACCATGCACCGCTGTCGATGAATTCCCCTGCCACCCGCGAGCCCGCACCCGCCCAACCAGACCCGGCAGCCGCGCAGGGGTTCGATCGCCTCGCGGGCCTGTCCGATGCCGCGCGACGCCTGCTGCAGGAGACGACGACGGCCCTGCGGCAGCGCGATCAGGCCGCAACCGCGCGCCAGCTCGCCGCGCTGCAGGCGCTCGCGCCGTCGCATCCGGAAGTACTGCGCCTGCGCGCCGCCCACGCGCGCCTGCAAGGCCGTCTCGACGAGGCGATCACCCTGCTGCAGGCGGCGGTCGCCGCGCGCCCGGCGGACGCGCTCGCGCAGAACAACCTCGCGCACGCACTCTCCGATCGCGGCGACTTCGCGGGCGCGACTCAGGGCTTGCGCCGCTGCGCCGGGCTGGAACCGGAACGTGCGCAGCCGCTGCTCGCACTGGCCCGCCTGCTCGAGCGCCATGGCGACATCGAGGCCGCCCACGAGGCGCTGCGGGACGCGCTGCAACGCGAACCCGACAACCAGTCCGCGCGCCTGGCCCTCGCGCGCGTGCTGCAGTTCATCGGCCGCATCGATGCGGCAGCCAGCGAATATCGCGCCGTGCTCGCCGCCGCGCCGGATGCCGCGATGGCCTGGTACGGCCTTTCCACGGTGCGCAGCGCGCGCTTCGACAGCGCTGACCTGGCCCGGATCGAACGCGTGCACGCGCGTACCGACCTGCGCGACGATGCGCGTGCCGCGACCGGCTTCGCGCTGGCCAAGGCGCTCGAGGACAACGATCGCGAAGCCGACGCGTTCGCGGCACTGGTCGCCGCGAACGCGTTGTGGCGCCGCCATCTGCGCTGGGACGCAGGTGCATTCTCCAAGCACACGCAGGCCATCGAAGCGGCCTTTGCGCAGCCGCCCGCGGTCGACGCATCGACGCGCCGCGGCGAGGGCATCGTGTTCATCTTCGGCATGCCGCGTTCGGGCTCGTCCCTGACCGAACAGATTCTCGCGGCCCATCCGCAATTCGCGAGCGGCGGCGAGCTCGAATACGCGAACGATCTGATCCGCGCCGAATCGCAGCGTCGCGGAGCGGACTTCCCGGCCTGGGTCGGCGCGGCGAGCACGGCCGACTGGACCCGTCTGGGCGAGGAGTATCTGGGCCGCGTCGCGGCAAGGCGCGGCGCGCATGCCCGAATCACCGACAAGAGCCTGATGAACTGGCGCTATGTCGGTGCACTGCGCGCGATGCTGCCCGGCGCGCGCTTCGTGAACTGCCACCGCGATGCGCTCGAAACCTGCCTCGCGTGTTTCCGCCAGATGTTCGCGCAGGGCCTCGGTTTCAGCTACGACCTCGCCGAACTCGCCGCGTTCCGGCACGACTACGAGCGTGCGATGCGCCGCTGGCATGCACTGCACGCCAAATCGATCCTCGACATCGAACACGAGGCGTTGCTCGCCGACCCCGAGGCCGTGATCCGCCGCCTGCTCGCGTTCTGCGACGTCGCGTTCGATCCGGCCTGCCTGCGCTTTCACGAGGTCGAGCGCAGCGTCGCGACCGCCAGCGCAGCGCAGGTGCGCGAGCCGTTGCGGACCGACACCGCACGCGCGGCACGCTACGGCGACTGCCTCGATGCCTTGCGCTACCTGTTGTCGGCGGATCCGTCGTGAGCCTGCGGCCCGCACGGCGACGGATGCGTCGGCGCGCCGCCGCAACCCGCGGCGCGCGGGATCCGTGCACATTTCGCGGCCGCTGCCGCGCATTTCCGAAGGAATTCACGATGACCCATGCTCCCGAATCGCTGCGCCGCGGGCTGCTGCTGTCGGGCCTGCTGCTGCTCGCTGCCTGCGCGACGCAGCCGCCACGCAGCGTCGAGCCCGCGGCGCCCGCGGCGCCCGCGGGGCGCTACGTGGCCGAGCCTGGCCGCGATGCCTCCGCGGTCGCGCGCATGCGTGCCGCGCCCGCGCCGGTCGAACCGGTACTCGAGATCGGCAGAAACCCGGACGGCGACCGCAAGCTGCTCGCCGCGCAGGGCTACGTTGCGATCGGCACCGGCTATTTCGAACCGGCGCTCGGCGATCCGCACGCGGACGCAATCCGCCAGGGACAGGTGGTCGGTGCCGAACGCGTCCAGCTCTACGCGCCCGCGGCCGATAGTCGCGATCGCGAGTGGACCGCGGTCTACTACGTGCGTTTCCAGCTCAGTTTCGGTGCCACCTTCCGCGACCTGCGCGCGAGCGAAAGCAAGACACTCGGTGTCGCTGGCGGTGTCGCGATCGGAGCGGTCGTCGGCGGCACGCCCGCGTCGCGCGCGAACCTGCTCGGCGGCGACCTGATCGTGAAAGTGGATGGCAAGACGATCGCGGGGCGTGGCGCATTTCAGGAACTGTTGCGCAGCCGCGCAGGGCATCCCGTCACCCTGACCCTCGTGCGCAACGGCGTGACCCTGCGCCGCGTGGTCAACCTGAATCCGGCCGTCGCCGCGCCGGATCGATAGGTGTTCCTCGACATCGGCGTTCCGATGCCGCGTCTCCGCGCCGATCGGAGTCGGCGCCGCACGCGGTTCGCAGCGACACGCGCGCATGAAAAAGGCGGGCCGAGGCCCGCCTTCCGGATCGACGCTGCACGGAGGCCAGGCCGTACGTCGTTCAGGCCGCGCCGACCTCCTCGTCGACCGCCTTCATCGACAGGCGAATGCGACCCTGCTTGTCCACCTCGAGCACCTTGACCTTGACGATGTCGCCTTCCTTGAGCTTGTCGGAAACCTTCTCGACGCGCTCGGACGAGATCTGCGACACGTGCACGAGACCGTCCTTGCCCGGCATGATGGTCACGAACGCTCCAAAGTCCATCAGCTTGGCGACCTTGCCTTCGTAGATCCGTCCCGGCTCGACATCGGACGTGATCTGCTCGATGCGCTTCTTCGCGGCATCGCCGGCCTCGCGATTCACCGACGCGATGATCACGGTGCCGTCGTCGTTGATGTCGATGGTGGCGCCGGTTTCCTCGGTGATCGAGCGGATGGTCGTGCCGCCCTTGCCGATGACCTCGCGGATCTTGTCCGGATGGATCTTCATCGTGATCAGGCGCGGCGCGAACTCGCTCATTTCGGTACGCGAAGTCGTGATCACCTTGTTCATCTCGCCGAGGATATGCAGGCGTCCACGCTTGGCCTGCTCCAGCGCCGAGCGCATGATTTCCTCGGTGATGCCGTCGATCTTGATGTCCATCTGCAGCGCGGAGATGCCGCCTTCGGTACCCGCGACCTTGAAATCCATGTCGCCCAGATGGTCCTCGTCGCCGAGGATGTCGGAGAGCACCACGAAGTCGCCGCCCTCCTTGACCAGCCCCATCGCGATACCCGCGACCGGTGCCTTGAGCGGCACGCCCGCGTCCATCATCGCAAGCGACGATCCGCACACCGATGCCATCGACGATGAACCGTTCGATTCGGTGATTTCGGAGACCACCCGCAGTACATACGGAAACGACTCGATGCTCGGCTTGACCGCCTGCACGCCGCGCTTGGCGAGGCGGCCATGGCCGATCTCGCGGCGCTTCGGGCCGATCATGCGGCCGGTTTCGCCGACGGAGAACGGCGGAAAGTTGTAATGGAACAGGAACGTGTCCTTCGACTCGCCTTCGGGCGCATCGATGAGCTGCGCATCGCGCGTCGTACCCAGCGTGACCGTGACCAGAGCCTGCGTCTCGCCGCGCGTGAACAGCGCCGATCCGTGCGTACGCGGGAGCACGCCGACGCGCACCGTGATCGGCCGCACGTCGTCGAGCTGACGGCCGTCGATGCGCACCTTCGACTTCAGCACGCCTTCACGCAGCGTGCGGTACTCGATGTCGCCGAAAGCCGCGCCGATCTCGGCGTCGGTCCAGTCCGCGGCGGCGGCCTTCTCGGCGATCGCGGTCCTGACTTCAGCCTTCAGCGCCGACATCGCATCGCGTCGCGCAAGCTTGTCGCGAATCTGGAACACGTCGGCCATGCGGCCGCCGATCGCGGCCTCGATCACGCTGAACAGCGCATCGTCGCGTACCGGCGCCTCCCAGTTGAATGTCTTGCGACCGGCTTCGGCCACGAATTCATTGATCGCGGCGATCGCTTTCTGCATCTCGCGATGGCCGAACGTGACCGCGCCGAGCATCACGTCCTCACTCAGCAGTTGCGCCTCGGACTCGACCATCAGCACCGCATTCGCGGTACCGGCGACCACGAGGTTCAGCTCGGAGCCCGCGAGTTCCGGGTTGCTTGGATTGAGCAGGTACTTGCCGTCCGCATAGCCCACGCGCGCGGCACCGATCGGCCCCTTGAACGGAATGCCGGCCAGGGTCAATGCCGCGGACGCGCCGAGCAGGGCGAGGATGTCGCCGTCGATCTCCGGATTCATCGAAACGACCGTGGCGATGACCTGCACTTCGTTCTTGAATTCCTCGGGGAACAGCGGACGCACCGGCCGGTCGATCAGGCGCGACGTCAGCGTCTCCTTCTCGGTCGGCCGACCCTCGCGCTTGAAGAAACCGCCGGGGATGCGTCCGGCCGAGTAGAACTTTTCCTGATAATCGACAGTGAGCGGGAAGAAGTCCTGCCCTTCGCGCGCCTTGGAGGCCGCGACCGCGGTGACCAGGACGACGGTACCGGCCATGCTGACAAGAACCGCACCACCCGCCTGGCGGGCGATTTCACCGGTCTCCAGCGTGACCTGGTGGTTCCCGTACTGGAATGACTTGCTGACTTTCGCCACGGAGTAGGTTTCCTATTTGAGTAGGACGACCGGGCACGGCCGCCTCGTGATTCTCGCGTTCGGGATTGAATGCGAAGGCCGGCTCAAGATGCGCCCGGCAGGGCCGCTTCATGATTCCCGGCGTCCAGAATGAACGCAAACAGCCGGGCCGCCTCGTGATTATCGCGCTCAGGGATGCATGCAGAGACAGATTGCCGGCGTTCTTGCATGGATCGCACGAGAACGCCGTTCAGGTATGCCGCTTATCGGCGCAGACCGAGACGTTCGATCAGCGACTTGTAACGATCGCTGTCCTTGTTCTTCAGATAGCCGAGAAGCCGGCGACGCTGGTTGACCATCTTCAGCAGGCCACGACGCGAATGATGGTCCTTGCCGTGATCGGCAAAGTGCTTGCTGAGGTGATCGATACGGGCCGACAGCAACGCGACCTGGACTTCGGGCGAACCGGTGTCGTTCGCGACGCGGCCATAGTCGGCGATGATCTTGGTGGTTTGTTCGGTGGAGAGCGACATCTCTGTGAATCCCTTGAAGCGAAGGCGAGACTTGCGAACGGACACGCGTTGGCAGCGGCGGGACGCGGGAGAACCGGCCTCGACGCAAGCGGCGACCCGGATCGTCGGCCGCATGCTGCGCATGTCCGTTCGCAAGCCTCGCGGGTGGACAGACGTGGGGTGGAGTGAACGCGCTATTTTAGCGGGCCGAACCATGCCGGAACAAGCACTTGAGCGATCCCGGCCGGAAATCAGCGCGGATTGAAGCCGCGCCGCGGATGCAGGCGCCCGCTCGCGTCGGACTCGGCCAGCGCTACCACGTTGCCGGCGTGGTCCATCGCGACACAGGGTCCGCTCACCCCGGCTGCCGCATGTTCCACGACCTGGCCATGGCGCAGCCGATCGGCGCTCGCGGCGTCGACGCGGACCTGCGGATAACCTGCAAGACCGGCTTCCAGCGGCAGCAGGCAGGCATCGAGCGCCGCCGGATCGCGCTCGGCAAGCGCTGCAAGGTCGCCGAACGGATACATGGCCGGCTCGGTGAATGGATCGACCCAGAGCCGGCGCAGGGCTGTCACGTGAGCGCCGCATCCGAGGCGTTCGCCGAGATCGCGGACCAGGCTGCGTACGTACGTTCCCGACCCGCATTCGATCTGCACGCACAAGCGGTCGGCGCGGCGCGATTCCAGTTCGAAACGCGAAACCTCGACCTCCCGTGGCGGCGCCTCGACCGCCTCGCCACGACGCACGCGCCGATACAGCGGCTCGCCACCCTGCTTGAGTGCGGAGTAGACCGGAGGCACCTGGGTAATGCATCCGGTCAGCGCGTCCAGCGCCGCGCGAATGGTCCGTTCATCCAGTTCCGGAACTACCCGCTGTTCGACGATCGCACCTTCCGAGTCATCGGTCGTCGTGGTGACGCCAAGCCGGCATTCGGCCGCGTACGCCTTGCGTGAACCGAGCAGCAGACCCGCTATCTTGGTCGCCTCGCCGAAGCAGATCGGCAGCAGGCCGGTTGCGAGCGGATCGAGACTCCCGGTATGCCCCGCCTTGGCCGCGCGAAACAGGTGGCGCGCACGCTGCAGCGCCTGGTTCGAACTCAGTCCGCATGGCTTGTCGAGCAGGAGGATCCCGGTCAGGCGCCGGAATCCGGGTTTCGAGGATCGGGAATCTGCAGCGCGCATGGAGGCCGGATCGGGAAGGGATGCGAACGGTCACGCACGGCGCGCGCCGTGCCGCCTACGGTGCGGCGTGACCGCGACTGCACGTGCAGCGGGTCCGCGCGCGTCGGCGATTCCCTATTCCGTGGTCGGGTTCCCCGTTTCCGGTGCCTGTCGCAGCAGCGATTCGATGCGCTCGCCGGTATCGACCGAGTCGTCGTACCGGAAGCGCAGCTCGGGCACGCGGCGCAGCTTCATCGTGCGCGACAGCGCGCGGCGGAAATCCTTGGCCAGTCCGTTCAACGCATGCAGCGCTTGCGGTGCCTGGTCTCCGACCAGCGCGGTGACATAGACCGTCGCCGTGTCGAGATCCCTGGTGACCTCGACGTCGGACACGCTGACCGACGGCAGTGCGTGATCGCGCACCGCTGCGTGCACGAGTACCGCGATCTCGCGGCGAAGTTCCGCGGAGACCCGGTCGGATCGATTGAACGATTTGGCGGGCATTGCAGGTGCCGTGATTCGTGATTCGTGGATGGAAATGGGATCGGATTCGCAGCGGAGTCGAGTTGGCCAGGCGCCTCAAGAGATGCTTGCCCGGTTCGCGGCTTGCAGCCCGCCGATTCCCGGTTCCCGATTCTCCGCGCTACAGCGTGCGCGCGACCTCGATGCGCTCGAAGCACTCGATCTGGTCGCCGGGCTTGACGTCGTTGTACTGCTTGACGCCGATACCGCACTCGGTGCCGTTGCGGACTTCGTCGACGTTCTCCTTGAAGCGCCGCAGCGATTCGAGTTCGCCCTGGTAGATCACCGTGTTGTCGCGCAGGACGCGAATCGGCTTGTTGCGCTTGACCGATCCCTCGATGACCATGCAGCCGGCGACCGCGCCGAACTTGGACGAGCGGAACACATCGCGGACTTCGGCCAGACCGATGATCTCCTCGCGAATCTCGTTGCCGAGCAGACCTGTCGCTACCTGTTTTACCTGATCGATCACGTCGTAGATGATCGAGAAATAGCGCAGATCCAGACCGCCGGTCTCGATGATGCGACGCGCCGATGCGTCGGCGCGCACGTTGAAACCGATGATCACGGCTTTCGACGCTGCAGCCAGAGTCGCATCCGACTCGGTGATACCGCCGACGCCGGATGCGATCACGTTGACCCTGATCGCATCGGTCGTGATCGCGGTCAATGCCTCGCGCAGCGCCTCCGCCGAACCCTGGACATCGGCCTTGACGACGATGTTCAGCGCAAGCTGGCCCTCGCCCTTGTCCATCTGCGCCATGATGTCTTCCATGCGGTTGCCGGCCTGCTTGACCAGTCGCGTCTCGCGACGCTTCTGCTGGCGCTGCGAGGCGACTTCCTTGGCCAGCCGTTCGTCCGCAACGGCGACGAAATCATCGCCCGCCTCGGGCACGCCGGAAAGGCCGAGCACCTGCACCGGAATCGACGGACCGGCCGATTCGACCTGACGCCCCGCTTCGTCGAACAGTGCGCGAACGCGCCCGTACTCGACGCCGCAAACGAGAAAATCACCCTTCTTGAGCAGACCCTGCTGAACCAGAACGGTGGCCACCGGACCACGGCCCTTGTCGAGACTGGACTCGATGACCGCACCGCTCGCACTGCCATCGGGCACCGCGGTCAGATCCATGACTTCGGCCTGCACGAGGATCGCGTCGAGCAGATTGTCGACGCCATCGCCGGTCTTTGCCGACACCGGCACGAACTGCACGTCACCGCCCCATTCCTCGGGCACGACCTCATGCTGTACCAGCCCCTGCTTGACCGAATCCGGGTTCGCCTCGGGCTTGTCCATCTTGTTCATCGCGACGATCAGCGGCACCTTGGCGGCACGCGCATGCTGGATCGCCTCGACGGTCTGCGGCATCACGCCGTCATCGGCCGCAACCACGAGCACGACGATATCGGTCGACTGCGCGCCACGCGCGCGCATCGACGAGAATGCGGCGTGGCCTGGCGTGTCGAGGAACGTGACGACGCCCTTGTCGGTCTCGACGTGATAGGCGCCGATATGCTGGGTGATGCCGCCCGCCTCGCCGGCCGCGACCTTGGCGCGGCGAATGTAGTCGAGCAGCGAAGTCTTGCCGTGATCGACATGCCCCATGATCGTGACCACGGGCGGACGCGGCGCCTGATCGCGCTCGGCGCCTTTCTGCGCGAGCAACGTCGTCTCCGCACTCGTGTCTTCCTCGGCGACGACGCGGTGGCCGAGTTCTTCGGCGACGAGCACGGCCGTATCGTGGTCGATCGCCTGGTTGATCGTGACCATCACACCCATCTTGAAAAGCGCCTTGACCACGTCGACGCCCTTGATCGCGAGTTTCTGGGCAAGATCGGCGACCGTGATCGACTCGCCGACGGCGATCTCGCGTACGACCGGCGCGGTCGGCCTGGAGAACCCGTGAGCGACGCCCGAGCGCGCCTGCTCGACCTGGCGCGCCTTCGGCCGCTTGCGCCCGGTACGACGCGCCGCCGCCTCACGCGAGAGGTGCAGCTCGTTGCCGAAGTAGCGGGTGACCGCAGGTTCGTCCGGAACCGTGTCGTCGCGCATCCGGTGCGACCCGTGCTTTGCCTTGTGCCGGTGCTGGCCATCGGCGACCGGCGCTCCCGACTCGCGCACGCGCTCCGGACGCGCGCGCTCCGCTTCACGCGGCGGCGGCAAGACCGCATCGGGCGCGAGTCCGGCCTCGCCGGGCAGCGTGGCCTCGGCCAGGGCCCGGGCTTCCTCGTCTGCCTTGCGGCGCGCTTCCGCCTCCGCAGCCGCGCGGCGCGCCTCTTCGGCGGCGCGCATCTTCGCGTCTTCTTCCTGGCGCCGGCGTTCGGCCTCGGCGCGCGACTGCTCCTCGGCCTCGCGTTTGGCCTGTGACTCACCAAGCTTGCGAATCGCCTCTTCGCGCTCGACATCGATCTGCGCGCCCTCGTCGACCGCGCTGCGCTTGACGTACGTGCGTTTCTGACGAACTTCGACATTCACGGTCTTTGCGGAAGCGCCACGCTGGCCGGGAACCACGGTGATCTCGCTGACCGTGCGCCGCTTGAGCGTGATCTGGCGTGGCGATGACGAGCCCGCGACCGTGGACTCCTCCTTCTTTCCATGCGTACGGCGCAGGAACCCGAGCAGCTTCACCTTTTCGGTGCTGCTGATGACCTGCTCCGGATCCGAGAACTTCATGCCCGCTTCGCCGAGCTGCCCGAGCAGCTTGTCGACGGGCGTACCCAGGACCTTGGCCAGTTGCTTGATCGTGACGTCCGACATCGATTTCGTACTCCGTGGCCCGTGCAACCCCGCTCCAAACGACTTCGCACAAGCAGTGGTTCCGGAAATCCGCGCGTTCATGCATCGCGCGACCCATCCACTCTGCCCCGCAGGGTCGTGATCCGCTATGCCACCGCGCTTTCGCGAGCGGCCATGATCAGGCTTGCGGCCTGATCCTCGTCAATTCCATCGATACCGAGCTCCATGAACTCGTCAGTAGCGAGGTCGGCAAGGTTCTCTCGCGTGACGATTCCATGAGAGGCAAGCTCGAACGCGAGGCTTTCCTCCATGCCTTCCACGCCGAGCAGATCCTGCGCAGGCTGGTTCTCGTCGATGACCTCCTCGACCGCCAGCGCATCGGTGAGCAGCGCATCGCGTGCGCGCGCCCGCAGTTCCTCGACGATATCCTCGTCGAAGCCCTCGATGCCCAGCAGTTCCGCGGTCGGCACGTAGGCGATCTCCTCGACCGTCGAAAAACCTTCCTGGACCAGTATCTGCGCGATTTCGCTGTCGACCTCGAGCTTGGCGATGAACAGATCCCGTGCGGCTTCCTGTTCGGATTCGCTCTTCTCGCGTACCTGGTCGGCGGTCATCACGTTGAGCTGCCAGCCGCTGAGCTTGCTCGCAAGCCGCACGTTCTGGCCGCCGCGACCGATCGCCTGGGACAGCTTGTCCTCGGCGACCGCGATGTCCATCGAATGCTTCTCCTCGTCGACGATGATCGACTGGACTTCGGCCGGTGCCATCGCGTTGATAACGAACTGGGCCGGATTCTCGTTCCACAGGATGATGTCGATGCGCTCGCCATTGAGCTCGTTGGACACCGCCTGCACGCGCGAGCCGCGCATGCCGATGCAGGCGCCGATCGGGTCGGTGCGGTGGTCGTGCGCGAGCACGGCGATTTTCGCGCGATCGCCGGGATCACGCGCACAACCCTTGATCTCGACCAGGCCCTGACCGACTTCCGGCACTTCGAGTTTGAACAGTTCCATCATCAATTCGGGAGCGGTCCGCGAGACGAACAGCTGCGGTCCACGCAATTCCGAACGCACCTCGTACAGGTAACCACGCAGACGATCGCCTGCCCGCACCGCTTCGCGCGGAATCGCGCGATCGCGCGCGACGAAAGCTTCCGCGTTACCGCCGAGGTCGAGGAATACGCTGCCGCGCTCGACGCGCTTGACGATTCCGGTGATCAGCTCGCCGACCCGGTCCTTGTAGGCATCGACGACCTGCGCACGCTCGGCCTCGCGCACCCTCTGAACGATGACCTGCTTGGCCGCCTGCGCCGAAATGCGCCCGAAATCCGGGTTTTCGATCGGCTGTTCGACGAAGCCGCCGACTTCGGTTCCGGGGGCCTCGTCCATGGCATCCATGAGGCGGATCTGACGGTCCGGCGACTCCATGACGACATCATCGGCGACGACTTCCCAGCGCCGGAACGTCTCGTAGTCCCCGGTGTCGCGGTCGATCGACACTCGCACCGCGACGTCTTCCTCCGCGTAGCGCTTCTTCGCGGCCGACGCGAGCGCAGCCTCCATCGCCTCGAAAATGACGTCCTTCGGGACGCCCTTCTCGTTGGCGACCACATCGACGACCAACAGCAACTCTTTGCTCATGTTCCAGCGCTCCTTCACGACCGCCGATTGCGGCCGGAATGACTCCGATGATTCGTACAGCCGGCCACCCATTGTTCGGTGATCGGCATTCCCTGGTTCAACTCGACGATCCGCGATGTCGTCGCGTTCCCTTTACTGCCTGTCCATGCCGCCGGGGCGGTCGCTCGCTGCCGGCAGGCTCCGCTCGCTTCGCCGCGAGACCCAGCGCCGCGTAATCCGGGACGAGCCGCGCGCGCGCAATGTTCGCGTGCACGATCGTGACCAGCGCCCCATCCTGATCGATGGTGATGCGGTCGCCGTCCACCGACCGGATCGGACCCTGAAAGCGCCGACGTCCATCGATCGGCAGATCCACGGCGATCCTGACCTGCTCGCCGACGAAGCGTGAAAAATGCTCCGGCGTGAACAGCGGCCGCTCCAGACCCGGCGACGACACCTCCAGGGTGTAGCGCCCGGCCACCGGATCGTTCACGTCGAGCAGTGCCGAAATTTCCCGGCTCGCGCGCTCGCAATCGTCGATGGTGACGCCACGGCCGGGCTCGTCGATATACACGCGCAGCACACTGCCGCCCGCATCCGGGCTGAACTCGATGCCGACGAGCTCGAGGCCCAGGTCGACTATCGCAGGGTCCAGCAGTTCGCTGAGTTCCTCGTTTGTCATGCGTGTCCGTGCGATCGCTCCTGGTCGATGGCGTGGGCGAACTCCACAAACAAAAAATGGGCCCTAGGCCCATTCCGTAGTCCGCCGTTGTGTCGCATCCCAACACCGGCTGGCCGCCAACGGCGACCGTCGCATCCTGCGATCACTCCAGAAAAAAAAAGCCACCCGAAGTGGCCTTTACCTGGGTTCTGGCTGCAGGTCGACCCGCAGCGCAGCGTCCGACCGGCCTCTCCGCATGCTCTCCCCTTGCGGGGTGGCCGCGAATGATAGCGGTCCGGAGGCTGCGCGCGCAAGCGGGGACTGCCTGCCGATGCGCCATACAGCGTTGTCGCTCCGGTTCCTTCACGTGTTCTTAGCACGCGATGCGGCAGGATACCCATGCGCGGCGGTTGCCCGTTCCTTGCCCGCTGCCAGTTGAACCCACAATCATCATCCGTATAGTCAGCGGCTTGCGCGAGCCCCAGGCTGCGAACCACGCCCGTTTCGCGCGTCCCTTAATCGCGTATAAACAGTGCCCACCGCCCGGGGCTGCCCGCCGGCCCCGGGCGCTGTCGTTCCGATGCCACCTAGTCAGCAATGAGAAAAGATGTCATGAAATACCCGCTGTTCGCCGTTTTCGCGGCCTGTTCGATCGCCCGAGCGGCGTACGCTTCTGCAGACACGATCTTCTCCGATGGAATGGATCCTCCATTCACCGGCTGCCCCGCAACCATCCAGACCGACGACGGTCCGCGCTACCGGGTTACGGTCTCGTCCGTGTCGTACGGCGTCTATCAGGCCCAGCGAACCAACCTGGACGTAACCGACTGGGACGGCCTGTGGGGCTACAACGCGGTGGTCGGACCGGTCACGCCGTGGCCCGGCGTGGGCGGCGCGGCTCCCGTGATCGTCCAGTTTCCGCGATCGGGCTATCTGTGCGCGCACTTTCATACCGACGCCGCTCCTGGACGCAACGGCAGCTTTTCAAATCCTTCCTATGTGGCCGGACCGAACGTCACGATGGCGATCAGCACGCGCGGCGGTGATTTCGATACCTGGCTTCCGACACCGGGCTGTCTCAAGGCGAACGTGGCGACGTCAGATGCGAGCCTCGTACGCTGGAAATACTCGCCGAATGCGCCGCAGGACTGGTGCAACCTGCAACCGGATACGGACTACTACGTCAACGTGATGTTTACGAATCACGCCTCGACCACGCAATGCGCGCCCACGGCACAGAGCTGCGTGATCGGCAGCGTGAGCTACCACAACTAGCGACCGGTAACAGAGGAATTGAAAGCAACGCGCAGACGCGGAGCGCGGATCGGTGGCCTGCAGCGCGGCAGTCGCGTTTCAGTGCACCAGGGTGCACTGCGCGGAGCAGGCAACGCACGCTGATCAACCGGGACGGTCGGCGTGGTCTGCGCCGGAATGGAGCGGAAGATGGTAGCGGGGGCAGGATTTGAACCTGCGACCTTCGGGTTATGAGCCCGACGAGCTGCCAGACTGCTCCACCCCGCACCGAGCTGCGTAGTCTATCCAAAAACGCATGGAGCAGCAAGCATGTGCGCCCGGCAATCTACCCGGAAACCGTGCCCGTCAGCGCAAACGCACGGTTGCACCATTCAAGCAATGGACCCCACGCGGCACCCAGTGCAAGCAGCGCAAGACCATTGATCGAAAGCGCCCAGCGGAACGAGCGATCTGCCGGCAGCGCGAGCGGCCTGTCGTCCTGGGGTGCGTCGAAGTACATCACCTTGACGACGCGCAGGTAGTAATAGAGTCCGATGATCGCGAACACGATCGCGACGATCGCGAGCCAGAGCTGGCCCGCGTCGATGACGGCCCTCAGCACCATCAACTTCGCGAAGAAGCCGAACAGCGGGGGAACTCCGGCCAGCGAGAACATGGCGATCGCCATCACGCCCGCGTACCACGGATTACGCTGGTTCAGTCCCTTGAAATCGTCGATCTCCTCGGCCTCGAAACCGGCACGTGCGAGCAGCATGATCATGCCGAAGGCGACGGTCGCCATCAGCGCATAGCTGATCATGTAGAACATCGCTGCGGAATAACCGGCGGCGGTGCCGTTGATGAAGCCGAGCAGCAGGAATCCGACGTGCGAGATCGTCGAGTAGGCGAGCATCCTCTTGAGATTGCTCTGCGCGATTGCAAACACGTTGCCGATCGCGAGCGAGAGTACCGCGAGCACGCTCAGCATCGGCGTCCAGGTCTGATGCATGCCGCCCATCGCACCGTCGAGCAGACGCCAGGTCATGCCGAAGGCGGCGAGCTTGGACGCGGACCCGACGAACAGGGTCACCGCGGTGGGTGCGCCCTGGTAGACGTCGGGCAGCCACATGTGGAACGGTGCCGCACCCAGCTTGAAAGCGGTGCCGACCACGAGAAACACCAGCCCGAACACGAGCAAGGTGCGGTGCGGGCTTGCCGACGAGAAGTCGACGACCGTGTGGATTCCGGCCAGATCCAGGGTGCCGGTTGCGCCATAGATCATCGACATCCCGTACAGCAGCAGGCCCGACGCGAGCGCACCGAGCACGAAGTACTTGATCGCGGCCTCCGACGAAATCGCCGAATCACGGTTCAAGGCGACCAGTGCATAGGAGCTCAGCGTCAACAGCTCGAGGCCCAGATAGGTCGTGACCAGGCTCCCGGCCGACACCAGCAGCATCATGCCGAGCGTCGCAAACAGCAGCAGCAGGTAGAACTCGCCGACGAAGAGCCTGCGATCCCTGAGGTATCCGCGGCTGTAGACGAATACCAGTCCTGTCGTCAGCAGCACGAACAACTTCAGGACCGTCGCCACGCCGTCGCGCAGGAACATGCCGTTGAACGCTGAAACCGTCTCGCCTTGAGCAGGCGCGTGGTGCCAGACCAGGATTCCGCTGACCGCAATCGCGAACAACGACAGCCAATGCGTCAGGTCGCGGCGTTCGGGCCTGATGAACAGGTCGACAAGCAGAATCGCGCAGGTCGCTCCGAGCAGGAACAGCTCCGGCAGCAGCGTCAGCAGATCGTTGGAATTGAACTGGATCATCTCTCGCGACTCATGCCTTGGCCAGACCAAGCTGCTGTACGAGCTGCAGCACCGCGGGTTCCATCAGATCGATCAGCGGCTTCGGATAGAGACCGACCGCGAGCACCGCAAGCGCAAACGCACCCAGGACTATCCATTCGCGCGCGTCGAGGTCCTTCATCGTCGCGACCTTGTCGTTGCCGACCTCGCCGAACACGACCCTCTTGATCAGCCACAACGTGTACGCGGCGCCGATGATAAGCGTGAACGCGGCGAGCAGTGCAATCAACGGACTGTCCTGGAACGCGGCGAGAATCACCATGAACTCGCCGACGAACCCGCTGGTGCCGGGCAGTCCGCAATTGGCCATCGCGAACAGCACCATGAACGCAGCGAACCACGGCATCACGTTGGCGATGCCGCCATAGTCCCTGATCATGCGTGTATGCAGGCGGTCGTACATGACGCCGATGCACGAGAACATCGCACCGGAAATGAATCCATGCGAGACCATTTGTACCATCGCGCCCTGGATGCCGAGCCGCGCCGCGAGCGGGTTGCCGTGCGTGCGCACGAGCGCCAGTGCGATGAAGATGCCCAGGGTCACGAATCCCATGTGCGCGATCGACGAATACGCAATCAGCTTCTTCATGTCGTCCTGGACGAGCGCGACATAACCGATGTAGATGATCGCGATCAACGACATCGCGATGACCACCCACGCATATTCCTGAGATGCATCCGGGGTGATCGGCAGCGAGAAACGGATGAAACCGTAGCCGCCGACCTTGAGCATGATTGCGGCGAGGATCACCGAGCCGCCGGTAGGAGCCTCGACGTGCGCGTCCGGAAGCCACGTGTGCACCGGCCACATCGGCACCTTGATCGCGAACGCGATCAGGAACGCGAAGAACAGCCAGGCCTGCTCCTTCGTGCCAAGGCTCGCCTGCGAGAACGCGGCCAGCGAGAAATCGCCGGTCTTCATGTGCAGGTAGATCAGGCCGACCAGCATGAAGATCGAACCGAGAAACGTGTAGATGAAGAACTTGAGGGTCGCATAAACGCGTCTCGGCCCACCCCAGATTCCGATGATGATGAACATCGGTATCAGCATGCCTTCGAAGAACACGTAGAACAGCAGCGCATCGGTGGCCGCGAAAACCCCGATCAGCAAGCCCTCGAGCGCGAGCATCGCCGACATGTACTGCGAAACGCGCTTGTCGATCGGCCCCCATGACCCGACGATCACGAGGACGCTCGTGAATGCCGTGAGCACGATCAGCGCGATCGAGATGCCGTCGACGCCGAGCGCGTAGTTCGAGTTCAACGCGGGAATCCACGCATACCTTTCGGCGAACTGCATGCCGGGGACAGCCGGCACATAGCCCGTCCACAGCGGAATCGACAGCGCCAATGTCGCCAGCGTGACCAGCAGCGACAGCCAGCGCGCGATGTTCGCCTGTCGATCGAAGGCGAGCACGGCGACTGCGCCGAGAATCGGCAGCCAGATCAGTAGGCTCAGCAGATGCGGAACGTGCATGGTCGGTTCTTGTTCCCCGGATCAAAAGGCTGCGCGGCCGACGACCCACCAGACGCCGCCCAGCAATGCGATCAGGCCGAGGATCATTGCGAAAGCGTAGTGGTAGAGGTATCCGGACTGCAGCCAGCGCAGGGTCGCCGAAACGCGTGCGACCAGCGCCGCGGAACCGTCGATCGCGATGCCGTCGATCAGGGCCACGTCACCTCCCCTCCACAGACCGCGTCCGAGCGCCACGCCGCCGCGCGCGAATACCGTCTGATAGAGCTCGTCGATCCAGTACTTGTTCACCAGCATCGTGTAGATCGGACGCAGCGCGTTCTGCGCCCGGTCGGCGACGCCGGGGTTGAGTAGCCAGACGTAGGTCGCGGTCAGAAATCCGGCCAATGCGATCCAGAACGGCCACTGCGCGAATCCGTGCAGGACCATCGCGAGCGGGCCGTGGAATTCCTGGCCGACTTCGCCCAGCACGTTGTGTTCGCTGCCGACTCGGATCGCGCCGCCGAACCAGCCATCGAACAGCATCGGCCCGATCGTGAACCAGCCGATCAGCACGGACGGGATCGCAAGCAGGACCAGTGGCACGGTGATGACCCAGGGCGATTCATGCGGTGCATGGGCGAGATGGCCGGGCTCATGGTGGGCGTGGTGATCGTGGGCATGACGGTGATGGGCATCGACGACGAAGCGTTCGTTGCCGTGGAAGGTCATGTAAAGCAGGCGAAAGCTGTACAAGGCCGTCACGAACACGCCGGCGAGCACGCAGAAGTAGGCGTATCCCGAAAACAGGCGATGCGATTCGCCGACCGCCTCTATGATCGCGTCCTTGGAGAAGAAGCCGGCAAATCCCGGGGCTCCCGCGAGCGCGAGCGATCCGATCCACATCGTGATCCAGGTGACCGGCATGTACTTGCGCAGGCCGCCCATGTAGCGCATGTCCTGCTCGTGATGCATTGCGACGATCACCGAGCCCGCGCCAAGGAAGAGCAGTGCCTTGAAGAACGCGTGTGTCATCAGGTGATAGACGCCGCCCGCGTATGCGGACACGCCGAGCGCGACCGTCATGTAACCGAGTTGGGAAAGCGTCGAGTACGCGATGACCCGCTTGATGTCGTTCTGGACGATGCCGATCAAGCCGGTGAACAAGGCGGTCGTCGCACCAATGACCAGAACGAACGCGAGCGCGGTCTCCGACAGCTCGAACAGCGGCGACATGCGCGCGACCATGAAGATGCCCGCGGTGACCATGGTCGCGGCATGGATGAGCGCTGAAATCGGCGTCGGACCTTCCATCGAATCGGGCAGCCATACATGCAGCGGGACCTGCGCCGACTTGCCCATTGCACCGATGAACAGGCACACGCAGATGATCGTTGCGACATGCCACGGATGGCCCGCCAGAATCTCGACGGTCTTCGCACCCGCGGCCGGATTGAGCGTCGCCGCGAACACGTGCGCGTAGTCGAGCGAGCCGAACCACAACACGACGCCGGCGATTCCGAGCACAAAGCCGAAATCGCCGACCCGGTTGACCAGAAACGCCTTCAGACTCGCGAAAATCGCGGTCGGGCGCCTGAACCAGAAGCCGATCAGCAGGTAGGAAACGAGACCGACGGCCTCCCAGCCGAAGAACAGCTGCAGGAAGTTGTTGCTCATGACCAGCATCAGCATCGAGAACGTGAACAGCGCGATATAGCTGAAGAAGCGCTGGAAACCGTCGTCGTCGGCCATGTACCCGATCGTGTAGATGTGCACCATCAGGGAAACGAAAGTCACGACCGCCATCATCATCGCGGTCAGGCGATCGACCATGAAGCCGACATGCGCGCCGAACGAACCGACCTGGAACCAGGTGTAGATGTTCTCGTTGAACGTTCCGGCTCCGCCCCAGACCAGATCATGAAGCACCTGCAGCGACAGCGCGCACGACACCGCGACGCCGGCGATCGTGATGCCTGCGGCACCGATGCGGCCGATCAGGTTGCGGAACAGGCCGGCGACGACCGCGCCGAACAGCGGCGCGAGCACGATCGTCAGCAGTATGCCTTTGGAGAGCATCATCTTTGATCAGCCCTTCAGCGAATCGATTTCGGTGACATTGATCGTGGCGCGATTGCGGAACAGGACGACCAGGATCGCGAGGCCGATCGCCGACTCCGCCGCGGCTACGGTAAGGATGAAGAACACGAACACCTGTCCGGCCGGATCACCCAGATAGCGCGAGAACGCGATGAAATTCGTGTTGACCGCCAGCAGCATGAGCTCGATCGCCATCAGCAGTGTGATCACGTTCTTGCGGTTGATGAAGATGCCGGCCACTGCGATGCAGAACAGGATCGCGCCGAGACTCAGGAAATGGGGGAGCGTGATCATGGCGTGGGCGCCTCCGGTTTTGTCCCGGCTGCGGGGCGCTCGGCCTGCATCTTGACCACGCGGACGCGATCGCGCGGGTCGACGCGAACCTGGCGTCCCACGTTCTGGGTCTTGATTCCGGCGCGTCGGCGCAGCGTAAGCGGGATCGCCGCGATGATCGCGACGGTGAGGATCAGCGCGGCGACCTCGAACGGCAGCAGATAGCGGCTGAACAGCGCGTTCGCGAGCCACTCGGTGTTCGTCATCCCGGCCGCCGTCGCCGGATCCGGCGACGGCGCCACCTGCATCGTGCGTACACCGATCAGTGCGAGCATCTCGATCAGCATCAGGACCGCCACCGCGAGTCCGATCGGCAGCGCGCGCACGAACCCCTCGCGCAGCGGATCGAGATCCAGGTCGAGCATCATCACCACGAACAGGAACAGCACCATGACCGCACCCACGTAGACCAGCACGAGCACGATCGCGAGGAATTCGGCATCGGCGAGCAGCCAGGTGCAGGCCGTCGAAAAGAACGTGAGCACGAGGCACAGCGCGGCATGCACCGGGCTGCGCACCGACACCACCGCAAGCGCCGCACCGACCGTGATCGCCGCGAACGCATAGAAGCAGATCAACGGAAAACTCATGCGGTCGCTCCTTGATGCGCGCTCCTGCCGTAGGCCGCAATGGCAGACTGCCTGTTCACTCGTGTTCTCATCGGTAGGCCGCATCCTGGGCCCGCGCCGCGGCAATCTCGCTTTCGAACCGGTCGCCGATCGCGAGCAGCTGCTGCTTGTTCACGATGTTTTCCCCGCGCTTCTCGAAATGGTATTCGTGGATCGACGTCTCGACGATCGAATCGACCGGACAGCTCTCCTCGCAGAAACCGCAGTAGATGCACTTGAACAGGTCGATGTCGTAGCGCGTGGTGCGGCGCGTACCGTCCGCGCGCGGTGCCGAATCGATCGTGATCGCGAGCGCCGGGCATACCGCCTCGCAGAGCTTGCACGCGATGCAGCGCTCCTCGCCGTTCGGATAGCGCCGCAGCGCATGCAGTCCGCGGAAACGGTTCGACTTCGGAATGTGTTCCATCGGATAGCGCACCGTGTACTTCGGGCGCCACAGGTACTTGAACGTCAGGCCGAGGCCGGCGAACAGTTCCACCAGCAGCAGACTCCTGAGATAGCTCTTGACTCGCTTCATGCCGATCGCCTCATGCGCCTGTCGTGACCCAGCCGAAGTACTTCAGGCAACCGGCCACGAACACCCATACGATCGTGATCGGAATGAACACCTTCCAGCCGAGCCGCATGATCTGGTCGTAGCGATAGCGCGGAAACGTCGCGCGGAACCAGACATACGCAGTCGCGAAGAAGAAGGCCTTGGAGACCAGCCACCACCAGCCCGGCGCGCCGAGCGCGCCCCAGGACTGCGGGAACGGACTCAGCCAGCCGCCGAGGAACAGAATCGGCGCGAGGAACGATATCAGGATCATGTTCGCGTATTCGGTCAGGAAGAACACCGCGAACGGCGCACCCGAATACTCGACGTGGAAGCCCGCAACGATCTCGGACTCGCCTTCGGCGACATCGAATGGCGCGCGATTGGTCTCCGCCACTCCGGCAACGAAGTAGATCACGAACATCGGCAGCAGGGGCAGCCAGAACCAGTCGAGAAATCCCTTGCCGCCGGCCTGGGCCTCGACGATGTTCGAGAGATTCAGGCTGCCCGAGAGGATCAGCACACTGACCAGCGCGAAGCCCATCGCAATCTCGTAACTGACCACCTGCGCCGCCGAGCGCATCGCGCCGAGCATCGCGTAGCGCGAATTCGAGGCCCAGCCCGCGAGGATGATTCCGTAGACGCCCATCGAGGTCATCGCGAGCAGGAACAACAGACCCGCGTTCGCATCCGACCAGGCCTTGTGCGGCCCGATCGGAATCACCGCCCAGGCCGCGAACGACGGAATCAGCGCCCACAGCGGCGCGAGCAGGAACAGCGTCCTGTTCGCGTTGGCCGGATAGATGATCTCCTTGAGCAGCAGCTTGAATACGTCGGCGAACGTTTGCAGCAGACCGAGCGGGCCGACCTTGCTCGGACCGATGCGCACGTGCATCCAGCCGATGACCTTGCGCTCCCAGTAGACGTACATCGCGACGCCGATGATCAGCGGCAACAGCGGAAACAGCAGCAGGCCGATCGCCATCGAAAGCGTCGGAAACGTGGTCGTGAACCAGGTCCAGGCGGCAATGATCGTCGTCATGTCGTGATCACGCCTTCGCGATGTCCAGTTCCGCGCCGCAGGGCGGCACGGCCGCGGTCGCTGCATGACCGCCTTCGATCCAGGCGCCCCCGCGCGGCACGCGCATCGACAATTCGACCGCAAGCACGACACCCGACACGCTCGCGGTTGCGCCATGGGCGAGGCCGAGTGCAAGCCCATCCTGCGGATTCAGGACCACGCACGCACGCTGCGCGAGCGGATGCGCCTGCAATGCCGGCGAACGACGCAGCACCGCATCGGTCGCATAGATGCCCGTCGTCGCGATACGCAGCAGCGACCGCTCGCTCGACGGGGTCGCTGCCGACGTTCCGGCATCGTCGCCGCGTTGCGCGCGCAATGCAGGCGGGAGGTCCGATGCAAACCCGCTTTCGAGATGGCCCAGCGGATGCGGCGATGCGTCCTCGCCGAGCGAGGGCGTTCCCGCCACGCCGCTCGCCGCGCGCACCTCGTCTATCGCGGTGAAACCGAAACCGTCGAGGGCCAGAGCCGAACCGAGTGCACGCAGCACCTTCCAACCGGGTCGCGCGTCGCCCGGCGGCTTCGTGGCGGCAGCGACACTCTGCGCGTTGCCGTCGACATTGATCATGGTCGCGTCGACTTCAGGGAGCAGACCGATCGGCAGGATCACGTCGGCGACGTTCCTCAGTGCGTCGCTCGCGAACGCGGCGCATGCAACCACATGCCGCGCCCCGGCCAGCGCATCGAGCACGAGCGCGCCGTCCGCGAAATCCTCGGGCGGCTCGCAGCCATACAGCAGATAGGTCCGGCGCGGCGCACGCAGCATGGCCTGCGCGTCGAGACCCGCGGCGCCGGGCAGCACGCCGACGCGCGTCAGGCCGAGGCTGTTCGCGCCCGGCGGAATTTCGTTGCAGGCACTGCCGGTCGCCCTGGCCAGAAAGCGTGCGGCGGTGCGCAGCGCAGAGGCCTGCGGATGCTGTTGCGCGGCGTCGCCGAACACGACCACCGACGCGTTCGCCGCGGTCAGTGCCTCGACCAGGTTCTTGCCGAAGGATCCGGCAACGCGATCTCGGATCGCTGCGGCCAGCGCAGCCGACTCGGGAAGATGCCCGACATCGTTGGCCGCCTTGGCCACGTCGAGCAGCGCATCGACGAAGTCTGCCGGAGCCGGGACGTTCTTCGCGGCGAGCGCGAATTCGAAGTCGAAATCGAAATCGACCGGATTGATTGCGTAGATCTTGATACCGCGCTTTGCCGCCGCGCGGATGCGCGCGCCGAGCAGCGGCATCTCGTGGCGCGGATTGCATCCGATGAGCACGATCGCATCCGCTTTGCCGATATCCGCGACCGGCATCTCGAACGCGTGTGCGACCGCCGCTGCGCCGGGATCGAGCGCGCGCAGACGGTGGTCGATGTGTTCGCTGCCCAGCGCGCGAACCAGACGCGCCAGCAGATGGCCTTCCTCGGTCGACGTGGCCGGTGCGACCAACGCCCCGAGTTCACCGTGCGGCGTGCCGCGCAACAGCTCGCTGGCGACGCGGATTGCCTCGTTCCAGTCCACGTCGAACCATGTGCCATCGCGCTTCACCTGCGCGCGCGTGGCTCTGTCCGGCGCGCACAGCCCCTCGCAGCTGTAGCGGTCGCGATCGGACAGCCAGCATTCGTTGATCGCCTCGTTGTCGCGAGGCACCGCGCGCAGCGCCTCGCCGCGGAGCGTGTGCAGCCAGAGGTTGGAGCCGAGCGCGTCGTGGTAGCCGATCGACTCGCGCGCGATCAGCTCCCATGCGCGTGCCCGGAAACGAAACGGCTTGTTGGTCAGGGCGCCGACCGGACACACGTCGATCACGTTGCCCGAGAGCTCGCTCATCAACGGCTTGCCCACGTACGTACCGATCTGCAGGCGCTCGCCACGCTCCATGCCGCCGAGTTCATAGGTGCCCGCGATGTCGGCCATCACGCGTACGCAGCGCGTGCACTGGATGCAACGCGTCATCTCGGTTTCGACGAGCGGTCCTAGATTCTCGTCCGGGATCACGCGCTTGCGCTCGGCGAAGCGGCTGACTGAACGCCCGTAACCCATCGACAGGTCCTGCAGCTCGCATTCGCCGCCCTGATCGCAGATCGGGCAGTCGAGCGGATGGTTGATCAGCAGGAATTCCATCACGTTGCGCTGCGCGGACAGCGCGCGCGACGACTGGGTCTGCACCTTCATGCCGTCCGCGACCGGCGTCGCACAAGCGGGCTGCGGCTTCGGCATCGGGCGCCCGCCCATCTCGACCTCGACCATGCACATGCGGCAGTTCGCCGCGATCGGCAACTTGTCGTGATAGCAGAACCGCGGAATCGCGATGCCGGCCTGGTCGGCGGCCTGGATGATCATCGTGTTCCGCGGCACGGCCATCGGACGGCCGTCGATTTCGATCGAGACGTGATCGGGCGGCACGGAAGGCACTGCGGGCTGCGCGCTCATGCGGCCACCTCGATGGGCGAATCGACGATCGAGCGTCGGTTGCGGATGAAATACTCGAACTCGTCCCAGTAGTGGCGCAGCATGCCCTGCACGGGCCACGCCGCGGCCTCGCCGAATGCGCAGATCGTATGGCCCTCGATCTGGCCGGCGGCCTGCCTGAGGATTTCGAGGTCGCCGAGTTCGGCGTTGCCTTCGACGATCCGGGTCAGCATGCGGTACATCCAGCCCGTGCCTTCGCGGCACGGCGTGCACTGGCCGCACGACTCGGCGAAATAGAAACGCGCGATGCGCCGGCACGCGCGGACCATGCACGTGGTCTCGTCCATCACGATCACCGCTCCGGAGCCGAGACCCGAGCCGGCTTTCTGCAATGCGTCGTAGTCCATCGTGAGCCCGAGCATGGTTTCGCCGGGCAGCACCGGCATCGACGAACCGCCCGGGATGACCGCCTTGAGCCGATGGCCGTTGCGCACGCCACCGGCCAGTTCGAGCAGATCCCTGAACGGCGTGCCGAGGCGAACCTCGTAGTTGCCCGGCCTGTTGACGTGGCCCGAGACCGAAAAGATCTTCGGACCGCCGTTGTTCGGCTTGCCGAGATTGAGAAACCAGTCGGCGCCCCTGGCGATGATCGCCGGTACCGAAGCGTAGGTTTCGGTGTTGTTGATCGTGGTCGGCCGACCGTACAGGCCGAAGTTGGCCGGAAACGGCGGCTTGAAGCGCGGTTGTCCCTTCTTGCCTTCGAGCGATTCCATCAGCGCGGTTTCCTCGCCGCAGATGTAGGCGCCCGCGCCGAGCGCATTGAAGATCTCGACGTCGACACCGCTGCCGAGGATGTCTTTGCCGAGCAGGCCGGCCTCGCACGCTTCCTTCAGCGCAAACTCCATGCGCTCGAACGGCTCATGATGGAACTCGCCGCGCAGATAGTTGTAGGCGACCGTCGAGCCGGTCGCATAGCACGCGATCGCCATGCCCTCGAGCACCGCGTGCGGATTGAAACGCAGGATGTCGCGATCCTTGCACGTGCCCGGTTCGGACTCGTCCGAATTGCACAGGATGTACTTCTGCATCGTGCCCTTGGGCATGAACGACCACTTGAGGCCGGTCGGAAAGCCGGCACCCCCGCGTCCACGTAGCGAACTCCTCTTGAGCTCGTCGACGATCGTCGCCGGGTCCGGTTTTTCCGCAAGGATCTTTTTCCACGCTTCCCAGCCTCCGACCTTCCGATAATTGTCGAGCGTCCACGGCTGCTCGAATTGCAGCGTGGCATAGACGACCTGATGTTCCTGCTGGGTATGCATGATCATTCGAGTGCGTCGAGGATTGCGTCGACTTTTTCGGTCGTCAGGTTCTCGTGGTAGTGGCCGTTGACGACCATCATCGGTGCGCCGCAACAGGCGGCCAGACACTCCTCCTCGTTCTTGAGATAGATGCGCCCGTCCGCGCTGCTTTCGCCGAGCCTGATGCCGTACTTGCGTTCGCAATGACGCACGATGTCTTCGGCACCGTTGAGCCAGCACGAGATGTTCGTGCAGATTGCGACGTTGTTGCGCGCGACGGGAGCCGTCTCGAACATCGAATAGAACGTCGCGACTTCGTAACCCCACACCGGCGGCAGGCCGAGATAGCGGGTCACGGCGGTGATCAGTTCGTCGCTCAGGTGACCGCCGTTCTGCTCCTGTGCGGCCCAGAGTCCCTGGATCAGTGCCGAACGCTTGCGGTCCGCCGGAAACTTTGCCGCCCAGTGATCGATGTGTTCGCGCGTGCGCACATCCAGTGCGACCAGCGGATCGACATCCCTGGTCTGCTCGTAGGTGCCGGTGGCCTTCATCGATCGACCTCGCCGAACACGACATCGTAGGTGCCGATCATCGCGACCACGTCGGGCAGCATGTGGCCGCTCACGATCGAATCGATCGACGACAGGTGCACGAAGCTCGGCGCGCGGCATTTGAGCCGGAACGGCTTGTTCGCACCGTCGGACACGAGGTAGATGCCGAATTCGCCCTTCGGCGCCTCGACCGCGGCGTAGGTCTCGCCGGCCGGCACGCAGTAACCCTCGGTGAAAAGCTTGAAGTGATGGATCAGCGCTTCCATGTCGTCCTTCATTTCGACGCGCGATGGCGGAGCAACCTTGAAGTTGCGCACCATGACCGCCCCCGGGTTCGCGCGCAGCCAGTCCACGCACTGCTTGATGATCCGGTTGGACTGGCGCATTTCCTCGACGCGCACGAGATAGCGGTCGTAGCAGTCGCCACTGACCCCGACCGGGATATCGAAATCCACTTCGGCATATTTCGCATAGGGCTGCTTCTTGCGCAGGTCCCATTCCACACCCGAGCCGCGCAGCATCGGACCGGACATGCCCCAGGCCAGCGCCTGCTCGGGGCTGATGATGCCGATATCGACGGTGCGCTGCTTCCAGATCCGGTTGCCGGTCAGCAGTTCCTCGTACTCGTCGACGCGGCGCGGGAAATCCGCGCAGAACGCATCGAGAAAATCGAGCATCGAACCCTCGCGCCAGTTGTTCAGGCGCCGCAGATCCTTGCCCTTGTGCCACTTCGATTCGTTGTACTTCGGCATCCGCTCGGGCAGGTCGCGATAGACGCCGCCCGGGCGATAGTAGGTCGCATGCATGCGCGCGCCACTGACCGCCTCGTAGCAGTCCATCAGTTCCTCGCGTTCGCGGAACGCATACAGGAACACCGCCATCGCGCCGAGGTCGAGCCCGTTCGAGCCGATCCACATCAGGTGGTTCAGGATGCGCGTGATCTCGTCGAACATGGTGCGGATCCACAGCGCGCGCTCCGGGACTTCGACACCGAGCAGATTCTCGATCGCGCGCACGTAGGCGTGTTCGTTGCACATCATCGACACGTAGTCGAGGCGGTCCATGTAGCCGATCGACTGGTTGAACGGCTTGGACTCGGCCAGCTTCTCGGTCGCGCGGTGCAGCAGGCCGATATGCGGATCGGCGCGCACGATCGTCTCGCCGTCCATCTCCAGCACCAGGCGCAACACACCGTGCGCGGCCGGATGCTGCGGACCGAAATTCATCGTGTAGTTGCGGATTTCCTGCATGCTACTTCGCACCCCCGCTGTCGCGTTCGGCCTCGGCCTGCTCGTAGCGCGAGTCGTCGCGAATCGTTCGCGGCACCAGCACACGGGGTTCCACCGAGGTCACGGGCTCGTAGACGACCCGTCTCTTCTCCGGGTCGTAGCGCACCTCGACATTGCCGATCAGCGGGAAATCCTTGCGGAACGGATGGCCCACGAAACCGTAGTCGGTGAGAATCCGGCGCAGGTCGGGATGCCCTTCGAACACGATGCCGTAGAGGTCGAATGCCTCGCGTTCGAACCAGTCCACGCTGGGCCAGATCCCGATCAGCGAGGGCAGGATCGGCAGGTCGTCGTCCGTGCAATGCGCGCGCATGCGCAGGCGCCGGTTGCCGCTGATCGACAGCAGATGCACGACCGCGGCAAACCGGTGCGGAATGTCGGTACCGCGTGGCCGACCGCTCCAGTCGAATCGGCCCGGACCCGCGCCTTCGACGCCGCGCGAGAATCCTTCCGAGGATACGTCCGTCGTGTCCCACTCGACCTGACCGAACGACAGGTAGTCGACGCCGCACAGATCCATCAGCTGCTCAAAACGGAAATCGCCATCGTCGCGCAGCATCGTGCCGACCGCGATCCAGTTCTCGGGCAGTACCTCGATCGTGTGCTCGCCGCGCGAGTCGTCGAGACTGACCAGCTTCTGGCCGAGCTTCGCCTCGAGCCGTCTCCCGAATTCGTCGTGTGTGGTCATTGCATCCTCGCGGCGGGCTGCCCACGCAACAGCGCATGCCGGGGACGCGCGCGGTTGCCTGCGATCAATGCGCTCGATTCCGGCGTCTGCCGGCATGACGGGATGGCAAGACAGCGCATCGTGTTCATTCTCAACGCGCAATCGTGTTGGTACGCCGGATCTTCTTCTGCAGCTGCAGAATCCCGTGAATCAGCGCCTCTGCGGTCGGCGGGCAACCCGGAACGTAGATGTCGACCGGGACGATGCGGTCGCAGCCCCGCACCACCGCATACGAGTAGTGGTAATAGCCGCCGCCATTCGCGCACGAGCCCATCGAGATCACCCATTTCGGATCGGGCATCTGGTCGTAGACCCGGCGCAACGCGGGCGCCATCTTGTTGACCAGGGTGCCGGCCACGATCATCACGTCCGACTGCCGCGGACTCGGCCGGAAAATCACCCCGTAGCGGTCCAGATCCAGACGCGCCGCGCCCGCGTGCATCATCTCCACCGCACAGCACGCGAGTCCGAACGTCATCGGCCACATCGATCCGGTGCGCGCCCAGTTGATCAGGTCGTCCAGACGAGCCGTTGCAAAGCCGCGCTGGATCAGCGGATTGTCGTCGCCGGGACGCAGGATGTCGTCGACGACGTCGACCGGCGCCGGGTTGTGCATCGTCGCGCTGATGCGATCGACTATTCCCATTCCAGCGCGCCCTTCTTCCAAACGTAGACGAACCCGAGCACGAGCAGGGCCAGGAACAGGCCCATCTCGATCAGCCCGAGCGGGCCGAGACTGGAGAATACGGTCGCCCACGGAAACACGAATGCGATTTCAAGATCGAAGATGATGAACAGGATCGCGATCAGGTAATAGCGCACGTCGAAGCGCATGCGCGTGTCCTCGAAAGCCTCGAACCCGCATTCATAAGGCGAAGTCTTCTCGGAGCCGGGCCGGCGCGGTCCGAGCAGATTCCCGATCACGATCAGCGCGATGCCGATCACGGCGGAAACCACGAGAAACAGCAGGACCGGAAAATACTCGGTCAGCACCTATACCTCCGCGAATCGCTGCACCAGCCGAAGACATCCGTCCTGGATCCTTCCGCAATACGCCGCACCCGCCAGCTCGGATCGCGCCTCGGCACATGCACCGACGGCGCGTCCTGCATCCGGCCATCTGCGGTCACGACGCCGGCCTGACAGATCCGACCGCCGGTCCGGGGAGCCAGTGTCCGGAGCCGGCATCAGATCGAGTGGTGCCCAAGAGAGGACTCGAACCTCCACGGGTCTCCCCGCTACCACCTCAAGGTAGTGCGTCTACCAATTCCGCCACCTGGGCACTGCTTTACTTCTTGTCCTTCCCGCCGTCCTTCTTCGGCTGGGTCGCCTGCGGGACATCCGCTGCCGGCGCGGGCTTGGCCGGCTCGGCGGCCGGCGTCGGCGCGGGCTTGTCGGGCGCAGCCGGTGCGGCTCCCGATGTCGAGGCCGGCGGCACGTCGCCGTCCGCAGCCGGCGCGGCCGCGTCCTTTTTCGCGGGAGCCGCGACGCCGGACATCAGGCCGAGATCGTCCGCGGGCCGCGTATCCGCGCTGGGCCGCCCCAGATACATGCCCATGCCGAGGCTGAGCAGGAAGAACAGGGCCGCCAGCACCGCGGTACTGCGCGAAAGGAAATTCGCCGAACCGCGCGCACCGAAAACGGTCGCCGAGGCACCACCGCCGAAGCCCGAACCCGCATTCGCGCCGGCACCGCGCTGGAGCAGGATCAGGACGACCATTGCGATCGCGATCAGCACATAGAAGATGTTTGCAACAATTGCCAGCATGAGACGCTCTTCACGTTTGCGCAGCCATGCAGATGGCGAGGAAATCAGCCGCCATCAACGAGGCTCCACCGATCAATCCGCCGTCCACATCGGGCTGGCCGAACAGGTCGGCCGCGCTGGCGGGTTTGACACTGCCGCCATACAGGAGCCGCAGTGAGCTGGCGATTGTAGCATCGGCTCCGCGGAATTTGCCACGCATGAACGCGTGCACGGCCTGTGCCTGGGCCGGCGACGCGGTCCTGCCGGTGCCGATCGCCCAGACCGGTTCATACGCAACGAGAGCGCGCGCGAATGCCGTGGTGCCGGCCAGCGCGATCACCGCGTCGAGCTGGCGATCGATCACGGATTCGGTGCTGCCACGCTCGCGCTCGTCGAGCGATTCACCGACACACAGGATCGGCACCAGACCCGCACCCTGCGCGGCAACGAACTTCGCGGCAACCACCGCATCCGACTCCGCGTGATACTGGCGGCGCTCGGAATGACCGACCAGCACATGGCTGCAACCGATGTCCTTGAGCATCGAGGCGGCGACCTCTCCGGTGTAGGCGCCTGCGGCGTGTTCGCTGAGATCCTGCGCACCGAACACGATTGCCGCGTCACGATGTGCCGCGATCAGGTCGTCCAGATACGGAAACGGTGGCAGCACCGCGACGTCGACGCCCGCGGGCGCGCCGGCGGCGATTGCATCGACCAGCGCGTGGGCCATCGCGCGCGATCCGTGCATCTTCCAGTTGCCCGCGACCAGGGGAGTGCGCATCGTCGAAGGACCCGCCGACCAAAAGGGCCGCAAGAATAGCGAGCGCGCCGATGGGCGACAACCGGCCCACCACGCCGCGAGCGGTCGCCTAGCGCGACTCGACCTGCGAGTGCGCGGCCCCGGGTTCCGCACCGAACTCGGCGAAATGCCCGTCGCGGTAACGCAGCCGGATCAGCGCCGCGGGCGCGACCGTGTTCGCGGGTCGCAGCGGCTCGAGGTAGGCGATCTCGAGGTTGCCGAGGCGTCGCCACGGCACGCGCCGGCCGTCGATCGCGAGCGCCTGGTACGGCGCTGCATCGGCCGCGTCGACCGGCGCGCGCATGAGCTGGAAATAGGTCGGGTAGTCGGCATGGAACCAGCAATGCGCGACGCGATCGAGGTCGGGGCTGAGCGCCTTGACCATCGAATCGATCGACACGTAGCGGCTCCACTCGGGCGGCGGCTCGACGCCGAGCACGACGACCCCGCAGCGCGTGGCCGGCAGCGGCACGCGCGCGATCGCGGCGACCACGTCGCGCGCGACCGCCGAAATCGCGAGCGAGCGCGTCGCGAACTCGCGCGCGGACTCGCGCGCGGCCCAGCCGAACGTCGCCGCGCCGAGTCCGAGCGCGAGCACGAGCAGCGCGCGAGCGCCGGGCGCGCAGGCATCCCACGCGCGCGTACATGCCGCGCCAATCACGAGCGCCAGTCCCGCGATGCCGAGGTAGTAGAGCCGCGACTGCATCGCCGCGTCGATCGCGGACGCCTGCGTGCCGAGCGGCGCCGCGTTCAGCGCCGCGACCGGCGCCTGCAGCAACGCGGGCAGCAGCAGCAGGCATGCGCCGCCGAGTGCGAGTTCGACCAGAGGCGCCTGCGCGGGTCGCGGCTGCGCCGGCCGGCGCATGCGCGCGACCGCCGCGAGCGCGAGCAGCACCGCGCCCGCGAGCACGACGCGCGAAAGAACTCCGAGGCGCGACCAGAACACGAGGTAACCCGGCGCCTGCCGGATCCAGTCGGCGACGCCCTTCGCGACCGCGCCCGCGAGCGGCATCGCGCCGGTCAGCCCGCTGCTCGCGGTGCCGAGCACGAGCGCGCGCCAGCCGAGGTAGAACGCGGCCAGCGCCCATGCGAACGCGATCGCGCGCAGCGCACGCTTGCGTTGCGTGGGCTCGCGCCATGCCCAGTGCGCCCACGCGATCGTCATCGCCGCGACCGCGACGAGGCCGATCTCCTTCGACAGCATCGCCGCAAGCGCGGCGAGCAGCGCAAGTGCAACGTGCGCGCCGCCGCCAGCGTGCTCGCGGTACGCGAACGCGGCCTGCAGCGCGAGCAGCACGAACAGCGTCGCGAGCAGATCGAAACGCGCCGACCACCACAGCGCGCTGCCGAGCGCGGCCGGATGCAGCGCGAACAGCAGCGTGCACGACGTCGCGACCGCGCGCGGCACCGTCGCCCGCCGCAACAGGCCATACAGCGCGAGCGCGACCGCCGCATGCAGGCCGAGGTCGCCGAGCGCATGCGCCGCATACTCGGTGCCGAACAGGCGCGTGCCGAGCCACATCGAGGCGAAACCGAGCGGACGGAACACCGATCCCGGCACCGGGAAATGATCGTGAATGAACAGCGGCCATGGCGAGCCGAGCAGGCGCGCCATCGCGAGCTGGAAATAGTCGTCGCGACCCCAGAAGCCGTGGATGCCGGGCCAGTACGCGAGCGCGATTGAGGCAACGATCAATGCGGCGCACGCGATTCCGGCCACCGCGTGCGGAAAGGCCGTGCGCTGCATGCTCGAGGCGGGAATCGGGGGGCTGGTCATGTCGCCGGATGGACGGGGCTCGCGCAATGGTAGGCCGGGCGCGCCTGCCGCGCGCGGCGGCCGCTGCAAACCGGGTCAGGCCCGATCCACCGGCTGCGGCCGCCGTCTCGGCGCGCCGAACCGGAGTGCAACCCGGACGGCGGGCTCGAACCCGCCGCATGAACCGCGCTTCAGATCAGCTTGATCTCGCGCAGGCGTTCGAGCAGGTAGTCGTGCGCGCTGATCGGCTGTGGATACCGGTTCGGATGCACCTCGTCGATGCACGAAGGCAGCACGTCGATCACGAAGTCCGGGTTCGGATGCAGGAAGAACGGCACCGAGTAGCGCGGCTCGCGCGCCTGCTCGCCGGGCGGATTCGTCACCCGGTGCGTCGTCGACGGATACACGTGGTTGGTCAGGCGCTGCAGCATGTCGCCGATGTTGACCACGATCGTGTCGGCCTCGGCCGTGAACGGCACCCACTCACCCCTGCGCGACCTGACCTCGAGCCCCTGCGCGCTCGCGCCGACCAGCAGCGTGATCAGGTTGATGTCCTCGTGCGCGCCCGCGCGCACGTTCGGGATGTCGGGCGCGGTGATCGGCGGGTAGTGGATCGGGCGCAGGATCGAGTTGCCGAAATTCGTCTTGTCGTCGAACCAGGTTTCCGGAAGGTCGATATGCAGCGCGAGCGCGCGCAGCACGCGCGAGCCGAGCGCGTCGAGCGCCTCGTAGAGTCCGTAGCCGTATTCGCGGAAGCCCGCGACCTCGGCCGGCCACAGGTTCGGTGCCATCACGTCGGCGTACTTCGAGTCGCGCGGGATCTCGCGGCCGACATGCCAGAACTCCTTGAGATCCGGATAGCGCGAATCCTTCGCGGTCTCGATGCCGAACGGCGTGTAGCCGCGCGCGCCGCCGCTGCCCTTGACGTGGTAGCGCATCTTGACCTCTGCCGGCAGCGCGAAGAAGCGCCGGAACACGTCGTAGGCGCCATCGACCATCGACTGCGCGATGCCATGGCCACGGATCCCCGCGAAACCCCATTCGCGGTAGGCCGCGCCGAGTTCGGCGACGAACGCGGCGCGGTCGCTGTCGTAGCGGCGGATGTCGAGGGTCGGGATGCGCGAGGCCATCGCGTGATGATGCCTCAGCGGGCGCGCCGCGGAAACCGGTCAGGCGAGCGGATTGCGCAGGCGCCTGCAGGCCGACACCAAGTCGCCACGTGCGCGTACGCCAGCAGAAGGTTCGCGCCCCTCGGGTTGGTCCCGGTCAGTCGCGGCGCCGGCCGAGTGCGGCGCGGTGTCGTGTTGCGCGGCGATCGGCGCGGCCATCGATGCAGCCCCCAAGAAGACGTGCAACGATCGCTCCGCGCAGGCGCGGATGCTGTCAGGCGCGCGCTGCGGCCGACCGTACCGCGCCCGCGAGTTCCTCGGCGAGCCGCGCGACCAGCGCCGCGTCGCCGGCTTCGACGGTCACGCGCACGAGCGGCTCGGTGCCGGACGGGCGCAGCACGACTCGGCCCTGTCCTTCGAGTTCGGCGTCGACGCGCGCGAGCACCTGCTGCACGTCCGCGTCGGCGACCAGTTCGGCGCCGCCCGCGACGCGGATGTTGAGCGTCGTCTGCGCGACCTTGCGCATGCCGGCAACCGCTTCGTCGAGCGTGCGTCGCGTGCGCACGAGCACTTCGAGCACCTGCAATGCGCTGACAATCGCGTCGCCGCTGCTCGCGCGGTCGAGGGTCAGGATGTGGCCCGAGGTTTCGCCGCCGAGCACGCCCGCATGCTGCTTGAGCTGCTGCAACACGTAGCGGTCGCCGACATTGGCGCGCACGAACGCCACGCCAAGTTCGCGCATCGCGCGCTCGAGGCCGTAGTTGCTCATCAGGGTGCCGACCAGCGGGCCGCGCAGGCGGCCGCTCGCATGCCAGTCGGTGGCGAGCACGTAGAGCAGCTGGTCGCCGTCGACGAGCGCGCCGTGGCGGTCGATCATCTGCACGCGGTCGCCGTCGCCGTCGAACGCGATGCCGAGGTCGGCGCCGGCCGCGACCACCGCGCGCGTCAGCGCCTGCGGGCTGGTCGAGCCGACCTTGCGGTTGATGTTGAGGCCGTCGGGCTGGTTGCCGATCGCGCTGACCTCAGCGCCGAGTTCGGCGAACACGAGCGGCGCGATCTGGTAGGTCGCGCCGTGTGCGCAGTCGAGCACGATCGTGAGGCCGCGCAGGTTGAACGAACCGGGCACGGTCGACTTGCAGAACTCCGCATAGCGCACCGCGGCGTCGCGGATGCGCACGACCTTGCCGATGTCCTTCGATTCGACCGTCGCGAACGGCGCCTCGAGCTCGGCCTCGATCGCGTGCTCGACCGCATCGTCGAGCTTCTCGCCCTCGGCCGAGAAGAACTTGATGCCGTTGTCCTCGTGCGGGTTGTGCGAGGCGCTGATCACGATCCCGGCGCTCGCGCGCAAGGAACGCGTGAGCCAGGCCACCGCGGGCGTCGGCATCGGCCCGAGCAGGCTCACGTCGGCACCGGCCGCAACCAGGCCCGCCTCGAGCGCGGACTCGAACATGTAGCCGGACACGCGCGTGTCCTTGCCGATCACGACGTTCGGATTCGCGGCGGGACCACCGAGCACGCTGCCGACCGCGCGGCCGAGCTTGAGCATGAATTCGGCGGTGATCGGCCACTCGCCGACACGGCCGCGGATGCCGTCGGTGCCGAAGTAGCGTTTCGCGCTCATGCGGTTGCGCAAACCGGGTGCGCCCGCGGCCCGCGGCCGACCGTGCGCCGCATCGCGTTGGCGCTGTGGTTGCGCGGCCCTTGGCTCCCCGCCCGCGGCCCCGCGTCCACCTTCAGTCGCCCATCTGCTTCTGGCGATGCTCCCAGCGTTCCTGCGCGTCGAGGCTCAGCGTCGCGATCGGACGCGCCTCGAGGCGGTCGATGCCGATTTCCTCATCGGTCTCCTCGCAGAAGCCGTAGCGGCCTTCCTCGATGCGCTTGAGCGCCTTGTCGATCTTCGCGATCAGCTTGCGGTAACGGTCGCGCGTGCGCAGCTCGAGCGAGTTTTCGGTCTCGCGCGTCGCGCGCTCGGCTTCGTCGCCGACGTCACGCACTTCGTCGCGCAGGCTCTCGATCGTCTGGCGGCTCTCCTCGACCAGTTCCTCGCGCCATTTCGACAACTTGTCGCGGAAGTACTGCAACTGGCGCGGACTCATGTACTCCTCGTGCGCGCTCGGCCTGTAACTCTTGGGCAGTTCGATCGACACGGTGGCTGGAAGTGCATAGTGACCGTCCTGCATGGTCACGCCGTTTTCCTTCGCCGCGGCCTTGCGCCGTTTCATGTTCCTGGATGCTGCAATTGCGGACTTGCTCGTGCTCACGGATTTCCTGGTACTGGACTGGTTGCCGCCCGCAGACGGTTTCGCCTTGGCTGCCGGCGGCGATGCGGGCTTCTTCGCGACGTTCCTGACCGGCGATGCCTTCGCGCGCTTTGCCTGGACGGACTTGACCTTCCTCGCGGGTACCGCCTTGCGTGCCTGTACCTTCTTCGCAGGCTTCGCCGCGGATTTCATCGGCTTCTTCGCGGGCGCAGATTTCCCGGTTGCCTTCCTTACAGCCTTTGCCGGCACCTTGCGCTTCGCCGCCGACCTCGATGCCGGCTTGCGCGACACCGCCGCACGCGTCGACGTTCTCGTCGACTTCGCGGTTTTGCCTGCCTTGGGTTTGTTCTTGACCATTCCTCTAGCCTATCTTGTGACGCGGCGGTCGCGTGTTATAGCCTAACTGCCACCCCCCGGCAACCGCCGAAAATCCCAGCCGCGACGCGCGATTGCGCGCGCGAGCCGCAACGCGCACGATGTCTCGTCCGATCATATTCCTTATTCGTTCCTACAAGCGCCTGCTGAGTCCACTGCTGGGGTCGCGCTGCCGCTTCGACCCGAGCTGCTCGGACTATGCGCGCGTCGCGGTTGCCCGCTTCGGTGCGATACGCGGCGGCTGGCTCGCGGTGTGCCGGATCGGGCGCTGCCAGCCTCTCAGCCCAGGCGGCTTCGATCCGGTTCCGTTCGAGTTCCGCTTCTGGCCTGCCCGCATCACGCCATCCGAACAGGACCACGACCATGACTGACTGGCTGATCACCAATGCGGAACTCGTCAACGAAGGCCGGCGCTTCCACGCCGACCTGCGCATCCGCGACGGGCGCATCGAGCGCATCGATGCCGCATTGAGTGCGCGCGCGGGCGAACGCGTGATGGACGCGAACGGGCGCTGGCTGCTGCCCGGCATGATCGACGATCAGGTCCATTTCCGCGAGCCGGGCCTGACCCACAAGGCGGACATCGAATCCGAATCGCGCGCCTGTATCGCCGGCGGCATCACCAGTTTCATGGAGATGCCGAACACGCGGCCGCCGGCGACCGACCACGCGGCGCTGGAAGCGAAGTACGCGCGCGCGGCCGAAGTTTCGCGCGCGAACCATGCGTTCTACTTCGGCGCGACCAACGACAACATCGCCGCGATCCGCACGCTCGACCCGAGTTCGGCGCCCGGCATCAAGGTGTTCATGGGCGCCTCGACCGGGAATATGCTGGTCGACGATCCGGCCACGCTCGACGCGATCTTCCGCGACGCGCCGGTACCGATCATCACCCATTGCGAGGATACGCCGACGATCCTCGCCAACGAGGCTGCAGCGCGCGCACGCTGGGGCGACGACATTCCGATCGCGCAGCATCCGGCGATCCGTTCCCGCGAGGCGTGCATCAAGTCCACGCAACTGGCCCTCTCGCTCGCGCGCCGGCACGGCACGCGCCTGCACGTACTGCATGTCTCGACCGCAGACGAATGCGCGCTGTTCGAGCCGGGCCCGGTCGCGGGCAAGCGCATCACCGCCGAAACCTGCGTGCATTACCTCCAATTCTGCGACGCCGACTATGCGCGCCTCGGCACGCTGATCAAGTGCAACCCGGCGATCAAGACCGCGGCCGACCGCGACGCGATCACGCGCGCGCTCGCGGAAAGCCGCCTCGACGTGCTCGCGACCGACCACGCACCGCACCTGGCCACGGAAAAGTCCCAGCAGTATCCGCGCGCACCGTCGGGCCTGCCGCTCGTGCAGTTCGCGCTGCAATGCGCACTCGAACGCGTGTTCGAGGGCCGGCTCGGTCTCGAGCGCGTGGTCGAGGCCGTAACGCACGCGCCGGCGACCCTGTTCGACGTGCGCGAGCGCGGATTCCTGCGCGAGGGATACCACGCCGACCTCGTGCTCGTGGATCCCCTCAGACCGCATGCCGTGACCGCCGCGGAAGTGCTGTCCAAATGCAGATGGACGCCGTTCGAAGGCGCGACGTTCCGCTCCAGCATCGCCGCCACGTTCGTGAACGGGCATCTCGCGTGGCACGAAGGCCGGCTCGACGACGCGGTCCGCGGCATGCGCCTGGAATTCACGCGATGATCGCGGCGGCGCACCCGCGCCGGATTGCATGTGGGCTGCTCGCGCTGATACTCGGCCTGCTGCTGCCCTGCGCGATGGCCGCGGCAGCGGACGACTTTCCGGCATCGGTGTCGCAGGGCGCGCTGGTGATCGGAAAGGTCGCTGCGGGCAGCACGGTGCGCTACGACGGCCGCGACCTGCTCGTCGCGGACGATGGCGCGGTCGTGTTCGGGGTCGGACGCGACGAGCACGGTCCCCTGAGTCTCGATGTGCGCGCTCGCGACGGCCGCGACCGGCGCATTTCGATCGAGGTCGTCGCGCGCGACTGGCCGGTCGAACGCGTCGAAGGCGTGCCGCCCGCGACCGTCGAACCGCCTCCCGCGATCGCCGCGCGGATCCGCCGCGAACAGGCGCGCGTGGGCGCCGCGCGTTCGCGCGATGATGCGCGCGACGATTTCGAGGAACGCTTCATCTGGCCGGTCGAGGGTCGTATCAGCGGGCGCTTCGGCAACCAGCGCATCTACAACGGCATCCCGAAATCACCGCATTCGGGCATGGACATCGCGGCCGCACAGGGCACGCCCGTAAAGGCGCCCGCGAGCGGACTGGTCACGTTCGCCGACCCCGGACTCTACTTGACCGGCGGTACCGTGCTGATCGACCACGGCCATGGGGTCAGCTCCAATTTCCTGCACCTTTCGCGCATCGACGTGAAGGTGGGCGACCGCGTCGTCCAGGGCGAGGTCATCGGCGCTGTCGGCATGACCGGCCGCGCGACAGGCCCGCACCTGCACTGGGGTCTCAGCTGGTTCGGCGTGCGGCTGGATCCATTGCTGCTGAGCGGCATCGCCGAGACCGCAGCGCGCCAGTGAGTTGCCGGGATCGCGCGCCGCGGGTCCGAGCGCAGAATGAGGAGCGCGCACAGGACCAGGGAGGCAATACGGCGCGTCGAAGGATGCGGCGAGTGGCAAGTCCAGGAGGAGCTTTTTCAGCGTCCTGCTAGACCCCGCGCTGGATCAGCCATGCCAGGCCGAGCGCGATCAGCGCGGCTGCACCGATCAGCCACCAGACAGCGCCGTATCCGACCGCCGCATCGGCATCGGAGTCGTCTGCCACATCGCTGTCCACCGCGGCTGCCGCGACCGCATCGCGCGTGGGTTCGCCGCGCAACGGCAATCCCGGTGCTTCGACGATGAAGTGGCTGTCACCGAATGCGATTTGATCGCCCGAATGCACGATCGCATTCCTGACCTGGATGCCATTGACGACGGTTCCGTCGACAGACCCTAGGTCACGCACCCAGATCGCATCGCCGATGTTTTCCACGACGGCATGACGTTGCGCAACGCGCGGACCCGCAATGACCAGATCGCATGTCGGAGCGCTGCCGACCACGAGGCGCGGGTTGACCGCGAGACTCTTGCCGTAATGGTTTCCGGACACGCCGCGCAAGACCACGCGTGCGGGCTGCGTCGCGGCACCCTGCCCGGCCGCGTCTTCGGGTATCGACGTGCCGATGAGATCGTCGCGATCCGACTTGACCGCGATCGGCACGCGGCCGAGACAGACCAGGTCGCCATAACGCAGCAGCGCGCGCTCGCGCACCGGGCGTGCGTTGACATGGGTACGCGCGCTCGGATCGAGCACTTCGAGAACGATGCCGCGCGGGTCGACCGTGAACCGCGCATGCCAGGGCGCCACATCCAGAGCCGGCAGCACGAGCGTGTTTCCGTGCGCGTTGCCGAGACTGACGACACCGCCGTCGAGGACGAAATCAGCGTGTTCGCCGTTGGCAAAACTCAGTCGCATCGCATTGAATTCACTGGGAGATCGCGGACTCTATCACAAGGCCGGCGACACCCTTGGGCGCTGCCGCCGAGCCGCCGCGACACTGCCCAGGCGCGTCCGCGTCGGGCATCATGCGTTCCTTCGCAGAGGTCCGGGGAACCCATGCCTGTCATCGACATACGACGCGAGCACGCGGGCAGCGTCAAGGCGGCGAAGGCCGCTGTGGAGCGCGTCGCCAAGGCGATTGCCAAGGAATACGGCATCGATCACCACTGGAGCGGCGACAAGCTGCAGTTCGACCGCAGCGGCGTGAAGGGTCATATTGCTGTCGCCCGGCATGAAGTGCATGTGCGGGTCGAACTCGGCTTCCTGATGGGTGCGTTGAAGTCGGTGATCGAGCGCGAGATCGAGAAGAGGCTCGACGAGAATCTCGCCTGACGCGCGCACCTGGAACTCTACGACCCTCCGCCCGGCCACTCGAACCCCGATGCTCGTACTCAAAACCGCCCAACATCCGCGCAAGCGTCGCGGTCACCATCCGATCGGACTCGCGATTGCCGGTGGCGGCCCGATCGGCTGCATGTACGAAATGGGCGCGCTGCGCGCGCTCGAGGAGGCGGTCGACGGTCTCGATCTGCGTACGCTCGATGTCCATGTAGGTGTCAGTTCGGGCGCGTTCATCGCTGCGGGCCTCGCCAACGGCCTCGATACCGCGGAACTTTGCCGGATCTTCATCACCGGCGAATCGGATCAGGCCCGGTTCCGCCCCGAGGACTTCCTGCGACCCGCTTTCCTCGAGTATCTGCGGCGCGCGGCCGCGATGCCGCGGGTGCTGCTCGGCTGGCTCGGCGACCTTGCGCGTCATCCATTCGACCTGAACATGACCGACGCGCTGCTGCGCTTCGGCAGTCTGCTGCCGACCGGCCTGTTCGACAATGCGGCAGTCGGCAAGTTTCTCGATGAATTGCTGAGCACCCATGGGCGCAGCAACGACTTCCGCGAACTTCGCACGCAGCTTTACATCGTCGCCGTCGATCTCGACAGCGGCGAGGCCGTTCGGTTTGGTGCACCCGGCCATGACGACGTTCCGATATCGCGCGCGATCGAGGCCAGTTCGGCCCTGCCGGGCCTGTATCCTCCGGTCAGGATCGGAAGTCGCTATTACGTGGACGGCGCATTGCGGCGCACCCTGCATGCTTCGGTGGCACTGGACGCGGGCGCCGAACTCGTCATCGGGATCAATCCGCTGGTCCCGATCGATACGACGTGCGCGCCGCCCGGCTCGCGCCATGCACCGCGATCGCTGATCGACGGCGGCTTGCCCGCGGTACTCTCGCAGATGTTCCGCACCCTGCTGCAGTCCCGCGCGCAGGCCGGTGCGTCGAGCTATCCGCTGCGCTACGCAAGCGCAGACACGATGCTGCTGGAAGCCGATCCCGGCGATATCGAGATGTTCTTCACGAACGTGTTCAGCTTCGCGCATCGGCAGCATCTGGCCGAACACGCGTACCGGACCACTCGCGCCGATCTGCGCGAACGGCGCACCGAGGTCGGCCGGCTGCTCGCGCGGCATGGCCTGCATCTGCGCGACGACGTGCTCGACGACACCTCACGCAGTCTCGTCGCGGGCTTGCACAGCCCCGCCGGTCAGACCGCCTCGACACGTCGTCTGCGCGGCGCGCTCGACGATCTCGATCAGGTCCTGGACCAGGGCCGCCGCTCCGTCGCGCAACGTCGCGGCGGGCGCCGCGCGGTTGGCTAGCCGTCGGCGATTGCGGCGCGGCGCGCCAATCTCCCCCCGATATCCCGCGTAGACAACGCCGATTCGCGACGATCGCGACGAAATGCGCGGGCAAGTGACCTGTAATCGAGGAATTGAAAGCCCTCGCTTGATCTCGCGGCGCCGTGCCTGGCCCTCGCTCGACCCATAGACACCGCCATGGGCCTCGCTCCGGGCCGGCGCCCGCCACCACGATTCCGGCGATTCCTCTTCCACTTCCTCTGTTGCAGGCCACTAGTGTGTCTGCTCTAGCCGGGTCCGGAATGATTGGGCGCACTCGCGGCGACCGCCGCACTACGAGCACGAGGAAAAGACGATGGCCAAGCCCAAGCTCAAGTCCCGCGGCAAGCCGCAGGCAGCGACGAACGATCTGCGCGGTGTCGGCAAGACCGTGATGGATTCGGCCCAGCAGATCTGGCTCGCCGGTCTCGGCGCGTTCGCCAAGGCGCAGCAGGAAGGCGGCAAGTTGTTCGAGTCTCTGGTCAAGGAAGGCGCCGCGCTGGACGCGAAGACGCGCAAGTTCACGGAAGCACGGGTCAACGAGGCACGCGGCAACGTCGAAAGCACGCTCGGTCAGGTTCGTGAGCGCAGCCAGGAGACCTGGGACAAGCTCGAGAAGGTATTCGAGGATCGCGTTGCGCGTGCGCTCGCCCGTCTCGGGATTCCCGGCCAGGACGAACTCAAGACCTTGACGCGCCGCGTCGAGGAACTGTCGCGCGAAGTGCGCAAGCTCGCTGACAAGCCGGCCAGGCGTGCGCCGGCCAAGCGTGCGCCGACCAGGAAACGCGCGGCGAAATAACACGCGGGATCTTCGCTCTCCCGCGACCGCCTGTCGGGGAGAGCGTCAAGGCTGCAGCGCATACTCGCGCCACCGGGTTTCGGTATCGAAGTCCACGGTCACGGCGCGCGCGGCATGATTCGTCGCGAGATGCCGTCCCTGGAGCCGCGGCCGGTCGGCATCCTGCCTCCCCGGAAATTCCGAAACGCGATGATTCCACGTCGCGAGCGACCGTGACTTCGCGCGAGGTGCCATCCCTGGAGCCGGGGCCGGTCGGACCTCCCCGGAAACCTCCACGCGAGGCCGGACAGCCTCGCGCAAGCACGGAGGCTTCCACCAGAAAATTGTGCGCGCAATTTTCTACCAGTGGACTCCGCGCATCAGGGAGGCGAACGCGATCTGCTCGCTGGTCGGCTGCGCGGACTCCGCGCGTCCCTTCATGCCCTTGGCTGCCGACGAATCCGGAAAAAGCCGGAACGCCGTATTCATCACGATCTCGTAGACACGTGGCGCGAGTGCGTAGAACACCTGGGCAAACGTACCCAGGCGCGTCGCGATGCGAACCGGGCGCTCGACGATCGCCTCGACGATGATGTCGGCCGCCTCGTCGGGCGACAGTGTCGGCACCGATTCGTACATCTTGGTCGGCGCGATCATCGGCGTCCGCACCAGCGGCATGTTGATCGTCGTGAAGCTGACTCCATTGTCGGAGTACTCGGCTTGCGCGCAGCGCGAGAACGCATCGAGCGCAGCCTTCGAGGCGACGTAGGCAGAGAAGCGTGGCGAGTTGGTGAGTACACCGATCGACGAAATGTTGACGATGTGGCCGCGATGGCGCTCCGCCATGCCCGGGAGCACGCCCATGATCAGCCGCAGCGCGCCGAAGTAGTTGAGCTGCATGGTGCGTTCGAAATCGTGGAAGCGGTCGAAGCTCGCACCGATTGCGCGGCGGATCGAGCGCCCTGCATTGTTGACGAGGATGTCGACCTGACCGTGGTCCGCGAGCACATCGGAGACGAACTGGTCACAGGACGCGAGGTCGGCGAGATCGACCTTGTAGGTATGGCAGACGCCGCCGGCCGCCTCGATCTCCTTCTTCGTCGTCTCCAATTCGTCGGCGCCGCGTGCGCAGATCACCAGCTTCGCGCCGGCTGCCGCGATTTTCATCGCTGCCGCCTTGCCGATCCCGGACGAGCCACCGGTGATCACGACGACCTTGTTCCTGACCTTGCCGCCGAGCGAGTGATCGACGAACAGGTCCGGATCGAGGTGGCGCTCCCAGTAGTCCCACAGTCGCCAGGCATAGTCGTCGAGCCTGGGCAGCTTGATCCCCGAGCCTTTCAGTGCGCGCTCGGTCTCCCGGCAGTCGAATCGGGTCGGATAATTGATGAACTTCATGACCGCGGCCGGAATGCCGAGATCGCGCAGGATCACGCTGACCACGCGACGCACCGGCGGCAGGTTGCCGAGAGCAGAGCGCACGCTGGCGGGCACGAAGCCGAACATGCGTGCATCCAGGCGCATCGTCATCTGCGGCGCGTGGCCCGCGCGTGCGAACAGGTTCAGTACCTCGCCGATGCGGCGAGGGGCCGGATCAGTCAGGTGAAACGTGTGACCGTCGAGGGACGGCTTGTGGGCGATGTGGTCGAGCGCCGCGGCGACCCAGTCCACCGGAACCAGGTTGATCCGACCGCCCTCGAGACCGATCGTCGGCATCCACGGCGGCAGCGCCTCGCGCATCTTCTTGAGCAGCCGGAAGAAGTAATACGGACCGTCGATCTTGTCGATCGCGCCGGTACGCGAATCTCCGATCACGATGCCCGGGCGATAGATTCGGCAGGGACGCGCGTACTCGTTGCGCACCAGGGCCTCGGCGTCATGCTTGGTGCGAAAATAGGGGTGATCGAGTTCCTCCGCCTCGTCGAACATGTCCTCGCGAAACACGCCGGGATACAGGCCCGCAGCGGCGATCGAGCTGACATGGTGGAAACAGCCGGCCTTGATTGCTGCCGCCAGTTCCAGCGCGTGCCGGGTACCGTCGACATTCGCGGCAATCTGGCTCTGCGCGTCGGCGGACAGATCGTAGATCGCGGCGAGATGAAAGAAGTGCTTGACCTTCCCGGAGAGTTCGCGGACCAGCGCGGGAGCCAGGCCGAGCTGGGGTTTTGCCAGGTCGCCGACGACTGCGACCAGGCGCTTGCCATCGGCACCCAGTTCCTCGCGCAGGGTCTCGAACCGGCGCAGCGAACCTTTTCTCACCAGACAGTGGATCGTCCCCTTGCGATCGAGCAGCCGCTGCAGCAGATGGCGGCCGATGAACCCCGTCGCCCCGGTCACGAAGTACGTCATCGCCGCGTTCTCCACGTCTGGTTCGTCGTCCGGCAAGCATAGCCTTGCCCGACAACCGCTGGCTACGTGGTTGGCCGCGCAGCCGCATGCTGTTGTAAGCTCGCGATTGCATCGTTGCAGCGACCGGCAGAACTTCCATGTCCGACCTCAAGACCCGCTTCGAGAAAGCCGCCGAAGACGTCAAGAAGATCCCCGAGCGTCCAGACAATGACACACTGCTCAAACTTTACGCGCTGTACAAGCAGGGATCGGAAGGCGACGTATCGGGTCCGAAGCCGGGGTTCTTCGACTTCGTAGGCACCGCCAAGTACGAAGCGTGGGCCAAGCTCAAGGGCACCAAGGACGAGGACGCGATGCAGAAATATGTCGACCTCGTGAAAAAGCTCGGCGGCTGAGAGCGCAAGCCGACCGCGCGCGGACGCGCGCACCGCGTCACCTGCCGGTCCGGCCGCAGTTCCGGCGGCGGTCGCCGCGCCGCCTGCGTGCACTGCGACGACCCGCCTTCGATCGCGACGACCGGACCACACCGCGCATGGCACGCCAGACCCGCGAACGCATCCTCGAAGCCAGTCTTGCGATGTTCAACGCGCAGGGCGAGCCCAACGTGACGACGAATCACATCGCCGATGAGCTGGGTATCAGCCCCGGCAATCTCTACTACCACTTCCGCAACAAGGACGACATCGTCGAGCACCTCTTTGCGCGCTACGAGACGCGCCTCGACGATGCGCTGCAGTTGCCCGATGGACGCGAACCGGATCTGGAGGACATCTGGCTGCAGCTGCACCTGGTGTTCGAGGCCCTGTGGACCTACCGCTTCCTGTATCGCGACCTGGTCGACATCCTCGCCCGCAACCGCAAGCTGAAACTGCGTTTCGCGCGGATCATGACGCGTGCCGCGGGAAACGCGATCCAGCTGCTGCGCGGTCTCGTGCGCGCCGGCGTCATGCGCGCGAGTGCGGACGAGATCCATGCTCTTGCCGAGAACATCCTGCTGATCGCGACGTTCTGGATGAACTTCGAAGCCGTGCGTGGCGGCCAGGCGAACGCCGACGAGGCCGATCTTCATCGCGGCATCCATCGCGTGATGATGCTGATCGCGCCGTTCCTGCGCGACGCGGAGCGGTTTCACCTCAATACGCTCGCGGCGACCTACGTGCGCTAGCCCGGAGCGTTCGGCCCCTCGAAATCCGTGCCGCGAAGACGAGCGGCAGTCAGCGTCCGGGCCGGATCTGGGCGCGCTCCTGCTGACGGTCCCAGGCGCGCAACTCGTCGCGGATATGCGCAATGCGCTGACGGCCGAGTGCGTTGCGTCCCTCGTCGAGTACCTGCGCGTCGAGCAATTCGGCCAGGCGCTGCGCGGTCGGCAGCAACATTTCCCACGCATCGAGCGCGGGCAACGGGCCCGGCAAGGTCATGAACAGGGTCACCCCCGGAGTCCTGACCGCGTCGAGCCGGGTCATGTCGAAATTGCCGGGTTTGACCATGTTGGCCATGCTGAACACCGGACCGTCGACTTTCCTGCCGATGACGAGGCGGTGAAAGATTCCCATGTCGCCGAACTCGAGTCCGGCCTTCTCCGCGGCCACCACGATATCCGATCCGGCCAGCGTCGCGCCGACCCGCGCGGCGACATACAGGGTCACGATGCGTTCGAATGGATGCCCGCTTCGCGCACCGAGCGTCGAGCGGGGCGAAGCAGGCGCCTGGCCTGCACCACCGGTGCTCGCTCGCTCGCCTGAGTCCGCGCCCGCAATCGCAAGTTCTCCCTGACTCGGTTCGCCATCATCCGGGGCGCCGAACGTCGGCTCGAGACGCTCGCCGTTCGCACGTTTCGCAGCGCGACGCTCGCCTTGCCCCGGGCGTTGCGGCCGCCCGAACAGATAGATCAACACCAGCGCGACCACGCCGAACAGGATGAGCGGAATGCCTACTGCAGGGTTCCAATCCATGAGGAGTTCCCATCTGAACTGAGTGCCAACACCGGCATCCTGCCGCGTTTCACGAGCCAATGGTCGCGGCAACGCCGCGCCACCCTTGCCGCATCAGGCACCAGCGTGCCCCAAGCGACTGTACATCCCCGCGCGGAGCGCTCCTTGCCCGCTCTCAACGCCTACCGGCCCGCCCTGATGTTTAGGCCGCGCCCGCAAGTCTTGCCGCTTCGGCGAGATCGACCTGGACGAGGCGCGACACACCCGGTTCGCGCATGGTAACGCCGCAGAGTTGCCTTGCGGCTTCCATGGTCCCCTTGTTGTGGGTGACGAAGATGAACTGCACCTGTTCGCTCATCTCGGAGACCAGCGACGAGAAGCGTCCGATATTCGCCTCGTCCAGCGGCGCGTCTACTTCGTCGAGCAGGCAGAACGGCGCCGGATTGAGCCGGAATATCGCGAAGACCAGCGCCACCGCGGTCATTGCCTTCTCACCGCCGGAAAGCAGCGAAATCGAGCTGACGCGCTTGCCCGGAGGACGCGCCATGATCGCGACTCCGGTCGACAGCAGGTCTTCGCCGGTCAGTTCCAGATGCGCCTGGCCGCCACCGAACAGGCGCGGGAACAGCGCCTGCAATCCCGCGTTGACGCGGTCGAATGTCTCCTTGAATCGCGCCCTGGTCTCCTTGTCGATCTTGCGGATTGCGCCCTCGAGCGTTTCCAGTGCGGCGGTCAGATCGGCCAGTTGCGCGTCGAGATAGGTCTTGCGCTGGGACTGCTCCTCGTATTCCTGGATCGCGGCCAGATTCACCGGTTCGAGGCGATGGATCTTCTGCTCCAGATCGGCGAGCGCGATCTGCCACTGTGTCGCTTCAGCGTCCGCGGGCAATGCCTCGAACAATGCCTGCTGTTCGAACCCCGCTTCGCCGATCGCGGCCGCAAGGGCCTGCGCGCGCAGGCGATACTCCTGCTCGCGAAGGCGCAGTTCGGCAATGCGCTCGCGGTGCTCCGCGAGTCCCTGTTCGAAGTGGTGGCGCTCCTGTTCGAGGCGGCGCAGTTCGGCGTCCTGTTCCTGCAGGGCCTGACGCGCCTCTACCATCTGGCGGTCTACCAGCAGGCGCTGCGTCAGGTGCGCCTGCCGTTCGCTTTCCAGCCCCGCGAGCGGATCACTGCCCGAAGCAAGCTGCGCGGCAATCTCGCTGTGCCGCACCTCGAACTGCGCGAGCTGGCCCTGCATGCGCTGCAGCGACTGCTCCAGCGCGGCGAACGCGGTGCGGCGCGACTCGATCGAAAGCGCAATCCGGTGTGCCGCATCGCTGGCCTCGCGCGCGTTCATGCGCGCTTCTTCCCGCGCTTCCAGCAATGTTCGCCGCTCGCCGTCGAGTGCTTTCCGGCGCAGCTCCAGTTCGCCCATCTGTGCGACCACCGCGTCCAGGCGCGCACGCGCCTCGCGCGCCTGCTGCGTGTCGCTTTCGAGTTTGCAATTGACCTCCTCGCGCTCGGCGGCAATCCGGTTCAGGCGCTCCTGCGCACTGTCGATGCGACCGCGCTGGCTTTGCAGCTGACCGGCGCCTTCGGCGAGGCGACGATGCATCGCATACAGCTCGCGCTGTGCATCGTCGCGATCGCGCTCGACGTCGATGCGTCGCTGGCCGCCGCGCTCGAGCGATTCCGTGAGTGCGGCAATGTCGCCCTCGATGCGCGCGATCTGCTCGCCGAGTTCGCGGATTTCGCGTTCGCGCGCGAGCACGCCGACCTGGGCGCCGGCACTGCGGCGCACGCGGACGAATCCGTGGCCGAACCATTCACCATCGCGCGTGATCAGGGACTCGCGAGCGCCGAGCGCAACTGCGCGCGCGCCGGCCGCGCTCGTCGATTCGATCGTGCGCACCATTGCCAGCACCGCGCGCGCAGCCGCGGGACCGTTGACCCGGGCAGCGAGGGAATCGGCAGCCACGTCGAGCGCCGTCGCGTCCGCGCGCATCAGCACGAGATCGGCTTCCCCGAGCGTGTCGATGTCGCCGACCAGTGCGGTTGGATCGGCGACCAGAACCGCGTCGAGCCAGCCGTCGAGCACGGTCTCGACCGCGCGCTCCCAGCCGGGTTCGACCTGCAGGGTCTCGCCGAGCCGGCGCGCATCGCCGAGACCGAGGCGGTCGAGCCATTCCTTGACAGTGCCGCCCGCATCGCCGAGCGCCGCATGCTGGAGTGTTTCCAGCGAGGTGAGGCGGCCGCGCATTCCCTCGAGGTCGCCGCGCCTGCGGCTCAGTTCCGCATGAATCGCGCGCTCGGCCTCCAGCGCGTCTTCGGCACCGCGGCGACGCTCGTCCAGCGCGACCGTCAGGCTGTCGACCTGTCCGCGCAGCACGTCATGCTCGCCCTCGAGCGTACTCAGGGAACGAACCAGTTCGTCCACGTTCGTGGCCGCGTGCTCGGCCTCGAGCGCCTCGCGACGCTGCCCGGCAGCGAGACACTGTCGGTCGAGATAGTCGAGGCGCGTGCGCTCGACCTCGGCGGTCTGGCCCGCCTTCGATGCCGCCTGTGCGTGCTCGTCCCATTGCGTCTGCCAGTCGGCGAGCCGGGACTCGGCAATCCCCAGGGCTTCGCTGGCGGCCTCGTCGGCATCCTGCAGCGTCGAACTCTGCGGTTCCGCTTCGGCCAGCATCGCGGCGAGTTCCTCGAAACGCCTGCGGTCGGTCCCGATGTGATCGGCGAGCTCTGTCTGCGCGCGCTCGGTTTCCTCGCGCGCTCGCGCGAGTTGCTCGGCCAGCTGCCGGTTGTGCTGGATCTGCTGCTCGACGCGCGCGATCTCGGCGCCGACGCGGTAGACCTCGGCCTGCACGGTGTTCATGTGCCCGGCCGCTTCGGCATGCTTTTCGCGACCGGCTTCGAGCGCGGCCTCGCAATGGCGCTGCTCGGCCAGATGCTGCTCGATCACGACTTCAGCCTTGCGCAACGTCCCCGAATGCGCTTCGAGTTCCGCCTGCGCGGCGCGCAGATCCAGCGCCTTGATTTCGGCTTGCTTGCGCTTCTGGTCCTGCTTGAGTCCCTGCCAGCGTTCCGCGGCGCGTGCCTGGCGCTTGAGATGCTCGAGCTGCTTGTCGACTTCGTCGCGCACGTCGCGCACGCGATCGAGGTTTTCGCGGGTCGCCTTGATGCGGCTCTCGGTTTCCTTGCGCCGCTCCTTGTACTTGGAAATTCCGGCGGCCTCCTCGAGGTGGATGCGCAGTTGCTCCGGATCGGATTCGACGATTTCGCTGATCATGCCCTGCTCGATGATCGAGTAGCTGCGTGGCCCCAGCCCGGTGCCGAGAAACAGGTCGGTGATGTCGCGTCGGCGGCAGCGCACGCCGTTCAGGAAATACTGGGACTGGCCGTCGCGGGCGACCACACGCTTGACCGAGATTTCGTTGTAGTTCGCATACTCGCCGACGATCAGTCCGTCCGAGTTGTCGAAAAGCAGTTCGACGGTGGCGGTGCCGACCGGCTTGCGGCTCGACGAGCCGGTGAAGATCACGTCGGTCAATGCGCCGCCGCGCAGACGGCTCGCCGCGCTCTCGCCCATGACCCAGCGGATCGCGTCGATGATATTGGACTTGCCGCAGCCGTTGGGACCGACCACGCCGGTCATGTTGGTCGGAAAATGCAGGGTCGTCGGATCGACAAAGGACTTGAAGCCGGCGAGCTTGATCGTGGTCAGACGCATGGACAACGGATTCCTGGAAAGATCCTGCCGGACGCGAGGGTCGACCGGCTGCGAAATGGAAAAGGAGTGGTCACGTCATGCTTCCTGCGCGACGCGGGCGTCGATCGCGAGGGCATGGATGTCGGTCTGCATCAAGCCGCCGAGCGCCGCATAGACTGCGCGATGGCGCGCCAGCGCGGATTGCCCTGCGAACGCGGCACTCACGATGCGCACCCGGAAGTGACCGCGGCCGTCGCGTGCACCGGCATGGCCGGCATGCCGGCGGCTCTCGTCGACGACGACGAGCTCGCTCGGCGCAAGCGCCGCGACCAGACGCTCGCGAATCTTTTCGACGCGATCGTTCAAGGCATCATCCTGCGAAACGGCCGTACGTCGACGGCTGCGTAGACTTCGGCCTCTACATACGGATCGGCTGCGGCCCAGGCTTGCGCGTCCGCCAGGTCGTCGAACTCCGCGACGATCAGGCTGCCGCTGAACCCGGCAGGTCCTGGATCCTCGGCATCGATTGCCGGAAACGGGCCCGCCAGGGCCAGCCGCCCCTGTTCCTGGAGTCGGCGCAACCGTTCCAGATGCGCCGGTCGCACCGTCTTGCGGCGCGCCAGCGAATCGGGGACATCGGTACCGATAATGGCATACCACATGACGGTTGGTCCGCAGGCAAACGCCTATGTTAACGGAAGCGTCGCGTCCGGCGGCCGGCACGGAAATCGCACCTGAGCCGACGAACCCGATTGCGCAAAGGCGCTTTTGCCCGTAGGCTAGGCGCAAATCGAAAGGCCGGAGTCCCGCGCACGCCGACGCGGCGACCACTGTTGCCAGCCGCCACTTTCGAACCTTGAATGGTTTTTCGACTTCCGGATCGCAAAGTCCGGTTGTCCTCCGTTGCAGGCCGCCGCGCCGGAAATCGTTGCCTCCGACCGGACCAAGCCGCAACTTGCAATGATCTAGTCGTGACCCGCCACGCCGTGAGGCGCCCGCTTTTCCGGGCAGGGGTCATGGGATCGAGCATGACCCCAACCGCCGAACAGTCCAGTCAAGATTCGCCAGCCAGCGCGTTTTCGCATGTGCCGCAGCAGCAGGAAATCCCGCTCGCGCTCGTGCGCGGACAGCCCGTGCTGGAAATGCCGGTCGATCTGTATATCCCGCCCGACGCACTCGAGGTCATCCTCGATGCGTTCGAAGGACCGCTCGACCTGCTGCTCTACCTGATCCGGCGGCAGAACCTCGACATCCTCGACATCCCGATCGCGGAAATCACGCGCCAGTACGTCGACTACATCGAGATGATGCGCGAAATGAAGCTGGAACTGGCGGCCGAGTACCTGGTCATGGCCGCGATTCTCGCCGAGATCAAGTCGCGCCTGCTGCTGCCCCGACCGCCCGCCGAGGAAGGAGTCGAAGGCGATCCACGCGCCGAGCTGGTGCGCCGCCTGCAGGAATACGAGCGATTCAAGAAGGCCGCCGAGGATATCGATGCGTTGCCGCGCGAAGAACGCGACTTCGCGTCCGTGCACATCGTCGTCGACGAGCCAAAGGTGGTCCGTCTGCCGCCGCCCGTCGAACTGCGCGAGTTGCTGCTCGCGCTGAAGGATGTAATGAGGCGTGCCGACCTGCACGGCCGCCATGAGATCGAGCGCGATGCGCTGAACGTGCGCAGCCGCATGAGCGACGTGCTGCGCGCGCTCGCGGACGGCGAGTTCCATCGCTTCGAGAGCCTGTTCGACTCCAGCGAGGGACGCCGCGGTGTCGTGGTGACGTTCCTCGCGCTGCTCGAACTCGCCAAGGAACAGCTCGTGGAGATCATGCAGGACGAATCGCTTGCTCCGATCTATCTCAAATCGCTCGCGCGATGACCGCGCGTCCGGACCCTGATCGCGAGGATCCGGAAGCGGTCATCCCGCCCGCACCATGCCAACGAATGACCCGATGGAACTGAACCAGATCAAGCGCATCCTCGAAGCGGCCCTGCTCGCATCGGCACACCCGCTGGGCGTGCCGCAGCTCTCGAGCCTGTTCGACGAATTCGAAACACCGCCGCACGACGATCTGGCACGGGCGCTCGCCGAATTGCGCGACGACTGCAGTGGGCGCGGAGTGGAGCTGGTCGAGGTCGCATCCGGTTTCCGCTATCAGGTGCGCCAGGACGTGCATCCGTTCGTGGCTAAACTGTGGACCGAACGCCAGGTCCGCTACTCGCGCGCATTGCTCGAAACCCTGTCACTGATCGCATACCGTCAGCCGATCACGCGCGGAGAGATCGAGCAGATTCGTGGCGTTGCGGTTTCCACCCATATCGTGCGCACGCTGGAAGAACGCGAATGGATCCGGGTCGTCGGCTATCGCGACCTGCCCGGCAAGCCGGCGCTGCTCGGAACCACCAGGCAGTTCCTCGACTATTTCAACCTGAAGACCCTCGACGAACTGCCGCCGCTGGGCGAGATCCGCGATATCGAGGACTTCGACCCCGAGCTGCCGCTGGACGCCGCCGACCGCGCGATCGCGGCGAACCTGTCGGATCCGGACTTCGCCGCCGACGACGATGAACCGCTGCTCGTCGCGCAACACGCAACCGCGCGCGCAAGCGCCGGCGCGGCCGATTCGGCATTTGCCGAAACAGGCCATGCACCCCCCGCTTCCCCACTCGCACCCGACGCCCGATCGCCAGCCGGCGATGGCGAAGACACCCCGGAATCCGTCGCATGACCCATCCTGCCCGCTCCATCCTGAAGCTGAAACGGTCCGGCGAAGCAGCCGACGGACCCGTCATCGAGGAGCGCCTGCACAAGGTGCTCGCGAACGCCGGACTGGGTTCACGGCGCATGCTCGAGCAGCGCATCGAATCGGGTGAAGTGCAACTCAACGGAACCGTCGCGACGCTCGGCCAGAGCGTGCGCAGCAGCGACCGCATCGAGATCGACGGCAAGCGCTTCGTCGTCGTGGCCGACAACGCGGAACATGCCCAGGTCCTCGTCTACAACAAGCCCGACGGTGTGGTGGCGACACGCGAGGATCCCGAAGGTCGCCCAACCGTGTTCGAACAGCTGCCGAGGATCAAGGGTGCGCGCTGGGTCGCAGTCGGTCGACTCGACATCAACACGACTGGATTGCTGCTGCTCACGACCGACGGCGATCTGGCCAATACCCTGATGCACCCGCGCTCGGAGATCGAGCGCGAGTACATCTGCCGCGTGCACGGCGAGGTGCCCGACGAGACGATCGAGCGCCTGCGCAACGGCATCGAGCTCGAGGACGGCCCCGCCCACTTCGACGAGATCGCGGTGATCAGCCGCGGCAACAGTCATTCCTGGTTCCGCGTCGTGCTGCGCGAGGGCCGCAATCGTGAAGTACGGCGCATGTGGGAATCGCAGGGACTGATGGTGAGTCGCCTCAAGCGCATCCGCTACGGCATCGTCGAACTGCCGCGCGGGCTTCTGCGCGGACAGTCGAGCGAACTCGATGCGGCGCAGGTTGCGGCTCTGCGTGAACGTGCCGGCATGCAAGGTCCCGTGCCGCGCCTCACGCTCGCACCGGTGATCGGCCAGCGCCGCGCCGCGCCGACCGAATTCCGCCCGAACCCGACCTCACAGCAGGCATGGACCGGCGCGCGCAATGAAGAGGCGCGCGAGTTCGCCGCATTCGATCGCCTGCGCGACGACGGCTGGCGCGCCGGATCCGGCAAGCCCGCGCGCAAGTCGCGCGCTGGTCCAAAGGGTGCACAGGGGCGGCCCGGGCGTGGCGGACCGGGGCGCGCACGCAGCGGTCCGGGCCAGGCGCGCGGCGCGCGCGAGCGCAACGCACACCCTGCGGCGGCGTACAGCGAACCGGGACTGAGTCCCGCGGTACTGCGCAGCTGGTTCCCGGACAGTGCGGGCCAACCCGGTCGCAAACGGCGTGGCGCGCGTCCGGGCACGGAGCAACCGTATCCGGCGGGGCAGCACCACCCGCATGCACGCGGCGGCGATGATTCACGCGGAAACCGGGCTGCGCCGCCGCGCTCCGATTCGCCGCGCGGGAACGCGCCAGGCAAGCCCGACCGCGGCGCCTCGCGCGGCAACTCGCTGCACGATGGCAACGCGGGGCCGCATCAGGCCCGACCGGGGCACGCGAAGGGTCCCCGCCGCGGAGATCAGCATGATCCGCGCTCCGCTGGATCGCCGGGCAACTCGCTGCACGATGGCAACAGATCGGAGCCGCGCGGCCCGGGACGCGGCAAGCGTCGCCGCGGTCCGCGCCCGCAGCGCTGATTCGATCTCGACGCCTGCGCCCTGCGCGGGTCTCGGCGCGACGTGAGCGTCAGGGTGAGCCCGCAGCGCCGCTCTGCGTCGCCAATCGAGGCAGGATCGCGACCGCGTTCCTCCACACCGGAAGCGATGGGACAGCAAAAAAAAACGGCGGGAAACCCGCCGTTTTTTTGGACCCGGCGCGCCCGGTCAATCGAGCTTGAGCGCCTTCTTGTCGCTTGCGCGGCGCTTCTGTTCCTTGGCGTTGAACTCGGATTCGCATGTGCCCCTCTTGACCATCACGCAGTCAAGATAGTCGGTGATCTCGACCAGTGCGGCGCGGATCGCCTTGCCGGCCGGCGTGTTCTCCTCATGGGCGAGGCTGCCGCCGAACCCGCCGCGGTACAAGCCCACCGACATTCCGCCGCCGGAACTGCGGCCCTCGATCGTGCGCGAATAATCCACTTCACCGGTCGACGCGTTGACCACGCGAACATCGACCGCGATGTAGGCCTCGGACTTCTTGCCGCCCAGCGAAATGCCGCGGAAGCTCAGGCCGCCTCCGGTGCTCGCGGTGTTTTCCTCGTATGAAGTCACCGTGCCGAACACCAGGTAGTCCGCACCGGTCACCTGGCCCATTTTCGCGCCGGTGCCCGAGCGTACGCGTCCGGACGCGGCGAGATTCTGCTCTTCGAGCACGTTGTTGAGCTTGCTGCGTTCGAGCACGCGGAAATCGCCGCTGCTGGACAGCTCGTTGGACAACATGCCCGACAATTCCCAGCCCACTCCACCGCGCCACCAGCCTGCACCCGACTCGTTCTTGAATTCCGCAACGCCGATCGCGGGTTTGCCGGCCGCGAAGGCGCTGCCCGCGCAAAGGACGCCCGCGAGCGTCAGCACTACTGCACAAAACGACTTGCTCATCGCATCACTCCCAGTGGATGAAAAATCGATCGCTTCCCCGTCACGGCGATATCGCTGAGGGTCCGACCGCGCGCCCGCATGCGGGTCGGAGGTTCGCCATCACGATTGGAAATATTCTAGCAGCCTGAATCAGAGGTGCCTGTCGTCGAGTCGACGCCGCCGGCCGGACCCGGATCACGGCGGATTTGCGAACCGCCGCACACGGCGCCGCTGCATTCCGGACCCGGCGCGGGTCGCAGGGCGCGAACCGTGCGGCCCGGTATGGTCGGCGCTGGACAACTCCGTCCCGGTCGGCCGGCAGGGCAACGGTTCGCGTCCTAGGCACGCGCGACCAGGGCCGCGTACTCAGGGTGCCGGTCCAGCCACCACTGCGCATAGGGGCAGCGCGGCACGACCTGCCTGCCGTCCGCGCGCGCGAACTCCAGCGCGGCGCGGACCAGCGATCCGGCGATGCCGCGGCCGCCGACCGCGACGGGTACGCCGACGTGATCGATCAGGAGCCGGCCGGCGTCGAGCCGATATTCGAGCACGCACAGCTGATTCTCGACGCTCGTCTCGAATCGGTTCGCGTGTTCATTGCGCACGATGGTCGGTTCCACGGTGCCTCCAGGGGCGGCGTCGCGATGCAGCATGAGCAGCGATCGCCCTCGCGCAGGTGATGTCCGGCAGCGGTCGAGCCGACCGTTCCGCAGACAGCCTACACGGCATGCCGAGGTGCCGCAGACATTGCACCGATCGATTTTCGCCGCAGGTCGTGCGGCGCCGCGGGGACGTGCATCGCGTTCGGCGTCGACCGGTCGCACCGTCCCTGCGGCGGCGCCCGGCCGACGCCGTTACTGCGATCCCGAAGGTCGCTCGGGGCGCTCGGCACGCACGATCCCTGGATCCGGCCCGCTTCCGGAACGATCCGTGCTTTCGCCGTCGCGCGCCGCGCGCATCATTGACTCGCGGCAGCGCGCATCGGCGTGATCCTCTCCGACGATGATCCGCGCGTGACGCTGGTAGGTGAAATACGACCAGATCCATTCCGCCATCACCACGAGACGGTTGCGGAAGCCGATCAGGAAGAAGATGTGTGCCGCGAGCCAGAACAGCCAGGCCGGCGCACCCGACAGGCGCAGTCCGTGCAGATCGACGACCGCGGACATGCGGCCGATCGTCGCAAGGTTGCCGTAGTCGCGATACACGAATGCACGCGTCGCGCGGCCGGCCAGACGATCGCGGATCGCGGCCGCGGCATGCGCGCCCATCTGCTTTGCCGCAGGCGCCACGCCGGGCACCAGGCCGCCTTCACCCGACACGCTCGCCAGATCCCCGACCACGAACACTTCGGGGTGGCCGGGCAACGAAAGGTCCGGATCGACCTTGACCCTGCCCGCGCGATCGCGCTCGGCATCCAGACACGCACCGAGCGGCGACGCCGCGACACCCGCAGCCCAGAGTACGGTGCGAGCGCGGATGCGGCGCGAACCGAGCTCCACTCCGCGCTCGTCGATCGCGGTCACCGCGTACCCCGTATGCACGTCCACGCCGAGACGCTCCAGCGCACGCCGCGCCGCATCGGACAGCGATTCCGGCATCGATGCCAGCAACCGTGTTCCCGCCTCGACCAGATGGATGCGCGCGCGGCGCGGATCGCTGCGCCGGAACTCGCGGGGCAGGGTATGCAGCGCGATCTCGGCCAGGGTGCCCGCGAGCTCGACACCCGTCGGGCCGCCGCCAATGATCACGAACGCGAGCCATTCGGACCGCGCTTCGGCAGCATCTTCGCGTTCGGCGGCCTCGAACGCCTCCAGCATGCGCCTGCGGATCCGCAGTGCGTCGTCCAGCGTCTTCAGGCCGGGGGCGTGGCATGCCCATGGGTCATGACCGAAATACGCATGGCGCGAGCCGGTCGCGACGATCAGGTAGTCGTAGGCGAGCGCCGTGCGCTCGAGGACCACGCGGCGAGCCGCGACATCGATCGCATGCACCTCGTCCATGCGCACCTCGACATTGCGCTGGCGACGCAGGATGTGGCGCAGCGGGGCCGCGATGTCCGGCGCCGAAAGACCGGCCATCGCGACCTGGTAGAGCAACGGCTGGAACAGGTGGTGGTTGGTGCGGTCGACGAGCGTGACGCGCACCGCTGCCGATGCGAGCGCGCGTGTCGCCCGCAGTCCGCCGAATCCTCCGCCGAGAACGACGACATGGGGCAATTCCGCGGACGCGTTCATGTCTTCGCCCCCGCATTGCGGTCGAATGCGACCAGCGCCAGCCCGGCGAGGACGAACAGCAATCCGATGCCGAGGGCGTTGCGCAGGACCGCAACCAGACCCAGTGCGCCGACATTCACGAACGGATACGGGTACTCGTGCAGCAAGGCTCCGCGCAGCAGCGTCCAGCCGAGGAACAACGCGGGAATCGCGAGCCAGCGCAGCGCATCCGTCCAGACCAGTCGCCCATGCGGTACCGCGCCGGTCCACCAGACCACGTAGAGTGCGGGCACCGCATAATGCAGGCCGACGTCGGCCAGCAATTGCGCACCATGCGGCGACCACGTTGCCGCGAGCACGAAGAAATAGATGCCGCAGGTGAGCGAAACGCACAGGGCGGCGGCACCCCGGACGCGCGGTCGATGCAGAAATGCGCGCGCACCCGGATCGCGATCGATCCATGCCGACGTCGCGACCAGCGCGACCAGCAGATTGCTCAGGATCGTGAAGAAGCTGAAGAATCGCAACGTGCCGAGCAGCGCTCCGATATCGCCCCAGGTCGCGCCGATCAACAGCGCGTATTGGAGCACGAGCGCACCCCACGCGACGAACGCGACGGTGCCGGCGAAGATCCGCGACCTGATGAACGCGTACATGAACAAACGCTCCGCCACTGCAACGAATCGGGCGCGCCGCATGATATCCCGCCGCAGTCGGTGCATCATCCCCGTCACCAATCGAGACTGCGAGGATGCGAGTGCATGCCCGTTCATTCCCGAACCGATCCGACGGCATCGTCGACCGTGCCCATGGCGGCCAGCGGACGCATCCGCGTCGGCATCGGCGGCTGGACGTATGCGCCCTGGCGCGGCACGTTCTATCCGCATGGACTCGCGCAGCGCCGCGAACTCGAGTTCGCGAGCAGCCGCCTGAGCGTCATCGAAGTCAACGGTACCTACTACGGCGCACAGAAACCGGCCACCTATGCGAAGTGGCGGACGCAGACACCCGAGGGCTTCGTCTTCTCGCTGAAGGCGCCCCGCCATGCCACCGACCGCGCGCGGCTGGCCGAAGCGGGCCGGTCGATCGCCGGATTCGTGCATGGCGGTCTTGCCGAACTGGGCGACCGGCTCGGACCGCTTAACTGGCAGTTTCCGGAGCACAAGGCGTTCGAGCCTGACGACTTCGCAGCCTTTCTCGACCTGCTGCCGCGCGAACTCGACGGCCGCACGCTGCGCCATGTCGCCGAAGTCCGCCACCCGAGTTTCATGTGCGCGTCCTATCTGGATCTCGCACGCAGTCACGCCGTCGCCACCGTGTTCACCGATTCGCCGCAGCACCCGTCGTTCGCGGACACGACCGGCGACTTCGTCTATGCGCGCCTGATGTGCGGTGCGTCCTCGATCGAGACCGGCTATGCGCCGGACGCACTGGATGCGTGGGCGCAGCGGGCGCGCCAATGGTCGTGCGGTGAGGAACCGCATGAGCTGCCACGCATCCGGAGCGCGGCGGCCGGGCGCGCCGGCCGCGACGTGTTCATCTTCTTCATCAATGCCGCCAAGCAACACAATCCGGCGGCTGCGATGGCGCTGCTCGCACGTCTCTCCGCGAGCGATCGATGACGATTTTTCGGCCCTGGCACGCGCGGCTGGTGAAGCCTAGAGACGTTGTGCGGGCTGTGCGGCCGCGCAGCTTTCCAGCGTCGCGAGCAGACCGGGGTCGACCGTGAAGCGGTCCTCGTCGATCGTGGCGATCGGCACCGCGACCTGCGATGAATTGGTGAAGAACGCCGCGCGGTAACCGCCAAGATCGGAAAGACGAAGCGGACACGTGACCGTCGTGACTCCGGCGTCTTCAAGCCCGCTCTTGAGCAGTTGCATCGAAACGCCCTCCAGCGCGGGCGCGTCCGGCCATACCACGCGGCTGCCGTCGAAGAAGCCCGCATTCCAGATCGTGCCCTCGGAAATCCTGCCATCCTGACCGACGAACAACGCGTCGTCGAAGCCGCGCGCCTGCGCGAGTCGCTTCTGGTAGAGCGGACCGAACGTGCCGACATGCTTGATCCTCGGAAGCTCGCGCGCATAGCGCACGCTGCACACACGCAGGGGCAAGCTGCGGCGCTCGCGCGGCGGCTCGGCCACGACCAGAACGTCGGGCGCGACCGGCTCGACGGGTCGATCGCGATCCAGGCTGCGCGAGAATACCGTGACCCGCAACGACACGTTGCCGCGCACGCCGGCGACGCGCCGCATCCATTCGCGCGTGACGCCGATGTCGAGCGTACTGCCGAACAATTCCTGCGTCGCGCGCGCAAGCCGTTCGAAGTGCAGATCCAGGCCGCGCACGCAGCCGTCGCGCACCTGCATCGACGTGAAGTGGCCGTAATTGAGCGACGCGATCGCGCGAAGATCGTCAATGCTTGCGGGTGCGCCGTTGAGTGAGATGTGCCCGGATGTCATGCAACCCCTTTGCTGCGTCGAGTCGTTGTCCGGCAGCGCCCGCGCTGCGCGCCGGCCGGCGTGGAATCGGATCGTGCGCTGACAATCAAGCGCACAATCGGTGATTTTGCAAGTCAGCGCATTGCGCGATCGCGCCCGATGCCTCTTGAACAACACTGCCAGTCCGCATCGATTCGCCGCGGGACCCCGAGAAGACGCATGGCGCGGCCAATCGGAACCCTGACGACGAGTCGACGGCGCGTCGCAGCGGGCGAAGAAACCACGTCGCGCCGAAGCATCAGGATCGGCGTCCGGGCAGAGCCTGCCCGATGGCCGCGCCGCGCGGGACGCCGGCAGTTGCGGGCTATGATGCGCGCTTCGTGGCGCTCGTCCTTGCCTGCCGGATACCCATTCGTGAGTGCGTTGTCCTCCGCCGCCAGGGCGCAGCTGCAGATTCATTTCTGCGTGCTGCTCTGGGGTTTTACCGCGATCATCGGCAAACTCATCTCTCTTGCGGCGCTGCCGCTGGTGTGGTGGCGCATGCTGCTCGTCGTCGCTGCGCTCGCGCTGCTGCCGCGAACCTGGCGTGGTCTGCGCGCCATGCCTGTACGCCTGAACCTCGCCTATGCCGGAATCGGCGTTCTCGTTGCCCTGCACTGGCTGACGTTCTACGGATCGATCAAGCTCGCCAACGCTTCGGTCGGCGCCACCTGCATCGCGCTGGCTACTCCGCTGACCGCGCTGGTCGAACCCATGCTGGCAAGACGTCGGTTCTCGGTGCGCGAACTGCTGCTCGGGGTCGCAGTCCTGCCCGGCGTGGCGCTGGTCGTGGGCGGCGTACCCGTGTCGATGCGTCTCGGCATTGCGATCGGCATGCTGTCGGCGCTGTTCGTCGCGTTCTTCGGTTCGCTCAACAAGCACCTGGTGGAACGTGCCGACCCGCTTGCAGTCACCGGCATCGAGCTCGCTGCGGGCACGCTTGCACTGACCCTGCTCGTGCCGCTGATGCCGTGGCTGTTTCCGGCCCTGTCGGGCAGCCCTTTCGTGCTTCCGGATCCGCATGACACGGCCTTGCTGCTTTTGCTCGCAATCGTCTGCACGCTGCTGCCGTTCACGCTCGCGCTGGTCGCGCTGCGTCACATGAGCGCGTTTTCCGCGCAGCTGGCGACCAACCTCGAACCGGTCTATGCGATCGTGCTCGCGGCCGTGCTGCTCGGCGAGCAGCACGAACTCACCCTGGCCTTCTATCTCGGCGCCGCGATCATCCTCGCCGCGGTATTCGCGCATCCGCTGCTCGATCGCGCGCACCGGGTGGGCCACCCCGAACTGCTCGCGACTGCCGAAGCCAAGAACGTCGCCGAGTGATCGAATCGTGCGCGGCGCCCGCGCCGGTCCGTTCAGTAGTAGCGGGGAATCGGACCGTCCTGCCGCGTGGTATCGCCGCCGAGATCGAGGAACACCTCGTCCACATAGCACCAGCCCCAGCCTTCGGGCGGATCGTAGCCCTCGATGACCGGGTGGCCTGTCGCGTGGAAGTGCGCCGTTGCGTGCCGATGCGGCGACTGGTCGCAACAGCCGACATGCCCGCAGGTCCGGCACAGCCGCAGGTGCAGCCACGTGCTGCCGATCGCCAGACACTCCTCGCAACCACGCGCGCTTGGATGCACGCGCAGGACCTGATCGGCATGTCTGCAGCCTGCTGCCATGACCGTACTCCGCCAGACGCGTCTAGACGCTATCAGCCCATCCGGGACATCGTCAACGCCGACGCGCGCGACAGCCTTCATTGCCGCCTCGTAGGCGGCATCCTATAGTGCGCGCGATGTCGCCTGCGCCCGCAAACCTGCCTGCCGGTATCGATCCGAGCGATCCCTACGAGCGCGAGGCGCAGACGTTTCCGCAGCTCGACGTCGAGATGGCGGCACGTCTCGCAGGCTACGGAAGCGAGGAGACCTTGCCTGCGGGTGCACTGATCTTCGATCGTGGACAGCGCAGCGTCGACTTCTTCCTCGTGCAGGAAGGCAGGGTCGAGATCTTCGAGATGGATTCGCGCGACCGCGAGCACGTGCTGACCGTGCACGGGGAGCGTCAGTTCACCGGCGAACTCGATCAGTTCAACGACCGCGAAATCCTGGTGTCGGCACGCACAGCGGTCGAAACCCGCCTGGTCCGGCTCAGGCGCAGCGATTTCCGCCGCCTCATGGCCAGCGAATCGGACATCGGCGAGATCATCATGCGCGCGTTCATCCTGCGACGCGTCGGCCTGATCCGCCATGCCCAGGGCGGCGTCGTGCTGATCGGTCCGGGACATGCGGCCGACACCTTGCGTCTGCAGCGTTTCCTGACCCGCAATGGCTATCCGCATCGTCTGCTCGACACTGAAATCGACGCCGGTGCGGGCGGTTTCGTCGCCTGTCTGGGCCTGCAGCCCGCGCAATTGCCGGTGGTGGTCTCGGCCGATCATCGGGTGCTGAACAATCCGATCACCGCCGAGCTCGCCGACGCCCTCGGCCTGACCGAAACGATCGATCCCGCGCATGTGTACGACGTGGCCGTCGTCGGCGCCGGACCGGCCGGACTCGCCGCCGCGGTCTATGCCGCCTCGGAGGGACTCGACACGATCGTGATCGAGGGCATGGCACCCGGCGGCCAGGCCGGAACATCGTCGAAGATCGAGAACTATCTCGGATTTCCGACCGGTATCTCCGGGCAGGCTCTCGCCGGCCGCGCGCAGGTGCAGGCACAGAAGTTCGGCGCGCGGCTCGCGGTGTCGCGCCGCGTCGACGGACTCGCATGCGACGAGCAACCCTACCGGCTTCGTCTCGACGACGGGCATACGCTCAGGGCCCGCGCGGTCATCATCGCGTCGGGTGCGCGCTACCGGCAACTGGACGTGCCCGACTACAACCGCTTCGAAGGACAGGGCATTCACTACGCCGCCACCGCAATGGAGGCGCAACTGTGCGCAGGCGAAGAGGTGATCGTCGTCGGCGGCGGCAATTCGGCCGGCCAGGCCGCGGTATTCCTGTCGCGCGCGGCGGCTCACGTGCACGTGCTCGTGCGTGCAGCCGGGTTGGCCGCGACGATGTCCGATTACCTGGTGCAGCGCATCGAGCGGAGTCCGCGGATCACTCTGCACGCGCACACCGAAATCACTGCGCTGGCGGGCGACGAACGCCTGCGCGAGGTCACCTGGACCGACCGTACGACTGCTGCGAGCGAAACGCGGTCGATCGGCAATGTATTCGTGATGATCGGTGCCGAGCCGAACACCGAATGGCTCGACGGATGCCTCACTCTCGATGCCAGGGGCTTCATCGAAACCGGCCGCGATGCGCGGGGCGTGGCGCTTGCCTCACCCTACGCGACGAGCATGCCCGGCATCTACGCAGTCGGCGACGTGCGCTCCGGATCGGTCAAGCGCGTCGCGTCGGGCGTCGGCGAAGGATCGGTGGTGATCCAGGCGGTGCACCAGTTCCTGCATCCGCTCGTGGCATGAGCGGATGAGCGCCCGGGCAGCCATCGCCGCACCACGCGAAACGCGGCCTTCGCCGCGCAGCCGCGGGATCGGCAGATGACCGGCGCGGTCGCGGGCCCCTGCGATGTCGGCATCGCAAGCGCCGCAGTTGCGGTCCACAGCGCGCATCCGCGCGCAACTCTGGCCGCGACGATCCTCGGCTCCAGCGTCGCGTTCATCGATGGGTCGGTAGTCAACGTCGCGTTGCCCGCATTGCAGAGCGATCTCGGCGCGAGCGCGGTCGCGCTGCCCTGGACCATCAATGCCTATCTGCTGCCGCTCGGCGCACTGACCCTGCTCGGCGGCGGGCTCGGCGACCACTTCGGGCGCCGCCGCCTGTTCCTGGCCGGTCTCGCACTGTTCACACTCGCATCGATCCTGTGCGCAGTGGCTCCGACCCTGACCTGGCTGCTCGCTGGCCGTGGCCTGCAGGGGCTCGGCGGCGCCCTGCTGCTGCCGAACAGCCTGGCCATTCTCGGCTCTGCATTCGCGGGCGAAGCGCGCGGACGCGCGATCGGCATCTGGGCCTCGGCTGGCGCGCTGGCCGGCGCGCTCGGGCCTTTGATCGGCGGCTGGCTCGTCGACACGCTCGGCTGGCGCGCGATCTTCCTGCTCAACCTGCCGATCGCGATCGTTGCGATGTATCTGGCCTCGACCAGGGTCGCCGAAAGCCGGGACCGGCGACCGTCCGCGACGCTCGACTGGTCGGGCGCTGCGATCGTCACACTGGCGCTCGGACTGCTGACCTGGGCGCTGACGGCCGCGGCGGCGCATCACCTCGCGGCAGCGCGGGCCTGGCCGAGTACAGTCGCCGGCCTCACACTGCTCGTGCTGTTCCTCTGGTTGCAGGGTCGGCGCGGCGATCGCGCGCTCATGCCGTTCGCGATGTTCGCGACACCCACGTTCGTCGGGCTCACGCTGCTCACGTTCTTCCTCTACGCGAGCCTCAGCGGGCTTCTGGTTCTGCTCCCGTACGTGCTGATCCGGGTCGAACACTATTCCGCGATCGTCGCCGCGGCGGCGATGCTGCCGCTTCCGCTCCTGATCGGACTCGGTTCACCGCTGATGGGCAAACTCACGGGACGCCATGGAGCGCGGCTGCCGCTGACGGCCGGTTCGATTGCAGTGGCGGCGGGACTCGCGCTGTACATGCGGATCGGCAACGGCCGCATCGATTACTGGATCGACATCCTTCCGGCCACCCTGCTCGTGGCCATCGGCATGGCATTGTGCGTCGCGCCACTGACTGCCGCGGTGATTGCCGCGGTGGATAGCGACCATGTCGGTGCTGCATCGGGATTCAACAGCGCGGTCGCGCGCATTGGCGGACTGATCGCGACTGCCCTGCTCGGCTTTGCATTCGCGTTGCAACGTTCGCCGCAGGACTTCATGGGCGGCGTGCGCCTCGCCGCACTGGTCGGCGCCGCCTCGGCTGGCCTCGCGGCGATCTGCGCGCGGCTGCTGGTCCGCGACGAGCGGCGACCGTGACCGCGCCATCAGCAACCCGAGATACCCGAATGCCCGGTCGGAGCATGGCCCACGCGGACTCTTCCGGGTCATCCGATTGGATGTTCGAACTCGTCGGTGTGAGCCTGTGCCACGGCAGCCACAAGGCGCTCGATGCGGTCGACCTCGCGTTCGCACGCGGCAGCGTCAGCGCGGTTATCGGCAGCAGCGGCTCGGGCAAGTCGACCCTGCTGCGGCTGCTGCTCGGGCTCGACTGGCCGGACCGCGGTACGGTCCGGGTCGAGGGGCGCGCGTTGCGGACGGACGACGTGCTCGCACTGCGCCGTCGCACCGGCTACGTGATCCAGGAAGGCGGCCTGTTTCCGCACCTGAGCGCGCGCGAAAACCTGGCCTTGCTGCCACGCGAGCTCGGCTGGCCGGCGCAACGCATCGATGCGCGCGCAAACGAACTGGCCGCGCTCACCCATCTTCCCCACGACGCGCTCGCGCGCTTTCCTGCCGAACTCTCCGGTGGCCAGCGCCAGCGCGTCGCACTGATGCGCGCGCTCATGCTCGATCCTCCGGCGTTGCTGCTCGACGAGCCGCTCGGTGCGCTCGATCCGGTCATCCGCCATGAGTTGCAGGATGAACTCGCGGCGATGTTCGCGGCACTTGCGAAGACCGTTGTCGTGGTCACCCACGACTTCGCGGAGGCCGCGTTTCTTGCGCCACGGCTCGTGCTGCTGCGCGCGGGTCGCGTGATCCAGGACGGCAACCTCGATGAATTCCGCTCACGGCCGGCCGATCCGTTCGTGACCCGCTTCGTCGAGGCACAGCGCAAACTGCCGGAACCGCAGCGATGAGATGCGCCCGCATGCTGATCGCCGGCGCGATCGCGCTCACGCCGGCGATCGCGCACGCACTAACGATCGGCTCGAAGAACTTCACCGAATCGATCCTGCTCGGCGAGATCGTGCGCCTGCAAGCCGAGAGGGACAGCCTCACGATCGCACATCGGCGCGCGCTCGGCGGAACGCGCATCGTCTGGCGCGCGCTGGTCGAAGGCGACATCGACCTCTATCCGGAATACACCGGGACCCTGACCCAGGAACTGCTGCCCGCGGTCGCACGCGATGCGGATCGCGCCGCACTGGACGCGGCGCTGGCCGCGAGCGGAATCCGGATCGGCGCGGTTTTCGGCTTTGCCGACTCCTATGCACTCGGCATGCGCAAGCCGATCGCGGCCGCGCACGGCGTCGCACGCATTTCCGACCTGGCCGCACAGCCGGCACTTCGCTTCGGCCTGTCGAGCGAATTCCTCGATCGCGGCGACGGCTGGCCCGGCCTGCAGCGCGCCTATGGCCTTCCGCAGCATCCGCGCGGCATGGACCACGATCTCGCCTATCGCGCGCTTGCCGATGGCGCGATCGACGTGATCGACCTGTACACGACCGACGCGGAGATTCCGTACTACCGTTTGCGCGTACTCGAGGACGACCGCCATTATTTTCCGCCCTACCAGGCCGTACTGCTCGTGCGTCGTGCCGCGCTCGCCACGCAACCCGGATTGCAACGCACCCTGGATGCGCTGAACGGGCGCATCGATGTCGCCGCGATGCGTGCGATGAACGCGGCGGTCAAACTCGATCGTCAACCCGAAACGGGCGTTGCGGCGCGCTTCCTCGGCGTTGCCGGCGACCGCGAACCGCGAGGCCTCGCGATGCGCATTGCGCAGCGCACCCTCGAGCATCTCGGCCTGGTCGCGATTTCGCTCGGACTCGCGATTGCGATCGCGCTGCCGCTCGGCATTCTCGCGGCGCGCCGGCGGCGCGTCGGCCAGCTGGTCATTGCACTCAGCGGCGTCCTGCAGACCGTGCCGTCGCTGGCGATGTTCGTGTTCATGATTCCGCTGTTCGGCATCGGTGCGGCACCCGCGATCGCGGCCCTGTTTCTGTACAGCCTGCTGCCAATCGTGCGCAACACGCATGCGGGCCTGACCGGCATCGCGCCCGAACTCCGCGAATCGGCAGCCGCGCTCGGCCTGACCGCGGGCGAGCGGCTGCGCCGCGTCGAATTGCCGCTCGCGATGCGTTCGATTCTCGCCGGCGTCAAGATCGCGGCCGTGATCAACGTCGGCACTGCGACACTCGGGGCCTTGATCGGCGCCGGTGGCTACGGTCAGCCGATCCTGACCGGCATCCGCCTCGACGATCTCGGGTTGATCTTCGAGGGTGCGATTCCGGCTGCCGTGCTGGCCCTGCTCGTGCAGGGTCTGTTCGAAGGGCTGGAACGCGGGCTCACGCCGCGCGGATTGCGCCTCGCCGCACGCGAGTGACCGCATGCGCGGAGCGGTCAGGACATCGCGGCGATCGCGATCAGCAGACCGGCCATCGCCGCCGCCCATGCGCGGCAACGTCGCGAGCGTCGTGCCGATCGGCACCTGGTCGAGACCGGCCAGGACGGACCCGAACAGGATCTTGAGTTCGGTCGTCACGGCTTTCTCCAGACCTCATGAAAATCCGGTGAATTCGCATTCCGGACCCGGTGCGCGCGACTTGACGGCGACCGGTCGCGGGTGGACGCTTGACGACCGTTCCGCAGCCGATTGGAGGACTCATGAGCTACGTCGATGGATTCGTGGTACCGGTGCCGAAGAACAAGCTCGCGGACTACCGCAAGATGGCGCGCAAGGCCGGCAAGATCTGGCGCGAGCATGGTGCGGTTCACTACACCGAATGCGTCGCCGACGACGTGCAACCCGGCAAGACCACGTCGTTTCCGCAGGCGGTCAAACTGAAGCCGGACGAGGTCGTCGTGTTCTCGTGGATCGTCTACACGTCACGCAAGGAACGCGACCGCATCAACAAGAAGGTGATGAGCGACCCGCGCCTCGCATCGATGATGGATCCGAAGTCGCTGCCGTTCGACGGCAAACGCATGTTCTGGGGCGGCTTCAAGCCGATCATCGAGCTGTAGGCCGGAACTTCTGTTACGCGAACGGAAGAGGCACTCAGCCACGATGATACGGATGCCCCGCGAGCATCGTCGCCGCACGATACAACTGCTCGGTGACGACCAGCCGCACGAGCATGTGCGGAAGGGTCAGCGGCCCGAGTGACCAGCGCTGGTCGGCACGTTCGAGAACGTCGCGGGAATGGCCGTCGGGGCCGCCGATCAGGATCGCGGGATCACGGCCGCTCATGCGCCACGCCGCGAGCTGCTCGGCGAGCTGTTCGCTCGACCACGGATCGCCGCGGCCGTCGAGAGCGACGGGGTGCGCGTTTCTGGGCAGCGCGGCGAGGATGGCCGCGCCTTCAGCAGCAATCGCGCGCGCGGGATCGCGACCCTTGCCGCGCGCACCGGGCGCGATCTCGACGAGTTCGAGCGGCAGGTCGCGCGACAGGCGCTTCGCGTACTCGGCGAAGCCGTCGCCGACCCAGCGCGGCATGCGCTCGCCGACCGAGATCAGGCGAACGCGCATCGGCGCCCGCGCAAGCGCTCAGCCGGCCAGCGCGGCCGGCGCGTCGTCGCCCACGGTCCACAGGCGCTCGAGACCGTAGAACTCGCGCGTTCGCGGCAGCATCACGTGCACGATCACGTCGCCGAGATCGACCAGCACCCATTCGGCTTCGCGCTGACCCTCGACGCCGATCGGCGGCTGTCCGGCCTGCTTGGCCTTCTTGACGACTTCGTCGGCGATCGATTTCACGTGACGCGACGAGGTGCCGCTGGCAACGACCAGGAGATCGGTCACGCTGCTCTTGCCGCGCACATCGACTTCCTGGACGTCCCTTGCCTTGAGGTCGTCGAGCGCGTCGAGCACGAGCGTCCGCAACTGCGCGGCTGCATCAGGTGCAGCCCTCGACTTCGAAGCGGCCCGGCGCGACGGGCGCTTGACCGCGGGCGGGCGCGATCGTGCAGCCCGGACCGATGCGGCAACCTTGGGTCGGACCGGCTTCTTCGCGGTGCGCGCCTTGGCGGCGGCCACGGCCTTTCTGTTCACGGGGACCGCCTTGCGGCTGGCGGCGTTCTTCGCAGCGGATGCGGGCTTGCTGCGGACCGGCACTTTCGCGGTTTTCGAAGCGCCGGCGCTGCGCGGTCTGGCGCGCGATTCCGATTTGGTCAAGTTGACACGACCTCGACTGGGCTGGGCGCCACGAGCGGCGCAGCCGCAGTATAGGCGCAATCGCGGCGCGTCGCTGGCGCCGCCGACACCGAACGCGCCGCATGGCTCATGCTATAAGCCGCCCCATGCAGGCTGAGGAAACCACCGCACTGCTGCTCGAGCGCGCGCGCGGCGGCGACGACACCGCGCGCGAGCGCCTCGCCGCGCGCTACCTGCCGATGCTGCGGCGCTGGGCGCACGGCCGCCTGCCATCGGCGACCCGCGACCTCACCGACACCGACGATCTTGTTCAGGTCACGCTCGTTCGCGTGTTGAGACAGATCGAGCGGTTCGAATACGGCGGCAGCGGCAGCTTTCTTGCCTACCTGCGCAGCACGTTGCTGAACCTGTTGCGCAACGAGATCCGTCGCGTCGCGCGACATGGCGAATCGGTGGACCTGGACGAAGCGCGCATCATCGACGATGCGGCTTCGCCACTGGAACAGGCGATCGGGCGCGAGCGCCTGGAGCAGTACGAGACCGCGCTCGAAAGCCTTCCTGCGCGTGCGCGCGAACTGGTGATCATGCGTCTGGAGTTCGACATGACCTATGACGACATCGCCGGCGAGGTCGGATCAACGCCGGACGCGGTGCGCATGGCGATCCGCCGCGCGGTCGAGGCGCTCGCGCGAGCGCTCGGAGAAACACGATGACACCAGCCGGGAAGACACGCCGCGACCTCGTCGACCGCCTCATCGATGGCGAACCGGCGGACTGGGAGCATGTGTCCGCAACAGAAGCCCCGCTGCTCGACGCGCTGCATACGCTCGCGCAGGTACGCAGCGCGTATCAGCGTATCGGTGCGGCGACGGCGCCGACCGCGCCGATTCTGTTCCAGTGGGGATCGCTCAGCGCGCTCGAGAAGATCGGAAGCGGCGCCAGCGCCGAGGTCTACCGCGCCTGGGATGCGGGCCTCGGCACGCAGGTCGCGCTGAAACTGCTGCGCCCCGAGGCGGCCGCGGCGGGGTTGCGCAGCGAGGAATTCCTGCGCGAAGGACGCCTGCTCGCGCGCCTCAGTCAGCGCAATGTGCTGCGCGTCTACGGTGCGGCCGTGCATGCGGGCAGGCCCGGCATCTGGGCCGAATGGATCGACGGCCGCACGCTCGCGGAAATCGTCGAAGCCGACGGTGCGTTCGCCGCCGCGGAAGCCGCGCATATCGGCGTCGAACTGTGCGCCGCACTCGCGGCGATCCACGCCGCCGGCCTGATCCACGGCGACGTCAAGGCCAGCAACGTGTTGCGTGCGCGCGGCGGGCGCATCGTGCTGACCGATCTCGGTGCCGCCGGCGCACCCGACGCATTGAATGCATCGCTGCGAACGCAGGCGACGCCGACCTACCTTTCGCCGCAGTCGCGCGACGGGTCGCCGCGCAGCCGCGCCGACGATCTGTATGCGCTCGGCGTGCTGCTGCATTTTCTGCTGACCGGTGCGTATCCGCACGATGGCACGAGTCGCGTGCGCGCTCTGGCGCCGGAAACCGACGCGCGCATTGCCGCAGCAATCGAGCGATCGCTCGCGGCGGATCCGACACGGCGTTTCGACGCTGCCCACGCATTTGCCGATGCATTGGGTGATCGCGGTACGCCGGAGCCGCCGGCAGCGCCCGCGCCCCCGCGGACCGCGCGGGTTCTCTTGCTCGTAGCCGTGCTTGCGGCGATCGCGTTGACAACCGCATGGTGGGCGCTGCGCCCTGCTTCCTGGCAGCAACACGGCGAGCTCATGCGTCTCACGGCCACGGGCGCCGCGCCGCTGCGCGACGGCGCCACGCTGCAACTCGGCGATCGACTCAACCTCGAGCTGTCCAGCAATCGGCCGATTTGGGCCTACGTGCTGAACGAGGACCATGCCGGCGCGTTCCATGTACTGTTTCCACTGGCCGGTCTCGAGCCGTCCAATCCATTGTCGGCCGACACCAAAGTCTCCCTGCCGGGCCGGCAAGGCGGCCGGGCGTTGTCGTGGGAGGTGTCGAGCAACGGCGGTAGCGAGGAATTCCTGGTCATCCTCGCGGACCGGCCCTTGCATGCACTGCAACGCCGGCTGGCCGCATATTCGGTCGCGACGATCGACACGCCGCAGCGCGGCGTCGGGCGCATCGCGGCGTCACCGCTGGCCAACCTGACCCTGCGCGGCACCCATCTGAATGCGCTGCTGTCCGAATCCGCGACCGAACTCGCCGACGCGCGTCATGTGCACGTGCTGTCCTATCACTTCGAGGCACTGCCGCCGCGCTGATCCGAACCGCGAATCGCATCGACAAGATCGCACCCCTTCGGGCGTAGAATGCCCGCGGGGAGGTGCGGGATGCGAATCCGGATCGAATACCTGCGCGCGGTCCTGCTTGCCGCCTGCGTCGCGGCGGCTGCGCCGACTGCATTCGCTGCGAGCGACTCGGCAGACGCGTTGCTCGCGCGCGGCGCCTGCGCGGAGGCGCAGCACGCCGCAGCGCAAACGCTCGCAGTCGCCGAGGCCGCGCGCGACGAGCTCGCGGTCGCCGAGGCGCTCGCGCTGCGTTCGCGCATCGCCCTCGATTGCCAGCGCGCCGATACGCCGGGTCTCGACGACTGGCTTGCGCGCGAACTCGCGTTGCGCACGCGTTTCAGTGCCTCCGACAGCGCAGCCGCAGCCGAAGTCAAACTGCAGCAGGCACGCGCGCAGTTGCAGCGCTACCGTTTCGATGAAGCGCTTGCGGCGTTGCAGGAACTCGATCGGGACGCGGTCCGGAAAAAATGGCCGCCGATCCTGCGCGCACGCATCGCGAATCAGCTTGCCACTCTCCACAACCTGCGCCTGGACGCGGCCCTCGTCCTTCCCGCCAGCGACCGCGCAATCGAGCTGGCTCGCGCTGCACACGATGATGAAAGCCTGATGCTCGGCCTGAAAAACCGCGGCCTCGCCCTGATCCGACTGCGCCGCGGCGGCGATGCGCTGCCTTCGATCGCGGACGCAGAACGCATTGCACGTGCGCGCCATGGCGCGCAAAGCCGGCAGCTGGTCGACATCCTGCGCGCCAGGGCCAAGGCCGCGCGTGAAAGCGGTGATCACGGCGCGGCCATCGATACGCTGGAACAGGCACTCGCGATCCAGCGCGCGCAGGCCGCGCCCGACCAGCGCGATATCGCGATGACACTCCTCGTCCTCGGCCAATCTCTGAAGATCTCCGGCGACAAGCCGCGCGCGGGACAGGTGTATGCTCAGGCACTGGCCGCCGACCAGCTCGATCCGGATCCGAGCGGTCGCACGCGCGCTGTGATCCTGCACGGCCTGGCCAACCTCGAGCGCGACCTTGGCCACGATCAGCGTGCGCTCGGCCTCTACGAGCAAGCCGAGCCCGTGTTCGCGCGCACCTTCGGCGCGCAGTCCAGCGCACTCGCACAGGTGCTGAACAACCATGCCAACGCAGAAGCCAATCTGGGCCATCTCGACGCCGCGAATGCGCTGTACCAGCGCGCACTGGACATCGCGCGCGCAAGCCGCAGCATCGATCCTGCCGACTACCTTCCGCAGGCGAACCTGTCGATGGTGCAGATGTGGCAACGGCGCTATGCGGATGCGGAAAACGGATTCCGCGAAGCGCTCGCACGCCAGCAACACGTCAGTGCAGGCAGCGAAACGAGCACCCTGTTCGCATCCATGGGGCTGGCATCGAGCTTGTGGGGACAGTTGCGTTTCGACGCAGCGTTCGATCAGGCTGCGCGCGCCGAGCAGACGCGTCAGGCCGCATTGCGTCTTGCGTCCAGCCATCTGGGCGAACGCCAGGCATTGAACCTGCAGGAATACCTGCGTCCGACCATGGACCTCGTCGTCGCGATCGCGGTCGCGAGCGGCAAGGCGCGACATCTCGAGCGCGCTTGGGAACTCGACATGGCCGCGCGCGACCAGTTGACGACGATCCGTGCGCAGCGCCTCGCGGCCGCACGCGCAAGCACGGATCCGCAGCTGGCCGCGCTGTGGCAGAACTGGCGCGATGCGAGTGCGTCGCTTGCGCGCAGCGAACTGGCCGGCGCGAATGCGGCCCGGCAGCGCGACGCGCAAGTGAGGCTCGATCGCGCCGAGCGCGCGCTCGCGCGCGCGACGCCGCTGGCCGGCGCGCTGGCGAGCTCGCGCATCGATTTCGCAGCGTTGCGCGCAAGTCTGCCGGCCGGCAACTCGCTGATCCTGTTTACGACCTCGCAGCAGCGCATCGCGGCGGATTTCGCGAGCAACGAAGCCGAGCAGCGTTCGTCGGACCTGTATGCCTTCGTGCTGCCGTCAGCGGATGCGCCGGTGCGCGCCGTGCGTCTCGGCGAACTCGATTCGATCACGAGGGACATCGATGCCTGGAGCGCGGCGCTGTCGGACCGCAGCGTCGCGCTTGCGCGCGTCAATGAACGCGGACGCGCTCTGCGCGAGAGACTCTGGCGACCGCTCGCGAATGCCGGCGCCGGCACGCACTGGCTGCTGCTTCCCACAGCGGCGCTGTATCGCGTGGCATGGGCGGCGTTCCCCGATGGCGATGGCTACCTGGCAGATCGCGGGTTGCGTGCGCACGTGCTCAATCACGAACGCGAACTGAAATCCTCGTACGCATCGGATCGCGCACCGCAGCTGCTTGCGATCGCCGACCCGGCGCTCAAGCAGGCATCGCTGCCGGCCGCATCGCGCCGCTGCGCAGACGAACTTGCTGCTCTCCCGGGCGCGCGCAGAGAGAGCGCGGCACTCGACCGCCTCTGGCACGCGCAGTTCGGCGACGCGGCGAAGTCGACAGTGCTGACCGGCGCCGATGCGACCGAGACCCGGTTCCGCGCCGACGCCGGCACGGCCGACATTTTGCACTTCGGCACGCACGGGATCAGTCTCGCCGCGGACTGCAACGACCGCGAGGGCGCGTTGGCGGAGCGCGGCTTCACGCTCGCGGCCGATTCCCCGCTGGATGGCGCGATGCCGGCGCTCGCGCCCGCCGCGTTGCTGCTCGCCCCCGGCACTACCGGCGGCAGCGACGACGACGGCGTGCTCAGCGCCGAGGAAATCGCCGCGCTCGACCTGTCGCACGCGCGCTGGGCGGTGCTCGCCGCGTGCGCGACCGCGACCGGCACGAGCCATCGCTACGAAGGCCTGTTCGGACTCGCGCGCGCGTTCCGCCTCGCCGGCGCGCATACCGTGCTGACCAGCCTGTGGCCGGTCGACGACGCGGCAACCGCGGAATGGACGCAGGCGCTCTATTCCGCGCGCATCGAGCGCGGCCTCGACACCGCCGCGGCGATGGCGGTGGCGCAACGCAGCGTGCTCGCCACGCGACGCGCGCGCGGCGAGTCGACGCACCCGTACTACTGGGCGGCCTTCATCGCGAGCGGTGACTGGCGCTGAGCGGAGGCGTCAAGGGTCTTCGCTCAATCGTGGTTCGAAGCCGTCCGCGAAGATGATGTCGGAATATTCGAAGGCTCCGATGTCGGCGAGCAGTCCGAACACGCGCGGATGTCCGCGCCCGCGCTGGTCGGTGACCAGGGAAAACGAATTCGCACCGGCGCTGATCGCCGGACTGCCGGCTGACAAGGCCAGCGTTTCGGTCGGCCCCCCGTTGTCGGCGAGCGGGAGCAGCATCGGCTCGACCATCAGCGTGCCGGGCTGCAGGGCCAGCATCGAGTACAGGACGAGATTGTGCCCGCCGGTGCCGCTGACCGTGGTGCCCGCTGTGCCGCCGATGTCACCCTCGGTCACACCCATTCGATTGTTCGCAATGATCGTGCTGTCAATGGTCAATTCTGCGTTCAGGTCGAGCTGAATACCGGTCGCATGCGTGAGGGCGCCGCCGACCCATTGTGGTTCGCTGTTGAACGCGATCGTGCTGTTGTAGACGCGCAGCGAACGCTCGCTGCGGATACCACCGATCCGCACACTGGCCGAGTTGCCGGCGATCGTGCTGTTCACGATCAGCGGCAGAACCGGAAACGTCAGATTCTGACCCGGCAGATCGAGGCCGCCGGCGAATTCGGCGCGGTTGCCGGAAACCGTCGAGCCGTTGATCGCCGTGTGTTCGCCTGACTCGATGAACAATCCGCCGCCCGAACTGAAGCCGGTAGCGACCGGGAATGTTCGAGCAATGTTGTCGCTGACGCGGCTCATGTCGGCTCGCAGGAGGATGCCAGCGTAGGCGCCACCGCCACGCGCTGTTCCGCCGGCTGATTCGGCTACGCAGTCGCTGATGCTCGTGAACTGCATTTGCAGACCGCCCTCGGTGGCGACACCGCCACCGCGAGCGTCGCCGGATGCCTTTGCGGTGCAGCCGGTCACGCGCACGTCGGTCAGAAAGACCTCCGCACCTGCATAGACACAGCCCCCTGCAGCCACGGCCTGGTCGAGCCTGCCGTTGCGCAGGGTCAGGCCCCTGATCGTCAGCCAGGTCGATGCCCCGCCCGCGATCACACGATCCATGCCACCCGCGTCGATCGCCAGCGCGTTCGCGCCCGGGCCGACGACGGTCAGTTCGGCGAGTGCAGTCGTAATCGCACCACTGGCAAGAGCGATCGTGCCGCAGGTCAGTCCACCAAGGTCGATCGTGTCACCGCTGGCGGCATTCGCGACGGCCTCGCGCAGGCTGCCTGGGCCGCTGTCATCGCAATTCATGACGGCAAGCGGAGCCGCCTGCACAGCCGTGTGCAGCGCTAACGCGCCGAACAGGACGAAAGCGAGTGCACGTGCAAGCAGGGCGATTTTCACGAGCCGTCCCTCTGGTACCTGTCGCTGGTCAGGCGGGCGAACGCATCCGTTGCTGAGTCCGAGCCTGCGATCGCGCGCCGACGGAGAAAGTCGTCGGGGCTTCATGGGTTCTGGACGGTTCATCAGGAATTCCCTGGCGCCTTCCCCAGTGCAAACATCGGATGGCACCCCTTCCGAACACGGCGGTTTTGCTGCGCAGGGATCGTCCTGATGTTCGGCAGGCCTGCTTTCGCGTGTTCATCGGGTTTGGCTCATCCCGATCGAGGACTCGCGTGCATACCAGGACATTCATCTTCGCGCTGCTTTGCATCGCATCGACGCGAGTCGTCGCCGCCGATTTCTGCGTACAGAACGACACCCAGCTCTCGACCGCCCTGGCTTTTATTGGATTCGCAGGCGGACCCAACCGCATCCTGCTCGGCGCTGGCAAGACCTTGCACCTCGCCAATACGGTCCTCGATAACGACCAGAATCCGTACTACGCGAGCCAGTTGACGATCGCCGGCGGCTACGACGCGACCTGCAGCGTCCAGGCCACGCAGGATGCGGCGAGCAGCGTGCTCGATGGCACCGGCTTGCACGCACACCCCTCAGTCCACGTCGACAGCACCTTTGCCCTGAACACACTGACGATCGCTCATCTCGCCGTGCCATTTTCGTTCTCTGTCTACGGCGACAGTGCCCGCCTGCGCGTTCAGCACGTTCGCGTAGTCGACGGTGGCGCGATCGGCCTGAGTGCCGGTGACGGTGACGATGCGCGCATCACAGTTTCGGACAGCGTGTTTGCGCGCATGGGCGGTGACACTTACGACTGGGCACTCAACCTTGCCGCGAGCGGCGACGGCGCCCACATCGACCTCCTCAACACCACGGTCACGGCGAGCTCACGCAACGGCGTCCGTATCTACAATCCGCAAGGCATCAGCTCGCTCTACAACAACATCCTGTATGGCAACGCGCCGGGCTTCGTCGACCTCGACCAGAACGAAGCCGTCTGGGCGTTCAACAATACGATCGGGTCGCACGACGGCGGGTTCATCGCCGGCTCCCTGAACAATCTCGCGACCAACCCGCTGTTCGTCTCGGCGACCGACTACAACCTGCAATTCACTTCGCCCGCTCGCGACAGCGGTACGTCGGCGGTTCCGGGCGGGTTGTCAGCCTACGACGTCGAGGGCGGCGTGCGCGTCGTCGGTCCGACGGTCGACCGTGGGGCCTACGAGAACGACGCCTCGGGCGCCACCGTCCTGCTGGTCACCAATACGAATGATGCCGGCGCGGGCTCGCTGCGCCAGGCGATCCTCGATTCGAATGCGAATCCCGTGTTCAACATCATCGGTTTCAACATTTCCGGCGCCTGCCCGCGAACGATCGCCGTCAATACCGAGCTGCCCGCGATCACCGATGCCGTCTCGATCCGCGGCTACACGCAGCCGGGCTCCAGCCCGAATGGCAGCGGCTTGATCGACAACGCGACGCTCTGCGTCGAACTGGTCGAGGCCAGCGGACACACCGTCACCAACGGCCTGCACTTCGCGCCGGCCGCCGTGGCCAGCGCCTTTGATGTGTCGGGCCTCGCGATCGGCGGATTCAGCACTGGCATCTTCATCGACGATACGAATGCAGGCACCGGCGTCGGCTATTCGATCTGGGGCAATTTCATTGGTCTCGCCGCGAACGGCAGCACGCTGCGCGCGAACACCTTTGCGGGCATCGACGTGCGCGGCCGCATCTATGGCACCGTCGGTGGCGACGATAACGCGCAGCGCAACGTGATCGCGGGTGCCCTCGCCGGCGTGCGCATCGCCACCGAGGCGACCAACTGGATCACCAACAACTTCATCGGCACCACGGCCGGAGGTGGAACGGCGCGGCCGAACGCAGGTGGCGTGGTCCTGCTGTCGCCTTTCAACTATGTGCAGGACAACGTGATCTCGGGCAACACGACGCTCGGCATCTCGATGAACGGCGAGGCGGCGGCCAGCAACACGATTGAAGGCAACCGCATCGGCCTCAAGGCGTTCGCGGCCTGCGCACCGCCGTGCACACCGGACTACGCGCTCGGCAATGGCCAATACGGCGTCTACATCACCGGCGGTGCAAACGGCACCATCGTCCGCGACAACACCATCGCCTACAACGGCAACGATGCCAATGACGCTGGCGTGCGCATCACCGGCGCCGGTTCGACGTCCAATTCCACCAGCGCGAATCGCATCTATGACAACGCCGGCCTCGGCATCGATATCGGCAGCGTCGGCATCGACCCGATCGACAACGATGCGACAGATGACCACGCTTCCGCGAACGGTGGCCAGAACGCGCCGTACCTCTACCAGTCCACCGGCGGCCACCATTCCGGCAGCGTCGTCGGCCGCCTGAACACGCGCGATGGTGTGTACCACGTCGATTTCTACGCGTCCCCGGACTGCGATCCGAGCGGCCATGGCGAAGGTCGCTACTACCTCGGGAGATCCGACGTGTCGATCGGTAACGCGCCGCCGGGCGAAAACGGCCAAGTCAATTTCATCCTGCCGATTCAGGGCACGACGGATCTCGCCGGTATGGCGATCACCGCGGTCGCCATCGACAACACGTATGACAGCGATTGGAGCCGACCGGGCAACACGTCCGAATTCAGCAACTGCGTCACCCATCAGTTCATCGATTACATCTTCATCGACGGCTTCGAGGACGAGGGAGAAGGTGGATGACGACCACCGATGGCTCGGCCGTCGCACTCGATGGCATCTTGCCCGCGATCGGTTCGCCATTGGCGCAACCGTTCGGCGCCGCGGGCCAGATCGGCGTGGTCAACATCGGCTCAGTAACCGGCACCACGCTCGCCTGGGACCATACATTCAGCGGCGAGCAGGTCGGTTCCCTGTTCGGCTCCGTGCTGGCCATCGAGTACATCGACAGCGGCGGCGCGATACCCACGCGTACTACCTGCCTGGCCACGGGCTCATCCGGCTACGTCAATTCCGGTTCCATCTCGATCGCGGGGCGCGCCTATCTGTTCCGTGACAAGACGAGTGACGACTGGGACCACCTACAGATCTTCGCGAACCCGCAAGCAGGTGTCGTCGACGCACTCGGCAGGGCTGTCGCAATCACTTTCGAGCAACCCGGCGGCGGCGTTGGTGGCGAAGGCTTGTTCGCAGTGGGTGCGCCAGGACGCGTGTTCAACGGCATCGCTTCGGGCACCGTGTAGATCTACCGCGCCGCGACGACCGACGGCACGTTCACGCCCGAGCAGGAAATCGGGCTCTCCGACGGCGCCGCGTTCGATCGGTCCGGCAGTGCGATCGCATTGTTGCCGACGACCCTGCTGATCGGCGCGAACGGTCGCGATGTCGATCCGGCAACGGAAGCCGGTAGCGCGTACCGCTTTGACCGCGAACAGCTCGGACCGCAATGGAACTGGCCGCTCGAACAGATCCTGGTCCCGCGCAGTAACAACAGCGGCTTCGGTACGGCAGTTGATGGCAAGTCCGCGCGGAGCCGCAATCGGCGCACCGAACTCCGACACCGGCAGTGTGTCGACCTACCATTGCGACGGCATCTTGATCAACGGATTCGACGACGAGAACGGCGTGTTGTGCGATCGCTTCTGAAACGTGCTGCGCCTCGCCGCGCTGTTCGGTTCTGCGACCGGGCGGTGTTCTACCAGCCAAGGCTTGTTCATCAGAAGTCGCTACCAGCGAGGCAAATCATGGTCAAGAAGATTCTGCTCGCCTGCAGCCTGCTGCTGTTTTCTACGGTGTCGTACGCCGCGCAGCCGGTTGAGGGTACCTACGAAGTCCACGGCAAGAACGCGAAGCTGAACTACGCGTACGCGAAGAAGGGGACGTTCCTCGACAAGCCGGTCACGGTGCTCGTGCTCAGCGAGAAGGATCCGGCCAAGGCCGGCGATTTCAATGTCGATGCCGGAGGTCTCGGCGACGCGATCGAACTGACGCTCTCGGAGCATGACGGCGCCTTCGAGATCGAGAACAGCGTGTTCCATCACGCCGCGTTTCCCGGTGCCAGCGGCCGCTTCCTGGTCAGCGCCGAGGACATGCAGGCCGCGAACGGCGAGATCAGCGGCCACCTCGTGAGCGACACGTTCGCAGAGGCCGTTGAGATGAAAGTGGACCTGCGCTTCCACGCCAAGCAGCCATAGCGCGTGCCGTTTTCCGGCAGGTCAGCACGCGGCTTGATCCATCGTCAGCGCGATCGGCGTGCTGTGCGACCGCTTCCGAGGCGGCGAACCGGAGATTCCTGCATGAACCCGACGGAACCGCTCATGTCCAGACAAAAGCCCACGATGCTGTGCATCGCGCCGATCCTGCTCTCGATGGTGCTGGCCACGTCGGCAACAGTGCCGGCGCTGGCCGCCGACACGATCGTCATCGTCACGACCGTTGGCGACCTCGGCGGCTCGTGCCCCGGCGCGAACTGCACTCTGCGCGCCGCGATCGAATACGCCAACGCCAGCCCGGACCTCGACCAGATCATCGGCTTCAATATTTCCGGCGCCTGCCCGCGGACGATCGAGGTCTTCAGCGACCTGCCGACCATCGGCGACTCGCTGTCGATCCGCGGCTACACGCAGCTCGGCGCCGCGCCGAATACGCTGCAAACGGGCGACGACGCAACGTTGTGCATCCAGTTGCAACCCGCATCGGGCAGCTCCAGCGTCGTCAACGGGTTGCGCTTCGCTCCCGCCGACATCGCGGACACGCTCGATGTGTCGGGCCTCGCGATCGGCGGCTTCGACACCGGCATCCTCGTCACCGAAGGCCATTTCACCCTCCACGGCAACTTCATCGGCCTCTCCGCCGACGGTAGTACGCAACATGTCAATCATTACAATGGCATCGAAGCGCAGAACAACAGCTTGCGAACCGGCGAGCGACTCATCGGCGGACCCGATGCGGGCGATCGCAACGTGATTTCAGGCAACGGCACCGGCGTTTCGATCGTCGGCGGTCAGACCAACATCACCGTCCGCAACAATTACATCGGCACCGACCGGAGTGGAACCGTGGCCCTCGCCAATTCACTCGGCGTATACATCTACGGTCTTTCCAACGGCATCGACCAGAACGTCATCTCGGGCAACCTCGACGAAGGCGTGAGACTCGACTCCGATGTCGGCAGCGCCAACTCTATTTCCCGCAATCACATCGGACTGAAGGCATTCGCGACCTGCGTGCCGTCGCCATGCGTGCCCACCTATGCGCTCGGCAATGGTGGCAACGGCGTTGCCGCACTCAATGGAGCCGCCGGAAACTCGATCGCCACCAATGAGATCGCGTGGAACGGCGGCGACGGCATATCGCTGCCGAGTGCCGGCCAGCAGAACTCAATCGTCGCTAACTCGATGCACGACAATGCCGGACTCGGCATTGATCTGGGTAGCGATGGCGTCACCGCGAACGACAACGATGCGACCGCGCCAGCCGGCGCACCGAACCGCCTGCTCAACTTCCCGGTGCTCAGCGACGCCGGCGGCAACGATGCCGGCGGCAACGTGAGTGGATTCCTCGAAAGCACGAACGGCACCTACACGATCGACGTGTACGCCGACACCCTGCCCGATCCGAGCCTGCACGGCGAAGGCCGCGACTACCTCGGCTCGGGCGAGATCACCATCTCGAACGCGCCCGCCGGCAACAACGGCCTGGCGTCGTTCACGCTGCCGATTTCCTCGACCGACAGCCTGGCCGCCAAGCACATCAGCGCAACCGCGATGGATGCCAACAGCAACACCTCGGAATTCAGCGCTGGGGTCGTCTATGCGCTCGATGACTTGATCTTCGCCAACGGTTTCGAGCTGTCGCCGCCGTGAATCGATTTCGCAAGCGGAACCCGTGCCGTGTCGCGGCGCCGTTCGTCGCCGCGATGCTGGTCTGCGGCGCATCGAACGCGGCAACGTTCTGCGTGAGTTCCGCGTCCGAACTGCAGGCCGCACTGAATGTCGCCGCCTCGAACAATCAGGGCGACGTGATCGAGCTGGTCGAGGGGACGTTTACGCTGTCGACGACGCTGACGCATGACTCCAGCGAGGTTCGCAACCTGTTTCTGATCGGCGGCTATGCTGCGGGCTGCACGGCGTTGGCCAGCGCGAGCGCGAAGTCGGTCATCGACGGCGGCGGTGCGCGGCCGTTGCTGGACCTGGCCGCGGCGGGCGACGTGGTGCTGTTGCGTCTGGTCTGGCAGAACGGCGTCGCGACCACGCAGCACAATGGCATGCTGATTTATCCTCCGAGCGGCAGCAGCGGCAGCCTGCGCATCCTGCAGAACGTGTTTCGCGACATCGATGGCTACGCCGATGCCAATACCGTCGTTCCGCCGGTCTATCTGGCGGCACGCGCCCAGCTCGAAATCGATGACAGCCTGTTCGCCGGCATTGCCAGCGCGTACCCGGGGCGCGCCGCGATCATCCTCGATGGTGGCACCGGGACAGGCAGCGACAGCTATGGCGGCCGCTTCATCAACAATACATTGACCGGCAACCTCGTGCCGCATGCGAGCGGCGACAACGATGGTGCGCTGCGACTCAGCGGCACGCCCGATTCGTGGCTTGTCGCGAACAATATCCTGTGGGACAACGCGGCCGACTACGACCTGCAGTTGTCGTCGCACACCGCGCTCTATCACAACGACATCGGCACCTATCGCGGTACGCCGGTCGATGGCATCGGCAGCAACCCCGCGGTCGATCCCGCGTTCATCGACGCATCGAGCGGCGACTATCATCTACGCGCGGACAGCCCGCTGCTGAACGCCGGCCTGCATACGGTTCCGGGCGGAGTCTATTTATACGATCTCGACGGCAATCCGCGCATCGTGTTCGGCGAAGTCGATATCGGTGCGTACGAAATACAGCAGTTGCCGGATCACGTCTTCATCGACGGCTTCGATCCCATCGAGTGAAATGCCGCCCGCGGCCTCGAGGTCCGATTTCGGGAACCGCGCGCACGTTCGAAACTCAACCTGGAGATCGTGATGTCCCTACAGTCGATTCGCACCATTTGCGCTGCCGCGCTGCTTGCGTTTCCGGCAACGCTGTTCGCCACGTCCGCCAGCAGCCCACCGCCGCATTCCACGGCAGGCGCGGTCGGCACAAACCGATTCACGTCGGCGCAGGCTCCGCTGCCGGCAGGTGCCGCGGTCGGAACCGCCACGTTCAGCGGACAGACCCTGCACTTCACACATGGCCTCGCCTGGGTTGACAACGACAAGTTCAATGTCGCGCTGTTCGAGCGTACGCCGCGCGAGGGCATTCTTGCCGAGTTGAAATCGGGCGCCTGGGGCGAGGAAGGTCCGGCCGCGCTGCTGAGTTTCATGCTCGACACGGGCAAGATGGGAGCCGCGGGCATCAACTACTGCTTCGTGAACCTGACGTTTCCCAGCGGCGGGCCGATGAGTCTCAATGTCAATCATGCGCACGAATGCGGATTGACCGAGATCGGTGGCGAGCTCAAGCCCGGTGGCCGCATCGCCGCGCGTCTGCAAGGATCGACGTCGATCGACAACCGGCCGCCGATGACCTGGGACCTGCACTTCAATCTGCCGCTGTCGCCCTGACGATGTCGGTGCCGTCCTCGCCCGGCCTCGACCCGGCGACGGTCGATTGCACAGTCACACCTTGAGCCGCTGCGGGAACACCGTTGCGGCGCCGGCATGTGCGGCGATTGCGACGGTATGGTGCATGCAAACGTCACGGCGTGCGTCGTCACGGATCAAACCCGTCCGTGAAGATGTGGTCGAGCAGGAACACGTCCGACAGCTCGCTGGTGTTACCCTCCGCGTCGGTCGCGGTAGCCATCAGGCTGGACGCTTGCACTCCGGCAGGCAGCGTCGTGACGAATTGCTTCTGCATCTCGGAATCGACCGCGTCATAGGTATCCTGCGCGAGCCAGTGGCCGTCGAACGCATCGTGCCAACGGATCGTCAGTGGATAGGTCGCATAATTCGTGGCCGTGGGAACCGTGTAGTACACCGTCAACTGGTTGCCGACCTGGTTGGCGGCCGCGATGACCGGGAAATTCTGCCCGCGATTGGCGTAGCCACCATCGGAGTCATGCGTGTCGTTCGGCGTGCGCCCCGGCGATGGATCCGGCAGGTCGATGCCGAGTCCGGTGTTGGCGAAGATGCGGTTGCGCGCGATTTCGACGATCCCCTTGCTGTCGTTGCTGAAGATGAAGCCGGCGCCGCCGTTCCAGGCGATCAGGTTCTCGCTGTCGGGCGTGTTGCCGCCAATGAACATGTGCGTCATCGTCGCCTGCGGAGTCAGGACATAGACACCGTGACGGCCGTTCGGCAACGGTGCGTTGCCTGCGATCGTGCTGCCGATATAGTTGCCCTGGACCAGCGTGTCGCCGCCGCATTGAGCGTTGCTGGAAGAACCGCAACCGATACGCACCGCATCGCCGGTGTTGCCGGAGACCAGGTTGCGCGCAGCCGGCGTGTCGCCGCCGATGCGCGTCGCATAGCCGGTCTGCACACTGTTGCTCGATTCGACGGCAATACCGTTCGCGTTCGGCAGTGCGAGGATGCCGGTGACCTTGGTGCCGATCAGGTTGCCCTGGATCACCGGTCCGTCCGGCGTCGCAGTGAGGATGACCGCCCAGCCATTGCTGCTTGCGGAAAAGCCCGAGATCAGGTTGCGTGCCGCGGTCGCGGTCCCACCGATGGTGACCCGGCCGCCCGAGCGGTTGCCATCGATCACGCCATAGCGCTGGTTCGCGAACGCCACGCTGCCGCTTGCATCCGTGCCCAGGTAACAGCCCTCGATCAGCACATCCTCGATCGGTTCGTCGCTGTTTCCGCCGAGGTCGATCGCCGTGGCAAACCGGTTGACGACCAGGCCACGCAGGTGCAGGCCAACGCCGGTGTCGAGCCGCAATCCGCGTGTCTGCGTTCCGGGTACGTTCGCGCCGGACAATTCGATCGTCAGCACGCCGTTCAGGCCGCCGGCCTGCGGCAGGTTCGTGTTCGCCTGCGATCCGGGCTGGCTGTAGCCGTCGATGAACACCGTTTCGCTGATCGGCGGCAGCTCGCTCGTCGGCGCGATCGTATGCACGCCGGGGCCGGGGATCGCGAACGCGATCGTGTCGGGACCGATGTGGTCGTAGGCGTCGACAATGGCCTGGCGCAGCGTGCCGAGGCCGTCGTCGTCGGTGCTGGTGACGAGGAAGGTCGTCGCGGTGGCCGGGATGCAGAACAGCAGGGCGAGAGCGCATACAGCGAGGCGAAGCATGGCAGTTTCTCCGTGGGACATGCATGTCCAACACCGCGTCGCATGCCAGGTGAACAAATGCCGCGCATCGCGTCGTGGCCAATCCGGCGCCGGTACGCAGCAATCGTCCTTGCCGATGCGATCGGTCGATGTTCGCTTCGCACCAGAATCGGTGTCAGGTCGGGGGGACCTGACTTACGGCGACGCTCTTGCAGGTCAGGCCGGCTCGGCCGACCTGACGGCGAGGTCGTGAGTCAGGTCGGGACGACCTGACCTACGCGCTGGTCGAATCGCAGCGGCTTCGACTACACGCATCCGGGCATGAAGAAGCCGCACGGATGGTGCAGCTACGATGTGTGCAAGCTGGGTGGCATCGGCGTCAAGGACGGCCAATTCACCGCCCACCTGACGTCCGGCACTCCGGCAAGTCCGTCCGACGATCCGCTCGGGATAGATCTCGACCTGCATCGGAGGATTCCCTGATCCACCGGTCGCGGCCGCACCCGAACATCTGCCGTGCGGGCGAGTCTGTCGAACACGAAGCCCGAGCGCGGCGCCCGGCCGATGTTCGACTGTGCCGTCTCCCGGTGTTTGCGGAAGTATCGCTCACGATCGGGAACCACCATGCTGCGCGCGACCGCGTCTTTGGCCATCTTCTGTCTCGCCTCGACGGCAGGCGCGGCGACGTTCTGCGTCGGCAACGTGCAGGATCTGCAGAACGCGCTTACTACCGCGCAAAACAACGGCGAGGATGATCTGATCAAGGTCAAGCGCGGAACCTACCTGTTGAACGCACCGCTGGGATACGGCAGCAGCGAAAACCATGCGCTGACACTGGTGGGCGGCTATCTCTCGCTGGGGATGCTTCAATGCGCGCTGTTCTTCCCCGATCCCGCGCGCACTGTGCTCGATGGCCAGAACCAGGGGCCGCTGATCGATTTGAGCGGCAATTCGGCTGCGGGCGCAATCACCGTCAGCCATCTGACGTTCCGCAATGGTGTCGGCGCGAATGGCCAGTACCCGGTTTTCGTCGGCGGCTTCGCCGGCTATTCGGGCGCGGTCACCGTCGATGACAACATTTTCGCAGGGCTCACCGGTCGCGACGATGGCGGCTATACCGCCGTGCAGTTCTCGGTCGATCAGGGCTCGCTCGTCGTGCGCAACAACCTGTTCACCGGCAACACGACCGAGAGCGGCATCCAGGCGATCGACCTGCTGCTGAATGCCGCACCGATCGCACCGCAAGCGCCAATGGTCAATCCGAATGGCGGTTTCAACAACAATACGGTGACCGCCAACGACGCCGTCGGCTGGGCAGCCAAGTTGCACGGTTCCGGCTTCTGGTCAGTTGCAAACAACATCGCATGGGGCAATCCGAATTTCGATCTCTTGCTCGAACAGCACGTCGCGCTGTACGACAACGACATCGGCAGCTACCAGGGCACGCCGAGCGCGGATACCGGCAATGTCTCTATCGATCCCGGGTTCGTCGACTCCGGGAGCGGGAATTACCGCCTGCGCGGCAACTCGCCGCTGCTCGATCAGGGCGTCAACGCACCGTACGGCGGTATCGGTGCCTACGACGCCGGCGGCAATGACCGCGTCGTGTTCGGCGTCGTCGATATCGGCGCGTACGAATTGCAGGACGGCATCTTCGCCGACGGTTTTGAGTAGGTCGGGTCGGCTCTGCCGACCTGATGGTCACGGCGCGCGTCGTCAGGTCGGGGGCGACCTGACCTACAAGAGTGGCATCTTTCTGCGCGCGGAACGACGTTCGCTTCATCTGCGATCGGGTGTTCTATCGTTCACACGCACAGGAGGGAACCGTCATGATCCGCAACCTCGCATTCTGGTCGCTGGCCACCGGCTTGCTGCTGGCCGGCGAAACCGCGCACGGCGCGATCTGCACCTGGAACACCGCGAGCGGCAACTGGAGCGTGGTCGGCAACTGGTCCGGTTGCGCCGATGGCGGCGGTGTATCGACGCGCACGCCGGGCGCGAGCGACACCGCGGTCGTGGTCAACGGCACGGCAAGTCTCGATGTCTCGCCCGCAGTCGCCGAGTTCGAGCTTGGCGCGAACGGCGTGCTGTCGGTCGTCGGCGGCACCAAGACGTTCGACGTCAGCAGCGCGCTGCGCTTTTCCGGCGGCCACGCGACCACGATCCTCGGCACCAACCAGCTGCTGCTGTACCTGCATGCCGGCGCGACCGGAACGCTGCTCGCGCCCACGACGCTGGAAAACGCGGTGTTCTTCGAAAATTCCGGCGCGCTGACGCTCGGCTCCGCGAGCGGTGTCGCGCTGAACCTGTTGTGCTGCGCCGAAGTCCGCAACATGCCCGGCGGCACGATCACGATCGCCGGCGGCAATTCGGCCGTGTATCTCGGTGGTGGCAGCCAGTTGATCAACAACCTCGGCGCGAGCCTTGCAATCGCCGGCAACACGACGATCGGCCATCCGCCATCCGGCACGTCGAACGGCGCGCGCCTGACCAATTTCGGCAGCATGACCGTCACCGGACCGGCGACGCTCGACATGCCGTTCGGCAGCTTCAGCAACTTCTATCAGTTGGGTAGTCTCACCGTCACCAATGCCACGGTGGCCTGCCTGCAGACGGGCACCAGCACTCCCTGTGTTTTCAGGGACCAGGACGGCAGCGCGCAGACGGGCGCGGTCACGCGTCTCGCCGGCGGCACGCTCGATCTCGGTGACGCGTCGAGTCTGATCACCATCAGTCCGGGGGCAACGCTTACCGGCTCGGGCACGGTGATCGGGAATCTGAATGTGCAGGGTACGATCGCGCCCGGCGGCAATGGTGCGCCCTACGGGTCGCTCGCAGTCAACGGCACCCTCGCCGTGCAGGCGGGGAGCACGATCGCGCTTGATTTGGGCGGCACCAGCGCAGGCACGTTCGATCGCATCCAGGTCAGCGGTAATGTCAGGGCCGGCAATACGACCACGTTTCCCGGCTATGGCAATCTGGTCCTGCATCTCGCTTCGGGATTCCAGCCTGCGCTCGGCGCGGCTTCCGCCGCGATGACCTACGCGAGTGTCGACGCCGGATCGCAGTTCAACCGCGTCGATGCGAACTATGCGCTCGATTATGCCGCGCGCTTCGATCCGACCGCGTTGCAGGTCTTCCCGGCGCCGCGTGTCACGCTCGAGGGCGCAAGCCTTATCGAAGGCGCCAGCGGGATGATGCCGATGGGATTCAACGTGCGCCTGTCGCAGCCGTTCTCGCAGACAGTCAGTGTCGAGCTGCGCAACCGCAACGGCACCGCAGTGTCGGGCGGGACGCCGGCCGGCGACTATGGGCTGCCTGACGACTATGTGTTCACGTTCGCGCCCGGCGAGGTGCTCAAGACGCAGGTCTATCCGATCAATGGCGACACGGTCATCGAAGCAGATGAATCATTTTCGGTCGAGATCTATCGCAACAAGGTCATCAACGCGGCGATCGGCACCGGCATCCAAGGCGGTCCGATCGCGATCGGCACGATCCTGACCGATGACCTGCCGCCCAATACCCGCTTCGTGCTGGTCGGCAAGGACAGCGGCACCACCGGTCGCAAGATCCGCCGCTACACAAACACCGGCATGTTCATCGACACCTGGGATGACCGCATGCCGAACAACTTCGGCAATATCGTGACCGGCATGTGCTTCTCGCCATCCGGAAATATGCTCGCGACGCGCTTCTCATGGCCGGACGGGCCGATCCTGTACAGCCACTTCGGCGCCATCCTCGACGAGAAGTTCGCGCGCAACATCGGCAGCACGGTCTATTTCAACAACCACGAATCCTGTGTGTTCGATCATGCCGGCAACGTCTACATCGGTCAGGCCGGCACATCGAGTTCGCCGGACGACCAGGTTCCGGTGCGCAAGTTCGATCGCTACGGCAATCTCCTCGACACCTACGTGATCCCGACGGGTCCGCGCGGCACCGACTGGATCGAGCTGGCCGGCGACGGCTGCACGCTGTACTACACGTCCGAGGACACCGTCGTGCGGCGTTACAACGTCTGCACGCACACGGCGCTCTCCGATTTCGCGACCGGATTGACCGGACCGTACTGCTATGCCCTGCGCCTGCGGCCGAACCGCGAGTTGATGGTCGCCTGCCAGGATGCGGTGCATCGGCTGAGTCCGCAGGGCACGAACCTGCACACCTATCCGCGCGCGAGCCTCGGCGAGACCGACCCATCCGGCCTGTTTGCGCTGAACCTGGATCCGGACGGCACGTCGTTCTGGACCGCGGGAGCGCTCAGCGGCGACGTCTATCGCGTCGAGATCGAAACGGGCAGCGTGCTCGCGAGCTTCAACAGCGGCAGCGGCGGCGTCGCCGGACTCGCGGTTTACGACGAGCTGGCGGACGACATCCTTTTCGTCGATGGGTTCGAGTTGGCACCGCCGAACGAACCGATCGTCAAGCGCGAACCGCAACCGCGCTGCGAGTACGCGTTCTGGCCCGAAGTGCGCGAGATGCCGCACTACGTGCCCAGTTGGATAGTGCTGGTCGGCGTCCCCGGCGACACAGAGTGCAAAGAATGATCCAGCCACAATCATTCTTTCGAGAGCTGCCTCGGTCGTACATGTTCGGTTCGCGACTTCGCAGTTTTTTCCCCAGGCGCAACCGTGCGCCTGACCAGGGGTTCGCCATGCCTTTCCCGTTTGACGTGCTTGTGCAGAAAGCCTCGATTCGCATCCTGCTGCCGCTGTTCGGGGCGATCGCGCTGCCGCTGCACGCAGCGACCTTCTGCGTCGGCAGTGCCGGCCAGTTGCAATCGGCGGTCCAGACCGCCGAGGCCAACAACCAGAGCGACGACATCCGCATCCGCAGCGGCATCTATATCGCACCGGTGCCGGATGGTTTCTACTTCTACCCGGCGAGCAACGACCCCGAGCCCTACAACGTGACGGTATCCGGCGGCTGGAACGCGGACTGCTCGAGCGAATCGGCGGTCGCGACGGATACGGTGCTGTCAGGCAACCTGCAGGGCCCGGTTCTGCATTTCCGCAACTCGGACGGGACTTTCACGGTGCGCAACCTGACCATCACCGGCGGCTACTCCGAAGGTGTCGTGCTCGGCGCACTGCACTTCGATCACGTCTCGGGCTTCGGCCTCGGTGTAGCGATCGAGCGCGTGATCCTGCGCCACAACGAGGGCTATGTTCCGCTCTATGTCAAGACCCAGGGTCCGATCCACGTCGTCGGCTCGCTGTTCCACGGCAATCTCGGCAACGGCACCGGCGCCGGTGGCGCCCGCATCATCTCGGAGAACGGTTTCAACACCACCTACATCAACAACAACACATTTGCTGACAACCAGACCCTGTCGAGTGGAACCATCGGCGGGCTCGTGTTCGAGAACACCGGCGATGGCAACAGCCACATCAACAACAACATCCTGTGGGGCAATGACAACGCCGATCTCGCCGTGGTCGGCAATGTCGCCAGCGTCAACGATTGCGGCTACAACGATATCAGCGTCTATGCGACCCAGATCGCGTGCAACGGCGCCAACGTGGTGCATGTAGATCCAGGATTCGCCGATGCCACGCTGGAGAACCTTCGCCTGCGCGGCGATTCGCCGCTGCTCAACATCGGCTGTGGCTTCTGCGCGGTCCTGCCAAACATCGACCTCGACGGCGAGGCGCGCCCGCAACTGGGCGGCTATGACCTTGGCGCATACGAATTCCCGGAGCGGATCTTCGCCAACGGCTTCGACTGAGCTCGTCGCGTTGACGTGGCTGGCTGGTCGTGGATACCCCGTGATCGCGAGCCATGCTCCGGCACGCGCCGCCTACTGATCGCCACGCCTGGCCGCGCAGCATCGGCGAAGTGCACACGCCGGGGGATCGGACATCAGGCCAGGGGCGAACTGTCCTACAATCGTGCGCCCCTCGCTTCGTGGCTACCGATGATGTCCTTTTCGCGCGAAGGCGCACGCGCTGCCGAGACGTTCGCGGATCTCGGGTTGGCCGACACGCTGCTGCAGACGCTCGCCGACGTCGGTTACGAGACGCCGTCGCCGATCCAGGCCGCGACGATTCCGCCGCTGCTCGAAGGTCGCGACCTGCTCGGCCAGGCCCAGACCGGAACCGGCAAGACGGCCGCGTTCGCGCTGCCGATCCTTGCGCGGCTCGACCTGTCGAAATCCAAACCGCAGGCGCTCGTGCTCGCGCCGACGCGCGAGCTCGCGATCCAGGTTGCCGAGGCGTTCCAGCGCTACGCGGCGAAGTTGCCGGGTTTCCACGTGCTGCCGATCTACGGCGGCCAGAGCTACGGTCCGCAGCTCGGCGGCCTCAAACGCGGCGTGCACGTCGTGGTCGGCACGCCGGGGCGCGTGATCGATCATCTCAATCGCGGTTCGCTCGATCTTTCGCAGCTGCGCACGCTGGTCCTCGACGAAGCCGACGAGATGCTGCGCATGGGCTTCATCGACGACGTCGAGGCCGTGCTCGCGAAGACGCCGCCTGACCGCCAGATCGCCCTGTTCTCGGCAACCATGCCGACACCGATCCGCCGCATCGCCCAGGCGCACCTGCGCGAACCGGTCGAGATCGCGATCAGGAACAAGACCACGACCGCAGACAACATACGTCAGCGCTACTGGTACGTGAGCGGAATGCACAAGCTCGACGCGTTGACACGCATTCTCGAAGCCGAACCGTTCGAGGCCATGCTCGTGTTCATGCGTACCAAGCAGGCAACCGAGGAACTCGCGCAGAAACTGCAGGCACGCGGGTTCTCCGCCGCGGCGATCAACGGCGACATCGTGCAGGCGCAGCGCGAGCGCACGATCCAGCAACTGAAGGACGGTCGCGTGGACATCCTGGTCGCGACCGACGTGGCGGCACGCGGACTGGACGTCGAGCGCATCAGCCACGTGCTGAACTTCGATATTCCGACCGATACCGAGGCATACGTGCACCGCGTCGGCCGCACCGGCCGCGCGGGTCGCAGCGGCGAGGCGATCCTGTTCGTGGCGCCGCGCGAAAAGCGCCTGCTGCAGGCGATCGAGCGCGCGACGCGCCAGCCGATCATCGAGATGCAGTTGCCTAGCGTCGAGGCGGTCAACGACCAGCGTATCGCGAAGTTCAAGCAGCGCATCGCCGACAGCCTCGCGCACGACGACCTCGGTCCATTCCGGCAATTGATCGAGAACTTCGAACAGGAACGCAACGTGCCCGCGGTCGAAATTGCGGCCGCGCTCGCGCGCCTCGTGCAGGGCAGCGAGCCGTTGCTCCTGCTAGCGCCCGCACGCGAGCCGCGACGCGACTCGCGCACCGCGCTTGAGAATCGGACGTTCGAGCGTCCAGCGCGTCCCGCGCGCAACCAGGCAGCACGCAACGCGCCGCGACGCGACAAATCGTCCCCCCGCTCCGTCGACGCGCCGGTCCCGACACGTGCCGCTGCGCAATCCATTGCCCGGAATCCGGTCGCGGACAGGGCGGATTACCCGCCGCACCGGCAGCCCGATGTTCCGCCTGCGCCATCCGGACTTCGCCGCGACGAGCAGGGAACTCCGCGCCATGACGATCGCGATCGTGCCCGCACGCAGTCGCGACCGCATCACGTCGCGGAGCGCGAACGCACGCCGAGGGGAGCGCGCCACGAGCGCAAGCCGCACGCGCCCGATTCGGGTTTCGAGACCTTTCGCATCGAGGTCGGCGACGTTCACGGGGTCAAACCGGGCAATATCGTCGGCGCGATCGCGAACGAAGCTGGCCTCGATTCGAAGCACATCGGACGCGTCGACATCCGCGACGACCACAGTCTGGTCGATCTCCCCGAGGGCATGCCGGCCGAAATCTTCAAGCACCTCAAGAAGGTCTGGGTATCCGGCCAGCAGTTGCGCATAACGCGTGGCGGCGACGAACCCGATTCGACCCGGCCGCGCAGGCCGCACTCGCCGAAACCGCCATCGTTCAAGCCATCCGGCTTCGACAAGCCGAAACGCCGCGACGACAAGAAGCGCGGTCGTTAGCCGCGCGGCGGCTGCCCGCCCCGCCACGGTCACGCGGTCCGCGCGGCCGCGCAACCTTGCTTCGTGTCTCCGGTACTCACTGCACGGATGGCGTCGCGCACGCATCGCGACGCCGGGACGAGGCACGCGCGGGACGCTCTGGTCGCTCCGGCACGCCCGTCGAATCCACGGATCGCGGCAACCCGCCGCTGCGGCGGGCCGTCGTGTGTGCATGCAACCTGTTCCGGAGACTGCAATGCGAAGCCATTTCGCGCGTGCCTGGCCCCTGGTGACGCTGTTGCTGACCAGCGCGTCGACCTGGGCAGTCGACCATCATGTGATCGTCGGCGGCGGTAGCGGCGGCTACTACAACAACCCGGTCCTGATGTTCAATCCATCGAGTCTGACCATCACGGCGGGCGATACGGTCACATTCAGCAACGCGGGCGGTACCCACAACGCGACCGCCGACGACGGCTCATTCCGTTGTTCGCGCGGCTGCGACGGCGACGGCAACGGCGGCAACGGCAATCCGAGCGCCACCGACTGGAGCGCGACCGTCGCCTTCAACCACGCCGGCGTGTTCACCTACCATTGCGAAGTCCACGGCAGCCTCGGCATGACCGGAACGATTACCGTGCTGGGTGGATCGCCACCCTCGGTCAACATGGACCAACAGGGCTTGAGCGGATCCTGGGCGAACGCCGCGACGGACAGTCAGGGCGTCCTGATGACGGTGTATCCGGATCTGTACGGCGCCGGCCTCGGCCTGCTCTTCGGTGGGTGGTTCACCTACGACGTGACCGCACCCGGCGGCCAGCGCTGGTACACGATCCAGGGCCAGGTCAGCGCCACGGGCACCGCGGCGACGATGCCGGTGTATCTGACCGAGGGCGGCGAATTCGATTCGTCGCAGGCGACCACGACCGCCCCGGTCGGGCAGGCGACGGTCCGTTTCAGCGATTGCACGCACGGCTCACTGGATTACAGTTTTTCCGACGGCAGCGGCCGCACCGGCACGATTCCGCTCGCGCGTCTGCTGCAGAACGTGACCTGCTCGACGAGCGCCGGCAATGGTGCTGCCGCCGGCCCCTATCTGCTCTCCGGCGCCTGGGCCGATCTCGGCAACAGCGGTCAGGGCCTGGTATTCGATGTCAATCCGCCGCAGAACGTGCTGTTCGCGGCCTGGTACACGTTCAATCACGACGCCACGCCGAATGCCGGACCCGGCGGCCAGCACTGGTACACGCTGCAGTCCGCACTGACGCCGGGCTCGAACATGTTGAACGGCATCGGCATCTTCGACACCAGCGGCGGCGTCTTCGATCACGCGGCAGCGACAACGACCGTTCCGGTCGGCAGCGCTGACCTTGTCTTCCATGATTGCGCTTCGGCGACGCTGACCTACGACTTCACCGCAGGCGCAAATGCCGGAAGAAGCGGGACTCTCGACCTGTCGCGGATCGGACCGGCGCCGCCGGGCTGCTCGCTGTAGCCATCGTTTCGTGCGCGCGGTCGAACCGGGGCGCGAGGCCCGCAAGCGCGCCGCGAAACCTCCGCGGTCGCGTTGCGATCGTGACCGCTTGCGTACTGCATCTAGGGTCGGTACGGGGCGAGCAGGGATTCGTGCGCGAACAACGCATCGGGCATCAGATATCGCGGTTCGCGCCCGGCGGCGAGCAGTTCGCGAATCCGGCTCGCGGAGATTTCGAGCGGCGTAACCGGAATCGCAAGCACGCGTCCGGCCGCCGATTCGTGAACGCCGCGCGGATCGCTGCAGCGGCGCGAGGCGATCTTCGTGCGCAACGCGATCGGCAGCACGCCGTCGTGACCGGGGCGGGTCAGCACGCCGATGTGGGCCAGATCGAACAGCTCGCGCCAGCGATGCCAGTCCGGCAACCCGGTGAACGCGTCGGCGCCGACGAGCAGGATCAGCGGGTGTGCGCGACCGACCTCCTCGCGTACTTCGGCCAGCGTGTCGATCGTGTACGAGGGTCCTTCCCGCTGCAACTCGCGCGTATCGAGGATCAGGCGTTCCTGTCCGGCCAGTGCCGCGCGCACGAGTGCGGCGCGCTGGCGGGCGGTCGCCAGCGGCGGGTCACGATGTGGCGGGACGCTGGCCGGCAACAGGCGAACGTCGGCATCCAGGTATTCGGCGGCCTCCCAGGCGACGCGCAGGTGCGCGTTGTGAATCGGATCGAAGGTGCCGCCGAGCAACGCGAGCGGCCGCAGCGGCGCGGTCACGCGAGCATCCCGGCATGGCGCGGCGCCGCGATCGCGACGATCAGGCGTTCGAGGTCGCGCCATGCATCGCCTTCGCCGCGACCCTTGGCAATGCGGTCGATGCGCCCGGCCTGATCAAGGCAGCGCTCCCAGTGTGCGCGATCACCGCGCTTGAGGGCATGCCGGAACAACAACGCGCGCGCGGGCGGCCAGATATTCTCGGTTTTCAACGCGGCGGCGGGATTCGAGCCCGTGCCGGACATGCGCGCGAGTTTGCGCAGCTCCATGAGCAGCCAGCCGAGCAGCGGGATCGGTTCCTCGCCCTCGGCGCGCAGGCCCGCAATGATGTGCAATGCACGACCCGCATCGCCGCCGATTGCCGCGTCGGTCAGACGGAACACGTCGTAGCGCGCATCGTCCGCGACGCTCGCTTCGAGCGCCGCGATGTCGACGACACCGCCGGCATGCAGCAGTGCGAGCTTGTCGATTTCCTGCGCCGCTGCGAGCAGGTTGCCCTCGATCCGCTCGGCGAGCAGCGCGGTGGCATCGCGAGTGAGCTCGAGATCGCGCGCGGCGGCGCGCGCACCGATCCATTGAGGCAGTTCCTCGAGCCTGAGTGGCCAGATCGTGACCACGGTGCCGACCCGCGCCGCCGCGGTCGACCACGCACCTTCGTGCTTCCTGCTCCAGTCGTTGGCGGTGATCAGCAGCACGGTGTCGGGCGGCGGCGACCCACAGAACTCGACGATCGCCGCGGAGCCATCCTTGCCGGGCCGGCCGGTCGGCAGCCGCAGATCGATCAGCTTTCGGCTCGCGAACAGCGACATCGAGCGGGCCGCATCGCGCAGCCGGTTCCAGTCGAAACCGGTCTCGACGTCGAGCACCTCGCGCTCCAGGTAGCCGAGTTCCTTCGCGCGCGCGCGCAATGCATCGGCTGCCTCGATCACCAGCAGATGTTCGGCGCCGGCGATCAACCAGACCGGCTTGAGCTGTTCGCCCGCAAGCTGGCGGTGGAACGCTGACAGCGTCGTGGCCATGATCCTGCGCGCCGTCTATTCGCGGCTGCTGCCGTGCGCCTCGAGGCGGCGCAGGATGGTCTGGACCATGTCGCGCTCGAGTTCCTTGCCGAGCAGATCGGTCTCGGCAGCGACACCCAGCGCCTGGCTCGCGTCGAACGTGAATTCTCGCGAGAGTTCGATCGTCTGCCGGGGCAGCAAGGTGGCACCGGCTGCATCCTGCACGTCGAATTCGACGTGATAGCGCAGCGCATACTCGTTGGCCCGCGCGCTGCCGCTTACCGAAAGCACGTCGGTCGACAGCGAGTTGGCGCTGATCCTCAGGACCGCGACGCCCGCGCCTGCCGCGTCCACGACCTCGGTACCCGAACGCGGCAGGGCCCGGGCCAGATCGCGGGCCAGCTGGCTGGACGGATCCGCGATCTCGATATGCAGGCGCTGCATGCTCGCCGGAAGCCTGGCCTCCTTGCGCAGATGGAAACCGCAGCCGGAGAGCAGGAAGGCGATGAGGATCGCGATGGGCAGGAATCGATGCGGGGTCATGTGCGGGTTCCGGAACGAATCGGGGGACTGGCAACGAGCAGATCATACGGTGCCCGCCAACCTCGCAGCGAGCGCAACCGGCCGAGCCACGCCTCGATCGCCGGCCACGCTGCGAGATCGACATCGGCCTGGTCGACCCAGAACAGGTAGCCGCAACACGAAATGTCGGCAATCGTCGCCGCATCACCGACCAGGAACGCGCGATCGGCCAGTGCGAGCCCGAGACGATCGAAGTCCGCATGCATGCGCTGCGTCCACCATGTCTCGAGGATCGGGTCGGCACGCGTGAAGCGACGCGAGAAACGCAGGTGCGGCAGGCTCATCGCGAGGCGGTTTGCCTCCCAGCCCAGCCATTCGCGCACGCGTGCCTGCTCGGCCGGCGTCGTGCCGTCGAGTTTGCGGTGACGGCGCGCGAGATGATCGAGGATCACGTTCGACTGGCACACCGCGAGTCCATCCTCGTCGATCAGGACCGGCACCTCGCCGAACAGCGCTGCGCGCCGGAACTCCTCGCTGCGCCGCTCGCGCGGCAGATTGAGATCGACCGCGCGCTGCTCGAACGGCACGTCCATCAAAGTCAGCGCGAGCGCAACCTTGTAGCTGTGACCGGATTCGCAATTGCAATACAGGATCGGCGTGCTCATGAGGTGACGGCCTCGCGACTGATTCCCGAACAAGCGGCAGATCGACGAAGCGGACGCGGCGACCGGCGCGCACTCGACCGGCCCCTGCGTCTGCGCCGGCCGACCGCACGCGGGACCCCGCTGCCTCGGACGGAGTCCGGTCTATACGACGATGTTCACGATCTTGCCGGGCACAACGATGATTTTCTTCGGCGCCGCAGCGCCAACAAACTCGGCCACGCGCGGCTCGGCGAGCGCGAGCCGTTCGATTTCGTCGTTGCCGGCGGAAACCGCGACCTCGATCGTGCCGCGCAGCTTGCCGTTGACCTGCACCGCGAGCGTGACGGTCTCCTTCACGAGCGCGGCCGTATCGGCCTGCGGCCAGGGCTGGTCTTCGATCAGGGTTTCATGGTGCCCGAGAACCTGCCACAGCGCGTGCGCGATATGCGGCGTGACCGGATTCAGGAGCAGGACCATCGCCTCGAGCGCCTCGTGGCGCACCGCGCGGCCCTGGTCGCTCGAATCGTCGAACCGGCTCACCGCATTGAGCAACTCCATCAGCGCCGCGATCGCGGTGTTGAATGCATAGCGCCGACCGATATCGTCGGAAACCTTCTGGATCGTCTCGTGGATCTGGCGGCGCAAGTTTCGCTGTGCGGGATTCAGCGTCGGGGGTGTCACCTGCGGGTGATCGGCAGCACCCGCGTGCACGGTGACCTCACGCCAGAACCGGCGCAGGAACCGCGCCATGCCTTCGACGCCGGCCTCGTTCCATTCCAGCGACTGGTCCGGCGGCGCCGCAAACATCGAGAACAGGCGCACCGTGTCGGCGCCGTACTTGCCGACCATCGACTGCGGATCGACCCCATTGTTCTTCGATTTCGCCATCTTCTCGGTGCCGCCGATCGCGACCGGCCGCCCGTCCGACTTCAGAACCGCGCCGACCACGCGTGCCTTGTCGTCACGCCGGATCTCGACATCGGCCGGGTTGATCCATTCCTTCGCGGCGTCCGCGTTCTCGCGGTAGAAAGTCTCCGCTATGACCATGCCCTGGCACAGCAGATTGGTCGCCGGTTCGTCGCAGTGCACGAGGCCTTCGTCGCGCAGCAGCTTGTGGAAGAAACGGAAGTACAGCAGATGCAGGATCGCGTGCTCGATGCCGCCGATGTACTGGTCTACCGGCAGCCAGTAGTTCGCGCGCGCGTCGACCATGTCGGGCGCACCGGGCGAGGTGTAGCGCGCGTAGTACCAGCTCGACTCCATGAACGTGTCGAAGGTATCGGTCTCGCGTTCGGCCGCGCCACCGCACTCCGGACAACTGGTCTTGCGCCACTCCGGGTCGGCCTTGATCGGCGACTTGACCCCACTGAACGCCACATCCTCCGGCAACAGCACCGGCAACTGGTCCTCGGGCACCGGCACCGCACCGCACTTCGCGCAGTAGATGATCGGAATCGGGCAACCCCAGTAGCGCTGACGCGATACGCCCCAGTCGCGCAGGCGCCAGTTCACGCGTCGCGCGCCGCTGCCCTGCTTCTCGAACCTCGCGGCCAGCGCGTCGAACGCGCCGCGGTAGTCGAGCCCGTCGTACTCGCCCGAGTTGACCAGGGTTCCATAGTCGGTGTACGCACCGTCTTCGATGATCACGCGCTCGAATTCCTCGACGATGCCCACCGCGGCGGGTGCCTCGTAGACGTCGATCGCGCGACTCTCGCCGAGCGCGGCAGTCATCGCATCGGGATTGCGCGCGGCATCGCGGCCGAGTTCGCGGATCGCATCGCGCACCGCGTCGCTTATGATGACCATGCGGATCAGCAGGTCGTACTTCGTCGCGAATTCCCAGTCGCGCTGGTCATGCGCAGGTACCGCCATCACCGCGCCGGTGCCGTATCCCATCAGCACGAAATTCGCGATCCAGATCGGAATCGTGTCGCCGGTGACCGGATGGATCGCGCTCAGGCCGGTGTCGACGCCCTTCTTCTCCGCGGTCTCGATGTCCGCTTGCGCGGTGCCGCCTTGACGGCATTCCTCGATGAACTCGGCAATGATCGGTTTGGCCCTTGCGACCTTGAGCGCCAACGGGTGTTCGGCCGCGATCGCGAGATAGGTCACGCCCATCAACGTGTCCGGGCGCGTCGTGAATACGGTCAATGGCTCGGCCTCACCTTCCACCCTGAACTGGATATCCAGTCCTTCCGAGCGACCGATCCAGTTGCGTTGCATGGTCTTGACCGAATCCGGCCAGCCCGGCATCGCGTCGAGGCCACGCAGCAGCTCGTCGGCATACGCGGTGATCTTGAGGAACCACTGCGGAATCTCGCGCTTCTCCACCAGCGCGCCGGTGCGCCAGCCGCGCCCGTCGATGACCTGCTCGTTGGCGAGTACGGTCTGGTCGACCGGATCCCAGTTGACGACCGACTGCTTGCGGTACGCGAGACCTTTCCTGAACAGACGCACGAACAGGCGCTGCTCGTGCACGTAGTAGTCGGGCCTGCAGGTCGCGAACTCGCGCGACCAGTCGATCGCGTAGCCGAGCGTCGCGAGCTGCGCACGCATGTGCTCGATGTTCGCATAGGTCCACTTTGCGGGCGCCGTATGGTTCTTGATCGCCGCATTCTCGGCGGGCAGGCCGAACGCATCCCAGCCCATCGGCTGCAGCACGTTCCTGCCCTGCATGCGCTGGTAGCGGCTGATCACGTCGCCGATCGTGTAATTGCGCACGTGGCCCATGTGCAACGCGCCGGACGGGTACGGCAGCATCGACAGGCAGAAGAACTTCGGCTTCGGCGACGACTCGTCGACGACAAATGCGCGCGTCTCGTTCCAGAAGGCTTGCGCGGCGGCTTCGACCGCTTGCGGTTCGTAGGTATCTTGCATCGGCTGGGTCCGGTTGCGTGGCGCAGCCGGCCGGTCTCTCGATCAGGCGGGAAGCGGCAGCCTAGCGCAGCGCGATGCAGCGCGACAAATCGACGGCCATCTGGTCCTTCGCGGGTGCGGGGCGAGTCGGCTTGCAGAGGCTGGCAGCTGCCTGCGCGGTCCTGCGTATTACTGGCGTGACCGCAGCAAGCCAGACTCCGGGGGCGACTCATGAATCGTTTGCATCGATGGCTGACCCCATTCCTCGCGTGGCCGCTGTGCTGCGCCACGTCATTCGCGGCCGATGGCGCGCTCGACCTTTCGTTCGGCGCGGGAACCGGCAAGGTCCAATTGCCGCAGGCGGGCGGCTATCAGGGCACCTGGCAGGCGACCGACGTCGCGGTGCAATCGACCGGCAAGATCATCGTGTCCGGCTGGACCGACGAAGGATTCACCAATTGCTTCGTGTTGCGCCTGAACGTCGATGGCAGCCTCGATACCGGTTTCGGTGGCGGCAACGGGTTCGTGCCCGGCTATGCGGGGTTCGGCAACTGTCGCTACACGAGCGTCGCGGTGCGCGGCGACGACCGCATCGTCGCTGCGGGCTACGGAATCGACTACAACCCGACGCCGGGTATCGTCGAGCAGTTCAGCGCCGACGGCGTGCCCGACGACACGTTCGGCGGCTTCGGCAGCGTGTTCCTGGGACCGGCCGGCGGCGACTCTGCCGTGGTCGTGAACCGGCTGGTCCTCGATGCCGCGGGCAATGCGATCGCGAGCGGCGTCTATACGCATGGCAACGGCAACAACGACATCTACGTGGCGCGTATCGTTGCCGACGGCAGCAGTGCGGTCCAGGCCAGCTACGGTTTCGCGACCCAGCCGGGCTACAGCGACATAGGCTATGACCTCGCCATCGCGGCCGACGGCAGTTACTACCTCGGCGGCACCGCGACATCCGGTGCCGGCGATCTGGATTGTGCGATCGTGCATTACCTGTTCGATGGCAATGCGCTGGTACCCGATGCGACGTTCGTCGGCACGCCGAACACAGCCGGCATCACGATCGCCGAGAACTACGGTGGCAACAACAACGACTACTGCCTCGCGCTCGCGGTGCAGCCGCCTTACGGCACGCTCGTGCTCGGCGGCCAGTCGACCGCGGTGCTCGGCATTACCTGGCAGGTTGCCGACGTGATCACGCAGCCGGCCAGCGGGCTGCCCAACCAGCGCGTCAGCCACAGCTTCTGGTACGACCAGTCCACGCCTCCGGTTGCGGGCCAGGTCGACACGGTGAACCGCGTGCTCGTCGAGCCCTACGATTCGAAGGTGGTGCTGATCGGCTCCGGCCCGAATCACGCGTCCAATCCCGCGACCAGCACCGACTTCGGGGTACTGCGCCTGTCGGCTCCGAGCACTCCGGACACCCTGTTCGGAAGCAACGGCTTCGCGCTCTACGACGTCGGATCGAACCCCAACGCGAACCCCAACCGGGCGAGCTCGGGAGTCTTTTCCCACGGCCGCCTGATCATCGTCGGCAGCGCGCAGGACGCTCAGGTAGGCACCGACATCGCGCTCGTGCGCCTGGCCGCGTTCGACGGAATCTTCCGCAACGGGTTCGATCCCGCGATCGCGATCGAATAGCGTTTCAGGACAAAAAAACGGCGGCCGGTCCCTGCCGGCCGCCGCGGTCGCGCCCTGCGGCGCGAATTGCTGCGCGGGAACTACGGGGTGTAGCTGGGCAAGAGCGTGACACCCGAGAACGTCGCGTACGCGCGGATCCTGACGTAGTACGTGCCCGCGGTCGGTGCCGCGAACGTGCAGGTCTCGTTGTTTCCATTCAGGTACGGGCGGCAGGTGTAGCTGGTCGTGGTGGGTGCCGCGCCAAGGCGCACGTAGAGATCGGCATCGCCGGTGCCGCCGGAAATCGAGAACGACAGGTTGGTCGCGCCCGACGGGACGACCAGCGTGTACGTCGACGTCCAGTTGTTCCTGGTCGCCGCGAGGCCGGTGACTGCCACGCCGTTCTGCAGCACCGTGCCGCCACCGCCGCCGCCGGTCGTGTAGCTTCCGGTCAGGCTGTCGCCCGAGAACGTCGCGTAGGCATAGACCATCACGTAGTAGGTGCCGGCCTGCGCGGTCGTGATGTTGCAGGTCTCGGTGTTGCCGGTTGCCCACGAACGGCAGTCATAGCTCGACGTGGTCGGCGCCGACCCGAACCTGACGTAGAGGTCGCCGTCACCGGTGCCGCCCGAGGTCACGAACTTGAGGTTCGTCGCGCCGGCCGGTACGACCATCGTATACATCAGCGAATGGCCGGTCGTCGCGGCGAGGCCGGTAACGGTCACGCCGTTCTGCAGCACCGTGCCGCCGCCGCCACCGCCGCTGACCGTCACCGACTGCGTCTTGGTGTTGGTCAGTCCGCCATTGTCGGTCACCGTCAGCGAAACGCTGTAGGTACCGGACGACGCGTAGGTATGGCTCGGGTTGGTTGCGGTCGACGTACCACCGTCACCGAAGGTCCACGAACGCGATGCGATCGTGCCGTCGGGGTCGCTCGAGCTGTCGGTGAACGTCGCCACCAGCCCGTTTGTCGTGAAGCTGAAATTCGCGACCGGCGCGATGTTGCCGCCACCGCCGCCGCCGATATGGTTGATCGCGCTGCTCAGGATGATGCTGCCGCGCCCGCTCGCGAAGTCGTAGCCCGGACCTGCGGTCTCGCCGCCGTTGTTGCCCGAGGTGACGTCGTGGAAGTCGGTTGCCGGCAGCGCATAGACCAGCGGACCGGCGAAGCCGACGCTCGTGCCCTTGACTGCGATCACGCGCGCCCACATGCCTGCGAAGATCGGGGCCGACAGGCTGGTGCCGCCGATCTGCGCGGTCGAGCCGTTGACGATCACCTTCGCGCCCGAGTTCGGATCGGCGTCGAACGCGACGTCCGCGACGCCGCGCTTGGTGCCGGGAACGAGCGCATTCTGCCAGCTCGGCTTGGGTTCGAACGTGCTCGGGCTACCGCCGCTCCCGCTCCAGACCGTTTCGCTGGTCCAGGTTGTGGTCGACGCATTCAACGTCGTGCCCGCGGCCGCGATCACGTACTGCGATGCGGCCGGCCAGCTCGGCGTGATGCCGCCGTTGCCGCATTCGTCCGCGCCGGAATCGCCGGTCGATATCGAGAACGTCTGTCCTTGCGCGACCGCCTGCGAGAAGCTCTGGTCCTGCGCAGCAGCCGAACCGTCCTGCTGCGTGTAGGTTTCGCATTCACCGAGGGAGACGTTGATGATCTTCGCCGCGTTGGCGGTCACCACCGTGTTGATATCGGCGGTCAGGTTCGAGTTGGACAGCGTCGGGATGTTGTAGAAGATGATCTTGCCGACCTGGCCGCCGCCCATGCCGACGATGTCCTGGCTGTCGAGGTTCCACTCGTCGACGCCGCTGGTGTCGTTGCTGGTGCCGTTGGTGTTCACCGTCTGCGTGGTGACGGTGGGCAGACCGTTGTTCGAGGTGAACGTGTTGAGGTCGGTGATCGTCTGGGTCAGTTTGCCCTGGGTGATGATGCCGACGGTCACGCCGGCTGCAGTCGCCACGCCGGTGCCGCTGTAGATCGACGAAAACTCGTTCGGATTGTGGCCGGTGACCGAATACGGCACGACCGCGTTCATCGTGTGCGGACGGTACACGTCCTGCAGGCCGATGACCGCAAGCACGCTCGACTGCAGTGCCGCTGGCACGTGCACTGCGTCGGTGTTCGCGTAGGTTTCGCGTCCGTCCGCCGTTCGCACGCGTGCGAACGAGGTCTGAAACGCGGCCTGCGCGACGTCGGCGGTACCGTCCGCCGAGACCAGCAGGCGGTTCGGTGCGACCACGATGTTCTTGAAGCCCGCACTTGCGAGGAAATCCACGACCGCATTGGCCTGGTCCTGGGTCGGCGCATGGTTGGCGAGGAACTCATCGCTGCTCATGTCGGCCGGAATGCCCAGCGCACGGGCCTGGCTGGCCGATGCAATGTACTGGTCGAGGCCGGCACGATCACGCAGCCTGAGCGCGACTTCGATGTGCATCGGTTGGGTGAACGGCAACATGCCGTCGATGAAATCCCCGGCCCGCAGCGTGGTCGCGGGAGCGACCGAAGCGAGCGCGGTGTTTCCGGTTCGGGACACGGGTTGCGCGGCCTGCGCCGCGATCCCGGAAAAAGCAACGAAAGCTGCCGCAGCCAGCATCGTGCAAGGCAAACGACCTAGTGACGTGAAATTCACTTGAACCCCCAGCGTAGGATGGTTGAAATACCGCGGAAGACCATCCGCGGATTCTTTGCGAAATCCTTTCGCGTACCCGGCCGCGTCAGGCAGGCAGTCGGACCAGTTGCGACCGGGCTGCCGGCTCTTGGGTGCGACGGAGGCCGGCTTTGCGCCGGCTCCGCGGGTGCCATTCCCCGCGATGCACCGCGGAGAGGTGGCGCACGTTAGCACTGCGACAATTTGCCGCATAGCCGGATCCGAGAAGTGCATCACAAAAAAAAATCTGAATGGAACGGCGTCGTGCTGCAGTGCACTATGGAGGGCCGGCACCGCCGTGGAGCGGGGTCCTCCCGAACCTCAGGCGCGTCGCTTTCTGCTCGCGTTTGGGGAAGCCGAAATTCGGCGCGATACGAGTGCGGCAGAGCCGCAATACCTTGCTGGTTCCGATCCCGCGGCGCTGGTGGAATCGCAAACGACTCCATCGAGTGGCAGTGACGTCAGCACCCAGCGCTCGAGCGTGACCACGCCGCCGAACACCTATGCCGTCTGCAATTGCAGAAGCGAGCGTGCCGACGCGAGTGTCGCGATACCGCGGCTGGGGGGCCCGGCGCAAGCGACATAGCCATCGGGTCTCACCAGGATCACACCGGTCTGCCGCATGAACCGGAATTCGACGTCCTCGGCGAACGATCCGGCAAGCTGTCGAGCGGCCTCGACGATCGGGGGCTCCGCGTCACTGCCGACCAGCAGCAGGAAGCGGTCCAGTATGCCCTTGCCGCCGCGCATGGAATCATCGATGTAACGCGCACCGGAGCCATCGACAATCGGACTGCCCCGATAGGCAATGCCGAGTTCGGAAAGCCGCTGCACGAACGCGCGTTGAAACGGCGCCAGGCGCGACACGATCGGAATCATGGTGTCGCGCAATGCCTGGGCGAACCTATTGGGAGTTCCCATGGCGCGGGTCAGGAAGTCCGTAGTCTCGATAACGTGCTTGATCACCGGAAGCCGTTCGGCATCATAACTGTCGAGCAGGCGCTCGTTGCCATGCCCGCGCAGGACCTGACCGAGCTTCCAGGCCAGATTCCAGGCATCGTGCAGTCCGGTGTTCATGCCCTGACCGCCAAACGGGCTGTGAATGTGCGCCGCATCACCTGCGAGGAACATGCGCCCCACGCGCAACTGCGCGACATGGCGGTGATGAATATGGAAATAGCTGCTCCAGTGCAAGGCCTGCGCCTCGATTCCGCTCGGCGCGCGCTCAGTCAGCAGCTTCTGCACCAGGTCCAGCGATGGTGCGTTTCCTTCCACGTTCTGCACCGTCGCGACGATGCGTCGACGCGTCGGGCTCATCGGGAAGATCGCTAGCGGGCCGAATGCGCTTGGGCACAACTGGAGCTGGTCGGCGGGAAGGATTTCGTTGCTCTTGATGTCGGCCAGCAGGAACAGATCGTGATATTGCGCCCCCTCGAACGGCAGGTTCAACAGGTGCCGAACCGCGCTGTGCGCGCCATCGCAGCCGACGACGAAGGCAGCAGTGAGTTGCTCCTTGCCGCGACCTTTGCGCTCCAGCGTCACGCGCACGTGGTCGTCGTGAGCGATAGCGGAAATGAATGACGTCTCGTACTCGATGACGCCGCCCTTGTGCGCTAGCTGATCCACGAGCAGCCGTTCGGTCAGGTTCTGCGGCACCATCGCGATGAACGGATAGGGGCTTTCCGCGGGCGCGAACGGCATTTGTGCCAGCGTGCGACCATGCGCGACGACGGCCACCGAGGTGACACGGTTGGCGGCTTCCAGGAACGGCGCGACGACGCCAGCCATGTCGAAGATCTCCAGCGTGCGCGGAAAAATCGCGAGCGCCTTGGAGTGTTCGGACTGCGTCGCGCGCGTCTCCACACATCGCCACCTCAGTCCGCGGCGCGCACATTCATTGGCGAGGAACAGGCCGACCGGCCCGGCGCCTACGATCAATACGTCGGTATCCAACATTTCGATCACCCTCATGTCGCCCCGAGCCATCGCCCCGGGGCAGATGTCATGCTCAGCCGACGCTCGCTCCGCCCCGATCCGCACTTCGTAGTGCTGCGACTTCGCGTCGAATCGGCGGAGAATCGCCTGCGCCTCCGGCGGCACCACTGCGATTTCGTAGTCCTCTCCGGCGAAGGCGCGTACCGATTCGAGTGTGTCGAACCCCATGATCGTTACGAACCCGACCTCGCCGCCCACGGCGCGGGGCAGCAGTTGAATGCTTTGCAACCCTGTGATCCTGCGGTTCCTGATGCCCGCGAAAACCTCGTCGCGCAGCAGCGTCTCGTAGGAGTCGGCGGGATTCTCCTGTAGCTGGTTGGACGGTCACCGGAATCGGTAATCCGGGAGTTCGATATCGTCTCGTACGGCGCGGCCAATCAGTGCGTTTGCAATGAATGGAATCCGCAGCAGGCAACTGATCTTGTCTCGGAACATGACGCCAAAAGTGCTCTTCGGTGCAAAAGAAGAAGCAAATTTCGCCGCCGCCTCCTGCTTGTGCTGCAGGAAAGGCAGCATGCGGTCCTGCCAGCGGGTAAAAGCAAGGCCATGGTCGCCTTCGCACACCCGGAGTTCGCCGGCGAGCGTGTAGGCTTCGGCCATCGCAAGTCCGGTCCCCTCGCCGGCCAGCAGCGACACGCAGGCTGCGGCGTCGCCGATCAGGGTCGTGCGGCCGCATGACCAGCGATCCATGCGGATCTGGCTGACACGATCGAAATAGATCTCGTCGGCGTGCTCCATCTCGGCGAGGATCCGCGGAGCCTCCCAGCCAACTCCGGCGAACACGTCCCTGAGCATCGACTTGTGCGCATGTCCGTTCGATGCAGCCTGTGGATCCGGGTATTCAGTACCCAGGTATTCATCGCGGAACACGAACAGGAAGAGTGTCCGGTCATCGCGCATGGACAAGCGCATGATCTGTCTTCCCGCGACCGCGTGACTGACCACGATGAGTTCATCGCGCGGCCGGTAGCCTGCGAGTTCGAACGCGGCGACGTGATAGCCGAGCGGAACCTCGAACTGCGCTTGTGGCCCGAATGCAAGCTTGCGCACGCGCGAATGCAGCCCGTCGGCACCGACCACCAGGTCGACCTCGCGCGCGGGAGCGTGATCGAAACCGACCCGCACGCAATGACCCCTGTCCTCGATGCTCGCGACCGAGTCATCGAAGATCGTCTCGACCTTGCCGTCCAGTGCGGCGTAGATCGTGGCTGCGAGGTCGGAACGCCGCAACTGGGTGTAACGACCATGGGTCATGCGGTCGAAGACGTCGATCGGGAATCCGCCCCTGCGGCGACCGTCCGCGGCCACGTAGCGCATTTCCCTGACCTGGTATCCCAGTTCGCGGATGCGCGGGATCAGTCCCATCTTCTCGGCGATGTCGTAGCCGATGCCCCAGAAGTCAATTGCGTACCCGCTGCTGCGAAGGCCGTGCGACCGTTCGATCAGCAGCACCTCGTGCCCGGACCTGCTCAGCCACCAGGCGAGTGTCGGACCGGCGATACCGGCGCCATTGATCGCGATTTTCATGTGCGCCCTCGGTGTCCGGCGATCGAATGGGAGCAGCGCGTTGCGGATCTTCGCGCGCAACCCGCCGAAGATGGAGTGCCGGATATGCCTGCGCTGACCGCCGCGTGACCCGCCTTACGCACTCTCATGCCGGCCCGCCTCGCGGATGCGGAAAGCCGGCACCCATCCGAGATCTCTTCGCGCGCTTTCGCAACTCACCTCGATGTCTGTTTCGGCGATGTTGTAGGCACCGGGTTTGCCTCTGACGATCGCGAGCAATGCGGCCTGCGCCGCTGCATCGACATGCACGCACAGTGGATCGTCCGTTGCAGCGTCGCGGCCAGTGCCCGGCCCATATAACCGGCCGTAGCGCAGCGCGATGCCCTCCAGATCCGCGTGATCGAGGACGGCGTGCTCGAGCGCGGCGACACCTCCCACCGTAATGGAACGCGGCGCCGCCGCAGCAAGGTCCAGCGGATCGGATTCGGCATGCGGAAGATTCCCCGGCGCATATGCCCAGGCGATGCTTTGTGCGATCAATCTATGCGCTCCCGCGGTCGCCGCCGCCGCGACGAGATTGCGCGTGCCTTCGCCGCGAATGCGTGCATTGCGTCGAAGAGCCTCATCCATCCGTGCAGGGTCGATGCGAACCGGCAGGTCGGTGAGCTGATGGATCACGATATCCGGGCGGGCACGCACGACGGCACTGGACAGCGCCTCGGCGTCGAAGACGTCGACGATGACCGGAGCGACACCGATCGCGTTCAGGCTTTCAACCCTGCTTGCCGAGCGCGTGGTGCCGGTGACCGAATACCCGCCCTCGACAAGCAGTCGTGCCAGCCGCCGTCCGATTGCGCCTGCCGCGCCGGCGAGAAAGACTCTCCGGCTCATGACGCGCGCCCCGCCGAAGTGCGCGCCGTGGCATCCGCTTGCGGAAACAGCACGGCAGGATCGCCGTCGAACCTGACATTGCGGAACGTCATCTCGTCGATCGTCCAGCGACGCCCCGCACGCGAAAGCCCGATGTTCGGGATGTGCTTCAGCACCAAGTAGCGGCGATGATCGCCCTTCGGCAGATGCTGTGCCTCGATCAGTGCGGATGTGGCAGCCGTCTTGCCGTCGTAGGCGAAGACGCGCACGTTCGTGATCGTGTGCGTGGTATCGAGGCTGTTCGTCGCGACAAGAATCGTGTCGGTGATCCCCTGCCGTCCCTCGAATACCGGAATCGCCGCACCGAGCCGCTGCGCGGGGTGCGTGAAATCGAGCGTCGCATCGGCGGAAAACGCGGACGCGAAGATCTCGCGGTCATCGATGTCCTGCCCCGCTGCAAAGCGATACAACGCATCGACGATTTCGATGCGATCGGCAGCTGGCACGTCTGGATGCTGCTCAGCCATGACTCATCCCGCTTGCAGCGTCCTGCTGCTGGAACACCGCAGCGGCAACACGCAAGGCATTGCTGACCGCGGCGCCGCCCGCGTAGAAGAGCATCTGCAGGATCGTTTCGACGACCTGCTCCTTCGACGCACCGAGCTTCAGTGCCGAGGCGACATGCGCCTCGAGCTGCGGCATCGCGTGGCCGAGCGTGACGCAGGCCGCGACCAGCAGCAGCTCACGCGTCACGAGGTCCAGGCCCGGTCGGTCCATGATCCCGGCCAGAGCCCATTCGATCGTCATCGTTGCGAAATCCGGACAGACCTCGCGCAACGATTGCACGAGCTGCTCGCCGGCCTCGCCGCCGTGCAATTCATTCAGCAACGCAAGGCCGCGCTGATAGGTTTCTGTATTGGTGTGCATTTCGCATTCCTGCAATTGATTTCGTGCCACCCCTCGGGACCGCGACGTGGCGCTGTTCACACCGGTCGATCGGAGTGCCGACCATGACCCATCGCGCCGGCCGCAACGAGTGGGTGATCGACCTGCGCATTGCCACGGCGCAGCGCACGCACCGTGGCCCGCCAGCCTTCGCGGACGCTCGGGTAGCCGGGCTGCCAGCCGCTTTCCCAGCGCAACTTGCGGTTCGAGATGCGCAGCGAGCGCGACAACATTTCGCCCATGGATCCGGTCAGCGCGGTGACCCAGGCCGGCATGGGTTTGGGCGATGGAACATGCAATGCCGCAGCGAGCGCCTCGGCGTAGTCGCGCCGGCGCAGCGGCTCGTTGTCGATGGCATTGTAGGTGCCGGCGGGAATGCCGAGCGCGGCGACGACCGCGCTCGCCGCATCGTCGTGCGAGATCGAGGAGACGAACGCTTCCGGCGAACCAGGCAAAGGTGCATGCCCTTTGCGCACGAACCTGATCATGTCTTGCACATGAGACGCATCGGGTCCGTAGAACGCCGCAAAACGCATGATCACGCCGGCGCCACCGTAATCGATGAAGCGCCGCGCCGAAGCTTCCGCGTCGATGATCGAACGATTGAAGCGCACTGGCGCGATCGGCGTGTCCTCGTCGATCCAGGCGTCGCCCGAATCCGGATAGACCGGGGCAAACGATTCCTGGATGAAACGCCGGGCTCCGGTGGCGATCGCCGCATCGACCAGATTCGCAGATGCAATGGTGCGGATGCGATCGTTCTCGCGCCAACCACCGGGCATCAACATGCGTACCGTCGAGGCCGGAATGTGTGTGGCAAGATTGACGACGATGTCGTGTCCGCGTACCGCAGCGAACAGCGCATCCCGGTCGAACAAATCGACAGCGCGCGCGCTTGCCCCGACAAGTTCGAGCGCGAGCCGCTTCTGCGGGGTGCGCACGAGGGCCGTCACGTCATGTCCGGCGGCTGCAAGCAGGGGCACGGCCCTGCGACCAATCACACCCGTGGCGCCGGTTACGAAGACCTTCATGACGGCACCCCCGCAGCCTTCGCCTGTTTCCTGCTGGTCACGTGGTGATTGCCCGGCTGGGAACGGAACGCGACACAGAGCCGATTCCAGCCGTTGATCGCGGCGACAGCCAAAGTCAGATCTACCAGCTCGCGTTCTACGAAATGCTCGCGTACCGTCGCGTACACTTCGTCGGGCACATGTGTGTCGGCGACCAATGTCACCGCTTCGGTCCAGGCCAGGGCGGCACGCTCACGATCGCTGTAGAACGGCGCCTCGCGCCAGGCATCGAGTACATACAGCCGCTGCTCGCTCTCCCCCGTTTCGCGCAGATCCCTGCTGTGCATATCGAGACAGTACGCACAACCGTTGATCTGCGAAGCACGCAGCCGGATCAGGTCAAGCAGGTTCGGATCGAGACCGCAGCCGCGCAGATAGCATTCCAGGCCCAGCATCGCCTGGTACGCACCCGCTGAGGTCTTCGGGAAGTCGAGTCGTGATTGCATGTTCATCCTCCGGCACCGCAAGTGTTCGAACGCGAATTGGGTTCGTCTGCGCAGAACACAATCGCTTCTGCTGCGCGCATCCTGAACGCGCTCATGAACAATGTTAAACCAATGTTGGCAAACGAATGTTGGTCAACATCTGTTGGCGATATTAATCCTGCGTCGGGTGCGTGTCAACATGTGCCGATGCGGGCATGGCGATTTCTTGCGCGGCAGCTTGGGGCGGACAGCCGGTGGACTTCTCCTGGCCGCGCGTGGAAGATGATTCATCACGTTGCAGCGCCGCCGACGCGATGCAGAGGAGCAACAAACCGATTGCCGCGAACATGCCTGCACGCAGACCGCCAGAGTCGGCGATCCAGCCGCACAGCGCCGGGCCAACAGCCTGACCGAAGGAAAACATGACCGTCATGGCCGCGATCACCCTGGTCCAGGCCTGAGGCGGCACGAGCTCGCGGGCGTAGTCGAGATGCGCGAACGCACTGGCCATCAGCGATCCTCCGAACAGGAGAGCCGATACGATCAGGGCGATGCGGCCGCGCATCATCAGGAGGACCAGTGCGCTCGCGATCAGCACGCCGGTGGTCAACGCCACACCACCGCTTCCGCGCAGGCGAGCAAGCAGAGGCCCGCCCAGCAGCATCGACAGACTGGCCGCAATGCCCGCGATGATCCAGAAATCCACGATGCGCGCGTGGCCATAACCCGCGGTGCGCAGATAGGTGATCACGAACGTCATCAACGCGAAATAACCGGCGCCGTAGGCAAGATATGCAAACAGCACAGGTCGCAGACCACGCAGCGAGCCACTCGCCCCGCCCGACGCGACGGAATCCGTGTGCGGGATACGCCGGACGGCGGGGAGAGTGAGCACGACCACGATCAGGGTCAGCGCGCCCAGCAGCAGCCAGCCGGCCGGCCAGCCCCATCCAGACGCGAGCGCGGGCGGCAGCAACAAGCCGCTCAATACCATGCCGAGCCCGGCGCCGGCGGCGTACACGGCAGTGAACAACGTACTGCGGTCGACCGCGGCGCCGGCTCGTGCCGCCAGACTGTATCCGGCAATGAACACCCAGCTCGTGACCAGCCCCGTGATGAAGCGCAGCACCAACATCACCGGATAGTTGCGAAACAGTGCCATTGCCAGCAGCGACAGCGCAGTAACAACGAGTCCGCCCCGGAACGCGCGCGAAGTGCCGACCGCGCGTTCCACAGACGCGGTGACCAGGGAACCCAGCAGATAGCCCGCCGCCATTGCCGTGCCGAGCGACCCGGCCTGCGCATACGTCCAGTGCAGATCACTTTGCATCGCGGGTAGCAGCAGCGAATAGGCGAAACGCGCAAAACCGAGCGCCGCGGCGACGCCGAGGGCGAGACCGGCCGGCACCCAGAGCGAGACCGCGGCTATCGCACGATTCGCGCGCTGTGGCAGTGAATCCAGCGTTGTGCATTCGGCATCGGACATTTTGCGGCTCCGGAATTCGTTCGTCCCACCAAGCGCATGCAACGTACGGTTGCGGAACGCCGGATACCAACGAGATTTTTTGACCGGATGTGTGAGCGGAACTAACATCCGCGCATGCCCGAACGCCTGCCGTCGCTGAAAGCCCTGCGCATCTTCGAGGCCGCCGCGCGCCGCCTCAACTACAGCCGTGCTGCGGAAGAACTGTTCGTCACGCACAGTGCGGTCAGTCACCAGATCAAGGCGCTCGAAACCGAACTCGGAATCCGTCTGTTTCGCCGCGCGGGCCGCAGCATGCAACTCACCGACGAGGGCCGGCGTCTTCATGCGCACGTCCACGAGGCCTTGGCCCGCATCGCGAAAGGTGTCGCGGAGCTGCGCGGAGACGACCGCCGGCAAACGCTCAATGTCAGCGTTACGCCCTCGCTCGCGACCGGCTGGCTGGTGCCGCGGCTCGCGGATTTTCAGCGCCGTCATCCGCTCATCGAAGTCAATCTCAGCACAGCGATGGCACTGGTCGATTTCAGCCGCGAAGACGTTGATCTGGGCCTGCGATACGGGCCAGGCGCCTGGTCCGGCGTGCATGCCGAGCGGTTGCCTTTGATCGAAATCCAGTACTTTGCGGCATGCAGTCCGACCTATCGGGGCGCACGCCCGCCGCAAGCGGCGCAGGAATTGCTAGGGTGCGTTCTCCTCCATCATCCCTTCATGTCGTGGGAGGAGTGGTTCAAATCCATGGACGTGCCATTGGCGGAGCCTCTTCGTGGACCACGTTTCAACGACTATCCGACGGCCATACAGGCGGCGATTGCCGGGCAAGGCGTCATTCTGACGAGCGAGATCCTGATAGCCGCCGAAATCGCGAACAATCGGCTGGTAAACCTCATGCGCGGCTGGCCTGCCGTACCCGCGCCGTTCGCCTACTACATTGCCTATCCGGAAGGTCGCGAACCCGCAGCCAAGGTGTGCGCGTTTCGTGACTGGCTGCTGGACCAGGTGCGCATGACGAACGATGCGGAAACAGGCACGCGCAAGAATGTCGCGAAGATGCCGTCGCCGGTCGCTCGCACACGCGCACCGCGAGCGCGAAGGAATCGCCGCTGACTGCGTCGGCACGTTCGCCCCGTCGCGACAGGCTCCGTGCCACTCCGACACAATGCGGCAAACCCTCCTTGTCAACGCCTGTTGACGCAATGCATACTGCGCGCATGAAGAAGAAAAAGCCCACGCGTGCCGAGCAAGGCGAAGCGACGCGCGCGAGCATTCTCGCAGCCGCCCGCCAGCGCTTCGCCGCCGATGGCTACGATCGCGCGACGATCCGCGCGATCGCCGCCGATGCGGGCATCGATCCGAGCCTGGTCATGCGCTACTTCGGCAACAAGCAGGGCTTGTTCGTGGCCGCGGCCGAGATCGACCTGCGCCTGCCCGACTTCGCCAAGCTGGCGCGCAAGGACATGGCGGCGGCGGCAATCGAGCACTTTCTGGACCGCTGGTCGGAAGACGACATCATGCAGGCCCTGTTGCGCACGTCGGCGACGAACGAGGACGCAGCGGAGCGGATGCGCTCGTTACTGGCGACTCAAACGGTGCCGCTGGTGGCCGCGATGTGCGGCGATCCGAAGTCGGCGCCAATTCGCGCAGGATTGATCAATAGCCAGATTCTCGGCTTCGCCTACTTTCGCTTCGTCCTCAAGGTGCCCTCGATCGTCGCGATGCGTCGCGCCGACATCGTCAAGTGGCTCGGCGCAACCGTGCATCGCTACCTGTTTGCGGAGATGCCATGAGCGATTGCAATTGGCGCGTTTGCAGACCAAGGAACGGCATTGTGCGTGATCAGCCGCCGATGCCCGCATGGCTGGCGACGAATCCGGGTCAGGAACGCGCAGCGTCGTATCATGTGCGCCCCCAACTTCGCCGGAGAACTGAAACCATGCGCCATCGACTCGCCGTGCTAGCCGTGCTCGCCGCCGCGTCGCCGCTCGCGATCGCCGGTGAGCCGGCGACCGTCCTGCATTGCGGTCATCTGATCGATACCGCATCCGGCAAGGTGCTCGGCGAAACGACGATCGTCGTCGAGGGCGACCGTATCGGGGACGTCAAGGCCGGACGGTCTGATGTCGCTGGCGCGCACGTCATCGACCTCGGCGGCGCGACCTGCCTGCCCGGCCTGATCGACAGCCACACGCACCTGACCATGCAGTTCAGCAAGGCGAGCTACAGCGATCGGTTTCGCCTGAATCCGGCCGACTACGCAATCCGCAGCACCGTCTACGCGCGGCGCACGCTCGACGCCGGATTCACCGCGGTGCGCAACGTCGGCGACAATGACGGCGAGTCGATCGCGCTGCGCAACGCGATCAACGCGGGCATCGTGCCCGGGCCGCGCATGTTCACCGCGGGCATGCCGATCGGCTCTACCGGTGGTCATGCCGACGGCAGCGACGGCTATCGCAAGGACCTTGCGGGGGATCCCGGCCCGAAGCAGGGGATCATCAATGGCGCGGACGACGCCTGGAAGGCGGTACGCCAGCACTACAAGGACGGTGCCGACCTGATCAAGATCATGCCGTCCGGCGGGGTGCTCGACGAAGGCAGCAGCGCCGACAACGCGCAGCTCACGATAGCCGAGATCCAGGCCATCGTCGCCGCGGCACACGACTACGGCTTCACGGTCGCGGCACATGCTCATGGCGCCGAGGCGATCCGCCGTGCAGTGATCGGCGGGGTCGATTCGATCGAGCATGGAACCTACATGGACGACGCCGACATGAAACTGATGAAACAGCACGGTACCTGGTATGTGCCGACCATCATCGCCGGCAAGTTCGTCGAGGAGAAGGCGCAGGAAGGCTGGTATCCGCCACAAGTCGCGCGCAAGGCGCGGGAAGTCGGACCGTTCATCCAGAAGACCGCGGGCAAGGCCTGGAAGGCCGGCGTGAAGATCGCGTTCGGCACCGATGCCGGCGTCTATCCGCACGGCGAAAACGCAAAGGAGTTCGTCTACATGGTCGAGGCCGGCATGCCGCCGATGTTCGTGCTGCAGGCCGCGACAACGCATGCGGCGGAATTGCTGAAAAGGACCGCGGACCTCGGCAGCATCGAAACCGGCAAGTTCGCGGACGTGATCGCGGTCGATGGCAATCCGCTCGAGGATATCGCCCTGATGCAGAAGATCGCCTTCGTGATGAAGGAAGGCATGGTCTACAAGCGGGACGGCAAGCCAGTCGCGCAGTAAGTACGGTTGCGGTCGGGCGCACGTCCGCCACTGCCGCAACACGTGTCGGTGTGGCGGCACGCGCGAGATCTGCCAGCTGGCCATCGATTCGGGTCAAGCCTGCGCGCGCGCGAGATATCGCCTTGTGTCCGCCGCGGACCGTCACCATCTCGGATCGATGCCAACGGAGCTCCGAATGTCTTCCAAGCCACCCTCCCCGCTCATTTTTGACGCCACTGAAGCGAACTTCCAGAGCGACGTCCTCGACGCCTCGTTCGAGCACGCCGTGCTGGTCGACCTGTGGGCGGCCTGGTGCGAGCCGTGCAAGGTTCTCGGACCGCTGCTGGAGAAGGTCGTTGGCGAATACCACGGCGCACTCAAGCTCGCGAAAATCGATTGCGACAAGGAGCAGCAGCTCGCGGCGATGTTCGGAGCGCGCAGCATTCCGACCGTCGTGCTTATCCGCGAAGGGCAGCTCGTCGATGCGTTCACGGGTGCACTGCCCGAGAGCGCGATCCGCGAGTTCCTCGGCCGCCACGTGCAGCCCGCAGCGGCGCCGGACGACGCGGTCGTGCCGATGCAGTCCGCGAATGCCGAGACGCCAGAGCAGGCGATCGCACGGATCCAGCAGGCACTGGCTGCAGAGCCGGACAAGGCCGAATTGAAGCTCGATCTGGCTGTGGCCCAGATGCGGGCCGGCAATGCGGAGGCGGCCGCCGCCGAACTCGATACATTGCCTGCCGGTCTGGAGAGCGACGATCGCGCGAGGCGCCTGCGCGGTCAGCTCGAGTTCGCTCGCACGCTGCAGGATGCGCCCACCGAAGCCGAGTTGCATGCACGCATCGAGCGCGATCCTGGCGATCACGAAGCACGCGACCTGCTCGGTGTACGTCTGTTGGTCGACGGCGACGCAGCCGGCGGCCTGGAGCAGTTCCTTGCGGTACTCGGAGCGGATCGAACCTGGAGCGAGGGCCGCGCGAAAAAGCGCCTGATTGCCGCGTTCGACATCCTCGACGATGCCGAACTGGTCGCCACCTACCGGCGCAGAATGTCCTCCCTGTTGTTCTGAACGATGCTGCCTGCGGGCGGCTGCACTCCCCGCGGCGCGGCAGTATTCTGTCGTCCCCGACGCGCCGGTAATACCGATGAGCGACGCACCCGCGGCACCCCTGCTCGACGCTGCCCGAGGCGGCTCGTCGCAACGCTTTCGTTTCGTCACCGATTGGCCGCAGATCAACGCCGACGACGGCGCGGCAATCCGCGCGTTCTGGAAACGCGAAGGCGCGCTCAGCGACGACGCGCTGATCGACACGCGCCTGCCGCAGGTGGTGATGCATGTGCGCACTGCGGACGACGAGGTCGCTGCGGTCTGCACCGCGCTGGCGGTGACTCCGCCGCGCCTGGGCCAGCCGATGTACTACTGGCGTACGTTCGTAGGCCGACAGTGGCGCGCAACCCCACTCGTGATGTCCCTGCTCAAGCGTTCGTGCGCACTGCTCGAGGAACATGCGCGAACTCACGATTTCCCGTGCATCGGCGTGCTGCTCGAACTCGAGAACGACCGCTTTCGCGAGCGCGGCCGCGCGGCCATCTGGTGGAACCCGCACTTCATCTACATCGGCCGCAGCGATCGCGGCCTGGACCTGCGCGTGCTGTATTTTCGCGGCAGCCGGCTCAAGCCGCCGCCGGCCTAGCGCAGATATCCGCGGCAACGGCGCGCGCCCCGGGACACCGGACCCACGATCGCAGCGACCGCGGCGTGCGGCCCGGGCGGGCGCCGTGGCACCATGTGGTCGCAACGACACGCCACCGGCCCATCCACGATGACCAGCACGCCGTACCAGACCGATCCCAGCGACGCCGCACCCGCCGTGCAGGCACCGGCAGCAGCGACCGTCGGCGAAATACTCGGCAGCGTCCATACGAGCAATTTCCCCGACCTGCTGCGCAAGGTCGGCGGCTGCCTCGTGATCAGTACCTACCAGGCAGGCAAACTCGTGATCCTGCGTCCCGACGGGAACACGATCAACACGCATTTCCGCAACTTTACCCGGCCGATGGGGATGGCCGCGGACGGCGAACGGCTCGCGCTCGGTGCGCACATCGAAATCGTCGAGTTCCGCAACATGCCGGCGGTGGCCAAACGCCTGCAGGACCCGCCGCGCCACGACGCGGTCTATATGGCCCGCCGCGGACACATCACCGGTGCGATCGACATCCATGAGATGGCCTGGGACAAGCACGGCGACCTGTGGTTCGTGAATACGCTGTTTTCGTGTCTGTGCACGCTGGATACGAAATCGAGCTTCGTTCCGCGCTGGCGCCCGCGCTTCGTCAAGAGCTACGCTCCGGAGGACCGCTGCCATCTGAACGGTCTCGCGATGCGCGACGGGCGGCCCCGCTATCTGACCGCTCTCGGCGAGACCGACCTGCCGCAGGGCTGGCGTGCGAACAAGCGCGATGGCGGCCTGCTGATCGACATGGCGACCGACAAAGTCATTGCGCGCGGTCTTTCGATGCCGCATTCGCCGCGCTGGTACGACGACCGCCTGTGGGTGCTCGAGTCCGGCCGCGGCGCGCTGGTCACGATCGATCCGAAGACCGGGGCCAGGCAGGACGTGGCACGAGTGCCGGGCTTCGCACGCGGACTCGACTTCATCGGCCCGGTCGCGTTCATCGGGCTGTCCCAGTTGCGCGAGACCAACGCATTTACGGATATCGAGATCACCGAGGACAATACCGACCGCCAGAGCGGTGTCTGGGCCGTGCACATCGGCACCGGCAACACGATCGGCCTGCTCAAGTTCACCGGCGGCGTGCAGGAAATTTTCGCGGTGCAGGCGCTCGCGGGCGTGCTGTTCCCGGAAATCATTCACGAAGGCGAACAGCTGGCGACGTCCTATGCGCTGCCGGACGAGGCATTGCGCGAAGTGCGCTTCTCGCCCGCGCCGGTGCCCGCACCCGCGGATGCACCGCCCGCGTAGGAGCGCGGTCGCGGCCGGCAGCGGAAGTCGGTATGCCTGGCTCGTGTCGTGCGAGGATCGCGCCCGCGTGTGCCGCACTCGTCAAGCAGGTCGAATGCGACCGTCCGGCGTGTGCGGCCGGTCCCTGCATATCCATGTCGTTCACAATGCATGTGCATGATCCGTGTTCCACTCTGCCGGCAAAGCGGAGGAACCGAGCTTGATCCGTGCCAGCGCTCCGACAGCGATGCAGCATCGCGGCCGCACCGGCGATGCGCTTGCGTGCCTGCGGGAGCGGTCGCGATGACCCGACTCAGCGTGCCTTTCGAGATTCCCGGCTACCGGATCGTTCGCCGCATCGGACTCGGCGGCATGGCGACGGTTTACATGGCCATCCAGGAGTCGCTGTCGCGCCCGGTCGCGGTCAAGGTACTCGCGAGGGCCCGCGCGGTCAGCAAGGAACTCGTGACCCGCTTCGAGAACGAGGCGCGCGTGATCGCGCGGCTCGAGCATCCGCACATCGTGAGCATCTTCGATGTCGGGCAAACGTCGGACGGACGCATCTATTACACGATGCCGTACATGCCCAATGGCGATCTTTCGTCGCGCAGCCTGCGCGACGATCCCGTGCGCGTGCTTTCGATCATCCATGCGCTCGCGGCAGCGCTCCAAAGCGCCCACGACCAGGGCGTGATCCATCGCGACGTCAAGCCGGAGAACGTTCTGTTCGACTCGCAGGACCGGCCGATGCTTGCCGATTTCGGCATCGCACTCAGCGAGACCCAGTCGGCGCGCGTGACGCGCGAAGGCGCGACGGTCGGGTCGTCCGGCTACATGAGTCCGGAACAGGCGCGTGGCGAGGCGCTCGATGCGCGCTCCGACCTGTACAGCCTCGGCGTAGTCTGCTACGAGCTGCTGACCGGCGAACTGCCGTTTCAGGGCAATGATGCGCTTGCGATCGCGCTGGCTCATATCGAAAAACCGGTGCCGCGCCTGCCGCTGACGCGACGGGTCTGGCAACCGTTCATCGACAAGGCCCTGGCCAAGCAGCCGGGCCGCCGCTTCCAGAGCGCCGAGGAGATGCTCGCGGCACTGGATCTGCTCGGACGGCGCCAGGGTGCGCCGTCGGACTACGGCCTGCGTGCGTGGTGGTCGATCGCGCTCGAGCGGCTGGTTGCGGTCCCGCGCCGACGTCGCGCGCTCGCTCTGGTCGCGGTTCTCGCGCTCCTGCTCGCCGGTCTGCTCGCCCTGCTGCCGCAGAAACCGGAGCGCGCCGCAGCGCCGGCGCCTCACCCAGCCGCGCGCGCCGCGTCGGCCGCCACGCCGCCGCCGCTGGCGGAGACGTCGGCGGCTGCCCCGCAGACGTCGCCTGCGCCGCCGGCCGCGATCACGATGCGCTCGCAGCAGTTGCAGCGCGCCGGCGACCTGGTCTCGATCGGCCACCTGGTGACTCCGCCCGGCGCCAATGCCGCTGACCAGTATCTGGCCGTGCTTGCCGCGGAGCCGGGCCAGCGCGATGCGAGCAAGGGCATCGGCCGCATCCTCGGCCTGCTGTCACGGCGCGCGGTCAAGGCGATCGCAGCCGGTTCCGCAGAGTCCGCGATCGAACCGATCATGCAGGCGCAAGTGCTCGCCGAAAAGGCGTCGCTGCGTCGCGGGGCCGCATTCGATGCGTTCGTCGCGCCGATCCATCAGGTCGTGGAGGAGATTCGCGGCAGCCACCACGACCTGTTCGACACGAGCGCACTCGTGAGCCTGGAACCGCTGCTGCCTGCACTCGCGAAGATCGATCCGAAACAGGCGGCGGCGATCTCGGCGGAGCTCGATCACGTATCCGGCCTGTTGCGGACCGGCGGCAGGTTTCGTGATCCGGACGGTCCGGAGATGGTACTCGTGACCGCGAATGCTGCCGGCACGGGGGGGCCGGGCCATGCATTTGCAATCGCCGTGGACGAAGTCACGCGTGGCGACTATGCGCGCTTCGCCGGAGCCCGCAGGCGTGAGTCGGCGCGCTGTCGCGCTTCACAAAGCCTGCTCGCACGGCTCACCCGTCTGCAGTGGCGGAACCCGGATTTCGCGCAGGGCGAGGATCATCCCGTGGTCTGCGTGAGCTGGGACGACGCCAATGCCTATGCGAGCTGGCTCAGCACGCGCACCGGCGCCCGGTATCGCCTGCCAAATGATGCCGAGTGGCTGTTCGCGGCGCGCAAAGCGGGCGCCGGTACGCGCTGTGGCGTCTCGAACATCGGCGCCCACGCGCGCGACCCCGCGCACTGCGATGATGCGTTCGCGCAGACTTCTCCAGTGGGCCGGTTCCCGCCCACGCCGCCCGGGCTGCACGACATCTCGGGCAATGTCAGCGAATGGACCAATCCCTGCGCGCAACCGGCCAAAGCGCCGACCGCATGCACGCGCCACACCTTTCGCGGCCTGTCCTGGCAGGACGATGATGACCAGTCCAACCTGATCCGCAGCGATGGCGCAGACGCCGACGTGGGATACGCGAATGTCGGCTTCCGCGTCGTTCGCGACGTGCCCGCAGCGAACGGAGTGCACCCGTAGACTGCGACACTCGTTTCGGAATGTCTCGGCCGATGTCGAGGCGATGGCCTCGTGGTTCACTCGATCCGAGGCAGCGACCATTGACCTCGCTTCGACCCGGCATATTCAGCATCGCGATCCACGGCGCCACCGACCGAAGCAGGCATTGCAGTTCTCCCGCCTGCGCGCCGGGGCGCGTTCGCAGCCCCGCCACGCTGCGGGACTGATCGCGGGGATGCGATACTTGCGCTGCGCGCGGTCTTGATCGCGCAAACCATGCCCTGTCCGACCGAACCTCCCATGCGCCCCCTGTATGTCCAGCGCTATCTGATCACCGGCCTGCTCACGTTCATTCCGATCTGGCTGACGTGGACCGTATTCCGGTCGATCTTCTCGCTGCTCTCCGAAGTCAACCTGCCCTGGGTGGCTGCGCTGTTCGACGCTTTTCCGAGCACACTGGCGCCGGTTCGGCAGAACTGGCTGATCTCGCTGTTCGCATTCGTCGTGACCCTGGTCACGCTCTATGCGATGGGTTTCGCCGCGAGCCGCGTGTTCGGACAGCGCCTGCTCGGCGCGTTCGAGCGCGTCATCGAACACATCCCGATCGCGCACAGCATCTACGGCGGCGCCAAGAAGCTCATGAGCATGCTGCAGACCAAGCCGGGCGGGACCCAGCGCGTCGTGCTGATCGATTTTCCGTCGCCAGAACTCAAGTCGCTCGGCTTCGTCACGCGTGTGTTCCGCGATGCGGCCGGAGTCGAACTCGCTGCGGTGTACGTGCCGACGACACCGAATCCGACCGGCGGATACCTCGAAATCGTGCCGGTCGAGCGCCTCGTCGCGACCGACTGGAGCGTCGACCAGGCGATGGCGTTCATCCTCTCCGCAGGCGCAGCGGGGCCGGACACGCTGCCGTTCGCGATCGAGCGTGCGGCAGCGCGGGCGCCGTCTGCAACGCGTTGATGACGCGCACTACCGCGCGCTCCTGCGTTTCGTGGCCCTGCTGCGGTAGCCGACAAGGTCGGCGAGAGCCGGCAGATCAGGCGCGGGAATGACCTTCGACACTGGGAAGGACGCGCTGGAATCCCTAGCGTTACCGGTCATTTTCACCGGCGATCAAGCGCGTACTCGAACGGCGGCCGGTTGCCGAGCGGTGCGAGCAGGCGCCGTGCCCGTCCACTTTCGCCGCCCGACCGGGCGGTCAACACCTGAAATGGAGCTACCCGTCATGCGGAATCCCCCTATCCGATGCCTCGCGTTCGCCATCTGCGCGGCGCTGTCCACGACCGCGATCGGCGCGGCGCAGCCCGCATTCGACGTCAAGGACCTCGATACGAAGATCAATGCCTGCGCCGATTTCAACGGATTCGTCAACGCGAAATGGGTTGCCGCGAATCCGATTCCGGCCGACCGAACCCGCTGGGGCGCGTTCGACGAGCTGCGCGAGCACAGTCTGGACACCCAGCGCGAGATCGCCGAGGCGGCCGCACGCGCTGCCGACAAGGCCCAGCCCGGATCGATCGAACAGAAGATCGGCTGGTTCTACCGCTCGGGAATGGCCGAGGGCGCAGTCGAAAAGGCCGGCGATGGGCCGATCAAGCCGGAACTTGCGAAAATCGATGCGCTCAAGTCCAAGCCCGATATCGAGGGCTATCTCAACGACAGTTTTGCGCGCGGCCAAGGCAGCCTGTTCGCGGTCGGTCCGAGTGCCGACTTCAAGAATTCCAAGATGCAGATCGCCTACGCGTTCCAGGGTGGACTCGGACTGCCCACGCCCGACTACTACGACAAGCCCGACTACGCGAAACTGCGCACGGCCTATCAGGCCCATATTGCAAAGATGCTCGAGCTTGCCGGCTGGACCGCGACGGAGGCCGCGCCGGCGGCGCAACATGTACTCGCGTTCGAAACCCGTCTGGCCAAGGCGTCGATCCCGCCCGTGGAGCTGCGCAAGCCCGAAAACCAGTATCACTTCGTGACCCTGGCCGAAGCCGACAAGGCGACTCCGAACTTCTCGTGGTCGAAGTTCTTCGTGGCCCAGAACGCGGATATCCGCGACGGCTTCTCGCTCTCCCAGCCCGCATTTTTCGCCGAGGTCGACAAGATGCTCGGCGACGTGCCGGTCGACCAATGGCGCGCCTATCTGCGCTTCCATGCGATCGACTCCGCGGCACCATACCTGTCCAAGCCATTCGCACAGGAGAGCTTCGAGTTCTACAAGAAGACGCTCAACGGACAGAAGGAGCAGGAGCCGCGCTGGAAGCGCGTGCTCGGCGCGGTCAACGAGACCATGGGCATGGCACTTGGCGAGTTGTACGTGGCCAAGGCGTTTCCGCCGGAATCCAAGGCGCGCGCGCTCGAGCTCGTACACAACGTCAGCGCCGCGCTCAAGGCACGCATCGAAAAACTCGACTGGATGAGCGATGCGACCAAGCAGAAGGCGCTCGAGAAATGGGCGACGTTCCTGCCCAAGATCGGCTACCCCGACAAGTGGCGCGACTGGTCGGGCGTGACCATCGAGCCGGACAATTATTATGGCAACGTGGTCGCCGCGACGAAGTTCGACTACGCCTATGAAATGGCGAAGGTCGGCAAGCCGACCGATCGCCTCGAATGGGGCATGACGCCGCAGACCGTCAATGCCTACTACAACCCGACCGACAACACGATCAATTTTCCCGCAGCGATCCTGCAGCCGCCGTTCTTCGACGCCAAGGCGGATGACGCAATCAACTACGGTGGCATCGGTGCGGTGATCGGTCACGAAGCCACGCATGGCTACGACGACCAGGGCAGTCAGTTCGATGCGCAGGGCAACAACACCAACTGGTGGACCAAGGACGATCGCGAGAAATTCGATGCGCGCACGGCGCGTCTCGTCGCCCAGTTCAATGCGTACGAGCCGCTGCCGGGCAAGCACGTGAACGGCCAGCTCACCCTCGGCGAGAACATCGCCGACCTCGGCGGACTCAACGTCGCCTACGATGCGTTGCAGATGGCGCTCAAGACGAATCCGGCCGAGGCGAAGGAAAAGATCGACGGCTATACCGAGGACCAGCGGTTCTTCCTCAACTTCGCGCGGATCTGGCGCGGCAGCACACGACCGGAACGACAGGCGGTCCTGCTCAACGCAGACCCGCACTCTCCGCCGCAGTTCCGCGCGATCGGCGCGCCGTCGAACATGCCGGCATTTGCACAGGCGTTCGAGTGCAAGGCCGCTTCCGCAATGGTGCGCGGCGCCGACAAGCAGGTGAAGATCTGGTAGGCGGTCCGCCCGTATCACCCGCAAGACGGCGCCTCTGCAGGCGCCGTTTTTCGTTGCAGGCAAAGGCGCACGATACGCGCCCGGCGCTGCGGCCACGACGGCTCGATCGATCTGTCGCGCACGCCACTGCTTTGCGCATGCGCCGCGACAGCGGATAATCCACGCCCGCCTTCACGCGTCGCGCCATGGTCTTCGTTCCCGGACAACGCTGGATCTCGAACGCCGAACCCGAACTGGGCCTGGGAACCGTGGTTCGCCTCGAGGGACGCACCGTGCAGGTCCTGTTCGCGACCGCGGGTGTCCTGCGACACTACGCGACGCATGCCGCTCCGCTGACCCGCGCGCTGTTCCGCATTGGTCAGACCGTTGCCGGACAGAACCAGAGTTTCATCGTCGAGCGGGTCAGCGAAGCGCAGGGATTGCTTGTCTACCATGGCGGCAAGGGCAATCTTCCCGAGGCCGAACTGGACGATTCGCAACCGATCTCGCGTGCGGACGAGCGCTTGCTGTCCGCACGCGTCGACGCGCCGGACCGGTTCGATTTCCGCCACCAGGCCCTGCAGCGAAGAGCCGCTGCTATGCGTTCGCCGGTCTGGGGACTGGCCGCAGCGCGCATCGATCCGATTCCACACCAGTTGCGCGTCGCGGGTATCGTCGCGCGACGCCGGCCCCCACGTGCGCTGCTCGCCGACGAGGTCGGTCTCGGCAAGACCATCGAGGCCGGAATGATCATCGCGCGACTGCTCGCCGCTGGCCGCGTGGCACGCGTCCTCGTGCTGGTGCCGGCCAGTCTCACCTGCCAGTGGTTCGTCGAGCTGCTGCGTCGCTTCAACCTGCCGTTCGCGATGTTCGACGAGGTGCGCTGCGAAGCGATCGAGGTCGGCGATGCATCTCGCAATCCATTCGAGGACGAGCAAGGCGTGATCGCCGACATCGGATGGCTTGCCGAAGACGCCCGTCGCACGCAGCAGGTCGTCTCGGCACCGTGGGACCTGGTCGTCGTGGACGAGGCGCATCATCTTGAATGGACCGCGCAGGACACCAGCCCGGCCTATGCGCTGGTCGAGCAGCTCTCCGCGCGCGCGCCCGGATTGATCCTGCTTACGGCGACGCCGCAGCAACTCGGTCGCAGCGGCCACTTCGCGCGTCTGCGTCTGCTCGATCCGGCGCGCTACACCGATCTCGAAGCCTTCGAGGCCGAAGCGGACGGCTATGTGCGCCTGTCTGCGATCGCCACGCAGGTCGCCGATGCGAGCGCGCTGGACGATGCCGAACGCGCGCATCTGATCGCGCGCTTCGCCCGTGACACCGAACTGCTCGCGCTGATCGAATGCTACGACGCCGACCCTTCCGCAAACAGTACCGTCCTGCTCGACGCGCTGATCGACCGTCATGGCACGGGCCGCGTGATGTTCCGCAACCGCCGCGCCCGGATCGGCGGCTTTCCGCAGCGCGTTGCCGCGATCGCGATGCCGGATGGCCGCGAGCTCGATGATCGGCAGCGCCAGCATCTTCTGGCCGAGTTCCATGCGGATGCGCAGGTCCATCCCCCGGGCGGCGAGCTCGACTACGCGCAGGACCCGCGCCTGCCCTGGCTGATCGACCTGATTGCCGGCCTGCCTGCCAAAAAGCTGTTGTTGATCTGCCGTACGCAGGCCAAGGTCCTCGCGCTCGAGGAGGCATTGCGCACCCGGATCGGAATCAAGCTCGCACGCTTTCACGAGGGCATGAGCATCGTGCAGCGCGATCGCAATGCAGCCTGGTTCGCCGAACCCGACGGCGCACACTTGCTGCTGTGCTCGGAGATCGGTTCGGAGGGCCGCAATTTCCAGTTCGCACACCACCTGGTGCTCTGGGACCTGCCGCTCGACCCGGACCTGCTCGAGCAGCGCATCGGGCGCCTCGACCGCATCGGTCAACGCGATGACATCATGATCCATGCCGCCGCATTCAGCGGCACCGCACAGCATGCCCTCCTGCGCTGGTACCACGAAGGACTCGACGCACTGCGCACGAGTCCATCCGATGGCCGGGAGATCCTGCGCCGCTATCGCGCGCGACTGCTGCGCGATGCCGAGCGTCATGCGCTTGGCGGCGAGGCCCGGGATGTCGAAATCGACGCGCTGATCGGCGAGACCGCTGCGACCCATCGCGAACTGTCTGCTCTCATGCAGGGGGGACGTGATCATCTGCTCGAACTGGCGACCGAGCGCCATGGACGCGAACTTGCGCTCGTCGAAGAGATGCATGCCCAGGATGCCGATGCCGGGTGCGACGAGTTCGTGCTCACGCTGTTCGAGCAGTTCGGTATCGACAGCGAGGAAACGACGCCGCGCTGCGTCGTGCTCGACCCGGAGTACCTGAGCACCGATGGGTTTCCGGGGCTCAAGGACGGCCCGCAGCAGGTCACGTTCGACCGCGACATGGCGCTCGCACGCGAGGACCTGCCGCTGCTCAGACTCGATCATCCGCTCGTTGTCGGAGCGCTCGATCTGCTGCTCGAGAGCGAACACGGCAATGCCGCGATCCTGATCGACGCCGCGTTGCCTGCGCGCTCCGCGCTGCTCGAATGCGTGTTCGTTCTCGCCTGCGTCGCCGATCGCAAGCTGCACGTCGAACGCTACCTGCCGCCGTTGCCGCTGCGTGCCGTCGTCGACTCGCGTCTTGCTCCGCGTGGCGACTACATTCCCAATCCGACCAGCCTGTTTCGTGCCAGGGAGCAGCCTGTCGATGCGGCGCGTTATCGGCCGCTGCTTGCCCGACTCGTGCCGCCGATGCTGGCTGCTTGCGAAATGCAGGCGCGCGGGCTGGCGGCGAGGGAAATCGGCATCGCGCTCGACGCGGCGCAATACGAACTCGAGGGCGAACGCGCACGCCTGACCGCGCTGGCCCAGGTCAATCCGTCGGTGCATGCAGAGGAAATCGACGCGATCACCGCCGAACTCGAGGCGCTGCGGCTGGCACTCGCCGGCGCCGCACCGCGCCTCGATGCGATCCGCTTCGTGTGCAGCGCGGACATCGCCGCACGCTAGGCGGGCACAGCATCAGGCGGGGCAAGCGCGGCACACTCCAACGATGGTATCCCGCACTGCCCGCCTACCCGATCGTCTCCTCCAGTGGCAGCGACCGCCGCGATGGCCACAGCGCCGAACGCAGCAGCAGGGCTGCGGCGTACAGGACCACGGCGACGACACCCCAGCGCAAGGTTGCGAGCGGCAGCGACCTGACCACGTAGGCCGCGAGCAGCACCGCGGGGACGCCGCCGATCGCGAGTCCAAGTACGACGCGCAGATCGACGCGCTCGCTGCGCGCGAACCGCATCCCGCTGACCGGCATCAGGAATGCACAGGCACCCATCATGACCGGGAATGCGGCAGTCGGGTTGAGTCCCATCAGGCTCAGCATCACGAGCGACGGAGCGTACAGCCCGATACCGAACGTCATCAGCACACCGAGCATGAAATGCAGTGCGACCGCGATTGCGAACAGCGGGCCACGCAGCGCCAGCGCGCTGCCGCCCATCGGCAGCAGATCCAGGTTCGCGAACGCATAGAGCAGCGCGGCGATCAGCATCGCGATGCCGACGATGCCCTGCACCGCGCGCACCGGCAATCGCACGACGAGCGGCGCCCCGACCGTCGCCCCGGCAACGGCGGCGACGATGCATGCGACCAGCAATGCGGGATCGACGCGCACGAGATGGATGAAGATCAGCGCCTGGGCAACGGTCGGCAACGCATGACCGGTGTTCAGCGTCGCCGGGATGAAGCCGTCTGGGACGAGACCGCGCAGCTTGATCCACGCCGTCGTCGGAGCGAACGAGCCGATCCCGAGCGTGTCGAAAAAGTTGGTCACGGCGCCAAGTGCGATTGCTTCACCTCGCGGTCGCGATGCATGCCGGCGCCGCGCCTGCGCGATCAGCGATGCAAGAAATACCAGCGCGAGCGCGGTCAGCGATACGAGCAGGACTGCGACGACCATTCGAGCCTCGTGTCGACCAGCGGCGCTAGCCCATCGCCGGTTGTTTCGTCAGCAACGCCAGCAGTGCCGCGATTTTGTCGCGCATCTGGCGGCGGTCGACGATCAGGTCGATCGCACCGTGCTCGAGCAGGAACTCCGAGCGCTGGAAGCCTTCGGGCAGCGTCTCGCGCACGGTCTGTTCGATCACGCGCGGTCCGGCGAAACCGATCAGCGCTTTCGGCTCGCCGATATTGATGTCGCCGAGCATGCCCAGGCTGGCGGAAACCCCACCCGTCGTCGGATCGGTCAGTACGCTGACATAGGGCACACCGGCTCCGCGCAGGCGCGCCAGCGTGGCCGAGGTCTTGGCCATCTGCATCAGCGAGAACAGGCCCTCCTGCATGCGCGCGCCGCCCGTGGCCGCGAAGCAGACCAGCGGCAGGCGCTCGGCCAGTGCGAGTTCCGCCGCGCGCGCGAACTTCTCCCCGACCACCGATCCCATCGACCCCCCCATGTACGCGAAATCGAACGCGACCGCGACCAGCGCGTGTCCGTTCAGGGTGCCGCGCATCGCGACCAGCGCATCCTTTTCGCCGGTCCCCTTCTGCGCGGCGAGGATGCGGTCCCGGTACTTCTTCGAGTCGCGAAACTTCAATGGGTCGGCGGGCTCGAGATTCGCGAACAGTTCCTGCATGCTGCCCTCGTCGAGGAACGCGGCAAGCCGGGTGCGCGCGCGGATCGCATGATGATGGCCGCATTTGGGGCACACCATGAGCGCGGCTTCGAGTTCGGGCTGGTAGAGCACCGCACCGCAGCCGTCGCACTTTTCCCACAGACCTTCGGGCACCTTGCCCTTGGCGGCCGGCGTCGCACGCGTTCGCGGACCAACCAATCTCTGCAACCAGTTCATTTACCCACCTCTTGCATGTCAGTCGTCCGTTCGAGCCGCGCGTCGAGCGCGGCGCGGATCGGCATCAGGAATTCCGTCGCGCGACGACAAGCGTCGCCGCTGTCGGCACTGCCGGCCAGCCGCTCGACCAGCGCGCTGCCGATGACCACCGCATCGGCGAATCCGCCGATCTCCACTGCACCGCGCGCGTCGCGAACACCGAAACCGACCGCAATCGGCATCGCGCAATGACTCCTGATCAACGCGACCCGTTCGCGTACGGAATCGGCAACAAGCAGGTCCGCGCCCGTGATACCGGCAAAGGAAACGTAGTATAGGAAACCGCGCGCCGCGGCGCAGATACGCTGCAGCCGCGCATGCGTCGTGGTCGGCGCGGCAAGAAAGATCTGCCGCAAGCCCGCATCGCGCAGCGGCGCCACGGCATCGATTTCCTCGACCGGACAGTCGACCAGCAGCACCCCGTCGACTCCGGCTGCGACCGCGTCCGCGGCGAACCGCCCGACACCGCGAATCTCGACCGGATTCATGTAACCCATCAGCACGATCGGCGTGTCCATATCGCGCGTACGGAACTCGTGGACCCACGCGAAGATCCGTCCGAGGCCGACACCGCGAGCGAGCGCGCGTTCGCTCGCGTGCTGGATGACCGGCCCATCGGCCATCGGATCCGAAAACGGCACTCCGAGTTCGATCAGGTCGGCACCGGCCGCGACCAGCGCATGCATCAGCGCGACCGTCGCCTCGGCCAGGGGATCGCCGGCGGTCACGAACGGGATCAGTCCGGTACGGTGTGCGGCGGCGAGTTCTGCGAAGCGTCGGTCGATGCGATTCATCTTCTTCGTTCATTTCCGTTGCGAACAACCGTGGCGAGTCAGTCGGTGGCGAGAGATGCGCTTCAACGCAGCTCTCGTCAAATGCTGACCCCCTCGCGCGCCGCGATCGTGTGCACGTCCTTGTCGCCGCGTCCGGACAGGTTGCACAGGACCAGCCGGTCCTGCGGCATTTCGCGCGCGAGCTTGATTGCCTGCGCGATCGCGTGGCTCGATTCGAGCGCGGCAAGGATGCCTTCGGTGCGCGCAAGCGCATGGAACGCGGCGAGTGCCTCGGCATCGGTCACGCCGACATATTCGGCACGACCCGTGTCCTTGAGGAACGCATGTTCGGGGCCGACGCCCGGATAATCGAGGCCGGCCGAAATCGAGTGCGTCTCGGTGATCTGGCCATCGTCGTCGCACAGCACGTAGGTGCGGTTGCCATGCAGCACGCCAGGCCGGCCGGCGGCCAGCGAGGCGGCATGATGCCCGCTCGCGAGACCATCGCCCGCGGCCTCGGCACCGACGATACGCACCTCGCGATCATTCAGGAACGCATGGAAAAGGCCGATCGCGTTCGAGCCGCCGCCGACGCATGCGGTCAGTACGTCCGGCAGGCGCCCGTATTGTTTCAGCATCTGCGCGCGCGCCTCGCGGCCGACCACCGCATTGAAGTCGCGCACCATCAGCGGATACGGGTGCGGACCGGCGACCGTGCCGATGATGTAGAACGTGTCCGCCACGTTCGTGACCCAGTCACGCATCGCCTCGTTGAGCGCGTCCTTGAGGGTCTTCGAACCGGAAGTCACCGGCACGACTTCGGCGCCGAGCAGCTTCATGCGGTAGACGTTGATCGCCTGGCGCTCGATGTCGACCGCACCCATGTAGACCCGGCAGTCCAGCCCGAAGCGCGCGCACACGGTCGCGGTTGCCACGCCATGCTGTCCGGCACCGGTCTCCGCGATGATGCGGCGCTTGCCCATGTGGCGCGCGACCAGGACCTGGCCGATCGTGTTGTTGATCTTGTGCGCACCGGTATGGTTGAGATCCTCGCGCTTGAGCAGGATCTGCGCGCCCCCGGTCTGCCGCGACAGGCGCTGCGCGTGATAGATCGGCGACGGCCGGCCGACGTAGTGTTCGAGGTCACGCTCGAATTCGGCGCTGAATGCCGAATCGGCGCGCAACGATGCGTAGGCGCGCGTGAGTTCATCGAGCGGCGCGATCAGGGTCTCGGCAACATAGGCGCCACCGTACCCGCCGAAGCGTCCGCGCGCGTCTGGATACGCGGAATAATCTTCGATCCGGTTCATCGGGTTCCTGCAGTGGTTGCGACGTCGGCCCGGCGCACGGCGGCGGCGAATGCGCGCATCTTCGCCGGATCCTTGTGCCCGGGCGCGATTTCGATGCCGCTCGATACGTCGACCGCATAGGGTCGCACGAGCGCGATGGCCGTGGCCACGTTTTCCGCATCCAGGCCGCCGGCAAGGACCACCGGCTGCGCGATCTTCGGCACCAGCGACCAGTCGAACGGCACGCCGGTGCCGCCACCCGTACCGGACGCGTGACTGTCGAGCAGGAGGCCGACCGCCGCCGGATGCAGTGCGGCGAGGACAGCGGCATCCGCGCCGCACCCCATCGGCACGGCCTTCATGTAGGGGCGCCCGAATCCGCTCGCGAAGTCCGCGCCTTCGCTGCCGTGGAACTGCAGCAGGTCCGGCCGCACGCCCATGATGGCCTCGTCGATCCACGCCGCGTCGTCGTCCATGAACAGCGCGACGACGGTCACGAAAGCCGGCAGCGAATCGCGGATCGCGCGCGCAGCGCCGATGCCGACGCAACGCGGGCTGCGGCGCGTGAGCACGAGACCGATTGCGTCGACCCCGAGCGCCACTGCGGCCTGCGCGTCTTCGCTGCGCGTGATTCCGCAGAACTTGATGCGGGTCCTCACCGCGTCACCGCGTCCGGCAGATTCCACGCGGCGGGGTAGCGTGGCGCTAGAAACGTCAATCCACAGGCGGGTGCGGTCGGACCCGCAATGCTGCGGTCGCGCCCGCGCATCAGCTCACCCAGCCAGCCCGGCTCTTGCTCGCCGCGCCCGACCGCCAGCAGCGAGCCGACGATGTTGCGCACCATGTGGTGCAGGAACGCGTTCGCCTCGACCTCGACGGTGACCTCGTCGCCGGCTCGTGCGAGGACGATCTCGCGCATCTCGCGCCTGGGCGAACGCGCCTGGCAGGCGACCGTGCGAAACGCACTGAAGTCGTGCTCGCCGATCAGTTCGCGCGCTGCGAGCCGCATCGCATCGACGTCCAGTGGCGCGCGTTCCCAGGTCACGAAGCGCGCGGCCAGCGCTGCGCGCACCGGACGATTCAGGATCGTGTAGCGATAGCGCCGCGCCTGCGCACTGAAACGCGCATGGAAGTCACCGGCAACCGGTCGCGCCCACAGGACCGCGACATCCCGCGCGAGGCGCGAATTCGCGCCGAGTGCCCAGGCACGCTCGCTGCGTGCGGACATGCTGTCGAAATGCACGACCTGGCAACGCGCATGCACTCCCGAATCGGTGCGACCCGCGCACGTGACCTCTACCGGATGCGCGGCGACAAAAGACAACGCAGCTTCGACCTCCCCCTGCACACTGCGCCCATGCGACAGGCGCTGCCAGCCAAGGAAATCCGTGCCGTCGTATTCGATGCCGAGGGCGATGCGCATGGAGACCGGGAATCGGAAATGCAGAAGCGGGAATGGTAGAGCGGATTGCGCGCTCTTGCCGTCTCGCGACGCGGTCCCCGGCAGGCGAAGCCGGAATGCGCAACGGGTGGCCGTCGCGAGCCGTGCATCGCTCCACCCCGCGTGTCAGCGGTTGCGTTCGGTGTCCGCGCCGGGAATCAGCCCAACTCGGCAATCAGGCGGTGCGCTTCGGCCTTCTGCGTATCGCTGCCTTCGGCCACCACTTCCTCGAGCATCGAGCGCGCGCCATCCGGATCGCCCATGTCCATGTAGGCCTTGGCGAGATCGAGCTTGGTGCCGATCGCGTCCTCGCCGGGAAAATAATCATCCTCGAGCGGGGCGGGCTCGGGGACCATCGGCGTGGCTTCCACGAAGTCTTCCGGCGGTGCCTCCAGCGGCGGCAGATCGTCGAAAGTGAAGTCGGAGTCGGCGGCGGCCGGCAGCGCGAACGATGCGGCCGTATCCTCTGCTTCGTTCGAATCTTCCGCCGCCTCGCCGAATGCGTATTCCTCTTCGGCCGGGTACCGGTCGCCGAGTGCAGGCAGTTCCTCGGTGTTCGCGTGGGCGACGGAACGGTCGTCGTCGTAGGCGACCGTGCCCGCGAAAAGCGGGTTGTGCGGCGCCAGCTCCTGTCCCATCGCCTGCGCCTCCAGCCATTCGGGCTGATGCGGATCGGTCACGTGCGCGTGCATCTGGGCCGCTGCTTCCTCGAAGCTCTCGATGTCGCGCTCGGCGTAATAGACACTCAGCAGCTCGAGATGCAGGCCGAGGTTTTCCGGATCATCGCGCAGCTGCTCGCGCAGGCTGGCTGCTTCCTCGGCGACGGTTCCGCCTGCGACCTCCCGATCGGTCAACGGTGATTCGCCGAACGAATCGGCGATCGATCCGCGCGTGGTCGCGACCGCCGGCGCGCGCTTGCGCAAACCGAGCAGGCCGAGCAGGAGCAGCAGCACGCCGGCACCCAGCACTGCCGGCTTGACCCAGGGCTCTTCGTACCATGGCGCAGCGACGCGCGCGGGCCCAGGAACCGACTTGCCCGAACCCAGCGGGCCGGGAGTCACGGGCTTGGCCAACGACGTGGACGTAGTCTTGGCGGCATTGCCTGCTGCGGTCGACGGCGTCGACGGCAGCGGAGTCACCGTTGCACCGGAAGGCGCGACAGTCGCGCCGGTGCCCGCCTCCGGCGCGGCCGGAGTTCCGGCCGGCACCTTCGGCATTGCACCCTCGACCGCCTTCGCCGCAGGGCCGGCCGGCGCTGCGGGCAGCTTCGCGGCGCCCGCACCGGTGTCGCCCCAGATATCCTTCTTGTCGATCTTCGCGGTTTCTGTCGATGGCGGCGTGACCACCACCGTCTCGCTCGACGGCTCCGCGGGCACCTTCGTTGCCGGCGTGGTCGCTGCGGGCGCAGCGGCCGCGACCGATTTCTCGGCACGCGTCGCGGATTTCTCGCGCAGCTCCTTGAGCTTCTGCTGGAGCTCGGCGATTTCCGAATCCTTGAGGCTGATCAGGCGATCGTTCTTGCCCTTGAGATCCTCGAGTTCGCGCACCCGCGACTTCAGCTCGCTGCTTTCCTGCTCGCGTGTGGCCAGGGCTTCCTTGGTGCGCGCCAGTTCGTCCTTGAGTTCGCGCGTCGCGGTCGGAGCGGCGGCACCGCTTCCCGGCCGGTCGGCCAACGCGACGCTGGCCTTGCCCGCTTTTGGCGGCACCAGTTGCAGACGCTCCGCTTCCCGCGCGGTCGTTGCCGGAGCCGCCTTGGGCGCCTTGGCCGCAGCCGGCGCGGGAGGCGGCGCCGCAACCGGTGTGCCGGTGTCTGCGACCCGGGTCGGACTCGCGCTGCCACCGCGCCAGTCCTCGATCTGCGCATGGATCTCGGCCGCGGCCTCGCGCGCCGAACCGGTCGCACGGATTTCTTCGGCGGACGGAATGCGCAGGATCGCACCGCGCTTGAGCGCGTTGACATTGTTCTTGAAGAATGCGTCCGGATTGGCCTTCAGCAGCGCCAGCATCATCTGGTTGATGTTGGCGCCTTCGTCGGCTCCGACCGAGCGCGCAATCGCCGACAGCGTCTCGCCGGATTCGACCGGTCCGTATTCGCCTTTCGCGACGTTGTGCGGGGCTGCCGCGGGCACTGCGGCCGCACGCGCGGCCACGCGTGGCGCCGCGGACGGCTTCTCGGCAGCCGGGGTGCGCTCGCGGCGCACCTCGCGCAACGGTTGCGTGGTCGCCGCGGCGGGCGGCGCCGCAGCTGCGGTGCGCCGTGCCGGCGCGGTCAACGGCGGGTCGAGCAGAACCGTGTACTCGCGCAGCAGGCGGCCATTCGGCCAGTTGGCTTCGACCAGGAAATCGAGATAGCTGTCGCGAACCGGTTCCTTGCTGGTCACCTTGATCAGCGGCTGGCCGTTGCTGCCTTTGACCACCGTGAATTCCAGCGGCACGTTGAGTCGCGAGCGACTGACTCCGACGCGTTCGAAATCATCCGCGCTGGCGAGACTGACGAGCAGACCGTCGGCCTCCCCTGCACTTCCCTGGATGACCGGAATCTCCGCATCAAGCGGTTGATTCAACTTGGATTTGACCTGCACGGGGCCGAGGCCCAGCGCCAGCGCATGGGTTGCGCCGAGCGCGAGCGTGATCGCAAGCGGCAGCAGCAGCGGTCGTTTCATCTAGGCATGCCCCCCAAAAAGCATAGAGATCCCGGTGAGATTTCCATCTCGAAACGGGCTTATAACACAATCGTAACTATAGATCACAGATACGTTTTCACAAATGGCCAGCCGGTCGCACGGATCACAGATAGGTGCCCGCCAGCAGCTCGGCTATCTGCACCGCATTCAAGGCCGCACCCTTGCGGATATTGTCCGCGACGACCCAGAGGTCCAGCCCGCGCGGATGCGAAATGTCTTCGCGGATGCGGCCGACATAGACCGCGTCCTCGCCGGCCGCGTGGGAAACCGCGGTCGGATAGCCACCGGGCCGGTGTTCGTCGATCACGACCACACCGGGCGCGGAGCCTAGCAGCCGCCGCACGTCGTCGGCCGTGATCTTGTCGCGGGTTTCGATGTGGACCGCCTCGGAGTGCCCGTAGAACACCGGTACGCGTACCGCGGTCGGATTCACCTGGATTGCATCGTCCTCGAGGATCTTGCGCGTTTCCCAGACCATCTTCATCTCTTCGCGGGTGTAGCCGTTCGGCTGGAATTCGTCGATCTGCGGAATCACGTTGAATGCGATCTGGGCCTGGAATTTCGCGACTTCGACATCCTGGAAGTTCAGCAGCGCCGCAGTCTGGCTGCCGAGTTCCTGCGTGCCCGAGCGACCTGCGCCCGATACCGACTGGTAGGTCGCGACGTTGATGCGCTCGATGCCGACTGCACGATGGATCGGCGCGAGCGCGACCAGCATCTGCATCGTCGAGCAGTTCGGGTTGGCGATGATGCCGCGGCGCGTGTAGTTCGCGATCGCATGCGGATTGACCTCGCTGACGACCAGCGGGATCGCGTCCTCGTAGCGGAACTCCGAGGTGTTGTCGATGACCACCGCGCCTGCCGCGGCCGCGCGCGGCGCATGTTCACGGGAGACTGCAGCGCCGGCCGAAAAGAACGCGATGTCGATGCCGTTGAAATCGTATCCGGCGAGATTCCGGACCGCGATCTCGCGGTCGCCGAACGCAATCCGCGCCCCGGCCGAGCGCTCGCTCGCGAGCGCCATGAGTTCGCGGACCGGAAACGCGCGCCGACCAAGGATCTCGAGCAGGGCTTCGCCGACCGTACCCGTCGCTCCGACGATTGCCACGCTGTATTTCGCTTTCGTGATCATGGGTCGTGGATGATCCTGTATCGGGTTTTCGCGCGTGCGGAAGCTGCGCCGGCGCGATTTCCCCGCGCCTGCCACACGCGCTCCGCGCGGCCGTGTCGCGCTGCACGACTCGTCATGACCGCGCCGCACCCGCAATTCGCGGCGCGATTTCGCCGACATCGCCGCACTGGGCGCGGTGGCGCAACGCCTGATCCATCAGTACCAGCGCGACCATCGCCTCGGCGATCGGCGTCGCGCGAATGCCGACGCACGGGTCGTGGCGTCCCCTGGTCACGACTTCGACCGGTTCGCCGGCAAGATTCACGCTGCGTCCGGGAATCAGGATGCTCGATGTCGGCTTTAGCGCAATCGAGGCGACGATGCTCTGGCCCGTCGAAATACCACCGAGAATCCCGCCTGCATGGTTGGACAGGAAGCCCTGCGGTGAAATCTCGTCGCGGTGCACGCTGCCTCTTTGTTCGACTGCCGCGAATCCGGCACCGATCTCCACGCCCTTGACCGCATTGATCGACATCAGCGCCGAAGCGAGTTCCGCGTCCAGCTTGCCGTAGATCGGCTCGCCCCAGCCGGGAGGCACGCCCTCGGCCATCACGCTGATCCGCGCGCCGATCGAATCACCGGATTTGCGCAGCGCGTTCACATAGGTTTCCAGTTCCCCGACCATCGCCGCATCGGGCCAGAAGAACGGATTGGTCTCGACCGCGGCCCAATCGAACGCGCGTGGCACGAGTTCGCCGATCTGGGCGAGATGGCCGCGTACGCGCACGCCGTGGAGTTCGGCGAGCCAGCGCTTCGCGATCACAGCCGCGGCAACGCGCATCGTCGTCTCGCGCGCCGATGCGCGCCCGCCGCCCCGCGGGTCGCGCAGTCCGTACTTGTGCCAATAGGTGTAGTCGGCATGGCCGGGCCGGAACGTATCAGCCAGGTCGCCATAGTCCTTGGGTCGCGCGTCGACGTTGCGGATCAGCAGCGCGATCGGCGTGCCGGTGGTGAGACCTTCATGCACTCCGGAAAGGATTTCGAGCGCATCGTCCTCGTGCCGCTGCGAGGTGAAGCGGCTGCGTCCGGTCGCACGACGCTCGAGATCCTGGCGAAAGTCCTCGACACTGATCGCCAGACCCGGCGGGCAGCCGTCGATCACGCAACCGATTGCCGGGCCATGACTCTCGCCAAACGTGGTGACGGTCAGGAGTTTTCCGAACGAGTTGCTGGACATGGAGTTCGGGATTCCGGTTTCGGACTGCGCCGCCCAGGCGGATGCGGACAGCGTAGCTGGCCGGGACCGCGCGCGCCAAGGACGGCGCGTGTGATTTCGCCGATTCCGACCGGCAGCGCTGTACCGGTTCGGGACACGCCGGATCCGCGGGACCCCGCCTGCGCGAAACCGCTTGCCGCTGCGCACGCGGACCGGAACAGGGCGTCAGCCGCGCGCGTTCGCGGCGCGCGCAATCGCATCGGCATGCTCGATCAGGTCGCGCCGGTCGAGCAGGAACACGCCCATCGGCCCGACCTTGAACTCGATCCAGTTGAACGGCACTGCAGGCAGCAGGTCGACCAGGGCATGCTCGCTTTCGCCGACCTCGACGATCAGCACACCGTCGTCGGACAGGTACGCGGAAGCCGCGGCCAGTATGCGCAGCGCGAAATCCAGCCCGTCTCTGCCCGCCGTCAGACCCAACGCGGGTTCGTGGCCGTATTCGGCCGGCAGCACCGCATATTCCTGCTCGCTCACGTACGGCGGATTGCTCACGATGAGGTCATAGCGTTCGCCCGCGAGTGCGGCAAACAGATCGGAGCGGATCACGCGCGTGCGCGCGGCGACATCCTGAAACTCGACATTCTCGCGCGCCAGCGCCAGGGCTTGTTCGCTGATATCGGCGAGATCGACATGCCAGCCTGGATTGTATGCAGCCATTGCGATGCCGATGCAGCCCGAACCGGTACACAGGTCGAGTACGCGCTCGACCGGCCGCTCGTCGAGCCACGGCGTGAAGCCGTCCAGAATCAGTTCGGCGATCGGTGAACGCGGCACCAGCGCGCGCGCGTCGGACTTGAATGCAAGACCGGCGAACCAGGCCTCGCCGGTCAGGTAGGCAACCGGACGGTGCTCGTCGATGCGACGCTGGATAAGTGCAGCGACTGCCTGCTTCTCGGCGGCAGTCAGACGTGCCTGGCCATAAGCCGGAGCGAGATCGTGCGGCAGGTGCAATGCATGCAGGACCAGATGCGTTGCCTCGTCCAGCGCATTGTCGTAGCTGTGCCCGAAGGTCAGGCCGGCCGCGCCGAAGCGGCTCGCACCAAAGCGGATGAAGTCGACGATCGTGGCAAGTTCACTGTTCACGAGAGCACGGGTCAGCGTCGGACCGCACAGTATAGGGCGCGCATGGCCCCATTCGGATGGCAACGCGACGTACAATGGGCGGATGCATCGAATTCGTGCCGTCGGTGGTCGAGCATTCACGAACTGGCTGATCCTTGTCGCGGCGCTCGCGGCTGCGGGCGGACTCTGGCTGGGTGCGCGACTGCTCACCGTACGGACGCTTCCGCAACTGCAGAGCGCGCTGCTCTATCCGGTACCGCGTGCACTCCCTGATTTCAGTCTGGTTCGCAGCGACGGCGGGGCGCTGACGCGGGCAGACTGGCGCGGTCACGTGACCGTCGCCTATTTCGGCTACACGAACTGCCCGGATGTCTGTCCAACCACGCTGGCGACGTTCGGGCACGCCTGGAAACTGCTCGATCCGGCGACGACCCGTCAGCTGCGCTTCGATTTTGTTTCCGTGGATCCTGCACGCGACACGCCCGCGCAGCTCGCGCGCTATGTCGGATTCTTCAGCAAGGATTTCATCGCCGCGACCGGCAGCGACGAACAACTGACCCGCCTGACCGGCGCGCTGGGACTCGTCTACTCGCGCGGCGTACCCGAGAATGGCACCTATGCGGTCGACCACAGCGCATCGGCAGTCATCATCGACCGGCAGGGGCGCCAGATCGGCCTGTTCCGTCCGCCTTTCGAGGCCGGCAAGATCGCGTCCGACCTCACGGCGCTGGTCGACGCGCACTGATGCGACCCGCGATCCTGCTGCAATATCTGCTGCCGCACCGGTTGCTGTCCCGCCTCGTGATGTGGGGAACGCGCTGGACGTTCACGCCGTGGAAGAACTTCCTGATCGGCCGGGTCGTCAAGGCCTACGACGTGAACCTGGCCGAAGCCGAGAGTGCCGACTTCGCCGACTATCGGAACTTCAACGCGTTCTTCACGCGTGCATTGAAGGCCGGAGCGCGCCCGCAGTCCGGCGATGCCAGCGCGATCGCGTGTCCCGCCGACGGCCGCCTCAGCGAGGCCGGCACCATTCATGCGGACCGCATCCTGCAGGCCAAGGGACTGCGCTACACGGTCGCCGAACTGCTCGGTGACGCCGTGGCCGCGGCACCCTACGCGGATGGCTGCTTCGTCACCGTCTATCTGTCGCCGCGCGACTACCACCGCGTGCACATGCCGCTGGCCGGCGAACTCGTCGAAACCGTCCACGTTCCGGGGCGCCTGTTCAGCGTCGCGACGTTTGCGGTGGCCGCGATTCCGCGCCTGTTCGCGCGCAACGAGCGCCTGGTCTGCCATTTCCGCGGCCAGCACGGCCCCTTCGTGGTGGTCCTGGTCGGGGCGCTGCTGGTGTCCGGAATCGAAACGGCATGGGCAGGTGTCGAAGTGCCGCCGTATGCGTCGCAGATCACCGCGCGCGACTGGCGCGGCCGCGGCATCCACCTCGCGCGCGGGGCCGAGATGGGCCGATTCAACATGGGTTCGACCGCGATCGTGCTGCTGCCCGGCAATGGCTGCGCGCTCGATGCCGCGCTCGCTGCGGAACAGCCGGTGCGGATCGGCCAGGTGCTGGGCCATGTCGATGCCGGCAACGGGCGCTGAGGACCGCGAGCCGCTCAAGCCTGTCTTCCCATCGTCCGGACGTTGGGTCACAATGTGACGCAGTTCGGCAACTTGTGACGGACTAGGCGAAGTGGCCCGCCTGACGTGGCCTAGAATCGCGGCGGGATTGCCACGACTAGCACCACAGCACTGCAGACGAACAGGGGAAATACCATGCAAATCGTTACCCGCCTGATTGCGTTGAGCCGCGCCATGCAGTTGCGCAGGCAGTTCCGTGAAATCAACCGCGCGCTCGAGCAGCTTGCGCCGACCGCGCGACACCAGCTCGCATCGATCGCGCTGCGCGAATTCTCGAGTGCATCGAAGAGCGAATTTCCGCACCTCTATGCGACCCCGCCCGACGAGAAGTACCGTCCCTGGGGCAGCGGTACCGATATCGGCCTGGAACGTCTGCGCTCTGACAATCTGCAAGTCCGCCTGCGCGGCGTTGCGTTGTGGCTTGCAGTCGCCTATCACGAAACCAAGGATTCCCCGTTCGGCGAACAGCAGGAACTGCATCGTCAGGTCATGCGCTCCCTGCGTGCGCTGAAGGAAGGCATTCCGGCCAACGACCTCAATCGCTGGATGCTCAACGAAGCCGAGGCTGCCTGATCGGATCGAGCGGTCCGGGACCCCTGCCCGGCACCGCTCGATGGTCCCGCCGCACCCGCCACCGATCGCCCCGCTCGCGCCCGCATTCGCGGGCGCTTTCGTTTCGAGGGTCGGCGAGCGCCGCGCGTTGCACGCGCTCGCGATCCGCGCCGACATCAAGTGCGACGTCGCCCATGGCTGGCTGCAGCGGAAAGGGTCGACGCAGCCTGCCCGACCGATCCGTGGCAGTACACGCGGCTCGGTGCCGCCGTCGGGGGGCTGGAAGCGGATCCGCACTCAACGCGGGCAATTCGGCAGCGTCAGCCTCTGTCCGATTTTCAGCCGGTAGTGTGGCGCCCGCAGCCGGTTCGCCTCGGCAATTTCAGTCACGCTGCCGCATCGGCTCGTGCGCGAAATGGCTGCCAGCGTGTCGCCCTTGCGTACGACATGCACGCGCGCCTTCTGACGCACCTGCCTGGCCTGGGCGAGCGCGACCGGAGCCGGCGCCGCCACTACCGCCGCATGCAACTCCTCGGCAAGTTCCGCCCAGCGCCCATTCGCGCACTGGCGCGCATAGGCTTCCTCGATCACCAGCGGCAGGACGATACGCGCGCCGGCCGGTTCACGCTGCTGTGGATCGAGCTGCGGATTGAGATTGCGCAGGACGCGGAACCAGCCGTCGCGCGGATTGCCGACCTGGCCGAGGCACACGGTGAGTTCGGCGATCGAAGCAGGCCGCTTCAGGGTGATGCTGCCGGCGCGTCCGCCGATGTGCGGCAACACGAGGTTGTAGCGGTCCGGATGCATGAACAGCCACGCGGCAGCCAGCACCATCGGCACATATTCGCGGGTTTCCTGCGAGAGGTCGTAGTAGATCCGCGGATCCCAGAAGCTCGGATCGCCGCCGACGCGTGCGACGCGCCGCCGCATTGCCCCCTCGCCACCGTTGTAGGCGCCGATCACGAGTTCGAGATTGTTGTTGAATATACCCAGTTGTTCGTCGAGATAGGCCGCATTCGCGCGTGCGGAAAGGCCCGGATCGAAGCGCTGGTCGAAGCCGTCGACGGTACCAAGACCGAAACGCAGACCGGTCGCATACATGAACTGCAACGGGCCGGAAGCGCCCGAACGCGACACCGCATGCACCTTGCCGCCCGATTCCTTCGCGAGCATCCCGAACAGCAGCGCCTCGGGCAGTCCGGCTTTCTCATATTCGGGCCACATCAGATAGCGCATGTATTCGTAGTTCTCGTACGCGGTGATCAGGTTCGGCCGATACTGGGTCAACCACTCCTCGAGCGCAGCCTTGACCGGTCCGTTCAACGCGATGATGTCGCCGAGCTGCCTGCCCTTGAGCAGTGCGACCGAGCGTCCGAGCTGCGGCAACGCGGCGACGACCGGCGACGATTCGCCGACCGTGGCCGTAGCGTCCGGTGTGCTGTCGGTATCCGCGACTTCGCGGGCCTCGCCGCTGGCACCCCCGATTCCCTGCCGCAACAGCGCGTCGAATCCGGCGATGAAGCGCTGCCCGTCGCAGCCCGGCAATTGCGCGCATTGCGTCGCCGCCGCACGCAGATCGTCGAGTGCGGCCCTGATTCCGACCTGCGCCTTCGTGGTGTCGCCCGCGCGCAGCGCGTCCAGGCCTTCCGCATAGCGCGCGCTGTCCGAGTCCAGCCGCGCGTAGAGAGCGTTCGATGCCGCTTCGTCCGGCCGCGCCGCGGCCGGCCCTGCGGACGGCGGCGCAACTGCGCAGGCGGTCAGGCCCAGCGCACAAACCGGACCCAGCATTCTCGAAGCACGCTGCATGGCAATCACACGTCTTGAAGTAAACGCCGCACGGTACCTGCAGCGCATCCGGCCGGCAACCCGGCAACCGATCGCCGCTACAATCCACGACCAGGCGCAAGCGTGCACGACCGCCGGCGCGACACGGAGACAGCGATGAGCGACATCCTGATCGGCAAGGGCGACAACATGGTCTGGCTGCTGCCGAAATACGCCAATCGTCATGGCCTGGTCGCGGGTGCGACCGGTACCGGCAAATCGGTGTCGCTGATGCTGCTCGCCGAAGGCTTCTCGAAACTTGGCGTGCCGGTCTTCCTTGCCGACGTCAAGGGCGACTTCGCGGGCCTCTCCCAGGCCGGGTCGATGAACGATAAGATCAAGGCGCGCATCGACCAGATCGGTTTCGAGTGGACCGCGGCCGCGAATCCGGTCGTGTTCTGGGACATCTATGGCACGCTGGGTCACCCGGTGCGCACGACCATCTCGGAGATGGGACCCCAGCTCCTGGCTCGCCTGCTCGAACTCAACGATACCCAGTCCGGCGTGCTCGAGATCGTGTTCAAGAGCGCCGACGACAACGGCCTGTTGCTGCTCGACATCAAGGACCTGCGTGCCCTGCTCGCGTGGGCCACCGACCACGCGAAGGAGATTTCGCAGCACTACGGCCGGGTCACTGCGTCTTCGATCTCCGCGATCCAGCGCGGCCTGCTGTCGCTCGACCAGGCCGGCGGCGACCGGTTCTTCGGAGAGCCCGCGCTCGACCTTGCCGATCTCGTGCGCCAGGACCTGTCCGGTCGCGGGATCGTCAATATCCTCGCCGCGGACCAGTTGATCCTGAAGCCGAAGCTCTACACGACCTTCCTGCTCTGGATGCTCTCGGAGCTGTTCGAGAAGCTGCCCGAGGTCGGCGATCTCGACAAGCCGCGGCTCGTGTTCTTTTTCGACGAAGCACACCTGCTGTTCGACGACGCGCCGTCGGCGCTGCGTCAGCGCGTCGAGCAGGTGGTGCGCCTGATCCGCTCGAAGGGCGTGGGTGTGTATTTCTGTTCGCAGAATCCCGACGACGTGCCGGACGTGGTTCTCGGTCAGCTCGGCAACCGCATCCAGCACGCGCTGCGCGCATTCACGCCGCGCGATCAGAAAGCGGTGAGGGCCGCTGCGGAAACGTTTGCGCCGAACCCGAAGATCGACGTCGCCGCAGTTATCGGTCAGCTCGGCGTCGGCGAAGCGCTGGTGTCGCCACTGCTCGACAAAGGCATACCGATGCCGGTCGAGCGCACGCTGATCGCGTCACCCGGTTGCCGCCTCGGCACGATCGACGCGGACGAGCGCGCCGCGGTCCGCGCGCGTTCGCCGGTCGGCGGCAAGTACGACACCACGATCGATCGCGAGTCGGCATTCGAGAAACTCGCGCAGCGCACCGTACAGGAAGCGCCTGCGGACCCGCAGAACCCGGCCGGCGCGAGTCCCGATGCAGCCGGGAAAGGCAGCGCCGGCTGGATGGACACCGCACGCGACATGATGCTCGGCACGAGTCGCCGCCAGGGCATGCTCGAAGCATTCGCGAAGTCGGCGATGCGCAATGCGGGTGGCCAGGTCGGACGGTCGATCCTCCGCGGCATCTTCGGTTCGATCAGCCGGCGCTAGCACGGTCGCGCCGGAGATCGTTCCGCATGAGTCGCTGGCGACCTGCCGCCGCCGCTTCGAGTGCGGTGATCACGCCGCAAGGCCATCGGCGTCTCAAGGAAGAACTCGAGGAACTGTGGCGAACGCTCCGCCCGGAAGTGGTGCGCGCGCTCGCCGCGGCCGCTGCGGAGGGCGACCGTTCGGAGAATGCGGAATACACGTATCGCAAGAAGCAACTCGGCGAAATCGACCGCCGTGTCCGCTATCTCGGCAAGCGCCTGCAGCAGTTGCGCGTGATCGACACGCTGCCGACGGACCGCTCGGCAGTCTTCTTCGGCGCCTGGTTCCGCGTGCGGGACGATCGCGGATCCGAACACACGTACCGCATCGTCGGCCCGGATGAAACCGATGCCCCGCGCGGCTGGATCAGCATCGACTCGCCGCTTGCGCGGGCCGCGCTCAAGCGCCGCGCGGACGACGAATTCGACGCCGAACTGCCGAACGGGCACGCACATTTCGTCGTGATCGCGGTCGACTATGAACGCGAAGGCGACGCGGGGTGCGGCCCCTGAATCGTCCGCCGCGGCCGGTGCGCCGCGCCGCATCCGATCGCGCGCGAGCCAGGGCGCGCCAAGCGCAAGGGTGCCGATCGTGCGACCGGACTTCGCAGCGGACCCGCAAATGCATTTCCTGCATCCTGTCGAATTCCGCACGTCGCGTTCGTCGACAACCAGAGGAATGGTGATCCGGCGGCTCCTCGGAGCCGCAAACGCCATGGTTTGCGAGACCGGAGAAGCGACATGCGATTCATGGTGATGGTCAAGGCGACGAAGGAGTCCGAGTCCGGAGCGATGCCAAGCGAACGGTTGCTGATCGCCATGAGCCGCTACAACGAACAGTTGGTCAGGGCCGGCGTCCTGCTTGCGGGCGAAGGCCTGCAACCGAGTTCGAAAGGCGTGCGCGTAAGGTTCTCGGGCAGCCAGCGCACGCTCGTCGACGGCCCATTTGCGCGGACCGGGGAACTCGTTGCGGGATTCTGGCTGTGGCAGGTCAAGTCGCTCGACGAAGCGGTCGAATGGGTGAAACGCTGCCCCAACCCGTTCGCGGGCGAATCGGAGATCGAAATCCGCCAGGTGTTCGAAGCCGAGGATTTCGGGGCCGAATTCACGCCCGAACTGCGCGCACGCGACGAGTGTCTGCGCAACGAACTGGCAGCAAGACCGGAATGATTCGGCGCAATCCGGCGCAATCCCGAACCCTCGCCCACGCGACCGCGATGCGGAAACCAATCACAGCAATCATCCTGAGGAGTCACTGATGCAACTGATCGCCTACCTGAATTTCGACGGCCAGTGCAATGAGGCCATGGCCTTCTACGCGAGGGCACTCGGCGGCAAGGTCAGCGTGCTCATGACCTACCGCGAGGCACCGGCCGAAATGCGCGCGCAGATGCCGCCGGAGACGCTCGACCGGGTCATGCACTCGCAGCTGGAAAGCGCCGGCGCAGTGCTCATGGGCGCGGACGGGCCGCCGCCGTACGACAGGAAATCGAGCGGGCTGGCCGTGAACGTCATGGTGGACACGCCGGCCGAAGCCGAACGCGTCTTTGCGGCGCTCGCCGAGGGCGGTCACGTCAACATGCCGATCGCGGAAACGTTCTGGGCGCATCGATTCGGCGGCCTGGTCGATCGCTACGGCAAGCCCTGGATGATCAATTGCCTGAAGCCACCCGCGTGATCCGTTCAGCGCGCAGACAGACAGCGTGATCCTCCCCACCGGCGCAGCAGGGCAGCGGGCAATGCGCGATCGCCGGTCACGTTCGAAGCGCCTCGCGGCAGCACCGCCGATGAAATCGCAGCTTTCGATCTTGCGGCGCCGCATCGACGATGGTCTGATCCGTCACCATGACCATCAACGACACCCACCGCGCGATCGATGCGGTCTGGCGAATCGAGTCGCCGAGGCTGATCGCGGGCCTTGCACGCATGGTGCGCGACATCGGCGTCGCCGAAGAGCTTGCGCAGGATGCGCTCGTGGCGGCGCTGGAGAAATGGCCGCTGACGGGTGTCCCCGACAATCCGGCTGCATGGCTCATGGCGACCGCAAAACATCGCGCGATCGACCGATTGCGCCGCAGCAGGCTGCTCGAGCGCAAGCACGACGAGCTCGGCCGTGAACTCGAGGCCGCCCACGACGATGCGGCAGCCGCGTTCGAGGCCAGAATCGACGACGATATCGGCGACGACCTGCTGCGCCTGATCTTCACGGCGTGTCATCCGGTACTTCCGACCGAAGGCCGCGTCGCGTTGACCCTGCGCCTGCTCGGAGGACTGACCACCGACGAGATCGCCCGCGCGTTCCTCGTGGCCGAACCCACGGTCGCCCAGCGCATCGTCCGCGCCAAGCGGACCCTCGCCGACGCGCGTATCCCTTTCGAGGTCCCGCGCGCAGACGAACTCGCCGAACGCCTGGCGTCGGTACTCGGAGTGATCTACCTGATTTTCAACGAGGGCTATGCCGCGACCACCGGCGACGACTGGATGCGACCGGGCCTGTGCGAGGACGCCCTGCGCCTGGGCCGGGTTCTCGCCGAACTGGAGCCCGGCGAACCCGAAGTCCACGGCCTCGTCGCATTGATGGAGATCCAGGCCTCGCGCTCGCACGCGCGCACCGGGCCCGCGGGCGAACCGATCCTGCTGCTGGATCAGGACCGCGCGCGCTGGGACCGCCTGCTGATCCGCCGCGGGCTCACCGCCCTTGCGCGCGCCGAAGCGCTGGGCGGCGGGACGCGCGGGCCGTACGCGCTGCAGGCCGCGATCGCGGCCTGTCACGCGCGCGCAGCGGCCGCGGCGGACACGGACTGGCAGCAGATCGCGACCCTCTACGGCGCACTCGCGCAGCTCGCGCCCTCCCCGGTCGTCGAACTCAATCGTGCGGTTGCAGTCAGCATGGCAATCGGCCCCGCAGCCGCGCTGGCTCTGGTCGATACGCTGACATCCGAACCCGCGCTCGCGAACTACCATCTGCTGCCGAGCGTGCGCGGCGATCTGCTCGCGCGACTCGATCGCGGCGACGAGGCGCGCATCGAGTTCGAACGCGCGGCGACACTCACGCGCAATGCGCGCGAGCGCGAACTGCTGCTCGAGCGCGCCGCCGCCTGCGTGGATCGGGCGACGCCGCTACCGTGAATCGTCGATGACGCGATCTGCGGCGAAAGCACGCCTGGCCTAAGCAAGCTGCTCGCTCGTGTTCGCCTGGCCGGTTCCCCGGTCCGGCCCTAGGCGAGCGCGCTGTAGCCGCCCTCGATGCCCTTGGTCGCTACCGCGACCGCATCGTGGGGGTGCAGGCTTTCGAAGTGCTGTGCGCGAATCCGGAAGTCGGCGATGCGCTCGTCGGCTGCGAGCGCGCGGCGGATGCGCCGCGCGGCATCCTCGCAGAACATCAGGTTCTGTCCGTTGCGCAGCGCGAACGCCTGCTCGTCCTCGCGCTTGACCGCAGTCTGCACCGGTGTCTGCAATGCCGCCTCGACGATATCGATGATGTCGCCGAGCGGCAGGTCGAAACCGGCGGCGAGTCGCACACGCACGCTCGCCGCGCTGCGCTGGCTGTGCGGCGTCGCGACGATGCCATCGCTGCCGCCGAGCCAGCTCAGCAGGGTGTCGCGATCCGGGACCGCGTCCTGCGCGAAGTCCGCACGGAAACGCTCCTGGATCAGTTGCCGCGCGAGTGCAGCCGATGCCGGACAGGTGCTCGCATACTGGACTTCGACCGCGAGCTCGACCTGGAATTCGGCGCCGCACATCCGCGCCGCGATCTCGACCGGATAGGAGCGCCAGCCGCTGTGCCCGCTCGCGAGCGCCGGTCGGCGCACGAGATGATCGAAACGCACGCGCAGCATCGCGCGATCGGACAGTTCTGCGTGCGAGTCGAGGAAATCCCGCAGCACGCGGCGCAGCGAAGCGGGCGTCAGGACCTCGGCCGACAGATGACGATCCAGATGCAGGTACAGGCGCGACATGTGGATGCCGCGAGCGCCGGCGTCTTGCAGATTCACGAACGCGCCGACGCGTGCGCTGGCACGCTGCGCCACACCGTCGGGCCCGCCGATCAGGACCGGCATCTCGATGCGGTCCATGCCGACCCAGTCGAGTGCGCCTGCATGATCGGCATGCGATTCGCCCGCGACGTCGGGCATCGCGCGCTGCGTGTTGACCTGGCTGGGACTCATGAATGGGTTTCCGATACGTACATTGCGATGAATGGTCGCCGCGCGCACTGCGCGACAAGGTGCGGCCATCCGGCCGATCCTCAATGGCTGAAAGCCGGATTCGCCGCGATCCGGATTCAAATGGAGTGGCGGCGCGCGGCGCGCCAGGCGACCCGGACGTCGGTCAACGATAGCCGGTTGCTTGCGCGGGTCAAGACCGCCAGCGGATCGCGTGCGCGCGACGCGAGCGACGCACGATGGGCAATCACCGCGCTCCACGCCGAACGAAACGCGCTCGAGCGCGCCGCGACAAGCGCCACTTCGGGTTGCGCGCCGACCCAGCGCAAGCGAACCCTCCTGTCGGCAGCCAGGAGTTCACCGCTCAACCGGGAGAGCCAGTGGCGGATCGCGTCGCTGCGCGCGAGCGACGCGCGCGACAGGTCGCCGCGGCTGAGCCGGAAAGCGGCCAGCACGTCCAGCGGCAGCGGCAGATTCCCGCATTGCAGCGCCTGCGGAAGGTTCACCAGTTCACGCAGCGCGCGTGCAATCACGAGGGCGGCACCCGTGGCTTGCGCGTCGGCATCGAACACGCTCGCCTCGATCGCGGCCAGTGGCCAGTAGAACTCGGCATGGTTGTCGAGCAAGGTCGCGCCGTCGGCCGCAGGTTCGCGGTCGCGCTGCGCGAATGCACCTGCAATAACCTCGTTCCATCGTTCGCTCGCAATGGCCGCGAATCCCGCATGTTCGCCCAGTTGTCGCGTGAGCGGATGGCGTGCCTCTCCGCGCCGGGTTCGCGCAAGCTCCTCCGCCCACCATTGAAGTTTGATTGTGGCCGGCTGCGCTTCGCGGATGCCGAACGCGACATGCTCGAGTTCGTAGACCAGGCATGCGAACGCGCTCTGCGCGGCGCGCTCGCGCGGCGTTGCGAACCTAAGGGCGAGACCGAATTCCGGATGCGCGGACGCCCACTTCGACTCGAAGCTGATCAGCGGCGACGTGTCGACAGACGCACCCACTCAGCCGATTCCGAGCGCGACCGGGAGTCCATGCGGCGTCTCGACGACCGCGTCGGCGCCCCAGGTATGCGGATCACCGCCATCAAGGTAGCCCCAAGCCGCGGCAATCGTGCGTGCGCGCGCGGCGCGTCCGGCCTGCACATCGCGCAGGTCGTCGCCAACGAAGACACACCCGGCGACTTCGACGCCGAGCAGCTCGCACGCGTGCAGGACCGGCCCCGGATCGGGCTTCCTGACCGCGAGGCAATCGCCGGTCACCAGCGCGCCGCATGCGGAATGGAAGGTCATCTGAGCGAGCATCGGCCGCGCGAGCCAGCCCGGCTTGTTGGTCACGATGCCCCACGGGATCCCGCGTGCCGCGAACAGGTCGAGTACGTCGGCCATGCCGTCGTAGAGGCGCGTGTGCACGACCATCTTGACGGAATAGATGTCGAGAAACCGCGCCAGCCACTGGTCGATCATCGCGTCGTCGGCACCCGGCAGGCCCTTGCGCAACATCGCGCGACCGCCGGCCGAGACGACCTTGCGCACCGCATCCGCGTCGGGTGGCGGAGCACCGAGCTCGACGCACAGCGCCTCGACCGCCGCGACCAGGTCCGGCGCCGAGTCGACCAGGGTCCCATCCAGGTCGAACAGGACCGCGCTTGGCGGCGTGAGCAGGTTCATGCAGGTCGCGTCGCACAGGCGAGATAGTTGACCGCGACACTGCGGGTCAGCGACGCCTTGCGCGTGAACGGGTTGTAGGCGATGCCGGCCAGCTCGTCGAGCACGAGGCCGGCCGCACGCAGGTCGGCCGCGATCTCGCTCGGTTTCAGGAATTGCGCGTAGTGATGGGTGCCGCGCGGCAGCAGCCGCAGCAGGTGTTCGGCGCCGACGATCGCCGCGCCGAACGCGAGCGGCGTGCGATTGAGTGTCGACAGGAACAGCCGGCCGCCCGGTTTCAGGAGCGTCGCGCAGGCACGGATCACGCTGGCCGGTTCGGGTACATGCTCGAGCATCTCCATGCAGGTGATCAGGTCGAACTGCGCCGGCATGTCCGCGGCGAGCGCCTCGGCGCCGACTTCGCGGTAGTCGACCTGCAATCGGCTCTCGTGCAGGTGCAGGCGCGCGACATCGAGCACCGCGGGCGCGAGGTCGATCGCGGTCACCTCGGCCCCTGCGCGCGCGAGCGCTTCGCTGAGCAGACCGCCGCCGCAACCGACGTCGAGGGCACGTGCACCCGCAAGCGTCACGCGCTCCGCGATATAGCCGAAGCGCACCGGATTGAGATCATGCAGCGGTCGCGACTCGCCGTCCGGGTCCCACCAGCGCGCGGCGAGGCGGTCGAACTTGGCGGTTTCGGCGGGATCGACGTTCATTTCGGAAATGGGGGTTCGTTCGGGGTCCAGATAATGGAAGTGACACACGGACAAAGCATCATGATGCGGGTTCAATCTTGCCGATCCACTCCGAAGTGCCGGCAGCCGCCTCAACCGCCGCCGTCAGCTTGTCCCTTTTCTTGAGTGCAAGCATCATGCGGACGCGATCCGTTCGCGCCAGCGTTGCGCCTTGACGCGCAGTTCGGCCATGTCGAGATCGAGCGGAGCGCGATCGCGCAGCTTGCGCCGGCCCGCGATCCAGACGTCGGTTACCTGGTGCCGCCCGCCCGCATAGACGATCTGCGAGATCAACTCGTACATCGGTTCGGTCTCGATGTCGTCGAGGCGGATCGCGGCGAGGTCGGCCTGCTTGCCGACCTCGATCGAACCGATGCGCTCGTTCCAGCCGAGCGCCCTTGCGGCATCGAGCGTGGCCGCACGCAGCGTGTCCGCCGCGGCCATCGCGCTCGCGTCGCCCGCGACCGCCTTGGCCAGCAGCGCCGCGGTGCGCATCTCGCCGATCATGTCGAGGTCGTTGTTGCTCGCGCAGCCATCGGTGCCGATGCCGACATTGACGCCCGCGCGGCGCAGCTTCTCGACCGGACAGAAGCCCGAAGCGAGCTTGAGGTTCGATTCCGCGCAATGCACGACCGAAACGCCGGCCTCGGCGCAGGCCGCGATCTCGGCATCGGTGAGCTGGGTCATGTGCACCGCGATCAGGTGGTCGTTGACGAGGCCGAGCGCCTGCAGGCGCGTGAACGGGCGCGCGCCGCGTTCGCGGCGTGCCTCCTCGACCTCGTGCGCGGTTTCGTGCAGGTGCAGGTGCACGGGCAGGTCGAGTTGGTCGGACAGCAGGCGGATGCGCTCGAAGCTCTCGTCGGCGACCGTGTAAGGGGCATGCGGGGCAAAACTGGTGCCGAGCAGGGCTTCGTCGCGAAACTCGTCGTGAACCGCGAGACCCTTGTCGAAATACTCGTCGCGGGTCTGCGCCCACGCGCTCGGAAACTCGATGACCGGCAGTCCGACCATCGCGCGGAAACCGAGGCGCCGATACGTCGCGGCCTGTATGTCCGGAAAGAAATAATTCTCATTGCAGCAGGTGGTACCGCCGCGCAGCATCTCGGCCACTGCAAGCTCGACGCCGTCGCGCACGAACTCGGGCCCGATCGCCTTCGCCTCGGCCGGCCAGATGTGGTCCTGCAGCCAGCGCATCAGCGGCAGGTCGTCGGCGAGCCCGCGCATCAGGGTCATCGGATTGTGCGTGTGCGCGTTGACCAGACCCGGCAGCAGTGCATGTTCCGCGAGTTCGACGATCTCGCGCGGCGCGTAGCGCGCGAAGGCTTCGTTCGCCGGCAGCACCGCAACGATGCGATCGCCGTCGATCGCGACCACGTGATTCTCGAGTACCACACCGTGCGGCTCGACGGGCACGAGCCATCGCGGTGCGATCAGGAGGTCGGTGGCTTGCATGGAGTCAGTCCCGAGGGGCGAGGAAACGGAGCCGGAACGCGGACAGGCGCAGGCGGGCGCGTCCCTTCAGGCCTCGGCGCGTGCGGCCGGACGCCCGCTTCACTTCACCCGCGAAATGTATTCGCCCGAACGCGTATCGACCTTGATCCTTTCGTTCTGGCCGACGAACAGCGGCACGCGCACGACCGCACCGGTTTCCAGCTTGGCCGGCTTGCCGCCGCCACCCGAGGTATCGCCACGCACGCCCGGATCGGTTTCGGTGATCTCGAGCTCGACGAACACCGGGGGCGTCACCGTAAGCGGCGCGCCATTCCAGAGGGTCACGATGCACACTTCGTTGCCCTTGAGCCATTTTGCCGCGTCGGCGACCGCAGTGCGGTCGGCCGCGATCTGCTCATGGGTGTCCGGATGCATGAAATGCCAGAATTCCCCATCCGAGTAGAGGAATTCCATGTCGGTATCGATGACGTCGGCCGCTTCCACCGAGTCGGTCGACTTCATGGTCATCTCGACGGTGCGACCGTTCTTCAGATTGCGGTACTTGACGCGCGTGAACGCCTGACCCTTGCCGGGCTTCACGTACTCGGTGTCGACGATCGTGCAGGGCGAGCCGTCGACGATGATCTTCTGGCCGTTCTTGACGTCGTTCATGCCGTAGCTGGCCATGCGAAACTCCCGTTGATCTGTCCGCTGCGGCCGCAACGGACCTGCCTGTCCGCAAAAGGCCGCCGCCGGTGTCAAAAAAGCCGCTCAGGAAAGCGGCTAGAATGGCGGGTTACGGCCCGATGCCGCACCCGATCCGCCCATGATACCTGCTAACCGCGTTCCGGCGCAGCCTGTGCGCTGGCAACAGCTCTGGCGCGATGCGATCACCGACCCGCTCGAACTGCTCGATCGGCTCGGGCTCGCGGATCGCGCACACGAGCTTCTGCCCGCACGCGACACCGGCTTCGCGCTGCGCGTTCCGCGTGGCTTTGTCGCACGCATGGTTCATGGCGATCCAGCCGACCCGCTGCTTCTGCAGACGCTGCCAAGTGCGGCCGAGCTCGTCGACGTACCCGGTTTCGTCGGCGACGCGGTGGGCGACATGGCCGCACGCGCGACCCACGGCGTGCTGCACAAGTATCACGGCCGCGCGCTGCTGATCGCGACCGGTTCGTGCGCGATCAACTGCCGATACTGTTTCCGCCGGCATTTCCCGTACGCCACGGAGACCGCGGCAGCGCATCGCTGGGAGCACGCGCTCGCACACCTTCGCGAGGATGCCTCGATCGGCGAGGTGATCCTGTCCGGCGGCGATCCGTTGTCGCTGTCGACACCGAAACTTCGCGAACTCACGACTGCCCTGGCGACGATCCCCCACATCCGGCGCCTGCGCATCCATAGCCGCCTGCCGGTCGTGCTGCCCGAGCGCATCGATCGCGAGTTTCTCGACTGGCTCGGCGCGATGCCCCTGCAGCGCGTGGTCGTGCTGCATGCCAATCACCCGAACGAGATCGATGCGGCGGTCGTCGCCGCCTGCCATGCGCTTCACGAGACCGGCACGACCCTGCTGAACCAGTCCGTGCTCCTGCGCGGAATCAACGACAACGTCGATACGCTGGCCGGCCTGTCCGAATCGCTGTTCGCTGCCGGGGTCCTGCCCTACTACCTGCACCAGCTCGATCGGGTCGCCGGGACCGCCCATTTCGAGGTCGCGGAAGCTTTCGCGCGAGACCTCATGGACGCATTGCGAGCGCGCCTGCCCGGATATCTCGTGCCGCGCTGGGTCCGCGAAGTCGCGGGGGCGCCGGCCAAAGTTCCGTTGCGGATTTCGTGAACGCGGACGTACGCGGATGAAACCGATGGAAATGCGCGGATGAATCCGGTAAATATCCCGCTCTGCGCCCGGATCGAAGCTCGCCCGGACGCGGCCGACCGTGCAGCAAACGCGGTGGCGCATCCGCTTCCGCGTGTTCGCGGTACGTCATCGTCCACGCCGTCATTCGGGAGAGGGATCGCAATGTGGCCCATGGAGAACGCGCATGCTGCGGGTCGCGGGACCCGGCGAACCGTTTTCGTGGACCGCTGCGGCCCGCCCGGCCCCACCCCTGAAACCAGCGGCGCCCGATGACCCGACCCGACAACATGATCAACCTGCTGCTCGTCGACGACTCCGTCGACAACGCCGAGCAGATCATCAGTATTCTGCGCAACGGCGGAATCGCGGTGCGGCCTGCTCGCGCGAGCAACGAGGCGGAACTGGAGGCGGCCATCGAGCAGCAGATCCCGGATCTGATCATCGTCGATCTGGCCTGCCGGGATCTGGCCGTCACCCAGATTCGCGACGCAGCGGCCGCCGGCGGCCGCGACATCACACTGATCGCGAGCGGGCAGGCGCTCAGCGAGGACGCAATCGTCGGTGCGTATCGCGACGGTGCGCGCGCGGTGATGCTGCGCGACTCCCATGAACACGTGCAGATCGTGGTCCGCCGCGAGTTCGAGTCCCTGGTCACGCGCCGCAGCGTGCGGCGCCTGGAAGCATCCCTGCGCGAGGCCGAGCGCCGCTGCGAGGCGCTGCTCGATTCGTCGCGGGATCCGATCGCGTTCGTTCACGAAGGCATGCACGTGCGCGCCAACAAGGCCTACCTGGAAATCTTCGGCTTCGACGAGTTTGAAGAGGTCGAGGGCATGTCGATCCTGGACATGATCGGCGGCGACGACGCAGGCGACTTCAAGAACCTCCTCAAGCGCTTGTCACGCGGGGAGAAGCCGCCGCAGCGCCTCAACCTGAAGGCCAAGCGCAACGACGGGACCACCTTCGACGCGACCATGGAGTTCAGCGAGGCAAGCTACGAAGGCGAACCCTGCCAGCAGATCACGTTCCGCCGCCAGATCAGCGATGCGGCCCTCGAGCAGGAGCTCGATGCACTGCGTTCGAAGGACCTGGTCACCGACCTCTACAACCGGCAGCACATGGTCGCCGCGCTCGAGGAGGCGGCAGCGCGAGCCGCCAACGGCAAGACCGATCAGTCGCTGCTGCTCGTGGAGCCCGATGGATTCAAGCACGTGCTGGAGTCGATCGGTCTCGGCAACGCCGATGTGCTGCTGGGCGATCTCGCTGCGCTGCTGCGCAAGCAGGTCGGCGATTCAGGACTCGCCGGGCGGATCGCCGAGCACACCTTCGGCGTGCTGCTGACATCCCACGATGCCGAGGCAAGCCGAAAACTCGCCGAATCGCTGCGCAATGCGTTCAGTGAACGCATCTTCGAGGTCGGCAAGAAGTCGATCAGTCTCACGGTGAGCGTCGGCGGCACCCTGATCGGCGAGAAGAACGCGAATGCGACTACGGTTCTCGGCGACGCGCATGCCGCATTGCGCGGCGTGCAGGGCGAAGGCGGCAACCGCTGCCGCCTGATCGATCCGGCAGAACAGGACAAGGCCGCGGCCGAGGGTACGCGGCGCTGGCTGCAGGCGATAGACGATGCGCTCGCGAACGACGGCTTCGTCCTCTATTACCAGCCGATCATCAGCCTGCACGGTGCCGAGGGTGACTTCTACGAAATCCTGCTGCGCATGACCGGACCCAAGGGCGAAATCCCCCCTGCGCAGTTCCTGCCGATCGCGGAACGCAATGGCAAGATGGCCGCGATAGACCGCTGGGTCATCGCCAATGCGATTCGCGCTCTCGCCGAGCGCGAACGCGCGGGCCACCGCACGACGTTCTTCGTCAAGCTGACCCCGCAATCGCTCGAAGATCAGACCCTGCTGCCGTGGATCGCACAGCAACTCAAGAATTCGCGCCAGCGCGGCGACTCGCTGGTGTTCGAGATGCCCGAGAGCAAGGTCATCACGAGCCTGAAACCCGCCCGCGCCTTCGCGCGCGGTCTGGAACAGATCCATTGCGGATTCGCACTCGAGCAGTTCGGCTCCGGCCTCAACTCGTTCCAGCTACTCAAGCACATTCCCGCGCACTACCTGAAAATCGACCGCAACTTCATGGCCGAGTTGCCCAAGCACAAGGAAAACCAGGACAAGATCAAGGACATCTGCGAGCAGGCCCACCAAGCCGGCAAGCTCACGGTTGCCGAGTTCGTCGAGGATGCCGCGAGCATGTCGATCCTGTTCAGTTGCGGCGTCAACTTCGTGCAGGGCAACTTCCTGCAGGAACCCGAAAAAATCCTGAGCCACGCGGCCGCATGAGCCGCCGCGGCCGGCTGCGCCCGGGCCTGCCCGATCGGCATTGCATCGACCGCGCCGACTGTCCGGCCTACGCTACGCCGCAGGCGCTGCACGCAACGCGGCGACCCGTTCGGCGATCGGCGGGTGGCTCATGAACAGCCGTGAGATGCCGCGCTCGCCGGAGATGCCGAACGCCTGGATCGCTTTGGGCAAGGTGGTCTCGCCGTGGTTTCCGGCCAGCCGTTCGAGCGCGGAAATCATCGAATCGCGGCCTGCCAGACGTGCCCCGCCCGCGTCCGCGCGGAATTCGCGCCAACGCGAGAATGCCAGCACGATCAGCGATGCGAAGAAGCCGAGCACGAGCTGCAGCGCGATCACGATGCCGAAGTAGGCCAGGCCGCCGCCGCCCTCGCGATTGCCGCTGATCGCGCGATCGACCACGGTGCCGATGACGCGGGCGAGAAAGATGACGAAGGTGTTCAGGACGCCCTGAATCAGGGCCATGGTGACCATGTCGCCGTTGGCGACGTGGGTGATTTCATGGCCGAGCACGGCGTCGACCTGGTCGCGGTCCATGCTGTTCAGGAGTCCGCTGCTGACCGCGACCAGCGCATGGTTTCGGCTCATGCCGGTCGCGAACGCGTTCATCTCGGGTGCGTCGTAGACCGCCACTTCGGGCATGCCGATGCCGGCCTTGGCGGCATGGCGGCGGACCGTGTCCAGCAGCCATTTCTCGATCGGGTCGCGCGGGTCGCTGATGACCCGTGCGCGTACCGACATCTTCGCGACCCATTTCGATATCGCGAGCGATATGAACGAGCCGCCCATGCCGAACACCGCCGACATGATCAACAGGCCCTGCAGGTTGATTCCGCCGCGGGTCTGCGTGTAGACATCGATCCCGGTCAACTTGACGACGATCGCGAGCAGGGCCATGACGGCCAGGTTGGTCGCGACGAACAGGACGATTCGCAGCATGATGGGCCTCGTAGTACGGGTGGGTCGGAACTCGACGAATATGGGTACTAGCGGCGCGAAATGGAAGCCTGGCCGCCGCGATGCGATCGCGGCCGACACGACTTGGACCGCGGCCGCCTGCCGCGGTTCAAGATGAGGCCGTGACCATCAGCGGATATCGCGGACGATTCGCGCCATCGCCGACCGGCCGGCTGCATTTCGGCTCGCTGGTTGCCGCGCTCGGCAGCTGGCTGTTTGCCCGCGCGGCCGGCGGCGCCTGGATCGTGCGCATCGAGGATCTCGACTGCGGGCGCGAAGTCCCCGGTTCCACCACCGACATCCTCTCGACGCTGGCGGCGCTGGGCCTGGATTCGGACGAAGCGGTCGTGCGGCAGAGCCGGCGCAGCGGACAGTACGAAGCTGCGCGTCAGCGTCTCGAACGCAGCGGTCTGGCCTACCCTTGCTGGTGCAGCCGCGGCGACCTCGAGGCGTTCGGCGGTATCCACCCGGCTGCCTGCATTTCGGCCCGGCGATCCCGACCGCCGAGCTGGCGCATGCGCGCAGGCGGAACCGAGATCGCATTCGACGATGCGTTGCAGGGTCGTCGGACCCAGCGGGTCGCGCGTGAAGTCGGCGACTTCGTTGTCTGGCGGGCCGACGGCGGGTGCGCATACCAGCTCGCGGTCGTCGTCGACGATGCCGAGCAGGGAATCTCCGACGTCGTGCGCGGCGCCGACCTGCTCGACTCGACACCGCGCCAGATCCTTCTGCAACAGGCGCTCGGCCATCCTCAGCCGCGCTACGCGCACCTGCCGCTGGCGCTCGATGCGCAGGGCCGCAAGCTCAGCAAGCACGAGGCCGCGCTGCCGGTCGACGCGGCCGATCCGCTGCCCGCGCTGCGAAGCGCGCTCGCATTTCTCGGACAACCGGACGCGCACGGCGCTTCCGTTGCGCGTCTCCTGACGTCGGCCACGAAGCATTTCGACGCCGCGGCCATACCCCGCGAAGGATGCATGCCCGCTTCGATTGCGGCATTGCGGGAGGAACTTTCGTGAACCGCGCGGCACAATGACAACGGCGCAAGCAGCGTCCCCGCTATGACCATCATCGCAAAGGAGTACAGCATGACGACCCGCATCGCCCTGGTCACGGGCGGAACCGGTGGCATCGGCACTGCGATCTGCAGGCATCTGGCGAAACTCGGCCACAAGGTCGCGACCAACTACCGCGACGAGGCGAAGACGAAAGCCTGGCAGGAAGCGCAGCGCAGCGCCGGATTCGAATTCGCGATCGTCAAGGGGGATGTGGCGGATGCCGAATCGGCCGAAAGCATGGTGCGCGACGTAGAGAAGAAGCTCGGCTCGGTCGATATCCTCGTCAACAACGCGGGCATCACGCGCGACACGACCTTTCACAAGATGAGCGCGCAGCAATGGCAGGACGTGATCGCGACGAATCTGGGCTCGTGCTTCAATGTGACCCGTCCGGTCATCGACGGCATGCGCGCGCGCAAGTGGGGGCGCATCGTGCAGATCAGCTCGATCAACGGACAGAAAGGCCAATACGGTCAGGCCAACTACGCCGCGGCGAAAGCCGGCATGCACGGATTCACGATCTCGCTCGCGCAGGAGAATGCGAAATTCGGCATCACCGTGAACACCGTCTCGCCCGGTTATGTCGGCACGGACATGGTGATGGCGGTACCGGAGGACGTACGCGCGAAGATCGTCGCGCAGATTCCACTCGGGCGCCTCGGCGAGCCCGATGAAATCGCGTATGCGGTCGCATTCTTCGCCGCCGAGGAGGCGCGCTGGATCACCGGCGCCAACCTCGCCATCAACGGCGGCCAGTACATGGGTTGGTGATGCGCGCGTAAGCAGATGCCATGAAAGGCATCTGCTGCGCGCATCACCAGGTGAGCCATGGATGGCGAACGGGCGGGTCCGCCACGGATGGCCAGCCAGGGATGGCGTAAGGGCAGCGCCATGGACGGCTTCTCGTACACATCTCCGTAGCGCTCAGTCGATGCCTTCGGGCATGGATGCCCGAACGGGCGGGTCCGCCACGGATGGCCAGCCAGGGATGGCGTAAGGGCAGCGCCATGGACGGCTCCTCGTACACATCTCCATGGCGCGCAGTCGATGCCTTAGGGCATCGACTACGGCGTTCACCAAGTGCGGGCATGGATGCCCGAACGGGCAGGTCCGCCACGGACGGCCAGCAAGGGATGGCACAGGGGCGGCGCCACCAAAGGTCCCTCTCCCGAAAAGGCCCTCTCCCGCATCTGCGCGCTGCCGATCCGACGCGCGAAGCATCCGCGCTGTCCCGCAATCGCGTGTCGACACCGCTCGCGTCAGCCGTGCCGGGCTGAGCCGCACCGCGGTGCTGTCAGCAGCGTACGGCCGCTGCGCGTCCTCACGCGTGCGGATTGAGCCGGGTCGCGCGTGTCCGGGCCGATGCGGTGCTAAGCACCATCGCAAACTGGTGCGCTGCCGCACATTCTGCTAGGTTTGCGCGATGACCACGCCGCGCATCATCAAGAAGTACCCGAACCGTCGGCTCTACGACACCGAGATTTCGAGCTATATAACGCTCGAAGAGATCCGCCAGCTCGTGCTCGACGACGAGGAGTTCGAGGTCCGCGACGCCAAGTCCGGCGACAACCTGACCCGTTCGGTCCTGCTGCAGATCATCTCGGAGTACGAGGATCGCGGCGAACCGATGTTCACGACCAAGCTGCTCTCGCAGATCATCCGTTTCTACGGCGATTCGCTGCAGGGATTCATGGGTGGTTATCTGGAGCGCAGCCTGCAGATCTTCATGGACCAGCAGCAGCAGTTCCGCAGTCAGCTGAACAGCATCATCGGGCAGACGCCATGGTCCATGCTCAACGACCTGACCGAGCGCAACGTGGACCTCTGGAAGTCCCTGCAACAGGGCTTCCTCACCGCTGCCGCGAACACCGTGCGCGACGCCAACGCCGACCCGGTGCGCAAGCCCAAGAAGGACGGCAAGCCCTGAACCGGTGGTTCGCAGATCCGGTCGGCGACCTAAGCACGGGTCCTGCGTCGCAGCAATTCCCGGCGGCAACCCGTGCCGCGATGCACGAACAGGGGTGAATCAATGAGCAAGCGTGTCGCCGTCGTCACGGGCGGAATCGGCGGTCTCGGAACCGAAATCTGCAAGTCCCTCGCGCGCTCCGGCCGCACGGTCATCGCCGCCGACCTCGACTCGCGCAATGATCGAATCGCCACTTTTCGCGATGAAGTCGCCGATTTCGGCGATGCGATCGTGTTCGAGCCCCTCAACGTGGCCGCCTACCAGACTTGCGTCGATTTCGCCGGACGCGTCGCGCAGACGTACGGGACGGTTTCGATCCTCGTCAACGCCGCCGGCATCACCCGCGACACCAGCTTGCGCAAGATGGAGCCCGAGCAGTGGGGCGACGTGCTCAAGGTGAATCTCGAAAGCGTGTACAACATGTGTCGTCCGATGATCGAAGGCATGACCGCGCAGGGATTCGGCCGCATCGTCAACATCTCGTCGGTGAACGGGCAGACCGGGCAGTTCGGCCAGACCAACTATTCTGCCGCGAAGGCAGGCATGCACGGTTTCACGATGGCGCTCGCACGCGAGGTCGCGAGCAAGGGCGTCACCGTGAACAGCGTCTCTCCGGGCTATTGCGCGACCGCCCTGGTCATGGCCGTGCCCGAAGACATCCGCAACCGGATCATCGCCAATATTCCGGTCGGCCGGCTCGGAAAGCCGAGCGAGATCGCGCGCACGGTGGACTTTCTCGCCGCCGACGACGCGGGTTTCATCACCGGTGCGAACATCCCGGTCAATGGCGGCTATTTCATGGATTTCTGATCCGCCGCGATCGCCGACCCTGCGTCCCGAGAAAGGACATCGAAAGAAAGCGCACCTAAGCTGGGCCATCCCTGGATGCCCCGGAGGCGACGCTTGTCATCCCGCGACTGGACGATTCTCTGCGATTTCGACGGCACGATCACGCTCGATGACGTGACCGACCGCCTGCTCGCGCGCCTCGGCAGCCCGGGCTGGGAACGTCTCGAAAACGACTGGCGCCGCGGACTGATCGGTTCGCGCGAATGCATGGCCGGACAGGTAGCCCTGCTCGACGGCACCCGCGATGCCCTCGACGCGGTCATCGACGACATCGGGATCGATCCGGAGTTTCCACGATTTCTCGAACTCGCGCGCGGCGCGGGCGTCTCCCTGACCATCGTCAGCGACGGTCTCGACTACGCGATCGAACGCGTCCTCGCGCGATATCGAATCTGTGCGTTGCCGGTCGTCGCGAACCGTCTCGTGCAGAAGGCTTCGAGGCGCTGGGCCATCGAGTTTCCACACGCGGACGCGCAGTGCCGCAGTGGCAACTGCAAGTGCACCTGCGTGAGCCAGGCGCACACGCGCCACGCCGCGCTGCTGATCGGGGACGGACAGTCCGACGTGTGTGTCGCCGGGCGCGCGGATTTCGTCTTCGCCAAGCACCGTCTGCTCGAGCATTGCCGCGAGGCGGGTGTTCCGCATCGCGCGATCAGCGGATTCGCGGAAGCCTGCGCACTGCTCCCGCAGCTCCTCGCCGGCGAGCTCGCGGCCCCGGTCCGTCCGCTTTCCATTCCCTCAACCAGAGTCCAGTACGCATGAATCAGATCGCCCTGGTGCGCCCCTTCGTCGAGCCGGAAGCCGATGATTGCAGTCTTCTCGCCGACGAGGCGCGCTACTGCTCGTTCGGCGACACCGTGCACTACAGCGAGCCGCCGAAGATCTTCGCGCGCTGCGAGGGCAGTTATCTCTACGACGGCGCGGGCGTTCCATTCCTCGATCTGCAGATGTGGTATTCGGCGGTCAATTTCGGCTATGCGAATCCACGCCTGAACGAGGTTCTCAAGCGCCAGATCGACACGCTTCCGCAGGTCGCGAGCCAGTACCTGCATCCGACCAAGATCGAGCTCGCGAAGACGATCGCCCGGGACGCCGAACGCAAGTGGGGCAATCCGGGCCGGGTCCATTTCAACGTCGGCGGATCGCAGTCGGTCGAGGACTCGCTCAAGCTCGTGCGCAACGCAAGCAACGGCAAGAGCCTGGTCTTCGCATTCGAGGGCGGTTATCACGGACGAACCCTCGGCGCATCCGCGATCACGTCGTCCTACCGCTACCGGCGCCGCTACGGTCATTTCGACCGTGCCCAGTTCGTCGAATTTCCGTACCACTTCCGCGGCCCGAAGGGCATGTCGAAGGAGGAGTACGGCGAGCAATGCGTGGCCAAGTTCGCGCGCCTGTTCGAGACCGAATACAACGGCGTCTGGGATCCGAAGGCCGGCCAGTGCGAATACGCGGCGTTCTATGTCGAGCCGATCCAGGGTACCGGCGGCTACGTGATACCGCCGCCGAATTTCTTCAGCGGCCTCAAGAAGGTGCTCGACAAGTACGGCATCCTGCTCGTCGTCGACGAGATCCAGATGGGATTCTTCCGTACCGGCAAGCTCTGGGCGATCGAGCATTTCGGGGTCAAGCCCGACGTACTCGTGTTCGGCAAGGCGCTGACCAATGGCCTCAATCCGCTGGCCGGAATCTGGGCGCGCGAGGAGTTGATCAATCCGACCGTGTTCCCGCCCGGCTCGACCCATTCCACGTTCGCGTCCAATCCGCTCGGCACCGCGGTCGGCCTCGAAACGATGCGCATGCTCGCCGAGACCGACTACGAATCGATGGTGATGGCCAAGGGCGCGCACTTCCTCGCCGGCCTGCGCGACCTGCAGAAGCGTCATGCGGAAATCGGCGATGTCGACGGCCTCGGTCTGGCCCTGCGCGCGGAGATCTGCGAGGCCGATGGCTACACGCCGAACCGCAAGCTGCTCGACCGCATGGTGGACGTCGGACTGGCCGGAGACCTGCGTCACGACGGCAAGCCGATCGGTCTCGTGCTCGACGTCGGCGGCTACCACAAGAACGTGATCACGTTCGCGCCATCGCTGCACATCAGCGGCGAGGAGATCGATCTTGGCATCGCCCTGCTCGACCAGTTGCTGACCCGGGCCAAGCGCGATTGACGTCGGTGGCCCGATGTCGGCCGGTCAGGTCGTTGCGGCCACCGCAGTCCACCCTCGTCGCCGCGGTCTCACGCGTATCGCTTCAGTGCAAGAACCGCGTTGAGACCACCGAACGCGAACGAATTGCTCAATGCCGCGCGCACCCGCATCGCGCGCGCGGCGTTGGGAACGTAGTCCAGATCGCAGACGGGATCACGATCGACAAAGTTCGCGGTAGGCGGTGCGATCTGCTCACGCAGGGCACCGATCACCGCGACCAGTTCCAGCGCACCGGCGGCACCAAGCGCATGCGCGTGCACGCCCTTGGTGGAAGAGATCGCGAGCGACCGCGCATGATTTCCGAATGCGAGATGGATCGCGCGCGTTTCGGTGGAGTCGTTGAGCAGGGTGCCGGTGCCGTGGGCATTGATGTAGTCGATCTCTTCGGGGCCGAGGCCCGCATCGCGCAGCGCGATCCGCATCGCCTCGGCCGCGCCCTCCGCCGAGGGCGCGACGATGTCGCCCGCGTCGGCCGTCATGCCGAAGCCCGCGAGTTCGGCGAGGATCGCGGCGCCGCGATCGCGCGCGTGCCGCATGTCCTCGAGCACGAACATTCCGGCGCCCTCGCCGAGCACGAGTCCGCTGCGCTGCGCGCAGAACGGGCGGCAGGTATCGTCCGAGACGACGCGCATCGCTTCCCAGGCGCGGATCGCGCCGACACTGAAACAGGCTTCGACGCCACCCGCGAGGGCCACGTCGGCAAGGCCGTGGCGCAGCATGAGTGCGGCCTGGGCGATCGCATGGTTCGCCGAGGCACAGGCGCTGGACACCGCAAACGCCGGTCCCCTGAGTTGGAACGCCATGCCGACCTGGCTGGCCGGCGCGCTCGGCATCGCGCGTACGATCGACATCGGGTGGACACGCTCCGCGCGCTCGCGGTACAGGCGCTGCGACTGCTCGTCGCGCGACATCTCGCCGCCGATCCCGGTGCCGACGATCACCGCGGCACGCGCACCGCTGGCCTCGTCGACCGCGAGGCGGGACTGGCTCAGCGCCTCGCCCGCGGCGACCAGCGCAAACTGCGCGACCCGGTCGAGCACGCTCAGCCGGCCTGGCGCGAAGTGCGCGGCCGGTTCGAATCCGCGGACCTGCGCGGCGACGCGCATGCGCATACCGGGTTCGTCGTGCGGCGCAACGAGTGGCGCTATGCCGCTGCGGCCCTCGACCATCGCCTCCCACAACGGTGCCGCGCCCACGCCGAGCGCGCTGATCGCACCCATGCCGGTGATCGCGATGCGGCGGCCCGGCGCGGCGGAGCTACTCCCGGCCACCGTCGTGCCTCATCATCCGGCCGCGCTCGCCTTGGCGGCCAGCGCCTGCTCGACCGCGGCGACCAGGCGACCGAGGGTGCCATCATCGAGGTTCGGGTCCCGATTCGGGAAATTGATGTCGAAGTGCTCCTCGATTTCGAACAGCGTCTCGATCGCCTCGAGCGAATCGACGCCGAGATCCTTCAGCGTGGTGGCTGCAGTCAGGGTAGCCACGTCGCAACCCGCCTGCTTGGCGACGATATCGAATACCTGTTGCTCGATCGAAGGGTCCAAGTCACATCTCCATCGGCGCGGCCAGCCGGGAGGCCGCTTTCTGTGAACGCCAACATAGCGGGCCAATCTTGCGCATGCCTTTCATGAACCAGCTCGAACCGGACTCACTGGTCAGGCACTTCATCGCGCGTCCGCCCCTCGGGTTCAGCGCGGAACGCCTGCCCGGCGCGATCCCGGCCTTTACCGCGCCATTCGATGTGCTGACCACGGCCGACCCGGCGTTTCGCCGCCGTGTCGAGCACTGGCCGCTGCATCCGTACTGGCGGCGCTGGTTGCGCCTGCGCACGCGCTTCATCGGCAGCACGGTCTCCGAATACGTGCCGCTTCCGCGCGGCGCCGATCCGCTCGCACTCGCGCGCACCTTGCGCGAAACGCAGTCGCGGATGTGTCCCCTGCTCGTGATCAAGGACATCCCGCACGACTCGCCGCTGCTCGACCGCGACGCCAACCGCTGGGCCGACGCATTCGCGGGCGCCTGCGCGGAACAGGGCTTCGTGCTGCTCGAGGGCCAGGCGCTCGCATGGCTGCCGATCGATTTCGCCTCCATCGACGATTATCTGTCCGGCCTGTCCCGCGCGCGTCGCCGCGACATCCGCCGCAAACTGCGCTCGCGCGCCGATGTCGCGGTCGAATGCGTGCCCACCGGTGCCGCGTTCGACGACGAGAATCGGGTCGACGCGTTCCATGCGCTGTATCGCAATGTCTATGCGCAGAGCGCGATCCACTTCGATCTGCTCGATCGGGAATTCCTCGCTGCCGTGCTGCGCGACCGCGACAGCGGGGGCATCGTTTTCGTGTATTACCACGAAGGCGGCATGATCGGCTGGAACTTGTGCTTCGAACACGCGGACATGCTGATCGACAAGTACATGGGCCTGCGCTACCCGCAGGCCCGCGAACACAACCTGTATGCGGTCAGCTGGATCGAGAACCTCGATCATGCGCGCCGGCGCGGTCTGCGCCGCTACGTCGCCGGCTGGACCGATCCGGAGGTCAAGGCCCAGCTCGGCGCGCGTTTCACGTTCACCCGGCATGCGGTCTATCCGCGCAACCGGCTGTTGCGTGCGCTGCTGCGCCGGATCGCCGGGCGCTTCGAAAGCGACCGCGTCTGGCGCGAGGAGATGCAGCACCATGCATCCGCTGATCCTTGATCTCGATGGTTCGGTGGGCGAGCTGCCGGGGGCGCTTCGCTACGCGCTGGCCGAATGGCACGAGCCGCTGCGTTTCGCGTGCTCGATGCGGCGCCTGCGCGCGTTCGCGAGCGCACTCGACGCGGCGCTGCCGGAACGCCACGGCAGTGTCTTCTTCGGCAGCGGCGACTTCCATCACCTGAGCCTCGCACTGATCGGGCGCGCGGCGCGGCGCGCCGTGAATCCGCTGCGCGTCGTGGTGTTCGACAACCATCCGGACAACATGCGCTTCCCGTTCGGCGTGCATTGCGGCTCGTGGGTTTCGCGCGTCGCCGCGTTGCCGCAGGTTGCGCGTGTCGATGTGGCCGGCATCACCTCGTCGGACATCGGTCTCGCCCACGCCTGGGAGAACCGTCTCGCGCCGCTGTATCGCGGCCGCCTGCGCTACTGGTCGATCGGCGTCGATACCGGCTGGGCCGCACGCGCGGGTCTCGCCGACGCGTTTCGCAACTTCGATTCGGCCGCGGCGATGCTGTCTGCACTGCTGGATGATCTCGGCGCGGTGCCCGCGCCGCTCTACCTGTCGATCGACAAGGACGTGCTCGATCCGGTCGACGCGCGCAGCAACTGGGACCAGGGCGTGCTGCGTGTCGCCGAACTCGCCGCGGCGATCCATGCGCTGCGCCCGCACATCGCGGCCAGCGACATCAACGGCGAAGTCTCGGTCGCGCGCTACCGGCAGCGCTGGAAACGCGTGCTGTCCGCGTTCGACGGCCAGCCGCTCCCCGATCCTTCCGCGCTGAAGACCTGGCAGGCCCAGCAACACGCGGTCAATCTCGTGCTGCTGCAGGCGCTGCAGCCGGGCTGAGAGGTCGGCGATTGCCGGCGGGCTGCGCCGCGCGGCTCACGTCGCGGCGGCATGACCCGCGCAGGCGCGTTCGATCACCTCCGCGATCCGCGCGAACGTCGCCGCGTCGAGCCAGGGTGAATTGGTGATGGTCAGCACGCGCGTTGCGAAGTCGCGCGCGCGCGGCACGTCGATCGCGGGCACCTTGCCGCGCAGAAACGCATAGTCGGGCAGCGCACGCGCGAACGGCACTGCGATGCCGACGCCCGCGCCCCACAGACGAGCGAGCACGGCATCGCGTGTGCTCGCGCTTGGCAGCAGCAGCAGCAGATACGGCCAGGTACCGCGCGCGCCCGGCGCATCGTCGATCACGGTGAGGCCCGGAATTGCGGCCAGGCGGACCCGGCGCGGCTGCGCCTGGGCCGCGAGCTCGTCGAGGAAGGCCGCGAGGCGCCGCGCCGCCGATGCCGCAACCGACTGTCGCCAGCGGCCGAGTCGGTGCATCGGGATGCGTTGCGGAAACACGTCGCCGGCCGCGCCCTCGATGTCGCCGCGCCGCAATGCGCGGCGCAGAGCATGGCCGTAGACCAGAGCGAGGCTGCGCGGCCGGTAGAACGCCGCATAAGCGGCCAGTTCGAGACTACGCCGAACCTCCCAGCCGCGCCGGCGCGGCGCCAGCACGGCGGCCGTCCGGCGCATGCGTTCATACAGCTGCGCATGCCGGGTGACCAGCAATCCGCCTTCGTAGGTGGTCAGACCCTTGCCGGCCGCGAGACTGTAGAAGCCGATGTCGCCGGCCAGGCCGGCCGGCGTTGCGTCCGCGTGCCGCGCGCCGAGCGCCTGTGCCGCATCCTCGATCACGAACGCACCGCACGCACGCGCGAGGCGCAGCTCCTGCGCGACGTCGACCACGCGCCCGCCCAGATGCGTCGGCACGACCGCGAGCGTGCGCGGTCCGCACAACGCGGCCAGCGCGGCTGCGTCCATCGCGATGCCGCTTCCGGCGAGGTCGCAGGGTCGGACCGTCAGTCCGCAGCGGGCGATGGCCAGCGCGACCAGCGGGCAGGTGTAGGCGGGCACGATCACGTCGCGGCGATCACTGTCGGCGGCCAGGGTCGACAGCGCGATCACCAGCGCGGCCGTTCCCGAGCAGGTGGGCAGCATGTCCGGCTTGCCGAGCAGCGGCGCAAGCTGCGGTTCCAGCGCGCGGCGTGGCCCACCCAGATCGCGCCAGGACAGCGGCAGACCCGCAGTGGGCGGCAGCTCACGCATGCGCAGGCACGGCATCGCGTTCGCCGAGCGCGAGGCAGACGATACCGGTGACGATCATCAGCGCGCCCAGGCCCTGTGCCGCACCGATGCGCTCCTCGAACAGCCACACCGACAGCAGCATCACGCTGACCACTTCCAGATGCGAGGCCGCGAACGCGGGCCCGATCGGCGCATGTTCGAGCAGCTTCATCCAGGTGAAGAATGCCCCAACGTAGCCGACGATCGCACCATAGGCCCACGGTGCCGCCGCGAGGCGCAATACCCACTGCAGGTCAGCCTCGGGCGGGAACGCGTGCATGCCGGCGAGCTTGAAACAGAGCTGGGTGAGCGTATCGAAGCTCATCAGCAGCAGGAAGCCGAGCGCATAGCCCTGGCGCGGCGAACTCATGAGCCGAGCCCGACCACCGCGACGCCCGCACTGACCAAGCAGATTCCGACGATGTGCAGGCGGGTCAGCCGTTCCCTGAAGATCAGGCGGCCGGCGATCGCGATGACCACGATATTGATCGATCCGAGCAACACGCCGCGGCCGAGCGGCACCAGCGAAAGGAACGCGGTCCAGGCCAGGAACTCGAGTACATAGCACGACAGGCCGAGCCAGAGTTGCGGACGCCTCGCCATGTGCCGCCAGCGTGCGAGTCCTGCTCCGGCGTGCGGATCGGAAGCGACCGCCTTGAACGCGAGCTGGCCAACCGTGTCGAGGACGACGGTCAACAGCCAGACCGGTAGAACGGCGGCGGTCATGCCGCCTGGCGGTGCGCCTCGCCGCGAGCGGGCATCGCTGCAATGCGCGCGAAGAACGCGACCAGGCGATCGGCGAGCAGGCGGCGTTCGCGATCGAGCGTGATCATGTGGTAGCTCTCGCGTAACAGCAGCAGCTCGACCGGCGCCTGGACCCGCTCGGCAACCAGATACGCGTTGCGCACATGCGCGACATCGTCCTCGGTCGCATGCGCGACCAGGCAGGGCGCCTGCACGAACGGCAGGCGGCGCCGCACGCGTGCCGACAGCAGATGCAGGTCGGCGAGGGAATGCCATGGATTGCCGGGCAGACCGGCCACGCTGCTGTCGCCGCTGTGCATCGCACTGCTGACATGATCACGGATGCGTTCGTCGCGCAGACCATAGGGCGCCTCCTCCTGAAACGCGCGCCGGCGCGCCAGACCAAGTGCCTTGATCAGCGGCAGCAGGAACGACAGGCGCGCCATGCGCGGCATGTTCCAGCCGTCATAACGGAACGTGGCGCCGAGCACGCCGACGCCGTCGACCAGACCGGGACGTTCGGCGGCCAGCAGCAGCGCGAGCAACGCACCCATCGACAATCCTGCGACGAACAGGTGGTCGACCTGCGCGCGCAGGTCCAGTGCCGCCTGCTCGACGCTCGCGTACCAGTCACGCCAGCCGGTTTCCAGCAGATCGCTTTCGTCGCCGCAGTGGCCCGCGAGCTGGACCCCATGCACGGTGAATCCCTCGCGATGCAGGCGTTTGCCGAGCAGGCGCATCTCGGCGGGCGTGCCGGTCAGGCCATGGATCAGCAGCACGCCCTGGCGGCCGCCCGCGAAGCGGAAGTCGGCGGACTGGATCATCTTCGGGGGTCGCTTGCGCACATCGGCGCTAGCCTGCGGCCCGCGGGTTTCACCAGCCTTTCGCGACCGCCTCAGCGATTCCCGTCGCGCGCCGAGAAGCGCACCAGGACGCGCCGTCCGACGCGCAGCGTGGTCGTTTCGTCGAATGCGAGCACGACCTCGACACTGCGCTCATCGAGCCGCCGCTCGCTGTCGTCCTGCAGCTGCGAGACCCCGAACGTGGGGCCGATGCGTGACACGTGGGCCGTCCCGAGCGGAGTCAGCCGGCCATCGTCGCTGAGGATTTCGGCCTTGCCTCCAGGCGCGACCTCGGCAACATACGGCTCGGTCAACTCGGCGCGCACGATGCGTGCGGCATCGGGCAGCAGCGAAACCAGGCTGCCGCCCTGCGGCGACACGTGCATGCCGGGCCACGCAGTGACCCGCAACACTTCGGCATCGGTCGGCGCGCGCAGGGTCAATTGCGAAAGCACGTAGGCAGCGCGTGCGCCGTCCGCACGTGCGATGCGCACCGCCGCGCGCGCCTTGTCGAGTTCGGCGGCGGCCTCCGCCGCTGCCGCGCGCGCATCGTCCGCGCTCTGCGCGTCACCCGCATCCTGCTGCGCCGCCTGGGCGAGGCGTCCGGCGCGGGTTTGCGCCGCTTGCGCACGGGTCTGGGCGAGCTTGACCTGAGCTTGCGCATCGTCCAGGTGCGCGCGCGCCAGATCGCGGTCGATCCGCGCGGTCGCCGGGTCGAGTGCGACCAGCAGCGCGCCGCGCCTGACCTTGTCGCCCTCATGCACGCCGACCTCGGCAATCGTGCCCTCGACAGGCATCGCCAGTTGCAGAGAGCCGCCCTCGACCGCAATCCGGCCGCGCGCGACGATCTGTGCTGCGGCCACGCGGGCGGTCGCCACGGCCGGTGCGTTGTGTTCGCGCGAGCACGCGGCGAGCAGCGCGAGTGCGACCAGCGGCACGATCAGGAACTTCCGTGATGCGTTTTTCACCGCGCGTGCTCTCCAGCGGAAAAGGGTGAACCGGGCGCGCCTGCGGCCAGCGGGCGCGCATCGTCGAGGATACGACCGTCCTCCATGCGCAGCACGCGGTCGGCGTGATCGATGAGTCGCGGATCGTGGCTCACGCACAGCACCATGGTGCCGTGACGGCGCGCAATCGCATGCAGCATGTCGATCACGATCTGGCCGTTTGCCGCATCAAGCGAACTGGTCGGTTCGTCGGCAAACAGCAGTGCCGGCTGCTTGGCCAGCGCGCGCGCGATCGCGACCCGCTGCTTCTCGCCGCCCGACAGCTCGATCGGGCGCAGATGCCGGCGCGCCATCATGCCGACCTCCTCGAGCGCTTCTGCCGCCATCGATCGGGCCTGCGCGCGCGGCAGGCCCATGTATTGCAGCGGCAGTTCGACCTGCTCGGAGACCTGCAGCGCCGGAAACAGGTTGAATCCCTGGAACACGAAACCGGTATGGCGCAGGCGGAAGCGCTCCAGCGCATGCAGATCGAGCAGTCCGAGTTCCTCTCCGAGCGCGAACACGCGGCCCGTGTCGGGCTTCTGCAGCCCGCTCAGGACCGACAGCAGGGTGCTCTTGCCGCAGCCGGACGGTCCGGCCACGAGGGTCAGTTCCCCGGCTTCGACGCGCAGGCTGATGCGGTCCAGCGCGCTCGTACGGATGCTCCCGGACAGGTAGGCCTTGCCGATGGCTTCGGCAACGATCGCCGAGGCCGTCGTGTTCGCGGTATCGAGCGCATTCACCGCAGCAACTCCGCGGGGTCGGCGCGGCGCAGGGTCCGCAGAGACAGCAGTCCCGAGACGACAGCGAGCACCATGACCGCGACCATGCAGACCAGCCACAGCCGGAAGTCGAAAGCGACCGGCACGTCGTTGGCCTTCGCGATCACGAACAGCAGCGCACTGCCGAAGCTCGCGGCAACCAGCCCGGCCGTGCCGACCCAGCAGGCCTGTTCGAGAACGACCCAGCGCAACGCGCCGAGGCCGACGCCGAGCGCATTCAGGGTCGCGTATTCGCGGATCGACCCGAATACGGCCGCGACCAGGGTCTGGCTCGTGATCGCTGCGCCGACCAGCAGCACGACGCCGGCCAGGAACAGCACGCCGGCGCCGGCGCCGGTGTCGAACAGCCAGAACAGCGTGGAGCGCCGTGCGAACGCGTTCGCGCTCCAGACCTCGTGGGGACCGAAGCCGCGCGCGTTGAGGCGATTGATGCGCGCCGCGACCGCATCGGCGCGCGCGGGATCGCGCAACCGCGCGACCAGATAGGTCGGGCGGTCGCCGCGGGTATTGTCGACGTCGAGCCGGCGCGCGGTGTCCAGCGAGGTCAGGATGTTGACGCCGCCGAGCGCGCGCAGGCCGCTGCCGACCCCGACCACGTGTACCGGCTGCCCATTGATGTATGCGGTCGCGCCGATCGTGACACCGAGCTTGTCGAGTTCCGCGCGATCCACGATGACCGCATCGGGAACCTGCAGCGCGCGCCGCAAGTTCGGCGCGAGCACGCGCGAGAACATCAGCCCGTCCGGCCGCGGATCGATGCCGGAGACGAGCACGGTCACGCCGCCGGTCGGTCGCGGACCGCGCCAGTCGCCATCGAACCAGAGAAAGGGTTCGACCTGCACGACCTCGGGCGCCATCTGCAGCAGCGCCACGCTGTTCGGATCGATCGGGCGCCCCTGATCCACGCTTTGCGTATCGGGGTAACCCATCCACAGATCCGCGCTGGAACCGGTCACATAGACGCTCGCGCTGCTGAAGATGCCGAGGACCAGCGCCGCCTGCAGCAACAGCAGCAGGCTTGCAAACGCGATCGCGACCATCGCGGGCAGGAATCGCCGCCACTCGTAGCGCAGGGTCTTGCGGGCGAGCGCAACCATCAGCCCGGCTCGCCCGTGTCGGTCACGACGCGGTCACGCTCGGCCGCACCGAGCGCCTTGCACAGCGCGATGTAGGCGAGCGCGTGCGCGGCGCGCGCGTCCATCAGCTGCAGTGCGGCCTGTTCATGCTCGATCGCGCTCGCGGCGGTATCGAGACCGCTTGCGAGACCGAGCTGGCGGCGCCGCTGCGTGCGTTCGGCCACCTCGCCGAGCGCCTGCCAGGCTTGCGCTGCCGCGAGCCTGCGCAGACGCTGTTGCTCGAGCGTGGCGAGCGCCGTCTCGACTTCGGACACCGCAGTCAGAACGGTCTTGCGATATGCGAGCGCGGCCGCCTCGAGAGCCGCCCCTTTCGCATCGGCCTGGGCGCGGCGCATGCCCCAGTCGAAAAGCGGAATGTCGATGGCCGGACCGAACGCGGCAATCCGGTTGGTCACGGTGGGGCGCTGCTCGAGTTCGCTCGTGGACCAGACGACCGACCCTTCCAGCGAGATGCTCGGATACTGGTTGGCCGTCGCGATGCCGAGTTCACCGGCGGCCCTCAGCACCGCCGCCTCGTCGCGCGCAATGTCCGGGCGCGTGCGCAGCAGGTCGGCCGGCGCACTGGCCATGCGCCATTCGCCCAACCGCGGCAGCTTGCCCGGCTTCATCCACGCCGCAGCGGGTTCGCTGCGGCCAAGCAGCACGGCCAGCGCTTGCGCGGCCGCCTGCACCGCAATGCGCGGTTCCGTCAGCGCCGCCTCGGCCTGTGCAACGGCCACGCGCGCGAGCGCGGCCTGCTGCGGCGTTGCGAGCGCCAGGCGCAGGCGCGCCTCGACGCGCCGCGCCTCGACATCGCGCGCATCGCGAATCTGCACGAGCAGCGCCTCGCGCTGCTGTGCCGCGCGCAGCTCGATCCACTCGCGCGCGACCTCGGCGGAAACCGACACGCGGGCCTGGCGCAACTCGGCGTTCGCCGCATCGAGGTCGGCACGCGCGACCCGATGCGTCGCCGCGCGCCGTCCGAACAGGCCCACTTCCCATACCGAGTCGAAGCCGGCAACGAAAAACGACGCACTCGCGTCGGGGTCGATCGGTTCGGACGTGCGCAGATGCAGGTCGGGACGCAGCGGCGCGTCGGCATGTCTATCGAGGGTTCGGGCAGCCCGCAGGCGCGCGCGCGCCTGGGCGATGTCCAGATTCGCGTCGAGCGCCTGCTCGATCAGCGCATCGAGCTCGGGATCGCCGAAGGATCGCCACCAGCCGCGCGGATCGGGAAGCGGTGCAGGCGCGAGTCCGGCTGCGGGCGCGTTCTGCCAGTGTTCGGGGAGGTCGACGCGCAGATCCGGCAATGGCGTGGCCATGCAGCCTCCGAGCACGAGGGCCGTGCACGCGAACAGCGGCCAGGCTGCGCGTCCGCGATCCGCCGCGCACTGGCTCGCGGTCTGGTCCGAGACACTCATCCGTTGCGCTCCGTAGCGCGCGGAAACTCCAGCTCGACCCTCAAGCCGCCCAATCCGGAGCGTCCGAACCTCAGGCCGGCACCATGCACGTCGGCAATTCTCTTCACGATGGCCAGTCCCAGTCCACTCCCTCCCTCTGCCGCACCCGGCGCGCGAAAGAACCTCTCGCCAAGACGCGGCCACATCTCCAACGGGACGCCCGGTCCGTCGTCGTCGACCGCGATGCACACGACGCGGTCCGTATCGTCGTTGCGAAGACTGACCGTGACGATGCCGCCCCTGGCGACATGCGCAAGCGCATTGTCGATCAGGTTGTCGATGAGTTCCTGCAGCGAAGCGGCTTCGGCCTCGATGACCGCCAGCGCCGATTCGTCGTCATAGCCGAGATCGACACGGTTGCGCAAGGCATCCGGGATGCGTTGCGCGACTACGTCCGGAAGCCATTTCGCGAGATCGAGTCGCGCGATGCGATCGGAAACATCGCCGGGCACCTGCAGGCGTGCCAGTGCCAGCAACTGGGTCGCGCTGCGGGTGACGCGGGCGGTCGACCTTTGAATGTGGCGCAGCGCGTCCTGGGTGTCCTCCGCGTTGCGGCTGTCGAGCGCACGCTCGACATGCATCGAGAGTCCGGCAAGCGGAGTCCGCAACTGATGAGCCGCATCGGCGACGAAGCGTTCCTCGATCGCAACCAGCGAACGCACGCGCTCGAACAACGCGTCGATTGCGCGTGTGAGCGGAAGAATCTCGACCGGAATATCCGGTCCGCTGATCGGCGCGAGATCCCGACCGCGCGCGGCGAGGCGCCGAACCGGTGGATCCAGGCTGTGCAGACCGAAGCGCACGCCCTGCCATACCAGCGCAAGCAGCGCAAGGATCAGCAGGGCCTCGACCGGGATCGTGATCAGCAGGATCTCGCGCGCCTGCTGCTCGCGGTCCTCGAATGTCTCGGCCATCGACACCACGAGCTGGTCATCGGGATCCGGCGGCGACGCAACGACCAGCGAAGCCGCCCGCACGCGCGCCGAATCGATCACCGCATCGTAGAGAAAAGGCGAAGTCGTCGCGGTTTCGGGAAGGTTCCGGCCGAGGCCCGAACCGCTGCCACTGACGATCCCGTGGCGCCGGCTGCGCACCGCAAAGAAACTCCGCCCGTCGGGATTGAACTCGATCAGGCGGATCGCGTCCGCACTGAGCCGTCCGTCCGCATGATTGTCGACGATTGCCCGGGCCAGGCCGGTAGTCGAAAGCGCGAGATCGCGATCGTGCACATAGTTCGAGTAACCGAGCGCAATGAAGTAGATCGATGCACCGGTCGCCACGACCAGGGACAGGGTCGGCACGAGCAGGAACAGGAGCAGGCGCCGGCGCACGCTCGGCTGCTTCACGCCCGCTGCCGCGCGGACTGCGACCGGGTCGTGCGCTGTCGGCGGCAGCACGGTCATCGTTCGGCCTGCTCCTCCTCGAGCAGATAGCCGAGGCCGCGCAACGTGCGGATCTGGACGCCCGAGCCCGGCAGCTTGCGACGCAGGCGGTGCAACAGGATATCCAGGCCGTTGTCGGTCAGCTCCTGTTCCCAGTCGCACAGGGTCTCGACGAGCTGGGCCCGGCTGACCACGCGCTGCTGGCGTACCAGCAGGGCTTCGAGCAACGCGTATTCGCGCGCGGTGAGGTCGAGCGCCTGGTCGTCGAGCCATGCACGGCGCGCCGCGAGGTTGACGCGCAGGTGCCCGAGCGACAGATCGGGAATGCCGCCATTGAAGCGCCGGCGGATCAGTGCCCTCACCCGCGCCACGAATTCCTGCAGCGCAAACGGCTTGACCAGATAGTCATCGGCACCGATGTTCAATGCGTTCACGCGCTGCTCCACGCCCTCGCGTGCGGTGACCACGAAAATCGGAACCGCGTTCTGGCGCGCACGCGCATTGCGCAGGACCTGCAGGCCCTCCAGCCGCGGCAGGCCGAGATCGAGCACGACCAGGTCGTATTCGACATCGAGCAGGGCCTGTTGCGCGGCCACGCCGTCGGCGACCAGATCGGCGACATAACCGCAGTCGCCGAGCGCCGCTTCGAGCGCGCGCGCGATGATCACGTCGTCTTCGGCAATGAGAATACGCATGACTGACAGGCAGGACCGAAGTCCCAATGCTGGATCATCCGCAGTTTCGCATGTCCACGAGGCGAACGTGCAGACCCCTGCTGCGCACGTTGGGGTTGACAACGTGGTCGCAAGACGCGCAGGCGAGGACTTGGCGATCGAATCGGGCGTGTCTGCGCCGACCTGCGGATGCCGTTGTCGGAACCATCGGGGCCGGCCGGGCCGCGAATATCGCAAGCCACATGCTTCGCGTCGCGGCCACAATGCGATCTTCGACTTGTGCCGGTTGTCCGCCGATTGCAGCGGATCGGTGCGAGGATGCGCCGATTCCGCGCGCGCTACCGGAATACACGATCCGGTTTCATCCCTAGCTTTCGCAGCGGTGCAGACGCGCCGCGACGAACCGCCTCAGTAATCGTAGCCGTCGATGAACAGGAAGTCGTCCGGCGTGCGCACGCAATCGTAGGTCACGACATGGCGGGGACCGCTCTCGACGACCTCGAAGTCGGTGATCTGCGGCGATGGATTTCCATCCACGAACACGTGCGAGTCGATGCCGAGGTCGGCCCACTTGGCGGTCGTGAAACGATCCGACTCGCCGGTCAGCGCGATGTTGCCGCCGTCGGCGAGGACGATCCCGTAGCGTTGCATCGTGCGCAGAAGGACCTTGGCGGCGGGGTTGTAGCCGCTCATGTCGAATCCGGCCTTGAGGCGCATGCGCACGCCGTACGGAACGCTGGCGGCCGGACCGCTGGCGCCGTTGGGCGGTTTGGTCCCGTGCGTTGCCGGATGCACGTAGGACGACGCGGCGATCCGCGCGTTCGGGAGAATGAAGCGGATCGCGTGACCGATGTCGCCGGCGCTGGCCACAGCCGCGGCAACTTCGTCGGCATTGAACAGCAGCGCCGCGAGCGGGAAGCCGGCCGCGTCCACGCTCGTGCATTGTTCGCCACGGCCCGGGCGCGGATAGCGTCTGGTCAGGTCCCAGCGCAACGCGCACATGGTCTGCAGTTGTCCACCTGACACCGAGGCCGCGTACGCCTCGAAAAGCGTCGTGCCCTGCTGCACCAGCAGGTGGCAGTCCTCGTTCGCGTGGTCGCAGGTGTAGGCCGACGACCCTTCGATCGCGCCGCCTGCGGGCACCGGGAATGCGAAACCCGGTGTCTCGCAGTCGGGCGTGTAGTAACCGTTGCCGTTCGGCCACGCGGTGACGGTCGCGGTGGGCGCGCCCGCGGGCGCCTGCAGGACGTACATCGAGAAATCGATCTGCAGCACGCCGCCGTTGCCCCAGCCGCCGAGTCCCTGCAGGGTCGAGATCATCGACGCGGAATTCGCGGCGAGCGGCGCCTGGCTGATGTTCTGGTTCCAAACCGCGCCGGCGGGAAAGCGCGGCAGAGGTGCCGCCTGCGCCACGGGCGACGCAAGCAGCAGTGCAACGAGGCAGACAGCCGTGCGCATCGGGATGCTCCGGACGAATTCCGCGCCATCCTGCTCCGCGGCCGCACGCGATTTTGTCGACTTCGTCGCGACTCCGCGAACGCCGCGGCTGCGCCGCAGCTACCAGACCAGATCGGCCGGCACGCCGTCGTCGTCCATGGCCTGCGTTTCGCAGAGCAGGACCAGCGCGTCGGAGTCGATCGTTCGTGCGGCGAGTCCGGTTTCGCGCGTGACCAGAACGTAGCGGCCGGCCGCGATCACGACCGCCAGTTCACCGCCGTTGAGGCGCGGCAGCTGGGCGGCGGTCACGTAGATGCGCCGAATCTTGTTCAGATGCGGAAAGTGTCGCGGGATGTCCGCGTCCGCGACATTCAGCGCGTTGCCCTGGAGCAGCGCGGCCAGCTTCTGGCGGCGTTCCTTCTTGGCGCGCGCGCGCTGCTCGGCCTCGCGCTTCTCGCGCTCGCGCGCTTCGCGCTCGTTGCGGTCACGCAGCGCGTAGGCCCTGGCCAGATCGATGTCCGCGGGATCGCGCGCGGGACGTGCGGGCCGCGCCCTGTCCGGCTTCGGTTTGCCGGATCGCGCGCGCTGCGGCGGCCGCGCGGGCGGTTCGGACCTCGACTTCGCGGCAAAGCCGGCCTTGAGCAACTGGTCGCGCAGGGAATCGGACATGACAGGACAGCGGTTTCGTTGCGGTCAGGAAGACGACGACGGGATCTCAGTAGTGCGGCGGCGGCGGTTCGTCGTGGGCAGCATGGACCAGCGTGCCACGGACCGCGAGGAGTTCGCCGCGCAGGGCCTGGATCGTGTTGCGAAGTTCGTGCAGATCGCGGTCGTGGGTCGCTACCGCATCGTTCAGGGTCGCGAGCGTGTCGTCGACGAAAGCGAGGCGCACTTCGAGTTCGGTCAGGCGGAGTTCGAGGGAATCGGACATCGGCGGCTTATCCGGGCAGCTTCTCGATCAGGTGTCGACCATGGCGCGCCCCGACCGCACCCTGCGCCTCGCGCTCGGCCAGCGCGAAGTCGGCTGCGGCCATTTCGCGCACGAGTTCGGCGAAGCCGGTGCGCGGCGTCCAGCCGAGGCGCTCGCGCGCGAAGCCCGGATCGCCGAGCAGGGTGTCGACCTCGGCGGGCCGGTAGTACTGCGGATGGATGCGCACGATCACGTCACCGACAGCGACGCGCATGTTCGGCTTGCCGATCCGGCTGACGACCGCGTGCTCGTCCGCGCCGATGCCGTGGAATTCGAGTTCGATGCCCATTTCGCGCGCGGACAGCACGACGAATTCGCGCACCGAATGCTGGATGCCGGTCGCGATCACGTAGTCGGTCGCCTGGTCCTGCTGCAGGATCAGCCACTGTGCCTCGACGAAGTCGCGCGCGTGGCCCCAGTCGCGCCGCGCATCGAGGTTGCCCAGGTACAGGCAGTGCTGCAGGCCGAACGCGACGCGCGCGAGGCCTCGCGTGATCTTGCGGGTCACGAACGTCTCGCCGCGGATCGGCGACTCGTGATTGAACAGGATGCCGTTGCACGCGTAGATCCCGTAGGCCTCGCGGTAATTGACCGTGATCCAGTACGCATACAGCTTTGCCACGCCGTACGGCGAGCGCGGATGGAATGGCGTGGACTCGCGTTGCGGCGTCTCGCGCACGAGACCGTAGAGCTCCGAGGTCGAAGCCTGGTAGAAACGACAGCGGTCGCCGAGGCCGAGGCTGCGCATCGCCTCGAGCACGCGCAGCGCGCCGATACCGTCGGCATTCGCGGTGTACTCGGGCTCCTCGAAAGAGACCGCGACATGACTCTGCGCGGCGAGATTGTAGATTTCGTCCGGTTTGACCTGCTGGATCACGCGCAGCAGGCTCAGGCTGTCGGTCAGGTCCCCGTAGTGCAGGCGCACGCCCGGGCGTGTCTCGTCGAGTTCGTGGTAGAGGTGATCGATGCGCTCGCTGTTGAAAGAGGACGCGCGGCGTTTGAGGCCGTGCACCTCGTAGCCCTTGGCCAGCAGCAGTTCGGCGAGGTAGGCGCCGTCCTGGCCGGTCACACCGGTAATCAGGGCTCTCTTGTTTTCCATGCACGATGCGTCCTGGTTCGATCGAATGTCTCCGGCCACGAGACGGGGTCGCAGATGGTAACCGCCGCGATCGAACGGGTACAGCGCGAGCGCGCCTAGCGCGCTTCGAAGCCGTTGCGGAACACGCCGTCGGTCGACGTCGGCGGCGCGCCACCGGCGATCCAGTCGTAGATCAAGGCCTGGTCGGAGTCCGACAGCGGCAGGCCACCGAACGGCATGCGCTCGCCGACGCCGGGCAGGTCGCAGTTGACCTTGAGGAACAGCAGACTCTGTTCCGGGTGGTCGGGCCAAACGCGGATGAAGGTCGGGTCCTGCGAGCTCGCGACGTTGAACAGGTGCGACCACGAGCCGCCGGCGCTGAGGTCCAGGCCCGCGGGCGGGGCGTCGCCCTCGTGGCAGGTCGTGCAGTTCTTGTTGAAGATGCCCTGGATCGCCGACTGGTAGTCGATCGTGTACTGGATCGGCTCGGCGTCGAGGTTCGTGCAGCCGGACGCGAGCGGGAACCCGGTCCACGGGTCGCCCGACGCGCGCGCGACCGCAGGCAGCGATGCGAGCACCAGTGCGACGCGAAGCAGGCCGCGGAGCGATCGCGCGCGCCGCGGCCGCGCGCCCTGACCACGTCTATCCAAGGAACCCGAGGTCCTCGAACGCGGGATTGAAATTGCCGAGGTTCGGGAAGATCGCGGCAAGATCCGGGCCGCTGGCGATGCCGAGCCAGCGCGCGAGCGTCGCCGCGTACTGGTCCACGCCAATGCCCGGAATGAACTGGCCGCGCGAGAAATTGCCGTCGTTGTTGAGGGTCTGGTCCGGGAAACCCGAGATCGGCCCGCCGCCGTCCAGGTAGAGACGGCCACCCGCAACCGGGCCGCCCATTACGAGCTGCACGCTGCCCCAGCCGTGGTCGGATCCGTTGCCGTTCGAGGACAGCGTGCGCGCGAATTCGCTCATCGTGAACGTCGTCACTTCGTCGAGCGCGCCGATCTCGGCGAGCGCGCCCGCGAACGCGTTCAATGCCTGCGAAACCTTGATCAGCAACGCCGCATGCGCGTTGGTACCGGTGCCCATCAGACCCGAATGCAGATCGAATCCGCCCATGCGCACGTAGTAGATCTGGCGTGCCGCGAACTGGTTGATCCGCGACAGCTTGATCATGCGCGCGACGCTCAGGAGCTGCGATGCAAGCGTGTTGTTGGCGGGAAACGCAGTCGCGATCTGTCCGTTCGGATTGCCGAGTTCGCCGTACAGCAACGCGAACAGGTCGCGCCCGCGCTTGAAGGTCCGCTCGTATTCGCTTGCGAACGCACCCTGGTAGGTGTCGCCGAGCAGCAGGTTCAGCGCGACGTCGCGCTGACCCGAGGTGCCCGTGCAACCGCTCGGATTGCAGACTCCGGAGAGTTTCGAGAGCGGGTTGGTCGTGCCGCTCGTCGACGCCGACATCTTGTACGGAATCACGTTGGTGCCGACTTCGAACTTGTTGCTCCCGGAAATCGAAATGCAGGGCGACAGCAGTGGATTGTTAACCACCGGAAACTGCGGCAGCAGGGTCGCGATGGAGCCGCCGCCCCAGCCGTTGCGATAGTTCGCGGCGGTGCCGACGTGCCAGAGGTTCTCCTGGTCGCTGTGCGAATACAGCTGTGGCGGCCGGTTGGCCGTGTTCGCATAGTCGGCTTTGGTGATCGGCCGCACCAGGGTTCCGACATTGCCGACGAACGCGAGCTGGTTCTGCGTGTAGAGGTTCTTGAGCTCGGGCAGACTCGGGTGCACGAAGTACTGCAGTCCGCTCGCGCTGTCGGTGATCACCTGCGCCGCGACTTCGGCACCGGTGCCCGGACGCGCGAGCGCGAGGCCGCTTGCGTTCGTGGTCGCGTTGTAGACGCCGCCACGCGATGCCGCATAGACGTCGTAGCGCGCGCTGTCGTACGGAACCAGCGTGTTCCATGCGTCGTTGCCGCCGGCCAGGTAGACGCAGACGATCGCGCGGTAGCCGGTCAGCGTCGATCGCGGCGCGGCCGCGAGCGCGGTGCCCATCATGCGCAGCTGCGGCAGCAGCGCGGCCGCGCCGCCGCTCGCGCAGAGGCAGGCCAGGTGGCGCAGGAAGTCGCGGCGGCTCGCGCGATCGGTGGTCATGACTGGGTCCTCAGCGCTGCGCCGCGTATTCGGGGGAAAGGGCGATCAGATAGACCAGCGACCAAGCCAGCTCGTTCGGGCTTGCGCCGCTCATGAACTGCAGCATGTTGATCAGCGTGCTGCGCATGTTCGCGCTCATGGTTCCGTAGAGCATGCGTGCATTGGCCAGGTCGACCATCGCCGCGGGGTTCGCGGAGCTGGCGGCGAGCACGGCGAGGTTCAGCAGCGGACGGTTGTTCGGCGGCGAGGTCATCCCGACGTACGCGCCCTGCGTGAACTTGTAGATGAGGTTGCCGGTCGAGTACGTGGTCGCCTCGTTGGTAATCTCGAACTCGGGCGAATACAGGTTCTGGTCGGCGAACGTACCGGGCTGCTGGTAGTCCGGTTCGTAGAAATTGAAGACCGTCGGCGATCCCAGCGGACGCTGGCCCGTGCTCGAGAGCAGCGAGTCTCCCGCGCTCATCAGGATCTCGCCGACTTCGTTCGGCGGCTGCGCCTGCGCGTCCCAGGCGCGCCACATCGCGGTCAGGCGCAGCAGCGGCTCGCGAAGTTTGCCGTAGGTCGGGTCCGCCGGCGGGATGCGAGCCTCGCTGTCGGTCAGGATCGCCACGATCACCGCACCGAGGTCGCCGCGCTCGTGTTCGGGCGCACCGTTGTCCTCGAACACGGTTGCGACACGTTCGATGTACGCGGGCGATGGATTGCTGGTCACGAAGCGCTGGATCAGCTGTCGCGAGATGAACGGTGCGATGTTGACATGACCGGCAATGATGTCGAGTTCGTCGTCGACATCCTGGGCACAGGTCTGATTGGGTGGAATCGTCATACCGCCGAGTACGGTCTTGGGCGTGGCGGTCGTGCCATCGTCGCCCGTGATGTCGTGGCGCATGTTGTTGCTGGATGCATCGAACAACTCGGTGCCCCAGCAGGCCATCGGGTTGTAGGCCCCCGCCGCGGTCAGTGCGCCGCCATAGAAATTCGGCGGGTTCGTCGGCGCGTCGCTGTAGGTGAAGCCGGTGAAGACCTTCGCGGTGTGGGTGATCACGGTCTGGTCGTAGGTCGGCACCGGATTGCCGCCGACGAGGACCGGCGAGAAATCGAGATTGAGCTCGATCAGGCCGACCGAGAACAGCTGCATGACCTCGCGCGCGTAGTTTTCGTCGGGCTGGGTCGTCGCGCTCGGCTTCTGGTTGCGGAAGTGGCTCAGGTAGCGCCCCATGGTCGGACTGCGGGTCACTTCCCCGAGCAACGTCCGGTAGTTGCCGAACGCGTTGCGCGCGAGCAGATCGGTGTATTCGGACATCGGGACGATGTCGCCGGAAATCGCGCTGGTCTGGTCGGACACCACGAAGATCTGGCTCAACGCCCAGGCCGTGCGCTGACGCAACTGGTCGTTCGCGTACGTCGCCATCCAAAGCCAGCGATCGACGCGCTGGCTCTGGCTCAGGTTCTGACCGGCCGCGGTGCGCGCGGCGACCGCAGCCTGGATGAACGGCCGCGCCAACGTCGGCGCGGCCGCGAGCTGTTCGGCGAACCATTCCGAGTAGCCCAGCGCCTTGAGCCGCGCGATGCTGGCGACACTCGGGCCGAAAGTCGCCTGGGTCAGGAAACGTGCCGCCTCGGCGTCGGTGGCCGGGGCGTCGCCCGGCAAGTCGAAGCCATAGCGAAAAACATGGTCGTAGACGCGCGCCTGCACGGACCCCGCAGCGAGCAAGCCGAAAGCAAGGACCCGATACCGAAACGCCCGGCGCATGCGCATGTGCAGACCCCCAGAGACGGCGCGGAGCGTACACCTTGATTCGGCCTGTCAAATGTGACGCCGCGCGCAGCGCCGCGTCGGAGGCTGAGCGGGATCAGCCTTCCGCGGCGGGGTCGATCCGTGCCGTGGCGACACTGCGACCGCGGCCGATACCGTAGTAGGCGAGTCCCGCCGCCTCGACCGCGGCCGGCTCGAAGATGTTGCGGCCGTCGAACACGACCGGTTGCTTCAACGATGCGCGGATGCGATCGAAATCCGGACTGCGGAACGCCTTCCACTCGGTCACGATGATCAGCGCGTCGGCGCCCGCAAGCGCGGCGTAGGGTTCGTCGCACAGGACCAGATCGTCGCGCGCACCGTAGATGCGCGCGGTTTCCGCTGCGGCTTCGGGATCGTAGGCGCGCACGCGCGCGCCTGCGTCCCACAGCTGTTCGAGCAGGGTTCGGCTCGGCGCCTCGCGCATGTCGTCGGTGTTCGGCTTGAACGCAAGTCCCCACACTGCAAACGTGCGCCCGGCCAGCGAGCCCGCGAAATGCCGTGCGACCAGTTCGTGCAGCTTGCGCTTCTGCGACGCGTTGACCGCCTCGACCGCACTCAGCAGGCGCGGTTCGTGGCCGGTCTGACGCGCGCTGAATTCGAGGGCCTTGACGTCCTTCGGAAAGCACGAGCCGCCGTAGCCCGCACCCGGATAGATGAAGTGATAGCCAATGCGCGGATCCGAACCGATGCCGCGACGAACCTGCTCGATGTCCGCGCCGACGCGCTCGGCGATATTCGCGATTTCGTTCATGAAACTGATCTTCGTCGCGAGCATCGCGTTTGCCGCGTACTTGGTCAGTTCGGCAGAGCGCACGTCCATCAGCACGATACGCTCGTGGTTTCGGTTGAACGGCGCGTACAGCGTCCTCAGCAGATCCACCGCGCGCGTGCTGTCGGCACCGATCACGATGCGGTCCGGACGCATGCAGTCCTGCACCGCATCGCCTTCCTTGAGGAATTCGGGATTGGACACGACATCGAACGCGACGTCGGCGCCGCGCGCCGCCAGCGTTTTCGCGATCGTGCCGTGCACCGCGTCGGCGGTGCCGACCGGGACCGTCGACTTGTTGACGACCACGGCGTATCTGGAAAGGGTCGCGCCGATCGTGCGCGCGACGCTCAGGACGTGGGAAAGATCGGCGCTGCCGTCCTCGTCCGGTGGTGTCCCGACCGCAATGAAAATGACCTGCGCATGGCCGGTGGCTGCGGCCGCGTCGGTCGTGAACACGAGGTTTCCGCTCGCGTGATTGGAGCGCACCAGGGGTTCCAGGCCCGGTTCGTAGATCGGAATCTCGCCGCGCCCGAGCCCGGCGATCTTGTCTGCGTCGACGTCGATGCAGACCACGTCGTTGCCTACCTCGGCCAGACAGGTACCGGTGACCAGACCGACATAACCGGTTCCGAAGATCGTCACGCGCATGCGGGTAGTCCTTTTCGCGTACTGGCGGAATCGCCCATTCTAGTGACCTGCAACAGGGGAATTGAAAGCAATTCGCCTGGTCTCGCGGCGCCGTGCCTGGCCCTCGCTCGACCCATGGGCACCGCCATGGGCGTCGCTGCGGGCCGGCGCCCGGCACCACGATCCCGGCACGATTCCTCTTCCACTTCCTCTGTCACAGGCCACCAGTGAACCGGGACGCGCGCTTCGCGCGCGCCCGCATGAAACGCAAAAGGCGCGCCGGAACCCGGCGCGCCTTTTGCGGACTACGCGAGCGCGTCTACTTCTTGCCTTCGGCCTTCGCCGGCTTCGCCGCTGCCTTCGGCGCCGCCTTGGCGGCCGGCTTGGCGGCCGGGTTCTCGATGCTCAGCAGTTCAACCTCGAACACGAGCGTGGCGTTCGGGCCGATCTGCGCCGGCGCATTCTCGCCATATGCGAGGTCGGCCGGAACGAACAGCTTGTACTTGGAACCGACCGGCATCAGCTGCAGGCCCTCGCTCCAGCCCTTGATCACGCCATTGAGCGGAAATGTCGCCGGCTGACCGCGGTCGTAGGAACTGTCGAATTTCTCGCCGTCGATCTTGGTGCCCAGGTAATTCACCTTGACCGTGTCGGTCGCCTTGGGCTTCGGACCGGTGCCCTGCTTCTCGACCAGATACTGCAGTCCCGAGGCGGTGGTCTTCACGCCCGGCTTGGATTTGTTGGCAGCCAGGAACGCTGCGCCTTCCTTCTTGTTCTTGTCGGCGGCGACCTTCTGTTCGGCAACCCGCTTGGCCTGCATCTGCTCCATGAACGCCTTGCGAACTTCCAGCGCCTCTTCCTGGGTCAGGTTCGTCTTCTCGCCCTTGAGCGTCGCTTCCAGTGCCTGTTCGACGACCTTGATATCGATATCGTCCTTGATCTGGCCGAGGCCGCGGCCGATATCCATGCCGACCATGGTGCTGACCTTGGCCTTGTCGAGCTTGACCGGTGCGGCGGCCTTGCCCATCTCCGGTTTGCTTGCCGGCTCGGCGGCAACCGCGGTGCCGATCGCGAAACTCACCGCCAGCGCGGCCACGAGGGACTTCTGCACGAAACGCGTCATGTTTGCTCCTGAAGGTTTGAATGTCTTGCCGTCTGTTTGCGCAGCGTCACGGCATGGCCGGACCCGGCCGTCATGGGGCCGCGTATTGTGAACGGGGCGCCAGGCGATGGCAAACGCCCGGCGTCGAGCCGGAAGACTAACCCCATGCGCGCATTGAGAACCTGAACTTGCGTCGAGGTTCCCGACTTTTGCTGAACGGTGCGGACTTTCTTGTTCATCCGGGTTGACGGCGCGACATGACTGGACGCAATGGCAGCGGCAAGAGTGGCCTGCTCGCGCCGATCGGTGGCGACGTCGCAGCGGACGGAAGCGACTTGCTCGGCCGCAGGACAGATTCACCGCGCACATGCGTCCTCAGCGCGAAGCACTGCCCGGCGGCGTGTCCGCCGGATCACTGCTACGCGCAGCCCGATTCCAACGATGCGGCCGTGGCCGCCTTCAGCCCGGATCCGGCGAACCCACCGTACACGACTCGATCCGCGGCGCATCTCCGATGCGCTCCAGTGGCCGCCAGGCGGTGATCGAGCGACGCCCGAGCGACAACCCGTAGCGATCGACGAAGCGACCGTTCCGGTAAACCGCACCCTGCCAATCGCCATTGCCGACCCTGACCTCGACGGCCTGTCCTTCGACAGGAAGTTCGTCTTGCATGTGACTGCTCCATCGGCGACACGAAAGAATTGGTTATGGACGGCGCGCCGGTCCGACAGCCCGAACCGCTGCCGTTGCTGCAACCGAGTGATCGCGCCGCGGCATCCGCGGCGCGAATGACGCTCTCGTCACCGGGGCCGGATCGGCACCGTTTCAGGCGCGTTGCCGGTGTCGTCTTCGTCCGCGGCCGCGCCATCGTCGGGGCCATGCCCGTAGACCGGGGTCGCGATGAACGCGACCGGCGCGCCGGTCGCGGGATCGGAAGCCCGGCCGGTGATCTGCCCGAAATCGTTGATGTCGTTCGCAAGCACGAGATTGCCCGCGAAATCCGGCGCGAGCGATTTCAGATCGACCATCGTGCCGTCCAGCCAGACGAATGCGCGGAATGTGCCCGCTTCATCGTTGGAATAGCCGACCACCTGACCCCGTTCATTGATGCCTGTCGCGGTGCTGCTGATATCGCCGCCCAGCGTGCCGAGATCCCTGATCGTACCGTTCCGCGGCTTGAGGAATGCATGCGTGAAGTTGCCGTCCAGATCGTCGGGCACGGTTCCCCCGAACCCGACGATGTCGCCGCGCTGATTGACGGCCATCGGCGTATTCCAGAGCTGCGCACCCAGATTGCCGATATCGACAACCATGCCGTGATCCCAGAGCACCGCATGGGCGGCGGTGCGCCGGCCCACGGCCTGGTCGCAGGTGCCGGAGATGCCTACCACCTGATCGTGATCATTGAGCGCGGTGGCCGAGCCGGACGTATCGCCGCCGATCAGCGGCAGTTCGCGGATCTGGTTCCGGCCGGGTCCCCAGACGACGGGCCTGAATTGCAGAATCTGGTCCGAATCGGGTGCGCAGGTGGAATCGTGCACGCCGTTCTCCGCCCATCCCGCGGTCTGGCCGCGGTTGTTGGTACCGGTGGCGAAACTGTTGTAGCCGCCGGAAAGGGGATTCAACGCGCGCATCCGACCCCATTCCGAGACAAAGCCGAGGCAGATGTTGCCGCTGGTACCGAAGAAGAATCCGCAGCTCCAGGTTTCGCCGAGCGGGTTGGCCTGGCCGGTTTCACTGATCCCGGAAATCGCGCCGCGCAGATTCTTGACCGGCCACGGCACGCTGCTGTTGTAGCCGGGACCGCCCAGCGACCCCAGATCGAACCGATGTCCGAACGCCCATACGGTGGCATGACGGACCGTGCTTCCGGTCAGCCTCGAGTAGCCGGCAACCAGGCCAAGATTGTTGATGCTGTTGCCGCGGCTGTTGTTTTCATCTGCTGTGGACAGGATTCGGACGCGGTAGGCCGCAGGCCACGAATGCTGTGGCGCCGCCTCCGCGGCCGCTGCCGGTTGCGCGAGCGCCGCGCAGCAGGCGGTCGTGATGAGGGAATGCAGGATCGATTGCATCGGAGTCTCCCGGACTGTCGCGCTCGTGTCGGCGCCCTCGCAGCCTGGCGAGTCCACCGCCGCGTCGGGAGCACCACTTCTGCGACGCTCCGGGGTCCGGTTCCGTCTGGTTTCGTATGCGCGAATGGCAGTTCGATGTTGCGCTGGACCCGAGCCGGGAACTGCCGCTGTTCCTGCAACTGGCGACCGCGATCGCCGAGGACATCCGCGGCGGGCGCCTGAAACCGGGGCAGTCGCTGCCGGGTTCGCGCGAACTCGCAGGACGACTTGGCGTGACTCGCAACACCGTGGTCGCCTGCTACGACGAGTTGCTCGCCGAAGGCCTGGTCACGACCCGCGTGGGCGGCGGGACATTCGTCGCCAGACCGAAGACCCCGCACCTGGTCGCGCCCGCACGTCCGCTCGTCCCGGCAAGCGAAACGCCCACCTATGCACTCGCGCCAGCGCTGCAGGTGCCGGCGCCGCCTGTGACGCTGCAGCCCGATGCGCTGTCGATGGGTGTCGGGATTCCCGACGTGCGCCTGTTTCCGGCGCGACCGCTCGCGCGCGCATTCCGGCGCGCGATCGAGCACAGGTCTCGTGCTTCGATGGCAGGAACCGACGGCTGCGGGCACATCCGTTTGCGCCGCGAACTTGCCGCGATGCTCGCGCGCACGCGCGGTCTCGCGGCCGCTCCGGAAAACACGATGATCACGCGCAGCATCGAACAGGCCATCGATCTAGTCGCGCGCACCTTGATCGCGCCGGGCGACGTCGTGGTCGTCGAATCATTCGGCTATCCGCCCGCGTGGAGCGTGTTGAGACTGGCCGGCGCACGACTCGTGCCGGTACCGGTCGACGCCGATGGTCTGGATGTCGGCGCGCTCGAAATCCTGCTCGGTCGCGAGAGCGTGCGCGCGGTGTTCCTCACGCCGCATCACCAGTTTCCAACCACGACCGTCATGTCGTCGGCGCGACGCGTACGCCTGGCGCAGCTCGCACTCGACCATCGCTTCGCGATCATCGAGGACGACTACGATCATGAATTCCACTACGAAGGCCGGCCGGTGTTGCCGATCGGCGCCGGCATCGGTCGCGCCAACGTGATCTACGTGGGTTCCCTGGCCAATCTGCTCGCGCCGGGAATCAGCACCGGCTTCGTGGTTGCGCCCGCACCGATGTTCGAGCGCCTGGCGCGCCTGCGCGCAGCGAGTGACGCGCGTTGCGACGCGGCGATGGAGTGCGCGATCGCCGAGCTGTTCGAGGACGGCGAACTGCTGCGCCACGTGCGCCGGACCCGACGCATCTATGCGCTGCGCCGTGATGCGCTCGCGCACCTGCTGCGGCACCACCTCGGCAGCGCGCTCGACTTTCAGGTGCCCGCGGGCGGCATGGCCCTGTGGGCGCGCGTCGACGACTCGATCGACCTGGCCGCATGGGCAGAAGCCGGTGCTCGCGAAGGCGTGGGTTTCCATGGCGCGCGCCGCTATGACTTCCTGCAGCGCGAGCAGCCCTTCCTGCGGCTCGGCTTCAGTTGCCATGACGAGGCCGAGCTGGAAGAGGCGGTCAGGCGCATGACGCGCGCACGATCCGACCTGCGACCCGCGCGCGAACCGACACCGGTGTCACGGGTCGTCGCGCAGGCGTCCTCAGTATGGGGTCTGGCGGCACGCTGAATCGCCATCGGCCGCGCGGCACTCCGCGTCCGCCCGGTAACGCCGACAAACCACCGCTGGCAGCACCTCAGGCTGGTGACGCGCAGGCCGCAGCGGTGGCGCCGGAACCCGTCCTCCCCCATCAGTCATGGTTGCCGCCCTCTTGACGGCTGCACATTTAGTGTTATAGTTAACTACAACACTACTTCATCAACCACCTCACGAGGGTGCCATGCCGAACCGTCTGTTCCCCTTCCTGCTGCTGGCGACCACCATTGCCGCGACCGGAGCGCTGGTTGTCGCGTTGTCCCCGAGCCGGCCTCTCGCAGGCCAGGCCGCGGCGACGGCGGCCCTGTCCGGCACTGCCGATGCCGCTCCGGCCCACGCTGCCGCGCCCATCCTGCTGCCGACGATCGTGGTCCGGCCCGAGGCGCCGATTCCGACCCTCGCGACCGTGACCGTGCGCGCCGACAAGCCGCGTTCCACCACGCGCGTGACTGACGATCCGTCCGCCGAACTCGCGGGCAGCCCGGGCCTGAGTCTGCTGCCGAGTGCCGCATTCGACATGCCCTACTATTCCTTTGGACGGTCAATGCGCCGCGCGAACAAGGAATGAACTCGATGAGCATCACCTGGAACGACTCGACGCCGATCTATCGCCAGCTGCGCGACCGCGTGGTGGCGATGATCCTCGACGGCGTCCTCAAGCAGGGCGATCCCCTGCCGTCGGTACGCCAGGTGGCCGGCGATTTCCAGATCAATCCGATCACCGTGTCCAAGGCGTATCAGGAACTGGTCGACGAAAACCTGGTGGAAAAGCGAAGGGGACTCGGCATGTACGTCAACGATGGTGCGCGGGACACGCTGCTCAAGTCCGAGCGCGAGCGCTTCCTGCGCGAGGAGTGGCCGGCGCTGTCGGCGCGTCTGGCCCGCCTCGGGCTCAGTTTGAAGCAGCTGATGGAGCAAGCCGCGACGGAGGATTCGAAATGAGCGCCGTGATCCATGCCCGCAAGCTGTCCAAGTCCTACGGGTCCACCCGTGCGCTCGACGCGGTCGACTTCGAAATCGAGGCGGGCCGCATCGTCGGCCTGATCGGTCCGAACGGCGCCGGCAAGACCACGGCCCTGAAGGCGATCCTCGGTCTCACCGACTTCGACGGAGAACTTTCCGTGCTCGGGTTCGATCCGCGCAGACAGCGCACCGAACTCATGGAACAGGTGTGCTTCATCGCCGATGTCGCGGTGCTGCCGCGCTGGCTCCGCGTGAGCGAGGCGATCGAATTTGTCGCCGGCGTGCATCCGCGCTTCTCGCGTGAAAAATGCGAGGCGTTCCTCGCCCATACGAAGATCGGGCAAGGCATGCGCGTGCGCGAACTGTCCAAGGGCATGATCGTGCAGCTGCACCTGGCCCTGGTCATGGCGATCGACGCCAGGCTGCTGGTGCTCGACGAGCCGACGCTGGGTCTCGACATCCTGTATCGCAAGTCGTTCTACGAGAGCCTGCTCGCGGACTATTTCGACGAGAACAAGACGATCATCGTGACCACCCACCAGGTCGAGGAGGTCGAGAACATCCTGACCGACCTGATGTTCATCCGCGATGGCAAGATCGCGCTCGCGGCGAGCATGGACGAGGTTGGTGAGCGCTACGCCGAAGTCATGGTCAACCCGGATCGCGCGGAAGCGGCGCGTGCGCTCAAACCACTCAATGAACGCCAGATCTTCGGCAAGTCGATCTTCCTGTTCGACGGCATCGAACGCTCGCGCCTCGCCGAGCTCGGCGAACTGCATAAACCGAGCATCGCCGACCTGTTCGTGGCGACCATGAAAGGAACCTACGCATGAAGAATCTGCCACTCCTGCTGAAACGCGAGTACTGGGAACACCGGGGCGGCTTCCTGTGGACGCCGTTCTGGATCAGCGCCGCGATCCTGATGATCACCGTGCTCGGCATCATTACCGCCGAGGTGTTCCGCAGCAACATGCACATTTCTGCGGGTTTCTCGCTCGAGCAGCTGCGCAGCAACATCAGTGCGGACGACATGGTGCAGGCCGGCAACGGACTCGACGTCGCGCAGATGGCGTTCATCGGCATCGCCTCGATCGGGCTGTTCTTCGTCTCGTTCTTCTACCTGCTCGGCGCGCTCTACGACGACCGCCGCGATCGCAGCGTGCTGTTCTGGAAGTCGCTGCCGGTGTCGGATTCCGCGACCGTCGCATCGAAGGCGCTGACCGCGATGCTGGTCATCCCCGCATTCGCGGTGGTGATCTCGACGCTCGCCTATCTCGTGCTGCTGGTCATCGTCAGCCTGTGGGTCGCGGTGCACGGCCTGAATCCGATTCCCGCGGTGATCGCGGCGCATCCGCTCGGCGTGTTCGTGCGCCTGGTCGGCCTGCTTCCGGTTGCCGCGCTCTGGGCTCTGCCGACGGTCGGCTGGCTGCTGTTCTGGTCGGCCTTCGCGCGCAGCAAGCCGTTCCTGTGGGCCGTGCTGGTACCGGTCATCGCGTTGTTCGCGAACTGGTGGGTCGGCATCCTCGGCGGCCCGCATTTCAGCGGCGACCTGGATCTCGCATCGATGCTCGGCCGTCTGCTGTTCAGCATCATGCCGGGCAGCTGGATGGGCGGGACATTCCGCGGTGCGGGCAGAAGCCTGCGCGGAGGCGACGACGTTCTGGCCAACCTCGATCCGGCTCACCTGTACGGCGTGCTCGGCACCGCCAATCTCTGGATCGGTGTCGCCGCCGGCCTCGCCCTGCTCGGCGCCGCGGTCTGGCTGCGCGGGCGCCGCATCGAGACCAGTACCTGATCGATCTTGTGGCTTCGATGCGCCGCGATCCCGGAAGGGCCGCCGCTGCGGCCCTTCCTTTGTCCGGGCCTCAGTGCACGGTATCGGTCAATACCTTGTACCGGTTCGGACCGTCCGCCTGCAGCCCGGTCTGGGTCAGATCGAGCGAACCGACGAGCCAATAGCGCGTCAGGTCACCCCCGTTGCGGCGCACGACCGCGGCCGCCTGGCCATTGGTGTAGATCACGTCGCCCTCGCGCAGGCGATCGGGCCGCAGCGTCCGCGTAATCATATTGCCCTCGTTGATGTTCTTCTCGAGCGCGAGACGTTCCCTTGCATTCGCGGCGGGTTCGCTGGCATCGAGCGATTGCTGGATGAACTCGCGTCGCAGCGTTCCTTCGCCGCGAATCTGGCTCATCACCTGGTAGCGGTTCGGCGCGAGTACCTTGAGTTCCGATCGGCGCAGGTCCAGATCGCCGTCGACCCAGTACAGCACGAGACGCCGCCCCTCGCGGCGTGTAGCCGCGACAACCGGGCCGTCGACGTACAGCGTGTCGCCCGACTCCAGCGCGGCCACCGCCAGCGTCCCGTCCGCGCCGCGTCCATCCTTGAGAGCCTGCTCGAGGCGGCTGCGCGCCGCTGCTACCGGATCGCCGGCGGCGGCACGCGGGGTCGCCGCGGCAGCGGCAGGAACAGCCGCCTTCTTCACGGCCTGCGCGCGCGCGGCAGCCGCCTGCTGCTGCGCGATCGCCTGGGCCCTGGCCGCTTCCGCTTCCGCCCTGGCCTTCTCGGCGTCGGCCTTGAGCCGTTCGGCTTCGGCCTTGGCCCTCGCGGCTTCGGCCCGGCTGCGCTCGGCGTCGGCCCGCGCGCGCTGCGCCTCGGCCCTGCTCTTCTCGAGTTCGGCCTTGGTCACCCGCTCGGCCGTCGATTCCTCGGACTGCGCCGATCCGCTCTCGATGCGCACCAGCACGTTTTCATAGAAACCGTCGCGCAGCACCACGGTCGCGTTGCCGCCCACGCGAATCTTGGCCTTGATCCGCGCGTGCCATTCGGGCGGCGCGGTGATCACGAGCCGGTTGCCCGATGCGGCGGCCTGGCGACCTAGCGCGGCCAGCGTTGCATCCGCCTTGCCGTTCTGGAAACTGGCGCCGCTGATATCGGTGTTCTGCTGGGCGAGCGCGCTGCCGGCCAGCAGGGCGGACATGACAATGAGTCTTCTGAACATTGCAAAGCTCCAATCGGTCAGGTTCATGCCGGCAACGATCTCGCGGCTTGCAGCGGAGTGTCGCGCGCGCATCGGGACGCGGCGAACCGGCGCGCCGCGACGTTTGCGGGCGGACGGCGGCAACCTCGGGACGGGTTGACCAGGAATCAATATGGTCGCGCCCGCAATGCCGGGCACGTGCCGATCGCCACAGTATGCCGCGCAAGCGTCGCGCGCGTCTCCTCAGCGGGCCGGATGCACGCCTAGCCGCCCGCCGAACCACCCTGGACGCCGCCCTTGGTGAGCGCAGCGGGATCGAGCAATGCCTCGAGCCTGCTGCGCGAAAGGCCGGTCGTTTCGAGCGCGACATCGATGATCGGCCGCCCTTCGCGGTAGGCCTTCTTCGCTGTCGCCGCGCCCTTGTCGTAGCCGATCACGGAATTGAGCGCGGTGACGAGGATCGGATTGCGCTCGAGCGCCTCGCGAATCCTGTCCTCGCGCACCTTGAAGCCCGCGATCGCCTTGTCGGCCAGCAGGCGCGACGCGTTGGCGAGCAGCTCGACCGACTGCAGCAGGTTCAGCGCGATCACCGGCAACATCACGTTGAGCTGGAAATTGCCGCTCTGTCCAGCGATCGTGATCGTGGCGTCGTTGCCGATCACCTGCGCACAGACCATCGTCATCGCTTCGGGAATTACCGGATTCACCTTGCCCGGCATGATCGACGATCCGGGTTGCAGCGCCGGCAATTCGATCTCGCCCAGGCCTGCGAGCGGGCCGGAATTCATCCAGCGCAGGTCGTTGGAGATCTTCATCAGCGCGCACGCGAGCGTCTTCAGCTGACCAGACAGTTCGACCGCCGCATCCTGCGAGCTGATTCCCTCGAAGTAGTTGTCAGCGGACTCGAAACGGACGCCGGTCATGCGCGTGAGTTCGGCACTCACGTGCGGCCCGAGTTGCACGTCCGCGTTGATGCCGGTCCCCACGGCGGTGCCGCCCTGCGGCAGCTTGCGCAGACGCTTGAGCGCATCCTCGAGACGTTCGACCGCGGAGCGGATCTGCGCCGACCAGCAGGCCAGCTCCTGGCCGAACGTCACCGGCATCGCATCCATCAGATGGGTGCGTCCGGTCTTGGCCACCTTGCGCAATTCCTTCGCGCGCCCATCCAGAACCTTTCTCAGGTGCTTCAATGCCGGCAGCAGCTTTTCGCTGACTGCAAGCGCTGCGCTGACCTGGATCGCGGTCGGAATCACGTCGTTCGACGATTGGCCGTTGTTCACGTCGTCATTCGGATGCACGCGGGTACCGGCCGCGATGCACACATGCGCGATAACCTCGTTGGCATTCATGTTCGACGACGTGCCCGATCCGGTCTGGAACACGTCGATCGGAAACTGCGCGTCGAATTCACCGCGGGCAACACGCTCGGCCGCCTTGCGGATCTCCCGCGCAACGTTCTTCCGCAGGTGTCCCAGGTCCGCGTTCGCCTGCGCCGCCGCGGACTTGATCAGGCCGAGCGCGCGGATGAACTCGCGCGGCATGGTCAGCCCGGAAATCGGGAAATTGTCGACCGCGCGCTGCGTCTGTGCGCCGTACAGCGCGTCTGCGGGCACCTTGAGTTCACCCATGCTGTCGCTCTCGGTCCGGTACTTCCTCATGACTCTCCGCCGACGAAGGAAAACCCGCATTATAGCGGGTGTCCCCGCTGGCATCCCGAGCCCGGTCGGCGCCGATGCTAGAATGATCGGCCGTCCCCTGCCCTCCCGCGGATGCTGCAGAATCTGCTCTACGTCTGCGCAGCGCTGCTGCTGGTGCTGCTCAACGGTTTCTTCGTCGCCGCGGAATTCGCGCTGGTCAAGTTGCGCCATACCCAGGCCGCAACCCTGGCCGCGAGCCATGGCTGGCGCGGGCGCATCCTGGTCAATGTGCACAACCGTCTGGATGCCTATCTTTCGGCGTGCCAGCTCGGCATCACGCTCGCCTCGCTGGCCCTGGGCTGGATCGGCGAACCGGCCTTCGCGCACTTGCTCGAGCCGCTGTTCAGCCGGCTCGGGATCGGCGCCGAATCGACCGCGCTGATCGCGCTGATCGTTGCATTCACGCTGATCTCCTACCTGCACATCGTGCTCGGCGAGCTGGCCCCGAAATCGCTGGCGATCCGCCGTCCGGAGCGCCTGTCGGTATGGACGGCGGCACCGCTGTATGCGTTCTACTGGCTCATGTATCCGGCGATCTGGCTGCTCAATGCAAGCGCGAACCGCATCCTCACCGCGTTCGGCCTCGGTCTGGGCAGCCAGGGCGAAGATCAGCACTATTCGCGCGAGGAGCTGAAACTGATCATCCACGCCAAGCGCAGCAGCCGCGCCGGCGAGGAATATTCGATGATGAAGCATGCGCTCGATCTGCCCGAACTGGTCGTCGGCGACGTGCTGCGCACGCGCGACCAGCTCGCGAGCCTGCGCGACGGCATGAGCCGTGACGACGCGCTCGCCGAATTCCACCGCACCCGTTACAGCCGCTACCCGTGGTTCGACTCCGATGGCGATCGCGTGCGCGGCATCCTGCACATGAAGGACCTGCTGCATGCGATCGCCGAACACAGCGCCGAGGAGGATCTGACCTCGCTGCTGCGTCCGCCGATCCTGCTGCCGCTGCATACGCCGGTGCTCGACGTGCTCAAGCGCTTTCGTGCCGGCGACACGCATCTGGCGCTGGGGACCGAAGAGTCCGGCCGGGTCGCGGGGTTCTTCACGCTCGAGGACATCCTCGAGGTCGTGGTCGGCGATATCGAGGACGAGCACGCGCGGGCGGGCGCCGGCACGGTGCGCGCGGCTCCCGGCAGCGCCTTCACGATCTCGGGCGGCATGCCGATCTACAAGCTCGAGCGCCTGCTGGACCGCGATATCGAATCGCCCACTGACGTGAACTCGGTCGGCGGCCTTATCATCCACCGCCTGGAACGCCTGCCGACCGAGGGCGAGTCGCTGTCGTTCGACGGCTTCGACCTGACGGTCCGCACCATGCAGGGAGCGCGCGCGAAGGCCATTGTCGTACAGCCGAAGACGACGGCATCCTTTGAGGAGAAGCCATGAGTTCCCCGGTTACCGCCCTGTCGCCTCTGGACGGCCGCTACGCGGCCAGGACCCTGGCGCTGCGGCCGATATTCAGCGAACTGGGACTCATGCAACGGCGCATTCGCGTCGAAGTGCGCTGGTTGCTCGCGCTGGCCGACGAGCCGGCGATCGCCGAAGTGCCTGCGCTTTCGAAGCAGGCGCGGCGTCAACTGACCGCTATCGGCGAGGAGTTCTCCGAGCGCGATGCCGAGCGCATCAAGACCATCGAACGCAGGACCAATCACGACGTCAAGGCGGTCGAGTACTTCATCAAGGAAAGGATCGCCGACGATGCGGAACTCGCCGCATGCAGGGAATTCATCCATTTCGCGTGCACCAGTGAGGACATCAACAATCTCGCGTATGCGCTGATGCTGCGCGACGCGCGCGACGGCGTTCTGCTGCCCGCGCTCGACGAAGTCGTCGCCAGACTGCGGAACATGGCGCACGAACACGCCGCGTTGCCGATGCTGTCGCGCACGCATGGCCAGTCCGCATCGCCGACGACGCTGGGCAAGGAGATCGCGAATGTCGTGGCTCGCCTCGAACGCCAGCGCGCGCAGATCGCGACGGTCGGGATCAATGGCAAGATCAATGGCGCGGTGGGAAACTACAACGCGCATGTCGTCGCCTTTCCCGAAGTCGACTGGCCCGCATTTGCGCGTCGCTTCGTCGAGGACCTCGGGCTCGCGTTCACTGCCTACACGACCCAGATCGAACCGCACGACGGCATCGCCGAACTGTGCGACGCGGTGCGCCGCACGAATACGATCCTGATCGATCTTGCCCGCGACATCTGGGGCTACATTTCGCTCGGCTACTTCCGCCAGGAACTCGACCCCGGCGAAGTGGGCTCGTCGACGATGCCGCACAAGGTCAATCCGATCGACTTCGAGAATGCCGAGGGCAACCTCGGCCTTTCCAGCGCGCTGTTCGAGCACTTCAGTGCGAAGCTGCCGATCAGCCGCTGGCAGCGCGACCTGACCGACTCGACCGTGCTGCGCACACTCGGCACCGCGTTCGGGCACACCCAGGTCGCGCTCGATGCGCTGCTGCGCGGACTCGGCAAGCTCAGCGTAAATCCCGCGAGGATTGCCGACGACCTCGACACGAGCTGGGAGGTTCTCGCCGAAGCGGTGCAGACCGTGATGCGCCGCTACGGCGTGCCCGAACCCTACGAGCAACTGAAAGCACTGACGCGCGGCCAGGGCATCACCCGCGAGGCATTGCGCGAATTCGTCGACGCTCTCGAGATTCCGGCCGATGCGAAGCAGCGCCTGCTGGCACTGACGCCCGCTGCCTATACGGGACTCGCTCCGGCTCTCGCTGCATCCATCTGAATCGGCTTCGATGAATCGTCCAGGAGAGGTTGTCGCAACGACAGCGCGCCGCATCGGCATGTCGCCCGCGCGTTTCCTGCGGGACTTCTGGCAGAAGCGACCCCTGCTGATACGCGGCGCGTTCGCGGATCTGCGCAATCCGGTCACGCCGGACGATCTGGCCGGTCTCGCCTGCGAGGAACTGGCACTGTCGCGGATCGCAATCCACGAACCGGAGCGCGACGGCTGGACGCTGCGCAGCGGGCCATTCACCGAGGCCGATTTCGCGGCCCTGCCGAGGACGCACTGGACGCTGCTGGTTCAGGACGTGGACAAGTGGGATGGAGACGTCGCCGCGCTGCTCGACCATTTTTCCTTCGTGCCCAGCTGGCGCATCGACGACGTGATGGTCAGCTATGCCGAAGACGGCGGTTCGGTCGGCGCGCATGTCGACCAGTACGACGTGTTCCTGCTGCAGGGCCTGGGCCGGCGCCGCTGGCAGCTCGACATGCGTGTCCCGCGCACGGACCCGCGTAGCCCGACACGGGCTTCCCAGGGCAGCCGATTCCGCGACGATACGGAACTGAAACTGCTGCGTGCGTTCGCGCCGACCCACGAATGGCTGCTCGAGCCCGGCGACATGCTGTACCTGCCGCCGGGCGTACCGCATCACGGCGTCGCGGTCGGGGCCTGCATGACCTATTCGATCGGCATGCGCGCACCGGCGCAGGCCGAACTGCTCGGTGACTTCGTCGATCACCTGATCGAGGTCCTGCCCGAGGACGCGCGCTACGCCGATCCGGACCTGATGCCCGCACGCGGCGATGGCGAGATCGACGACGACGCCATCGCTCGCGTCACGCGCGCGATGCCGTGGATATGCGCGGGCGGGAATGCCGCGGAGCGCAGCGCCCTGCGCTCGTGGTTCGGTCGCTTCATCACGCGCTACCGAAGCGCGCAGACGATCGCAGCCGCGCCACGGCGCCTGGGCGACGCGGCATTCGCGCGCGCGCTGGCGCACGGCGCGATCGCCCGGCGCAATCCATGGTCGCGATTCGCATGGCTGCGCAAGGGACGCCGTGCCGCCTTGTTTGTCGCGGGCGAGCGCCATATCTGCTCGTTGCGCTTCGCACGGCGGGTCTGTTCGCAAGCGGAATTTCCAGGCGCCGAAGTGGCCGCGGGCGATCGACCGGTCCTGCGCGCGCTCCTCGACACGGGTCACCTGGCGCTCGTCCGCCCGAAGACATCACGGAGGCCACCATGATTCGCGACGACTTCATCATCGAACCTGCCTCGTGGGAGTCCGATCTGGCGGACATCCGCGCGGTGCGCGGACAGGTGTTTCTGGTCGAACAGTCGATACCGCCGGAACACGAGTGGGATGCGCTCGACGAGAAATCACGCCACGTCATCGCCCGCGATCGCGACGGACGACCGATAGGTACCGGCCGTCTGACGCCGGAGCACACGATCGGGCGCATGGCCGTGCTCGCGGACTGGCGCGGCAAGGGGGTCGGCGCCGCGATGCTGCGCGTGCTGCTCGAGCAGGCGCGGTCGCTCGGCTATCCGGCCATCGAGCTGCACGCGCAGAGCCATGCGCTCGCGTTCTACTCGCGGTTCGGCTTCGAGGCCCATGGCGAGGACTTCGACGAATGCGCGATAGCGCACCGCATGATGCGGATCGAACTTGCACGCACAGACGGACCCGATTCCACGCCACTCCCTCCGGCGCCCGTGGCGCGCACTCTGCTCGCGGAGGATCGGACGCAGGCACTCGCGGCGCTGGCCGAACTGCTGGCCGACACCCGTCATGCACTGGCCGTGTACACGCGCGACCTGGACCCGATGCTGTTCGACGATCCGGCAACGCTCGAGCAGATCAGGCGCATCGCGCTGTCAGGACGCAATGCGCGGATCCGCATCATCGTGCAGGACCCGCGCAAGGCGATCATGGATGGCAGCCGCCTGATCGCGCTCGCCCAGCGTCTGCCGAGCACGATCGCGATGCGCACGCCGGTCGATGAACGCGATCTGCACTATCCATCCGCGTTTCTGATCACCGATCGGCGCGGCTACCTGTTTCGCGGCCTCGGCAACCGGCTCGATGCCGAAGGTTCGACCTATGCGCCGGGCCGGCACGCGCAATTGCTCGAGTTTTTCGAGCAGGTCTGGGAGCGTTCCGTGTCGAGCCAGGAACTGCGCCAGATTTCGGTGTGAACGCCAATCGAACCGCGGCGAATCCTGCGATTCCGCAGCGCAACACGCACCGATCCAACGCGTTATAATTTCGTTCGAGGGCTGGTCTTTCGGCCGATAATCCTCATCCTATCCAAGCGGGGCGCGCGACGGCGCGCCCTTTCGTCTGCAGGGTGCCCGTGTGAGTGCCGATCCAATCAAACCCGAGGCCCGTCTGATCGAGCAATTCCGTGCCTCGTCCGGGATTTCGGGCGGGAATGCCGCGTTCATCGAGAATCTCTACGAATCCTGGCTCGCCGAGCCGGGCGCGGTCGCGCCGCAATGGCGTGCGTATTTCGACTCGCTCAGGGGCCGCGAAGCCGGAGATGTCGCGCCCTCGGCGGCCATCGCGCGCATCGAGGCCGCGCAACGCATTCATGCCCGCAATGGTGCGCAGCCGACTGCGTCCATCGGCGAAGCACCATCGCAAAAGCAGGCCGGCGTGCTCAAGCTGGTCACGGCCTACCGCTCGCGCGGGCACCTGGCCGCCAATCTCGACCCGCTCGACATGGACCACGCGTTTCCCGCGTCGGACCTGAAAGCGATCGGCCGCCTGCCGCGCCCATCCGCACCCGATCTCGATCCGGTCTTTCACGGGCTGGCCGCCGCAGACCTCGACAGCGATTTCAGCACCGGCTCGCTGGCCGGTCCGCAGCGCCTGAAACTTCGCGATCTCGTGACCCGGCTCAACGCGACGTATGCGGGCAGCATCGGCGCGGAATTCATGCACATCTCCGATGTCGAGCAGCGCCAGTGGGTGCATGGCCAGCTCGAACGCGCGGCCGGCGACTACGCGCTCAGCACGCAGGACAAGAAGCGCGTGCTGGAAAAACTCGTGCAGGCGGACGGACTCGAACGCTACCTGCACACCAAGTACGTCGGCCAGAAGCGCTTTTCGCTCGAAGGCGGCGACAGCCTGATTCCGCTGCTCGACGAACTGATTCGCCGCGGCGGCGCCGACGGCATGAACGACATGGTCATGGGCATGGCGCATCGCGGCCGTCTCAACGTGCTCGTGAACATTCTCGGCAAGTCGCCACAAAAGCTGTTCGCGGAATTCGACGGCAAGTTCGACCATGTGGACGATCCAGCGCACTCGGGCGACGTGAAGTACCACATGGGGTTCTCCGCGGACGTGAAGACGCCGGGCCGTACCGTACATGTCGCGCTCGCGTTCAACCCCTCGCACCTGGAAATCGTCAACCCGGTGGTCGCCGGTTCGGTGCGCGCGCGCCAGACTCACCGCCGCGACGCGACGCGCGAGCACGTCGTGCCCGTTCTGATCCACGGCGACGCCGCGTTCGCCGGGCAAGGCGTCAACATGGAGCTCCTCAACATGTCGCAGGCGCGCGGCTTTCGCGTCGGCGGTTCGATCCATGTCGTAATCAACAACCAGGTCGGTTTCACGACGTCCAATCCGCACGACGCGCGCTCGACCCTGTACTGCACCGACGTCGCGAAGATGGTCAACGCGCCGGTATTCCATGTGAACGGCGACGATCCCGAGGCAGTACTGTTCGTCACCCGCCTCGCGTTCGACTACCGGCAGAAGTTCAAGCGCGATGTCGTGATCGACCTGGTCTGCTACCGCCGCCACGGCCACAACGAGGCCGATGAACCCGCAGCGACCCAGCCGCTGATGTACCAGATCATCCGCGCACGCCCGGCCGCGCGCGAGCTTTATGCACAGAAGCTCATCGCGGAAGGCGTGATCGACGAGGCAGATGCGAAGCACATGATCGAAGCGTATCGCGATCGACTCGAAGCGGGCATGCCGATTGCCGAACTCGATCCGGATTTCAAGGACGAATTCGCGGTCGACTGGCACCCCTATCTCGCGGCGTCGCTCGCTCAGACCGTCAAGACCGGCGTGGCCAAGGCGCGCCTTGCCGAACTCAATGCGAAAATCCTCAAGATTCCGCAAGGCGTGACCCTGCATTCCCGGGTAGCCAAGATCTACCAGGATCGCGCGAAAATGGCCGCAGGCGAACAGCCGATGGACTGGGGCTTTGCGGAGAATCTCGCCTATGCGTCGTTGATCGCGGACGGCTATGGACTGCGTCTGGTCGGACAGGACTCGGGCCGGGGCACGTTCTTCCATCGCCATGCGATCCTGCATGACCAGGCCAGCGGCGGCGAGTACGTGCCACTCGAAGCGGTGCGCGAAGGCGCCGACGTGACCATCATCGATTCGCTGCTCAGCGAAGAGGCGGTCATGGCTTTCGAATACGGCTACTCGACCGCCGAGCCGCGAACGCTGGTGCTTTGGGAAGGCCAGTTCGGCGATTTCGCGAACGGCGCCCAAGTCGTGATCGACCAGTTCATCTCCTCGGGCGAGGCAAAATGGGACCGCCTGTCGGGCCTGGTCCTGCTCCTTCCGCATGGTTACGAAGGTCAGGGGCCCGAACATTCGTCGGCCCGCCTCGAGCGCTACCTGCAGTTGTGCGCGCTCGACAACATGCAGGTCTGCGTGCCGACCACGCCGGCGCAGATGTTCCACATGCTGCGCCGGCAGATGCTGCGCGACTGCCGCAAGCCGCTGATCGTGATGACGCCGAAATCGCTGCTGCGCCACAAGCTCGCGGTGTCGACCCTGGATGAGCTCGCAACCGGTGAATTCCAGCTTGCGATCGCGGATACGACCGCGAAAAAGGGCGCCAAGGTGCGCCGTGTCGTGCTGTGCTCCGGCAAGGTCTACTACGACCTCGTCGAGGACGCGGCCAAGCGCGGCATCGACGATGTCGCGATCGTACGCGTCGAACAGTTGTATCCGTTCCCGCGCACGGAAGTCGCTGCCGAACTCGGGAAATATCCGGCCGCCAGGCAGCTGATCTGGTGTCAGGAAGAACCGATGAACCAGGGCGCCTGGTACCAGATCCGCCATCACCTGCAATCGGTCGTGGCGCCCAAGCAGATTCTTGCCTACGCGGGCCGCACGCGCTCGCCCGCGCCGGCCGCCGGGCATCTGAGCACGCATCAGGCCGAACAGACCGCACTCGTCGAGCAGGCACTCGTCCTGCCCGCGGGTCCCGATCATGTCGCGGAGTAATATCTGACATGAAAAAGGGCGGCTACGGATGGCCGCGCTCGACCTTGGCGTTCACGGACGAGCGCGGATGAACCGCAAAATGCGGCCAGGCATGGCCGCTTGTTGACCTTCGCGTTCGCGGACGAGCGCAAACCAAGGACACGCCATGATCGAAGTCAAAGTCCCCGTCCTGCCAGAATCGGTTTCCGATGCGACGATTGCCGCCTGGCACAAGAAGCCGGGCGATGCCGTCAAGCGCGACGAGAATCTGGTCGACCTGGAGACCGACAAGGTCGTGCTCGAAGTACCCGCGCCGGCCGATGGCGTGCTCAAGGAGATCAAGCAGGACAGCGGTGCCACGGTGACCAGTCAGCAGGTGCTCGCAGTCATCGAGGAAGGTGAAGGCAGCGCCGCAGCCGGGAGCAAGGAAGCCGCGGACAGCGCGAAGAAGCCGGCCGAAGCGAACAGACCGGAAACCGCGAAGGTCCCTGCATCGAAACGCGACGACGCGAAGGCGCCCAGGGCGGGCGCGTCGGAGCAGGCGGATTTGTCGCCGGCCGCGCAGCGCGTCGCTGCCGAGCACCGGATCGATCCGGCCCAGGTGCCCGGGACGGGTCGTGACGGCCGCGTGACCAAGGAGGATCTGGTCAACTTCATGCGCAGCGGATCGCCTGGCGCTGCGCCTCCGACCGCTGCGGCGAAGCCGACGCCGGGCAGCCGCCCGGAGGAACGCGTGGCGATGACGCGCATGCGCGCGAAGATTGCCGAACGCCTCATGCAGTCGAAAAACTCGATCGCGATGCTGACCTCGTTCAACGAGATCAATCTCGCCCGCGTTGCACAGATGCGCAGGCAGCTCGGCGAACAGTTCGAGAAGGCGAACGGGATCAAACTCGGCTACATGAGCTTTTTCGTGAGGGCGGCCTGCGACGCGCTCAAGCGTCACCCTGTGGTCAATGCCTCGGTCGATGGCAACGAGGTGATCTACCACGGCTACCAGGACATCTCGATAGCGGTGTCCACCGACAAGGGCCTGGTCACACCGGTCCTGCGCGACGCGCAGGACATGAGCTTCACCGATATCGAGAAGGCGATTGCCAACTTTGCGAGGAAAGCCCGCGAGGGCGGTTTGTCGCTCGACGACCTCACCGGCGGAACGTTCACGATCACCAATGGCGGCACCTTCGGCTCGCTGTTCTCCACGCCGATAGTGAATCCGCCGCAGAGCGCGATTCTCGGCATGCACACGATCAAGGAGCGCGCGATCGTCGAAGACGGCCAGGTCGTCGCCGCACCGATGATGTACGTTGCGATTTCCTACGACCATCGCATCATCGACGGCAAGGACGCGGTACTGTTTCTGGTCGACATCAAGAACCAGCTCGAGAACCCGCACAGGATGCTGCTCGGCATTTGATGGCGAGTCCGCATATACCGGTGATTCGGGATTGGGAACGGCGGGCTCGCCCGCATCTGTCCATTCACCGCTGCGACAAATCCCGAATCTCCGATCCCCAATTCCGTGAGCGAATGATATGAGCGAGCAATACGATGTCATCGTCATCGGCGCCGGTCCGGCCGGCTACGTGGCCGCGATCCGCGCCGCGCAACTGGGTCTCAAGACCGCGTGCGTCGACGACTTCAAGGGCAAGGACGGCAAGGCCGCGCTCGGCGGCACCTGTCTCAACGTCGGCTGCATTCCGTCCAAGGCCCTGCTCGACTCGTCACGGCAGTTCTGGAACATCGCGCACAACTTCGAGGTTCACGGCATCAGCACCAGGGACGCGAAGATCGATGTCGGCACGATGGTCGGGCGCAAGGACAAGATCGTCAAACAGTTCACCGGCGGCATCGCGATGTTGTTCAAGCAGAACAAGATCACGCCTTACTTCGGCAAGGCCCGGTTGTTGAAGGAACGCAAGGTCGAAATCAGCGCGATCGACGGCGGCAAGCAGACGCTGACCGCGACGAACGTGATCATCGCTACGGGCTCGGTACCGATCGAACTGCCGTTCGCGAAGTTCGACGGCAAGGTGATCGTCGACAATGCGGGTGCGCTCGACTTCGACGCGGTGCCGAAGCGTCTCGGCGTAATCGGTGCCGGCGTGATCGGTCTCGAACTCGGCAGCGTGTGGAAGCGTCTCGGCAGCGACGTCACGATCATCGAAGCGCTGCCGGATTTCCTCGGCGCCGCCGATTCCGATATCGCCAGGGCCGCCGCGCGTGAGTTCGCCAAGCAGGGACTCAAGATCGAACTCGGAGCGAAACTCTCCAAGACCGAGGTCAGGAAGAACGAAGTGCACCTGACCTATGCAGGCAAGGATGGAGACAAACAACTGGTCGTCGACAAACTGCTGGTCGCGGTCGGACGACGCGCCTGGACCGACGAAGTACTCGGCGACGGAACTGGCGTCAAAACCGACGATCGTGGCCGCATCGAGGTCGACGAGCACTGCTGGACCGGAGTCGACGGCGTGTGGGCGATCGGGGATTGCGTGCGCGGGCCGATGCTGGCACACAAGGGCTCCGAGGAAGGTGTCGCAGTCGCCGAGATCATCGCCGGCAATCCCGGGCACGTGAATCTGGACACGATCCCATGGGTCATCTACACCGAACCCGAGATCGCCTGGGTCGGCAAGACCGAGGCCCAGTGCAAGGCCGAGGGCATTCCGTACAAGACCGGCAGCTTCCCGTTCGCGGCAATCGGCCGCGCAGTCGCGATGAACGAACCCGCCGGCCTCGTGAAGATGATCGCGCACGCCGAAACCGACCGTATTCTCGGCGTGCACCTGGTTGGCGCCAACGTGTCCGAGCTGGTCGCAGAATGCGTGGTCGCCATGGAGTTCAAGGGAGCCTCCGAGGATCTCGCACGCATCGTGCACGCGCATCCGACGCTGAGCGAGGCCGTGCACGAAGCCGCTCTCGCGGTCGACAAGCGCGCGATCCACAAGGCGAACTGATTTTCAGGACCCTCATCGCGGCGAAGCCGGATGACGACCAACAGGAAGAGATGATGGCTGTCGTCGAAACCTTTCCCGCCTTCCGCATCCACGACGAAACCAACGGATACCGCGCGGGCATCGAGAACCTGCGCGTCGACGAACTTTCGCCGGGCGAGGTGCTGATCAAGGTCGCGTACTCGTCGGTGAACTACAAGGACGCGCTCGCGGGCACCGGCAAGGGCCGGATCCTGCGCCGGTCGCCGCTGAATGGCGGCATCGACGTCGCCGGCTACGTCGCGGAAACGGCCGATCCGGCGTTCAAGGAGGGCGACCAGGTGCTGTGCACGGGCTGCGGCCTGTCGGAGACGCGCGACGGCGGCTATGCGGGCTATGCGCGACTCGAATCGAAATGGACGATTCCGCTGCCGCGCGGCCTGACCTTGCGCGAATCGATGGCACTCGGAACCGCGGGCTTCACCGCGGCACTGTCGCTGTTCCAGATGCTGCGCAACGGACAGATTCCCGCGATGGGGCCGGTCGTGGTGACCGGCGCGACCGGTGGAGTCGGTTCGCTGGCCATCGACATACTGAGCCGCGCGGGATTCGAGGCACACGCGATCACCGGCAAGGTCGACCAGTTCGACTGGCTGATAGGACTGGGCGCCAAACAATGCATCGCGCGCGAGGGTCTTTACTGGGGCCAGCGCCCGCTCGAGACCGCGCGCTGGGCCGGCGCGATCGACAACGTCGGCGGCGACATGCTCGCCGGTCTGACCCGCGTGATCCGTCCCTACGGCAACATCGCAAGCTGCGGTCTAGCTGCGTCTGCGGATCTGGCCACGACGGTGATGCCGTTCATCATCCGCGGCCTCAGCCTGCTCGGTGTCGCCTCCGCGGGAACCGCACGGCCGATACGTGAACAGATCTGGGAGCGCCTGGCCGGGGATTGGAAACCGGCACATCTGGGCGAGATCGCGAACCGTGAAGTCACGCTCGCCGATTTGCCCCCGGTTTTCGATACCATGCTCGGCGGCGGATCGCATGGCCGAACGGTCGTCAGGATCGGCTGAGCGGTCTTTGCCGACCCGGCAGCGCACGTCTAGAATGCGCGCTTCAACAGGGGAAATGAACGCATGTCCAAGGTACTGATTGTCGACGATTCGCCGTCGCAGCTGGTTGGAATGAAACGCACGGTCGAGAAACTCGGTCACGAGGTCATCACGGCCGAGGATGGCGCTGCCGGCGTTGAGGTCGCGAAGCGCGAACTGCCCGACCTGATCCTGATGGACGTCGTAATGCCGAACCTCAACGGCTTCCAGGCCACGCGCACGATCTCGAAGGATGCCAAGACCAGCCACATCCCGATCATCCTGGTCACGACTAAGGATCAGGACACCGACCGCGTCTGGGGCATGCGTCAAGGCGCGAAAGCCTATGTCACCAAACCGATCGACGACAGCGAGCTGACCCGCGTGATCCAGGAGTACCTGCCGGCCGCGTGAGCCGATCGCGGGTACTTCAGCGCCCGTGCCGGCGCGCGTCGAAATCGAATTCCTCGGCCATCCGCTGGTAGAGCGCGCGCTGCTCGTCGGTCTCGGCCTTGGGCGCGTGCACCTCGAGGGTGACGATCTGATCACCGGGCGTCTTGCCCGGCCAGCCGCGCCCACGCAGGCGCATCTTGCGCCCGCTGTCCGAACCCGGAGGAATCCGCAGCTCGACATCGCCGGCCAGCGTTGGAACCTTCGCGGTCGCGCCCAGTGCGGCCTCCCACGGCGCGATCGGCAGGGTCAGCTGCACGTTGCGACCGTCGAGCCGGAATCGCGGATCCTCGCGCAGACCGATTTCGAGGATCAGGTCGCCGGCGGCTCCGCCACGCGTCCCGGCATGGCCCTGCCCGGCGAGGCGTATCTGCTGACCAGGCAGGATGCCGGCCGGAATCTTCACCTCGAGCGTTCGTTCTCCCTGGCCGTCGCGAAGGCTGATGCGCTCGCGACCTCCGCCGTAGGCCGTGTCGATTCCGACCGCGACCTGTGCATGCAGGTCGCGGCCACGTCGCGGTCCTGCCCGTCCGCCCGCGCCACGACCGCCGAACAGCGATTCGAAGAAATCGCTGAAATCCTCGCCACCGCCAACGCCGCCGAAATCGTGCTCGCGCTGCCAGTTCGGCGGCGCGCCGCGAAACTCGTCGCCGCCGCGATAGCCGCCCGCGCGCAACTGGTCGTACGCCTGGCGGCGCTCGGCATCCTTGAGCGCCTCGTAGGCCTCGTTGACGGCCTTGAAACGTTCCTCCGCTCCGGACTCCTTGCTGACGTCCGGATGGTACTTGCGCGCCAGGCGCCGATACGCTGCCTTGATCTCGGCATCCTTTGCATCGGATTTGACGCCCAATGTTTCGTAGTAGTCCTTGAACTCCATCCCATGCCTCGTTGCACGAAAACGATTCGGCCCGCGGCAGTGTCACCCGCCGCGGGCCGATCGATCAACACTTGCCTGGCCTCGACACAGGTCCGGCGCCGAGGTCGGATCCGCAATCCCAGGCGACCCCGGGACGGGTCGCTCGCCTCGCAGTGGTCACCATGCAATGCATCCGCGCCGGCCGCCAGCCGGACGCGGATGCACGAGTGGTTCAGCTGTTGATCGCGATGCGCCGCGGCGCCGTTTCGGGCCGCTTCGGAATCACGATTTCGAGCACGCCGTTACGGCCGCTGGCCTTGATGCCATCCGGATTCGCGCTGTCGGGCAGCGCGAAGCGCCGATAGAACAGGCCGTGCGAACGCTCGATGCGGGTGAACTTGCCTTTCGCGTTTTCCTGCCTGGACTCCGAACTGCGCTCGCCTTTCAACGACAGGATGCCTTTTTCCATCGTGACTTCGATGTCTTTCGGATCGACGCCGGGAACGTCGGCAAAGATCACGAATTGCTCGTCCTCTTCGCGGATGTCCACTCGCGGGGCCCACTGGCTGGTGACCACGTTGGACTGGTCCGTATCCTCGGGACTGAAGAAACGGTCGAAAACCTGCTTGATCTCGTCCTGCATGCCACCCTGCGAATACCAGGGTTGATAGCGCGTCATGTTCATCGGAAACCTCCACGGTCGGTAGGAGCGCCGCAGCGCCCGGGTAGCACGAAAGTAGGGTTGGGCCAAGGACTTTCAAGAGCCGGGCTTGGGGATCGAACCGACACTGCCTATGATCGCTACCCGGCTCACGCTTCGCGTGGGCGCCTCCAAGGAGCCTGCATGACCATCAAGATCGGCGATCCGATACCCGCAACCGTGGTAAGCATTTTTCGCGATGGCGTGGAGCCCATCTCCACCAGCGAGATATTCAAGGGCCGCAGGGTGGTGTTGTTCTCGGTTCCGGGCGCGTTCACGCCGACCTGTTCGGAGCGCCACCTGCCAGGCTACATCGAGCACTTCTCCGCGTTCCGCGAACGCGGCATCGATGTCGCCTGCATCGCGGTCAACGACGCGTTCGTCATGGGCGCCTGGGCGAAGACCCAGAATGTCCCCGAAGGCCTGATGATGCTCGCCGACGGCAATGGCGACTTCACGCGCGCTCTCGGCCTGGAAATGGACGCGACACGCTTCGGCATGGGCGTTCGCGGAAAGCGCTTCGCGCTGTATGCCGAAGACGGCGTGGTCAGGAAGCTCGCCATCGAGGCGCCAGGCGAGTTCAAGGTGTCGAGCGCGCAGGCGATGCTGGCCGAGATCGGCTGAGCACGCGCTTCCCGGGGCGGCGTGCGGCCCGCCACAGTCGGGGCGGCCGCGCGGTACCGACGCAGCGATGCGATGGACAGGAAAACTTCAAGCCGGCACGGCCCGACCTGCACGGGCAGCATCGCGTCCTGCGCGTGCCGGATCAGCTCGACGGTCGATTCGACATGCCGGTGCGACGGATCGGGATCAAGTCGGGCGGCGCTCCGGCCTGCACCTGTCAGTGATCACGCATCCGGCGGCGGTGCAACCACGGCTTGATCCGGGTCGCCGCTGGCCGAGTCTTCTTCGTCGTCGTCCAGAGCCTCGACCTTGACCACGCCGACCAGGGCTTCGTCCGCGGGCAGGCGGATCAAGGTCACGCCCTGCGTGTTGCGCCCGACCCGCGCGACTTCGGTCGCGCGCGTGCGCACCAGCGTGCCCTGATCGGAAATCAGCATGAGCTCGTCGCTTTCGCCGAGCTGCACGGCTCCGACCAGCGCGCCATTGCGGTCCGAACACTGGATCGCGATCACGCCCTGGGTACCGCGTCCCTTGCGCGGATACTCGGCCAGCGGTGTGCGCTTTCCATAACCGCGCTCGGTGGCAGTCAGGATGTCGTCGTCGCTCGCACCGACGATCAGACTGACCACCTGCTCGCCGTCGGCCACACGCATGCCGCGTACGCCGGTCGCAGTGCGGCCCATCGAACGTACCGCGGCTTCGTCGAAACGTACCGCCTTGCCATTCGACGCGAACAGCAGGATGTCGCGGGCGCCATCGGTGAGCTGAACATCGACGAGCGCGTCGCCCTCGTCGAGGTTGATCGCGATCTTGCCACGCTGCAACTGGAACGCGAACTCGGTCAATGGCGTCTTCTTGACCGTGCCGTTGCGGGTCGCGAAGAACACATAACGCCCTTCGTCGAACTCGCGTACGGGTTGCACGGCCTGCACGCGCTCGTCCGGCTCGAGCGGAAGCAGGTTGACGATCGGCTTGCCGCGTGCGTTCGGACCGGCATCGGGCAGGCGATAGACCTTGAGCCAGAAAACGCGCCCGGCACTCGTGAACACGAGGAGGGTGTCGTGGGTATTGGCGATCCACAGGCGCTCGACGAAATCCTCTTCCTTCATGCTCGTCGCGGAGCGGCCCTTGCCGCCGCGCTTCTGCGCACGGTAGATCGTGATCGGCTGGCGCTTCGCATATCCCGCATGCGAGAGCGTGACGACGACATCTTCGGGCTCGATCAGATCGAGGATGTCGAGATCCTCCTGGCTCGCCTGAATTGCGGTGCGGCGCGCATCGCCGTACTGCTCCTTCAGCGCGACGAATTCTTCGCGGATGATCTTCAGCAGCACGTCGGGGTTTTCGAGAATCTCGATAAGTCCCGCGATCGTCCGCAGTAGTTCCTTGTATTCGTCGCTGAGCTTTTCCTGCTCGAGCCCGGTCAGGCGCGACAGGCGCATCTCGAGAATTTCCTTGGCCTGGATCTCGGACAGCTGATAACCGTCCGCGTGCAGGCCGGCCTCGACCGCCATTTCCTCCGGACGCGAGGCTTCCGCGCCTGCCGCCGCGAGCAGTGCGCGCACCATGCCCGGCTGCCAGCGCCGCGCGAGCATGCGCTGTTTTGCCTCGTCCGGATTGGGCGAGGTCTTGATCAGATCGACCATTTCGTCGATGTTGGCCAATGCGACCGTCAGGCCCTCGACGATGTGCGCACGCGCACGCGCCTTGCGCAGATCGAAGATCGTACGCCGGGTCACGACTTCGCGGCGGTGGCGGATGAAGGCGTCGAGAATCTCGCGCAACGACAGCGTGCGCGGCTGGCCATCGACCAGCGCAACCATGTTGATGCCGAAAGTGACCTGCAGCTGGGTCTGCTGGAACAGGTTGTTCAGCAGCACATCGGCCGACGTGTCGCGACGCACTTCGACGACGACACGCAGGCCGTCCTTGTCCGATTCGTCACGCAGCTCGGAGATGCCCTCGATGCGCTTCTCCTTGACCAACTCGGCGATCTTCTCGATCAGACGCGCCTTGTTCACCTGATACGGCAGCTCGGTGACGACGATCGTCTCGCGACCGCTGTCCTCGGTCTCGATGTCCGCCTTCGCACGAACCAGGATTCGCCCGCGACCGGTCCGGTAGGCCTCGACGATTCCAGCTGCCCCGTTGATGATGCCTGCGGTCGGGAAATCCGGCCCGGGAACCAGACGCAGGATTTCGTCGAAACCGATTTCGGGATCGTCGATCAGCGCGACGCACGCGGACAGCACCTCGCCGAGATTGTGCGGCGGCACGTTGGTCGCCATGCCGACCGCGATACCCGCCGAACCGTTGACCAGGAGGTTTGGTATGCGTGTCGGCAGGACCGACGGCTCGCGCTCCTTCTCGTCGTAATTGGGCTGGTAGTCGACGGTTTCCTTGTCGATATCTGCGAGCAGCTCGGACGAGAGCCGTTCCAGGCGGCATTCGGTGTAGCGCATTGCCGCCGCATCGTCGCCGTCCACCGACCCGAAGTTGCCCTGGCCGTCGATGAGCGTATAGCGCATCGAAAAATCCTGCGCCATGCGCACGAGGGCGTCGTAGATCGATGAATCGCCGTGCGGGTGGTATTTTCCCATCACATCGCCGACCACGCGTGCGCACTTCACGTACGAGCGGTTCCACGCGGTGTTCGACTCGTGCATCGCGTACAGCGTGCGCCGGTGCACGGGCTTGAGGCCGTCACGCACGTCGGGCAGTGCGCGCCCGACGATCACGCTCATTGCGTAGTCGAGATAGCTCTTGCGGACTTCATCTTCGATGTTGACGCGAATGACTTCTTTGGCCGGTTCAGCCATCAGGAAACCTCTGCAAGATTCCGGTGTCGGCAGGCAGGAACGCCCTCGGTCCGCAGGTCATCGACGACCGCGGAAACGCCGGGCGCGAGCGCCCTGCAAGTGCGCCCGTGCAACACGAAATCATATCATGAGGAGGCTGCGGCCGCAGCGGGTTTTCCGTCGATTCCGGGGTGCCCGCGGGGGTCATCGCGACCATTCCGTCGCACCTCCCACGCCGGCTCCGCACAAGCTGCGCGCCTACGCAGATTCGGCACGCGGCGCGCGGAAAATCCAGTACTTGGCACTCAGGAAATTCACGAGTGCGCCTGCAACCGATCCGGCCGCGACACCGATCGCCGGCCAGTGCCGCACCAGAGGCCAGCTCACGATGCAAAGTGCGTACGCTCCGTAGTTGAGAGCGAAGCCGAATGCCATCGCGATCAGATAGCGCATCAGTTCGCGACGTCGGCTGCCGCCACCGTGGCCCGCGAATGTATAGCGCCGGTTGAAGCTCCAGGTGGTCGTCGCCGCCGCAAGAAAGGAAACCACGCGGGCGCCGTACGGATTGATCAGGAATTCGCGCACCAGCAACTGCACGATGGCGGCGTCGACGACGAAGCCGAGAATGCCGCTGACCGCGAACAACAGGAGCTGCCTGTGCAGTGCCATGCGCGTCCCCTCCCCGCGCCGGTCAGCCGACCGCGCGGAACAGCGCGGCCATTCCGGCCGCGTCAGGCCGTGCGACCACGCCCCGCTCGGTCACGATCGCGTCGACGAGCGCCGCGGGCGTTACGTCGAAAACAGGATTCCACGCTCGCGCACCCTCGATCACGGTGCGCTGGCCCGCATACGCGAACAGCTCTTCCGGTGCACGCAATTCGATCTCGATCCCGTCGCCTGTCGGTGTCGACATGTCGACCGTGGACGATGGCGCGACGACCATGAAACGGACGCCGTGGTGGCGTGCGCTGATCGCGAGCTGATACGTACCGATCTTGTTGGCGACATCACCGTTCGCCGCAATGCGGTCGGCGCCCACGACGACCCACTGCACGGCGCCCGACTTCATCAGGTGCGCCGCCGCAGAATCGGCAACCAGGGTCGCGTCGATGCCGTCGCGCGACAGTTCCCAGACGGTCAGGCGCGCGCCCTGCAGCCACGGCCGGGTCTCACCGGCAAACACGCGGGCGATCCGCCCCTCCGCGACGCCCGCGCGGATCACGCCGAGCGCGGTACCGAAACCGGCGGTGGCGAGCGACCCGGTATTGCAGTGGGTAAGGACGCCGACATCATGGCCGAGCAAGGCGGCGCCGAGTCGGCCCATATGGCGATTCGCCGCGAGATCCTCGTCCTGTATCGCCTGCGCCTCGCGGGCGAGCGCATCGACGTCGTTGCCATGGCCGACCGCGGCCCGCATGCGGTCCAGCGCCCACATCAGGTTGACCGCGGTCGGACGGGCGGCACGCAAGCACGTGAACGCGGACTCGAGGGCATCCGCCCCGCCTTGCGCCGCGAGCACCACGCCCCACGCCGCCGCGATTCCGATCGCGGGCGCCCCGCGCACGACCAGATCGCGGATCGCGCGCGCGACCTCTTCCGCACCGCGGCAGTCGACAAATTCCTCGGCGGCCGGCAGCAGGCGCTGGTCGAGCAGGCGCAGACGGTCACCGTGCCACTGCACCGCGCGGATCGAGTCGTGGGAGGTGGCGGTCTGCGAATCCATGGACGAATGGGGATGATCCACGTGCGCAATCGGGTCGCGCAGGTTAACAGCGCACTTGCATCACAACCAGCATGCGGAACTGCAAACCGCGCCGCGGCGCGCGGTGGCGCGGTCGTCGATCGGGTTGGTGGGCGGTGCAGGGATCGAACCTGCGACCCTTGCCGTGTGAAGGCAATGCTCTACCGCTGAGCTAACCGCCCGCGCTTCAATCAAGCAGCGCTTTCGTGCACTTCGCGACGACCAATGGGCTCCCTTTCCTCGAGGAGAAGACAAAGGGCTGCGTCACGATGATACCCAACCAGGCCCCGCGCCCGCGCTCTGCCCTCGTCGTCAAAGGCGGGAAGCGCCGCAAGCCGCAACATCGCGCGGTGTCGCCAGCGACTTCGTCGCAACAGGTATGGTGCCGGAGAAGGGAGTCGAACCCCCGACCCACGCATTACGAATGCGTTGCTCTACCAACTGAGCTACTCCGGCGAGGGGCGCGGAGTATAGACATTCGGCGTGCCGGCGACAAGGCGAATGGCTCGCGCGCGCGGGCGCGAGCGTCGGTCCGGTGCGTCACCAGCACTTGCCGTTGGTGCCGGTGTCGCTTGGCGCATCCTTGTAGCCGGTGTTGTTGATCGTGAGCGCGCCACAGGAATCGGCCGACTGGATCGACTGCGGGGTCACCGACGCCGTGTAGGTCTGACCGGCATTGCCGAGCACGACCGCGGCTTGGTAATAGCCCTTCTCGGAAAGATCCGTGCTGAGACCGAGTCCGGTCGCTCCGGTGATGTCATCGGTGTAGACATTGCGGCTCGTGTAGAAGCGCTCCTCGGCCGCGGCGATCTGCATCGCGAGATCCTTGCCGTCCGCGCGGCGCACGCGATAGGTGTAGTTGCTGTAGCTCGGATACGCGATCGCGGCGAGGATCGCGACCATCACGACCACGATCAGCATTTCGATCAAGGTGAAACCTCTGGTTGTCGCAGTCATCGCAAGCCCCTGATTGGTCCTGGTGGGTGCCGCGGCGATGACTCCGCCGCGGCACCGGTCATGCCTATTGCAGATCCAGCAGTTCGCGCCACGCCCCGCGATGCCACGGCGGCGGACTGAATGCCGTGTTGATGTCGTCCTGGATCGCCTGCGGAAGCCCCGGAATGATCAGCGAGCCGGTGCCCCCACCGGGCCGCTGGATCGGGTCACCCGGCGGCGTGGTCGATGGCAGGACCACACCCACGACCCCGGTCCCTGGCGGCACGCCGTCGCTGCCCGGCGACACGGTACCGCCGGTCGCCGCATTCAGCGCGGCAATCCCGTAGCGCGCGCCAGGATCGCAGGGATCGTCTCCCTTCGGAATCAGGGTGTAGATCACCGCCACGTTGCTCGTGTAGTCAGGTATCGCACGGCGCTGCGCGCGCTCGCCCGGCTCGGCCGCGATATCGAGCGGCATGCGCCAGCCGTTCGCGGGCTCCTTCGTGTAGATCGGGTGGCCGTTGATGTCGAGCGTGCCGAGCACGATGCCGCGCGTGCCCGGCGGCAACGGACCGACCGGTGCAGTCCATCCGGTCACCGAACGCGTCGCCGTACCGTTCGCGGCGGTCGTACCCTGCACGATGTGCTGGGTGACCAGCTGGTTGTTGGTGATCGGATAGATGTCGTTCCCGCTCGCATCCTTGGCATCGGTGCCGTAGTCGCGGATTCCGTAGTACGCCTGCAGCGGAATCGCGCTGGTGCGGTCGTCGCGGCCGAGGTACTTGCCGCTGCCGAAGACCAGGATCGGATTGCGCGTGGTCGGATCGCGCAAGGCGGTGGGATTGAACACGATGGGCTGGTCGCCGACGCTGGTTGCGCCGCCGTTGCCGTAGGTCGTGAACATCAGGTCCACCTTCCAGTTCGTGGGATTGGCGTCGCTGAGATCGAAGCGCCACAGGTTGCCGGCGAGGTCTCCCGCATAGGCCAGATCATCGATCTGGTCGGAGCCGAGGTCGTAGACGACCGGCGTCGACAGGCCATAGCTCTTGAATCCGGTCGGCCGGGTCTGCGGCGCGATGCTCGTGCGGATCTCGCGAATCAGCGTGCCGGTTTGGACATCGATGACCAGCAGCGAGGTGCGCGCTGCCGCGGGTTCGGACGCATCGGAAGGTTTCGCGGCGTCTTCGGGCCGCGACGGGAAGTAGCCGCTGGACACCAGCGCGACCCACTTGTTGCCGGCACGAATGCGGGCCACGTTCACCGAGTCGTAGGTGTATCCGAGCGACGCGCAACTGCGCACGCCGGCGCCGCAAGGCGCATCTGCGGCCGTGCTCGGCGTATCGCCGCTGTTGAATTCCCAGAGGACCTTGTTCGCGATGCTGGACTCGGTCGACGAGGTCGCGGGCACGTCGCTGACATCGAGCGCGTAGACGCCGCGACCGCCCAGACGCAGCGAACCGACCAGGATCGTGTGCCACGCGCCATTGATGAACACATCCGCTTCGCGCGGCCGTGCATCGACGCCCGGCGTCAATCCGGCCGTATCCGCGGTCGAGCGCGCGAGGCGTCCGTTGTGGATCAGGGTCGCCGGAACGAAAGCCCATTGCTCGACGCCGGACGCCGCATTGAATGCGTGCAGCAGGCCGTCGTTCGAGCCGGCATAGACCTGCGGAATGCGATCGCGATTGTTGTACTGGTAGGCCGCATAGCCGTTGGCCGGATCAGACGCGAACGCAGCCTGTTCGGGCGAACCGACCGGGAAGATATCGTAGTAGCCGCCGCGTGGCGACGACACGTAGGCAGGCTGCGCGTTGATGATCGCGCCGAGCACCGAACTGCGCGTGCGGAAGCGCGGTGAACCGGCGGCCTCGTAGGTACGTATGCCGCGCACGTATTCGAGACGCTGCTGACCGAACGCGTCGCAGGCCACGGCATTGGATACCGAGTCGCAGGACGTGGTGTCGGTCGGCTTCTGGTTGAGGCCGTTCTGCAGCGTCGTGTCGAGACTGCTCCAGCGGAACGGCGTGCCCACCGGATTTCCGGATCCATCGGTCTTGGTGGTGACGATGAATCGTTGCGTATCCGGATTCGGAGCCGAGGGCGCGTAACCACCCGACCACGGCGCACCCGACGGCGGCGTGCACTTGCGCAGCCCGGTATCGAAGGTGCCACCGGTCAGCATGCAACCCGCATCCCAGTCCGCATTGAGTTCGGGCAGTCCGGTATTCGGGTCGAGGTTGTCGCGAACCAGGGTTCCGGCCCAGTCCGTGCTGTCGTAGCCGGCCGCGAAGCCGCTGGTACCGGTAGTCAGCAGCGGCAGCGATACCGAGGCCGGCGTCGACGACGTACCGCGCGCGATCACGCTGTTGATGATCGCGGTCAGATAGGTGACGAGCGATCCGGGGTCGCTCGCGCTGAAATACTTGCCGCGCGAATTCACCGCGGCATGCCAGGTATCGTCGATCGCTGCGGGGTTGTTGTTGATCGGACGCGGCCAGCCGGTCGCGCCCGTGGAATTGGCCTGACCCTTGCGCAGCTTGCACAGGTCGCTGTTCGGATCGCCGCAGTCGGGATCGTCGGCATAGTTGAGGTTGCCGGCCACGCCGAGAGTCACCATGAACTGGACCAGATGCTGCCAGGTAGCCGGATCGTTGGCCGGATTGAAGTAGACCTCGGCGTTGTCTTCCGGGCGGTTCGGATCGGCCAGCGGCGTGCTGCCGGTGATGCCCGTGATCTTGTCCGGATAGAACGGCACGACCTTGTCTTCGAGGTCGGGGCGCAGGTCCGTCGCCCAGTAGTTGAACGCGATGTTCGCGAGCGAAGAGGTGTAGGTCGAACCGACCACATCCCAGAACACGCGCGACACCGCCGCGCTTGCGCTGTATGCGCTGCCGTCGGGCAGGGTCAGGCCCGCCTCGGCGGTCTTGAAACCGCCGGGCAGGGACGGATCACCCTCGTTCCAGTAGCCATCGGTGACCAGCATGTGGAAATTCTGGCGGCACGACAGTTCGCGCCCCGCAATGGTGCCATTGGGCAGCAGCCAGTACGGATCCTTGAGGTTGCCGGTGTTGCCGCGCTGGAAGAACTTGCCCGCGCGGATCGTCGACGCACGGTCGGGCGTGGTACCGCTGGCGCCGGTCTGGAACACCCAGTTGAAGAACGCGCTGCGGTAGCAGTCGGGCTGCGATCCCGCACCGAAGGTCGTGTCTGGCGCGATCGTGCTGCAGCTCACGCCGGCCTTGTCGAGCAGGCCGGTGATGATCGCGCTGCCCGGCAGCTTGTAGGTGCCGTCGTTGATGTTCTGCCAGGCCACGCGGATGTTGCCGCCGAGACCGCCGAACACGCGCGACAGCGCGGAACGGGTCATCAGGTTGCGCGTGCGGTAGTACGCATACCAGTTCGCGAAATTCTGCCACTGGTTGACGGTCTGGCCGTCGATCGTGGTATTCGCATTCGGAACGCTGACGGCCTCCCAGTTGGATGCGGTGTACAGCGCGGTCCGACCCGCTGCGGTCGGGTTGCCGAATGCATCGAGCGTGATCGACGCGAGCGTGGTGGCCTTGAGCCGGTAGAAGTAGGGGCCGCCATTGTTGACATTCTCGCCGCCGACGAAACTGCCCGGGTAGGACCCGTAACCGCAGGTCCAGCGCTTGTCGTTGCTGCCGACCTTCTTGCCGTTCATCACCGTGCGGCGATTGTCGTTGCCGCCGCCCGCGCTTTGCGGATTGTTGTTGTACGCCGCGCTAGCAGGCGTCACCGGGCCATAGGGCCGGTTGATCGCGATGCCGTCGGCCCAGACCGAAGCCAGCGTCGCGTCGGCGTTCGGGAACGAACTGCCGTCCGAGTTGACGGGCGGCGTGTAGATCACGTTCGGGTTGTAGTAGACCCCGTTCATTGCGCGCGCGCCGAACCCGGTCGCACCGGCGGGGCCGATCACGCCCGCACAGAACCACGGGCCGCTCCACGAACCGTTGTCGAAGGGCCGGTTGTCGCCCATGAAATTGCTGGTCATCGAGCCGGAATCGTCGAAGGTCACGACGATGTTCGGATCGACCGACGAGGTGAGTTCCGGTGGCGTGGTCAAAAGATCGACCGTACCTGGCGCGATCACGACCTGCGCATTCGCGCCGGCCGACCACCCGGCCAGCAGGGACACGCCAGCACTGAGTGCGAACGCGAGAGATGTATGGAAACGAGCCGATTTCATGGTCTGCGTCCTCTGTAGGGCTGGCTCAAGGAGATCCGGTGTTGGCGCCGGCGTTGCCCAGGTTCAGGCCCGGTGAATAGACACTCTCGGCGACGCGCACGACGGCCGCGTTGCCGCCCTGGCTGCGTGCGGTGACGCGGTAGAACCAGGCGCTCTTCTGCGACTCGGGATCGATGATGCCGGTCTGCTTGCCCGCGCCCGGCGGCACGTCCGCGCCAAGGTCCTCGATCACGAGCCGCGGCTCTTCGCTCAACGACGCGGTGGCCGCGTCGCCGCTCAGGCCGGTAAGGGTATGGGCGTAGACCGGCGATCCGCCGGGTGCGGCGACCCAGGACTGGGCGGTGCGGAACCCCTGTACGCTGGAGTCGATGATCCCGTTCTGGGGCCGATACGCGCACACGCTGGTCGCACCCGGCGCACACGCGGGCAGTGGGTTGCTGCCGCTGTAGTTTGCGGTCGTGAAGAACGCCTCGCCGCCGCGCAGCGCGCTCTCGGCACCCATCAGGCCGAGCTGACGGTTGCGCATGCCGCCGGTCATCTTCTCCTGCAGGATCGAGGTGCCGGTCGCGGTCAGCGCGAGCAGGGTAATCAGGATCAGGAAGATCATCGCGACGAACAGGACCGCCCCGTTCTGGTGGCGGCGCGAAGTCATCATGGAAAGTGGCTTGTTCATGGCGACCGGCTCAGAAGTTGTAGTTGCGGTTGGACGCATACGCGATGAACTCCCGACGCAGCATGCTGCCGGCCTTGAGTCCGGATGGCAGTACGGTCGCGTCGGTGGTCGGCGTGGTCGTCCCGTCGAACGTGTAGGTGCGGCTGATCGTGTCGAGGCCGAAGACTTCGTCGACCGTATTCACGAGCAGGCGCGCCTCGATCACGCGCACCGCACGCCACAGGCACCCGGGCTCGGTCGACAGGCCCGGCGGTGGCGCCGGACAGGAGACAGCCGAGGCGTCGACCTGGTCGGCATCGAGAAAGCGCGTGGCTCCGTTCACGTCCTGCACGCCATAGAGAAAGCGCATCTCGTCGACTCCGCGCACGAGTTCCTGCGGCGGGTTGACGCCGTTTTCGCGACGCATCAGGGTCGGCACCAGGCGCACCGCGCCGTTCGCATTGGGGCGCCCATCCGGATTGAGATCCGGCTGCAGCTGCAGGTAGTAGGTGACGGTCACGAAGTCCTTCGAGAAATTGAACACGCGCATGTCGCGGTTGCCCGGATTGGTGCAGGTCGGCGTCGACCCGGCCAGCACCGTATCGAGGGTCAGCACATTCGCTGCATACCCGGCCACCGGCAGCACGCTCACGTTCTGGCAATCGGACACCAGCGCGAGGTCGCCGGCGGAGAAATTGACGGTGTCGTCGCCCGATTGCGGCTCCAGGGTCAGGGCCGCGCCGCTCGCACAGGTCGTCGACTGCACCGGCCAGCCGCTGCCACGCTGGTAGCGGACGGTCAGCACGTCGCTGGCCGGGACGCGATCGCCCGCGTCGAGTCCCTGGTTGGGCAGACCGGCCGGCAAACCGCTCGTGCAGTCGGTGTCGGTCCTGCACGAATAGCCCTGTACGAAATAGCGCGGACTCAAAGCGTACGCCGCCGTGGCCGGTGCACCACTCGGATAGCCCGCGTTATCGACGCTGTTCATCGTGGTCAGGCTTGCGCCGGACGAATCCGGACCCGAATCGGCAAACCCGAGGTTGGGCGCGAAGACCTCGGGCGAACGCAGGGGAATCACCGGTACGACCGTTCCCGACGGCGAAGTGCCGGTGAAGTTGCTGCAGTACTGCGCACCGGTCATGCGCAGGTCGGTTTCCACGCGGGTCGCCGCGAAGCGACCGTTTTCCTGCAGGCTGGCGAGGCCGTTCTGGAGCTTGTTGGTCCGGCTGGTTCCGTTGAACAGGGTCAGAATGCCCGCGCTGAGCAACAGGCCCAGCGCAAGCGCGACCATGAGTTCGATCAGGGTGAAACCGCCGCACTGCGGACGGCCGGAAGAAGGTGTGCGCGGATCGCGGTCGATAGCAGTCACGGCTGAAATACCCATGCGAAGGTCTGGTCGGCAAGTCGGGAGGTCGCGTCCTGGGCGACTCCGAGATTGGATTCGGTCCAGGTGATCGTGAGCGTGCACAGGCCGTTGTAGGTCGCCGCGCCGCTCGTCGCCGGGGTGCCGATAATGTCGCCATCGCAGGCGATCGTGGCCGACGAATTGGGCAGGAAATCGACGAGTTGCTGGCTCCATACCGCACGATCGCGCGTGACCAGTTGCGCCGGCGAGCAGGTCGCGGCCTGACAGGAATCCGTGCCGACCGTGGAGGCGTCGTAGTCGCCGATGTACGAATTGGTCTGGCCCGTGTTGGCGCGAATGCGGTCGGCCATGCCTTCGGCGAGGAAGCTCGCCTGGGTACGCAAATACGCACTGTGGTTGGTCTTCACGGAGAGCACCATGAGACTGGCCAGGCCGAGCAGACCGAGACTGAATATCAGCAGCGCGATGAGCACTTCGAGCAGGCTGAATCCGCGGTTCGTACGGTATCGCATGCTGCGCTCCATTAGCTGCAGGGACCGGCGGGCGAACTGGTGGTGTCGCGCTGACTGGTGATCGTTCCGGATTGCGAGACCCTGACCCAGCGCGACTGGGCGGGATCGGCACTCGTGGTCGGGCGGCACACGCTGAAGTCGAAACCGGTCACCGTGGGGGCAAGGTTGCCGGTCGCCTGGAACACGACCATCGTGTCCACCGCGCCGGCACCGGAGCCCTTCGCGAGCAATGTGTAGTTGGTCGGCAATGGACCCTCGTAGCGCGGGCACAGCGGAGACGCATCGTTGAGATCCATGTACGCGCTGCAATCGCTCTCGCTGGCCAGCGGGGTGGCCGGCGGGGGATCGATGCCTCCGTCTGCCCTGGCCTTGCCGACGACGACCTGCCAGCCGTTGCTCCAGCCACCGGCGTTGGCGATGACCGCGGTTGGACGACCGCGCTTGACAGCCTCGACACGCGCGGTGTTCAGCGCACCGACCAGGCTGTTGGTATTCTCGTTCACGGTCATCCGTACCATGAACTCGCGATAGCTCGGAAACGCAATCGCCGCGAGGACCGCGGCAATCGCAATCGTGATGACCAGCTCGACCAGCGTGAAGCCGCCTGCGCGGCAACTGCGCCTCGACGCGGCCCGGGCTGTGTTGTCGGACATTCGCTTTTCCCCGCCATGACCCCTGAATGAACACACGCTACGCAGCGCGAACAGGCGGAACAAGCGGCCACGGTCGCATGGTAGGAATTGGCGGACGAGCGGCGGGCGTGGTGCCGGGCCGGGCCTGCGCGATCAGTTTACGACGCGCAGCCGGAGATCCCTGGGCAGTGCGAAAGTCACGTTTTCGGGTTCGCCACCGAGTTCGTCGACGCGCTGCGCGCCGGCTGCGCGCAGTGCGGCAATGACTTCGAGGACAAGGCTCTCGGGCGCCGAGGCGCCGGCGGTGACACCGACCCGGGAACGTCCCTCGAGCCACTGCGGCCGGATATCGGCGGCGCCGTCGATCAGGAACGCGGGCACGCCCTGCTTCTCGGCAAGCTCGCGCAGGCGGTTCGAATTGGAGCTGTTCGGAGAACCGACGACCAGCACGAGATCGCATTGCTGTCCGAGCTTGCGCACCGCGTCCTGACGGTTCTGCGTGGCATAGCAGATGTCGTCGTGGCGCGGCCCCTGGATTGCCGGGAAACGCTCCTGCAGCGCCTCGATGACCGCGCGTGTGTCATCGATCGACAGCGTGGTCTGGGTCGCGAACGCGATGTGCCCGGGATGGCGCGGGACGACCCGCGCGACGCACGCGGGCGTTTCGACCAGATGGATCGCGCCCGCGTTCGCGGTATCCCACTGTCCCATCGTGCCCTCGACCTCGGGATGCCCGGCGTGGCCGATCAGAACGACGTCGCGTCCCGCCTTGCCGTGACGCGCGACTTCCATGTGCACCTTGGTGACCAGCGGACAGGTCGCATCGAACACGCGCAGACCGCGCTCGGCCGCCTCGGACCGTACCGCCTGCGATACCCCGTGCGCGCTGAAGATCACCGTTGACCCGTCCGGCACTTCGGACAGCTCGTCGACGAAAATCGCCCCTTGCGCGCGCAGCTTGTCGACCACGAAGCGGTTGTGCACAACTTCATGGCGCACGTAGATCGGCGCACCGAACGTCTCGAGTGCGCGTTCGACGATCTCGATCGCGCGATCGACGCCGGCACAGAATCCACGCGGGTTGGCGAGCAGGACTTGCATGACGATTCAGTAGGGCGTGCCGTCCTTGTGCGTGTAGATCGCGCCACCGCGTCCGTGCGCGAGTGCGAGATCGACGTCGGGGTAGTGTACGCGCTCGCTGCTTCCCGCGCGATTGCCGATCTCGAGATAGACGGCTCTTTGCGGGCCAGGATTCACAAACTGATGCGCGTTGGCGACTCCGGCCTTGAAACCGGCGACCATGCCTGCCGTGAGTCGCTCCTCGCCTTCATCAGTGCGCAACAGCAGCACGCCTTCGACGACATAGACCAGTTCGTCCTCGCGCTCGTGCCAGTGGCGCATCGACGATTCGACGCCGGGCGCAAGCACGGTCAGGTTCACGCCAATGTGGGTCAGGCCGAACGCATCGCCGAGCGCGTGCTTTTCGCGCGGGAGCACGCGCGGGCGGAACGGCTCCGGATAACCCGAGCCGGTGCGCGGTTCGATGTCGAGCGCCCGTCTGGCATTCATGAGCGATTCTTCTCCCTGGCGCCGAACAGTCCGAACCATAGCAGCAGTACCGCGCCGATCGAGATCGCCGAATCGGCAATGTTGAATGCGGGCCACGCCCAGTCGCGGTAATAGACCTGGATAAAGTCGGTGACATGACCGAAGCGCAGGCGATCGAGCAGATTGCCGAGCGCGCCGCCGATGATCAGGGCGAGCGGAACCGCGTTGCGCCAGTCCCGGCGTGCGGTGCTCGTGAGCCAGAACGTCAGCAGCAGGCTCACCCCGATCGCGAGTGTCGCGAACAGCCAGGTCTGCCAGCCGTCCGCACCGGCGAGAAAGCTGAATGCCGCACCGGAATTGAACGCGAGCGTCCAGTTCAGCAAACCGTGGATTACCGTGTGCGGTGTGTACGGCTGCAGTTCGATCAACGCGATGTGCTTTGTCAGCTGATCGAGCACGATGACGAGCAACGACAGCAGCAGCCAGGGCAATGCGGTGGAATGCGGGCGCGCTTTCATCGGATGCCGGCCCACGGTGCGGATTCGGCGGCAACGCGACTGCACGGTTCGCTGCCATCGCGCGATCGCGGCTGCGCTGCGCGTTCACCGGGTGGCAGGGGCATGGCAATGATCAGAACCACCGCCGCAGCTCCCCCGCCCCGTCCACATTTTCCACGCAACGCGCGCAGATTTCCGGATCCTCGGCGCGGACGCCGACATCGCCGCGATAGTGCCAGCAGCGGATGCACTTGTTCGCTGCGCTCGGCGTGGCGGCAAGCCAGATCTCGGCGCCGTCCAGGTCGACGCCATGCGCGTCACCGCGCTCGCTCGGGTCCGGCGCCACCGAGAGATCGGCCAGTCGCAGGCTCGAGGTGATGAAAAAGAAACGCAGCTCGTCTGCGACCCCGGCATAGCGCTCGCGCGTGGCCGCGTCTGCATGCACGACGAGGTCGGCCTGCAGCGAGGCGCCGATCGCGCCGGTTGCGCGCATGCCTTCGAGCAGACGCGATGCGGAAGCCCGTATCGCGAGCAGGTCCGACCACCACTTGCGCTGTGTCGGCGTAGCTTGCGTCGCGGCGAGCCCGCCATACCAGGTTTCGAACAGCACCGATGCGCCGCGCGGCCCCGGAATCAGCGGCCAGATCTCCTCGGCGGTGAACGACAGGATCGGCGCGAGCCAGCGCACCAGCGCCTCGATGATGCGGAACATCGCGCTCTGCGCCGATCGTCTGCCATGGCTGTCGGCCTGCATCGTATAGAGGCGATCCTTGGTGATGTCGAGATACAGCGCGCCCATCTCGTTGGTACAGAAGTTCTGCACGCGTGCGACGATTTCCGGAAAATCGTGCCGCGCGTAGGCGGCGACCACGGCCTGCTGCACATCGTGTGCCTGTTGCACGGCCCACTGGTCCAGCAGCAGACACTCGTCGACCGGCAGCAGATGCCTGGCGGGATCGAAGCCGTCGAGATTGCCGAGCAGGAAGCGTGCCGTGTTGCGGATGCGCCGATAGGAATCCGATACGCGCTTGAGGATCTCGTCCGATACCGACATCTCGTTGCGGTAGTCGGTCGACGCCACCCACAGGCGCAGCACGTCGGCACCGAGCGCGTCGACCACCTTTTGCGGCGCGACCACGTTGCCGAGTGATTTCGACATCTTTCGACCCTGCGCATCGACCGCGAAACCGTGGGTCAGGACCACGTCGTAGGGCGCATGTCCATGCATCGCGGTCGCGGTCAGCAGCGACGACTGGAACCAGCCGCGGTGCTGATCCGAACCCTCGAGATACATGACCTTGTCGTCCGGCTTGCGCGCGAGATCCGCGCGCTGATCGAGCACGCAGAAGTGGGTGACGCCGGAATCGAACCAGACATCTAGAATGTCGGTGACCTTTTCGTAGCGTTCGGCTTCGTCGCCGAGCAGTTCGGCAGGATCAAGCGCATACCATGCATCGACACCGGTCGCCTCGACACGCTGCGCGATCTGCTCCATGAGCTCGACGCTGCGCGGATGCGGCTGGTGGTCGACCTTGTCCACGAACAGCGCGATCGGCACGCCCCAGGTGCGCTGGCGCGAAATGCACCAGTCGGGACGTCCGGCCACCATTCCGGCGATACGTTCCTCGCCCCAGGCCGGGAACCAGTCGACATCCTCGCGCACCGACCGCAATGCGGCCTCGCGCAGCCCGGCCGTCTCCATGCCGATGAACCATTGCGGCGTCGTGCGGAACGCGACTGGCGTCTTGTGACGCCAGCAGTGCGGGTAGCTGTGAGTGATCTTCGCTGCGGCGAGCAGCACGCCACGCTCGCGCAGAAGTTCGACGATCGCATCGTTCGCCTTCCAGATGTACTGGCCGCCGACGATCGGGGTGGCAGGCAGGTAGACCCCGTTCGCCCCGACCGGATTCAGTTCCGCCGCGCTGTAACGGCTGACCAGGCCGTAGGCCTGGCCGACCGCGAAGTCCTCGACGCCGTGGCCGGGTGCGGTGTGCACCGCGCCGGTGCCCTCTTCGGCCGATACATGGTCGCCGAGGATGATCGGGATCTCGCGGTCGTAGAACGGATGGCGCAGGATCACGCCTTCGAGTTCGCGGCCGTCCACCGGTCTGGCGCTGGCGTAGCCCATCGGACCGGCCGCAATGTCGGCGAACACCTTGTAACGCGCATCGGCAGGACCGGCGAGGTCACTCGCGACCACGAGCAGCACGCGGCGACCGGCCCGCCGGGGTCCGTCGATGAGGGAATAACGCAGGTCCGGGCCAAGCGTGACCGCGACGCTCGCAGGCAGCGTCCACGGTGTGGTCGTCCAGATCGGCACCGCGACGATGTCGGTGTCCGTGATCGCGACGCCGAAGCGCGCCGCAAGCGCCTGCGGGTCGACCGCGTCGTAGGCGACGTCGATCGCCGGCGATACCTTGTCCGCATACTCGATCTCGGCTTCGGCCAGCGCGGATCCGCAGTCGAAGCACCAGTGCACGGGCTTGAAACCGCGCACGACATGTCCGTTCGCATGGATTCTCGCGAGCGCGCGGAGCATGTCGGCCTCGTACCGGGGGTCCATCGTTCGATACGGGTTGTGCCAGTCGCCGAGCACGCCAAGCCGCCTGAAGTCCTGGCGTTGCAGGTCGATCTGCTTCGCTGCGTACTCGCGGCATTTCGCGCGAAAACCCGCGGCGTCGATCTTCTGACCGACCTTGCCGACTTCCTTTTCGACCGCGATTTCGATCGGCAGCCCGTGGCAGTCCCAGCCCGGCACGTACGGCGAGCGGAAACCGGCCAGCAGTTTCGACTTGACCACGATGTCCTTGAGGACCTTGTTGACCGCGTGGCCGATGTGGATTACGCCGTTCGCGTAGGGCGGGCCGTCATGCAGGATGAACGCATGTTCGCGCGCCGCGGTCTCGCGCTGGATCGCACCATAGCGGTCGGACTCTTCCCACACGGCAAGCATGCCCGGTTCCCGTCGCGCGAGGTCGGCCTTCATTGCGAACCCGGTCCGCGGCAGGTTGATCGTGTCCTTGTAGTCCTTGCTCACGCATTGGCTCCGGAGAGTTCGTTGTCGGCGATGCGCAACAGCGCCCGCGCCTGTTCCGCATCGCGGTCGATTTGCCGCACCATCGCACCGAGATCGCTGAACTTCGCCTCGTCGCGCAGCTTCTTCACGAATTCGACCTCGATGCGCCGACCGTACAGGTCACCGTCGAAATCGAAAAGATGCGCCTCGAGCAGAGGTTCGGCCGTACTCGTACCGGTAGGCGCAATGGTCGGCCGGATGCCGAGACTCGCGACCGCGGGCATCGGGCGCGCATCGACGCCATGCACGCGCGCGGCGAAAATGCCCGCGACCGGCGATGTGCGCCTGCCGAGACGGATGTTCGCGGTCGGATAGCCGAGCTTGCGGCCGAGTTGCCGTCCGCGCACGACATGGCCGCCGATCGCGAAGCGGCGTCCGAGCAGGCGCGCCGCCGCGGCGAACTCGCCCATCGCGAGATGGCCGCGAATCGCACTGCTGCTGACCCGTTCGCCGTCGACGGTGACGTCCGCGACGACGTCGACCGTGAACCCGTGCCGCTCGCCGGCCGTGCGCAACGTCGCGACATCGCCACGGCGCGCGTGGCCGAAGCGGAAATCGGCGCCGACCCGGACTGCGCGCGCACCGGCGCGTCCGACCAGCACTTCCTCGATGAAGGCCTCGGCCGTCATCGCTGCAAGTGCGGCATCGAAGCGCAGCAGCAGCAGGCGCATGCCGGCCCCGGTCAGATGCAGGATCTTCTCGCGCGCGCTGGTCAGGCGCGGCAGCGAAGCGCCACGCGCGAAGAACTCGCGTGGAATCGGCTCGAAACTGACCGCGAGCGGAATCATCGCGTGTGCGAGCGCTTGCGCACGCACCTCCGCGAGCAGTGCGCGATGACCTAGATGCACGCCATCGAACGCTCCCACACACACGACGCTGCCGCCCGGAGCCAGGCACGGCCCCGCGACATCCCGGAAAAGCAGGCTCATTGGCGAAGTATAACCAGTCAGTCCGCACGCAAGTCGCGCAGCCGAAAGCCGCCGGCGAACAGGGCCAGCACGAACGCCCCGCCGCCCGCCGCCACCAATACGCCGAGCCGCAGCACGCGCGTGAGCGGGCTCCATGCGGTCCAGTCCGGCCACAACTGCAATCCGGCGACGAGGACGACGACCATGACCAGGCAGGCGATGCCGAGTCGCAGCAGGTGTCGGGTCCAGCCGGGTTGGCGTACATAGACACCGTCGCGGCGCAGGGCGAGCCAGAGTTGGGCCAGGTTGAGGTAGCTCGCGAGGGCACTGGCCAGAGCCAGCGCCATGTGCAGGCCGGGCACCCGCGCGATCGCCGCAAGCCAGCCCCCGCCGAGATCGTCCGGCGCATGCCACAGGTGAAACAGCAAGGCGACGAAAAACACGTTCAGGACCATGTTCGCGATCATCGCGACGACGGCCGCACGGACCGGTGTTTTCGTGTCCTGACGCGCGTAGAACGCGGGGGCCACGACCTTGACGAGGGCAAACGCGGGAAGGCCGAAACTCAATGCCGAAAGCGAGAGTGCGGCCATGTCGACATCGTGCGGCGTGAACCGGCCGTGCAGGAGCAGGGTCGCAAGGATCGGTTTCGCGAGCAGGACCAGCGCGAACATGGCCGGCAGCGCGATCAGGAGCGCGGTGCGCAAGCCCCAGTCCAGCGCCTTCGCGAAACCGTCGTGGTCGGTGGTGACGTGATGGCGTGACAGCGAAGGCAGGATCACGGTGCCGAGCGCAACACCGAAGATGCCGAGCGGGAATTCGAGCAGACGATCGGTCTGGGTCAGCCAGGTCTGCGAACCGGTGATCAGGAACGATGCAATCAAGGTGTCGAGCAGCAGATTGATCTGCGCGACCGACGAACCGAACAGGGTCGGCACCATCAGCGTCAGCACACGCCGCACCCCGGGATGACGCCAGCCCCAACGCGGCAGACCGAGCAGGCCGAGCCGGTGCAACGCAGGCAGCTGCACGAGCAACTGGATGATTCCGGCAGCGAGAATGGCCCAGCCCAGCGCGACGATCGGCACATGCAGATGCGGCGCGAGCCACCAGGCCGCGCCGATCATCGCGACGTTCATGACTACCGGCGTCAACGCGGGCAGCATGAATCGGTGAAAGCTGTTGAGAACTCCGCCAGCCAGCGCCGTCAGCGAGACGAAAAACAGGAACGGAAACATCAGGCGCAGCAAGTCGGTGGTGAGCGCGAATTTGCCCGGCTCGTCGATGGACCCTGGAGCGAAACCGCGCGTGACCCAGACCGCACCGAGCATGCCGAGTGCGGTGACCAGCAGCAGGATTCCTCCGAGCGTGCCCGCGGTGCGTGCAATCAGCGCCTTGAGTTCGGCATGACTGCGGGTTTCCTTGAACTCGGTCAGAACCGGCACGAAAGCAACCGAGAACGAACCTTCGGCGAACAGGCGACGCAGAAAATTCGGAATCCGGAACGCCACCCAGAACGCGTCGGTCATCCAGTTGACCCCGAACACCGACGCGATGACCATCTCGCGCACCAGGCCGAGTATGCGCGACACGAAGGTGCCGCCACTGAAGCTCAGCATCGAGCGCAGCAGGGTCGGACGGTTCATGCCTGGAGCCGGAATCGGGGAATGGCTATCGCGGATTCGGCCCCGGACCGGGTTCCGGCGTCGACGCGCGGAATGTCGACGGTGCCGGGGGGCGCGGCATTGCTGCCCACACAATTGACCTGCTCGCGCACCATGGGCATAATCGCGGGTCTTTTTCTCGCCCTGTTCAACCGGAGTTTCCCTTGGCCAACATCAAGTCCGCGAAAAAGCGTGCGCGCCAATCCGAGCAGCACCGCCAGCGCAACGCCAGCGCGCGTTCGATGGTGCGCACCGCGATCAAGAATGTCGTGAAAGCGATCGAAGCAAAAGACAAGGCGCGCGCGGAAGCCGCTTTCAAGATCGCCGAGCCGGTCATGGACCGTTACGCCTCGCGCGGCCTGATCCACAAGAACAAGGCATCGCGCCACAAGAGCCGCCTGACTGCGCACATCCGCGCGCTGGCGTGAGCAAGACTCGAAACGAAAGCTGAAAAAGCCGGCGCAAGCCGGCTTTCTTCTGGCCGGGTGACAGGCCACGGCACCACAGCGGCGATTGATCCCCGTGCATCTTGCCGCGAACGGTTCGGATCGCGCATTCACGTTGCACGCGCATGCATGCGCACGGTCAATGCGGCGAAGCCGGCGGATCGACGGGCGAAGGGTCAAGGTGCATCTCCTGCGGAGCCATCTCCTGCCTCTGCGGCGGTGAACTTCTGCTCATCGAAGAAGCGCTGGATGTCCAGACACAACGGCCACGTACCCTCGCGCGCGATGGCCGAGACCAGATACCAGGGCTGTTTCCATTTCAGCTTGCGCACGATCGCCTTCGCGACCTTGTCGCGCTCGTCCGGGGCGATCAGGTCGATCTTGTTGAAGACCAGCCAGCGCGGCCGCTTCAGCAGTGCCGGATCGTAGCCCTTGAGTTCGTTCTGGATCGCACGGATCTCGGCGACCGGGTCGGTGATTCCGTCGAGCGGCGCCATGTCGACCACGTGCAGCAGCAGGCGCGTGCGCGCCACGTGCTTGAGAAACTGGATGCCGAGGCCGGCACCATCCGCGGCTCCCTCGATCAGACCCGGGATGTCGGCGATCACGAAGCTGCGGTCGGTCTCGATGCGGACCACTCCGAGGTGCGGCTGCAGGGTCGTGAACGGGTAGTCGGCGACCTTTGGCGTCGCAGCCGAAACCGCGCGCACCAGCGTGGACTTGCCGGCATTCGGGAATCCGAGCAACCCGACATCGGCGAGCACCTTGAGTTCGAGCTTGAGCTCACGCTCCTCGCCCGCGCTGCCCGGAACCGCGCGCCGCGGCGCACGATTCACCGAACTCTTGAAGTGGATGTTGCCCTGGCCACCGTGACCACCACGGGCGACGAGCAGGCGCTGGCCGTGCGCGGTCAGGTCACCGATCTGCTCGTCGGTGTCGACGTTGATCACGACGGTGCCCACCGGAACACGGATCAGGGTGTCCGCGCCTCCCTTGCCGGCCATCTGGCGTCCCATTCCGTTCTCGCCGCGCTGCGCGCGATAGACGCGCTGGTGGCGAAAATCGACGAGGGTATTGATGCCCTCGTCGGCGAGCAGCCAGACGCTGCCGCCTGCGCCGCCGTCGCCGCCATCCGGCCCACCGAACGGAATGAACTTCTCGCGCCTGAAACTCACGCAGCCGTTGCCGCCGTTGCCTGCATGGACGCGAATCGTGGCTTCGTCGACGAATTTCATGGGGATCCGGGATTGGGATTCTGGAAAAGCACTGACGCTCGTTGTTCGTGCAGCACATCCGCGGGCAATCTGGATGCAGGCCATGGTTCTGGTGAGGCCGAAATATGCGTTCTCCGCTGCAATATCGAAGTCGCAAACAAAAAACCCCGCACGCGGCGGGGTTCTTGTGATCGATTGCGCGGGCGAACCGCCGACGACGGACAGCGGGTGAAATCCCGCGCCGTGGCGCTGTCGAATCCCGATTCCCGATCCCCGGCCGCTCAGGCCGGAACGACGCTGACCGTCTTGCGCGACTTCACGCCCTTGACCTTGAACTCGACCTTGCCGTCGACGATTGCGAAGATCGTGTGATCACGACCGAGGCCGACGCCGCTGCCCGGATGGAAACGGGTCCCGCGCTGGCGAATGATGATGTTGCCCGCTTCCACGTCCTGGCCGCCATAGACCTTGACGCCGAGATACTTCGGATTCGAGTCACGACCATTGCGGGTCGAACCGCCTGCCTTCTTGTGTGCCATGACGAATTACTCCTGCGCTGGCGCCGCATCGGCCTTCGCCGGGCGCTTCTTGTCGGATGCGCCGGTGATGCCGACGATCTCGATTTCGGTGTAGTGCTGCCGGTGCCCCATCTCCTTGCGGTGATGCTTGCGGCGACGGAACTTGACGATACGGATCTTGTCCGCGCGGCCGTGCGAAACGACCTTCGCGGTGACCAGCGCGCCCGCGACCAGCGGCGCGCCGACGGTGACGCCATCGCCTTCGCCGACCATCAGGACCTGATCCAGCTTGAGCTCGTCCCCGACATCGGCAGCGAGCTTCTCCACGCGCAGGGTCTCGCCCTGCGCCACGCGGTACTGGCGACCGCCGGTGACAACGATTGCGTACATGGCTATGCCTCTGTAGTTATTCTGAAAACCGCCAGCTTTCCGGGATTCCGACCGAAAAGGACCGCGAAGTTTAACCGGTGTACTCGGAGTAGGCAAACAACGCGGCCACGGCCCGCGCCAGCCGTGGCCGCCCCGGCCCTGTCGGCGCACCGCAGCCGCGGTGCGGGCGCCGGCCGGGGAGGCACGCATGAAAGCGCGAATCGGACACCGTCGAGCTCCATGCTCCGACGCGGAAGGACGCGGCGGTCGGCATCCCTCGCGGCCGCCCGCACAGGGGTTTCCGACCGGCGGGACGGCACCCGAGAGGCGCCCGCGAGGTCGCACGCATTGAGACCGCGCGCGGTTGTTATAGTGGCTGTTTCACCCCATCTCGACCCGCATGGATACGATCCGCATCCGCGGTGCACGCACCCACAACCTCAAGAACATCGATCTTGATCTGCCGCGCGACAAGCTGATCGTGATCACCGGACTGTCCGGCTCCGGAAAGTCCTCGCTCGCGTTCGACACGATCTATGCGGAAGGCCAGCGCCGCTACGTCGAATCGTTGTCGGCCTACGCGCGCCAGTTCCTGAGCGTGATGGAGAAGCCCGACGTCGACCATATCGAGGGCCTGTCCCCCGCGATCGCGATCGAGCAGAAGGCGACCTCGCACAATCCGCGTTCTACGGTCGGCACGATCACCGAGGTGTACGACTACCTGCGCCTGCTGTTCGCGCGCGTCGGCACCCCGCGCTGCCCCGACCACGCGATTCCGCTCGAAGCGCAGACCATCAGCCAGATGGTCGACGCGACGCTCGCACTCGATCCGGAGCGGCGCTGGATGCTGATCGCGCCGATCGTGCGCGAACGCAAGGGCGAGCACGTGCAGGTGCTCGAGCAGTTGCGCGCGCAGGGTTTCGTGCGCGCCCGGATCGACGGCGAGGTCCACGATCTCGATGCGACACCCGCGCTGGGGTTGCGCCAGAAGCACACGATCGAAGTCGTCATCGATCGCTTCCGGCCCAAAGCCGGGATCAAGCAGCGCCTCGCGGAGTCGTTCGAGACCGCGCTCAGGCTCGGCGAGGGTATCGCGGTGGTCGTCGACCTCGATGGCCCGAACACTCCCGAGATCACCTTCTCGTCGCGCTTTTCGTGTCCGGTCTGTGATTATTCGCTGCCCGAACTCGAGCCGCGGCTGTTTTCGTTCAATTCGCCGGTCGGCGCGTGTCCGGCCTGCGACGGACTCGGCGTGACCCAGTTCTTCGATCCGGCCCGCGTCGTGATCAACCCGTTGCTCAGTCTCGCCGCGGGCGCGGTGCGTGGCTGGGACCGACGCAACCAGTACTACTTCCAGCTCATCCTGTCGTTGGCCAGGCACTACAAGTTCGATGTCGACACGCCGTGGCACGACTTGCCCGAAGCGACGCGCCATCACGTGCTCTACGGCTCGGGAGACGCGCAGGTAAGCTTCCGCTACATGACCGGCGCGAGCGGCGCGGTCACCCGCAAGCACCGTTTCGAGGGCATCATTCCGAATCTGGAACGGCGCTACAAGGAAACCGAATCCCCGGCGGTACGCGAGGAACTCGCCAAGTACATCAGCGACCGCGACTGTCCTGACTGCCATGGCCAGCGCCTCAACCGCAGTGCGCGCAACGTGTTCGTCGGCAACGCCAACCTGCCCAGTCTCACCGCGCTGCCGATCGACCAGTCGCTCGATTTCTTCAACGGACTTGAACTGGCGGGCTGGCGCGGCGAGATCGCCGCCAAGATCGTCAAGGAAATCCGCGAGCGGCTGCATTTCCTTGTCGATGTCGGCCTCGACTATCTGACCCTGGACCGCCAGGCCGACTCCCTTTCCGGCGGCGAAGCGCAGCGCATCCGCCTCGCTTCGCAGATCGGCGCAGGGCTGGTCGGCGTGATGTACGTGCTCGACGAGCCTTCGATCGGCCTGCATCAGCGCGACAACGAACGCCTGCTCGGTACCCTCAACCGGCTGCGCGACCTCGGCAATACCGTGATCGTCGTCGAACACGACGAGGAAGCGATCCGGGTCGCCGACCACATCGTCGACATCGGTCCCGGTGCCGGCGTGCATGGTGGCGAGATCGTCGCCGAAGGCGACATCGAGAAGATCCTGTCCGCACCGCGCTCGCTGACCGGGGCCTACCTTTCGGGCCGGCGCCGCATCGAGGTGCCCAGGCATCGCCGCGAGCGCGATCCCGACCGCGTACTCAGGATCATCGGTGCGTCCGGCAACAATCTGAAGGACGTCGACCTCGAGATTCCGGCCGGACTGTTCACTTGCGTCACCGGCGTGTCCGGATCGGGCAAATCCACGCTGATCAACGATACGCTGCACAAGCACACCGCTGCCGAACTCAACGGCGCGAATGCCAAGCCCGCGCCGTTCCGAGAAATCCGCGGACTGGACCAGTTCGACAAGGTCGTCGATATCGACCAGTCGCCGATCGGACGCACTCCGCGCTCGAACCCGGCGACCTACACCGGACTGTTCACGCCGCTGCGGGAGCTGTTCGCGCAGGTGCCCGAATCGCGTTCGCGCGGCTACGGGCCGGGCCGCTTCAGCTTCAACGTCAAGGGCGGACGCTGCGAGGCCTGTGAAGGCGACGGCCTGATCAAGGTCGAAATGCACTTCCTGCCCGACGTGTATGTCGCCTGCGACGTCTGTCACGGCAAGCGCTACAACCGCGAGACTCTCGAAATTACCTACAAGGGCCACACGATCGCCGACGTACTCGAGATGACGGTCGAGGACGCGTTCACGCTGTTCAAGGCCGTGCCCGTACTCGCGCGCAAGCTCGATACGCTGATCCAGGTGGGCCTGTCCTACATCAATCTCGGCCAGAGCGCGACGACGCTGTCCGGTGGCGAGGCGCAGCGCGTGAAGCTTTCGCGCGAGTTGTCCAAGCGTGACACCGGTCGCACCCTGTACATCCTCGACGAACCAACCACGGGCCTGCACTTCCACGACATCGAGCAGTTGCTCAAGGTCCTTCAGCGTCTCGCGGAAGACGGCAATACGGTCGTCGTGATCGAGCACAACCTCGACGTGATCAAGACCGCCGACTGGATCATCGATCTCGGTCCCGAAGGTGGCGAGCGTGGAGGCACGATTCTCGCCACCGGCACTCCGGAACAGCTCGCACGGACACCGGGTTCGTACACCGGTCAGTTCCTCGCACGCGTGTTGGACTGCCCGCAACCGCGCAAGCGCAACCGCAGGGAGGCCGCTTGAAGCACGCCGACCCTGCGCGGCAATCCGTCGGCTACGACGCCGCACCCGTTCAATCCGGCGCGGCTTCCGGCCGCACAGCGAAACCTTCGAAACAGGCTCATGCGCGTGTCGAGTCCGCGGAACGGACGGCGCGCTCCAGTCAGGGCCCAAACGGTTCTGGCGCAGCCCTGATCCGTGTGCCGATGCCGGTGCGCTGGGGCGACCTCGACGCATTCAATCACGTCAACAATGCATCCTTCCTGATCTACGCGCAGGAAGCCCGGCTGGACTGGCTCGCAGGCGTCGAGGGTACCTGGCGCGACGAGACGATGATGCCAGTCGTCGCCGCGGCCAACATGAACTACCGCCGCCAGCTCGCGTGGCCGGCGCGCATCGTCGTCGAACTTGCCGCCGCGCGCGTCGGCAATTCGTCGCTGACGATCGCGCATCGCATCGTCGCCTCGGACGATCCGCGGTGCCTGTATGCGGACGGCGAAGTGGTGATGGTATGGGTTGATCCGGCGCACGGTCGCTCGCTGCCGCTGCCTGCCGCGATCCGCAACGCGTGTCAGCCGGAGCCGGCATCCGGTGCCAGGACGTCGAAGTAGGTTTCCACGCGCGTGCCATCGTCGAGCAGGAACATCATCTCGACCCGGTCCCCGACCGCTATTTCGCGGCGCGGCTGCATCAGCATCAGGTGCTTCGCGCCAGGAGCGAGCCTGACCGTTGCGCCCGGCGCGACCACGATCCGGTGCAGCTCGCGCATCCGCGACACGCCGCCGGAAATGACCGTCTCGTGCAGCGAGGCCATCCGGAACGCATCGCTCTGAACCGTGAGCACGCTGATCGGCGCATCGCCGCTGTTGGTCAGCGTCGCATAGCCGGCAAGCATGGCCGCTCCGGGCGGTGCGGCGCGGATCCATGCATCGGTGACGCCCAGCTTGCCGGCCGCGAACGCATTGCCGGTCGCGGCGCCAACGCAAAACAGAACTGTAGCCAAACCGCGAACGATCATCCGCATTGGATCCTGTGACCGGATCGCTATCATAGCGGCTTCATCGATTCGCAACCGGAGCGCGCCATGTGCCGCAAACTCTGCTTCCCTGCCAAGGTCGTCATCGCCATGACCGCAACCGCATCCATCAGCGCGGGTGCGGCCGAGACCGCGCTCACGATATACCGAAGCGACAATGACGGCCTGTTCGGTACAGGCAGCCAGCCGCTTGCGGATGGCCATGCGGTCGTGCACGAGCAACGCTCGATGCAACTGGACGGGGGCCCGCAAACGATCGTCATCGACGGCCTGCCGGCGCTGGTCGATTCCGAAGCGGTCGCGGTGGATCTCGGCAAGTCGGCGCGCGTGCTCGCGCAACGCGTGATGTCGGGTGGCGACGACGGCATGCTCGCCGCCCATCGCGGCGAGCGCGTGCAGGTGTTCGGCGCGGACGGGAACCCGATCGCGGATGGAAACCTGGTCGCCGTCGATGGCAGCGGCCTCGGCATCCGCGCCCGCGACGGGCGCATCAGTTACCTGCGCGAATATGCGCGCGTCGAATTTCCGGGCGCTACCGGACTTTCGGGAAGCACGCTGCAACTGGCGGTCGACGGCAAACCGGGTGCGCTGGCCGCGACATTGACTTATCCGACGGCCGGAGTCGGCTGGCGCGCGGCCTACTCGGCGCTGCTGCTCGAAAATCCGGGCTGCAGATTGCGTCTCGATGCGCTGGCGAGCATTGCCAACCGCAGCGGCCGGGACTATCCGGCCGCCGCACTCAAGCTGATCGCGGGCGCGCCGAACTTCGCACGCTACGACCGCAGCCCGCGGCCGATGATCATGAAGACGATGGCAGCCGCCGCCGCACCCGCGGAGACGCCCGAGCAGTCCGCGCTCGGCGACTACCGCAGCTATGCGATCGATGGCGATCTCGATCTGCCCGACGCGAGCGTAACTCAGGTCCCCCTGTATGCGAGCCGCGAACTCGCGTGCGAACGGCGCTGGCAGGTCGAGTACGGCGGCGCTTGGTTCCCGCCCAAGCCGATGCTCGTCGCAGATGCGAACCCGCAGGCCAGCGTGCCGGTGCAGAGTCAGCTCACGTTCCGCGCGTATGAGAATCTGCCAAGCGGCACGCTGCGCGTGCTGACCCGCGATCGCGACGGGCGCATCGAGTTGCTCGGCGAGAATCGCATCGGGGATGTCGCGAAGGGCCGCGACGTCGACGTGAACCTCGGCGTCGCATTCGATCTGGCGAGCCTGCGCGAACGCAGCGCATTCACGGTCGACAAGGCCGCCCGCACGATGAGCGAGGGTTTTCGGATCACGGTTACCAATTCGGGTGAGGTGGCGCGCATGGTCAGCGTGCGCGAACACCCGAACCGCTGGCGGGCATGGACGCTGCAGTCTTCTTCGCAGAAGCCCGTACGCCAGACACCCGACACCCTCGAATTCCAGCTCGCCGTGCCTGCAGGCGGCAAGGCTACATTGGACTATGCCGTGCGCTACACCTGGACGGTTGCGGACGACTAGAACGGGCGCTGCGGCCCGCTGCCGCGCCCTGGTGCGAAGTCCATGAAGGTACCGGGGTCGAATGAGCGTCAAGTCAGGCGCCCGCGAGCCCGCAGCGAGACACATCCGAAATCGGCGTTACAGTCCAGCAGCCGCCGGGGCGCTTTCCCCGGCAACGATTCCCCTGTTCCAACTCCAGGCGATCCGATGCTCGAAATCCTCAAGCACGACTCGATCCATGAGCTCCACCTCGTGCGGCCTCCGGTCAACGCTCTGGATCCGGCGCTGGTGCGCGCGCTGCGCACAACGGTCGAAGGCGCTCCGGGGGCCGGTGCGCGGGCGCTCATTCTGTCCGGAACTGCGGGAATGTTCTCGGCGGGACTCGATGTGCCGGCGCTGCTGCAACTCGATCGCGACGCGTTCCGCGTGTTCTGGAACGACTTTTTCGGGTTGTGCGCGGCGCTCGCGCGCTCGTCGGTTCCGGTTGCGGCCGCGATCACCGGACATGCACCGGCCGGCGGCGCCGTACTCGCGATCATGTGTGATTACCGGGTGATGGCACGCGGCGCATTCAGGATCGGACTCAACGAAGTGCAGGTCGGCCTCTCGGTACCCGAATGCATTCAGGCCGCATTGCGTCGGCTGGTCGGCGCGTATCGGGCCGAACGTCTGATGGTATCCGGCGCGATGCTCGATGCCGGGCAAGCCCATGCGTTCGGTCTCGTCGACGAACTGGCCGAACCCGGCTCCGCGATAGCCGATGCCCGGGCCTGGCTCGAGGAACTGCTCGCGCTGCCGCCGGTCGCGATGGCACAGACGCGGCGCCTTGCGCGTGCCGATCTGGCCGCGGTGTTCGCCGATCCATCGAATCTTCCGGTCGAGGAATTCCTCGACGCCTGGTTCGCGCCCGAAGCACAGAATGTGCTGACGGCGCTCGTCGCGCGCCTGAAGTCGAAGTAGGAAAATGGGAAAGCGCGGCCGGCCTGCTATTCGACCGCGCCGCTCGCGACCGGACGTGAGGGATCGCTGACCCAACCGCTCCACGACGGCGCGAATACCCGCGAGCCGGCGAGACCCGCGCGTTCCATCGCGAGCAGATTGTGGCAGGCGGTCACCCCCGATCCGCACATGTGGATGACCGCGGTCGGCCTGCGGCCCGCGAGCAGGCGCATGAACTCACGTTGCAGAACGTCGGCCGGCTTGAATCTCCCGTGCGCGTCGAGATTCTCGGAAAACGGGCGGTTGAGCGCGCCGGGCACGTGGCCGGCAACCGGATCGATCGGTTCGACCTCGCCGCGAAAGCGCGGCGCGGCGCGCGCGTCGACCAGCAGCACGGTACCCTCGCGCCGACGCTCGTCCAGTTCCTCGTAGCCGACCACTTCGTCGCGATTCAGAGTCACCTGTGCGACGCTCGGCAGTGGCCGCACGTCGATCGTATCGAGTTCGAGGCCGGCCGCGCGCCATGCAGCCAGCCCGCCATCGAGCACGGCCGCACGCACATGTCCGCTCAGCCGCATCAGCCACCACAGGCGCGCGGCCGCGAGCGCGCCGCCCGCGTCGTCATAGACGACGACCTCCATGTCGGGTCGCCAGCCCCAGCGCGACAGCAAAGCCGAGAACGCCTCATCTTGCGGCAACGGATGGCGGCCAAGGCCTTCGCGGGTGAGGTCGGACAGATCACGATCCAGATCGGCGTACACTGCCCCCGGAATATGCGCGGCGCGATAGTCCCGTTCGCCCTTGCCCGATTCGGTCAAGTCGAAACGGCAATCCACGACCAGTACATCGCCGCGATCCTGCGCGGTGATCAGTTCGGCCGCCGAGATCACGGGGTACAGCGTCGTCATGTGGTTTCCAGTCTGTCGAGAAGATTCTTCAGAATCGCGGCAGTCGCACCCCAGATGCGCCGCCCCTCCCATTCGAACGCGAAAATGTCGCGTTCGCGACCTCGCCAGAGAACATGTTCGCGTTTCAGGCTCGCCGGTTCCAGGATGAACTCGAGAGGCACTTCAAACACTTCCTCGACTTCCTGCTCCTGCAGGCGAACCGAGTAGTCACCACGCATGAAGCCGGCCACCGGCGTCACGCAAAAGCCGGATACCGTATCCAGGCAGTCGAGAAAGCCGAATGGTTCGACCATCTTTGCAGCGATCCCGGTTTCCTCGCCGGTTTCGCGCAGGGCTGCGGCGACCACGTCGTGATCTGCTGCTTCCACCGCGCCTCCCGGAAAGCTGATCTGGCCTGCGTGCTGGCGCAGATGGCCGGCCCGGCGCGTGAACAGCACCGAAAGCGCATTTTCGCGCTGCACGAACGGAACGAGCACCGCAGCCGCGCGTTGCTCGAGGACTGAATCGATCACATCGGCGAGTTCGCCGGAATTCCATGCCGGTGCGGATGGCGGATCGTCGAGGCGACGCACCGCTCGCCGCAAGCGCTCCGGATCGAAAGCGCCACGCGCGCTCGCGGTCATCGGCCGCGTGCTTCGCGCAATGGCAGCACCTCGCTGACGATGCGCTGACGCTCGCACTCGCCCATTACGGTCCAGCGTGCAATTTCGTCGGCGCTGCGCAGGCAGCCCTCGCAAAGACCATGCACGCCGAGTCGGCAAATGCCGATGCATGGGCTCAGGATCGAAGGTTTGGACAAGATAGTTGTCTTCATTCAAATGCAAACGCCGCGACTCGGCGCGGCGTTTGCTGGCTCGGGTTGCCTCAACCGCATGGTTCGACACTACCTGCCGCTCTGCGCGGCCTCGCCGAATCGCGCCCGCGTCAACACGATCCGCCGACCGATGCCAATCATCGTGCGCGCATGCGCCGTCTATCCACGGTCACTTCACATCGATGATCTTGATTTCCCAGATGAACACCTGGTTTCCGGACGACTGTTCGGGCGGCAGGTAGATCATCCAGTGGTCTCCGACCTTCATTTTCTGGATTACTTCCGGCAGCAGCGGGGTACCGAAGATGCCCGGCATGTCCGCGACCTTCGACTTGACCGGCTCGCCCACGAACGAACTGCGGATTTCGCGTCCGTTGGTCAACGACACCCGGACATGGAATGTGACTTCGCTGGCAGGCGTGATGCTGCGACCGGAACCTTCCTCGATCACGCGGTACTGGACCCCATTCGGGAGCGCGACAATGCCCTTCTTGGAGCGGTTCGAAGCCATGAAGGTATCCGCCTCGCGCTTGTTGTCGCTCAGCGTCTTTTCAGTCTCCGCCTTCATCTTCTGCTCGTACTTCTGCATTGCGGCGACCATTGCCGCCTGCGGTACAGCCGGTGTCTTGCCTGCGAATGCATCCTGCACGGCGCGCGTCAGCGTAACGATGTCCACGTCCGACTTCTGTTCCGCCAGCCTGGAGCCGAGCTGGAAGCCCATCGCGTACGAAAGCTTGCCCTTGTCGGACGTGGTGTCCTGCGCGGACGCGGATCGCGCCGCGAACGATCCTGAAAGGAACAGCGCCGCAAGGGCGAGTGACCAACCAAACTTCATGCCTGTGTCTCCGGGATGGTGTGCGAATCTGGCGTCATGTCCGGCCGAAATGCCGGGCGCAAAGCGCGATAGTGTAACCGACCCTCGGGAAGGCCGAAAATGGTCGGTCTGTGAACGTATTGCGCCTCGAAAGTTCACCGCGACCGGACATGATGCGGGCCGAACCTGAACCGCGTCCGCGAAACCGGCTCAGTGGCGGCCTTCGCCGCGGTATTTCTTCTCGCCCGCGGTCACGCGCAAGTCGAGCCGGTTCTCCGGCGGCGCGAGCGGGCACGTCGCATACGGCGTGAACGCGCATGGCGGGTTGTAGGCCTTGTTGAAATCGATCTCGAGCTTGCCGTCCGCGCCGGGCAGGCCGGTGTAGAGAAATCGCGCGGCGCCGTAGGTTTCCTTGCCGCTGGTGCGGTCCGCAAAGATGAAGAACAACTCCTTTGCGCCGGCCTCTTCGAGCACCGGCAGGAGTTCATAGGACTTGCCGTCGCGCACGAACGTGGCCTTGCCGGGGACGGTCATCTTGTCGATGGTCCCGATCTCGGTGGGAATGTCGAGCGTGCGGGCGGGCTTGAATGCCTGCCATTTCGCCTCGACCCGCCAGGACGGATCGACAGGATAGTTGTCGAGGCCCGCGAAGGCGGTACGAGTTCTTGCTTGCGGATCCTTTACCCGCAGGGCCTTCCTGCCATTGCGGTCGATCACGTAAAAACTCGCTGTGCCGAACGCCACACGCGTCGGATTGGGGTGCGAATCGTCCAGCAGTTCGGCGGATTTCGCGGACTTGCCGTCAATCGTCGTCGCCGCCTTCGGATCCAGCGTGATCGTGGCCCTGCCCTCCTTGAGGGCGATCGTTCCGACGTGCGCAGGGCCCTTGGCCAGCACGACATCGTTGCCCTTGGCGCTGCCGATCGTGTTCCTGCCCTCCTTGAGCCAATGCAGGCCTATCAGGCTCAACCAGCCATCCGGAGCCTTGAGCCGTTCGAGGCGCTGTGCACGCCAGGTCTCGATCTGCTTCGCGTAGTCGCTGGCCGGCTGGTTACCGCTTTCCACGTGGGCGGACATGAGCTGTACTCCGGCGAAACTGGCCACGACCAGCGCGGTGGTCTTCAACATCAGCATGTAGTCGGTTCCCTTTGGGTAGTGAACGGCAAGCGTGGCAGCGTCAGCGGCCTCGCAGGAACAGGTGGTCGAGATCGGGCAACGCGAGCTGGACCCAGGTTGGACGGCCATGATTGCATTGCCCCGACCGTTCGGTCGCCTCCATATCGCGCAGCAACGCGTTCATTTCGGGCAGACTCAAGCGTCGATTTGCCCGTACCGAACCATGGCAGGCCATCGTCGCGAGGAGCGCGTTCGTGCTCTCCTCGATGCGACGCGATTGCCCGAGCGCGATCAGATCGCCAATCACGTCGCGCACGAGCCGGGCAATGTCCGCGCCGTCGAGCGCGGCCGGAATCCGCCGCACGAGGACGCTCTGCGGGCCGCCGCGCACGATCTCGAATCCCAGCTCGGCGAAGCGCCCTGCGTGTTCCTCGGCGACCTCAGCCTCGCGCTCGCTCAGCGCAATGGTCAGCGGTACCAGCAACAGCTGCGAACGAATGCCTTCGCCCTGACGAGCTATCTTCAGCTTCTCGTAGGTGATGCGTTCGTGTGCTGCATGCATGTCGACGAGAATCAGGCCGTGCGCATTCTCGGCGAGTACATAGACGCCGTGCAATTGCGCGAGCGCAAAGCCCAGAGGCGGAATTTCGCGTCCATCGCGGTCGTTCGCCGGTGCAGCGGGTCCGCCTGCCGACGCGATCGCCGGTTCCCGGCCGAGCAGCGCGGCGTAGTCGCCCAACGGTTCGCGTACCGCGAATCCCAGACCGCCCTGGCTGCGGACCGCGAGCGCGGAGGCGAACCGGGCCGCAGACGCGGAGAAAGATTCTGCGGTGATTGCGGCGCCGACGGCGGCCGGATGGTTCGCGGCGCCGGCGCGGGCGCCGGACAGGGCATCGCCGAGCGTGCGATAGAGGAAATCATGCACGAGGCGGCCTTCGCGAAAGCGCACTTCCTGCTTGGCCGGATGCACGTTGACGTCGACGAGCGCCGGGTCGAGTTCCAGAAACAGCACGAATACCGCGTGACGCCCGTGGAACAGCACGTCCGCATACGCCTGGCGCACCGCATGCGCAACGAGACGGTCACGCACGAGGCGCCCATTGACGTGGAAATACTGGCGATCGGCCTGCGCGCGCGACGCGGTCGGCAAGCCGACCCAGCCCGAGAGACGCAGGCCCGCGGCAGCGTGCTCGACGCGCAGGCTGCTGGCCGGAAAGTCGTTTCCGAGCACGTCGGCGACGCGCAGCGCGTGATCGGCGTGCGCATCCGAATCGATCGGCCTCAGAATGCGTACCGGCTTGCCGTTGTGGCAGAGGCGGAACTCCGTACCCGTGCGGGCGAGCGCCATCGACTTCACGAGCTCGTCGACATGCGCGAACTCCGTGCGTTCAGCCCGCAGAAACTTGCGGCGCGCCGGCAGGTTGTAGAACAGATCGCGGACTTCGACGCAGCTGCCCTGCGGATGCTGGGCCGGCGCCGGGGACCGCGGCTTGCCGCCATCCACTTCGATGCGCCAGGCCGTATCGGAGGCGGCACTGCGCGAAGTCAGTGCAAACCGCGACACCGACGCGATCGAGGGCAGGGCTTCGCCGCGAAAACCAAGCGTGCCGACGCGTTCGAGATCGTCGAACGAAAAGATCTTGCTGGTCGCATGCGCCGAGATCGCGAGGACGAGATCCTCGGCGGCGATTCCCGCGCCGTCATCACGTACACGGATGAGACGCGCCCCGCCCTGCTCGATATCGATCTCGATACGCCGCGCGCCCGCGTCGAGGCTGTTCTCGACAAGCTCCTTCACGACCGACGCCGGGCGTTCAATCACCTCGCCGGCAGCGATCTGGTTGACGAGTTCTGCGGACAGCTGACGAATGCGTGGCATGGCGGAACCGCAGCAGCGGACTGCCCATGATAACGGAATGAAGCCGCTGCATCCGCGGCGGCGACCGGGATGGCCGCGGCCGGCACGATCAGCCCGACGGTATCTGCAGGACTTCTCCGGCGCGAACGACGTCGCTGGCGAGTGCATTCGCAGCCTGCAGCTGCGCGGTCGTCACGCCGTGACTGGCCGCAATTTCGCTCAGCGTGTCGCCACGCCCGACCACATAGCGCGATTCGACCCCGCGCCTGTGCGCGCTTTCCGCAGCGAAAACCGTGCCCGGCGGCGGCGACGAACGGAAATAGCTGTTGATTCCATCGACGATCGACATCGCAAGCCTTTCGCGGTGCCGCTTATCCTTGAGCCGCGCTTCCTCGGCGGGATTGGTGATGAAAGCCGTCTCGACCAGGATCGAAGGCACGTCAGGCGAGCGCAGCACAACGAAATTCGCGCGCTCGACGTAGTTGCGATGCGTCGGTCCGAGCTTGCGCAGCGCACTCAGCACTTCCCGGGCCACCGCATTGCTGGCACCCATGGTCGCGCCCTGCGAAAGATCGAGCAGAACCGCGGCGAGGGTGTCGTCCTTGTCGTCGAGCGAAATGCCGCCCACGAGGTCAACGCGGTTTTCGCGGTCGGCGAGCCATCGTGCTGCCTCGCTGGTTGCGCCGCGCGGCGACAGCACCCACACCGACGATCCACGCGCATCGCTGCTGGTGAACGCGTCGGCGTGGATCGAAACGAACAGGTCCGCCTTGGCTTCGCGCGCCTTGCGGTAGCGTTGCTCGAGAGGAATGAAATAGTCGCCGTCGCGAGTCAGCACCGCGGTCATGTCCGGTGACCGGTCGATCTGCTGCCTGAGCTGACGTGCGACCGCGAGCGTGATGTCCTTCTCGTGCGTGCCGCTTGCACCGGTCGCGCCTGGATCGTCGCCGCCGTGACCGGCGTCAATCGCGACAACCACCTTGCGCGACTTGCCAGGCAGTTCCTCGGAAACACTCTTCGCCGGCGCCGGCCGCGCGTCGGCGGGATACAGATCGAGGACCAGGCGATAGCCGAACTTGTCCGCGGGAGGCAGCAGGAAGCTCTTGGGTTTCGCGGCGCCGGCAAGGTCGAACACGACGCGCGCGTCGTTCTGTCCCTGTCCGCCCGCACGCAGGTTCTTGAGCAGGCCACTCGCGGCGGGCGCGTGGAAGCCCGGTCCGAGCGTGCTGTTGCGCAGATCGAGCACGACCCGGTCCGGCTTGCTGAGTTCGAACAGCTTGTAATCGACCTTGCCCGAGAGGTCGAATACGGCGCGCGTGTACTCCGGACCCGACCAGATTCGCAGGTTGCGGATCTCGGCGGCGCGCACGCTCGCAGCCGCCAGCAGCACGACGGCGGCGCATGCAAACAGCCAACGGTGGTCAACGCGTCCCCGCATGCCGCGTATTCAATCCGAAAAACCGGGCAAAAAGCAAGCTTTTCCTTTAGAAATCCGTCGTCTGCACGAACTTCATGAATCTAGAGTCACCAACCTGCGCCAAACCATTCGATTTGCAGCGATCGAGGGGCGGGCCAGCGACGGTCAGTCGACCGCTGCCGGCAGCCGCCACGCGGCCAGCCACGCTGCGCCGCGTGCACTGCCCGCAGCGGCGCGCAGAGTCCGCAGCGCGCCCGCGTGGGCCAGTTCAACCCGCAGATCCGCGGCGGGCAGAATCGCAGCGCCGCGCTCCGGCCACTCGACGACGAGCAGACTGGTCGCTCCCACCAGCGCGTCCAGACCGAGCCACTCGAGTTCTCCGGGATCGGCAATCCGATACAGGTCGAGATGGTGAACGTCGAGGACGCCGACCCGATACGACTCGACCAGGCTGTAGGTCGGACTCTTGATCCGCCCGACGACTCCGAGCGCCTGCACGAGTGCGCGCGCAAACGTGGTCTTGCCGGCGCCGAGTTCGCCGCTGAGATGAATCACGCCGCCGCAGCGCACGACTGCGGCGAGCCGTCGCGCAAGCGTGACGAGCGTGACCTCATCGACCTCGAGCGGTAGCGCCCCGGAAATGTTCATCGAGCACGCGCGTTGGCGAGCCGGCGCAGCGGCCCGAACAGGTCGCTCGCGAGCAGGCCACGCGGGGCGTCGGCGGCGGCAAGATCGCCGGCGCGTGCGTGCAGCGCCACGCCGGCACATGCTGCATCCCAGGCCGGCAGACCCTGCGCAAGCATTGCGGCGATCACGCCGGTCAGCACATCGCCCATTCCAGGCGAGGCCATTCCGGGATTGCCCCACGGGCACACGACCACGCGTCCGTCCCGATCGGCCACGAGACTGCCAGCACCTTTCAGGACGACGACCGATGCATAGCGCAGAGCCAGTTCGCGCACCGCCGCAAAGCGGTCGCGCTGGATTGCGGCCGTGTCGACGCCGAGCAGCCGCGCCGCCTCGCCCGGGTGCGGCGTCAGAACGGTCGGTGCCGCGAGCTGACGCGGAGCCAACGCAAGCAGGTTCAGGGCATCCGCATCCGCAACCAGCGCCTGGCCGCCCGCCAACACCGCGTCGAGCAGCTCGCGTCCCCAGGCTCGCTGGCCCAGGCCAGGCCCGATCGCGATCACGCTTGCCCGTTCGAGTGCCGGAACAAGATCGGAAGGTATCTCCGTACCGTGCACCATGAGTTCGGGCCGCGCAGCGTTGATGGCCTGCACGTGGTCGCGCCGAGTCGCAACGCTGACCAGCCCGGCGCCGCATCTCAGCGCGGCCTCGGCGGTGAGGCGGATGGCCCCGCCCATGCCATGGTCGCCACCGACCGCCAGCACGTGGCCGAAGTCGCCCTTGTTGACATTGCCCGTGCGCGCCGCGAGCAGGGTAACAATCGATGCATCGAGCAGCGTCGCATCGGGCCGAATGCCCGCGTACGCCGCCTGCGGGAGATCGAGCGTCGCTAACTCACATGCCCCGCAGCAATCGACCCCGTCTGCAGTAAAGAGCCCGCGCTTCCAGGCGACGAAACTGACTGTCGTATCCGCCTGCACAGTGGCACCGAGGCGGGCCCCCGTGTCCGCATCCAGACCTGATGGCAGATCAAGCGACAGGACGGGTCTGGCCGTCGCCGCGAGGCCGGCGATCAGGGCCGCTGCGAGACCCTCGATCGGTCGCGCCAGGCCCGTTCCGAACAAGCCGTCCACGCGCACGTCCGCATCTGCGACCACGGTCGCCGCATTCGCCACACGGATCCGCCCGCCCGCGTCCGCGAACAACGCGCGCGCCTCGGCGGAATCGCCACGCGACGATTCGGTCAGTGCAATCGCAGTCACTGCGAGTCCCTCCCGCAGTGCGCGCCGGCCGAGCAAGAACGCGTCGCCGCCGTTGTTGCCGCTTCCCGCGAGCAACGCAATGCTGCGCGCGGAAGGCCAGCGCCTCTGCAAGATCGCGAACGCGGCGTCCGCCGCGCGCTGCATCAGGTCGATACCGCGAATACCGACTCGTTCGATCGCGCCACGATCGATCCGGCGCACCTGTTCCGCCGTGTACAGCGAGGTCGCATGGTCGTCGATTCCCATCGGCTCATTCTATCGGTCGCCACGATCCGTGGTTGCACGGACGCCAGGGTTGCCGCGACGACTCGCGAATGCCGACCGTGGCCATGCACGCCGGCGGATCCGGGCACGGTATGCTGGGCGGCGAACCGGATTCCAATCGAATGATCGACTACCGCGCTCTCGCCGCCGATATCCACCTCTGGGGCAGGGAACTGGGCTTCCAGGAGATCGGCGTTTCCAGCATCAATCTCGCCGCAGACGAAGCGCGCCTGCTCGACTGGCTGGATGCGGGATTCCATGGCGACATGGACTATATGAAACGCCACGGGACCCGGCGCAGCCGCCCGGCAAATCTTCATCCCGGGACCCTGTGCGTCATCTCCGCACGCATGGACTATGCGCCACCTGACATGACCCGCGCATGGGAGACCATCGACGATCCAGAGCGTGCCTACGTGTCGCGCTACGCACTGGGCCGCGACTACCACAAGGTCCTGCGCACACGCCTGCAGAGACTCGCCGACCGCATCGCCATGGTGACCGGTCCGTTCGGCCATCGCGTGTTCACCGATTCGGCACCGGTGCTGGAGAAGGCCCTTGCGCGCAATGCCGGTCTCGGCTGGATCGGCAAGCACACTCTCCTGCTCAGCCGCGACGCCGGCTCCTGGTTCTTCCTCGGCGAAATCTATGCGGATCTACCATTGCCGACCGATGGACCGGTCGGTGAACACTGCGGCACCTGCACGCGCTGCATCGATATCTGCCCCACCGGGGCGATCGTCGCGCCGTACCGCCTTGACGCACGCCGCTGCATTTCCTATCTCACGATCGAACTGCGCGGCGCGATTCCGGAGGATCTGCGACCGCTGATCGGCAACCGCATTTTCGGGTGCGACGACTGCCAGCTGGCGTGTCCGTGGAACAAGTTCGCGCAACCGACATCAGAGGCGGACTTTGCGCCCCGTCACGGGCTCGACGATGCGACGCTGGTCGCCCTGTTCGCGTGGAGTCGGCAGCAATTCACGGACCGGACCGCGGGTATGGCGATCCGACGCACGGGCTACGAGGGCTGGCTGCGCAACATCGCGGTCGCGCTCGGCAATGCGCCTTCGACACCGGAGGTCATCGCCGCCCTGCAAGCACGCGCCGATGACGTGTCGGCCGTGGTGCGCGAGCACGTGGCCTGGGCGATCACTCGGCACCAGCAGCGAAGCGCACACGCGGGATCCGATGCCCATGGCTGAAGCGACCGGATGTCGAGGGCCGCTCCCGCATTGCGATCAGGGGAAGAGCGTGCGAAGACCTATGCCGCCTGCTTCGGAATCGAACGGTTGGTATGCGTCACCTTGTTGTGGCGATCGACATATACGAGCTGGGGCTTGTGCTGGGTCGCCTCGACTTCGCTGTATCCGCCGTAGGAGCAGATGATGATGATGTCGCCGGGCTGGGCGCGATGCGCCGCGGCACCATTGATCGAGATCGTGCCGGAGCCTTCATCCGCGCGGATCGCGTAGGTCGAGAAGCGCTCGCCATTGTTCACGTTGTAGATGTGAATCTGCTCGTATTCGCGAATGCCGGAGATATCGAGCAGATCGCCGTCGATCGCACAGGAACCTTCGTAGTGCAACTCGGCGAGGGTCACGGTAGCCCGGTGGATCTTTGCCTTGAGCATGTTCAGATGCATGGAACTCTCCATGACAAACTGTTGCGTTCACGCAACAAACAGGGGCCGATGAGTATACCAAATCATGTGCGATTGCAGCATGAGCGCCACCCGCTCCGCGGTGACCAATCGGCCAATTTCATGACAACTGGACAAAAAAAACCCTCGCGCGTTGCTGCTGCGAGGGTTTCAATCGGAGTGACGATTACCTTCAATGCGCCCTGCGTGTCCTCGGGAGCAACGCCAAGGCGTTGCGTAAACCCTCCAGACAGTCGGGAGAATACCACAGCCTGGGACAAAAAAACTACGGCTGCAGCAGGAGATTGTCGATGAGACGGACCGATTCCGAGCGCGCCGCCACCAATCCGACCAATTCTTCGTGCGCAGGCCCCGCGTCGGGGCTGCCAAGGTCTTGCGCGCGCCGGATCAGCACGTACTCGGGGACCAGACCGGCATCGACCAGGCGCATGCGCGCACCGGCTTCAATTTCCGTCAGGGGCGCGGTCGCCGCAAGCACTTGCTCCCGCATCCACTGCAGCGTCGCGTGAATCGCACCGGCGCGATCCCGTTGCTCGCTGCCGAGATATTGATTGCGCGAACTCATCGCGAGTCCGTTCGGTTCGCGCACGATCGGCGCATCCAGGATCTCGATCGGGTACCCCAGGTCGCGCACCAGGCGGCGGATGACGAGCAGCTGCTGGTAATCCTTGCGACCGAATACCGCAACCTCAGGCTGCACGAGATTGAAAAGTTTCGTGACAATGGTGGCGACCCCGTCGAAATGCCCTGGACGGAGCGCGCCTTCGAGTGTCTCCGACAGATCGGGAACGCTGACGCGCACGCTGCGTGCCGCTCCATACGGATACATCTCCTCTACCGTCGGCAGAAACAGGATGTCGCACCGATGAGCGGCGAGCCCGGCGGCATCCGCATCCGGCGTTCTCGGATAGCGCGAATAGTCCTCGTTCGGTCCGAACTGGGTCGGGTTCACGAACACGCTGGCGACGACGACATCGGCCTTGGAGCGCGCCAGATCAAGCAGCGAATAGTGGCCCGCGTGCAGGCTGCCCATAGTCGGTACCAACCCAATGCGTCGCCCCTCACGGCGAAACGAGGCGACCATCTTCTGGAGTTCGGAGGCGCGCGCGAAAGAGTGCATCAATACGCGTGCTCGTCGGCCGGGAACTCGCCCGCGCGCACGGCACGCGCGTAGCTCGCGATGGCGTCGGCGACGGAGTGCGTCCCTTCGAGAAAATCCTTGGTGAAACGCGGGCGCTTGCCAGGTGTGATCCCGAGCAGATCGTAGACAACGAGTATCTGGCCGTCGCAGGCCGCGCCGGCGCCAATGCCAATCGTCGGTATCGCGAGATCGCGGGTGATCTCCGCGGCGAGAGTGGCCGGAACGCACTCGAGCACGAGCAGATCGGCACCGGCATCCTGCACTGCGCGCGCGTCAGCCTTGAGGCGCTCCGCGGTCGGCTGGTCACGACCTTGCACGCGAAAACCGCCGAGACGATGTACCGATTGCGGGGTCAATCCCAGGTGCGCGCAGACCGGCACCTCATGGCGCTTCAGCGCGGCAATCACGTCGCAGACCCAGTCGGCTCCCTCCACTTTCACCATCGCCGCACCGCCCTCACCAACCAGGCGTGCGCAATTGGTCAGTGCAATCGACGGTTCACGGAACGCCATGAAGGGAAGATCAGCGACGAGGAACGCGCGGCGCAGTCCACGCGCGACACAGGACGTGTGGTAGACCATTTCGTCGATCGTGACCGGCAGAGTGCTCGCGTGCCCCTGCACGACCATGCCGAGCGAATCGCCGACCAGAACCAGATCGACACCAGCCTCGTCGGCACGCGCAGCGATGCTCGCATCGTACGCGGTGATCGACACGATCTTCTCCGCACGACGTTTGTGTTCGAGCAGGTCAGGCAAGGTGACCGGAACACCGGTCGCGGCATTCGCGTGCATCGGATTCGCATGGCAGCGTGGGGTCGGCATTATTCCCCTCCGGACCGGCCGAGCTCAAGCGAAGGGCTTCACTCGAGCGGAACGCAATCACTCGCGTCGAGCCGCTCCAGCAGTGCGCGTACCGTGCCCTGACCCGGGATGACCAGCCCGGCGTCGATCTCGGCCAGCGGGACGAGCACGAACGTGCGCTGCGCAATGCATGGATGCGGCAGGACAAGGCCGGGTTCCACAGATTGCAGGCTGCCGTGCAGCAACAGGTCCAGATCCAGCGCGCGCGGTCCCCAACGGACACCGTTGCGCCGGCGGCCATGTGTACGCTCGATTGCGAGCAGAGCCTGCAGAAGTTCACGCGGCGACAACGCTGTCGCGACCTCGGCAGCTGCATTGACAAACTCGGGCTGCTCGAGGATTCCCCATGGCCGCGTACGATACAGCCGTGAGCGACCTCGCAAGCGAGTTCCCGGAATCCTGTCGAGCGCGTCGAGTGCATCTCCGACGTGTGCGCGCGCATCGCCAAGATTGCCACCGAGACCGATGAATGCGCGCGCCTCAGTCGCCACCATCGACGACCTGCGTTTGTGCATTCGTCGCGGCCCGCGGATTGCGACGACGGCGGCGCGGACGCTTGCGCTTGGCAGGTGCGGCAGCATCGGCAGGCTCCGCCGGCACAACCGCCAGCCGTGCAGCGAGTTCATCCTGGCCGAGTTGCTGGGCGTCGGTCCACCACGCTGCCAGTTCGGCCAGTTGGGGACTTTCATCGACGCGCAGAACCAGGAAATCGTAGGCGGCGCGAAAGCGCGGATGTTCGAGCAGGCGAAATACGCGTTTGCGGGTGCGCTGGAAGAAACGCGGCTGCATTGCCCAGATCTCCTCGATCATGAGCGTGAAACGTCGTGGTATTGCCACGCGCTGCACCTGGTCTCGAAGAACACGCTCGGCCGCCAGTTGCCAGGCGACCGCGGCTTCTGTTCCCCTGTCCATCATCGCCTGTGCCCCACTCCGCACCGGACCCCACAACATTGCCGCGAACAGGAATGCGGGAGTGACCGGCTTGTCGGCGCGCACACGCGCGTCGGTACTGGCCAGGGTTTGCTCGAGCAGGCTACGGAAGCAAGAGGAGTCGCCCGCGGCAAGCGCCTGTGCAGTCGCCGGAAAAACGTGCCGGAGCAAACCGTAGCGCTCAAGCGCTCGGAAGCTTGCCAGCGCATGACCCCCGAGGAAAAGCTTCAGCGACTCGTCGAACAGGCGTGCCGGCGGCGCATCGGCGAGCAGGTCACCGAGCGTCGCGAACGGCGCAGCGGTTTTTGGCTCGATTTCGAAATCTAACTTCGCGGCCAGACGCGCAGCGCGCAACATGCGTACGGGATCCTCGCGATAGCGCGACTCCGGATCGCCAATCAGACGCATCACGTGCTGCTCCAGATCCCGTGTGCCACCGACCGCATCAAGCACGCTGAAATCAGCGATGTCGTAATACAAGGCATTGACCGTGAAGTCGCGGCGCACGGCGTCCTCTTCAATCGTGCCGTATACGTTATCGCGCACGAGGCGCCCATCGACCAGGTGACGATCACCGCTGCCATCGTCGCTGCTGCCACGGAAGGTCGCGACTTCGATGATTTCACGCCCGAAAACGACATGCGCGAGGCGAAAACGCCGCCCGATCAGACGGCTGTTGCGAAACAACGCGCGCACCTGCTCGGGCGTGGCATCGGTGGCGATATCGAAATCTTTCGGATGGCCACCGAGCAGGAGATCTCGCACCGCTCCTCCCACGAGGCAAGCTCGGTAACCTGCTTCATGCAGTCGGTAGAGAACGCGCAGCGCACCCGCAGAGACGTTCTTGCGCGAGAGAGTGTGCGCTGCCCGCGGGATGATGCGGAACGCGCCCGTTGCCGGCGCCGGTTCGCTGCGTTCCGAATTCATCCGCTTGTTCTGCTCCAGAGATTGCCGCAAGTTAGCGTTTCGTTATACTACGCGGCTCGGCAATTCCAAAACCGCGCTCCCTTCGTCTAGTGGCCCAGGACACCGCCCTCTCAAGGCGGGAACACGAGTTCGAACCTCGTAGGGAGCGCCACAGTTCTGCGATCGTCCCTGATCGCGCGTACAAGGAAGCGGCCATCCATGGTCGCGATTTCAGATAAAGAACCGCCATGCCTTTCGTCGTCGTCGAGAACTGCATCAAGTGCAAGTACACCGATTGCGTCGAGGTATGTCCGGTCGACTGCTTCCACGAGGGACCCAACTTCCTCGTCATCGACCCGGAAGAGTGCATCGATTGCACGCTATGCGAACCGGAATGCCCAGCCGAGGCGATCTTTCCGGAAGATGACGTGCCGGCAGGCCAGGAAGGGTTCATCGCCCTCAATGCCGAACTCGCGAAGGCCTGGCCCGTTCTGACCGAACGCATCGATGCGCCCGCCGATGCCCAGGAGTGGGACGGCAAGCCCGACAAGTTGAGACTTCTGGAACGGTGACTCCGGCCACCGCGGAAAGGCGATGGTCGGACGTCGCGATGGCTGCCGCGCGCGAAAGAGAACGCGCCAACCCGTTGTCGATTCTCAGGACAGGCGTTCGCGCAGGGTCTGCAGGAGCGACCGCGCCGCGTCACGCGAGGCATCGTCCACCCCTCCCTCGATCCTGACCCGGCTGCCGGTCCCCTCGGACTCCACTTTCACGGTCAGCTGCACCCGCGCAGTCACCTTGTTGCCGGCACGTCCAAACGTGATCGCGCGCTTGAACCAGCCGGGTTTGACCGTCGTCTGCCCGGTCGTGGCCACGGTGTAGCCATGACCGGATTCATCGCGGGCAGTGATCGTCGCCGCGCCAGAACGTTCCAGGGCCAGGCCGACGCGCTTCCAGGTGTTCTCGATGGTGTCTGCCACGATCAGGCCATCTCCGCCGAGGCTGACGCCCGGACCCGAAGTCATCGGAGGCGGCGCGGATGCAACGGCGGGCACGGATGCGTTTGCGGACGGTTGCGTTGCAGCAGCTGGCGCCGGCGCATTCGCGGGTGAGGCAGCGGGTGAGGCAGCGGGTGAGGCCGCCGCCGGCGCGGGTACGACGAGCGCGCTGCTGCTGTTGGGCGTGTCGAGGTCGGGCGGAACCTCGAGAGGCCGCTCTTCGACGGACTTGCGATAGGCATCGTCCTTGCTTCCGAAGTGGCTCCGCAGGAATCCGCAGCCACCCAGCAACGATGCGGCGATCAGGGTGATCAGGAGCGCCGATATGTTCCGTCTCACGTGCACCATCCCATCTTCAGTCACAGGTCGAGGACGCTAGTCTAGCAGGGCACCGGAGCAGTCCGGCGCGGTCCGCCCCGACTCAAGCATCGCGTACTGCCGCGCCTGCCGTCGGCGACTGCGCCTCACGGAGCGGCCCTGGCAACGCGAGGCCGCCCAGCACCTCGAGCCCCAGGTTTCGATGGGTTGCGCCGAGTTCGGTCAACGGCAGGCGCAATGTCGCTGCACCGAATCCGAGTTGCGCGAGGCACCATTTGACCGGAATCGGATTCGGTTCGACCGCGAGCAGCGCATAGAGAGGGCGCAGTCTGCGGTCCAGTTCGCGGGCCTGGACCGCATCGGCCGAGGAGCATGCCGCACACAAGGTCGAGAACAGCCGCGGCGCGACGTTGGCCGCCACCGAGACAACTCCGTCCGCACCGTCCAGTTGGGAACGCGCCGCGGTCGGATCATCACCGGACAGGACCCTGAACGTCGCACTTCGCAGTGCCAGCAGAGCACTCATTCGAGCGCGGTCGCCCACCGCCTCCTTGATTCCGACGATGTTGTCGTGTCGCAGCAGGCGAGCGACGGTATCCGGAAGCAGGTCGCAGGCGGTTCGCGTCGGGACGTTGTAGAGAATGACCGGCAGGCCTCCATGCTCGGCGACTTCAGTGAAGTGCCGATAGAGGCCCTCCTGAGTCGGACGCACATAGGCTGGCGCGACTACCAGGGCCGCGTCGATGCCGGCAGCCCGGGCCCGCCGGGTCTGTGCAATCGTCTTGCGCGTCGCCGACATCCCCGTGCCGGCCAGCAGGGGCACGCGCCCAGCGACTCGGGACACGGCGTACTCGAGGAGTTCGATGTATTCATCCAGCTCGAGGCTCGCGGCTTCGCCGGTCGAGCCAGCGACAACGAGCGCGCTCGTGCCTCCTTCGAGCTGATAGTCGATCAAGCGACCGAACGCGTCCAGATCGAGTGCCTGATCGTGTGCACGAAACGGAGTCGCCAGGGCACAGACGCTGCCGGAAAGATTCAAGAATGGAATCGAATGTCCGCGAATGCGGCGATGGTACTTTGGAACATCGCGCCACGTCCATGCGGACCGGCGATGGCGTGCTGCAGAGCCGTGACCGTCATCTCCGGCAATCTCCGTCCGACTGTCCGCCATGCTTCCCTTGCGACCCCCAATGCGCCCCAGTATTCTGCAGAGACCTGCACCATCCACGGGTGCCGGGCATCAGGAAACGGAACGACCGTGAAGCAAGCAGGAAAGCAGGCGCCGGGTGACGCCACTCCACGCCCGGCATCGAACGAGAACTATCTGCTGATCAGCGCCTTCGGCGCGCCCGCAAATTCCCCGCTGGTAGCGATCAGCAAGCGCATTTCCGAGTGTGGATGCAATCTTGCCGAAGGCCGCGTGTCGACTCTCGGCAACGAGTTGAGCGTGCTTTGCCTCGCGCAGGGAGCATGGGACGCGATCGCCAAGCTCGAGAACGCGTTGATACGGCTCGATCGGGACGGCGAGCTGCGCATGACCCATTTCCGCACCAGTCCGAGGCAACCGCAGTCCAATCTGCTGCCCTACGTGGTCGAAGTGGTCGCGGCGGACAAACCCGGCGTGCTGTTCCAGCTGGCAGAGTTTTTCTCGAAGCAACAGATTTCGATCGAACAGTTGCATTCGACGCGGTATCGCGCGATGCAGACCGGCGCCGACATGTTTTCGGCGCAAATCACGATCGGCATTCCGAACACGACTCACATCGCCGGCCTGCGTGACGATTTCCTGGAGTTCTGCGATGGACTCAACCTCGACGCAATCATGGATCCAATGAAGTTCTGAAGATGCTCGAACCCGGCAAGAAGGCCCCCCGCCTCACAGGCTCCCTCGATGACGGCAGCACGCTGGCACTGGCCGATCTGCGCGGGCACTCCTTCGTCGTCTATTTCTACCCGAAGGACAACACGCCGGGCTGCACCAGCGAAGCCCACGATTTTCGCGACCTCTATGGCAAGTTCCGCAAGCGTGGTTGCGAAATCATCGGCGTCTCCCGCGACTCCATACCATCGCACGCGAGATTCCGCGAGAAGCATGCTCTGCCCTTTCGGCTGGTCGCCGATACCGATGAGCGCTGGTGCGAGGCGTTTGGTGTACTCGGTGAAAAGGTTCTCTACGGCCGACGCTTCGTTGGCGTGATCCGCAGCACCTTCCTTTTCGATGCAGCCGGCGTTCTGGCCAAGGAATGGCGCCATGTCAAGGTGCCCGGCCACGCTGCCGCCGTTCTGGAGTTCCTCGCGAACGCGTGACCAGAACCGCTCCACCCGCATTCCGGACGGCCACGAGCGGCTGCTGCCGCGCATGCCATTTCTTCCCTTCAGAGAGCACCGCATGACCCGAGGCAAGCGCATCTACGTACTCGACACCAACGTGCTGATGCACGATCCGACTTCGCTGTTCCGCTTCGAGGAGCATAGTGTCTTCATTCCGATGACGGTCCTCGAGGAACTCGATGCGGCAAAGAAGGGAACGTCGGAAACTTCGCGCAACGCGCGCCAGGTCAGCCGTTTTCTCAACGAACTCGTGATCGCAGCAAACGGCCGGCCGATCGAGGAAGGTGTCGACCTCAGACTGCCACAGGGCTTGCAACTCGACCGTCGGCCGAAAGCGGGGCGCCTGTACTTTCAGACGCGCGCCGACGAACCAACTCCGAAGGACACCAGACGGGCGCTGCCGGACAACCTGATTCTGGCATCGGTCGTCGCACTGCGCGCGCAGCGCCCCAAAGAGGCCGTCGTGCTGGTGTCGAAGGACATCAACCTGCGCATCAAGGCGAAGATCTTCGGGATAACTGCCGAGGACTATGAAAATGATCGCGCCCTCGACGATTTCGCGCTTCTGTATTCCGGCCTGGCCGAGCTTCCTTCCAGCTTCTGGGAACGTCACGGCGAACTGCGTTCGTGGTCCGAGCGCGGACGTACGTTTTACGAACTCAAGCGGCGCAAGGATGAGGACTGGCATCCGAACCAGAGCCTGTACCTGCCCGGCGACGACGAAGTCGAGCTGCGTGTACTGCGGCTCGAAGGGCACCGGGCCATTCTCCAGATCGCCGACGACTATCGCAGTGGTTCGCACACCGTATGGGGAATTCAGGCGCGAAACCGCGAGCAGAACTTTGCATTGAATGCGCTGATGGATCCCGATATCGACTTCGTAACCCTGCTCGGCACGGCGGGCACCGGCAAAACCTTGCTCGCCCTGGCCGCAGGCCTGGCCCAGGTGATGGACCAACAGCGCTATCGGGAAATCATCATGACGCGCGCGACCGTATCGGTTGGCGAGGACATCGGCTTCCTGCCCGGCACCGAGGAGGAAAAAATGACGCCCTGGATGGGTGCATTGACCGACAATCTCGAGGTACTGACCAACCCGCAGGAAGGCGGCGCCTGGGGCCGTGCGGCAACAAACGACCTGCTTGCATCCCGAATCAAGATTCGCGCGATGAACTTCATGCGCGGCCGTACGTTCATGGCGCGCTACGTGATCATCGACGAAGCGCAGAACCTGACCCCCAAGCAGATCAAGACTCTGATCACACGCACCGGGCCGGGCAGCAAGATGATCTGCCTCGGCAACGTAGAGCAGATCGATACTCCGTATCTCACCGAGACGACATCGGGTCTGACCTACGCGGTCGACCGGTTCAAGAACTGGGAGCACAGCGCACACATCACGTTGCGGCGCGGCGAACGTTCACGCCTTGCGGACTATGCATCGGAAGTGCTTTGAGATCGCAACGTTGAGAGACGTTGAAACATGCATGCTCCCGCCTGACGAACGGACGAAGCGCGCAGCGTCCTCGACTGCGGTTTCCGCGATCAGAACCGCGCGGACCAGAGCGCCTCGAATTCGAACCGGCTGGCCGTCGCATCACTACGCGGCACGTATGTCGGCATGAGCAGGAAGTACGGAGACGTTGCGTAGCTGGCGGAGAAACTGAGATTGGTCCTGGAACCGAAATCGCGCGACCAGGCGAGAGAGAACATGTCGTTGGCAGTTGCGGATGCGAGCGCGTTCTCGAGCAATCTCGAGGTCGGCACCGGCTGCTGCCGCGTCGTATAGCGCATCTGGATCGTACCGATGCGATCCTCGCTCAAGGTCCAGCCCAGGCTGTAGACATTGAGATCCCGCCATGCGAATACCGGACTCGAGCTGTCGCCAAGCAGTGCGAGAAAGCGAATCGGCAGATTCGAACTCGTGAACGGCCGGATCGCACTGTACTGGACATGCTGCGCACCGGCGTCGATCGCGAGCGTCGGCGTCAACGCGTAACTCAGGCTTGCACTTGCGCTCGCTGGAATGTCGAAGTCGCCCTGATCGGCGAAGACACCCCGATAGTTGGCGAACGCGGCCATGTTGACGCGAGATTGATAGCTGAGTTTCCAGTTGAGGCCCTGGCCGAGGACGCTGCCGACATCGACGCGCGCGCCCGCACCGTAGGAATTGTCTGCCAGCCACGTGGGCAGCGGTCGCGACACGTCGGCCTGGGTACCCAGGCCGAGACTGGCAAAGCGCTGATAAGCCAAGACGCCGGTCAGACGCACGCTCCCGTGCTCACCCCAGGCGGCGGTGAGAGCCGGCGCGACGACGGTGCGCTGCAGACCGGGATTGGGCAGGCCGAAGAGACGCGCCGACGGTTCGGGCAGGACTCCCGGCGTGTCGGCGATCGTGCCGGTCGCGATCGAGACCTCGAGATGCGAACTCGCACTCGCACGGGCCTGGAACAGCGGAGCCCTCGCGAGGTCGCCGGAATAGTTGTCCAGCACGTCGGGCGGCGCGAGCCTCTGCGGCTGCAACGCCCAGGAAAACTGGGGCGTTATGCTGGCCAGTGCATAATTGCGCCAACGCGCTGGAACAGTTGCACTTGCGAGGTCGCGTTCGGATGCGACCGCTGCGATCTCGCCCGCGCGCGCAGCAGCGGTCGGCCCGGCGTGCGCCAGGATTGAAAAAAATGGGAGCGCCAGCCCTGCGCCGAACGCTCCCATCCATCTCCCTGCGGTTGCTGTTGCCCGCTGCATCGCCCCTGCTGCGGTAGTGGAACAGTTGTGGTGTAATTGCATTCGCGATCGTTGGCGAAAACGCAACAAATGTCAAGCGACGGAGTCGGCGATCGCGGGACAAGTCGTTGCAAAACCGTGTGTTCTATCGCATTCCTCGCCACCAGCGATAGACACTTCATGTCTCGGAAATACGACACCGCGGCTCCGGATGCGCCCTGCCAGACCCACTGCCCTGACCATCGCCGGCTCCGACTCCGGCGGCGGTGCCGGCATCCAGATCGACCTGCACACGTTTGCCGCATTCGGCGTCCACGGCACCAGCGCGATCACCGCGCTGACCGCACAGAACACGCGCGGCGTGCGCGCGATACATCTCGCGTCGCGCGCCATCCTGCGCGCGCAGATCGAGGCGGTGTTCGACGATTTCCGGGTCGGGGCGGTCAAGATCGGTATGCTGGCTACGGCCTCGATCGCACGCGAAGTGGCCCGTGCGCTGCACGCATATCCGCGGCTGCCGCTGGTTCTCGACCCGGTGCTCGTCGCGACGACCGGAGCCGACCTCGCCATGGCAGATCTGGCGGCGGCGCTGCGCAGGCATCTCATCGCGCGCGCCGACCTGCTCACACCCAACATTCCCGAGGCGGAACACCTGCTCGGTCATGCGATACGTGACCCGGGCCAGATGCGCGCCGCGGCTTCTGCCCTGCGCGCCGAGGGTGCACGCGCAGTGCTGCTCAAGGGTGGCCATCTCCGCGGCAACCGGGTGACGGACCTTCTGCTCACACCGCGCGGCGAACACTGGTTTCATCACAAGCGTATTCGCGGCAAGAGCCACGGCACGGGCTGCGCATTGTCATCGGCAATCGCCGCGGCGATCGCTCGCGGTGAATCGCTCGAGACTGCGGTCGAGGGTGCGATCGAATATGTCCAGCATGGCCTGCTTGCAGGCTATCGTCCCGGCAAGGGGAATCTGCGCGTACTGGATTCCCGCGCAGCGACCAGGGTCTGAGCAGAGGCGCTCGCGCTACGGCGATTGCGCGCGCCAACCACGCGATTCACCTCGCGACACGTAAGGCTCCGAGCCGGGAAATGATCGCGTCAGCGAAACCCCGCGTGGTGCCATCGCCGCCGAGGTCGGGCGTTACGCGATCACGGGCAACCAGCGTCGCGCGAATCGCCGCGCGCAGGCGTTCCGCCTCGTCGGTTCGCTCCAGATGGTCGAGCATCTGAGCGGCCCCGAGCAGCAGCGCGCACGGATTGGCAATGCCCTTGCCCGCAATGTCAGGAGCCGATCCGTGCACCGCCTCGAAGATCGCGGTGTCGGCACCGATATTCGCGCCCGGCGCCAGACCCAAGCCGCCGACGAGCCCTGCGCAAAGGTCGGAAATGATGTCTCCGAACAGGTTTGTGGTCACGATCACGTCGAATTGCTCGGGGCGCATCACAAGCTGCATGCAGCAGTTGTCGACGATGAGTTCGTTGCAGACGATGTCGGGGTACTCTGCCGCCACCTCGCGTGCCACCTTGAGGAACAATCCGGACGTCGATTTCAGAATGTTCGCCTTGTGCACGACGCTGACTTTCCGGCGCCCCGTGCGGCGCGCCAGCTCGAAAGCGTAGCGCACGATGCGTTCCGAACCGCGACGAGTGACCTTCTGTGTAAGCGTCGCGGTTGCGCCGTCATCGGAGACCTGCTGACCTTCGCCGATATAGGCACCCTCGGTGTTCTCACGCACGGTGACCAGATCGACGTCCTCGGGAAAACGCGATCGGGTATTCGGAAACGAGACCGCAGGACGCACGTTTGCATAAAGGTCGAAATGCTTGCGCAACGCCACATTGATCGAGCTGAAACCCTCGCCGACGGGCGTCGTCAGCGGACTCTTCAACGCGACATGATGTTGCGCGATCGCATCGAGTGTCGCCTGCGGCAGCAGTTCGCCGGACGAGTCGTAGGCCGCGAGCCCCGCCTCCACGAAGTCGTACTTCAGGCCCAGTTCAAGCGCGTCGACGACGCGCAGGGTCGCCTCCATGATCTCCGGGCCGATCCCGTCTCCGCGGATCACCGCAATCGTCGTGCTCATCAAGAAAACTCCTGCTGCATGCATGCCGCGGGCACGCCGGAACAGACCGCATGGAGCGGATCATGCGCGCTGCACGCGCGTGAAACTCCGACATCGCGCAGAGGGCCACCGCGGTCGGGTCGAAGGCGCCGGGCAAGTCCGGGATTTCCCGGCAACGCGGAGTCGCGTCTCCCGACTTGCCCGGATTCACGGGGTCGCGCATTATCGACCAATGTTCCCGAACCGCACAAGCAAGCGAACCGCTCCACGCGTGTTCGTCGGCGTGATCTGCATCGCCGCGCTGGTCGCGGGCGCGCAAGCGCTCGCCGCCCCGCAGATCCGCATGCGGCTCGAGTCGACTTCGCCGGTGCGCGGCCGGGGTCCTACCCGGATCAGTCTGTACGGCCGCGCCGCGGTTCATTGCAAACCCACGCTCGAACGCGTGACGCTCGACGGGCTGGATCTCAATATCGAACTCGCCAATCCGGAGACCGCGTGCGACGACCGTTATCCGGTTCCTTTCGCACTACGCGTGGACCCCTCCAGAAGTACGGGCTTGCCGATCCTGCCCGGCCAGGTCTATCGGGTGCGCGTCTATGCGAGGACCGGAAATTCGACGTCATTGGTGGCATTCCAGCTGCTGGATACCCATTCACTGGACTCTGCGTCGATACCGGAAAACGGCTTCTGGTGGCCGGAGTCCGCACCCGGCAACGCGGCACGCTCGTACGGTCAGGGTGCGAGCATGGAATGGCAGGATGGCCTGCTCGCGGTCAGCCTGTTCGGATTTTCCGACGCCGGAACGCCGACCTGGTATTTCGGCAGCACGCGCCCGCATGGCCGCGTCGCCGAAATTTCGCTGGTCCAGCTCACCAACGGCGACCCGCTCTTCGCACAGGGGGGCACGCAGCCCGCAGCGCAGGCCGGACCGCGCCTTCACCTGGAGTTTCTTTCACCCGCGCGCACGCGCGCCTGGCTGGTTCGCGGTGAGGAAGGTCGAAGCATCGACGTACGCACGCTCGTACTCTCGCGGTCGCGCTTCACGACCGATGTTGTCGGTTCGACATGGAGCGGGCAGTGGGTACTCGTTGCAGACGAGAAAAGCGTGCCGCGCCGATTCGAATTCGCCGATGCGAGCAGCCGCGATGCACAAAGTTTCCACCTGGCCGACACCGGCAATGACGCGAGCCTGGATTGCCGCACCGACGGCGCAAATGGTTTTCCCGACCTGTGCACGCTTTCGGTCGCCGCGGTGCCGCTCGCGGACTTCGACAGCATCGGCGTCGATCACCTCGGCGGGCGCGACAGCGGCGGCGCGCACGTCACCCTGATGCGGGTACCACGCTAGGACCAGCGACTGTTCGCGCGGCTCCATGCGAAGACGGGATCGGGGAACGCGGAAGCGCCGATGGCATGGGCGGACGAGGCAAACCGTCCGGCGATGCCGGAATCATTCGGTGGTTCGAACGGGCGGCCCCGACGCATCCGAGGGCCCGGATGCGTCTCCACTCCGTCGCAACATCTGATCGAGAAAATCCACTGCCCGGCGCAAATGCGGAATAACGATCGATCCTCCAACCACGAGACCGACACCGAACACCTCGAAAAACTCGTCCTCGTCGACTCCCGCTTCGACGCACTGCGCCACGTGATAGCTGATGCAATCGTCGCAACGCAGGACCAGCGAGGCGACCAGGCCGAGCATCTCCTTGGTCTTCACGTCCAGGGCGCCGGCCTTGTAGGTCTGCGTGTCGAGAGCGAAGAACCGCCGCACGACCTGATTGTCCTGGCCGAGAATGCGATCATTCATGCGCTGACGGAACGCATTGAAATCGCCCACGCGGTCGCTCATGGCCGTGACTCCGCAAGTTCGCGCAGGCGCCCGCTGCGGTCTGCGGCGAGAAGGTCGTCGAAGCCGCCCAGATGCGCACCGGCGACGAAGATCTGCGGCACGCTGCGACGTCCGCCGCTGCGCCTCAGCATCTCCTCGATTCTGGCCGGGTCCAGATCGATGCGCATCTCCTCGAACTCGAGACCCTTCTGCTTCAGGAAAGTCTTCGCGAAAACGCAGTAGGGACAGATCGCAGTGGTATAGATTTCGACGAGACTCAATGCCGGCTCCGGAGGGATCGCATGCGCCATCTGGGATTTCCGCGCGCTGATGCAAGCTTAGCCTGCCCGGCAGGGTGAACGCACACTGAGCGCACATGACCCGCGCAGCTTCCGCCGACCCGCGGACGGTGGCTAGCGGCCCCCGGTCGCGCTAATGTAGTTGCGGCCTGTCCGCACGCGATGTCGGATCGGAGCCTGCGCAATCGCCGACACCGATTCTCCGGCTGACCCTTGAAGCTTTTCCCGGCGGCTGCGCGCGGCAACCCGGACGACTCCATGTCATCAGCCTCGATCCATCCCGTATCCAGCCGGTTGCACCCATGCGCCTGACCCGATGCGTCACCGCCGTTTCCCTCGCCTGCGCGACCGCGCTGGCGGGCGCACGTGATTCCGGCGTGAAGCTGCCTGACATCGGCAGCTCCGCGGCTTCCATCATGTCGCCACAGGAACTTCACGACTACGGCGCCGCGATGCTGCAGGAACTGCGCGGATACGAGCTGGTGCTCGACGACGCCCTGCTCAACGACTATGTCAATGCGCTTGGCTACAAGCTGGTCGCCAACAGCGGCCATCCGGAAGGATCGTTCACGTTTTTCGTCATGCGTGACGAGCAGATCAATGCGTTCGCTGCACCTGGAGGTTTCGTCGCGGTGAACGCGGGCTTGATCACGGCAATGGAAACGGAAGACGAACTTGCCGCCGTAATGGCCCACGAGATCTCGCATGTACAGCAGCAGCACATATTGCGAGCGTTCGAGGATCAGAAAAAGATGTCGATCCCGATCATGCTCGGAATGCTTGGTGTTATGATCGCCACCGCGCACCGCACCGACGACGCAGGCGTCGCGGCTGCGGTCACCGGCACTTCGCTTATCCAGCAGCGCCAGATCAATTTCACGCGCAGCGAGGAAGCGGAAGCCGACCGTGTCGGAATCCAGACCCTGGCACGTTCGGACTTCGATCCAAATGCGATGGCCGGCGCGTTTCAGACTCTGCAGAAGATGATGCGCGTGAACGGTGTCGATGTTCCGGAATTTCTGCTCGACCACCCGCTCGACACCAGGCGCATCGCGGACGCGAAGGCCCGCGCCGAACAATTGGGCTGCCCTTCCCTGCCACGGCTCGACGCGGCTCCGGAACCACCCGGCGGCGGCCTGAATCTGCGCCTCCCCGACAGCAAGGAAGGCACTTCGGCGCCCGCAGACGAGGCAAGTGCGGTGGCCGCGAGCAATGCAGCCACGATGACCATCGACTCGCATGCGGACGCGGGCAAGACGTTGCCGCAGGTAACGGTCACCGCGTGCAACCCGCATGGAACTTCGGGAGATTCCTATTTCGCGTTGATGCGCGAGAGGACGCGCGTCCTAGCGGCGACTTCTCCGACCGACATGCGCAACTATTACGCGAAAAACCTGCACGACAATGGCGAGTTCGATACTGTCGCGAATCGCTATGGCTATGCGCTCGCTCTCATCCGCGCACGCGAACCGAAGCTTGCTGCGACCGAGCTCGAGCGCCTCGTCGCGCAAGCCCCCACCTCCCAGGTTCTGCGGCTCGCGCTCGCTACCGCACAGAACCAGGCTGGAGCGAGGGCGCGGGCCATTGCGATCTTCGAGCAGCTCGATCGCGATTTTCCGGGCAGCCGCGCCGTGGCACTCACCTACGCGGACGCACTATTGACCCGCCCCGACGCGGACAGTGCACGCGTCGTGCTCGATCTGCTGCGCCCCCTGCTCGAACGCTACAGCGCAGACCCGGAACTGCAACGCAGTTTCGGTCGCGCCAACCAGCTCGCCGGCGACAAGGTGCGCGCCGCCGAAGCTTATGCCGAGGCGGCCTTCCTGACCGGTCACGCGGAGGACGCGCTGAATCAGCTCAAGGCGTTGTCCAAGCAGCCGGACCTCACCTATTACCAGCGCAGCCGCATCGATGCGCGCATTACCGAGCTGACGCCGGCGGTTCTCGAATTGCGCAAGCGTTCGTCGCCAGCCGAGCCCGATTCCCTGGCACCCGCGTTATCGTGCTGCGGTCCGCGGCGGAGCGGCGATCTCCTGTAATATTTCCGTGATCGCCTAGACGCGCACATGGCCGCGAGAGAATCCCGTGTATCTTCTTGGTATGCAAGTATTTTTTCAGGGAACCGCAAGCTTGATCCCGAAGCCAGGCCCGCCGGCTTCGCGCTCGATTCCGGTCGTGTCATGCGCACGTAACAACAGGCCGCTGCAATGAGCGCGTAATACAACCCGTGGCGGATGGGTGGTCGTGTGCAAAAACACATCCTGATTGTCGAAGACGAGACCGCGATCCGCGACATGGTCGCGTTCGCCCTGCGCAAGGCCGGAATGGAGGCGATGCATGCGGCCGATGCGCGCACTGCACAGAGCGCGATCGGCGAGCGCGTACCGGACCTGATCCTGCTCGACTGGATGCTGCCGGGCATGAGCGGCATCGACTTTGCGAGGCGCTTGCGCAGGGACGAATTGACCCGCGAAGTACCGATCATCATGTTGACCGCCCGCGGCGAGGAGACCGACCGCGTCGGTGGTCTGGATGCCGGCGTCGATGACTACGTGGTGAAGCCGTTTTCCACGCGCGAACTGCTCGCCCGCATCCGCGCGGTGATGCGCCGCACGCACGGCGAGGACGCCGACGGCGTGGTCGACCTCGGTGGCTTGCGCATCGACGGCGCCGCACACCGCGTGTTCTGTGGCGACCAGCCCGTGCATATCGGCCCGACCGAGTACCGTCTGCTGCATTTCTTCATGACTCACGCCGAACGGGTCTATTCACGCAGCCAGTTGCTGGATCATGTCTGGGGCGGCGGCGTCTACGTGGAGGAACGCACCGTCGACGTACATATCCGGCGCCTGCGCAAGACGCTGGAACCGTTCGGTCGCGATGCACTGGTACAGACCGTGCGCGGTGCCGGATACCGTTTTTCGACGAGCGTATGAGCAAGAGGGCCGCGCTCGATGACCGTCCGGCCTGACCCAGGAGCGACCCGGACGTCGCGTACGACGTGGAGGCGGTCGTGCTGCCGCGCCTAGATCGTGCCCTGCGCCGCAGCGCATGGCGATTCGCGGGGTTGTTCGCGGCCGCGCTCGCTGCCGGCCTCTGGCTGCACGCGCTTGCCGAGTCCCTGCTCGTGGCCGTCGGGATTGCGCTCGCAATCGGCGCATATCGCCTCAATCGTTTTGCCCTCCTGCTCGGCGGCAGACGGCGCATGCCGGCCGCCGAAAACCGCGACATCTGGGGCGAATTGCAGAATCTGGTGCGGCAGCGCCAGCGCGTCTCCACCGAAGACCGGCGACGCCTGGTCGCACTGCTGCGCGCATTTCGCGATGCGGCGGCGGCCCTGCCCGATGCGGTCATCGCCCTCGATCGCGAACAGCGCATCGAGTGGTTCAACAAGGCGACTGGAAGGATGCTCGGACTCAGGTACCCGCAGGATCTGGGTGCCCATCTGACCAATCTGGTACGCGCGCCGCGGTTTTCCGAATGGCTCGCCGAGGACGACGCGGAACCGTTGCTCGACTTTCCTTCGCCTCTCGATGCGAGTCTGCGCCTCGGCCTGCGTCAGATCCGTTATGCCGGCGATCGTTCATTGCTCGTCGTGCGGGACATGAGCCAGCTGATGCGTCTGGAACAAGTCAGGCGCGACTTCGTCGCCAATGTATCGCACGAGCTGCGCACACCGCTGACCGTCGTGCATGGCTATCTGGACATGATCGAACCCGAGCAGATTCCCGAATACGAACCGATCCTGCACGAGCTGCGTAGCCAGTCCAGACGCATGACCCGGATCGTCGAGGATCTGCTGACCCTGTCACGGCTCGAAGCGCGCAGTGAACTTCCGCAGGAGCGCATCGGCATGCGCCCGTTGCTCGACGCCCTGCGGCGCGAGGCCGATGCACTGAGTCAGGGAAGACACGTCGTCGCGATCGAGTTCGAGGGGGAGCATGACCTGCTCGGTTCGACCAAGGAGCTGCACAGCGCGTTCTCCAATCTGGTCAGCAACGCGGTGCGCTATACGCCAGACGGCGGCCGTATCACGTTGCGCTGGCAAAGCGACGCCACCGGCGGGCGGATGGCTGTTGTCGATACCGGCCCCGGCATTCCGGCGCAGCACCTGCCGCGCCTGACCGAACGTTTCTATCGCGTCTCGACGAGCCGCTCGCGCGAGACCGGCGGCACCGGACTCGGCCTGTCGATCGTCAAGCACGTATTGCAGCTGCATCAGGCACATCTGCAGATCAGCAGCGAACCGGGCAACGGCAGCACGTTCGCGTGCATGTTCGGCACCGAGCGTCTGCTCGAGCCGGTTGCCCTGACGGAGGCGCCGTGAGGTGGAAGTTTCCCGCCGCGATCGTCATCGCCTGCATCGCATCCGCTGCGATCGCAAGGGCCACCGACGATCCCCTGTCGGGGAGCCTGACCAGTGTCGGCTCGGACACGGCCAGTGCGTTGTTGACGCGCTGGGCGACCACGTTTCACGGCCTGCATCCCGGCGTGCGCATGCAGGTGCAGGGCGCGGGCTCGGCCACCGCGCCGATCGCGCTGATCGAGGGAGCAGCCGACATCGGCTCGATGAGCCGTCCGATGAGCGCTGCCGAACTGGGCAATTTTTCCAGGCGCTACGGCTATGCGCCGACACGCATCGTCGTTGCCCGCGATGCGATCGTCGTGTTCGTGCATCCGGACAATCCGCTGCAGCAGGTCACTCTCGCCCAGCTCGATGCGATCTTCTCGACGACCCGCCGCTGCGGCGCTGACCGCGCGATTGTCCGTTGGCGCGATCTCGAGCGCACGGATGCGCGATTCGGAACGCTCGCGATCCTCGCGACCGGTCGTGACGGCAGTTCGGGTACCCGTGAAATGTTCCGCGAGCTCGCCCTGTGCGGCGGCCGATACCGCCCCGACGTCATTGCCTGGCCCGGCAACGGCGCCGTGGTCGAAACCATAGCGACCAATCGCGAAGCCATCGGCTACGCCGGGCTGGGCTACGTCAATGGGCGGGTCAAGCCGCTGGGCATCGCCAGGGAGGCGGCAGCAGCCGGCGTCATGCCAACATCTGCGACTCTCGCCGATGGGCGCTATCCTCTGTCACGCGCGCTCTATGTCTACGTGAATCGGCCGCCGCATCACGCCATCGCCGTTCTTGCCGACGCATTCCTCGCCTTCGCGCTGTCCGAGGCGGGACAGGAACTGGCACGGCTGGAAGGATTCCAGCCGCTTGCCGAGGATGAGCGGCGCAGCCAGCGCGAGCTGCTCGAACAACCGCACAGCCACTGAACGGATTCACGCATGAATCGCGAAGTCAATCGGAATCTCAAGGATTCGGGCCTGTACATCAACCGTGAACTCGCCCAGATCGAGTTCAACTTCCGCGTGCTGGCCCAGGCGCAGGATGCGAGCGTGCCGCTGCTCGAGCGCATGCGCTACCTGTGTATCTCGTGCACGAATCTGGATGAGTTCTTCGAGGTTCGCGTCGCCGTGCTGCGCGAACAGTCGAATCTGAGCGAGCTGCGACCAGGGCCCGACGCGATGCCGCCCAGCGAGGTTCTCGCGCAAATCCGCGAGCGTGCGCTGGCCCTGGTCAAGGCCCAGTACGACTTCTGGAACGCGACACTGCTGCCCGAGCTCGAACGCGACGGTATCCGCTTCTCGAGGCGCGACCGCTGGACGGTCAAGCAGCGGCGCTGGCTGCAGGGCTACTTCCGCAACGAAATCCTGCCCGTGCTGTCGCCGCTCGGACTCGACCCCGCCCATCCGTTCCCGCGCATCCTCAACAAGAGCCTGAACCTTGCCGTCGTGCTGCAGGGTCGCGACGCGTTCGGACGTGAGGGACACATGGCCCTGGTGCGCGCACCCCGTTCCCTGCCGCGCATCATCCGCATGCCGGCCGAAGTTGCCGGATCCACCTACGATTTCGTATTCCTGTCCAGCGTACTGCACGAGTTCATGGACGAGCTGTTCCCGGGCATGCAGGTCAAGGGGTCGTATCAGTTCCGCGTGACGCGCAACAGCGAGTTGTTCGTCGACGAGGACGAGGTCGAGAACATCGCCCTGGCCCTGCGCGACGAACTCAAGGGCCGCGGTTACGCGCGCTCCGTGCGCCTGGAAGTCGCCGACAACTGCCCGAAGCCGATCGCCGACAAGCTGATGCTCAACTTCGAGTTGACCGAGCCCGAGGTCTACCGCTGCGAAGGACCGGTCAATGTGAGCCGCGCCAATGCGATCTACGACCAGGTCGATCGACCCGACCTGAAATTTCCTGCATTCGTGCCACGCGTGCTGGCGGCTGTCGCGGAGGAAATCAGCTTGTTCGACGCGATACGCGAACGCGACATCCTCCTGCATCATCCGTTCGAGTCGTTTAGTGCGGTGATCGAACTCGTGCGTGAAGCAAGCGCGGATCCGGACGTGCTCGCGATCAAACAGACCCTGTACCGTGTAGGCAACGACTCTCCGCTGGTCGATCACCTGATCGAGGCGGCACGCCAGGGCAAGGATGTGACCGTCGTCGTCGAGCTGCGCGCGCGCTTCGACGAGGAGGCAAACCTGCGTCTGGCCAATCGCCTGCAGGAAGCCGGCGTGCAGGTCGTCTATGGCGTGGTCGGCTTCAAGACCCACGCCAAGATGCTGCTGATCGTGCGCCGCGAACACGGCGTGCTGCGTCGCTACGCGCACCTGTCAACCGGCAACTACCATCAAGTCACCTCGCGCATCTATACCGATTTCGGGTTGATGACTGCGAACCCGGAGATCGGCGAAGACGCGCACCTGCTGTTCCTGCAGTTGTCCGGACTCGGGCCGATCATCAAGCTCAAGTGTCTGCTGCATTCTCCGTTTACCCTGCACCGGGGCCTGATGGAGAAGATCGAGCGCGAGATTGCGCATGCACGGGCCGGCAAGCCGGCCCGCATCATCGCCAAGATGAACGCTCTCAACGAGGAAAATGTCGTCGAAGTGCTGTATCGCGCGTCGCAGGCGGGCGTCAGCATCGACTTGATCGTGCGCGCCGCCTGCGCGCTGAAACCGGGCATCCCCGGCGTCTCGGAGAACATCCGCGTGCGCTCGATCGTCGGTCGTTTCCTCGAGCACAGCCGTGTCTACTGGTTCCAGAACGACGATGCACCCGAAATCTACTGTTCCAGCGCGGACTGGATGGAACGCAACCTGTTGCGTCGCATCGAGACCTGTTTCCCGATTCGCGATCCCGCCCTGGTCCGCCGTGTCTACGACGAATCGCTGGCCAATTATCTCGCCGACAACACCCAGGCCTGGCAGCTCAATTCCGACGGTACCTACGTACGCCTGACACCCGGAGAGGCGTTGCCGCATTGCGCCCAACAGACGCTTCTGGACAAGTTGACCCGATGATCGACGCGATGCGATCCGGCATGCGCGATTGCGCGGCGCCAGGCTGCCCGAAGGCATGCGACAATCGCCGCTTCCTGCAGTAGCGAGATGGTCGCCATGGCTGCGAACGTCCACGACGGCGACCTGATTGCAGCCGTCGACATTGGATCGAACAGCTTCCACCTCGTCGTTGCGCGCTACGAGCACGGTGGTCTGCGGCTCATCGACCGCCTGCGCGACAGCGTCCGCATGGCCATGGGATTGCGCGCGGACGGTACGCTCGACGCGGAGCGACGCGAGCGCGCACTCACCTGCCTCGCGCGATTCGGCCAGCGCCTGCGCGCGATTCCCTCGGAGCGGGTTCACGCAGTCGCGACCAACACGGTGCGCAGGCTGGCCAGACCGCAGGCATTCCTGATGCTTGCCGAAACCGCGCTCGGCCACCCGATCGATGTCGTCAGCGGACGCGAGGAGGCGCGGCTAATCTATCTGGGTGTGGCCCATGACCTCGCCCGCTCCAGGGAGCGCCGGCTTGTCGTGGACATCGGTGGTGGCAGCACCGAGTTCATCATTGGTCACGGTTTCGACACGCTCGAGACGGAAAGTCTGCAGGCCGGCTGCGTGGCGACCACGCTGCGTTTCTTCGGTGACGGCCGCTACACGCCAGCGCGCTGGCGCGATGCGCAGACCGAGATCGCGGTGGAACTGCAGCAGTTCGCTGCCGACTATCGTGCACGCGGCTGGGGTGAAGCAATCGGCTCATCCGGGACCGTCAAGGCCATCGGCAGCATCGTGCAGGCCAACGGCTGGTCTGACAACGGGATCAACGCCGCCTCGCTGGCGCGCCTGCGTGACGCGATTCTCGACGCCGGCAACGTGGATCGGTTGCGCCTGGCCGGACTCGCGGACGACCGCACCCAGATCATCGCGGGCGGCGTCGCGATTCTCGAAGCGATCTTCACGGCGTTCGGCGTCGAACAGATGGGCGTGTGCGAGACCGCGATGCGCGAGGGTCTGCTCTACGACCTCGTGGGTCCGGCGATGCACGGCGATCCGCGCGCGGGCAGCATCGCCGCACTGGCCGCCCGCTATGCGGTCGACCGGGCCCAGGCCGCGCGCGTGCGGCATGCGGCGATGGCGCTGTTCGATCAGGTCGCCGATGTCTGGCAGCTCGGCAGCGCAGAGCGCGATCTGCTCGGCTGGGCCGCGGACATCCATGAACTCGGACTCGCGATCGCGCACAGCCTGCATCACGTCCACGGCGCCTATATCGTCGCCAATTCCGATCTCGCCGGTTTTGGTCGCCAGGCGCAGCAGGCATTGGCTGCGCTCGTGCGTTCGCACCGGCGCAAGCCCGATCGGGCCGCGGTCGAGGCGTTGCCCGAGCGTCTGCGCCGCCCGGTCCGTCGCCTGACTGCGCTGTTGCGTCTGGCCGCGCTGCTCGAACGCGCTCGAACAACCGATCCGCTGCCGCCGCTGCAGCTTCTCGCCGAGGACAAGGTCCTGCGTCTGGAATTGCCGTCCGGATGGCTCGATCAGCACCCGCTGACACGTGCAGATCTCGAGCAGGAGCGCGATTACTTCAAGCTGCTCGATCTCAAGCTGCAGGTACAGGACACACAAACGGCGGTCGCATAGGTCACTCCGGCAGTCGAGGCCGCCGCACCGTGGTTCCATGCAAAAAGGGCGGCCATGGGCCGCCCTTGATGCGCATCGCCGATCGAACCTACTGCTGCACGGGAAGATAGACGCGGAAAGTCTGCTCGCCGATCGCGACGTCGGGCGGCGAAATCATCTCGTCCCAGAAGCGGCCGTCGCCGGACTCGCTGTAGTGGTAGCCGTGGGTCTCCGCATACGCCTTCTGGTTGAGGCGCAGCAGTGGCAGCGCGGCAGGACTCCCGGTGTATTGCGTGTACAGCGCCCGGCCGTTGTAGCCCATCGCGGCACGCACGTTGCCCGAGACGACGAGCATTCCGTGCTTGTCCTTGTCTCCGGGCGCGAGCGGCGCCGGCTGCGCATTCGCGTCGTCCGTGTCATCGGTCAAAGCCGGAGGCGGAACCGCGGGTTCGATCGTGTAGGTCTGGTCGTTGAGCTTGAACGTCGTCGAGTCGACGGGTACCGCGACACTGAACGCGTAGTCCTCCTCGCCCCAGTTCATGGTGATCGTGCGCACCGGGCCATTCGCGGTCAGTCCGGCCTTGGTCATGGCCGCATGGATCTCGGTCAACGCGGTACTCGTCGCATCGGCCACATCATCGAGCGTGCGCGGCGCCTTGGTGGCGACCAGGAACAGCGGTTTGCCGGTGATCTCGACGAGCGTGATCTCCTGGTCCTTGTAGTCCGTGTTCGGGAACCCGGCCAGCATCGCCGACAGGTTGTTCAGGCTGTTCTGGATCAGCGATGCGGGATCGCCATTGATGTACAGGCCGCCGAAGCGCCAGATCAGGTTCCAGCCGTAGTCCACGTCGTAGGCGACATCGATCTTCACGGTCTTGCCGCTGGACGAGGGAATCAGGGTCACCGTGTAGGTCTTGTTCGAGCCGAGCCAGTCGTTGTCGACCGCGATCTTGACGTTGCTGTCCTGCTCACTCGAGACGATGGTCAGACTGCCTTCGCCGACCTTCTTCGAGGCGCTGTTCCAGCTGACCTTCGCACGCGGACCCCACTCGGGACCCGACAGGGTCATCTGCACGTTCGGATCCAGATTGCGCAGGCCCGACCACTGCGGGTAGCGCCGGAACGAATTGACGGAGTCGAAGACCTGCCGCAGCGGATTGGGGACCTCCACGACGCGCTCGATGTGACCGTGGTTGGGCAGCAGCACACCCACCGTGACCGCAACGAGCAACACGATCAGCAGCGCGACCAGCATTTCGAGAATACGAATCATCCGAGGCATCTCCAGGATTCAGCCAATGGCTGCGCACGATGCCGGTGACGGTTTCGGCCGCCCCGGTTCCCCTCGCGCGCGCCCGCGCCATCCCGCCTTCGCGGAACAAGGGGTGGATGGTACTGGACTCAGGGGCGGAAACGCTACGGCCGCACCCCGCACAGCAGGCTGCTCCGGACGCCGCCACGTCGGCGACGGCCGCAGCGGCGACCGGGCGGACGCGAGCGTCACCGCGCCCTGCGGGGCGGCAACCGCGCGCGGCAGATTGCATGAGAGTCGCCGCCGGTCACGGCACGCAGGGGAACGGCAAGCCTGCACCGGACCGGCCGCCGGGAATCAGACGATGCCGAGTTCGAATGCCTTGAGCACGGCCCGCGTGCGGTCGCGCACGCCGAGCTTGGAGAGGATGTTGGAGACGTGATTCTTGACCGTGCCCTCGGCGACACCGAGGGAATTGGCGATTTCCTTGTTGCTGTACCCGCCGGCCATCAGGCGCAGGATTTCGGTCTCGCGTTCGGTCAGCGGGTCGGGGCGATCCAGACTCGTGAACTCGTTGTGCATGCGCTCGAGCCCGGCCAGGAGGCGCTGGGTCACGACCGGCGCGACCAGCGAACCGCCGTCGGCGACGGTCTTCACCGCGTCGACGAGCTGGTCCAGCGAGACGTCCTTGAGCAGGTAGCCACGCGCACCGGCCTTGAGGCCGGCCAGCACCAGCTGATCGTCGTCGAACGTAGTCAGGATGATCGTCGGCGGCAACTCGTTGCGCCCGGCCAGCGCATTGAGCACATCGAGACCCGACATGCCGGGCATGCGCATGTCGAGCAGGACTACGTCCGGCTTCAGTTCGGGAATCATCCCGACCGCCTGCATGCCGTCGCCAGCCTCGGCTACCACGCGGATCGAATCGGAGAGCTCCAGCAGCGAGCGGATACCCTGGCGGACCAAGGTCTGATCGTCGACCAGGCAGACGTCGATGTGGTCCTTGCTCATGCGCTGTTCTCCAGAGGCAGACAGGCGTCCAGCATGAACCCTTGCCCCTTGCCGGTCACGATGTCGAGGCGCCCGCCGAACTGGGTCAGCCGTTCGCGCATGCCGGCCAGGCCATTGCCCTGCTGGAACTGACTTGCACCGTGGCCATCGTCACGCGCGTGGATCGCCATCTGGCGATCGGCGTTGCGTTCGAAGCGCAGCCACAGATTGCGCGCTCCCGCGTGGCGCACCGTGTTGGTGATGATCTCCTGGGCGCAACGCAGCAACACCTGGGCGCGTTTCGGGTCGTCGACACTGAAGCGCGGCGGCAATTCGAGGTGGATCACGAGTCCCGGTACGCCCTCGGTCAGATTGGTCAGGGCCTGGGTCAGGTCGATGCTGTCGCCTTCACGCAACTGGCTGACCACCTCGCGCACGTCGCCGAGCAGGAGCTTGGCCAACGATTGCGCCTGGCGCACGTGCTCCTTTGCCTGTCCTTGCACCAGATGGCTCGCCACTTCGAGGTTGAGACTGAGCGCAGTCAGATGATGGCCGATCAGGTCGTGCAGTTCGCGTGAAATGCGCATGCGTTCCGCAAGTCGGCTCGACTCGGCAAGCAGCGTGCGCGTTGCGCGCAATTCCGAATTCAGGCGGCGCTGTTCCTCGCGTGCCTCGACCTGCTGCTTGGTTACCAGTGCGGTGACGAACGCGAGCACGATGAATCCAAGGTACAGACTCGACTGCAGAAACGCATCACCGAGACTGAATACCGGTTCGCGGATGCTTGCGAATACAGGCACCAGCGAAAAATTCTGCAGGATCATCCAGGCGATACCGACCCGCAACGGCAGCAGCCAGGGCAGGACCACCGCGACGACCGCAAGCAACAGGGCCGAAATGCCGCTCTGGCTGAACCAGCCGATGGCGACCGCCATGCCGTTGAGCACGAACAGGAGCGCGATCTGCACCGCGCGTCGCAACCGGGTACGCCGGCGGTCGCCGAGGTCGCTGGTCAGGTACCAATAGACGATGCCGAACACGACGTAGCAGGCCAGCCACAGGTGCACGTATGCGGTCGGCAACTGCTTCTGCGCGAGATCGTCGACCAGCGCGGGATAGCGCAGAAACGGCGTGCCTACGCTCGCATACTGGAACAGGCCCGCATAGCGGAGCAGCTGGATGTGGGTGAAGTGCGGCCACGACATGCCGCCATCATAGGCGCGACACCGCTTGCCGCAACCTGCCCGAAGTCATTGTCGGCGCCGGCTCGATGCGCACTGCCGGTGGCTGGATCCAACGCTCGCTGCGGGTCGACCCGCGGCCGCGGCGGATCTCGACCGCGCTTTCGGCGACGCACTCATAACACCCAGCTAACGTTCGCGCCCGGACTTCGCGATGACCGCATGACGGGGCCGTGCGATAATCCCCAGCTACGGTCCGGGGGCAGCGCACGCGCCTTCGGCGAACCATTCCAGGGAACACGACATGGCCTTGAGCATCCGCGATGTGCTGCCGCAGGACCTCGATTCGGTACTGGCGCTCAACAACGCCGCCGGCTCGACGATCCTGCCGCTGGACGCCGCCGGATTGCGCACCCTTTACGCGCAGGCGAGCTACTTCCGGCTGGCCGAAGTCGATGGCCACGTGGCGGGATTCCTGCCGGCGCTGCGCGAACATGCCGAATATGCGAGCCCCAATTTCCAGTGGTTCCAGAAGCACTATCCTGAGTTCGTCTATGTCGATCGCATCGTGGTCGCCAAACCCTATCGCGGTCTCGGCCTCGGGCGCGTGTTCTATGCAGACGTAGCCAGCTACGCCGAAACGCGCGTACCGCTGCTGACCTGCGAAGTGTTCCTCGAACCGCGTGACGACGTGTCGCTGCTGTTCCACGGCACCTGGGGCTTTCATGAAGTCGGTCAGCAGACGATGCCGGGCAATGGCCGGCGCGTCGCTCTCCTCGCCAAGACCCTGTGCAGCTACGCGTTCGTGCGCGATACCTACCTGCAGGGTGGCGCGGGCCGCTTGCCCGACGTGGCATGGCTGGAGGAACGCGTTCGCCCCGATACTTCGCTGCGCGACGCGCGCGCCGCCGGCGGCACCTGAACGTGCCGGACCGATGACGGCTTCTCCAGTCGCACTCCTCGAACCCGTCGCCGAAATCAAGTTCGGCCAGGTAGGGATCGCCAACCTCAAGCTCAAGCGTCTCGATCCCGACAGTCTAGGCATCGAGTTGCGGGAGAAAGTCGAGAGCGCGACGAAACTGTTCCGCCGCGCGCCTGTCGTGCTCGACCTCAGCCATCTGCCGACGTTGCCCGACCTCGAGACCGTGCGCGACCTGCTGGAGCGAATCCGCGGCGCCGGCATGCTTCCGGTCGGTCTGTCCTATGGCACCAGCGAGAACGACGAACTCGCCCAGGCGCTCGGAATTCCGGTGATCGCCAAGTTCCGTGCCGCCTACGAGCGCGCCCCGGCCGATCCGGTCCGGGCAGCCTCCGCCAGGCCGGAAACGCAGGCGCCGTTGCCGCATCCGACGCCGACGCCGCCGGTCGCGGTCGCAGCCGGCAGCGACGCGAACATCGGGCAACTTCATGACAAGCCGGTGCGTTCGGGCCAGCAAGTCTACGCGCGCGGCCGCGACCTGATCCTGACTACCCTGGTCGGCAATGGCGCCGAAGTGATCGCGGACGGTTCCATTCATGTCTACGGCGCGTTGCGCGGGCGCGCGCTCGCAGGTGCGCAGGGAGATACGCGCGCGCGCATCTATTGTCGGGAGTTCCATGCCGAACTCGTATCGATTGCGGGTCAGTACCGCGTGTTCGAGGACATCCCCAGGGACCTGCGCGGGCAGTCGGTGCAGGCGTGGCTCGAGGGCGACAAGTTGTTGCTGAAGAAATTGTGAAACCATTCCAGGAGAAATCCATTGACTGAGATCATCGTCGTCACATCCGGCAAGGGTGGCGTCGGCAAGACCACGACCAGTGCCTCGATCGCAGTCGGGCTGGCCAGACTCGGCAAGAAGGTCGCGGTCATCGACTTCGACGTCGGCCTGCGCAATCTCGACCTGATCATGGGTTGCGAGCGGCGAGTCGTGTACGACTTCGTCAACGTGATCCAGGGCGAATGCACGCTGAAGCAGGCCCTGATAAAGGACAAGCGCATCGATACCCTGTTCGTGCTCGCCGCGTCCCAGACGCGCGACAAGGATGCGTTGAGCAAGGAAGGAGTCGAACGCGTGCTGGGCGAGCTGACCGAGGATGGTTTCGACTACGTGATCTGCGACTCGCCCGCGGGCATCGAGAAAGGCGCCAGCCTCGCGATGTATTTCGCCGACCGCGCAATCGTCGTGGTCAATCCGGAAGTCTCGAGCGTGCGTGATTCCGACCGCATACTCGGCCTGCTTGCGAGCAAGACGCGTCGCGCCGAACAGGGCAACGGCGGCGTAGAGCAGCACCTGCTGTTGACTCGCTACAACCCCGAGCGCGTCGCCGGAGGCGACATGATGGGAGTCAACGACGTCAAGGACATCCTCGGCATTGAGGTACTTGGCGTGATCCCCGAGTCGCAGGGCGTGTTGACCGCGTCGAATGCGGGCGTACCCGTGATCCTCGACGACCAGTCCGATGCCGGCCTCGCATATGCGGATGCGGTCGCGCGCCTGAACGGGGAAACCCGGCCGATGCGTTTCGTCGATGCGCAAAAGAAGGGCCTCCTCGCCCGCATTTTCGGGAGCTGAAAGCATGAAACTCCTAGACTTCTTCCGCTCCCGGCCGAAGAACACGGCCTCGGTCGCCACCGAGCGCCTTCGCATCATCGTCGCCCAGGAGCGCGCGCAGAACGGCCGCCCGGACTATCTGCCGCTGCTGCGCCGCGAGATTCTCGAAGTCATCCGCAAATACGTGAACGTGGACCCGGACGCGATCGACATTCACGTCGACAGGGACGGCGACAACGAGGTGCTGGAGCTTTCGGTGGCATTGCCCGAGCGGCAGATCGGCAGTACGGCAGCCGCAGCGGCAGCGACCGGCGACGCCTAATACGTGATCATCGAGGCGGATCGCGCAGCGGTGCCGGTGTCGGCGCGGGTGTTGACGCTTGCCGACATCGGATTCGATGCAGCCGCGCGGCTGCTCGAGCGCCACGGACTGACTCTCGTGCACATCGCCGCGGAACTGCCGATCCCGGGCAGCTACTGGGGCGGCAGCGAAGCCGGCGTGATCCGCGATCGCGTGCATGCGCGTGCCGACACGCCGGTCCACTCGATGCTTCACGAGGCCTGCCATCTTCTCGTCGCCCCTGCGCAGCGGCGCCCGCACATCGACACCGACGCCTCCGACTCGCAGGCCGAGGAAGACGCGGCCTGCTATCTGCAGATTCTGCTGGCCGACGAATTAGCCGGAATCGGACGCGAGCGGATGATGGCGGACATGGATGCCTGGGGCTACACGTTCCGGCTGGGTTCGGCGCGCGCATGGTTCGAGCACGATGCGGACGATGCGAGGACCTGGCTCGCGCACCGCAACCTGATCGATCCGTCCTGCAGCTAGAGCAGACATCCTCGACGTGCTGAAAAGACCGTTTGCGCCTTGATTGCGCGACACCGCGACGCGTCGCGCGAACCGTGGAAGCGGCGGCGCGGCCGTGGGCCGAGGGGCATGCGCCGGATGGTCGAGTCGACTACGAAGCCGGTTCCAGGACCAATCTGCGGACACATCAATCATGCGTCCCGGGCGAATTTCTCCTCCTGCCCCGCCATTTTCCGCCTCGGTCAGGGAGCGGAAATGATCAGCAAGCGCGTTTCGCGGCGGAAATAGTGCAACGAGACCAGAATCAGCAGCATCGGCAGCAGCGACAGATAGAACGCCTTCTCGCCGCCGAAATAACCGAATACCGTTCCCGTAATCAGCGACCCGCAGGTACCGCCGAGCGCGGAGAACAAGACCAGCAGTCCTGTCATCGCCGCGTGTCTGGGCTTGGGCAATGCGCTCAGTACGACCGAGTTGATGACCGGGTAGATCGGGGCCATGAACAATCCGATCAATGGCAGACAGTATGCCGCGAGTGGCGCGTCGAACCAGGTCACATCCGCACGGGATTCGACGTTCGCGGCCAGCGGCAGGGTCAGCAGGACGATCATGCCCATCACCACCACGCAGGTGTTCAACAGTGAATACCACGAGAACCTGCGCAGCAATGCGCCGGCAGCGAACCGGCCAGCTGCAAGCGCGCCGGCATAGATGCTCGCGATCTGGATGCTCATCGCGGGCGGGAGTTTCAGGATTTCGCGATTGAACGTCGGCAGCCAAGTACCCAGGCTTTGTTCTATCAGGACATACAGGAACACCGAGATGAGGAAGACATAGGCCAGCGGAAGCATGAACAGCTTGAACATTTCGAGGAACGGTGTCGGCGAATCGGTTGCACGATCGTGTGCGGCGCTTTCATCGAGCTCGCTCGTCGCGAGAAAAAGGATGGCGAGCACGCAGAGGCTCGCGATCACCCAGTACACGTTGAGCCAGACCGGGTCCGCCGGAGCTCGCGGATCGATGAATGCGCCAAACAGCCAATAGCCGCCCAGGACACCGACCATGAACATGCCTTCGATCCAGTTGGTCAGGCTGGCATGCCCTCGAGGGTCGGCTGTCAGCAGGCCGATCGACGAATAGACGCAGATCTTGGCGACCGCGAACGTGGCGCCTACACAGAAGAACATCAGCTTGACGGTCCAGAACGACGGCAACAGCGGCATGCTGATGCAGGCCAGCCCCACTACGCCGAGCGCGAGCATCATCGAAAACCGATACCCGAAACGTGGAATCCACGAGGCGACACCGAACGACACCGCGGCGATGGTCAGGTCCTTGAATGCCTCGAGCACGCTCGCGCCCTGCTTGGTCACCGCAAAAGTCTGGATCGACTGCAGGATCACCGTGCCCACGCTGTTGAGCAGGATGGCGAAGACCATGTAGGTGGTCACCAGTGCGAGGATGATGCGCAGTCGTGTCATGCGTTACTCGAGTTGCCCATGCGCGACAGGCGACGCGAATGCGCGGCCTGCAGGTGGCCCGGATCGCAAGCGGTGTGCGTGATGGCCGGTCGAAGTGCGATTTCTCCGATGGCACGATGCGGGTTCCGACGCACGCGCAGGAATTCGCGCTGGCGCCGTGATCGGTACCTGACGGGACGAAGGAACCATCGGATACGTTCCTGAAGGAAAACCCGCTTCACGAAATCCGGGCCGCCCGCACGCGACGGGCGACCCGAAAAAACAGTGTCGTCGACTTCCGCCTAGAACCTGTATTGTGCGGAAACCTGGTACATGCGCCCGAATATCGAACGGCCGAGAAATACGTCTCCGGTATTCGCCGCGCCCTGGATACGCGCATTTCCCTCGGTCAATCCGAACTGGTTCGTCACATTCGTGCCGCTCAGTCGCAGGGTGAGCTTCTCACCGATATCGGCCACCGCACCGAAGTCGAGCGAATAGTAGCTCGGTAGTGGCTGCGCATTGGCGAGATCGCCGAATCGCTTTCCCGCATAGGTGTACGTCGCGAACAGGCGCAGACTGCCCCAGCTCATTGGTATGGCGTATTGCGGCGTCACCCGAGCCTGCAGCTTCGGCTGACGTTGCACCTGATTGCCGGTATAGATGCCGTAGTCCGCATACTCTGCCTTCGTCCAGTCACCGAGCACGCTGACCTGGAAGTTTTCGACCGGCCGGATCACGCCCTCGAATTCGATACCGCGAGCCTTGGCTCCGCCGATCGACGTGACGTTGTTGCCGTTCTCGTCGAACTGCTGGTATGGAACGCCCTTGAAGCGGTTGTAGAAGGCTGTGAGGTACGCGCTGTAGAACTCGCTTTCACTCTTGAAGCCAAATTCGTACTGACGCACTTTCTGGGTCAACGTCGTGCCGTCGCGAAGCGTATCGAACGACGGAAACAGGAAGCCCGAATTGACGCGGCCGAATACGCTCATGTGATTGCTGATCTCGTAGTTCAGGCCCGCAGTCACCGCCGGATGCGTCTTGTCGAGTTCGACCTTGCGGAAAGTTCCGTCCAGAACCGATGCGTTGTTGTTGTAGACCGTCAGCGGATTGCCGTCGAGGTCCACCGAAGATGCATTTTGTATCGTGCCGTCGACGTTTATGTTTTCGACTCGCACACCGGCATCCGCGCGCCAGCGCTCGGCGAAATTCCATTCGTCGAACACGAACGCAGCGGTATTCCTGCCATCGTAGTTGGCGTCGAGTTCATAGAACGAGCCGCTGCTGAAGCCGCGGTTCGAAATCACCGCGCCATTGTCCAGCGTCACGTCAACGAGGCGCGCGTTGTTTTGCACCGTCATCAGCAGATTGTTGCCGAGGTGCCAGTGATCCTCGGCCGAGTACTTGGCGAAGTACCCACCCACGGTCAGGGTGTTGCCCGCGAACAGCTCGCGACCGAAACGGATTTCATCGGTGAACGACTTGATGTGCTTGTCGACAATCCACATGCCCGCATCGATGACCTGCTGATTCGGATCGACTGCGCCGCCGCCATGAGTGAAGGTTCCCACGCCGCTCGTGGCAAGAACGCCGCCGGCAGCGCCGACGATGCCCGGATCTGCGTTGGCCGACGCGATCGAAGCGTCGATGTACGAGCCCAAGGTCGTCGGGTTGGTACCCGTGAACAGGGCGACGGTCGGAGTATCGCCGTCGGTGAAGTTCGCGCGGTTGTTGAGCGTCCAGCCACCGAAGTCGAGATCGAGGGTAATGCCGGCAATGTCTATCTTGGCGCCGCGACCATCGGCGACGTCACGCCGGATCGTTCCAGGCACACTGCCGGGCGATACCTCGAAATCGAGATTGCGCAGATCGTTGCCGTACAGCGTGTCGCTGCGTGCGTCAAAACCCGGAAACTGCGCGATGTCGCTGCCGCCGTTGCGCGAGATCAGCGGAGTTGCGGTGTAGAACGCATTCTTGTCGTCGAGATGGCGTGCGTAAAACATCACCGAGCCGGTCTCGAACGTGTGAGTCAGGTTGGCCGACAGCTGGCCACCCTTGTTCGCCGGGTACTGCGTATCGTGGACGCCGTCACCTTCGCGGTAGAAACCGCCGATGCTGCCGTACCAGTCTTCGGCGAGCTTGCCACCGTAGTAGCCGTCGAAGCGATACAGGCCCTCCGTACCCACCGTTACGCGTGCGCTTCCCTCGCCTTCGGGCGTCTCCATGCCGTTGCGCTGGATGAAGTTGACCGTGATGCCCGGCTGGCCGTTGGAAAAGATCGGGCTCGGACCACCGCGCAGTGCCTCGACACGGTAGACCGTGTCGTCCAGGCGAAACAGCGTGGAATTCTCGAGGAACGAGAGTGTCGCCACCGGATACAACGGCGACCCGTCCAGTTCCATCGTCACGTAGGGCGCGTCGCCCGTACCCGGAAATCCACGCACGAAGATGTTCGCTCCGGTCTGGCCGCCGGTGGACTCGGCCCAGACTCCAGGCACGATCTTGAGCAGGTCCGCCGTGCTCGCAGGCGCCGCGTCCTCGATCTGCACGGCCGTCGCGGTCGTGATCGAATAGCTCGCGTCGAGCTTGCGCACGCCGCTCGAACTCGCCGATCCGGTTACGACGATACCCTCCAGACTGGTTGGGTCCTTCGAATTCTGCTCCGCTTCCTTCTGCCGCGCACTCGCCGCGTCCACATTCGTCGCGGCATCCTGCGATGGCGCAGCCACCGCCGCGTCGGCGGCCATGGCTGCACCGGGCATCAGCACGGTCCCGATTGCAACGGACAGGACATACCGGTTCGGTTTGAAGTACGTATTCATGTTCTCTCCCTCCACGCTGTTGTTGTTTTCGTAGGCTGACTTCTGCTCATCGTTGTTCCGCTGTCGACCGCGCCGCGTCGACGCCGGCTACGAAATCCTCAATTCGAAACGCCGCAATGTCCGCCAGGACCGCATCGGCCTGATGCAGGATGACCGGGTCCCCGATGCCAACCGCGGTCATCCCGGCGGCTTTGATCGCCGCGATTCCTGCCGCCGCATCCTCGATGCCCAGACAGTCGGCTGGCGCGCAACCGAGTTCGTGAGCGACTTTGAGGAAGATTTCCGGATCCGGTTTCGCGAGCACCGTGCAATTCGCGTCTGCCATGTAATCGAACAGATTGGCGATGCCGAGTCGTGCGACGATCAGTGCTGCGTTCCTGCTCGCGGATGCCAGACCCGTGGCAAGTCCCGCGGCGCGCGCGGCCAGTACGACATCACGCGCACCGGGCAGCAGGTGCTGCGGCCCGAAGTCGCTCAAGCTGTCCCGGTAGTAGCCATTCTTGCGATCGGCCAGTTCACGCTTTTCTGCGGCGCTGTAAGTGCGCGACGCGCGCTCGAGGATGATCTCCAGTGACGTTTCGCGATCGACACCCTTCAGGCGTTGATTGATCGTCTCGTCGAAAGGAACACCAAGCTCGTCCGCAAGGCGTTTCCAAGCGCCGTAGTGCATTCGCGCGGTATCGGTGATGACACCGTCGAGATCGAAGATCAGCGCCTTGAAATGCCGCGGCACCGGCCGCGACCGGATCGGCGGCACTTGGGGCTGCAATGCGGCGCTAGCGGGCGAATCCACGCTGATTCGCAACTTCCGGCCCGCATGGTCAATCTCCAGCGGAGCGCCGCTGGAGAGCATGTAGTGCACGCCGGCGGCGTCGACACGCACGTGCAATCGACTCCCGCGCCAGGTCAGGCCGAAGTGATAGCCGCGCCAGGGCGCCGGCAGAGTCGGCGCGAACACGAGCCGGTCGCGCGCCACGCGCATTCCCGCGAAGCCCCATACGAGCGCCAGCCAGCTGCCCGCCATCGCGGCCATGTGCACGCCGTGATGCGCGTTGCCGTGCAGATCGTCGAGGTCCACGCGTGCCGTGTCGTGCAGGTAGCGCAGAGCCTTGTCCGGATAACCGACCTCGCTGGCAAGTACGCTGAATGTCGACGCCGACAGCGTCGAATCGTGCACCGTAATGCGCTCGTAATAATCGAAATTACGTCGCTTGCTGTCACGATCCACGGCCTCGCCGGCGAGCACGAGTGCAAGAACCACATCTGCCTGCTTGCAGACTTGATGCCTGTAGATCGTCAGCGGGTGATAGTGCATCAGCAAGGGATAGTGATCCGCAGACGTCGCGGCAAAATCCCATTGCGGTTTGTCAAGGAAGGTGTCGTCCTGCGGAAAAATTCCCAATGCCTCGTCATGCGGCAGATACATTTTTTCCGCTGCCGCCGACCAGCGCGCAATCTCCGCCTCGTCCATGGCGAGGCGCTGGGCGAGGTGCGCAAACAGGTTCGGCTCTTCGGTCGCGATTCGGCGCGCCACGCTGACTGCGTAGTCCAGATGGACCTGCGCCATCCGGTTCGTGTAGTGGTTGTTGTCAACCATGGCTGTGTATTCATCCGGTCCGCTCACTTCGTCGATACAGAAGGCACCGCCGCGCCTTGCATTGAAGTGGCCGATCTCGAGCCAGATACGCGCCGTTTCGAACAGCATTTCGGCGCCGTATTCACGCAGGAAAACCTCATCCCCGCTGACGCCGACATAAAGGCGTATCGCATATGCGATCGCCGCATTGATGTGATATTGCGCCGAGCCGCCGGGAAAGTAGGACGAGCATTCGTCTCCGCTGATCGTGCGCCAGGCGAACAGCGCACCGCGCCTATGGCCCATCTCCCGCGCGTGCGCTCGCGCATGGTCGAGCGTGCGATGGCGGTACTCGAGCATCCCGCGCGCCAGGGCAGGAGCGGTGAGCGCGAGCGGCGGCAGCATGAATACTTCGGTATCCCAGAACGTCTGTCCCTCGTAGCCCTCGCCGGTCAATCCCTTGGCCGCGGTACTGGTAGCACTGTCCCGAGCGGCCGATTGGAATACGTGATAGAGATTGAAACGCAATGCCTGTTCGAGAGACGGGTCGCCGTCGATGCCGAGTTCGGCGACACGCCAGAAATCGGCAACGTCGCGGGCCTGGTGTTCTGCGATTCGGTCGTATCCGCTTGCCGCGGCGGCCGCCGCGGCGGAGCGCGCATCTGCCACAAGGACGTCGTCATTGCGCGAGCCATCGCGCGCCCACGCGTATTCGACGAATTTCTCGAGCGCAATCCTTCCTCCGGGCACGATGGAACCGGAGAATGTCTGCTCAACCGCGTCTGCCTCGGCCATGATGTCGCCGCTCTCCGGATCGCCTGAAACCGCTACATGCTCCTGCGTGCAGGCGAGCACGACACCGCTGTGAGACGAACGCTGCAGCAGCGCGGCGGCTCCGCCCATGGCCTCGACTCGTGTCATCAGTCCGGCTCCGGCGCCGGCACCGATTCGCGGATCGTCGCCTGAAAGCATTGCGCGGTGCGCGCCGTGGATCGATGACGTCAGGGCGACGGGTCCACCGTAGTCGATCGAAGTAACGCTATAGCGAATGCACAACAGGCCCGGATGTGCGAATGGAACCATCCGTTCGGAAAAAATCTCGAGCGTCGCGCCGCTCGGGGAGCGCCAGCGCAGGCGACGCGTCGTGCATCCGGCACGCAGGTCGAACACCCGCTCGAACGCCAGCCATTCACCCTCTGCGAGGTCGACAGCCTCGTCTCCGAGACGGACCGCGATACGGGTCGCATCCGCGATCGGTACGCGCGTATCGGTCGTGCGCGCGAAGCCGACGTGCCGTTCGTGGTACGAGATTGGCAGGCGTTCCCAGACGTCGGCAAGAAAGCTGCCACTGGCAGCATCAGGCGACTCCTCGAAGCTCGCACGCACCCCAAGCGTTCCATTTGCCAGGCAGAACAGCGCTTCGTCGCGAGCGGCGTGTTGCGATTCGAAACGGTCCTGTACGACACGCCACGGGTCGACAGCCGAATGGCCGGCCGCACCGACTTCGGCTGCACGAAACGATGTCATGCGCGGCACGCTCCGACCGCCCGGAGGCGAATCGACGGCGCGTCAACGAGGCGCGCGAGCGCCCGCCAAATGCACGGCGCAACCGAGCCGTTCCTTCCGATAGTCATCGCGCCCTCCCGCGCTGCTGTCGCGGCCGGCAAATCTCCTGCTCCACTTGCAGGATCGGACCGCGCAGCGCCGAACACTATGCGCTATTGATATCGATATCAAGATATCGATATCACTCCTGCGCGTGCTGCCGAGGGCGCGTGCACGCAATATTGCAATGCACAAGCAAGGCGCATGCGGTACTACGCGGAATAACTTGCTCGCAACGTCACTTGTCCCGCGATGCAACAGGCGTGACCCGCACGCGAACGGCCGCCCACGGGGTCTCTCCGATTGCAAATCCGCGAGGAGTCCAGCGAAAGATCAGGTCGCGCGCACGATCAGCGAGGTCGGAAGCATTTCCGATTGCGCGCGCTTGCCCTCGATCAACGCGAGAATCTTGCGCGCAAGCAGCACGCCGCCATCATGCCAGTTCTGATGCACCGAGCTGAGCGGCGGGATGAAGCTTGCGCCAAGTGCGGTGTCGTCGTAACCGATCACCGACACGTCGTCGGGCACACGCAGGCCGTATTCGCTCAGCGCGCGGATTGCACCCATCGCGAGCAGATCGTTACCGGCGAACAACGCATCGATACGCCTGCCTCCATCGTTCTGCGCGAGCAGGGCCTGAATTGCTTCGACACCCGCTGCGATCGTAAATCGATCGCGCCGCAGCACGATTGGCCGCATACCGCTGGCGGCCAAGGTGTCGCTGAATCCCGCCAGCCGTTCGGCCAACTCCATATGATCGGTATCACCGAGAAAGACCGGCTGGCGCCGGCCGAGAGCCAGAAAGCGCTGCGCGACGAGTGCACCTCCTTCGCGATTGTCGCTGCCGACGACGACATGGCGGTCCCTGGCACGCTTGGCGCCCCAGACCGCCATCGGCAGCCGCCAGGTATCGAGCATGTGGACAGCCTCCTCGTGCGCGCCCTGACCGAGCAGGATGACACCATCCGCGGCACGTAACGCATGCGTCATCGGAGCCTGCCGTGTCGTCAGGAGCACGCTGTAGCCGACCGAGGTCAGTTCCTGTGAAATTCCGCCGAGGAGTTCGAGCGGATACGGACCGGATATCGGCCGGGACAGCGAGGGCGTCATCTCCACCACGACCGCTACCGTGTGGCTGCGTCGCAAACGCAGGTTGCGCGCGCTGACGTTGAGCTTGTATCCATGTTTTTCCGCCAGGGCACGGATGCGTTCGCGAGTCGCGACATTTACGAGGCCGCCATCGCCGAGTGCCCGCGAGACCGTGATCTTGGAAACGCCAGCGATGCGCGCCAGATCAGCCATCGTCATTCGTACGGCAGGCGGGCCGCCCGCGCGAATCCTCGAACCGGATTTGTCTTTGGATTTCAAGAGCTGATTTTCTGCTCGACGATGATGAAGAAGCCTAGCAGATCGGTACACGCCGACGCGTTTGCGAATTGGCGCACGTTGCGGTTGCCGGCGCTTCCCGCGAACCGGCCAAAGTGGACCTGTCGCGTAGCGAGGCTGCCGCACGCCGGATTCGCAAGCAAGTCGGCGTCATCGCCTGGATGCTGCACCGCGTTCGCGACGCGAAGCACGCAAGCCGGGGCACGCGGGAAGGGCCCAAGCGCAAGATGATCCGGAAGGCATTCACGTGCTGCTCTTGGCAGGAATCCGCCAACGAGGCGGATCCTGCACCTTGCATCATTTGCCACCCGAGATTAGCCTCGGGCGATTCTCTTCAGGGGAGCGAGCCATGCATTCCAGCAGGCACTTCACGATGGCTTTGCTGCTGATCGCAGCCGCGCCTGGGATCGTGTTCGGCGCCTCGCAGGGTACAGGGGAGCAAGCCACGGCAGCAGACGCCCACGCGTTCGTCATGCAGATGAACGCGGACTACAAGGCGCACTACCTCGAGCCGAATGCGGCGGAGTGGGTTGCCGAGACCTACATCACCGGCGACACCCAGATGCTCACGGCCCGGGCCAACGAAAGCTGGCTGAAGTGGTTGTCCTCCGAGGTCGAGCAGGCGCGCCGCTTCGAGAACGTGCGCGGCATCGAACCCCGGGACCGGCGTGCGCTGGAGCTTCTGAAGCTGCAGACCGCGATGCCCGCGCCGAAGAATCCCGCACACCTGACCGAATTGACCACGCTTGCGTCCAGGTTGACCGCTGCCTACGGCGCGGGCAAGTACTGCAAGGATGCGGCCGACCCCGCAAGCTGCCGCAACCTCGACGAACTCTCGCAGGTGCTCGCCAACGACCGCGACTGGGACCACGACCTCGACGCCTGGGCCGGCTGGCATCGCGTCGGGCGTGGCATGCTCGAGGACTACCGGCGCTTCGTCCAGCTCGTCAATGAAGGCGCACGCGACCTCGGCTACGACAATGCCGGGGTCATGTGGCGAGCGGGTTACGACATGTCGCCGGCCGCGTTCGAGAAGGAAACCGATCGCCTGTGGTCCCAGGTGCAGCCGCTGTACGGGCAGTTGCAATGCTATGCGCGCAACAAGCTCGTGGAGAAATACGGAAATCGCATGCCCGAGGACGGCACGATACCCGCCCATATCACCGGCAACATGTGGGCGCAGGACTGGGCCAACCTGTATCCGTTGCTGCAGCCGTATCCCGGCGTCGGCAACCTCGACGTCACCGAACGCCTCGAGGCCGAACGCAAGGCGGCGCTCGACAAGGCCCAAGCGCGCATCGAGGGAACGCCGAAGCCGTTGCAGATCGCCGCGCTCGACCACGACGCCGATCTCGCGAATGCGCTCGCGATGGTCAGGCGCGCGGAGGATTTCTATACGTCGCTCGGATTCCCCAAGCTGCCCAATTCGTTCTACGAGAAGTCGATGCTGTTGCGTCCGCGCGACCGCGACGCGCTCTGTCATGCGAGCGCGTGGCCGATGGACCTCGGCAGCACCGACATGCGCATCAAGATGTGCATCAAGCCCACCGAGGAGGATCAGTACACGATCTACCACGAGATGGGGCACATCTACTACTACCTCGCGTACAAGGATCTGCCGCCGATTTTCCAGGCCGGCGCGAACGATGGATTCCACGAGGCGATCGGCGACACGATACGGCTCAACATCACGCCGGCCTACCTGGCCAGCATCGGTCTCGCCGGCAAGTCGGGCACGGATCGCAAGGCAGTCATCAACGCGCAGATGAAACTGGCGCTGGAGAAGGTTGCGTTCCTGCCGTTCGGCCTGCTGATCGACAAGTGGCGGTGGGGTGTATTCGACGGATCGATCCCGCCGGATCAGTACAATCGGGGCTGGTGGGAACTGCGCCGCAAGTATCAGGGGCTGTCCTCCCCCATCGAGGCGGGTCCTGCCGATTTCGATCCGGGGGCGAAGAACCATGTACCGACCAATGTGCCCTACATGCGCTATTTCCTCGCCGACATACTGCAGTTCCAGTTCTATCGTTCCCTGTGCGCGGCGGCGGGTTACAAGGGCGCGCTGTCAGGTTGCACGATCTACGGCAACAGGGCGGCGGGTGCGAGGTTCTGGGCGATGCTGAACCAGGGTGCGAGCCAGCCGTGGCAGAAAACGCTCGAGCAACTGACCGGCAAGCCGGAGATGGACGCGAGTGCGATCATCGACTACTTCGCACCGCTCTACACCTGGCTGCAGGAGCAGAACAAGGGCAAGGCGTGCGGGTGGCATTAGGCCGACGCAAACTGCGACGCAGAAGCAGGAAGCGGAAACGCCCGCGCAAGACCCGGCGCCTTGTCCATGCGTTCCGCCGATCTCATCCGCATTCACCCATTCCCCATCCCCTTTCCGGACCCTGCCATGCAACGCTGGACCAAACTCCCCGACGGTCGTTTCATCGATGCAAACCGCATCGCCTACATCGGCAAGGCCGAAACCTATGCGCGCATCGACGAGGACGGCAACGACCTCGGTACCGGCTATGCAGTGAACATCGGCACCGACATACCTCGTGACACGCATCTTTCCGTCACCGGCAGCAAGGACGAGGTGTTCGCAGTACTGCGCTCGATACTTGGCGGCAGCGCGTCCGCCGCGGACTGACGCCGGGCAGCACGACCCCCGGTGCGCGGCCACGGCACCGCCGCGACCGCGGACCTGGCCGAAGGCCGCAGCCGCGGGAAAAAAAGGTCGCGCAGCGACGCTGCGCGACTGCCTATCGCCCGGTCCGGATCGATCAGAACTTCACCGTTACCCGCCCCCAGTAGAAGCGTCCGACCGTGTCGTAGGTGTTCACGTCGGTGTTCGCATTGGTCACCACGTTCTGATAAAAGAACGGCGGCTGCTTGTCGAACGCGTTGTCCACGCCGACCTGTATCTGCGTGTTGATCGGTTCGAGCGTGTAGCCGAACGAGAAGTTGTGGTAGGTCTGCGCGCCGATATGGCGCACGATTCCGGGCAATGCGCCATCCGCCGATTGGCCCTGCGCGAGATCGAGACTGCCGATCTTCGTGTTGCCGATGTAGCGCACACGCCAGGAGGCTTCGAATGGTCCCTTGGACCAGTCGAGACTGCCGAGACCCCGCACCCGCGGGAAGTTGCCGAACTGGCGCGTGAACAGGCCCGCGTTGGAAATGGTCGCCGCGCCAGTGCCGGGTGCGGGGTTGTTGTCGAAGGTCTTGATGTACGTTGCATCGAGGCCGAGGCTGAAGCGGCCCGGGTTCACTCCGAACACGTCGAATTCGGGCACCCGGTAGTGCGCGCCGAAATCGACGCCTGAAGTGTCCAGTCGCCCGAGATTCACGACCGGGGTCAGGATCTTGTTGACCTGGCCATTGGTGAAGCGCGAGATGAATGGGCAGAACGAGCTGGTCGGATCGTTGTAGCAGAGGTTCAGCACGTTCTGTGCGGTCACCAGCGTGATCGTGTCGTTGAGATAGATCCGGTACAGATCGGCATTCAGCGACAGTCCGTCGATCCAGCCCGGATCGTAGACCACGCCGAAATCGAAACTCTTGCCGTGCTCCGGCTTGAGCGCGAAGCCTGCGGCGACCGCGCCCGAATTGATGCCATTGAGCTGACCGTTGGGCTGCGGCGCGATGCCGGTGGACGGAATATTGGTCGCACCGGTGACCGCACCACAGGCCGCATCATGGATCGCCGGACTCACGCCCGGGATGTACCCCGTGCACGGGTCGGTCGCGGTCGGCGCATTGCTGGTCGCGCCTCCGAACAGTTCGCTGAGGTTCGGCGAGCGGAAGATCTGCGATACCGTGCCGCGCACCAGCAGGTCCTCGATCGGCCGCCATTCGACCGCGAGCTTGGAATTGGTCGAGCTGCCCGCGAGCGAGAACTTCGAATAGCGCGTGCCGATGTCGACATTCAGCGAGTGGAAGAACGGCACGTCCTTGAGTATCGGTATGAACAGTTCCGCATAGGCTTCCTTGGTCGTGATGTTGCCGGTGAGCGGCGTCACGCAGGCGGTACCGAGATCGCAGGTCCCGGTGGCCAGGTTGAACACGATCGTCGAGTCGACCTTGAGATTCGAGTATTCCTTGCGGTACAGCCCGCCGACCGCGAGGCTGACCGCGCCTGCGGGTAGGTCGAACAGTTCGCCGCTGACATTGAGCGTGCCCTCACGGGTAATGAAGGTCTGCTGGGTGAACGGATTGGAACCCGCGGCGCGCAGTTGCGCGACCGAAGCCGGATCGTCCTGCTCGAAGATGTTGAGCGGCACGCAGCCGGCGATCGCGGTACTCGGATCCCCGGCCGTCGCGACACAGGTCGGCACGCCATCGACGAGCATCGACGGACCGAGCGCGTTCGCGAGCTTGGTGAAATTCAGATAGCCGGTCGTGTAGGTGCCCAGGCTGATGTGGCCGTAATTCAGATTCACGTCCCAGTGCCACGAGGTGTCGCCGATGTTGCCCTTGAGGCCGCCGACGAACTGCGCGGTCTCGGTGGTCGTGCTGGTTATGCGCTGGCCGACGCCGGTCAGGCGCTCGAGCAGGTTGGTGTTGTCCGGATGCGCGGCATCCGGCGGTCCGAAGTCGATTCCGAACGGGTTGTACAGGTTGTCCGCAGAAATCGTGACCGCGTTCTGCTGCGCATCGAATGGATACGGCGCGATCAGCGACGAGGACACCGTCTTGTTCGCGAAGGTCCTGATGTAGGCCTCGACGTTGTCGCTGAGCTTGTAGTTGGCGAGCGCGAACAGGTTGGTGCGTTCCTGCGGGGTCAGGATCACGTTGAGCGGCTGATAGTTGTAGCGGTCGGAGGGGCCGTCCGCCGTCGCGTTGTTGCGGAAGCAGCGGTAATCGCTGAGCGAACTGCCGTGCGTGCCCGGCAGACGCGTCACGTTCGCGCATCCGAACAGGGTCTGCAGCGGACCTGGCGGCAAGGCGATATTGCCGGTCGGATTGCGACCGGAGCCACGTGCCTGGACAGAGCCGTAATACAGGTACAGCGAGTCCTTCGAGAAGTCGCGATGACCTGCGCCGACCGCGTCGAACTTGTTGTAGCTGATGCCGGCGACGACGCTGCCCTTGTCCGTGGTCTGGCCGACCGTGAACTGATAGCCCTTGCGCTGGCCGTCGTCACGATCCGAGATTCCGTAGTCGGCTGAAAATTCGGCGCCCTGGTAGTCCTTGCGCATGATGAAGTTGACCACGCCCGCGATCGCATCGGAGCCGTACACGGACGACGCGCCGTCCTTGAGCACCTCGATGCGCTCGACCAGGGCCGCCGGGATCGTGTTGATGTCCGCACCGCCGACGAACGTGTTCGCGATCACGCGCTGGCCGTCGATGAGGACCAGGGTCCGATTGGAACCGAGCCCGCGCAGTGAAATCGTCGACGCACCGCTGCCGCCGCCGTTGTTGACCTGTGGGTTGACCGCCGCGCCCGCGATCGACGGCAGTTCCTGGAGCAGATCGCCGAGGGTCAGCTTGCCGCTCTGCTGAATCTGCGCACGATCGATCGTGACGATCGGATTGGCCGTTTCGATGTCGACGCGGCGGATGTTCGATCCCGTCACCGTGATCGTTTCCAGTTTCTGGCTGGTTGTCGGTTCATCCTGTGCGGACGCGGGCGATGCGAGGAATCCCATCGCCGCGAAAACGGCGATCGGCGCGGCGCTCAACGGCGCCTTTGCGAACCCGGCCTTCGCATCGAAGGCCTGCCGGACAGCTTGTCGGAGCAGCGTGTGTCGCATGGAATTTCTCCTTTTTTGATGGCCACATGACCGCGCAAGCAGCGTTGCCGGCCTGAGCGGAACATTAAGAAAACATGAAGGCCTGCCCTTGCAACGACCAATCAGGAATCGTTGCCGAAATCGCGGAAACACCGACGTCCGTCGCGTCGCCACCCGGACGTGCACTGCAAACCGGCACTGCGGACCGCCGGCTCGCAAGGTTCATGCGACCGCCCGACTGGCTGCCGGCGATTCCCCGCGCAAGTCCGTTGCGGTCATGCCGAATCGACGCTTGAATGAACGCGCGAATGCGCAGCGATCCTCGAAGCCGCTCATGCGGGCCACGTCGGTCACCGCGAGCGCGCTGTTGCTTAGCAACCGATGCGCACTGCGCATCCGCTGCTCGACAAGGACCGCATGCGGGGTATCCCCATAAACTGCACTGAAGACGCGGATGAAATGGCAGGGCGAATAGCTCGTCATTCGCGCCAGCTCCGCTATGTCGAGCGCAAGATGACAGCTGGACGTCATGAGATTGCGCACCCGCTGCAAGCGCAGGAACACGCTGCGCCGCTGTGCCTGGGTGCACCCCGGGCAGCGTTCGATCTGCGCATCGAACTCGGATTGCAGATCGGCAATCGCAGTAGCGAACGCCGCTGCAGTGGCGTTGGCGGCGCCGAAGTCCACGGAGTGCCGCTCCCGGCTCCGGAAATCCGCGGTTCGCGCCAGTGCGATTGCGAGACGACGCGTCGCGTGGTCGGCGCCATGCACGGCCGGCAGCAGCACCGGGTCGTGCATCGGTACCGCGGTCCCGGCGTGACCGGTCAGGCGATGCCAGACGCGTGCCGGCGCAAGCACGGCGATCCACAATGCGTTGCCGCGCCCGATCAGCTGCAGGCGCTGTCCCGCCTCGACGACCAGCAGTTCGCCGGGTGCAAACACCCGCGTACCGTCGCCGTCGCACATCTGCACGCGACCCCTGAGCGGGACGAGCACCGTGGCCGGCGCGGCATTGCCGTACATCACGCAGCCGCGCCCGAACGCGGCTACCACGCGCAACACGCCGCTCGCGCGCGCCTCTTCACCACCGCTACATTCGAAGCGACCGCCGTTGGAAATTCGCTCGTACTCGAAACGCATCGGACTCTCGCCGTCAATGGAGACGGCAATTCATGTAAACCCGATGCGATGCGGAGTCAGGAAGAAGCGGCGAATTTTCAGGGAGGTCGCTGTTCGTGGATGCGAAGATCGGCCGAAATCCGGTCTCGGCACACCCGAGCGTGCGGCACTCCGCTGCGAACCCACGCGGAGCGGATGGATGACCATGCGAACCGCGGGATTCCCGGGCATCGAAGACCGCGCGTCGGGCTCGTGCCAGCGGCGCATCCGCGGCCGGGCGCCCGGGCCCGGCCGCGGTAATCGGATGTCGCGGCCGAAACCCCGGGGTCCTACCCGATCCCGTCCCGGCTCAGGTTGAATGCGCCGACATCGGTGTCCTCCGACACGACCCGGGACAGAACGACACGGCGACCGTCATGGCTGACGCTGAAACTGAGGTCGCCTATCGTTCCGGGCACATTCGCCACCTTGCGGTCCTCGCCGGTCCGTGCATCGCTGACATGAACCTCGCTGGGTCCGGTCGCCTTGGGCACGAAGTAGAAGATCCTGCCCTGCTGAACCCGCCAGCCGTCCAGATGCGACGCATTGATCGCTTCCGACATCCGCGTCTCCTCGCCGCTGCGACCGTCGAGTCTGAACAGACCGGGCTCGGTGATACGCGTGAAATAAAGCGCGTCGCTGGCCTGATCGGCGTCCGCGCGCGCAACGTCATGCGCGAGCACGCGCCGCGACACTTCGGTTCCCGCCGTGGATTCGAATTCGATCAGCTCGCTGCGATGATCCTTCGCATTGACCACGGCGATGAATGTGCCGGGCCGCAGACCGTAACCGCCATTGCGCACGTCCTCATCGGCCGTGGTCAGCACGCGCCGCACGCGCGAGGCGATGTCGATCTCGATCAGGCGTCCGATCGAGCCTTCGCGTGCAGTCACGACAAGCCGGCGACCATCGTTGCGCCAGACCGGATAATGCAGATTCGGCTCCGAAGTCCCTCCCAGCGCGTAGACGTCGCCCGAAGCGGCATCGCGCAGCCACAACTGCTGCCTGCCGCTGCGATCGGAAATGAACGCCATGTCGTCGTTGACCGGCGACATCGCGGGCGCGCTGTCGCTCCCGGTCGATGGCGCGGGCTCTAGCGGTGGCTGCGACTCGTCGACGGAGAACTCCGCGAGCTGGGTGCGCACCCGCGGAATCTCGTAGACGACCGCATCGCTGCCGCGCGCCGTACTCGGATACTCCGCGGGTTGCACTCCGAGTGCCTCGACATGCGCGTCGGCAATTCCGACGGTGTACAACGCCTGCTGGCCACTGTGGTTGGACGAAAATATCAGCGCGGTCCCGTCACGCGTCCAGTCGTAACCACGGATGCGGCTGGTAAGCTGGGTCAGCTTGCGCACATTGCCACCGCCGGCAGGCACGAGAAAGAGATCGCTGTAGGGATTGGCGCCGCGGCGGAATGCAATCCAGGCGCCATCGGGCGAGTAGCGCGCATCCAGATCGATGTCGGTCAATTCATGCTGATAGGCGAGCCATTGCGAGCTTCCGCCGCCGATCGGACCGGAAACGATCGCCATGTCGGTCATGCCCGGCTTCGACGGCGAGGTGGTCACGATGCCCCTGCCGTCCGCAGTCCACGAAAACGGATTCACGAGTCCGCTGTAGCACGAATCGAGCACGCGTTCCGCGCCGCCGAGCGCCGAGACCATGAGGATGCTGCAGGTCTTGTCGGTGAAACGCATGAACGCGATCGACGCGCCGTCCGGCGACCAGACCGGATAGTACTCATTGCCTGTTTCGATCGCGGTCAGTCGAACCACACGCGACTCGTCGAGCGTCTTCTGCACGATGCGCGCATTCTTCGCCGCATGGTCGCCGACCGTGTACGCGACGCGCGTGCCGTCGGGCGACACATGCGGGAAATTCTCCGCTCCCGGCGCCGACGTGATCGTACGCTGCATCGTCACGTGCCAGCGCGCAGTGGCCGCGCGCGAATCCGACGCCGCATGGCGCAGGACCAGACCGCCGACCGCCACGATCACCGCAGCGACGGTCGCGAACAGGGCCGCTTTGATGAGCGGGCGCGCACGCGGTGATGCTGTCACGGCAGCCGGGACCGCAATCGGCGCCGCCGCCGTCGAAGCGGAGTCCGCAGGCGCCGGCTCTGCGACTTCGACCGCAAAACGTGCGGGAGCGACCAGGCGGTAGCCGAGCCGCGGCACGGTCTCGATGTATCGCGGTGCATGCAGGTCGTCGCCGAGCGCGCGCCGCAGATCGGTAATTGCCTGGGTGAGCACATCGGGGGTCGGACAGGTGCCCTTCCAGACCAGATCGAGCAGTTCATCGCGTCGCAGGGTGCGACCGGCTGCGTGCACGAGGGCGGTCAGGACCGCCGCCGCCTTGGGCGTGAGTCTGAGCCCGGGCTGGCCGATGAAACGCAGCGTGTCGGTGTCGATCACGTGCGCGCCGACCTCGAGGAAGCGGCCTTCCACCATCCGGACTTGGGATAACACGTTCATGTCTGTCCCGTCGGCGCGTATAGACATACGAAATAGATCGTAGTCTTGCCTTCACGCAAAAGCAATATTTGCAACATGCCGATCCGGGCGCGTGTGCCGGTTGTCATGCACCGATCCGCAGCGAATCGAGCGGGCATGCCGGACCGCCTTTCCGGAGCAGCGGACTGCACGAGAATCCGGTCGACCCGGACCGAAGGACGGCCCCGGGCCCGGAAGAACCGCATCCCGACGATCCTCGGATGGCGGATGAATAACGAGGAGAATGCGTCGCGATGAACGACGACGAACGCGACCACTACGTCAGGGCCAGCGACTACAACTTCACTGCCCAGACCCGCAACCTGCGCAACTTTGCGCGTCGTCTTGGACGGCGGCGTGCCTCGGCGCTCACCCTCGTGGCGGCATTGATCGTGCTGGGCGTGGCTGTGCTGTTTGCACCGGAACTCGGAATCACCGGTCTCGGTGATCCGCTGCGTCGGTGGACGCTGGGCGCTCTCGCATTTGCGGGCGCCGCCGTCGTGCTCGTGCTGACGCTCCGCGCGACGGCGCGCCACAAGTCCGCGAAACAGGAAGTGCCGGGGCAGCCACCGTGCAAGTGAAGTCCGTGCCGGTTGGCGAGTCGCCATCGGCGCGACGTCGCCACGGCGACATCGAAGCTACCGATCGATCGGGCAGTCGAAGCAGCCGCGTTTACCGCACGAGCCGGCGGCATGCGTGCGCGGCCGCCGGCAAGCAGCGGTCTTCAATCCAGTCCGTTGGTGAAGATCAGGTCATTGTCCAGACGTACCGCGGCAAGCGCGCGGATGTAGGGCACGCCATCGGTGTCGCCGGCAACAACGATGCGGCCGCCCTGCAGCGCGAGCGCGTAACCGTGATCGTCGCTGCCATAGGGTGTGTCGAATGAGACCGTCACCACCCCGCCGCTTCCGAACGTCACGTCGGGGATACCATCCGCCGTGACCCGGCCGATCGCGAAGTCGGCCGGATCCGCGAGCGGCGAGCTGCCGCCGAGCACGAGCTTGCCGTCGCTCTGCAACACGCCGCAGACCCAGCCGCGCACCGAGTTCGCGGGCGCAACCTGCGCCCAGCCGGCGCTTCCATAACCCGTATCGACGCTGCCGTCGCCGAACAGCCGCAGCGCACACAGGCTGCCGCTGTCGACATCGACGTCGCAGCTGCCGACCAGCAGCAAGCGATCGTGATCGAGCAGCACGCGACGCGCGCGGGTGTTGCCGGTGCCCTGCGCCGGGAAGAACGCGACACCGCCCGTGCCGAAGGCCGGATCGGGATGGCCGTCGCCAAGCAGGCGCAGTGCGAGGAATCCATAGAGGCCGTCCTGCATCGTGCCGGCGGCGACGATAGCGCCGGCGTCCGCGGCCACCGCGAGCGCGGCTGCGGTCAACGGTGACTGCGGCGTACCTTGCGGCAGCACGACGCGACCCCCGTCGCCGAACGCCGGATCGGCCACGCCCGCGGAGGAGAATCGCGCCACCGCGGGGCTCGACACCGAGCCGTCGCCCGCGCTGCCGCTCGCAATGACGCGGCCCGCGTCGTCGGTCGCGAGCGCATAGGCGGTGGCCTGCGCGTAACCGAGGTCCGCGAAATCGACGGATGCGCGGCCTGCGACTCCGAACGCGGTATCGACCCTTCCATCCGCCAGCAGCCGCAGCACGCTGAAGCCGGGCGGCCCCGCAAGCAGGATGCGACCCTGTGCATCCAGGCGGACGTCCCAGGCCTGCGCGAAGTCGGCGCCGAATCCGACCGTGCTGACGCCGGCGACACCGAATCCCGGGTCCAGGCTGCCGTCGGCGCGCAGGCGCCAGACCGCGACCTCGTTGTCGAACGGTTCGCTGCCGACATACCAGCGGCTGCCCGCGAGCAGCACCTTGCCGTCGGGCTGCGTGATCGCCGCCGACACGCGCAGGCTCGCATCCGGCGGGGACAGCACGACCCGGCCCAGATCGCCGAATCCCGGATCGATCGCGCCGTCATCGGCGGGGCATGCGGTGCCCGCGAAAATCGCGACCAGGGCCAGCAGGCGAACAGGGCTGCGCATGGCGACCTCCCGATCGAATGCGGCTGGGAGATGCTACGCCGAAGCGGGCCGGTGAACTACACGCGCGCGTTCAATCCGAAGCGAAGGTGTTCGCGCCTCTCGATATGCCGATACAGCCGCCATGCGGCGAAGCCGAGCGCGGTCGATACCAGCGCGCCGAGCGCGAGCCGCAACGGACTACCTGACAGCAGCGGCGACAGCGCGCCCGCGATCGTCGCGCTGATCAGCAGGCTCACGAACGCCTGCACCGAAGACACGCCGCCGCGATGGCGCGGGAACCGGTCCAGCAGCAGCAGGGTCAGGGTTGGAAAGTTCATGCCGATGCCGATCGCGTGCAGGCCGATCGGCAGCACCGACCACGGCACGCGCGGCGCGGGCAGAAGCAGCGCAACCAGGAGATTCAGCATCGCGCCCGCAAGCATGACCACGTAGCCGAGGCGCACCGTGGTCGTCGCGCTCAGGCGCCCGGCGGTGCGTCCGGACAGGAAGGCACCGAACATCATTCCGCTGATCGCGGGCACGAACAGCCATGCGAATTGCTGGGCATCGAGCTTGAGCAGATCCAGCACGAACGCCGGCGCGGACGAAATGTAGATCCACAGCGCGTTGAAGTTCAGCGAACCGGCGAGCGCGAGCGGAAAGAATGCGCGGTCGCCGAGAATCAATCGATACGTGCCGACGAGTTCGCGTGCGGACAGCGCAGCACGGCGCTCGCTGGAATGGGTTTCGGGCAGCAGCAAAAGACAGGCGAACCAGAGCGCGAGCGCGAATCCCGCGAGTGCCCAGAAGATCATCGGCCAGCGCGCGAAGCCGACGATCCAGCCCCCGACGATCGGCGCCAGCGCGGGCGCAATGCCGAATATCATCGATACCGTCGACATCAGTTTCTGCGCCTCGATTCCGTCGAAGCAATCGCGGATGATCGCGCGACCGACGATCAGTCCGGCCCCCGCGGACATGCCTTGCAGCGCACGGAACGCGAGCAGGGCCTGCATCGATCCGCTCAGCGCGCAGCCCACCGAGGCCAGTGCGAACACGATCACACCGACCAGGATCACGCGGCGCCGACCCAGCGAGTCCGAGAGCGGTCCGTGCAACAGCGACATCAGCGCATAAGCGATCATGTAGACGCTGATCGTCTGCTGCATCGCGAACGGGCTCGCGTGCAGATCGGCCTCGATCGCCGGAAAGGCCGGAAAGATCGTGTCGATCGAGAACGGCCCGAACATCGCCAGCGCAGCGAGCAGCGGCGCGAGCAGGCGACGGCGTGGTATCGGGACGGGATTCATGGCGCGGCAGACGGAAGGACCGCGCATGCTACCGCGCCGACACCGGACCCACATCCGACCGCGCAGTTCGCTCGGGTCCGTACAGATCCGGCGGCCGCACAGCGTGCAATGGCGGACGCGATTTCGCGCGCAAGCGTCGAGAACGGCGCCGCTGGGCTATGATCGCCGGGTTTCCAGGAGATGGCATTCTCCGAGCCGGTATTTCCGTTCGAGTTGCGCCGCGCGGCGGATGATGCCTGACCCGGTTTCGCGCGGGAGCACTCGCGCATCGCGATCGATGCCCGTGGTTGTCCCTGCACACCGTTGCAGTATTCCCATCGAACTGGACGTGCCATGCCCCTTGTCTCGTGTCTATCGATCGGTCTCGGCGCGGCAGCCGGTGCCGTTCTGCGCTGGCTGCTCGGCCTCGCCCTGAATCCGGTGTTCCCGGCAATACCGCTCGGAACCCTCGCCGCAAACCTGGTGGGCGCGTTGATGATGGGCATCGTGATGGGCTCCCTGGCCCATTACGAAACGCTGCCGGTCGCGTGGCGGCTCGCGATCACGACCGGCTTCCTCGGTGGTCTGACCACGTTCTCGACGTTTTCCGCGGAAACAGTCACCCTGTTCCTGCGTCAGCAATATGCATGGGCCGCGGCGATCGTCAGCGCACATGTGGTCGGCTCGCTGGCGATGACCCTGGCCGGCATCGGCCTGGTCCGCGCGATCGCGCGCGGTTGATCCGGAGAGAGAGGACACGCGATGAAGGGCTGCTCGCTGCGCTTCTACATGCATGAGAACCAGAGGCATCGTGGAACGCCGCTGTACGAATGGCTGCTTGCGCAAGCCAGGGAACACGGTATCCATGGGGGTTCGGCATTCCGCGCGATCGCCGGATTCGGCCGCCATGGGGTGATCCAGGAGCAGCACTTCTTCGAACTTGCCGGGCAATTGACCGTGCTGGTCGAGTTCATGGTCAGCGACGACGATGCGCAGAAAATTCTGCGCATCGTCGAGGACGATCGCGCTCCGCTTTTCTACGCGCGGATTCCTGCGGAATTCGGGATTCTCGGCGAAGCCGGCCATGACGGCTGAGCGGATTCGCCGCGAGCACGGCTGCCCTGTCCGTGCGTCGCCGCACGGTGCGCCTTACGCACACGATCGACGTTGCTTGCTGCGGCCTGAACCCGTTGCAGGGGCGGAGTGGATTGCACTTTCGGCGTCCTGCTAATCTCGCCCGCAAGCGCACAGGAATAGGGACATCACGCAACCATGCCAGTCTCGCAGTCGCAGAAACGTGTCGAGGCATTGCTGGCGGTTGCCGACGTGCGCATCGACGGGCCGGATCCCACCGACCTTCAGGTGCACGATCCGCGCATCTACTCGCGCGTATCGGCGCATGGCTCGCTGGGCCTGGGCGAGGCCTACATGGATGGATGGTGGGACGCCGAAAATCTCGACGGCTTCCTGTTCAAGCTGATCGACGCACGCCTGGACGAGCAGGTCGGCACGTTCGAGGATGCCTGGCTGTTCCTCAAGGCGCGTCTGATCAACCTGCAGCGCGGGCAGCGCGCCTATGTGGTCGGCGAGCGCCACTACGATCTCGGCAACGACTTGTTCCGGGCGATGCTCGGCAAGCGTCTGATCTACAGTTGCGGATACTGGAAGGAAGCGCAGGATCTCGACGCTGCCCAGGAGGCCAAGCTCGATCTCGTGTTCCGCAAGCTCGGACTGCAACCGGGCATGCGCGTGCTCGACATCGGTTGCGGCTGGGGCGAGGCACTCAGACTCGCGGCCGAACGTCACGGCGTCACCGGCGTCGGCATCACCGTCTCGCAGGAGCAGGCCGATTTCGCGCGCACGCTGTGCGCTGGACTGGCGGTCGAAATCCGCGTTCAGGACTATCGCGAACTCGACGAATCCTTCGACCGTGTGTTCTCGATCGGCATGTTCGAACACGTGGGCGTCAAGAACTACCGCACGTATTTCGAAGTCGCGCGCCGCTGCACGGCGGACGACGGCCTGTTCCTTCTGCACTCGATCGGCTCCAACGTGTCATCGAACCACACCGATCCGTGGATCGCGAAATACATCTTTCCGAACTCGATGATTCCATCGGCCGAACAGATCGCGAATACGGTGGAAGGCGTATTCGTGACCGAGGACTGGCACAATTTCGGTGCCGACTACGATCGCACCCTGATGGCCTGGCGCGCGAACTTCGAAGCGGCTTGGCCGCAGCTCGCCGAAAAGTACGGAGAGCGCTTCCGGCGCATGTGGCGTTTCTACCTCTCGGCCTCGGCTGCGGTGTTCCGCGCTCGCCGCGACCAGCTCTGGCAGCTCGTGCTGTCGCCAAACGGCATACCCGGCGGCTATCGCGCGCCGCGGTGAGCGCGCCCAACGTTGCCCCCGCCGGGCTCCTGCGATGTCCAAGGGTCCGCCTCGTTGCGCAGGCAGAGACTGACCAGCGGCCATCTGCGCGGTCCCGGGCCGCCGGTCGCAGTCGCGCTCGGAACGAGTAAAAGCCATATTTTTCAATTTGTTATGTTTTGCCAGACCGGACCCTGGGGCTGGCGGTTGGGGGCGCTTGCGGGATACCCGCGAGGGGATACCGGTGCAGGCGGAGAGGCACTCGCGCGGTCGAACAAAAGGCGGATAATCGCCGCGTGACGCGGGTCACACTTCTTGGGGAGATTCGACGTGAACAAGATTGCTTTGCTCGTGCTCAGCGCGTTCGCGTGTGCGTCAGCCGTGTTCCTTCCAGCAAGCGCTGCCGCGAAGACCGCAACACCACCGGCGCAGATCAATGCGGCGCCGGTCGTGACCGTGATCAACGGCGCGCCGCTGCAGATCCACGTCGGAGACGACAGCTCGTTCCAGGTCTTCAATTCGGACGTGCCCGGTGCCGGGCAGCTCTATCCGAGCGGCGCCACCGATACCGCCGACATGGGCTGGTTCGTGCGCACCGCGAGCACCCTGTATGCACCCAACTTCAACGAGCACCCGGCCGGTAGCGCGACCGGTTCGATCGGAACCTATGTCGCGTTCACGCCGGGCTCGATCAGCGGCGTCAGCGGCAGCGGAACCACAGCGGATCCGTTCCGGGTCACGGTCGTCAACTCGCTACCGGGAAGCGGAATCTCCGCAAACATGCAGGTGCTCTATGTCAATGGCGACAACTACTTCACGAAGATTTACACGCTGACCAACAGCGGTGCCGCGCAATCGGTCAAGGTGTTCCTCGGCGCCGACATCTACCTCGCCGCGAGCGATTCGGGCGTGCCCTATCGCGAGCCGACATCCGGCAGTCCGGGCGGCCAGGACTGCGGATCACCTCCGAGCTACACGATCCTGCTGATACCGCAGAGCGCGTCCGATGCGTACAGCGGCCGCGGATACAACACGATCTGGAGCGAGATCGGCGCGACCCAGCTCGACAACATCATCGACCCCGGCTGCGAGGACAATGGCGCGGCACTGCAATGGAATCGCTCGCTCGCGGCGGGCGGAACCACCGTGGTCCAGGCCGCGACCTCGTTCGGCGAGATACCCGCGATCACCCAGTTCAACGTGAGCGCGGTCAATCCGCCGAGCGGCAACCCCGGCGACGTCGTGAACGTGACCATCACCGGGATCGGTTTCCTGCCCGCGACCACGTTCGCATTCGGTGCCGGCATCACGGTGGGCAACCTCGTGATCGTCGATGCGAATACCGCCACCGCGACGCTGACCATCAATGCGGCCGCGGTGCCCGGTCCGCGCGACGTCGACGGCACGCAGAGCAGCGGCGGACTGACCGCGACCCTGGCCGGAGGCTTCACCGTACTCGGTGGCGCGCCGCCCCCGGTCAACGTCGTGCCGACCCCGGCCCTCGGACCGTTCGGGCTGTTCTCACTCATGCTGCTGACCCTGTTCGTCGCGGGCGCCTTTGTCCGGCGTCGCAACTGAGCCAACACAGGAACCAGCGAGCTGCCTGCGCCCCGGAATCATGCCGGGGCGCAGTCGGCGCCGCGCGGCCCGCCGCCGTGCGCGGACGCCTGGCGCACCGTCTTGCGGGCGCTAGCGCACGCTCTTGAACGTGTTGGCCAGGCCGAGGTCGAAGTCCGCATCGACCTTGGCGCCACCCGCCGCGCTGTCGTCGATGTGGAGCTTGCCGGCGAGATGGTCCGGATTGTTGGTCGTGAGCGCGAATGCATCGCCGTCGGTGCCGCCGGAATACTGCGCGCGCTCGCCGTTGAGCCGGACCGCATAGGCGAGGTGACGCGCGTCGCTGTAGTCGACCATCGCGCCGTCCTCGAGCGCGCTGTCCGCGCAGGACAGGGTCTTGCAGCCCTTGATCTTCGCACCGATGTCGGCGCTCGACAGGTAAATGCGCAGGATCGACTTGCTCTCGTCCATTTCGTCGGGGCTGCGCACCATCCACGCGTGTTTTACCGGGCTCGACCAGGTCTTGAATGCGACCGTGCCCGACGCATGGTCGCCAGCGACTGCGCTGCACGAAACCGAGAAGGCGATGGCACCCAGTAGCCTGGCCGCATTTGCCCGCGCGACGCGGCGTGCAAGGGACTTCCGATGCGATTGGATCGCTTGAACTTTCATCTTTGTTCTCCGCAAGCGCCGGCGGCTGCCGGCAGGATGGACAGCAACTATCGCGTGCCTCCGCACGGCCACCCGTGCGAATGCCGACGCGATGCAGGTCACTCGAAATCGTCTTCGAAAATCACGTCGTAGGCCGGTGAGAATTCACTGGTGTGGCCGTCGGCATCGGTCGCGGTGGCCAGGAACGGGATCGCACGCGCACCGGCCGGAAGATCCAGTGTGATCGTGCGCGCCTGCTGCGCAACTGCCAGCGGGTAGCTGTCCTGCGCGAGCCATGGGCCGCTGCCGCCTTGCGCGTCGACGTAGAAGTCCACACGCAGCGGATAAGGCGAATTCTCCGGCGCGGAGTCGATCCGATAGGTCACGCTCAATTGGTTGCCGGCCAGGCTCGCGGACAGGATCTCGGGCCAGTTCTGCTGATTGTTCGCTCCGGTGTCGGCGTCGCCTGCGTCATTGGGCGTGGGGCCAGGCGCGCCAATGTCGATGTTCGCGCGTCCGACCGCGTGGTTGCCGAAAATCGAATTCGCGCGGCTGTCGAAGCTCGCGCCCGGGCTGTTCGCCGACGCGATGATGCCGACGCCGCGATTGAACGCGATCCGGTTCGCTTCGCCAGGCGCGAAGCCGCCAATGACCGCAGGTGCAGGATCTGTTTCGCCGCTTTGCAACTGGATGCCGCCCCCGTACTGCGCCGCGGCGGGGTCCGCCCAGCCATTGGGCAATGGGTGCAGGCCGCTCCAGTCGGTGCCGATGTAGTTGCCCTTGATCTCGAGACCGACGTACTGCACGCCGCCAAATGGATTGGCAACGCCAATGGCGAACGTGTGATTGCCGGAAATCACGTTGCGCGCATCCGCTGATGCGCCGCCGATACGGATGTTCGCGACATAGGCCGGCACGCTGATGCCCGCGCCATTGCCGAGGGTACCGTTCGGGATCGCGAGGGTGCCGGTTGCGTCGGTTCCGATCAGATTGCCCTCGACGATCGCCGGGCCGCTGAGGATGACACCGAAGTTGCCGCCCCCGGAAAGCAGGTTGCGTTGCCACGCCAGCGTGCCGCCGATCTGCGCGTCGCCGAGACCGCTGCGCAACGCGCTGCCATTGTTGCCTATGGTCGGCAGTGCGCTGCCATCCGGCTTGGTGCCGATGAAATTGCCGTAGACATTCAACTGCGACGTGCCCGCCGTGCCGCCGTTGCCCGCGATCGGGTCGCCGAATCCGTGCAGACACAGACCCTGCACGGTCAGGATGACGAAACCGGCTCCCCCGGCAAGAGAGAACCCGGATCCGCCGCTGCCGATGATCTCGATCTGCAGCACCGCATCGAGTCCGCCCTGCTCTGGCGAGTTCGTGTTCATCACGCTGCCCGGCTGGCTGTAGCCGTCGACCGTCAGGCTGCGCGTGATGCCCGGCAGCGAACTCGCGACGTTGATCGTGTGCGGTCCGCTCCCGGGGAGCGCGAACTGAATCGTGTGCGGCGAGTTGGGATCGCCGTTCGCGTCGAGGATTGCCTGACGCAGCGAGCCTGCGCCGCTGTCGTTCGTGTTGACCACACCGAACGTCGTCGCCCGCGCGACCTCGAATCCGCACGATATCAGAGCAACAGCGGCAAGCAGCGCGACGCGGCGTACCGCCCGTGCACCGGCGCGCGCAGATAGCGACGACACCGGCTTCATTCGAGGCCGTCCCTAAACAGCACGTCGGACTCGTACGCGCCGATGTCGACGTGGCGGCCGATGAGACGGACGCCTCCGCCAGCGTCCGTGGCACCGATGCCGCCCAGTGGCGTATCGAGTCCGGCATTGACCAGCAGCGACGCCGGCGCCGGCCTGAAACTGAAGAAGCCCTCGAAGTCCGGAGCCACGCTGATATCACCCGTCTCGCTGAGTGGAGGGTACCCACCCATGAGCCCGATATCGTTGTGCCAATAGTCGGCCGCGCCGCTCTGGTCGTAAACGTCCGCGCCGTCGTTGTTCCAGACAATGTTGTTGCTCAGGTTGTAGTGTCCCGCGCCGACAAGATCGAGCGCACCAAGGCCGCCATTGACCAGCGTGTTGGCGATAAGGGTATTGTTGTTCACGTCGACGGTTCCGTCGCCGACCAGGTAGACGGCGCCGGCGCCTGTACCCGAGTTGGCGAGGAACAGATTGCTTTTCAGCACGATGACCGAAGGCGAATACATGTAGAGCGCGCCACCGGTGTTCCCCGGCGCAGGCTCGTTGTTGACGAAAACGTTCGACTCGACATCGAGATACGGACCGGACAGATTCAGCGCGCCGCCCGCGTACTGACTGGGCTTCCCGTTCTGGAACGTGAGGTTGCTGATGTTCACGCGGCCGTTCGCGCTGATGTACAGCGGACGTACGCTGCCCAGGCCATCGAGTACGCTCGCGCCCGTGCTCGCGCGGACATGGCAACCCGTGTTCGCCGCATAACCTCCATGCAGGGTCAGGTCATACGTCTCGCTGGCGGGAGCGATGTATTGCAGTTCGGCCCCGAGCAGATAGTTGCCGGTCTCCAGATAGATGCTGTCGTTTTCGCCGTTGCTCTGTGCGGCAGACAGGGCCAGAGCCAGTTGCGCCGTATTGCTGACGCACGCGGTCGCCGCGTGCACCGTATGTGCCATGCCGAACAGTACGAGCGCAGCGGTGCACTGGTGAAACGGCCAGCGAATTCGCATTTCGACTTCCTCGACAGAACATTCTGGAAACCTGACCGGCTGCCAGGCCACGGCCCCTTGAGCGACTTGAAAACCCTCGTGTACCGTCCGGCGTTCCCGGGGCGTGGAACCACGGCGGGGCGCACCGTAGCGCGGTCGCCGCGGAGGTGCCAATCAAAGTTCTGGATGGCGCAATAGCGCGGCGTTATCGCGATAGCGGCTGGTAATCGCGCCATATCTCAGGGTTATACTCGCGGGCGCAAGGGGGGCAGCGCGTGAGCACACGCTTGTCATCGGTCCAGATCGAGTCATTCATGACGCTCGCCCGCGAGCTGAACTTCTCGCGTGCGGCCGAAAGCCTGCACGTCAGCCAGCCCGCATTGACCAAGCGCATCCAGAACCTCGAGGAAACCTTGGGCCAGGCGCTGTTCACGCGCTTGCGTGGCGGACTCGAGTTGACCGAATCCGGCCGCATCCTGCAGCGCCATGCCGCTTCAGTCGAACGCCAGGAGCAGGAACTGCTCGACAGCCTGATAAGCAGTTCTGAAGGTATCTCCGGATTCTTTCGTCTCGTCTCGTTCTCGTCCTGCCTGCGTTCAGTGCTGATCCCCGCAATTGGCGGGCTGCTGCGCGAAAACACGCGTTTGTCCTGCCAGTTCATCAAGGCCGAGGTTCACGAACTGCAGGACCTGTTGATCGAAGGCAAAGTCGACTTCAGCGTTTCGCTCTCGGAATGCGAACGCATGGGCATCGAGAACGTGCGAATCGGCGTCGAACGCAATGTGTTGATCGAGTCGTCGCGCCATGCGACTCGTGAGGACTGCTACGTCGATCATGAGCCACGCGACAACTTCACCGAGCGCTTCTTCCTGATCCAGACCGGCGCGACCGTGCCGAAGATGCTGCGCGCGTATTTCGACGACATCTACGGCCTGCTGGATGCCGTATCCGAGGGCGTCGGCCGGGCCGTGGTGCCCCTGCATCTGATCCGTCCCGAACATCATGTGCGCATGGTGCCCGGTTTCCGACCATACGAGGTGCCCGTGTTCCTGCACCATCACACTCGACCCTACTACACCAAACTGCACCGCGCGGTCATCGACACATTGACCCGCGAATGCGCAGCGCACTACGAAGCGTATCGTCAACACGGCCACGCCGACGTCGCAGTCGCCGACGATGCACTAATCGCGGCAAACAGGCGCATGATGAGCAAGGGGCGCACAGTTTCCTGATCGCACGGGCCACACGTCGTGTCGTCGTACGCATCGAGCCGATGCGGATCGGCCTCGGCGGCGCTGAATTCGCCGGGCAGGCGTGGCGCCAACCCCGGCTCCCGGCGTATAACGCAGCTCATGCGCGAGGATGCCGGCATCATCGAACCAACCGAGGAACTGCTTCGCGACATACGTGGCGGCAATCGCAGTGCCGAGCAGCGCCTCTACGATCGCTACCTGCCATTGCTTCGACGCTGGGCGCATGGGCGCATGCCGGCGTCGGCACGCGATATCAGCGATACCGACGATCTGGTCCAGGTCACGCTGCTGCGTGCGCTGCGCCATCTGGGGGAATTCGAATCGAGCGGCAGTGGCAGTTTCCTCGCTTATTTGCGTCAGATCCTGCTCAACGAAGTGCGCGCCGAGTTGCGCAAGCATCGCCGCCGTGGCCCAGGCGTCGACATCGATGCGATCGAACTCGGCGACGAAGGCGATTCGGTGGTCGAGAACCTGGTCGGCCGGGAACGCCTGCTGGCCTACGAGCAGGCGCTCGGAACACTGGAAAAACGCCAGCAGGAACTGATCGTGATGCGCCTCGAATTCGGCATGAGCTACCAGGAAATCGCGCTGGAGGCGGCCACCAGCCCCGACGCTGTTCGGATGAGCATTACTCGGGCATTGAAGGTCATGGCGCGGCATATCGCGTCGACACGCGGGGCACTGATCGAGTCCGCTGCGGACTGATCGGCCGGGTCCAAATCGACACAGACGCGCAGGACGACGATGGCTCAAGACAAACTGGACGATGCATTGAATGCGATCGCCGACGGCACGCCAGTGCCGTGGCACGAAATCGACCGTTCGAGCAGCGTGCCCGAGCGCGAGTTCGACAGTGTGCAGCTGTTGCACGAAGTCGCGCGCGCGTTCCGCGCGAGCGAGCCAGCGGCGAGCGTTCCGCGACCCGCGCCGCTGTTCCGCTGGGGCACGCTCGAGGTCGAGCAGCGGCTCGGCGCAGGCAGCTCCGGCGAGGTCTGGCGTGCGTTCGATCCATGGCTCGGACGCACGGTCGCGCTGAAGCTGCAGCGCATCGATGCGAATGCGCTGACCCGCCGCAGCGAACAGCTCGACGAGGCGCGCCGGCTGGCGCAGATCCGCCATCCGAACGTGCTCAGTTGTTACGGCTGCGCGGTGCACGACGGGCGCGCGGGACTGTGGAGCGAACTGATCGAAGGACGCTCGCTGGCCGAGGTCCTGGTCGAGGACGGCGCGTTCAGCGTAGAGGAGACCTTGCGCATCGGCCGCGATCTCGCGCGTGCCCTGGCCGTGGTGCACGCGGCTGGGCTCGTACACGGCGACCTCAAGGCCGCGAACGTGATGCGCGAGCGCGGCGGCCGCATTGTGCTGATGGATTTCGGCGCCGGTGGCGAGGAGCGCCTGCTCGCGTCTAGACGCCTGGTCTCGGCAACGCCGGCCTATCTCGCGCCGGAAGTACTCGACGGTGCGCCGTTGTCGGCGCGCAGCGACCTGTATGCGCTTGGCGTTCTGCTGTTTCTGATGCTGAGCGGACGTATGCCGTATGCCGAAGACAGCGTCACCGGTCTGCGTGCGGCACAGCGAGAAGGTCGGCGCGCGAAACTCGCGGCTTTGCGCACGGATCTCGACGCGCAGGTCGCGGCGACTATCGAACGCTGTATCGAGCACGATCCGGCACTCCGTCCACAGGATGCAAGCGAAATCGTGGCCGCGCTGGGAGCGGCTTTGCGCGAGGTGCCCGCACCCGCAATCGATCGCCGGGTGCGCGCGCGCCGCTGGGGCTACGCGGTCGGCGGCGCTGCGGCTGCCGCTCTTGCGCTTGCAATCGGATGGTCACGGCTGTTCGCACCGGCCTGGTCTGCCGATGCCGCCTTCATCCGCGTGCGCGGCGACACGATCGAACCGCTTGCCGAGCATGCGACGGTGCGCGTCGGCGATCGTCTGCGCCTGCGCCTGCACAGCAATCGCGCGAGTTATGTGTATGTCCTCAACGAGGACGCCGACGGCAACGCGACCGTGCTTTATCCACTCGACCGTGCTGCGACGGCCGCGCTGCCGGAGCGCACGGAAACCTTGCTGCCGGGCGACGCGCAGGATCCGACGTTGGCGTGGCAGGTCACCGACGATTCGGCGCGCGAGGAATTTCTCGTCGTCGCGGCGCTCGCGCCGATCGCGTCGCTCGAAACCTCGATCGCCGACTGGCGCCGCAGCGCGCAGGCTGCGCATGACGAGGAGACCACGCGTTCGCTCGGTACCGTGGTCAGTGGCGGTGATGCGCCGGTATTGCGTGGCGTGCATCTGCGCACCGTTCTGACCCGACTTCCGCGCGACCGCGAAAGCGTGCGCACATGGCGCTTTGCGTTCACGCACGCCGCGGGCCCATAGCGAGACCTGATTCGCGCTCGAAGCTCGCGCCTTCCGGCGCCCCCATGGAAGCAACTGCGTCCCGGCGGTCCCCACAGAAAGCCACTCGCTTGCTTCCATCAGAATCGCGGAGTGATCGCGGCCGTAGACACCCCCTATCCACAACCCTCTCCCGGCCTCTCCCCCGGGGGAGAGGGAGAAAGACGATGCCCTGCGGTGGAGGGGCGAAGAGAGATATTTTCCCGCCGGAACGGGAAAAAAGATTTCTTCGCGGCGAAGATGAGAAGGAGGATCTTTTGCTTTCGGCCGCAAGCGCCCTCACGGCATCGATTCGAAGCCATTGTAGAGCAGCACATCGGATTCGTAGGCGCCGATGTCCACGCGCGCGCCCTGGATGCGCGGCGCACCAGCGAGATCGGTATAGCCGAGTGCGGCTTCGCAACCGATGCCGCCAACGATGCAATTTCGGCCGCGGTTCGTCGTCGGCGAGGACGAGGCGAGGCGGAAGTTCAGCAGGCCGCCCGCGTAAATCGGCGCAGCGCTGAAATTGCCGCCGCTATCCATGCTCGCCGCGTCGCCGTTTTGCACACCGATGTCATTGTCGTAGAGCGTCGTAGTGCCGACGCCGACGAGTTGCAGATCGCTGCCTTCGTTGTTCCAGAGCAGGTTGTTCGCCACATACGCGCTGCCCTGTAGACAATCGACCTCGAGGCCGCCGGTCGAGCCGTTGCCGGCCGCATCGTTGTTCACGATCGTGTTGCCGAATGCTTCGGCGAAACTCGCCGGATCGGTGCCGCAGGACACGCTCGCCGCCGCGTGCGACATCGCGCTGTGGTTCGCGACGACGAGGTTATTTATCGCGACCGTGGCGGTGCCCCCGACCAGCGCGAATGCCGCACTCGAAAAACCATAACTGTTGGCGAGGAAGATGTTGCGTTGCGCAAGCGCGAGACCGCCAGTGTAGATGCCGAGTGCGCCGCCAGGTCCACCATTCGCCATCGCGGCCGCGTTCACGAAACTGATGTCGCTGATGCCGATGCCGGTCGCCACGCTGGAACGAATATGCAGCAGCAGCGTCTGGTTCTGGCCGTCGAGGATCGTCTGGCCGCCGTCCTGCGTCGAACAGTCCGCATTCCAGCCACCGGAGATCGTCAGGTTATTGACCTCCTGCATCACCGCGGACAACACACCGGTGGGCTGATAGGTGCCGGCCGCGATGCGAATCTCGTCGGCCTCGCCATTGTGCGTGGTGGCGTCGAGCACGAGCGCGAGTTGGGCCAGATTGCTGACGCACGCGGTCGCCGCGTGCAGCGTCATCGCGTTCCCAATGCCGAGAACGGCAACGAAGGCGAGCGTGCTCGAGCGTGTCGTTTGCATCGTCATTTCTCCATCGATTCGCGAAATCCGCGCACGCGCGCGCGCTCAATCGAAACCATCGGCGAAGATCAGATCGCTCGCGAACACATACACGAGACCTTGCGCCGAGTCTCCGCTGGCGGCCACCAGCGGCGCTCCGACGTAGGCATGGCCGTTGTCGAGCGCGAGCGCGCTGCCGAGCGCATCGGCGCCGTGCGGCAGGTCGGCCAGCGACAGCGTTGCGGTTTCGGCCCACAGCGTGCCACCGCCGCCGCCGATGTAGGGATGGAAGACATGCGCGGCGCCTTCATCGGTGACCAGACCGTCTTCGTCCGGGGCACCGACAGCCAGTACATCGCTGGTTTCGTCGTAGGTGAGGCTCGTGCCGAAATGGTCCCCGGCCTGCGCGTCGAGTCCCCGCGAGACCAGGCTTTCGGCACCATATCCGCCGGCAACAGGCGCATAGACGAACACGACACCGGCTGCGTGCTGACCGTTGTAATCCCGGCCCGGTGCACCGACGAACACGCGCGCGCCATGACCATAGCCTATGGCGGCCCCGAAGCTGTCGAGTCGCGTGATATTCGATGCGGTCAGGAATGCAATCTGGGGCGCGGAACCGACCGATACATCGAACACATAGGCGGCGCCGGACGCATCGTGATTCGGATCCGGTGTGCGCCCTGGCGCGCCCACGACCAGTCGTGCCGAACCGTTGTTGACGTGCACCGCCACGCTGGCCCCAAAGAAATCGTTCTCGAGCGGATTGTTCCCCTGGATCAGGATGCCCATCGAGTTCCAGTGGGTGCCGGCGAACGTCCAGCCGACCACGCCGCCGGCCGCGTCCTGCGGCGGCGCGAACACATTCGCACCGGGAAGTCCGACCATCGCGGTGCTGCCGTCGATCGCGACCGCGTAGCCGGTGTAGGCACCGGCCTGGTTGTAGGAATAGCTCGTGATCAGATTCCACGTCGCAGTCGCCGGATCGAGCTCGTAGAACAGCACGCGACCGGTCGAGGTCAGGCTGCCGGAACTGTAGAACGGCTCGCCGACCAACAGGTGCGTGCCGGACATCGCAATCGCCGCGCCAAAGGAGGCCTGTACCTGCGGATCGGGATTGACCAGATGTCCGGCCGCAATCCAGATGCCGTTGTCACGATGGAACAGGAATACTGCGCCCGTGTTGATTCCGGGATCCGGGCCCAGCGTTGCACCGACCGCCATCCAGTCGCCGGCTTTCGCCACCGCGCGCCCGAAGCGGCCGTCGCCAGACCCACGCAGGCCAATGGCCGACTGCAGCAGCCAGCCGTCGCTCGGTGACGCCGCGCGCGCCGACGCGCAGAGGAACATTGGCGTGAGCAGCGCGGCGATCAGCGTCAGCAGCATGCAGCGCATGTTTGGTTGGCGATTCATCGGCAGCTCCTCGACCTGGTGTTTCGATCAAATGCCGCAGCGCGCGAAAGCGAACGCATGGCATCCAATGCTACGAGGGCCTGCTTGGCGCACGTATCGGATGCAGACCTCGCCACGGAGCTGCGCCGCGTAGCGCGGACGTCGATTCGCGCTTGAATCGATCGATGCCGCGCGCGTCAGGCAGCCAGCTCAATCGAAGCCGTCTGTAAACAACACGTCCTGCTCGAACGCACCGATATCGACGTCGGGGCCAATCCTGCGCGGTTTGCCGGCAAGATCAACGCTGCCGATGCCGGTCGGCGCCGCGTTGTTGCCGGCGTCGACCAAGGGCGACGCGCGCTTCAATTCGAAGCCCAGGCACAGGAAGCCCGAACACGGCGCGAAGTCGGGATCGACACTCAGGTTGCCTGAGTCAATTGGATTCGGCGGTCCGGTGATCGCGGTGCCGATATCGTTGTTGAATCGAACCAGATCGCCCCCTGACAAATCGAAGCCTCCGCTGTTGTTCCACAGGATGTTGTTGACCAGCCAGAAATGCCCACCTCCCGTATTGATCACCTCGAGACCTCCGATTGGAGGCGAGCCGCTCGGGTTGTTAGGCGCCATCGCAGTCGCGGTGTTTCCAACGATGGTATTGCCGATCACGTAGGCGACGCTGTTGCCCGTGACCAGCCGGGCTGCGCCGCGGTTCGGTGCACTGTTGCCGACAAACAGGTTGTTGCGCAACGTGATGAGTCCGCTGCTGGCGGCGACCAGCGCACCGGCGTTCTGGGCTGATTGATTGAACAGAAAACGATTCAATTCGAGACGCACGTCACCGCCCTGCGTACTGATGCCCAGAGCACCGCCGTTGCTTGAAGCAGCGTTACCAAACGCAAACGTCACGCGCTCGACATGAACACTCGCGAACGATGACGAGGATCCCTGGTTGATGTACAAAATCTGGACCATCGAGTTGCCGCTCAGCAGCGTGGCGCTGCCAGCCAGCGCGGCGCAGTTGGCGGTGTAACCGCCGAAAATGGTCAGGCTGTGCGCTTCGTTTGCGACGTAGGACAGACCCGCGCTGAGCGTATAGGTCCCGGCGACCAGATCGATCTCGTCGTCCTCGCCATTGGACTGTGCCGTGCTCAGCGCAGATTGAAAACTCGCCGCGCTGTCGGCACACAGAAGCGCAGCGTGGGCCTGGGTTGACAAGCCGCCTACGAAAAGTGCAACGGCAAAAATCCGGGAACGCGCTGCGATATGCATCAGATTCTCCGTAGCCATGCGTGGCGTCGCGCTGGTCATCGCGGTGATCGACGCTTGCCACAACAAATGTCGCGACGCGCGAAAGCGAACGCGCTGGCGAACCGTTAATCGAAACCGTCGGCGAAAATGCGGTCCGGATCGCAGTCGTCGTACCACGGTGTGACGCCGGTCGCGGTGTCCCACGCGGCGTTGACCGCCGGGTCCGCACTCGGCGTCAACGCATTCGGGCACAGCGTCGACTGGCCAGCCAGCAACGCGTTCATCGGATTCGGTGGATTGACGACGGCGCCGCTCAACGCGTTGTCGGCGAGGAGAATGCTGTACAGGCCGCCCAGGCCAGAGAGCGAAGGCATCGCACCGCTCAATTGATTGCGTTCGACGTCGAACACGTACATCTGGGTCAGGCCGGAGAGCGAGGGAATCGACCCGCCGAGCCGATTGTCGGAGGCATGGAAAGTGCGCAGATTGCCGAGCCCGGCCAGCGCAGTGATGCCGGTCAACCGATTGTCGTGGACATCGAAATATTGCAGGCTGCCGAGGCCTGTCAGCGCCGGAATCGGACCTGTGAGCTGGTTGTCAAACGCAAGGAACAATTGCAGAGCGCCGAGACCGGCCAGCGCCGGAATGGGACCCGTCAGCTGGTTGTCCTCGAATTCGAGCGAGTTCAGATTGACCAGCCCGGAAAGGCTCGGAATCGAGCCCGAAAACTGATTGTTGTTGACCGCGAACGATTGCAGATCGACCAGACCAACGAGTCCCGGGATCGCGCCGGTCAGCTGGTTTGAATGCACGGTAAATGTCCGCAGATGCGTCAACGCAGCAATCGGCGGCAGCGTACCGACGAGATGATTGTTGCCGAGATTCAGCAATACGATGTGCGTGCCGGTACTGTCGCAGGCGACGCCGTACCAGCCCGAACATTCGCTGCCCGCAGCGCCGCCCCAACCGCCGCGATCGGTCCAGTTCGGACCACCAGTCTGTGTGTAGATCGCGTCAAGCACGGCGCGCTCGCTGGCCGGAATCGCCGCCGATACATCGGCCGCGAACGTCAGCGCGATCAGCAACACTGACCGTGCAAGACCATGCCACAGTCGAAGCAGGCGGTAATCCGCGTTGGGTTTCATGCGCTGCTCCCGGAAAGTCAAGACAAGGCGGGTTTGCAAATGTCACAGCGCGTGAAAGCGAACACGCATCGTCACGGAGCGTCGTTGTTGAAGTAGGACGTCCTCGAGGAATGCCGGGTGCACGACCGCATCGGGTCGGCAAGCCGGTTCGACCAAAGGTCCTACCCGGATGAGCGGCACGCCGCCGCCCTGCCCCGGGTCGTTGTTCGTTTCCGTGCCTTCGGGCATTCACATCCAGGACGAGGAAATCGGGAGGCAGCATGAGCAGGCCGTCATTACGCACAGCGGTACTCTGCGCAGCGCTGATGTGCGCTACCGCGCAGGCGACCGATGGCGACTTGGACGCGGGTTTCGGCAGTGCCGGCGTCGCGCGTGCCGGCGCCACCGATGTGAACGCCTATGCGGATATGCTCGTGCAGCCGGACGGCAAGATCGTGACCTGCGCGACGCGCACCGCGAACGGCCAGTCGGGCTACGATTTCTTCGTCGCGCGTTTCACCGCCGATGGCGCGCTCGACAGCAGTTTCAGCTTCGACGGCAAGACCACGATCGATTTCGATGGCGGCTCGGGGCAGGACCAATGCTATGGCGTTGCCCTGCAAGGCGACGGCAAGATCATCGTCGCCGGCTACACACGCGGCAGCACGCCTGACGATCGCTTCGCGATCGCGCGACTGAATGTCGATGGTACGCTCGACACGAGTTTCGGTGCGGGCAGCGGAAAAGCGACCGTGACCTTCTCCGACCGCAGTCAGGCTGTCAAGGTAACCGTGCAGGCCTGATGGTCACATCGTCGCCGTCGGCCATGCTTTTCTTTCCGGAACGAATGCCGATTTCGCGGTCGCGCGGCTGCTGCCGGACGGTACGCTTGATCCGGCGTTCAATCTGACCGGCAGGGTCATGATCCCGTTCGATCTGCCGGCCATGGCGTATACGACGATGCAAGCAGCGTCACTGTCGATACGCAGAACCGCATCGTGCCGGAGGAGGCGCCGGTCTCGATGCCGTCGGCGCGGTAATTGCCGTAGCGCGTTTGCTGCCGAACGGCGGGCTCGACGCGGACTTCGACGCCGACGGCCGCGCAACCATCGATTTCGGACTTGGCGCGCAAGGATCACGCGGCGAAACTACGACGATCCAGCGCGACGGCCGCATCGTGCTGGCGGGGTTGGTCGACACGTCGGCGACCGGCACACCCAACTACGACATGGCGGTCGCGCGACTGCTTGCCGATGGAACGCTCGACAGCGGATTCGGCTTCGGTGGCAGGACCGTGATCGCCTACGATCTGACCGCGAATGGCACCGATAACGTCGCACGCGTCATCGAACAGTCCAACCGCAGGTTGCTCCTGGTCGGTTACGCTTCCAGCGGGCCCGCAGTCAAGGCGGCTGCGGCGCGGCTGCACGCTGACGGCAGCCTGGACGAACAATTCGGACAGTTCGGCAAGCAGACCTACGACTTCGGTCTGACCACACCCGCAGCGCAGGTGTTCGATGCAGTCGCGCTGCAGGGCACTCAAATCATCACGGCAGGTTTTTCCAGCGTTCCGGGTGGCCCGTCGGCAATCGATGTGATCGTGACGCGCCTCGACATCGACGTGCTGTTCGCCGACGGCTTCGAATGACATATGGCGATCAGCGCCAGTCGCCCGCAGCAATGAAGGCACCCCAATAGAACGGCGCCGCGGACTTTCCGGCCTTGCGCCGAGCGGCCAAAGTTTCGCGCATCGCGGCGTGCAACGAATCCACCGTGTCGGCATGGCGATCCAGCCGCGCCCGATACAAAGCGCCCATGAAATCGCTCGTCGCTCGATCATCCACGCGCCACAGGCTCATGATCACGGTCCGTGCACCTGCCAGATGGAACGCGCGGCGCAAACCAAGCACGCCCTCCTGCGCAGTGACATCGCCGAGCGCGGTCTCGCACGCCGACAGCACGGCCCACTGGGTTGCACTCAGATCGAGCCCGGCGATTTCCTCGCTGGTCAACAGACCGTCGTTCGCGCCATCCGTGCTGGCGCCATTGGCACCGCTGAAAGCGAGCGCCGACAAGTGTGCGAGATCCGGTTGCGCGTCGTCGGCCGCCCCTTTCACCAGAACAACGCCGCGCGTGCCGGATGCGTCCGCCTCGGCGCAGCGCTGGCCCAGAAAAACACCATGCGTCGCAAAATGCATGATGGTCTTTTGCGCCATCGCGTTGCGGACGGCCGTCTCCGTCGCCGCGGCGCCTTCGAGCATCGTCGTTTCGATCGCGTCGTTCGCGGCCTGCCGACTTAGTTCGCCGGCTTCCGCGCGCGCACCGGGCAATGGCTCGAACGGTGCGTTGCGCAGGCCAGTACACGCACTGCGCAGCGTACCCGTGGCACTTTCGGTCGTTCCGAAATCCGGAGCCGCGGCGATCAGAAGCGTGGACGCTCTCGAAGTCACTGGTGCGCGCACCAGTTCACGTTCGTGATCAAGGACATGAAACTGCGGATCACTCTCAACCAGATAACGACCGTCGTCGCCTTCCAGTGCCGCGAAATTGACGCGCGCGAGCGCAGCCGACGGAATCAGCAGTATGCGCCGCGCGTGAACTTCATCGGAAACAGGATCCCAGACCAGGTGCCGTAGCGCGCGACTCGCCTTCGACAATTCGATCGTGTCCGACCCCGCATCAGCGACCAATCGATACCATCGCATTGCCGCACGCTCGACGGTGGCGACATCACCGAGTGCAAGCATGCGTGGCGCACTGGCAGGGCTCGCCAGCAACGCATAGAGCTGCGGTCGTGGCGGCGGACGCACGCGCTGGAAACTCGATGGGCCGTCGACCGCGATCTCGACGAAACGCAGCAACGCTGCGCCGCGCGGTATTGCGGCGCGCACGGCCGCGAAATCTTGGTGCGCGGCCCTCAGACGTTCGCCGGCGGCGCCAGTGCGCGCGGCGAGTGCAAGTTCGGCCGTGTCGAATGCCCGCTCGGCTTCGATCAAGGCGGCGTGAGATCGCGAATCAGGTGCGCGTGCCAGCGCAACGCGCGCCTGTGAGAGTTCGCCGTTGCGTTGCTGCCAGGCATGCCAGAGATCCGCCAGCTCGGGCGTGTGCGTCGCACGCGCCGCGGCCAGGCGTCGCGCCGTCATCGCACCGACGATGCCGTTGGCGTCAAGTACCGCCTGCCACACGGCCTCGATCTGCCGCGGCTCGTGCGTGACGGCGGCAATTGCGACCATCCAGTCGAGGCCTCCATCAATGTGATCGATGACATCCAGTGCGCGATGCTCGTCGAGGTCGCTCGCGGTCACGCGCCGTACCAGTGCAGCAGAACGCTCCGCTGCCGCTGCGCTCGCAAACGCGTCATCGAAGCGCTTCTCACCCCACAACGCTGCGGCCAGACCCGCCTGCGTCGAGCGCGGATTCTTCAGTGAAAAATCGTCATGTGTGCCGACGCGTGCGAGATGACGCCGGAAAAGTTGCTCCGCTTCCGCGTAGCGGCCATGGTAGAGGTGAATATCCGCCAGGCCGATTTCGGCGGTGAACGACAACGGCGCCAGTCTGCCGATCTTCTCCGAGTTCAGGATCGATCGGCGCAGCGGCTCCATTGCTTGCGCGTCGTGCCCCTGGTCGGCGAGATTTCCGCCGAGATTGTTGTACGCGCCGGCCAGCTCCATCGGTGGCGGGCTCGGCAACGCCTCGAGCGCTTGCACCGTCGCCCGGCAATGCGGCTCGGCATGTTTCAAATCCTTCTGGAAGCCCAGATTTGCACACAGTTCGTAGTGCATCATGGCGAGGTAGTAGCCGCCGCCGGTCGGCTGCGAGGCCTGCAGCGCCAGTGCTTGCTCGTAGTAGTGCTGCGCTCGGGCGAAATCGCCGAGTCGCAGCTCGATCTGCCCGCGCGAATCGAGCACGATCGTGTGCGCGGTGACGCTGTACGGCGTGGCCCGTGACGCAACGGCCACGGAACGATTGCCGAGTTCGATCGCGGCCGGGAAATGGCCGGCGTCGAGCTCCGCGAGGGCGCGCCAGCGCAACAGGTCCGCCTGCTCGGGACGTCGGTCCGCATGCGCTAGAGTCAGCGCAGCCTCAGCGCGATCGAGCACAGCGACGAAGCGATCGCGATCGCGCAGATACCATTCGCAGCCGGCAAGCCAGAGCAGCGCCTGTGCACGCCGCAAAGGAGAAAGTCCGGGCGCAAGTTTCAGCCCAGCCTCGATCTGCACGACCGCCTCGTCCAGGTCGTGTCGCTGCAGTCGACGGATGTACCCGCGATCGATCGCGGCGTCGGCTTGCGCGTCGGCGCTGGCGCGATCACCGAGAGCCTTGACGATCGCATTGGCGCGTTCGAATTGGCGCGCCGCTTCGTCGTTCGCAAATTCGGCGCTCAAGGCATGGCCGAGCCGTGCCAACGCCTTCGCGTAGGCCAGAGATTGATCCCCGTCGAGTTGCTGGCGCAACGCCAGCTCACGCCGCGCCAGCGCCTCGACTTCTGCCGCGTGGGTTTCGATGCGGAAATCGTCGCGCTCGGCGTCGATCAACGCGGCCAGCGCGTCAGCGACTTCGCGCGATTGCGCGCCATGGCGATGCTCGGCCGCGGCCAGCGCGGAACGCGCGGCGGCTTCGGCGGCATCCACCGGTTGTGGCGAAACCGCCGACGTTGCGCGCACCGAAAGCGCGGCAGCAATGCAGATGGCGAATACTCGCATGACCGCAAGTCCTCATCGACAAGCGGTTTATATCATTTGCACTGCCTTGTCGGGCGTATCGGCTCCAGCGCACGTCCGGAAATTTGCTCTCGTCAGCGTTACCGGGCTTTTCCGGCGGCACACCATCAGTCGAATCCATTGCCGAAAATCTCATCGGCGGCGAACACCAGCACGCGACCGCTGTCGGTGACGCCGTTGTTGGGATTCGCGTCGTAGTTTGGCGCACCGACGAAGATACGATCGCCGGAAACGCTGAGTGCGCGACCGGCTTGTTGTCCGATCGACAGTTGATCGTCGCTGAAGAGCTCGGCGGTCGCGAGCCAGCCAAAGTGCGGAGGGATGATCAGCGTGCGCTTGAACACGGTCACGCTGCCGGTATCGCCACTGCCGCCGAACACGGTATGAAAACGTTGCGGCGCGGCGCCGAACACGCGATCGTGTCGAGGATCATAGGCAACGACCGTGCCGAACTGCTCGTTGGCGGCGGCATTCGCGAGGAACAACTGCGACTCCTGCTGCCAGCCTCCACTTCCGTCGGGCGTGAACACGAACACGGCGCCCGCATCGCTGACCGGCGTGGGGACCACGCGGTCGCGTCCGGGCGCTCCGATAACGACGCGACTCGGTCCGGCCGCGACGCTGAAACCGAACAAATCCAGATCGAGCGGATTGTCCGCCGTGAGGTACGCGACCTGCTGCCAACCCATGCCCGTATGCGTTGGGTTCGCGAACACATAGGCCGCGCCGCCGAAGTGTGCCGCTGCACCGCGATCGCGATATGGCGCTCCGACGACCGCGAGGTCGGGCAGGCTGACATTCGGACTCCGGTACAGCGCGATGCTCGCGCCGAAGAAGTCACCGTCGACCCCATTTGTCGCGTGCAGAATACCGACTCCGTCAATGCCCTGATCGGCATAGAACGTTGCGACATAGCCGCCGGGGAACGCGCTGCTGCCTGGGCGACCTTCGCCAATCAAATCTCCGGTAATGGCGACGGCATAACCGTCATGATCTCCTGCTTCGCCGAAACCGGTGGATTGCCAGCTCCAGCGCTGCTCGAACGCGTCGTAACCGTATTCCGAAACGGAGCCTGCGCCGGTGCCATTCACGGTTTCGTCGGGTGCACCCACGCGCAGGCGATCACCGGCAATCGCAAGCGCGGCGCCGAAGTGCACGCCGGGCCGCAGTGATTCCTCGATGATCGAGGCCTGTGGCCCGCCAGCGTTGAGCCGCACCGCGACCCGCCCCGCCTGTGCGATTCCGTTGACGGTTGCGCGCGGCTCGCCGATTGCGAAGCCCGCGGCATCGGCCGATACCGCGCTGCCAAAGAGAGCGCCGCTCTGCGGCTCGAGCGGCTGCTCGCTCCGCTCCAGGAACCACCCGTTCGACGCCGCGATCGCAGGCTCGGTTGTCGTTGCACTCGCCACAGCCAGCAAAGCTGTCTCCGCCACCGCGTATACCGATTTCATGTTCATCGTTCGCTACTCGCGCAGACCCTGCCGGATTGAATGCCGGCAAGCGCGAAACCGAACACTGACGGCAGCGCCTTGAAACCGCTGTAGAGAATCACGTCCGTCTCGTGGGGCGATATCAAAGATGCGACTAGCGCGCGGGCGGGGACACCTTGGCCGGGTCGAAAGCATCCGGTGCGACCCAGAACGACGAATCGATGGCAGCCGCGGGGACGATCGGCAGCGGTGCGTCTGGACCAGGCTCGAACCCATCGACGAAAATGCGATCGCTGCGCACGGTCAGGTGGTATTCGCGGTTTATGAAATTGGTCGACCCACCAGCGACGCCGAGATTGAAATATCCGGACGAGACATCGCCCGGAAGCGTCGGCGTGGCCGGGATGCCGCTGAGCGTACCGGTGGCGGAATCGATCGTAAGTTCCGGTGGTCCTCCCGCCCAGCTCGGCGCTCCGCCCAGATTCTCCACGGTGAACGTCAGCGAATACGGAACGCCGACCGTCGCATCCGGCAAAGGTGGCATTGTGGAAATGTATGCACGGTCGTCATCAACGATCGTGACGAGCCCGTCCGTCGCGTAGGAATAACCGACGTTCTGCAAGACTTGCGCATGCATGCCGTTGCTGAGCAGGACGCGGAAGAACAGATTGCTGCCGGCGCCCCGACTGACCGTGTTGCCGATCACCGGTACGCTGATCGTGCGTTGGGTCGCACCCGGCGCAAATGTCAGCGTGCCCGACGCCGCCTGGAAGTCGGTGCCCGCGTGCGCGGTTCCGTTCGTGGTCGCGTAGTCGACGCTGACCGTCTGCGTCGACGCGTGCGACAGTGACACCGTGAGCAGCGCCGGCGCAGTGCCGGCATCGCCTTCGTTGACCGACGTGCGATCGATCGTGATCTGCGGCGGCAGCACGGCAGGCTGAGGCCAGAAGCGCGCGGTGCCGCCGCCACGCCCGGCAGGCCCGTACGGATAACCGAGGTACGCGATCGGTATCGTATACACGGAAAACCCGGCCGCGGTGAATGGCGCGCGCAACACGACTACCGGATCAGGGTAGTAGGCATTGCCGGTCAGCACCGCATATTGGGCATCCGGGCTGATCGCGACGTCCTCGAATCCCGCGGAAGTCCGCGGCACCTCGAGTTGTTCCACATTGGAACTGACCGAGTACGGCGCCGCTATCGCGTACGCGTGCGCTGGGGGCGGGTTGGCGTAGCCGTCGACGACGAGGGCTTGGCTGCCGTCGGGCACGAATGCGCTACCGTCGAGTCCTTGGGCACCGGCAATCACGAGATCCTCGTGTGGACTCGCGGCGGAAAACGGCGCGTGCAGAATGCGTAGCGTGCTCGACACGCTGTCCGCCGCGAGCAGGGTCGATTTGTCCGGCGACAGTTCGACGGCGTAGCTGTCTACGTGGTGTCCCTCAATGTCCGACGGCAACGCGATCGTAAATGCGATCGCGGTGTACGGCGGATCGAGCGCGCTGATGCCGTTGGTGTGGCCGACGTAGGCGCGACCGGTATCCGGGTCGAACACGATGCCGTGCGTCTGCGCGGTGCCGAAGTCGCCCGGCAGGGTCACGACATTGCTCGCGACCGACGCGCTCGACAGCGGCGTCGGCACCACGAAAAGCTTGGGGCGATCCGCCGGCATATTGGGCGAGCCGGATGCGAGCAGCAGATGCGTGCCGGCCGGATTCAGCGCGACCGAACCAAGACCCCAGTACGTGCCGTTTAGGCCATCCGGATGGAAGGAGCCGGTGATCGCTCCGCTCGGAATGTCGATTATGTCGACACCAACGTACGTACTGAACGGAATGTTGGCGCCGAGATCGCTGCCAACCGCGACGTCGCGGCTCAGCAAGGTGAGTCCGTGCAGATTGATGACATGCGGAACCTGCAATGCGATGTAGTACGGCACCGGATTCGCCAGTTCGTGCGCGAGATCGCCGAGTACGACCAGCGGTCCCGGGCCGTTGAGACCGTTTCCCGTCGAGATCACCAGTTCCTGCGCGCTGGCGACAGCGCCGGCCAGCAGGAACGCCATCAGGGACCATCTTGCCGGGGTGCACAGTGACTGGGTGTTCATCATCAGGACCTCAGGCGGCAGCGGCGCCGCTGTGCTGACTGGAATGCCGGAATGCGACAAAACGAACGCCGGCGTCGCATATCTCCCGGTGGTACCGAGTCGCTGAGGTTCGCGCTGACCAAGGCGGTTTGACTTGCGCCGATCGCGCTGTGGTGGCGCGCGTCAGCGCCTTGCGCAAGTTCCGATCTGCCCGGCCTTCCTTGCCCATTTCGATGGGAGACTGCGGACGAATTCGCGATGCGAATCCCGCATCGGTCCCGGAGTCAGAGCCTATCGACGCCGGCGGCGATCGGTCAAAATGACGGCCCCGCCGCGCTGATCGATCCGCAATGAACCTGCAAACCAACTACGAACAGATTCCGCTCAAGGACTACGCGGAGCGCGCCTACCTCGACTACTCGATGTACGTCGTGCTCGACCGTGCGCTGCCCTTCGTCGGCGACGGACTCAAGCCCGTGCAGCGGCGCATCGTGTACTCGATGAGCGAACTCGGACTCGATGCCGGCGCGAAGCCGAAGAAATCCGCACGCACGGTCGGTGACGTGATCGGCAAGTTCCACCCGCACGGAGACAGTGCCTGCTACGAGGCGATGGTGCTGATGGCGCAGCCGTTCTCGTACCGCTATCCGCTGATCGACGGCCAAGGGAATTTCGGCTCCAGCGATGATCCGAAGTCGTTCGCGGCGATGCGCTATACCGAATCGCGGCTGACGCCGATCGCCGAACTCCTGCTCACCGAGCTCGGACAGGGCACGGTCGAGTGGACGCCGAACTTCGACGGCACCCTCAAGGAACCCTCGTGGCTGCCGTCGCGCGTGCCGCATGTGCTGCTCAACGGCTCAACCGGCATCGCGGTCGGCATGGCGACCGATATTCCGCCGCACAACCTGCGCGAAATCGCGAGCGCCTGCATCCGCTTGCTCGACGAGCCGGGCGCGAGCGTTGCGGAGCTCTGCGAGCATGTGAAGGGACCCGATTTTCCGACCCGCGCCGAGATCATCACCCCGATCAACGACCTCGTCGCGATGTACGCGACGGGAACCGGCTCGGTGCGCTGCCGCGCGGTGTACATGAAGGAGGACGGCAACGTCGTCGTCACGGCCCTGCCCTACCAGGTCTCGCCGTCGAAGGTGCTCGAGCAGATCGCGAGCCAGATGCGCGCGAAGAAACTGCCGATGCTCGAAGACATCCGCGACGAATCAGATCACGAGAATCCGACCCGGATCGTGCTCATGCCGCGCTCCAGTCGCATCGATCTCGACGAGATGATGCAGCACCTCAATGCAACCACGGACCTCGAGCGCAGCTACCGCGTCAACCTCAACATGATCGGCCTCGACGGAAAGCCGCAGGTCAAGAACCTCAGGCAAATCCTTGCCGAATGGCTGCGCTTCCGCGAGGACACGGTGACCCGGCGCCTGCAGCATCGTCTGGCCAAGGTCGAACGCCGCCTGCACCTGCTCGAAGGCCTGCGCATCGCGTTCCTCAACCTCGACGAGGTGATCCGCATCGTCCGCAGCGAGGACGAGCCCGGCCCGGTCCTGATCGCGCGCTTCGCGCTCAGCGAGGAACAGGCCGACTACATCCTCGAGACACGGCTGCGCCAGCTCGCCCGCCTCGAGGAGATGAAGATCGATGCCGAGCGCGCCGCGCTCGAGGAGGAGCGTGCACGGATCAGCGTGATTCTCGGCTCGAAGGCGCGCCTGAAGACCCTGGTCAAGGACGAGCTGAAAATCGACGCGAAGAAGCATGGCGATGAGCGGCGCGCGCCTCTGGTCGAACGCGCGGTCGCGCAGGCCCTCGACGAGACCGCGCTGGTTGCGAGCGAGCCGGTCACGGTCGTGCTGTCGGTCAAGGGCTGGGCGCGCGCGGCAAAGGGCCATGACGTCGACGCCACCACGCTCGGCTATCGTGAAGGCGACAGCTTTCTTGCGGCCGCGCGCGGCCGCACCACCCAGCAGGCGGTCTTCCTCGACTCGACGGGGCGCAGCTACTCGACACCCGCGCATGCGCTGCCGTCGGCACGCGGCAACGGCGAACCGCTGACCGGACGCTTCGCGCTGCCGGCCGGCGCACGCTTCGACGCGGTCGCGATCGCGGATTCCGCGAACCGGCTCGTGCTCGCGTCCGACTTCGGCTACGGCTTCGTGACCCGCTTCGAAACCCTGCTCGCGAACAAGAAGGCCGGCAAGCAGGTCCTCAACATCGACGCCAGGGCGCGCGTGCTCGCGCCCGCACTGGTGGCCGACACCGCACGCGACCGCCTGGTCGTGGTCACCGACGCCGGGCATCTGCTGATGTTCTCGGTGGCCGAACTGCCGGAACTCGACAAGGGTGGCAAGGGCAACAAGCTGATCGAGATCCCGAAGTCGAAGCTCGCGGCCGGTGAGCGCGTCGCGGGCATCGCGGTCGTCGCCGAAGGCGTCGGCGAGGTCACCCTGTATGCGGGCCAGCGCAAGCTGACCCTGCGCTGGGCCGATCTCGTCGAGTACGGCGGCAACCGCGCCACGCGCGGCGCACTGTTGCCGCGCGGACTCAGGCGCGTCGAACGGATCGAAGCAACGGGTTGATACGAGCTGGAGCGATCGCGAAACGAAGAGGCCTCCCGTGCGGGAGGCCTCAAACCTTCTATCGCGTTGTTTTCACAAACTTGCAGGCGGAGGCGGAGGAAGCTCGAAACCGTCCTGGAAGATCGTGTCGAGACCACAGGTGACTTCCACGTCGGTCACATCGGCGCCCGCAATCGTGCCGCTGCCGTTGGTCACGCTGCAGACCTGGGCGGGATTCGACGGCTGCGTGGCGACGGTCACGTCGTAGGTACTCGTGTCCGGCAATGGTGTCGCGAACGTGAACGAACCGTCTGCGGCCACGGCGAGGTCATCGCCCCCATTGTTCTGCAGGACCAGTCCGGTGCCGACCAGCCCGCTGACGCTGCCACCGACCGTGAAGCTGCCGACCGGTGCGTTGCCGAGCGCGTTGAGCACGATGTGCATGTTCGGAAAACCGATGTCCGCGGTCGTGGCCGGTGAGGTGATGCCGCAGCCCGCGGCCAGGAGGTAGCTCGGTCCGGTCTCCGGATCGGCATTGGAACCGATGAAGAACGAATTGCCGGCGGTCTGGCCGTCGGGCGTGAAGATCTCGACGACGAGTTCGGAGCCGGCCGGTGCGCTGCCGGTTACCGGCACCGGGAATACCGTGCCGGACGCGGCATCCGGTACATCGATGTCGGCGGTTCCGATCTGCGTCAGCGAGCCCGGGTAGCCGCCCGGAAACAGCGGATCGCTGGTGTACAGGTTGACCGTGATCGGCTGCGTGCCGGTGGCGCCGGTTGCCTGTTCGACGCCGACCTGTACTTCACACACGTCGAGACCGTCCGGCGCACCCAGTGAAGCCAGGTCGAACGCACGGAAATATGAATTGTCGGTGTGCAGGCCACCCGCATTGCACGACACCGAATTGCCGGACGTGATCGTCTGCGTGCTCGATTCGGTGATCGTGATCGAACCGCACGGCGTGCCCGTCGGGGCCTGCAAGGCCGGAGGATGGGTCGGCAGTGCGGACACCGTGGAAAAATGGGCCTGGCCGGCCGCCGATGCACTTGTAAGGGCCGCGGCGAGGCACAGGCCGAGGGCCGTCGCGAGGACCGGCGCGCAGGTGCGCGTGGTCGCCAAGATTTTGCTGAACGAAGAGATCATGCGGTAACACTCCTTCTGACTGGATACCTCCCTCCCCGCTGCGGACATCAGATGCAAGCGAGCAGAGCCCCGACAACATCGCAATGCCACAATCGCACCTGCATTTTTACGCGCGCGATTTCATCCTGACGCTACACCATGACGCTACATCGACATCGACACGCAACTGGCGTGCGCCACGACGTTCCCGCCGCCGGTGCCAACACGTTCCGGTACAACGGATCAATCGTAGCACGGAGCCTTGCGGTTTCACGGCCAGGTTGGTGCAAGTATTTGCAGCAGATCGGAACATCGCGCGCGAAACTGAGAAATCATCCTGAACAGGCCGACGCGGCATGAGGGCGAGGCCGCGGACTGCCCCGTGATTCGACAGGGTATGGACGAACCAGCTGGCTGTCGTGGACAGGCCGCGATCGACTACGATTCGCGCAGCTTCCCTGGTCCGGGTTCCGATGCACCGTCGCGTCCGTTTCGTTGCACGTGTGCTCGGCGTGGCCGTCGCGGCCACCGCCGTGCTGCTCGCAGCCGGCTGGCTGGCGCTGCGGGCGAGCCTGCCCGAATACGATGGCGAGGTGCACGTGCACGGGTTGTCCGCGCGAGTCGACATCGAGCGCGACGCGCTCGGCAGCGTGACCGTGCGTGCGCGGAATCAACTGGATGCGACGCGGGCTCTCGGCTACGTGCACGCCCAGGAGCGCTTCTTCGAGATGGACCTGCTGCGCCGCCGCGCGGCCGGCGAACTCGCCGAATTGTTCGGCGCAGTGGCGCTGCCGGCCGACCGCCGCGCCCGCATGCATCGGATGCGTGCGCGCATGCAGGCCCGCCTGGCCGACCTCCCGGTCGAGCAGTCGGAACTGATCGAGGCCTACCGGGACGGGGTCAACGCAGGACTCGCCGCGCTGCGGGTGCGCCCGTTCGCCTATCTGCTGACCCGGAGTGCGCCGGTGCCGTGGCGCGGCGAAGACACGCTGCTCGTGATCGCCGCAATGGCGTTCACGCTGAACGACGCCGACAACAAGCGCGAACTTGCGTTCGCGCGCCTGCGCGCGGCTCTGCCGGCATCGGCGTATCGCTTCCTGACCGCCGCCGGCGGCATCTGGGATGCACCGCTCGCGGGTTCCTCGCTGATCTGGCCGGACGTCCCCACGCCCACCGATCTCGACCTGCGCGTCATCGAGCCGAGCGCGCCGGCCCACGCGGATCGGGCGGCCTCGGGGTCCGCGCGCACCGATGCCGGCAGAGCCGGGCGCATGCCGGCCTCGCGCGAATGGATGCCGACGGCGTCGAACGATCGCGACATCGACGCGGACCGCACTCCGGGCAGCAACGCGTTCGCTGTCAGCGGCACGCTGAGCGGTGGCGCGGCGCTCGTCGCCAACGACATGCATCTCGATCTGCGTGTGCCGAACCTCTGGTTTCGCGCGCGGCTGATCTATCCCGATCCGCGTCGCGCGCAGACGATGGTCGAGGTGACCGGCGCATCCCTGCCAGGCACGCCTGCGGTCGTGGTCGGCAGCAACGGGCATGTCGCCTGGGGCTTCACCAACAGCTATGTCGACACGACCGACTGGGTACGCGTGCTGCGCGACCCGCATGATGTCAGGCGCTATCGCATCGGCGACGGCTGGGAGTCGATCGTGAGCCATGCCGAAGTCCTGCATGTGCGCGGCGCGGCCGACGAAATCGTGCACGTCGAGGACACGCGCTGGGGACCGATCCTCGCCGCGGATGTCGACGGCACGCCGCTCGCGCTCGCGTGGACCGCACAGCAGCCGCACGCGATCGACATCGGGCTGGGCCGGCTGGATCAGGCCGCAAGTGTCGATGAAGCGGTCGCGATCGCGCAGACCAGCGGTATGCCACCGCAGAATTTCGTGGTCGGCGATTCCTCGGGTGCGATCGCCTGGTCGATTGCGGGGCGCATTCCCAGGCGCATCGGCGGCTTCGACCCCGCGTTGCCCGCCGACTGGTCACAGCCGGCAACCGGCTGGGACGGCTGGCTGGACGCGCGCGACGTGCCACTGATCGCGAACCCGCCCTGGCAGCGCATCTGGACGGCCAACCAGCGCATGCTCGAAGGTGACGCGCTCGCGAAACTCGGCGACGGCGGCTACGACCTCGGCGCGCGCGCCGCGCAGATCCGCGATGATCTGCGCGCACGCGCGCGCTTCACGCCGTCCGACCTGCTCGCGGTCCAGCTCGACGATCGCGCGGTCTTTCTGCAGCACTGGAAGGACCTGCTCACACTGGAACTCGATCGCGCGCCCGCCTCGGCGTTGAACGCGTCGATGAAGCGCAACCTCGGCGACTGGCAGGGGCGCGCGTCGATCGATTCGGTCGCGTATCGCCTGGTGCGCGCGTGGCGCAACGAAGTCGTGGACACCGTACTCGCCGGCTTCGCCGCGGCGGTGCGCGAGCGCTTCCCGGACTTCGCGATGCCGAAGCTGGCGCAGGCCGAGCACGCGGTCTGGACGCTGGTCGCAGAGCGGCCGGCGCACCTGCTGCCGCGCGGCTACGACGACTGGGATGCGCTGCTGATCGCATGTGCCGGCCGCGCGGCGGGCAAGCTCGACGCGCAACCCGGCGGCCTCGCCGCGCGCACCTGGGGCGAGCGCAATACTGCGCACATCGCCCATCCGCTGTCGCGCGCGTTGCCCGGCTTCGTCGCGCGCTGGCTCGACATGCCGCACGACCCGCTTCCGGGCGACAGCAACATGCCGCGCGTGCAGGGTCCCGATTTCGGGGCTTCCGAACGCTTTGCGGTGGCGCCGGGAGACGAGACGCACGGCTACTTCATGATGCCGGGCGGTCAGAGCGGCCATCCGCTTTCGCCGTATTACGGCAGCGGGCATGCCGACTGGGTCGCGGGCCGGCCGACGCCATTCCTGCCGGGGCCGGCGCAGCACGTGTTGCGATTGGTCCCGCGCTGAAGCAAAAAAAAGCCGTTGCGGCTCGCCGCAACGGCCTGTTCGGGCGCGCAGCGCGGCACCCGCCGCGCTGCGCCTGGTCCAGCTCAGCTGCCCGGGACGAGCGTCGCGACCGAATACGCGGCCGGCGCACCGGTTTGCGCCACGTGCAGGGAGCCCTGCCCGCTCGCCGGCGCGCGATTCACGGTCACCGAGAACGAATACATCGAGCCCCAGTCGAGGGAGGGCTTGGCCGGCCCGTCGACTGACGTCGCGCGACCGCGCGTGGCCCAGGTGACTTTGCCTGCCGACGTGAACACGCTCCAGTCGTTGGCGCTGTCGACGTCGCCATCGCGGAACGCGGTCGCGCTCACCGTGGCGCCCGCCGGAAGCGGCACGCTGAAACTGTCGAAGCCCTTGTTGCTGAGCACGCGCAGATTCGGCTCGCTGCCCGACGTGGTCGCCCGTGCGAAGTCGAAGTTCATCACCGCATAGTCGTAACGCCAGTTGCCGCCGCCGAGATCGGTCGCCTTGACCGCGAGCTTGGCGTGGCCTTCGGGCGCGGCGAGTTCGCTGTTCATCGCGTTCGCTGGCGGCGCGGTCGGATCGACCCAGCGGTCGATCGCGCCACCGAGCCGGTAGTTGGTCTGGCTGGTCAGGCTCCAGTTGCTGCTGGAGTATTGCGGATTGACCGACTCGGTCGCCATCGAGTTGTAGATGTTGATGTCCTCGCGCGCGAGATACCACGACTCGAACAGGAAGCTGACGCCGTCGCCCGTCGTGTGTGCGAGCAGCGATTCGGGCGTCTTCAGGCGCTGGGTCCACGAGTCGTTGCCGCTGCCGTTCGGCGAGCCGTCGCAGTTGACGTCGAAGATCGACCCGCAGCGCCCCCATTGTCCGGTCGCCGGGATGATCTCCGAGCGCGGGCCCATGTCGCCCGGGCTGTCGTTGTTGCCGACGCCATAGGTGTCGCCGCAGCCGCGGCCGAGCGAATGCGAGTTGTTGCAGCTGTCCGAGCAGTTGCTGTTGATCGTGAGGAATGCATGCTTGACGCCGGAACGGCCGATCTGCTCGATGCTGCCATCGGCGTTTATCCGGTAGAGATTCCAGATCAGGAACGGATGCTGGTCGTTGTTGTACGGCGGATTGTTGCCGCTGAACTTGGTGTACCAGGCGACGTTCGCGGTGTACAGCGCCGAACTCGTGCCGAGCGGATCGCCGCCGACGGTTGCCTGCGGGGTGCCGTCGTTGACGTTGTTGCGCAGGGTAGAAGAAGGCGCGAACGCGGCGATGCCGTTGCCGGTCGGACCGCTGCAGCCCTGGCAGCCGACCGTCTGGGTCGAGAAGCTGCTCATGAACAGGTCGGCCTGGTACTGCGCGCCGGGCACGCCGGGGACGTCGACATCAGGCCACGGGTACGGATCGCAGACGCGGTCCGGTTGCGCGCCCGAACCCTGGATGTTGACCTCGGTGCTGAGTTCGAGGTCGGCCAGCTCCCAGCCCGACGACTCGGGCACGCCGATGCGCGCGGCCAGCGCCGGGGTGATGCGCAGGTCGGCGGCGCGGATCGCGAGCGTGCGGTTGTTATCGGCGAGTTCGAACATCAGGCGGTCGCTCTGGAACCAGACCTTGCCGTCGCCGCTGACGACGTCAAGCACCTTTGCGTTGTTCGCATTGACGCGCAGGCTGAGATCACGCAGGTCGATCCGGCTGCCGTCACGGAGATGCAGCTCGTAGCCACCGCGCATCTGCAGCGAGCCGCCATTGAATTGCTGCAGCGTCACATTGCGGACGCTGAACTCGAGGCCGCCCGCCTCGCGCAGTTCGAACCATTCGTGGCGGCGCAGATCCTCGTGCGCGAGCTTGCCTGTCGGAGCCGACAGGCTGATGCCGAGGTTGTGCATGAGATCGAGGTTCCAGCGCACGCCGATCTGGCCGCCCCAGGCGGACCAGGTCTGCGTCGCATTCGGATTCGGCGCGGGTTTGGCCCGGTCGAGCAGGCCCGCCGACGCGACCGACGTGGCGCAAGCCGCAGCAATCGCGAAAACAAGAATCGTTGGTTTCATCATGTGCCCCATGTCGAAGTGGATCGACCGACGTTCCGTGCGGATGCCGGTGGTTGAGCGTTCCAGGCGATTAGTCTGCTTGATACTTCCCTCATGGGGTCGCGTCAAAGCCGTCCATGAAAATCGTGTCCGCGGGAGCCGGCACGAGCGTGTCGACGTCGAACGCGGCCGGCGCGCCATCGCGCGCCACGTGCAGGTTCGAAGTCCCCGCGCCCGGCGCCGCGGCGATCGTGAGCGTGAACGTATACAGCGTACCCCAGTCGAGCGTCGGGCCCGATGCGACCGCGGTCCAGGTGGCGCGGCCCCCGTTCGTGTCGAGAGTCCAGTCATTGCCCGCGTCGAGATCGCCATCGCTGAACGATGCGGCGTCGACGCCGGCACCGGCCGGCAGCGGCACGCTGAAACTGTCGAAGCCACGATTGCTCAGGACGCGCAGGTTCGGCTCCGCGCCGTCGGTTTCGGCGCGCGAGAAATCGAGGTTCATGACCGCGTAGATGTAGCGCCAGGTGCCGTCGCCATTGTCGATGACCTTGACCGCGACCCTCGCATGTCCTTCGGTGACCGCGAGTTCGCTGTTCATCGCGTTCGCAGGCGGCGCGGTCGGATTCACCCAGCGGTCGATCGCGGGACCGAGCTGATAGGAAGCGGCGCTGATGCCCCAGACGCTGCCGCTCCAGTTCTGCGTCGTCGTGACCGTGCCCATCGAGTTGTAGATGTTGATGTCCTGACGCGCGAGGTACCACGACTCGAACATCCAGCTCGCGCCCGGATTCGCGGCCGCCGCGATCTGCGATTCACCTACCTTGAGGCGATAGTCGTAACCGGAATATGACGGATTGTCGTTGCTGCCGTTGCAGTCGACGTCGTAGATCGAACCGCAGCGTCCCCACTGGTTCGTCGCCGGAATGATCTCCGAACGCGGCCCGAGATCGGACGAACTGTCGTTGTTGCCGACTCCGTAGGTATCCTCGCAGGTGACGCCGAGCACGTGCCCGAACGGCAGCTGGCAGTCTGCCCCCGAATTGACGGTCAGGAACGCATGCTTGACCCCGGACCGGCCGATCTGCTCGATGCGGCCGTCGGCATCGATGCGGTACATGTTCCAGATCAGGTACGGATGCTGGTCGTTTCCGTACGGTGGGTAGTTGCCGGAAAACTTTTCGTACCACGGGATGTCGGCGGCCCACAGCGCGCTGCTGGTGCCGAGCGGATCGCCGGGAATCGTCGCCGCGATCGAGCCCGCATTGACGTTGTTCTTCAGGGTCGAAGACGGCGTGAACACGATCGTGCCGCTGCCCGCCGGACCGCTGCAGCCCTGGCAGCGGCTGTACTGCGGCACGAAGCTCTTCATGAACAGGTCGGCCTTGTACTTGTCGCCGTCGGGCGCGGTCACGTCCGAAAAGTTGCAGCCCGCGCCGTTGTTCGCGTTGCAGCTGCCACCGCCCGTCGGCGCCGCCGCCGACCCGCGCCTCAGCACGTCGCTGGCAAGTTCCATGTCGGCGATGACCCAGCCCGCGACCATCGGCTGACCAAGCCGCGCCGCGAGCGCCGCGCTGATGCGCACATCCATGGTGCGGATCGCGAGGACCCTGTCGGGTCCCGCGTTGTCGTACATCAGGCGATCGACATAGAACCACGCCTTGCCGTCGGCGGAGACGACATCGAGCTGGAACGGATTGCCCGCGCGTGCGACCAGGCGGAAGCCGGTCAGGTCGATGCGCGCGCCGGGCAGATCGATCACGTAGCCGCCGACGGCCTGCAACGAACCGCTGCGGAAGCCGCCGAAGCGGTTGCGGTCGAGCACGAATTCGAGCGCACCGCTGCGGCGCACCGCGAGGCGGTCGTAATGGTGGTCCGGCGCGTCCGCGAGGTGGCCGCTCGGCGCCCCGATGCGCAGCCCGATGTCGGTCGCGAGATCGCGATTCCAGTGCACGCCGACTTCGCCGCCCCAGACCGACCAGATCGTGCCGTCGGAGGCATTGGTCGCGGCCGTCGTGGCGGCCAGCGCGACCTGTGCCAGGAGCAGGCCGGCAAGGACCAGGCCTGCGCGCATCTGTCGCTTCATCCATCACCCCGGTTTGGCGCGCCGTCCGCGGCGCGAGGAGGACACGGCCGCCGATTCGACGGCACAACCGCTGAAACTAGCACGGGTCGGTCCGCGCTGCACGTTGCGGGGCACGATACGCCCCCGCGCCGCGGCCCGCATCGGGTCAGGGTGTCGTCGCAGCCGCAGACTGGATCAGTTCGGGCGGCGACTTGCCGTAGCCGTCCATCGCACCAGGTCCGTCGAAGCCGTCGATGAAGACGCGATCCCCGAAGATCGCGCCATTCCAGAGATCGTACGCATATTGGCCGCGCGTCTTGTCCTGCGGTCCGACCGTGAACGGCCGTTCGGGAGTACCCATGCACATCGTGTTCTCGGCCGGTATCGCGTTCGCGAGCGCCTCGTCGCGCAGGAACTCGATGTATTCCCTGCTCGATGTCTGGTAGTAGAGGCGTGCGGTCGCGGTCAGCGGGCCGATCGTGCCGACCGGTACCGCAAGCGCGTAGTCGGCGACATCGTAGTTGACCAGCACGCCGGACCCGGGCGCGGTCTCCGGATAGGTGCCGAGCGGGATCGGCCGCATCTCGTAGCCGTTCGGGTCGCTCGCGGTCGCGGGCCGGAACCCGAGCGGCGGGATGCGGTTGTCCTTGGCGATGCAGTCGTTGAGCACGAAATGGAAGATCGGCGTGCCCGATTCGTCCTCGACGTCGCAGCTGCCGCTGCCGTTGCGGTCGAAGATGCCTTGCAGGATCTCGTACACGCGCGCCTGCGCATCGACGTCGAGCGTCGCGGTAGCGGCATCGTAGGCCGCGCTCTCGAACACGAGGCCGCCGCTCGCATCCCTGACCTGCAGGTTCAGCCACATGCGCCGGCCTTCGGCATAGCCGGTCGGCAGCTTGTGGCCACTGTTGTTGGTGACCCTGACGCGCACTGCGAGCGATCCGGCGGAACCGCCGGGCGGCGTATAGCTCTCGATCGTCGTGGTCAGGTCGGCGGCGCTGCCGAGCAGTTCGCGCGCCCACGCGATGGTCTGGTCGTACGAGGCCGAGCGGTCGATGCCGCCGTCGCCGACGATGCCCGCGGCATACTGGCCCTTGATGATCGCGGGCACCCAGGTGTTGCCGCCGACGAATTCATGCACGGGCAGGTCGCCAGTGCGGTTGTTTTCGCGGAATGTGCACGCGGTCGCCGCGGGATCCTCGCTGGTCGGCATATGGCAGTTCTGGCAGGTCTGCTGCGGTGCCTGCGCGTACTGGCTCTGCAGCCACTCGTTGAACGTGCGTTCGACCGGGTACGGCAGCGCGGTCGGCGTGCCGTCGTTGAGAACCAGGGTCTTGAGCGGCCCCGCGCTGGTGTCCGGCGTGCTCACGTTGTGGCAGACCCCGCAGATCGCGCTTTGCGTGTGGTAGTCGGAAAACTGCCACGGATGCGGCGGCGGACTCGTGCCGTCGGTGTACGCATAGGGTCCGCGCCGGCACGGCTCGAAGTCGCCGGTGTTCGCACACGGGGCATCGTCGACCCAGGCATTGCCGTTGTCGGTGTAGCCGGGCTCGCCGGCGGGTCCCTCGGGCATCAGGCGATGGCAGAAATGGCAGGTCACGCCGCCGAAATCGCTATTGAGGTCGTCGGCCGAATCGTAGGCGCCCGCAAGCAGGCAGCCCGCCGTGCCGAGCGTGACGTCGTTGTCGGGTCCGCCGAAACCGGTCTTGACCACGCGGCCGCCGAGCCAACCGCGCTGGGTATGACAGCGCAGGCAGTAGTCGCCGACGCCGGGCACGTCGTGGTTGGCGACATCGAGCGCGGCCCAGAACAGCGGATCGCGAGTCGCGTTCGCCATCATGCTGCCGCTCCAGGTCGTGAACGGGCGGAACGTCGGCGCGGATGGCGGATCGCCGCCGCCGGTCGCATGGCAGGTGCTGCACTGCGACTCGGGTGGCTGGATGTCGTTGATCAGACCAGGCTGCGTCGCGTGCGGCGTGAAATCGATCGTGCCGCCTGCGGGTGCGAAGCGCGCCGCAAGCGTCCACCAATCGGCGCCGGCGGCGCGCGCGGACGATGTCGATGCGAGGAACAGGAGGACGGAAGCTAGCAATGAAAGCGGGCGACAGCACTGCATGGGCTCGATCGTTCCATCGGCGGACGGGAATATTTCGCTGCGCTGACCCCGCGCAGCCGGGCGCGAATGGGCGCTCCGGTTCGCGTTCGGTCGCGCGCCGCCTTGCCTGGCAGGCGTGCCCGCGCGGAATGCGAACGCGCAGAGCATACCCCAGCCGGACGCGCCAACGGCTCGCTCACCGCAAGCGAGATGCACGGCGCGGGTCCTCGCGGTCGCGTTCCCATGCGCTGCAGTGCTGCCGTCCCGGCACGCGCACGGGCTGGCCATGCCTGGTCGATCCGCGCTAGCGTTCGCGGATGACCGCAGCGGACGCGCCCGACATACCGATCGAACGGCTCGCCCGTCTGCTCGATGACGGCCATGCCGAACTTGCCGCTCGCGAAGCCGCGGCGTTACGCGCGCGCTTTCCGCACGCGGTTCAGGTCATGCGCCTGCACGCGATCGCGCTGCTGCAGCTGGGGCGTCTCGAGGAGGCGCGCGCGACGCTCATCGAGGCACGTGCGCTCGCGCCGCAGTCGGTCGATGTGCTGTGCAATCTGGCCAGCGTGCTGCTCGCGGGCGGCACGTCCGATCAGGCGATCGCGGTTCTGGACGAAGCCGCGGCGCTGGCACCCGCCCATCCCGCCGTGCTCAACGGGCTCGGCAATGCGCGGCGCGCAGCAGGTGATCTCGCGGGTGCGCGCGAAGCCTACGCGCAGGCGACGCGCGCGATGCCCGACCACCTCGGCGCGTGGATCAATCTGGCCGCCGCCGAACTGGAATGCGGCGACGTGCCAGCTGCCGAGCGCTCGGCCCGGCACGCACTGGCACGTGCGCCCGGTCATCCGCAAGGCCTGTTCGTGCTCGGTCATGCGCTCGCTGCCGGGCATCGCTACGCGCAGGCCGAACAGGCGTATGCGACAGCGGCGCGCGCAGCGCCCGGCGACGCCCGCTTCCCCTATCACGTTGGCCTGATGGCCGAGGAACTGCAGCATTTCGCCGCGGCGGCCGAGGCCCACGCGCTCGCGCTCAGCCTCGACCCAGGATTCGACCAGGCGCTCGGCCAGCTCGTCTTTCTGCGCCGCCAGCTCAGCGACTGGCGCGATCTCGACGCCTTGTCGGCGCGACTGCGCGCCCGCGTGGCCGCGCGCGCGCCACGCATCGCCCCGTTCGCGTTCCTCGCCGAACCCGCTGCCGGTGCCGACGAACAGCTGCGCTGCGCACGCACGTTTGCGCGCGGCATCGAACGGGACGTCGCCGCTGCACGCGCGCGTCATCCGTTCCGGCATTCGCCGCAGCCGGCCGACTCACGACTGCGCCTCGGCTTCGTCGCGAACGGATTCGGCAATCACCCGACCAATCTGCTGATCGTCGCGTTCATCGAAGCGCTGCGCGGCGAGGACGTCGAAGTCCACCTTTTTTCGACCGCACCCGACGACACGAGCGCCCCTCTGCAGCGGCTGCGCAGCGCCGCGGACGTCTGGCACGACGCGTCGAACTCGACCGCATCGATGCTCGCGCACGCAATCCACGCTGCGAAGATCGACGTGGCGCTCGACGTCGACGGCTACTGCGCGGGGTCGATGCCGGCAGCGCTGGCCCTGCGCCCGGCACCCGTGCAGGTGAACTGGCTCGCCTATCCCGGGAGCCTGGGCGCCCCCTGGATCGACTACGTGATCGCCGACCGCATCGTGCTGCCTGCCGCCCTGCACGCGCAGTTCTCGGAAAGCGTGGCCTGGCTGCCACGCTGCTTCCAGCCGTCCGATCCGACCCGCCGCATCGGCACAACGCCGTCGCGCAGCGAATGCGGACTGCCGCGCAACGGAGTCGTCTACGCGTGCTTCAACAATCGCTTCAAGATCAATCGCGCGGGCTTCGCGCGCATGCTCGCGGTGTTGCGCGATGTGCCCGAGTCGGTGCTGTGGCTGCTCGCGGGTCCGGACGGAGCCGATGCACGCCTGCGCGCCGAAGCGTCGCGCAGCGGTATCGGCGCCGAGCGGCTCGTGTTCGCGCCGAAGGTCGCACATGCGCAGTACCTGGCGCGCTATGCACACGCCGACCTGTTCCTCGACAGCGAACCCTATGGCGCGCATACCACCGCTTCCGATGCGATCTGGGCCGGCTGCCCGGTGCTGACCGTGGCCGGCCCGGTGTTCGCGGCGCGCGTGGCCGCGAGTCTCAATCATCATCTGGGCATGCCCGAGCTGACCCTGCCCGACTGGCCGGCCCTGGTGCGCGCGGCCGTGCAACTGGGCCATGATGCCGACGCGCGAACCGCCCTGCGCGCCAGGCTCGCCGAACGCCGTGACCAGGGCGAACTATTCGACATGCGCGGATACGCGCGCGATTTCGTGGTGTTGCTGCGCCGGATGATGGAGCGCCGCGGCGCGGGTCTGGCTGCCGCCCGGCTCGATTGAGCTACCCGAGTGCGCCGCTGCGCGCTACGCTCGGCGCATGACCGCCGATGCCGAATTCCGCCCGCTCAACCTGTGCGTGCTTACCGTCTCCGATTCGCGCGTACCCGCGAACGACACCTCCGGCGATTTCCTCGCGCTGTCGCTCGGGCAGGCCGGCCATCGACTGCACGACCGCTGCATCGCGAAGGACGATCGCTACCGCATCCGTGCGATCGTCGCGCAATGGATCGCGGACGAAGCAGTCGACGGCATACTGGTTACCGGCGGCACCGGCTTCACCGGCCGCGACTCGACGCCCGAGGCGATCCGGCCCCTGCTCGACAAGGAAATGCCGGGCTTCGGCGAGATGTTCCGCATGCTCAGTTTCGAGGAGATCGGTACGTCGACGCTGCAATCGCGTGCATTCGCGGGGCTGGCCAACCATACCTTCGTATTCTGCCTGCCCGGATCGACTTCGGCCTGCCGCACCGCATGGGACCGGCTGATCCGGGCGCAACTGGATGCCACCACGAAACCGTGCAATCTCGCGGGCCTGATACCGCGTCTGCTCGAGTGACTGCCGCGCCCGATCGCCGCGGGGCGGCGATGGAGGACGGAACGAGAAGGACGCGCCGGAGCGGAATCCGCGCACCGGTTGCCCATGCCGCGGGAGCCTGACTGCGCCTTGTTCACGACAATCCCGAGGATGCCGCGATGAAGGACATGAAGAAAAAAAAGTACGAGGCGGTACTGCAGGACATGCTTGACGACCTGCTCGATCTGCAGCGCTGGATCATCCGCAACGGCAAGCGCGTCGTCGTGCTCTTCGAGGGCCGCGACGCAGCCGGCAAGGGCGGGGTCATCAAGGCAATCAGCGCGCCGCTGAATCCGCGCTATACGCGCATCGTCGCACTGCCGAAGCCGAATGAGCGCGAAGCGACGCAGTGGTACTTCCAGCGCTACGTCGAGCATCTTCCCGCAGCGGGAGAACTCGTGCTCTTCGACCGCAGCTGGTACAACCGCGCGGGCGTCGAGCATGTCATGGGATTCTGCAGTGACAGCCAGTACCGGCGCTTTCTCGCCGACTGTCCCGCGTTCGAGAAGCTGATCACCGGCGACGGCCTGATCCTGCTCAAGTACTGGCTTGCGGTCGATCAGGAGGAACAGGAACAGCGTTTCGCCGAACGTGCGACCGATCCACTGAAGCGATTCAAGATCTCGCCGATCGATCTCAAGGCGCGCGAGCAGTACGGCGCGTATGGCACGGCACGCGAGGTGATGCTGCGGGCCACGCACACCGACTGGGCGCCGTGGTTCGTCGCCAACTTCAACGACCAGAAGCGCGGTCGCCTTGACGTGATCGCGCACCTGCTGTCGCGCCTGCCGGCACGGGTCGCACCGGACAAGCCGCTGAAGCTGCCCGGACTCAAGGGCAAGCCGGGACGCGAGAAGCTCGCGGACGCGAGCCTGTGGATTCCCGAGCGCTTCTGAGCAATGGATCGATCCACGCCGGGTCGCATGCGCGGCCCGACGCGTGGCGTCGGGCTGGCTCTCGGCATGGGCCAGCCTCGCCGCAGCAAGGAGAAAGCCGCGGGTTGCCGGACCTGTGCGTTGCGTTCGGGTCAGGCCGATCCGTACGGCACGAATGCGTCTACGGCCGCCGCGCGAGCTCGGGATTTTCCTTCGTGACCGGCATCAGGTCGGTCTTCGAAACACCGAGCCAGTACAGGATCGGGTTCGCGAAGAAGATCGAAGACAGGGTGCCGATCAGGATGCCGATCAGCATCGTCAGCGCGAAGCCGTGCACTGCCGGGCCGCCGAAGAAGAACAGCGCGAACATCGCGAGCGCGGTAAGCAGCGAGGTCATGATCGTTCGCGACAGCGTCTGGTTGATGGCCTTGTTGAGGATCGCGTAGGGCTCGGCCTTGCGGGTCAGGCGGAACAGCTCGCGCACGCGGTCGAACACGACCACCTTGTCGTTGATCGAGTAGCCGATCACCGCGAGCAGGGACGCGAGCACGGTCAGGTCGAAGTCCAGGTGGGTCAGCGAGAAGAAGCCGACAGTCAGGATCGTGTCGTGAATCTCGCTCGCGATCGCGGCGATCGCGAAGCGCTTCTCGAAGCGGATGCCGATGTAGATCATGATGCCGATCATCACGAACACCGCGGCGACGATGCCATCGCTCTTGAGCTCGGCACCGACCTGCGGGCCGACCAGATCCGGCGGCCGCTTGAGCGATGCGTCCGCGCGCTGCGCCTTGAGGTCGGCGATCACCGCGGCGGCGACCTGGTCGGCGTCCTTCTGGCCCTGCTCGGGCTGCAACCTGATCGAGATGTCGCGCGTACCGCCGAGACTCTGCACCATTGCGTTCTGGATCCCGCCGGCCTCGAGCGCCGCACGTACCTGCGCGACCTCGACCGGCTTCTCGTAGGTGGCCTCGACGAGCACGCCGCCGGTGAAGTCGAGCGCATAGTTCAGGCCGCGCGTCGCGATCAGTCCGATCGAAATCAGGATCAACGCGAGCGAAATCGTGATGCTGACCTTGCGCCAGCCGAGAAAATCGAGGTTGCTGTTGGACTTGAAGAGTTCCATGGTTCGCTCGTCTCTCAGGCAGTCGCGCCGCGCGTGTAGCCGCTGCCGATCGCAAGACCCTTGAGCTTCTTGCCGCGGCTGTGCACGAGGTTGGTGATGGCATGCGTGACCGTGACCGAGGTGAACATCGAAGTCAGGATGCCGATGAACAGGGTCACGCCGAAACCGCGGATCGCGCCGGAGCCCAGCGTCATCAGCGCCAGCGCGGCGAGCAGGTGGGTTACGTTTGCGTCGAGGATGGTTGCCCAGGCTTTTTCGTAGCCCGCGCGGATTGCGGCCAGCGGCGTCGAGCCGTTGCGAAGTTCCTCTCGGATGCGCTCGCAGACCAGCACGTTGGCGTCGATTGCCATGCCGAGGGTCAGCACGATACCGGCGATGCCGGGCATGGTCAGGGTCACGCCGATCGCGGACATCACCGCGAGCAGCAGCACGAGGTTGAAAATGAGCGCAATGTCGGCGATCAGCCCGAACAGCCAGTAGTAGAACGCGACGAATACCAGCACCATGGCGAGGCCGAGCACGACCGCCTTGACGCCCTTCTCGATGTTGTCCTTGCCGAGGCTCGGGCCGATCACGCGCTCCTCGACGATGTCGGTCGGAGCGGCCAGCGAACCGGAGCGCAGCAGCAACGCGGTCTCGGAGGCTTCCTTGTTGCTGCTCAGGCCCGTGGTCTGGAAGCGGTTCGAGAACACGCCGCGGATGCTCGCGACGGAAATGACTTCCTCGGTGATCTTGCTGCTGCGTACTTCCTTGCCGTCGACGACCTTGACTTCGGGCGTGCGCTCGATGTAGAGCACGGCCATCGGCTTGCCGACGTTCTGGGTCGTGAAATCGAGCATCTTGCGGCCGCCGGCGGCGTTCAACACGACCGAGACCGCGGGCGTGCCGGTCTGCGGGTCCGGCGCGCTGGACGCATCGACCATCTCGTCGCCGGTGACGATCACCTTCTTCTTGAGCAGGATCGGGATCGGCTTGCCGTCGGGTCCGCGGTCGCGGCGGTAGTAGAGCTTGTCGTCGGGTGGAACCTGACCGGTGCGTTCAGCTTCGAGCGCATTCGCGTTCTCGTCCACTGCCCGGTACTCGAGTGTCGCCTGAACGCCGAGAATCTTCTTCGCCTCGGCGGTGTCCTGCACGCCGGGCAGTTCCACCGCGATGCGCGAATTGCCCTGCTGCTGGATCAGCGGTTCGGCCACGCCGAGCGCGTTGATGCGGTTGCTCAGCGTCGCGACGTTCTGGCGGATCGTGTTCTGCGCGATCTTGGTGATCTCCTCCGGCTTCACGCTCGCGTCCAGCGTCCACGAGTCACCGACCTGGGCACCCTCCGAAACCACGACTTCGGGCACCTTGGACTGGATCGCCGTGAGGGCGGCATCGCGATCCTCCTTGCTGCGCAACTGCACGACGATGCCCTTCGGACCGCGCCCGACCGACTGGTAGCGGATCGTCTTCTCGCGCAAGACGGTGCGGATGTCGTCGGAAAAACGCTGCAGCTGCTTGTCCAGCACGTCCTTGTCGTCGACTTCCATCAGGAAGTGGACGCCACCCTGCAGATCCAGACCCTTGGGCATTTCGCGCGCGCCGATCGCGCGCATCCATGCCGGAACCGTCGATGCGAGATTGAGCGCGACGATGTATTGGTCCCCGAGGTCGGTCTTCAGGGCTTCCTGGGCCTTCGCCTGCAGATCGGACTCTCCCACCGCGAGGCGCACGAGCAGGTGATCCTTGACCTGTTCGATGCTCTGGAACGGAATCTTGTCCTTCTCGAGCACGCCCTTGACCCGTTCTTCGAGCGCATTGTCGATCGTCGCACCGCGGTTGGCGGTGATCTGCACCGCCGGTTGCTGCACGAACAGGTTTGGCACGCCATAGAGCACGCCGAGCAGCAGCACGATGACGACGATCGCGTATTTCCAGCGGGGAAAATCGTTCATTCTTGAGTCCGTTGCAGCACTGCGGTTCTTTGGAAACGGACCGGATCGCGAGCCGCCAAGTTCGCGGCCGGCAGTGGCCGCGGGGCCGCCCGGAAACGGAAGGAGCGGTCAGGCGGCTTTCAGCGTGCCCTTGGGCAGAACCGCGGAAATCGCCTGCTTCTGCAGCTTGACCGTCACGCCCGGAGCGATCTCGAGCGTCACGTACTGTTCGGCGATCTCGTCGATGCGGCCGAGCACGCCGCCGTTGGTCAGCACTTCGTCGCCCTTGTTCAGCGCGGCGATCATCGCGCGCTGCTCCTTGGCGCGCTTCATCTGCGGCCGGATCAGCATGAAATAGAAGATGCCGAACAGGATGATCAGCGGCAGAAAGGACATCAGGGGATTTGCTGCAGGCTGCGTGGCGGCCGCCTGTGCGTACGCATTGGTGATGAAGAAATCCATGATTGCTCCGGAGGAATCGGCAGACGCGCGCGAATGCGGTCGCCGTCAAAAAGGCCGCGGATTATGCCATGCAACGGCGGCAGACGCATCGAAGGACGTGCTAGGGCCCGGCGCGGAAGGCGCCGGGCCGACAGAACACACGCCGCGCGAATTTCGGACCCTCAGCCCTCGACCCGGCGCTGCGCATGGAACTCGCCGACGAAGCCCGCAAGCGTCCCGGCCGCGATCGCCGCGCGCAGTCCGGCCATCAGCTCCTGGTAATAGTGCAGGTTGTGGATCGTCGCCAGTTGCGGTCCGAGCATTTCGCCACAGCGATCCAGATGACGCAGATAGGCACGGCTGAATCCGCAGCGGCAGGTATAGCAGGCGCAGGCCGCGTCGAGTGGCCGCGTGTCGCGCTCGTACTTCGCATTGCGGATACGCAGGACGCCATGCCGCGTGAACAGATGCGCGTTGCGTGCGTTGCGGGTCGGCATCACGCAATCGAACAGGTCGATGCCCCGGCAGACCGCGGCAACGATATCCTCGGGCCGGCCCACGCCCATCAGATAGCGCGGCCTGTCGCTGGGCAGCAGCGGCTCGACATGCTCGAGCATCGCGTTGCGCTCGGCTTCCGGTTCGCCGACCGCGAGTCCGCCGATCGCATAGCCGTCGAAACCGATTCCGAGCAGCCCCTCGGCCGAACGCGAACGCAGTCCGGGATGCACGCCGCCCTGGACGATGCCGAACAGTGCATTCGGATTGCCGAGTTCGTCGAAACGACGGCGCGAGCGCTCGGCCCAGCGCAGCGAGAGCGCCATCGACTCGCGCGCCTGCGTCTCGCTGGCCGGATAGGGCGTGCATTCGTCGAAGATCATTGCGATGTCGGAGTCGAGCACATGCTGGATGCGCATCGACTCCTCCGGCGACAGGAACACCTTCGAGCCATCGACGGGTGATGCGAACGTCACTCCCTGTTCGCTGATCCGGCGCTTGTGCGCAAGGCTGAACACCTGGAAGCCGCCTGAGTCGGTAAGGATCGGCCGCTCCCAGCCCATGAAGCGATGCAGGCCGCCGAATGCGGCAATCACGTCGAGGCCCGGACGCAGAAACAGATGGAACGTGTTGCCGAGGATGATTTCGGCACCGATGTCGACGAGGTCGCGCGGCGTCATCGCCTTGACCGAGCCATAGGTCCCGACCGGCATGAACGCCGGCGTCTCGATCGTGCCGCGCGCGAAGCGCAGGCGACCGCGGCGTGCCGCATGGTCGGTGGCGAGGAGGTCGAAGTGCATGGACATCGGAAACCGGGGCGAAGGAATGGAGAGCGGAGAATGGGGAAGCATCGCAGGCTCTGCCGCCTTTTACGATTCCCGATTGCCGGCTCCCGGCTCATTGGGCCAGATCAGCATCGCGTCGCCGTACGAGAAGAAGCGATAGCGCTGCGCGACCGCATGGCGGTACGCATCGAGCATCCGTTCGCGCCCGGCAAACGCGGACACGAGCATCAGCAGGCTTGATTCGGGCAGGTGGAAATTCGTGATCAGCGCATCGATGCTGCGGATCCGATAGCCCGGAAAGATGAAGATCTGCGTTTCCCCCGCGAACGGCGCGACTTCGCCATTGCGCAGCGCCGATTCCAGCGCGCGCACGACCGTCGTACCGACTGCGACGACCCGTCCGCCGCGAGCGCGCGTGCGCCGGATCTTCTCGACAAGATCGGCACCGACGTTGAGCCATTCGCGGTGCATGGTGTGGTCCTCGATGCGTTCGGCACGCACCGGCTGGAACGTTCCGGCGCCGACATGCAGGGTGACGTAACCGAAGTCGATGCCTCGCGCCGCGATCGCATGCAGCAGGGCCTCGTCGAAATGCAGCCCCGCGGTCGGTGCCGCAACGGCGCCGGCCTCGCGCGCAAACACGGTCTGGTAGCGTTCGGCGTCGAAGCGATCCGCTTCGCGCTCGATGTAGGGCGGCAGCGGCATCCTGCCCAGGCGCATCAGGACCTTCTCGAGCGGTTCGACGGTGTCGAAACGAAGACTGAAGAACTCGCCATCGCGGCCCAGCACCTCGACTTCGGTGCCGTCCCGCAGCACGATGCGTCCGCCCGGCCGTGGCTTCTTGCTGACCCCGAGCTGCGCACGCGCCTCGTGTGCGCCGGTGATCCGCTCGATAAGGATTTCCACGGCGCCACCGCTCTGCTTGTGGCCATGCAGGCGTGCCGGCAGCACGCGGGTGTCGTTGAACACGAGCAGGTCGTTCTCGCGCAGCAACGAAGGGAGGTCGACGACATGGAGATCGCGCAGGTGAGCGCTCGACGCGTCGACGACGAGCAGGCGGCTGGCCGAGCGCTTCGGTAGCGGTACCTGCGCGATCAGTTCGGCGGGCAGGTCGAATTGGAAATCGGACTTCTTCAAGCAGGGAGTCGGGGCGGGTTGGCGGCCCGCAATTATCGGCGTTCAGGCGGGCCGTGTGAGCATCCGGGGAATTTCAGGCGGGAGCGAAGGCGGCCATCGTGACCAGGACATGGAAGGATCGCGCGGCGATTGGACTGGGCACGGCGTCCGTGACCGTCGCGGTCGTGCTGATCATCCTCAACCTGATGCCGCAGGAGCGCCAGCTTACCCGCGACATCCCGAACGCAAGCCCGGTGGCAAGCCCGCAGTTTCGCACCGAAATATCGAACCTGCTGGGTCCGGCCGTGCTCGAGGGCAATCGCGTTCGTGACCTCGAGAACGGCGACGAAATCTTTCCGGCCATGCTCGACGCGATCCGCGCGGCGCGTCGAACGATCGACTTCGAAACCTACATCTACTGGTCCGGCACGATCGGCGAGGAATTCATCGCCGCGCTCGCCGAACGCGCCCGCGCCGGGATCGCGGTGCACGTACTCGTGGACGCGATCGGCGGCTCGAGGATGAAGCGCGAGAGCGTAGACCGCCTGCGCGCGGCCGGTGCCGAGTTCGAATACTTCCATCCGCTGCAGTGGTACACGCTGGACCGCATGAACAACCGCGATCACCGCAAGCTGCTGGTCGTCGACGGTCGCATCGGCTTTACCGGCGGTGTCGGCATCGCCGACGCCTGGCGCGGAAACGCGCAGCGCCCGGATCACTGGCGCGACATGCAATTCCAGGTCGAGGGGCCGGTCGTCGCGCAGATGCAGGCGGTATTCGAGGACAACTGGATCACCATGACCGGGCATGTCCTGCTCGGCCCCGACTACTACCCGGTGCTCGCCGCCGCAGGGGACGTCGCGGTACAGGTGTTCGCGAGTTCACCGGACGGCGGCAGCCAGAACATGCAGCTGATGTACCTGCTCGCGATTGCGTCGGCGCGTGCGTCTATCGACCTCGAGGCCGCGTATTTCATTCCCGGGGATCTGGTCAAGAACGCGTTGCTGTCCGCGCTCCGGCGCGGCGTGCGCATCCGCATCGTCGTGCCCGGCGGGCACACCGACAGCGAAGTCGTGCGCGAGGCATCGCAGGCGCAGTGGGGTCAAATGCTCGAGGCGGGTGCGCGCATGTACCGCTTCCAGCCCAGCCTGTTCCACAGCAAGATGATGATCGTCGATCGCTACCTGACCATCGTCGGTTCGGCGAACTTCGACGAACGCTCGTTCCGGCTCAACGACGAGTCGAACATGAATGTCTACGACGCGCCGTTCGCGCGCCGCATGACAGGGGTGTTCGACGGCGATATAGCGCGCTCACGCGAGACCACCCTCGCCGACTGGCGGCATCGACCATGGACGCGCAAGGTCCTCGATGAACTCGCCTCGCTGGGTGCCTCGCAGCTCTAGGCCCGCGCAACTTCACGGACCGTCCGGCTTGCGGCCGGAACGTGCGAAGGGCCGGCGCGCACCCCGCTACAACCAGCCTTTCTGGCGCGCGAGCCGATAGGCCTCGATCCGATTGCCGACGCGTAGCTTGCCGATCGCCTCGGACAGATAGTTGCGCACGGTGCCCTGGGACAGATTCAGGCGCTCGGCGATATCGGCAGCGGCGAGACCTTCGCCGGCGAGGCGAAGAACCTGGCGCTCGCGATCGTTGAGCGGATCCGCCTCCGACCACGCCTCGACCGCGAGCTGCGGGTCGATTGCGCGGCCGCCGCGATGGACCTTGCGCAGCGCCTCGGCCAATTGCTCGGCAGGCGCGTCCTTGAGCAGGTAGCCGCTGACGCCCGACTCGAGCGCACGACGCAGGAAACCCGGGCGCGCGAACGTGGTCACGATGACCACCTTGCACGCGAGCTCGTGGCGCTGCACGCGTTGCGCGAGCTCGAGGCCGGTCAATCCGGGCATTTCGATGTCGGTGACCAGCACGTCGGGTTTGGACTGCTGCAATGCGCGCCACGCCTCTTCGCCGTCGGCGGCGCTGCCGATGACGTCGATATCCGTTTCGAGCCTGAGCAGCGCGGAAAGCGCGCCGCGCACCATCGCCTGATCTTCGGCAAGCAGAACACGGATCACGGGCTGGCAGGATCCTGCAGATGGCCGCGCCGGGCCGCAAGGTGCGGGACTCTAGCAGGGCGCCGCTGCAGCGTCCCGGTCGTCGCTCGAAGCGAGGCACCTGCACGCGTCCTGACTGCGCAGAGCGCCCCGCAGATGATCCCCGAGGGCAGCCGCCCCGTGCACACGCGCGCTCAGCCGGATTCGCTCAGCGCCGTGGCGGGCGCCGCATCCGCTTCGGGCGGCAGGGGCAGCACGGCCACGAGATGCGTGCCTTTGCCGCGCGTCGATGTGATCTCCAGGTGGCCTCCGAGCATCTGCAATCGCTCGCGCATGCCCTTGAGGCCATTGCCCGGAACCACGACCGCCCCGCGGCCGTCGTCGGCGACCAGAAGCCGTGCCTGCGCGTGCTCGACCACGAGCCGGATGCGGGCGTGGTTCGCACGCGCGTGGCGCTGGATGTTCGTCACCGCCTCGCGAACGGTCAATGCGAGGACGGTTTCCACCTCCGGCGGCAGTGTCGAATCGGCGAGCGCGTATTCGAGCCGGATGTCCGAGGATTCCAGCAGCATCCGCGCCGACGCGAGCTCGGCGGTGAGGCCGGCGGTACGGATACCGCTCACCGCGTGCCGGACCTGGCCCAGCGCGTCGCGCGCAACGCGTTCGACATCGACGATTTCGAGCCGCGCCGCGAGCGGGTCCCGGTCGAACAATCTGACCGCGAGTTCCGACTTCAGCGTGATCAGCGACAGCGTATGACCGAGCAGGTCGTGCAGATCGCGACCGATACGCTCGCGCTCTGCGAGCGCGGCAAGCCGGCGCACTTCGTCGTGGCTGAGCTTGAGCTCGGCCTGGCGCAGGTTCCTCTCGCGGTGGAAATGGTTTGCCGCCCCGATGGCTATCGACACGATCGCGGTGACTCCGACCGCTATCAGCACGAACTGGAGCGGCCATTGCAGCCACCACAACTCGAGAGCGTACAGCGCGATTCCGCCAAGGATCGTCGCAATCGTCGCCCGCAGCGGTATGCCGCTGGCCGGCAGCAGCACGCCCGCATAGATCAGATAGGTGTTCGCGCTGGTGTTGATCGGCGTGAGCAGAAATCCGATCGCCGCGATCGCCGCGGAATAGGCGAGCAACCGTCGGCCGCAGTGTGTGAGCGCATGCAGATACAGCGGCAGGAAGATCACGATGCTGAGCAGCGTCGCAGGCAGCCAGACGGACGGACTGTCCGCATGCCAGTTTATGAACAGGAAGCCGAGATAGAGCAGGCTCCACATGCGCGCCCAGCCGTGATCATCGGGATTCGGCGGCAGCGCGTTGTTGCTCAAGCCCTTCAGCCAATCCGTGATCCGCGACATGGACCTGCTCCGATATGACCGCGCGCGCAAAATGATACGCCGGGGGTGGCTCAGACCGGCCAGCGCAATGCGGCGACCATCAGCAGCAACGCGAACAGCGCGAGGCTGAAGGAGAGTCGCAAGCCGATCACACGCATCGCGCCCATGGCTACGCCCTCGCAAGGCGGCGCCGCGCGAGCGCCAGAAAGATCACCGTGATCGCGAGCAATGCGAGCACGTGGGGCATCGGCGCCTCGCCGGGTGCCTGGCCCACCGCGCCCAGCGCGAGCCGGCCCAGGTGCCAGGCGGGCCAGAGCGGCGCGATCTTCGCGATAAATCCGGGCAACACGGACAGCGGCATCCATAGTCCTGCGAGAAACGACATCGGCAGATAGACCAGGTTCGCAACCGCGGGCGCGGCCTGGCTGCTGACCAGACTGCCGATGAACAGGCCGAGCGCGCAGAACGGCAGCACGCCGAACAGATCGACCACGAACAGGGAGATCCACGCGCCGGGCGGCAGGCGCACGCCACCGAGGGTCGCCGCGAGCACGGCCATGACCACGAAGATGATCGTCGCGAACAGCATTGCCATCGCGAGCTTGCCCGCGAGGTAGGCTCCGGGCGGCATCGGCATTGCGCGCTTGAGGGTCAACCAGCCGCGTTCGCGATCGGTCGCCACCGTGACACCGAAACCAAACAGGCCCGGACTCATCACCCCGAACACGCCGTAGGTAGCGAGCAGGTAGACATTGGCGTGGAACCCGCCGCCGTGGTTGTCGAACAGCACCGCGAACAATACGTAGAACATCGGCGGGAAGATCAGCGTCGGCAGCGCGAACGACGGCGCGCGCAGCATGCGCAGGAACTCGTTGCGGGTTTCCAGCGCGTAGATGCGCGGCAGCGACACGCGCGGCAACGCAGGAGCAAGGGCGTTCATGCGGCCTCCCGGGTGATTTCCACGAACGCCTCGGCCAGGCCCGCGCGTCGGACTTCCAGCCCGCTGAGTGTGCTGTCCTCGAACAGCAATTGGCGAACGACGGATTCCGCCGCGTCGGTCACGATCTCCAGGTGTCCGCCGTCGCGATGCACGCTGCGAACCTCCGGCCACGCGCCCACGCGCGCGGGGTCGAGCACACTGAGGCAGCGAACGCGGCGCTGCACGATGCGTTCGCGGATCTGGCTGACGCTGCCCGCGGCGACGATGCGGCCGCGCGCAAGCACCGCGACCCGGTCGGCAAGCGCCTCGGCTTCCTCGAGGTAATGGGTCGTGAGGACGACTGCGCAGCCTTCGGCGACCATGCCTCGGATCGCGGACCACATTCGCTCGCGCGCCTGGATATCAAGGCCCACGCTCGGCTCGTCGAGAAACAGCAGTTGCGGGCGCCCGCAAATCGCAAGTGCAAACTGGACGCGACGTTGCTGGCCTCCCGACAATCGGCCATAGCGACGCTTCATGAGGCCATCGAGACCGGCCATCCGCACGCACTCTTCGATATCGCGCGGTTGCGGGTAATAGCTGCGCACCGGAGCGAGGAGTTCGCCCACGGCGAGGGTGTCCGGCATGCTCGCGTCCTGCAGCATGACGCCGACGCGCCGGCGCGCGGACAGCGCATCCGGCGATTCCCCAAACACGTGGACGGTGCCGTGGTCGGGCGCGACCAGGCCCAGTCCGCACCCGATCGCGGTAGTTTTGCCGGCGCCATTCGGCCCGAGCAGTGCGAGCAGCTCGCCGGCACGCGCCTCGAGGTCGATACCGTCGAGCGCGGTGACCGCGCCGAAACGCCGGTTCACGCCGTTCAGAGTCAGTGGGGCCGGGAGACTGCCGTGCATGGGACCACTCCGCCGAGGTTCGTCGGAGCCACTCTACGAAGTTGACCCGCGCGACCCCAGAGCGCGTCGTCACCTGTCGCTGGTGACGGATGTCATGCGCACCGATCCGGTCCGCAGTGCGTTCCCGCGCAATGCTCGCGGGGTACCGCTCCGGTCGCTGCCGTGCTATAGTTCGCGCTTGTTTTTTCCATTCCAATCAAAGAGTAAAGCGTACGTGCCTGCTCCCTCTCCGGGGCGGGCACGTGTCGTTTTCCGGGAGGTTCCGATGAGTCCGATGCTGACCAAGCTCAAGGAGATGCGCGAGTTCGACGGGGCGGTGCGCACCAGCGGACTGCCCGACGACGTCATCGAACAGTTTGCGCAACATGATCCGGCCCTCGTCGAAGCGATCGACGAGGCTTATGCGGCGCATCTGGCGCTGCGCTCGTGCATGGCCGACCTTCTGCATCTGGACGAGGACGCACAGATTCATCAAGTGCAGGCCGATTTCGTCAATTTCTATCCGGAAGACGGCGTCAATCCGTATGTCGCGCTTGCCGCGCACGGCCCCTGGCTGATCACGCTCAAGGGCGCGGTGGTCTACGACGCCGGCGGCTATGGCATGCTCGGTTCCGGTCATGCGCCCAAGGCGATCCTCGGCGTCCTGGCCCGGCCTCAGGTCATGGCCAACGTGATGACGCCGAACCTGTCGCAACTGAAGTTCGGTCGTGCGCTCAAGAAGGAAATCGGCCAGACCCGCGGGGGCTGCCCGTTCACCAAGTTCCTGTGCCTGAACTCGGGCTCGGAAGCGGTCACGCTGGCCGGCCGCATCATCGATGTCAATGCCAAGCTGATGACCGACCCGGGCGCGCGACATGCCGGACGTGAAATCCGGCGCGTCGCGGTCAAGGGCGCGTTCCACGGCCGTACCGAACGGCCTGCGATCTACTCCGATTCCTCGCGCAAGGCCTACCAGCAGAATCTTGCGAGTTTCCGCGACGAACACAGCCTGCTTACGATCGAGCCGTACAGCGTCAGCCACCTCAGGCAGACTTTTGCGGATGCCGACAGGAACGGCTGGTTCATCGAAGCCGTGTTCATCGAGCCGGTCATGGGCGAGGGCGACCCGGGCCGCGGCGTGACGCCGGAGTTCTATGCGGCAGCGCGCGAACTGACCCGGGCACATGGCAGCCTGCTCCTGATCGATTCGATCCAGGCGGGCCTGCGTGCGCACGGCGTGCTTTCGATCGTCGACTACCCGGGCTTCGAAGAACTCGACGCGCCCGACATGGAAACCTATTCGAAGGCATTGAATGCAGGCCAGTATCCGATGTCGGTGCTCGCCGTCACCGATCGGGCTGCGGGACTTTACCGCAAGGGCATCTACGGCAACACGATGTCCGCAAACCCGCGTGCGCTCGACGTCGGCTGCGCTGTCCTCGGTGCGCTGACCACCGAGCTGCGCGAAAACATCCGCACCCGCGGAACCGACTGCGTCGCCAAGCTGGAAAGACTCAGGGAGGAACTTCCGGGCTACATCACGCGCGTGCAGGGGACCGGCCTGCTGTTCTCGTGCGAACTGTCCGACGCATTCAAGTGCTACGGCGCGGGCAGCACCGAGGAGTGGATGCGCGAGCACGGCTACGGGGTCATCCACGGGGGTGCCAACTCGCTGCGCTTCACCCCGCATTTCGCAATCAGCGATGCGGAAGCGGATCTGCTCGTCGAAGGCGTCCGTCGCGCACTCGTCGAGGGACCGCGCAAGACGCAGGCTCCGCACGCCGCCGCTGCCTGAGCGAATCGGCCGGGCCGGGAACCGCCCCGCCCGGCGCGGGTTTTTCCTACAGCGGACGCCGCGATATCGCCGGCCACGGCGCTCGCATTGCGCGCAGCGCCGACCTCCACTCTCCTCTGCCCGGATCCATGCCGTGTGCCGACACTGTGTGCACCGCTGCCGGGTGGCAGCGGCCACAACCATCCGAGAGGGAGTCTCAGCATGCAAGTCACCACCATTGCCACACTCGCCCTGGTCATCGCATTCGCCGCGGCCGCGGGAAGCGTCTCCGCCAATGATGTCAGCGCGTCAGGCAAACCCCTGACCACCCAGCAGCAGCGCATGAAGGACTGCAATGCGCAGGCGCGAGCCCGCTCGCTCAAAGGCGACGAGCGCAAGGCGTTCATGAGTCCTTGCCTCAGGGGGCAAGCCGTGGGCGTACCGGGCGCTGCTGCCGAAAAGGCGACCGCGCGCGCCCAGAGTCCAGCCCAGCTCAAGCGCAGGAGCTGCGGTGCGGACGCCAAGGCGCAGGGTCTCAAGGGCGATGCGCGCAAGACCTTCGTCACCGAATGCGTGAAATCGGAGGCGGTCAGCACGCACTGAGCGTACGACCGGGAGCACGAACGGGTCCGCAGCAGGGCCCGTTCGTGTTCGCACAACGCATGCGAGGGACGTGCTGCGCCGCGCTCCCCGCAGCGCAGCAATCTCGGCGGGCGGCGCGCGGGGAAACGCTGAATCGCGGGCAACAGCGTGATCATGCACGCTGGCGCGACCACTTCCAGCAGGCCCGGCAGAGCGTAGACTGCGCCGCACCGCATGCCGGGTGGCAGCGGACAAGGACTCCTGGAGAGCACACATCATGCATTTTTCCACCATCGCTTCGCTGTCCCTCGCATGCCTGCTTGCGACCGCGGCGGTCGGCGCTTCCGCAAAAGATACGAGCGCAACCGGTAAACCGATGACGGCGCAACAGCAGCGCATGAAAGACTGCAACGCCAAAGCCACCGCGCAGTCGCTGAAGGGCGACCAGCGCAAGACATTCATGAGCACGTGTCTGAAGGGTGAACCCGCGACCGCCAGCGCAAACGCGAAAACGGCTCAACAGCAGCGGATGACTACCTGCAATGCCGACGCGAAGGCAAAGGCTCTCAAGGGCGACCAGCGCAAGGCATTCATGAAGACCTGCCTTTCAGGCGCCCCCGCGGCGCACTAGGGAGTCAACGTCGCCCAGATGAGGATGCGGGTCCCGCTTCGGCGGGCCCGCTGCATTTCGGCGGCGCCGGAATGTGCGGCGGACGGCAGCGAATCAGCGAAACCGGTCGGTTGCCTCGATCAGTTCGTGGGTGATGCCTGGTTCGAATGCAGAGTGGCCGGCGTCGGCAACGATGCGCAGGTCCGCCTCCGGCCATGCCCGATGCAGGTCCCAGGCGCTGCGCGCGGGACACACCACATCGTAGCGACCCTGCACGATCACCGCCGGGATGTGCCTGAGCCGATTCGCGTCGCGCAGTAATTGGCCATCGCATTCGAAGAATCCGCCATTGACGAAATAGTGGTTCTCGATGCGCGCGAATGCGAGGGCGAACTCGTCTTCGCCGCTCGAAGCGATGTGCGCCGGATCCTGCAGCAGGAAACTCGTCGCTCCCTCCCAGATCGACCACGCCTGGGCGGCCGCCAGCCGTGTCGCGACATCGCTGCTGGTCAGGCGCCGCTGGTAGGCGCCCATCAGGTCGCCATGCTCGACGACCGGAATCGCACCGAGATACGCCTCCCATGCGTCCGGGAACAGCGCGTCGCAGCCCTTCTGGTAGAACCACTCGAGCTCCCAGCGGCGCAGCATGAAGATGCCGCGCAACACCAGCTCGGTCACGCGTTCAGCGTGGGTCTGCGCATAGGCGAGCGCGAGCGTCGAACCCCAGGAGCCGCCGAACACCTGCCAGCGCGCGATGCCGAGGTGCTCGCGCAGGCGCTCGATGTCGGCGACCAGATGCCAGGTCGTGTTGTCGGTCAGCTCCGCATGCGGCGTCGAGCGTCCACAACCGCGCTGGTCCAGCAGCACAATGCGGTAATGGGCCGGATCGAAGAAACGTCGCGACTTCGAATTGCAGCCCGCACCCGGGCCGCCATGCAGGAATACGACGGGCTTGCCTCGCGGGTTCCCGCACTGCTCGTAGTACATGCGATGCAGCGGCGAGACCTGGAGAAAACCACTGTCGAACGGTTCAATGTCCGGATACAGCGCGCGGCGCGTTGGGTTCATCGAAGATTTCGGACCGGCAGCGGAAACATGGTCGGGGCGGCGGGATTCGAACCCACGACCCCCTGCCCCCCAGGCAGGTGCGCTACCAGGCTGCGCTACGCCCCGACTTTTCGGTACCCCTCACCCGGCCCTCGAGCACCTTCCGCAGATGCGGCAAGGTGACGTGGAGCGACCCTGCGCCCGCCGGCTTCAAATGGGGCGCGAAGTGTAGCAGAACGCCACTGGGCCATTCGGCGCGCGCTGCGCAAATCCGTGCGCGCGAGCGGACGAACAGAGCCAACGCAGGGAGTCGCCACGCTGACGCGCTGTCCCGCCAGGCGGCCAGCAAGCTAGCGCCGCAGGATCTGCAGCACTTCCTCGAGTTCGAGCCGCACCTGGCGCACGATCTGGCCCGATATCGTCGACTCCGCGCGCGCCTGGCTGCCTTCGAGACGCTGGCGCGCCCCGGTGATCGTGAAGCCCTGATCGTATAGCAGCGAGCGGATCTGGCGGATCATCAGTACGTCATGACGCTGGTAGTAGCGGCGGTTGCCACGGCGCTTGACCGGCTTGAGATTCGGGAATTCCTGCTCCCAATAACGCAGCACATGCGGCTTGACGCCACACAGCTCGCTGACTTCCCCGATGGTGAAATAGCGTTTGGCCGGGATGACCGGAAGTTCGCTATTGCTGCCCTGATCCAGCATAGGCTTCGACCCGGACCTTCAGTTTTTGCCCGGGACGGAACGTGACCACCCTGCGTGCGGAGATCGGAATCTCCACGCCGGTCTTGGGGTTACGCCCGGGACGCTGATTCTTGAAACGCAGGTCGAAATTGCCGAATCCCGACAGCTTCACCTGCTCCCCTTTCTCCAAAGCATCACGTACGACTTCAAAGAATGCGTCGACGAATTCTTTGGCTTCGCGCTTGTTCAACCCCACGTCCAGAAACAGACGCTCGGCCATCTCCGCCTTCGTCAGCGCCATCCTACCCTCGCAACTTTGCTTTGCAAACCGATTCCAGTGCGGCAACCGCGAGAGCCCTGCAGCGGTCAGCGTCCTGGTCCGTAAGGGTGCGGTAACGATCCTGCAAAATCAAGCCCATAGCGAGACTTTTGACACCATTTCCGAGGTTCTGGTCCGCATAACGGTCGAACAGCACCATGTCCGACAGGGTTTCGCCAATCGCATCACGAATTGTCGACTCAACCTGCGCATACGGGACGCCTTCCGCCAGCTCGAAGGAAAGGTCGATCCGCACCGATGGGTAACGCGAAACCGCGACTGCCCGCGGCAATGGGCGCGGGCACACCACCGCGACATCGAGTTCGACCACGTATACGTCTTCGTCGATGTCCAGGGACCGAAGCAAATCCGGATGCAGCGCTCCGACGTATCCGACGTGGCGATCGCCGCGGCGCAACTGCGCGCTCTGGCCGGGATGCAGCCAGGGTTGCGTCGCCGTCAGGCACCGAAATTCCGTGGCCACGCTGGTCATTGCAAGCAGCGATTCGAGATCCCCCTTGATGTCGAAGAAGTCGATCGCGCGGCGCGCCTCGCCCCATTGTTCCGAGGATGCGCTGCCGCACGCGACCGCCGCGATGCGCAGCGTTTCGACCGCCGCGTCGCCGGGTTCCCGGCCCGCGCGAAACACGTTGCCGACTTCGAAAATGCGCACGCGGGGCTGCTGCCGGCGCCGGTTCGCGGCCAGTACCGCGACCAGACCCGGCAGCAGCGAGGTGCGCATCACGCCGAAGTCCGCCGAAAGCGGATTGGCCAACGCAATCGCTCCTTCGTCGAGCGTCCATTTCCCAAGCAGATCCGCGCCGACGAACGCGTAACAGACCGCTTCGGCGTAGTCGCGCGCGACCAGTTGCGCGCGCAGGTGGCCGATATCGAGAGCTGACTCGGGAAGTGCCGGTACGAGCAGATCACCGCGTGGCGCACGCGTGGGCACGTGCTGGTAGCCATGCACGCGCGCGACTTCCTCGATCAGGTCCTCCTCGATCGCGAGATCGAATCGCCAGCTCGGCGGTGTCGCGAGCCAGCCCGTGATGGTACGTTCCACCTCGAGGCCGAGCGCGACAAGGATGCGCTCGACTTCGGCATCGGCAACCTCCAGATCGAGGATGCGCGCGAGTCGCGCGCGACGCAAAACGATCGGTGCATGTCGGGGAATCGATTCCGCATGCACCGCCTCGACCACGGGACCCGCCTTGCCGCCGGCGATCGCGACGAGCAAAGCGCTGGCACGTTCGAGCGCTCTGCGCTGCAGCTGCGGATCGACGCCACGTTCGAAGCGGTGCGAGGCGTCGGTATGCATCCCGAGCCGTCGCGCGCGCCCGACGATCGCGACCGGTGCGAAGTACGCACTTTCGAGAAACACGTTGCGGGTCGTGTCGGTGACCCGCGAACCGTGCCCGCCCATGATCCCGGCCAGGGCCAGCGGCCTGACCTCGTCGGCGATCACGAGGAAATCTCTTGTCAGAACATGTTCGGTACCGTCGAGCAGAGTCAGCTTTTCGCGCGATGCTGCGCGGCGCACGACGATTGCGCCCTCGAGGTGATCGTCGTCGAACGCATGCAGTGGCTGGCCGAGTTCGAGCATCACGTAGTTGGTCACATCCACGACCGCGCCGATCGGGCGCAGTCCGCTTCTGCGCAGGCGCTCGGCAAGCCAGAGCGGGGTGCTTGCACCTGCATCGATGCCCTCGATGACGCGCCCGAGATAGCGCGGACAATCCGTGCCGGCCTCCACGCGCACTGCGCGCTCGACCGTGCTGGTCACGGCAATCGACGCCGGCTCTGGCGGAACAAACGGGCTGCCGAAAGCCGCGGCCGCGTCGCGGGCAAGCCCGTGTACGCTCAGGCAATCCGGGCGATTCGGAGTCAGCTTGATCTCGATGCTCGCGTCGGGAAGACCCAGGCAGGCTGCCAGGGATTCGCCGACCGGTGCATCCGGCGGCAGCTCCATCAGGCCCGCGGCATCGGCATCGATGCCCAGCTCCTTCGCCGAGCACAGCATGCCGCTCGATTCGACGCCCCGCAGCGTGGCCTTCCTGATCTCGATGCCGCCGGGCATCGTCGTGCCGATGGTCGCCAACGGGGCCTTGAGACCAACTCGCGCGTTGGGCGCGCCGCAGACGATGGTCAGCGATCCGCCCTTGCCCAGGGCAACCTCGCAGACGCGCAACCGGTCCGCATCGGGATGCGTCTCGCATCCGACGATCTCGGCGACCACGATCCCGGCGAGCGCCTCGCCCAACGCCTCGAAACCTTCGACTTCGAGACCAGTCATGGTCAGACGATCGATCAGCGATTGCCGATCGACGCGAATGTCGACGAGTTCGCGCAGCCAGTTTTCGGAGAATTTCATGAAGGGAGCCGCACGTGTGGAATCCGGATTTGACGTTGTCTGCGGCTTGGCCGCATGGAATGCGCGCGCCAGGCGCTGCTCAGGCGAACTGCGCGAGGAATCTAAGGTCATTTTCGAAAAACATCCGCAGGTCGTTCACGCCGTAACGCAGCATTGCAAAACGCTCCACGCCCATGCCGAAAGCAAACCCGCTATAGCGTTCCGGGTCGACTTCGCAGGCGCGCAGGACATTCGGATGGACCATGCCGCAGCCGAGTACCTCAAGCCACGAACGCGTACCGTCCTCGCGTTCCCAGCGGATGTCGACCTCTGCTCCCGGCTCGACGAACGGAAAATAGCTCGGCCGGAAGCGCATTTCGAAATCGCGTTCGAAAAACGCACGCACGAACGCCGCGAGCGTTCCCTTCAAGTCCGCGAAGCTGACGTCTTCACCGACCAGCAGGCCTTCGACCTGATGGAACATCGGCGAGTGGGTCTGATCCGAATCGCTGCGGTAGACCTTGCCTACCGAAATCAGGCGGATCGGCGGTGCGCGTCCGCGGGCCGCGCGGATCTGCACCGGGGACGTATGCGTGCGCAGCAGGTGACCGTCGGCAAACCAGAACGTGTCATGCATCGTGCGCGCTGGATGATCCGGTGGAAAATTCAGCGCTTCGAAATTGTGCCAGTCGTCCTCGATCTCCGGCCCGTCGGCCAGTTCATAGCCGAGCCGTGCGAAGATTTCGGTCATGCGATCGAGCGTGCGCGTGATCGGGTGGATGCTGCCCCGCTCGGCACGCCGTCCGGGCAGCGTCACATCGACCCGTTCCACCTCGAGGCGGCGCTTCAGTTCGCCCTGTTCCAGCTCCGTCTTGCGCGCGGCTACGGCCTCGGCGATGCGCTGCTTGGCCCGGTTGACTTCGGCACCGCGCGTCTTGCGTTGATCGGGCGACAGGGCGCCGAGCGCCTTGAGCGCAGCGGTAATGGCGCCGCTCTTGCCGAGCAACGCGACACGCAAGGCTTCGAGTCCCTCGAGGGTCTCGGCCGCCGCAATCGCAGTCAGGGAGCGATTGATGTCTTCCAAAGCGTCCATCACGATTCCCGCTATCGTGACGACCAAACAGTTGTCTTCCCTGCGAAGCGGGATCCGGGCCTTTCGTTCCCATCATGAAGGCACTGGATTCCAGCCTTCGCCGGAATTACGCCATTGGTTCGCCGCGTCACACCAAAAGAAAACGGGGAAGAGACTCGGCCTCCTCCCCGCGTACTCATGCAGGCGCTTCTTCGATTTCGCAACCGGGCAAGATCGAAGAAATCAAGCCGCCAGGCTGGCCTTGGCTTTCTCCGCGAGCGCACCGAACGCCTTGATGTCGTGCACCGCGATATCGGCGAGCACTTTGCGATCGAGGGTGATGCCGGCCTTGGTCAGACCGTTCATCATGCGACTGTACGAAAGCCCGAACATGCGCGCTCCCGCGTTGATGCGGACGATCCACAGCGCGCGGAAGTTGCGCTTCTTCTGCTTGCGGCCGATGTAGGCGTACTGATGCGCCTTGGTGACCGCCTGCTTGGCGACGCGGAATACCTTGCGGCGCGCGTTGTAATAACCCTTGGCCTTGCCGAGGATCTTCTTGTGCCGACGATGGGCGATGACGCCACGCTTGACTCGTGCCATGTCCCGTCCTCCTTATGCGTACGGCAGCATGCGCGAGACGCGACCCGCGTCTTCCTTGCGCACGTGATTGGTCGCGCGAAGACCGCGTTTGCGCTTCGTCGACTTCTTGGTGAGGATGTGGCTCTTGAACGCGTGGCCGCACTTGAACTTGCCGGTCGCGGTCTTGCGGAACCGCTTCGCAGCGGCCCGGTTGGTTTTCATCTTGGGCATGGCCCGATCTCCTTGGGTTGTCTTCTTTACTGGCACGAGCGGCGGCAGAGACCGCACTTTCCATCCTGCTTGTACCGGTTTGTGTGGTCCGGAATCCCGGACAGGCTCCGTTATCAGTTTCGATTATCCATGATCGCTTGAATCAAACAGCGGCCGTCCTGGTCGCGTGTGTATTTTTGCGTTCATCCTGACCGCACTTTCCAGGAAAGCTACTGCTTCTTCTTGGGGGCGATCATCATGACCATGAGACGGCCCTCCATCCGCGGATACTGCTCGATCACGGCTTCCTCGACGATGTCGGCCGAAATCTTGTCGACCATCGCGCGGCCCAGTTCCTGATGCGCCATCTCGCGACCGCGAAAACGGATCGTGATCTTGACCTTGTCGCCCTCGTCGAGGAAACGTCGCAGGTTGCGCATCTTGATCGCATAGTCCCCGACATCCGTAGTCGGGCGGAACTTCAGTTCCTTGATCTCGACCTGCTTGGTCTTCTTGCGTGCCGCATGCGCCTTCTTCTGCGCATCGAACTTGAACTTGCCGAAATCCATGATTCGGCAGACCGGCGGATCGCCGTTGGGCTGAATCTCGACCAGATCCAGGCCGACGTCCTGGGCCATGGCCAGCGCCTCGTCGCGGGACAGGATGCCTACCTGTTCTCCTTCCGCGCCAATCACACGTACTCGCGGGACCCTGATTTCCTGGTTCCTGCGGTTCGGCTTGCTGTCAGTGGCGATACGTCAATCCTCCAAGGGGGAATACGGTCGGGCGCCCGCGTCAGGACTGCGCGCACTCGGATTGCAGGCGCTCGGCGAAGCTGGCGACCGACATCGCCCCCAGATCCTCGCCCGCACGGGTACGCACGGAAACGGCTCCCGACTCGCGCTCGCGGTCGCCCACGACGAGAAGATAGGGAACCTTGTCCAGCGTATGCTCGCGGATTTTATAGCCGATCTTCTCGTTACGCAAATCCGCTTCGACCCGGAAACCTTGCGAGACAAGGGTTTGCGCGGTTTCGGCCGCGAATTCGGCCTGGCTGTCGGTGATATTGATGACCACGGCCTGGACCGGCGCCAGCCAGACCGGAAACAGGCCCGCATGGTGCTCGATCAGGATCCCGATGAAGCGCTCGAGCGAGCCGACGATGGCCCTGTGCAGCATCGCCGGATGCCGGCGCTGGCTGTGTTCGTCGACATATTCGGCGCCCAGGCGCTCGGGCATCATGAAATCGACCTGCATCGTGCCGACCTGCCACGCCCGGCCAATCGAGTCCTTGAGGTGATATTCGATCTTCGGCGCGTAGAACGCGCCCTCGCCCGGCAGTTCCTCCCATTCGACGCCTGCGGCACGCAGCGCACGGCGCAGCACGTCCTCGGTGCGGTCCCAGAACTCGTCCGAGCCGATGCGCTTGTCCGGGCGCAGCGCGAGCTTGATCGCTATGTCGCTGAAGCCGAAATCCGCGTAGACCTGCATGGCCTGACGGTGAAACGCGGTGACCTCCGACTCGATCTGTTCCTCGGTGCAGAAGATGTGTCCGTCGTCCTGGGTGAACGCACGCACGCGCATGATCCCGTGCAGGGCGCCCGACGGCTCGTTGCGGTGGCAGGCGCCGAATTCGCCGTAGCGGATCGGCAGCTCGCGGTAACTGTGCAACCCGGTATTGAAGATCTGCACGTGGCCGGGGCAGTTCATCGGCTTGAGCGCGTAGGTACGCTTCTCTGATTCCGTGAAGAACATGTTTTCGGCGTAGTTGTCCCAGTGCCCCGACTTTTTCCACATGGACACGTCGAGCACCATCGGGCAACGCACTTCCTGGTAGCCGCTGCGCCGGTAGACGCGGCGCATGTACTGCTCGACCTGCTGCCAGATCGTCCAGCCCTTGGGGTGCCAGAACACCATCCCCGGGCTTTCCTCCTGCTGATGGAACAGGTCCAGCGCCTTGCCGATCTTGCGGTGGTCGCGCTTTTCCGCTTCTTCCAGCATGTTCAGATAGGCGGCCAGATCCTTGTCGTTGAGCCAGGCCGTGCCGTAGATGCGCGACAGCATCTCGTTGTCCGAGTCGCCACGCCAATAGGCACCGGCCACCTTCATCAGCTTGAAGGTCTTGAGCCGGTTCGTGTTCGGCACATGCGGGCCGCGGCAAAGGTCGGTGAATTCGCCCTGCGTGTACAGCGAGAGTTCCTCGTTCGCGGGAATGCCCTCGATGATCTGCGCCTTGTACTCCTCCCCTTTGGCGCGGAAATAGCGCACCGCCTCGTCGCGTGCCATGACCGAGCGCGAGACCGGCAACGCCTCGGCCGCGATCTTCTTCATCTCGCCCTCGATCAGCGCGAGATCCTCGGTCGTGAACTGCCGCTCGAACGCAAAATCGTAGTAGAAGCCGTTTTCAATGACCGGACCAATCGTGACCTGGGCCTTCGGAAACAGGCGCTGCACGGCCTGTGCGAGCAGGTGCGCGGTGGAATGGCGGATGATCTCGAGCGCCTCGGGGCTCTTCTCGGTCACGATCTCGAGCCGCGCGTCGTGGTCGATCACGCGGCTGGTATCGACCAGATCGCCGTCGACCTTGCCCGCGAGAGCGGCCCGGGCGAGGCCAGCGCCGATCGAAGCGGCCACGTCCTGCACCGTAGGAATCGTCTCGAATGACTTGCGGCTGCCGTCGGGTAGCGTGATGTTGATCATTGAGTGCGTGTTCGTCGGACAACAAAAAGGGCGCAATGCGCCCTTGCGGCCGCGTTGCGCGGGACATTCAGCGGGGAACGGTTCGCGTCGACATGTCGCACTCTCGACCGGCGGTTGTCCGCGGGTCACCTGTCGTTTCTGGTGCAGGGCAGCAAACTAGAACAGGAGGCAGGATGTGTCAATCCGCGGCGTCGCGCGACGCCATGAAGCCGGCAGCGACCACTGGCGCTTCATGCCGGCCGGCAACCACTGCGGGCGCGCCGCTTTCTCTCAGAACCGCCAATCGAGAGTCAGCGTCGCATTGCGGCCGACTTCGTCGACACCGGACCCATGTTCGCGGTAGCGGCGATCGGTGAGGTTCTCGAAACGAAAGGCCACGCTCGCGTCGCGCGCGAAGTCCCAGCCGACCCGGGCATTCCAGGTGTTCCAACCCGCAGTCCCGGCCGGATTCACGCGCGGATCGTCGAGGTCGCGCGGACTCAGGCGATCCTGCTGCGCCGCGTAGAGTGTCCAGGCGTCGAAATGCCAGCCCGGCGCGAACTGCCACTCGAGTCCGAGCCGGCCGTTCAGCGGCGGAATGCGGTCCGCTGCATAGGCGCCGCCTGCGTAGCGTTCCTCGCCGCGCGTGTAGTTCAATGTACCGTACAGACTGAGCGCTGCGTGCGGGCTCCAGCGCGCGCCGACTTCGGCGCCCCAGAGTTCGAGTGCGGTGACGTTGCGATTTTGCACGAGTACGCGGCCCTCCTCGTCTTCGCCGATCTCGACCGAGGTGATCTTGTCCGTGTAGTCGGAATGCCACACGAATGCCTCGGCCTGCAGGCCGGGACGATCCACTTTCACGCCGAAGTCCCAGGTCAGCACGGTTTCGGGTTTCAGATCGCCGTTCGGAATCGCGAAACGGTTGCCGGGCCGGTCACCGAACACGCCGAGGTCGAAGATGTTCGGCGCGCGGAAGCCACGACCGAGGTTCGCGACGAGGCGGACGTCGTCGCTGGTCTTGAACGTCAGTCCCGCACTGCCGGTCAGGTCGTGCGGATCGAGCCTGACGCCAGGTCCGCCTGCACTCGCCGGAAGTTCGATATCGAAGCGGCTGTAGCGCGCGCCGACATCGACCTGCCAGCGCGGTGCGAGTTCGAGACTTTCATCGAGGTACATCGCGAAACTGTCCATCGTCGAGCCATCGGGAAAGCGCTGCGAACGCGGCGTGACGGTTCCCGAATCGACGTCGACGCGGCTGCGCCGGCTGCCGACCGTGTCGGCGTAGGCTTCGAAGCCGTAGACCCATGAATGCCGGCCCGCGTGCCCGGTGAAACTGCCGGCAAGACCGAGCAGGCGATCGCGATTCCGTTCCAGATCGCGATGGCCGCTGCCGGCGTCGCGGCTGCGGCGGTCGTCGTCGATGACCTGCTGGCCGAAATGCAGCTCGGCGGTGTCAAAAGCCGGATTGGCCGCTTCCCAGCGATAGCGTGCATGCACGAGCAGGCGATCGTTCGGCTCGAAATAGAACTCGTCCGATTCCGCGGCGTCCTGTCCATACCCCGCAAAGAGCTGGTCGAAACGCGGCGTACTCGGTTGTTGCAGGTACTGCAGGTTGAACATGAGTTCATGGCCGGCCGCGGGCCGCCACAGCAGCTTGGCGTCGGCCGCGCGGCTGCGGAAGCCCGTGTGCGAAAGGCGCGGACCGCCGCCCACCCTGCGTTCGCCGACGTCTTGCGATGTGATCCCGCCCGCGATCGAGAAATCCTCGCGCCCTGCCGCGCCGTCGACACGGCTGACGCTGGACAGGTCGCCGCTCGCGAGCTGGCTGCGGACATGGCCGCGAGCGTCCCAATGCGGCCCTTCGAAGCGCTGCTCGGGCGTCAGCACCTGGACCACGCCGCCCATCGCATCGGAGCCGTACAGCGTCGACGACGGGCCACGCACGACCTCGACGCGCTCCACGTTCTGCGCGTCGACCAGAGCGAAATACTGGTTGGGCGAGTTGCGGAAGATCGCGGTGTTGAGGCGGAAGCCGTCGACGATGTGGAGGACCTCGGAGCCCTTGAGGCCGCGCACGATCGGAATCGCCTGACCCGGCGTGGTCGACTGCACGAACGCACCGGGCACGCCGCGCAGGTAGTCGGCCAGCGTGGCCGGCGCGGCGTCGGCGATGTCCTCGGGAGCGACCACCGTGACGCCGGCCGGAACATCGAATCCGGTCTGTGGGCGACGCGTTGCGGTGACCTGCACGGTTTCGAGCGACGCAGTCTCCGCGAGCCGCTCGCGGGACCGGCGGTCCGCCTCCGCTTCAACCACTATTTCCTGTGCGCCCGCGGGCGCGGCCGCGACCGCCATCAGGCAGGCCACCAGTGAACGCCGCATGGTCGGGTCCTGTTCGTCTGACCGGCCAGTATGCCGCGCGAACGACGATGCCGGCTCCGCCGCGAGACGGAGCCGTGTGTGCCACGCATCCCGGCCGGGAACCAACCTCAGAAAAGCAAAACGCCGGCGCGAGGCCGGCGTATGTGGCAGCGAAACTGGTGGGCGGTACAAGGATCGAACTTGTGACCCCTACCATGTCAAGGTAGTGCTCTACCGCTGAGCTAACCGCCCGTCTGTTCCAGCAGCTATCGCGTCAACGCGACAGTCATCCACCCTCTTCACGCCGCCGGAGCGGCCAAGGCCACGGTTCAGCGACCGGCGAGCCCTCGCCAAGCGGGCGCGCAAGGTAGCACAGGCCTATCCCCTCGACAACGGGCACGATTCAGCCGATCAACGCCTGCTCGCGGATGCGATGGATCTCGTCGCGCGCCCGCGCCGCCTCCTCGAATTCGAGGTCCTGCGCGTGCTTGTACATGCGCGCCTCGAGCTGGCGGATCCGCGACGCGATCTGCTCCGGACTCAGCGCCCGGTAGTCGATCGCCTCCTCGGCGACCTTGCGCGCGGCTGTGCGTCCTCGCGAGCGCGAGGGCTCGGCGTCGCGCGCGCCTTCCATCACGTCGGTGATCTTGCGTTCGATCGATTTCGGGATGATGCCGTGTTCCGCATTGTATTCGACCTGGCGCGCGCGCCTCCGGTCGGTTTCGTCGATCGCGGCCTGCATCGAGCGTGTGACGCGGTCCGCGTACAGGATCGCGGTGCCGCGCAGGTTGCGCGCGGCACGCCCGATGGTCTGGATCAGCGAACCGGTCGAACGCAGGAAACCCTCCTTGTCCGCGTCGAGGATCGCGACCAGCGAGACCTCGGGCATGTCGAGGCCCTCGCGCAACAGGTTGATGCCGACCAGTACGTCGAATTTGCCCAGACGCAGGTCGCGGATGATCTCGACGCGCTCGACGGTTTCGATGTCCGAGTGCAGGTAGCGCACACGGATGCCCTGCTCCTCGAGATACTCGGTGAGATTCTCGGCCATGCGCTTGGTCAGCGTCGTGACCAGCACACGCTCGCCAGCCGCGATCCGCGCGTTTGCCTGCGACAGCAGATCGTCGACCTGGGTACGCGCCGGGCGCACTTCGACTGCCGGATCGGTGAGTCCGGTCGGGCGCACCACGAGTTCGACGACATTGCCCTGCGACTTCTGCGCCTCGTAGGGACCCGGGGTCGCCGAGACGAATACCGTACGCGGGGCGCGCTGTTCCCATTCGTCGAATTTCAGCGGACGGTTGTCCATTGCCGACGGCAGCCGGAAACCGAACTCGACCAGGGTCTCCTTGCGCGAGCGATCGCCCTTGTACATCGCACCGAGCTGCGGAATCGTGACATGCGACTCGTCGACGACCAGCAACGCATCGGGCGGCAGATAGTCGAACAGGGTGGGCGGCGGCTCGCCGGGCGAACGCCGGGTCAGGTGGCGCGAATAATTCTCGATGCCCTGGCAATAGCCGACCTCGGTCATCATCTCGACGTCGAACTGGGTGCGTTGCTGCAGACGCTGCGCCTCGACGAGCTTGTTGGCCTTGTACAGGTAATCGAGGCGCTCCTTGAGCTCGACCTTGATCGTCTCGATCGCGTTGAGCACCGCCTGGCGCGTCGTCGCGTAGTGTGTTTTCGGATAGACCGTGTAGCGCGGCACCTTGCGTATCGTCTCGCCGGTCAAGGGATCAAACAGGGAAAGGTTTTCGATGTCGCCGTCGAACAGCTCGATCCGCAGCGCTTCGGTCTCCGACTCGGCCGGAAACACGTCGATCACCTCTCCACGCACGCGATAGCTGCCGCGCCGCAGTTCGTAGTCGCCGCGCGTGTACTGCAGCTCGGTCAGGTGGCGGATCAGCTCGCGCTGGTCGGTGTGCTCGCCGCGCGAGAGAATCATGCGCATCGACAGGTAATCCTGCGGATCGCCCAGTCCGTAGATCGCGGACACGGTCGCGACGATCAGCGCATCCGGGCGCGACAGCAGCGCCTTGGTCGCGGCCAGGCGCATCTGCTCGATGTGCTCGTTGATCGACGCGTCCTTCTCGATGTAGGTGTCGCTGCCGGGTATGTAGGCCTCCGGCTGGTAGTAGTCGTAATAGCTGACAAAGTACTCGACCGCGTTGTGCGGGAAGAACTCCTTGAACTCGCCGTAGAGTTGCGCGGCAAGAGTCTTGTTCGGAGCCATCACCAGCGTGGGTTTCTGGATGCGTTCGACCATGTTCGCGATCGTGAACGTCTTGCCGGACCCGGTCACGCCAAGCAGGGTCTGCTGGGCCAGACCCGCGTCGAAGCCTTCGGTCAGCCGTGCGATTGCCTCGGGCTGGTCGCCCGCGGGCTGGAAAGGAGAGACGAGCCGGAAACGGTCGATCATTCGCGCGTCGCATTCACGGGGCCGCGAATTATAGCGACGCGGCATGAACGCATGCCGTTCCATGGGCGCGAGACGCGCGCGCCTGCGCGCTGAATTCCTACACTGCGCGGTGATGCGCGGCCCTCCCGGCGTGCGCGTCGATTGCCCAGCATGGCCGGCACGCCGACAGGAGTCTTCGTCATGCCTCACGCAGCGCGCCGCGATCGTGGATTCACCCTGGTCGAACTGCTGATGGTGCTCGCGATCGTCGCGGTTCTCTCGATGCTCGCCGCTCCCGCGTTCGGGGTTCTGCTGGGCAGGACGCGCAGCGAAGTCGCGCGCGGCCAGCTCCAGACCGCACTCAGCCAGACGCGCCTCGCGGCGGTCAATCGCGGCGCCAACGCGATTGCGTGCCCGAGCGAAGACATGCAGATCTGCGACCCGACGACGCAATGGCAGCGTGGCTGGATGGTTTTCATGGATCTGGACCATGACCGCGCACGTTCGGGCGACGAACCGGTAATCGGAGTCTCCCAGGCCCAACCGGTCGGTGTCGCGATCACCAGCACCGCGGGCCGGCAACGTGTCATCTACCAGCCGGACGGCAGCGCAAACGGGTCCAACCTCACCTTGACGATCTGCGACCGCAACACGGGGCGCGCGGAGGCCACGACGCTGGTCGTCAACCAGTCCGGGCGCGTGCGCCGCGGCGTGCCCACTCCTGCGGCAGCCGCGGCCTGTCTCGCCGCCGCGGCCGCCAACCCTTGACGTTGCGATCCCGCGGACAGAAAATATGCGGCTCGCCCGAATAGCTCAGCTGGTTAGAGCACTTGACTGTTAATCAGGGGGTCGCTGGTTCGAGTCCAGCTTCGGGCGCCAGTCACGCGAAGGCCTGCAGCGATGCAGGCCTTCTGCTATCCGTCCGCCGCCTCGGACAGCGAAACCGGCTTGCGAGGAGATCCGTGGTCGTTTTCGCCGGCCACGCAGACTGCGCTGCCCTGATCGAAAACGATCCGCCACGTTTGCGGCCCTTCGCGCCGCCAGATCGAACTGAAGCGCGCGACCAGACGACCGTCGACGCCGTACACCGGCCCCGAACTCGAGGCCAGGGTTCCTGAAGGCAGCACTTCGACGCGATCGGGCTCCCACGAGAACGGGGCCTGCGCGCCGACGAAGTAGGTTTTCCAGCCTTCGGCGACTCGATCCGCGCCCCTGAGGACTTCGCCGCCGGAAACAAAGATCGCTTCGCGCGAAAGGAAACTCGTGAACGCCGTACGATTCCGCTCCGCCATCGTCTTCGCGAAAGCCCGTTCGGTATTCACGACCTCCTGTCGCAGCGCGGCGATGTCCGGTTCTGTGCGGCCGGTAGAACATCCAGCCAATGCGAGGACGAGTATCGTGCAGGGCAAAGTGAGACGCGTCGGTGCCATGTGTTCCTCATGTCGTGATGGTGGCGTGCCGTTTAGCGACGCGGCGGCAATGAATCTGCGCGGCGTTGCATGCGCGTCGCTCGATCCCCTGGTCGCGTCGACGCCTGATGACCGCACGGCGTCGGTCCGCCGCACCCGGTACCGCGCGAAACATCACGCGGCACCGGACTCGAATGCGTGTCGTCAGAACTTGACGGTCACGCGTCCCCAGTAGAAGCGGCCGACCGTGTCGTAGGTGTTCACGTCGGTGTTCGCATTGGTGACGATGTTCTGATAGAAGAACGGCGGCTGCTTGTCGAACGCGTTGTCCACGCCGATCTGCACCTGCGTGTTGATCGGTTCGATGGTGTAGCCAAGCGAAAAGTTGTGGTAGGTCTGCGCGCCGATGTGACGCACGACGCCAGGAATGCCACCGTCGGCCGAAAGACCCTGGGACAGGTCGGCGCTGCCGATCTTGGTATTGCCGATGTAGCGGATGCGCCAGGATGCCTCGAACGGACCTTTCGACCAGTCGAGACTGCCGAGACCCCGCACCCGCGGGAAGTTGCCGAACTGGGTCGTGTACAGGCCCGCATTGGATATGGTCGCAGCACCCGATCCCGGCGCCGGGTTGTTGTCGAAGGTCCTGATGTAGGTCGCGTCGAGACCGAGCTTGAAGCGCCCCGGATCGATCCCGAACACGTCAAATTCCGGCACCCGGTAATGCGCGCCGAAGTCGACGCCCGAGGTATCGAGGCGGCCGAGGTTCACGACCGGGGTCCGGATCTTGTTCGCGAGCCCGTTGGTGAAGCGCGAGATGAATGGGCAGAACGAGCTGGTCGGATCGTTGTAGCAGAGGTTCAGCACGTTCTGTGCGGTCACCAGCGTGATCGTGTCCTTGAGGTAGATGCGATAGATGTCCGCGTTCAGCGACAGGCCATCGATCCAGCCCGGATCGTAGACCACGCCGAAGTCGAAACTCTTGCCGCTCTCGGGCTTGAGTGAATAGCCCGCCGCCACGGCGCCGGAATTGATCCCGCTGAGCTGGCCATTGGGCTGTTGCGGAATTCCGGTGGACGGAATATTGGTTGCACCCGTCGCTGCGCCGCACGCTGCATCATGGATCGCCGGACTTACGCCCGGGATATACCCCGTGCACGGGTCGGTGGTGGTCGGCGCGTTGCTCGCCGCACCGGCGAACAATTCGCTGAGGTTCGGCGAGCGGAAGATTTCCGATACCGTGCCGCGCACCAGCAGGTCCTCGATCGGTCGCCATTCGACCGCGAGCTTGGAATTGGTCGTGTTGCCGCTCAGCGAGAACTTCGAGTAGCGCGTGCCGATGTCGACATTCAGCGAGTGGAAGAACGGCACGTCCTTGAGTATCGGTATGAACAGTTCCGCATAGGCTTCCTTGGTCGTGATGTTGCCGGTCAAGGGCGAAGTGCAGGCGGTGCCCAGATCACAGGTGCCGGTGGCCGGATTGAACACGATCGTCGAGTCGACCTTGAGATTCGAGTATTCCTTGCGGTACAGCCCGCCGACTGCGAGGCTGACCGCGCCTGCGGGCAGGTCGAACAGTTCGCCACTGACGTTGAGCGTGCCCTCGCGGGTAATGAAGGTCTGCTGGGTAAACGGACTGGAACCCGCGGCGCGCAGTTGCGCGACCGAAGCCGGATCGTCCTGCTCGAAGATGTTGAGCGGCACGCAGCCGGCGATCGCGGTACTCGGATCCCCGGCCGTCGCGACGCAGGTCGGCACGCCATCGACGAGCATCGACGGACCGAGCGCGTTCGCGAGCTTGGTGAAGTCCAGGTAACCGGTCGTGTAGGTACCGACGCTGATGTGACCGTAATTGAGGTTCGCGTCCCAGTGCCACGAGGTGTCGCCGATATTGCCCTTGAGGCCACCGATGAATTGCGCGGTCTCGGTGGTGACGCTGAAGATGCGTTGACCAACGCCGGTCAGGCGCTCCTGGAGATTGGTCCGGTCCGGATGCGCTGCATCCGGCGGTCCGAAGTCGATGCCGAACGGGTTGTACAGGTTGTCCGCAGAGATCGTGACTCCGTTCTGTTGCGCATCGAACGGATACGGCGCGATCAGCGATGCCGAAACCGTCTTGTTCGCAAAGGTCTTGACGTAGGCCTCGACGCTGTCGCTGATCCGGTAGTTGGCCTGCGCATAAAGATTCGTGCGCTCCTGCGGAGTCAGGATCACGTTGAGTGGCTGGTAGTTGTAGCGGTCGCTGCCCTGAAAGCAGCGATAGTCGGTCAATGAGCTACCGTCGGTGCCCGGCAGACGCGTCACGTTCGCGCATCCGAACATGTCGCGCAGGGAACCCGGGGGCAAGGATATCTGGCCGTTCGGCGTACGGCCCGAGCCCAGCGAAAGTACCGAGCCGTAGTACAGATACAACGATTCCTTCGAGAAGTCGCGATGGCCTGCGCTGACCGCGTCGAACTTGTTGTAGCTGATGCCGGCGACGACGCTGCCCTTGTCCGTGGTCTGGCCGACCGTGAACTGATAGCCCTTGCGCTGGCCATCGTCACGATCCGAGATTCCGTAGTCGGCTGAAAATTCGGCGCCCTGGTAGTCCTTGCGCATGATGAAGTTGACCACGCCCGCGATCGCATCGGAGCCGTACACGGACGACGCGCCGTCCTTGAGCACCTCGATGCGCTCGACCAGGGCAGCCGGGATCGTGTTGATGTCCGCACCGCCGACGAACGTATTGGTGATTACGCGCTGGCCATCGATCAGAATCAGGGTGCGTTTCGAATTGAGGCCACGCAGGGAAACGGTTGAAGCGCCGACGCCACCGCCGTTGTTGACCTGCGGATTGGTCGCCGCTCCCGCGATCGACGGCAGTTCCTGGAGCAGATCGCCGAGGGTCAGCTTGCCGCTCTGCTGAATCTGCGCACGATCGATCGTGACGATCGGATTGGCCGTTTCGATGTCGACGCGGCGGATGTTCGAGCCCGTCACCGTGATCGTTTCGAGCTTCTGGCTCTGGATGTCCTGGTCCTGTGCGACCGCGGGTATCGAAAGCAAACCGAGTGTCGCCAGCACGGCCACCGGTACGAAACCATTCGAAGTGATCGGCGCCGCGGAACCCGCGCCAAGGGCGCGGCTTATCGACTGTCTGAGCAGAGTGCATCGCATCGTGTTCTCCTGATTTTCGTGGGGTAGCAGCATCGCCGGCAGGTAATGGACCGGTCGCTTCGAACATTAGGAAAACGTGAAAAAACACTCGTGGCATAAACGTTCAGCGCATGTGGCTGAAATTGCTCATCGGCATCGAGCCGGCGGTTCGATTGCGTGACCTGCATTGCCCCGCCGGTTGTCGATCGCGGTCACCAATTCAAGTCGATCACCGTGCGCGTGGCCGTGCATTCGCGCCATGGCGACGCTGCGTCGCGATGAACCGAATCCGAACTCGAGTCAGATGCACGAATTTCCTCATACGATGGAAATCAGGAAGCCGCGAGGCATCAGCGACTTCGATCGAATCATCGAGCCGACCCAAGAATGCAGTGGTTCAGTCAATGCAAATCGAGTTCGAACAGGTGTCTTTCGCAGCGAAGCCGCTCCGCAACGAGGCATGCAGCGAACGCGAACTGGCGGACGGCACGCTGCGCATTACGCTGGGGCACGGGCGCGTATCGACATTGCATCGTCATGCGGTCACCGTCATCGTGCCGCTGCGCGGCCGTATGCAGGTGTCGGAGGACGCGACCGCTAGGACCCTATCGATCGGAGAGCTGCTGATTGCCGAGAGCGGCACGTGCCTGCAGGTACTCGCGCGCGCGCCGACTCTGTGGTTCGCCTTGTCCTGCAGCGCTGCGACGTGGCGCCGATTGAATGGCGCCGGTCTGCGCACCCGCGCCGCGGACGCAACGCCCGTACCCGGCCTGTTCAGTGCGGATCGCGAGCTGCGCCGATCCGCATTGCGCCTCGTGCGCGCCGCTACCGGAACTGGTGCGTCGGTGCAGCGCGCAGCGGCCGCGGGATTCGCAAATGCGATCGGCGTGACGCAGAAGCAGTTCGAGCCCCTGATCGCGCGATGCCCGGGACGTACCCTGGTGCAGCGACGCAGTGTGTTCATGCGCCTGCAGCGCGTGCGCAACATCATGGATGCACACTGCCATCTGGAACTCGATGTGGCTTCGCTCGCACGCATGGCGAGCTATTCGCCCTGTCATTTCATCCGCGCATTCAGCATGGTCTTCGAACAGACCCCGCACGCACTGCTCGTCGAGCACCGCCTGCGTCGTGCGCATGACCTGATCGCCCGGGGCGAACTCGCAATCACCGAGGTTGCCCACGCGATCGGCTTCGAGGATCGCTGCTCGTTCGCGCGCTCCTTCAAGCGCCGCTTCGGCATCACCGCCACGCAGCTGCGCGAGCGCAGCCACGCGTCCGAACGCATGGCTGCGTGAATACGGCGGCGCGTGGACCCGCGCGACCACAGAGCGGAATACCGAGACGCTGCGCGAGTGCAGCGCGTATCTGTTGACGCGCCAGCACGTTTTCCTGCGCGCCCGTCCCCGGGGATCCGTCGGGTGCCCAGGCGCCACCTCCAGGCGCGCGAGCCGGCTGCTCGCCTTCCGCCCATGGGGCGACGAGCCGTTGTCTGGATACGATGAACCGACTGCGCGGCGCGCCCGACGGACGCGCCCGCGGCCGGTCGCGAGCTACCATGGCCCAAACCGCAAGGACATTCGCGTGTCGATCGAACTGACCCGCCAGCGCCAGTTCTGGCTGCTGCAAACCGGCATCTGGCTCGGCTACGCCATCGAGACCTTTTTTTCGGCGGTTGGCCAGGGACGTCCGGTCGGCTACTACAAGCTCGCGCTGTTCGACGCATTCTGCGGCTTTGTGCTGACCCTGATCATCCGCGCGGTGATCAAGGCGACGTGGGACCAGTCGCTTTGGCAGCGCGCGGTGTGGGGATCGATGGTGCTCGCGGTGTGTTCGCTGGCCGGCGGACTGGCATGGGGCGCCGCGATCCATCAGGTCTGCACCGACTGCAAGCCGCCGCCGAGCTGGCTCGGCTATCTCGCGTATTTCTTCGGCTGGCTGCATCTTCTCCTGGCCTGGACGGGCGGATACGTCGGCATCAAGCTCGCCCGCCAGCTGCAGCAGGAAAAGGAAACAGCCCTGCACGCGACCGCGATGGCCCACCAGGCGCAGTTGCGCATGCTGCGCTACCAGATCAATCCGCACTTCCTGTTCAATACCCTGAATGCGATTTCGACCCTGGTCCTTGACGGGCGCCGCGAACAGGCCAACGGCATGGTCGGCGCGCTGTCCGGATTTCTGCGCTATTCGCTCGACAACGATCCGGAACAGAAGGTCACGCTCGATCAGGAGATCGGTGCGATCAAGCGCTACCTGTCGATCGAGCAATTGCGGTTCGGCGCGCGCCTGCGGGTCGGCATCATGATCACGCCGCCTGCGGGCGATGGGCTGGTACCGAGCCTGATCCTGCAACCACTGATCGAGAATTCGGTCAAGTTCGCGGTTTCGCGGCGCGAGGAAGGCGGCCGCATCGAGATCGTGGCGAAAGTGGATGGATCGATGCTCGACATCATTCTGCGCGACGACGGACCCGGCAGCCCGGACTACACGCCGCAGTCGGGTGACGGGCACGGCGTCGGACTTGTGAACACGCGGGAACGTCTCAGTGTGCTGTACGGAAAACACCAGTTGTTCACGATCGCGCGATTGGAGCCACACGGCACGTCCGCCCATCTGCGCTTTCCGTTCGAACGATCACCGGCAACCGGAACGCGTTGATGCGTATCCGCACGCTTCTCGTCGACGACGAGCCGCTCGCACGGCGTGGCCTCGCATTGCGCCTCGCACGCCATGCCGACATCGAGATCATCGGCGAGGCCGGCAATGGCCGCGAGGCGTTCTTCGCAATTTCCGAGCATGTTCCGGACCTGATGTTTCTCGACGTGCAGATGCCCGGCGTCGACGGCTTCGAACTCCTGCGCGCAATTCCCGCCTCGCAGATGCCGATCACGATTTTCGCGACTGCATATGACGAATATGCGATCAAGGCATTCGAGGCAAGCGCGATCGACTACCTGCTAAAGCCGATCGACGACGAGCGTCTGGACAGCGCGGTCGAACGCGTGCGACGCGCGCTCGCCGTGCGCGAAGCCGATGACCATCGCGCCCGTCTGCTGCGGCTGCTCGGCAACGTGTCGGGGCGACCGGAACTGACCCTCGAGGAGGCCCTGGCGGATGCCGACGGCAGCGCTCGCTCGCTCGATGACCGCCTCTCGATCAAGGACTCCGGTCGCATCGTGCGCGTGCCGCTGAACGACATCCTCTGGATCGATGCCGCCGGCGACTACATGTGCGTGCACACGCCTGGCGACACCCACGTGCTGCGCGCGACCATGCGTGAACTGGAGAGCCGTCTCGATCCGCGGCGGTTCCAGCGTATCCACCGTTCGACGATCGTCAACGTCGCGCGGGTCAGGGAACTACGCTCCCACCTCAATGGGGAATATTTCCTGGTCCTCGATTCGGGGCAGGAGCTGAAGCTGTCGCGCAGCTACAAGGACAAGGTGCGGCTGCTGCATTGAGGTGGGGATCCGCGAGTCGACCGCGCCTTTCTCCGGCCGCTCCGATAGCCCGACAGCGATTCCCGCAATACCAACCCCCGCGCAAACGTTTCGGCGTCGCCTTGCAACATCCTGGCGCAGGCGATGCAACCCTCATGACTCTTGGCGCATCCCAGTTTCCGATCGGCGATGCAAGCTGATGCCGTTCCGGGTGCGGTTCTTGGAACCGTCCTCACGCATGGAGGAGCCGCGACCGGTGCGGCTCAGCAGGGTGCCCGGTTTGCATACAAATCGCAGAGTGTCGTCATGCGCCTGATCGCCGCTTCCATCCGCAATCCGATCGCAGTCGGCGTCGTCGTCCTGCTGATCTGCCTGTTCGGCGGCCTGAGCCTGGCCAGACTGCCGCTGCAACTGTTTCCGGACATCGACCGGCCGAACATCACTATCTTCACGGGCTGGCGCGCGGCTTCGCCCGAGGAGACCGAGGCGGAACTGCTCGAACCGCAGGAGCAGGTGCTGCACGGGCTTCCCGGCGTCGAGGAGATCGAGGGCAACGCGAACACCGGCGGCAGCTTCATCAACCTCACGTTCGCGATCGGAACCGACATGCGTACAGCGCTGGTCGACGTGATCGGCCGCATGAACCGCGTGCGCTCGCAGCCGCAGGACGCGGACCGTCCGGTCATCCAGATCGGTGGCGGCAACAACGATTCGAACGACTCGCTGTCGTGGTTCTTCGTGCAGTTGCTGCCCGGCACCAGAGGACCGATCGAGGACTACCGGCGCTACATCGAGGACGTGATCCGGCCACGCATCGAGGCGGTGCCCGGCGTCGCCGCGGTCAACGTCAATGCGGGGCCGCCAGACGACGTACGGATCACCGTCGACCTTGCCAAGGCCGCCGCACTTGGCGTTGCCATCCCGGACATCGCCCAGCGCGCGGTCCGCGCAACCGATGTTTCGGCCGGCCAGATAGGCCTTGGTCGCCAGCAATACACGCTGCGGTTCACCGGGCGTTATCAGCCCGAGGATCTCGGGGAACTCGTACTCGCATGGCGCGACGGACGACCGGTCAAGCTCGGCGATGTCGCGACCATCGAGAAGAGGCCGCCCGAACAGCAGTTCTTCGTCTACCAGAACGGCAACCCCGCGATTGGCCTGCAGGTGCTGCGCGCGCCCGGCGCGAACGTTCTCGGCACCCTCGAGCAGGTGAAGAAGGTCGTCGACGAGCTGCGCACCGGTCCACTCAAGGCACGCGGTCTCGGCATCGAGCAGAGTTTCGATTCCGCGCTGTTCATCCATCGCGCGGTGAATCTGCTGACCGAGAATCTGATCGTCGGCGCCCTTCTCGCACTGTTCTGCGTGTGGTGGTTCATGCGCGACTGGCGCGCGACCCTGCTGATCGCGAGCGCCATTCCGGTTTGCCTGCTGGCGACGTTCGGCGCACTCGATCTGGGCGGCCGCAGTCTCAACGTGATATCGCTGGCCGGCCTCGCGTTCGCGGTCGGCATGGTCGTCGAGGGCGCGATCGTCGTGTCCGGCAATATCATCCGCCTCAAGGAAGCCGGAATGACACCGGTGGAAGCCGCTCGCGAGGGTACCCAGCAGGTGGTACCTGCGCTGGTCGCCTCGACGATCACGACGATCGCGGTGTTCCTGCCGGTCCTGTTCCTGCGCGACGTCGAGGGTCAGATCTTTTCCGATCTCGCACTCACGATCTCGATCGCGGTCGCGCTCTCGATCGTCGTCGCGATCACCGTGCTGCCGGCCGCAGCCGGCGGCTGGCTCAAGGCAAAGAAGCTCAAGTCCGGCTACGGGGACGGCTGGCCCGCACTGACCGAGCGCATCCTGCGCTGGACCGATACGCGGCCCAAGCAACTGGGCTGGGTGTTCGCGCTGCTCGTCGTCCCGCTCGCCGCCAGCTGGTACTTCCTGCCCAAGCTCGACTATCTGCCGCCGGTCAAGCGTGCCGCGATCGATGCCTTTTTCAGTTTCCCCCCGGGCATGAGTCCCGAAGTGGTCAATCGCGAGATCGGCAGCAAACTGATCGAACGTCTGCAACCGTACATGAAAGGCGAAAAGCAACCGCAGTTGAAGAACTACTACATCTGGTTGTGGCCGGGCGGCGGCACGATCGGCGCGCGCGTCGTCGATGAAAAGCGCATCGGCGAACTCGAGCGCATCATGCGCGACGAGATTACCAAGGGCTTCCCGGACACGCGCGCATTCGCGGCGGAGGGCGAACTGTTCGGCGGCGTCGGCGGCTCCGCCCGATCGATTGCGATTCATCTGCAGAGCGACGATACCGAGACCCTGAATCGGGTTGCCGACGAGGGGCGCAAGCTGCTCGAGGAGAAATTCCCCGGCGCCAACGTGCAGGCGAATCCGAATACCGACCAGGTCGCGCTCGAACTGCACGCGATTCCCGACGACCGTCGCATCGCCGAGGCGGGCTGGGACCGCGCCTCGCTCGGCACGATCGTGCGCGCGCTCGGCGACGGCGCCTGGCTCGGGGAATACTTCGACGGACAGAACCGCCTGCCGATCATCCTGCGTGCGGATCGACGCGAAACCGCCGAGTCGCTCGCGGAAGCCCCACTGGTCAGCCCGAGCGGCCAGGTCGTCCCGCTCGGCGACGTGATCCGCATCGAGACCGCGGTGGGGCCCGGACAGATTCGTCGTCTCGACCATCGGCGCACCGTGACCCTGACCGTCGATCCGCCGCCGACGCTGTCGCTGGAAGATTCGCTGGCGACGATCCAGAGCCAGATCGTGCCGGTACTGAAGGCCGGACTGCCCGCGGACGCCAATATCCGGCTCGCCGGCAGCGCCGACCGCCTGCAGGCCACGGTGTCGACGATGGCGCGCAACTTCCTGCTCGCGCTGCTCGTGCTGTTCCTGCTCATGGCGGCGATGTTCCGCTCCCTGCGCGATTCGCTGGTCGTCGTGCTGACCGTTCCGGTCGCGCTGGTCGGTGGCGTGCTCGGTCTGCGCGTGCTCGGCCTGGTCGCATTCCAGCCGCTCGACCTGCTGACGATGATCGGTTTCATCATGATGGTCGGCATCATCGTCAACCATGCGATCCTTCTGGTCGACCGCACGCGCAATGCGCAGAACCACGGCCTCGATCTCGAGGAGTCGATACGCCAGGCCCTGAACCAGCGACTGCGCGCGATTCTCGCGAGCACGCTGACCGGTGCGCTCGGCGCGCTGCCGATGGCCGTGAATCCCGGACCGGGCAGCGTCATCTATCGCGGCCTGGCGGCGGTCAATGTCGGCGGTGTGATCGTCGCGATGGTGTTCTCGCTGCTGCTGCTGCCGAGCCTGCTGCGCCTGATGACACCCGCACGTGCGATGCGCGCGATGGAATCGAGCAGCGACGCGGCTTTGCCGCGTGCCGCCTGAACCCAGGAGCGAAAATGATCGCGAATTCCTATTGCAGGACGTCGGCCACGCCGGAGGAACCGGTTCCGGAGCGCTTGCGGTTGCGGGTCCGCCGGGTCTCCCGTACTTTCGCCGGCATCGGTCTGATGGCCGTGCTGACGGGTGCAGCGAGCGCCCAGACGCCGAGTGCACCCGCACCGATCGTCGAGGTGGCCAAGGCCGACTTCGCACGCATCGCACCGCAGCGCTGGGTGCCCGGCAGCGTCTTGAGCCGCGACGATGCGCGCCTCGCAACGAGCGCGGCCGGCCGGGTCGAGTATGTCGCCGACGTGGGCACGCGCCTGAAAACCGGCGATCGCGTGGCCAAACTCGAGGACCAGGCGATCCGCCTGCACCTCGAGGATGCGCGCAGCGAGGTGGCCCGCATCAAGGCGCAGCGCGAACTCGCGGTGCGTCAGGCCGAGCGGCTCGAGCGGCTGGCGAGCAGCCACAGCATCGCCGCGAACCAGGTCGACGAGGCGCACGCCGAGGTCGCGCAGTTCACCGCGCAATGGCGCCAGGCCGAAGTCCGCGTGCGCGCCGCACAGTATGACCTCGACCAGACCGAAGTGCGTGCGCCGTTTCCGGGCGTGATCAGCGAGCGTCTCGCCCAGCGCGGCGAGTTCGTGGCGACCGGTGCCGCGATCGCGCATCTGGTCGACATCTCGCACCTGGAGGCGCGCGTGCTCGCGCCGCTGGCGCTCGCCACGCTGCTGCAACCCGGTTCGGAACTGAAGGTCCGGTTCGGCGAAGCGATCTCGAAGGCTCGCGTACGTGCCATCGTTCCCGTCGGAGACGAGCGCTCGCGACAGTTCGAGTTGCGCGTGTCCCTGCCCGACACGACGATGCTGGTCGGCAGTGCGATCGAGGTGGCGCTGCCCGAGCGCGTGGCGGAACGGACCCTGGCGGTGCCGCGCGACGCGATCGTCGTGCGCGGCGATGGCAGCCACGTGGTACGTGTTGCCGGCGACGGCAGCAGCGAACGCCTCGCGGTGCGCGTCGGCGCCAGCGACGGCGAACTCGTCGCCATCGACGGGCCGCTCGCTGCAGGCGACCTCGTCGTCGTGCGTGGCGCGGAACGCCTGGCCGCGGGACAGAAGGTGCGGATCGCGGCGCGCACGGCAGTCGCCGGAAGCGTCATTCCGGCCGTGACGAAACCGCCCGGCTGATCGAATCGGCCGCCGGGGAAATCAGCGGGGACGTGTGCCGGTCGATTCCGGCGCAAGACGGACACCGTCTCCTTCGCGGTCGCCCGGTCGCCACGTCACGTCGCGTGAATCCGATAGCACGGGACGTAATGCGAGCCCGGCAGTTTCATGCGTTGCTGAATGACGAAGCTCGCGAGCAGGCCATCGAGCGCACGCATGATCTCGCGATCGCCGTTGATATCGAACGGACCGTGCTCCTCGATCGCGCGCATGCCCTCCTCCTTGACGTTGCCGGCGACGATGCCGGAGAACGCACGTCGCAGGTCGGCCGCAAGGCGATGCGCGGGCTGGTCTCGATGCAGGTTGAGCGACGCCATCGCTGCATGCGTGGGCTGAAACGGCAGCTGGAACTCGCGCTCGATGCGCAATGCCCAGTTGAAGAAGAATGCATCCTTGCTGTCCAGCCGATGCATGCGCACGCGCTCGATGCCCTTGCGGACCTGAAGCGCGACCTGGCGCGGGTCATCGACGATGATGCTGTAGCGCCGCGCGACCTCGTCACCGAGGGCGAGGCGCAGGAAGCGGTCGATCTGCTCGAAATAGGCTGCCGATTCGCGCGGTCCGGTGAACACCAGCGGGAACGGAATGTCGACGTTGTCCGGATGCAGCAGGATGCCCAGCAGGTACAGGATCTCCTCGGCGGTGCCGACGCCGCCGGGGAACACGACGATCGAATGGGCGATGCGGACGAACGCTTCGAGGCGCTTTTCGATGTCCGGCATGATCACCAGGTTGTTCACGATCGGATTCGGCGATTCCGCGGCGATGATTCCTGGTTCGGTGATGCCGATGTAGCGGTTCGCACGCCGTCGCTGCTTCGCATGCGCGATCGTCGCGCCCTTCATCGGTCCCTTCATCGCTCCCGGGCCGCAGCCGGTGCAGATGTCGAATGCACGCAGGCCGAGGTCGTAGCCGACCTTCTTCGTATACAGGTACTCGTCGCGACCGATCGAATGGCCCCCCCAGCAGACCACCATGTTCGGGTCCTCGTTCGGACGCAGGATGCGCGCATTGCGCAGGATTTCGAACACCGCATGCGTGATGCCGGGGGAATCGGACAGATCGAAGCGTCCGGCTTCGATCTGGGTCGCGACATAGACGATGTCGCGAACGACCGCGAAAAGCAGCTCGTTGACGCCGCGGATAATGCGGCCATCCACGAACGCCGCGGCAGGCGCATGCTTGAGCTCCAGCTTGACACCGCGGTCCTGCTGCAGGATTTCGATGTCGAAGTCCGGGTAGCGGTCGAGCAGCGCGCGCGCGTCGTCGGTCACGCTGCCCTGGGTCAGCACCGCAAGCGCGCAGCGACGCAGCAGATCGTGCAGACCTCCCGCGCCCGCGTCGCGCAGACGCGCGACTTCATGACGCGACAGGACGTCGAGTCCCGCCACCGGCGAGATGCGTGCGTTGACCGTTGCGCGCAGGTTCGTGGATTGCTCCATGGCAGATGCTTCCTCGTGTCCGGGCGATGCTGCCGGAACGCCAGCAATGCCAAAACGGCCCGCGAGCGTCAAGCACCCGGCGCCAAAAAGCAAACGGCCGGCACATGGCCGGCCGCTGCCTGGACCCGACCCCGGGTCAGAACGTGTAGCGCAGGGTAACCAGTACGGACCAGCGCGACTGGGCCTGATCGTCCTGCCGCGAGTATGCGGTGGGCGTGGTCAGGTTGTAGACGTACTTGCCGGTCGCCGGATCGACGCCCGCGAAGTTCGCGAGCGAGCGCGTGAACGGGAAGTTCGGGTTGTAGATCTGCCCCCACTTCTTGTTCAGCAGATTGCCGAAGTTGAAGATGTCGAAGCGGATCTCGCCCTTGTTGCCCGCGAACAACCCGGGGATCTCCTGGCGCAGGCTCAGATCGATCTGGTTGATCCACGGCGACGTCGAGCCGTTGCGCGACACCACTCCGCCCTGGTGGTTGGCCAGATAGTCGTTGCTCTTGATGAACGCATAGAACGCGTCGATCTGCGCCTGCGAGGTGCCGGGGGTAAATTCGACATCGCCCGGGTTCGGTACGTAGAACACGTCGTTGCCGCGGATGCCGTCGCCGTTCGCGTCGTTGTTGAACACCCAGGTGTAGGGCTGCCCCGTGTAGCCGTTGTACACGCCGGAGATGCTCGACACGTAGTCGCCGAAGAAGCGATGCTGCCAGGTCAGTGTCGACAGCAGACGCGCCTTGATGTCGTAGTTGGAGCGCCGCGCGATGTCGTCGTTCGGATTGAACGAGGTGCTGTTGCTGTAGTTGCTGAAGGCCTGGCTCGACGTGCCCGGATTGACTTCGGTCGCGCGGCCCAGGGTCAGCGAAGTCGTGCCGAACCAGGTATTCGAGTAGGCCTTCTGCAGCGACAGCGTCAAGTAATTGGCGCCACCCTTGCTCGTGTTGGTCAGGTACGTCGATGCGCCGCCGAACGCGGGATTGGATCCGAAACGCTGGTTGCCGAAGTAGTTGCCCGGATTGTTCGAACCGACCGGCGTTCCGCTGCTGGTCAACCACAGCGAAGGATCGGTGGTGCCCCAGAAGTTGATTCGCCCGTCCGGCAGAACGCCATTGCCCGGCCCGAGGTTGATCGCCTCGTAGCGGATCGCGTCGCGTACGCCGACGTGGGCGAATTCGGCAGTCGCGATCACGCCCCACCAGGGCAGTTCCTGGTCAAATCCCAGGCTGATCTTGAGCGCGGTCGGCAGCTTCAGGTTCGAATCGATCGTGTCGACGGTCTGCTGCGGATTGCCGCCCGCACCGCTCGGCGGCTGCTGGCTGAACGGATCGGGGTTGAAGCAGCAGCCGGGTCCCGAGGAATAGGTGCTCAGGGTCAGGCCGTTGTTGGTGAACGGATTGCCGAGCCAGACCGCGGGCGTGACGCCCTCGACGAGGCCGATGCCGCCACGCAGCTGGCGCTTGAGATCGCTGTCGAACAGGTAGTTGAACGACACGCGTGGCTCGATCACGCCGTTGCCGTTGATCGTGCCCTGGTTCGAGTAGCCGAAGTTGTCCTGGAACGACGCGTTGTACGGCGGCTTGTCAGGCACTGACGGCACGTCGTAGCGGATCCCGTATTGCAGCGAGAACTCGGGCGTGACCTGCCATGTGTCCTGCACGAACAGGCCCCACTGATCGAGGCGGAACTTCGCCGCGATGCTGTTGATGTCGCCATTGGCCGGCTGGTACAGGCTGAAACTCGAGTAGTTGCCGCTCGCGAAATCGTCGATGCTGTTGAAGTTGTAGGCGCCGAACTCGGTGCGACCGAACAGATTGAAGAACTTGTCGCGCTGGAAATCCATGCCGGCCTTGACCGTGTGGTCGCCGAGGAACCAGCTGCCGGCGAAGAAACCGGACAGGGTCTTCACGTTCAGCACGTTGTAGTGGCGGAACTGCTCCTCGCCGAGATTGACGGCGATATTCGAGTTGTCCGGACCGAGACGCACCTGCACCTGGGGCTGCTGGGCCAGCACGGTCGGTGTTGAATCGTAGGTCGAGTACGAGAACGAACTCTCGGTCGAGAACGTATCGGTCCAGTCGTCATAGAGATTGAGCACATAGCTTTCGAGATTGCGCGACTGGGTGTACCAGTAGCTCGACAGCGACAGCGTGTTGGCGTTGAAGCCGCCGAGGATCGGCTGCGTGCTCTTGGTCTTGTTGTAGCGGAAGCTCGCACGGTGGCCGTCACTGATGTTCCAGTCGATCTTGCCGAGGTACAGCTTGCTGTCCTGGTTCGCATCGGTCGCATTGAGACCGCCTGGCGTCATCCCGTAGCCATTGGCGATGTCGATGATCTGGTTGAGCTGGTCCTGGGTGATGTTGACTTCGTTGCCGCGACCCGATCCGAGCGGACCATAGTCGGGCGCCGGCGCGAGCGTCTTCGACTCCTCGTAGCTGAGGAAGAAGAACAGCGTGTCCTTGATGATCGGACCGCCCACCGTCGCGCCGAAGGTCTTCTTCGCGGTGTATCCGTTGAAGTCGCTCGGCTTGTCGCTCGTGAGGTCCTTCGCGTTCGTGTAGGCGTAGTACGCGTCGCCGTGGAAATCGTTGGTGCCGGACTTGGTGACGATGTTGATGTTGGCGCCTACCGCACGCTTGTTGGTGACGTCGAAGTTTTCGGTCGAGATGTTGTATTCCTCGATCGCGTCGAACGACAACGGCTGGTTCAGCGCCGGCAGCCCGTTCGGCTCGAGTCCGAACGAGTCGTTGGTAGCGACACCATCGATCGTAATGTTGTTGTAGCGGCTGTTCTGACCGAGCGCGGAGATTTCGCCACGCCCCTTGTTGGTCAGGTTGACGTTCGGGTCGAGGCGCGCGATGTCCTGAATTGAGCGGCCGGGATTCGGCAGCACCTTGAGTTCGCGGCTGGAAACATTCGTGCTCAGACCCTTGTTGTCCGGCTGGAAGACCGCGCCGGGCGCGGCTGCGGTAACCGTGACGCCCTCGAGCGTGGTCGCGGCGCTCGGCACGACGGTGAGATTGAGCGTGGTTTCCTCGGCAAGCTTGAGGTAGATGTCCGGCTGATCCGCGCTCTCGCCACGCGAATCCGAAACCTTGACCTCGAACGGGCCGCCGACGCGCAGGCCCTGTGCGGTGTAGCGCCCGTTCGCGTCGGTCACGACTGTGCGCGAGGTTCCCGACGGCACATGCACGATCTCGACGGACGCACCGGCGACCGGCTGGCCTGCGGCATCGACGATACGGCCCGCCAGGGACGATGACGTGTTCTGGGCGAAAGCCGCCGACGCGGCGAATAGCGAAGCGATCACCAGTGGCAGGATGCGCATGCGCATTTGCTTGTTCATTGTGCTTGTCCCCTCGTCAACGTCACAGGATGCCGGACACAAAAGCCGCCGGGCCGACCGTCCAGCGGCCCGGGCGGGTTTGGTTGCGACCTCAGCGGTTGGGTTTTGCCGTCCCACCGAACGACAGGCGCGGTCAGGCGAATGCCTTCCACCACCTTAACCCCAGTTTAACAGGATTCGATGACGAATTTGTAACACGGCGAGCGACTGACAGAGGCTGCGGGGCGGCTTGGTCGGGCGTACCCGTACCCGGCTCTGTGCGATCCAGGCCATCCCGCTGCCAGCCGACACCGAAGCGCCGAAGAGCCTGCTCGTGGCAGGCGCAGACGCCGCCGATCCCCGCCGTACTGCAGTCTCCTCGACCGCCCGCTCAGCCCGCTCCGGTCAGCCGCACGTAGGCGACCACGCCATCCAGAAACATCTGCACGGACAGCGCGACCAGGAGCATGCCCATCAGGCGTTCCAGCGCGGTCAGCACGCTCGTGCCGAGCCAGCGGAACAGGTAGGTCGACGAGAGCAGGATCAAGGCGGTCAGCAGCCACGCGACGAACAGCGCGACGCTCCAGTCGACCGCGCGCCCGGGATTGCTGTTCGCGAGCAGCATCACCGCAGCCATCGTCGAGGGTCCCGCGACCGCAGGAATCGCGAGCGGAACGATGAACGGCTCGCCCTCGGCGTCGCCGAAGATGCCCTCGCGGGTTGGAAAGATCATGCGCACGCCGATCAGGAACAGCACGATGCCGCCGGCGATGCTGACCGACTGCTGCTTGAGCTGGAGTACATGCAACAGGTAGCGCCCACCGAACAGGAATACGAACAGCACGACCAGCGCGATCAGCAGTTCGCGCACCAGCACGAGGCGGCGCCTCTCGGGCGCGACATTGCGCAGCAGGCTGAGGAACAGCGGAATGTTCCCGAGCGGATCCATGATAAGGAACAGCAGGATGCCCGCCGACAAGGTGCTCATCGAACTTTCCACGCACGTCCCCGCTTCAGTCAGACCGCCGGTCCCCGCAGCGCGGCACGCGCGCTTCCTCGCCCTGCGCAAAGCGCACAAGGCACGAGCAGACAGGCGGCCGCTCTGCTCGCAATTCGAAAAACACGATCGCCGGCTCGCTGCCGGACACCGGTTTCGCCGCCGCGTTCAATCAATCCGCGCGCGCGGTCGCGCGCAAATCGAGAATCTTGCCCCTGGCCTCGACCGCATCGGCTCCGAGCAGCCAGGCGATCGCGGCAGCCGCATGCGCCGGGTCCGGATGGGTCAGCGTATCCTCGCCATAGTACGCCGCGCGGCGCAATGCGGTACGCATCGGACCCGGCAGGAGCGCATGGGTGCGGACGCCGGAATTCTCGGTTTCCTCGTGCACGATCGAGGCAAGCCCCTGCAGCGCGTGTTTGGCAACTCCGTAACCGCCCCAGAATGCATTGCCGACCCGGGTCAGGTCGTCGAGCACGAACACGATCGCCGCATCACCGGCCCGGCGCAGCAATGGAATGCAGGCCTGGGTCAGGAAGAACGGCGCGGTCACGTTGACCTGCTGGGTGCGTGCCCACTCCTCCGGGGTCTGCTGGTCGAAAGGTTGCAGGCTGTCGAACTGCGCCGCCGCATGCACGACGCCGTCGAGCCGGCCGCAATCGCGCGCGATGGCAGCAGCCATTTCGTGATAATCGGCGGGGCCGGCTCCGGACAGGTCCAGCGGATACAGCGCCGGAGTCGGCGCCGCGAGGGCCTCGATCGCATCGTATGCGGATTCCAGCGCGCGCACCTTGCGTCCGAGCAGCACCACGGTCGCGCCGGCCGTCGCGGCTGCGAGCGCGGTGGCGCGTCCGAGCCCGCCGGTTGCGCCGGTCACCAGCACGACGCGGCCACGCAGCGAATCCGCAGCGGGGGCCGCAACGGCTCCCGCCGGCCGCAGCAGCTCGAGCATGCCTCAGGCCTTCCGGGTGTCCTGCACCAGGCGTTCGAGCTCGCCCGATTCGTAGAGATCGAGAGCGATGTCGCAGCCGCCGATCAACTCGCCGTTGATGAACAGCTGCGGGAACGTGGGCCAGTTCGAATATCGCGGCAGGCTCGCCCGGACTTCCGGGTCCTCTAGCACGTTGATCGAATGAAACTCGGCCCCGACCGCCTTGAGCGCCTGTGAAGTACGGCTGGAGAAACCGCACATCGGGAATTGCGGAGTGCCCTTCATGAAAAGCACGATCGGATGGGTCTCGAGGGTACCCTTGATGCGTTCGATGACGTCCATTGCTTGCTCGCTGTGAAGGCGTGAATGCGCGATGAAGCGCGTAACCGCACATCCTACCATTTGCGCGCGATGCGGTTGCCTTGTCGCAATCCAACTCCATAGACTGCAGGTCCTCACCCGTCGGCAAGGAGACCTTTCATGGCGATCGAACTACCCGCGCTTCCCTGGGCCCGCGATGCGCTGGCTCCGCATATTTCCGCGGAAACCATCGACTACCACTATGGCAAGCATCATCAGGCCTACGTCACCAATCTGAACAGCCAGATCAAGGGTACCGAGTTCGAGAACATGGCCCTCGAGGACATCATCAAGAAGGCGTCGGGCGGCATGTTCAACAATGCGGCGCAGATCTGGAACCATACGTTCTACTGGAATTGCCTCAAGCCTGCGGGTGGCGGCGAACCTTCGGGCCGTATCGCCGATGCGATCAGCAAGGCGTTCGGCGGCTTCGCCCAGTTCCGGGAGGAGTTCACGAAGACCAGCGTCGGCACGTTCGGTTCGGGCTGGGGCTGGCTCGTGCAGCGCGCGGACGGTGGTCTGGCGCTCGCCAGCACCGCGAATGCGGGCACGCCGATCACGGGTCCGGACCGCCCACTCCTGACCTGCGATGTCTGGGAACATGCCTATTACATCGATTACCGCAACGCGCGGCCGAAGTATGTCGAAGCATTCTGGAATCTCGTGAACTGGGACTTCGTGGCCGACCAGATGGCCTGATTCGAGCCGGCGCAATGGGCTGGACAACGTGCTCCTGCGCGGCTAGCCCTCTGCGCCCGATGCCGGTTCCAGGGCAGCCAGTACCGGAGCAACCTGTCCCTCGCAACCGAGCGTCCGGCCAATGTCGGCCAGACGCTCGCGCATCACGATCGCATCTCGGGCGCACACCGTGGCATGACCGACCTTGCGACCCGCACGCGGCTCCTTGCCGTAGTCGTGCCAGTGCGCATCGGTCACTTCCAGCAAGGCTTGCGCGCGCGGCAACGTGCCGATCCAGTTCAGCATGACGCTGATCCCGCGTGCCGACGTGTCGCCGAGCGGCAGGCCGAGTACCGCGCGCAGATGATTCTCGAACTGGCTGCAGGGTGCGCCTTCGATCGTCCAGTGCCCGGAGTTGTGTACGCGCGGCGCCATCTCATTGCCGAGCAGGCGTCCCGCGTGCTCGAACAACTCCAGCGCGAAAGTACCGACGTAGTCGAGTTTCTCGGCCAGCGCGCGTGCATGTTCCACCGCGGTGCGCTCGAGCGGTTCCGTAGCGGGCGCGGGAGCGAGACTCGCCGCGAGAATGCCGTCGGCATGCCAGTTGCGGGTCAACGGATAGTGGCGGAACTCGCCGGTTCGTGAACGCACCGCGATCACCGAGATCTCGCGCGTGAAGGGCACGAACGCTTCGAGAATCAGCGCCGAACCACCCAGCGCGGCCCATGCCGCCGGCGCGTCCGTCGCGGAGCGCAGCACGATCTGTCCCTTGCCGTCGTAGCCGAGCCGTCGTGTCTTCAGAACGGCGGGCAGGCCGATCGTGCGCATCGCGCCATCGAGGTCGGCCCGGCTGTCCACCGCCGCGAATGCGGGCGTTTCCAGGCCTATTTCGCCGAACAGCGTCTTCTCGGCGAGCCGATCCTGCGAAACCGCCAACGCGTGCGGGTTCGGAAAGACCTGGGTGTGCCGGGACAGCCAGCGTGCGGTTTCCGCAGGCACGTTCTCGAAGTCGAATGTGGCCACGTCGATGCGCTGTGCGAACTCGCCGAGCGCATCGAAGTCGCGCCAGTCCGCGCGCACCAGCGGAGCCACCTGCGCGGCACACGCGTCCGCTGCGCTGTCGACTACGAGGAAGCGCAATCCCAGCGGCGCGCCGGCCAGCGCCAGCATGCGGGCGAGCTGGCCGCCGCCGAGTATGCCTACGGTCTGCACGGACACGGGCGCTCGAGGATCATGACTGCAACACCGCGTTCGCAACGTACGCGCTGGCTGCGAACGAACTCGCAGCGCAATGCCGCAATACCGGCAAGCGGTCGAAGCATCGTCGTCGCGGCCCGACGCCGGTCACGCATTCGCACGCGGATCGGGATGCGCGAGTACGGCTTCGGTCTGCTCGCGACGATAGGCATCGAGCCGGGTCGCGAGCGCCGGATCCGAGGTCGCGAGCATCGCGGCCGCCAGCAGCGCCGCATTGACCGCGCCTGCGCTCCCGATGGCGACCGTCGCCACCGGAATGCCGGCCGGCATCTGCACGATCGAGAGCAGCGAGTCGAGACCATTCAATGCGCGCGACTGTACCGGCACGCCGAACACCGGCAACCGCGTCTTGGCCGCAAGCATGCCGGGCAGATGTGCGGCGCCTCCGGCACCCGCAATCAGCGCGACCAGACCGCGATCGATCGCGCCCTGCGCGTATTCGAAGAGCAGGTCCGGGGTGCGGTGCGCGGACACCACGCGCACCTCGTTCGCGACACCGAGGCGCTCCAGCGTCTCGACCGCGTGCCGCATGGTTTCCCAGTCGGACCGCGAACCCATCACCACGCCGACCCGCGATTGCCCGCCCGCGCCTTCTGTCATGGCTGTCGCACGCCCAAATCGTTATTGTACGCGCATCCGCCCTGTCAGCCGATCGTGCCCTGCCCATGGACAAGCGCCTGCTCGATATTCTGTGTTGCCCGGTCACCAAGGCGCCTGTACGGCTGCTCGCCGACTCCGAGCTGGTCGCGCTGAATCGCGCGATCGACGAGGGCCAGGTGCGGAACAACGCGGGGACGCAAATCGGCGGCCGCATCAGTGCCGGCCTGATCACCCGGGACGGGCGCACCATCTACCGCGTCGACGACGATATCCCAGTGATGCTCGCCGACGAGGCGATTGCGGCATCCCAGGTCACGGGAATCCCCGGCCCATGAGCCTGCTTGCCGCGACCCGGCGTGACCCGGATCACACTTCGGACCCCGCGCCGATCTATGATGACGCCCTGAGGCAAACCTCCTGCATCGCGCCAGCCACCAATGGAACTCTGCAATGACCGCCGCCAATGACACACCCAATGTGGTCGATCTGCAGCAGCGCCAGTCTGCAGCAGCCACGAATTCCGAGCGCCTCGGCGATCTTCTCAAGCTCGTGCGCGCGGTCGCGCTCAAGCGCATCAACTCGCTGGTCGGCACGCTGTTCGAGAATGTCGACGACGCACTGTTCGATCTTGCCGAACGTGCCGGCAGCAATGCGATCCAGACCGAGTATTTCGACGGCATGCGCGAGGTCCGCAAAAAGCGCCAGCTGGTCGAGCGCCTGTTTCAGGAGCAGGCTACCCGCGCCTTCACCGAATTTGCCGACGGCAAGCTCAAGGCGGTCAAGTCCGAAACGCCTTCGCAGCAAGCGGGCAGCAGCGGTCTGTCACTGGTCGACGATCTCGAACTCGAGGAATCGCTTGCGGTATCGAGCATGGTTGCGAAGGCTGAAAACCGCCTGCAGCGTGCGCTGTACCAGGTCAACCAGCGCCTCGCCGTGATCATAGGCGGTGGCAAGGTCGAAGACGCCAGCAATCCGATCGGACCCGCGGTGCTCGGCAACGCGTTCCGGATCGCGATCCATGAGTTCGATGTCAACGTCCAGGTCAAGCTGATCATCTACAAGCTGTTCGACCGCTACGTGATGGCGGGTCTCGAGCCGGTCTACGACGAAGTCAATGTAGAACTGATCCGCGCCGGGGTGCTGCCGCAGGTTCGCCACGTGCTGCCGCACGGCGGACGCGCACGCGGTACCGCGCCGGGCACACGTGCGGCCGGCGGCCAGGTCAACACGGCGGGCCGCGAGGCAGCGGTCGACGGCTACTACGATCAGGGAACGAACGAGCTGCAGGCCGAGATCTATCACACGCTGCAGTCGCTGCTGGCTAGCCGGCACCGGCACGATGGGTACGCTTCGGCTGGCGACCCGGGTGGCGGCGCGGGCCTGCCGGGCCTGAATCCGACGGATCTGCTTAGCGCGCTGACAATCCTGCAAAGCCAGTCGAGCGCGATCCAGGCACGCGCCGACAGCGTTTCCGACGCCGCCCAGGCCGTGCAGCTGATCAAGCGCGAGCTGATGGAGCAGGTCAGCAAACTGTCAGACGACGCCAAGGGTCGCCGCGTGTCGGCCGCCGACGAGGACACCATCGATCTCGTCGGAATGCTCTTCGAGTACATCCTGCAGGATCGCAACCTGCCGGCGCAGATGCAGGCGCTGTTCGGGCGCCTGCAAATCCCGTATCTCAAGGTCGCGATTCTCGACAGGCATCTGTTTGCCCAGAAATCGCATCCCGCGCGGCGCCTGCTGGATCTGCTCGCGGAAGCCGGCAAGGGCTGGTCCGAGGAAAGTGACAAGGATCACCGCCTGTACGACCGCATCAAACTGACGGTGGAGACCGTGCTGCGCGATTTCGACGACGACGTCGGCGTGTTCCAGCGCGAGTTTGCGTCCTTCAACGATTTCGTCGAGCAGCACCACAAGCGCGCCGAACTCGCCGAGCAGCGCGCCGCCGAAGCCACACGTGGTCGCGAGAAGTTGCAGGACGCACGTCGCACGGCCGCCCGCGAGATTCTCAAGCGTATCGACGACCGCAACCTGCCGCCGGTCGTGCACACGGTCCTGTCACGACCTTGGGCAAACTATCTCGTGCTGACGCTGCTGCGCCAGGGCGACAGCTCCGACGAGTGGAAGAACGCGCTGCGTTTCGCCGATGAGTTCGTGTGGAGCGCGCAACCCAAGACCACTGAAAGCGACATCACGCGCCTGCGTGCCCTGCTTCCACAGCTGGAGAAGGCGCTGCGTCACGGGCTGGCGACCGTCGCCTACCACGACAGCGATGTCAGGCAGCTCATGCAGGACCTGTCGCAGTTCTACCGGCGCCTGCTCGACGGCCAGAAAGTCGAAACCAAGACCGCGAAGGAAGTCATCGCCGGTAATGCCACTCCGGGTGTCGCGGACGGATCGATCGAGGACCGGTCGACAGCGGCCATGCCGACTTCGCCGCAGAGTCCGGTCGAGGAACTCGTGCTGAGTTCCACGCCGGAGGACCACGAGCAGACGGGAGCCACGGCCCTCGATGCCGACGACGAATTCGTGCGCGCGGTACGCGAACTGAAGGTCGGCGCCTGGATCGAATTCGCCGACGAGGCCGAACACCGCGAACGAGCCAAGCTGTCCTGGATCAGCCCGATCAGTTCGAAATACCTGTTCGTGAACCGCCGCGGTCTCAAGGTCTGCGACAAGACCGTATTCGGCCTCGCGACGGAGTTGCGTCGTGGCAGCGCAGTTGTGCTCGAGGAAGTTCCGCTGTTCGATCGGGCACTGGATGCGATCGTCGCGCGCCTGCGTCAGACCAACGAGGAAACGGCACTCGCGTCAGCCGCCGCAACGGCCAGTCGGAAGCCGGCCGAACCGGCGACCTGAGGCGTTCGCGGGGCGCGGGCTGCTATCCTGCGCGCCCCATGTCCACTGTGAAATCGACGTGACTGCAGCGGCCGTGAGCCTCCCGTCGTGCGCGGTGATCGCTCGTAATGTCAGGTGCGCACTCGACGAAGACGTTGGTCGCGGCGACGCGACCGCAGACCTCCTGCCCGAGCACGCGCGCGCCCGCGCGCGCCTGGTCACACGTGAAAGCGCGGTACTCTGCGGTCGTGCCTGGTTCGACGAATGCTTTCATCAGGTCGACGCGACGACGCTCATCGAATGGCATTTCGCCGATGGAGACCGCGTCGCACCTGGCGCGCTGCTATGCCACATCGAGGGACCCGCGCGTGCCCTCGTCACCGCCGAGCGCTCGGCACTCAACTTCCTGCAGACGCTTTCGGCCACAGCGACCACAACCGCAGCCTACGTCGAGGCCGCGCATGGCACACGCACGAAGATTCTCGACACCCGCAAGACCCTGCCGGGGCTGCGTGAGGCGCAGAAGTACGCAGTGCGCCGGGGCGGTGGCCACAACCACCGGATGGGACTTTTCGACGCGATCCTGATCAAGGAGAACCACATCGCCGCGGCTGGTTCGATCACCGCCGCCGTCCGCCACGCGCGTGCCCTGCATCCCGATCTCCTGGTCGAAACCGAGGTCGAGAATTTCACCGAACTTCGCGAGGCGCTGCAGGCTCGTGTCGATCGCATCATGCTCGATGAATTCGAGCTGCACGAGCTTTCCCGGGCCGTCGCCGAGGTGGACGGTCGCGTTCCTCTCGAAGTCTCCGGCTCGGTTGCCCTGGAGCGCGTGCGCGCGATCGCCGATACCGGTGTCGACTACATCTCGATCGGCGCGTTGACCAAGCACGTGCGCGCAGTCGATCTGTCGATGCGCATCGAACTGCTCGACGCGTGAAATCGGCCGTGCTCGAATCCGGGCACCTCTCTCGCAGGGCTTCAGATCACGCCCGCGTAGCGCAGGGCCAGATAGGCAGCCGCCGCGATCGCAAGGGTTCCGATCACGATCCACAGCGCATTCGATCGCCGCTGTGGCGCCGTTGACGCGGTCGCCGGCGGCGGCTCCTTGCGTGCGCCTGCCGACTGCTGGCGCGCGTCCATGCCGGGGGTCACCAGCAGGAAACGCACGGTGTCCAGACGCAGCTCCTCGCCCGGCCTGAGCAGCGCGCTCGATACGCGCTTGCCGTTGATGAACGTGCCGTTGGCCGAACCCATGTCTTCGACGTGGATGCCATCAGCGGTGATCTTGAGACGCGCATGATGACGCGAGACCTCCTCGGCAGTGAGCGCAATGTCGCAGTCCGCCTGTCGCCCGATCACCGCGTTGTCGGTGATCGCGAATGTCTTGCCCAGAGTCGCTCCCGAAACGCCACGCAGCATGAACTTCGGTAACGTCGCCCGGACCCGAGTGCGTCCGTCGTCGACCGCCGCGGCACGGGCTCGCGGCGGCGGTGGCGTACTGCGCGCGCTGGCCGCGATCGTGCATCCGACGCGTCCGAGCACGAGCAGATCACCGTCGCCGATCGCTGTTTCATCGCTGACCTGGCGACCATTGAGTACCGTCGGCGCGGTGACGTCCAGGGGACGCACACTGGCGCGTCCCTCGTTCAGGCGGACCTCGCAGTGCGCGGCCGCGACGCCCGGGCCATGCAGGGTCACCGTGCAGGCGCCACTGCTGCCGATCGACGTCGCACCCTGCGTCAGTTCGACAGGTGCGTGCTCGCCACCAGGAAAGACCAGCTTCATCGCGACCCCCGTTTTTCCGGCTGCGCCGGCGTACGCCCATGGTATTGGGCCGATTGTATTGAATCGACGCGGAACTGTCCGGCGCGCTTCCGATCCGGCGCAAGCCCGAGTCCGAATGCCTGCATCGGAAGATCGCCCCGTGCGTGATCGATCGAGTCGCGTGCGTCTTTCATCGCACGCAATGCCTTGCGGGCCGGGGCCGCGGTCCCCACACTGCGCCGATGACCGGAACCTGGATCCTCCTGCTCGCGATTGCCGTCGTCGTCTGGGCATGGATGGACGCATTGCGCGCGCGCGAGCAGGCGATCCGCATCGGTCGCGCGCTCTGCCGCGAGGCCGGCGTGCAGATGCTGGACCAGACGGTGTCCCTCAAGCGTTTGCGTATCGCGCGGCGTGACGGTCTGCCGACCTTGCTGCGCCGCTATGGTTTTGAAGTGAGCGTCGACGGCAGCGACCGGCACCGCGGCCATCTCGACCTGGGAGGCTACCGGCTGGAATCCTGGAGCCTGCCGCTGATGGAAGCTGCCCCCGCAGCGGAGCATGTGCGCCTGCTGCAGTGAGCATCATCGACTTTCGGACCGGAAGCGGCGAGCCCGCGCGCCCTCGGCGCGTACCGGATCCGGCGTTTTGGGTAGAGCACGGGTCCTGCATGTCCGGCCATCCGTGAACCGCGCGGGATGACTCGTGCCGCGCTCATTTAATCACGCGCAGATGCGGACGTTTCGGCGGCTCGTCGGGTGGCGGGGCTGCGGGCGGCGGATCACCCGGCGCATCCTCGGACTGGAACATCATGCCCTGCCCGTTTTCCTGCGCATAGATGGCCAGCACGGCGGCCATCGGCACATGAACCGCCTGGCTCACGCCGCCAAAGCGCGCCAGAAACCGCACATGGTCATTGGCGATCTCGAACTGGGTCACCGCGCGCGGTGCGACGTTGAGTACGACGCGGCCGTCCTTGGCGGCACCGGGCGGCACGCGCACGTCATTGGCTGCCGCATCGACGAGCAGATAGGGGGTCAGCCCGTTGTCGCCGATCCACTCATACAGCGCCCGTACCAGATACGGACGGTTGGAGGTCATTGCGGTCGCGGGCACGGGGATTCCTGGACGAAGGCGTCTTGAGTGATGCCGGTCGCGGCATCTGTCACTGGTGCAGTGCTTTCTCTTCGGATGTCAGGCTGCGCGCAAACCCCTGGCTGCGGAATATCCGCTCGCCATAGTCGACGATCGGCTGCGCCTCGCGTGGCAGGTGCACGCCCAGCGATTCGAGGCGCCAGACCAGCGGCGCCAACGCGCAGTCGGCGAGGCTGATTTCCGGACTCAGGAAAAAACGCGACGCCTTGAACGCTCCGGCATTCTTGACCAGATCGTCGCGCAGCGCCTTGCGCGCCGGGTCGGCTCCCTTGCCACCCGCCTCGATGTCGTCCACCAGGGTCAGCCAATCGTTTTCCACGCGCACGATCGCGAGACGCAGGCGCGCGCGCGATAGCGGGTCGACCGGCATCAGTGGCGGATGCGGGTAGCGTTCGTCGAGGTATTCGCAGATGACCGAGGTGTCGTACAGGACCAGGTCGCGATCGACGAGGGTCGGCACCGAATTATAGGGATTGAGGTCGAGCAAGTCCGGGGGTGGATTGTTCAGGTCGACCAGAACGTGATCGTAACTCACGCCTTTTGCGGCCAGGGTCATGCGGACCCGGTGACAGTGCACGCAATCGCTCGTCGAATACAAGGTCAAGACGGTGCGTGAGCGCTGGTTCAAGGCCATTCTGGAATCCCCCTGCATCCCGGTCGGAGCAAGCCCCTGTCACGGAAATGTACTACGCGCGCCGCCGCACGCCTAGGAAAAGAGGCGTGACGAACGGCCGCGAACGCCGGCCAGGAGCCGCAATGCCGGTCCCGGAAGCGTGTTCCGGTTCAGCACGGACGCGCGTTGGGCGAGCTGGCGGCAGGGCCGACCAGCCCGGACGCTCAGTGCACGTCCTTCCAGAATTCGTGCTTGAGCAGATACGCGATGAACGTGAAGAAGGCCAGGTACAGCAGCACCCATACCCCCATCGACTCGCGTTTCAACGCGGCCGGTTCGCCCGCGTATTGCAGGAACGCGGTGATATCGCGCACGGTGCGGTCGAATTGCTCGGGGGTCTGCCGGCCCGGGGCATGCAGTTCGAGACCATGGCCTTCGCCGTGCCCGCCCTCGGCAGCCGAACCGCGCCTGACCTGCAGACCCTGCAGCTCCCAGAGCGGGTTGGGCATCGAAGCGTTCTCGAACACCGTATTGTTCCAGCCCAGAGGGCGGGTCGGATCCAGATAGAAGGATTTGAGGTAGTTGTAGATCCAGTCCGAACCCTTGGCGCGGGCCTCGAGGGACAGGTCCGGCGGTGCCTTGCCGAACCACGCCGTGGCCTCGTCGGCCGGCATGTGGCTGAGCGCGTGATCGCCGATCTTGGCGCCCGTGAACACGAGATTTTTCTCGACGTCCCTGGGGTCGAGGTGCAAGTCCTCGGCGAGGCGCGAGTAACGCAGATACTGCAGCGAATGGCAGCCCGAACAATAGTTGAAGAACAGGCCGGCTCCGCGCTGCAACGAGGCGACATCGTCGAGGCGGATATCCGCCTCGGCCAACTTGCCGCCCTCGGAGGCGCCCGCGGCACCCAGTGTCAACAGCGCGCCGACGAGCAGCGCGGCCAGTCGCATCCGCAGCGCGGGCCGCGCAGCCGCGGTCGTCATCGGCTTAGTCATGGGTGGTCACCCGATCGGGTACAGGCCTGGTTCTTTCGAAGCCGAAATGCGTATAGACCCAGAGAAAAACGAAAAAGCCGAAATAGACGACTGTCCAAAAGCGACCGAACAGGTTCTCGATCGTGGTCACGTCCGCAGCCGCGCCGAACCATTCCGGAATCTTTTCCGCGGTGACGCCGGCACCCACGGCACCCAGCATGATGAACGAAACGGCGAACAGGCCGAGCGCGACCTTGTAGCCGAGTCCGCGATAGCGGATCGACTTGACCCTGCCCCGGTCCAGCCACGGCATGAAGAACAGCAGCGCGATGCCGAGGAACATCACGATCACCCCCGGCAGTTTCGCGGGGATCATGCGCAGCATTGCGTAGTACGGCGTGAAGTACCAGACCGGCTTGATGTGCTCGGGCGTGGCCAGGTTGTTGGCCGGAATGAAATTGTCGTGCTCGAGGAACCAGCCGCCGAAGGTCGGCGCGTAGAAAATGATGAACGCGGCGAGCAGCAGGAAGAATCCGGTGCCGAAGAGGTCCTTGACCGTGTAATAGGGGTGGAACGCGATGCCGTCGAGTGGCGTGCCGTCGGGTTTCTTTTTCTCCTTGATCTCGACGCCGTCCGGATTGTTCGAACCGACCTCGTGCAGCGCGGCGAGATGCAGCACCACCAGCAGCAGCAGGACCAGCGGCAGCGCGATCACGTGCAGCGCGAAGAAGCGGTTGAGCGTCGCATCGGCCGGCAGGTAGTCGCCCATGATCCACTGCACGAGCGCGTCGCCGATCACCGGCACCGCCCCGAACAGCGAGATGATCACCTTGGCCCCCCAGAACGACATGTTGCCCCACGGCAGCACGTAGCCCATGAACGCCTCGGCCATCAGCACCAGGAAGATCAGCATGCCGAGCAGCCAGATCAGTTCGCGCGGTTTCTTGTACGAGCCGTACATGAGGCCGCGGAACATGTGCAGGTAGACGACCACGAAGAACAGCGAAGCGCCGGTCGAATGCATGTAACGGATCAGCCAGCCCCAGTTGACATCTCGCATGATGTATTCGACCGACGCGAACGCTTCCGTCGCATTCGGCTTGTAGAACATCGTCAGGAAGATGCCGGTCAGTATCTGGTTGACCAGCACGACCAGTGCGAGCGAACCGAAGTAGTACCAGAGGTTGAAGTTCTTCGGCGCGTAGTAGCCGCTCGTGTGCGAGGACAGGAACGAGAGGACCGGAAGCCGGTCCTCGACCCATGCGAGCACGCGATTCTTCGGATGGAGGCGGATCATCGTGGTGCCCATCACGCAGCCTCCTTGCCGGGATCGACGCCGATCATGATGTGGCTGTCGTCGACGAAGTAATAGGACGGAATGGCCATGTTCAATGGCGCCGGGACGCCATCGAAAACGCGCCCTGCGATGTCGTAGCGCGACTTGTGGCACGGACAGTAGAAGCCGCCCTTCCAGTCCGGATCGAACGGCTCCGGCTTGATCTCGCCGTAGAAGTCCGGGACGCACCCGAGATGCGTGCAGATGCCGATCATCACGAGCCACTCCGGCTTGATCGACCGCGTCTGGTTCTTCGCATAGTCGGGCTGCTGCGAGGTCTCGTCGCTGTTCGGATCCTTCAGATGCGAATCCTCGCCAGCCAGCACAGCGAGCTGTGGCTTGGTCCGGTTGACGACGAAGACCGGCAGGCCGCGCCACGCGAACGTGACCTTCTGGCCCGGCTCGACCTTCGAGATATCCGCCAGCACGGGCGCACCGGCGGACTTGGCGGCCGCACTCGGTTCCCACGACTTGACGAAGGGGATCGCCGCGAGCACGACGCCCGCACCGCCGACGACCGAGGTCGTCGCGGTCAGGAATCGGCGGCGTCCCTTGTCCACCACAGCATCGTTTGCCATCAGTACTCCGCCGCAAACCCGAGAAGAAAATTGCTGGAACCGCCGGATTTCACACCTGCGCAGGGATCGCGCGAATCGATCGATCTCCCGCGCCCTGAGCCATCACGTTGGGTCCGCGCGGCCGCCGCCGGCAAGCGGCGCTGTAACGTGGACGATCCGGACGTTCCCTCAAAATCGTGATAGTTTAACGAACGCCCCTGCACCGCACCAGCGGGCAATGACACGCGGACCACGTTCGACCGTTCGGCGCAAAGGATCCGCGGCGCGGACGCCGTGGCGGTTGGCGAACGGCTGGCGTCGGTGCCATTTCCGTGATCCGTGCCGGGCCGACGATTCGCCCTCGAGACCATCGCATTCACGCCCCGGTGCGGATAACGGCATCGAACCATCATGCGAACCAGCGCGCGCTACAAACTGTTCGTCTTCATCTTCCGCTGCAGCATCGCGGGCCTGGCCGCTGCGTTTCTGCTCAGCGTGTTCGCTCCCGCGCTGGTCGAGCGTCTGCGCGGCCCTTCCGGTGTCGCCCGGAATCAGGCCGCCGCGATCGCAGGCGCGTCGCGCTCGGGTCCGATGTCCTACGCCGAGGCGGTCGCGCACGCTTCGCCTTCGGTCGTGAACATCTATGCGAACAAGATCACGACGGTACCCAGCCTGTACCGGATTCCCGACCCGCTCACCCAGCGCCTGCTCGGCTATGTGCGCGGCCCGAATGTCCAGCGCCGCGACCAGAGTCTCGGTTCCGGCGTGATCTTCAGCTCCGACGGCTACGTGCTGACCAACAATCACGTGATCAGCGGCGCAGACGATATCCAGGTGTTGCTCGATGACGGCCGGGTTTCGCAGGCGCAGGTGATCGGCAGCGATGTCGAGACCGACCTCGCGGTACTGAAGATCTCGGCCGACAACCTGCCGGTGATCGACGTCGCCGACGATCCCAATGCCAATGTCGGCGACGTCGTGCTCGCGATCGGCAATCCGGTCGGCCTCGGCAAGACCGTCACCATGGGCATCGTCAGCGCAACCGGACGTCAGCTCAAGATGTCGGCATACGAGGATTTCATCCAGACCGACGCGGCGATCAACGCGGGAAATTCCGGTGGCGCTCTCGTCAACTCGCTCGGCGACCTGATCGGCATCAATACCGCGATCCTGCGCACGCCGACCGCCGATGGACGCGGCAGTTACGCACTGGGAACCGAAGGCATAGGCTTCGCGATTCCGGTCACGACCGCGAAGGCGGTGCTCGAACAGATCATCAAGCACGGACGCGTGATCCGCGGCTGGATTGGCGCCGACTACACGGACATTCCCGCCGCCAGCGGCGCGACCTCACGACCGCAGGGTGTCGTAGTCCGACGCGTGGTTCCGGAAAGTCCGGCCGCGCAGGCGAATCTGCAGCCGGGCGACCTGCTGCTCAAACTCGACGGCAGCCTGATCTTCGACCAGATCGATTTGCGCAACCGCGAAGCCGCGCTCGCGCCGGGAACCAAGGTGCGCCTCGAAGGACTGCGCGGCAACGTGCCGTTCGCAGTCGACGTGACCCTGGTGCAACGGCCGGCACCGAGTACGACCGGGGCGTGAAATCCGGGAATCGTCGAACGGTTCCGCAGCGGCTCGACTCGCAGCGCTCGGTGCCCGGTCCGGTACCCGCCCCCGCACGCCACTGCATTCCGATTCCCGATTCCCGGCTTGATCACATCGCCTTCTGGTAGCGATCGCGCAGGGTCGCCACGCGCTGCACGTAGACCTGTGTCTCTTCATAGGGCGGCACCCCGCCGTACTTCACGACTGCGCCCGGACCCGCGTTGTACGCGGCCGTCGCAAGCCGAGCGTTGCCGTTGAAGTCCTTGAGCAACTGGGCGAGATAGCGGGCGCCTCCGCGGATGTTCTGTGCGGCATCGAATGCATCGGTCACGCCGAGGTCACCGGCCGTGTCCGGCATGAGCTGCATGAGGCCCTGGGCACCCTTGTTCGAGAGTGCCATCGGGTTGAATGCCGACTCCGCATGGATCACCGCGCGCAGCAGCGAGCCGTCGACGCCATAGTCGGCGGCCGCCGCGGCAATCTCGTTCCGATAGGCGTCGAGATTCAGCGCGGTACGGGCGAAGTCGATCGTCGAATGGATATCGCAGGCGACGCAGGTCGCTATATAGGTGAACAGCACCGCGAACGGCGATCCTCGCGGTTTGACATTGGTGTACTCGGTGATGCCGTCCTTGCGCTCGACCTTGTACACGGCGCCGCGCAGCGTGCGCGGCGCCCGCGTTTCCGCGACCGGCGTCGTCGCGGGAGGTGGCGGCGTCGCGGCGCGCGCGCTGTCGCGACGTGGCGGTGGTCGGTACGGTGCGGCAATGAACAATGGCGGACCGATCATCAGCGCATCGCTGGTCACGTACGCCTGCACGCTCGAGAAATCACGCGGCTGGACGATCGCGGCGCTGCTCGCGACACCCGCCGCAGCACCCGTGAAATCGACGCGGACGATGTCCGGCGGAACGCTCGCGACGGCGGCCGCGACGGTCGAGAAGTCGGCCCTGGCCGGTTCGCGCACGTTCTCCTCGTAGACCCAGCCGTGCACGGGCCGGGACGCGGTCGCGGACGCCGCCGCGGCGGCCGGCCTGGATCTCGGAGCATCGGCAAACGTCGAAATCGCCTTGCAGTTGCGATAACCCAGCCTGGAACTCGTGTAGGCGATGCTGCCGTCGGCGGTGTCGCACTTGTAGAGCACGCTCGCGCCTGCGCCGCCCGCCGGGCCGAGCAGGCCGGCGGCGAGCAGGAAAGCGATGGCTGAATGCGGGCAGGAGCGCGACATGAATGCCATTGAAACCTGTGGGAACCGGAAGTTTCCGCTACGCCGGTCACGCCACGCCCTGGCGTTGCGACGCAGCCTGACTCGCCACAGCCTGTGGCGAGTCACCGTTTTACCACGTAAACTGTTGGACTGACTAGGATTTCGGCGCATGACCGGCAAGCTCTACATCAAGACCCACGGTTGCCAGATGAACGAGTACGACTCGGCCCGGATGGCCGATGTGCTCAATGCGGCGCACGGCCTGGAACTGACCGCCATCGAGGCCGAAGCCGACGTGATCCTGGTCAACACCTGCTCGATCCGCGAAAGGGCCCAGGAAAAGGTCTTCAGCCAGCTCGGCCGCTGGAAGGAACTCAAACAGCAAGGAAGGGACGTCGTGATCGGGGTCGGCGGCTGCGTCGCAAGCCAGGAAGGCGACGCGATCGTCCGGCGCGCTCCATTCGTCGACCTCGTGTTCGGTCCGCAGACCCTGCATCGCCTGCCGGAATTGATCGAGGCGCGGCGCCGCACCGGCAAACCGCAGGTGGACATCTCGTTTCCCGAGATCGAGAAGTTCGATGCGTTGCCCGAGCCGCGCGCGGAAGGACCGACCGCGTTCGTGTCGATCATGGAAGGCTGTTCGAAGTACTGCTCGTTCTGCGTCGTCCCGTACACGCGTGGCGAGGAGATCAGCCGCCCCTTCGACGACGTCGTCGCCGAGATCGCGTCGCTCGCCGAACAGGGGGTGCGTGAGGTAAACCTGCTCGGGCAGAACGTCAACGCCTACCGCGGACCGATGCACGATGGTTCGATCGCGGACCTCGGCCTGCTGATCCAGGCGGTCGCCCAGATCGACGGTATCGGTCGTATCCGTTTCACGACCTCGCACCCGCTCGAGTTTTCCGACTCGCTGATCGACGCCTACGCAAGCGTGCCGCAACTCGCGAACTACCTGCACCTGCCGGTGCAGTCCGGATCGGACCGCATCCTTTCCGCGATGAAACGCGGTTACACCACGCTTGAGTTCAAGCAGAAACTGCGGCGCCTGCGTGCGGTGCGCCCCGGAATTTCGATTTCGTCGGACTTCATCGTCGGTTTCCCCGGCGAGACCGCCGCGGATTTCGACAAGACCATGGCCTTGATCGACGAAGTCGGTTTCGACCAGAGTTTCTCGTTCGTCTACTCGCGGCGCCCGGGCACTCCGGCCGCGAATCTCGTCGACGAGACGCCGGACGCGGTCAAGCACGAGCGTCTCGCGCGCCTGCAGGCCGCGATCAACGCGAATGCCAGCGCGATCAGCGAAAACATGGTCGGCAGCGTGCAGACCGTGCTTGTCGAAGGACCGAGTCGAAGGAGCGAGGCGGAGATGACCGGGCGTACCGAGAACATGCGCTACGTGAATTTTCCTGCCAGTGAACGCATTGCAGGCCATTTCGTCGACGTGACCATTACCGCGGCGATGAGGAACTCCCTGCGCGGGCGCGCGGCCGCGCTCGCGGATCAGGTCGCCTGATCACCTGACCACGATCGCAGCGGCAGGCAGACGCCTCGCCGCCCGGCCCGCTGCATCCACACCCGATTCGACCGCGTATTGACGCGGTGAAACCTGCCCCGTCGGCAGGCGCAGGACCGCATCAGCGTGCACCGCGAGACTTTCCATCGACCCCATGCTTGCGGAAACGCCTGCGCACCGGCGCCGCCCATTCGGTTGCCGATGGCAGCCTGCTCCTCGCGAATCGCATTGGCTCTACGGCGACCACGGGGCGGGCGCGCGACTCGTGCTGTACCGCTGCGCGAATGGCGAACCGTTCGCACGCAAGCGCGTGCGCGACGTCCCGGATGCACAGGCACGCTCTGCGCCGTTCGGCGATGCGCGGGCGGCGACGAGCGACCGTCGCACCACGCTTCGCGAGATGATGGCGCGCGGCCGCATCGCGGCAGCGCGGATCAGTCCAGACGCTTGCGGAAGCGCAGGATCGCGACCGCCATCATCACGACCGTGAACAGCGCGAGCGCGAATACGTCGATCCACAGTTCCAACAGACCCGCCCCGCGCAGCATGACGCCGCGGATCAGGCGCAGGAAATGCGTCAGAGGCAGCAGCTCGGCGATCCACTGCACGATTCGCGGCATCCCCGCGAACGGGAACATGAAGCCCGACAGCAGGATCGAGGGCAGAAACACGAAGAACGTCATCTGCATCGCCTGGAACTGCGACTGCGCGCGCGTCGAGATCAGCAGACCCATGCTGAGATTGGCGAGGATGAGCAATCCGGCGGCGAGATAGACATCGAGCACGCTGCCGCGCACCGGCACCTCGAACAGCCATACACCGAGAGCGAGAATCACGGTCGTCTGCACGAAACCGATTCCGATGTAGGGCAGGACCTTGCCGATCATCAGTTCGGTGCTGGTCAGCGGCGTCGCAATCAGCAGTTCCATGTTTCCACGCTCGCGTTCGCGCACGATCGCGACGCCGGTGAACAGCACCATGGTCATGGTCAGGATCACGCCGATCAGGCCCGGCACGATATTGATCGCCGAGCGCCGCTCCGGGTTGTAGAAGCCGACCACGCTGACCGGGGTCGTTGCGGGCGTGCTCGCTGCGGGCGCGCGCAATATCGGCGCGGAACTGTCCAGAGGTACCTGGGCAAGTTGCGCCGCGGCGCCCTGCACGGTCGTGTCGCTGCCATCGACCAGCACCTGCACCGCTTCGCGGCCGTCGATGCGGCGACGTTCGAAGTCTGCCGGTATGGCCACGCCGATGCTGATCTCGCCCCGGCGCAGCATCTCCATCAGCTCCTGCGGCGTCGTCGCGGCCGCGACCGGTTCGATCACCCCGGTCGCCAGCATGTCCATGACCAGCGCGCGCGAGCCCGAGGTGTTCGCCTGGTCGGCAATGCCCGCGGACAAACCGCGCAGATTCAGATTGATCGCATAGCCGAACAGGACCAGCTGCATGACCGGGATACCGACGATCATCGCCAGGGTGATGCGATCGCGCCTCATCTGGCGCAATTCCTTGAGCACGATCGCCCACAGCCGGCGCCCGTTCACGCGGCGTCCTCGATGTCGCGCTCGCCGTTGTGGGTGACCGCGACGAACACGTCCTCGAGGTTCGGCGGCGATGCATCGATGCGGGCCGAGCGATCGCCCGCATCGAGTGCTTCCTGCATGCGCCGCGCAATGTCGGCGGAGCCGTGGGCGCGCACGGCGTCCGCAGTCAGCACGCGCAAGCTGTTGCCGACCTGGGCGACGCTGAGCACGCCGCGCACTGCGACGAGTGCGCGCTGCGCGCGGCGCGGATCCGCTGCCTCGACGACGAACGTGCGGCCCTCGAGCATTCCGGTCAGCTCGCGCGGCGTGCCATCGGCGACCAGCGCGCCACGGTCGAGGACTGCGAGGCGGTGGCAGCGCTCGGCCTCGTCCATCAGGTGCGTGGAGACCAGCAGGGTCGTGCCGACATCGGCGAGTTCGAACAGCTTCTCCCAGAAATCACGGCGCGACTCGGGATCGACCGCGCTGGTCGGCTCGTCGAGAAACAGCAGCTCGGGTTCGTGGACCACCGCGCCGGCCAGAGCGAGGCGCTGCTTCTGGCCGCCGCTCAGCGTGCCCGCGAGCTGCTTCTGGCGATCTGCGAAGTGATACTGATCGACGAGTTCGTCGACGCGCTGCCGCGTGCGCTTTTTCGGCAGGTCCTGTACCGCGGCGAGAAATTCGAGGTTTTCGCGCACGGTGAGATCCTCGAACAGGGAAAACTTCTGCGTCATGTAGCCGATGCGCCTGCGCAGTTGCTCGGCCTGCGCGGGAATCGCGAGGCCCAGCACTTCGATCTCTCCGGCTGTCGGCGTCAGCAGCCCGCACAGCATGCGGATCGTGGTCGACTTGCCTGAGCCGTTGGGACCGAGGAAGCCGTAGACCTGACGCGCAGGCACACGAAGGTCGACACGATCCACCGCGACGAGATCGCCGAAGCGCTTGGTCAGGCCGCGCGCGCGGATCGCCAGCCCGGCCTCGTCGCTGTTCATGGTCCCGATCCACCGAGTTCCACGTGCACCGGCAGACCGGCAGGCAGATCGGCCGCGTCCGCGCCCAGCGCGACTTCAGCGAGGTAGCTCAGGCGCGCCGCGTCGTCCCCGGCCAGCGCGTAGTAGGGCGTGAACGCCGGCTCGCTGCGGATCATGCGTATCGTGCCCGGATAAGCCTTTTCGCGACCGGCGATGCGCACGCCGACCGCGTCGCCGACATGTACGTTTGCACGCTGCTGCTCGGGCACGTAGATGCGCGCATACGGCGCATCACCCGCGAGCAGGATCGCCAGCGGCGCACCGACCGGCGCCTGGTCGCCGAGCCTGTACGGCAGGCGATCGACGCGACCCGCACGCGGAGCCACGACGTTGAGCTTGTCGAGCACGATCCTCTGCGCGCCGGCCAGCGCCACGGCGGCCGCGACCGCCGCCCGACCCTGGGCGAGCTGTTCGCGGCGCGTGCCATGCAGCAGTTCGTCGAGCGCGGACTGCGCAGCGTGCACGGTGCCTTCGGCATTGCCCGCCGCCGCGCGTGCACGATCGAGATCGGCGGCGGCGACATAGCTCTTTCCCTGCAACGGAAGCAGGCGCTGATAATAGGCGCGCGCCTCGCGTGCCTGCGCCTGCGCGGCGGCGAGTTTCGCGCGCGCCTGCGCGATATCCTCGCGGCGCGGACCGGCCTCGAGTTCGGCCAGCGCTTCGCGTTGCTGCTGCGCCTGCGCTTCGGCGGCAAGGAGTTCCGACTGCGTATGCGCGGGCTCCAGTTGCAGCAGGGTCTGTCCGGCACTGACCTGCTCGCCCTCCCTCACCTCAATCGCGACGATGCGTTCGGCGGCCGGCGCGGGCAAGGTGATGCGATCGTACTCGAGCGTGCCGAGCGCCTGCGGCGGCGCTTTCGTGCAGGCTGCCGGCAAGGCCGTCAGAACGGACAACGCGATCACGAGTGGGCGGCTCATGGCGCCTCCTTTCAGGCGGCGCGATCGAGTCCGCGGGCGTCCGATCCCGTGGTATCGATGTCGACGCGGCGTCGAAATCCCGGCAGCGCGAACAGCGGCAGCAGGATCCAGTACGCGGGGACCTCACGGCACAGCAGGCGCATGCCGGATGCTCCCTCGTGCAGCGAACCGTCGCGGATATCCTCGACGACGACCTCGCCCATCCGCATCGAGCGCCGCGGCCACGGCGACTCGGTCGAATCCTCGATCCGGTCGAGCCAGTCCAGGCGCTGATGCATGCGCGCATAGTGCGCGCACTTCGGGCAGTGCGGATTGCGGTGGACTCTCAAGATTTTCACGACGGTCTCCTTCACTCGACGCCGAGTCCGCGATCGAGCAGCGCGATCGTATGCGCGCGCATCGCATCGGCGTCGATATCGGTGGCATCGAACAGATTGCGCCAGATCGGCGCGCTGGCCGCCGGGAACAGCGTGAGGCCGACCAGCGACACCACGAGCAGGCGGGGATCGAGGTCCGGATTGAGCGCGCCTCGCCGCTGCGCCTGCGCAAGACGCTGCGCGAGCAGCACCGGAATCTGCGGGCCGACCCGCCGCAGCAGGAATTCACGCAGCGCGCCGCCCTCGCAGAGCACTTCACGTACCCACAGCGCGGGCAGCCACGGATGCCTTTCAACGACCGTGCCGATACCGCGCACGAATGCGGCGACGATCGAAGCCGGGTCGGTCGCGGCCATCGGCAGTTCTTCGCGCAGGCCATCGATCGCGGGCACCAGGCGCTCGTCGACGACCGCCTGCAACAGCTGCTCGCCGCTGCCGAAGTAATAGTGCAGCAATGCCGGCGTGACATCGGCTTCGCGCGCGATCGCCCGCAGCGAGGCCGCCGCCACACCGACGCGCACGTAGCAGGCCAGCGCGGCATCGAGCAGGCGCGGACGCAGTTCCGGGCTGTCGGCACCGGGGCGGCCCGGCAATCGCCGGGAGGCCGACCCGGACTTGCGCGGCACAGTCGGGTTACTGATCATGCGGCCAATTTAATTTATCAATTAATTATTTGCAAGCCCGTTGCCGGCGGGTCCCGTAGCCATGCCCCGAGGTGCGCGCTACGCTCGCGCGCCTATGCCTGACGTGACCCACCACGATTTCGCGCTGGAGCCCGCCGACGGCGAACGGCTCGCGAACCTGGCCGGTCCGTTCGACGAACATCTGCGCCAGATCGAGCTACGCCTCGGCGTCGAAATCGCCAATCGCGGCAACGTGTTCCGGGTCACCGGCAACGAGCACGCGGTCAAGGCCGGCGAGCGCGTTCTGCGCGACCTCTACTTCGCGACCGAGACCGAGGCACTGACCGGAGCGCAGATCAACCTGCATCTCGCGGAATCGGGCATCGATGCGCTCGATGCGCGCGCGGCGGAGGGCGCTCAGGAAGTCGCGATCAAGGTCAAGCGCGGGACGATCCGCGGTCGCGGCGCGAACCAGACCCGCTATCTGCATGCGATCGCGACCCATGACATCAACTTCGGGATAGGGCCGGCCGGCACCGGCAAGACCTGGCTCGCAGTCGCGATGGCCGTCGAAGCGCTCAACGACAACCGCGTGCAGCGCCTGATCCTGGTGCGTCCGGCGGTCGAAGCCGGCGAAAAGCTCGGCTTCCTTCCCGGCGATCTGACCCAGAAGGTCGATCCGTATCTGCGTCCCCTCTACGACGCGCTGTACGAAATGCTCGGCATCGAAAAGGTCATGAAACTGATCGAGCGCAACGTGATCGAGATCGCACCTCTTGCCTACATGCGCGGTCGCACGCTCAACGATTCATTCGTGATCCTCGACGAGGCGCAGAACACGACGATCGAGCAGATGAAGATGTTCCTGACCCGGATCGGCTTCGGTTCCGTCGCGGTCGTCACCGGCGACACGACGCAGACCGACCTGCCGCGCCACGTCAAGTCGGGCCTGCGCGATGCGGTCGACGTGCTGCATGAAGTGGACGGAGTCAGTTTCACGTTCTTCACCGCCAGGGACGTCGTGCGGCATCCGCTCGTGCAGCGCATCGTGCGCGCCTACGAGCAGCGCTCGGCCCAGGCGGAGCCGGCGTTGCGCGACGCGGGACATGCGGATGGGGACTGAATCGCGCGACGCGGGAGCCGCGCGCATGCGCAAGCGTCTGCCCGGCGAATCCCGTCTCTGCCTCTGGCTCAGGAACGAGGCCGGACGCCGCGGCGTTCCCGTGTTGCGATCTTTCGAATCGTGGATCGAGGCGATCCCCGAACTGCGCGAGAGCCCGAACTGGACCGAAGTCAACATCCTGATCGTCGGCGCGGCGGCCGGACGCCGCTACAACCGGCAGTTCCGCGACAGCGATCACGCGACCAATGTGCTGAGCTTTCCGTACGAGCCGATGCCCGGCGAGCACTCCGGGCTGCTCGGCGACATCGTGCTTTGCGCACCGGTGATCGCACGCGAGGCACGCGAGCAGGGCAAGCCGGTGCGCGATCACTACGCGCATCTTGCGGTCCACGGTGTGCTGCATCTGCTTGGCTACGACCACCAGAGCGCGCGCGACGCGCGACGCATGGAGGCGCTGGAAACCCGCGTACTCGCATCGTTGGGCATGGCCGACCCGTACGCGCGCAGCGGGTAGTGGCAGCGCAATGCCGCGCCGACCGATCGCGCGGGCGATCCGCTCGCTGCACGGCACGGAACGGTCCTACCGCGCCCCTTCGCGGGGCCTGCCGGGTCCCTGCTCGGGCGTCGCCCCGGGCGCCCACGCGAACCTCGCGGCGATCCCGTGAAAACCGGCTTTGCTACACTGCCACCCCGCCCAGATGGGCTTGCGCACGCGGCAGATGAGCGAGGACCCTCCCAGTATCCCGTCCCGAACCTGGTTCGGGCGCATCGCACAGGCGCTCTCCGGAGAACCGCAGAGCCGCGAGGAACTCATCGAGGAACTTCGCCACGCCCAGGCCAACGGCCTGCTGTCGAACGACACGCTGTCGATGATCGAAGGCGCCATCGAGGTCGCCAACCTCACGGTCGCCGACGTCATCGTGCCGCGCGGCCAGATGGTATCGCTGCCGATCGATGCGCCGCCCGGACAGATCCTCAGGGAGGTGATCGAATCGGGTCACTCGCGCTTTCCGGTACATGCCGGCGACAAGGACGAGATGCTCGGCATCCTGCTGGCCAAGGACCTGTTGCGCTGTTTCGTGCACGATGCACCGGTCGAGATCCGCAGCCTGCTGCGCCCGGTCACGATGGTCCCGGAATCCAAGCGGCTCAACATCCTGCTCAAGGAGTTCCGTCTGTCGCGCAACCATATGGCGATCGTCGTCGACGAATATGGCGGCGTCGCCGGCCTGGTCACCATCGAGGACGTGCTCGAGCAGATCGTCGGTGACATCGACGACGAGCACGATGACGACGACGACGAGCACACGATGATCCAGACCACCGCCAACGGCGATTTTCTGGTCAACGCGCTGACGCCGATCGCCGAGTTCAACGAGCGCTTCGAGTGCGAATTCAGCGATGAGGAATTCGACACTATCGGCGGCATGGTCACCGCGGCGCTTGGCCACCTGCCCGAAGTCGGCGAGGAGGCAGTGATCGGCGGTCTGCATTTCCAGGTGACGCGCGCCGATGCACGCCGCGTGCACCAGTTCGCGATGCGCGTGCATGAAGCCTGAAGGCAGGATATCGCGAACCGGGAATCGGCAATCGAGGGAACCGGTCAGGTTTTTCCGGGACTGCATCTGTGCGGCTCGCGGCCTGCTCCTCTGCGCGTCGCTCGGCGTCGCGGCGACCGCGACCGCGCAGACGAATGTTGAGCCGCCGTCGTCCGGTTCCCGATTCACGATTCGCGACTTCCAGCCCGAAATCAGCCTGCTCACGATCGGACCCGGCGAGATATTCTTCGAGCGCTTCGGTCACAACGCGATCGTCGTGCGCGATCCGGCGCGCGGCGAGGCGCTCGCGTACAACTACGGGATCTTCGACTTCGACCAGCAGCATTTCCTGCTCAATTTCGCGCGCGGCCGCATGCTCTACCGGATGGCCGTCGACGTGCTCGCCGACGATCTCGACATGTATCGCGCCGAGGGCCGCTCGATCACCGAGCAGCGGCTCGATCTGGATCCCGATCAGGCGCGCAGGCTGGTCGACTTCCTCGAATGGAATGCGCGTCCGGGCAACGCGCAGTACCGCTACGACTATTTCGAAGCCAATTGCTCGACGCGCGTGCGCGACGCGCTGGACAAGGCGCTGGGCGGCGCCCTGCAGGCGCAGAGCGAAGGGCGCTCGCGCGGCTACACCTGGCGCCTCGACGCGCTGCGGCTGATGGCTCCGGAACCCGTGCTGATGCTCGGCATCGATCTCGGACTGGGCCCGTTCGCGGACCAGCGCATCGATTTCTGGCAGGAAAGCTTCGTTCCGGAAACCCTGGCCCAGCTCGCGAGTGAGACCCGCGTGACGCACGCGGACCGCAGCGTGCGACCGCTGGTCAGTGCGACGACGACGCTCGCAAGCGGGCGCGTGGAGCAGCCGCCGTCCCTGCCGCCGGACCTGCGCGTGCCGTTCCTGCTGCTCGGCCTCGCTCTCGGCCTCATGCTGCTGTGGATCGCGCGTGCACGAACCGCGACCGCGCGTATCCCGCTGGCCGCGTTCGCGATCCTGTTCGAACTGGTCTGCGGACTCGGCGGACTGGTCCTGCTGTTCCTGTGGTTCGGCACCGAGCATCGCGCCGCCTGGCGCAACGAGAACCTGCTGCTGCTCGATCCGCTGTGCCTGCTCCTGGTACCGGCCTGGTTCGGCATCGCGCGTGGATACCGGCCGCGCGGCCGCCTGCCGGTTTTCGTCGCGTCACTGGTCACGCTGTTCGCCGCGTTCGCGCTGTTCTCGAAGATCCTGCCCTGGTTCGCGCAGAGCAATCTGCAGTGGATCGTTCTGCTGCTGCCGATCCATCTTGCCCTCGCGCTGATCGTTGCGCGCCGCAGCGGCATCGGAACGCCGCCAGCGCGGCCCCACGCGGGCACCTGAATCGCGCGGTCGTGCGCGCAACTGCAGGCAACGGCGGCCTTTGCTGGTTGCTGCCTCACGGGTCGCTCGCGATTGCCGAAGCCCGCCCCGAAGCGGCATGATCCGCGCATGGACCTCAAGGCGACGAAGCTGCCGACCGATCCGTCGTGCACCGATCCGATGGTGGTCAACTGCGTCTCCTATTCGGCCGACGGTCGCCGCCTGCGCGCCATCACGATCGACGAAATCAGCGACGTGCTCGAAACCGTGGACGAATGGGTCTGGGTCGGCCTGCACGAACCCGATGAGGATCTGCTCGAGAAACTGCGCGAGGAGTTCGGCCTGCACGAGCTCGCGATCGAGGACGCCCATAACGCGCACCAGCGCGCGAAGATCGAGGTCTACGGAGACTCGCTGTTCATCGTCGCGCATACCGCGCAGGTCGTCGATGGCCGGATCGCGTTCGGCGAGACGCATGTGTTCATGGGCCGCCGCTACATCGTCACCGTGCGTCACGGCGCATCGCTGAGCTACGCGACCGCGCGGCGCGGCTGCGAACAGACGCCGGACCTGTTGATGCTCGGACCGAGCTATTCGCTGTATGCGGTGCTCGACTTCATCGTCGACAATTTCTTTCCGATCGTGCGCGAGTTCCGCGAAGACCTGCAGGCACTCGAGGAGGAAGTGTTCCAGGACACGTTCAAGCGCGAAACGATCCGGCGCCTGTACGAATTGAAGAAGGAACTGGTATCGCTGCGGCTCGCGATCGCGCCCATCCAGGACATCCTGAACCAGCTCGTCCGCCAGTATCCGGGGCTGATTCGCGACGAGGTACGACCGTATTTCCGCGACGTCTACGATCACGCCGCGCGCATCAACGAGTCGACCGACACGATGCGCGAGATGCTGACCGCGGCACTCAGCGTGAACCTCGCCCTGGTCACCGTGGCCCAGGGCGAGATCGTCAAGCGCCTCGCCGGATGGGCCGCCCTGCTCGCCGCGCCGACCCTGCTCACGAGCTGGTACGGGATGAATTTCCACGGCATGCCCGAACTCGACAAGCCCTGGGGCTATCCACTGATGATCGGCTTCACCGTGGGCATCTGCGGCGCGCTCTACCTGGTGCTGCGACGCGCGAAATGGCTCTAGCGGAGATGTAGTGACCGGCATCGCGGCGAAACTCGGCTGGGCACTGCTCGCGGTCGCCGGCGCGGTCTGTCTCGGCACGGTCGCGCTTCACCGTGGCGAGACGATCAATGCGATCTGGCTGGTCGCGGCCGCTGCCGCGATCCTGGTCGTGGCGCATCGCTTCTACGCGCGCTTCATCGAGTGCGAGGCGCTCGGCGTCGATCCGTCCCGCGCGACCCCCGCGCTGCGACACGACGACGGTCTCGACTATGTTCCGACCGATCGCTGGGTCGTGTTCGGCCATCATTTCGCCGCGATCGCGGGCGCCGGCCCGCTGGTCGGCCCGGTGCTCGCCGCGCAGATGGGCTATCTGCCCGGAACCCTGTGGATCCTGGTCGGCGTGGTTCTCGCGGGCGCGGTCCAGGATTTCATGATCCTGTTCCTGTCGGTGCGCCGCGACGGCCGCTCGCTCGGCGAAATGGTGCGCGCCGAGCTCGGCCCGGCGGCCGGCGTGGTCGCGATGGTCGGCGTGCTGATGATCCTGTTCATCATCCTTGCAGTGCTCGCGCTGGTCGTGGTCAAGGCGCTCGCGATCAGTCCATGGGGCACGTTCACGGTCGCGATGACGATGCCGATCGCGCTGCTGATGGGCATCTATCTGCGGTTCGTGCGTCCGGGCCGCGTGCTCGAAGTCTCGCTGATCGGACTCGTGCTGCTGCTGGTGTCGATCGCGATCGGCGGCCGGGTCGCCGCCGATCCGGCCTGGGCCGCGCTGTTCACGTTCGACGGCAAGGCCCTCGCGTGGATGCTGATCGTCTACGGCTTCTGCGCCTCGGTCGTACCGGTCTGGCTGCTGCTCGCGCCGCGTGACTATCTGTCGACCTTCCTCAAGATCGGCACGATCGTGCTGCTTGCAGTCGGCATCCTGTTCGCAGCGCCGGATCTGCAGATGCCCGCGCTGACCCGCTTCGTCGACGGCAGCGGGCCGGTTTTCGCGGGCGCGCTGTTTCCGTTCCTGTTCATCACGATCGCCTGCGGCGCCGTGTCCGGATGGCATTCGCTGATCGCCTCGGGCACCACGCCGAAGCTGCTCGCCAACGAACGCGACATGCGCCTGATCGGCTACGGCGCGATGCTGATGGAAGGCTTCGTCGCGATCATGGCGCTGATCGCGGCCTGCGTGCTGCAGCCGGGCGTCTATTTCGCGATGAACGCGCCCGCGGCGCTGCTCGGCACAACGGTCGATTCCGCCGCGCACGCGATCGGCCAGCTCGGGTTCGTGATCACGCCAGAGATGCTTGCGCAGACCGCTCGCGACATCGGCGAGACCACGATCCTCTCGCGCGCAGGCGGCGCGCCAACACTCGCGGTCGGCATGGCGCAGATACTCCATGCGCTGTTCGCTGGCGACGGCATGATGGCGTTCTGGTACCACTACGCGATCCTGTTCGAGGCGCTGTTCATCCTGACCACGGTCGATGCCGGGACGCGCGTGGGACGCTTCATGATCCAGGAACTCGCCGGTCTCGCGGTGCCCGCGCTCAGACGCACCGAATCGTGGATTGCGAACCTGATCGCGACCGCGCTCTGCGTCGGCTGCTGGGGCTGGTTTCTCTACCAGGGCGTGGTCGATCCGCTCGGCGGTATCAATACCCTGTGGCCGCTGTTCGGCATCGCCAACCAGATGCTGGCCGCGATCGCGCTGACTCTGGCCTGCGTCTGCCTGATCAGGATGAAGCGCGAGCGCTACCTGTGGATACCCCTGCTGCCGACCGTGTGGCTGGTCGTGTGCACGTTGAGCGCCGGTGCGCAGAAGGTGTTCGGCAATGACGCGCATCTGAGTTTCGCCGCGCACGCGCGCACGTACATGACCGCGCTCGCCGACGGCAGGGTGCTCGCCCCGGCCCGCGACCTCGCGGAAATGCGCCGGATCGTGCGCAACGACTGGATCGATGCGGGTCTTACGAGCGCCTTCATGCTGCTGGTCGTCGCAGTCGTCCTGTTCGGATTGCGCGCGGCGCTGGCCGCGCGGGGATCGGCATCCGCGACCGCTCACGAAACGCCGTATGTTGCGGTCGCTGCACAATGATGGCGCGCATCCGCGCTCGCGCGCGGGGGCGGACGGTAGCGCCTCAGCAGCAACCTCCGCCACCACCGCGATAACGCGCACGCTGGCGTTCGGCAAAGAATTCCGCGTAGCTCGGGATCGCGCGCCCCGGATGGTGCTCGCGAAGATGCGCGACGTAGCGTTCGTAGTCCGGAACACCGACGATCCGGCGGCCGATCCGGACCGCCTTGCGCCAGAAAACCAGCGCGGCCGCACCCACGCCGGGCGCGTACACCGCAGCCGCCGCGCGCGGACCTTCGCGGTCGCGATCATGGAGTCGGGACGATAGGTCGCCGTTCACGTCGATCAGTCCATCGCGGCCTTGAGGTATGCGCGCGCGAAGCGCCAGTCGCGCTCGATCGTGCGCCGGGTCAGACCGAGCATCTGCGCCGCCTGCTCATGGGTCAGACCGGCGAACCAGATCAGCTCCACGACCTGGGCCGCGCGCGCGTCGGCCTGCTCCAGATTTCCGAGCGCGTCGTCGAGCGCAAGCGCCTGTTCGGCGCTCTCCACCGCGAGGCGCTCGTCGCCGCCGGTCAGGGTGATGCGTGCCCAGTCTCCGCCCGCGCGCTGGCGCAGACGGTCGCGCGCGCGATCGGCGAGCAGATGGCGCATCGCGCGCGCGGCATAGGTGAAAAACTGCGCCGGGTGCTGGAACGCGAGACCCTCGCTGGTGCTCATGCGCAAGTACAGGTCATGCACGAGCACCGTGGTCTCCAGCGTGCCGCGCGCGCCCATCGCGAGACGACGGCCCGCCATCGCCTTGAGCCGGTCGTAGACCAGCGCGAACATGGCGTCGGCATTCAGCGGCGCGGCGGAGTCGACCATGTTGCCTCCTCGACGCCGAGTCTATCAGGATGAAGAACGCGTCCATCCGGCTGCGGGGCCGGCGATCCCGCCAGAGTCGCGTCAGCGGACATTCGGGGCAACTGCCGCCGACAAGTCGGCAGCAGAGTGGCCGCATCGCTCATCGCCCGTTCGGTCAGGACCGGCTATACGTGCGCGGCGACCGCGCCCGCGTCCGATCATTGCGTTCGCAGTCCCGATCCAGCCACCACGAGGAGTTCCCGATGAACCTGCACGTTGCCATGCAACCCCTGATCGCGCTCATTGCCGGCATCCTGATCCTGATCGTGCCGCGCCTGCTGAACTACGTCGTCGCGATCTACCTGATCGTGATCGGCCTGATCGGGCTGCTGCCGATGTTGCACGTGTACTGAGCGCGGCAGCGGGATCCGCGGCCGCACTTGTCGACACGCGATGCGCGCGACGAGACAGTAGCGGATCCTCCGCGTCGGATGGATTTCGCGCGGCACGCAGGGTCCGCCCCGCATCATCCGCGCGCTCTTGTTCACGCGGGCGCATGGCGACACCTGTTATAAAGCGCGCATCATGGTGGTGCGCGCTCGTCAATCCATGTTCCGCCGCTCCGGCGTGCGTGGACAACGCACCGTGCCGGCATTGCTGCTGTGTGCGATCGCGCCAGCAGCGCTGGCCGCGAAGATCGACGTCCGGATCGACGGCGTCGAGGCACCGCTCCTCGATGCGGTACGCGCCGGGGTCGAAATCGGCCAGTACGCGAAACGCGATGTGTCGGTCGCGCAGGTCCACCGCCTCTACGACAATGCGGCCGATCAGGCTGTCGCGGCGCTGGAACCCTATGGCTACTACCATGCGAGCGTGCAGGGCGAATTGCGCGAGCAGGGCAACGACTTTGTCGCCGTGCTGCATGTCAGCCCCGGCGAGCCGGTCCGGGTCACGACCCTGGATATCCGCATCGACGGCGACGCGGACGGCCAGAGTGCAGTCAGGAAGGCGCGCGCCGCATTCACGCCGCGCAAGGGTGCGGTGCTGGATCACGCCGCGTACGAGAAGAGCAAAGCGACGCTGCAGGCTGCGCTGTTTGCGAGCGGCTACCTCGACGCTGCGCTGACGACCCATCGTGTGGACGTGCAGCGTTCCTCGAACAGCGCCGAGGTACACCTCGTCTGGAACGTCGGAACGCGCTATCGATTCGGAACGACCACGTTCGAAGGCGGCCAGTTTCCGGACCGGTTCATGCAGCGCTACATCCCGTGGCACGAGGGTGATTTCTACGAACAGGACGATCTGCTGCTGTTTCAGCAGCGCCTGATCGACGCGGACTACTTCGCAATCGCGCAGGTCGAACCGGACACCCGCAATGCCCACGACGGAATCGTTCCGATCAAGGTTTCGCTCGGACCCGCCAAGCGCACGGTCTACACCGGCGGCGTATTCATCGGCACCGATACGGGCGTCGGTGTGCGCGGCGGCATCGAACGCCGCTGGATCAACCTGCGCGGCCACAAGCTCAAGACCGAGGTACTCGTCGCGCAACGCCTGAAGACGGCGCTTGCCCAATACCAGATTCCGCTGCCCGGGCAGGACAATCACAGTTTCAGTTTCGGCGCGGTCTACCGCGATGAGAACACCGACACGAGCACCTCGCGCACGTTCGGGCTCGCGGCGACCGACTCGCGCAACTGGCATGGCTGGACGCGCACGCTGGGTCTCAAGTTCCTGACCGGCGATTTCGAGGTCGCGAACATTCCGGGCAGCACCACCCTGCTCTATCCGGAAGTCTCGCTGTCGAAAAAGCAGGCGGACAACCCGAATTTCGTGCGCAAGGGCTGGGCCGTCACGCTGGCCGCGCGTGCCGGCCAGAAAGGCCTGCTCTCCGACACGAGTTTCGCCCAGGCCAGCGCCGACGCGAAATGGATACGCGGCATCGGCCGCAGGTCGCGTTTCATCGCGCGCGGCTCTCTGGGCGCGACCGCGGCCGGCGACTTCGACAAGCTGCCGCCGGAGCTGCGTTTCTTTGCCGGTGGCGACCGCTCGATTCGCGGCTATGGTTACCAGACGGTCGGGCCGCCGCTGCCGGCCGACCTCGTCCCCGCCGCGCTGGCGCGCTGCGCGGAAAATCCGCAGCGCACCTGCCAGAGCCTGGTCGTCGGCGGCAAATACCTTGCGGTTGCGAGTGCCGAGTACGAGTACTACTTCAAACCGAACTGGGGTATCGCGACGTTCGTCGATACCGGCGATGCGTTCTCCACTCCGGGCGACTACCGGCAGAAGGTCGGCGTAGGAATCGGTGCGCGCTGGCGCTCGCCGGTCGGCATGGTCCGCGTCGATCTCGGCTTTCCGCTGCATGACAGCGAACACGGCGGCGTCGAGCTGCACATCGTGATCGGGCCCGATCTATGAGCCTGCGCGCCCCACCGGAGCCTGATGCAGTGCGCATTGCCCGCCTTTCGCCGCGGGGGCCGCGCCGCGGATCGCGCATGCAGTGCGATGCAGGCTTCGCCTTGCCGCGCCTGCTGAAATGGATCGGCATCGCATTCACGATGCTGGTGCTGGTGCTCGCGGTCCTGCTGTTCTGGCTGCTGCGCACCGGCTCGGGTGCGCAGTTCGCGCTCGCGCGCGCAATCGGCTCCACCGACGGCAGGCTCGCGGTCGGCCGGTCCGGCGGCACGCTGGCCGGTCCGCTCACGCTCGAGGACGTGCGCTGGGTCGACGCGCAGACCGGTGTCGATGCCCGCATCGCGCGCATTCGCGTCGATGTCGCGCCGCTCGAACTGTTCGCCGGACGCGTGCATGTGTCGAATCTGGACATCGCCGATGTCAGACTCGCATTGACCAGCGTTCCGGCTGCTGTCGAGCAACCCGCGGGCGAATTCTCGCTGGCCGCGCCGGTTGACGTCGCGGTGGACCGGCTCGCGCTCGAGGGAATGACGATCAGCCGGGATGGCCAATCCGTATTCACGGTCGAGCGCCTCGATCTCGGCGGCGCCTGGACCCGCGGCGGCGCGGTCGTGAAGACCCTCGCGTTGCGCACGGCGGACGGCCAGGTCGATCTGCACGGCACGATCTCTTCCGTTCCGGGCTACCCCGGAAACGGCGAGACGACGTTTCGCTGGAAGGTTGGCGACACCGCGTATGCGGGAACGCTCAGCGCGCGCGGCGACGGCCGCAAGGCGCACCTCGATCTCGCGCTGACCGCCCCGACGCGGGCCAGCCTCGCCGCGGATCTGACCCAGTCGCATGATCTGCCGTGGACGGCACGCCTCACGGTACCCGGCTTCGACCCCACACGCGTGCGCAAGGACACGTCGCTGACCGCGCTCGGTCTCGATCTAGAGGGATCCGGCGATCGCAGCCATGGCGTCGTGACCGGGACGATCGACGTCAACGCGCATCGCGTTCGCCTCGACCCGTTGCGGGCCGCACTCGACGGCCAGTTGCTGAAGATCGAGGCGCTGAGCCTGAGCAGTCCGCAGACCCGCGGACGTCTCGATGCGAGCGGGGAATTGCGGTTGGCCGCCAATCCCCCGACCGCGGTGCTCGCGCTGGACTGGCAGGACGTCGAACTGCCGGCCGATCTGGTCGGACAACGCCTGGCCACGCACGGACACATCGACGCGGGCGGGAGTGCCGATGCGTACCACGCGCAGGGCACGCTCGCGGTCGGGCCGCCCGGGCAACTCGCCGACATCGCCCTGGATCTGAACGGGACACCGCAGGCGATCACCCTCGACCGACTCGCGCTCAAGCAGGCCAAGGGTGGTCTGGATGCGAAGGGCACGATCACGCTGCAGCCGGCGCCGGGCTGGAAGCTGACCGCGCAGGCCAACCATCTGGACCCGGGCGCGTTCGCGGCCGACTGGCCCGGCGCGCTCGATTTCGACCTGGCCAGCGACGGCACCCTGACCAACCGGGGTCCCGACGCGACGGTCAAGCTCGAACGCCTCGGAGGCACGCTGCGCAAGCGCACAATCGCGGGTCGGGCCGACCTGCGCATCCGGCCCGGTTATGTCGTCGACGGCAATGTGGATGTCAGCGCGGGCAGGAGCCGCATCGCGGTCAGCGGCCGCGGCGGCGATCGCACCGACGCGACCATCAAGCTCACGATCGCCTCGCTCGACGACTGGCTACCCGCGACGCAGGGTCACATGGACGGCGAGTTCCGCGTACAGGGCAGCTGGCCGAAGCTCGCGGTGAACGGCGACGCGCACGCGCGCAAGTTCGTGCATGGCGACACCCGCATCGATTCGATCGATCTGGTCGCGCGCATCTCCGACATCAGTTCACCGCAGGGCAGCCTGAGCGTTACCGCAACCCGGCTCGGCAGCGGGGCGATCCGCTTCGACACGCTCTCGATCGAGGGCACCGGCGACCGCGGAGCACACACGCTCGCAGTCAGCGCGAACGGTTCGCCGTTGAACCTCAAGCTCGCGCTGTCGGGCAATACCGACGACCACGGTCGCTGGAGCGGCAGACTCACGACGCTCGATCTCGCGGTCAAGGACGCGCCGGCGCTCGCGCTCGAAAGACCTGCGCAACTGGCCTGGGATGGCGAGACGTTCACGGCGAGCGAGATCTGCCTCGCCGGCAGCGGTCCGCGGGTGTGTGCAAGCGGCCGGGGCGGCGCCGACCGCGAGCTCGATGCACGCTATCGCATCGAACACCTGCCGCTTGCACTGATCGCGCGCCTCGCGGCGGCGGACACCCCGTTCAAGGTCGATGGCGTGATCGGCGGCAGCGGCGAGATCCAGCGCAATGCGGCCGGCGCGCTGAGCGGTGCCGCGACACTCGCGTCGGAGGCGGGTCGCATTGCCTATCCGGATCAGCCGACGCGGCCGCTGCTCACCTATTCCGGTCTCGCCCTCGACGCGCGGTTGTCGCCGCAGTCGACGCACGCCAGCGTGCGCGCGGTGCTCGACCAGGATGGGCGGATCGACGGTGAAATCACCCTGGGTGGCGAGCCCGGCACCGCGCAATCGCTGTCGGGCAAGGTCGACCTCGTACTCAACGATCTCGGCTTCGTCGAACTGCTGACCTCCGAAGTCACGAATACGTCGGGTCGGGTCGATGCGACCTACACGTTTGCGGGCACGACCGCGGCACCGCGGCTCGACGGTCGCCTGACGCTCCGTGACTTCGCGACCGAGGTACCGGCCGCGGGACTCAAGCTGCATGACGGCGACGTCACGCTGCACGCCACCGACGCCGATCATTTCAGCCTCGAGGGCACGCTGAAGTCCGGCGCAGGCGCACTGACGCTCGCGGGCAACGGTGGCGTCGGCGCGACCGCGCCGCTCAAGGCCAGCATCAAGGGCGAGAATTTCCTCGCCGCCGACATTCCCGCGGCACGCGTCGTGATCACGCCCGATCTCACGATCGAGCGCAGCGCGGACCGCATCACGGTCGGCGGCAGCATCGGCATTCCGAAAGCGAACGTGGATCTGGCCCGACTGCCGGGCGGCGGCGTCAGCAAGACCTCGCCCGATGTCGTCGTGACCGACGCCGAGCAACCCGAGCCGGGCAAACCCTTGCCGGTCGTCGTCGCGGTAACGGTCAGGCTCGGCGACGAGGTCAAGCTCGCGGGTTTCGGTCTCGACGGCAGCATCTCGGGCCAGCTGCGCGTTGACCAGCAATCCGGAAAACTCGCTACCGGCACCGGCACTCTCAACGTCGGCGGCACCTACAAGGCGTATGGCCAGGACCTCGCGATCGAATCGGGCCGACTGCTGTTCACGGGCAGCGCACTCGACAATCCGGGGCTGGATATCCGCGCAGCGCGCAAGATTCTCGGCAGTTCGGGCGGCGTACTCGAAGACACGATCCGCGCCGGACTGCAGGTACGGGGTACCGCGCTCGCACCGGTGCTGACGGTATTTTCCGATCCGACGATGCAGCAGTCCGAAGCGCTGTCCTATCTGATCACCGGCAAGCCCTTGTCGGGCCTCAAGAGCGGCGAGGGCGACATGCTCGGCAGCGCCGCGCAGGCACTCGGTTCGGCGGGCGGCGACCTGCTTGCCAAGCGCATCGGCGCACGCACCGGAGTCGACGCCGGAGTCGCCGACAGCACCGCACTCGGCGGTGCCGCGTTCACGGTCGGCAAGTACCTGTCGCCGAAACTCTATCTCAGCTACGGCGTCGGCCTGTTCACGCCGGGCGAAGTCGTCACCCTGCGCTACCTGATCAGCAAGCGCTTCAATTTCGAAGCCCAGAACGCGACCACCGGCAACCGCGCCGGTGTCAACTACCGCCTCGAGAGATAGCCGGCCGATACGCTGCATTCGCGCGCGTCGTCCGGGGATTCCTGCGCAGGATCCGCCGAGTCGTGCGATCCGGCGGGGCCGGACGGCGCATCGGCCTCCATGTGACGTGCGACCGGATGTAGACTCCCGGCGATCGGCAGTACGCGCCAACCGGAGGTCCTATGAAGTCCGCCAGCACGACGTGCCAGAGCTGCGGCATGCCGTTGAAGCGCGACCCGCACGGCGGTGGTACCGAAGCCAACGGCTCCGCCAGCACGATGTACTGCAGCCACTGCTACCAGCGCGGCCGTTTCGTGCAGCCGGATATCGACGCGGCACAGATGCAGGCACGCGTGCGCGACAAGCTCGCCGGAATGGGGATGCCGCGCTTCCTTTGCGGCCTGTTCACACGCTCGATACCGAAGCTTGCGCGCTGGCGCACGTGAGGCGAAACGTTGCTCGCACTGCAGCTGCCCAACGCCACGGACGCCCGGCATCCCCGCGTGAACAGGTCGCCGGCTCGGCGCCCCGCGCGATGATCCGCTGGCCTAGGGCAAACGGCCCGTCGCGGCATCCCTCAGCAGATCCTTGAGCGGCGTCATTCGATCGAGCAGGCTGGCACCGATCCCGCGCAAGGCCGCGAGCGGCATCGCATCGAGGCCGAAGAGGCGCTCGATCGCATCGAGGCCGTGCGCGGCGAGCGCATTCTCGCTGCGCCGCTCGCGCTCGTAGCGGCGCAGCACGTGCGCTGCGCCGATGTCGCTGCCGCGTGCGCGCGCGGCGCACAGGATCCCGCGCAGGCAGATCACGTCGCGGAAACCGAGATTCATGCCCTGGCCCGCGAGCGGATGCACGACATGGGCGGCATCACCCGCAAGCACGCAGCGGCCGCGGACATAGCGTTCGGCCAAACGCATGCGCAGCGGGAACGCGGCGCGCGCGGTCGTCGCGGTGATCGCGCCGAGGCGGAAATCGAATGCGCTGCCGAGTTCGGCGCGGAACGCAGCGTCGTCGAGCGCGAGGATACGCTCGGCCTCGGCGTCGGGCAGCGACCAGACGATCGAGCAGCGCCCGTCGGCAAGCGGCAGGAACGCGAGCGGACCGCCGGACTGGAACCGCTGCCAGGCCGTGCACTCGTGCGCATGCTCGGTGGCGACATGCGCGACGACCGCGCGCTGGCCATAGTCGCGCCCATCGAATCCGATCCCGAGCGCGCGACGCACGCTGGAATCGGCGCCCTCGGCCGCGACCAGCAGTCGCGCGCGCAGGCGCGTGCCGTCGGCGAGTGTCGCGACGACCGCGTCCTGCGCGTTCTCGATCCCGGCGACCGCTGCCGGGCAATGGATGCGCGGCGCGTGGAACGCGCGGCCGAGCATGGCCGTCTCCCGACGTTCGCGATCAGGGACGATCGCAGAAGTACACGCCTGCCACAGCACGTGCTGGATCAACGTGTTCTCGACGACCCAGCCGAGCGCGGCATCGCCGTTGTCAGCGGCATCGAATGCGAGTTCACCGGGTGCACGCGCGTCCCAGACCCGCATGCGCCGGTAGGGTCCGATGCGCGCCGCCGCGATCGACGGCCATGCGCCGAGGTCATTCAACAGATCGCGTGCGTCCGCCGCGAGCGCGACCACGCGGGGATCGAGGTCATCGCCGCGATGCCATGGCCGCGGCTCGCGCGCCTCGACCAGCGCAATCTCGAAGCCGTCGCGCGCAAGAGCCAGCGCGAGCGCGCCGCCGACCGCACCCGCGCCGACCACGATCGCGTCGAGTTCGCCGCGGCGCGTCATCGTATCGGTGCCGCCGGGCACGCGGCAACGGCCCTCCCCTTTCCGCAAATATGGAACCCTTGCGGAGAGAGCAGGAGATGGCTGTAGCAACCATTCATCGCAGCAGACTCGGCGCGGGCACCTCGCCGCGGAATCCCATGCCGCGCAACGCGAAGCGCCGCTTCAGCGGCGCGATGCGATCGAGCGCATGGAAGCCGAGCGAACGCAACGCGCGCAACGGCAGGAAATCGTTGCCCATCAGGCGCACGAGATCGTCGCTGAACGAAGTTGTCGCCTCGCGGTCCGCGGCGCGGCGCTCAACATGGCGCGCGAGCAGCGCGGATGCGCCGGGATCCGCGCCTGTCGCCGCCGATTCGCGCAGCAGCCCGGCGAGGGTCAGCGCGTCGCGCAGGCCGAGGTTGAATCCCTGCGCGCCGATCGGGTGCACGGTCTGCGCGGCGTTGCCGACCAGTACCGTGCGCGGCGCCGTGGTGCGCGCGGCGAGGACACGCACGAGCGGATATGGCTGGCGCCGCCCCGGGCTCGAAAAACGTCCGGCACGCCAGCCGAACCGTGCATGCACGAATGCGATGAATGCGGCGTCGTCGAGCGAAGCGACGCGCGCGGCGTGCGCCGCGGGCACGCTCAGGACGAGACCGGCGCGGCGCTCGCCGAGCGGCAGCAGCGCAACCGGCCCCGAATCGGTGAAGCGCTCGTAGGCGGTACCGTCGAGCGGCCTTTCGACGCTCAGCGTGGTCACGAACGCGGATTGCGCATAGTCGTGGCGCCGCACGTCGATAGCGGACGCATCGCGCACGAAGGAACGTGTGCCGTCGGCTCCGACCAGCAGGCGCGTGCGCAGTTTCCGCGCCTGCCCGCCGCCGTGCAGCTCGACCTCGACCGCGGCGGCGGCGACGCGGATGTTCGTCGCCTCGGCCGGTGCGATCCGCTCCAGGCCAGTGCAGGCCTCGAGGCGTCGCAACAGCGCGTTGCCGAGCTCGCGCGCGGGCAGCACGCCACCGAACGCGGGCCAGCCCAGTTCGGCGGCATCGAAACGCACGCCGCCAAAATCGCCGCGACGACTGACCCGGATGCGCCGGATCGGCGAGATCGGCACTGCGGCGTCGAGTACGCCGAGCGCTTCGAGCGCATTCACGCTGGCACCCGCGAGCGCCAGATTGCGCTCGTCGCAGCTCGCCTGCAGATCGATGCGCGGCGGCGCCGCTTCGACCAGCGCCACGCGCAGACCTGCGCCGTCGAGCGCGATCGCGAGGCTCGCGCCGACCAGGCCGCCGCCGATGATCAGGACATCCAGGGTTGCGTCCATGGTCCGATGATACCCGGCACGGGGTGTGGCCGGGCGCCAGCGGCGCGGCGCAGCGTATTCCGCAACGGGCGTGTCGAGACGCCGCCGTGCTGCGTGATCGGGCTCGCCGCGGACGGGCCCGGGGCGGCGCGACCGCCGTTCGGATAAACTCGCGCTCTGCATCACCGGAAACCGATCATCATGTCCACCGTTACCGCCCCGATTTCGAATCCCGCACGCAGCGGCATCCTTCTCCTGCTCGCGCTGGTCATGCTGGCCACGCGCGTCAATCACTTCAGCGCGCTGCCGGACGCGTCGTGGGCCGTGTTCTTCATCGCCGGGTTCTATCTGCGCGATGCGTGGCGCTGGGCCTTTCCGCTGCTGATGGGACTTGCGGTGCTCATCGACTACTTCGTGATCACCGGTCAGGGCATCAGTTTCTGGAGTCACTACTGCATGTCGCCCGCATATCTGTTCCTGATCCCGAGCTATGCCGCACCCTGGCTGGGCGGTCGCTGGCTGCGCCAGCGTTACTGCGGCCTGCATGCGCGCGATTTCGGTCTTCTGATCGCGAGCGCGATCGTTGCCGCGAGCCTGTGTTTTCTGATCTCCAACGGCAGCTTCTATTGGATCAGCGCGAACGTGCCGGTACGCAGCCTTGCCGGCTGGTTCGAGAATCTCGGCGACTGGTACCTGCCCTATCTGCGCACGACCTTGATGTACGTCGGGATTGCGGCGGTGCTGCATGTTGCGACCGTGCACGCATTCGGATCGCTGCGTGGTCTCGTGCCGACGCGTTATCGGCACACGTGAATTCCCGTCTCTCGCCGCCTCGCGGAGAGGGGCAGCAAGGTCATGGGTAACCGGCTCTCGAAGATCTATACGCGCACGGGCGACGACGGAACGACCGGTCTCGGCGATGGTTCGCGCGTGGCCAAGGATTCCGCGCGGGTGTGTGCGTACGGAACCGTCGACGAGCTCAACAGCGCGCTCGGCATCGTGCTCGCGTGCGATGTTCCCGAACGCGTGCGCGAGGTGCTGATTCAGGTCCAGCACGACCTGTTCGATCTCGGCGGAGAGTTGTGCATACCGGGCATGGCGATGGTGCATGCGGCCGACATCGAGCGCCTCGAGAGTTCGCTCGACACGCTCAACGAGAACCTGCCCGCGCTCAAGGAGTTCATCCTGCCCGGCGGCGGCATCGCGGCGGCCCACTGTCATCTTGCGCGGACCATCTGCCGACGCGCCGAACGCGCGACGGTCACCCTCGCGCGCGAGGAAACGGTCCGCGACGAGGCCGTGCACTACCTGAATCGTCTCTCCGACCTGCTGTTCGTGATCGCGCGCGTGCTCGCGCGTGCCTCGGGCCATGGCGAAGTGCTCTGGCAACACCAGCGGCGCAAACGCCCCGCCTCGAAATGAATACGCAGCAGGCGCTCGCGTTCGTCGAGCGGCACGGTATCGTGCTGGAGTCCGCACGCCGCGCGGCGATGCCGTCGCTGGCCGAGGCCGTGGCAGGAGAGCCGCTCGGCGGCAACTGGTGGGGACATCCGCGCGCGCGCGCGATCTTCGCCGCGACCCGAGCCGTGCGCGCGGCGCCCGAAGTCCTGACCTGCCGGCTCGTCGACGGCAAGGTCACGTTCGTGCATGAGCGCCTGTGGCCGGCACTCGCACGCCTCGCCGAACACTTTCCGCGCGACCGCATCGCCCGCCTGCACGAGGTGCATTCCGCACGCGGCACGCACCGTGTCGACGAAGTCCGCTTTCCGGACTGGCTGCCCGTGCACGTCGCGCGGATCGCCGGATGCATCAGCGAGGCGGAAGCCCGCACAGACCTGGCCACGCTGCTTCCCGGGCTCGCGGAACGCGCATGACCGCAACGATCCATACGCACCGCTCCTGTCTCGCGCATGATCCGGGGCCGGGCCACGCGGAGTCGCCAGCGCGTCTGCTGGCCGTGCTCGAGGCGCTGGACGACCCTCGATTCGCGCACCTCGAACGCCGCGAGTCGCCGCGCGCGACCCGCGAGCAGCTCGCGCGCGTCCATCACGATGCGATGATCGACGCGATCTTCGATGCCGCGCCGGTGGTCGGCTGGTCTCGCCTCGATGCGGACACCGTGATGTCGCCCGGATCACTGGAAGCCGGACTGCGTGCTGCAGGCGCGGCGTGCGCCGCGGTCGACGCGGTGATCACGGGGCCCGACCGGCGCGCGTTCTGCGCGGTGCGTCCGCCGGGCCACCATGCAACGCCGACCACGGCGATGGGATTCTGCCTGTTCAACAGCATCGCGGTCGCCGCCGCGCATGCGATCGCCGCGCACGGCCTCGAACGCGTCGCAATCGTCGACTTCGACGTGCATCATGGCAACGGCACGCAGGATATCTTCTGGTCCGAGGCACGCGTCCTCTACGCGTCTTCGCACCAGTCGCCCCTGTATCCGGGCAGTGGCGCGCGCGACGAGTGCGGCGTCGGCAACATCATCAATGCACCACTGGCGGCAGGTTCGGGATCGGCCGAATTTCGATCCGCTCATGAGCGGATCGTGCTGCCCGGGGTGGACGCGTTCGCGCCGCAACTGTTGATGATCTCCGCAGGCTTCGACGCACACCGGCTCGATCCGCTCGCGAGCCTGAACCTCGAATCCGACGACTTCGCGTGGGTCACGGCACGCGTGGTCGAGCTTGCCGAACGGCATGCCGGCGGACGCGTCGTGTCGAGTCTCGAGGGCGGCTACAGCCTCAGCGCGTTGCGCGAGTCGACCGCGGCGCATGTCGGCGCTCTGATGCGATAGCCGGCGATCCCGCACGCGCCCGCTTCAGTGGGCAATGGCACACGGGACCTGGCATCGGCCGCGAGGCGGCCAGCGCGTGGCCAGAGCTGCTTTCGACCACGTAGTGTGCGGCTTTGTCCCAAAATAAGGATCTCCAGTCCAGGCTTCCGACCCTCGCAGTGCCGCCGCGGCGGCAAGATCGCCGGAGACGTGTGCTTTCGGTATCGCCGCTGCGTGTGGCGACACGGGCGCTGTCGGCCAGCAGGGCCGCGTCGTCGATGCTCGATCGCGTCCTGGCGAAGAGCCGATGGGCCGCATCCAGCGCGGTCAGCGCCTCGTGCCACGATCCGCGTTGTTCGGCGACGATGCCGCGTGCCCAGTACACCTTGGCCTGCCAGTTCTTGTTGTCGTTGCGCTGCGCCTGTGCCTCTTGCAGGAGCGCATCGGCGGAGTCGTACCGCGCGAATACCGCGAGCACCCGCGCGAGGTTGGTGGCGACGTGGACGGTCGTGTTGAGGTCGCTCAGTTCGTGCGCCAGCGCAAGGGTCTCCTGTAGCATCGGCACCGCGTCGAGGGCACGGCCCGCATCATATTCCGCGGCGGCCAGTCCGCCGAGCGAGCGCATCTCCAGGTTCCGTGCACCGCCTTCACGCGCCGCATCGATGGCCGCATGGAAACGAGCGATGCGCTCGCTGATGCGACCCTGCTCGCCGTCGACGATCGCGAGATTCACCAGCACCGCGGATTCGTTGCGCCAGCTGCCTGCTTCGCGCATCAAAGGCAACGCCTGCTCGAGGTGCCATCGCGCCTGCGCGAGGTGGCCGCGCTTGATTTCGATTGCACCGTAGGTCGAGTGCAGGCCGGCGAGCAGAAGAGGCTGGCCTTGTTCCGGAAGCAGCTGCAGCGCCTCATCGAGATAGCCGGCCGCGGCGTCGAGGTCACCCTTGACATATTCGGACGCACTCAGCTGGCGCAGCGCGATACGTTTGCCGGTGGATCGAGATTGTCCACGGCGACCGCGGCCGCCCATTGCAGACCACGACCGTGCACGGTGCGGATAACGTGCTGCGATTCGCCGTCGTCGCCGAGTGCGCGCCGCGCCTTCCTGAGCAGCTGGGGACAGCGCCGCATCGGTAACCGGGCGCTGTCCCCATAGTGCGTCGTTGATCTCGCGCTTGGAAAGCGCGCGGTCTCGATGTTCGAGCAGCAACGCGATCAGGTCGAAGACCTTCGCCTCGACGTCGACGGACCTGGAGCCGACACGAATTTCTCGTGCAGCAAGGTCAATCGCGTAGTCACCGATCCGGAAGAGCGGCGCGGAACGCACGATATCTCCATCCTACCTGCGGCCGCGTTGATTCTAGTCGCCTCGCGCACCCTGCCAGGGCATGCGCATTCCCGGGCTCGTCGCGCTGGCGGGTTTCGGCACCGCGGTGGCCGGCGGCGACCTGTTTGCGGCGGGTGCGGCGCTCGCAAGCAGCTTCGCGGGTACCAGCCTCGGCTTCGTCTCGAACCCAAGCGCAAGGGCCGCGCCGATCTCATCATCGGGGCAACGACCTGATCTTGCCGACGGGTTCGACGCTACGCCCTGAGTGCACGAGGCGCTCGCCCGGTCGCGCTTCCGGCGTGACCGGGCGTCCAGCTCGCACCCGGCGCGTCACGGTGAAGGCGTCGCCTCCGCCACGGTTTGCCGCGCGGCGGCAGATTGGGCAAGCTAGCGGCTCCGCGTCATGAAGAACCGCGCCCCGTGCTGCCCATCCGTCATCCTGTGCAATCGCGGCGCTGTCTCGCGATCGCGATCCTGCTCGCGCTGCCCGCTCTCGGACAGGCTGCCACCGATGCGCCCGAGTGTCCGGTCGGCGTCTTCAAGTGTCCGAAGAAGCCGATCAGCTGGGAGATGTGCACCAGGAACGATCTGCTCGACTTCTACGTGCCGGGCCTGCCGACGAGTGGCGACCGCAACAGCGTGGCGCGTGATGTCAGCGCGCTCAGGGTGACGACGCCGGACAAGACCCACTATGTGCTCGAAGGCGATGCCGAGGTCCGCCAGCTCGACCTGCTCGTGCATGCGAAGAAAATCACCTACGACGCCGAAACCACGGACTTCACGGCCGAGGGCCCGGTGACCTACCAGGATCGCGGCCTGCTGCTCTCGGCGCGGAGCGCCAAAGGCAACGCCGACCTCGATCGCTGCACGCTGGATGGCGCGCGGTACCAGTTGCTCGGCGTTCGCGGCAACGGCATCGCGCAGGTCGCGGTCATGGACGACATCGACCACGCCACGCTCACGAACGCCACCTATTCGACCTGTGACCTGGCCACCCAGGAATGGGCGTTCAGCGCGCGCGAGATCGAACTCGACCGCGCCGAGGGCATCGGTCGCGCCCACAACGTCGTCTTCCGCGTGCACAACGTACCGGTGTTCTGGCTGCCGTACGCGCGGTTCGCACTCGACGACCGCCGTGTCAGCGGTTTCCTGTTTCCGAATTTCGGCTACAGCGACAGGCGCGGGTTCGACTTCACCGTGCCCTACTATCTGAACCTCGCACCGAACTACGACGCGACCCTGCTGCCGCGGGTGATGACCGACCGCGGCCTCATGTTAGGCGCGGAATTTCGTTATCTCACCGAAGCCAGCAACGGAACGCTGAATGTCCAGTACCTCGCGCACGACAACAAGGTCGACGACGAGGAGCTGCAATACGGCCAGTCGCTCCCAGCGAGCCGCTGGTGGTACCAGTGGAAGGACACGAGCCGGTTCAGCGACAACTGGAGCGCGAGCGTCAACCTCAATCGCGTCTCCGACGACCGCTATTTCGAGGACTTCGGCCGCGGACTGTACACGTCGGCGATCAGCTTCCTGCCGTCGAGCGCCTACCTGAACGGCCATGGCGACTGGTGGACCGCGGCGATCGGCGGCGACGCGTACCAGATCACCGATCCGACCCTGACCAACCCGTCCGAACCGTACCGGCGCATTCCGCGCATCACGTTCAATGGCGAACATGCGCTCGCGGGTCCGCTCGATGGCGCCGTGGATGCGGAATTCGTCGCGTTCTCCAAGAACGATGCGGTCGAGGGTCAGCGCATCGATCTGTATCCGCACCTCACGCTGCCGCTCGAGACCGCGGCCTGGTTCGTACGCCCGGAACTCGGCTACCGCTACACCGCCTACGACCTCGACAGTCTTGCCGCGAACAGCAATCCGCTGCTGACCGGCAAGACGCCGCATCGCGGTGTGCCGATCTTCAGCCTCGACACCGGCCTGGTCTTCGAGCGCAGCCTCGACATCGGCGGCGACGCCTATACGCAGACTTTCGAACCGCGCGCGTACTACCTGCGCGTGCCCTACCGCAACCAGGACGATCTGCCGCTGTTCGATACCCAGCAGATTCCGTTCAGTTTCGGCGAGCTTTTCCGCAGCAACCGCTTCGTCGGCGCCGACCGCCAGATGGACGCGAACAACCTCTCGCTGGCGCTGACCACGCGTTTCCTCGAGGACGCCACCGGCACCCAGCGGCTGTCCGCGAGCATCGGCCAGATCCATTATTTCGACGATCAGCGCGTGCAGCTGCCCGGGGCCGCGCCGACCTCGTACAACGGTTCGATCTATGCGGGCGAACTGGACCTGCTCCTGTCCGACCGCTGGCGCTTCGTGGCCGAGCAGCAATGGGACCCGAACGCGCAGCGCACGCAGGTTTCCACATTCACCGTGCAGAACCGCTTCGGCAGCGACGGCATCTTCAATTTTTCGTATCGCTATCGACGCGGCGTGCTCGAGCAGATCGATACCTCCGCGGCGATCCCGATCTCGCCGTCATGGCGCCTGATCGCGCGGGAGAACTATGCGCTGAACAATCCGCAGCCGAGTCCGACCGACCCCAACGGTACCCGGGGCGGGAACCTCGAGGCCTTTGTCGGCGTCGAACACGACACCTGCTGCCTGGCCTGGCGCGTGATCGCGCGGCGCTGGGTCTACAATACCCAGGGCCAGTCCGACAACGCGCTCTATTTCGAACTCGAGTTCAAGGGTATCGGCTCGGTCGGCCAGACCACGGACTCGTTCCTGCGCCGTGGTATTCTTGGATATCAATAACCTGGTTGCGCAAGCCTGCGCAGCGCGCCGGACCGGTCGCGACGACATGCACGTCGCGGCGCCTGCCAACCCGGTGGAAACTTCAGCCCCTGTCTCAATGGCCGTCACGCCGGCCGCCTCGGAATTTCCATGAAACCATTCCTCCTCGGTCTCGCCCTCGTTCTGTTGACTCCCGCGTTCACACGCGCCGTGGACGCCGAGGCGGTCGCGAACCAGCCGCTCGATCGCATCGTCGCGGTCGTCGACGACGATGTCGTGCTGCAGAGCGAACTGGACCGGCAGGTCGCGGCAGTGACCGCACAGTACGCCAACAGCCCGCAGAAGCTGCCGCCGCGCGACGTGCTCGAGCGTCAGCTCCTGGATCGCCTGATCCTGCAGAAACTCCAGGTCGCCCACGCGGACTCCACGGGCGTCAAGGTTTCCGACTCCGAAGTCGACCAGGCGCTGATCCAGATCGCGAACCAGAACCACATGGACATCGGCCAGTTGCGTGGCGCGGTGGAGCAGCAGGGTCTCAACTACGACCAGTTCCGCAAGAACGTCGCCGAACAGGTGATCGTGCAGCGCCTGCGCCAGCGCATTGCGCAGACGCGTGTGCAGCTCAGCGATGCCGAGATCGACAGCCTGATCAAGAACGGCAATCTCAACGCCGGCCAGCTCCATCTGGGCTATATCCTGATCAACGTGCCCGACGGGGCGACCCCGGACCAGATCGATGCCGCGCGCGCGAAGGCCGAGGAGGCCAAGACCCAGATCGACAACGGCATGGACTTTGCGGCCGCCGCGATCCGCTATTCGAATGCGGACAACGCGCTGCAGGGTGGCGATCTCGGCTGGCGCAGCCGCAACGAGCTGCCGCCGCCGCTCGTGGATGCCGCGGACAAGCTGCAGGAGGGCGGCGTCTCGGCGCCGATCCGTGGACCCAACGGGTTCCACCTGATCAAGCTGATCGGCAAACGCGAGGATGCCCAGCATGTGGTGACCGAATACGAGGCGCGCCAGATCCTGGTTCGCGTCAACGAACTGGTGTCCAGCGAGCAGGCCGAAAAGAAGGTCGACGAGATCCGGCAGCAGATCGTCGCCGGCGAGGATTTCGCGAAGGCCGCCAAGGACTCGTCGCAGGACGAGGCCACCGCAAGATTGGGCGGCGATCTCGGCTGGTTCGCCGCCGATGCCTACGGCCCGCAGGTCAAGGACATCGTGACCAGCCTCAAGGTCGGCGAAGTATCGCAGCCGTTCCAGAGCAGCGCCGGCTGGCACATCATCAAACTGGTCGACACGCGCAGTACCGACAAGGCCGGTGAAATGAAGCGCGAGGAAGCGCGCAACATCCTGTTCCAGCGCAAGGCCGAGGACGAGTACGACAGTTTCCTGCGTCAGCTGCGCAGCGAAGCCTACGTCGAGATCCGCCTGCCCGGCGGAGATGCCGCGTCGAAGAGCGCGCCGTAGGCAGGTTGCTGCACCTTCGCTACATGACCGGATCGGCGCCGCGACCGCTGCGTGCCCCGTCGCGCATCCATGGTTGAGTCGCGGGTCTCCCGATCCGCGCGCAGTCAGGCAAGTCTGCCGCGCATCGCGCTGACCGCGGGCGAGCCTGCGGGCATCGGTGCGGAACTCGTCGCCAGGCTGGCCGCAACCGATGTCGCCGCCGACCTGGTCGCGATAGCGGACCCCTCGCTGATCGCCGCCGCCGCAACCGCGGCCGGCATTACCCTGCATGTCCGCGAATACGACGCCACCGAATCGGTTGTCGCGCGCCGGGCTGGCGAATTGCGTGTGGCAGCGCTGTCGCTGGATTCGCGCGCGTTGCCGGGAAAGCTCGATCCGCGCAACGCAGCATACGTGCTGGCGATGCTCGCGCGCGCGGCCGACGGTGCGGCCCGCGGCGAATTCGATGCGATCGTGACCGCGCCGGTCCACAAGGGTGTGATCAACGATGCGGGCATTCCGTTTACCGGCCATACCGAGTTCTTTGCCGCGCGCGCCGGCCGCACGGTGGTCATGATGCTGATCGCCGCGCACGGCGGTCGCGCTGCCGGCGGCGGCGCCCTGCGGGTCGCACTCGCAACCACGCATCTGCCGCTCGCGGCCGTCCCCGCCGCGATAACGCGCAGCAGCCTCGTGCGCACCTTGCGCATCGTCTGCGACGAGCTGATCGCGCGCTTCGGCATCGCGGCGCCGCGCGTCGCGGTTCTCGGCCTGAATCCGCACGCCGGCGAGGGCGGCCATCTCGGCCGCGAGGAAATCGACGAGATCGCACCGGCAATCCGGCAGCTGCGCGCCGCAGGCTTCGACGTCAGCGGTCCGATCCCGGCCGACACCGCCTTCGTGCCGGCGCAGCTCGAGCGCTACGACGCGGTGCTCGCGATGTACCACGACCAGGGCCTGCCGGTACTCAAACATGCGGGTTTCGGCCACGCGGTCAATGTCACGCTCGGGCTGCCCTACGTGCGCACGTCGGTCGATCACGGCACCGCGCTCGATCTCGCAGGCAGCGGGCGCGCCGACCCCGGCAGCCTGGTCGCGGCAACACGGCTCGCAATCGAACTCGCCGCACGCTGAGGCCGACGCGCGACCCCGCGTGGCGTGCGGGATGGCGCCGTCCATCGGCTACGATGCGCGCATGCTCGAGCGCCACGTCCACAAGAAACGCTTCGGCCAGCACTTCCTGCATGACCCGAACGTGCTGCAACGCATCGTGCAGGCGATCGCGCCGCGCGCGGGCGAACGCGTGGTCGAGATCGGGCCCGGCGATGGCGCGCTGACCCTGCCGCTGCTGCGCACGCTCGGGCATCTGACCGTGATCGAGCTCGACCGCGATCTGCTGCCGCGCCTGCGAGCCGCTGCCGAGGATGCCGGGCAACTGGACATCGTCAACGCCGACGTGCTCGGCGTGGACCTGACCGCACTGGCGGCCGGCATGCCACTGCGGATCGTCGGCAACCTGCCCTACAACATTTCCTCGCCGATCCTGTTCCATTGCATCGACCATCTCGATGCGATCCGCGACATGCATTTCATGCTGCAGAAGGAGGTCGTCGAGCGCATGTCCGCGGCGCCGGGCAGCAAGGTCTACGGGCGCCTGTCGGTCATGCTGCAACTGGTCTGCCGCGTCGATCCGCTGCTGGCCGTGCCGCCGGGTGCGTTCCGTCCGCCACCGAAGGTGGATTCGGCCGTGGTCCGGCTCACGCCACACGCACCCGCGATGCCTTCCGGTGCCGCTTCCGCATCGATCGCGCGCGTGGTCAGGGCCGCATTCGGTCAGCGCCGCAAGACGCTGGCCAACGCGTTGCGCGAAGTCATGAGCAGCGCGCAGATCGCCGCGGCCGGGATCGATCCGCGCGCGCGTGCCGAACAACTCGCGCCGGCCGATTTCGTCGCGCTGGCCGCGGTCGCCGATCGCATCTGATCCGGACCTCACGCCCCGGGTTCGGCTGGCGCCGCGCGACGACGATCCGGATACCGCTTGCCCGCGCGGCCCGCGTCCGTGAAAATCGCGCCCATGAGCGGCAAGAAGCCCTACGACATCTCGATTTCGGTCGATACGCGGTTCCTCGACGACCAGTCGGCGCCCGCGGACAACCGCTACGCGTTCGCGTACACGATCACGATCGTCAATCACGGTACCGTCGGCGCACGTCTGCTGTCGCGGCATTGGATCATCACCGACGGCAACGGCAAGGTGCACGAGGTGCAGGGCGACGGCGTGGTCGGCGAGCAACCCTGGGTGCGCCCGGGCGACGACTTCGAGTACACCTCGGGGGCCATCCTCGAGACCGCGCTCGGCACGATGCGCGGGAGCTACCAGATGATCGCCGACGACGGCACGCATTTCGATGCGCATATCCCGGCGTTCGTACTGTCGACGCCACGGACCCTGCACTGATGGCCACCTGGGCCATCGGTGACATTCAGGGTTGCCACGACGAGCTGCGCCGACTGATCGACAAGCTGCGCCTCGATCCGACGACGGACAAACTGTGGTTCTGCGGCGACCTCGTGAACCGCGGCGGGCAGTCGCTCGCCGTATTGCGCCTGGTCAAGTCGCTCGGCGATCACGCGGTCGTCGCGCTCGGCAACCATGATTTGTCGCTGCTCGCGGTCGCCGAGCGCAAGCGCGAAGACCAGGCGCGGGTCAATGCGGAGCTGCGCGAGATCCTGTTCGCGCCGGATCGCGACGAGCTGCTCGACTGGCTGCGCCGGCAAAACCTGCTGCACGTCGACCGCGAACTCGATTTCCTGCTCGTGCACGCGGGCCTGTTCCCGCGCTGGACCGTGGACGAGGCGGTCGCGATCGCGGGCGAGATCGAGGACAAGCTGCGCGGCGAGGGCTACCGGCGCCTGCTAAAGCAGCTGTTCGGCAACAAGCCCGACTTGTGGACACCGAAGCTGCGCGGCATCGATCGCTGGCGCGCGGGCATCAATGTGTTCACGCGCATGCGCTACTGCGACGTGCGCGGCCGCATCGGCTTCAGCGACAAGGGCGCGCCCGGCACGCAGCGGCCGGGCCTGTACCCGTGGTACGAAGTGCCAGGTCAGGTCAAGCGCGATATCCGCGTGGTCTGCGGCCACTGGTCGACACTCGGCCGCTTCAGCGGTCTCGGCATATACGCGATCGACACCGGCTGTGTCTGGGGCGGCGCGCTGACCGCGCTGCGTCTGGACAGCGGGGAACCGGAATTCGTCGGCATCCAGTCCGAGCGCAAGCCCGTGGCCGGCAAGGAGCAGGACTGAGCGTCCCTCGTTCACGCGCTTGCGGGTCATCGAAGATCGCAGGAACACGCGCTTGTCCATCCGGCTCGCCCCCCCGCGCCGGGTTCGTTGCTCGGCGGTATCCGTGGCGTCTTGTTCGCTTCCGCACGATGATGCCCATCGTCGTCGCAGCAAGGCGCCAAACGATATCCGTACGCGCGCCGACACGACGCTCTACCTGCAGAAGTGGCGCGACCGCAATACGACGGCGTCCTTCGCAGGTGCCTACGCACCGACCGTGACCGCATCGGCGCGGCGATAGTCGGCAAACGCGAACGCCCATGCGTGGCGCGCGTCGGCCGGATGTTCCTCCCGCGATGTCTCGATCCACGCGCCCACATCGAAGCGCGGAAAGAACGCATCGGCAGCCGCGACTTCGGTATCGACCCAGGTCAGGTGCATGCGTGTCGCGTGCGGCAGTGCGAGCGCATACACCTCGCCGCCGCCGACCACCGCGAGTTCCCTGCCGCGCGCGTGCGCGATCGCGTCCTCGAGCGATCGCACGACGATCTGCCCGGCGTACGGCGCGCGATCGCCGCGCGTGAGCACGAGGTTGGTGCGTCCCGGCAGCGCGCGCCCGATCGCGCGGGCGGTCCTGCGCCCCATGAGGACCGGCTTGCCCAGGGTCAGGGCCTTGAAGCGCCTGAGGTCGGCGGGCAGGTGCCAGGGCATGGTGCCGTCGCGGCCGATCGCGTGGTTGCGGTCGAGCGCGGCGATCAGGCTGATCACGCTCATACCGCGACCGGAGCCCTGATCGGCGCATGCGGCGTGTAGTCGACCACTTTCACATGTTCGAAGCGGAAGTCCGACAGCGCACCGATGCCGGGATCGAGCACGAGTCGGGGCAGCGGTCGCGGCGTGCGTGACAGCTGTTCGCGCGCCTGCTCGACATGGTTCGAGTACAGATGCGCGTCACCGAGCGTGTGCACGAATTCGCCGGGCGCGAGTCCGCACACCTGCGCGACCATGTGGGTGAGCAACGCATAACTCGCAATGTTGAACGGCACGCCGAGAAAGATGTCGCCCGAGCGCTGGTAGAGCTGGCACGACAGGCGGCCGCCGGCGACGTAGAACTGGAACAGCGCATGGCACGGCTGCAACGCCATTCTGGGCAGATCGGCGACATTCCACGCGCTGACGATCAGGCGCCGCGAGTCCGGGTTGCGGCGGATCTCGTCGACGACCCACGCGATCTGGTCGACGACGCGACCGTCCGGGCACGCCCAGGAACGCCACTGCTTGCCGTAGACCGGCCCGAGTCCGCCCTCGGCATCCGCCCATTCGTCCCAGATCGTGACGCCATGCTCGCGCAGGTAGCGTGTGTTGGTGTCGCCGCTCAGGAACCAGATCAGCTCGTGCACGATCGACTTCAGATGCAGTTTCTTGGTCGTGACCAGCGGAAAGCCCGCAGCCAGATCGAAGCGCATCTGCCGGCCGAACACGCTGCGCGTGCCGGTGCCGGTGCGGTCCGCTTTCGGCGTGCCGCGATCGAGGACGTCTTGGAGAAGTTCCAGGTACTGGCGCATGGGGATTCCGGGTAGGCACGTCTTCGGTCGCGCGATGAAAGCGCTCCGTTCAACGCGAGGATTTGGGAGGAGACGGGTTTCCGGCCCGGGTCGCCGCTGCGTCCGCGCCCGCATCGCCCCGCGTCGGCGCGCGCCGCGACTTCCAGAGCAGGAACAGCCCGATCGCGATCAGCGGCAGCGACAGCACCTGGCCCATCGTCAGCCAGTGGAACGCGAGGAAGCCGAGCTGCACGTCCGGTTCGCGCACGAACTCGACACCGAAGCGGAACAGTCCGTAGAGCAACGCAAACATGCCAGACACCGCATAGCGCGGCCGCGGCTTGCGCGAATACAACCAGAGCACTGCGAACAGCACGACGCCTTCGAGCGCGAATTCGTAGAGCTGCGACGGATGACGCGCTTCGTTGTCGAGCTGGCCGGACAGGTACATCCGGTACAGCGCGTCGCGGCTCATGCCGAGCGACTCGAGCGCACGCGGGAAGATCATGCCCCAGGGCAGATCCGTGTGCCGCCCCCACAGTTCGCCGCCGATGAAGTTGCCAAGCCGGCCGAGACCGAGGCCGATCGGTACCAGCGGCGCAACGAAGTCGATCACGTCGAAGAAATTGAGCCGGTGCCGGCGGGTCCAGATCAGGCCCGCGCAGAGCACGCCGAGCAGGCCGCCGTGGAACGACATGCCACCTTCCCAGACACGCAACAGACTCAGCGGATGGTGGATCAGCTCGGACGTGTCGTAGAACACCATGTAGCCGATGCGCCCGCCCAGAATCACGCCGAGCATCAGGTAGAAACACAGGTCCGAGAACTGCTCGGCGCTGACCGCGAGGCGGCCGGCCGCGCGGCGCCGCTGGCCGAGCCACCATGCGATCCCGAAACCGAGCAGGTACATGATCCCGTACCAGTGCACCTGCACGGGGCCGAGCGAGAACGCGATCGGATCGATGTCGACGAAGTAAGGCATTGGATTGCGGATTCCGGTCGACCGAATCGGCGTATTTTACGCGACCTGACCTACCGCGTTCGGATTTCGCGTGTCAGGGCGAGGCGACCTGACCTACGGCGTGCGGTTTTCCGCGTCAGGTCGGGCGACCTGACCTACCGCGTTCGGATTTCGCAGGTCAGGTCGGCCTTGCCGACCTGATGACCGCGCACGTCACGAAGGCAGCATGCGCAGCACGAAACCCTTGAGGTAATCTGTTTCCGGAATCGCCGGATGCACCGGATGATCCGGCCCCTGCTGCAGCGAAACCAGCATCTGTGCCTGGCGATCGAGGTGGCGTGCGCCCCGCTGCACCGTCTCCAGCAACGCGGCACGCGGCATGTGGTACGAACACGAGCAGGTGATCAGGATGCCGTCCCTCGCAAGCACCTGCATGCCGAGCTCGTTGAGACGACGGTAGGCGAGCCGGCCTTCCTTGAAATCCTTGCGGCGCTTGACGAACGCAGGCGGATCGAGGATCACGACGTCGTAGCGTTCGTTCGCCTCGCGCAATGCCTTCAAATGATCGAACGCATCGGCGCGGATCGCACGCACGCGCGCGGACAGGCCATTGCGCTCGGCATTGCGCGCGACCGCCTCGACCGCACCGGCCGATCCATCGACACAGTCGACCGCCGCCGCACCGGCCGCTGCCGCGCGCAGACCCCAGGCGCCGACATAGCTGAACACGTCGAGCACGCGCTTGCCCGCGGCGAAACGCGCGAGCAGGTCGCGGTTGCCGCGCTGGTCGTAGAACCAGCCGGTCTTCTGGCCAGCGACCGGATCGATGCCGAAGGTGAGGCCGCTCTCGTGGACGATCGTCTCGCCTCCGTACGCGCCGTGACCGAGATCCGAATAGCTCGGCAACCGTTCGATCGCACGCGATCCCGCATCGTTCTTCCACCAGAGCTGGCGCGGTCCGAGCACCTTGACGGCCGCCGCCGTCACCTCGTCCTTCAGCCGCTCCATGCCCGCGGTCGTGGTCTGGCCCACGAGCACGTCGCCGAACCGGTCGAGGGTCAGGCCCGGCAGGCCGTCGGATTCGCCGAACACGAGCCGGTAGTAGGGTTCGGCATGGAGGCGCTCGCGCAGGGACAGCGCGACGTTCAGCCGGTGCACGATCAATGAACGATCCAGCGCATGCTCGAGACCGCGCGCAACCAGGCGCGCCGCGATCAGCGAATTCGGGTTTACGTAGCCGACGCCGAGCGGTCTGCCGTGATGGTCGACGATCGCGCAGGCATCGCCCGGTTCGAAACCCGACAACGGCGAACGCGCGACGTCGACCTCGTTGGAAAACACCCACAGGTGTCCGGCGCGCAGGCGCGCATCCTCGCCGCGCTTGAGATACAAGGCTGGATATTCGACGGTGTCGGACACGAGGGTTGCAAGTGCGGAAGGGTCGCGCACGGTAGCGCCTGCCGCACGGCACGACAAGCACGAGAGGGCCGTCGCGGACAGTGATCTGCGCATGGCGATGAGATTCGCATGATCCGGATGGGTGCGCCGCCGGCGCGCCGACGGCACGAGTCGCGCATGCGACTACACTCGCGACATGCCCAACCGCCTCGCGAGCGAGTCCAGCCCCTACCTGCGCCAGCACGCCGACAACCCGGTCGACTGGTGGCCCTGGTCGGATGACGCGCTCGCGGCGGCACGCGCGCAGAACAAGCCGATCCTGCTCTCGATCGGCTATGCGGCCTGCCACTGGTGCCACGTGATGGCCCACGAAAGTTTCGAGGACGCGGCGACCGCACGCATAATGAACGCGCTGTACGTGAACATCAAGGTCGACCGCGAGGAACGCCCCGACATCGACAAGGTCTACCAGCTTGCCCACCAGGCGCTGACCCGGCGCGGCGGCGGCTGGCCGCTGACCTTGTTCCTGACCGCGGACGATCTGCTGCCGTTCTATGCGGGCACCTATTTCCCGAAGTCGCCCGGCCACGGCATGCCCGCATTCGTGCAGGTGCTCGAAGGCGTGCGCGCGTGGTACGACGACAAGCCTGCCGAACTGCGCACGCAGAATGCGTCGCTGGCGACGTTTCTGAGGGACCACGGCCGCGGCCCGGTTCACGCGCAGGCACTCGACGACACGCCGATTGGCGCGGCACTCGCGCGCATCGCCGCGGGTTTCGACACCGCGAACGGCGGTCATCTCGGCGCGCCGAAGTTCCCGCATGCAAGCGAGCTCGAGCTGCTGCTCGCGAACGGGCCGCGCTCGCGGCCGGACAGGAGTCAGGATCTGGCTGCGGACGCGACGCATTCCTTCGGCTCGCCCCGGAATCCTCGTCCGACGCCACCCAGGGATCAGGAAGAGAACATCGCGCACCTCACGCTGATGCGCATGGCCGAACGCGGCCTGCGCGATCACCTCGGCGGTGGCTTCTTCCGCTACTGCGTGGACGCGCACTGGGACATTCCGCACTTCGAAAAGATGCTCTACGACAACGCGCAGTTGCTGCCGCTCTATGCGATCGCCGGGGTGCGCTTCGGTCGAACCGGGTTCGTCGACGCCGCGCGCGACGCCGCACAATGGCTGGTCGAGGAGATGAGCGCAGTCGGCGGCGGCTTCTTCAGTTCACTCGACGCCGACTCGGACGGCGAGGAAGGCCGCTACTACGTCTGGCAGCGCGACGACGTGCGCAGCGCGCTCGGCGCCGCCGAATATGCGGTCGTCGAGCGCCGCTTCGGGCTCGACCGCGCGCCGAACTTCGAGGATCATGCCTGGCACCTGCGCGAAGTCGCCGCAACGGACGAGGTCGCTGCCGTGCTCGGCATCGCACCCGAGATCGCGGTCCGGCGCTGGCAGGACGCGCGCGCGAAGCTCCTCGCGTTGCGCCGGTCGCGGGTGCGCCCGGGACTCGACGACAAGATCCTGACGGCCTGGAATGCGCTGACGATTGCAGGCGTTGCGCGCGCTCTGCGCGCGCAACCGGAACTGCACGCGCTGCGCGAGCAGGCCGAACGCGCACTCGACGTGCTGCACGAGATGCTCTGGAAGGATGGACACCTGTTCGCGGTGCTTGCGCAAGGCAAGGCGCGTTTTCCGGCCTACCTCGACGATCATGCATTTCTTCTCGATGCGCTGCTCGCGATGCTGCAATTGCGCTGGAAACTCCGCGACCTCGACTGGGCGATCGCGCTCGCCGAAGCGCTGCTCGCGCGCTTCGAGGACCGCGAACGCGGCGGTTTCTTCTTCACCGCGCACGATGCCGAAGCGCTGCCGCAGAGGCCGAAGCCCTGGCTCGACGAATCGCTGCCCTCCGGCAACGGCATCGCCGCGCGCGCGTTGCTCCGGCTTGGTCGCCTGCTCGGCGAACCGCGCTATCTGGATGCGGCCGAACGCACGCTGCGCGCTGCATGGCCGACCCTGACCGAGTTGCCGCATGCGTGCTGCAGCCTGCTGCTCGCGCTCGGCGACTTGCAGCGACCGCCCGCGCATCTGCTGATTCGCTGCCGCGACGAAGATGCGGTATCCGCGTGGCGCGCGGAACTGGCCCGGCACGCGAACGCTGCGTTCGACGCGTGGTTCATCCCGGCCGACGCCGATCCGTTGCCCGGCGCGCTCGCGGCATCGGCAGCGGAGGGTCCGGTGACCGCTTACCTGTGCCGCGGCACGGCCTGTGACCCACCGCTCACAAGCCTCGACGGATTCGCGGCAGCATTGCGTGCGATCGGCTAGCGCGGCCGCGGTGCGACCGCGTGCAGGATCTCCACTCGAACCGGCGTCGAATGCACGCATGCGCAATCTGACCCGAACGTCCGCGCTGTCGCTGTTCACCCTGATCGCCTGCGCCGGCGCGGGGGCGACCGACATCGAGATCGGCCCGGGCGACGACTTCCGCGCCGCGATGCAGGGCCTGCAGCCCGGCGACACGCTCGTCATGCACGGCGGCATGTATCTGCTGTCGAGCTACTTCGCATTGCAACTGACCGGCACCGCGCAGCAGCCGGTCACGATCCGCGCCGCCGCCGGCGAGCAGCCGGTCCTGCATTACGTCGATGCGGGCCAGAATATCGTCAACGTCGAGAACTCCGCATTTCTCGTCTTCGACGGCATCGAATTCAGCGGCGGTTCGCGCGGCATCCGGCTGACCGCGTCGTCGGACATCACGATCCGCAACTGCCACGTGCACGACACCGCGGCGAACGCGATCAGCGCGAACGACGGCGGCAACGACTATGCGCTCCTGACGATCGTGCACAACGAGATCGACCACGCGGGCGATACCGCCGAGGGCCTTTACCTCGGCTGCAACAACGACGGCTGCCGCGTGCACGATTCATTGATCGCAAACAACTACATCCACGATCTGAATGGTCCGACGGTCACCCAGGGCGACGGCATCGAGATCAAGGCCGGCAGCTACGCGAACGTCGTGCGCGACAACGTGATCCACGACACCGCGTATCCTGGCATCACGCTCTATCACGCCAACGGCAACGGCGCGCCGAACGTGATCGAGCGCAACCTGGTCTGGAACAGCGGCGACAACGGCATCCAGGTCACCGCCGACGCGATCGTGCGCAACAACATCGTGCTCAGTGCGGCCGCGGCCGGTATCGGCATCTCCGCGCAGCAGGGTGGCAACCCGGGCAACCTGCTGATCGCGAACAACACGATCCTGAAAGCCAGCGGCGACGCGCTGCATATCAGCGGCGCGGCCGGGCCGATCCTGGTCGCGAACAACGCGCTCTATGCGGGCGGCGGCCGCGCGGTGTTCGCGAGCGGCGCGACCACGCAGGTAAGCCTGGTCGGCAACGTCGGCACGGGCTCGCTCGAGGGCGTTTCCGGCGGCTTCGACGCGACGGGCGACATCGCGGCCGATTTCAGCGCGGCGAACTATTCCGGCAGCCCGCCGCAGGACCTCGTGCCGACGTCGGGACGACTCGTCGGCAGCGCCGACGCGGCGACGCTGGCCGCGGACGACTTCAACGGCCTGCCGCGTCAGGACCTGCTCGATGTCGGCGCCTACCGCGCCGATGCCGCGGGCAACCCGGGCTGGGCGCTGCAGGCCGGGTTCAAGTCCCTGCTCGAAATCTTCGCGGACGGTTTCGATCGCGAGCCGGTGTCGTCGCGCGCACGCTGACCGCACCGGTGTCGACTTCCGCATGGTGGTGTCAGAGCAGCACCGGCCGGTCCGGCAGTTCGTCCTCGTTCGGCCTGCTCCCGGTCGGAAAGTGGCGCGCAAGGATTTCGGTGATTGCGGCGATTCCGGCGATCGCGCCGGCGCGGTATTCGCGAAGCGCGAACTGCGCCTGGACCAGCGCGCACACCGCGCGCCATTCCTCCTGGCCGACCTTCGCGGCGATACCGCGGTCGGCGACGATTTCGATCGCGCGGTCGGCGAGCAGCACGTAGAGGAGCACGCCGGTATGCTGCGCGGTGTCCCATACGCGCAGATGTGCGAACACTTCGTCTGCGCGCGCGCGCGCATCACGCGCGCGCAGGAGTTCCGCGAGCGGAAGGCTGCCCTCGACCGCGAACACGATCTCGCCGAGATGGCGATGCTCGCTGTCCGCGATCGCGTGCTGGATCGCATCGAGCGTCGCCTCCGGGAAGTGACGCCGCGCAGCCCACAGGTCGAACAGGTGGCGCAACCAGCGCATGTCACCAGCTCCCCGAGGCGCCGCCGCCGGAAAACCCGCCGCCGCCGCCGCTGAATCCGCCACCGCCGCCACCGCCGCCGCTGCTCCAGCCGCCGCCGCCGAGACCACCGCCGAAGCTGCCCCAGCCGCCCCGACTCGCGAAGCCGCCGCCGCCGCGTCCGCTGCCCGCGAAGCCGAACAACAGGCCGAGGAGACCCGCGCCGATGCCGAGCGGGACCAGGCCACTGACCAGCCAGCCGGCCAGACCGCTGCCCGCGCCGACCAGTCCCGCCCGCGGCGCCGCGGGAACACCACCGAACACGCCACGCAGGAAGATCGCGGCAAACCAGGCCGCGACCAGCGCGGGCACCAGACGATCCGGGCTGCCGCTGCCCTGGTCGTCAGCCAGCGGCGGTGGCAGCGCTTCGTCGTTGATCAGCCGCGTCAGCGCGCCGATCGCATCATGGATGCCGCCGAAGTAGTCGTTGCCGCGAAAACGCGGCGCGATGTACTCGCGGATGATGCGCGCGGCGGCCGCATCGGGAATCGCGCCTTCGAGTCCGCGGCCCACTTCGATGCGCACGCGCCGGTCGTTCTTGGCGACGATCAGGATCACGCCGTCGTCGGTGCCCTTGCGGCCGAGCTTCCATGCGTCGGCAACGCGGATGCCGTATTGCGCGATGTCCTCGGGCGCGGTGGTGGGCACGATCAGCACGCCGACCTGGGAGCCCTTGGATTTCTCCAGCGCGACGAGTTCGCCTTCGAGCGCCTGTTTCTGCGTCGGATCGAGCGTTCCGGTCAGATCGGTCACGTGCGCGTTGAGAGGCGGAATCGGCTGTACATCCGCATCCGCGGCGGCCGCGAATGCGAACGCGAGCGCGCAGCCGGCGACGAACACCGGTACAGCGCGAATGCACTCGGGCAGGTTCATGGCGGGATTGCGCGCGGAGCGGTCTCGGCCGCCGCCACACATGCCTAGTTCTGCGGCTCCGGTGCGGGCTGCGTTGGCGCTTGCTGGGAGGAAGCCGGCTTGCTGAAGTCGACCTTCGGCGCAGTCGAAATCTGCTTCTCGTTCTCGACCGAAAAATTCGCCTTGGTCTTGTAGCCGAACAGCTTGGCAGTGATGTTCTGCGGGAAGCTGCGCACGAACGTGTTGTAATCCTGCACGACCTGGATGTAGCGGTTGCGCGCGACGGTCACGCGGTTCTCGGTGCCCTCGAGTTGCGCCTGCAGGTTCTGGAACAGGCCGTCGGCCTTGAGTTGCGGGTAGTTCTCCGACACTGCCATCAGCCGCGACAGCGCGCTGGACAATTCGCCCTGCGCGGCCTGGAACTGGCGCAGTTTCGCTTCGTCCGCGAGATCGTCCGCGGAGATCGTGATCTTGCCGACCTGCGCGCGCGCCTCGGCAACGCGGGTGAAGACTTCTTCCTCGTGGGTTGCGTAGCCCTTGACTGTGTTGACCAGGTTCGGCACGAGATCGGCACGCCGCTGGTACTGGTTGACCACCTCGGACCAGGCCGCCTTGACCGCTTCGTCCTTGGACTGGATCTGGTTGTAGCCGCAGCCGCTGAGGACCACGGCGATCAGCAGCAGAAACGAGAATCGGAACGCGCGCATATTCCCTCCGGGTCGACGATCGGCGCCGGGCGGTGGCCGGCGCGGCGTACTGTGGCGCGCTGGCGCGGCCGGCGCAAGCCGGCGCCGCGCCGCGCTACAGCGCGGGCGGGGCAAGTCGGTCGCGTCGCCTGCGCCGGCGGCGCTTGACGAGCAGATTCAGGACCTCGACCGCCGCGGAGAAGGCCATTGCGAAATAGATGTAGCCGCGCCCGACATGCACACTGAAGCCGTCGAGGAACAGCACCACGCCGACGAGCACGATGAATGCGAGCGCGAGCATCTTGATCGTCGGATTGCGGTCGATGAACTCGCCAACCGGATCGGCAACGAAGATCATCACCGCTACCGCGACGAGGATCGCGCCGACCATCGCCGGCACGATGGTGACCATGCCGACCGCGGTGATCACCGAATCGAGCGAGAACACGATGTCGATCAGCGCGATCTGGCAGATGACCAGCGCGAAACTCGCCGACGCGCGGCCGGCGTCATCCGGATCCTCGCCGGCGGTCACCGCATCGAAGATTTCGGTCACGCCCTTGACGACGAGAAAGATTCCGCCGCCGATCATGACCAGGTCGCGCACCGAGATGATCTGGCCGAACATGCGGAACAGACCCGAGGTGCGGTCGTCCATCAACGCGAGATGGGCGAGCGACAGCAGTAGCAGGATGCGCGTGATGCAGGCAAAAACGAGGCCGATGCGACGTGCGCTGGAGCGCCGTTGCTCGGGCAGGCGCCCGACCGCGATCGAGATGAATACGAGATTGTCGACGCCGAGCACGATCTCGAGCGCGGACAGGCTCAGCAACGCAATCCACGCATGCGGGTCGAAAAGAAGATCCAAGCCCCAGGAACTCCCGGCTCACGACATGAAAAGAGCGGCACCGTGAAACTGCAATGCGCGCCGGCCGCACTGTGGACCGGGCAGACCGGCTCGATGCAACGCGCACCGCACCGATGACACGCCTACAGGAAACGCTCCGAGAGTATCAAACCCCAGCACAACAGGACATTGCACATCAACAGCAGAACCGCGGCCGATCCCATGTCCTTGGCGCGTCCGGCCAGCTCATGGAACTCCGGACTGACCTTGTCGACGACCGCTTCAACCGCGGAATTGATCAGTTCCATCGACAACACCGGCACCAGGCTGCCCGCGAGCAGCACCTTTTCCAGCAGGCCGTTGCCGAGCCACAGGCCGAGCGGGAACAGGACCATGAACAGGCAGGCTTCGAGCCGGAACGACGCTTCGTGCCGCCACGCGGCGCGCAGCCCTTTCATCGACCAGGTGAACGCGCGTGCGATCTGGCGCGGTCCGCGCGGTTCGGTGCTCGTCATGCGTGCGCGCTCAGTTCGCGCGAGGGGACAGGCCGCAGCCTGTTCGGAGGAAGGTCGGCATCGTGCGTCGAAGAGATGAAAACGACCGCGCTATGATGCCACAAAGACCGGCCGCGACCGCCCGGCCCGGCCAGCGGAGAAACGCGTCGATGAATCGTCATCTGCTGGCCTGGGTTGCAGCGCTGTCCGGCCTGGTCACCGCGCTCGGCCTGGCCGGCGCCGATCGTCCGCTGGCGCAATGGGTTCATCACAGCGGCATCGAGCAGGCACGCGTGTTTGCCTGGGGACTCGCGGGTCTCGATGCGGCAAGCGGACAGCACGTCTGGTACTGGCTGGCCGCGAGTGCCGCGCTGGCGCTCGGCGTCTGCGGCATCGCGCTACGACGCGGCGCGCGCTGGCCGCGTGCTTTTCTCGCCGCGGGTATCGTGCAGACCGCCACCCTGGGCACGATGATTCTCGGCAAGCAGCATTTCGGGCGCCTGCGTCCGTCCGACGTGTTCGCGTCCGGCGACTGGTCGCAGACCTGGTTTCTCGGCGGCGGTTCGTTTCCGTCCGGCCATTCGGCGTTCTATTTCGGCTTGCTGCTGCCGCTTGCGGCGGCCTGCCCGATCCGAAGGCTGCGCGCGCTTCTGCTCGCGGTCCCGATCTATGTCGTGGTCGCGCGTATCGACCTTGGCAGGCATTTCCTGTCCGATGTCGCGGCCTCGGCCACGATCGCGGCGCTGTACGCGCTGCTGCTGGCGACACTCGCTCGCCGCTGGCTGCCGGCGCCGACACCGCGATGACTTCGGCGGCACCGTCCAGCCCCCGTGCGTGCTCCGTCGAAGCGAGGCGCGTGTCGGCAGGATCAGACGGAGGAACGATTGCGGCTGACACTGATGGCGGCGTGAGCTCGACATTGACCCAGGCGATGACGTCACCGAAGGGCCGGTCGCGGAAAGTCCATCGTGTCCGACGCGCCGACTGGAGGTCGTCCGGTCGAGAACCGCACACCACTCTGCCTGCAGTTGATCGAGCCATTCCCGAACGCCACCGGCATGGCCTGGCCACAAAACATCTTCACGCGAGAGCGTCCCGTCGCCGAACGAGTGGTCGAGAACCCATGGACCACCAGAACCCGCGATGCCAGGTGAGCCACGCGATACTGGGTGGACCCATGTCATATCCCTCGCTGACCGGCCCGTCGGCATGGCACTGCCCATCGCAAGCTTGATGCACATGCAATCCGCTATTCGCAGGGCGCCAAAGGCACTCCTCGGTGCCGAGTCCGTCGAGATCCAAACGGGCCAGCCTCCAGGCGGTTTCGAACTGCGGAGTCAGATAGTCCAGCATGGGAATCCTCCGCAAGGCATGCAACGGTTGCGATCCGAAACCGGGTTGTCCCACCCGCTGCGCGCCGCGCGATGTGCGTTCGCACACGCGTGAGCGCATGACATGCGCTAGGCTCCGGCAGTTTTCCCAGCCACGCGGAATCGACGATGACCACCATGACCACCCGCCCGAGCCAGAACCGCGCGTTCTCCACCATCTTCCTGATCGAGATGTGGGAGCGCTTCGGCTACTACGGCATGCAGGCGCTGATCGTCTACTACATGGTGCAGAAGCTCGGATTCCCCGACGAACGCGCGACCGTGGTCTGGGGCGCGGCCGCGGCCCTGATCTATGTCGCGCCCGCAATTGGCGGCTGGATCGGCGACAAGATACTCGGCACGCGGCGCACGATGCTGCTCGGCGCGGTGATCCTCGCGATGGGCTACGGACTCATGGTCGTGCCCGGGCAGAGCGTCTGGTTCCTGTTCTGCGCACTCGGCGTGATCGTGGTCGGCAACGGCCTGTTCAAGGCCAACGCGGGCAACCTCGTGCGCAAGATCTACGAGGGAGACGACTCGAGAATCGACAGCGCGTTCACGATCTACTACATGGCGGTCAACCTCGGCGCGATGTTCTCGCAGCTGCTCACGCCATGGCTCAAGGACTACGCGAACGAACATTACGGCAACGGCCTCGGCTGGCACGTCGCGTTCGGGGTCTGTGCGATCGGCCTCGTATTCGGTCTCGCCAACTACGCGTTGATGCGCCGCGCGATGGCGCACATCGGTTCCGAACCCGACGAACGTCCGCTCGACTGGGGCAAGCTCGGCGCGGTCCTCGTGATCGGTGTCGGCGCGGTATTCGCGTCCGCGTACATCCTCCAGCATGAAGGCGTCGCGCGCCTGTTCGTGTATGTCGCCGCCGCAGCGGTTCTCGGCATCTTCGGCTACCTGATCGCGATCGGCCAGCGCGACGAACGCGCGGGCCTGATCGCGGCGCTCGTGCTGACCGTGCAGACCGTGTTCTATTTCATCTTCTACCAGCAGATGTCGACCTCTCTGAACCTGTTCGCTCTGCGCAACGTCGATCCGGCATTCAACGTGTTCGGCCTGCATCTATGGGACTGGTCGCCGGCCCAGTTCCAGGCCTTCAATCCGATCTGGATCTTCATCCTGAGCCCGATTCTCGCCTGGGCCTACACGGCCGCGGGTCGCGCCAACAAGGACATTTCGATTGCTGCCAAGTTCGCGCTCGGCTTCGTGATCGTCGCCGCGGGCTTCTTCATCTATGGCGCCTCGGGCTATTTCGCCGACGACGCGGGCAAGGTGTCCTCGTGGCTGATGGTCTGGGGTTACGGTGCGATCTCGCTCGGCGAACTGCTGGTCAGCGGCCTCGGCCTCGCAATGATCGCGCGCTACGTGCCCGCGCGCATGGGCGGCTTCATGATGGGCGCGTATTTCGTCGCTTCGGGCGTTTCGCAGTATCTCGGCGGCCTGGTCGCCAGTTACGCGAGCGTGCCGCAGGACATCACCGAACCGCTGCGGACCCTGCCGATCTACACGAACCTGTTCAACCGGCTCGGCATCGCCGCCCTGGTCTGTACGCTGATCGCGATTGCGGTATTGCCGCTGATGAAGCGCCTGTCGGCGACCCACCACCGCAAGGACCATATGGACGGCGGTGCGCTGCCGACGATCGCGAGCGAGGAATAGACGGCGCGCTTGCGGCCGTTCGTTGCGGGCTCACCGGCCCGCAACGGGAACCTTGGCCGGTGCCGCCGGCGCGGGCATGGCGACGCGATCGAATATGCGCACGAATTCGCGGGGCTGGGGGTCGTCGGCGTGTTTCAGGCTGACGTGCCGTTCGAGACGGCACGCTTCGCCCAGGCGGTAACGCTCATGCAGCACGTCGCCATCTTCGGTCAGCGTGTCGATCACGACATCCGGCTGCAGCGAAGTCAGTGCCACGGTACCGCCGACGCCGGGACCACTCAGGTTGCTGCCGTCGCGATCGAGTTCGAGCGGAAATTCGCCATCGTCGATACGGATTCGCCTGGCCAGCGCGGTGAACGTGATCTGCTGCGCGAACGCGCGTATGAGTCCACGCTGGTGCTGCTCCTCTTCGGCATTGCCGCCGGCCGCGTCGGACGTCCTCGGCGTGGAGCGATCGCCGCCATGGTGTCCACCATGAGCGCGGCCGCCCATGCCGCCTCCGCCCATGCCTCCGCCCATGCCGCCCGCGCCCATGCCAGCGCCGTGATCGCCTGCGGAGCCGTGCCCGTGGTGCGAGCCGGCGTGCTGCGTGCTGCGTGCAGGCGTGGCTGCGGCACCTGCGTCCGGCGCCGCGGTCAACGCCGGATCGAGCCTCCAGACACCGAATACGGGCGCGACCGACGGCGAGGACTGCACTGGCACCGGCAGCGCCGCGTGGGCCCATGCGCATGCCAATGCCCAGCAGCAGATCGAACGCAGGATCACGGGCACCGGAAATCTCCTGACGATGCAGACCACGGAGCATCACGCCAGCACCGCCCACGAGCGGCGGCTGTCGGCGGATTCCAGTGATGTAAACGCGATGACCGGCTCTGCATCGGCCCCCCGCCAGGCGCCGTCCGGGCATCACGTAAAGGTGTGCAAAGCCGCGCAAGTGCCTGAAAAGGCACGGCCGAACCGTATTGGCGGGCGCTATGCTTGGCGCATGGGTCGCAACCGCATCCTGCTCGCCGACGACGACGTGGAACTTGCGCAGTTGCTGCGCGACTTCCTTGCGCGTGAAGGTTTCGACGTCGCTCTTGCGCACAGCGCAGACGAGGCGCTCGCCGCTGCGCGCGCCGAAGCGTTCGACGCCCTCGTGCTCGACGTGATGATGCCCGGCCGCTCGGGACTCGACGCACTGCGGGAGTTGCGCCGCGAGTCGGCGTTGCCGGTGCTGATGTTGACCGCACTGGGCGAGGACATCGACCGCATTCTCGGTCTCGAACTCGGTGCCGACGACTACATTCCCAAGCCCTGCAATCCGCGTGAACTCGCGGCGCGGCTGCGTGCCGTGCTGCGTCGCGCACGCGGCGAGGGCAGCGAGGCGCTGACCGATCTGCACAACGGTCCGATCCGGGTGCGCGCGGCCTCGCGCAGCGTCAGCGTCGACGGTCAGCCGGTGACCCTGACTGCAACCGAATTCGATCTACTCGTGCTGCTGCTGCGCGAAGCCGGCCGCGTGGTCAGCAAGGAGCGTATTTCCCAGTCCGTTCTCGGCCGGCCACTCGGACCGTTCGACCGCTCGATCGACGTGCACGTGTCCAACCTGCGCCGCAAGCTCGGCGATGCGGCCGACGGCACGTCGCCAATCACCACGATCCACCGCAGCGGCTATCTGCTGCGCCAGCTGGACTCGCCATCGGGCGCCGGCAGCGACGAGCGCGCATGATGCGACGCCTGTTCTGGCGCATTTTCGCCGCGTTCTGGAGCGCGACGGTCGTCGTGCTCGTCGCGTTCGCATGGATCAGCACGCGAACGTTCGAGAACGAGACGATTCCCGGGCTCGGCATCACGCGCCTGCAGGCCGCGATGGACGACCTGCTCAGCCGCACCGCACGCGAGCTGCGCCGCAACGGCGAACCGGATACGCAGCGCTGGTTGCGCACCGCGAGCGGCTTCGGACCGATCGGCGTGTATGTATTCACGACCGACCGCACCGAGTTGCTCGGGCGCAGCACATCGCCGATGGTCGACCACGCCGCACTCGCGGTGCTCGACGACCCGCTTTCACGGGACCGCGGCGAGATCGCGACGACCGGAACGGAACGCTTGCGCGCGCGACCGATCCGCACCCGCGACGGCCGGTTCTATGCGGGCGTCGCGGCGCTCGAGGGCAATTTCCTGTCGCGCCTGCTGTCACGCCGGCCGCGAGCGTTCTGGACGAACATCGGCGTGGCGATGGTCGTCAGCGCGCTGTTCAGTCTGCTCCTGGCCGGCTATGTGAGCGCGCCGTTGACGCGTATCCGCAAGAGCACCCGGCGTTTCGCCGAGGGCGATCTGGATGCACGCGTGGGACATCTGCGCTTCGGGCGCAGCGCCGAGATCATCGCGCTCGCCGCCGAGTTCGACGGCATGGCGGAGCGCATCAAGGCGCTGGTCGAGAGCCATCGCCGCCTGGTTCGCGACGTCTCCCACGAGCTGCGGTCGCCGCTGGCGCGCCAGCGCGTCGCACTCGAACTCGCGCGCGGCGGCGATGCGCCGCAGGTGGAAGCGTCGCTGGATCGCATCGAGCGCGAAACCAACCGGCTCGAAGGCATGCTCGCCCAGGCCCTCGAGCTGTCGCGGCTGGAGACCGCGACCGGCGCCGCCGACGATCAGGTCGAACTCGACCGGCTGCTTGAGGACGTGATCACCAACGCGGCCTACGAAGGCGCGCCGCGCGGACGCAAGGTGGTACTCGCCGAGTGCGCGCGGCTGACGCTGACCGGGTCGAGCGCCGCGCTGCACAGCGCGTTCGAGAACGTGATCCGCAACGCGCTGGCCTACACGGCCGACGGCAGCACGGTTGGCGTGCGCCTCACGCGCGCAGGCAACGATGCGCTGATCACGGTGCGCGACCACGGACCGGGTGTAGCCGATGCGGATCTGGTACGCATCTTCGAGCCGTTCTATCGCACCGACGATGCGCGCACACGATCGAGCGGCGGTACCGGGCTCGGCCTCGCGATCGCGCGCCGCGCGATCGAGCGTCACGGCGGCCGCATCGTCGCGCGCAATCCGCAGGACGGCGGTCTCGAGGTGACGATCACGCTGCCCCTGTAGCACACGCGGGAATGCGTCAGCGCGTGGGCCTGTCCGGACCCGGCGGGCCACGCGCCGGACGCCGATCCACACCCGGGCAATGGGCGCGATCCCCGCGCTGGCGGTGCGTTCGGACCGATCGACCCTGCGCACGCAGGTCGAGCTGGCACAATGCAGCGCATGAGAGCGCAGACTGCGATCCGCCGCGGGTTCTACCGGCGTGCACGCGAACTGGCCGGCACGCTGGCCTGGCTGCGCCTGTGCGCGGTCGGCGGGCAGACCCTGACCGTCTGGATCGTCGCCCGCGTGTTCGCGATGCCGATCGCGGTAGCGCCCCTCGCGACCGGCATCGGCCTGCTCGCGACATTCGCCCTGTTCGTGTTCTGGCGTCTCGCACGGCCCTGGCCGGTCGGTCTTGCGGAGGCTTTTGGCCATGTCGCCGTGGACATCCTGGTGCTCGCGTATCTGCTGTACTGGTCCGGTGGTGTCGGCAACCCGTTCGTGTCCCTGCTGGTGCTGCCGATTGCGCTCGCCGCCGCGGCAATGCCGCTGCGCTACGTCGCCGCGGTTGCCGTACTCGCGGCGACATGCTTCGCGGTGCTGATCCGCTGGCATGTCGATCTGCCCCCGCTGCAGGAGATCGATGCCGGCGGCATGGTCAACCTGCATTTCGCCGGCACAAGTGTCAATTTCGTGGTCACCGCGGCCATCCTCGCGTTCTTCATCGCGCGTCTCGCGCGTGCGCTGCGCGAGCGCGAGGCCGAGGTCCAGCGCGAACGCGAGCGTACCCTGCGCGACGAGGGCATTCTCGCGATCGCGACCCAGGCTGCGGGCACCGCACACGAACTCAATACGCCGCTGTCCACGATCCGCACCCTGCTCGGCGAACTGCGGCACGATCACGTGGCCGATCCCGCGCTCGCCGCCGATCTTGCGTTGCTCGCGGGCCAGGCCGAGCGCTGTCGTGACATCCTGCGCGAGCTCGTCGCGGTCGGCAGCCGACAGCTGGCCGGAAACCCTCAGCACACCACCCTGGCCGCGTTCGTAGCCGACTGCGAGAACCAGTTCCGTCTGCTGCGTCCGGAAGTCGTGCTCACGACCGCGGTCGCGGCAGACGTCGGCGTCCTTGCGATCGCCGTCGCACCGGACCTGCGCCACGCGCTGATCAATCTCCTGAGCAACGCGGCGGACGCCTCGCTCGCAACCGGCGCAAAGGCCGTCGGTCTGGTCGTCGTTGCGCAGGCGGAGCGGGTCGAATTCGCGGTACGCGATTTCGGTGCGGGAGACGGTATCGCGGCTGGAGCCGGCACGTCGTTCCGGACCAGCAAGCGCGACGGCCTCGGCCTCGGTCTTGCGCTCGCCCACGCAACCGCCGAACGTCTCGGCGGCGAGTTGACCGCGCATGGCTGCGCGGACGGCGGCATGCTGCAGCGATTGCGCGTGCCGCGCGTTGCAGCCGACAATGGTCCCTGATGAACAGTGCACCGACGCGATACGTCATCGTGATCGACGACGACCCGGTTTTCAGCAGCGTGCTCGCGCGCGCGCTGACTGCACGCGGCTTCACCGCGGAGACCGCGGTGAATGGCGGGCAGGCACTCGCTCTCATGCGCACGCATGCGGTGGATTTCGCGGTCCTCGATCTCAAGCTCGGAACCGAGAACGGACTCACCCTGATTCCCGAACTGCTCGCGGTGCGCCCCGGTCTGCGCATCCTGCTGCTGACCGGCTACGCATCGATCGCGACCGCCGTCGAGGCAATCAAGCGCGGTGCACACGACTATCTCGCCAAACCGGTCGATGCGGATCAGGTCGCGCAGGCGCTGCTCGGGGAACCCGACCACGAACCCGCCGACCTGCCGCTGCCGCGGCAGGCGCCCCCATTGAAACGGCTCGAATGGGAGCACATCCAACGCGTGCTGGCCATTTGCGACGGCAACATTTCCGAGGCCGCCCGGCGCCTCGGCCTGCATCGGCGCACGCTGCAGCGCAAGCTTTCCAAGCGGCCGGTTCGCGAATCGGGCGCGGCCAACAACCGTTGAACGCGATTGTGGTACCCATGCCGGAGCAGGCGCAGTGCGCAGTGACAATCCGCCGCAGTTCCCACCCTTGCGCCACGGCTATCCTGCTGGTCATCTCAATGCAAACCTGCCGGTCTTCGTCATGAATCCATCGCGTCTAGCGCTGCTCGCTTCCCTGTCCGCCGCAATGGTCCCGGCGGCCGCGAATGCGTGTTCCAGTTGCGGCTGCACGTTGAACGCGGACTGGGCGACCCAGGGACTCGCGAGCGGCACGGGCTGGCGCTTCGACCTGCGGGAGGACTATTTCAACCAGTCGGAATTGCGCAGTGGCACCGACAGCGTCGACCGCGCGGATATCGAACTGCCGAACGAACGCGAGGTCCAGCAGACCACGCTCAATCGCAACAAGACGCTGGGCCTCGAATACAGTCCGAATGCGCGCTGGGGGATCGGCGTGTCGCTGCCCTGGTACGACCGCTACCACACGACGATCGGCGAGGACCAGACCGAGCTGTCCACTTCCCACTCGCGCGGCATCGGCGATCTGCGCGTGGTCGCGCGCTACGCCGGATTCGCGGCGGACCACGCAACCGGCATCCAGTTCGGCCTCAAACTGCCGACCGGACGCAGCGACGACCGCTTCCGCGACGGCCCGCTCACCGGCGAGATCGTCGATCGCGGCCTGCAACCCGGCACCGGCACGACCGACCTGCTGTTCGGCGCCTACCATTTCGGCGCGCTCGCGACGCATTGGGACTGGTTCGCACAGGGTCTGGTGCAGGTGCCGCTCGATTCCAGCGATGGTTTCAAGCCCGGTGACGGCATCAATCTCAGCATCGGCACGCGCTACGTGGCAAGCGCGTTCTTCGTCCCGCAACTGCAGCTCAATCTGCGTGCCGAGAAGCGCGAGTCCGGCGTCAATGCCGACATCGAGAGTAGCGGCGCGACGCTGGCCTATCTCAGCCCCGGCTTCACCCTCAACTTCAGCCGCCGCCTGGCCGGCTTCCTGTTCGTCCAGGCGCCCGTCTACCAGCGCGTGAACGGACTGCAGATCGAGCCGCGGTATTCGATCTCGGCCGGACTGCATTACATCTTATAAAAAGCCTGGGCAAGTCCATCGTGGACTTGCCCAGGCTCGCTCGCGTCCGGCACCGGTCCGGACGCGCGCACACACCCGATTCCGAAACTACTGCGGCCGGTTGCGCGGCGTTTGCACCATGGTACGCAACAGGTGGTCGAGCGCAGCGGCAGGGTCCGCGCAGCGGCCGGTATGCGTCGCGGAGGTCTGGATCATCGTGCTGCGCGGCGCGGTGAGCCAATGGAAGCGTTCGCGCCGGGGCAGTCGACCGATCGGCCCGGCCGCCGCGCCGCCCGCGCAGATCGCGGTGAATGCCGCGAGATGCCCGCGCACCGTGTCGAGATCGATTGCCGGATCGAGCGCGAGCAGACGTGCCTCGTCGACCTCGATGCGCGCGTCGAGGAAGTCGGCCTCCTTGCACGACAGCACGACGCCGACGTTGGCGAACTCGCCGCGCTCGACGCGCGGCACGATCCGGATCAGCGCGTAGTCATAGGCGAGCACGCAGCGCCTCCTCGAGAAATGCATGCGGCGCTTCGATTCGCCGGCACAGATAGCGGGCGTACGCGGCGCGATGCGCAGCGGCATCGGCGAATGGCGCATCAACTGCAAGCCAGGTGCCTGGAATCATCGCGACCACGCGTTCGACGACATCGCGCGTAACCAAGGCGCCCAGACGCGCATCCGCTTCGCGCAAGGCCGTCGCGAACGGCAGCAGCACATGATCGCGGATACGCGGGAACGGATCGGTCGCCCGCTCCATGTAGCCGTCCCAGTCATGATGGAAATACAGCGCCGCACCGTGATCGATCAACCACAGCTCGCGATGCCAGAGCAGCAGGTTGGTGTTGCGGGCCGTACGGTCGACATTGCTGACCAGCGCATCGAACCAGACGATCGCGGAGGCGAGCGGCGCCGCGGGCTGGTCCACGACCGGATCGAAGCTGATCGATCCCGGCAGGTAGTCGAGCGCGAGATTGATTCCCGCAGAGGCGCGGATCAGATGCTGGATCTCCGGATCAGGCTCGGTGCGTGCGAGATCCGCATCGACTTCGACCAGCACGATCTCGGGCACGCGCAGGCCGAGCGCACGCGCGAGTTCGCCGGCGACCAGTTCGGCGATCAGCGCCTTGGCTCCCTGGCCGGCGCCACGGAACTTGAGCACGTACATGCCCTCGTCGTCGGCCTCGACGATCGCCGGCAGCGAACCGCCTTCACGCAGCGGAGTGACGTAACGCGTGGCTGCGATGGTCCTCAAGCGAAGCGTCGGCAGCAGGAAGTCACGCGCGGTGCGCGGCGCGCCCTCATTGCGCGAGAATCGCGACGTGCATCTTGCCGTCCCGATCCACCCAGCCGCGATACATGCCGTCGGTGTTGAACGGGGTCGCGAAGTTGCCCTCCGCGTCGAGCGCAATCACGCCGCCGTCTCCGCCGAGTTTCGGGATCACGTTCATGACCACCTCCTTTGCGGCCTGCGCAACCGGCCTGTGGGCGTATTCGACGCGCGCGCAGATGTCGTGCGCGGCGACCGCGCGAATGTAGAACTCGCCCCAGCCGGTCGCCGACACCGCGCAGCGTGCGTTCGCGTAGGTACCGGCACCGATGATCGGCGAGTCGCCGATGCGTCCCCAGCGCTTGTCGGTCATGCCACCGGTCGAGGTCGCCGCGGCGAGATGACCGGCGCGATCGAGTGCGACCGCGCCAACCGTACCGTAGTGGATCGCAGGCGCGAGCGCGGATTGCTGGCCGTTCGCGTCCGCCTTGAGCGCTTCCTGCAATTGCTGCCAGCGCACGTCGGTGCGGAAGTACGCCGGATCGACGAGTTCGATGCCGACGCTTTTCGCGAACGCCTCGGCGCCGTCCCCGCTGAGCATCACGTGCGGCGACTTCTCCATCACCGCGCGCGCCAGCAGGACCGGATTTTTCACCCGGCGCACGCCGGCCACTGCGCCCGCGCGCAGTGTCGCGCCGTCCATGATCGCCGCGTCGAGTTCGTTGCTGCCGTCGTGGGTGAACACCGCACCCTTGCCCGCATTGAAACGCGGCGAATCCTCGAGCATCCGGATTGCCTGGGTCACCGCGTCGAGGCTGCTGCCGCCCTTCTCGAGCACTGCATAACCACTCGCCAACGCGGCCTTCAGGTCTGCACGCACGAGCTCTTCGGTGTCCGCCGTCAGCTCCTTGCGGATCACGCCGGCGCCGCCGTGGATTACCAGGACCGGCATGGCCGCTCCGCTGGACGTCGCATACAGGCAGCAGCAGGCAATGAAGCAGACGCGCGGCAGCATGGGCGGACTCCGGTGGCGGACATGGCGCCGAGTATATGACGCGCGCCGCACTGTCGACTTTCCTGCGCCAGCGCTGCAGACCCGACGGGCCGTGCCGCTCAGGAGACGACACCGTCCGCGCGGACACGCAGCGGACCGTCGGCCGCGGCCAGTGCATGACCGGCGCGCCGCGAGTCATCGTGGCATCGGCCGCGAGGGCGGGCCGAAGCCCGCCTTGTGAGCCCGCACGGATCCGCGACGGTCAGCCTGCCGGCCTCTCCCCCGTCGGTGACTTCGCGCCCATGTCCTGAGCCGCGTCGCCGCCGGTCAGTCCACGCTGCTCGAGCAGCGGCTCGACGCTCGGATCGCGACCGCGGAAATCGCGATACATCTTCGCCATGTCCTCGGTACTTCCGCGCGAGAGAATCATGTCGCGAAAGCGCTGGCCGTTCTCGCGCGTCATGCCGCCGTGTTCGCGGAACCAGTAGAACGCGTCGTCGTCGAGCACTTCGCTCCACAGATAGGCGTAGTAGCCGGCCGCGTAGCCGCCGCCCCAGATGTGTGCGAAATACGAGGTGCGGTAGCGCGGCGGCACGAGCGGCGTATCGATCTTGAATTCCTTGAGCGCCTTGGTCTCGAACGCATCGACATCCTGCCTGGGTGCGTCCGCGGGCAGGGTATGCCAGGCCATGTCGAGCAGCGCGGCGGCAAGGTACTCGGTGGTCGCAAAGCCCTGGTCGAAAGTCTTGGTCTTGCGGATTTTCTCAACCAGTTCCGCGGGCATCGGCGCGCCGGTCCGATAGTGCTTCGCGAAGTGGGCGAACACTTTCGGATCGCTGGCCCAGTGCTCGTTGAACTGCGACGGAAACTCGACGAAGTCACGCGGCACGTTGGTGCCGGACAGTGTCGGATACTCGACGTTCGAGAACATGCCGTGCAGCGCGTGGCCGAACTCGTGGAACATCGTGGTCACGTCGTCCCAGCTGATCAGCGCGGGCTGGCCCGCGGCCGGCTTGGTGAAGTTGCACACGTTGAACACGACCGGCTTGGTACCGAGCAGCCGCGACTGGCCGACGAGATTGTCCATCCAGGCACCACCGCGCTTGCTGTCGCGCTTCCAGTAGTCGGCATAGAACAGGGCCATCGAGCTGCCGTCCTTGTCGAACACCTCGAACACGCGCACGTCCGGCGAATAGACCGGAATGTCCTTGCGCTCCTTGAACGTCAGCCCGTAGAGCTGGTTGGCCGCATAGAACACGCCATCCTCGAGCACACGATTGATCTCGAAGTAGGGCTTGATCTGGGCCTCGTCGAGGTCGTACTCGGCCTTGCGCACCTGCTCGGCGTAGAACTGCCAGTCCCACGGTGCGAGCTTGAAGCCGCCCTTGTTGGCGTCGACCAGCGCCTGCATCTTCGCGGCCTCGCCGTTCGCCTTCGCGGTCGCGGCCGGCACCATGTCGGTCATCAGCTTGAGCGCCGCCGCGGGCGTCTTCGCCATCTGGTTGTCGAGCGCATAGGACGCATAGTTCGGAAAACCGAGCAGCTTCGCGCGTTCGGCGCGCAGCACCGCGAGGCGCTGGATGATCGAACGCGTGTCGTTGGCATCGTTGTGCTCGGCGCGCTGTGTCGAGGCCTTGAACAGGCGCTCGCGGGTCGCACGATCCTCGAGCGACACCTGGGCCGGCTGCTGGGTCGTGTTCTGCAGCGGCAGGACGTATTTTCCATCGAGCTTGCGCGCCTTGGCTGCGGTCGCGGCCGCGGCGAGGTCCGCGTCGGAGAAACCGGCCAGCTGGGCCTGGTCATCGACCACGAGCGCTGCGGCATTGTTCGCGGCGAGCAGCTTGTTCGAGAAATCGGTGCTCAGCGTCGACTCTTCCTTGTTCAGCGCGCGCAGCCTGGCCTTGTCGGCGCTGTCGAGGCGGGCGCCCGCATGCACGAAATCGCGGTAATAGCGTTCGACCAGTTCGTTCTGTTCGGCATCGAGGCCGAGGTTCGCGCGCGTCTCGTAGAGTTTCTCGACACGCTGGAACAGCTTGTCGTCCAGATAGATTGCGTCCTGATGCGCGGCCAGCTTCGGGGCGATGTTCTCCTGCACCTTCTGCAGGGTCTTGTTGGTATCCGCACCGGCCAGCGCGCCGAACACCGCACCGACCCGGTTCAGCAACCGACCCGAGCGCTCCATCGGCTCGAGCGTATTGGCGAACGTCGGCGCATCCTTCTGCGCGGCGATCTTGTTCATCTCGGCGAGCTGCTCGCGCATGCCGGCCTCGATTGCCGGCTCGTAGTCGGCATCCTTGATCCGGTCGAACGGTGGCGCTTGGAACGGCAGCGGGCTCTGCGCCGCAAACGGGTTGCTCGCGGGAAGCGCGGCGGCGTCCTTCGCCGCTGCCGGGTGCGTCGGCATGAACATCCCGAAGGCGCCAAACAAGGCCAGATTCATGATCGTCGTCAACTGTCGTGTTCGCAACATCTCGCAACGTCCTCGTGCGGCGGAAGGTCGCGCCGCGCGGGAGCGCACGACGCCTGGCCGTTCAGCCTAGCGGCAATACGCGCGGGTCGGCATGTGCCGTTTGGCCCATGCGTGCCCGTGCGACCGCGTCAGGACGCGTGCGGCAATGCGTTCAACGCGGCCTCGAGCACCGGCCAGACATTCTCGAGGACCTTCGGCTCGCCCGCGGCCCGCGGATGCAGGCCATCGTCCTGCATCAACGCGGGATCGAGCGCGACGCCCGCGAGCAGAAACGGAACCAGGGGCACGTTGAATTCGTCGGCGAGGCCCCGATACATGGCACGCAGTTCGTCGCGGTAGCGCGGACCGTAATTGACCGGCAGCTCGATGCCGAGCAGGACGGCGTGTGCGTCGGCCGCACGAATCGCTTCGAGGATTCGCGCGAGGTTCGCGCGCAGTTCCGCGAGAGGCAGGCCGCGCAATCCGTCGTTGGCACCCAGTTCGACGAGCACGACCGCGGGACGATGTTCGGCGAGCAGCGGCGGCAACCGCGCAAGTCCGCCCGCGCTGGTCTCGCCGCTGATGCTCGCGTTGACGACCCGACGCGCGGGTGACGCGGCCTGCAGGCGCCGCTCGAGCAACGCGACCCAGCCATCGCGCGGCGAAAGTCCGTAGGCTGCGGACAGGGAATCGCCGAGCACGAGCAGCGGTCGCGGCGGCGCGGCCGCCACCGGCCCGCAGCCGGCCAGCAGAATCACGATGAGGAAAGCTCGAAACATGGCCGCAGACACCGCAATCGCATTGAGTGCCAGCGAGGTTAGCAAAATCGTCGATGGCCCGGACGGGCGCCTGACCATCCTCGACGCGGTCGGCCTCGCGGTCGTGCGCGGCGACAGCCTCGCGATCGTCGGCGCGTCCGGCTCCGGCAAGACCACGTTGCTCGGCCTGCTTGCCGGTCTCGACCGACCGAGCGCCGGCACGATCACCCTGGCCGGCGAACGCATCGATGAACTCGACGAGGAGGCGCGCGCGCGCCTGCGTCGCCGCCGCGTCGGCTTCGTTTTCCAGAGCTTTCACCTGCTGCCCGCGTTGAACGCCGAGGAAAACGTGATGCTGCCTCTCGAGCTCGACGGTCGGGACGACGCACGCGAGCGTGCGGCCGACGCGCTCGTCCGCGTCGGGCTCGGCACGCGCAGGCACCACTATCCCGCCCAGCTGTCAGGCGGCGAGCAGCAGCGTGTCGCGCTTGCGCGCGCATTCGTGCACGGCCCGGAAATCCTGTTCGCCGACGAGCCGACCGGCAATCTCGACCAGCGCACCGGCGGCGGTGTCGGCGACTTGCTGTTCGCGCTGAACCGCGAGCACGCTACGACTCTCGTTCTGGTTACCCACGATGCGACACTGGCCGCGCGTTGCGCGCGCCGTCTGCAACTGAGCGAGGGACGCATCGTCGGGGCCGCGGAATGAAGCCGATCCGCTTTGCCGCACGCAGCCTGCGCCGTGAGTTTCGCCATGCCGAACTCGCCACGCTCGTCGCGGCTCTGGTACTCGCGGTCGCCGCGCTGGCCGCGGTCGCGACCCTGGCCAGCCGCGTCGAACGCGCACTCGTCGCTTCGGCGGCCGAACTCATCGGCGGCGATCTCGCAATCGGTTCGAGCGCTGCATTGCCGCCGCTGTTCGGCGCGGAGGCACGCCGGCGCGGTCTCGCGGTCAATCGGCTCGTCGAGTTCCCGAGCGTCGTGTTCGCCGGCGACAACAGCCGCCTCTGCGACGTGCGCGCGAGCGACCCCGCGTTCCCGCTGCGCGGAACGTTCACGATCATCGGCGCGGACCACATCGAGCGCGTTGCCCATGCCCCGCCCGCGGGTTCGATCTATGCCGACCATGCGGTGCTGGTCGCGCTCGACGCGGCGATCGGTTCGCGCATACAGCTCGGCGGACGCGATGTCGTCATCGCGGGAGAGATCGGCAAGGCACCCGATGGCGGCAATCTGTTCCGGCTCGCGCCACGCGTACTGATGAACATCGCCGATGCCGAAGCGGCCGGGCTGCTCGGGACCGGCAGCCGCGGCCGCTTTCGCCTGCTGCTGGCCGGCGACGAACGCAGCGTCGACGCGTTTTCGGCCTGGGCGAAGCCGCGCCTGCCCGATGGTGCCGAAATCACTACGGTCGAGGAGGCGCAGCAGAACCTGCGTCGCGCATTCGAACGCGGCGAGAGCTTCCTGCGTCTGGCCGCGCTGCTCGCGGCGCTGCTGTCCGGCGTCGCGATCGCACTCGCGGCACAGCGCTTCGCGCGGCGCAAGATCGAGGAGGTCGCGCTGCTGCGCTGCCTTGGCGCAAGTCGCGGCGAGATCGTCGGCGCGCTGGTCCTCGAACTGATCCTGCTCGCCCTGCCCGCATGTCTCGCCGGACTCGCCCTCGGCCTGGTCCTGCAGCAGATCGTGCTGAGCCTGGCCAGCGGGTTGCTGCCGGGCGCACGGCCCGCATTGCCCGCAGGACCGCCGCTGGCCGCATTCGCGGTCGGCATCGCGGTACTGTTCGGCTTCGCGCTGCCGCCGTTGCTGCGCCTGCGTGACGTCGAACCGATCCGCCTGTTTCGCCGTGATCTCGCCGTTCGCTTGCGGCGCTTCGACGCACTCTACCTGCTGCCGTTCGCGGTCGGCGCGTTGCTGGTCCTGTTCGGTGCGGGCAACGTGCGCCTTGCGGCGACCCTCGCCGCCGGTTTTGCGGGCGTGGCGCTCGCCAGCGGCGTGCTCGGCGTCGCGCTGCTGTGGCTCGTGCGCAGGACGACGACGCGCCTGCGCGGCGCCCTGCGTTTCGGACTGGCCAATCTGTCGCGGCGGCGCGCGCTGACCCTGCTCCAGGCCGGCGCGCTTGCGCTGAGCCTGACCGCGCTCGCACTGATCGGCGTGGTCGGACCGTCCCTGCTCGAGCGCTGGCGCGCGGAACTGCCGCCCGACACGCCGAACTGGTTCCTGCTCAACCTGCAGCCCGGCCAGCGCGCGACGGTCGAGCAGCGCCTGCACGCGCTCGGCGCGGACAACCTCAACCTGCTGCCCCTTGCGGTCGGCAAACTCGTCGCGATCAACGGCCGCGTGCCGGTACCCGGCGACTACACGGACCGTCGCGCGTCCGACCGCATCGAAGGCGAGGTACGGGTCAGCTGGAGCACCCGCTTGCCCGCGGCGAACACGCTGCTCGAAGGCGCGTGGTTCGGCGCGCACCCGAGACGGCCGGAACTGTCGGTCGACCGCATGTGGGTCGACATGCTGCACCTGAAACTCGGTGACCGCCTGACCCTGCGTATCGGCGAAAAGGAGATCGCAGCGACCATCACCAGCATCCGCGGCGTCGACTGGGATTCGTTTCGCGCCAACTTCTTCCTGATGCTCGATCCGGCGAGCGGCAACGCCTTGCCGCACAGCTTCGTCGCGAGCTTCCATCTGGGCGCGCCGGCGGCCGCTGCGCTTGCCGCCCTGTCGCGCGATTTTCCGAACCTCTCCCTGATCGACCTCAATGCGGTCCTCGATCGCGTGCGCGACATCATCGGGCGGGTCAGCCATGCGGTGACCTGGGTGCTGGGATTCAGTCTCGCCGCGGGCCTGCTCGTGCTCCTCGCCGCGCTCGCGGCGACCGCGGACGAACGCCGCTTCGAGGCCGCCCTGCTGCGCACGCTCGGTGCGCACAGGCGCCAGCTCTCGATCGCCGTGCTTGGCGAGTTCGCGGTGCTCGGCCTGCTCGCCGGAACGATCGCGGTGATCGGCGCCGCTGCTCTGGGCAGCGTGCTCGCGCGCGCGGTGTTCAGGCTCGCCGACTACACGCCGCCCCTTCTCGCGCTGATCACGCTCGTCGCCGCGTCGGCCGTCGTGGTCGCGCTGGCCGGATGGATCGCTACGCTGCGCATCGCGCACACCTCTCCACTCGCCGTGCTGCGGCGCGCCTGAGCAATGCCCTCGCCGAAGCTGCCCGTCGAATACGGCTCGAATCGCTCAGGCGATGCGCGAATCACGGTGATCCGCAGGATCGCGGCGCGGATCAGGGTGCGTGGCGCCGGCCCACGGCAGGCGGAACGACGAACTAGAGCGGGTCCGCCACGCGGGAGCGCGATGCTTCTCCCGAAGCGAGCGGGCGTTGGTCTCTAGAATGCGCGCTCCCGAAGGAGTTGCGCGATGTGGAATCTGCTGCTGCCGATCCTGCTGCTGATCGGCTCCAACGTGTTCATGACCATTGCCTGGTACGGGCACCTGCGTTTCACCGATCGTCCGCTGTGGATCGTGATTCTCGTCAGCTGGGGCATCGCGTTCTTCGAGTACTGCCTGCAGGTGCCTGCCAACCGGATCGGTTATGCCACCTACGAGCCGGCACAGCTCAAGGCGATCCAGGAAATCATCACCCTGGTCGTGTTCGCGGTGTTCTCGATGGTCTGGCTCGGCGCGACGCTGCGCTGGAATCACGTGGTCGGCTTCGCCTTCATCGCCGTCGCCGCGTTCTTCATTTTCATGGAGTAGTTTCGCGCGCGCGATCCGGCGTGTTTGCAAGGGCCGAAACCAGGTCAGGAAAACATGGCGTTCTGCCCGGAGGGCTCCCGAACGTCCTCAGTCGATCGGCGGAATGCTGACCTTGCCGCTGACCTGGGCATAGCGGATGTTGTCGTCGCTGCGCGCTTTCCTGCCGACGATGAAGTCGCCGCCCACTTGGGTCGCCCGGATGTCACCCGAACCGTCGGCGCCGACGCTCGCGTCGCCACCGATCGTATCGAACTCGATGTCCCCGGAACTGTCGCGGCCGACTTCGGCGCGGCCGCTCACGTCGCGAAATGCGATGTCGCCGGAGCTGTCCTCGCGCACGCTGGCATCGCCCTTGACGTCCGCTATCGCGATATCGCCGGAACTGTCCGAATCGATGCGCAAGATGCCGGTGACGCGCCGCACATCAATGTCGCCCGAACTGTCCGCCACCGTCACCGTGCCGGCGAGATCGTGCAGGACGATGTCGCCGGAGCTGTCGCCGAGATCGAGTCCGGCCTGCAGGCCCGCAACCTCGAGATCGCCGGACGAATCACGAAGTTCGAGCTTGAGCGCGGCCGGCATGCGCACGTGCACGTCGATATACGCATAGTGGCTTCCGAACAGGAACCCCGTGTAGCCGCCGTCGGGGATCCTCGTGGAGATGCTCGCGGTCGTGCCTTCGCGCTGCTGGAACAGCTGCAGACCGGACAAGGCGCTCTCCTCGCCCACGCAGGCCTTGCCGCGCACTTCGATGCGCTCGAGTCCGGCCACGCCGACTACATCCAGATCACCGGCGCCGGTATCCAGCTTCACCAGGCTCAGCCCCTGCGCATCGATATCGAGCACGCGCTCCGCGCTGAACCGGCATTCGTCGGCAACTGCCGGCAGCGACGCAAGGAACAATGCAGTCAGCAACGCAATTCGCATCGAAAAGCCTCCTGGCGATGGTATTCCGGATGCGATGCGCAAGCGCGCCCCGGGGTTTAACCGCATCGTTGCATCCACGGCGCAGCTGCCCCCACCAACGACCCATTCGCGGATTCCACGGCAACCCGCCAGCGGATCAGTCGAAGCCATCCATGAAGATCAGGTCGACGCTGGCTCCGACTTCGACCGCACCACTGTCGCAGCCAGGTCCGAACGGGCGGCCGGCGCCGCGCTGGTCGATGTTCACCGCACATTGGGCCGCCGGCACGTGATCGATCGCCGGATTCCCGGCCGTCGGCATCATCGTCGCGGTCGGCCCGCCGTTGTCGCCGAGCGCCTGCATCGGCAGTGACTGGTTGATGAGGTCGCCGGGGCCGGTGAACGCGGCGCCGCAACCGCTGTCGTCGCTGAGGTTGTAGCCGCCCGACGCGAGCACGCCGTCGCAGTTGCCGGTGCCGTTCGCGCTGACGATCGACTTTGCGACCGTCAGCGTGCTGCTCGCGGCGCCGTCGTTGTAGAGGCCCGCGCCGAACGGCGCGCTGTTGCCGACGATCGTCGCGTAGTCGATCGTGCTCGCGCCGCTGACAGACTGATAGAACGCACCGCCGCCCGCGCTTCCAGAATTGCCGGTGAAGGTTGCATTGACGATCACGGCCGTTCCCTCGCTGTAGATCGCGCCACCGAAGTGCGTGGCCTGGTTGCCGCTGAAGGTGCTCGCGCTCACGTAAAGGCTGTCGCCGAAATGCGCGATTGCCGCGCCGTCCCCCATCGTCGCCGACGTGGCCGCGTTGCCGCTGAACGTCGACCAGAGCACATGCAGCGTGCCGTAGTTGAAGACCGGAGCCTGCACGGACACGTTGTCGACGACGCGCACGTGGTCGAGTGTCAGCGCGCCGAAGTTCTCGAGCGCATGTACGTCACCGAGCACGCCATGCTGCAGGGTCAGGCGCTTCAGGGTCACGGTCGCGCTGGCGAAGACCTGGAACAGGGGCGAGGTGTTGCCGCCATCGAACGTGATCAGGCCGCCACCGTCGATTACCACCGCATTCGCGATCTGCTTGTAGGCGGTAACCGCGATCGTGACCGGAGCGGTACCGCAGTTGAATGTGATCGTGCCGCCGCCGCTGCCGTCGACGGCGCTCAACACCGAGTTGAATCCGGTTTCGTTGCAGTTGCCGGGTCCGACCACGCCATCCGTGGCCCACGCGGCGACCGGGCAGGCGCCCGCCGCAAGCGTGGCCAGGGCCGTCACGAACGACCTCAAGTGCATGCGCATGTCTCTCTCCGACGAAGCTCACAGGGATACTCGACGCGCGGGCGCGCCTCCTGACCACTGAACAACGGCAAACAGCACAGCGCTGCGACACGCGCAGGCTCAATCCGATTCGCGTTCCTCCGTCTTGGCTTGATTCCACAGCGCATCCTGATCCTGCAGCGGCTTGCCGGCAAGTGTCTCCCCGGCAAGCGCCGCGAGCGCTTCCATGCGCCGGAACCGCCGCTCGAATTTCGCGTTGGCGTGGCGCAACGCGCGCGAGACATCGACGTTGGCGTGGCGCGCGAGGTTTGCGCACACGAACAGCACGTCGCCGATCTCGTCGATGAGGCGCTGCTCGTCACGGGCGCCCGCGAATTCGCTGCGCACCTCCTCGATCTCCTCGTGCAGCTTGGCCAGAACCGGAGCCTCGTCGGGCCAGTCGAAGCCGACCCGCGCCGCGCGCTGCTGCAGTTTCACCGCGCGCTGCCACTCCGGCAGGCCGCGCGGAATGCCGGCCAGCGCACTCGTGTCCGCATCGCCGCGTTCGGCGCGCTCGCGCGCCTTCAGCGCTTCCCAGTGGCTCGTCTGCGCCGCTGCCGAGTCGATGCGCGCATCGGCGAATACGTGCGGATGACGGCGCACCAGCTTGTCGCAGATCGCGGCGACCACGTCGTCGAAACCGAAGTGGCCGGCTTCCTCGGCGATGCGCGCATGGAACACGACCTGCAACAGCAGGTCGCCGAGTTCGTCGCACAGTTGCGCATGGTCGCCGCGATCGATCGCGTCGGCAACCTCGTATGCCTCCTCGATCGTGTAAGGCGCAATCGTCTCGAATGTCTGTTCGACATCCCACGGACAACCGCCGGCAGGATCGCGCAGCCGCGCCATGATGTCGAGCAACGTGTTGATGCCTGGGGCGGCGCGCGGATGGCTCATGCGTTCGGCTGTAGCGTGGCGGAGATCCATTGCAGGAGCGCCCGCCGTGCGGGCTTCCGCGCGCACGGTCCGACTGCCGCGCTCACGGCCGCGCGAACAGCATGGACCAGTCCGCGCCGGGGTCGCCGACCGCCAGGAAGTCCGGGTTGATCACCGAGTCGCGCGTGTTGTAGCGCAGCGCGCGACCGTCGAAATCCAGTACCGCGCCGCCGGCCTGCTCGAGCACGCACTGGCCAGCCGCGGTATCCCATTCCGAAGTCGGTCCGAGACGCAGGTAGAGATCCGCCTCGGCCGCGGCGATGCGCACGAATTTCAGCGACGAACCGAGCGCGAGCTTCGTGCAGGGCCCAAGCCGCGCGAGCAGTCCGGTCTCGTGTCCGGATGCATGCGAGCGGCTGCCCGCAACGACCAGCTGCGATCCGCGCGCGCGCGTGCCGATCCGGCGTGCCGGCGCGCCCGGCGTGGCCAGCCAGGCGCCGCCACCTTGCCATGCGCAGGCGAGATCGCCGCTGACCGGCGTCTGCACGACGCCGAGCAGCGGGGCGTGATCCTCGATCAGCGCGATGTTGACCGTGAACTCGCCGTTGCGCTTGACGAACTCGCGCGTGCCGTCGAGCGGATCGACGAGCCAGTAGCGTGTCCAGTGCGAGCGTTCGTCCCAGGCGATGCCCGCCGACTCCTCGGACAGCACGGGCAGATCGGGCGTGAGCTCGCGCAGCGCCGCAACGATGAGGCGATGCGCGGCGAGATCGGCGGCGGTCAGCGGCGATCGGTCGTCCTTGAGCCCGACCGCGAAGTCCGCCTTGTAGATCTCGAGAATCGCGGCAGCCGCGCGGCGCGCGATCTGCGCGGCGTCGCGCGCGAGCTCTTCGAGTGTCCGGCTCATGGCCGCGGCCTGAACCGTCCGGCGAGGTATTCACGGGCGATGAACAGCGCCGCGATCGAGCGCCCGTCGCTGACGTCCGATTCGCACAACAGTTCATGCAGCCTGGACAGCTGCCATGGCACCACCTCGAGTTCCTCCGGCTCGTCGCCGTCCAGACGCTGCGGATACAGCGCACGGGCGAGCACGACATGCGTCATCGCGGTCATGTACGCGGGCGACACCGACAACGTGGTCAGGATGTGCAGGTCGCGCGCGCCGAATCCGATCTCTTCCTTCAGTTCGCGATCGGCGCCCTGCTCCACGGTCTCGTCGCGGTCGAGCCGGCCCTTGGGCAGACCCAGTTCGTAGCGGTCGACGCCGACCGCGTACTCGCGCACCAGCAGCACGGTGTCTTCGTCCTGCATCGGCACGATGATGACCGCGCCCAGTCCCGAACTCTTGAGTCGTTCGAACGTGCGCTTCTGCCCGTTCGAGAACTCGAGATCGACCTGCTCGGCACGCAGGAACCGGCTCGTGGCGATGCGACGGGTCGCGTGGATGATCGGTGGCGTGGGCATGCCGCGATTGTACGCGACAGGTGCGTCACGGGATCGCGGTGCTAGCCATCGCGTTGATGGTTCCCTCGCGAGGTGCGCGGATCGATCGCAACCCGCACCGCATGCTCACGCCTTCAACCTTCCGCCGCTCCTGCGTCTTCAGCGCGGGCGAACAGCCGCAATGCCTGCGCGTGCAGCGCCGCTGATCCGGCCAGCGCACTGCGCGTGTCGAGTCCGATTTCGCACCCGTCGAGATCGGTGAACACGCCGCCGGCTTCGCGCACGATCACGGTCAGCGCCGCGATGTCGAGGATGTTGAGATCGGATTCGATGACCAGATCGATCGCACCGCGCGCGAGCAGGTGGTAATGCAGGAAATCGCCGTAGCCGCGAATGCGTCCGACCCTGCGCACGAGATCGGCCAGAACGTTCCAGCGCACAGGCGAGCCGGCCAGCGACTTGAGGTTGCCTGTCGAGACCGCGGTGTGCGGACCGAACTCGTCGGCGTCGGCAACGTGCACTCGCGCGCCGTCGAGGAACGCGCCTCCGCCGCGCACCGCCCAGGCGCGCTCGCCGTACTCGGCCGCGGCGGACACGCCGAGCACGAGCCGGCCCGCATGCATCAGTGCGATCTGCGTGGAGAACATCGGGTAGCCGCGCACGAACGCCTTGGTACCGTCGATCGGATCGATCAGCCACAGGAATTCGCCCGATCCCTCGCGACCGTGTTCCTCGCCGAACAGCGCGTGATCCGGAAACGCGTCGCACAGCACATTCCGGATCGCGGCTTCCGCGGCGCGGTCCACTTCGGTAACCGGCGTCGCATCGGCCTTGATATCGACCGCGAAATCGCGCGCGCGGAAGCGCGGCCGGATCAGCGCCTCGGCCGCATCCGCGGCACGCAGCGCAACGCCCAGCGCCTGGTCCAGGAACTGCGCGGACAGCGCCGCGCTCACGGCATGCCCGGCATGCGGTCGTGGATCTCGAGCCGCGACGAGCCGTCGGCCTGCGGCTCGCCGATTCGCCGCAACGCCTCGCCGACCGCGGGATCGTCGCTGCGCGCGCGCAGCGTCGCCTCGGCATCGAACGCACCCAGGCGCGCGTTGAAATGCGCGTCGACGGCAAGCGAGCCGCTGCCGTCGTCACGCACGCGGCCGTCCAGGCTGCCGTCCGGCAGCGACGCGAATTCAGCGATCATGTCGGCCAGATGCAGGTTGGCGACACCGGAAATCGCCGCGTGGGTCCAGCGTGCGGATCCGGTCACGTCGTGCAGCAGCGCAGCGACGAGCGTGGCCTGGTCGACCACGCCGGTGATCGTGCCCGAGAACTGGAGTCCGGCGACATTGAGCGCGGGCGCGACGAGGCTCGCAGGCAGGCTGAAGCGCAATTCGTGGACCGACAGCGAACCGGCCGTGCGCGTCATCACTCCCGCCATGTCGACATCGGCGCCCTGGATGCGCAGGTCGCTGACGAAGCGGCCGGTCAGTGCGGGCAGCTTGCGTGCGTGCCAGTCGAGTTCGCCGAGATCGCGGCCGAACACGCTGATGCCGTCCGCATGACCATCCCATATCGTGCCGCGCAAGCCGCTGAGCTCGACCGGCCCGAGATAGTTTGTCGCGTAACGATAGCCGACATCGGCCGGCATCATCGACACCAGCACGCCGACGAGGACAGCGGCGCACACGCCGAGCAGCAGCGTGATCTTCAGGACTCGCATCGTTTTCCTCTTCGTGTGCCGGCCGCCGCGGACGAGCTGCGCAGCCCGCGTTGGCGGTCGTGTCCCCGCGAGGCCGACGCAGGTGACGCGCCGGCCGCAGCGGAATCGGCCGCGCGCACGGTCGGCAGGCGGCGTCGAAAAATGCGGGCCGACAATGGAGTCTCGCTGCATGCACCTGCGCGAGCGCCGCTCACGGCGCGTCCTCCAGGGTCACGCGCGCATTGACCAGCCCTATGCCATCGGCGCGGTCCGCGGACAGGTCTATCGCCTGGACACCGTACTGCCGCGACAGATCCTCGATCCACTGCACGAGCGTGTCGAAGCGGGCCGCCTCGAAGTTCGCGCGCACGCTGCGCGGGCCGGACGGCTCGACGCGCTTCAATGCCTGCTCGAGTCCTGCCGCACGCGCGGTCGCGTCAGCCAGTGCGAGCAGCGACTTGCCCTCGCGGTCGCCGCGCGCACGCAGACCGGTCGCGCGTGCGCGCTCGACTTCGAGCGCGGCGTGGCGCACGTAGGCCAGGTCGCGGCGCTGGCCGTCGACATCCTGCTGCAACTGCGCACGCCGCAGCGCGAGTGGATGCCAGGCCAGTGCCCAGCCGAGCATGACGACCACGAGCGGTGCGCCGATGGCCAGCATGCGCCGCTCGTTCGCCGCGAGCGACTGCCACCACGCGGCGATCACGGGGTACCTCCGCTGCCGCTCATGGCGACGCGGATGCGTCCGTCCACGCCATCCGCACCCGGGTTCGCCGCGGTCACCTCGGCACTCAGGCCCGGCGACGCGGCGAGGCGTTCGCGCACGCGATCGAGCGCACCGACGTCGGGCGCGCGCAAGGCCAGCTCCAGCGTGCCATTGCGAAACTCCATGCCGCGGGTCTGCACGCCGCGTGTCGTCGCGAGCACCGGGCCGATCCGGGCGAGCATGCGCAACAGGCCGCCACTCTCGGTGCCGCCACGCAGGCTGTCCATGCGGCTGCGCATCAGCGGTTCGGGACCGAGGCGCTCGAACTGCGCGGCGTCGATGTCCGGAAACGCGTTGCGTACCGCCTCGCGGGCCAGCGTATCCATGCGCGCCGAGGTGCGCGACAGGCGTATCACGTTGGCAGCGAGGTCGACGAACGCGAGGCCGACCGCGACCGCCGCGAGCACCGCGGCGATGCGCCACCAGCGGCGGCCACGTGCGTGGCGATGGCGCGCCGCGAATTCACCGTCGAGCAGATTCAATGGCGGTGCCCATGCCGCGGCGGCCAGCCATGCCAGCGGATCGCGCTGGCGCTCATGGTAGGTCGCGACAGGCACCGGCAGCGGCAGACGCGGCGCCGCGCGAAAATCATGCACGACGAGCGCCACCGGTGCCTCGCTCGAGGCGAGCAGCGACAGCCACTCCGGTAATTCGTCGAGGCCGCAGGCGAAGGCCGACCAGGGCCCGCTGCGCACGACCGCGCACGCATCCTCGATGAAGATCGCGGTCTGCCCCGGATGCAACGGCAGCGCGAGCGATTCGGGGATCAACGCGTCGGGACGGATCCCGGCTTCGGCAAGCCGTTCCAGCCACCCCGCCAGGCGCTGCCTCGCAATCACCGCGACGCCGATCGCACCCGCATCGCCGCGCGAGGCCGCGACATGCAGCTCGTCGACCGGCTGCAGCAACTGGTCCTCGACCGCATACGGCAGCGCCTGCAGGAGCTGCGTGCGACTGCGCGCGCTGAGCCGGGTTTCGGTGAGCACCACGTGTTCCGCGGGCACCAGCACGACGATCTCGTCGGCCGCATCGATGATCGGCCGCGCAGGCACGCCACTGCCGGTCGCAACGCGCGCAGCGCCCTCGCGCAGCCAGGTCAGGCCGCCGTCGGGATGCAGGCGCAGCAGCAGGCGATCGGACATTTCGGAACCTGGGTGGGTACGCTCGGAAACGCGACCGATTGTAGACGAGATCGGCGGCACACCCGGCGCGACGCTGCCGGATGCGCTATTGCGCCGCGATCGGTGCGGCCGCAACCAGCGCGTCATCGCTGCCGCGGCTGCGTTCGAGCACGTGAATGCCGCCGTTTCCGTACTCGATCAGGCTGTGGAACGTGAATGGCACGGTATCGAGCACGATACGGCTGTCGGCGAGGAAGTATCGGCTCGTGGTCGTGATGCGCACGCCCAGCTGCGGGTCGGCGGCGACGCCGAGTCGTTGCAGTTCGGCGACAAACTGGTCCGCACCATCCCACTGAGCCGCCCCGTTGCGCCAGAGATTTCCGGCAACCGCCTGCGAAATTCCGTCAGCCATGCTTTGCAGCATCGGCACGCCTGCGGTGTTCACGTTGATCCGGGTGCCGGGCGGCAGCGCGCATACGTAGGGCGCGAGGCGCGCGTACGCCTCGCCGCTGACGCCGCGCACGAGACGCAACTCGGAAACATGGGCGAACAAGCCGCCACGCGGACGGTACGGCACCGGCAGGGCGAGGTAGTAGCTGGTCGCCGCACCGCCCGGATCCGGCACGATCCACTGCTCGACCGCGCCGGCTACGTCGGCAGTGACACCGACCGTGGCGAGCAGGCGCGCGAACACGGGTTCCCACAGTGCCGGATCGCCGCCCGCGGCCGGCGGCGCGAGGTTGTTGAGATTGAAGCAGCCGTTGAGGTCACGCATCGTCGCCGCGATCACCCCGCCGGGCACCGGCTGCGGCGGCAGCGGCAAGGCCCAGGGACTGGCGTTCGTGTCCGGGCCGGGCGTCGCCGCGTGCGACGCGAGCAGGATCTGGGCCGCATAGACTTCCAGACCGAGCGCGTAGGCTTCGGCCTGTTGCGAACGCAGCGTGTTGCGGGTGCGCGCGAGCGCGAGTTCGCCGCGATCGAGCAGGGCCGCGATCAGGATCACCGCGAGCGCGACCACGAGCAACGCGACCAGCAGCGCGACGCCGCGCTGGCGGATCGCTGGCGCCATCATGGCGTGGCCCCGCCCGCGGCCGGCGGCGCGCCCGCGGCGGTCGCGGGCAGCGGCGACGGCAGTTCGACGACGCGGCGAATTTCGCCGAGTCCGGTCGGCGCGAGCCTGAACTCGACCGCACGCGGCAGATCGCAACCGTTCGCGGCCGGCGGCGGCCAGGCCTCGTGCCAGACCCGGTCGCAGCCGAAATAGCGCAGGCGCAGGCCGCCGGCGTCGGCAAGCAGTTCGCGCGTGGCCGGTACCGAATCCGGCGCGCGATCGAGCACCGCGTAGCGTCCGCGCTGCAGCGCATGCGCGTCGATCGCGTAGACCACGCGCTCGAGATTGCTGCGCGCCTCGGCGCGCGGATTGGCGAAACCCAGGTGCGTGAACTCGATGCCGCCGGCGCTGCCCGTGAGCGCGGGCAGGACCGCGTTGCCGTTGCCGAGCACGGGCCGATCGACACTCTGGCGCAGGTCGCGTTCGAGCGTCGACACCGCGCGCATGATCGCCGCGAAACGATCCTGCTGCGATGCCAGTGCGGAACGCGTGCGCGCGATTCCGGCCAGGCCGCCGTACGCGGCCGCCGCGAGCGCCGCGAACACTGCGAGCGCGACCAGCAGCTCGATCAGGCTGAAACCTCGCCGGGGTCCGCATTCCACGCTCATGGCGACAGCGCCGTGCCCGCGAATCCGGTCAGCGTCGCCGACGCCTCGCCGGCGTCACGCGCATCAAGGCCGATATCATGGAAGCCGATATCGTGGACACGGATGTCGATGCGGCGAATGTCGGCGTTCGCGGTCGGCTTGACCTCGCAATCCCAGCGCCAGGCGCGATCGCCGAGCTCGACGCGACCTTCGCTGCGGCCGGTCGGTGGAAATGCGGTCGCGAGCCGCATGTCGGTCAGCACATTCGCCGCGACCCAGCCCGCCAGCGTGCGCTCGCGCAACGCATCGAAGCTGCGCACCTGCATGGCCGCGGCGCGGGTCAGCGCGAGCAGCGCGAGCGCGACCACCGCGAGCGCTATCAGGACTTCGATCAGGGTGAAGCCGGCACGGCGCCGGACTGCGTGCTGCGCAGTCAGGATGCCGGGGCGGACCGCGAAACGGACCCGCGCAGCGCGCAGCACGCGCAACGCTGCGCTCGCGATTCGCGATTCGCGAGGACAGCCTGCCGGACCGCGGGCGACGCGATGCGACCGGGCTGTTCGCGCTGCGCAGCATCCGCTCTCGCGCGCGTGCGCAGGAGCGGCACAGGAAATCGGCAATGGCGGCTTCATCGCGCCACGTCGATCCGGGCGACGCCGATCGTCGCATCGTCGGCGCCGCTGAGGCGGTAGCGCACCGGTGCGTCGCCGAGTGCGAGGGTGAGCACGAACGGGGTCAGCTCGCCGGACGAGAAGCAGACCACCTGCGGAGCGTCCTGCTGCGGCGTGGCCAGTGCGAGCGCGCGTCCCGCGCGGCGCAAGTCGATGCGCAGGCCATTCGGCCAGGTGCGCGCGCGCAGCTCGGTGTCCTTGCCGAAGTCGTGCCATGCATCGCCATCCAGACGCCGGAACGCATAACCGTCTGCAGCGACCGCGACCCCGACCTCGCGTCCGCTCAGTTCGGCCGTGCTGCAGGCATGGTCGAGCAGGGCCTGGAAGCGCGTGGTCGCGCGCTCGAGCCGGCGCTCGCCGCTGGAACCAACTGCAATCACGAGCGCAGTCGCGAGAATGCCGGTGATCACGACCACGACCAGCAGTTCGATCAGGGTGAAGCCATGGCGACGAGCTGCACAGGGACTCCCCGTGCGGCGATCACGGTCGCGCGGCATCGATGCAGTGGCGCGTTGTTCTCGCGTGCTCAAGGGCGTTCCCGGTGCCAGGCCGGATCGATGCACGGACGCGGCGCGCGCCGGCAGCTACTGGTCCCAGTTGCCGATATCGGCCGCCTCACCGTCGCCTCCGGGGCGTCCATCCGCACCCAGACTGTAGACGTCGATCTCGCCGTGCTCGCCCGGATAGCGGTAGAGGTAGGGGTGATTCCACGGATCCCTGGGCACGCGGTCGAGGTAGGGTCCCTTCCAGTTCGGCGCATCGGGTTGCCCGCTCGGCTTGGCCACGAGTGCGTCGAGGCCCTGCTCGCTGCTCGGGTAGACGAAGTTGTCGAGCTTGTAGATGCTGAGCTGGCTGACCAGGGTCTGGATGTCCTGCTTCGCGCGCACCCGACGCGCCTCGCCGGGCCGCTCCATCACACGCGGCACGACGATCGCGGCGAGGATGCCGAGGATCACGACGACCACGAGGATCTCGATCAGCGTGAAGCCGCGCGCGGGACCGGCGACATGCCGCAGGCGCCCTGCGGGCATCCACCGGCAGCGCTGCAGGGACCGCTTCGGGGCAGGAATTCGAGGATCGGAGACGCGGAGCATGGCGGGACTTGTGCGCGAGCGGGGCCGACCCGGATCATAGCAGCCATGTCCGTTTCAGATTCCGAGCGCCTGGCTGCGCGCGATCTCGCCGTGGTCTGGCATCCGTGCACGCAGATGCACGACCACGAGTCGCTGCCGATGCTGCCGGTCGCGAGCGCCGAGGGTGCGTGGCTGACCGGGCACGACGGCCGGCGCTGGCTCGATGCGGTCAGCTCGTGGTGGACCTGCCTGCTCGGCCACCGCCACCCGCGCATCATGGCCGCGCTCAAGGACCAGCTCGACCGGCTCGACCACGTGATGCTCGCCGGCTTCACTCACGAACCCGCGATCGAACTCGCCGAGGAACTCGTGCGGATCACCCCGCCCGGCCTCGAGCGCGTGTTCTATGCCGACAACGGATCGAGCGCGATCGAGGTCGCGCTCAAACTCAGTTTCCACTACTGGCGCAATCTCGGCCGCGGCGAGCGCACGCGCTTCATTGCGCTGCACGGTGGCTACCACGGCGAGACGCTCGGCGCGCTCTCGGTCACCGACGTCGCACTGTATCGCGAGACCTACGCACCCCTGCTGCTGCAACCGGTTTTCGCGCCGTCGCCCGACGCCTATCAACGCGAACCCGGCGAAAGCGCGGCGGACTGCGCACGGCGCCGGCTCGGCGAGATGCGCGCGCTGCTCGAACGCCATGCGCACGAAACCTGCGCGATAATCGTCGAGCCGCTCGTGCAATGCGCGGGCGGCATGCGCATGCACGATGCGGGCTACCTGACCGGCCTGCGCACGCTCTGCGACGAATTCGACGTGCACCTGATCGCCGACGAGATCGCGGTCGGCTTCGGTCGCACCGGCACCCTGTTCGCGTGCGAACAGGGCGGCATCGCACCGGACCTGCTATGCCTGTCGAAGGGGCTGACCGGCGGCACCCTCGCGCTGTCGGCCGTGCTCGCGACCTCGCGCATCTATGCTGCGTTCTATGCCGAATACGCGGCCGGCAAGGCGTTTCTGCATTCGCACAGCTACACCGGCAACCCGATTGCCTGCCGCGCCGCGCTGGCCACGCTCGCGGTGCTGCGCGACGAACCCGTGCTCGAACGCAACCGCGGACTCGCCGCACACCTCGCCGCCGCGCTGCGCCGCTTCACCGACCATCCCCATGTTTCCGACGTGCGCCAGACCGGCATGATCGCGGCGCTCGAACTGGTCCGCGACAAGACCACGCGCGCACCCTTCCCGCGCGCCGAGCGCCGTGGCCTGCGCGTCTACCGGCACGGTCTCGAACGCGGCGTCGTGCTGCGCCCGCTCGGCGATGTCGTGTATTTCATGCCGCCCTACTGCATCAGCGCGGACGAGATCGACTTCATGGTCGAGGTTGCCGCGCAAGGCATCGAGCGCGCGGTCGCTTGACCGCTTCGCCATCGCAGTCCGGAGGCCGCGCCCGCGGCGGCGATAGCGGGTCCGGCGCGCCGTCTTCGCTGAGCTACACTTTGCCGATGCGCGTTCCCCGCATCCACGTACCGCAGCCGCTGGTGTCGGGCCGCGACGTCGAACTGCCCGCGCAGGCCGGCGACCATCTCGCACGTGTGCTGCGCCTCGAACGCGGCCATCCAGTGCGGCTCTTCGACGGCCGGGGGCGTGAATTCGCGGCGGAACTGACCTCGCTCGCGAAGCGCGCGGTGACCGCGCGGGTGCTCGATGCGATCAGCGGGCCCGATCGCGAGAGTCCGTTGCGCATCACCCTCGCCCAGGGCATCGCACGCGGCGAGAAGATGGACTGGATACTGCAGAAGGCGACCGAGCTCGGCGTCGCGCGAATCGTGCCGCTGGTCACCGACCGCACCGAGGTCAGGCTCGATGCCGAGCGCGCTGCACGGCGTCTCGCGCACTGGCAGGCCGTGATCACGTCGGCCTGCGAGCAATGCGGGCGCAGTCAGCTGCCCGGACTCGATCCGCCGATCCGGCTCGGCGACTGGGCCGCATCGGTCGCCGGCGCCGCGGGCCTGCGCCTCGCGCTCGACCCGGGCGGTTCCGAGTCGGTTCGCGCGCTCGCGATCGACCGCGAGGCCACGCTCGCAGTCGGTCCGGAAGGCGGACTCGCGGACCACGACCTCGGCCTGCTCGCGCAGGCCGGATTCCGCGGCCTCCGACTCGGGCCCCGCGTCCTGCGTACCGAAACCGCGGGCGTTGCCGCACTCGCGGCGTTGCAGGCGATCCACGGCGACCTTTGATCCGCGTCGCGAACCGGCCTGGCGTAGGTCAGGCCTTGTGCGCGGGCGCGCCGATCACGGGCGCGCTGAACCCGCGTTTGGGCAACGGCAGCAGCATCGGCACCCGCCGCTGGTAGTCGCGGTAGGTATCGCCGTAGACCGCAACCAGGTCGCGTTCCTCGAGGAATTTCACCGCGAGCACGATGTAGCCCGTGGTCGCCAGCGCGAACAGCAGGTGGCCGAGGCTCATTGTCGGAGTCGCCCAGAATGCGATCAGGAAGCCGAGCATCAGCGGATGACGCACGATCCGGTAGAAAGCGCGGGTCACGAACGGCTGATCGCCCGTATCCGCGGTGCCGCGGCTGTATTGCCAGACCTGCTTCAAGCCGAACAGGTCGAAATGGTTGATCAGGAACGTACCGCTGAGCACCAGCAGCCAGCCCAGCGCCGACAGGCCGTACAACGCGATGCGCGCGAGCGGCTGTCCGACGTCCCAGAGGATCGGCGCAAGAGGCCGCCAGAACCAGAACAGCGCGATCAGCGCAAGGCTCGAGAACAGCACGTAGGTGCTGCGTTCAATCGGCGCGGGCACGATCCGCGTCCACCAGCGCTTGAAAGCCGGCCGGGCCATGCCGCTGTGTTGCACCGCGAACAGCCCGAGCAGCGCGAGATCGATGAGCACCGCGGTCGTGAAATCGCCGGCTGCGGCACTGTCGATGTGCTTGGGCACTCCGAGTCCGGCGACGAAGCCGACCGCGTAGAGGAAGGTGACGAAAAACACCGCATAGCAGAGCGTGCCATAGAGCAGGGCGAGCAGACGGGACATGGGGGACCTCCGGAATCAGGAATCGCGATATCGTCGGCAGTCTCGAACCGCGCGGGGATCGCGGCAATGCCCGCGACTCCGCACGAACTGTCCAAGACGCCGCGGCAATCGCGGCCATCGGGCGCGATTGCGATCGTCGATCCGGCGCGTCCATGGCCGCAATGGGAACTGCGTACCGAATGCGCGATCCGGCCGCGCCGGAACCGGGGCGTTTGTCCCGGTTCCGGGTTGCGGCCGTTGCGCGCGGTCTGCACCGTCGCGTGCACGCGGCGTCACGTGGGAGGCAGCGCGGAGGCGGCGCCTAGACTTGCGAACGCCGGTCTGCGGACCGGTGCAGGCCGTGCTCGTAGGCGAACACGATCGCGGCGGCGCGGTTGTGCACGCCGAGTTTCTCGTACAGGTGCGAGACGTGGTTGCGTGCGGTCTTTTCCGAGATGTGCAGCGCCCACGCGATCTGCGCGTTGCTGCGACCTTCGCACAGCAGCGCCAAGGCCTGGCCCTCGCGCGGGGTCAGCGACCACGGCGCGCCGGCACGGCGCGTGCCGGTCTCGTCCGTGCGCCCCGTGAACTCGAGTACCGCCTCGCGGAACTGTTGCCACGCCGGTTCGCTTTCGAGCAGCACGTGGTTGCACGAATCGAGCGGGACGAAGGATGCACCGGCAATCTCGCTGGCCAGGCGCCTGCCTTCGGCCAGCGGCACCACCTGGTCGCGACTCGCGTGCAGGACCAGCGTCGGCGTGCGCACCTGCGCGAGCAGTTCGCGCACGTCGACGTCGCCGCGCGCGGCCATCAGCGCGGCACCGGTATCGGACGAGGTGGTGCGCCGGCACAGTTCGTTGAACCAGTCGATCTGCTCGTTGCTCCCTTCGGGAATGAAGCGCGAGGTAAACAACTGGCGGAATACCGGATTGTCCTTGTTCCAGCCCAGGCGCATGAGTTCACTGATCGCGCGGAACGCGCCGATCGCCTCGGCGTTGCCGCCCTTGAGGATGCCCACGGCGTAGCCGCCATAGAGGATCAGGTGCGAAACGCGCTGCGGGTGCCGCACCGCGTAGGCAATCGCGGTGGCCGCGCCCTGGCTGATCCCGAGCAGCGCGAACGGTTCGCTGATCGACGCGGCGTCGATCACGCGTTCGAGATCGTCGACCCAGCGCGGGAACGACAGGTCGCCGACACTCCAGTCGGTCATGCCGCAACCGCGCTCGTCGTGACGGATATAGCGGAAATGCGCGGCCAGGAACCGGGTCCAGTGCCGCCAGACCGGGCTTTCCCAGTCGTACTCGAGATGGGTCAGCCAGTTGGCTGCCTTGACCAGGGGCATGCCCCGCCCTGCCTCCGCCCAGGCCAGATTGACCAAATCGGACGTGCGGATGTAGCGAATGTGCTGATGCATGGGCTCGCGGATCGATGCGACCGTGCGCGAAGCATACCGCGTCGGCCTGGATGCGCCGGGCCGACGCCCGCGCGGCGGCCCCGCGACGCGGCTTGACCGCGCCGATCGGGCGCGTAGCCTTGCCGATCGTGAAGTGGACGCCCCGCCCTGGACACGCCCTGCGTTTCTGCGCGCTGATGTTCGCGCTGGCGGGCACGGCGGCTGCCGTCCATGCCGGCAACGGCGGTGGCGCGATCAGTCGCTACGTCGTGCGCGATGCGGCGCCCGGGCTCGTCGCATTCCAGGATGGCGCGCGCGCGTACCTGCGGCATGACTACGCGTTCGCGGTCGACCGCTTCTCGCTCGCCGCGCACTGGGGCTACAAGCTCGCGCAGTACAACCTCGGCCTGATGTATTTCCAGGGGCTCGGCATGCCGACCGACAAGCCGCGCGGGTTGGCCTGGCTGGCGCTCGCGGCCGAACGCGGCGATCCCGCCTATGTCGACGCGCGCGAACATGCCTACGCGCAGATGTCGATCGAGGAATTCGCCCGCGCCAACGTGATCTGGCGCGAGCTCAGGCGGGATTACGGCGACAGCGTCGCGCTGCGCCGTGCCGAACGGCAATGGCGGGATACGTTGCGCCAGATCACCGGATCGCGGCTCGGCTTCATCGGCAACCTCGCGATCGTGCGCACGGAATACGAGCCGGTCCATACCGGCTACGACGTGTACCGTGCGCTGCAGGCCTACGACGACCCGGAGCAGGTCCTGCACGGCGGCACTATCGGCAAGGTCGAAGTCGGCGACCTGATTCCGCTCGCGCGCGAGGTGCCCGCGCAGAAGCGCGAGCCCGACTGACGCCGCTTGCGGCCCACGCGGCTGACAGGTATCGCTGCGCCGCGCCCGAACTGCCGCATTGACCGTGGGGGGCGGCACACGCGGCACTGTGCCATCCATGCGAGGAGAGCGTGTTCGCCGCGCAGCGCAGGGATCTTCGCGGCACCATGGCGGCGCGCGGCCACGCGTTCGGCTGCAGTTCACTCGCGTTGAGCGAAGTTGCACGGGTCGCGGGGACAACCGGACTCCGGTGCGCATGGGACCAGTGGCGACTTGCCGGTCATGCGGGCGAACGAAGCTGCCGATGGCACCGGCAATCCGGGAACGTACATGGACGAACCGTCGTCGTGATTTCGGTGTCGCATCTTTCATGCAGCAATCGCGCAGCAAGAGGAGTGAGCCATGTCCGACCCGATGAATACGCATCCTGAAAATACCGCGCGGCAGACTGCCGCGGCCGCGGAACCGCCACGCAGCACGAGCACTGTGCTGATCTGGATATTGATTCTTCTCGCGGTGATCGCGCTCGGTTGGTACTTCTACTCGCAACGCACCGCGCCAACCGCCGGTCTGGAACCGGTCCCGCCCGCGACCACGGGCGAGGCGACGACCGCGGCGCCGGCCCCCGCGGTCGCGCCCAGGCCGAACGCCGCGCCTCCGGCCCGGACCGCACGCGCGTCCAGACCCGCCGATCGCGGCGTCGTCCTGGTCTCGCGAACCGCAGTGAGCTATCCGCCCGACGCATTCCGCGCGCGCGAGGAAGGTCGCGTGCTCATGAAAGTGCAGGTTGCCGCGAGCGGCGAGGTCGGCGACATCTCGATCATCGAGCGCAGCGGGTCGAAAACCCTGGACCAGGCGGCGGTCGAGGAAGTACGCAAGTGGACATTCAGCCCTGCGATCAAGGACGGCAAGGCCATCGACTCCAGCGTCGAGGTGCCGGTTGCCTACTCGCTCGACAAGGGTTGACGCGCGGGCTTGACGCGGCGGCGGGGAAGCGCGCGCACGGCGGGCGCATCGCGAAGCGTCTCAATCGCGCGATTCCCTGCGGGCAGAGTGAATGCCTGACGGCGCTTCGCCGCGTACCCGGACGCGCGACTTTCAATTCCCGCAGCGGGCGTAGGCCGCGACCGTCCCCGCCTACTTGAAGATTTCCTTGTTCTTCGCGTAGCTGATCGCCTGCTGGCGCGTGACGAGGCCGCGCTTGACCATGTCCTGCAGGCACTGGTCGAGCGTCTGCATGCCGTGCTGGCTGCCGGTCTGGATCGCCGAATACATCTGCGCGACCTTGTCCTCGCGGATCAGGTTCCTGATCGCCGGGATGCCGACCATGATTTCGTGCGCGGCGGTGCGTCCGCCACCGACCTTCTTGAGCAGCGATTGCGAAATCACCGCGCGCAACGACTCCGAGAGCATCGAGCGCACCATCGGCTTCTCGCCGGCCGGGAACACGTCGATGATGCGGTCGATCGTCTTCGCGGCCGAACTCGTGTGCAGGGTCGCAAACACGAGGTGCCCGGTTTCGGCCGCGGTCAGCGCGAGGCGGATCGTCTCGAGATCGCGCAGCTCGCCGACGAGGATGTAGTCCGGGTCCTCGCGCAGGGCCGAGCGCAGCGCCTCGTTGAAGCCGTGGGTGTCGCGGTGCACTTCGCGCTGGTTGATCAGGCACTTCTGCGAGGTGTGCACGAACTCGATCGGATCCTCGACGCTGAGGATGTGGCCGTACTCGTTCTTGTTGACGTGGTCGACCATCGCCGCGAGCGTGGTCGACTTGCCCGAGCCGGTCGGGCCGGTGACCAGGATCAGCCCCTGCGGCTGCTCGATCAGCTCGCGGAAGATGCGCGGGCAGCCGAGGTCCTCGAGGGTCAGCACTTCGGACGGAATCGTGCGGAACACCGCGCCCGCACCGCGGTTCTGGTTGAATGCATTGACGCGGAACCGCGCGAGGCTCGGAATCTCGAACGAGAAGTCGACTTCGAGGAATTCCTCGTAGTCGCGGCGCTGCTTGTCCGACATGATGTCGTAGATCAGCGCATGGATCTGCTTGTGGTCCAGCGCCGGAATGTTGATGCGGCGCACATCGCCATCGACGCGGATCATCGGCGGCAGGCCGGCCGACAGGTGCAGGTCGGAGGCCTTGTTCTTGACCGAAAATGCGAGCAGCTCGGCGATATCCATCAGTTTTCCCCCTGGAACGCCGCAGCGCCGCGCAGGCGCTGGCAGGCGATAGTTTGCGGCAGTATAACCGGGACAATTCCAGACAGTGCGCGGTCTTGCGATGAATTTCTGCGAAACAGCCTATGCTTCGGTCAGTGCGCGTGTGGCCGCCGCGAGCCGCGCATCGGGCCGTACGGATGCAATCGCCCTGCTTGCGGTGTCCAAGGCCAAACCTTCCGCGGCGATCCGGGCGCTGGCGGCCCTCGGCCAGCGCGCATTCGGCGAGAACCATGTGCAGGAGGCACTGGCCAAGCAACGCGAGCTGGCCGATCTCGCCCTCGAGTGGCACCTGATCGGGCCGCTGCAATCGAACAAATGCCGCGATGCCGCGCGGCATTTCGGCTGGTTGCAGAGCCTGGACCGGGCCAAGCTGATCGCCCCGCTGTCCCGATGCCGGCCCGCGGGCGCCGCGCCGCTGAACATACTCGTCCAGGTCAACATCGATGCCGAGGCGAGCAAGGCCGGCTGCGCGCCGCACGAGATCGACGGACTCGCCGCGCAAGTCGCCGCGGCGCCGGGCCTCGTGCTGCGCGGCCTGATGGCGATCCCCGCGCCACTGCCAGATCCTGCGCGACGGCGCGACGCGTTCCGCCGCATGCGCGAGCAGTTCGAGCGCCTGCGCGTCGCGTATCCATCCGTCGACACGCTGTCGATGGGGATGTCGGACGATTTCGAACTCGCGATCGCCGAGGGCGCGACGATGGTACGCGTGGGCACCGCATTGTTCGGTACGCGAAGTCCGCAATAAGGCTCCGCTACTCGGGAAACGCGCCGCTCGCCCGCGCGCGCGCCAGGATCAGCCGGGAGCCGATCTCGGCGATCGAAATCCCTTGCTATGCTTGCGCGCCCGGCCAGCGAGCGGATGCGACGCATGCCCCCGAACCCCGAATCCCGAATCCCAGATCCCGGCTCGATCGCGTTCGTCGGCGGCGGCAACATGGCGCGCAGCCTGATCGGCGCGCTGGTCCAGCGCGGTACGCGCGCCGCTTCGATTGCGGTGGCCGAGCCGAACGCGGACTTGCGTGCGACGCTGCATCGCGACTTCGGCGTCGCCGTGCACGAGAGCGCGTCCGCGGCAGCCGGACAGGCCGCGACGATCGTGCTTGCGGTCAAGCCGCAAGTCCTCAAGACCGTCTGCACGGAGCTCGCGGCGACCGTCGCCGAGGCGCGTCCGCTGCTGATATCGATCGCGGCCGGGATCCGCATCGACCAGTTGCGCGGCTGGCTCGGCGCCGATCTGCCGATCGTGCGCGCGATGCCCAATACGCCGGCGCTGATCGGCGCCGGCGCGACCGGACTGATCGCCAATGCGGCGACCAGCGCGGAGCAGCGCGCTGCAGCCGAGACGATCCTCGGCGCGGCCGGCCTTTGCGAATGGATCGCGAGCGAAGCGCTGCTGGACGTGGTGACCGCGCTGTCGGGTTCCGGACCCGCGTATTTCTTCCTGCTCGTCGAGGCACTCGAGGACGCCGCGGTCGACCAGGGTTTGCCGCGCGCGGTTGCGCGCCGCCTGGCTGCGCAGACCTGTCTCGGCGCCGGACGCATGCTGGTCGAGGATGGCGAGGCACCCGCGCTGCTGCGCGAGCGCGTGACGTCGCCGGGCGGCACCACGGCCGCCGCACTCGATGCATTCGCGCAGGGAGGGCTGCGCGAGCTGGTTGCGGCTGCGGTCGCCGCAGCGACGCGACGCGGCCGTGAACTGTCCGCGCAGTACTCGTGATTCCACGCTGCACCCGTGCGCATCGGCAGGAGCCGCGAAAAATTCCGGCCCCCCGCTTCGCATCCGCGCCTCCGGCACTTTGATTGCACCCACACCAGGAACGCATACGCACCATGGGTTATGTCGCCAACGCCGGTCAGCTGCTGATCAATTTCGCTTTCGGTGCACTGATCGCGCTGGTCGTACTGCGCGTGCTGCTGCAGCTGGTCCGCGCGAATTTCTACAACCCGGTCTGCCAGTTCATCTACAAACTGACCAATCCGGTGCTGATGCCGCTGCGCAAGGTGATCCCGGCCTGGCGCAGCATCGATGTCGCCGCGGTACTGCTTGCGTGGCTGCTGACCGCGATCAAGCTCGCGATGCTCTATGCGTTGGCCGGGCACAGTCTCGGCGTGCTGGGTCTCTCCGTCATGGCACTCGCCGATCTGATCGACTTCGTGCTGATGCTCTATCTGGGCCTGATACTGGTTCGCGTCGTGCTGAGCTTTATCAGTCTGGAACGCGGCAACCCGATCGTGCCGCTCGTGTTCCAGCTCACCGAACCGGTGCTGCAGCCAATCCGGCGGCATCTGCCGACGCTCGGGGGGTTCGATCTGTCGCCGATGCTGGCCTGGCTTGCGATCATGCTCGCGCGCGTGCTGATCGTCGCGCCGGTGCTCGACTACGGGCTGCGTCTGGCCCAGGGATAGCGCGTCCGACCGAGGCGACACGATCGCGACTGCGCCGCTACGCAGCCCGGTCCGCCCACGCAGCGATCACGCGATGCAGCGCGTCGACGCCATCGGACAAGGCGGCCGGACCCGGCTGCAGGATGATCGGCGACTTGATCTCGTGCAGCTCGCGGTCGCGCACCGCGGGGATCCGATCCCAACCCGCCCGCGCGGCGACGTGCTCCGGCCGAAACTTCTTGCCGCACCACGAACCGAAGATGATGTCCGGCGCGCGCCGCACGACTTCGACCGGGTCGGCGAGGATACGGTCGCGCGCGAGAGGTTTTTCCGCGCGCTCCGGAAACACGTCGTCGCCGCCGGCAATGCGGATCAGCTCGGCGACCCACTGGATGCCGCTGATCGGCGGATCGTCCCATTCCTCGAAGTAGACGCGCGGGCGACGCGGCAACGCCGCGGCCGCGCGCGCCACTTCGGCGAGGTGCGAGCGCGCGGCGCTCGCGAGTTCGTCTGCGCGCGCCGCGGCGCCGACCAGCGCGCCGAGGCGACGCATGTAGTCGACGATGCCGTCGACGCTGCGGTGGTTGCTGATCCAGACTTCGACGCCGGCCTTGATCAGTTCGCGTGCGATATCGGCCTGGATGTCGGAAAAACCGATCACGAAATCCGGCTGCAGCGCGAGAATCGCGCCAATCTTCGCGCTCGTGAATGCCGAGACCCTGGGCTTTTCCCTGCGCGCGCGCGGCGGGCGCACCGTGAACCCGGAGATGCCGACGATGCGATCCTGCTCGCCGAGCGCGTACAGCACCTCGGTCGGCTCCTCGGTCAGGCAGACGATGCGGCGCGGGCCGATGGCGTTCGACATGCGCCGATTCTCGCACGCGCAATCCCGCGCGATCAGGGCAGAGGCAATCCCGATTCGTCGACGAAGATCGCGGGGACCTGCCAGGGATGGTGCGCGCGGATACCCTCGACGATCAGGCGGCGCAGACGCACCTCGTCCCGCGGGATGCAGAATTCGATGCGCACGCTCGAGGCCTCGACCCGCTCGCCGATCGCACCGCTGGCCGGATTGGCGCCGGGCAGCGGCAGGAACTGCTCGCTGCCGGGTGCGGAAGACCACACGACTTCGGCGTAGTCGCCGATGCGCAGGTCGTCGATCGCGCATACGCCGTCGATGACCCGCCGCGCATGCGCGGCGGGAACGAACACGGTGACCCGGTAGACCGGCAGCAGCTTCAGCATCGCGGTCACGGATACAGCATGCGCCGCGACCAGACCCCATCGGCGGCGCGTTCATAGACCTGGCGCTCGTGCAGACGGAACGCAGCGCCGTACCAGAACTCGATGCGGTCGGGCGCGACCACGTAACCGCCCCAGTGCGGCGGACGCGGCACCGGTCCATCGCCGAAACGCTGCTCGAACTCCGCGATGCGCGCCTCGAACTCGGCAGGGTCGGCGAGTGTCTGCGACTGCTGCGACGCCCAGGCACCGATCTGGCTGCCGTGGGGGCGCGTCGCGAAGTACGCGTCGGACTCCTGCGCTGGCAACTTGTGCACACGGCCTTCGATGCGCACCTGCACGCCATCGCGCAAGGTCTTCCAGTGGAAGCACAAAGCCGCCTGCGCATGGACCTCGAGCTGGTGCCCTTTCGCGCTCGTGTAGTTGCTGTGGAAGCGGAAGCCGCGGGCGTCGAAGCCCTTGAGCAGCACGATCCGCGCGGAAACGCGACCGTCGGCAACGGTTGCGAGGGTCATCGCGGTCGGCTCCGGGTCGGAAGCCGCGCGCGCGTCGTCGAGAAGACCGCGGAACGTCGCGAGCGCCTCCTGATACAGTGCGTCGGCCGCAGCGTTCATCGGTTCGTTCTTCGCCTGTGCGCGGGACGATGCGCGACCTTGCCGGTGACGCGGGACAGGGCATCGTGATCCATGATGAGCATCGGCAGCGCGCACTCTCGTCGAAACTCGGCAATCCGCGCATGATACGTAGCCAGCGCCAGACTCGCACGCCGCCCGGTTACGCCGGGCCGGTCGTCGCGGCCACGCTCGATGCGCTGCTCGCGATGCCGCCACGGGCTGCAATCCGCGCACCCCCGCCCAGGATCTTCGGAATTTCCGGCCTGCCCGGTTGCGGCAAGACCACGTTCGCACACCAGCTGGCAACGGCCGCGGGCGCGCGGGGCATGCGCTCGCTGGTCGTTTCCCTCGATGATTTCTATCTCGGCCGGCGCGAGCGCCGCTGCCTCGCGCGCGAGGTGCATCCGTTGCTGGCGACGCGCGGCGTGCCGGGCACCCACGATGTCGACCGCCTCGAACGCGTGCTCGACACGCTCGGCCGCGCGAGCCGCCGCGAACCCGTCGCGCTGCCGCGTTTCGACAAGGGCCGCGACACCCGCGCTGCACCCTCGCGATGGTGCCTGGTTACGCAGGCGCCCGACCTGGTTCTGCTCGAAGGCTGGTGCGTCGGCGCCGTGCCGCAGGCGGCCGCGGCATTGCGACGAGCGTGCAATCGGCTGGAACGCGACGAAGACCCGGACCGGATCTGGCGCAGCTGGGTCAACGCGCGCCTCGCCGAAGCCGATGCGCGGCTCTGGCGGCGTCTCGATCGGCTGGTTCTGCTCGAAGCGCCCGCGTTCGCTGTCGTGGCGCACTGGCGTGACGAACAGGAGCGCGTCCTGCGCGCACGCAAGGCGCCGCGCGCGATGAGCGCCGCAGCGCTGCGGCGCTTTCTGATGCACTACGAACGAATCGGCCGCCACGCGCTGCGCGAACTGCCTGCGCGCGCGGACCTGCGCATCCGTCTGGATGGAAATCGCGGCGTCCGGCAGATCGTGATCGCCTGACCTCGGCTGGCCACGCCGGTTGCAACCTGCGAGCACGGCCGCGGCCCGGCCACGCCGATGGCTTTGCAGACTCGCGCGCCGGTGACGCGCTGCGCGATCTCGTTGGCTCTTCGAGCAAGTCTGCGCGAGACGGGAGATGTCCGGGCGACGCTCTGGCGCCCTACGCGGGTGCACGTGCCGCCGGCTTCGCTGCCGCGTTCTGGTGACCTGTAACAGAGGAATCAAAGCAACCCGCTTGGTCTCGCGGCGCCGCGCCTGGCCCTCGCTCGACCCATGGGCACCGCCATGGGCCTCGCTGCGGGCCGGCGCCCGCCACCACGATTCCGGCGCGATTCCTCTTCCACTTCCTCTGTTACAGGCCACTAGACCTGTTCGAGACGGTATCCGTGCTGATAGATCGCCGCGAGCCGCCAGCCGTGATCGCCGTTGAGTTCGAGCTTTCTGCGCAGGCGGCTGACATGGGTGTCGACGGTACGGGTGGAGACCGCGGCACTCAGATTCCAGACGCTCGCGAGCAACGCTTCGCGGCTGACGATGCGCCCCTGGCGTCTGAACAGGAAGCCGGCGAGATCGAATTCGCGCTGGGTCAGCTCGACTTCGCGTCCGTCGATGCCGATGCGCCGGCGTTTGAAGTCGACCGAGTAGGGTGCGGCATGGATCACGTCCGCGGCATCGGAATCGGCACCGACCCGGCGCAGGACCGCAGCGACCCGCGCAAGCAGCTCGCGCTGCTTGGGCGGCTTGACGACGTAATCGTCGCCGCCGCTGGCGAGACCGCGCACGATGTCGTCCTCGCTGTCGCGTGCGGTAAGGAACAGCACCGGCAGCCGGCTGTTGGCCGACGAGCGGATCGTCTCGATCACGTCGATGCCGCTGCCATCGGGCAGCATCCAGTCGAGCAGCAGCAGATCGATCGCTTCGCTGCCCTGGCGACGCCGGAATTCCGTTGCATTGCGAAAAAGACGGATCGAGTACCCCGCCTGTTCAAGCCACTGACCGACCAGCGCGGCCATGTCCGCATCGTCCTCGAGCAAGCCGACGACCAGGGCGGACGTGTTCATGGCTCGCGGGACCGGCTAGGCGCAGATTGGGTCGCGCGGCCGCAATCAGTCGACGATGAAGTTGATGCGCATGTTGACGCGCCACTCGCTGATGCTGCCGTCGTCGGCCGTCGCAACCTTGATCTCGTTGATCCAGGCGCCCTTTATGTTCTTCACCGACTTGGACATCTTGCGCAGTCCCTGCTGCACCGCATCCTCGATGCCTTTCGGCGACGAGCTGTTGAGTTCGATGACCTTGGCCACTGACATGACGGACTCCTGCAGGGAAGGTCACCGCACTATAACAAAGACCGCATGCGGCGGAAGCCCGGCCACCACCCGCGCAGGCGGTCCGGTGCGACCACGCGGCACGCCGCATGCTTCAGAGGATGGCCCGGCCATCCTCGCGCGGCAGACAGCGCAGCCAGATCAGGAACACGACCAGCGCATCGAGAATGATCAACGCCTGCCAGAGATACAGATGGAACCATTCGAACCAGACCAGGTTCCACTGTCCAAGATAGAACAGGCTGATAATCCGGACCAGATTGAGCGCCTGGATCGCGAATATTCCGATCCCGATACCTGCCAGTCGGTGCTTCCATGGCGCAGGGAACGCGAGCATCGCCGACACCAGGATGATCACGGCCTCGACTCCGTTGCAGCCACGTACGATGCTGATCGCGAACCCGTTGGCGGTGCTGTGGATCTCGTTGCGGACCACGAACACATGCGAATCGAAGCGGTCGACGATCCAGACGCAGACCTGAGCGATCGCATCGGTGAACGGCGCGATCACGTGCCGATCGACCGGCTGCCACACCTCGGCCACGAACAGCACGGCGAGAATGGCGATGAACGAAAGCATGAAACGCAACATGGCGGCTGAAGCCGAGGCCTGGGGCTGGGAGGGCGGGCTGGAGCGGACGCATGCGATCCGTGCGCGCGGCCGGGAACCGGGGCATCCGGTCTCCGTCGCGGATTCTCGCACGCGGGCATTCGCGGCGTGTCCAATGCCCTGCGCCCCGCTTTTGCTAGCATCCTCCCATGAACCCCGCGCCCAATCTGTTTCTGGTCGGCCCGATGGGAGCGGGCAAGACCACGGTCGGACGCCAGCTGGCGGAACTGTTCCGCATGCCGTTTTTCGATCTGGACCACGAAATCGAGACCCGGACCGGGGCCGCGGTCGGGCTGGTCTTCGAACTCGAGGGCGAACCCGGATTCCGTCGCCGCGAGCGCAGCCTGCTTGGCGAATTGACTGCGCGCAACGGACTCGTGCTGGCCACCGGGGGCGGCGCGGTGCTCGATGCCGACAACCGCAGGATCCTGCGCGAGCGCGGATTCGTGATCTGGCTCGATGCGAGCGTAGACGCGCAGCTCGCGCGGCTCGGCCGCGATCGGCAGCGCCCGCTCCTGCAGACCGCGGATCGGCGCGCGCGTCTCGACCGCCTCGCAGCGGAACGCAATCCGCTGTACGCGGAAATCGCCGACCTGCACATCGCCTCGGCCGGAACCGGCAACAGCGCGCACGTCGCGCATGATCTGCTCGATCTGCTCGAGGCCCGCTGGCGCCGCGGCAATGCGGCCGTGGTCGCATGAGCGTCACCACGGTCGACGTCGGTCTCGGCGCACGCGGCTATGCGGTCCGGATCGGCGCCGGACTTCTCGCCGACGCATCGCAGTGGCGTGCGGCCATCGCTGGTCGGCAGGTGCTGGTGGTAACCAACGAGACCGTTGCACCGCTTTATCTGCAACGCGTCGCGGCCGGCCTGCAGGGTCTCGACCATGCTGCCCTTGTTCTCGCGGATGGCGAGATCCACAAGACGCTCGCGCGCGCGGGCGACGTATTCGATCGACTCGCGGCGCTCGGCGCGAATCGTGATGCGACGATCATCGCGCTCGGCGGCGGCGTGATCGGCGATCTCGCGGGCTTCGCCGCGGCGTGCTGGATGCGCGGCATCGATTTCGTCCAGATGCCGACGACCCTGCTCGCAATGGTCGACTCGTCGGTCGGCGGCAAGACCGGCGTGAACCTGCGCGCCGGCAAGAACCTGGTCGGCGCGTTCCACCAGCCACGGCTCGTCGTCGCCGACACGACCACGCTCGGGACGCTGCCCGCGCGCGAGTACCGCGCGGGTCTCGCCGAAATCGTCAAGTACGGGGCGCTCGGCGACGCTGAATTCTTCGCATGGCTGGAACGCCACGCGGAAGCGATCGCGGCGCGCGACGACACGCTGCTGACCGAAGCGATCGCGACGAGTTGCCGCCACAAGGCCGGCGTGGTTGCGCGCGACGAACACGAACACGGCGAGCGCGCGCTGCTCAACTTCGGCCACACGTTCGGCCATGCACTCGAAGCCGTCGCGGGCTACGGCCAGCTGCTGCACGGCGAGGCGGTCGCGATCGGCATGGTCCTCGCCGCGCGCCTGTCGACCGCACTCGGTCTCGCGACGCCGGAGGACGCGCAGCGCCTCGCCACGCTGCTCGCCGCATTCGGACTTCCCGTCGCCGCGCCGCCCCGCGATCCCGGGCCGCTGCTGCAATCGATGCGCCTCGACAAGAAGAACCGCGGCGGTCATCTGCGCCTGATCCTCTGGCGCGGCATCGGCCGTGCAGAGGTCGTGTCCGACGTCCCGCTCGAGGCGATCCGCGGCGTGCTCGCGATCTGAGCCGGCGCTCCGGCAGCGTCCGCGCAATGCACCGCGAAACACCGCGCTTGCAGCCTATTGATCGAAGCCGTCGACGAGGATCGCGTCGAGGTCATACGCCCAGAGCTGCCCGCCCGCTTCCCGCGTGCGCGCAGCGACGATCAGATGCCGGCCGACCACGCGTGGCATGGTCAGGTCCACGTCCGGCTCGAAATAGTCGGTTGGTGCAGCCGATGGAAGCGGCAGCCTCAGCGTTCCGTCGGCGGGACCGTCACCGCGGACAATCGCCGAGTAGATCGGCAGGAACACGCCGATGCCATCGCTCGCCGTGAACGGACCTTTCGCGAACGGGCACTGGATCGGGAAGTCAACGCCGACAACGTGGCTCGCCGTCACATCGCCTGGGCCAGCCGTCCACAGGTGCCAGCCCCCGCCAAACCGGCTCAACTCTCGAGATCTCGAGCGTAGCGCTGACCTGCCGCGTACCCGCGGGCGCGCCGTCGGTGACCCAGAGCCGCCCGAGCACCCCAAAATAGAGAACGTGATCCACCGCAGTGGACGCATCGGAACGGCGCGCCAGCCCGGCATCGATCATTTCCGGGGTCGACGGATTTACCCAGCCGCCCACCTGGGTCGTCGTGACCTGCACCGGACGCGCGAACTGCGCATGCCCCGGCGCGCCGAACGCGAACAGGCACGCAAGGACCGCGGCCATTCGTGCCATGGACGTGGACATGGCCACTCGGTTTCCCCCTCTCCTGTTTCGACCTGCGAAGCCTACTCCGCAACGAGAGCGATACCGGGTCATCGCCTCGCCATGGCTAGCGCAATCCCATCGATGTTGCCGCAGCTCATGCCGCGGATTGCGCAGAGCGCGATGGCGCAGGTCGCGACCGGCGCCGGTTACAATCGGATCCATGCGCGTGTTCATGCAAACCAGGGCCAGCGGCAGCGATGCGCCGCGCTATTACCAGATCGTGCTGCAGCAGGACCTGCTGGGTGGCTGGACGCTGTTCCGCGAATGGGGCCAGCAGGGCAGCCGCGCGAGCAGCAGGCGCGAAATCTACCTCGAGCGCGATGCGGCCTTGAGCGCATTCGAGCATGTGCGCGACCTGCAGCTGCGCAAGGGTTTCCATGTCATGTTCGCGCAGGGATTCGACGACCCGCATGCAGGCTGAGCGACCGTGTGGGCCACGCCGCGGGCAGCCGGCCGCGGGCGCCGGATCGATGCACACGCATGCCACGAAGACCGCTTCGCCGAAGCGCCGAGGATCCATGCTCCCGAAAGCCACGACCGATGCACGCCATGCCGAACGCTGATCCTGACCATCGCTTCCTGCGCGCGCTGCGCCGCGAACCTGTCGACATGACGCCGGTCTGGATCATGCGCCAGGCCGGACGTTACCTGCCCGAGTACCGGGCCACGCGCGCGCGCGCGGGCAGTTTCCTCGCGCTCGCACAGACGCCCGAACTCGCCTGCGAAGTCACCCTGCAGCCGCTAGCACGTTTCGCGCTCGATGCGGCGATCCTGTTCTCGGACATCCTGACCATTCCCGACGCGATGGGGCTGGGCCTGTATTTCGTCGACGGCGAGGGCCCCAAGCTGCGCCGGCCGCTGCGCAGCACCGCCGACATCGCAACGCTCGGCGTGCCCGATCCCGAACGCGACCTGCGCTACGTGATGGATGCGCTGCGCCTGATCCGCCGCGAACTCGACGGTCGCGTGCCGCTGATCGGGTTTTCCGGCAGCCCGTGGACGCTCGCGTGCTACATGATCGAAGGCGAAGGCTCCTCGAGTTTCTCGCGTGCGAAGACGCTAGCATTCGACGATGCGGCGACGATGCAGCGCCTGCTCGACGTACTCGCCGATGCGGCCGTTACGTACCTGGCCGCGCAGGCCGCGGCAGGCGCGCAGGCTCTCATGGTGTTCGACACCTGGGGCGGCCTGCTCGCACCCGCGCAATTTCGCGAGTTCTCGCTGCGCTCGCTCGCGCGAATTGCCGCGGGTCTCAAATCCGATCCGCTGACCCGCGAAGTACCTCTGATCCTGTTCTCGAAGGGTGCGAATGCGCACCTCGAAACGCTCGCCGATAGCGGCTGTGACGCACTCGGCGTCGACTGGACGATCGACATTGGCGAGGCGCGGCAGCGCGTGGGCGGCCGCGTCGCGTTGCAGGGCAACCTCGACCCGGCCATGCTCGCGGCCTCGCCCGACGCGATCCGGACCGGGGCGCACGCGGTACTCGACGCGTTCGGCGCGCATCCGGGCCATGTGTTCAACCTCGGCCATGGCATCACGCCGGATATCGATCCGGATCATGTTGCGGTTCTCGTCGATACCGTGCATGCGTATTCGCGCGGCCGCAACCGGGCGACGACCCCCGCTCCGCGGTCCGGCTGACGCGCGCCGTCCCGTCATTGCCTCAGCGCGGTTCGCGTAGTCCGACGATCATCTTCGCCTGGCCTTCCCCGTGCTGTGCCGATGCCCGGAATCCGCTCGCGAACCGCGTGCCCGAGCCGCTGCGCAATAGGCCGGAACCGGCGGCACGGGCCGAGCGTGACGATGCCCGACGTACCTCATGGCGATGCCGGCATGAACGCACGCGCCGCGTACAAACGCGGCTGCGGGATCCGGATGTCCGATCGGCGGAAAAAAAGAGGCCTCCCGAAGGAGGCCTCTGAAAGAACCTTGCCGTGCGGGTCAGCGAGCGTGCTTGCGCAGGTTCGCCCGCGGGTGCATCGGCGGTCTGCCCGCACGCTGCGTACTGGCGCTGGTCGGGTCGACCGTGACGTCGTCGATGAAAATATTGCCATCGATTCCGGTCGCGCCGGCGTCGTCGTAGACGTACTGGAACTGGATCGTGTGCGCCGCACCGTCGGCATACGCACTGACGTCGATCGAACGCTGCGTATAGTCGCTGTCTGCGGAAATTGCGCTCAGATCCGTGGTTTCCACCACATTGCTGTCGACGGTGACCGTCATCGTTCCCGGCGCGTCCGGCAGGTCCGCCGCAAAGCGCCAGTAGTTGAGGAACTGCGGACCGGCATTCGGGAACGTCACGCTCTGCGAAAAGTCCTGCGTTTCCGCACCGCCGCCCCAGCCGCCGAACCAGACTGCCCAGGTTCCGGTATGGATCGGAATCCCGAACCCATCGCTGTAGAAACTCGTCCCGCCGCCGGCACTTGGATTGGAGTCGAGACTGGACCAGAACGGATTGCTGCCGCCGTCCGCCGTGGTTGCCTCGAAGCTCGGATCCTGCACGGGCTGGCTCGGCGGACCCGCACTCTCGAAGCCGTCCTTGAAGATCGTGTCGAGTCCGCACGCGACCATCACGTCGGTCACGTCGGCACCGGAAATCGTGCCGTTCGCATTGGACACCGTGCAGAACTGCGCCGGATCGGCCGGCTGCGTGGTCACGGTCACCGCGTACACGCTGCCGTCGGCTATCGGCGTCGGGAACGTGAACGGTCCGTCGGTGGCGATCGCGAGATCGTCGCCACCGTTGACCTGCAGGACCAGGCCGCTGCCGACCAGACCGCTGACATTGCCGCCGACCGTGTAGCTCGGTGGATTGGTCACGCAGGTCACGTCCACATTGGTCACGTTGGCGCCCGAGATCGTGCCGCTGCCGTTGCTGACCGTACAGGTCTGGTCCGGGCTGGTCGGCTGCGTGGTGACGGTCACCGCGTACGGCGAACCATCGGCGAGCGCGGTCGAGAACGTGTACACGCCATTGCCGATCAGCGGCAGATCCTCGGTGCCGTTCAGGTTGATCACGAGGCCACTGCCCGCGAGTCCGGAGACGTTGCCGCCGACCGTGAAGGTCGCCCCGGCCGCGGTTTCGGGAACCAGGCACCAGGTGTCCAGGGTGCCGGTGTCACCACCGGCTGCATCAACGGCCGTGATCGTCCACGTGCCGGCCAGGGACTGGCCGACGAACACCGGGTTGATCGGGTTGTTCGGCTGGTCGTCGCCGGAAAGCGCAGGCGGCGAGGCATTGCACTGCGTCTCGACCGGCGTGCCGGACGCGTCGTCCATGGTCACGTCGATATTGTCGCCGCTGCAGCCGAAGCTACTCGCGGGCACACCCGGACGATCGATCATGATCACGCTGCCCGAGCCGTTGCTCAGCGTGAACGAGAGGTCGCCGACCCAGGTATGGGTCGCCGCGATCTTGACCTTGAGGCCGGTCAGCACGGACGGATCGGCGAGCACGATCGAGTCGCTCGCACCGGTCGGGTTGCTGTCCGGAATCGCGATGCCCGGGCTGCTGCAGATCTCGTTGACCGTCGTGAACGTGAACACCGCCGACGTGGTGCCGGTACCGCAGGCATTGGCCGGCGTCACGCGCCAGTAGTGCAGGGTATTCGGTGCAAGGCTGACGCCTGGCGTGACCGTGGTGCCGGTCACCGACTGGCTGAACACGATCGTGCCGAAGCCCGGATCGGTCGCGACTTCGACGAGGTAGGTCTCGCTGTTGCTGCCGGTCCAGGTGAAGGTCGGCGTGCCGGACACGCTGGTCGCGCCATTGACCGGCAGTTGCAGGGTCGGCGCACCCGGAGCGACGGTGAACACCGACAGGTCGACGCTCGTGCTCTGGTTGCTCGCGCCGGACGCGGTGCCGTTGACCTGGATCGGATACGTGCCCGCGGCAACACCCGTGGTGTTGCCAACCTGCATCGCGCTCACTCCGGGCAAGGTCGGTACCACGGTCGGAGTGAACGTGACCGTCGATGGCGACGGATTGCCGGACGCGGACAGCGTGACCGGACTGTTGAAGCCCGCGGTCGATCCGACATCGATCGAGAAGTTCGCCGGCGTGCCCGCGCAGACCGAAGCGGCCGGCGGGGTCGCCGCGAGCGTAAAGCCCGGCTGCAGCGAACAACCCGGGAACTTGAAGTTGCCGATCCGCGTCCTCCAGTTGAACGAGCCGTTGCTGCTGTAGTACTCGTTCGTGTACCAGAACGTGCAGTCGTCGACCGGGTCGACGGTCAGGTCGCTGTAGTCGCCCCAGCGGTTGCCGGTGCCGGTCTGGCTGCCGGTGCCGTCGAACAGGTGCGACTCGCCCTGGGCGAGCGTCCCAGCGGGATCGCCAACCAGCCGACCCGCGTAACGCAACTGCGGATTGATGCTCGCACTCGAGGCGCTGAAGCCGACCGCGAGGTTGCCCTGCGTGTCCATCGCCGCACTGCCCATCCAGCGCCAGGTCGTATCGGGCTGGTAGGTGCTTTCCTGGAATACCGAGGGTGAACCGGTGGTGCCGTTGCGCAGTTCGAACCAGCGCACACCGGCGACGCCGCCGGCGCTGACCGTGAAGTTGCCGACCAGCGACTCGTGGCTGCCGAAGTTGCGGTAGGCCAGGCGGAACATCAAACGGTCGCCGATGCCGTCGAGGCTGTTGGCGCCGGTACCGCCGAGCTGGGGCACGCAGGCGCGCGTGCCCGGACACAGCGACGTGAAGCCGGCTGCTGCGGGACTGCCCGCGAGGGTGAACGTGGAATTGGCCGGGGTCACGAAATCCGCATGGAAGCGGTAGACCTTGTAGGCGCCGCTGTCGGGAAACATCACGAACGGATTCGGCGCGTTGAGCGGCGGCGGGATCAGACCGTCCGCATCGCTCGGAAGAAGCGGTGCATCCGAAGCGGTCAGCAGACCGGTGCTGATGAACGTGGTCGGATTGCCGGCGAGCATCGCATTGCGGTCGAACACGAACGGTTGCGGACCGAGATAGGCCGTACCGGACGCGTTGAACACGTTCATGCTCATGTAATACCCGTCCGGCCATACGCCAAGGTGCGGGTAGTCGTAGAAATTGGAACCGAGGTGGAAGCCGTAGCGGTAGTAGGAGCCGGTTGCGTCGCTGGTCTGCGACACCGCGATGCACTCGTCGGTCACGTTCGAGGTTGCACTCGCGAACTGCGAGATCAGCCAGCGCTGCGCGAACTGGTCGTAGAGGACCACCGGATCGCCGTGGCCGTTGCTTTCGCAGACGCCGCCGAAGCCGGCCCAGAGGGCCGAAATGCTGGTCGGGCCGGCAATCGATGCGCCGGTGGTCTTGTTGAAGACCTGGAAGCCCTCGTTGACCATCTGCACGTACTGGGTCGCACCGACTTCACCATCGGTATCGGGCGGAGCGCAATTGCAGCCGACGCCCGGGAAGGGAATGCCGTCGAACGACAGTATCGGCAGCGGCATCTGCTGCACCGGCGCCATCGTGTTCTGGATGACCGGATCCTGGCTGTCGACATGGTGACTGGGGACCTTCGGGTTCTCCGGTCCTTCCTCACCCTCGCCGTGGCGTTCCCCGTTCCAGGCCGGAAGGTAATATAGCGGCAGGGAAACGTCGTTCTGGTAGGACGTGCCGACGAACAGGCCCTTGCCGTCCTGATTCTGCGTCGCCTTCTGGGCCAGCGCGGTTCCGGCCGTTGTTGCGCCGAGCACGAACAATGCCACGCCCAACAACGGATGCGTGAGAAGCTTCATCGATGGTTCCCCCAACATGCTGAATTTGCCGTGCGCGCCAGTGCGCCCGGAGCCCACACCGTCACGTAACGCGCCGCCAGTGGCGGCGGGTGCTCCGCAACGATCGGGAGTGTCGTTGCACGCTGGCTTGAAGCAGCGCCGACGGCCTTCCCACTTAACCATTCCGCAACTATCGTCGCTATGAGTGGACCGCACGAAGCGGCACAGGTCTTTCGACTCGAAACATCCGTCGCAAGACCGATGCGTCCATCAGGCAACAGGCCGACTATATCGCCGGCGAGGCGATCCGGCAAATGGCGTCTGGCGCGACCGTGCACGGCATCACGAATGTAGCGCCCGCGCCCGGATATCGGCAGCGCACGTGTTCACGCCGCCGCGTCGCGGCCCGCAATCACGCTCTGGATCGTCTCCTCGAGCAGTGCCGTTGTAAGCGGCTTGCGCAACAGCGCGTCCATGCCTGCGGCCCTGATCCGGGCCTCCTCGTCGCCGACCGAGCGCGCAGTGACCGCAACGAGAGGCGGCGTGCCGCTCGATGTCGTGCGCAGCATGCGCGCGAGCTGCAATCCACCCACTCCAGGCAGGTCCAGATCGAGCAGGACCAGATCGAAGCGTGAACCCTTGAGTTCGGCGAGCGCGGCGAGTCCGTTCGGTACATGCACCGCGCGATGACCCAGCTGGGCGAGCAGGCCGACGATCACGTCGGCGACGGTGGCATCATCCTCGACCAGGAGTATGTCCAGGGCTGCCGTGGCGACGGCGGACCGCGCAGACTCCGGGGCGGGATCCGCAACGTGCTCGCCGCTGGCCTCGTAGATCGGCAGGTCGACATCGAACACGCTGCCTTCATCGATCGCGCTCGAAACCGTGATCGTGCCACCCATGAGCAAGGTCAGTTCGCGACAGATCGCGAGGCCGAGCCCGCTGCCGCCGAACCGGCGCAACACGCCTTCCGCCTGCTCGAAGCGGTTGAACAGGCGCGCGCAGACTTCGGCGCTCATGCCCGGACCGCTGTCGGCGACATGGAAACGCAGATGGGTCGTGGCGACGCGCGACAGCGCGAGTTCGACGCCGCCGCGCTCCGTGAACTTGAGCGCGTTGTTGACCAGATTCAGCAGGATCTGCTTGATCCGCAGCTCGTCGCCCCAGATCGAAGCTGGCACGCCCTCGGCAATCGTGACCTTGATCGACAGACCCTTGCGATCGGCGAGGGGACGCTGCAATTCGGCGACTTCACGCAGCAGCGCGGCCGGATCGAGCGGACGATCGTCGAGGGCCAGCTTGCCGGCATCGATGCGCGCGATATCGAGGCTGTCGTTGACCAGGCGCAGCAGCAGCTGGCCCGATTGCTGGATCGCCCTGGCATAGCCGCGCTGGCGTTCGTCCAGCGGCGTGGCGAGCAGCAGTTCGCTCATGCCGAGCACGCCGGTCATCGGCGTGCGGATTTCGTGCCCCATCGTCGCGAGAAAGGCCGATTTCGCGGCAACCACCTGGTCGCTGCTGCGGCGGTATTCCTCGGCAAGCGCGAGTGCATGGCGGCGCCGAACGCGCTGGCGATACGCACGCAATGACATGGCCAGCGCGATCAGCGCCGCCAGCGCGTACAGCACATAGGCGAGCGGCGTCATCCAGGGCGCCTGGGTGACGTGAATCGAAAGCGGATGCGCGAGCTCGCTCCAGACACCATCCGCATTCGCTGCGCGCACGCGCAACCGGTAGTCGCCGGGCGGCAGGTGCGACCAGACGCGTTCCCCGCGCGTCGATTCGATCCATTCGGGATCGAATCCATCGAGCCGGAACTGGTACCGGTTCGACGCGGGATTGGCGTAGGACAACGCACGCACGTCAATGCCGAAATCCAGGTCGTCGTGCCTCAATTCGATCGCACGATCCGCATCGAGCACCTGCACGACGCCCTTGCGGCGCACGCTGAGGGCGGTAATCCGCAACGGCGGTGCCGGCGTATCGAGGCGTATTCGCATCGGATCGAATGCGACCGCACCGCCGAGCGTACCCGCGAACAGGGTGCCGTCGGTGGCTGCCACGAGCGCGCCCGGCAGGAACTCCTGACTCGGCAGTCCATCGCGCGCATCGAAGCGACGGATCGCATGAGTCCTTGCGTCGAGCTTCCAGAGGCCGCGCGGCGAGGTTACCCAGGCGCTGCCGTCGGCAGCGATCGCGAGCGCATACGCATTGAAGGTCGGCCAGCCTCTGGTGTGGTCGAAACGCTGCACCAGGTGCGCGCCCGCGGCATCCACGCGCCAGTTCTCGAGCGCGCCGAGCCGGTGCAGCCAGAGACTGCCGTCCGGAGCGAAGTCGAGCGCGCGGATAGCTTCCTGCGGCAACCCGGCGACACGCACGAAGCGGTCCTGTGCGGCATCGTATCGCTCGACGCCGCTGGCGGTGCCCAGCCATGGCGAATCGTCGGCGTCGAGCTTCAGTACCGCAATATCGGCATCGGCAAGGTTGCCGTCGGCGGGCATGTAGCGATGCACGACATGGGGCGGATCGGCAGCGAGCCGGGCCACGCCGCCGCCGTGCGCGCTGGCCCAGATGCCGCCGTCCCGCGCGAGCGCGAGGTTGTCGACGAACCCCGGCGGCAGGGTATCGGCGCGGGTCAGGCCGACCGCAATCGCGGTGCTCTTCAAGGTGCGCAGCGAATACACGCTCAGCCCGGTCTGGAATCCGACCCAGATGCGTTGCTCGCGATCCGGCAGCACCGCGGTCAGGCGCTGGCCGCCGATCCGCAGGCGTGTGCCCCAACGCTCGATGCGGCCCGTCGCGAAGTCGATACGGTCCAGACCGTCGTTGCCGCTGGCCGCCCATGCCGCGCGCGCACCGTCGATTCCGATCGCCTGCACGCGCGCACGGGTCAGGCTCGACGGATCGCCCGGCACATGACGGAACACCGCGAAATTGCGCCAGTGCGGCGGCAGGCGCGCGACGCCGCCACCGAACAGCGCATACCAGACGCCGCCTTCTCTATCGACATGGATATCCATCGTGCGCGAACCCGGATAGGCGCCGGGCGCGGCTTCGTCATTGCTGTAGCGTTGCAGTCCGTTCGCGTCGAGCCGGGCGACGCCCGTGGACAGACCGATCCACAGGCCGTCGTCTTCGGCCTGCGCGAGCGCGGTCACCTTGAGTGACGGTGTCGCGATCGCGAGTTCTTCGCGGTAGACCAGATCCGCACCGACGCGAAACAGGCCCTCGAGCGTACCGACCAGCACGCTGCCATCGGCATCCGGCAGGAACGTCATCACCACCGGCCGGCCGGCGCGCGTTGCCATCGGTGCGATATCGACGTGAACGATGCGCCCGTCCGGCTCGCGTACGTCGAGGCCGGCGTCGGTGCCGATCCAGAGCCGGTTGCGCGCATCGCCGTACAACGCCGACACGGTGCTCGAACGCAGGCTGCGCGGATCCTCGGCATCGTGATCCACGTGCAGGAAACTGCCGTCGGACTCGAGACGGTTGAGTCCGCCCAGATACGTTCCGACCCAGATCGCTCCACTGGCGTCCTGGGCGAGCGCGAACACGTCGTTGCTGCCGAGGGTTTCGAGATTGTTCGGCTCGTGCATCCAGTGCGTGAAGGTCGAACCGTCCGGCTCCAGGCGATTGAGGCCCGATGCCTCGCCGCCACACCAGAGCGTTCCGTCGCGATCGATCAGGATCGCCGACACATCGTTGGACGCGAGCGATCCGGTATCGGATACGTCGTGACGGAACACGTTGAAGCCGATGCCGTCGTAGCGCGCGAGACCGTCCTGGGTGCCGATCCAGATGAAATCCTGATGATCCTGGACGATCTTGTAGGCCACGCTGGAGGGCAGGCCGTCGGCGACGGTCAGCGGCACGAATTGCGGCGGCGCCGGCGGCGGCGCCGCGGACCCGGCGACGACTTGCATGAGCAACGCCAGGGCAAGCAATACGCGCATCGAATCCTCCCGGCCGCGATACTGCCACGCGCGCGACACCTGCGCAGCCCTTGCAGTGATCGCCCGTGGAAATGCGCGCACGCCGTGCCGGGCGATGTGGACGCCGCGTCGACAGCCGGATCCGACCGGCGCCCACTCGAGTCCGAACCGCGGGCCACGAATTCGAGCTGCCGCGGATCCGGCCATAGAATGCCCGCACCGAACCGGACCTGTCATGCCAAAAGCCCGCCTACCGCTCCGCCTGATCTTTCTCGCCGCGACCGCGATCGGCGCGGCGCTGCTGCTCGGGCTCCTGGTGGCCATGCTGAACAGCGCGCTCGAGTTCTACCAGCGCCTCGCCGCGATGCCGATCTGGTTGCGTGCGCCGCTGATCGCCGCGGCCGCGATCGTGCTCTGCGGCCTCGCGTGGCTGGCATGGCGGCTCGCTCGACCCGCGCGCCCGGGCAGCTCCCATGCATCCCTCCCGGTGTCGCGCAGCGAGGTCGACCGCCGCGTCGATGCCCTGCGCGAACGTCACGTGGAGACCACGGCGCTCGAAGCGGAACTCGCCGAACTCGATCGGCGCCGGCTTGCCGGCGAGGTCCATGTCGCGCTGTTCGGCGAGATTTCGACCGGCAAGTCGAGCCTGATCCGTGCGCTCGCTCGGGATGCGAACGTCGAGACCGATGTGCGCGGCGGGACCACGCGCAGCGTCGCGCATCACCGTGGCGTCCTTCCCGACGGGCGCGCGCTGGTCCTCGCAGACGTGCCGGGCAGCGCGGAAGTCGACGGCGTCGCCCACGAGCAACTCGCGCGCGACGAGGCCTTGCGCGCGCACGCGGTGATCTACCTGACCGGCGCCGACCTGAGCCGGGCGCAGGACGCCGAACTTCTCTGGCTCTGCGGATTCGGCAAGCCGACGATTCTCGCGCTGAACAAGACCGACCTGTATGCCGACTCCGAGCGCTCCGCGCTGCTGCAGCGCTTCGACGAACGCTATGGCCGGCGCGTGCGCGCGATCGTCGCGATCAGTGCCGGCGGCAGCGAACACTACGAGCGCACGCTGGCCGATGGCCGGCGCGAACGCGTCGAACGCGAGCGCCTGCCGGCCATCACGCCGCTGCTTGATGCGCTCACGACGCTTACCGCTTCCGGATCGGCCGCGCTGGAGCCCGCACGCGAAGCCGCGGTGCTCGCGGAAGTATCGCGACGCGGTGACGAACTCGCGCGCGCGACCGCACTGCGCGAGTCGGAGGAAACCGTGAGCAAGTACACACGGCGCGCGGTCGTCGGCGCCCTCGCGGCAGTCGCACCCGGCAGCGACATTCTGATCCAGGGCGCGCTCGGTACCGCGCTGGTCCGCGAACTCGCGCGCATCCACGGCGTCGCCGTGCGCGATCTCGATGTCGAGAAGCTGCTCTCGCGGATCGGACTCACCGTGCGCAATACCACGGCCCTCGTGCTCGCGATCGCCGGCAATGCGATGAAGGCATTTCCGGGCCTCGGCACGCTCGGAGGGGGCGTATTGCATGCAATCGCGTACGGCCTCGTGTTCGACAGTCTCGGCCACGCGCTCGCCGCCACGCTGGCCGAAAACGCGAGCCTCGATGTCGCCGATGTCGAGACGCGCGTGCGTGCGCTGCTGGCCGAACCCGCGCCGGGACGTCTCGAGCGCGTCGCCCGTGTCACCCTGGAAGCCGCACGCACGGCGAGGCACGGCTCGACACCCGAGTGACGATTCGTGCAACGCACCGTTCACCCTGCCGCGCTGGCGCGCAGCGTTCAATTTTGCCAAGCTCGTCCCCATGCGGCTTCCACGCGCAATTACCGCCTGCGGCCTGCATCGCGCGATCGCGACGATGGCGGCGACCGCGCTTGTGTGGTCGTTGACCGCGTTCGCGGCGCCGCAGACCTGGCGCTTCGATCCGGTGCACAGCCAGGTCTGGTTCAGCGCCTCCCACCAGGACTTCTCGCATCCGCAGGGCCGCCTGCGCATCAAGGAAGGCTGGTTCCGTTTCGACGAGGGCGACTGGAGCGCGGGCCGAGTCGATGTCGTGATCGACCTGACTTCGCTGGACCTCGGCGACGCGAAGTGGAACCGGGCAGTGATGTCGCGTCGGTTCCTGGATACCGAACGCTGGCCGACCGCGCACTTCGTCAGCCGCAGCGTCGAGCGCAGCGACGACCGCCATGGCGTAATCCATGGCGTCCTTGCGTTGCATGGCGCGACCCGCGCGGTCGACGTCGGATTCACGCTCAACCGGATCGGCAAGGATCCGTATTCGTTCGGCCGCAAGGCCGGGTTCTCGGCGACCGCGATACTGCATCGCTCGGATTTCGGCATGGATCGCTACAAGGAAGTCGTCGGCGAGGACATCATCCTGCGCTTCGAGATCGAAGGCCTGCCCGATCGCGAGGCCGCACCAACTCGAGATGGAGAACCCTGATGGCACTCAGGAGCGGAGCTGCACAGTGGGGCAGCCTGGCCCGGTTCTTCCACTGGACCGTCGTCGTCCTGATCCTCGTGCAGGGCACTATCGGCCTGATCATGGTCGAGTTGCCCAAGCGACCGAACGTGATTCCGGTATTCAGCTTCCACAAGTCGCTGGGTCTGACGATCCTGCTGCTTGCGTTACTGCGTCTCGCATGGCGCGTGTTCGACCCTCGCCCCGACGAGCCGGCGACGATTCCGCACTGGCAGGCGATCGGCGCGCGCGTCGGCCACGCCCTGCTCTACGTGCTGCTGTTCGCCGTGCCGCTGTCCGGCTGGTTTTTCGATTCGGCGAGCGGCCTGCGGCCGCTGTACTGGTGGGGACTCGTGAAAATGCCGAGTCTGACCGGCGGTGCCGCGCCGGATCTCAAGGACATCGGCAAGGAAGCGCACGAGTGGCTGTTCTGGTTGCTCGTCCTGGTCGCCGCCGGTCACGCCGCGATGGCGCTCGTTCACCATTTCGTGCATCGCAACGACGTGCTGCGACGCATGCTGCCGGGCCGACACACGGCCGCAACGGATACGCCTGCGGCCCTGGAGAATCGATCATGACGCTACGCGCAATGCTGCTACTCGGCTTGCTGGTTCCGCTCGCCGCAAACGCGCGCGACTGGCAGGTCGACCCCGCGAAAAGCACGCTCGGATTCCAGGGCAGCTATCAGGGAGAAGGCTTCGAGGGAACGTTCCGGAAGTTCGCTGCGACGATTGCCTACGATCCCGCCGCCCTCGCCGCGTCGAAGTTCGACGTTACGGTCGAACTGGGCAGCGCCGATACCGGCAGCAGCGAACGCGACGACACCCTGAAAGGCAGCGAGTTCTTCGCGACGGAAAGGTTTCCGCGCGCGCACTTCGTGACGTCCGCGTTTGCCAGGGGCGCCGATGGGGGCGTCGTGGCGAAAGGCAATCTGACGATCCGCGACCGCACGCAGCCGGTCACGCTGCACGTCAGGTTCACGGAAAGCGGAGACAGCGCAATCCTCGATGTCGACACCGTACTGAAACGCGCGGAGTTCGCACTGGGCAACGGCAGCGACTGGGTCGACATCGGTGCCGACATACCCGTGCATGGGCATCTGGCATTGACCACGAAATAATCGGCTCTCCCAACACAGGCCTGCGAATCCGCGCATGGATGGTCCCGTTTCGGTCTGGCAACGACTGCGCGCACGCCTCGGGCTCGACCGGCGCAGCGCCGGACAAGCCGCGCCCGCGGCAGGATCCGGCGAGATGCACAGCATGCAGGCGGCCGCGAGCCTGCGCGCACTGCTCGACGACCCGCAGATCCCGACATCGGTGCGCAGCGGCCTCGCCGCGGATTTCGCGCGCCTGGAATCGATGCTCGGCAAGCTCGAACGCGGTGAACTGCACATCGCGGTATTCGGCCGGGTCAGCGTCGGCAAGTCCGCACTCGCCAATGCCCTGCTCGGCGAAGATGCGTTCACGGTCGGCGTCCTGCATGGCACTACACGCGAGGCGGGCCAGCGCAGCTGGCAGGAAGTCGCCGGCAGCGGTCTGCATCTGATCGATACGCCCGGTATCGACGAACTCGACGGTGAAGCGCGCGAGAAGCTCGCGTTCGATGTCGCCGGCGTCAGCGACCTCGTGATTTTTGTCGTCGACGGCGACATGACCCGTCGCGAGCGTGACGCGCTGCAGTTGCTCGCTCGCACCGAGCGCCCGTTGCTGGTGGCCCTGAACAAGGCCGACCGCTACGGCGACGATGAACGCGAGCGCCTGCTCGCACGCCTGCGCGAACGTACAACCGGCATCGTGCGCGCCGAAGACGTCGTCGCGACCAGCGCGCAACCCGCACCAGTCAAGCGCGTGCATGTCGATGGCGACGGCGAGGAACAGATCGAACTCGTCGAGCAGATGCCGGAACTCGAAGCGCTGCGCGCGCGTCTCGGCGCGGTCGTCGAAACCGAAGGCAAGACCCTTGCCGCGCTGAATGCGAGCCTTTTCGCGGGCCGGCTTTCCGACCAGGTCGGCGCTCGCATCGCCGACGCGCGCCGCGAGCTCGCGGCCAGGGTCATCCGCCAGTACTGCATTGCCAAGAGCGTCGCGGTCGCGCTGAACCCGATCCCGGTGGCCGACCTGCTCGCCGCGGGCGCGCTCGACGCGGCGCTCGTGATGCACCTTGGCCGCGTGTATGGCCTGCCGCTGACGAAATCCGAAGCCGGCACGCTGATCGCGGTGATCTCCGCGCAGCTCGCCGCGCTGATGGGTGCGATCTGGGGCGTACACCTCGTGGCTTCGGCCCTGAAAGGACTCAGCGCCGGCATGTCCACGCTGGTCACCGCGGGCGCCCAGGGCGCGCTCGCGTGGTACGCGACCGAGCTGGTCGGGCGAGCCGCTGAAAAGTACCTGATCGCAGGCAAGTCCTGGGGCGAGCACGGGCCCAAGCGCGTGGTCAGCGAGATCGTCGAAAGCCTCGACCGCGATTCGATCCTGCGCGAGGCGCGGGCGGAGATTCTTGCGCGCCTGCGCGCGCGCTGAACGCTGCGGGCGGGCCGCCATCCGGGTCGCGCGCGGCGCCAGCGACGCCCTGCACTGTCGCGTCGTCATTTCGGCGGTATGATCCCGCGCGGTTCACAAGGACGCGGCGCACGCAGGTTGGGGCGCCCGCGCGTATCCGTGGCAACGACCGAGGGGAAGCCAGATGAACAGGATGGTCTTTGCATTCGCCGCATGGGCATGCGGTGTATTGGTGATCGGCGGCGCCGCGGTCGCCGCCAATGGCGATATCGATCCCGGATTCGGCGCTGCGGGACTGGGCCTGACCGGCCTCACCGACGCCTTGGGCAACGGTGCCTACGGACCCGTGGTGCAGACGGACGGCAAGATCCTGATCGCCGACACGCGAACCATGAACGGGGCTTCCGGAAGCGACTTCTTCGTGGCGCGTTTCACCGCGAACGGAGCGCTCGACTCGAGTTTCAGTTTCGACGGCAGGGTCACGATCGATTTCGACGGCGGCGCAGGCAGCGATGTGTGCTTGGGCATTGCACTGCAGGCGGACGGCAAGGTCGTGGTCGTCGGCAGCACGAGCACCGGTTCCGGCAACGATTTTGCGATCGCTCGCCTGAATGGCGATGGCACCCTGGATACGACCTTTGGCGGCGGCACCGGCAAGGTCGTGGTTCCATTCGATCTGGTTGCAATGGGCAACGATATCGCGAATGCGGTCACCATCCAGGCGAACGGGAAGATCCTCGTCGTGGGCAGCGTGCAGACTGCCTCGAACGGCACTGATTTCGGGATCCTGCGCCTGAACGGAGACGGCACGCCCGATCCCGCGTTCAATCTGACCGGCAAGGTCAGCTACGGATTCGACCTCGCGGGCAGCTTCAGCAAGGACGACACGCCGCAGGCAGTCGCGATCGACACGGCCGGACGCATCGTCGTGTCCGGAAGTGCGGACAAGAGCACGACGTCGACCGTGGCGAATGACTTTGCGGTGCTGCGCCTGCAGCCCAATGGCCAGCTCGACCCGAACTTCGACGCGGATGGCCGTGCCACGGTTGCATTCGATCTCGGCGCCAGCGCGGACGACCAGTCCTTTGCGCTGCTGCTGCAGCACGATGGGCACATCGTGCTCGCGGGCGCGGCGGACGTGTCGCCGGTCAGCGGAACGTCGAACTATGACATGGCGATCGTACGGCTGCTGCCGGACGGTTCCCCGGATGCCACGTTCGGTATCGCCGGCAAGACCCTCGTGCCGTTCGATGTCAGCGCGAACGGTACCGACAATGCGCTCGGAGCGATCGAACAGGCCAACGGCAAGATCATCCTGACCGGGTACGCGTTGCAGAATCCGGGATTGCTCGGCGCGGCCGCGCGCCTGAATCCCGATGGCAGCCCCGACTCGGGATTCGGATCGTTCGGCAAGAAGACCTACGATTTCGGCCTGAGCAGCCCGAGTTCGCAGTTGTTGCGCGGCGTCGCGTTACAGGGCTCGCGGATCGTCGCCGCGGGTGGTGCCATCGTCGATGTCGCGAACACGCTCATCGATGATTTCGTGGTCCGCCTCGAGGACGACCTGATCTTTGCGGACGGCTTCGACTGACCGTCGTCGGCGCGCAGCCGCAGTGCGCAATGGAGCGCGTGCGCGTGCCGCGCTCACCGGATCGCCGCGCGACGAAGCGTTCGACGGCGATCCGTTCGACGCCGGTGGCGTTGCGCGTTGTTTGCGCGGGATCGGTCAGGACCGCGTCGAATGAATCCGACAGGTCAGGCCATCCGCTGGTCGACGTGGAAGGGGTGCGGTGTCGCGGCTCAGCGGTCTCGGACTTCGGATTCCCCGTTCTGCTCCCCTTGGCCATGCTCTTGCGTCCATCGCACTGGCTGGCGCAATGCTAAGATGCGATGACGACGACGCTGCGGGCGCCGCTCGTCGGTGGTGGCTGCTCAACCGGGCGCGAGCGCGCGAAGTCACTCGGGGCACGATTCCATGACCGACATGAATTTCTCGAAGCGTTGGGCGCTCGCAGGCGCGCTCGCGTCGGTGGCAACGGCTGCCGTCGCGGACAATGGCGATGTGGACACGAGCTTCGGTTCCGGCGGCGTTGCGCGGACCGGATCGAGCGACATGTATGGCGCTTCCAATGGATGCAAACCGCTCGTGCAGCCCGATGGAAAAATCCTGATCTGCGGGGCGCGCCTGATGAACGGGTCCTCGGGCTCGGATTTTCTCGTCGCGCGCTTCACCGCGAACGGAGTGCTCGACACCAGTTTCAGCTTCGACGGCCTGACCACGATCGACTTCGACAACGGGGCCGGCAGCGACCTTGCGAACGGTATCGCGCTGCAGCCTGACGGCAAGATCGTGGTCATCGGCACGACGTGGGGAGCCAACACCGGCAACACCGATTTCGCGGTTGCACGGCTCAATGCCGACGGCACGCTCGACACGACATTCGGTGCAGGAACCGGCAAGACCACGATCGAGTTCGATCTCGATGCCGGTACGGGCCAGGACTACGCAAACGCGGTTACGATCCAGCCCGATGGCAGGATCGTCGTGGCGGGGAGCGCGCAGACCGCAACCGGGGCGGTCACCGCGCTAACCCGCCTGCTCGGAGACGGAACGCGTGACTCCGCTTTCAACCTCAATGGCAAGGTCACGTTCAGTTTCAACGTTGCCGGCGCCACGGGAGAGAACGACGCCGCAAGCGGTGTTGCGATCGATGATGCGGGTCGAATCGTGATCGGCGCTACCGTCGCCTACTCGAACCCGCAGACCCAGAGCGATTTCGGCGCCGCACGTTTGCTCGCGAACGGCCAGCCCGATTCCAATTTCCATGCGAACGGGCACACCACGATTGGGTTCGATCCCGGCAGCGGGATCAGCACGGCCCAGACGGGTGGTCTCGCCATGCAGCGTGACGGGCGCATCGTCATCGTCGGATACGCGAACAGTTCGGCGTCGATGACCGACAATGCGGACATGGCCGTCGCGCGATTGCTGCCGGACGGGTCCGCCGACGCGACCTTCGGCCTCGCCGGCAAGACGCTGGTCGCGTTCGATCTCGTCGCCAGCGGGCTCGATTTCGCATTCGGCGTGGCCGAACAGACTGACGGCCGGCTGGTCATCGTCGGCACGTCGATTGGTGCGTCATCCGTGCAGCTTGCGACCGCTGCACGCCTGACCCGGAACGGGGTGCTCGATGCGTCCTTTGGCGCGTTTGGCAAGAAGACCTACGATTTCGCGCTGACGAACCCCGACGGGCAGGCCTTTACCGGCCTCGCGTTCCAGGGCAACCAGATCATCGCAGGTGGCGTCGCCTACGTGCCACCGGGTGGCAACACCGACTTCATCGACGCACTTGCGGTGCGATTGACGGACGACACGATCTTCGCCGACGGCTTCGAGTGAGGGTCGACAGTCCGGTCGGATCAGCAACGATGGGATCCTGGTGCCGACATTCCTGCGCGACCGGCCAGGTTGCGGCCAACGCTACAACGAGGAGACGTCCATGAGCGATCTGAACTCGGTTTACAACCGGATCGTCTGGTGCGACATCCCGGTTGCCGACCTCGATCGCGCGGCCACGTTCTACCGCGCGGTGCTCGGCATCAAGGTCGAGCGCATGGAATTCGACGGCCAGGCGTTCTGCATCCTCGAGCACGATCAGGGCAACGGCGGCTGCCTGGTTGCGGACCCCGCGCGCGCGGGCACGACGTCGGGACCGTTGATCTATCTGAATGTCGACCGCCGACTCCGCGAGGCAACCGCGAACGTGGAAGAACAGGGCGGCAGCGTCGAGGAGCCCCCGCATCCGATCGGGCCGCACGGATTCCGCGCGATCGTGATCGACAGCGAAGGCAACCGGGTCGCGCTGCACTCGACCGTCGACGCCTGAATCGGCGACTGCGCAATGACCGGCAGCGTGCCTGCGCGCTAGGTGCGCGGCGCGGGGACGGCACGCACGAAGGCCTGAAGTCGTGCCGGCTCGAACGGCCAGTCGAGTTCGCGGCCCGAGTCGGCGTCGCGCAGCACCGGCACGCGCGCGCCGTAGCGGCGTTCGAGATCCGGGTCAGCGTCGATCCAGACCGATTCGAACTCGGGCGCGTGCGCCGCGGCGAGCAATGCGAGCGCATGGTCGCACAACGGGCAGTCGTCGCGCTGGTAGAGGATCAGTTGCATGCTCGCGTTGCCGACACCGGGCGATTCCGGCCGGAGCGTAGAATAACGGCTACCTTGCCCCAAGTTACCTGCCCATGGCCGTCAGCGTATTCGACCTGTTCAAGATCGGCATCGGTCCTTCGTCCTCGCACACGGTCGGTCCAATGCGCGCGGCCGCGCGCTTCTGCGAGCGCTGGCTCGATCAGCCGGGCATCCTCGACCGCGTCGCGCGCGTGCGCTGCGAACTGTTCGGCTCGCTCGCGCTGACCGGGCGCGGCCACGGCACCGACAAGGCGGTTCTGTGCGGTCTCGAAGGGGCACAGCCGGACACGATAGATCCCGACGCGATTCCAGCGACGCTCGCGCGCATCCGTGCGGACCACGCGATCCGCATACTGGGCAGGCACGAGATTGGGTTCGACGAAAAGACCGACCTCGTGTTCAACAAGCGTCAGAGGCTGCCGCACCACCCGAACGGGATGCGCTTCGCCGCATTCGACGCGGACGGACATGAACTCGCAACCCGGGATTACTACTCGGTCGGCGGCGGCTTCGTGGTCAACCAGGACGAGGCTGCCGAGGACCGCATCGTCGCCGACACGACGCCGCTGCCGCATCCGTTCCACAGCGGCGACGAACTGCTCGGCATTTGCGAATCCACGGGCAAGACCATTGCCGCCGTCATGCTCGAGAACGAGAAGTCCTGGCGCAGCGAGGCGGAAATCCGCAAGCGCCTGCTCGCAATCTGGAATGCGATGCGCGATTGCGTCGAGCGCGGCACGCGCCAGACCGGCACCCTGCCCGGGGGACTGCACGTGCAGCGCCGCGCGCCGGCGATGTTCGCCGACCTGCGCGACCGTCCCGAGGCGGCACTGGGCGATCCGCTGACGATCCTCGACTGGGTGAACCTGTTTGCGCTCGCGGTCAACGAGGAAAATGCAGCGGGTGGGCGGGTCGTGACCGCGCCGACCAATGGCGCGGCCGGCATCGTGCCCGCGGTCCTGCACTACTACGAGCGCTTCTGCCCCAACGCCAACGAAGACGGCATCATCGACTTCCTGCTCACGGCAGGTGCGATCGGCATCCTCTACAAGGAGAACGCGTCCATCTCGGGCGCTGAAGTCGGCTGCCAGGGTGAGGTCGGAGTCGCCTGCTCGATGGCCGCCGGAGGGCTCGCCGCCGCGCTCGGCGGAAGCGTCTACCAGGTCGAGAACGCAGCCGAGATCGGCATGGAACACAACCTCGGCCTGACCTGCGATCCGATCGGTGGTCTGGTGCAGATTCCGTGCATCGAACGCAATGCGATGGGCTCGGTCAAGGCGATCAACGCGCAGCGCATGGCGATGAAGAGCGATGGCAAGCATCGCGTCTCTCTCGACAAGGTGATCAGGACCATGCGCGACACCGGCCGCGACATGAAAGACAAGTACAAGGAAACCTCGCGCGGCGGACTCGCGGTCAACGTGATCGAGTGCTGAGCGCGCTGCGCGCGACGACCTCCGCCATTTCCAGCGTGACCACCAGCGGCAGGTGATCGGACGCGAGTCGCGCGGCGCGGCTCTTGTGCACGCGCAGTTCGACGCATCTGCTCGCGGGCGTCACCCAGATGCGGTCGAGCGCGACGACCGGCCATGGCGACGGAAACGTCGCCGGCGCGTCGGCCATGCCGAAACGTGCGTCCAGCGGGCGCAGCGCCGCGTGTCGGCGCCACTGGTTGAAGTCGCCGAGCAGCACCGTGGGATGCGTACTGCGCGCGTCGAGGACGTCAAGGAGTCGCATGACCTGCTCGCGACGCTCCGCGTCGCGCAGACCCAGGTGACTGGCGACGACACGCACGGCGCCGTGGCCCGACTCGACGATCAGGTCGATCGCATTGCGCGGCTCGCGCCGGCCGACGTCGAGCGCATGGCAGGCGACGTCGCGCACGGATCCGCGCGCGAGCACCGCGTTGCCGAAATCGCAGGCGTACTTCTGGAATGTCGGCTTGACGGTCGCGTGCGCGCGCGCAGCCCTCTCGAGGTGCGCAGCCATGTCGAACGACGCATGGCGCGAGCCGAACTCCTGCAGCGCGACCACGTCAGCGTCGAGTTCGACGATCACGCGCGCGGTGCGATCCGGATCGAAGCGGCCGTCGAGGCCCACGCCGCCATGCATGTTCCAGGTCGCGAGCCGCATGCGCGAGGTCATGGCACACGGCCCGCCGCGATCTCGCGCTTTCGATGCCAGAATCGCACCGCGAGTGCGAGCGCAACGATCAGCACGAACGTGCCCACCAGTCCAAGCCACGCGAGCGGGTGCGGATCGAGCAGCACTTCGCGTGCGCGTTCGGCGAACAGCGCATACAGGGTGATACCGGGCAGCATGCCCAGCGCAGTGCCAACGAGGTAGTCGAGGCGGCGAATGCGCGCGATACCCGCGACCAGACTGACCACGCTGTAGGGGGCAAGCGGAACCAGGCGCACGATCGCGATGCTCAGCAGCCCGTGGCCGACGATGCGCGTTCGCAGACGCTCGCTGCGTTCGCCCAGCAGCCGTCGCGGCAGCGCCGCGGGCAGTCGACGACCGAGTTCATGGACCACGAATGCGCTCGCGACGGACCCCGCAAGCGCGAGGAGTGCCCCCGCCACGGGGCCGAACACGACGATCGTCGCGGCGATCAGCAGGTTGACCGGAAACACGAGCAGACCGCCGACCACGAAGCAGGCCAGCGCGACGACCGGCGCCAGTGGCGATGTGCGCCACTGCTCGGCGACCATGAGGAGTTGTGCGAGCGTGGGCGCCGACTCGATCGGCAGGACGGCCCATATCGCGGTTGCAACGACGGCCGCAAGCAGAAACAACAGCGCACCGATGCGGCGTCGGCGGCGCGCTCCGCTGCGATCCGTTCTCTCCTCGGACTGCAAGCCCGCCGATCGCGGTGTCCTGCCTGCCTGCGTGCGCGCTAGCTTCGGCCACTGCCGCCACCACATCGTCGGGCGCCTACAGCAGACCTTCGATCGGCAGGAAGCGCATCAGGCTGACCTGCACGCGTTTCCACATCGTCGCTTCGGGATCACGGCGGTATTCGACGATCTTGCCGTCGTCTTCCGCGATCCAGCGCATCGCGCGCCACGACGTCGCCGGACCCGCGGGTTCCAGTACCACATGGAATGAATTCTCCGGCGTCGTCGCATGGTCGAAGAACTGCTCGACTGCGGCAGCGAGCGGAATGCTGTCGGCGATTACGCCCATCTCGGTGTTGATGTCGCGCGAGCGCGGATCGAAATTCATCGATCCGATGAACACCTGGCGATGATCGACGACCATCGCCTTGGCGTGCAGGCTCACGCCGGAGGAACGCCCGAGCGCGTTGCGCGCATTCGTGCCGCCGATCGGCCGGAACTCGTAGAGATCGACTCCGGCCTCGAGCAAGCGCCGCCGGTAACGCGCGTATCCGGCATGCACCTCGGGCTCGTCTGTGGCCGCAAGCGAGTTGGTCAATGCCTTGACGTCGACGCCGCGCGACTCGAGTTTCACGAGCAGGTCCGCGCCCCGCTCCCCCGGGATGAAATATGGCGACACGAGCAACGCCTGCTGGCGCGCGGCATCGAGCACCGGCCGCAGCTGGCGGTCGATGCGCAGACCGCGACCGTCCGAGTCCGGGTCGGCCTTGTCCGGCGAATCGGCGACGAGCCGCGCGTCGCCCCACATCCAGCCGCCACGCTGGTCCGCGCTCGGCCCGTCGGGAAGTTCCCAGGGCAGCGCCTGCGCATAGTCGCTTTCGCTGAAGCTGCGCGCGTCGCGGCCGAGCGCGATGCGCGCCTTCGCAAGGTCGAAGGGGGTCGAGTCCGCGCTCGTGTATGCGCTGACCGGGAACGATGCCTCGCTGTTCCAGTAGGCATCGAACGAGGCCGCGATCTGCGCCACTACGGGACCGATCGCGAGCGCATCGAGGTCGCGGAAATGCACGTCGTCACCAACGTCGAAATAGGCATCGCCGATGTTGCGCCCGCCGATGATCGCCTGCATGCCGTCGACGATGAACGACTTGTTGTGCATGCGCCGGTTCAGGCGCTCGCCTTCGATCAGGAACTGTCCGATCTTGGACAGCATCGAGCGTTGCCGGAAGCGGAACGGATTGAACAGGCGCACTTCGATGTTCGGATGCGCATCGAGCGCATCGAGCAGCTTGTCCTCCTTCACGATGTCGAGGTCGTCGAGCAGCACGCGCACGCGCACGCCGCGATCGGCAGCCGCGAGCAGGCGCTCGGCGAGCAGGCGACCGGTCGCATCGTTGGCGAAGATGTAGTACTGCAGGTCGATCGAGTGGCGCGCGCGGTCGGTGAGCGCGATCCGGCTCATCAGCGCGTTCTGGCTGCTGATCAGCAGGCGGAAGCCGGACTGCCCCGGATGCGCGGCGGTCTCGCCGCTCACGTAACGCGTCGAGGCGGTATCGGCCACCGGCGCGATCGCCCGCGACGGGGTCTTCACGAAGTCCGTGCGCAGCGTCGCGCACGCCGCCAGCAGGACCAGCAGGATCGGGGACAGGCATCGCGAGACGATCCGCACGGTCGCAACGGCAGCATTCATTCAGGCGATGATCCGTGTGCGGTCCCGGCCAGAACCTGAACGACCCGCGGCGCCGGGGCCGAACGGACGGCTCCCTGCTGCGGGCAGCCGCACAAAAAAGAGGCGGGGTTGCCCCCGCCTCTGCATGACATCGTTGCTTCGTAGTGGCTACGGGATCGTGATCGCCGCACCCGAGTTGTCGTACCAGTACTCGATCAGGGTCGCCGGGAAGCCGTCGCCTGCGGTTGTGGTCACGTGCGCGTAGCCGTAGCAGAAGCCACCGGCTGCGGGGCAGACGAACTTGAAGCCGAGGTCGCCGTCCGCGCCCGCGCGCCAGTTCGTGTAGTCCGCGCCACCCGTCGTCGCGATGAACTGCGAACCCGGACCGATCGTCGCGCCGGATCCGAGCACGTCGTACGAGAGACCATCCGTGCTGAGTCCGCCCTCGCCCGACGCGTTTTCGGGCCAGAAGAAGGTCAGGCCGGCGCCGCCCTGGTACGGATTCCAGTTGCAAACGCCGGTGCAGTTGACGTCGACGTTGATCCAGTTGACGTAGAGGCCGTTGAAGTCGTTCGGGACCCCGGCGTTGAGCACGCCGCTGTAGACGATGTTCGGATTGCCCGAGCCACTGCCCATCACGGCCACGTACATGTGCGCGTCCGGCGCGAGACCGCTCGCTTCGTGGAACACGACTTCGCCGAATGTCATCTCCGTGAGGTCGGTGGTCGGGGTCGCGGTGATCGTGATCGCCTGGGTGTCGGCGAGATTGCCGGTGAACCCGAACGCGGTCGTGTCGGCCGACAGGGTCAGCCCCGGCGGCGAGTTGAACGTGACCGTCCATGCGGTCGGCGTTCCGTTGACCGCATTGCGCAGCGTGCGTGTCCAGTCGCACGAATCGATGCAGTCGACGTTGCGCATGCTCGGGATGTTCAACGTCTTCGGATCACCGCTGGACGCCGGGTCCGCGGCCACGAAGTTCGCGTAGGTCTCGTCCATCACGAAGCCGGCCTTGGCCGCCTTGGTCAGATCGAGGCGACCGCCGCCGACATCGTCCGGATCCCACGGCGTGACCAGGTCTTCCTTGGTCCCGGCGGTGAACGCGGTCAGCATCAGTGCGGACTTGACCTCCTGTGGCGTCCAGTCCGGATGCACCGCACGCAGCAGCGCGCCGGAACCGGCGGTGTGCGGCGACGACATCGAGGTGCCGCTCAGGTAACCGTAGCTGCCGCTCGCGGTATCGAGCGCCGCGTAGATGTTGACCCCCGGGCCGGTCACGTCCGGCTTGGTCACCGAGGTCAACATGCTCGGGCCGCGCAGGCTGAAGCCCGCGAGCACGTCGCCCTGCTTGACCGCCGGACCGAAGTCAGCCGTGCCTTCCGGAACCACCGGCGCTTCGAACCCGTTCGCGAAGATCAGATCGGGACCACCGCTGAGGTAGGTGATGATCGCCTCGCCTTCGCTCTGCAGGATGCTGTATGCGGGCAGCATCGCGCCGCCCACGGACATGTTGATCACGCCCGCCGCGTTGTTGTAGATCACGGCGACGGACGCGCCAGCGGCCTCGGCGTTGTCGATCTTCTCCTCGAACGAACACGAGCCGCGCGAAATCAACGCGATCGAGCCGTCGAAGAAATTGGCCGGGAATCCGCCGGTCGCGGTGCAGCCGATGATGTTGGCGCTGTAGAACCGAATCGGCACGCCGGTCGCCGGGGTGCCGAGGTTCGGACCCGAACCCGGGTTCAGCGAAATGTTCTGGATTTCCGGAGGCGGGCTGCCCGGGCCAGTCACCGACAGCGTACCTTGGCCCGCGACGTTGTAGTCGTGCGTCGACGCAGCGACCGTGGTCATCCACGGCCCGAGGTGGTTCACCAGGCCGGTCGGATCGGGGGTCGCCGCGCGCGTGTTGCCGGCCGATGCCGCGACGAACACGTCCGCATTGACCGCGTCGAGGAACATGCGGTCGTTGTCGTTCCACGGATCGGTGCCGCCCGAGATCGAGAAGTTGATCACGTCGACACCGTCGGTGATCGCATTCTCGATGCCCGCGATGATGTCGGCACCCGCGCAATTGGTGGTCTGGCAGACCTTGTAGGTACGCAGGCTCGCGCAGGGCGCGACGCCGGACATCGTCGTGAACGGCGCCGGGATCGTCGGTGGCGGCACCGCGCTCGCATCGAGCGTATTGCCGGCCGCGGTGCTCGCGGTATGCACGCCATGACCGTTGCCGGCGGCCGCTTCGGGATCGGGACCCGTGCAGATGCCACCCGCACTCACCGAGCAGTCGACCGCACTGAGCAGCTTGTGATTGGTCGGGCCGAAGCCGCAGGCCGGATCGTCGGCGAACGACGGGTGGCCGCTGTTGGCGCCGGTGTCGAGCATGCCGACGACGACGCCCTCGCCTTCGGTCCCGGCACCACCGGGAACATTGGAGCCGTCCCAGATCGTGTTCGCGCCGATGAACTCGGGACCGCGGAACGTGGTCAGGTGCTGGTCGCGCGCGCGACGCACGTCGCGCACGCCGGCGAGCGCGGCGACGCGGTGGGCCTCGGCGATGGTCATCTCGACCGATATGCCGTTCATCGTCACGTCGTAGGTATGCGGGGTCGCGATCGTGCGCCCGAGCGCGTGGTTGATGTCGCCGACATGGCGCGCACGCTGCTCGGCGAGATACGCCTTGTACGCGAGCGCGGCGGCGGAGTGCGCATCGAGTTTGCGACTCGCGGTATTTCGCGGAGCGGTCGCCACGAGGCCGGCGACGCCGCCGTCATAATGCAGCAGGCCGCTCTCGACGAAGCGGACGATGTAGGTGTAGTGCGTGTTGGTCTGCTCGCTGCCGACAGCCGTCTTGCTGTTCGGATTGGCGGCTGCGGTTGCCTGCATCGGCAGCGCGGCGCCCACGGTGGCCAGCGCAATACCGATCGCGGTGGCGAGTGTCTTGACGTGTAGCGACTTCCCCATCTTCATGTCTCCGGATTCAAGGTCGGAAGAAACTGCGAATTCGCGCGTCACAGGAGATGACGCCCGCGAGGACTTGCATGGATGCGAGCGAAGTGCCAGACAACAATCGACGGGCGTCGCCGCCGATGCCGTCAGCGCCAAACCGGGCCAGCAGCCTGCATGACGAATTTCGCAGCGTGTAGCCTACCCGTTCGCGCCCGGAAATATTTGTGCGACGCACCAAACGCGCGCTACGAAAAAAAACGTGCCACGTCGGCCAGGGCCCGCGTCCGCGGCAGGGGCGGCAGGCTCGCGAGGAACAACTTGCCATAGCCACGGCTGCTCAGGCGCGGATCGCAGAGTACGAGCACGCCGTAATCGTTGACGTCGCGGATCAGTCGCCCAGCGCCCTGCTTGAGTGCGATCACCGCGGCCGGAATCTGCCAGTCGGTGAACGGGTTGGCGCCGGCTTCGCGCAGTGCGTCGAGGCGCGCGACCAGAACCGGATCGTCTGGAGCGGCGAACGGCAGCTTGTCGATCACGACCACGCTCAGTGCCTCGCCGGCGACATCCACGCCTTCCCAGAAGCTCGCTGCGCCGAGCAGGACGCCGTTGCCGGAATCACGAAATGTCTCGAGCAGGCGGTTGCGCGGTGCGCTGCCCTGCACGAACAGGGGAAAGTCGACGCGAGACGGCAGCAGTTCGGCGGCGCGTCGCAACGCGCGATGCGAAGTGAACAACAGGAATGCGCGGCCACGCGACGCCTGCAGCACCGGCACCACCGCGTCGATCACGCCCTCCACGTACCCGGCCGCGGAAGGGTCGGGGAGACCGGTCGGCAGGTACGCGAGCGCCTGCCGCGAGTAGTCGAACGGACTGTCCAGGCAGAGCTCGACAGGATCGTCGAGACCGAGCTGGCGCGAGAAATGCGTGAAACGCCCGGCTACCGAAAGGGTAGCCGAAGTGAAGATCCAGGCCGCATGACTTTGCGCGCGAAGCTCGCGCATCGAAGGTGCGAGATCGAGCGGTGTTGCATGGAACGCAAAACCGTGCGCACTCAGTTCGTACCAGTGCACCGCGTCGCGCGCGGTGGCATCGGTCAGATCCGCGAGGCGCGCCTGCTGCTGCGCCGCGCGTTCGGCGACACTGGCCATGCCGCGACTGCGCTCGGCATGTCCGTCCAGCGCGGCTGTCAGCGCGCCGAGCGTTTCGCGCAGGCCGGCCAGCTCGCGCTCGACGGCCGGGTCACGCTCGATCTGCAGCAACGCGCCCTTGGCAGGAAAGCGGTCGAGCGCGAGGCGCACGCGCTTGACCGCTGCGTTCAGCGATGCGAGCACGGGCTGCAGTGCGGCAAGCGCGCCGCTCACGCTCGCGCATTCGGCGAGGGTGTCGCCGGTCAGCTCGGTCAACTGGCGTGCCGACAGTGTCAGCGAGAAGAACTGCCCGGCCAGTTCGGGAATCTGGTGCGCCTCGTCGAGAATGAACGCATGGGCCCCGGGCAAGATCTCGCCGAACCCTTCCTGCTTGAGCGCGAGGTCCGCGAACAGCAGATGATGATTGACGACGACCAGGTCGGCTTCCTGCGCGGCGCGGCGCGCCTTGACCACGAAGCAGTCCGCAAACAGCGGGCATTCGCTGCCGAGACAGTTCTCGGTCGTCGAGGTGACCCGCGGCCACAGCGGCGAATCCTCGGCAAGTTCGGCGAACTCGGCACGATCGCCGGCGCCGGTGCGCTGCGACCAGGCGCGGATCGACTGCAGCTGTGCGGCCTGCTCGCGACTCGTGAAGCGACCCTCCTGGTGCGCCTGCTCGAGCCTGTGCAGGCACAGATAATTCGCCCTCCCCTTGAGCAGCGCGGTGGATACGCGCGCGCCGAGCACGCCGAGCACGCGCGGCAGATCGCGGTGGAACAGCTGGTCCTGCAGGGTCTTGGTTCCGGTCGACACGATCACGCGCTTGCCGGACATCAGCGCGGGAACCAGGTAGGCGAAGGTCTTGCCGGTGCCGGTGCCGGCCTCGGCGATCAGCACCTGGCGCTCGGCGATCGCTTCCTCGACTGCGGCGGCCATCGCCTGCTGCACGTCGCGCGGCGCGAACGCCGGCACTTCGCGCACGAACGGGCCGTCGCGGCCGAGCAGGTCGGCGGCTTGGGAGCCGGGATTCAGCGAGCCGGGATTCGCGATCGGGGACTGGCGACTGGGCAAGGCGCTCGAGAGCCGGGGACGGCGGAGTGGGGGAAATGTCTGACGTAGCAGGGTGGCTGGATGGGCGAATCTCGAATCTCGTCTCAAATTCCGCGTCCGGAATTCCAATCTCGAATCGCATCCCGCATCGCGGCACCCTCACATGCGCAGCCGCGGCGCAACGCGGCATTCCCCAAGACGTTGCCGCGCATGGGCCACGGTCGCCGCGTCGTTCATCGCGGTGCGCGCCTCGATCACGGTCTGCCAGTTGCGTGCGCACAGGCTGCCGACCTTCGGGCCGAGCGTGAAGCTCCTGATCGCCAGCCGTTCGGCCTCGACCCAGTCGCTGCGCGCAACCTCGAGCTCGGCCTGGTACTGCAGGATGTCGGGTGCATCCGGCGCAAGCCGCAAGGCCTGGTTCGCCTGCGCCAGTGCGCCGCTCACGTCGCCGGCCGCTTCCGCCGCATGCGCGGCGCGCAGAAAGCCGCGGATGGCGGGGTCGCGCAGCGGCTCCACCTGCACCGCCGAATCGAGTCCGGCCCCGGCCGCGCGGATCGCCTTCAAAGCCTCGGCGGGAAACGGAGCAATCAGTGGCGGCGCGGAAGGCGCGGCCCGCGAATCGGGCTGGGCGCACCCGGCCAGCGCGAGTGTGGCAATCACGAGAGATGCGGTCAGGATCTGGTTCATGCGGTTCCGTTTCGGGTGATTCGATGCGCACATTGCGCAGACCCGCCATATTGCCACGACGACGGTCAATCGCCGCCGAACACCTCGCGCAATCGATCGAGCGGACAGTGCTCGACGTCACTCGGCGCGTAGCCTTGTGCGAACGGCAACTCGCGCGCACCCGCGCAAGCGGAATCGGTGCGCCGGCCGTCCGCACTCACCCAGACGCGCTCGGTGCCGTCCCCGGGGACGACCAGCGCCGTGGTCGGAACGCGTTTCATCAGTTCGATCCAGATACGCAGCGCACCGGTGGCGCCGAACAGGCCGGTCGGCTTGTTGTCGTCGCGGCCGACCCAGGCCACCGCGAGCGTGTCGCCGGTGAAACCCGCGAACCACGAATCGCGCTGGGTGTCGCTGGTGCCGGTCTTGCCCGCTGCATGCAGCCAGCCGAGGCCGCTGTCGGCGATCGCATGCGCGGTGCCGCTGACCGCGACCTGCTGCATCGCCCAGGTCACCAGACGCGTTGCGGTCGCATACTCGCCCGCGCCGGACTTCACCGCGTAGCGCGACAGCGGTCGACCCCTGGCATCGAGTACCCCGCGCACCGCGCGCAGCGGCAGCGCATGTCCTTCGGCCGCGAGGTACTGATACAGACGCGCGACGTCGTAGGGGCTCAGATCCAGCGCACCAAGAAGCATCGAGGGATTCGGATTGATCGGCCGGCCGAGTCCGAACGACTCGAGAAATCCGCGCACGCGATCGACGCCGATGCGCAGCCCCAGATGCACGGTCGCAAGGTTCCAGCTGTTGACCAGCGCGTCCACGAGCAGGACCTGGCCGTGGGTCTGGTGGTCGTCGTTCTCGGGCCGCCAGCGCGAACCGTCGCGCTGCGCCATGTCGATCGCGCTGTCGTCGAGCACGGTCGCGAGCGAATAGCGCTGTGGCTGCGCGAGCGCAACCAGCGACACGAAGGGTTTCACGAGCGAACCGATCGGTCGCGACGCATCGAGCGCCCGGTTGAAACCCGGCGCATCGACGTCACGGCTGCCGATCATCGCCTCGACCTCGCCATCGCGCGCGCCGGTGACCACCAGCGCGGCCTCGACCGCCTCGCCGCGCTTGCCGATTCCGGCCAGCGCCTTGCCGATCGCGTCCTCGCCGAGCGCCTGTATCGACGGCGCGAGCGTGGTGTGGATCGCGAGGCCGGCGCTGTTGAGTTCGGCGTCGGGAAAGTCCTCCCTGATCTGGCGGCGCACGAGATCGAGGAACGCCGGATAGCGGTCACGCGCGAGCGTCGCATTCGCGGCAGTGCCGATCGGCTGCCGGCTCGCACGCGCGAAAGTCGGGGCATCGATCAGGCCGGTATCGCGGAACGCACCGAGCACGATATTGCGCCGCGCCAGCGCGCGCTCCGGATAGCGCCGCGGATCGTACAGGCTCGGCCCCTGCACCATGCCGACCAGCAGCGCGATGTCCGCTGCGCCGAGGCCCTGCAGGTCGCGACCGAAATAGAACTCGCTCGCCGCGGCGAAGCCGTGCACGGCCTGACCACCCTGCTGGCCGAGAAACACCTCGTTGACATAGGCCTCGAGGATGCGCCGCTTGTCGTAGCGTGCCTCGATCAGCAGCGACAGCAGCGCTTCGTTGAATTTGCGCGCAAACGTCTGGCCGCGGTCCAGGAACAGGTTCTTCACGAGTTGCTGGGTCAGCGTCGAGCCGCCCTGCACGACCCGGCCGGCCACGAGGTTGGCCCACGCGGCGCGTGCGATTGCGGCGACATCGATGCCATGATGATGCTTGAAATCGCGGTCCTCGACGGCCTGCAGCCCGGTCAGCAGCAGCGGCGGAACCTCGCCGAGCTGGACGAAGCGGCGATCCTCCTGCAACGCGCCATACAGCGTCGCGATGCGCGCGGGCTCGAGGCGCGCGGCGGCCAGCGGCGCGCCGCTGTCGGCATCGACGAGCTGGACCACGCGCCCTCGGGCCAGGCCGACCGTGATTCGCTTCTCGCGTTCGCGTCCATCGAGGTAGATGAATGCACGCCGCGCAATCGTGAAGCGATCGCCTTCGCGATGCCAGGTGCCCGGCGTGCGTGCGCTCGCGTCCTCGACATAGCGCGCCGCATCGAGTTCGATACGCAGGACCTCGGCGGTCATCGGCAGATCGGGCGCGAGACGCAGCGGGCGCGCATAGACGCGGCTCGGCGTCACCCAGGACAGATCGTCGAAGCGGCTGCGCACTTCGCTGTCCAGATAGATCGTGTACGGAATCAGGAAACCGATCGCAAGACCGCTGCCGACCAGCAACGGGATTCGCGCGAGACGCCAGCATGGACGCAGCACGCTCGACAGGGACGCAAGCAGGGACAAGAAGGGATTCCGAATCAGCCACGGTGCGGCCCACGCGATGAACGCTGCGGGCGCAGCGAGTGTAATGGCGCCGCGGCTCGCATGGCGAGACGCGCAGGCAGCGGCGGATAGGCGATAATCGCGGCCGTTTGTGCCGCCGCCCGGAGTCTCGATGCCCAGCGTTCCCAGCGCCGCCCCGCCCGCCGACGGCATCGGAACGGATCGAGGCAGCACGGCAATGCCGCTGCGCGTCTGCATCCACGGCCTCGAAGCAACAGACGCCGCGAGCGTTGACATGCTGCGTGCGCGCATCCCGCCCGGTGCACGCCTCGCATTGTTCGGCGCCGGCGCGGGTGGCTTCGAATCGGTCGACGCGGAACGTCTGCCGGATATCGACGACGCTGCGCATCCGGCCGGGATCGTGATCGCGGCGGCGCGGCGTTTCCCGCGCGAACACCTGATTCTCCTGCGTGGCGATCTGCGTCTGCCCGAGTTCGCGTGCGAGCGTCTGCTGAAAGTGCTCGAGTCGGCGAACGTCGTCGGCGCGGTCGCGCTCGACAGTTTCTCGCGCTGTCCGCTCCCGCAGGCGGTGCGCGGCGACGTCGATGCGCTGCAACTCGATGCGCTGTGCTTCGCGCATTCGGATCGGCGCATCTTCGACGACCCGTATTTCTTCGCGGACGCGCCGGCCGGTCTTTCGGCATGGCATGGCGAGCGACTCGCGCGTCTGGGTGCGGACCATCTGCGCGACCGCGACGCGCTCGACGCGGCCGGTTTGCGCATCGTCCTGCTCGACCATGTCCATGTCGGGTCGCGCGCACAGATCGGGCGCGCCAGCCCGGAAACGTGCGATCCGCGCCAGCCCGAGCCGCCCTCGCCGCTCGATCCGCTGCGCGAGCGGGTCGCGGCCGCACTGGCCGCGGGGCAGGCGCCCGCACGGCCCGGACTCGATCGCAAACCGGTCCTGCTGCACGTGCTGCACGGCTGGGGCGGCGGCGCCGAACGCTGGGTACGCGATTTCGCGGGTGCCGACGCCGATGCGCATCACCTCGTGCTGATCGCGCGCGGCAGCTTTTCGCGACGCCGCCATGGCGAATGGCTCGAACTGCACGACGGCTCGCTGGCAGGACCGCCGCTGCGACGCTGGCCGCTGCCGCGCGCGATCGCGGACACCGCGATCACCGACACCGCGTATCGCGACCTGCTCGCCGACGTCGTGCGCAGGTATTGCGTCGACGCAGTCATCGTGTCGTCGCTGATCGGGCACAGCCTGGACGTGCTGCGCAGCGGTCTACCGCTGTTGGCGGTCGTCCATGACCACTATCCGTTGTGGCCGGTCCTGCATTGCGATTTCGGCGATCCGCAGCTGCGTTTCGACGATGCGCAGCGCGTGCGGGATCTTGCCGCGATCGACGCCACGGGCGAGTTCGCGAACCGGGATCCGGCGCACTGGAAGCGGCTGCGCGACGCAACCGTGCGCGCGATGCGCGACGCGGACGTGACCCTGGTCGCGCCGAGTCGCTCCGCGCTCGCGAACCAGATCCGTCTCGCGCCCGAACTGGCCGCGCAGGCTGCGCACGTGATCGCGCATGGACTCGCGCCGTGGCCGCAACCACCGCGCATCACCGTACCGCCCGCGCGCACACGCCTGCGTCTCGTGGTGCCCGGACGCATCCGCCGGGGCAAGGGCGCGCAGTTGCTGCGCGCGGCCCTGGCGCGCCTGCGCGAGCGCGCGGAAATCTTCCTGCTCGGCGCCGGCGCCGAGGCCCACGACCTGTTCGGCGAGACCGACGTGCATGTGGTTCTCGACTACCGGCGCGACGATCTGCCAAGCCTGCTCGCACGGATACGGCCGGATGCCGCACTGCTGTTGCCGACCGTCGCCGAAACCTTCAGCTATACGCTGTCGGAGATGCGCAGCCTCGGTATCCCGGTCATCGCGACGCGGGCCGGCGCGCTCGCCGAACGCATCGAGGACACCGTGGACGGTTTTCTCGTCGATGCCGATGCCGCCGCGCTGGTTGCGCGCATCGATGGTCTTGCCAAAGATCCGCGGCCGCTGGATCGCGTACGCACGACGCTGGCCGCCGGGCACCGCGACAAGACGCCGCGCGACATGGCGCGCGGCTACCACGCGGTCCTGCAGCTCGGCGAACGCGCGCCGCTGCGTTATCCGCTCAGGGACGAAGTCGCCGATATGCTCGAACATGCAGTCGCCGCGAACGCCCTGCGCGAGATCGGCGCACAGCGTTCGGCATTGCAGAACGACCTCGAAGCGTCGCGCAGGGAAAGCGAGAAGCGCGGCGCCTGGGGCCACGCACTCGATCGCCGGCTCGACGAACGGACACGCTGGGCACGTGCGCTCGAGGCCGAACTGCGCGAACTCAAGCCGCGCTACGAACAGATGCTCGCAAGCAGCTCGTGGCGGATTACCGCGCCGCTGCGCCGCGCCAATGCGCGCCTGCACGGACTGCGCGCACGCCTCGCGTTCCGCACGCATCGGCTGCGCAGCCTGGCCGGGCGCCTGCGCGGCAGCATCGCCCAGCGCGGCCTGGGCGCGACGATCGTGCGCATCGGCCGCGAAGTGCGTGGCATCGGACCGGCGCGCGCGCGCGTCGTTCACGCCATTCCGCGCGACGACGGAACCCCGTTCGCGATGCCGTCCAGCGATGCGCCGCGCGTTTCGATCGTCATCCCGGTCTACGACAAGGTCGCCTACACGGTCGCCTGCCTGCGCTCGATCGTCGAACATGCGGGCAGCACGCCTTTCGAGGTCATCGTCGTCGACGACGCCTCGACCGACGCCACTCCGCGACGCCTCGCCGACGTCGCCGGCATCCGCAACCTGCGCAACGCCACGAATCTCGGTTTCGTCGGCTCGTGCAATGCGGGCGCGGCAGCCGCACGCGGCGACTATCTGCTGTTTCTCAACAACGACACGCTGGTCACGGGCGGCTGGCTGGAAGCGTTGGTGGGCTGCATCGAGAGCGCGCCGCAGGCCGGGCTGGTCGGTGCCCGGCTCGTGTATCCGGACGCACGCCTGCAGGAGTCCGGCGGCATCGTGTTCAGGGACGGATCGGGCTGGAACTACGGTCGCTTCGAGGATCCGGACGACGCGCGCTACGGGTTCCGCCGCGAAGTCGACTATTGTTCCGGCGCCGCGATCCTGTTGCGCCGCGAGCTGTTCCGCGACCTGGGTGGATTCGACACCCGGTACGCTCCCGCTTACTACGAAGACACCGATCTCGCGTTTGCGGTACGCGCATCCGGGCGCAAGGTCTACGTGGAGCCGGCGGCGACAGTCGTGCACTTCGAGGGCGTCACCGCGGGCACCGACACCGCCGGCGGAATCAAGCGCTACCAGATCGTCAACCACGAGAAGTTCCTTGCCAAGTGGCATGACGCGCTCGCCCGCCAACCCGTGCCCGGAACGCCGATTCATCTGGCCGCGACACATCGCGCGCAACACCGTGTACTGATCGTCGATGCGACCACGCCGACCCCGGACCAGGATTCGGGTTCTCTGCGCATGGTCAATCTGATGCGTGTGCTCGGCGATCTCGGCTGCCAGGTCAGCTTTCTGCCCGAGAATCGCGCCTGGGTCGAGCGTTACACGCCGGCGCTGCAGGAACTCGGCGTCGAAGCGCTGTACGCGCCCTACGCGCAGGATCCGATCCGGCTGCTGCGCGAACGCGGCGGCGAGTTCGACCTGGTCGTGCTGTCGCGCCACTACGTCGCGGCGACCTTCGTCGGACTCGTGCGCCTGTACGCGGCGCAGGCCCGACTCGTATTCGACACCGTGGATCTGCACTACCTGCGCGAACAGCGTGCGGCGGAGCTTGCGGCCGACGCCGCGCTTGCGCGTCACGCGGCGGCGACCCGCGCACAGGAGCTGAAGCTGATTCGCGAGAGCGACGTGACCCTCGTGGTCAGCCCGGTCGAGCAGGACCTGCTGGCCCGCGACGCGCCCGGCGCGCGCGTCGAGGTTCTGTCCAACGTGCACGAGGTGTTCGGTTGCCGCAAGCCGTTCGCCGAGCGCCGCGACCTCGTCTTCGTCGGCGGTTTCCAGCATCCGCCCAATACCGACGCGGTGCGTTGGTTCGTGGCCGAAGTACTTCCGCTCGCCCGCGACGATTTGCCGGATCTGTGTTTTCACGTGATCGGCAGCAAGGTTCCGGAAGCGATCCACGCGCTCGCCGGCGCGCACGTGCGCGTGCACGGCCATGTCGAGGATCTGACTCCATTCATGGACGGCTGCCGGATTTCGGTCGCGCCGCTGCGCTACGGTGCCGGCGTCAAGGGCAAGGTGAACCTCGCAATGAGTTACGGCCTGCCGGTGGTCGCGACGCCGATCGCGGTCGAGGGCATGCATGTGCGCGCGGGCGAGGACGTGCTGGTCGCGGCCGACGCGCACGCGTTCGCGGCGGCGCTGACGCGCCTGTATTGCGACGAGGCGCTCTGGAACACGCTCTCGGCGAACGGGCTGGCCAATGTCGAGCGGCACTTCTCGTTCGCCGCGGCACGCACCGCCGTGCAGCGCATCCTCCCCGAGTCGCCGGCGTGGGTGCGAGCGAGCGGCCAGGCCGCCGCCTAGGCCGATCGGGTCTGCGCGAAACCGCGTGGCCCGGAGCGCAGCCAGCACACTTCGCCTTGCGCAACCGCGTCCGGCCCGAAGCTGCGTTCGCGCAGGATCAGGCTGCGGTCGGTTCGGCGCGCGACCAGGCTGCCTGCACGCGTGCCGTAGCGATGGCCGCGGATGAAGACCGGCGCGAGCCGGCGTTCGAGTTCGAGACCGACGCCGGTATCGGGCAAGGCCGCATCCGCGGGTTGCGCTTCGTCGCCGAGCAGATCGAGCAGCGCAACTTCGTCCACCGCACCGGGTTGCGTTTCGAGCGCGGCGACGAATCGCGCGCGCAGACGCTCGGTCTTCGGCCAGCGCACGCCGATCGCTCCGTTGCTGACCACATGGATGCCGGCCGCCAGCGACTGGATGTGGCCATCGCCGCTGCCGAGGGCGAGCACGCCCGCCGCATCGCCGACCACGAGGTTGAACGGCCCGTACTCGGCCGAATCGCCCTGCACGCGTTCCAGGAATTTCGTCGCCGGTTGTTCGCCGAGCAGAAAGTCGCGCACCAGCCAGCCGCGCGAGCGCGGCGCGGTCGCCGGAATCCCGGTGCGCAGGTTCGTCACCGCGGCGAAGCATCCGTCCTCGCGCAGTGCGAGCCAGCTGCCGCCCGCAACGAGGTCGCGCCCGCCGACGATGCGCCCGTCCTCGGACCAGCGCCGCGCGGGCGCGCTGGCGCGCCCGTGGAACTCGTCGCGGTTGCCGAGCAGCAGCAACGGACAGCCGGGGGCGGTGTCGATTGCGATCAGCAGCAGGCACATATGCGCAGCACCGGGTGGCATGGACAAACGCTCGCGGTGCAAGCTCCATGGCGCGATGTCCATGCCGTCGAGCGGATACCGCAAGCCCTGCCGCGCGCGCCCATGCGGTGCTCGCCCCTCAACCCGGTGTCGTGCCCGTCATCGCCTGCAGCCTCGCGCCCAGCGGCACGAGGCGCGGATTGCCGGGACTGAGTTCGCGCGCCGCCTTCAAAGCGTTCGCCGCGTCTTCGCGACGACCTTCGCCGATATTTGCGTCGGCCTGGTCGAGGAACGCATTCGCGACGCGTTCACGCATCGCGGCCAGCGCGGTATCGTCGGGCGCGATCTGGCGCAGCGTGTCGAGCAGCTCTCGCGCGCGCTGTGGGGCGCCGCGCGTCAACGCCTCCTCGAACAGTTGCTTGACGCGCACCGGCAACCGCGCGAGGCCGTCCAGCGCGATCCGATTGCTGCCGTCGATCGCGAGCGCGGCCCGGTACTTGTCGTACGCGCTGTCGCCGGGCGGCATGATCACGTTGCCGGCCGCGGCCGCCCTGGATGCGTCCGCGATCAGGCTGCGCACGCGGTCGGCCTGCGCGGGCGTCACCTGCGGACGCTCGGCATCGATCGCGAGTCGTTCGCGAAGTTCGCGCAGACTCAACCGCGCGGCACGCAGTTCCGGCGACGCCGGCGCGATTCCGGCAGCGCTCGCAAGAAGCTTCTCGGCCGCGCCGGGATTGCTGTCCTCGATCGCCGCATTCGCACGCACGACGAAGGCCAGCGCAATCCGGCGCATCGCCTCCTTCGCGCGCGCGTTGGCCGGATCCCGGGCGAGCACGCCACGCAGCAACTCGAGCGCGGACTGCGGCGTGCCCGCGAGATCGCCGGCACGGATCCGGGCTTCCGCACGATCCAGTGTGCCGCCGAGCGCGACCCGCGCAGCCTCGCGCGCCTGGGTGATGCCGCCGAGCAGCTCCGGCAGACCCGGCCACGCGGGCAGAATCCGTCCGATATCGTCGGCGCGCGCGGCTGCCGTGTCGATGTCGCCGGCCGCGAGCGCGGTGCGCGCCTGCTCCGCGAGCACCTCGGCGGCCTTGCCGAGACCGGCCAGCGCGAGCGCATTGTCCTTGTCGCCCTCGAGCACGCGTTGATACAGCGTTGCTGCACCGTCGGCGCCGACGACGCGGCCGGCTGCGAGCGCCGCGTTCGCCTGCTCGAGAAGCTGCGCGGTCGCATCGCCGACCGATTCACGTTCCTTCAGCGCACGATCCACACGTTCGACGTCGGTGCCACCGCCGAGCAGCTCGCGCGCCGTGTCGAGCGCGGCGCGCGCTTCGGCAAGATCGCCCCGCTGCAGCGACGCCTGTGCGTTCGCGAGCAATCTGCGCCCGACTTCGCCGAGGCCACGCCGCGCGGTGTCGTTGTCGGGATCCTGGGCGCGCGCCGCGAGGAACAGCTCGCGCGCGCTGTCGCCCTGATTGCCGGTCAGGTGTCCGCTCGCAAGTGCCTGCTGCGCGCGCGTCAGGGTGTCGTTGAATTCGGTGCGCGGCAGCCACCCGCGCAATCGGTCCTGGTAATGCCAGGCGGCGAAGGCCGCGCCGCCGAGAAGCAGCACGAGAACCAGCATCGCGCCGCGCCGGTGCCACGACCGGCGCGCCCGCCGTGCCGCGGATGGCGCGGCCGGGCGTTCGGCGCGCATGACCTGGCTGTCGAACGCACTGACGATCTCGTCGAGGCGGCCGAGATTCGGCTCCGCACGTTCGCGCGCGGCGGCCGGCGCCGGCAATGGACTGTCGCCCCAGGTCGTAGTCGGCGTCACCTCGTCGCGGAACGCGCGCACTCGATCGGCGAGTTCCGGCACCGCTCCGAGCCGTACCCGCCCCTCGATCTCGGCGATGGCCTCGGCGACCTCGTTGCCGGTCTGGAAACGGTCTTCGGGCTGCTTGGCGAGCAGGCGGTCCAGCAGGGGCTGCAGCACGGAAAGCGAATCGGGCAACGCGGGCACCGGCTCGGTGATATGCATGATCCCGATCGCGAGCGAATCGTCGGCGTTGTAGGGCACCCGCCCGACCAGCAGCTCGTACAGCACGATGCCGAGACTGTAGAGATCCGCGCGACCGTCGATCTGCTTGCCGCGCGCCTGCTCCGGGCTCATGTAATGCGGCGTGCCGACGACGGCCCCGGTCTTGGTCATGCGCGGTGCCGCGTCGAGCGCGCGCGCGATGCCGAAATCGGTGAGCGCCGCCGACCCGTCGTCGCGCAGCAGTATGTTGTCGGGCTTCACGTCGCGATGGACGAAGCCCTTCTCCTGCGCATAATTGAGTGCGCCGGCAATCTCGCGGATCACGCGCAGTGCATACATCGGTTCGCGTGTGCTGCCGTCCTTGACCAGCACTGCGCCGCCGCCCAGATACTCCATCGCGATGTAGTGGTAGTCGCCGGCCCGGCCGACGTCGTGGATGCCGACCACGTTGCGGTGATGCAGCCTGGCTGCGATCTTTGCCTCGCGCAGGAAGCGCTCGCCGAAATTGGGGTCCACGAGCAGCGCAGGCGACATCACCTTCAGCGCGACCTCGCGATCGACCGACTCCTGTACCGCGAGGTACACCGTGGCCATGCCGCCACGGCCGAGCTGGCGCAGGATGCGGTAACCGGGAATCTCGATCACGTTCGCGTCATATCCGGAAGAAAGCCCGAACATGGCGCGCTCCCGCGCACGGGCATCGGACTGGCCGGCCAGAATAGCACGCGCGTTCGGCACAACAACCCGCGTTCAGGTCACGCGCCGCGCTTCGATCACGTTCGGCACGGCCAGCAGTTGCGCGAGCAGACCGCTGAGCTGGCCGAAGTCGCCCACCCTGAGCGCGTAGTTCATCTCGGCGATGCCCTTGCGCGCATCGAGGCGCGCATCGACCGCCACGACATGCGCATTGGCAGCCGCGATCGCATTGCTGACATCACGATGCAGCCACTTGCGGTCATAACCCCTGACCACGATGTCGACGTCGTAGCTGGCCTGGTGCCGCCTTCCCCATTCGACCGCGACCACCCGATCCGGGTTGCGCTCGCCGAGCTTGACCAGCTGGAGGCAATCGCGGCGGTGCACGGATACACCGCGTCCGCGCGTGATGTAGCCGCAGATCGCATCGCCCGGCAGGGGCTGGCAGCAGCGCGCAAGCTGGGTCAACAGGTTGCCCACGCCTTCGATCACGATCGCGCCGCGGTCCGCCGCCGGAACCCGCGCCGGTATCGGTGCCGATTCGGCGGGCTCGCTGCGTGGCGTTGTCAGCTCGTGCAGCGCACGCGCGAGCTGCCCGGTAGTGACGTCGCCGAGCGCGAGCGCCTCGAGCAGCGCGTCGTGGCCGCGCAGATGAAAGCGTTCGGGCAGTCCGTCGAGACTCGCCGGTTGCAGGGCAAGGCGCTTGAGCTCGCGTTCGAGCACCGCACGCCCGGCCGCGAGATTCTGCTGCAGGTCGACGCGCTTGAACCAGGCGCGCACCTTTTCGCGCGCGCGATGCGTGGTCAGGAATCCATGCTGGGCCGACAGCCAGTCGCGACGCGGTTCGCCGGACTTGCCGGTCAGGATCTCGACGCGGTCCCCGCTGGCCGGTCGGAAACCCAGCGGCACAATGCGTCCGTTGACCTTGGCGCCGCGACACCGGTGGCCGACATCGGTATGGATCGAATAGGCGAAATCGAGCACCGTGGCATCGCGGGGAAGATCGATGACCTGGCCTTTCGGGGTCAGCAGATAGACGCGGTCCTCGGCGACTGCGGTGCGAAAGCCTGCGAGCAGTGCGGCGTCGTCGTCGTGCGCGTCCCTCGCGTCGAGGAGCTCGCGCATCCAGGCGATCTTGCGTTCGAAACTCGCGTCCGCGGCACCGCCTTCCTTGTAGCGCCAGTGCGCCGCGACACCGAGTTCGGCGTGACGGTGCATTTCGTGCGATCGGATCTGCACTTCGAGGGTGCGCCCGCCCGGACCGATCACCGCGGTATGCAGCGACTGGTAGTGATTGCCCTTCGGACTCGCAATGTAGTCGTCGAACTCGCCCGGAACGTACGGCCACAGCGTGTGCACGACGCCAAGCGCGGCGTAGCATGCGGCCACGTCGTCGACCAGGACCCGCAGCGCACGCACGTCATAGAGCTCGGAGAACTCGAGTCCCTTGCGCTGCATCTTGCGCCAGATCGAATGGATGTGTTTCGGCCGTCCGGCGACGTCCGCCACAACTCCCGCCTTCGCGAGCGCCTCGACCAGCAGCGCGCGCGCATCGCCGATCCAGGCCTCGCGATCGCCGCGACGTTCGTCGAGCAGGCCCGCGATGCGCCGGTACACGTCCGGTTGCAGAAAGCGAAATGCGAGGTCTTCCAGTTCCCACTTGATCTGCCAGATGCCGAGGCGGTTGGCCAGTGGCGCGTGGATATCGGCGGCGAGTCGGGCCAGCGCGCGCTGCTCGGCCTCGGGCGCGCGTACCGCGGCGCGCATGCGCGTGAGCTGGCGCGCGAGCAGGATGAACACGACGCGCAGATCGCGGATGATCGCGAGCAGCAGGCGACGCAGGCCCTCGCTGCCGCCGACCGATCCGTGTTCGGCATAGAGCGCCCAGACCCGCTCGGCCGCCTGCTGGCCGTCGACGAGCACGCGCACATGGTCCGGAAACCGGGCCAGATCTGTGGCTTCGAATACCGCACCGCAGGTGATCGCGGCTTGCAGGACGCAGGCCGCCTGCGCTTCGCCGCCGACGCCGAGCTCGGCGATCAGATCCAGGCTGCCCTGCAGCTCGTGCTCCACCGCAGTCCAGGCCTCGGCGCCGGTCCGGGCGACGGCCAGCTGCATTGCCGCCGCAACCAGTTCCGCGGCGGGCAACGGGGTCGCCGCTACGGGAATGCGCGGCGTGTCGGATGATTGGGAGCGTTTCACGGCCGGCCTCGCGGCGGCGGAGTATGCGGGTGCCGCGACGACGCGCGGCACCGGACAAGCGGATCAGGCGGCGACGCGCCTATCCGAGTGGCATGGTGGCTGGTGACCTGTAACAGAGGTATTGAAAGCAACCCGCCTGGTCTCGCGGCGCGATTCCGCTTTCACTTCCTCTGTTACGGGCCACTAGTTCATCCACGGGAAAACGCCGCTGTTCGCGAATCCGAACACGACGTTGTCGCCGACGAAACCGTCACCATTGTCCGCACGCGCGGTGCCCGGATCGGTCATCACCGCGATCGCCGCAATCGGCGTGAACGGCACCGAGCCCTGGACCGTGCGAATCACGGCCACGTACAGGGAGGCCGTCGGCGAAGGCGGGAACAGGCTCAACGAGATGTTCCCGTCGATCGGCCCGTTCGCGGTGCCGCTGTAGGCCGCATTCGCACACACGGTACCGTCCAGGGTCGCGGGCAACGCGGTGATATAGCAATAGGTGCCGCTCTGCGACAGGTACGTCGAATCGAATCCGTCGCGAATCTCGTTGGTCACCGAGTTGGGCAGATCGGCACCCTGCTTCGCGGAGGCCAGGGCGACACCGAACTGCGAATTGGGTGGTGCCGACTGTGGTCCGAGGCGCAGGTCCACGCGCGCGAGGTAGATGAACGATGAGCCGACCGTCTTCGTCCACATCGTCGGCGAGCGGGTGCCGAACTGGCCGCCACCGGGTCGCACGCCGGTCGCCGCCGCGCACAGCGAAGTCTCGTTCACCAGCGGCGTGTCCGCGCTGGTCATGCTGAAATTGCAGGCGTCGGTGGGTACCTGCGACCAGTCGGCCTGTGCCCACGTGTATCCCTGCGGCGGCAGCCAGTTGACCAGGTTGCCGTACTGCACCGTGGCAAAGGTTTCGACGCCGTCGCGAAAGATGCCGTCGCCGTAGGCGCTGAACGGGGTGGCGATGTCTCCTTGTACTCCGCGTGCGTGGCAGACCAGCGAGGTCAGCGTCGACAGACCGCTGGACACGCGATTGACGCGCAGGTCTCCACCCGAATACTGGAAGGATTGCAGGAATGCCTGTGGCAGGGTCCAGTTCACGTGCCCGGGCGACAACTCGATCACGTTGGAACCTTCCGGACCCAGCACGTTCGCGCAAAAAAGATACCCGTCCGTGGTCGCGCCGAGCGTGGCGGTCTGGCCGCCCTGGGCCGCGATATACGAGAAGCCGGGCGGCGACTGCAGGGACAATGGCGCCTCGTCGTTGACGACGAGCTGCGCCGCGAATGCTGCCGGGACCATCAGGATGGAAGCGGCCAATCCCGCGACCATGCACCCCACGAACTTCTTTGCTGACGACATTTTCTCGGATTCTCTTGCCAAAACAGGTTCGGGTGTCGCCTGTGACGCCCCTGGATCGCGCCGTTGTCGCGTCCCGCCGACCCGGTTGCCATGCAGTGGCTCGCAGCCATCCAGGCCACGAGGTCAATGCCCGGCGGCTCATGCTACACTCAAACGTGCGGCATTCTACCGGTTCGCGTGCGCGCTTGCACGCGTTAACTTCGCGTCCACCAAGAGTTTTTTGCGGCTGCGGTCACAGACTCCAGCCTTGCCGAACGGAACCCATGCGCCTGAATCCGAGTCTCGCCCTGATCCTTTTCGCCACGGCCAGCGTGGCCGGCGCCCAGACCGCAGCACCGACTCTCGAAGAGCGCATGTCGCAGGCCGAGTTCCATGCGACCGGTCTGGACAAGCTGTCCGCGCAGGAGCTGCAGCAGCTCAACGCATGGCTCGACGCCCACGGCGGCAGCACCGTCAAGTACGTGACGTCGAGCGGTGCGCCGGTGTTCTACAAGGACGACAGCGACCGCACCACGATCGAAAGCAGCATCGTCGGTGACTTCCGCGGCTGGAGTGGCCGCACCGTGTTCACGCTGCAGAACGGCCAGAAGTGGCAGCAGGCCGAGTCCGGCGCGCGCGACGCGCGCACCCGCACCGACCCGAAGGTGAGGATCAAGCCGATGCTGCTCGGCAGCTGGCTGATGTATGTCGACGACTGCGGCTGCAGCGTGCGCGTCAAGCGCATCGAATGAGCGAGTACGCGACGATCTTGTCCTGTCGATGGACCCGGCACGGAAATGGAACGTCACCCGGATGCGCCACCCGGCTCGGCTTCGTCCCGTTTCACACGTCGCGCAACGATTCCACGAGTTTCGCAAGGCGCTTCGCTGAAACGGGTTCGGACGTGCGCAGCTCCTGTGCGAAAGTCGAGACGCGCAATTCCTCGATCAGCCAGCGCAACTCCTCCAGCCCCGCATTCCCGCGATCCGTTTCCGCGCGCAGCCTGAGATACTCGCGCCAATGGATCTGCACGCCGAGCATGCGCGCCTGATCGCGCACCGGGTCATGGCGCAGGCGTTCCGCGCGCAGGCGCATCGCCTTGAGATAACGCGGGAAGTGCACGAGACGAGCCGATTCAACGTCGCGCAGGAACCCCGGAGCGAGAAGCCCCGCTAGTTGCTCGCGCAGATCGTCGTAGTTCGCGCGTGCGAATCCCAGCAGCGGCGGATCGAGCAACGGTCGCAATTCCGCGTAGGCCACGATGATCGCCTCCGCAAGCGCGAGTCGTTCGACTGCGCTCGCGAAGACCTCGCGCGCGAGCGCATCCCTGACCCGCCCGAATTCGGTTCGCGTGCGCAGGTCCAGGTCGTGGGCGGCAAATCGTTCGCGCAGCGCGGCCTCGACGACATCGGCACGCAATTCCTCGATGCTGCCCAGGGGCGTCCACTTCAACGCGATCGCGGGATTCAGCGGCAGACGCCGTCGCGCCTGCTTGAGCGGGTCGGCGAGGGCACGCCGCAGCAGACGGTCGACCCCGCCGCGGTGCTGTGCAAGCGCCTCGTCGTGGCGTTCGAAAACACGCAGCGCGACGCTTTCGCCGAGATCGACCAGGGCCGGGAACGCGGTGAGACCCGTGCTGGAAACGACGCTCGCGGGAATATCTTCGAAGTCGAAGGAGTCGACACGCTCGCGGGTGAGCTCGACATCGGCGCGTCGCGAGAATGCGACACGGGCCGCACCCGTCCACTGCGCCTGGATCGCTACCAGGTCGCGGCTTTCGGCGAGCGATTCACGGGGTCCGTCGCCGCCGTGGTCGTCGACGATCCGGAAATTCATCGCCAGATGGACCGGCAGCGCGACACCTTCGAAGTCGGCCGCCGCAATCGCAACGCCGGTCACGCGCTGCAGGTAGCGCGCCAGCACATCGGCCAGCCCTTCATCGCACACCGCTTCGGCCTCCACGAAAGCGCGCGCGAAATCCGGTGCCGGCACGAAGTTGCGACGCAGCGCCTTCGGCAGGCCGCGGATCAACTGCGCGACCTTTTCCGCGAGCAGCCCCGGCACAAGCCATTCGCAACGCGCCGCGGGAACCGCGTTGACGAGCGCGAGCGGCACCTGCAGGGTCACTCCATCGGCAGGATCGCCGGGCACAAAGCGGTAGGTGAGCCGCAACGCGTGACCGGCGACGTCCAGCGTCGCCGGAAACTCGTGCGCGCCGATGCGTGCCGACGCATCAAGCACGTCGCCCGGCGACCAGTGCAGTGCAGCCTGCTGCGTCGGCGCTGCGCTGCGATACCACGCGTCGAGCGCGGCCGTCGTGTGAACGTGCGCGGGCAGTTTTCCGGCGAAGAATGCGCTCAGTTCCTGGTCGGAGCGCACGAGGCCACTGCGACGGCGCTTGGCCTCGACCTCGTGCGCCTCGGCCAGAACGCGCGCGTTGCTGCGCACGAAGTCGGCGCGCGCATCGAGTTCGCAGCGGGCCAGGGCCTCGCTCAGGAAGATCGCGTGGGCAAGTGCCGGATCCTGCCTGCCGAATTGCACGCTGCGCTGTTCAACCAGGGTCAGGCCGAACAGCGTGACCTGCTCGAACGCGATGACCGCGCCGCGCTTGCGCGACCAATGCGGATCCCGCCAGCTCTTCTTCACCAGATGCGCCGCCTGCTGTTCGATCCAGGCCGGTTCCACGCGCGCGCAGAGCAGGCCGTAGACCCTGGCAAGATCGAGGATCTGCCCGGCAAGCAGCCATGCGGGCGGTGCCTTGGCCACGCTCGATCCCGGGAAGATCGCGAGTCCGCGCTCGCGCGTCGCGCGGTAGCGGCCGCGCTCGTCCTTGCGCGCGACCTGGGTCGGCCAGCCGGAAAGAAGACAGCGGTGGATCGCTTCGTATTGGGCTGGAGTCGGGAATCGTGTATCGGCTGGCGGTGGAGCGGAAGCGGACGCGTGCCTGTTTCCGGCAACGGACTGCCGACTTTCGATCCCGGGCTGGAGCAGAAGCTGCCGATGCAGTTCTCGCCACTCACGCATGCGCAGGAACGAAAGGAATCGTGCCTGGCACCATTCCCGCAGCTGCGACTGGGTCAGGTCTTCGTGCGCACCCGCATAGGCCGCCCAGAGCCTGAGCACGCCGATGAAATCCGAGCGCGGATCGGCAAACAGCGCGTGCGCCGCGTCGGCCTGCTGGCGCGCATCGGCAGGACGTTCGCGCGGGTCCTGCACGCTCAGGAACGCGGTCAGCACGAGCATCTCACGCAGTACGCCGCGTCGGCCGCCCTCGATCAGCATGCGTCCGAGTGCCGCGTCGACCGGCAGGCGGGACAACGTGCGCCCGATGTCGGTGAGCCGCGGCGTCTGGACCATGCGGCTTTGGACGGGCTCCGGTTCACGTTCGACGCTCGCGGAAGCCCGCACGGACGACCGCGACACGCGGTGACCGAGCGCTGCCTGCCGATCCTCGGCGTTCGGCGGCGAGCGCACGGGAGCGCCGGCAATCGCGCCGAGTTCGTTCAGGCGCCGATAGCCGTCGCCGATCGCGCGCGCGGACGGCGCTTCGACGAACGGGAAATCCTCCGGGTCGCCCAGATCGAGCGCAAGCATGCGCAGGATCACGCCGGCCAGCGACGAACGCAGGATCTCGGGCTCGGTGTAGGGCGCACGCCGCGCGAAATCGTCCTCGTCGTAAAGACGAAAGCACACGCCGGGCCCGACGCGACCGCAGCGGCCCTTGCGCTGTTCGGCCGCAGCCTGCGAGATCGCTTCGACATGCAGGCGCTCGAGCTGGTTGCGCGGGCTGTAGCGCTTGACTCGCGCGCTGCCGGTATCGACCACGTAGCGGATGCGCGGGACCGTCAAGGAGGTTTCGGCAACATTGGTGGCCAGCACGATGCGTCGCCGCGGTCCCGGTTTGAACACGCGATCCTGTTCGGCTGTCGACAGGCGCGCATACAGCGCAAGCACTTCGGTCTCGCGATACTTGCGCCGCGACACGGCGAAGTGGGTATCGCGGATCTCGCGTTCTCCGGGCAGGAACACGAGCACGTCGCCGCGCGGATCCTCGGCCGTGATGCGGTCGATGACCGCGACGATCCGCTCGGCCGCGGAGATCGGGTCGGCGTCGTTCCGGGGCCTGACGGCGCCGCTTGATGCCGGTTCGTCCATGCCGGAATGACCTGGCACCCAGCGCACCTCGACCGGATACGTACGCCCCTCGACCTCGATGACCGGCGCGTCGCCGAAATGCCGTGCGAAGCGCGCGGTATCGATGGTCGCCGAGGTCACGATCAGTTTCAGGTCGCTTCGTTTCGCGAGCAGCCTCTTGAGGTACCCGAGCAGAAAATCGATATTGAGGCTGCGCTCGTGGGCTTCGTCGAGAATGATCGTGTCGTAACGGCTGAGCCAGGGGTCTGACCGGGTCTCGGCGAGCAGGATGCCGTCGGTCATGAACTTGATCAGCGAATCATCCGCGACCCGGTCGGTGAAGCGCACCTGGAATCCGACCAGCGTGCCGACCTCGCTGCCGAGTTCGTCCGCAACGCGGCGCGCGACGCTGCGCGCGGCGATACGGCGCGGCTGCGTGCAGCCGATCAGTCCCGCAGTGCCGCGGCCGGCCGCGAGACAGAGCTTGGGCAGCTGGGTGCTCTTGCCCGAACCGGTCTCCCCGGCGAGCACGACGACCGGGTTGCGGCGTATGTATTCGACGATTTCCTCGCTGCGCGCTGCGATCGGCAACGAGGCGTCGATGCGGATTTCCGGCACGCTGGCCGCGCGGACGGCCCGCCGCGCCGTGGACACCGCGATCTCATCGCGCAGCGCGTCGAGGTCCGCCGGCAACGGATGCCGCGCGGATCCGAGCTGGCGCCAACGCGTCAGCAGGCGCCCGAAATCGCACGCCATTACCGTCGCGAGCGTGTCGCGGGGAATCGGGTGATCGGGCATCGACGACGATCTGGACATCAGGGGCACGACAGCGCGGCGGTTCATCATAGTTGCGGTCGATCGAAATCATTCGCAAGAACGATTTCCCGTGGCCTGAGCCCTACACTACCGTCAGGTCTTTCCGCGACCCGGAGTCCACTCATGGCCATCGATATCGGCATCACCAGGAAGGATCGCGAGAGCATCGCGAAGAATCTCTCGAAACTGCTCGCCGATACCTATTCGCTGTATCTCAAGACGCACGGCTTCCACTGGAATGTCACGGGGCCGATGTTCAACACCCTGCACCTGATGTTCGAGGCACAGTACAACGAGCTGTGGACCGCGGCGGACGTGATCGCCGAGCGCATGCGCGCGCTCGATGTCTACGCGCCCGGTTCCTATACCCAGTTCGGCAAGCTGACTTCGATCGCCGAGGAAACCGCGGTGCCCGACTGGAAGGCGATGGTCCGGCAACTCGTCGACGGTCATGAAACGACCGCGCGTACTGCGCGCGAGGTGTTCAAGGCCGCGGATCTGGCAGACGATCAGCCGACCGCGGATCTGGTCACCCAGCGCATGCAGGAGCACGAGAAGACCGCATGGATGCTGCGTTCGCTGCTCAAGTAGCACGGACGCCGCGGCACTAAAGCGCGCGGCGCGGCGGCACCAGCAAATCACCGAACAACAGTCCCGCGACGATCGCGATCAGCAGCGTGGTCAGGGTGATCGCAGTATCGATGCCGAGCAGCACGTCCCGTTCGAACACGAAGTTGAGCGTGCGGAAGCCGACGCTGCCGGGAACGAGCAGGATGATTCCCGGTTCACGCACGAGCGCACCCGGTCGCTGCATCACGCGCGCGAACACATTGCTGCTCGCGCCGATGACCACGCCGCCGACGAACACGCCGAACGCGGGCGTCAGGTAGACGCCGGCGACCTGCGAGCTGACGTATCCGAGTACGACCGCGCCGACCACGACCGGCACGTAGCGCCGCGGACTGCCGAACAGGACCGCGAACGCGCATCCGCCCGCGAGTACCGCGAGCCAGGTCGCCCAGGGCGGCACTGGCGACTCCGGACCGCCGACCGGGACCCAGCCGATCAGGTTGCACAGCTGGGTCGCCGCGATCGTCCCGAATGCGAGTTTTAGCAGCGTCGCAAGCGCGCCCATCATGCGCACCGTCCCGGACATCAGGTGCTGACTCGACAACTCGCGCACCGCGGTGGTCAGGGTCATCCCCGGCATCAGCACGATCAGGCTCGCGATGATCACCGAGCGCACCGCGATCGGCTCGACGTGCACCGCGATCGCGGTCGCGATCAGGGTCGCCAGCAACGCGGCCAGCGCTTCCGAGGCCGCGGCGATGTTCGGGCGCACCGTGGATACGAGATAGACCAGGCCGATCACGAGTCCGATCACGCCCGCCGCGGCGACACCGCTCCATGCCGCGTGCAGGATTGCGGCAACGCTTGCCGCCGAGATTCCGTAACTCGCGATCATCGCTAGCTCGTGTGCGCGCGAACGCTTCGCGGTGCCGAACTCGCGCAGGCAACGGCGCCCCGCGGCGAGGTCGAGACGGCCGTCGATGACGCGGTCGGCGATCTCGTCGATCTGGCACAGGCGCTTGAGGTTCACGTCGCCCGCGTACGCGCGCACGACCTCGGTGATCTCGGCTAGGCTGTCCTCGCGCGACAGGTCGGAGAACGACATCACGATCGACGTCGGCGTGGACAACACGTTGCAGACCAGGCCGAGGCGCGCGCTGACCAGGTTGATCACCGCCTCCAGGCGCGGCGCTGCGGTGCCGTACTGGTGCAGGCGACGCGACAGTTCGACAACGAAGCCGATGCGGGTCTCAATCGAGGCGCGTGCGCCGCCGTGCGGGTCGGGATGTTCGGTGTCCATGATGCAATCATGCCGCGCTTTGGCGCACGGAAGCGACCGCTGCGGCGGGACGCGGTCGATGCGTTCCCGATTCATGCCCGGCCTGCTAGCCTTGCCCGATGAAGACCCCTGCCGGCGCCACCATCGATCTCGACGCAGGCGGCGAGCGGGTGGTCGCGCGCGGCGACTGGATCCTGGCCAGCGCGCCCGCGCTGTCCGCGCGCGTGGTCGCGCTCCAGCGCGGCCTGTCGGCGCGCGCGCATATCGACGCGGCCGGCATCGAGCGCATCGATACCGCAGGCGCGGAAATTCTGCTCGACCTCGCGGGCGACCGCCCGATCGAGGGTCTGGACTCGCATCGGCGCGCGCTGCTGGACACCGTGGCCGGCGCCCAGGCGGCTCCGCTTGCGCGCACGCCGGAGCGTTCGAGCTTCGTCGTGCTGCTCGAACGCACCGGCGCGGCGGTCGAACAGATCGGGCGTGACGCCTGGGAGTTGCTCGGTTTCATCGGCCTCGTTCTCGCCACGCTGGCCCGCTGCATCGTCGATCCGCGGCGCTGGCGCCTGACCTCGCTCGCGTTCCACCTCGAACAGACCGGCCTCGACGCGGTGCCGATCGTTGTCCTGCTCAATTTCCTGATCGGCGCGGTGGTCGCGTTCCTCGGCGCAACCGTGCTCAAGGATTTCGGTGCGAGCATCTACACGGTCGAGCTGGTCGGCTATTCGTTCCTGCGCGAATTCGGCGTGCTGCTCGTCGCGATCCTGATCGCGGGACGCTCGGGCAGCGCTTTCACCGCGCAGATCGGCTCGATGAAGTCGCGCGAGGAAGTCGACGCGATCCGCACGCTGGGCCTCGATCCGGTCGAGGTCCTGGTGCTGCCGCGGCTGCTCGCGCTGCTGATCGCGCTGCCGCTGCTGACCCTGCTCGCGATGCTCGCAGGGATCGTCGGCGGAGCCACGGTGTGCGCGCTCGCGCTCGACATCTCGCCGACCATGTTCGTGACGCGCTTCCACGACCTCGACGCGATCCGGCATTTCTGGGTCGGCATGAGCAAGGCCCCGGTATTCGCGTTTCTGATCGCATCGATAGGCTGCCTCGAGGGATTCAAGGTCTCCGGCAGCGCCGAATCGGTCGGCACGCACACGACTTCGAGCGTCGTGCAGTCGATCTTCGTCGCGATCCTCGTCGATGCGATCGCGGCGATCTTCTTCATGGAAATGAACCTGTGAGCGCGCGCCCGCGCGAGGCGGTGATCGAGGTGCGCGGCCTGCGCAACCAGTTCGGCACGCAGGTCGTGCACGACGACCTCGATCTCGACGTCTGGCGTGGCGAGATCGTCGGCGTGGTCGGCGGCTCGGGTTCGGGCAAGTCGGTCCTGATGCGCTCGATCATCGGCCTGAACCGGCCCGCGGCGGGCCGCATCCGCCTGCTCGGCGAGGACATGGCAACGATCTCCGAGGCGCGTCGCGCCGAGCTCGAACGCCGCTGCGGCGTGCTGTTCCAGAACGGCGCGCTGTTCTCCTCACTGTCGGTTGCGGACAACGTGATGCTGCCGATGCGCGAGCACCACGACCTGCCGCCCGCGTTGATGCAGCGGCTCACTGCGCTGAAGATCGCGCTGGCCGGCCTGCCCGCCGAAGCGGCGCTGAAGTTCCCGTCCGAGCTTTCCGGCGGCATGGTCAAGCGCGCCGCGCTCGCGCGCGCGCTGGCCCTCGACCCGGACATCCTGTTCCTCGACGAGCCAACGGCCGGACTCGATCCGATCGGCGCGGCCGCGTTCGACCGGCTGATCCTGACCCTGCGCGAGGCGCTCGACCTGACCGTGCTGCTGATCACCCACGATCTCGATACCCTGTACACGATCTGCGACCGCGTCGCCGTGATTTCGCAAAAGCGCGTGCTGGTCGCGGATACGCTGGACAAGGTCGAGCGCTTCGACGATCCCTGGGTGCACGATTATTTCAAGGGCCCGCGTGGTCGCGCCGCGGAGCTCGCGGCGCAGCAGGCCGAGGCGGGCGCCCGCACCGGCGCGCCGCCGAGCGCGGTGCGCGACTGATGGACCCGGCGACGCGCGCACCAGGTGGCACCGCGCAAGCCGCGGTGCGAGCCCATTCCCGAATGAACGATGCAGGCCTCTAGACCATGGAAACACGCGCAAACCACGTCCTCATCGGCGCATTCACGATCGGCGGCTTCCTGCTTGCGCTCGCGTTCGTGCTGTGGATGAGCAAGTCGGGTGCCGACCACCAGTACAACGACTACGACATCGTGTTCACCGAGGCGGTAACCGGCCTCTCGGTCGGCGGACTCGTCCAGTACAACGGCATCAAGGTCGGCGAAGTGCGCGAGCTGCATCTGGATGCGGCCGATCCGCGCAAGGTCATCGCCCGCGTTCGTCTCGATGCGGCTGCACCGGTGCGTCAGGACACGCGCGCCAAGCTCGGCCTGCAGGGAGTTACCGGACTCGCGTTCATCCAGCTCTCGGGCGGCGCCCCGACGAGCCCGCCGCTGTTGCCGACACGCGAGCACCCGGTGCCGGTCATCCCGTCCGAGGAATCGGCGCTGTCCAAGCTGCTCGCGTCCGGGTCCGACATCGTCCTCAGCGCCAACGACGTGCTGCTGCGCCTGAACGAGATCCTGTCCAGGGACAACGTCGAGCGCATCACCGCCACGCTCGAGCACCTCGACGAACTGACCGGCGCGCTGGCGGACCAGCGTGGCGACATCTCGGCCGCGATCCGGCAGCTCACCGAGTCGACCGCCACGCTCAAACGCACCCTGGCGTCGGTCGACCAGATGGCGAACACCACGAACACGCTGCTGCGCGACAACGTGAGCGCCCTGCTCAAGAGCGCGCAGGCCGCGCTCGATGCGGTCGACCGCGTCGCCCAGTCGACCGGCCTGCTCGTCGACGACAACCGCGCCGCGATCAACAACTTCAGCAACCAGGGCCTGCGCCAGATCGGCCCGGCAGTCCACGAACTGCGCGAAACGCTGCGCTCGCTCAAGCAGCTCAGCGACAAGCTTTCCGCATCCGACAGCCTGCTGCTCGGCCGCGACCAGCCCAAGGAGTTCCATCCCGAATGAACGCATTGCGCATCCTCGTGGCCATGGCGCTGAGCCTTGCGATGCTCGGCTGCTCTTCGCTGCTCAAGGTCTCCCGGCAGCCATTCACGATCTACTCGCCGCAATACAGCGCGGTGGCCGACGCGTCCGCACCCCGCGTCGACTGGCAATTGATCGTCGATACGCCGCTCGCGAGCGACGCGCTGGACTCCTCGCGTATCGCGGTGATGCCGCATCCGGGCGTCATCGAAGTGCTTCCGGGCGCGCGCTGGAGCGACACCGCGCCGGCGCTGTTGCGGCGGCTGATCATCGAGGGATTCGAGCATTCGGGCCGCATTGTCGGCGTGGGCAGCGCCGCGAGCGGCATGCGCGCTGACTTCGCGCTCGCGATCGAGTTGCGCGACTTCCAGCTCGAACTCACCGCAGCCGGCGCGCAGGCACGGATCGGCTTCCAGGCGCGCCTGCTCGACTACTCGAGCAACCGCGTACTCGCCTCGCGCGCGTTCGATACGCACGTCGCCGCGAGCGGCGCGGATGCGGCCGGCGCGTTCACCGCTTTCCAGGCCGCCCTCAACGAGATCGTGCCGATGCTGGTCGAGTGGACGCTCGCCGAGGGAACGTCGGCGCAAGCGCCGGCCAGACCCCGCGCCTGATTCCCGCGGGCGCGCACAACGGCGACAATGACCGCACTGCGGACCGCGACGTTGACGGCGGGCCGTATCACCCGGCCCGCAGCTCCCGCGGTCGCAGGTCCGGCGCCTGGATGTCCCGCCCCGCCCCCACCCTGCCGCGTCGCCCATGTCCGAAGCCGAAGCCCGTAATCCGCATAGCCAACTGCAGAACCAGCTCGCGCGGGTCAGCGAGCTGCTGCGCCGGCTGCGCGAGGACGTTGCGCAGCGCGAGCATGGCCAACGGCCCGGCGCGGCCGGCTTCGCGCGCCCGAGCCGGCACCTGGTCGAACTGCAGGCCGAGATCGACGAGCTGCATCCGGCCGACATCGCCTACATCCTCGAGGCGCTGCCGCGCGAGGAACGCCGCGAAGTCTGGAACCTGGTCGAGGCCGATCGCGATGGCGAGATCCTGCTCGAAGTCTCCGATGCGGTACGCGAATCGCTGCTCGCGGACATGGATCGACCGGAAATGCTCGCCGCCGCCGAACAGCTCGACGCCGACGAACTCGCCGATCTCGCCGAGGACCTGCCCGAGGACGTGCTCGCCGAGCTCATGCACCGGCTCAACGCCGAGCAGCGCGAGCGCGTGCAGTCGGCGATGTCCTGGGACGAGGACGAAGTCGGCGCGCTGATGGACTTCGACATGGTCACGATCCGCGACGACGTGACCCTGGAAACCGTGTTGCGCTACCTGCGCCGGCTCAAGGAGCTTCCCGACCACACCGACAAGCTGTTCGTCGTCAACAGCGATACCGTGCTCACCGGCGTGCTGCCGGTCAGCTGGCTGCTTGTCAACGACCCGGCCAAGGCGGTCAGCGAGGTCATGGCCGAGGACGCGAACACGTTCCATCCGGACGACGACGTGTTCGAAACCGCGCAGGCGTTCGAACGCTACGACATCGTGACCGCCCCGGTCGTCGACGGCGAGGGCCGCCTGATCGGGCGCCTGACCATCGACGCGATGGTCGACGTGATCCGCGAGGAGAGCGATGCCGAAGTCCGCGAGCGCTTCGGCCTGCGCGAGGACGAGGACATCTTCGCCTCGGTCTGGAAGTCGCTGCGCAACCGCTGGGCCTGGCTCGCGACGAATCTGGTCACCGCGTTCATCGCCTCGCGTGTGATCGGCGTGTTCGAGGGCTCGATCCAGAAACTCGTGGCGCTGGCCACGCTGATGCCGATCGTCGCCGGCATCGGCGGCAACTCCGGCAACCAGACCATCACGATGATCGTGCGCGCGCTCGCACTCGATCAGGTCAGCATCGGCAGCGCGCGGCGCCTGCTGCGCAAGGAACTCGGCGTCGCCCTGGTCAACGGCCTGATCTGGGGTGGCGTGATCGGCATCGTCGCGTTCCTGCTCTATCGCAACGTTGCGCTCGGACTGGTCATGACCGCGGCGATGACGCTCAACCTGCTGCTTGCGGCGCTGATGGGCGTGGTGATACCGATGACCCTGCTGCGGTTCGACCGCGACCCCGCGATGGGCTCCAGCGTGCTGATCACCGCACTGACCGACAGCGGCGGATTCTTCATCTTTCTGGGTCTCGCGACGTTGTTTCTGGTCTAGGCGGCTCGAAGGAAACCGCGCCCGGGCCGCGTGCCGCTTCTTGCGGCGCGGGCACGGTGCGAACTGCGGGTTCGGCAACGCCGGCGGCCGCGACCACTGGCGGACTTCGCCGGCCCGGACGATACGAGCCGACGAAGATGCCGGCCAGCGCGAGTGCGACGCCGATCCAGTCGGCCGCATGCGTGGGCCGCGCGAACAGCAGCACGTCGAACACGAACGAAAGCGCGGGTTGCAGCAGCAGCAGCAAGCCGATCGTCGACGCGGGCAACTGCGGCATCGCACGCGTGAGCAGGACCCAGCCCAGCACCTGACCGAAGAACGCGAGGCCGAGCAGGGACGTCCAGCTCTGTGCATCGGGAATCGCGAAGCTCTCGCCCTCGCCGATCGCGGCCAGCGCGAGCACGAGCGCGCACAGCAGCGAGCTTACGCACAGCAGCTGCGCCGGCGCGAGTCGCACGTGACCGGCGCGCTGCACGTGCCGCGTCGACAGCATGTAGGCCGCGTACGCGAGGCCGGTGACGATGCCGAGCGTGACCCCGAGCCGGTAGCGCGCGCCGACCACCGACCAGTCGAGGCCGACCAGCAGGTAGAGGCCGAGGAACGCGAGCGCGATACCGGCGAGGAAGCGCACGCCGAGCTTCTCGCGGTACAGCACGAAGCCCGCGAGCGCCATCACGAACACCTGGAAATTTCCGAGCAGGGTCGCGAGTCCCGGGCCGACGTAGAGGATGCTGCGATGCCAGAGCATGAGATCGATCGCGAACGCGGTGCCTGGCACGAGCAGCCAGCCCATTTCGGCGATGCGCACGCGGCGCCACTGCCGGCTCGCGACCAGCAACACGAGCAGCATCAGCCCGCCGAAGCTCATGCGATAGAAACCCGAGATGGTCGGGCCGACGTGCGCGAGCTTTACGAACAGGCTGGTCGTGCTGATCGCGGTCGCGCCGATGACCATCCGGATCAGCGCGGCCCGCGGCAGATTGCCTTCGGGTGCCGGCATCAGGCGACGCCGTCCACGGCCGGCAGTCGTGCCGGTTCGGCCGCTGCCTCGCGCATCCATTCGCGCATCGCGGGCAGCCCGAGCAGCGTATCGGCATAGGCACGGCACGGCCCATCGAGGGCGACCGCATAGGTCTCGAATCGCGACGCGACCGGCGCGTACATCGCATCGGCGATCGAGAAGCGCCCGAACAGGAACGCGCCCGTGCCCGCGAAACGGGTCCGGCAATCGCGCCAGATCGCGCGGACGCGATCGATGTCGCGTCGCGCATCGGCGCCGACCGCGAGTCCCGGCCGACGCGCACGGCAGTTCATCGGCAAGGCGTCGCGCAGGGCCAGGAAACCCGCATGCATCTCGGCGCTGACCGCGCGCGCGACCGCGCGCGCGGACGCGTCGTGCGGCCAGCCGGCGCGGTCGAGAAAGGTCTCGTTCACGTATTCGCAGATCGCGAGCGAGTCCCATATTTCCAGATCGCCATGGCGCAACACCGGCACCCGCCCGCTGGGCGACCAGCGTGGAATCTTGGCCGCGAATTCCGGTGTGTCGAGCGGCAGACGCACTTCGTCGAATGCGACGCCATGCACGCGCAGCAGCAGCCACGGTCGCAGCGACCACGACGAGTAATTGCGGTTGCCGATCACCAGGGTCGGGCGCGCGGTCAATTCGATGCTCCGCAGCCGCCCCGGGAGGTCGCTAGGGGCGTTGCGGCGCGCTGTCTGGCTACCCGGCAACGCGTCGACCTCGCCAGCGTCATGCGGGCAACCGAGGCGCGCAGCACGGGCGCCTGCGCGCTGCGTGCCGACCTGCGCCCCGCGGATGTCGCGCGCGCATGGCCTCAGGTCGGTGCAAGCACATCCGGAAAGCCCGCGTCACCGGCGCGAAACTCGCGCAGATCCGCGTCGACCGCCTGCACGATCGGCGCGGCGCGCTCGACGTCGCTGTCGGCAACCATGACCGCCACGAGGTTCCATGCCGGCAGCTCGCCGATCGCTCCGGTCAGGTATTCGCCGCTGACGAAGGCAACGATCTGTTCAGCTTCCAGCGCGCCCTTGACCAGGTTCGCGTCGATGATGTTTTCAGCCCGGTAGACGATGCGCATCGCGTGATTCTGCGCGCTTTGCTCGTAGTTGGCACGCTTTCGCCGCGCCGAGCGGGCGGGCGGTCGACAGCGGACCCCCGCGTCCGAACCGCCTTGCGACCATGGGTTTGGCCCCTCTCGCACACTCGTCGGCGCTCGATCGCACCGCTATGATGCGCGCGTGCGCAACGGCGCCTGATCCCGCAGGCTTCCCGGTTCGCACCCAACCGGATCCGTCAGCAGAGAAATGGCTCGCATCTCCATCGATGACAATCTGGCCGAAAGCATCCGCGAGTGCCTGGTCGAGATGCTCATCGAGCGCGGCCCCGGGCGCAGCATCTGCCCGAGCGAGACCGCGCATCTGCTCGGCGTGCGCATGGGCTGCCGCTGGCAGGACCTGATGCGGCCGGTGCGCACGGTGGCTGCCGCGCTCGTCGAGGACGGCGTCGTCGAGGCGACCCAGCACGAAGCCGTGGTCGACATCCGCGGGGTACGCGGCCCGGTGCGGCTGCGCCTGCGTTCGCTGTATGCCGAGCGCAGCGTGCACGCGGTCTGACCTGGGTCGCGACCATGCGCGTCCGCTGCCGGTGCGATGCCGGACCGACGCCGCCGCAGCGCGTGGCGCGATCGCGCAAATCGACCCGCGCGGCGGCCTGCTAGACTCCGCGATCGCCCTGTTCCGGACGCCGCCACCGCGGCGATGACATGACCGACGCCACTGCGCTGCCCGCGACTCCCAGCAATTTCATCCGTCAGATCGTCGCCGGCGACCGCGCAGCCGGCAAGCACGAAGGTCGCGTCGCCACGCGTTTTCCGCCCGAACCGAACGGTTACCTGCACCTGGGCCACGCCAAATCGATCTGCCTGAACTTCGGCCTCGCGGAGGATTTCGGCGGCACCTGCAACCTGCGCTTCGACGACACCAATCCGGTCAAGGAGGATGTCGAGTACGTCGAGGCGATACAGGCTGACGTGCGCTGGCTCGGCTTCGACTGGCGCCAGTTGCACCACGCCTCCGACTACTTTGAAGTACTGTATCTGTGCGCACGGAAACTGATCCGGGCGGGCAAGGCGTTCGTCTGCGATCTGTCCGCCGACGAAGTGCGCGAGTATCGCGGCACGCTGACCGAACCCGGTCGCGACTCGCCGTTCCGGGAGCGCGGCATCGAGGAAAACCTCGACCTGTTCCAGCGCATGCGCGCGGGCGAATTCGCCGATGGCGCGCGCACCCTGCGCGCGAAGATCGACATGGCGGCAGGCAACATCAACCTGCGTGATCCGGCGATCTACCGGATCCGTCGCGTCATGCACCAGAACACAGGCGACACCTGGCCCATCTACCCGATGTACGACTATGCGCATTGCGTGTCGGACGCGATCGAGGGCATCACCCATTCGCTGTGCACGCTGGAGTTCGAGGATCATCGGCCGCTCTACGACTGGTTCCTCGATCAGCTCGATCTCCCCGGAGATCCGGAATTCGTCGCGCCGATGCGCCGCGCCGGCCTCGCCGGCAAGGCCAGCCGTCCGCAGCAGATCGAGTTCGCGCGCGGCAATCTCGACTACACCGTGATGAGCAAGCGCAAGCTGATGGCGCTGGTCGGCGACGGCCTCGTCGACGGCTGGGACGATCCGCGCATGCCGACCCTTGCCGGCGTGCGCCGACGCGGTTTTCCGCCGGGTGCGATCCGTACGTTCTGGGAACGCGCGGGAGTGACCAAGCAGAATTCGGTGATCGAATTCAGCGTGCTCGAAGCTTGCGTGCGCGAGGATCTCGACGCGCGCGCACCGCGGCGCATGGCCGTGCTCGAGCCGCTGCGGCTCGTGATCACGAACCTCGACGCGGCGCACGAGGAGACGATCGCGTTCCCGAATCATCCGAAGAATCCGGATGCGGGTACCCGCGACGTCCCGTTCTCGCGCGAGCTGTGGATCGAGCGCGACGATTTCGCGGAGATTCCGCCGAAGGGATTCCACCGTCTCGTACGCGATGGCGAAGTGCGCCTGCGCGGCATCGGCATCGTGCGCTGCACCGACGTGATCAAGGCGGCAGACGGCGCGATCCGCGAACTGCATGCGACGCTCGATGCGCAGACCCGCCACGGCATGGCCGGGGCCGACCGCAAGGTCAAGGGCACGATCCACTGGGTCAGCGCGAAGCACGCGATTGCGGCCGAAGTGCGCCTCTACGACCGCCTGTTCACGGTGCCCGATCCGGACGACGACAGCGACGGCAAGACCTACGCCGAACACCTGAACCCGGCCGCCAAGCGCGTGGTCGAGGCGTGGCTGGAACCGGTGCTGGCGGCCACCGCACCCGAGCAGAACGTGCAGTTCGAGCGACTCGGCTACTTCGTCGCGGACCTTCGGGACCACACCCGTGCACGACCGGTGTTCAATCGCACGGTGACCTTGCGCGATACCTGGTCGGGTGGCGCGCGCTAGCGCCTCGGAGGGATTGCCGCGGGCGCGATAGCCGCGGCGGCAACGCGGGATCCGCTGCTGCCGCGGGACGCGCCGGTGCGATCAGTAGCCGCCGTATCCGGGGTAGTAACCCGGGTAGTAGTAGCCCGGGTAACGGCCCGGGAATCCGTTGCTCTGGGTGACATGGATGTGCAGGTCGAACTGCTTGCCGTCGTCGGTCTGCTTGCTCACGTTGAGGCTGGCCGCATTGGAGATGCCGGTGCCGAAGCCCTTCGCATAGCCGATCGTCGTGCTGAAGCTGCCGGACACCCTGGCAGCGGACGTCGAATCCTTGCCCGCGACATCGCCGTAATAGGTGCCGGGCGGGTCTTCCGCGTTCGCGGCCGCCGCGGCGATCGCGGCCTGGTCCGGCGGCAGACTGAGGTCCAGCGGCGCAGCGGCCGTTTGGGCGATTGCGCTACCCGCTGCGGATGCGGTGAACGCTGCGAACAGCGCGATGGCAATGGGGCTTTTCATGTGCATGGCCTTGCGGATCGATGCCCTGAACGAAGAGCGGACTGCGGCTCCGTCCAACCCGTTTTCGGTCGGGTCGGCAGGGAGTCGCAGCTTATGCCGCCGGCCCCGCGAGCGCCATTGCCGGAGGAACCGCCGTTCAGTCGCCAGCCACTGTGGCCAGACCCCTGTCGCGGTGGTCCTGGCGGCCGCGGAAACCCCGGCGCGCGCCCGAACCGTGCTCAGTCCGGGAGTGCATAGTCGAATTCGTAGGAATGCCGGCCTTCCGTGATCACGATGTTCATCGTCCCGGTCAGGCCGACCAGCCCGTCGGTGCCCGAATCGGGCACGACGATGACATTGAGATACGGCTCGCCGCGCGTCATCGTCGCATTGTGCTGCAGCACGAAGGTACCGCGACGTCCCGCGAGCGAGCCGCTGACCTTCTCGATCGCGACATAGCCGGCCGAACCCGGCGTGGCCGTCATCGCGCTCAGCATCTCGCCCGAGCTGCGCGCCTCGAGATCGCCATGGAACTGCTTGTCGATCGACATGCGACCGAGCTTCGCGCCTTCCATCCCGGCCTCGGCCGCCAGCGGATGCGGATTCAACGTCACCTCGAACGCACCCTTTGCGGTCATCATCGCCTCCTCGACGGCATGGACGGAACACACGGCGGACGCCGGCCTTCGCGGCGCGATCCGATACGTGCATCCAGTCTGCCACACCCGACCGCGTTCGATTCTCGAGCGGCGTGCGTGTTCGGCGTATCCTGATGCGATGCGTGCGTTCGCTTCCATTGCCCTGAGCATCGCGTTCGTTGCGTGCACGGGCAGCGCGGCACCGCGCTTGCTCGGGCCGCCGATCAAGGCCGGCGATGCCGTCGATTACAGCTGCCGGGTCGACGCCGACTGCGCGATCAAGGATGTCGGCAACTGCTGCGGTACCTATCCGACCTGCGTGAATCGCGACAGTCCGACGTTTCCCGAGCGCGTTCGCGACGAATGCGAAAAGCAGGGCAAGGTCGGCGTCTGCGGCTTCCCGGCGGTCAAGGCCTGCGCGTGCGTCGAGGGCCGGTGCAGCAATCTGACCGACGATCGCGCGCCGCAGCGTTGACTCGGCTCGGCCCCTGCCGACCCGCTGAACGCGGCGGCGTCGGAGCCGGGCCGGGTCTGCGGCGGCCGTGACAAGGATGCACGGGAGTCGCTAGGCTCGGCGCATCCGTCCAGCGAGACTGCAGATGCGCGTCAGCGAGATTCGTCTCACGCTTCCGGACTGGATCGGCGACGAGGTCGATGCAGGCGCTTCCTATCGTGACGACACTGCGCGCGTCGACCTCGCGATCCGACTTGCGCGGCGCAACGTCGAGGAACGCAGTGGCGGCCCGTTTGGAGCGGTGATCTTCGACATGGCCGGATGCGTGATCGCCACCGGAGTGAACCGCGTGCTGGCGGATACCTGCTCCGCCGCGCACGCCGAAATCATGACTTTCATGTTCGCCCAGGCTCGACTCGGCCGCGCGCGGCTCAACGAGGACGGCGGCCGCTACACCCTTGCGACCAGCGCGCAACCCTGCGCGATGTGCTACGGCGCGACCTTCTGGGCCGGCATCGACGAACTCCTGATCGGCGCGCGTGCGAGCGACGTGATCGAGCTCAGCGAGTTCGACGAGGGGCCGCTGCCGGCCGACTGGATCGGCGAACTCGAGCGCCGTGGTATCGCGGTGCGCCGCGACATCCTGCGCGACGCGGCGCGCGACGTGTTCCGGCGCTACGCGAGCCAGGACGGGCCACGCTACTGAGCGAGGCGAGCGGGCGTCAGGTCGGCAAGCCGACCTGACCTACGATGTGGCGTCGGCCGGCATTCGTTCGAATCGCGTCGCGCCACCGTAGGTCAGGCCGCCCCGGCCTGACATCGCGGAGTCGCCGCACCAGACCGCATCACGCCGACCGCCGAAATGTTCGCACGCGCGCATTGCGCAACCGCGCGGGCTGAGCGAGGCGCGCGGGCGTCAGGTCGGCAAGCCGACCTGACCTACGATGCTGCGCGCGGGCGTCAGGTCGGCAAGCCGACCTGACCTACGATGTGGCGTCGGCCGGCACACGTTCGAATCGCGTCGCGCCACCGTAGGTCAGGCCGCCCCGGCCTGACATCGCGGAGTCGCGGCACCAGACCGCATCACGCCGACCGCCGAAATGTTCGCGCACGCGCGCATTGCGCAACCGCACGGGGCTGAGCGAGGCGCGCGGGGCGTCAGGTCGGCGCAGCCGACCTGACCTACGATGCTGCGTCGGCCGGCACACGTTCGAATCGCGCCGCGCCACCGTAGGTCACGCGCCGCGCCACCCCGGCCTGACATCGCACCGACTCTCATTCGAATCCATCCGCGAAGATCGTGTCGCCGGCCTGGATAACGAGCAGGTTTGCGGACATCGCGGGCAGGCCCGACAGCGTGAGTGCGCTGCCTGCCAGAGTGCCGCTGTCGATCGCATGCACCGGATGCGTCGCGTCGAATCCATAGAGCGTCCACGCGCTGCCCGGCGCCGCGGCAAAATCCAGTGCGGCATCCTGCGCCGCCGTCGTCTTGTTGGTGAGCAGCACGAACGTGCGCGCGCCGGAGTGGAATGCGTAGGCGCCGAGCACATCGACATCGGCGCTGTGGGCGGCGACGCTGTCGCCCTGCACGCGCGAATGCGCGCCGTCGTAGTCGAGGAACAACGTGAACGCGCGCTCGACCCGGGTGGTCGCGGCGGGCGCCACCCAGCGCGCGGCCATGTCGACACCCTCGCGCGCGAAGATCCCGAACAACTCCGCCTGCGCGACCGCGCCGCTGCCGGTGCCGTCGTTGCCCCAGTTGTACTCGGTGATCGCGAGCCGGGTGCCAGGACAGTACTGGTCGATCCACGCGCGCACGCGCGGGATCAGCTCCGGCTTGTCGTAGTGGTTCGCGTCGAAGTCGCCGAGATCGGCGATCCACGACTCGGACACCCAGTCCGGATCGTAGAGTTCCCTGAGCGAACGCAGACGCAGCGCCGCGGTCGTGGCCGAGTCGTCGTCGCTGAGCGCGACGTTGCTGCCCTGCGGGTAATAGTGCAGGTCCAGGTAGTCGACCGCATGCGCGCCGCCCGCGAGCGGATTCGCGCAGATCTGCTGCAGGTACCAGGCGACGAACGGCAGGCCGCCATGCGCCTGGCGATCGGCACCATCGAGGCAGTTGTCCGCGGCCGAGCCGAACAGGTCGCAGTAACCCCAGGTGACCGGGCCGGTGACTTGCGCGGCGGGATCCTGCTGCTTGATCGCGGCGCCGTAGTCCGCGGCCCTGCTCCAGGTCTCGTCGTAGGTGGTCGGCAGCGGATGCACGTCGCGATGCGTCGAGTTCCAGAGCATGACTTCGTTGTCGAGCGAGTAGAAGCGCACGCCGCCGGCTGCGGCGCCGCCGAACGTGGCCTGCAGGTGCGCGATCCAGCCACGCTGGAACGTGGCATCGGCCTCGCTCGAGGTGTCGTGCGGATCGTTGCCGGTCACCAGCGTGGCGCCGTCCGGGCGAATGCCGTTGCCCGCATCCGCGTCGAACGGATCGGTCGACTGCTGCGCGCCATAGCGCGCGACCGAAAACCCGGCGAAGTACGGATGCGTGAGCGGGCTGTCCGCGCGCGGAACCCAGCCGATGGTCGGGATCGTCATGAGTACGTCGCTGCCCGCGGCGCGCGTCTCGCCGACGAACGCATCCGCCGCGTTGCCGGCCGGCGGCACCTGGCTGCGGTCCACGGCACCCGGAATGTTCTCGTAGTAGTAGTCCGACGCGGTGTTGTGCACGTCGACCTGCCAGTTGTAGCGCGTCGTCGAGTTGCCGCCCCAGCGCCGCAGCGGGTAGCCGATCGCGGCATTGCGCGCGCCATCGCCGTACGACACGCCGAAGATCAGCGGGCTGAACGCATGCACGTTGGCGGTCGCGTCGACGCTGACCGCGACTGCGGCGGCGGCGCGCTCGGGCAGCATCGCGCCGGTCGCGAGCGCGGCTGCGGCGACGAGGGCGCCGCCGAGCGCGTGCAAGCGGGTGGTCCTGCAAGCGGTGCGCATGGATCGACTCCGGGCCAACGGTGCCGCGACGCTAGTCGCGCGCGCGGCGCAAATCCCGCGACGCGATCACACTCGTCATCGCCGAACCGCGCAGGCATGATGCAGGCCGACTCTTCTCAAAGCAGTCATGCCCGCATCGAATCCCCCGAGCCTGCTCGCATGGTGCCGCCCCGGCTTCGAGGGCGAGTGCGCGCAGGAGCTCGCGATGCACGACGCGCATCATGCGGGCGCGGGTTTCGCACGCGCGACGCGGGGCAGCGGCTACGTCGAATTCGTCACCGCGGACGCCGACGCGCTCGCCGGGAACTGGCGCCGCCTCGTGTTCGCACGCCAGCTGCTGCGCGTGATCGGCAGCGCGCACGACCTGCCGCGCGACCGCCTCGGCGTGCTGCTGCCGATCATCGAAGCCGATTGCAGCGAACACGGCCGACGCTGGTGCGATGCCTGGGTCGAGGCGCCCGACAGCGACAGCGCGCGTGAGCTCGCACCGCTGTGTCGCGGCCTCGAAGCGGCCCTGATCGGCGTGCTCAAGCAGCGCAAGCTGATCGATCGCAATTCGCACTGGCGGCTGCATCTGGGCCTGACCGCGACAGATGCCGCGTTCGTCGCCGCAGCAGACGTCCGCACGACCGCGCCGTGGCGCGGCGGCATCTTGCGCCTGAAGTTTCCGCCCGCGGCGCCGAGCCGTTCCACGCTGAAGCTCGAGGAAGCGCTGCTGACCCTGCTCGACGAGCGCGAGCGCGCGCACTGGCTCAAGCCCGGCATGCGCGCAGTCGATCTCGGTGCCGCACCGGGCGGCTGGACCTGGCAACTGGTCGCGCGCTCGCTGCATGTGACCGCGATCGACAACGGGCCGATGGACGCCGCGCTGCTCGACTCGGGGCTGGTCGAACATCTGCGCACGGACGGATTCCGCTATCGCCCGCACAAGGCCGTGGACTGGCTGGTCTGCGACATGGTCGAGCAGCCGCGCCGGGTCGCCGAACTGATCGCCGACTGGCTCGCGCAGGGCTGGTGCCGTTACACGATATTCAATCTCAAGCTGCCGATGAAGAAGCGTCACGACGAGGTGCAGTCATGTCTCGCACTGCTGCGCGACGCGGTCGCCCATGCGGGTCGCCGGATCGAGCTGCGCGCGCGCCAGCTCTATCACGATCGCGAGGAGATCACGGTGTTCGCGCATACCTGAACATGCGCGCCCGCATCCGTCCTGTGATCCCGCGACATGAAATTGCAGGAATGATCGGTTACCGTTTCGTCTGTTGCCGATTCGGCCATGCGGAGAAAACAGCGAATGACACAGGGGACTTTCATGCGTCGCGTGCTCGGCGCGACGGCCGTTCTTGCGATCTGCAGCGCGGGCGCCGCCGGCGCGACCGGCGTCGTGATCAGCCAGGTCTACGGCGGCGGCGGCAATTCCGGCGCGCCGCTGCAGAACGATTTCATCGAGCTGTTCAATGCGGGCAGCTCCGCGCAGAACCTGAACGGCTGGTCGGTGCAATACGCGTCGTCCACGGGATCGACCTGGAACAACCTGACCGAGCTGCCCGCATTCACGCTTCAGCCGGGCCAGTACCTGCTGATCCAGGAGGGCGCGGGGGCGGGCAACGGCGTGCCGCTGCCGACGCCCGACGTGACCGATCCGACACCGATTGCGATGTCGGGCACCAACGGCAAGGTCGCACTCGTGAACTCGACCACGCCGCTCAGCGGCGCCTGTCCGAGCGCCGACGCGAGCATCGTCGATTTCATCGGCTACGGCAGCGCCAATTGCGCCGAGGGCAGCGCGGCCGGAACGCTGAGCAACACGACCGCCGCATTGCGCAACGCGGGCGGATGCACGGACGACAACGACAACAGCACCGACTTCACGGTCGACGCACCCGCGCCGCGCAACAGCGCGACGCCGCTCAATCCCTGCGCGGGAAGCGGCGGCGTGACCCTGTCGATCGCCGACGTCGGCGTCGACGAGGGCGATAGCGGAACCACGCCGGCGGTGTTCACGGTGATGCTCAGCGAGGCGACCGACAGCGACGTGACGTTCGACATCGCAACCGCCGACGGCAGCGCGACCGCGGGCGTCGACTACGTCGCCAACAGCGCGACCGGCGTCGTGATTGCCGCAGGATCGACCACGGCCACGTTCACGGTACTCGTCGACGGCGATACCGCGCCCGAACCCGACGAGACCTTCAGCGTCGACGTCACCAACATCGCGGGCGGCGGCGTCACCACGACTTCCGCGACCGCGACCGGCACGATCGTCAACGACGATCCGCTGCGCATCTACGACATCCAGGGCGACGGCGTGCACTCGCCGTTTCTCAACGCGATCGTGACCACCAGCGGCGAAGTCACCGCGATCGGCGCGGGCGGCTTCTTCATGCAGGACGCGACCGGCGACGGCAACATCGACACCTCGGATGCGGTGTTCGTCTATACCGGAAACCAGAATCCGGGCGGACTCGCGATCGGCAGCACTGCGACGGTCACCGCGAAACTCGTCGAGTTCTACGGGCTCACCGAGTTCACCAACTCGCCGACGCCGGTCATCACCGTGCAGAACGGAACGCCGACGATCCAGCCGCTCGTGCTCGGCCCGGGCATGCCGTCGGCCGATCCGGGCCAGCCGTACTGCCACGGCAGCCTGACACCGGCCGACGGTGTCGCTCTCGGCAACTTCCGCTGCCTGCAGAGCATGCTCGTGCGCGTCGACGACGGCGTGGTCAGCGCACCGAACTACTATTCGCCGAGCACGCCGCTCAGCGAGTTCTACGCGTACACCGCCGACCATCCGCGGCCGTTCCGCGGTCCGGGCCTGCTCTACGGCACCGTGATCGACAACCCGCCGCCGGGCTATCAGCCGCAGTTCTGGGACGGCGTGCCGCACGTGTTCGGCGTCGATACGGCCAAGTTGCTGACGCCGCAGGCGATGAATGCGGGCATGCACTTCAGCGCGAGCGGCATCATGGGATTCGATTTCGGCATCGGCATGCTCTGGCCGTTCGACTTCGAGGTCACCGACGCGGGTCCGCCGTATCCGATCCCGGTGCGCGCGACGCACGCGGGCAACCTTACGATCGGCTCGCAGAACATGCTGCGCTTCTTCAACGACGTGCACGACTCGGGCAGCATCGATACCTGCGCGGACACCAATCCCGGATCGTCCGACGTCTGTCCGACGCCGGCCGAGTTCGACGTGCGCCTGTCCAAGCTCTCGCGACAGGTCCGCGACGTGCTGCGTGCGCCAGCCGTGCTCGCCGCCGAGGAGGTCGAGAACCTCGCGACCCTGCAGGCGCTGGCCGACCGCATCCACGCGGACGATCCGGGCCTGACCTACGTGCCGTATCTGATCGAGGGCAACGACGTCGGCGGCATCGACGTCGGCTTCCTCCTGCGCGGCGACATCGGCGTCAACGCGGTGACCCAGCTCGGCAAGAACACGCAGACCACCGACGGCTGCGGAGGCACGCCGCCGTGCCTGCTCAACGATCGGCCGCCGCTGTTGCTCGACGCGAACTTCGGCAGCCTGCACTTTGCAGTGCTCGCAATCCACGACCGCTCGCTCAACGGCGTCGACGATCCCGCGAGCGGACCGCGGATTCGCATGAAGCGACTGGAACAGGCGCAGTACGTCGCCGCGATCGTGCAGAGCTGGCAGACCGGCGGCGTCTACACGCTGCCCGACGGCGACGTCGTGCCGAACCCCGATCCCGCGGTGCCGCTGGTCGTGCTCGGCGACTTCAACGGCTTCCAGTTCTCGGATGGCTACGTCGACGTGTATGGACAGATCGCGGGCACCGCGGTCGGGAGCGAGAACCTCGCATGGGCGGCGCCGATCACGAATCCGGCCATGCATCCGGGCTGCAGGCGCCTGCGCGAAATCAGCGCGGTTCCCAACGTGGCGCCGCCATACTCGTTCCTGTTCGACGGCTACGCGCAGGAGCTCGACCATGTGCTGCTGACCGATGCCGCCGACAGCCGCTGCAGCTACCTCAGCATCGCGCACGGCAACGCCGACATCCCCGAGGGCGCAGCCGCGACCACCGATCCGGGCACGCCGTTGCGCAGCGCGGACCACGATGGATTCGTGCTCCAGCTGACCGCCGACGCGCCGGCCGGTACCGGCCGCAGCAAGTAACCGCTATCCTGTGCGGGGCTTGACGAAGGGCCGGCAATGCCGGCCCTTCCTTTTTGCGGATTGCAATGAACCGATTGCGCGCGTTCCTGCCGTTGCTGCTGCTGATCGCGATCGGCATCGCGCTGCTCGCCTCGGGCGTGCTCGACCGCTTCGATCCGCATCACATCGCCGAGGAGCGCGCCATGCTGCGCCTCGACGTCGCGGTGCATCCGGTCCTCGCCGCGCTGCTTCAGGTCGGCCTCATGGTGCTCGCAATCGCGACCGGCATTCCCGGCGCGATCGTCATCGTGCTCGCGGGCGGCATGCTGTTCGGCACGGTCGCGGGCACCGTGCTGTCCTCGATCGGCGCGACGCTCGGTGCGCTGGTCCTGTTTCTTGCCAGCCGCGTCGCGTTCACCCAGGGCGGCCGGCCGGCACCCGCGCTCGTGGAACGCCTGCGCGCGGGCTATCACGCGTATCCGGTGAGCTTCACGATGTTCGTGCGCCTGGTGCCGTTCTTCCCGTTCGGTGCGGTCTCGGTCGCACTGGCCTGGCTGCGCTGCCCACTCTGGCTGTTCCTGACCGCGACCGTGTTCGGCGGTACCGTGATGGTCGCGTTCGAGACCGCGCTTGGCGCGGGACTGACCGAGACGATCGCGCGCGAAGGCGCGGTTTCGCTGAGCCTGTTCGCGCACCGTCGCGTGCTGCTGCCCTTGCTCGGCATGGCCGTACTCGCACTCACGCCGATCGTGCTGAGCCAGTTGCGGCGGCTCGCGCGGGGCAGAACCAAAGGCTGAGGTTCGTCTACCAGGTCGCTGGTCTCTCGTTGCGCCGTGTCTCCCGGCCCGCAACCTGGCGCAGCCCGCATTGAGGCTGCGCGCGGCGTTCGGCTATGCTGGCCCGCTCCGTGTGCGCGAGTCGAGGCGCCGTTGAACCCGAGTCCACCGCCCCGCGTGCGCAGGTCGTTCTGGCGCGCGCTCGCCCTGACCCTCGTGGTTGCCGCGCTCAATGTCGGACTGTGGGCCTACCTGAACCGTCCCGTGCACATCGCCGACTGGCACGGCGAGATCGGCGGCCTCGCCTATAACCCGTCGCAGCGCTACCAGGACCCGACCAAGCTCGACTTTCCGAGCGAGGCGGAGCTCGACAGCGATATCCGCCTGCTGTCCAGGTACACCAAGCGACTGCGTACCTATTCCTCGGAGGAGAACCCGCAGATCCCGCGTCTCGCGCAGTTCTACGGTGTGCGCCTGATGGCCGGCGCGTGGATCGAGGGCCGCTCGGAGCGCAACGAGCGCGAACTCAGCGCGCTGATTGCGCTCAGCCGCAAGTACGACAACATCGACCGCGCGATCGTCGGAAACGAGGTGATCCTGCGCGGCGACCTCGGCGTGCGCGCGCTGATCAACTATCTCGACCGTGCGCGTGCGCAGCTCGACATCCCGGTCTCGACCGCCGAGCCTCTCGACACCTGGCAGCGTCATCCGGAGCTTGCCGACCACGTCGACTTCATCACCGTGCACATCCTGCCGTACTGGGAGTACATCGACCGCAAGGACGCGGTCGCATTCGTGCTTGGCCAGTACCACGAACTGCAGAAGCTGTTTCCGGGCAAGCCGGTCGTGATCGGCGAGGTCGGCTGGCCGTCGAACGGCAACCGCCGCAAGTACGCGCAGCCCTCGCTCGCGAACGAGGCGCACTTCCTGCGCGACTGGTTCAACGTGGCCGCGGCCGAGAACATCGACTACTACGTGATGGAGGCGATCGACCAGCCGTGGAAGGAAGGCCTAAACGGCGATCGCGTCGAGGCCTATTGGGGTGTCCTCAACGCGAGCCGCCAGCCGAAGTTCGCGTTCACCGGCACCGTGATCGAGGATCCGATCTGGCCGTGGAAGGCCGGCCTCGCCTCGCTGATCGCGTTGCTGCCGATGTTCTGGTTCGCACGCTACTTCATCCGCTTCCGCGCCGCGGGCCTCGTGTTCTTCCTCGTGCTTCTGCAGCTGTCGGCATCGATCCTCGTGTGGATGGCCACGCTGCCCTACGACTTCTATCTCGACCCGCTCGACTGGACCATGCTCGCGCTGCTGTTCCCGGCCCAGCTCGCGATCATCGTGATCCTGCTGATCAACGGCTTCGAGTTCACCGAAGTGCTGTGGCGGCCGCGCTGGCTGCGCGAGTTCCTGCCGCTGACGCCCGCGCCCGGCGATCCGCAGCCGTTCGTGTCGGTGCATCTGGCCTGCTACAACGAGCCGCCCGAGATGGTGATCCTGACTCTCGATTCGCTCGCCGCGCTCGACTACGACAACTTCGAAGTCCTCGTGATCGACAACAACACGAAGAACGAGGACGTGTGGCGCCCGGTCCAGGCGCACTGCGCGAAACTCGGCCCGCGCTTCCGCTTCTTCCACCTCGAGCCGTGGCCCGGGTTCAAGGCCGGCGCACTCAATTACGGCCTCACCGAGACCGACCCGCGCGCCGAGGTGGTCGCCGTGGTCGACGCCGACTACGAGGTGCGCAGCGACTGGCTGCGCGCGCTGACCGGCTACTTCGCCGATCCGAAGGTCGCGGTCGTGCAATGCCCGCAGGCACACCGCGATTTCGCGCACAACGCGTTCCGCAGCATGACCAACTGGGAGTACGACGGCTTCTTCCGCATCGGCATGCACCACCGCAACGAGCGCAACGCGATCATCCAGCACGGCACGATGACGATGGTGCGCCGGAGCGCGCTCGTCGACACCGGCGCGTGGTCGGAATGGACGATCTGCGAGGACGCCGAGCTCGGCCTGCGCCTGATGCGCGCGGGCCATGACCTCGTCTACGTCGACGAACTCATGGGCAAGGGCCTGACGCCGGCCGACTTCAAGGCCTACAAGTCGCAGCGCTACCGCTGGGCGTTCGGCGCGATGCAGATCATGAAGGCGCGCTGGAAGTGGATGACCTCGAAGGACGCCGGACTCACGCGCGGCCAGCGCTTCCACTTCCTGACCGGCTGGTTCTCGTGGTTCGGCGACGCGCTGCACCTCGCGTTCACGCTGCTGGCGATGCTGTGGACGCTCGGCATGGTGCTCGCGCCGCACTACTTCACGCTGCCGATGTACCTGTTCCTGGTGCCGCTGATCGGATTCTTCGTGTTCAAGGCCGCATTCGGCATCATCCTCTACCGCGTGCGCGTGCCGTGCTCGTGGAAGGACACGATCGCGGCCTCGATCGCGAGCATGAGCCTCAGTCACGCGATCGCGCGAGGCATCTACCTCGGCCTCTGGCGCAAGAAGGGCGAGTTCGTGCGCACCGCCAAGAGCCGGCGCATCGGCAAGAAGCCGAGCGCGTTCGTGTCGGTCGGCGAGGAACTCGCGCTGTTCGCCGCGCTCGTCGCGTGCGTGGTCGGCATGATCAACTCGAACGGCATCAACTACATCGAGGGCCGCCTGTGGATCGCGATCCTCGCCGCGCAGGCGATCCCGTACGGCTCCGCGCTGATCGGCGCGTGGATCGCGCACCGGTCTGGGGATGCGGTGGGGTGATGTGTGGGGAGGGGGCGCGGTGTTTACACGCGTCATTGCAGGGGTGTAACGGATACACGCGCGGAGCCAGGATGCGGCATCACTGCTCTGCGGTGCGCGTCATCTTCGAAACGGATGCAGGAAAAGGCCGGTTTAGCAATGCGCTACCCGAAAAATATGACGGTTTGCGAATTGAGTGGGAGGCCAGTGTTTGAGATTTTTCACGAATCAGGAAACGCTTTTCGGACCCACGCGGAACTACACACACCTACCGGTTGCTTCGTTAAGAGTCATGATGCGCCGCTGCCGGAGGCTTTCTCGGCATCTGGGAGCGGTCTTTAATTTTCGAGGTGGATTATTTGGCAACAACACGTTCCATGGGATCCGTATGCGTCACGGACGCTGAAGTCGCCCCGCGGCATGCGGAAAGTCACCGCTGTGTAGCCTGTGCCTAATTCTTTGAGTGCCATGCTGACCAAAGCACGCGCCTTCGCGCTGCACGCGCACGGCGACCAGACCTACGGCAGTCGCCCGTATGCGTACCATCTCGACATGGTCGCCGATTCGCTCGTGCCGTATGGCGAGCAGGCGCAGGTGATCGGTTACCTGCACGACGTGATCGAGGACACGCGCGTCACGCGCGAAGAGATCGAACGCGAGTTCGGTCCGCTGGTCGCCGAGTGCGTCGCGCTGGTCAGCGACGGGCCGGGCGGCAGCGGCGCCGAGAAGAAGGCGCGCACCTACGCACGGCTTGCGAAAGTCACCGGGCCGGCGCAACTCGCGCTGGTCGTCAAGGCCGCCGATCGCCTGTCCAACGTGCGCGCATGCGTCGCCGACGGCAACGCGACCAAGCTGGCCGGCTACGTCAACGCGCATCCCGCATTCCGCAACGCCGCGTACCGCGCGGGCCTGTGCGATCCTTTGTGGGCCGAGCTGGACCGGCTCGTCGCCGACCATGCACGCGGCGACCACGCGTAGAATCCACGCCGGGAACCGGCGATGACTCTACAACAACTACTCGGGATCGACCTGCCCGTGATCCAGGCGCCGATGGCCGGCGTACAGGACAGCGCGCTCGCGATCGCGGTGTCGAATGCAGGCGGCCTCGGCTCGCTGCCGTGCGCGATGCTCGGCACCGATGCATTGCGCGCCGAGCTCGACGCGATCCGCCGCACGGCGCACGGCCCGGTCAACGTCAATTTTTTCTGCCACGCGCCGCCCGCGCCGGACACCGCCGCCGAGGCGGCCTGGCGCTCGCGGCTCGCACCGTACTACGCGGAATTCGGCATCGACGCCGACGCGGTTGCAAGCGGGCCGGTGCGCGCGCCGTTCAGCGCCGACGCGGCCGACGTGCTCGAGGCGTTCCGGCCCGCGGCCGTCAGCTTCCACTTCGGCCTGCCCGCGCCGGCCCTGCTCGCGCGGGTGCGCGCGCTCGGTGCGAAAATCCTCGCGTCGGCGACGACCATCGACGAGGCGCGCTGGCTCGAGGCACGCGGCGTCGATGCGGTGATCGCTCAGGGCGTCGAGGCTGGCGGGCACCGCGGCAATTTCCTGTCCGACGACCTCACGACGCAGGTCGGCACTTTCGCGCTGCTGCCGCAGGTCGTACGCGCGGTCAGGTTGCCGGTGATTGCCGCGGGCGGCATCGCCGACGCGCGCGGCGTCGCGGCCGCAATCGCGCTCGGTGCCGCGGGCGTGCAGGTCGGCACCGCCTACCTGCTCTGCCCCGAAGCGACCACGAGCGTGGTGCATCGCACCGCATTGCGCAGCGACGCAGCGCGCCATACCGCGCTGACCAACGTGTTCAGCGGCCGGCCCGCGCGCGGCATCGTCAACCGCATCGTCCGCGAGCTCGGTGCGATCAGTGCACTCGCGCCCGCGTTTCCGCTCGCGACGGCCGCAATCGCGCCGCTGCGCGCGCAAGCCGAAAGCCGCGGTTCGGGCGATTTCTCGCCGCTCTGGGCCGGGCAGAATACGAGCGGCTGCTCGGAAATCGCGGCCGCGGAGCTGACCCGGGCATTGGCCTCCGAAGCGTGACGTGCAGGACACCGCCTGCGCGCACGATTGGCTGCCCCAAAGCGCAACTGCGGCGGGCGAAATGCTACCTTCGCACCATCGGCCCGCGTGACCCGAACGGGGCCGGGGGAGGATCGCCTTGCTCGAATCCGCGCTCAGCTTCATTCCGCTCGCGTTCGCCGCATTGCTGCCGGTGCTCAATCCGCTCGGTTCGGCGCTGATCGTGATGGGTCTCGTCGGCGACGAGCCGCCCGAGGTCTATCGCCGCGTCGCCACGCGTGTCGCGGTGGGCATGCTCGCGTTCGTCGCAGTGATCGAAACGCTCGGCGCATGGATCCTCAAGTTCTTCGGCATCACGCTGCCGGTGCTGCAGGTCGCCGGCGGGCTCACGCTCGCGGTGATGGGCTGGCACATGCTGAATGCGAAGAACGCGTCGACCGTGCACGCACAAGACGTCCCCCGCGACGTCGAGAGCGTGATGGAGCAGGTGTTCTATCCGCTGACCTTTCCGCTCACGGTCGGCCCCGGCGTGATCGTGGTCGTGCTCACGCTGGGCGCGCATGCATCGGGCCGCGGCTGGGAAGCGACCCTGCTCGCGCACGCGGCGATCTTCGTCGCCGCGGTCCTGCTCGCGCTGGTCGTGTACTTCAGCTACGCGTACGCGCCGCGGCTCAACCGCATGATCCCGACGCACGCGGTCGCCGGCGTGCAGCGCCTGATCTCGTTCATCCTGCTCTGCATCGGCGCGCAGATCGCGTGGGGCGGCCTCGCGACGCTGCTGCGTTCGGTGCAGGTGCCCGCGCCCGGTTGAGGCCGACTTTGCGCAGCATGCGCGCCGCTGTCGCGGGTTCGTCGAAGCCGGGTGGCGACACGCAGGCTGTCGATGCGATCATCCGGACAAATGTCCAGACCATCCACCGTCGAAGGCAAACCTCCGCGTACGGCACGGGAGCACGCAATGAGGATCGTGAGGCGTACCCCGGCGATCATCGTCGCCGCACTGTCGCTGTTCGCGCTGGCCGGCTGCACATCGAAGGCAATGCCGATGAACGAAAGTCGACTGAGTGATTTCGCGACCCGCTACACCGCTGCCTGGTGCAGCCAGGATGCATCGCGTGTCGCTGCATTTTTCGCCGGGAGCGGATCGCTGAAGATCAACGACAGAACGCCGGCGATCGGCCGCACCGCGATCACCGTCGCGGCACAGGGATTCATGACCGCGTTCCCAGACATGGTCGTGGCCATGGACGGGATCAACCGCGACGGCAACCATGCGATCTACCGCTGGACGCTGACCGGAACCAACACGGGCCCCGGCGGCACCGGCCGGTCCGTGCGCATCAGCGGGTACGAGGAGTGGACGCTCGGCGCGGATGGCCTGATCGCGCAATCCCTGGGGCATTACGACGAAGCCGACTACCGGCGCCAGTTGCAGGCGGGCGGCGCAGACGGCTGAGCGCGAAAGGCAAGCGAACCTCGCGGCGCTCGACTTCCGTGCGTCGACTTTCCTGTGTTCGAGTATCCTGCCACCGGGAGCGATATCGCACCCGCGAAGCAACCTGCCCGGAGCCCACGTGCACAAGCGCCTGACCGTCGTTCCATTCCTGCTGGTCATCGCGCTCTGCTGTCCGCCCGTGTTCGCCGCGAACATGCATGCGGTGGAATCGAGCGCCGTGCAGCCGCTCGTGATCGGCGACACCTTCACGATCCAGTCGCAGGCACTCGGCGAGACGCGGCGCATCAACGTCTACCTGCCGCCCGGCTACGCCGCGACGGCGACGCTGCGCGTGCCGGCGCTGTACATGCCCGATGGCGGCATGGCCGAGGACTTCCTGCACGTCGCGGGACTCGTCGAGGTGCTCGTCGGCGACGGCACGATGCGGCCGTTCCTGCTGGTCGGCATCGACAATACCGAGCGCCGGCGCGACCTGACCGGGCCGACCGGGGTCGCCGCGGACCGCAGGATCGCGCCGCACGTTGGCGGTTCGGCCGCGTTCCGCTCGTTCATCCGCGATGAACTGATGCCCGCGATCGCGCGCCGCTACCGCACCACGCGCGAGACCGCGATCGTCGGCGAGTCGCTGGCCGGGCTGTTCGTCGTCGAGACGTTTTTGCTCGAGCCGGACCTGTTCGACACCTATGTCGCGATCGACCCGAGCCTCTGGTGGAACCACGAAAACCTGGTCAGGACCGCGGCCGCGCACCTGCGCGAGCATGCGAAGCTGCGCACGTCCCTCTATCTCGCGAGCAGCGACGAGAAAGGCATCATCGAGCCGTTGCAGCGCTTCGTGCGCGTGCTGCAAAGCGACGCGCCAACGGGCCTGCGCTGGCATTACGAGAGGATGCCCGAGGAACAGCACTCGACGATCTATCATCCGGCTGCACTGCGCGCGTTCCGCGCGCTGTTCGCGCCGCCGCCGAAGAGCTGATGCGGCGGACGCGGCACGCGCATTGCCGCGCGCGCGGGCACGGTCCGCAACATGCCGATTGGCAATCGCGGCCGGCTGGCCGAGAATCCGCGTTCCGACGCCGCGATGGCGCGCCGACCGGCATGCTGCGATGACAACACGCGTGGACTACCCGATCGCGGGCGGCTGCGACTGCCGCAGGGTCCGCTACGAACTCGCGAGCGCGCCGCTGTTCGTGCACTGCTGCCACTGCCGCTGGTGCCAGCGTGAATCGGGATCCGCGTTCGCGCTGAACGCGATGATCGAGGCGGACCGTGTCGCCGTTCGCGGCGAAATGCCCGAACTCGTCGACACGCCGTCGGCGAGCGGCAAGGGCCAGCGCATCGCGCGCTGCGCTGGGTGCCGGATCGCGGTCTGGAGCCACTATGCGGGTGCCGGCCCGCACGTAAGCTTCGTGCGCGTGGGCACGCTCGACGATCCCGACCTACTGCCACCGGACATCCACATCTTCACCGATTCGAAGCAGCCCTGGGTAATCCTGCCGACCGACGTGGCGTGCATGCCCGCGTACTACGATCGCAAGGCCCACTGGCCCGCCGCGAGCCTCGCGCGCCGCGAAGCGCTGCTCGCCGCACATCCCGCGCCTTCGCGCTAACCTGCACACGGCGTCGCCCTGCATGAATGCGCCTCGCCGCGATCGCACAGCTTCCGACCATCCTGCGACACACAGCCCCAATGACCGCACGACGCGCGAGAAAACCGAAGTGGCTCGCCGAACCCGCCGACCATGACTATCCGGCCGCGGAGTCGTATCTCGGCCTGATCTACCCGGCCAAGCGCGTCGCCAAGCTCGGCGTGCTGCTGCGCGCCGCCGCGGTTGTCCCGTTCATGGCCAAGGACATCCTGCGCGCGTCCGCACTGCCGCTGCTTTCGCGGCACAACGTCCACGTCGCGAGGGAGCATCGGAAGATCCAGGCCGGTACGCCGATTTCCCCGCTCCTGCTCGTGCGCGACGCGCGCGGTGCACGTGTGATCATCGCCGATGGGTACCACCGGCTATGCGCCGTGCATGCGCTCGACGAGGATGCGGTGGTTCCGTGCAAGGTCGCCTGATCCGTACCGAACTCGCGTGTACGATCCGCTGCGACGTGTACCGGACAGACCGGATGATCCGATCCGCCACTGCGACCCTGCTCGGCCTCGGCATCGCGCTGTCCGCGCCGTCGGCGCGCGCACAGAACCCCGATCCGCTCGACATCCGCGCCTGTACCGTGATCGAGACCGACTCGCAGCGCCTCGCGTGCTACGACCGCGCGACGCACCGCGAACGCGCGGCCAGGCGCACCCATCCCGCAAGCATCTCGCCGGATGTCGCGACGCCTACGCCAGCGAATGCGGCGAACGCGGCGAATGCGGCCAGCGAGGCCGTGCCGGGCAGCGCGGTCTCGCTGCTCGACAGCCGCTGGGAGCTGTCGCGCAACAGCAAGCTCGGCACGTTCAACCTGCGCGGTTACAAGCCGACCTTTCTGCTGCCGCTGTTCGCGACCAGCCGCCAGGACAACCGGCCGAGCAGTCCGAATCCGGACAACACGGTCGCCGGTGCGCTCGGCTTCGAAAACATCGAGGCGAAGTTCCAGCTCAGCCTCAAGGCCAAGGTCTGGCAGGGCGTGTTCGGCGATGCGGGCGATGTCTGGGTCGGCTACACGCAGTCATCGCACTGGCAGCTCTACAACTCGAAGGACTCGCGACCGTTCCGCGAGACCGACTACGAGCCCGAGGCGATGCTCGTGTTCGACACCCGCTACCAGGTGCTGGGCTGGGATGGCCGCCTGCTCGGGATCGGCATCAACCACCAGTCCAACGGCCAGTCCAATCCGCTGTCGCGAAGCTGGAACCGGGTCATCGCCGACCTCGGTTTCGAGCGCGACGGATGGACCGTGATGCTGCGGCCGTGGTGGCGCATTCCCGAGGCACGCGCCGACAACAACAACCCGGACATCACCGACTACATGGGTCGCGCCGAAGCGCAGATCGTGCGCGAGCTCGACGGCCAGGAGTTCGGGCTGATGCTGCGGCATTCGCTGCGCGGCGGCGACCGCAGTCACGGTGCCGCGCAGTTCACCTGGGCTTTCCCGGTCGCCGGCAACCTGCGCGGCTACATCGAGCTGTTCCATGGCTACGGCGAAAGCCTGATCGACTACAACCACAGTGCGACCTACCTCGGCATCGGCGTCTCCCTGCTCGACTGGTACTGAGCACGTGCGCGCGACCTGCCTGCAGTGAGGTTGCGGCAGTGCGCCGCTGCTAGCGGCCGAACGGTTTGCGCAGGCGCTGCAGCAGACCCGGCGCGGGAGGATCGGCCTCGCGCGGCCGGCGCGGTTGCCATTCGATCAGGCCGATCGCGTCGTAGGCATTGACGAGGTCGAATACGTCGGCCATCGGCGCCTCGCTCGCGGCCGCGATTTCATGCAGGCGCGCGGGCTGCAGGAGGACCGAGGCAATGCGGAAATACCTGCCGAAATCCTTGTCGATTTCGAGCCAGTGCTTGAGACGGTAGGTGCCGCCCGGATCGAGATGGCTGGCCAGACGACCGTCCGAATGCACGAGCGCATGCAGCCAGAGCAGGCGCGTGTACGCATGCGCATGCTGGCTTTCACGCAGTTCGGCCAGTTCGCTGCTGGTCATCGGCTGCCAGTCGCAGGGGCGCCAGCGCGCGCGACAGTACGGTTCCAGCGTGTGCAGACTCGAAGCGCCATACGCGACCCGGTTCTTCGGGTCGAGCACGAGCGGCACCACGCCGGGCAGCTCGAAGCGTGCCGGCGCATTGAGCGGATCCTCGACGAGATAACTGTGCAGATCGCGCGGCGTGGTGTCGGCGAGCATGCCGGCACGCGTCGAATATTTCCTCGCCTGCGCATGGTCCGCGGGGATCGCGGCGATCTCGATATCCATCGCGACCGGCGGTGCCGCAGCGATCGGATCGCGCCGCGATGTCGGTATCGGATCGGCACGCAACTCCATCGGCTCCGGGCGCAACAGCGCATCGAGGCCCGCGGCCGGCGCCGAATCGGGCTCATGCCCGGCCACGGAAGCGGTCTCGCCGAGATCGCGCGTGTAGAAGTCCTCGCCGTGCGTACCGATGTCGGCGCGTTGCACGAGCGGGCGCGCGGCCTGGTTGAGCACCTCGACCACGTTCGCGCCGGTGAGCGGGCGCGAAAGAACCAGATCGGCATCCGCGACCGGTTCGTCGGAGAACACCGCGCAGCGCACGCCTGCCGCCTGCGCGCGTGTGCGTGCCATCTGTCCGCTGAACGCGGCGGGGTCGACGATGATCAGGTCTGCGCCGGTCTCGTCGCCCCAGCGCCAGGCCTCGTCGAGCGCGTGCGCGTTCTTGCGCAGCAGCAGACGCAGATGCGCCGCTTCGGCATCCGACACACCGACCACGGCGAGGGTCTTGTCGCGGCTCACGTTGGCTCAGGTCCGTTCCCGACGAGTCGATCGCATCGTACGTGCAGCATCGCGCCGCAGGCAAACGAGCGCTGCGGTCCCTGAGACGCAGGCACGAAATTCGATCGACGCGCCACCGTTCGTTCAGGTTCGGCGACGTTTTGTCTTCGCGGCACGACGCTTGCGGGCGGCCGCGCGCGGCGCGCGTTTGGGCTTGAGCAACGTGCCCGAGCACTTCGGTGCGCCGCAGCGACACGCCCAGATCGCCTTCAGACGCGGGGTCAGCCGCTCCTCGAGGACGATGCCGTAGTCGTAGGTGAGCTCTTCCCCGGCGCGCAAGGCGCGCATGCTCTCGATCAGCACGCGGTCGCGGCGCGCATCGCCGTCCTCGCTCTCCTCGAGCACGGCGCGGCAGTTCGGCTTGCAACTGTGATTGATCCAGCGCGCGATGTTGCCCTCGCTGGTCGCATCGATCACGTACTTGTCGTTGAGCGTGAACAGGAACGTGTGCCCGCTGTCGCTGCTGTTCGCATGCTGGCGATCGGCCTGGGCCTGGGTCAGTCGCCTGCCGCGATATTCGATGAGTTCGGTATTCGCGGGAATGTCGACGAGGGCGAAGACCCCGTTGCCGTGGATCGGTGAGCGGCGTGCGGCGATGCGTCTGGGCATGGGTGAACGGCAGCATGAGGAAGGAAGCCGCACATGATATCGCGTTGCGCGCCACGCGCGACGATCTGCTAGCGTGCGCTCCCGCACCGCAACCGGTTCGCCCGATGGTCCGCCCTGCGCATGTCTTGCTGATCGCAAGCCTGTTCGCCCTGTTCGCCGCGACCGGCCTCGCGCGCCGCCACACGCCGTCGGCCGATTCCCGGGCCACACAGGCGAGCCAACCGCGCTACGACTATTACGTGATGGCCCTGTCGTGGTCGCCGACGTACTGCCAGACCCATCCCGACGAGCACGAACAATGCGGCCACCGAGGTTTCGGATTCGTGCTGCACGGCCTGTGGCCGCAGTACGAACACGGCGGCGGCCCGCAGCGCTGTCCGAGCGATGACCGTCCGGATCGGCGAACCGTATCCGCGGTGCTCGCGTTCATGCCGAGCCGAAGGCTGATCGATCACGAATGGGGTGAGCACGGCAGTTGCACCGGACTCGATCCGCAGGCGTTCTTCGAATTGGCCGACCGCGCGTTCGCGTCGTTCGTCGTGCCGTCCGAGCTCAAGGCACCGCGCGAGGATGTGTCGATGCGCGCGGACGACCTGCGCGATGCGCTGCGGCGCGCGAACCCGGTGCTGCGCGAGGACATGCTGAGCCTGCATTGCAGTCAGGGCGAACTGGTCGAGATCAGGATCTGCCTGGACAAGCGGCTCGCGCCGCGCAGTTGTGGCAAGCACATGCGCACGGGATGTCCGGTGTCGGCGCCGTTCCAGATTCCGGCCGCGCGCTAGACGCGCGAACGCCGCGGCTGAACCACACGTTCCGCGCGATGCAGGTCCCACGGCGGCGCCGCACAGGCCTGTTCGCCTCGCGGACCCACGCGGAGCCGGATGCGAAGCGCCGCGGCGCGCTCGATCGCGCTCAGTTGGAACCGAACGTGTAGCGCGCGTCGAGAAAATACGAGCGCGCCTGCAGGCGGTAGTACTGCGCGTCGCCGAGTTCGCTTTCGGCAACCGGATCGCGGCGGTCGTAGCCCTCGCGGCGCAGCTCCCGGCGCTGGAACGCCTATGCGCCGGGCTGCCTGCAGGCGTAGCGGAACCCCGGCGCGCAGTGCGCGGGTATGCTTGGCGGCCTGGCCGCAAGCCGAGAGGCCCGATGACCGTATTGCGACCGCGACTGCGCGGACTGGTGTCCCGCCTCGCGCTGTTCTACGTGCTGCTGTCCCTGCCGACCCTGATCGTGGTCGAGTCGACGATACTCATCTACGAGTTCCACCGTTTCACGGGCGGCCTCGCGGACGGCAGTCTGGACCGGGCCGCCGAGGACGGCGCGAGCGACCTCGCCCGCCAATGGAGCCACCTGCGCGGCGCCGACGGCAGCGACACGGTTGCGCTGCGGATGTGGCTGGACGCTTGGGTATTGCGCCTGCAGCAGCCGCGCGGCGGACTGACGCCGGACCAGTCCTACGTGCTGCTCGAACTCGCCGACGTACCGATCGCTGCGGCCGTGTTCGCGGCGGACGGCCACGAACTCGCGCGTTCGCGCGGCGATGGACACTGGCAGCCGAGCGAACCGGGCGCGCAGCAGATCGCACGCGCGCTGACGCATGGTCCGGGCTCCGCATTGCGGCTGCCCGGCAGCGAGAGTCCGTACACGATCCGCCGCGTGATCGTACGGATGCAGGGCGCCGATGGCCGCACCATCGGACTGCTGTTCGTCGAACTGCGCGTACCGCTGCCATGGCGACGCCTGCTGCTGGATGCAAGTGTCGAATCGCCGACCGTACTCGGCTTCCTGATCGTGTTCGGCCTCGCCTCGTCGATCTTCCTTGCGGCCTGGGTCACGCGGCGCCTGAACCGCATCGCGCGAGCAGCGACCGCGTGGAGTCGCGGCGACTTCTCGGACCGGATCGGCGATCATTCCCGCGACGAACTGGGCGGCTTGTCTTCGCTGCTCGATCGCATGGCGCTCGACCTCAAGGGACTGTTGCGATCGCGGGCGCAGCTTGCGACGCTGGCCGAGCGCCAGCGCCTCGCGCGCGATCTGCACGACACGGTCAAGCAGAAGGCGTTCGCGCTGAATCTGCAGCTGGCGGCGACGCGGCGCACGCTCGCGGAAACGCCGGCCGCGGATCGGCTCGAGCAGGCGCAGCGCCTGACCCGGCAGATCCAGCAGGAACTCGGCCAGATCATCGACGAGATGCGCGTGTCCGACACCGATCTGCCGCTTGCCGAACGCGTGCGCACGCGCGCGGACGAGTGGGCGCACACGAGCGGCACCACGCTCGGCTTCGAGCTCGACGACGTTCCTTCGCTTGCCGCGCCGATCGAGGACGCGCTGCTGCGCATCGTCGACGAGGCGCTGTCGAACGTGCTGCGCCATAGCGGCGCGAGCCATGTCGACATCACGCTCCGCCGCGAGGCGGATCGCGTGCGCCTCGAGGTCGCCGATAATGGCCGCGGCGCAATCGACGAATCCGCGCCCGGCATGGGTCTGCGCAACATGCGCGAACGCGCGCAGGCGCTGCCCGCGGGCCGCTTCGCTATCGACGCTTCTGCGGGGCGCGGAACGCGCGTGTCCGTCAGTTTTCTGCTCGAGGCTTCCCGATGAACCCGACGATCCGGATCGTGATTGCCGACGACCATGTGCTGGTCCGCCAGGGCATCCGCGCATTCCTTGAAACACATGCCGATCTCGCGATCGTCGGCGAGGCCGAGGATGCGGCGGGCGCGGCGCGCCTGTGCGCCGAAGCGCAGCCGCACGTCGCGCTGGTCGACCTGGTCATGCCGGGCGGCGGCATCGAGGCGACCCGCACGATACGCGCGGCCAGCCCTTCGACGCAGGTCGTGCTGCTGACGTCGTTCGAGGACGTCCAGCAGATCGTCGCCGCGGTCCAGGCCGGGGCCTTGTCGTGCCTGCTCAAGGACGTCGATGCCGACGCGCTCGCCGACGCGCTGCGCAAGGCCGCGCGCGGCGAGGCGGTGCTGCACCCGCGGGTCGCCGCGAAGCTGATGGATGCGCTGCGCCGCGGTACCGACCCCGGCAGTGCGGTACTCGAATCGCTGAGTCAACGCGAGCGCGAGGTGCTCGCGCTGATGGCCGAAGGCCTGAGCAACCTGCAGATCGCCGAACGCCTCGGCATCGGCGAAAAGACCGTGAAGACCCACGTCAGCAACGTACTCGGCAAGCTCAACGTGAGCGACCGCACGCAGGCCGCGGTCTACGCCTGGAAAAGCGGCATGAAACGGCGCGACCGCTGAGCGGTCCGCGCGGCCGCGTGGCCGGTCCGCGGCTCGCGCCGATTGGCGCGATGCGGCGGGAAACCGGCTCCGGACGCTGCTAGATTGCGCGCGGGCCAGGCACGGGGAAGCGCGATGAAACGCATACTGTTGCGCACGGGCGCGGTGTTGCTGCTCGCGGTGGTCGTGCTGGTGGCGTTCGTCTGGATTCGCAGCGCCACCGCATTGCGCCAGACCTGGCGCATCGAGGAACCCGCACTGACCCTGCCCGGCGATGCCGCGGCGCTCGCGCGCGGCCGGCACCTGGCGGTCACGCGCGGCTGCACCGATTGCCATGGCGCCGACCTCGGCGGCAACGTGATCATGGAGGAACCGCCGATCGGGCGCCTCGCCGGACCGAACCTGACCCGCGGCAAGGGCGGGGTCGTCGCGGGATTCACGGTGAACGACTGGGAACGCGCCATTCGCCATGGCGTCAAGCCCGACGGGCGCGGCATCCTGTTCATGCCGACCCGCGACTTCGCGAGCCTGACCGATGCCGACACCGCGGATCTGATCGCGTGGCTGGTCCAGCAGCCACCGGTCGACCACGAGCAGGCGCCAAGCTATGTCGGACCGGTCGGACGCGCGTTGTTCGCGTTCGGGCGCCTGCCGCTGATCCCGGCGCGCCTGATCGACCAGCACGCGCCCCATGCGGCCGCACTGACCGCCGCACCGACCGCGCAGTACGGCAGCTATCTGGCCAAGTCATGCACGGGCTGCCACGGTGAGCACTTTTCGGGCGGCGCGATTCCCGGCGTGCCGCCGAGCTTTCCCAAGGCCGCCAATCTCACCCCCGATGCCGTGACTGGCATCGGCCATTGGAACAAGGCCGATTTCTATCGTGCCCTGCGCGACGGACGGCGACCGGATGGTTCGGTCCTGGATCCGTTCATGCCGGTCACTGCGCTGAGCCAGCTCAGCGACACCGAACTCGATGCGCTCTGGGCCTACCTGCGCACGCTGCCGGCGCGTCCGGCAGGACATCGCTGATTCGCACGAAGCGACGCGCCGCGCACGGCGCGTAGGGGCACTCAGGCCGGCGCCTTTTCGAACACGTTCTGCACCTTGCTGCGCACGTATCCGGCACGTTCGTAGAAGCGGTGCGCGCGTTCGCGTTCGATGCGGCTGCGCACGCGCACGAGCGCGTGACCGTGGCCGCGGGCCCAGGCCTGCGCGGCCTCGAGCAGGCGCGTGCCGACACCGTTGCCGCGCGACCCCTCGGCAACCACGAGACCGAGAATCTGCGCGTGCGTATCGCCGGTCAGGCACGCCACCTCGGCGGCGTGCAGCCAGCCGACGACGCGGCCGGTTGCGTCCTCTGCGACCAGCACGACGGCAGCGGGCAGCGCCTCGATCGCGGCCAGGCGCGCGCCGATCTGCTGACGCGTGACCGCATAGCCCAGTGCGCTGCACAGCTCGGCGAGCAGTGGAACGTCATAAGTGCGTGCACGGCGAATGGTCATGGCGAGTTCCGCATCGACGCCTCATGTTGGCCTGCGTGGCGGCGCGAATCATGGCGCGCGGATGGCGCACGCATGGCAATGGCGACGCTCGCGATCCGGGTGCGCCCGGTTCGCGGTCCGGGCCGGACCCACAGCATCGGCGCTAGTCGCAGCAGCCATCCGCGCCCTTGACGCTGTGGTCGCGCGAAGCCGCGACACCCTGGGTGAGGCCCTTGCCGCTCGCGACATGGTGATCCGCGATCACTTTCGCCACGCACATCGACATGCGCTTGCCGGTCGGAATGTGCAGGAATTCGTTCGGACCATGCGCGTTCGAATGCGGCCCGAGTACGCCGGTGATCAGAAACTGCGCGCCCGGAAACTTCTCGCCGAGCATGCCCATGAACGGAATCGAGCCGCCCTCGCCGTTGTAGGCGACCGGCGCGCCGAAGAACTGCTGCGAGGCCGCGTCCACCGCGTCCTCGAGCCAGGGCGCGAGCGCGGGTGCCTCCCAGCCGCTGCCGGCCTTCTCCACCTCGAAGGTCACGTTCGCGCCGTATGGCGGGTCGCTCTCGAGCAGGCTCTTGACGAAGGTTCCGCTCTTCGCCGCGTCCAGCGTCGGCGGCACGCGCAGGCTGAGTTTCACCGCGGTATGGGGTCGCAGCACGTTGCCGGCCGAATCCAGCGCCGGCATTCCGTCGACGCCGGTCACGGACAGCGCCGGCCGCCAGGTCCGGTTGAGCACCAGTTCGGCGAGATCCATGCTCATCGGCTGCATGCCTTCGACCAGCGGGAACTTCGCGTACACCGCATCGCCGAGGATTTCGGCCGTACGTTGTGCCTGGGCGATGCGCTCGGCCGGAATCTCGACGTGCAACTCGTGCGGGCGGATTTGTCCGGTGACTTCGTCCTCGAGGCGCGACAGCAACTGACGCAGGATGCGGAAGCTCGAAGCGATCACGCCGGATGCGTCGCCCGAATGCACGCCTTCCTCGAGCACCTTGACGGTGAGATTGCCGCCGGTCATGCCGCGCAGCGACGTGGTCAGCCAGAGCTGGTCGTAGTTGCCGCAGCCCGAATCCAGGCACACGATCAGCGACGGCATGCCGATGCGGGCAGCCAGATGGTCGACGTAGTACGGCAGGTCGTAGCTGCCCGATTCCTCGCAGGCCTCGATCATGACCACGCAGCGCGCGTGCGGCACCCCCTGCGCCTGCAGTGCCATGATCGCGGCGAGCGAGCCGAAGATCGCATAGCCGTCGTCGGCGCCTCCGCGTCCGTACAGACGGTCGCCTTCGAGCACCGGTTTCCACGGACCCAGATGCGCCGACCAGCCGGTCATTTCCGGCTGCTTGTCCAGATGCCCGTACAGCAGCACGGTGTCCGTGGCCGTCGCATCGGTGCCGGGGATCTCGATGAAGATGAGCGGCGTGCGTCCGTCGAGACGAACCACCTCGAGCTGCATGCCCGGAATCGGCTGATCCCTTGCCCACGTTTCCATCAGCGCGACGGCCTGGTCCATGTAGCCGCGGCTGGCCCACTGCGCATCGAACATCGGTGACTTGTTCGGGATCTTGATGTATTCGGTCAACTGCGGAACGATCTGTTCGTCCCAGAGTCCGCCGACGAAGTCGCTGATTGCCTTGGATTCCATGTGTGCCTGCCGTCAACACGCGCCAGAGACGCAACATCCGTGATTCTACCCCGCTGCGCGCTGTAGGAAATCTCCTACATGGATGCGCAAGCCGCTCCTACGGGCATGTGTGGACGCGGCTGCAGACCTCGCGCATCGCATGCCAATAGACTTGCCGGCATCCATGCGCTACCGCATGACGAAACGAGCAAGAGTCCCGATGCAAACGATACGAAGACTATGGATGGCACTGCTGTTGATGCTGGCCGCTCCCGTGCTGGCCACCGCGCAGGTGGACATCAACCATGCCGACGCGCGAACCCTGGCCGAGTCGCTGGACGGCGTGGGCCTGGTCAAGGCCGAGGCGATCGTCGCCTACCGCAATGCGAACGGGCCGTTCAAGCGCGCCGAGGATCTGGCCAAGGTCAAGGGCATCGGCGCGAAAACGATCGACGCGAACCGCGACTCGATCGTGATCGTGCAGGCCCAGGACGATGGCAAGGCGCAGCCGGCCGCGCGCCCGTACGCGAATCATTGACGCTGCCCGCATGCGGGTCGGATCGTGCCGATGCCGCGCACGACGCAGGGTCTCCAGTTCACGCGCATGCATTGCGTGAGCCGGAGCGTCGGCCCGGCGCCTGCTGAACCGCGCGGCCCGATCTTCAGGCCCGACGCTTCCACGTGAACGCGTGCTGCCGAAGCGCTGCCGGCCCAGGGAGTGCCGATCCGGACTCCTGATCGCAGGGACATGTTAGAATCGCGCTCCGCCTCACGGCGGTCGCATGCATGATTCTCCCCCGCTATCACATCGGCCCGTCTCTGATCGCGGGCGCAGGCCAGGGCTTGTTCCTCGACGAGCCGGTTGCGCGCGGACGCGTGATCACCGCGCCGGACGCGATACCGTGCGTCCACACTTTCGAGGAAGTACTCGCGATGCCGGACGCGGACCACCTGCTTGCGTCCACGGTGCGCTGGTTCGAGGACCGCTACACGGTCACCCCGGAGTGGCCGGACGAGTGCTACATCAATCACGCGTTCAGGCCGACCGCGCTCTGGCACCTGGGTTTCGTGTTTGCGGCGGTCGATCTCGCGCGCGGCACCGAAATCACCGTCGACTACCGGCACCTGCTTGCGCCCGGCCAGGCCGAGGACTTCCGCGATTCAGGCAGTGGCGAAGCCATCGTCGGATTCACCTGGAGTGAAAGCCTGCGCGCGTCGACCCTCGCGCTCGCCGCACTTCTCGCCTGACCTGAGCGGACCATGATCGAGATTCCGCAACTGGAGACCGCACGCCTGCGTCTTTGCGCACTCGGCGAACGCCATTTCGAAGCCTACGCGTCGATGCTCGCCGATCCGAGCAGCACGCGATTCGTCGGCGACGGCCAGCCACTCGATCGCATGAATGCATGGCGGTCGATGGCAATGCTGCTCGGCCATTGGGCGCTGCGCGGCTATGGCATGTGGGCGGTCGAACTCAAGGACAGCGCCGAGTTCGTCGGCCGCGTCGGCCTGCACCATCCGGAAGGCTGGCCCGACATCGAACTGGGCTGGATGCTGCGGCCCGAGCACCGGCACCAGGGCTATGCGACGGAAGCTGGGCGCGCGGCCCTGGATTTCGCGTTCTCGCGCCTGCGTGCGCCACGCGTGGTCAGCCTGATCCGCGCAGAAGACGGCGCAACCGAGCGCGTCGCACGAAGGCTCGCCGCACGCCAGGCGACGACCATCGAGTTCCTCGGCACGGCGACGCTCGTGTACATCTATCTTCCGCCCGCGGCCGAACGCTCGCCCGGCGACGATTGAGGCGCCAACGCCGGTCGCGTCGCGCACGCGGCGTCCGCGGCGTCGATCGGGATGGCGGCATCCCGTGCCTGTCCGGCGGGATTCTTCGACGTCGGTCTCGATGCCACGTCGCGTGCATTTCGATGCGCGGCCTGCGCCAACCGCGCCGATCGACACGCAAACACCGAACCGCGTCTATCATCCGTCCGCTACCGACGTTGCCCTGCATGGAGCGAGGGAATGGGCCAATTCCTGCTGAAGATCCTGATCTCCGCGCTGGTGGTCGCGGGCGCCTCGGAGCTCGCGCGGCGCTCGACGCTCGCCGGCGCGCTGCTCGTGTCGCTGCCGCTGACCTCGCTGCTCGCGATGATCTGGCTGTGGCGCGATACGCACGATCCGCGGCGGATCGCCGCATTCGACCTCGACATCCTGTGGCTGGTGATGCCGTCGCTGCTGCTCTTTATCGTCGTGCCGCTTGCGCTGCGCGCGGGCTGCGGCTTCTGGACCAGCCTGGGCGCAGGGACCGGCGCGACCGTACTCGGCTACCTCGTCGTGTTGGCCGTACGCGGCACATTCGCATGAGCGATATCGAGGTCGTCGAGCGGGCGAGCTGGCGGCGTACGCGCTGGAAGAACGATGGCGGCTGGACCACCGAGATCGCACGCAGCCCGCGTGAAGGCGCCGATTTCCGCTGGCGGATCAGCATCGCCGAGATCGAGGTCGACGGCGCGTTCTCGACCTTCGCGGGAGTCGACCGCGACCTCCTGCTGCTCGAAGGCAACGGCATCGAACTGGACATCGACGACGCGCCACCGCTGCGTCTGCAGCGACGCTTCGAGCACGCGCGCTTCCGCGGCGAAGCGGACGTGCGGTGCCGGTTGCTGGCCGGCCCGACCCGCGACTTCAACGTGATGGCGCGCCGGGATTCGGTGCGTGCCGAGGTCAGCGCCCGGCCCCTGGTCGGGGCGATGGTGATCTTTGCGGAAGCCGGCGCGGAATGGTTCGTGCACGTGCATTCGGGCGTACTGAGCGCGCGCTGCGGCGAGCGCGCGCTCGCGCTCGCGGCCGGCGCTTCGTTGCGGGTCGACTTTCGCGCCGCGGATGCGGCGCCGAGAATCGTGCTCGACGGATCGGGGGAACTGCTGCTGGTCAGGTTCGCAGCGGTCGGCTGAGCGCACGCGCGAAGCGAATCGGCTCCTTGCCTAACCGCAATCGGTATCCGTAGCGCGCTGCGAGTCGCGCGCAGTGCGACCGCGCAGCGCATGCACGAGCAGCGGCAGTGGCAACGCGAGACCGATGCCCCAGTGAAGCCACGCGACCCACTCGCGCACCGCGTCGCCGCCCGCGTAGTAGAGCAGGTAGCCGCTCAACACGAGCAGGCCCGCGATCGCACCGAGCACGATCCCGCTGGTGCGCCGCCGCGCCTTCCAGGCCGGCGCGAGATGGATCGCCCACAGCATGCCGAGCAGCCACAGCGTGGCGAACGCCGCCGCACCATGCACACGCAGCGACCACGCCTCGAGCGGATTAGGCAGCTCGCCGAATTCGCCCGTCGGGCGCAGCAAGTAGCGCAGCACGAGCCATGCCGCGCCGCTGCACCAGAGCACCGCGAACACGCCGTACACGAGCGCCTCGCGCCGCCGGGAAAGGCGTACGCGGTCCGATATTGCGAGCGCGTGCGAGCGGACCCGTCGATGTCTCATGATTCACCCAGCAGCCGAAAGCCGTGCCGGCCACGCAGACACGCAGTCGCGCGATGCCGCCGCAACAGGCGTTCGCCGATGCGCGGGTCGGCGAGCACGACCTTGGTCAACGCGTCGGCGAGCACACAGGCCGTAGCGACCACGCTGACCGCGCGGATCGCGCGGATCGCGCGGCCGCTCGGCGGATTCACGTGCGCGCCGCGCCAGCGCCGCGCGCCACAGCGCGTCGGCGCGGCGACGCTGGTCGCGACGGCCGCATCGCCGATTTCGACGCGCGGCGGCGACGCATCCTCACCCAGGCGCAACACGACCTCTTCGCGCGATCCGCCGAACCGGCGCAGGTCGCCACCCGCATTGACGCATCCCGAGCGCGCGCCGTGTTCATGCAACGCGGCGATCGCGAGGTCGACCGCGTGACCCTTGGCGATGCCGCCGAGATCGATCCACAGCGCGCGATGCAGGCGCACGCGTCCACCCTCGAGCAGCTCGATGTCGCGCCAGTCGGCGCGCGGATCGGGCCGCAACGACCGTGGCGGCGCTGGCAGCAGCCGCCAATCGACGAGATGCGCCGCGATGCAGGGATCGAAACGGCCTTCGGATTCCGCGGCGATGCGCAGCGCGAACGCGATCACCGCATGCGTTTGCACGTCGATCGCGACCGCGGTGCCCGGCGTGGCCCGATGCAGGCGCGACAGATCGCTGTCCGGCTCGTGAAAACTCATCAGGCGATGTACGCGCGCGATCTCGGCAAACGCGGCCTCGACCGCGCGCAGGCCGGCATCGTGCGGCAGCCCTCCGGCACGTATGTCCACGACCGTGCCCAGCCAGGGACGCGCACGTCGGACTTGCGCACGCGCGGTCATCGCAGGTCGCGCGTGTACAGCTGCAACAGCCGATGCACACCTTCGGTGACGTGCCGCGAGGACAGCGTCGCGCCCGAGATGTTGCGGATGTCGGCGTCGAGCTGCACCGGGTCGCGCGCGGTCTTGCCGACGAACTGGCGGCGCCAGGCCGCAAGCCGGACCTCACCGCCATGGGTCTCGCGGTACTCGAGGATTTCCAGCGAGGTCACCGCGCCGCCGGCGTCGAGCGCGAGCGCGTAGGTAATGAGTTCGGTCTTGCCGATCACGCGATCGACGATGAACCAGCCGAGTCGCGTGCCGCTGCCGATCGCTTCGAACACCTGCGGCGACCAACCCGGCGCGCCGAGTGCGGCGGCGGTCGCCGCATCGATCGGCGCACGCGCACGGAACTCCGTCGCATCGGCAAATGCTGCATGCTGCGCCTCGGCCACGCTCAGGTACTGGGTCGCCCACGCGACCTCATGAACCGGCACGGCAGCGAAGCCGAGCGGCAGCAACCAGCGCGCGCGCGATGCGGACGGCATGATCAGAACTGGTAGCCCACGCCTAGGTTGAACCGGTCGCCGTAGCCGAGAAGCGCATCGGCGATATTGAAACGCTGGTAGTCGGCCTTGAATACGACTTCCGGAGTCAGATAGTAGTTGAGGCCGACGGTCCACACGCGCTCGGTGTCCGCGGCTGGAATGCCGAGGCCTTGCGGAACCGGCTCGTATGCCGCCGCGGTATTGAACGCCTCGTAGCGCAGGAACGGCGTCAGCGACGACTCGCCGCGCTGCCAGGCCCGCCATGCACCTTGCAGGTAGCCACCCCAGAACGATTTCGGTATCGGCGTCGGGCTGCCGACGACGCTCAGGTTGTACGCTTGGGTGTCGCTGATCGTGCCGCGCGCGTACAGCGCGGACAGATCGAACGGGCCCGGTTGCCAGCGCAGATGCGCCTCGGCGAGGGTCAGGCGCGCGTCGTCGGCGAGAAAGGTTGCATCGCCCTGGCCGACGTCGCCGCTGAACACACCGCCGCCGACCGCTAAGCCGGGAATGCCTTGCCAGTTCAGCGCCGCGTACAGCGACAGGTCGCGTGCCTTGGCCAGTTGCAGCTCCTGATGGATGCTGCCGAGCGGCGACTCGCGGCCGTCCATCGACGTCGCATCCCACTGGCCGAGGTCGAAACCGGTGGTCACGCCGACGTTCCAGCTGAGGCCGCCGTCGGTCGTGCCGAGCAGGGATACGCCGCCCTCGCGCCAGGTCGAAGGGATGATTGCGGTCTCGACGAAATTGCGTTCGACCCCGTAGTACGCGGTCGGTTCGTGGCGCTCGTTGAGGATGCCGAGCGGAATCAGGGTCAGGCCCGCGCGCACCGCAACCGGCGCGGCCAGCTGATGTTCGACGTAGAGCTGCTCGACCTCGGTCTCGCCCGAATCGTCGGCGGACACGACCGCGTGTTCCCATTCCAGTTCACCATACACGTGCGTGCTGTCGTCGAACGCGTGGCTGAATCCGAGCACCGCGCGGCGCAGGTCGGCCTGCGCTGCGGACGCGTTGGACGTCGGACGCGTGTAGTTGAGTTCGCCGTAGCCCCAGAGGCGCGTCGCGGAATCGCCCGCGGCGGCCGGCGTCGCTGCGGGCACGCTCGTCGCGAGCTGCGCGGGCGCGAGCGGCGTTGCCGGTGTCGCTGGCGCCGTGCGTGTCGTGGCATCGCCGCGGTCGACCCCGCGCGCGCGCAGGTCGGCCACTTCGGCCTTGAGTTCGCCGAGTTCGGCGCGCAGGGCCTGCAGCTCGCGCTGCAGGCTCGCCTCATCGGCGTGCGCTGCGTGGGCGATCGGAAGTCCGGTGGCGAAGGCCGCGGCGAGCAGTCGGATTCGCATGTTCGAGCCTCTCGGGGTTGGGTCAAGGTGTTGGCGGCAGATTGCGCGCGGGATCCGCGGTATCCGTCGCAGGGTCGTAGCCATCGGTCAGGGTCTGCAGGAATGCGATCAGGTCGTCGATCTCTGCATCGTCGAGTCGCGGCGCCTGTCCGGGACGGCGGTCGTAGGGGACTTCCGCGACGTTCACGTTGCGCACGAACTCGGGCGGCAGGTCGTCGAACCTGTGCGCGACCCCGTCCGCGCCGGGTGGATAGAACTCGTCCGGGTTCGTGTCGCGGCGCACGTAGAACCGGATCGCATCACGCAGGGTGCGGAACACGCCGTTGTGGAAGAACACCTGACGCGTCGCGATGTTGCGCAAGGTCGGCACCTTGAACGCGCCACACAACTCGTACCGCCAGGGCAGGTTCAGGAGTGCCGCGAGCTCGGCTTCGCACAGGCCGAGATCGAAATAGTCGGGATCGGCGTTGGCCGGAATCTCCGCGTTGCGCGGCACGCCGAGATTGTCGTAGCTGTAGTCGGTGAACAACGGCGGCGTGCCGTCCGCGCCGCGCGCACTGGTGTGGCAGGCCGCGCAGTTGCCCTTGTCGGGACGATTGAACAAGGCCAGTCCCCGCAGCTCTTCGGCTTTCAGGTCCAGTTTGCCGGCAAGGAACCGGTCGTACCTGGAATCGAACGGATGCAGTTCGGGGGCGTCGCGTTCGAACGCGGCGATCGCGAAGCGCGCGCGCAGGAACGCGCCGTCGTCGTCGTCGAGCGCATCGGCCCCGAACAGTTCACGGAACTGGTCCGCATAGGACGCAGCGCGCAGCTTCGCGGCAACGCCGGCTGCATCCAGGTTGGCCATCTCGTGCGCGGCGAGAAACGGCCGCACGGCCTGATCGAGCAGACTGGCCGCGCTGCCGTCACGGTTGAAGCCGGCCGTCGGCGTACCGTCCTTGTCGAGGAAGAACGCTTCGCGATTGAGATAACGCAGCGACGGCACGCTGCGGAAGCCCGGCACGTCCAGGTTCGCGCCGCCGGACTGGACCGCGAGACCGTTGCCCTGCGCATGCGCGTGCGCGGGATCGTGACAGCTCGCGCAGGCCATTTGCCCCGATGCCGAAAGGCGCGGGTCGAGGAAGATCTCGCGGCCGAGCGTGGCCGCGGTCAGCGTGGATCCGGACGCGTGGTCGGCATGAGCCGCGACGACACCCGACGGATTTGCGAGAACGATCGTCAGCGCGCCCAGCCAGCGCGCGCTCGAGCCGGTGCGGATCGGCAGCATGGGAATCGACACCCCCCGATGAACTTGGATGCGAACGATTCTCACTTGCTCCCGCGTTACTGTCAACTTGCGGGATCCATGCGTTTCGCCGCCGGCCACGACCCGCATGTGGCCAGCCGCCTTGCCCATCCACGCCGCTGCGCTTGCGCGCCTCTCAGCGATCGTCGCGCGTGTAGACGCAGCCGTCCTCGACGCGGACCGGAAACTTCGCGGTCGGCTCGTACGCGGGCGGACTCAGCACCGCGCCGGTGCGGATGTCGAAGCGCGCGCCGTGACGCGGGCATTCGATCTCGTGGCCATCGACGATGCCCCCGGTCAGTTCGCCGCCGTCGTGCGTGCAGATGTCTTCGATCGCATACAGCTCGCCGTCGATGTTGAACACCGCGATCGGAGTATCCCCGTCGTAGACGAGCCGGTACTCGCCGGGCAGCAGCTCGGCGGTCGTGCAGACACGAATCCAGTCGTCCATCCGGGTTCCTTCGAGTCGACGAGTGCGCGCGGGAACGCGCTAGGCGAGCGGTTTCGCGAGTACCTCGAAGCGCAGGTCGTTCCGCTTCGGAATGCCGAACCGCTCGTCACCATACGGAAACGGCTTGTAGACGCGGGTGCGCCGATAGCCTCGCCTTTCGTACCATGCGATCAAGTCGTCGCGCACCGATATCACGGTCATCCGCATCGCGGTGCAACGCCAGTCGTCGCGCGCGATGCGTTCGGCCTCGGTCAGCATCGCGCGACCGAGTCCGCTGCCCTGCAGCCCCGGCTGTACCGAGAACATTCCGAAGTAGGCATCGATGCCCTGCTTCTCGAGGTGCGCGCACGCGAGCATCTGCCGATCCGATTCTGCGAGCAGCATGATGCTGCCCGTGTTGGCGACCTGTTCGATGACGCCCGCACGATCGGTGCGCTGCCCGTCGAGCAGATCGGCCTCGGTGGTCCAGCCGCGCCTGCTCGCGTCGCCTCGATACGCGGACTCGACCAGCGCGACGATCGCATCGACATCGTCCAGCGTCGCAACGCGGAACCTGAAATGCACGCGGGAAACCGCGTCTTTCATGCGGGCCGCCCTTCCGTGCTCGCGTGGCTGTCACCTGCGAGAGCGGCGTGCAGCGTCGCCCAGGGCAGCATCGCGCACTTGCGACGCGCCGGATGGCCGGCCAGTTCGCGCATGGCGTTCAGCGGACCCAGGAGCCGGTTCTCGTGACCGCTGGTGACGAGGCTTTCGAAGATCCGCTGCAGTTCCGCGATCTCGTCGCGACCGTGGTCCAGCACGAGCTCGGTCAGCATCGATGCGGTGGCCGTCGTGATCGCGCAGGCTTCGCCGGAGAACCCGAGTCCGGCGATGCGGTCGCCGACGCAGCGGACTTGCAGACGCAGGGAATCGCCGCACAGCGGATTCCGGCCGTCCGCGGCATGCGTGAACGCGTCGAGTTCGCCGCGATTGCGCGGGTTGCGGTAATGCTCCAGGACGATCTGCTGATACAACGCGGAGTCGGTCATGCGCGAATTCCGGGTCAGGGTAACGACGACGCGCCGATGCGGTCAGGCCAGCAGCTTGCGCACGCGCGCGACCGCGGCCACGAAGCGGTCGATCTCGTCGCGCGTATTGTAGAAGGCGAGCGACGCGCGCGCCGTCGCAGCCACGCCATAGAACTGCATCAACGGGTGTGCACAGTGGTGGCCGGAGCGTACCGCGATTCCCTCGTGATCGAGCAGGGTCGCGAGGTCGTGCGCATGGGTGCCCTCGATCAGGAATGAAAACACCGGCACCTTGTGCGCCGCTTCCCCGAACACACGCAGGCCCGGAATCGAGCGCAAGGCATCGGCCAGGTAGTCGCGCAAACCGCACTCGTAGGCCAACAGGCGCTCGCGTCCGAGCGCCTCGACGTAATCGATCGCGGCGCGAAGGCCGACGAAGCCCGCGATATTCGGCGTTCCGGCCTCGAACCGGTGCGGCGGATCGGCGAACGTGGTCTTCTCGAAGCGCACCTCGCGGATCATCTCGCCGCCACCGAAGAACGGCGGCATCGCGTGCAGCAGATCCTTGCGTGCCCACAATGCTCCGGTGCCGGTCGGCCCGAACAGCTTGTGGCCGGTGAACGCATAGAAGTCGCAGCCGAGCGCGCGCACGTCGACGCCGATATGCGGCGCCGCCTGCGAGCCGTCGACGAGCAGAGGGACGCCGTGTTTGCGCGCCATGCGCGCGAGTTCGGCGACCGGGTTGACGGTGCCGAGCACGTTCGACACGTGCGCTACCGCGGCGAGCTTCACACGCGGCGTCAGCATCGCGGCGAAGCGCTCGACGATCAGCTCGCCACGCTCGCTGATCGGGGCAACCTTGAGGGTCGCGCCGGCGCGCTCGCATACCAGTTGCCAGGGGACGATGTTGGCGTGGTGTTCCATCGTCGTCACCAGCACCTCGTCACCCGCCTGCAGCCGAGGCAGCAGGTGGCTGTAGGCGACCAGGTTGATCGCCTGGGTCGTGCCGCTGGTCAACACGATTTCGTCGCGCGACGGTGCATTGATGAAGCGCGCAAGCCGGGTACGTGCCAGCTCGTAGGCTTCGGTCGCCTCCTCGCCGAGCTGGTGCACGGCACGCGCGACGTTCGCGTTGGTCTCGCGATAAAAGCGATCGACCGCTGCGATCACCGCAGCCGGCTTCTGCGAGGTATTCGCGCTGTCGAAATAGATCAGCGGCTTGTCGTGGACCCGGCGCGCGAGCAGCGGAAAGTCCGCGCGAATACGCTCGATGTCCAGCCCCGCGTCGACCTGGTTCGCTGGCGCGCTCATGCGGGGACTCCGCTGACCTGCACATCTTCCCGATCGCCGTGGCTCTGCGGCGCCGAGATCACGAGGAAATGGACGTCCGCCGCCGATTCGTTGCGCAGCGTGTGCACGGCACCCGGCGGCACATGCAGGCCATGCCCCGCCGCAAGCGTGTGGCGCAGGCCGTCGACTTCGAGCACGGCCAGGCCATCGATCACGAAGAAGAACTGGCGCGAACGCAGGTGCCGATGGCGCGTCTCGGCCGCGCCTGGCGGCACGCGCTCGCGGATCACGCTGAGGTCGTCGAGCTTGAGCAGATGCCAGCCGTCGCAGCGGCCGCCCCAGCGATAGTGCTCCGAGTTCTGCAGCGAAACGGGTACCGGCGCGACCATGTCAGTGCTCCGCATCCTGCGGCAGTCGCGTGTCGAGCAGAGCCTCGACATGCGCGCGCAACGCATCCGGCGAAATTCCCGCCAGCACGCTGCGACAGAATGCGCCGACCAGCAGGCGGCGCGCCGCGTCGGCGGCGATGCCGCGCGATCGCAGATAGAACAGCGCGCGTTCGTCGAGCTGCCCGACCGTTGCTCCATGGGCGGCCTTGACGTCTTCCGCATGGATTTCGAGGACCGGCTGCGTATCGATCTCGGCCTGCGCCGAAAGCAGCAGGTTCTTGTTGCCCAGGCGCGCGTCGCTGCCGTCGGCGCCCGCGGCAATCGTGATTGCGCCGTGGAACACGCCGCGTGCGCGCTCGTCGGCGACGCCGCGCCAGACGATGTCGCTCACGCTGTCGCGCGCGTTGTGGCCGACGTTCATGCGGGTGTCCGCGTGCTGGCGCCCGCGCAGCGCGAAGACCCCGCGCGACTCGAAGCGGGCCGCGGCTCCGGCGAGGTCCACGCGCAGATCGTGCCGGGTCAGGCGCGCTCCGGCTTCGACCGTGTGCATCGACAGGACTGCCTCGCGATCCAGGCGGAAACGTTCGCTGCGCATGAGATCCGCGGAAGGCGCGGCGTTCTGGACCTGCACGAGATCGAGCCGCGCACGCTCCCCGAGCACGCAATGGGTGACGAGATTGCCCAGATGCGCGTTCGGCGAGGCGCCGACATGATGTTCGATCACGCGCACGGAAGCTGCGGCGCCGATGCGCAGCTGTGCGAGCAGCTGCCAGGCGACGTCGGTGCGCGCCGCGCTGCCTACGTAGACCAGATGCAGCGGCTCTGCGGCATCGATTCCCGCCGCAATCTCGACCACCGGGCCGTCCGCGACCAGGGCCGTGTTGAGACGCTCGAACGCGGCATCGGGCGCGTGCGCATCGAAGACCGGCACGAAGCCCCGCGGCGGCGCCGCGAGCGTGCCGATGCTCACGCCTGCCGCCGCGGGGAGCCGGGAAAGGTCGGCGCGAAACACGCCGTTGACGAATACCAGGCACGGACCCTCGATGCCGGGCAACGCAAGAGCGGCCGTCTCGACCGCATGCGCCGCCGCATCGGCATCTCCGGCGCGCAGGCGCCGCTGTTCGAGTGCGCGCAGGCTCGTGTATTTCCAGGCTTCGCCGCGCGCACCGGACAGGCCGTCGCGCCGCAATCGGCTCAGCGCATCGCGGCGCGCATCCGCAAGCCAGGCGACCGGCGCATCCGCCGCAGTCGTGTCAGCCAGCAGAGATTCGAGCAGCGCGGACGCCATCAGGCCCTTCCGACGAGCTTGCGCTCGGCGATCCAGGCGTAGCCATGCTCCTCGAGCGTGTGCGCGAGCGACTTGTCACCGCTCTCGACGATGCGTCCGTCGGCCAGCACGTGCACGAAATCGGGGACGATGTAGTCGAGCAGGCGCTGGTAGTGGGTGATCACGACGAATGCGCGTTGTGCATCGCGCATGGCGTTGACGCCGTCTGCCACCAGCTTCATCGCGTCGATGTCGAGACCGGAATCGGTTTCGTCGAGAATCGCGAGCCGCGGCTCCAGCAGCGCCATCTGGAAGATCTCGTTGCGTTTCTTCTCGCCGCCGGAAAAGCCCTCGTTGACCGCGCGGTGCAGCAGATCGTCGCGCAGATGCAGCACCGCGAGCTTCTCGCGGACCCGCTTGAGGAACTGCATCGAGTCCAGTTCGGGCTCGCCGCGCTGCCTGCGCTGCGCATTCAGCGCGGTGCGCAGGAAATACGTGTTGTTGACGCCCGGAATCTCGACCGGATACTGGAACGCGAGGAAAACGCCCGCGGCCGCACGCTGCTCGGGTTCCAGCTCGAGCAGGTTGCGGCCATCGTAGGTGACCGTGCCTGCGGTCACCTCATGGCCTTCGCGCCCGGCCAGCACGTTGCCGAGCGTCGACTTGCCCGCGCCGTTCGGCCCCATGATCGCGTGCACCTCGCCCGCCTTCACGTCGAGCGAGACGCCCTTGAGGATTTCCTTTCCGGCGACGCGGACGTGGAGATTGGTGATTTTCAGCATGGGATCGACTCGTGTTTTCCGGTGGATCGAAACCGGCTTGCTTCTTCCCGAACCGCGGTCATCCGATCGCGCCTTCCAGCGAGACTTCGAGCAGCTTCTTCGCCTCGACCGCAAACTCCATCGGCAGCTCCTTGAACACCTGCCGGCAGAATCCGTCGACGATCATCGAAACCGCATCCTCTTCGCCGATGCCACGCGAGCGGCAATAGAACAGCTGGTCGTCGGAGATTTTCGAGGTGGTCGCCTCGTGCTCGACAATCGCCTGCGGATTCTTCACTTCGATGTACGGAAACGTGTGCGCGCCGCAGCGCTTGCCGATCAGCAGCGAATCGCACTGGGTATGGTTGCGCGCGCCTTCGGCGCCCTTCTCGACCTTGACGAGTCCGCGATAGGTGTTCTGGCCGCGGCCCGCGCTGATGCCCTTGGAGACGATCTTCGACTTCGTGTTGCGGCCGATGTGGATCATCTTGGTGCCGGTATCGGCCTGTTGGCGATGATGGGTCAACGCGACCGAGTTGAACTCGCCGACCGAGTCGTCGCCGCGCAGCACGCAGCTCGGATACTTCCAGGTGATCGCCGAGCCGGTCTCGACCTGGGTCCAGGAGATCTTCGAACGCGCGCCGCGACAGTCGCCGCGCTTGGTCACGAAGTTGTAGATGCCGCCGATCCCGTTCTCGTCGCCGGGATACCAGTTCTGCACGGTCGAATACTTGATCTTCGCGTCGTCGAGCGCGACCAGTTCGACGACCGCCGCGTGCAACTGGTTTTCGTCGCGCATCGGCGCCGTGCAGCCTTCGAGGTAGGAAACGCTCGCGCCTTCCTCGGCGATCAGCAGGGTGCGTTCGAACTGGCCGGTATCGCGCGCATTGATGCGGAAATACGTCGACAGCTCCATCGGACAACGCACACCCTTGGGCACGAATACGAAGCTGCCGTCGGAGAACACCGCGGAATTGAGCGCCGCGAAGTAGTTGTCGCCCGCGGGCACGACGCTGCCGAGGTACTGCCGGACCAGTTGCGGATGCTCGCGCACGGCCTCGGACATCGAGCAGAAGATCACGCCGGCCTCGGCAAGTTCCTTGCGGAACGTCGTACCGACCGACACCGAGTCGAACACCGCGTCTACCGCGACGCCCGCAAGACGCGCGCGCTCGTGCAGCGGCACGCCGAGCTTCTCGTAGGTTTCGAGCAGCTTCGGATCGACCTCGGCCAGCGATTTCGGCCGGTTCTTCGGCTGCGAGAAGTAGCTGATCGCCTGGAAATCGATCGGCTCGATGTCGAGCCTCGCCCAATGCGGCTGCGTCATCGTCAGCCAGTGCCGGTATGCCTGCAAGCGCCACTCGGTCATCCACTCCGGTTCGTTCTTGCGCGCCGAGATCGCCCGCACGACGTCCTCGTCGAGACCCGGCGGCAAGCCTTCGCTCTCGATATCGGTGATGAAACCGGCATCGTAGCGGCGATTGAGCGCGGCACCGACCACGTCGGGCGTCGGCACGCGTTCGAGCAGGTCGGTTTCGATCCGGGTACGTTCGGTGGCCATGCGAGGTTTGCCTTTGTGTCCTTGCGCGATCGTGTTTCAGCAGGCGGCGTCCGTGGCCGCTCCATTCAGGAGACGGTGGCGATGCGCAGCGGAATTGCGGTGACGCGCTTCGGTGGCGCCTTGACCATGTCCGCGAGGGTGACCTGTTCGAGCGCGCCGGCGATCGCGTCGTTGATGCGCCGCCAGTTCACGCGCACGCCACAATGCGGTTCGTGACCGCACAGACCCGCATGCGCGCCGCATTCGGTCATTCCGATCGGACCTTCCATCGCGGTCACGATGTCGGCGATCGAGATTCGCTGCGCTTCGCGCGCGAGCTGGTAGCCGCCGTTGATGCCGCGCGTCGATACCACCAGTCCGGTCTGCGCGAGCCGCTTGAGCAGCTTGCTCACGGTCGGCACCTCGAGGCGCGCGCGTTCGGCGAGCACCTGCGCGCTGACCACGTGACCGTCCGCACCCGCGAGGCAGGCCATCACGACGGTCGCATAATCGGTGAGCTTGCTGACCCGGAGCATGGTAGACGATTCCGCCTAATGAGGACCGAAATAGTACTATTTAAACCCGCTTGCGGTCAACGCGCCTGCGCTAGACTTTCCGCACCGTCACGCAGGAATCACCGGTGTCCCCAATCGACGACCGCATGGACGCGCTGCGCGAGTTTGCCCGCGGCGAACTCGCCGACACGCAGCTGCGCATCGAACCTGCATCGGCCGACGCGAGTTTCCGCAGCTACTGGCGGGTCACGACCCGTACCGGCATGACCCGCATCGTGATGGATGCGCCGCCGGACAAGGAGGACATGACGGCCTGGCTGGACATCGGCACGCGCCTGCGCAAGGCCGGGCTGCACGCGCCCGACGTGTTCGCAGTCGATCGCGCGCGCGGGTTCGCGCTGATCGAGGATCTCGGCTCGCGCACCCTGCTGCCTGAACTGAACGCAGGGACCGTCGATGTGCTCTACGCCGATGCGCTCGACGCGCTGCTGCGCATGCAGGCCGCGGTCGATGTCGCGGGACTGCCCGCCTATGACCGCGAGCGCCTCGTCGTCGAGATGGAGCTGATGCCCGAATGGTTTCTCAAGCGCCATCTCGGCTTCAACCCGGAATGCGACGAATGGGACGAGATCGAAGCCGCGTTCACGTTTCTCGTCCACGCGGCCCTGGAACAGCCGCGCGCGTTCGTGCACCGCGACTTTCACAGCCGCAACCTGCTGATCGTCGATCCGGCCGAAGGCAGCACCGCCGCAAGCAAACTCCCGGGTCCGGGCATCATCGATTTTCAGGATGCGGTGGTCGGCCCGCTGACCTACGATCTGGTCTCGCTGCTGCGCGACTGCTACATCGAATGGGATCCCGCGCGTGTCGACGACTGGATGGAGGGCCATCGGCTGCGCCTGCGCGATGCGCATCTGCTCGACCGCGAAGTCGATGCGGCGCGGTTCCGTCGCTGGTTCGACCTGGTCGGGCTGCAACGCCACGTCAAGGTCCTCGGCATCTTCTGCCGGCTCTGGTATCGCGACGGCAAGGCCCAGTATCTGCGCGACCTGCCGCGCGTCTGGGGCCATGCGTTCGCGGTCACGCGGCGCTATCCGGAACTTGCCGCGTTCGCGGACCTGCTCGAGCGCGCCCTCGACGGACGCGACATCAGCAGGCCGCGTGACGAGGCGGCCGCATGACGATCCGCGCCGCGATCGTCCTCGCCGCGGGTCTTGGCACACGCATGCGGCCGTTGACCGAAACCACGCCGAAGGCGTTGCTGCGCGCGGGCGGGCGCCTGCTGATCGAGCATCACCTCGAAAAACTCGCCGCGGCCGGCGTGCGCGACGTGGTGATCAACACCTCGTACCTGGCCGAACAGTTCCCCGCGGCGCTCGGCGACGGCGCGCGTTGGGGTCTGCGCATCCATTACAGTCACGAGGGACCCGAACCGCTGGAAACAGGCGGCGGCATCAAGCATGCGCTGCCATTGCTCGGCAGCGCACCGTTCATCGTCGTCAGCGCCGATGTCGTCAGCGACTTCGACTATGCACGGCTGCCGCCGCAACCCGATGGCCTCGCCCATCTGGTCATGGTGCCGAATCCGGATTTCCATCCGCGCGGCGACTTCTGGCTCGACGGGACGCGACTCAACGAGCGCGGCGTCGGCGAAAGTCTGACCTTCGCCAACATCGGCGTGTACCGCGCCGAGCTCGTTGCGGGCGAACCTTCCACGCGCTTCAAGCTGCTGCCGAGCTACCAGCGCGCGATGCGCGAGGACCGGCTCGGCGGAGAGCGCCATGCGGGATTCTGGGCCAATATCGGAACGCGGCCGCAGCTGGCCAGGCTGGATGCGCACCTGAGCGCGCATCCTGCGCATTGATCGGAAACAACCGGATCGCCCTGCCTGCGTCGTGAAACCCCGGCGCGACGTTCCGCGCCGACGCCGCCGTGCCGGCTATCGCGCGTCCTCGAGCAGTTCGCGCAGGAACGGTACCGTCACGCGCCGCCTGGTCGCGAGCGACGCGCGGTCGATGCGATCGAGTATGTCGAGCAACGAGCCGGTATCGCGTCGCGCACGTGCGAACAGCCAGTCGAGCACCGCTTCGTCGAGCATGATCCCGCGTTCGGCCGCGCGGCCGCGCAACAGCGCGCGCCGCTGCGCCTCGTCGAGCGGCTTGAGCACCGCGTGCGTGCAGGCAGCGAGGCGCGACACCAGGTCGGGCAGGTCGATACCGAGTGCGGCGGGTTGTGCACACGCGGCGAAGATCATGCCGGCATGCTCGGCGCGGCAACGGTTGTAGAGGTCGAACAGCGCGTGCTCGGCGTCGCGATCGCCGGCGATCGCCTCGAGGTCGTCGAGCGCGACCAGATCGCTGCCGCCGAACCCGCGGATCGCTTCGGCGCGCGCTGCGGACAGGGCGGCCAGCGGCACGTACTGGGCGCCAAGACCGCGTTCGCCCGCAGCCATGCATGCGGCAATCAGCAGATGCGTGCGTCCGCTACCCGACGGTCCGGCCAGATAAAGCGGTTGCGCGGCGTCGGCCGCGCCGCGCAGCAGTTCGAGCGCGGCGCCGTTGGAACCGACCACGAAGTCGGCGAAACGCTGCCGCGCCGGCCAGCGCAGCGCGAGCGGCAACTGTCCGCTCATGGCTTCGGAATCGCGGCAGCGGCTTTTGCGGACGCGTCCTGGCCGGAACCGGAAAGCGCTTCACCTGCAGCGTCGCCGACCACGACGACCGCGGCCGCCGGTTCTTCACCGCGATACAGCTCGCTGTGTTCGTAGCGCTCGTGCGCATAGCGCAGCACGACCATCATCACCGATGCAACCGGAAGCGCGAGCAGCACACCGAGAAAACCGAACAGTTCGCCTCCGGCCAGCACCGCGAAGATCACCGCGACCGGATGCAGGCCGATCTTGTCGCCGACCATCTTCGGCACGAGCACATAGCCCTCGAGCAGCTGGCCGACGACGAACACGCCGAGCACGAGCAGCACATGGAACCAGTCCTGGTATTGCACGAGCGCGGCGATCACGGCCATGACCACGCCGGTGATCGCACCGAGGTAGGGCACGAAGCTGATCAGTCCCGCGATCATTCCGATCAGCGGGCCGACACTGATTCCGGCCAGCCACAGGCCGACCCCGTAGAACGTGCCCAGCACGACCATCACGCTGAGCTGGCCGCGCAGAAACGCACCGAGCACGACGTCCGATTCCCTGGCCAGGCGCGAAACGACCGGTTCGATCGATCGCGGAATCAGCGCATGGATGCGCACGACCATCAGGTCCCAGTCGCGCAGCAGGTAGAACGCGACGACCGGAATCATCACGAAATTCAGGATCCAGCCGACAATGGTCAGGCCGGATTTCGACACGCGCGCGAGCACGCTGGCCGCAAATCCGCCGGCCTCCTTCCAGTTCGACTGCAGTGCCGCGATCAGCTTGTGGGTATCGAAAACTCCCAGCGAGACGCCCCAGCGTGCCTCGAGCCACGGCGTCGCGCGGGTCTGGAACCAGTCGACCCAGACCGGCAGCTGGGTCAGGAAACTGCCGATCTGGCGCTCGACGAACGGCACCAGCACGAGGAACACCGCGATCACCACGACCGCTCCGACCAGGAATACGAGACTGACCGCGAGCGTGCGGCTGAACCGGTGGCGTTCGAGGCGGTCGACGATCGGGTCGGCGAGGTAGGCGAACAGCGCGGCCACGACGAACGGCGTCAGTACCGGCGACAGCAGGTAGACGATCGTGCCGAGAACCACGAGCAGGATCAGCCACTGCCAGCGCAGTGCGAGATGGGATTCGGGCATGTCATTCTCGCTCATTTCCTGCGGTCCCTGTCGCCGACCCGGTGCGCGGCCGCCGCGCGTGCGCTCCAGACCAGCACATACTGCAGTCCGCTGGCCAGGGTGATCGCGGCGACGATCGCGATCAGCAGCGCATGCAGGGTCGGCGCCAAGGTGATCCAGTGCGACAGCCGCAGCAATTCGGTCAGCACGAAAACGATCTGCACGACCGTGGTCAGTTTCGACAATCGGCTAGGTTCCGCCTCGAAACGTCCGATCAGGTAATGGTATGCGACTGCGCCGGCCACGATCGCGAGGTCGCGACCGACGATGAGCACGGCGAGCCAGACCGGCAGACCGCCCGCACGCGCGAGCCATATGAACGCGGCCGTGAGCAGCAACTTGTCGGCGAGCGGATCGAGCATGCCGCCGACCCAGCTACGCCAGCCGAAGCGTTTCGCGAGGAATCCGTCCAGCGCGTCGCTGAAACCGGCGACGGCCGCTACCATCAGCGCGCCGTCGTATCGCCCGGTCTCGATCAGCCAGCACAACGGCACGACCAGCACGATGCGCAGCGCGGTGATCAGGTTGGGCAGATGGCGCAGCATTGGCGCCGCCCGCTACGGCGTGAGCGCGAGCGTCGCGTCGACCGGCGCGGCCTGTGCCGGCGCCGCGACGACCGCGAGCGTGCGCTCCATGCCGATCGCATCGAGAAAGTGCGCAAGGTCCGTGGCTAGCGCGAGATGCATCTGGATTCCGTCCCGATCAGCTCGCGTCACCTGCGCATCGCGCACGAAATTGTTGCGCCCGAGGTAGGCGATCACGCGCGCGTAGTCCGCCGCATTGCGAATGCCGCCGATCCACACCGTCGCCTCGCTCGGCGTCTCCGGCGCCGCTGGCTCGGCGGCAGCGGCGCCCAGCCCGAGCTTGCCGAGCATCTGGTCGACCGCGTTGCTGTCGAATTGCGCAACCAGGGTCAGCGGCGCGCCTGCATCGTCGCTGCCCGAGTTGCGTCGATAGGTGTACTGCAGCACGTAACGCTCGGCCTGCGCGACCGCGCGTGCGACATCCGGGCGTGCCAGTACCGCGCTGTCCCCGGCCTGCTCGATCACGACGTTTGCAAGAGCGGTTTTCAGCGCGGCCGTTCGCTCCTCGTCCGATTGCGAATTCACGGGCGCCTTGCCGGTGTAGGTTCCGGGCGCCGCGATCACGCAAACCGGCATCAGCAACGCGAATACGAGGGCGGGCACGCGCAGGCGCAATGAAGATCTCACGTTCGTGTTCCATTGCCGTGACTGGCCGCCAGTCTGCCCAAAGCGCGCTGGCGCGTCCATGCCGGGCGGCCGCGGAGCCGTCGCGGCACGGTGCTATCATGCGCGCCCCGCGAAGCCGCTGCCTGTCATGTCACCCGAGCACGAAGCCCTGAACTATCGCGCGGCCGGCGTCGACATCGATGCCGGCAACGAAGTCGTGGAGCGCATCAAGCCGCTGGTCAAGCGCACGTTCCGGCCCGAGGTGATGGCCGGACTCGGCGGCTTCGGTGCCCTGTTCGAACTCGGCGGACGCTATCGCGAGCCGGTACTCGTGTCCGGAACCGACGGCGTCGGCACCAAGCTGAAGCTGGCGCAGACTCTCGGCCGCCATGACACGATCGGCATCGACCTGGTCGGCATGTGCGTCAACGACGTGCTGGTCCAGGGTGCGGAGCCGCTGTTCTTCCTCGACTATTTCGCAACCGGCAAACTCGATGTCGAGACCGCGGTCGCGGTCGTCGGCGGGATCGCCAGAGGCTGCGAACTGGCCGGCTGCGCGTTGATCGGCGGCGAAACCGCCGAGATGCCGGACATGTATCCGCGCGGCGAATACGATCTCGCGGGTTTCTGCGTCGGTGCAGTCGAAAGGAGCGCCCTGATCGACGGCACGCGGATCGGTAACGGCGACACGATCATCGGCATCGCGTCCAGCGGTCCGCACTCGAACGGCTATTCGCTGATCCGCCGCATCGTCGAGCGCGCCGGCATCAGCGTCGAAAACGGCGGTTTCGACCTCGACCTCGGCGGCACGCGCCTGGCCGACACGCTGCTGGCGCCCACGACGATCTACGTGAAGCCGATCCTGCAACTGCTCAAGCAGCAGGTCGTGCACGGCATGGCCCACATCACCGGCGGCGGATTGAGGGAAAACATCATCCGCGTGGTGCCGCAGGACCTCGGCATCGCGCTTGATGGCAGCGCCTGGAAGCAGCCGATGGTGTTCGACTGGCTGCAACGCGAGGGGCGCGTCGCGCGCGACGAGATGCTGCGCACGTTCAACTGCGGCATCGGCTATGCGCTGATCGTCCAGCGTGACCAGGCCGGCATCACGCTCGATGCGCTGGAAACACTGGGTCTGACCGCCTGGTCGATCGGTGCAGTCGAGTCCGCGCGTGGCGGCGAACGCGTGCATATTTCCTGAGCGCCGGGGCCGCAGATCCAGGCCGCCCTGCGATCCACGTGCTGCGCGCGCGAAGTTCATGATCTGTCATCGACTGTTCGGAAGGCCATGTCGCTCCCAACGCCCCGCTCACGACGCACGCCCCTGCGCATCGCGGTCCTGTGTTCCGGCCGCGGTTCGAATCTGCAGGCACTGATCGATGCGCAACATGCGGGCCGCCTTCCGATCACGATTGTGCTGGTCGCGAGCGACAAGGCGCAGGCAGCGGCCCTGCGGCGCGCCGAGCAGGCCGGGATCGCGACGCTGGCACTGGATCCGAAGGGCTATGCGGGCCGGGCAACGTTCGACGCGGAGCTGTTTGCGCGCATTGCGCAGAGCGGCCCCGATCTGATCGTGCTCGCGGGATTCATGCGCATCCTGTCGCCCGCTGCGGTCGCGCCATGGGCCGGGCGCATGATCAACATCCATCCCTCGTTGCTACCGAAGTACCCGGGCCTGCGCACGCATCAGCGCGTGCTCGACGCGGGCGACACGCTGCACGGCGCGAGTGTCCACTTCGTCACCCCGGACCTGGACCAGGGCCCGACGCTCGCCCAAGTGGAAATGGACGTCCGCGCGGGCGATACGCCCGATACGCTCGCCGAGCGCCTGCTCGAACACGAGCATCGTCTGCTCGTCGCGAGCGTCGACCTGATCGCCTGCGGTCGCGTCACCGCCACCGCGGATGGCATCACGGTCGACTCGGCGAAGCTGGCTTCGCCGCTGCGCCTGGATGCGCAGGACCACCTCGTTGCGCCAGCCGGCCAGTGACTCGCGAGGCAACCGAAATCAGGGTTGCCGTCCACAGGGTCCGGTTCAGCCGCAACCCGCGAGACTCGTTGCCTCGATTCCCGGAGAACACGCGATGAGACACCTGCTCGGCGTGCTTGCGCTGGCCTGGGCCGCGGCCACACCCGCGATCTCTGCCGAGCGCGCGCTCAGGCCGTTCCACGCCGAGTACGCGACCCTGCGCAACGGCAACGAGATCGGCCGCACCACGCTCGACCTCGTCGACGACGGCGACGGCAGCTGGACCTTGCGCAGCGAGACACGCGGCACGTCGGGCCTGGCCAAGCTCGCCGGCATCCATGTCGTCGAGACTTCACGCGTGCGCTGGACGGGCCCGCATCCCGAGGCGCTCGCCTACGACTACCGGCAGGAAGGCGCGTTCAAGCAGCGTACGCGCCATGCGGATTTCGACTGGAAGGCGGGCGAGGTTCGCGTCCGCGAAGGCGACGGCGCCTTCCGCTATCCGATTACTCCGGGGATCATCGACCGCCAGTCGGTCACCCTCGCGCTGGCCAGCGACCTCATGCATGGCGCGAAGGATTTCAGCTACGCGGTCGCGGTCAAGGATCGCGTCGAGACCATGCGCTACACGCGCGCGGGTTCCGAAACGATCAAGGTGCCCGCCGGCCAATTCAAGGCCGTGCTCATGCAACGTGACGGCAAATCCGGTGCGGATCGCAAGCGCGTCGCGCGCAGCTGGTTTGCCGAATCGCTGGGCTGGCTGCCGGTGCGGATCGAGCAGACTGGCAAGAAGGGTGACACTGTGACTTTGAAGCTGGTTTCGTCGGACCGCCAACGTCGCATCTCGCACGATGGATAGACGCGCTGAAACACCACGTGATCGTGTGGCGGGCTCCAGCCCGCCCTACGCGCTGTCGATGGTCCTCGCAGCGGCATTCGATGCGGATTGCGGACATCGCGTGTTGATGATCGCTGGCATGTCGCGCAGCAGCGGCGGAAGCCTGGCGAGCAACACGGGGCCGCGTCGGGCAAGCTCGCGCTGTGCAGCCGCACCGTCCTTTGCGGCCTGAATGCGCAGCGCAAGCCAGGCGTATTCGGCTTCGAAGTAGGGTGCATAAGCTACCGCGGTGGCCGGATCGAGTGTCGCCAGCGTCTGTGCGGCTGCGTCGGCGCAACCCTGCATCATTTCGATGCGCGCGGACACCATGACGGCGTGAGCACGAAACGGATGCGTCGCCGGCAGCGCCGCCTGTGCCGCCGCAAGCGCGATCCGCGCGATCGCGGCTGCTTCGTCGAGCTTGCCGGCGGCAGCCAGGACCTGCGCCAGACTGGAGCGGAACACGATGACCTCGGGATGATGCTCGTCATAGCGCTTGAGATGACGCGCCAGCGCCTCGCGCAGCAGCGGCAGTCCTGCGGCGGGATCACCCGCCATCGCGAGCGTATAGCCCAGCCCGCGACGAGCGACATCGCTGCGCGGGTTGTCCATACCGTACGTCGCGTCGGCGATCGCGATCGCCTGCCGGTAGCGCTCGGCCGACCTTTCGTAGTCGCCACTGCGAAATGCGAGGCCGGCGAGTGAGATGAGCACGGGCGCGAGCTGGCCGTTGCTTTCGCCCAGCGTATGCCGGTAGCCCGCGAGCACACGTTCGAACATCGCGGTGGCCTCGACATCGCGACCGCGTTGCGTCAGCAGCGCAGCCAGCGAATTGAGGCTGCGCAGCGTCTCGGGGTGTTCCGGCCCCAGCACCTCCTGGTCGATTGCGAGCGCTTGGCGATACTTCGGCTCGGCATCATCGAGGCGGCCGGCCTGGCGCAGCGCGCCACCCCAATTCACGAGCACGCTCGCGACCGCAGGGTGCTGCGGACCCAACAGATCGACGAACGACGTGTGCGCGGTTTGCAGCTCGCGCGCCGCCTCGTCGAGGTCGCCGGCGCCAGCCAGTGCGACGCCGAGATCCTGATGCGCCTGCGCGACCGCGGTATGCGCTTCGCCGTGCAATGCGCGTTGCGTGTCCAACACTTCGCGGTAGCGCGTCACCGCGCTCGCGAAGTCGAGCCGCGCATAGGCAAGTTCGGCGAGCACGTTGTGATCGCGTGCAACGGCCTCGCTGGCGGGCCCCGCGCTGGCGAGATCCAGGGCCAGTGCCCGCTGTGCCGAATCCTCGCCGGCTTTTGCGTCATTGAGATCGGCCAGGGTCTGCGCAAGTCCTGCGAACGCGCTGGCACGCAACTGCGAATCATCGGTCAATGGATCCGCGATCAGGCGTTCGAGGATACCGCGTGCCGCACGCGGATCGCCGTTCAAACGCACGGTATTGGCGAGATCGATGCGAACCTGGGCCAGGCGTTGCGGTTCGGATGCAGGGTTGCGTGCGAGGACCGCTTCGGCCGCGCGCAGGCGACGTTCGGCCGACGCATAGTCACCGATACGCCGCGCGAGATTACCGACCACGCTGTTGATTTCCGCCGCGAGTAGCGGGTCACTGCCCGGCCTCAAGGCGGTACGGCGCGCACCCTCGCGCAGCAGCTCGCGCGCGGTCACCTCGCGTCCATGGGTCAGATTCGGATCGGCGATTGCGAACAGGTCGGTCAGGAACGTACGCACCGACTCGGCGCGCTGCGCCTGCCGTTGCGCGAGCTGCGCCTGCCAGGCGGCGACGCCGGTCCCGATGATGAGCGCGAGTGCAACGGCGATGACGGCTGCAACACCGGCGGCATGTCGGCGCACGAACTTGCCGCTGCGATAGAGCCTGCTGCCGCGTTGCGCGCGAACCGGATGACCTGCCAGGTGGCGTTCGATGTCATCGGCGAACGCATCGGCCGACACATACCGCGCAACGGCATCGGCCGCCAGCGCCTTCGCGAGGATGGTATCCAGATCGCCGCGCAACGCGCGCCGCCTCGATCCGGCGGGCGCAGCCTGCGAAGCAGGTGGAGCAGTCACATCGGCGGCCAGCCCGCGGCGCTGGCCGCGCGGCCACGGCCGCGACCCGGTCAATAGCTCGTACAGCACCACGCCGAGTGCGAAACCATCGCTGGCGACGGTGGGTGCTTCGCCGCGCAACTGCTCGGGTGCCGCGTAATCGGGCGTGGCGCCGGCACCGAACAAGGTCGGTTCCGTGGCCTCGCCCGATTCGCCATTCTCCGCAAGCAGCCTGGCGATGCCGAAATCGAGCAATTTCGGCGTGCCATGCGCATCGATAAGGATGTTCGACGGTTTGAGGTCACGATGCACGACCAGACGACCGTGCGCGAACTGCACTGCTCTGCAAATGTTGACGAACAGGCGCAGGCGTTCGTGCACCGACAATGCGTGCGTATTCGCATACTCGGTGATCGGCGCGCCGGCGACATGCTCCATCGCGAACCACGGGCGCCCATCCGCTTCGATGCCGGCGTCAAGCAGGCGCGCGATATACGGATGTTCCAGCGAAGCGAGAATCGCGCGCTCGCGGCGAAAACGCCGCCGTGCAAGCGTGCTGTCCAGACCCGGCCGGATCAGCTTGAGCGCAACGGTCTGACGTACCTGGTCGTCGTCGCGCTCGGCCAGCCAGACCACACCCATGCCACCGTGGCCGAGCTCACGCACCAGACGATACGCACCAAACGCGTCGCCGGCGACTGTCGCCGAGCCATCCTGGTCAACATCGATGGCGAGTTTGAGCGGTGCATCGATCAGGTGTTGCGGGGCGGAGTCGGCGGCGAGCAGCGCGACAAGTTCGATCGCGAGAGCTTCATCCTGCACGCGCAGGCGTTCGAGCAATACGTGCCGCCCCGCCGTATCGAGTTCGACCGCCTCGTCGAACAGCGCGGCCAGGCGTGCGTAGCGATCGACTTCCATCGCTCAGCCCTCCGCACCCGATTCGGATTCGATCATGTGCGCGAGGAATGCACGCGCCTTGCGCCAGTCGCGCTTGACCGTGCGTTCACTTACACAGAGCAGCGGCGCCAGCTCCGTCAGTTCGAGCCCGCCGAATACGCGCCACTCGACCAGACGACCGAGCCGCTCATCGAACGCGGTCAGTTGGGTCAATGCCTGATCCAGCGCCAGAACGCGATCCGGTCCCATGCGGTCGTCGGCAAGCCCGTCATCGAGCGTGATACCCACGATACCGCCGCCACGACGCATCGCCATGCTTCGCCGCGCATGATCGATGACGATGCTGCGCATTGCGCTCGCGGCGTAGGCGAAGAAGTGATTGCGGTCAGGAAAGTCCGCGCTTCCGCCCACCAGCCGCAAGAACGCTTCATGCACGAGAGCGGTTGTGCACAGCGTCTCGCCGGGCGCGGCAGCGGCGAGGCGATGCCGCGCGATCATGCGCAGTTCCTGATAGATCAACGGCCCCAGACGCGCCGCAGCGTGTTCATCACCGTTCCTGGCCGCGGCGAGAAATGCCGTGATTTCACCGGCTGAAGACATTGCGTCCTCCCGCGCTCCGTCCGCGGCGAGTATGCCACCGCCTTCGGGATCACGTTGCGTCGCGGTACCGGAGATTCGCCCAGGTCAACAGGCCGATGTCCCCTGACGACACGGCACCGCGTTGGTACGGACCGATCCGATTGGGGCAGGCACTCATGCGCGGCGCCTTCCGGACCACCACCTCGTGGGCGGAAAATCAGGCAAGGAGGTTTCATCATGAAGTATTTTTCCCCGCTACGGTGTGCGACGCTTTGCGCGCTCTTGCCGGCAGGCCTGGCCTGCGCCAACGACGGCATGCTCGACACGTCGTTTGGCGCCACCGGCAAGAGTGTCGTGTTTTTCGATCAGGGCGGCACCGACGCCGACCGCGCTTCTGCGGTCGCAGTGCAGCCGGACGGCAAGATCATCGTCGTCGGTACGGTCAGCTACGACAACGGCACCGGCCCGATCAAGGCGATCGGTGTCACCCGCTTGCTGCCGAACGGCCACGCGCTGGACACGACGTTTGGCTCCGGCGGCAAGAAGGTCCTGGTCAGTCCCGGTGATGACTTGAACGCGACTGCGGTCCTGCTGCAGCCGGACGGCAAGATCGTGATCGGTGGCTGGTTCGAGGCTCCCGCCGACGACCTGGACATGCTCCTCTACCGCATCAATGCCGACGGCAACGCCGACATCGGATTCGGCGTGCTCGGCCGGGCCGTGATTCCCTTCAACTCGGCCACCAACGATGTCTTGTCGGCCCTTGCGCTTCAGCCCGACGGCAAGATCGTCGGTGCAGGCTACACGCAATTCAGTGGCGACGATCTTGATTTCGCTGTCATTCGCCTGAATACGAACGGCAGTCTCGACACCAGCTTCTCCGGGGATGGCAAGAACAGCTTTGCGTTTGACGACGGTGCCGGAAACACCGATTTCGCCCAGGCAGTGACGATCGACTTGTATGGCAATATCCTCGTCGCCGGCGGCGCGACCGCCGATGCAACCGGCTACGATTTCGCCGCGGCGCGGTTCACCTCGAACGGCGCGTTGGACACCAGTTTCGGCAATAGCGGAGGCGTACGGCTGCCGTCGTTTGCCGGATCCGACGACGATGTCGCGCTCGGCGTTGCGTTGAGCTATGACAACCTGCTGCCGCTGTATACGCTTGCCGGCTACCGCCATTTCGGCGGTGTCGATTACGATTTTGCCGCTATCCAGCTGGATAGCTCCGGCGATGTCACGCCCGGATTCGGCGTGCAAAGCTACCTGATCGATCTCAACGGTATCGGCACCGACATCGGCCGTGCGATCGTTGCCGAGAACAACGGCGTCTTCGACGATGCCACACGGTTCACGATTGCCGGTTATGCGTTCAATGGCACGAGCGTCAACTACGATTTCGCCGCGATACGCGTCCTGGCCGACGGGATGCTCGATCCCGGATTCGGCACCGGTGGCAAGACCACGGTGCGGTTCGATTTCGACGCCTCACCGCCATCCAGCCACGACGACTACGGCCAAGCGATCGCGCTGCAGGCGAATCGGGTCGTTGTCGCCGGCACGATCGGACGTCAGGGCAACAACGGCGCCGATGCCGACTTCGGCATCACGCGGCTGACCGCCGATCTGATTTTCAGCGATGGGTTCGAAATGTAGCCATGTGGTCAGACCCGTGGATGCGGCCTCAGCGTGAGCAGACGATCTTGAATACTCGGCCATGCAGGTACCTTGCGGGACTTTGCGCGCTGCTGCCGGCAGCACTGGCCTGCGCCAATGACGGGCTGCTCGATACCCGCTTCGGTAACAACGGCAAAGCAGTCGTGTTCTTCGACGCGGGTGGCAGCGATGCCGACGGCGCGTCCGCGGCCGTGATCCAGCCGGACGGCAGGATTGTCGTGGCCGGCACTGTCGCGTTCGACATCGGCTTCGGCGAGATCCTCGCAATCGGTGTCACCCGACTGCTGGCCGACGGCGTGCTCGACACGACGTTCGGTTCGGGGGGCAGGACCGTTCTCTTCAGCGGTGGCGGCGACCAGGTCGCCACCACGATCGCGCTGCAGCCCGATGGCGGGATCCTGATCGGCGGCTGGTTCCAGCCTTTCAACGAAGATGCGGACATGCTGGTATACCGCCTCACCGCCAATGGGAATACCGATCCCGGCTTCGGCGTATCCGGCAAGGCAGTGATTCCATTCGCCCCGACCGACGACGTGCTGACCGCGCTCGCGCTGCAACCGGATGGCAGGATCGTCGGCGCCGGCTACTGGTATGACTTCGGTATCGATACCGATTTTGCGGTCGTCCGGCTGAATGCCGATGGCAGTCTCGACACGAGCTTTGGTGTTCTCGGCGAGAATGCGTTCGCGTTCAACGCCGGTGGCGGCAACACCGACTACGCGCGCGCGGTGACGCTCGATCGACAGGGCAGCATCGTGCTCGCCGGCGCGGCGACGGCAAGCGCGACCGGCACTGATTTCGCGGCCGTGCGCTTCACCTCGGCCGGCGCGGTGGATGCCTCCTTCGGCAACGGTGGTGGGGTTCGCCTGCCGTTCTCCGGGTCCGAGGATGCGGCGCTCGGCGTCGCGTTGAGCTATGACGGCGAACAGCCGCGATACACGCTCGCCGGCTACCGGCAGTTCAGCGCGACCGATTACGACTACGCCGCAGTCCAGCTCGACCAGTCCGGCGCAGTCGCGCCGGCGTTCGGCATGCATAGTTATGCGATCGACCTTAACGGCACCGGCGCCGATTTCGGCACCGCGATCGTCGCCGACAACAACGCACCGTTCAGCGACAGCCCGACGTTCACGATCGCCGGCTATGCATTCAACGGCACCAGCGTCAACTACGATTTTGCGGTCATTCGCGTGCTCGCCAACGGCCTGCTCGACCCGGATTTCGGCGTCAGCGGCAAGACCACGATCCCGTTCGACCTCGATGTCTCGCCGCCCTCCAGCCACGACGACCTCGGATTCGCGATCGCGCTGCAGGCGCATCGACCGCTGATCGCGGGCCTGATCGGCCGCCAGGGCCACAACGGGGCCGACACCGATTTCGGTATCACGCGGCTGACCGCGGATCACCTCTTCGCGGACGGCTTCGATCGCTGAGCGGATTTGGCAACAGCGCATCGGACCGGGACATGGCCCTCGCACCTGTGCAAGCGGGGCACCAGTGGAGGAATCATCGCTTGCGATCGGAAGCCATGGCGTTTCGAACCGACCCGGCACTGATCAGGTCACCGCCGCCGACGAAAAGAAGCAGCAGGAAACAGGAGGGGACTATCGCGCCCGCGGCAGCGAGGGTTCTCCCGGTTGCTGTCCATTCCGATTGCATGCGCGGATTCCTGCCCACGATGATGGCCGGGCCGGCGATGCCTGATTCGTCCGGGGAATAAACACCGCTACCGACGCGAGAGCGCGATTGCCGGGCAGGTTTCCTCGACTGGCATCGAGGTCGCGCGCCTACGCCGGCAGGCGACGGATATGCGCACCGAGGCCGCCGAGCTTCTCCTCGATGTTCTCGTAGCCGCGGTCGATGTGGTAGATGCGGTCGATCGTGGTGTCGCCCTTCGCGACGAGGCCCGCGAGCACCAGCGAGGCGGACGCACGCAGGTCGGTGGCCATCATCTGCGCACCGGACATCTTCGCCACGCCCTTGATGATCGCGCTGTTGCCCTCGAGCTGGATGTCGGCGCCGAGACGCTGCAGCTCGTGCGCATGCATGAAGCGGTTCTCGAACACGGTCTCGGTGATCACGCCGACGCCCTCGGCGACACAGTTGAGCGCGGTGAACTGCGCCTGCATGTCGGTCGGGAACGCCGGATACGGCGCGGTCGTCACGTTCACGGCCTTCGGCCGCCGGCCACCCATGTCGAGTTCGATCCAGTCGTCGCCGGTATTGATGTGGGCGCCCGCGTCCTCGAGTTTGGAGAGCACCGCGTCGAGCGTCTTCGGGCGCACGTGCTTGGCCGTGACCTTGCCTCCGGTGATCGCGCCGGCAACCAGGAACGTGCCGGTTTCTATGCGGTCGGGCAGCACCTCGTAGGCGGTCCCGGACAGGCTCTCGACGCCTTCGATGATCAGGGTCGCGGTGCCCGCGCCAGCGATCTTCGCGCCCATCGCGTTGAGACAGTTCGCGAGGTCGACGACTTCGGGTTCCTGCGCCGCGTTCTCGATGATCGTGGTGCCATGCGCGAGCGTCGCGGCCATCATCAGATTCTCGGTGCCGGTCACGGTGACCAGATCGAGGTTGATGCGCGCGCCCTTGAGGCGCTTCGCGGTCGCCTTGATGTAGCCGCCCTCCACGCTCACTTCCGCGCCCAGCGCCTGCAGTCCTCTCAGATGCAGATCGACCGGCCGCGAACCGATCGCGCAGCCGCCTGGCAGCGAGACGACCGCCTCGCCAAACCGCGCGACCAGCGGGCCCAGCACGAGGATCGAGGCGCGCATCGTCTTGACCAGGTCGTAGGGCGCGAAATAACTCCTGGCCGGACGCGGGTCGACGTGGATCTTCATGCGCTCGTCGATGACGAGTTCGACACCCATCTGTCCGAGCAGCTCCATTGTCGTGGTCACATCGTGCAGATGCGGCACGTTGCCGATCGTGACCGGGCCATCGGCGAGCAGGCAGGCCGCGAGGATCGGCAGCACCGCGTTCTTCGCGCCCGATACCTGCACGTCGCCATTGAGCGGCTGCCCGCCGTTGATCACGATTTTGGCCATTTGCGTCCGCGGATCAGGAATCGGGAATAAGGAATCGGCAATCGGGAAACGGATCGGGACAGCGACGCGGCAGCGAACCGCCGACTCCCTATTCCCGATTCTCCGTTGCCAGCTCCTGGGGAGTCAGCGTGCGCAGCGACAACGCATGGATTTCGCCGCCCATCAAGTCGCCCAGGGTCGCATAGACCATGCGGTGGCGCGCCAGCGGCAGCTTGCCCGCGAACGCGGGGCTGACCACCAACGCCTCGAAATGCACGCCATCCGGGCCATGCACCTCGACGGTCGCCCCGGGCATGCCCTGCTGGATCAGAGCCTGAACCCTTGAAGTGTCCATTATCTGCGTTTCCTCGGGCGCTGCGGCGCCCACTGGCGGGAACAGCGCCTTGCGGTTGCAACGCGGCCGCCCCAGGCGTCGTCCTGTAGGCTGGCGTGGAGCCAATCCCACCGGTGAAGCGGCTACAATGAGGCGGCGCATGGTACTCAAATTCCTTGGACCGCGCAGAGCCACCGGACTATTCGATGCTTCCGCACCGCGCCCGCAGCCGCCAATGAATGCCCAGATGCTCGGTCCTTCGCGTCCGTTGAGCAACCCGCTGCTGGACGCCACCGCGCTGGTGCGCAGCGCACAGGCGGTCATCGCGATCGAGGCGCGCGCGATCGAGGCGCTGCACGACCGCGTCGATTCGAATTTTCTGCGCGCCTGCCAGCTGCTGTTCGAATGCTCCGGGCGTGTGGTCGTCTCCGGCATGGGCAAGTCCGGCCATGTCGCGCGCAAGATCGCCGCGACCCTCGCATCGACCGGCACGCCGGCGTTCTTCGTGCACCCGGGCGAAGCCAGCCATGGCGACCTCGGCATGATCACGCAGAAGGACGTCGTGCTTGCGCTGTCGAACTCGGGCGAGACCGACGAACTGTTGACGATCCTGCCGCAGATCAAGCGCCAGGGCATCCCGCTGATCGCGATGAGCGGCAACAATGGTTCCTCGCTGGCGCGTCTGGCCGACGTGCACCTGGACACCAGCGTACCGGCCGAAGCGTGCCCGCTCGGCCTTGCGCCGACCTCGTCGACGACCGCGGCCCTGGTCATGGGCGATGCGCTCGCGATCGCGCTGCTGGAGGCGCGCGGATTCACCGACGAGGACTTCGCACGCTCGCATCCGGCCGGCAGCCTAGGCCGCCAGCTGCTGCTCAAGATCAGTGACGTGATGCACACCGGCGTACAGATTCCCGCGGTCGGTCCGGACATCAAGCTCACCGAGGCGCTGGTCGAGATGACCCGCAAGGGACTCGGCATGACCGCAATCGTCGACCCGGCCACGCAACGTCTGCTCGGCGTGTTCACGGACGGCGACCTGCGTCGCGCGGTCGACGACGACGACATCGACCTGCGCGCGACCCCGGTCACGAGCCTGATGACCGCGCAACCGAAAACCATCACCGCCGAAAAGCTCGCGGTCGAGGCGGCGCAGCTCATGGAAGCGCACAAGATCCATGCGCTGCTGGTCGTCGACGGCGATCACCGCGTGGTCGGCGCGCTGAACATCCACGACCTGTTGCGCGCCCGAGTAGTCTAGAACCGCGATTCGGGGTCTTGATCCCTCGCGCGCACCCGCACTGAGTGCGGCCGAATCTCCAATCCAGCATCCCGAATTCCGGCCCTTCAGTCCATGCTTCCGACCGACCTCCCCCACGACATCCTCGCGCGCGCCACGCGCGTCCGCCTTGCGGTGTTCGACGTCGATGGCGTGCTCACCGACGGCAAGCTCTGGTACACGGCCGACGGACACGAACTGAAGGCGTTCCACGTCCACGACGGATTCGGCCTCAAGCGTCTGCTCGCGAACCGGATAGAGGTCGCGGTAATCACCGCGCGGCTCAGCCATGTCGTGACCGAGCGCATGGCCGAACTCGGCGTGGCCCACGTCTACCAGGACCAGCGCGACAAGCGCGCCTGCCTCGAAACCCTGCTGCATGCGCTCGGATTGAACCGTGATCAGGTCGCGTACACCGGCGACGACCTGCCCGATCTCGCGGCGATGCGGGAAGTCGGCTTGGCGATCGCGGTCGCGAATGCGCATCCGTGGCTGCGCGAATGCGCCCACTGGCGCACCCGCCTCGCGGGCGGTTGCGGGGCGGTCCGCGAGGTCTGCGACCTGATCCTCGCCGCACAGGGCAAAGCCGAGGCCGAACTCGACGCGTTCGCACGCTGAGGACGTCGCGATGGAACGCCGCTACTGGTTCTTCGTCGCGCTCCTCGCGGTGGTTGCGGGCGGACTGCTGTGGCTGCGCTGGCTCAGTCGCGAGCCCGCGAACGAGCAGGCGTTCGCGGGGCCGCCACGTTCCGACTACACGCTGTCCGATTTCACCCTCAATGCGCTCGACGCCGCAGGCAAGCGGACGTTCCAGATCAGCGGACCGCGGCTCGACCGGCGTGGCGACGATGGTTCGATCTTCGTGACCACGCCCGACTATCTGCTCGTCGACGGCAAGGGCAACCCATGGAAAGGAACGTCCGACTCGGCCTGGGTCAACCAGGACGGCAGCGTGATGAAGCTGCTCGGACATGTGGAAATGCACCGCGCGCCGACCGCGGCCGCGGGCGCGATCGACCTCGAAACCAGCGATCTGACGACCTGGCCGAAGCAGCGCCGGATGGAAACCGCGGGCGCGGCCACGATCACCCAGCCGGGCTCTATACTTCGCGGCGTCGGCATGCGCGGCGATCTCAATGCGAAAGCCCTGGAGCTACTCTCGGATGTCCATTCGACCCTGCAACCCAAGAGTCAGCGCAAGGCGAACCGATGAGCGGCGCCTGCGCGTGATCGCGTTGGCATGCGCCGCGCTCGCGGCGCCTGCCGCGCATGCACTCAGCAGCGACCGCGACCAGCCGATGGACGTCAAGGCGGACTATTCGCGGATCGTCCAGGCCAGCGACAGGCAGCCCGGAACGACGTTCCTCAAGGGCAACGTGGTCGTGGTCCGGGGCACCATGCGCGCGAACGCGGCCGAGGCGACGATTCACCAGAATGCGGCGGGCGACATCCAGCACGTCGTCATGACCGGCCAGCAGGCGCACATGCAGCAGCAGCAGGACGGCGGCGGCCTGATGACCGCGGACGCCGACAAGATCGATTTCGACAACGACACGAGTGTCGCGGTACTCACCGGCAACGTTAAGGTCGTGCAGCAGGGTCGCGGCGAGTTCCACGGCACGAAGATGACCTACAACACGAACACCGGCGAGATGGAGAGCGGCGACAATACGCCGGCGAACCGCGTGCACATGATCATCCAGCCCAAGGCGCGCCCGGCCGAGATGCCGGCCAAGCCCGCGGACGCGACGGAAAAGGCGGCTCCGACCGGCCCCGCGAGCGACCGGCACTGATGCTGGGCGCGAGCGGACTGCGCAAGAGCTTTCGCGGTCGCGCGGTCGTGCGCGACTTCGCTTTCACGCTGGCCCAGGGCGAGATCGTCGGGCTGCTCGGACCCAACGGTGCGGGCAAGACGACGTGTTTCTACATGATCGTCGGCCTGATCGCGGCCGATGCGGGTTCGATCGCGATCGACAACCGCGACATCACCGAGTTGCCGATGCATGCACGCGCACGCATGGGCGTCGGTTATCTGCCGCAGGAAGCGTCGGTATTCCGGCGCCTGAGCGTCTCCGACAACATCCTCGCGATCCTCGAACTGCGCGCGGACCTCGATCATGCGGGACGTCAGGCCGAACTCGAATCGTTGATCGACGACCTGCAGATCGGTCATGTCGCGGGCCAGAAGGGAGTAAGCCTCTCGGGAGGCGAGCGCCGCCGCGTGGAGATCGCGCGGGCCCTGGCCGCGAAACCGCGCTTCATGCTGCTCGACGAGCCATTTGCCGGAATCGACCCGATCTCGGTCGTGGACATCCAGCGCATCGTTCGCCAGCTCAAGTCGCGCGGGATCGGCATCCTGATTACCGACCACAACGTGCGCGAGACGCTCGGCATCTGCGAACGCGCCTACATCATGAGCGAGGGCGCGGTGCTCGCGCAGGGAGCGCCGGCCGACATTCTCGCCAACGAACAGGTCCGCGAGGTCTATCTCGGACGCGAATTCCGCATGTGAGGCACTTGGAACAGGCGGCCGAAAATACCGGTCGGTCGCGATTTCCCGACTGCCGGGACGTCGATCGCGAGCACCGCGCCGGCTACGGCCCGCAACCCGGCTTGCGCGCGCCGAATAGACCCTGGCGGATGCGCGGTTGCCGATGCCTTCGGTTCCCGATTGCCAATTCCGATTCCCGGCTCCCCCTATTGGCGCTAGGATGGCCGAAACGGGACTTGGCACGCTTTGGGCATGAAACCCGCTCTTCAATTCCGGCTGACGCAGTCCCTGGCGCTGACGCCGCAGCTGCAGCAGGCGATCCGGCTGCTGCAGTTGTCGCGGCTGGAACTGGAGATCGAGCTCAATCTCGCCCTCGAATCCAACCCCCTGCTCGACATGACCGAAGAGTCCGCGGATGACGAGGATGGCGCATCCGAGGACTCCGCCGAGGCCGACGCCGCGAGCGACGCCGCCGACTCCGCCGATGCGGACGAACAACCGCTCGATCTCGAGTTCGACCGCACCGAATTCCGCGGCACCGCGCTCGACGAAGACGGCATGGAACCGCAGGACGCCGAGATCGAGGACCTGCGCGACCACCTGCTCTGGCAACTCAACCTGACCCCGATGCCGGACCGCGACCGCGCGATCGCGACCACGATCATCGAGGCGGTCGACGACGACGGCTATCTCGGCGAAAGCGACGAGACGATCCGCGACACCCTCGCGTCGCTGTATCGCATCGACATCGACGACATCGAGCCGGTGCGGCATCTCGTGCAGCGCTTCGACCCGGTCGGCGTCGCCAGCCGCAACCTGCGCGAATGCCTGTCCGTGCAGCTCGGCGCGCTCGACCCGGAAACCCCGGGTCTGGCTCTCGCCTGCCGCCTGGTCGACGAACATCTGGAGGCGCTCGCGAAACAGGATCGCGCGCGCATCTGCCAGCGCCTGCATGCCGGCGAAGCCGAATTCGAGGTCGCGCTCGCGCTGATCCGTTCGCTCGCGCCGAAGCCCGGCAGCAGCTTTTCGAACGCCGCCGCCGAATATGTCGCGCCGGATGCCTACGCGCGCAAGGTCGGCGGCCGCTGGATGGTCGCGCTGGCACCGGGCTGCCAGCCGCGGCTCGGCATCAACGAGCACTATGCGAGCCTGATCGCCAAGGCGCGCCGCGACGATGCAAATTATCTGAAGGGTCAGCTGCAGGAAGCGCGCTGGCTGATCAAAAGCCTGAAGACGCGCGCCGAAACCATGCTCAAGGTCGCCACGTCGATCGTGCGCGCGCAGGAAGCGTTCCTCGAGTTCGGCGCGGAGGCGATGCGCCCGCTGGTGCTCAAGGACGTCGCCGAGGAAATCGGCATGCACGAATCGACGATCAGCCGGGTCACGACGCGCAAGTTCCTGCACACGCCGCGCGGCACGTTCGAGTTCAAGTACTTTTTCTCGAGCGGCGTCGGCACGGTCGACGGCGGCGCAGCTTCGGCAACCGCGATCCAGGCGATGATCCGCAAGCTCATCGACGAGGAAAAGACAACCCGACCGCTCTCCGACCAGTTGCTTGCGACTGAACTCAACCGCCGCGGGATCAATGTCGCGCGGCGCACGGTTGCAAAGTACCGCGAGGCGCTGAACATCCCCTCGTCGAACGATCGCAGCAGGCTCGAGTGATGCGTGCGCTCGCTCCTCCCGCACCGAGCACGCAGCGCGCGAGATGCCCGCGATCGGCCGCGAATGCCGCCCGCGACTGTGCAGGGAACACCGCCGCCAGCCGCGGGTCGAACTTCTTGGAACGCGCGTCGCGCCGAATCGGTCGGCGAGGCACGCAGCGTTCAGACCGGGCGCGGGTGCGCCCGTATTCATCAAGCCAGGAGTCAACCATGCAGATCAATGTCAAGGGTCATCAGGTCGAAGTCACGCAGGCGCTGCACGACTACGCGGTCGGGAAATTCGAACGCGTCACCCGCCTGTTCGACCACTTGCATGAGATGACCATCGTGCTCGGTGTGGAGAAGCTGTTGCACAAGGCCGAGGTCACCCTGCTGGTCTCGGGCAAGGCGCTGCATGCCGACGCGACCGCGCCGGACATGTACGCCGCGATCGATGCCCTGGTCGACAAGGTCGAAACCCTGCTGCGCAAGCACAAGGAAAAGCTCACCGACCATCACGCCGATGCCGTACGCGCGACGCGCTACAGCTGACCACCGCGCCCACCCGTCCCGACTCCGCATCCGCCGATGCCCTTTCTCGACTTGCTTCCCGCCGAGCGGGTGCGGACCGACCTCGTTGCCAGCGACAAGATCGCGCTGATCGGGCAACTGGCCGGCGTGCTTTCCGACAACGAAGACGCGGCCGCCGCCGTGCGCGATGCGCTGATCGCACGCGAACGTCTCGGCACGACCGGCTTCGGGCACGGCGTCGCGATTCCGCACGGACGCAGCACCGCGCTCGACAGCGCCCGCGCGGCATTCGTCCGCCTTGCCGAACCGGTCGATTTCGGGGCTGCCGACGGTCAGCCGGTCGACCTCGTCGCCGCGCTGATCGTTCCCGCCCACTTCACCGACCAGCACCTGAAGCTGCTGGCCGAGGTAGCCGAACTGTTCTCGGATGCGGCGACCAGCGCCGCCCTGCGCGCGGCGCCGGACGCTGTCGCGCTGTACGGCCTGTTGCGCCGGAGGCTGCGACCCGCGGGCTGAAGAGCCGGCAGCGGCACGATCGTTCGTCCGTGGACGCATGCGTGTGACGGCGATGATGGGCGGCCTTACACTGGTGCAGTACGAATCGACGCACTATTCCACGTTCCAGTCCTCAGCCCTGGGATTTCCATGGACCGTCTGACCGCCCGCCAGCTCTTCGATTCCGTCGGTGAACGCCTTGCGTTGCGCTGGGTTGCGGGTCAGCGCGGCGAGAACCGCGCAATCGAGACCGGCGGCACCCAGGCCCGGCGACCGTCGCTGGTCGGCTACCTCAACATCATCTATCCGAACAAGGTGCAAATCATCGGCACCGAGGAACTCAGCTATCTCGACAGCCTGGATTCGCGCCAGCGCTGGGAGACCGTCGAGAAGATCGTCGCCTACCAGCCGACCGCGCTGCTGGTGACCAAGGACCAGGCCGTGCCCGCGGATCTGCGCGACGCGGCGGAAGAATCCAATACCCCGCTCTGGCACAGCCCCAAGCGCGGGCACGAGTTGCTGACCTACCTGCAATACCAGCTTGCACGCAGCCTTGCGCGCCAGGTGACCCTGCACGGCGTGCTCATGGAAGTCTATTCGATCGGTGTGCTGATCACCGGCGAAAGCGGTACCGGCAAGAGCGAACTCGCGCTGGAACTGATCACGCGCGGCCACCGCCTGGTCGCCGACGATGCGCCCGAGTTCACCGTGATCGCGCCCGACGTGATCGACGGAACCTGTCCGGAGATGCTGCGCGACCTGCTCGAAGTGCGCGGCCTCGGCGTGCTCAACGTACGGGACATGTTCGGCCAGACCGCAGTCAAGCCATCCAAGTACCTGCGCCTGATTGTGCATCTGAAGCCGCAGAAGCAGGACACGCCACGCGGCGATGCGATGATTCGCCTGACCGGCGACGTCGGCTATCACGAAGTGCTCGACGTCAAGATCCCGCAGATCGTCATCCCGGTGGCGCCGGGGCGCAACATCGCGGTGCTCGCCGAGGCCGCGGTGCGCAGCCACATGCTCAAGAGCAAGGGCTTCGATCCGGCGCAGACCTTCATCGATCGTCAGGCCCACCAGATGCGACGCCTGGCGCCATGGTAGCGGGCACGCGCGAAAGCGAAGCCGCACCGGCGCCGCCCGAGCGCCTGATCATCGTCAGCGGCCTTTCCGGATCCGGCAAGAGCGTCGCCTTGCGCACGCTCGAGGATCTGGGCTACTACTGCGTGGACAACCTGCCGGCCGCACTGATGCCCGCATTCGTGCAGGCGATCTCGCAGGGCCCCGGCGGTTTCGCGCACAAGCTCGCGGTCGGAGTCGACGTGCGCAATCGCGCCGAGAACCTCAACCGCCTGCCGCAGATCCTCGCCGAACTCGCGGGCTCGGATATCGGCTACCGCCTGGTTTTTCTCGACACGCGCGACGACGTATTGATCAAGCGCTATTCGGAAACAAGGCGTCGGCATCCGCTTTCGGGCGACGGCCTCGGACTCGCCGACGCAATCGCCGAGGAACGACGTCTGCTCAGGCCGATGCTTGCGATCGCGGATCGGACCATCGACACCAGCGACCTCAACGTGCACCAGCTGCGCCGGCTCGTGATCACCGAAATGGGCCTGGCGCCGGGCACCATGACGTTGCTGTTCGAGTCGTTCGCGTATCGGCGCGGCGTGCCCACGGATGCGGATTTCGTCTTCGATGCACGCTGCCTGCCGAATCCGCACTGGGACGCGCGCCTGCGCCCGCTGTCCGGCAAGGACGATCCGGTGCGCGAGTGGCTGGAGGACAAGCCGGATGTCGCGCGCTTCCGCGACGACCTCGGTGCGTTGCTCGATACCTGGCTGCCCCGATTCGAAGTGGAAGGCCGCAGCTACGTGACGATCTGCATCGGCTGCACCGGCGGCCGCCACCGCTCGGTCTACCTGTGCGAACGTCTCGCCGATCACTTTCGCCAGCGCTACGGCCAGGTGCTGACCTATCATCGTGAGCTGGAATGACCATGCACGTCGGGCTTCGCGATCGCCGATCCGGGATGGTCCGGATTCCGGCATTCCTTTCGGACCATCGCGTGGTCGACGGGGTGAGGTGCGACGCCTGCGCGTCGCTTCGTCTGCCGCCGTCGCGAATCCGCGAATCCCGGCTCCCGTTCGCCGGAGGCGGACCATGACCGTCGGCGTGCTGCTGATGACCCATGAATCGATGGGCGCGGCACTGGTGAGTGCGGCCCGACACGTGCTGGGACGCCTGCCCCTGCCGCTCGCGGTGCAGGAAGTCGGCGCCGACGCAGATCCCGAGCAGATGCTGCGCAGCGCCGCGGCGAGCGCGCGCGGCCTCGATTGCGGGCAAGGCGTACTCGTGCTTTCGGATCTATACGGCGCGACGCCATGCAACATTGCGCAGCGCCTGCCCGATCTGGGCGTGCGCATGCATTGCGTATCCGGGCTGAACCTGCCGATGCTTCTGCGCGTACTCAACTACCCGGAGCAGTCCCTCGACGAACTCGCGCAGACCGCGGCCTCGGGCGGACGCGGAGGCATCGTCGTCGATTCGCCTTGACGACGGGCGTCGCCAACGTCGTGTTACAGCCGCATACCCGAACCGAACCGACACCAGGACCACCATGCTCGAAAGGGAAGTGACGATCAGCAACAAGCTCGGCCTGCACGCCCGCGCATCGGCAAAACTCGTGCAGGCCCTGCATGAATTCGAAGCCAATGCATTCATCACCTGCCACGGCAAGGAGGTCAACGCGAAAAGCATCATGGGCGTGATGATGCTCGCCGCGGGCCTCGGTACGCCGCTGAAGCTGCGCACAGACGGCTCCGACGAGGAGGCTGCGATGAATACCCTCGTCGACCTGTTCGAGCGCAAATTCGACGAAGGGCAGTAGGATGCGGATACCGGAGTGGTCCCGCGGATCGCATTCCGGCGGGATACGGAGGGCAGCAAGCGCGTGCGACTCGTACTGACCGGCAGCGGAGCATCGCGCGGAATGGCGCTCGGTCGCGCTCGCCTCGAGCAGCCGAGCCGCTACCTGGTCGACGACCGACCGCTGAGCGAAAACGAGGTCGAGGGCGAGATCGAGCGCCTGCGCCTCGCGATCGTCGCCGCACGCGAGGAACTGCAGGCGCTACGCGAGAAACTGCACGGCGCGCTCGCGCGGGAAGTCGCCGAATTCATCGACGCCCACAGCCTGATGCTCGCCGATCGCGAGCTGACCAGCGGCGTGTACGACCTGATCCGGGTCGGCCGCTATCGCGCCAGTGCCGCACTGCAGATGCAGCGCGACCGGCTGGTCGCGGTATTCGACGCGATGGACGATCCATACCTGCGCGGCCGTCGCGAAGACATCGATCACGTGATCGCACGCGTGCAGGCCGGGCTTACGCGCGAATCGAGCCGCGAGGAGCGCAAGCTGGCGTCGCGCGTCGGCGAGATTCTGGTCGGCGACACGGTCGCGCCATCCGAACTGGTTCCACTGGCCGAACACGGCGTACTCGGCGTGGTCCTGAGCTCGGGCAGCCAGGTGTCGCACAGCGCGATCCTCGCGCGCTCGCTGCATCTGCCGATGATCGTCGCCGCCCACGACGCGCTGGCGTCGATCCAGGACGACGACCTGATCCTGATCGACGGCGACAGCGGCGAGGTCGTCGTGCATCCGGCCGCGACGGACATCGCGCACTACCGGACACTGGCAGCGCGAGACCGCGCAGAAGGGCAAGCGCCTCGCGATGCTGCGCGACGCCGAAACGCGCACCCGCGACGGCGTCGCGATCGAACTCTATGCGAATGCGGAATCCGCCGAGGACGTGGCCCAGGCATGCGCGTTCGGCGCCGCGGGCATCGGCCTGTACCGCACCGAATTCCTGTTCCTGCAGCGCAAGGAACTGCCAGGCGAGGAGGAGCAGTTTCTGGCCTACCGCGATCTCGTGCTCGGCATGGGCGGCCTTCCGGTCACGATCCGCACCCTCGATCTTGGCGCCGACAAGGCCGACTCGAGCGGCCTCGTCCTCGACGACGAGGAGAATCCCGCGCTCGGCGTGCGCGGCGTGCGCCTGTCGCTGCGGCATCCGCAATTGCTGACCATCCAGCTGCGCGCGATCCTGCGTGCTTCCGGGTACGGTCCGGTGCGCGTGCTGATACCGATGGTCTGCGCGCACGAGGAAATGGTCAGCGTACGCCGCGCACTCGACCAGTGCGCGCGCGACCTGCGCGCGACCGGTCATGACATCGCGGGCACGGTCGAGCTCGGTGCGATGATCGAGGTGCCGGCCGCCGCGATCGCGCTTTCGGGCATGATCGGCATGCTCGATTTCATAGCGATCGGGACCAACGATCTGATCCAGTACACGCTCGCGGTCGATCGCAACAACGATCATCTCGCCCATCTCTACGATCCGTTGCACCCGGCCGTGATTCGCCTGCTCGCGCAGACCATCGCGGTGGCCAAGCGCTCCAGGTGCCGGGTCAAGCTATGCGGCGAAATGGCCGGCGACCGGCGCTATACGGCCCTGCTGCTCGCGCTCGGACTGACCGAATTCAGCATGCACCCGGGCGTGCTGCTCGAAATCCGCGAGACCATTGCCGGGCTGGACCGCAAGGCGCTGCGCGCAATGGCGCCCGCACTGCTGCATGCAGAGGACCGCACGCGGATCGGGGAGATACTCGAAGGGCTGCGGCGCGCGCCCGGGTGAAGCGCGACGTCAGGTCGGGGCGCCCTGACCTACAGGGCCCGTCGCGTCGTATGTGTCCCGTCTCCGATCGCGCGCATGGCATCATGCGCGACCATGAAATCCATCCCGCTTGCCGACTCCGTTGCCGCTCATGTCGTCGCCGACGCGCCACGCCATGCCGAAGCGTTCGCGCGGCGCGAGCCGTTCCGGCATGTCGTGATCGAGGATTTTCTCGAGCCGGCGTTCGCCACCGACCTGCTCGATACGTTTCCGCCGTTCGAACGCGGCAACGCGCGCAACGAGGCCGGCGAGATCGGCGGAAAGTCGACCGTCGAGCGCATCCGCGCGCTCGGTGCAGCCTATGCGAGGCTCGACGACCTGGTCCGTTCGCGCGCATTTCTCGACCTGATCGGCCGCATCACCGGCATCGGCGACCTGCTCTACGACCCGTATTATTTCGGCGGAGGCACGCACGAGAACCGCGAGGGCCAGGACCTCGACCCGCATGTCGACTTCAACCGCCACCCGATCGAGGGCTGGCACCGGCGCCTGAACCTGATCGTGTATCTGAATCGCGACTGGGACGACACGTGGGGCGGCTCGCTCGAACTGCATTCGGATCCGCGTGCGCCCGACGATCGCGTGCGCTGCATCGCGCCGCTGTTCAATCGCTGCGTGATCTTCGAGACCACCGAATGGAGCTGGCATGGATTCAGCCGCATCCGCCTGCCGTCGCAGCGCCCGCAACTGTCGCGCAAGTCGCTGGCGCTGTATTTCTACACGCGGGAACGGCCGCCCGAGGAGCTGGCCGACAACCACTCGACGATCTACGTCGATCGCCCGCTGCCCGAGCGCTTCCGCGCGGGGATGTCCCTCGCCGAGGCCGACGTCGGGGAGTTGCGCGTACTGCTCGCGCGCCGCGACCAGCACAACCAGCGCCTGTATCGCGAAGTGACCCGGCTCACGCGCGAGCTGGAGCTGTCGCAGGCCGCCCTGTACGAGGGCAAACTCGGGCTCCTTCGCTACGTGGTTCGGCGCATTCGCCAGCGCCTGCGCCGGCGCAACGCGTGAGTACAGTGGACGGGCGCGACGCCTGCGGCGCCGGTCCGCGCCGCAATGCCCCGCGCACGGCTGCGCGCGGCGCATGCATGCGCAACCGCACCTGACGGGCGCGCGCAGCGATGTTGTTCAACTCGTTCCAGTTCATCGTCTTCTTCGTCGTCGTCCTCGCGCTGAACCAGCCGCTGCGGCGCTGGCCGACCGCGCAGAAGCTGATGCTGCTCGCCGCGAGCTACTACTTCTATGGGCAGTGGGAGTGGCATTACATCCTGCTGGTCTGGTTCTCGACGATCGTCGACTACCTGATCGGCCTGCGCATGCCGCGCACGACCCATCCGAAACGCCTGGTCGCGATCAGCGTGATCGTGAATCTCGGCTTCCTCGCGATCTTCAAATATGCGAACTGGCTGATCGACACCGTCAATACCGGTTCGGCCGCACTGGGCGCGGGTCTGCACGTCACGCCGATCGACCTGCTGCTGCCGGTCGGCATCTCGTTCTACACGTTCCAGAGCCTGTCCTACACGATCGACGTGTACCGCGGCGTCCTCAAGCCGCGGCGCAACCTGCTCGATTACGCGCTCGCGGTCGCGTTCTTCCCGCAGATCGAAGCGGGCCCGATCGTGCGTGCGCGCGAATTCCTTGCCGAGCTCGATGGCGGGCGGCGCATCGATTTCGGCGACGTCAGGTACGCGATCGTGCTGATCGCGTTCGGCTACGTGAAGAAACTCGTGTTCGCCGACAACCTCGCGCTGATCGCCGATCCGGTGTTCGACCATCCGGCTGCACACGGATTCTGGGACGTGCTGCTTGCGGTATACGCGTTCGCGTTCCAGATCTACTGCGACTTTTCCGGCTACACCGATATCGCGATCGGCTGCGCGCTGCTGCTCGGCATCCGTTTCCCGCAGAACTTCAACTATCCGTATGCGGCCGACAGCATCCGGGATTTCTGGCGGCGCTGGCACATGACCTTGTCGCGCTGGCTGCGCGACTACCTCTACATCCCGCTCGGTGGCAACCGCAAGGGTCGCGCGCGCACCTACGCGAACCTGATGACGACCATGCTGCTCGGCGGCCTCTGGCACGGTGCAAGCTGGAACTTCGTGATCTGGGGCGGCCTGCACGGCGGCTACCTCGCATTCGAACGCGCCGCGCTCGGACGCTGGCGCTGGTGGAATGCCGACCACGAGGCCGTGCGCGCACTGCGCACCGTCGTCACTTTCCATCTGGTCTGCTTCGCGTGGATATTCTTCCGCGCCCACGGCATCGAGCAGAGCCATGCGCTGCTCGCGGCGCTGGCCGATCCGGCCATCGCGACCTTCGATGCGGCCTCCCATCAGGGCACCGCGATACTCGTGGCATCCTTGTTCATCGCGCAGCAGCTGGGTGCACGCGTCCACTACAAGCAGCGCATCGCGGCCAGCCGGGGCCCGTTGTTCGCGGCCGCGATTGCCGCATCGATCGTCACGATCATCTGGTTCGCGCCGGCCACGACGTCCCCGTTCATCTACTTCCAGTTCTGACCATGCTGCGCAAGCTGCTCCTGCTGCTCTCCCCGTTCGCGATCGTGCTCGCGCTCGAGGTCGCGTTCGAGACCGGCATCTGGGAACCGCTCGCGCAGCCGGCCAGCCATGCCGGGACCAGCGTGCGGCTGAAGCGCAAGCTCACGGATCCCGCGCTCGCGCACATCGATTTCGTGACCCTGGGCAGCTCGCGGCCCGAGTACGGGATCGACCATGCGGCAGTCGCTGCGGCGGCACGCCGTTCCGGTCGCGTGCACGCGGATCTGACCTTGCCCGGATCGCACTGGATGACCGTGGGCATCCTCACGCGCTGGCTGCGGCGCGAACATCCGGAGATACGCGGCGGCATCATCGCGCTGTCGATCCAGGATTTCAGGTATCCCGGCAACGGCGACTACGAACTCGGCATCGTCTACCCGTTCCGGACCCTCGGCGACATTCCGTGGATGGCCCGGCACGTGCCGTTCAGGCGCGGCGATGTCGGCAGCTACGCGACCTGGTCCGCGCTGTTCGGCTGGCGCGCGGACATCGCGGACTTCGTGCGTCATCCGCTCGATCGGCTGCGCTCGATACGCTGGTATGCGCTGAACCGGTCGTCCGTGGACAGCCTGTTCGGGAATCCCGAATCGCAGGGCGACATGTGCGCGTTCGGCGTGGACTCGCTCGCCGCATGCGACAAGGTCGACGCCACGCAGGGCGCGAGCGCGGATGGCCTGCGGCGCCAGTGCCGCGAATTGCGCAGCGAAGCCGCATCGCGGCCCGACTACGACGCACTCGCGCGCGCGCGGCCGCTGCCCGCATTCATGGACGACGTACGCACGCTCGTGCGCGCGCAACTGCGCGATGCAGGCTGGGCGCGCCCGCCGGTGGTCGTGCTGATGCCGATGGCGCCGCTGTGGCAGCATGACGCGCTCGGACCGGGCCTGCACGACTGGGCGCTGTCGGTCCTGCAGCCCCTCGTGAGGAACGCGGACATCGAGCTCATCGACGCAACCAATTTCTTCGACCGCGATGAGGACGGCGGCTGTGGCGCGTTCTTCGATTTCTATCACCAGAATGGCGCCGGTCGCGAACGCCTGTCGCACTGGCTGTTGCCGCAGTTGCAGTCGATGCTGTACCGGCAGCAAGGCGCAGGACACGAGCGCGCTGCCGACACAAATGCAGGCACGCCGCCATGAACCTGCGCCCGCTCATCGAGCGGCTGCGTCCGCTTGCGCGCAAGCTGCCCGAACCGGCCAGGCGTGTACTGCGCACATGGCTCGCGCGCGCGCAGGCGCGCACCGCGCCGCCGCCCGCGGTGGAAGACCGCGCCTATGCGGAACGGATCGCCGCGGAAACTTCCATTTTCGCGGACCAGGTCGAGGTGCACGACCTGCCGCCGATCTTCCACTACTGGTCCAACCGCTGGCTGCGCCCCGCGATCGAGGCCCACGGATTTTCCAACCCGGACCAGTTCTTCGCGGTTCACCTCGAGCGCGCGTGCGAGGATGCGGCAGCCGCGGGCACGCCGCGCGCGCGGATCGCGAGCCTCGGCTGCGGAAACTGCGACACCGAAGTGCGCGTCGCGACTCTGCTGGTCGAACGCGGCCTGCGCGACTTCACGATCGACTGCGTGGACATCAATCCGGCGATGCTCGAACGCGGCCGCGCGCTCGCGGCCGATGCCGGCGTGTCCGATCACATCCGCGCATGCCTCGGCGATTTCAATTCATGGCAGCCCCGCGGCCACTACGACGCGGTCGTCGCCAACCAGAGCCTGCACCACGTCGTGAACCTCGAGGGCCTGTTCACTGCGATCGAGGCGTCGCTGGCCGCGCACGGGCGCTTCATCACCTCCGACATGATCGGCCGCAACGGCCACATGCGCTGGCCCGAGGCGATGGACATCGTCAACGAGTTCTGGCGCGAACTGCCCGAGCGCTATCGCTGGAACAACCAGCTCCGGCGCCACGAGGAACGCCACCAATACTGGGACTGCTCGAACGCGGGTTTCGAGGGCATCCGCGCGCAGGACATCCTGCCGTTGCTGGTCGACCGCTTCGCGTTCGAGTTCTTCTTCGCGTATGGCAACGTGATCGATCCGTTCATCGACCGCGGCTTCGGTCCGAACTTCGACGCCGACGCGGAATGGGACCGCGACTTCATCGACCGCGTGCATGCGCGCGACGAGGCCGAAATGCTGGCCGGGCGCATCACGCCGACACACATGATGGCCGTGCTGCGCAATCGACGGTGGGCCGGCGCGCACGCATACCGGCCCGGATTGGCGCCCGAACGGTGCGTGCGCCGCGCGCCCGCGGCGGCGGACCCGGTGCCCGGTCGCAGTCGATGAGCGCTCCCGCGGAAACGGTGCCGGTCGCGCGGCCGCGCCATCGCTGGCGGCCGTTTACGCTCGCCGAAGGTCTAGCGCTGCGACAGGACAATTTCCTGCTCCTGCGCATGCTTGCGGCGGCACTGGTCATTTACGGTCATGGCTTCGCGGTCGTCGTTCACGGCGGCGAACGCGATGTGTTCGCGCGCATGGGCTGGGGCCACTATTCCGGTGCACTCGCGGTCGATGCGTTCTTCCTGATCAGCGGGTTCCTGGTTTCCGCCAGTTTTCTGCGGCGACGCAATGTTCTCGCGTTCCTGTGGGCACGCACGCTGCGTGTCGTACCCGCCTACGCGGCGTGCCTGCTCGGCTGTTCGCTCGTACTCGGCGCGATCTACACCTCGCTGCCGCTCGGCCAGTACCTTGCGGAACCGGCGACACACGCCTACGTGCTCAAGAACCTGCACTTCGACACCGCGATGGTCTGGCGCCTGCCCGGCGTGTTCGTCGACAATCCGCGCCGCGCGACGATCAACGGCTCGCTGTGGACGCTGCCGGCGGAAGTGCGCATGTACCTGTGGGTCGCGCTGGTCGGCCTGCTCGGCATCCTGTCGCGCCGCGCATGGTGCAACGTGTTGCTCGCGGGTCTGTTCGTACTCGGCCTGCTCGCCCCGGGCTACCTGTGGTTCGTTCCACACCCCGCGTTCGTGCGCCTCGCGGGCTTCTTCGCGCTCGGCGTGTTCTGCTGCATCAATCGCGACGTGGTGCCCGCGAGCGGCTGGCTGGTCGTCGCGCTCGCATTCCTGAGCTGGGTGTTGCGGTCCAGCGCCGCCTATCCATTTGTGTTCGGACTGACCGAGGCGGCATTCGTGTTCTGGTTTGCATACTGCACGCCCTGGCACGGCTACAACCGGCTCGGCGATTATTCCTATGGCTTGTATCTGTGGGGCTTCCCGGCGCAGCAGGTGATCGCCCATCACGTTCCCGCGACCACGCCGCTCGTCAACGCGGCGCTGGCCCTGCCGCTGGCACTCGCGATTGCGATCGCGTCATGGCATGCGGTCGAAAAGCCCGCGCTCACCCTGAAATCGATGCCGCGCAAGGACCGGGCGCGACGCATGACCGGCCGCGCATCGCACGCGCGCGTCGCGGAGCCGCGCGAGAATCCGGCAAGGCCGGGCTGACCATGCCGCTGCGCGGGCCGCGCGGACACGCCGCTCAGGAGTCGTCGCGGTGCGCACGCGCCTGTTTCTGTTCGAGCACGGTCAGCGCCACCTTGTCGCGCAGATACACCGGCAACGCGTGCTCGGGTGCGACCGTAGTGCCCGCCTGCGCAAGCGGCAGCGCGAGCCGCGCGACATCGGCGGCCTGCGGAAAACACGCCGCGTCCGCGTGCACCGGCGGCGCGGGCAGCCGCGTCGAGAGGACATCGCGATAGCCGGTCCAGCCGCTGCCGACGACATTCCAGGCAGCGGCAGCCGGCAGCACGAGCGCAGCGGCGGCTCCGACCGATTCCGCGCCGATCGGCTCGACCAGACCGTCGCGCGTGCGCCGGAACGTGCCCGCGTAGATCTCGCCCATGCGCGCGTCGATCACCGCGAGGATCGCCGCGGCGTTGTCCGGCGCCTGCATCGCGAGCGCGGCGAGCGAGGAGATCGATACGACCGGAATATCCAGTGCGAGCGCGATTCCCTGTGCAGCCGAGATCGCAAGGCGCACGCCGGTGAACGCGCCGGGGCCGCAACCGACCGCGAGCGCGTCGAGGTCGCGGCGCGCGAGTCCGGCCTCCGACATCACGTCCTCGCACATCGGCAGCAGCAATTCGGCATGACGGCGCGGAGCGAGCTCGCTGCGCGCGAACAGGCATCCGTCGCGGATCAGCGCGACGGAGCACGACTCGGTGGCGGTCTCGATGGCCAGCAGGTTCATGCGTCGATTGTAGCCGCGTCGCTCGCGCCGATCGGGATCGCGGGTCGCGCCGCGGCCCGCGGCATGCGCGCTCGACGCGCGCCGGGCGCCCGTGCGGTGTTAGGCTTCGGCGATGCCGCAACGCCGTGCGAGGACGACGCCTTGACCGCCCGGATTGCGCCGGATCGCGGCCGCAGCGCGCAGCGCGCGCGCGTTCGCGTAGCCAGCGCACGGGGACGCAAGTGACGGCCGTAGCGGCGGGCGACCCCGGATCGACGCGCGGCCGCGTCTTCGCGATCGTCGCCGCGTCGTCCGGCAACCTCGTCGAATGGTTCGACTTCTACGTCTACGCGTTCTGCGCGGTCTATTTCGCGCCCGCGTTCTTCCCCGCATCGGACCCGACCGTGCAACTGCTCGACGCGGCTGCGATCTTCGCCGCGGGCTTCCTCGTGCGCCCGCTCGGCGGCTGGCTGTTCGGCCGCATCGCCGACCGCCATGGCCGCCGCGTGTCGCTGGTCGCGTCGGTGCTGCTGATGTGCGCGGGTTCGCTCGCGATCGCGTGCCTGCCGACCTACGCGGCGATCGGCGCGCTCGCGCCCGCGCTGCTGCTCGCCGCGCGCCTGCTGCAGGGTCTTTCGGTCGGCGGCGAATACGGCACCACCGCGACCTACATGAGCGAGGTCGCGGTGCACGGCCGCCGCGGTTTCCTCGCCTCGTTCCAGTACACGACGCTGATCGGCGGCCAACTGCTCGCGGTGCTCGTCGTCGTCGCACTGCAGCAGTGGCTAGACGACGCGCAACTGCGCGCCTGGGGCTGGCGCATTCCGTTCGCGGTCGGTGCGGTCGCCGCGCTGGTCGCGCTGCTGCTGCGCCGGCGCCTGCACGAGACGACGACGCCGGCGACGCGCGCGGATCGCCGCGCGGGCAGCCTCGCGACCCTGCTGCGCGACCACCGCCCCGCATTCCTCATGGTGCTCGGCTACACCGCGGGCGGCTCGCTCGCGTTCTACACGTTCACGACCTACATGCAGAAGTACCTGGTCAACACCGCGGGCATGCCGATCCGCAGCGCGAGCCGGGTCATGACCGCGTGCCTGTTCGTGTTCATGTGCGTGCAGCCGCTGTTCGGTGCGCTGTCCGACCGCATCGGGCGCCGCAACAGCATGCTGCTGTTCAGCGGCATCGGCAGCGTCGCGACCGTGCCGTTGCTGCTCGCGCTCGGCGACACCTCGAGCCCGCTGGTCGCGTTCGTGCTGGTCACCACCGCGCTCGCGATCATCAGCACCTACACGTCGATCGCGGGACTCGTGAAGGCCGAGATGTTCCCGACCGAACTGCGCGCGCTCGGTGTCGGCCTCGCCTACGCGATCGCGAACGCGGTATTCGGCGGTTCGGCCGAATACGTCGCGCTGTTCCTCAAGTCGATCGGCCACGAGCGCGTGTTCTACGGCTACGTCACCGCGATGCTGCTGGTCGCACTGCTCGCGAGCCTGCGCATGCCGCGCAGGCCGCGGTATTTGCATGATGATCCTTGATCGATTCGGCGAATTCGCGCCGCACCGCGTACGTTTTGTGTGAACCTGTTTTGGAATGCCGGGGACAACGGCTGCAGCGGTCAATCCGCTCGAGATGGGCTCTACCCCCAAGGGCGCCAAACAAGGTCTGGACCCTGTCGAATACAACACGAGCGCGTGCCTTTTTTTCGCACGGTCAAATGGAAAAATTAGGCTTCTGACTCAGCTCGGATGCATCGCCATGGCGGCGACCAGCAGCCCCGCGACGGCCGCCGCGCAAAGCGTTACCAGAACGAACAGCGCCGCCTCGGCAATCCCCGGAAGCGATGGCGTGGCCTCGTTCATGGGGAGGCCCTGCTCGTTCAAGGATTCCGCAGAAAGTGCGATTGACTCCGATCCGATCACTGAACTACTCCTGGCTGGTTTCCAGCGCCGTGCGGCGCACCCGAATCGCTTGCAGGAAGCGGGCCAGAAGTTCACCCGTCCTCGTGGCCCAAGTCGCTACAAGGCGAGCCGGGCCTAGTTGGCCACGTCAACGTTGCAATGGAGCGACAACCGGGCATGCTTCGGCGCGGAGAGATTTCGATGCGCGCGCCACGGCGAGCAGGCTGTCTGCACCGAACCGATTTGCGAGGTTCACACAGCGTCCGCCGCGCTGAATGCAGCAGTCGTGAACTTCCTGCAAACAAATGCGCATCGAAGGAGACTCGCGCCCGGGGACGGAACCTGCGCAGCCGGCACGGAAGCCCAGTGACGAATCGGGTCATTCCTTTCCAGGAACCGCAAGCTTCGCCGCCATCACGCGCGCAAGGGAAAGGGCTAGCGTCGCTTCACGACTGCCAACCGAAACGGTGCGAACTCGGCACAAATGGGGTGACTGGGGACTCGCACGGCGATCCACACAGGGGGCGTACCGCCTGGAACAGTAGGCCATTGATACAAATGGTGGGCCGTGATGGGATCGAACCATCGACCAATGGATTAAAAGTCCACTGCTCTACCGCTGAGCTAACGGCCCGTGTTCCGAGAAGATAACGCAGTCGCGCGCGGCCGCGCAGTTTAGCCGCAACCACGCGTCAACGATAGTTTGTCGGGTCGGCGACGCCGGCTGCAGCGAAGCCGTCGCGACGCAACCGGCACGCGTCGCAGTGTCCGCAGGCGCGACCCTGCGCGTCGGCCTGGTAGCACGATACGGTGCTCGCGAAATCGACACCGAGGCGCAGGCCTTCGCGCACGATGTCGGCCTTGCCCATGTCGATCAGCGGCGCGCGCACGCGCAGTTCGGCGCCTTCGACCGCGGCCCTCGTCGCGACCTTCGCGAGGCGGTCGAACGCGTCGATGAACTCGGGCCGGCAGTCCGGATAGCCGGAGTAGTCGACCGCATTGACGCCGCACCAGATTTCCTGCGCGCCGAGCACTTCGGCCCAGCCGAGCGCGACCGACAGCATGATGGTGTTGCGCGCGGGCACGTAGGTGACCGGAATGCCGCTGCCGCCCTGGTCGGGCACGTCGATGTCCGCGGTCAGCGCGGAGCCACCGATGCTGCGCAGGTCGACATGCACGGTCTTGTGTTCGCGCGCGCCGAGCGCGCGGGCGACGCGCCGCGCCGCGTCGAGTTCCGATGCGTGGCGCTGCCCGTAATCGACGCTCAGCGCATGGCAGGCGAGGCCGCTCGCGCGCGCGAGCGCAAGGGTGACTGCGGAATCCATGCCGCCGGAGACGAGGACGACCGCGGGATTTGGGGCGGGTGACGGCATGGCGGGCAGGATAAGCGATGAGAGTGGGGGCGATCAGGCGTCTGCAACAACGGGCGAGGAACGAGCAGTCCGATTGCCGATTCGGGATTCCCGATTTCCGGCTTCAATGTCCGGGCACATCGCCCCAGAGCAGCTTGTGCATCTGCATCTGCATGCGCACCGGCAGATGGTCGTCGAGGATCCATTCGGCGAGTGCGCGCGGCGCGAGCGCGCCATGCACCGGCGAAAACAGCACCTGGCATTTCGCGGCGAGCGCATGTTCGCGCACGCGTTCGACCGCCCAGTCGTAGTCCGCACGGTCGCCGATCACGATCTTGATCTGGTCGCGCGGCGTCAGCAGCGCGATGTTCGACCACAGGTTGCGCGCTGCCTCGCCCGACCCGGGCGCCTTGAGATCGACCACGCGGCGCACGCGCGCATCGACGCCGGCGATGTCGAGCGCGCCCGAGGTCTCGAGCGACACCTCGTAGCCCGCATCGCAGAGCCGCGCGAGCAGGTCGAGGCAGCGCTTCTGCGCGAGCGGTTCGCCGCCGGTTACGCAGACATGCCGGGCCGCGTGGCGCGCGACCTCGGCGAGCACTTCGGCGATCGTGCGCCACTGGCCGCCCTGGAACGCGTACTCGGTATCGCACCAGACACAGCGCAACGGGCAGCCGGTCAGGCGCACGAACACGCTGCGCCAGCCGACCGCGTCGGCTTCACCCTGCAGCGAGTGAAAGATTTCGGTGACGCGCAGCCGCTGTTCCGCGGCCGGGTCGGATTCGATCGCGTCGCCAGCCGCGACGTTGCGGGCGGCGACGCGCATCGACGCGCCGCTCAGCGGCCGGTTTCCATCTTGAGCGCGCGCAGACGGCCCTGCGCGAGCCGCGCGGCCGTGGTGTCCGGGTAGGTCTGCACGACCTGGTTCAGGGTGGCTTCGGCGCGATCCCACTGCTTGAGTTCGTATTCGCTGTAGCCGGACTTGAGCAGCGCATCGGGCGCCTTCTGGCTGTTCGGATAGCGCTGCAGCAGGGTCCGGAAAGCCTGTTCGGCGATCTCGTAGTTCTGGGTCACGTAGTACGACTCGCCGAGCCAGTAGTACGCGTTGGCCGTGAGTTCGCTGTTCGGGTAGCTGTCGATGAACGCCTTGAAGCGGCGCGCCGACTCCGCGTAGCGGCCGTCCTTGAGCGCCTGGAACGCCTCGTTGTAGGCGGCCGTTTCGAGTGCGGGGTCGGCGTTGCCGGCCGCTGCCGGTGCACCGCGATCGGCCGCATCGGCCGCTGCGTCCGGCGCTACCGCGGCGCGGTCCTCGCTGGTCAGGCTGCCCGCATCGGCCGCGGGCGGGCGGTTGGCCGCACTGCCCAGTTCGATGTCCGGCGGCTGGTTCGCCGCAGCGGGCGCTGCAGCCGCCGCCGCGGGTGGCGCGCCCGCGGGATGACCTTCGAGCCGGCCGATCCGCGAGTCGAGGTCGATGTACTGGTCCTTTGCGCGCTGGCGCGACTCGTCCAGCGCATGCCTGAGTTCCTCGACCTGCCCCTGCAGCGTCTGCACCTGGGCCTGCAGCGCGGAGATCTGGTTGACCAGATCGACCGCACTGCCGCTGCCCTGGCTGCTCGCCTGCTGCTGCTCGAGACGGTCGACGCGCTCGGCCAGCGAAAGCCGTTGCGCATGGACCGGCAGCACGAACGCGGCGACGGCCAGACCGGCCGCCGCCACAAGTGCACGCGTGCGCGGACGCTTCATCATCGTTACTTCGCGGTGTAGACGATCTCGACACGGCGGTTCTTCGACCAGCACGACTCGTCATGCTGACGGCACACCGGACGCTCCTCGCCGTAGCTGACCACATTGGTCTGCGCGGACGACGCGCCGGCCGCGCTCAGCGCGCTCTGCACCGCGTTGCCGCGACGCTCGCCGAGGCCGAGGTTGTACTCGCGCGAACCGCGCTCGTCGGTGTTGCCTTCGAGGCTCACGCGCGCGTTCGGGAACTGCTTCAGGTACTCGGCGTGGCAGGCGATCTGCGCGGTGAACTCGGGCTTGATCGCGCTCTGGTCGAGGTCGAAGTAGATCACGCGCTGACGCAGGCAGGAGTCGCTGTCCAGGCTGTCACGCGTATAACGGCCCGCATTTTCCATCGGTTCGGTCGTGGTGGCAGGCGCTTCCTCGACCGGCGGCGGCGGCGGCTTGACCGCCTTCTTGGCGCAAGCCGTGGCACCGGCGATCAGCATGACCGAAAAAGCAACACGTGCGACGTTGTTCATGGCATTCCCCTCGAAGGGCGGTTGGGAGGACGTTTTCAGACAAACAGGGTGGAGCATATACGCGGGCGATTCCACCGACTGTGATCAACGCTGGCGGAATGGCCCCCAGCTCGGCTCGCGCACATCACCTTCGGCAAGTCCCAGACGCTGGCGAACGCGTCCGTCAGCCGACACTGCATACAGCACGCCGCGTGAACCTTCGCTGGCGGCATACAGCAGCATGCTTCCGTTGGGTGCAAAACTCGGGGATTCATCTTGGCTTCCGGGCGACACCAGGGTGTTCTGGTTGGTCGTCCGGTCAAGGATCGCGATACGATACACGTTTCCGCTGCCCTGCACCATTGCGATCTTGATGCCCTTGGCGTCGACCACGCTCGGACTCGCGTTGTACTGGCCCGTGAACGTGACCCGCGCGGCATCGCCGCCGGACGGGGAAATCTGGTAGATCTGCGGCTTGCCGGAACGATCCGAGGTGAAATACAGGCTCTGCCCGTCCGGAGCCCACACCGGCTCGGTATCGATCGCGAAGTGACGCGTGATCTGGGTCAGGCTGCGACTGCCCAGATCCATGATGTAGAGGTCCGGATTGCCGCCCTTGGACAGACTCAGCGCGAGGCGGCTGCCATCGGGCGAGAACGCGGGCGCGCTGTTGATGCCGCGGCTGTTCGACACGACCTGGCGCGCACCGCTGCCCAGATCCTGCACGTAGACCGCCGAATTGCCGCTCTCGAACGAGACGTAGGCGATCCTGCGGCCATCCGGCGACCACTTCGGCGACAGCAACGCCTCGCGCGAGCGCACGACGACCTGCGGATTGAACCCGTCGGAGTCGGCGACCATCAGCGAGTACTGGTAGTTCGGCGCCGAGCCGGTCGCGGTGATGTAGGCGATGCGCGTCCAGAACGCGCCGCGCACGCCGAGGATCTTCTCGTAGACGATGTCGGCGATCTGGTGGGCGACATCGCGCAGGCCGCTGCGCTGCCCGCTGATCGCACCGTCGGTCATGCGCTGCTGGCGCGCGACATCGAACAGCGCGTACTGCACGCGCACCGCGTCGCCACCGGCATCGGACATGCTGCCGACGACCAGATAGTCCTGCTTGAGCAGACGCCAGGTCGCGAACTTGACGTCTTCCTGACGCGTCGGAAACTCGACGATGTCGCTCTTGGGCAGCGTGCGGAACTGGCCCGAGCGCGCGAGATCGGCACTCACGATGTCGCCCGGGTTGGACTCCGGCGGCAGGGTCGTGCCGTTGAATCCGAACGGCACGACCGCGATCGGCAACGCGCTCGCGGTGCCGTTGACGATGTCGATATCGAGTCCTTGCGCACGCACGCCGCTCGCGGCGAACAACGCGGCGAGCAGCAGCATCAGGTGACTCATGATCCTTCCGGGTTCTGTCATCTGCCTCATCCGTCGTATTTGAAGTTGAATTTGATGCTGCGCTGAAACACCTTTTCGTAACCCTGATAGGGCAACGGTGTCGCCTTCATCACCGCCTGCTCGATCGAATTGCGCGTCGCGGGGTCCGCATTGCAGGGCGATCCGACGGTCACTCCGATCACGTCTCCGCCCGGAATCTGGGTGATGTTCAACGTGCAGCGCAGACCGGCCTGGGCGCTTTCGGGCCGGTTCCAGCTGCGCGTGACCGCGGCCTGGATCGCGGCCGCGTAGCGCGCGGTCAGGTCGTCGTCCGCGCCGCCGGCGCCGCTCTGCGCCTGTTCGGCAACGTGTTCGGTTTCCGGCTGGGCCTGCTGCTCGGCGTTCTTCTGGTTGCGGTCCTCCAGCTGGGTCAGACGTTCGCGTTCGCGCTTCAGCGCCTTGTCCGCCGCTTCGCGCTGCTTGCGGATGTCGGCGAGTTGCTTCTGCTGCTCCTCGCGCAACTTGCGCTGCTGTTCCTGCTCGAGCAGAACCTGCTTCTGGCGGATCTTTTCTTCCTGCTCGCGTTTTTCCTGTTCGGCCTGTTCACGCGCGATCGCAGCAACCCGTTCGCGTTCGATCTCGTCCTGCCGCTGTACCTGCGTGGGCGTCTCCTGGACGGGCTTGGGCGGTTCCGGCTGCGGCTCGGGCTTCTCCTGTGGCTTGGGTGGTTCCGGCTTGGGCTCGGGCCGGCGCACGGGTTTCGAGGTCGCGGGCCGCGCCGCGCGGGCTTTCGGCGCGGCGGTCGGTCCGACCAGCGTCGCCTCGATCACCGGCCCGGGCATGCTGACCGGCCGCGTCTCGTGGGTCCACCACAGGCCGACCAGCAGCGCGAGCACGCAGATCAGATGCAGACCCAGCGCCAGCACCAGCGCGCGCAACTTGTCGGCGAAGCGTTCCATCGGGCTCAGCGCACCTTCTGCGCCTGCACCGGCTGGCTCATCAGACCGACCTTGGGCACTCCGGCCGACTGCAGCAGCACCATCGCCTGGTAGATCTTTCCGTAATCCGCGCGCTGATCGCCTGCGACCAGTACCGGAACGCTCGGATTCTGGCGCACGAAAGCTGAAACTTTCTTGACCAGGGTGTCCTCGTCGATCGGATCGCGCTCGGCGGTGCCCAGGGTCAGGAACAGCGCGCCCTGCTCGTCGACGCTGACCACGACCGGCTCCTTGTCGTTCTGGATCGCCTTCGCGGCCGACTGCGGCAACTGGATGTCGACGCCGAGATTGAGCAGCGGTGCGGTGACCATGAAGATGATCAGCAGCACGAGCATCACGTCGATATAGGGCACGACGTTGATCTCCGCCTTGAGCTTGCGGCGCCTGCGGGTTCTTCCGAGATTCTGCATGGTCTACTCCAACGCGATCCGGTCCGGGACGGGGTTCAGATCGCGTCCTCGACATGCGCCTGGCGCGCGAGGATCGAGGAAAATTCCTCGACGAACGTGTCGTAGCGCAGGCTGATCCGTTCGAGGCGGGTCGAATAGCGGTTGTAGGCCCAGACCGCGGGGATCGCCGCGAACAGGCCCATCGCGGTCGCGATCAACGCCTCGGAGATGCCCGGCGCGACCATCGCGATCGTCGCCTCCTTGACGTTCGCGAGTCCCTGGAACGCGATCATGATGCCCCACACGGTGCCGAACAGGCCGACGTACGGACTGATCGAACCGACGTTGGCAAGGAACTCGAGGCTCTGCTCGAGACGGTCGACCTCGCGCGTCGAGGCGACGCGCATCGCGCGCTGCGCGCCCTCGAGCAACGCGCGCGAATCGACGCTGCGGCGCTGGCGCAGGCGCGCGAATTCGCGGAACCCGGCCTCGAAGATCGCGCCGCTGCCGGTGACCCGGTCGCCGCTGCCGGTGATGTCCTTGAACAGGCCGGCCAGATCGGCACCCGACCAGAAGCGCTCCTCGAACTCGTCCGCGCTCGCATTCGCGCGGTCGATCAGCGCCTTCTTGCGGAAGATGATGAACCAGGACGCGATCGAGAATCCGATCAGGATGCCGAGCACGAGCTTGACCGGCAGGCTGGCGCCGAGGACCAGGGCGAAGACGTTCAGTTCGGAATTCATGTCTTGACGATCTCGCGAAACAGATGATCGGGAATGGGACGCGGGCGAAAGTGTGCCGCATCGATGCAGGCGATGCGCACGCGCGCCTCGACCAGCGGCGCGCCGTTCGTGGATTCGCGGCGCAGCGCCTGGCGCACGATGAAACTGGCCCTGCGCCAGGTCTCCGGCTCGACGCTCGCGCTCAGTCGGTCGTCGAGCCGCGCAGGCGCGTTGAATGCGATCTCGACGCGCTGCACGACGAACGCGATGCCCGCCTCGTCGCGCAGCTGCTGCTGGCCCACGCCGCCCGCGCGCAACCACTCGCTGCGTGCGCGTTCGAGAAAATGCAGGTAGCGCGCATGATAGACGACCCCGCCGGCGTCGGTGTCCTCCCAGTACACGCGGATCGGCCAGGTGAACGGCTGGGCAGGCGGCCGCGAATCGGAATTCCGGAATCGCGAATCGGCATCACGGCTCATCGCGACTCCATTGCCGATCCGGCGCGCGCCTGCCGGCAGTCATCCGCGCCGGATCGCGCGCCGATGCGTTGCCTATTCCCCATTCGCGATGCCCGATTCCCGTGCCACGAACAGGTCCTCGACGCCCGCGCGCGGCGGCGCCTTGAAACCCAGATGCGCGAACGCCTTGCGGGTAACCATGCGCCCGCGTGCGGTACGCATCAGGAATCCCTGCTGGATCAGGTACGGCTCGAGTACGTCCTCGATCGTGCCGCGTTCCTCGCTGAGCGCGGCCGCGAGCGAATCGACGCCGACCGGACCGCCGTCGAAATTCTCGATGATCAGCGTGAGCAGGCGCCGGTCGAGCGCGTCGAATCCTTCGGCGTCGACTCTGAGCATGTCGAGCGCAGCGGCGGCGACCGGCGCGGTGACCACGCCGCCGGCCTTGACCTCGGCGTAGTCGCGCACGCGCCGCAGCAGCCGGTTGGCGATGCGCGGAGTGCCGCGCGCGCGGCGCGCGATCTCGGTCGCGCCCTGCGCCTCGCAGGCGATGCCGAGAATGCGTGCCGCGCGCTGCACGATCGCGGTCAGTTCCGCGGTGCTGTAGAACTCGAGTCGCTGCACGATTCCGAAGCGGTCCCGCAGCGGCGCGGTCAGCAGACCCGCGCGCGTGGTCGCGCCGACCAGCGTGAACGGCGGCAGGTCGAGCTTGATCGAGCGTGCCGCAGGACCCTCGCCGATCATGATGTCGATCTGGAAATCCTCGAGCGCCGGATACAGCACTTCCTCGACGATCGGCGAAAGGCGATGGATCTCGTCGACGAACAGCACGTCGCGCGGCTGCAGGTTGGTCAGCAGCGCGGCGAGATCGCCGGGGCGCTCGAGCACCGGCCCCGAGGTCGAGCGCAGGTTCACCCCGAGCTCGTTCGCGATCACATGCGAGAGCGTGGTCTTGCCGAGGCCGGGCGGTCCGAAGATCAGGACATGGTCGAGGGCGCCGCCACGCCGCCGCGCCGCCTCGATGTACAGGCCGAGCTGCTCGCGCACGGTGTGCTGGCCGAGGTATTCGGCGAGGCGCTGCGGACGGATCGAGGCCTCGATGAGTTCCTCGTCGGGGCGGGCATCGGTCGCAATGAGGCGGTCGGTCATCGGGGGCCGCGATTGGGGATTCGGGAACCGGGATCGGAACTGGCGATTCCGGGATTATCGTCGGCTTGCTGCACCTGCGATAGGCGTACGCGCATCGGGCCAGCAACCGTTCAGTATCGAACGAGACGCCTGCCGGGCCGAATGTCCGGTCTCCAGTCCCGACTCCTCAGATCTCCACCTGGGTACCGAGTTCGATCAGGCGATTGCCCGGGATCTGGAAGAACGCGGTCGCCGGGATCGAATTGCGCTGCATGAACAGGAACAACTTGTCGCGCCACAGCGCCATGCCCGCGCGGTCGGCCGCGACGATGCTCTCGCGGCTCAGGAAGAACGTCGTGTCCATCAGGTCGATCGGGCCGTCGCAGGCCTTGACCTGCAGCAGCGCCTGCGGAACGTCGGGATCCTCGGCGAAACCGAAGCGCATGATCAGCTTGTGGAAGTTGTCGCCGAGCGGCGTGACCTCGATGCGCTCGTCGGCTTCCGCGATCGGCGTCTCCACGGTCTCGACGGTCAGGATCAGGTTGCGCTCGTGCAGCACCTTGTTGTGCTTGAGATTGTGCAGCATCGCATGCGGTACGCCGCTTTCGTTCGCGGTCATGAAGACCGCGGTGCCGGGAACCCGCAGCGGCGGGTGGGTCACGATCGAGGAAATGAACGGTTCGAGGGCGAGGCCGCCCTGCTTGACCTCGCGCATGACCAGTTCCCTGCCGCGGCGCCAGGTCGCCATCAGCGTGAAGATCACCGCGCCCATGACCAGTGGAAACCAGCCGCCGTGCTCGACCTTGTCCGCGTTCGCGGTCAGGAAACCGAGGTCGACGGCAAGGAACAGCGCGCCGACCGCGGCCACCTGGATGCGGCTCCAGTGCCACATGCGCCGGAACACGATCATGACCAGGATCGAATCGATGGTCATCGTGCCGACCACCGCGATGCCGTACGCGGCGCCGAGATTGTCCGACGAGCGGAAACCGAGCACGACGGCCAGGGTCAGCACCAGCAGCATGCGGTTGATCCATGGCAGGTAGATCTGACCCATCTGCTGACGCGAGGTGTGCCTGATCTGCATGCGCGGCAGGAAGCCGAGCTGGATCGCCTCGCGCGTGACCGAAAACGCCCCCGAGATCACCGCCTGCGAGGCGATCACCGCGGCTGCGGTCGCGAGGATCAGCATCGGCAGCAGCAGCATCGGCGGCAGCATGAGGAACAGCGGATTCGCGGCCGCCTTGGGATCGGCGATCAGCAGGGCACCCTGACCGAAGTAGTTGAGGACCAGGGCCGGCAGCACGAATCCGAACCACGACCAGCGGATCGGCTTCTTGCCGAAGTGCCCCATGTCCGCATACAGCGCTTCCGCACCGGTGATCGCGAGGATCACCGATCCGAGCGCGAAAAACGCGACCCAGCCATGCTGCACGAAGAATGCGATCGCGTAATACGGCGACAGTGCACGCAGCACGCCGGGATGTTGCCCGACGTGCCAGATGCCGAGGATCGCAAGCACGACGAACCAGACGATCATGACCGGACCGAACACCGCACCGACCTTGCCCGTGCCGTGGTTCTGGAACGTGAACAGCAGCACGATGATCACCGCTGCGATCGGAACCACCCAGTGGTCGAGTCCTGGCGCGAGCACTTCGAGGCCCTCGACCGCGCCGAGCACGGAGATCGCGGGCGTGATCACGCCGTCGCCGAAGAACAGCGCGGCGCCGAACAGGCCGAGCATCACGATCCACCAGCGCGCGCGCTGACTCGAACGCACGCTGCGCTGGGCCAGCGCGGTCAGCGCCATGATTCCGCCTTCGCCCTTGTTGTCGGCACGCATGATGAACCCCGCGTATTTCACCGACACCACGAGGATCAGCGCCCAGAACACCAGCGACAGCACGCCGAGCACGTTGGCCGGAATCAGTTCCGCGCCATGCGTTCCGAAGGCCTGCTTCATCGTGTACAGCGGACTGGTACCGATGTCGCCGTAGACGACGCCGACTGCGCCGAGGATCAGCGCGCGCAGGCGCGAGCCGGTCCCGCTGTCGCTGGTTTCTTCCTGACTCATCGTCTGCTGCCCCAATGGATGCTCAACGCAGGACGGCCTTGAGCGCCTTGCGGATGATGTCTTCGGCACGATCGCCGGCCGCTGCGTTGTCGCGTACGAGTCGCGTGATCTCGGCGGGCTTGTAGCCGAGCGTCTGCAGGGCCACGGTCGCTTCGCTGACCGGATCGGCGGGCACCGCTCCGGCCGCCGTCGACGTCAGACCCGCAGCCAGGCCATCGACGCGGTCGCGCAGCTCGACGATCATGCGTTCGGCAGTCTTCTTGCCGACGCCGGGGATGCGCGTGAGCGCGGTGATGTCGCCGCCCTGCACGAGCCGCGCGAACTCGTCGACGCTCGCGCCCGACAGCACGGCCAGCGCGATCTTCGCACCGACCCCGCTGACCTTCTGCAGGTTGCGGAACAGGCTGCGCTCGGACTCGCGCAGGAATCCGTACAGCACGACGGTGTCCTCGCGCGCCGCGTAGTGCGTGCAGAGACTGACTTCGCGGCCGAGTTCGGGCAGGTCGTAGAAGGTCGACATCGGCGCCTCGAGTTCGTAGCCGACGCCGCCGACATCGACCACGATCCACGGCGGACGGCGCGCGACCAGGATGCCCTTGAGCCGCCCGATCATCGGCGCCGTCTCCACGCGCTGCGCGGAATGCCGATGCGCATGACGCTCGCACGCGTATGCGCATGCGCCAGCGCGATCGCGAGCGCATCGGCGGCGTCGGCCTGCAGGCGCCCGGAAAGCTGCAGCAGGACGCCGACCATGTGCTGCACCTGCGCCTTGTCGCCGGCACCGGTGCCGACCACCGCCTGCTTGACCTCACGCGCCGCGTACTCGCTCATCGTGACGCCGCGATTGACGATCGCGCAGATCGCCGCGCCGCGCGCCTGGCCGAGCTTGAGCGCGGAATCGGGATTGCGGGCGAGGAATACGCGCTCGATCGCCGCTTCCTGCGGCGCGTACTCGGCGACGATCGCGCCCAGCTCGTCGAAGATCTGCTTCAGGCGTCCCGCGAAACTGTCGTTGCCGAGCAGGTTCAGCGCGGTATGGAACACATGCCGCGCGGCGCCGCCCGGACCCACTTCGATGATGCCGACACCGGTGCGCTGGCTGCCCGGGTCGATGCCGATGATGCGCACCGTGCCGGCAATCGGAAACCGGGAATCGGCGATCGCCACGGGCGCCAGCGGGTTCATGCAGCACACCTAGGCACGCTCGCGCCGCAGCGGTCCGCACGCTTCGCGTCGACAGGTTCGCAGGCGCGGCCCGCGACCCGACGGTCGATTCGATGTCTGGCGGCGATCACGTGGCGCAGTCTAGCGCAGGCGCTCGCGCTCAATCGCCTGCCGGCGCAAAGCGCCCGTGGCGCAGGAACGCAAGCGTGAGATCGGCGACTTCCGACGAGAACAGCATGCCGGTGTGCGATGTGGCGACGACCTGGTGATCGGCAATCCCGGGCAACTGCGTCTCGACGACCGCGACCGTGCCGTCATGCGGCGCGCGCAGCGGGCCGATGGCGATGCCGAGGCCGAGCGGGAGACGCCCGGCAATCACGCCGACGCGGCGCGCGTCGTCCCACTCGACGATGCCGTCTGCGAGCACGTGCGCGCTTTGTCCCATCAGCCAGCGTCCACCAGGCACCGCGGCCATCGCGCGCGCCACCGCGCTGCCGCGCAACGGCGGACCGAGGCAGACCAGATGACCCTGCGGCAGCGAACGCGCGCCACGCGTCGCCTCGAGCGCAACCACGCCGCCGAGGCTGTGACCGACTACGTGCACGCGTTCGGCTGCGCTTGCATGCATGCGTTCGCGCAGACTCGCGATAGCCGGCTCGATGCCGCCGAACACGCTCGCGTAGTCCATGGTCTGTACCGCATAGCCTCCGGCACGCAGGCGCCGCGCCAGCGGCAGCAGCGTGATGCCGCGCATCCAGATGCCGTGCAGCAGAATGACCTGCTCCTGCATCGGGCGGTCTCTACGCGGATGGCTCGTGCTTGCGCTCGACGACGCGCACATGCAGCTCGGCGAGTTGCGCCGCCGGCACCGTCGAAGGCGCCGCGGTCATCAGGTCCTGCGCGCCGGTGGTTTTCGGGAATGCGATCACGTCGCGTATCGAGTCGGTGCCGGCCATCAGCGCGGCGATGCGGTCGATGCCGAACGCGATGCCGCCGTGCGGCGGTGCACCGAACCTCAGCGCCTCGAGCAGGAATCCGAACTTCGCGCGCGCCTCTTCGGCGTCGATGCCGAGCAGTTCGAACACGGCACTCTGCATTTCCGGCCGATGAATGCGGATCGAGCCGCCGCCGATTTCGTTGCCGTTGAGGACCATGTCGTAGCCGCGCGACACCGCGATCCGCGCGTTCGCGCGAAGGTCGGCGACGTCGTCGACCTTGGGCGCGGTGAACGGATGATGCAGAGCCACGTAGCGAGCGTCCTCGACGTCGTACTCGAACATCGGGAAATCGACGACCCAGAGCGGTTTCCACGCGTTTTCGACGAGGCCGCGATCGCGTCCGATCTTGAGGCGCAGCGCACCCATGAAGTCGGAAACGGTGCGGTACGCGCCGGCGCCGAACAGGACCAGATCGCCGCTGCGCGCTTCGACCCGGTCGAGCAGCGCGGTCAGGGTCGCGTCGTCGAGAAACTTCGCGATCGGCGAATTCAGGCCCTCGCGGCCCTTGCCGCGATCGTCGACCCGGATCCAGGCGAGGCCTTTCGCGCCGTATTTCGCCGCGTGCACGCCGAGCTCGTCGATCTGCCTGCGGGTCAGCTCCGCGCCGCCGCGCACGCACAACGCGGCGACGCGACCAGCGGCGTCGCGCGCGGCGTCGGAGAACACCTTGAACTCCACGTCGCGCACCGTCTCGGCGACATCCACGAGTTCGAGCGCGATGCGCAGGTCGGGTTTGTCCGAACCATAGCGGCGCAACGCTTCCGCGTAAGTCATGCGCGGGAAACTCGCATCGAGCTCGATGGCTGCAACTTCGCGGAACACCGCGCGGATCAGGTCCTCGACCGCGTCCTGCACGTCGCGCTCCTCGACGAACGCGAACTCCATGTCGAGCTGGGTGAATTCGGGCTGGCGGTCGGCGCGCAGATCCTCGTCGCGGAAACAGCGCGCGATCTGGTAGTAGCGATCGAATCCCGCCACCATGAGCAGCTGCTTGAACAACTGCGGCGACTGCGGCAACGCATAGAACCCGCCCGGGTGAACCCGGCTCGGCACCAGATAGTCGCGTGCGCCTTCGGGCGTCGCCTTGGTCAGGATCGGCGTCTCGATATCCTGGAACCCGCGCGCGTCCAGATGCCGGCGCAACGCGGACACCAGACGCGTGCGCAGGCGCAACGCGCGCTGCATGTCGGGACGACGCAGGTCGAGGTAGCGATACTTGAGCCTGAGATCCTCGTTGGTCGTCTCGTGCAGCACGAACGGCAGGTCGCGTGCCGCGTTCAACACCTCGATGCGGTCGGCCAGAACCTCGACGCGTCCGGTCCTGACCCGATCGTTGGCCGTGACGCGACGGCGCACGCGGCCGGCCACGCGCAGGCAGAACTCGTAGCCGGCCGCGCTCGCGGTCTCGAACGCGTCCGCGTTGTCGGGATCGGCGACGATCTGGACCACGCCCTCGTGATCGCGCAGATCGAGGAAGACCACGCCACCGTGATCGCGGCGCGAATCGACCCAGCCGCAGAGAACGACGGGCTGGTCGATCAGAGCCTCGTCGACGAGGCCGCAATAGTGGGTGCGCATGCGTGGAAACTCCGGACCTGCGAACGGCATGAAGCCGGCGGAAAAGCGCGGAATCCTAGCACGTCGGCGCACATGGATCGCCGCGCAGCTGCTGCGGTTTGCAATCACCGGGCGTGCATGTTTCCCTGAAAAGCCAGAGTCCGGCCCGCACTGCGGCTGCATCCACGCGCGCCTGCGGGGACGCCGGTCCGGTCCTGAATTTCGCGTCAAGAAGCGACCCGGAGGCAATGGTTCACCTCGAACTTCTCGATTACGCGGTCATCGCCGGCTACTTCCTGATCACCGCACTGATCGGATTCACGGTCGCGCGCGCAAGGACGACATCCGAGGACCTGTTCCTGGCCGGCCGTTCGCTCGGCCCCGCCGCGGTCGGCTTTTCGCTGTTCGCCGCGAACGTCTCTTCGGACACCCTGATCGGCCTCCCGGGCGCCGCCTACCGGCATGGCATCTCGGCGGCCAACTACGAGTGGATGGCCGGACTCGTTCTGATTTTCGCCGCGTTCTTCGTGTTGCCGGTGTTGATGCGCGCACGCATCACGACGATGCCCGAGCTGATGGAACGGCGCTTCGACGCGCGCCTGCGCAGGTATCTCTCGGCGGTCACGCTGTTCCTGTCGATCGTGCTCGACACCGCCGGATCGCTCTACGCGGGTGCGTTGATCGTGACGACGTTCGTGCCCGATCTGGGGCTGGCTCAGACGAGCCTCGCGATCGCGCTATTTACCGGCCTCTACACCGCAGCGGGTGGATTGCGTGCGGTGGTCTACACCGACGTGATGCAGGCGCTCGTCCTGCTTGCGGGTTCGGCCGTCCTGTTCGTGATCATGTTCGGGAAGTTCGACTACTCGTGGGCGAACGTGGTTGCGGCCGTGCATTCGGATCAACTCTCGCTGATCCGGCCGCTCGACGATCCCGGCGTTCCCTGGCTCGGCCTCGTGACCGGCCTGCCGATCGTCGGTTTTTACTACTGGACGATGAACCAGTACGTGGTGCAGCGCGTGCTCGGCGCTCGCGATATCGCGTCCGCGGGCCGCGCGTCGATGATCGCCGCCACGCTCAAGCTGCTGCCGCTGTTCCTGATGTGCCTGCCCGGCGTGATGGCCGGCGTGTTGCTGCCCGGCCTCGACCATCCCGATCAGGTGTTCCCGGCCATGGTCTCCACGTTCACGCCAGCCGGACTCACCGGGCTGATCATCGCCGGATTGGTCGCGGCGCTGATGTCGACCTGTTCGGCAACGCTCAATTCCGCCGCGACCCTGGTCACGATCGACTTCGTGCAGCCGCGCTGGCCGCAGATGACCCAGAGGCAACTGGTCCGCAGCGGACGCATCACGACCCTGCTGATCACCTTGCTCGCGGCACTGTGGGCGCCGATGATCCAGCACTTCCAGGGCTTGTGGGCCTATCTGCAGCAGGTGTTCGCGTTCGTCGCCTCGCCGCTCGTTGCGATCTTTCTCATGGGCCTGTGGTCGCGTCGACTCGGCGCCTCGGCCGCGCTGCGCGGCCTGATCTGCGGGCATGTGTTCAGCGCGCTGCTTTTCATCGCGCGCGAAACGGCCTGGATACACGTGCATTTCACGATCATCGCGGGCATCGTGTTCGTCGCGACCGCCGCGTTCACGTGGGCCTGGATGCATCTTCTCGGCCCGCGCGACCAGCCGGATGCGGACGGATCGCGCGTCGCGGTGATGGCCACGCAAGGCATCGCCCGCGTGCCGGTCGACGTGCGCTGGGCGGCGGGCGGGATCATCGGGGCCACCGCGCTGATCGTCTGGTGGTTCCGCTGAGCGCTTGCAGCGTTCGCGCGGTGGCATGGCCAGCCGATTCAGTTCCCCCCGCGGAGTCGGCACGGATCCAAGCCGCATGCTAGAATGTCCAGATAAATCCGCAAGTTGCGATACTTCTCCGGAGCCGGCCACGGCTCCGATGCGTGCCGCGGCTACCCGCGCTGCCGCTTCCGGCCGACCGTCATCCGGGCCGGCTCGCGGCGCCGCCGCGATGCCCTGATTGCAGCGGCCCGGCATGCGCGCGCTGCGCCGTACCTGCGGCAGCCGCCTCGCGCGCTCCGCCCACCCAAAAAGGACCCCGTCTCGATGCTCGACTCCCTCGACTCACCCGATCACTCCGCCACGCCCGACGCCGAACGGCAGACCGCTGCCGACTTGCGGTTCCTGCTCGCAACCGATCTCGACGGCACGTTTCTCGCGGGCGATCCCGAGGAGCGGTTGCGCCTCTACCAGTTGCTCAGCCGGCATGACAATGTCGGCCTCGCCTATGTGACCGGGCGCGGCCTCGAGTCGGTACTGCCGCTGCTTGCCGATCCGACCCTGCCGCAGCCTGACTTCATCGTCTGCGATGTCGGCGCGACCGTCGTGCACGGTCGCGACTGCCGACCGGTGCAGCCGCTGCAGACCAGCATCGCGCGGCGCTGGCCCGGCGAGCAGGTCGTCGCGCAGGCGATCGGCGAGCGTGCGGGACTGCTGCGCCAGAACGTACCCCAGGAGCGCCGCGTGTCGTACTTCTGTGAGGCCGACGCGGTCGACGATGCGCTCGCAGGCACGGTCGCCGAGCTGGGCTGCGAACTGCTGTACTCGGCCAACCGCTATCTCGACGTGCTGCCCAGGGGGGTGAGCAAGGGCTCCTCCCTGCGCGAACTGATCGCGCATATCGGTATCCCCGCGGAGCGCGTGCTCGTGGCCGGCGACACCTTGAACGACCTGTCGATGTACGCGCATGGATGCCCCGGCGTCTGCGTGGGCGGGTCCGAGCCGCGCCTGCTGGAAGCGACGCGCGGACGCGACGATGTGCTGCACGCGGAGCGGACCGGCTGCGGCGGAATCCTGCAGGCACTCGAACATTTCGGCCTGGTCCAGCCCGAGCATCTCGAGCGCGACAGCAGCGGCACGCCGCAGGCCGGCAAGTCGGACCTGGTCATCGTCTATCACCGCCTGCCCTACGAGGAAACGATCGAGAACGGCGAGGTCAAGCGGTGCCGGCCGAAATCCCCGAACGGGATCATTCCCACGCTGCTCTCGTTCTTCGCCGACGGACGCAAGGGTTCGTGGGTGGCGTGGTCGATTCATGACGGCAGGCACGGCGAGTTCGCTCCGCATACGGCGATCGATCCGGATACCTATCCGAACCTGACCGCCGCACGCGTCCCGCTGCGCAAGCAGGATGTCGATATCTTCTACAAGAGCTTCTCGAAGGAAGCGTTCTGGCCGCTGCTGCATACGTTCTGGGAGCGCGCGCGATTCCGCGAGGATCACTGGCGCGTGTTCTGCAGCGTGAACCGGGCATTCGCCGAACGCGTAGCGGCCGAGGCGGCGGAAGGCGCCACGGTCTGGATCCACGACTACAACCTGTGGATGACACCCGCCTACCTGCGCGAGCTGAGACCGGACGTGCGCATCGCGTTCTTCCACCACACGCATTTTCCTTCGGCGGATGTGTTCAACGTAGTGCCCTGGCGGCGCGACATCGTCGGCAGCCTGCTGCAGTGCGACTACGTGGGTTTCCACGTGCCTCGCCAGGTCGAGAATTTCGTCGACGTGGTTCGCGGCGTGGCCCCCGTGGACGTGGTCTCGAGCGAGAACTGCGCGCCACGCTTCGTGACCTACGGTTGCGCAGTCGGTGTCGAGCAGATGAGCTCGATCATCGAAGTCGGTGGCCGCCGCATCCATCTGGGCGCGCATCCGGTCGGCCTCGATGTCGCTCGGGTACGCCACATCCTCGACGAACCGGCGTCGCGCGAGCGCATCGCGCAGCTGCGTCGCGAGCTGGACGGACAGCGTCTGATCTTTTCGGTCGAACGCCTCGATTACACCAAGGGAACGCTGCAGAAGCTCAATGCCTACGAGCGTCTTCTCGAACGTTCGCCCGACCTGCACGGGCAGGTCACCCTGTTCTGCGTGTGTGTTCCGGCCGCACGCGAGATGACCGTGTACCGGCAGCTGCAGACCCAGATCGAGCAGGCGGTCGGGCGCATCAACGGCCGCTTTTCACGACTCGGCTGGACGCCGCTGCAGTTCTTCTTCCGCGCGTTGCCGTTCGAGGAGCTGCAGGCCTACTACGCGAGCGCGGACGTGATGTGGATCACCTCGCTGCGCGACGGCCTGAATCTCGTCGCCAAGGAGTTCGTTGCCGCGCAGGGCGCCAGCGGCGGGCACGGCGTGCTCGTGCTTTCCGAGTTCGCGGGCGCGGCAGCCGAACTCAAGGGTGCCCTGCTCACCAACCCGCACGACATCGAGGACCTTGCCGCGGTCTGCCATCGCGCGCTGACGACTCCGGCGGACGAAGCATCGAGCCGCATGCACACGCTTTACGAGATCGTGCGCCATCACGACGTCACCCGCTGGGGCGAGGATTTCCTGGCCGCGGTCGCGATGTCGGCCGCGGACTCGCCGGCGACACCGGTTGCCACTGGTTGAGCCTGCGACCCCGGTTTCGGGGTCGCCACGCGATTCCGCAGGCACCGAATCACCTACGACGATCACTGATGCTGCATTCCCTGCGTCCGATCATCTCCCTGCTGGCCGGCGTCGCCCTGCTCCTGCTCGGCAGCGGCCTGCTGAATACGTTGATTCCGCTGCGCGGCGTTGCGCTGGGCTTCTCTTCCGGCCTGCTCGGCGCGTTGACTTCGGCCTACTTCAGCGGATTCCTGCTCGGCACCTTCATCGCGCCCGGGATCATCCGCCGCGTCGGTCACATCCGCGCGTTTGCCCTGTGCGCCTCGGTCTGCGCGTGTGTCGTGCTCATGCACGCATTGAGCAGCTCGGCATGGCTGTGGCTGCTGCTGCGACTGCTGATCGGCATCGCGCTGGTCGGTTTGTACACGGTGATCGAGAGCTGGCTGAACGCGCGCACCGAACCCGCCCGGCGCGGCGGCGTGTTCGCGACCTACATGGTCGTCAATCTGGGCTCGCTGGCGCTCGCACAGCAGTTGCTGCGCAGCGGGGATACGCGACCGTTCGTCGCGTTCATCCTGGTTGCCCTGCTCGTCTGCGCGTCGACCCTGCCGGTGCTGTGGACGCGACAGGCCCAGCCGGTCCTGCAGCAGGCGCCCCGCCTGCGCCTGCGACGACTGTTTGCGGCAGCGCCTTCGGCAGGCGCGGGCGCGCTGCTTTCCGGACTCGCGATGGGCGCGTTCTGGGGTCTGCTGCCGGTCTACGCAACGCGCGCGGGACTGGATCACGATGCGATCGGAACCTACATGAGCGTTGCGATCCTCGGTGGCGCGGCTCTGCAATGGCCGATCGGCCGCCTGTCCGATCGCCACGACCGCCGGCTCGCGCTGACGCTGGTCGGCGCGTGCGCGTGCGGGCTCGCGATCGTGCTGCCCTTCACGCCGGTTGCCGGATTCGCATCGCACCTGCTGATCTTTCTGTACGGCGGCGCGGCGTTCGCGATCTATCCGATCGTGGTCGCGCATCTGCTCGATCACCTTGCGCCCGAGGATCTGCTGCCGGCCAGCAGCAGCGTGCTGCTGCTCGCAGGACTTGGTTCGGCGCTCGGTCCGCTCGCGGGCGGTATCGCGATGGGCTGGCTCGGACCCGCCGCGCTGTTTGCGTGGTTCGCGCTCGCCCAGGGCACGCTCGCCGCATTCGCGGGCTACCGCTATCACGTGTTCGGACGCGCGCACACGCCCGACTCCCGTTTCGTGCCGATGTTGCGCACGACCCCGGCCGCGCTCGAGATGCATGCAGGAAGCGGCGACGAGAACGCCGCGGCGGAACGCTGATCCGCCGCGACGTTGGCGGGCACCCGGGGAGAACCGGAGACCCGCACCTCGTGCCGGAGACTCTCGAGGGTCAGCGCCAGCGGCGATCGACCAGGAACACGCCCGCGCAGCCCTGGGTCACCCAGACGCCCGCACGGTTGAAGCCCCAGGTGCGGCCTTCGATGCACCGCGTCTTGGAGATCTGGCGCTCGAGGCGGACCCGGCTGCCGCGGCCGGTATCGACCTGGCACATGCGGTAGTCGAATCCCTGACTCTCGCAACGCACGCGGATCGCGGTGTTGAAGCCCGGACCGGGCTGCCAGCCGCCAGGACCGTGGTCGGGGCCGCGATCATGATCGCCGCCGCCCCAGCGACGCCGCACGCGGAACACGGCTTCGCAGCCCTGATCGACCCAGATACCCGCGCGGTTCCAGCCCCAACTCCGGCCCTCTACGCACGCGGCATTGGAAATCTGCCGCACGATGCGGACCTCGCTGCCGCGTCCGGTGTCGATTCGGCACATCTGATAGTTGTAGCCGCTGCTCGCACAGCGCACTTCGATATCCCGATTCCATCCGGGACCCGGCCGCCAGTCGCGATCGTTGCCGTATTGGGTCGATGCGACCGCGCCAAGCGCACCGGCGACCTGCGCCGGCGCCTGCGCCGAGGCCAACCCTGCCGTGCAAACGGACAACGCCAACGCTGCAAATGCAAATCCAAACTTGCGCATGACTTACTCCCCGTAAGTGATAAGGGCGAAATGAAGCCTGCACGAGTCTAGTCCGCGCGGATGAACACAACCGGAGCGAGGGTCCGGTCAGTCCGAAGCGTTCGCCTTGGCCGCGGCGGGCGTCGCCGCCGGCGCAGCCGTCTTCGGCGCCGGCTTGGCGTCCGCCTTGCTGCCGTCGGGCTTGGCATCGGATTTCGCGGGCGCGTCGGCCCTGGGCGGTTCGTCCGCGCCGGCGAGATTGCGCTTCCTGTCGCCTTCCTTCTTGAAGTCGGTCTCGTACCAGCCTTTGCCGGCCAGGCGAAACGCAGGCGCGGTGAGGCGGCGTCTGACCCGGGGTCGACCACATTCGGGACAATCGACCGGATCGGAATCGGAAAGTTTCTGCAGACGATCGAAGACCGCATTGCAGGCGTCGCATTCGAACTCGTAGATCGGCATGGCGCAATTCCGGCTTTCGGGATCTGGCCCGCACTATGCGGACACCGACGCGCAAATCAAGGCGCCACTGCGTGCGCTCGCCGCACTCACGTCGCCACGAACCCGATCCTGCGGTGGCTGCCGTCGCAGTAGGGCTTGTTGTCCGAATGACCGCAGCGGCACAGCACTGCGCGGGTAACCCGGTTGATCGTGCGGCCGGCGCCACTGACGATCTCGAGGTTGCCGGTCACCTCGAGCGGTCCGTTCCGTTGCGGCTCGACGACCAACGGACCATCGCGGGCCGGCAATGGCTGCGACGCGATCACGGCGACCTCGCCGGTCGCCGCGAAACCCGTCTGCGCATGGCGCCCGTCGCACCAGGGCTTGCGCTTCGATGCACCGCAACGACACAGCGTCGCACGAAACCCGTCGGCATGGCCGCGGATGGTCAGCGGCGCATTGAACGCGAGCGGCCCGTTCTCGCGAACACGCACCGTGTTGACGAGCGGCGGCGCTTCCTCGGCACCGCCGTCGTGACGTTGGCAGCGGATCGCGCCGGACGGACAGTTCTTCGCGACGCGCATGACTTCATCGGCACTCGTGGCGTCGGGATGTATCCAGTCGCCTTCGACGTTCGGCACGAACACATCGGGATGGTCGAGCACGCAGTTGCGCGAGTGGATGCAGCGCTCGCCCTCGAACTCGACCGTGACCGCCCGGCCCTTCACGGTTTCCGTTGCCATGCGCCTTCTCCCGGCAGCGGCCGCGGGGGCCGCATGCGCGATGCACTCGCATCGCGGGTCGATCGCAGTCTACGCGCGATCAAACACCAGGTGGCCCGCCTCGGCATCGACTGCCACGGTATCGCCCGCAGCGAAGCGCCCTTCGAGGATCTGCCTTGCGAGCGGATTCTCGAGCTGCTGCTGGATCGCGCGCTTGAGCGGCCGTGCGCCATAGACGGGATCGAAGCCGCTGTTGCCGAGCAGATCGAGCGCCTTGTCGCTGAGTTCGAGCTTGAGCTGGCGCTCGCCAAGTCGGCGCGCGAGGTACTCGACCTGGATCCGCGCGATCGCGCGGATCTGCGCCTTGTCGAGCGCGCGGAACACGACGATCTCGTCGAGACGATTGATGAATTCGGGGCGGAAGTGCGCCTGCACGACGCCCATCACCGCCGCCTTCATCTTCGTGTAGTCCTCCTCGCTGTCTCCGGATTCCTCCTGGATGTATTGCGAACCCAGGTTCGAAGTCATCACGATCACGGTGTTGCGGAAGTCCACGGTGCGGCCCTGGCCGTCGGTCAGGCGGCCGTCGTCGAGGACCTGCAGCAGGATGTTGAACACGTCGTGGTGCGCCTTCTCGACTTCGTCGAGCAGGATCACGCTGTACGGCCGTCGCCGCACCGCCTCGGTCAGGTAGCCGCCTTCCTCGTAGCCCACGTAGCCGGGCGGCGCGCCGATCAATCGCGCCACCGAGTGCTTCTCCATGAACTCGCTCATGTCGATGCGCACCATCGCGTCGGTCGAATCGAACAGGAACTCGGCGAGCGCCTTGCACAGTTCGGTCTTGCCGACGCCGGTCGGGCCTAGGAACAGGAACGAGCCGTTGGGCCGTTGCGGATCGGAGAGCCCGGCGCGCGAGCGGCGGATCGCGTCGGCGACCGCGTGCACCGCCTCGTCCTGGCCGACCACGCGCTTGTGAAGCTCGTCCTCCATGCGCAGCAGCTTCTCGCGCTCGCCCTCGAGCATCTTCGAGACCGGAATGCCGGTCCAGCGCGAGACCACCTGCGCGATCTCCTCGGCGGTGACCTTGTCCTGGAGCAGAGTGAAGCCCTTCGTTTCCGCTTCCTGCGCGGCCTTGAGCTGCTTTTCCAGTTCGGGAATCCGCCCGTACTGGATCTCGCTCATCTTCGCGTAGTCCTGGTGGCGCTGCGCGGCTTCGAGGTCGAGCCGCGCCTGTTCGATCTGTTCCTTGATCCGGGTCGCGCCCTGCAGGGTCGCCTTTTCCGACTTCCAGACCTCCTCGAGATCGGAATAATCGCGCTCGAGCACGTCGATTTCCGCCTCGAGGTCGGCCAGGCGCTGCTTCGACTCGGCGTCCTTCTCCTTCTTCAACGCCTCGCGTTGGATCTTGAGCTGGATCAGGCGGCGCTCCTTGCGGTCCAGTTCCTCGGGCTTGGAATCGATCTCCATGCGGATCCGCGACGCGGCCTCGTCCATCAGGTCGATCGCCTTGTCGGGCAATTGCCGGTCGGGGATGTAGCGGTGCGACAGCGTCGCCGCGGCGACGATCGCGGGGTCGGTGATCTCGACGCCGTGGTGCACCGCGTAGCGCTCCTTGAGTCCGCGCAGGATCGCGATGGTGTCCTCGACGCTCGGTTCGCCGACGAAGACCTTCTGGAAGCGCCGCTCGAGCGCGGCGTCCTTCTCGATGTACTTGCGGTATTCGTCGAGCGTGGTCGCGCCGATGCAGTGCAGCTCGCCGCGCGCGAGCGCAGGCTTGAGCATGTTGCCCGCATCCATCGATCCCTCGGCCTTGCCCGCGCCGACCACCGTGTGCAGCTCGTCGATGAACAGGATGACCCGTCCTTCCTGCTTGGCGAGGTCGTTGAGGACGCCCTTGAGGCGCTCCTCGAATTCCCCGCGGAACTTCGCTCCCGCGATCAGTGCGCCCATGTCAAGCGACAGCACGCGCTTGTCGCGCAGACCCTCGGGGACCTCGTTGTTGACGATGCGCTGGGCCAGGCCCTCGACGATCGCGGTCTTGCCGACGCCGGGCTCGCCGATCAGCACCGGATTGTTCTTGGTGCGTCGCTGCAGGACCTGGATCACGCGCCGGATCTCCTCGTCGCGGCCGATCACCGGATCGAGCTTGCCGCTCTCCGAGCGCGCGGTCAGGTCGATCGTGTACTTGTCCAGCGCCTGGCGCTGGTCCTCGGCGTTCTCGGACTGCACCTTTTCGCCGCCGCGCATGCGCTCGATGGCAGCCTCGATGTTCGGCTTGTTCGCGCCGGCCGCCTTCAGCGCGGCGCCAACCTCGCCCTTGTCGTCCAGCGCCGCGAGCACGAACAGTTCGGACGCAATGAACTGGTCGCCGCGCTGCTGGGCGAGCTTGTCGGTCACATTGAGCAGGCGGTTGAGGTCGTTGGAGACGTTGATGTTGCCTTCCTGGCCGCCGACCTTCGGCAGTTTCTCGAGGGCCTGCCCGACCCGCGCGCGCAGTGCCGCGACGTTGACCCCGGCCTGGGCCAGCAGCGGTACCGTGGAGCCGCCCTGCTGGTCGAGCAGTGCCGCGAGCACGTGCACCGGTTCGAGCATGTTGCTGTCGCGTCCGACCGCGAGCGACTGCGCGTCGGCCAGCGCCTGCTGGAAGCGCGAGGTGAGTTTGTCCATGCGCATGGGTGTGCGATCTCCGGTTGACTGGCGCGGCGACGACGCGGCTTGCCCGGACGACGCCCGATGTCCTGCGAAATGGGTCGTCTGCGGGCCGACTTCAAGCAAGCCGGGAGTCCGCGGCGCGGACCGGCGAGCGCCACAGCAGGCTCGCGAAGCGCCCGGTCTCGCGATCGCGCCGGTACGAATAGAAGCGCGCGTCGCCGAACGTGTCGAGGCCGCCACCGTGGATGCGCGCGACGCCCGCCGCGCGCAGACGCTGGCGCGCGAGCGCGTAGAGGTCGCAGTGCCAGTGCCCGGCACGGCTCGGCGCGAATGCGGATGCGGCCTGCGCGGATGCGTCGAGGAATGCCGCGCGCACTTCGTCGCCGACCTCGTAGGAGCGCGCTCCGATCGCCGGGCCGAGCCAGGCCAGCACGCGCGAACCCGGCACCCCGAGTGCCGCGAGCGTGGCCTCGATCACGCCGCGTGCGAGCCCGCGCCAGCCCGCATGTGCGACCGCGAGCGCGGAGCCGTCCTCGACACAGAACAGCACCGGCAGGCAATCGGCGCTGAGCACCGCGAGCACGATGTCGTCGCGACGCGTGATCGCGGCATCGGCCGCGGGCTCGGACGCTGCGGGCGTGTCCGCCGCGTCGAGATCGACGACGCGTACGCCGTGCACCTGATGCAGCCAGCGCGGGCAGGCGGGCAGGCCGAGAACCTCGACGAGTGCGCGGCGGTTCGCCGCAACCGCATCCGCGCTGTCGCCGCAGCGGCTGCCGAGGTTCATTGCGGCGTAGGGCGGTCGCGAATGGCCGTCCATGTCGCGCGTCGTCACCATCGCACGCACCGCGGTCGGCACCGGCCAGTCGGGTTGCAGGCCGCCGCTGCCCATCCGCGCCGCGCCGTCGCGCGAAGGCTGCATCAGGCGTGCGGCGCGACGATACGTGCCGCCGCAAGCAGCGATCCGGCCGGGGTCAGGGTGACCCGGAAGCAGGCGCCGCCGCCTGCAACCGGCACGTATTCGAGCGCGGCCTGACTCGCTTCGCTCATCTGCTTGGCCAGGTACAGACCGAGGCCGGTGCCGTATTCGTGGGTGGTGTAGAACGGCTCGAAAATCTGTGCGGCCACTTTCGGCGGGATGCCGGGGCCGCGGTCGATGATTTCGATCAGCGGCGGGCCCTTGTCGGTCGCGAGCCGGGCGACCACGCTGACCCGCGCCGGTTCGTTCGGCTGGCGGCCGTAGCGCAGTGCGTTCTGCACGAGATTCCAGATCACCTGCTGCAGATGCTGCGGATCGACCATCGCCTCGATGATGCGGTTCTGGGTCACCGCGCGCAGATGGTCGGCGCCGAGGTCGTTGGATTGCTTGTAGTCCTCGACGAATGCGAGCACCCATGCGTTCAGATCGAGCGACTCGGGCCGCGAACGCTCGCGACGCGAGAGCTGCAGGATGTTCTCGACGACATCGTTCGCCCGCGTGCAGTGATTGTTCACGATATCGACGAGGCGCTTGTCCTCGGCACCGAGTTCCGGCGACTCCGCGAGCAGCTGCGCCGAGTAGCGGATCGCCGCGAGCGGATTGCGGATCTCGTGGGCGATCGACGCGGACAGGCGGCCCAGCGAGGAAAGCGTGAGTTCCTCGGCGCGCCGCGACAGCAACGACGTATCGTCTAGAAAGATCAGCACGTTGGTGTCGTCGTTCGGTGCGAGGCGCGTGAAGCGTGGAATCACTTCGGGCACGTCGGGCGCGAGCGCGACCGCGGTCTGGTCGGTCTTGCCGGAGTGCCGCCAGTGGTACAGGCGGCGCGACAGCTCGGCCGCAACGGTGCCCAGCTCGCGCTGGTTCGGCGACGGATTGCCGATCAGGTGCCAGGCCGACTCGTTGATGCGCAGGATCTGGTTCGCCTCGTCGACCAGCAGGACGCCGGTCTTCATGCGCTGGATGATCAGGTCGTTGATCTGTTCGAGGTTGAGCAGATCGACACCGCGCTGCGCGGCGAGATCCTCGGTCGCGCGCATGTGTCCGCCGAGATAGCGCAGCAACGCGGCGACGATGAAATACGCAACGACGATCGAGACGATCTCGAGCACCGAACGATCGGTACCGGTCCCGATCAGCTGTGCGTAGACGAACGGGAACACGACGCCGACCGCCGCGAACGCCGCGAACACGAAAGCCCGATGCGGCAGCAGCAGCGCGGCGATGCCGACGTTCACGAGCAGCATCATCGGCACCAGGCTGTGACCGGACAGCGCGACCAGGACCACCGACGCCGCGACGATGTCGATCAGCAGCGAGGCGCTGATGCTCGCGACCAGATACATGCGCATGCGGTCGGTGCTGATCAGCAGGACCACGGCCGTCACGGCATACGCGGATGCCGCTACCTGTCCGAGAATCGGGCGCGCGACGTGCACCCACTCGAGCGCGAACGGACTGAATATCAGGCTCGCGTAGACGACGCTCTCGAGACAACGGTAGAGATTGAAGAAATAGAGCTCGCGCCGGGTGATGTCTCCGGGCGATTCATCGGTCCTGCGCAAGCGGCGTTCTGGGGTCACATGGGCTCCGGTGCTCGCGCGAGTATAGCCAAGCGCGGGCCGAGGGCTGAGTATTCGAAGCGGGCGCCTGGGGAGGACGCGACCCCGGGCCCCTCTTTTTTTGATTTCACCCCACCCTTCCCCGAGAATAGGCGGCCGTCTCGGCGCGCGTCGCGCCGCCGCTATCCGGATTGCGCAGGTGGGGCGCGCTTCGTGCGCCGCAGCCGCGCGCCTACATGCCGAAGGTGCCTGCATGAATTTCCACGAATACCAAGCCAAGGAACTGTTCGCCGAGTACGGCATCCCGGTACCGCCCGGCAAGGTCGCCGCGACGCCCGATAAGGCCGTCGAGGCGGCCGAGACGCTCGGCGGTGCGCAATGGATGGTCAAGGCGCAGATCCACGCCGGCGGACGCGGCAAGGCCGGTGGCGTGAAATTCTGCAAGTCGCACGAAGAGGTCAGGAGCGCCGCCGCGGGCATGCTCGGCACGAACATGCAGACCTACCAGTCGGGAGGTCGCGCGCTGCCGGTGAACCTGGTCCTGGTCACCGACGCGAGCGACATCGTCAAGGAGCTGTACCTGTCGATCCTGGTCGATCGCGACAGCAAGGCGGTCTCGTTCATCGCATCCGCGCAAGGCGGCGTCGACATCGAGCAGGTCGCGCGCGAGATGCCCGGGGACATCCACACGATCGAGGTCAACTTCGTCGAGGGCCTGCAGCCCTACCAGTGCCGCAGGCTCGCGTTCGACATGGGATTGACCGCAAAACAGGCGAACCAGCTGACCCGGGTCATGCTCGGCCTGTACAGGCTGTTCAACGACAAGGACCTGGCGCTGGTCGAACTGAATCCGCTCGCGATCGTCGCCTCGGGTGACCTGATGGCGCTCGACGGCAAGGTGAACTCCGACGACAACGCGGAGTTTCGCCACCCGAAACTGGCCGCGATGCGCGATCTGACCCAGGAGGATCCGGCCGAGGCCGCGGCCGGCCAGCACAACCTCAACTACGTGACCATGGACGGCAACATCGGCTGCATGGTCAACGGAGCAGGCCTCGCGATGGCGACGATGGACGTGATCAAGCTCGCGGGCGGCGAACCTGCGAACTTCCTCGACGTCGGCGGCGGTGCGACCAAGGAACGCGTGACCGAGGCCTTCAAGCTGATCCTGTCCTCGGACAAGGTCCAGGCGATCCTCGTCAACATCTTCGGCGGCATCGTGCGCTGCGACCTGATCGCCGAGGGCATCATCGCCGCGGTCAAGGAGGTCGGCTTGCAGATTCCGGTCATCGTTCGACTGCAGGGCACGAACGTCGAGAAGGGTCGCGAACTGCTGGCCAACTCGGGACTCGCGATCATCCCGGCCGACGACCTCGACGATGCAGCGCAAAAGGCGGTCGCGTCGGCCAAGGCCGCCTGAGCCGAAGCAGCCGCACCGGGCGCATCGCGGCGCACCGGTTTGGCGAGTCGAAAAACACGAGGATGGGCTGAAGCCCGCCCTCCGGACTTCAAACGAGAAGGTTCACCATGAGCGTTTTGGTCGACAGGAACACCAAGGTCATCACCCAGGGCTTCACCGGCCAGCAGGGCACGTTTCATTCCGAACAGGCGCTGGAGTACGGCACCCGACTCGTCGGTGGCGTGACTCCGGGCAAGGGCGGCAGCGAGCACATCGGGCTGCCGGTCTACAACACCGTGCTCGACGCGGTGAACGATACCGGCGCCGACGCATCGATGATCTTCGTGCCGCCGCCTTTCGCGGCGGACGCGATTCTCGAAGCGGCCGACGCGGGCATCCGCGTGATCGTTACGATAACCGAGGGCATTCCGGTGCTCGACATGCTGCGCGTCAAGAACGTGCTCAAGGGTTATCCGGACACCGTGCTGATAGGCCCGAACTGCCCCGGCATCATCACCCCGGGAGAGTGCAAGATCGGGATCATGCCCGGCCACATCCACAAGCCGGGCAAGGTCGGCATCGTCTCCCGCTCCGGCACGCTGACCTACGAAGCGGTATTCCAGACCACCAATGCGGGTCTCGGTCAGTCGACCTGCATCGGCATCGGCGGTGATCCGATCAATGGTCTGAGTTTCATCGACTGCCTGCAGCTGTTCCAGGACGATGCACAGACCGAAGGCATCATCATGGTCGGGGAAATCGGCGGCAGCGCCGAGGAGGAAGCGGCGGAGTTCATCGCCGAGTACGTGAACAAGCCGGTGGTCGCGTTCATCGCCGGCGCGTCGGCGCCCGCGGGCAAGCGCATGGGTCATGCAGGCGCGATCATCTCCGGCGGCAAGGGCACCGCGGCAGCGAAGTTCGCTGCGCTCGACAAGGCCGGCGTCGTCACCGTGAAATCGCCCGCCGATCTCGGCAGGACCCTCGCCGCCAGGATGCAATAGCACGGCACGGATGTGCGCCGTCCCGGGAAGGATTCGCTGGCCCCATGCTCCGCATCGCTCTCGCCCAGTTCGATTTTCCGGTCGGCGCCGTCGCGCGCAATGCCGAGCGCATCGCGGCGATGATCGCCGCGGCGCGGGACCAGCATGGCGCGGACCTCGTGCTGTTCCCGGAACTCGCGCTGAGCGGCTATCCGCCGGAAGACCTGCTGATGCGTCCGAGTTTCCTTGCCGAGTGCGACGTCGCGCTGCGCGCCATCGCGCGTGACGTGCGGGGCGTCGTCGCGGTGATCGGCTGGCCCGAAGCGGCCGGATCGGTCGTCTACAACTCGGCCAGCGTGCTGCGCGACGGCCGCATCGAGGCGACCTATCGCAAGCGCGAGCTGCCGAACTACGCGGTGTTCGACGAGCGCCGCTATTTCCACGTCGACCCGGATGGCGGCGCCTGCGTGTTCGAGGTCAAGGGTGTGGCGGTCGGCCTGGTGATCTGCGAAGACCTGTGGTTCGCCGAGCCGCTCGACGACACCGCGCGCGCGGGCGCGGAACTCGTGCTGGTGCCCAATGCCTCGCCGTTCGAACGCGACAAGCACGTGCAGCGCGATGCGCTGCTTGCCGCGCGCGTCGCGGAGACCGGCGTCGCGCTCGCCTATGTCAACGTGGTCGGTGGCCAGGACGCGCTGGTCTTCGATGGTTCGGCGGTGCTCGCCGATGGCGACGGCACGATCCATGCGTCCGCGCCCGCGTTCGAGGATCACTGGCTGATCGCCGACTACGATGCCGGCGCGCGCCGCTTCACGCCCGTTGTGTGGCCCGTCGAACAGGACGAAAGCCGGGAAGCGCTGGCCTGGCGTGCGATCGTGCGCGGTACCCGCGACTATTGCGCGAAAAACGGCTTCGACACGTGCTGGGTCGGCCTCTCGGGCGGTATCGATTCGGCACTCGTGCTCGCGATCGCGGTAGACGCGCTCGGCGCCGCGAACGTGACCGGCGTGCGGCTGCCTTCGCGCTACACGTCCGGCCTCAGCAACGATCTCGCCGAGGAGCAGATACGCGCGGTCGGCGCGAACATGATCACGATTCCGATCGAGGCGCCGTTCTCCGGCTTCATCGACGCACTCGCGCCGACGCTCGCGGCCATCGGCACGCTGCCCGCAGCGCCCGGCCACGACATCACCGCCGAAAACCTGCAGTCGCGAAGCCGCGGAGCGATCCTGATGGCGCTGTCGAACCGGTTCGGCGGACTCGTGCTGACCACCGGCAACAAGAGTGAATACGCGGTCGGTTACGCGACGATCTATGGCGACATGTGCGGAGGCTACGCGCCGATCAAGGATCTCTACAAGACCGATGTGTTCATGCTCGCGAGATGGCGCAATGAACGGGATGCCGGACCGGGCAGGTCCTGGGTGATTCCGCCAGCGGTGATCGCGCGTGCGCCGTCCGCGGAATTGCGCGAAAACCAGACCGACGAGGATTCCCTGCCGCCCTATGCGGTGCTCGATGCGATCCTGTTGCGCCACGTCGACGAGGAGCAGTCGCGCGACGAGATCGTGGACGCCGGATTCGACGCCGGCGTGGTCGACCACGTGCTGAATCTCGTGCGCATGAGCGAATGGAAGCGCCAGCAGGCCGCGCCCGGACCCAAGGTCTCGCGACGCGCGTTCGGCCGCGAACGGCGCTATCCGATCACTTCGGGATGGAGGCGGTGACTTCGTCGACGAACGCGCCGCGAATGGGCACTGGCGCCGACATTTGAATCAAATGCAGCGCCCGCGCGTGTCGCAATCACTGCCCGCGATTGCTGAGCGGCACGAGTTTCCACAGATTCGACCGGTAATGCGGCCATTTTCCGTGCAGCGCCGGATGGTCGGGATAATTGAGCTTGAGCACGCGCTCGGCGTCGTCGGCGAGTTTCTGCTGACCGAGTTTTCTGTAGCTCAGCATCATGATCGCGAGCGCGTCGCTGGCCTGCGGCGACTGCGGATAGGTCTCGATGATCGATTTGGCGCGGTTCGACGAGGCCACGTAGGCGTCGCGCTTGAGATAGTAGAGCGCGACGTTGAGCTCGGCCTGGGCCATGGTGTTGCGCAGGAAGATCATGCGCTGGCGCGCGTCCTCAGCGTAGCGGCTCTGCGGATAGCGGCTGACCAGCGCGCCGAAATCGTCGAATGACTGGCGCGTATTCGCCTGGTCGCGCTGGGTCATGTCCAGTCCGACATAGCGTTCGAGGAATCCGCCGGCGCGGTCGAAGTTGATCAGGCCGCGCAGATAGTAGGCGTAGTCGATGTGGCGATGGGTCGGATAGGTCTTGATGAAGCGGTTGATCGTCGAATACGCCTCTTCGGGCTTCTTCTGCTTGAACTGCGCGTAGGCGAGGTCGAGCTGGGACTGCTCGGTGTACGCGCCGAACGGAAACCGCGCGGTCAGGCGCTGGAACGCACGCGCGGCCTGATCGTAATCGCCGTGGTCCAGGGCGCTAACGCCCTTCTGGTACACCTGTTCGACCGACAGCGTATCGAGCGGATCGCCCTTCTTGCCGCGAAACAGCGAGCAGCCGGCGAGCGCGACGACGAGCACGACCAGGACGGCGCGCAGGGCAATTCTTGAAACGGAGAGGACTCGCATGCGGGTGGCAGGCTCTGCGATGATAGAAAGGAGGTGAACCGGCAGGACGAACGAGCCGGCTCGCCGAGTGGCCGGACCGCGGCATGGCTGCCCGCGAAACGTCGATGATAACCCGAACCTCACCTGGCCGGGCAACGCCGGCGCGCGCGGAAAACAGCACGATGCAGACCGAATCCAGCCTGAACGCGACGATACCGCTTGAACTGGCCGGTCGCCGCCTGGACCAGGCCGTGGCCGAATTGTTCCCGGATTTCTCGCGATCCCGGCTCAGCGCGTGGATCAGGTCGGGCGACCTGCTGCTCGACGATGGCGCGACCGCGCCGCGCCAGATCGTGCGCGGCGGCGAACGGGTCTCGCTCACCGTGCGCATCGAGCGCGAGACGCGCGCGCAGCCGGAAGCGATCGCACTCGAGATCGTCCATGAGGACGACGACGTGATCGTGGTCAACAAGCCGGCCGGGCTGGTCGTGCATCCGGGCGCCGGCAATGCGAGCGGAACCCTGCAGAACGCGCTCCTGCATCACGATCCGCAACTCGCCACGATCCCGCGCAGCGGCATCGTGCACCGTCTCGACAAGGACACGTCCGGACTCATGGTCGTTGCGCGCAGCCTGCGCGCGCATGCCTCGCTCGTCGCGCAGCTCGCGGCGCGCGACGTGCATCGCCAGTACGCCGCGATCGTGTATGGCGCGATGATCGCCGGCGGACGCGTCGACGCCGCGATCGGTCGCCATCCGCACGATCGCCTCAGCCAGGCGGTGCGCGAGGACGGTCGCGACGCGGTCACCCACTATCGCGTGCGCGAGCGCTTCCGCACGATGACCCTGGTCGAATGCCGCCTCGAGACCGGCCGCACGCATCAGATCCGGGTCCACATGGCGCACGTGCGCCACCCGCTCGTCGGCGATCCGCAATACGGGGGCCTGCTCAAGCTGCCCAAGGCCGCGGGCCCGGAGCTCGTCGCGGCGCTGCGCGGCCTGCGCCGCCAGGCGCTGCACGCCGAACGCCTCGAGTTCAGGCATCCGGCCAGCGCGGCCAACCGCGCGTTCGAGGCCGCGCTGCCGACCGACCTGCAGGTGCTGATCACAGCCCTGCGCGAAGATGCCCGCAATGCGATGTGAGCGCCGCATCGCCCGCGGCCCGCGTTGTGGTTCCGCAGCGCGTTACGCCACCTTGCGCGCACGGTCTGCGGCCTCCGGCGGCTAAACCCTGCACTGTCATTGCGCATCCAAGCTGGCAAGATGAGCGCCTGCCTGACCATGCCCCTGCTGATGATGGACACGCCACGGACCGAAGCCAGCGAGGCGGCGTCGGCTGACACCGCGCTGGTCCGGCGCGCCGCAGCCGGGGATACGCGCGCGTTCGAGGCGCTTTATCGCCGCCATGCCGCACGCGTGCATGGAGCCGTGTGGCGTCTGAGCGGGATGAACGAGGCGCGCGCCGAGGAACTGACCCAGGAGGCGTTCGTGCGCGCCTGGCAGAAGCTCGGCAGCTTTCGCTTCGAAAGCGCATTCTCGACCTGGCTGCACCGGCTCGCGGTGAACGTTGCGCTGATGGCGCTGCGCGCGCGCGAACCGGAGGACACGGTCGAGGACGGCGTGCTCGAATCGGTTTCCGCGCCGGTCACCCCATTCTGCGCGGGCGAGCGTGCTGACCTCGAACAGGCGGTCGCGAAGCTGCCGCCACGTGCTCGAGCCGTGCTCGTGCTGCATGATGTCGAGGGCTGGAAACACGAGGAAATCGGCCGCGAGCTCGGCATGGCGGTCGGTTCGTCGAAAGCACAATTGCATCGCGCGCGCGGCCTGCTGCGCGCGATGCTCGGAGGCAGCGCATGAACGACTTCGAATTCCAGCGCCGGCTGCGCGAGCTCAATGTGCCGCGGATCCCGAGCAGCGATCTGTGGCCGGCCATCGCGGAACGCATCGGTTCGGCGGACATCGGATTGCCGGTGGCGGGCCGGCGCCGCGGCTGGTTGCCGGTGGCCGCCGCTGCTGGCGTGCTTCTGGCCATCGTCGGTGCGGCCCTGCTGCAGGATCTGCCGCGACGCGAGTCGGCACCCGGCGCGGTTGCAACCACGTCGACATCGACGCAGGATTTCCGGATCTCCCCGCGCGCCGCGCGTGATGCCGCGCGCGTGCACGGCAGCGACCCACGGCTGGCCGGCGCGGTGCTCGTCCTCGATGCCGCACACGACGAACTCGCGGAAGCGCTCGAACGCCGCCCCGATGCGGTGTTTCTGGTCAGCCTGCTCAACCGCACCAACACGCAACGCATGAAACTCGACCACTTTGGCGCATACGCAGGTTGAGATCAGGAGTTCCCACGATGAAGAATCCGAATGTCGCCCTGCTGCTGTGGCCCCTGCTGCTGGTCGCCGCCAGCGCGCTGGCCGGTACGCCGATCAACGAGCATCGTGCAGTCGCCGCCGATGCGCGCATCGACGTCTCCAACATCAAGGGCTCGGTCACGGTCAGCGGCTGGGAGAAACCCGAAGTCGCGATCAGCGGGACCCTCGGCGACGGCGCCAAGGGTCTGCTCGTCGACGGAGGCGGCAATCATCTGACCATCAAGGTCGAGCCGCCGGACAAGCAGGGCTGGTTCAGCTGGGGTGCCGATACGCGCATGGGCGATACCCTGCTCGACATCAAGGTTCCGAGGGCCGCCGAGATGAAAATCGAGGTCGTCAGCGCGGACGTGACGGTTTCGGGCGTTGGCGGGCGCACGCTCGACGTGCAGAGCGTGAGCGGCAAGCTGCATCTCGACAGCGCTGCGCGCGAAGTCGAGGTCAACAGCGTCAGCGGTGACGTCGATCTTGCGGGAAAGGCCGATCGCGCGCACCTCGAAACGGTCTCCGGCAACATCCGCGCTCGCGGACTGAGTGGACAGATGAAACTCGAGACCGTGTCCGGCGATGTCGACGCGGAAGGCGGCAACTACCGCGAAATCAGCGCAGGTACCGTGTCGGGCGACGTCAATCTGCGCGGCACGCCGGACGCCGGCGCGCGCGTCGACGTCGAAACGATGAGCGGCGACGTGCACCTGTACCTGCCTGCCGACGTATCCGCGAGACTGCGCGCATCCAGCTTCAGCGGCAGCATCCGCAGCGACTTCGGCGCGGTCAAGGAACCCGAACACGGCCCCGGCAGCAGCCTCGAGGCCACCAGTGGCAGCGGTGCCGGCCAGGTCAGGATCGAGACCTTCAGCGGCGATATCGAGATCCGGCGCCAGTAGGCGCGCGGGATCCGCACCCACCTTCGCCACCCGCGCGGAGATAGCGCAACGTCGCCGCAGTCCCGGAATGGCCGTCTGGACGTCCATACGGTCGCACTGGCCCGTCACGCGACGGATTGCCGGCGCTGACCCGGCATGTGGAGCGCGGCGCCGGATCGGCGTGAGACCGATCGGCGAGTCGCCCGGCACAGCGCCAACGCGTTATCATTCGTCGTTTTCCTCGACGCTCCCGCCATGTCGGACCCTGTTGCCGAAACCCGCCGTCGCCGCACGTTCGCGATCATCTCGCATCCGGACGCGGGCAAGACCACGCTGACCGAGAAACTCCTGCTGTTCGGTGGCGCGATTCAGATGGCCGGTTCGGTCAAGGGCCGCAAGGCCGCGCGCCACGCGACCTCGGACTGGATGGCTCTGGAAAAGGAACGCGGAATCTCGGTCACTTCCTCGGTGATGCAGTTTCCGTACGCGGGTCGCATCGTCAACCTGCTCGACACGCCGGGCCACGCCGACTTCGGCGAGGACACCTATCGCGTGCTGACCGCGGTCGACTCCGCGCTGATGGTGATCGACTGCGCGAAGGGCGTCGAGGAACGCACGATCAAGCTGATGGACGTGTGCCGCCTGCGCGACACGCCGATCATGACCTTCGTCAACAAGCTCGATCGCGAGGGCCGTGCGCCGATCGAGCTGCTCGACGAAGTCGAGTCGGTGCTGAATATCCAGTGCGCGCCGATCACCTGGCCGATCGGGATGGGTTCGCGGCTCAAGGGCGTGTACCACCTGCTGCTCGATGAAGTGCACATCTACGAACCCGGCCGCAACTTCACGCGCCAGGACTCGACGATCTTCAAGGGGCTCGACGATCCCGGATTGGCCGAACGGATCGGCGCCGACGTGCTCGCCGACCTGCGCGAGGAACTTGAACTGGTGCAGGGTGCGTCACACCCGTTCGACCGCGAAGCCTATCTGGCCGGGCGCCAGACGCCGGTATTCTTCGGCTCGGCCGTCAACAATTTCGGCGTCCAGGTGCTGCTCGATTTCTTCGTCGACAATGCGCCGGCGCCCCTGCCCCGCGCGACCACGACGCGCACCATCGATCCGGAAGAAGACGCGCTGAGCGGGTTCGTGTTCAAGATCCAGGCGAACATGGACCCGCAGCACCGCGATCGCGTCGCGTTCCTGCGCGTGTGTTCCGGCCGCTACGATGCCGGCATGAAGATGCTGCACGTGCGCAGCGGCAAGGACGTGCGCGTCGCGAACGCGTTGACGTTCATGGCATCGGACCGGGAAATCGTCGACACCGCATACCCCGGCGACGTGATCGGCCTGCACAACCACGGCACGATCTCGATCGGCGACACCTTCACCGGCGGCGAGGCGCTGTCGTTCACCGGCATCCCGAACTTCGCGCCCGAGCTGTTCCGCCGCGCCCGCCTCAAGGATCCGCTCAGGATGAAGGCGCTGCAGAAGGGGCTGGCCCAGCTCTCGGAGGAAGGCGCGACCCAGTTCTTTCGCCCGCTGACTTCGAATGACCTGATTCTCGGCGCGGTCGGCGTTCTGCAGTTCGACGTGGTCGCCTACCGGCTCAAGGACGAGTACGGCGTCGAGTCCGCATTCGAGAACGTCGGCGTTACCAGTGCCCGCTGGGTGCGCTGCGACGATGCACGCAAGCTCGCTGAGTTCCGCGAAAAGAATGCGCTGAATCTCGCGATCGACGCCGCGGGCGAACTGGTCTATCTCGCACCGACGCGGGTCAATCTGCAGTTGACGATCGAACGCTGGCCGACGATTGCATTCGCGGCGACCCGGGAGCACGCAAGCGCGACGAGCGTCGCGACCTGAAAGACGCAACACCCGGCAGCGCCGGGTATCACCCGCAATCGCGCGGCCGGTCGCCCCGATCAGCCACCGGCCGCGAACGTGCCGCGAAACAATCGATCGTGATCCGGACGCACGGGTCGCTGCATGTCCGAGGATGCGAAGATCCTGTCGCGCGTCGTGAAGATGCGGTCCGCGAGCGGTACCGAACGCGCCGCCGACGCGACATTCGCCCAGCGCTGGGCAGCCTCCTCGTGCCACGCAAACACGCCGACCGCGACCGCGAGGCACGCAGCCACCGCACCGGCCCAGCGCAGCGGACGCGCTTGTCCGCGTCGCGCGCGCGTGGCCCTGCGCGGCTCGCGCATGCGTTCCCGGTGGGCAGCACGCCGCGAGGCATTGATGGCGGCCGAGAGCGCTGCGGATTCGGGCTGAAGGGTTCGCAGCAGCCGCACCAGCCGGGCGCCGTCCGGCGCGACCGCGAGCTCGGCCGCGAGCGCCTCGCGGCGTGCCGGCGTCAACTCGGTTTCCGCGGCCAGTGCGGTCACCAGCGTCTCGGCATCCGGTCCCGGCTGCGCGCGCGCCGCGGTCAGACGGCGATAAAGGCTGGAAAGCGACAGGTCGTTCATGGCATCCATCTTCAAGGCATCAATCTTCAAAATCACCGTAACCCAGATCACGCAGGCGGGTCTTGAGTTCCTCGAGCCCGCGCGACACCAGTTTTCGTGCCGCCTCGGCCGAGGCAATCCCGGCCAGTTCGGCAATCTCCTGCAGCGCAAATCCCTGCAGGTGCAACGCGATCGGTATGCGTCGCCGTTCAGGAATCTCGTTCAGGCAGCGCTCCAGTCCCTGCATGCGCTCCACGTCGCCGGCGCGCCGTTCCGGCGAAACCTGCGCGACACCGAGTTCCACGGCCTCGTCGTCCTCTTCGGGCAGCGGCTCCGCGGCCCGGACCTGGGCCCGCCGCAGTGCATCAATGACCGTGGTCGCGACCACCCGCTGCACATAAGACGCACGAAAGGCCCCGGACCGGTCACGTTCGAGCGCGTGCCAGAGCCGGATTCGCACTTCCTGCTCGACATCGGCCGGGTCTACGCCCTGCCGGTCCAGGCCGTAGGTCAGCAGCAGGCGCCGGACGCGAGCGCCATACGCGACCAGCAACTCCTCGAGCCGGATGTGAGCGGGATCACGCGGTGCGGCCATGTCGGCATCGGCGATTCGGGCCGGCTATGCTCGGCGAGCGTGACGCGAAGCGCAAGCCGCGCGCCTCGCCTGATCGATGCGTTGTGGTCAGGGGCCACAGGGCGATTAATGCGGGTGCGCTGTCCTGGGCAATATCGGACCGCAAAAAAAAACCGCGCGGCGGTTGCCGCGCGGCGAGTGGGAAGGCGGCAATGCCGGTCAGAACTTCACGGTCACGCGGCCGAAGTAGAAGCGGCCGACCGTGTCGTAGGTGCTCACGTCGGTGTTCGCATTGACCACGATGTTCTGATAGAACAACGGCGGCTGCTTGTTGAACGCGTTGTCGACGCCGATCTGGATCTGCGTGTTGATCGGTTCGAGCGTGTAGCCGAACGAAAAGCTGTGATAGGTCACTGCGCCGATATGGCGCACGATCCCCGGAACGGAGCCGTCGGCCGAAAGGCCTTGCGCAAGGTCGGCGCTGCCGATCTTCAGATTGCCGACGTAGCGCACGCGCCAGGATGCCTCGAACGGCCCTTTCGACCAGTCGAGACTGCCCAGGCCGCGCAGCCGCGCGATGTTGCCGAACTGGGTGGTGAACACGCCCGCATTGGAAATCGTGGCCGCCCCCGACCCCGGTGCCGGATTGTTGTCAAAGGTCTTGATGTAGGTCGCGTCGACGCCGAGATTGAAGCGCCCCGGATCGATCCCGAACATGTCGAATTCCGGCACCCGGTAATGCACGCCGAAGTCGACACCCGAGGTATCCAGGCGACCGAGGTTCACGACCGGCGTCGTGACCTGATTGACTTGGCCGTTGGTGAAGCGAGAAATGAACGGACAGAACGCACTGGTCGGATCGTTGTAGCAGAGAGTCAGAAGGTTCTGCGCGCTGACGACCGTGATCGTGTCGTTGAGATAGATCCGGTACAGATCGGCATTCAGCGACAGGCCGTCGATCCAGCCCGGATCGTAGACCACGCCGAAATCGAAACTCTTGCCGCTCTCGGGCTTGAGCGAATAGCCCGCCGCGACTGCTCCGGCCAGGACGCCGTTGAGCTGACCGTTGGGCTGCGGCGCGATGCCGGTAGACGGAATATTGGTCGCTCCGGTGGCCGCGCCGCAGGCCGCGTCGTGGATCGCCGGACTCACGCCCGGGATATACCCCGTGCATGGATCGAGAGCCGTCGGTGCGTTGCTCGCGAGGCCGGCGAACAGTTCGCTGAGATTCGGTGAGCGGAAGATCTCCGATACCGTGCCGCGCACCAGCAGGTCCTCGATCGGCCGCCATTCGACTGCGAGCTTGGAATTGCTCGTGTTGCCGGCCAGCGAGAACTTCGAGTAGCGCGTGCCGATGTCGACGTTCAGCGAGTGGAAGAACGGCACGTCCTTGAGTATCGGTATGAACAGTTCCGCATAGGCTTCCTTGGTCGTGATGTTGCCGGTCAAGGGCGAAGTGCAGGCGGTGCCCAGATCGCAGGTGCCGGTCGCCGGATCGAAGGTGATCGTCGAATCCACCTTCAGGTTCGAATATTCCTTGCGGTACAGCCCGCCGACCGCGAGGCTGACCGCGCCTGCGGGCAGGTCGAACAGGTCGCCGCTGACATTGAGCGTACCCTCGCGCGAGATCTGCGTCTGCTGCTGGAACGGGTTGGACGCAGCGGCGCGAAACGCAGCGACCGACGCCGGATCGTCCTGCGCGAAAATGTTGAGCGGCGTGCAGCCGGCGATCGCGCTGGCCGGATCCCCGGCCGTCGCGACGCAGGTCGGCACGCCATCGACGAGCATCGACGGACCGAGCGCAGCGGCCAGCTTGGTGTAGTCGAGGAAGCCCGTGTTGTAGGTCTGGCGGCTGATGTGGCCGTAGTTGAGGTTCGCGTCCCAGTGCCACGAGGTGTCGCCGATGTTGCCCTTGAGGCCACCGATGAACTGCGCGGTCTCGGTGGTGATGCTGGTGATGCGCTGGCCGACGCCGGTCAGGCGCTCGAGCAGGTTGGTGTTGTCCGGATGCGCGGCATCCGGCGGGCCGAAGTCGACGCCGAACGGGTTGTACAGGCTGTCGGCCGAGATCGTCACCGCATTGTTCTGCGCATCGAACGGATACGGCGCGATCAGCGACGAAGACACGGTCTTGTTCGCGAACGTCTTGACGTAGGCCTCGACGCTGTCACTGAGCTTGTAGTTGGCGAGCGCGAACAGGTTGGTGCGTTCCTGCGGGGTCAGGATCACGTTGAGCGGCTGGTAGTTGTAGCGGTCGGACGGGCCGTCCGCCGTCGCGGTGTTGCGGAAGCAGCGGTAGTCGTCCAGCGAGCTGCCGGTCGTGCCCGGCAGACGCGTCACGCTGCCGCAACCGAATCGGTCCTGAAGCAGGCCGGGTGGCAGGAAGATGCGGCCGGTCGGGGTACGGCTCGACCCGAGCGCCTGCACCGATCCGTAGTAGAGGTACAGCGAATCCTTGGAGAAATCGCGATGACCCGCACCGACCGCATCGAACTTGTTGTAGTCGATGCCGGCGACGACGCTGCCCTTGTCTGTGGACTGGCCGATCGTCAGGTGATAGCCCTTGCGCCGGCCGTCGTCCTTGTCGGAAATCCCGTAGTCGGCGCTGAACTCGGCACCCTGATAGTCCTTGCGCATGATGAAGTTGACGACGCCCGCGATCGCATCGGAGCCGTAAACGGACGACGCGCCGTCCTTGAGTACCTCGATGCGGTCGATCAGGGCAGCCGGAATCGTGTTGAGGTCGGCGCCACCGACGAGCGTGTTCGCGATCACGCGCTGGCCATCGATCAGGACCAGGGTCCGGTTCGCGCCGAGACCGCGCAAACCGATCAGGGACGCACCGTTGCCGCCGCCGTTGTTGACCTGCGGATTGGTCATGCCGCCCGCGGCCGACGGCAGCTCCTGGAGCAGATCGCCGACGGTCAGCTTGCCGCTCTTCTGGATCTGCGCGCGATCGATCGTGACCACCGGGTTGGCGGTTTCGATGTCGACGCGGCGGATGTTCGAACCCGTGACCGTGATGGTCTCCAGCTTCTGGCTCTGGGTGTCGTCGCCGGTGGTCTGTGCGATGGCCGGCAGCGCTGTGAACGCGAGCGATGCACCGGCCATTCCATACAGGTGCAGGCCGCGTCGTATCGCATCGCGGAGCTGTGTGTTTCTCATCTGTGTTCTCCGGTAATCAGGTCTTCGGGGAGACGGCGCGACTTGCGACGTCGTCCGGTCAACCTTAAAAAGTCGTGAAGCCATCACATTGCCGCTGCCGGGCAAGCCGAGTTGCCGCGATTGCGCTTTCGCGTCAGCGCCCGGCTGTCGCGTTCACCGCGATCTGCCGGCGCATCGCGCCCGCAGTCGTGCCGAAGCGCTGGCGGAACAGTCGCGAGAATGCGCAGCGATTCTCGAAGCCGCTGGCCAGCGCGATCTCGGCGATCGCGAGCGGACTGGCGCCGAGCAGCCGCCGCGCACGTTCGAGGCGTTGCCTGACCAGATACGCGTGCGGTGTTTCCTCGTAGGCCGCGCGAAATGCACGGATGAAGTGCCAGGAGGAGTAGCTGGCCATCGCGGCCAGCGCCTCGTTGTCCATGTCGAGATGACAGTTCGCGGCCATGTAGTTGCGCACCCGCTGCAGACGTACGAATACCTGCCGACGCTGCGCATAGGTGCGCCCGGGGCACCGCTCGATCGCCGCGGCGAACTGCTCCTGCAGGGTCAGGACCCGATCGACGAGCGCTTCGGCCGCGCTCTCCGACCGCGCCGCGGTATCCGCGCGCGCGAGCGCGATCGCCTGGCGACGCAGCGCGCGGTCCGCGCAGTGAAGCGCCGGGAGCAGCAACGGTTCGGGGGTCGCGCCGGACCAGCCCTGCATCGCGCGACGCCAGGCCGCGGGCGTCCCGAGCAGGGCAACCCACACTGCGGCGCCGCGGCCGACCGCGCGCAGTCGCGCATCGCCTTCGCTCACGCGCAGTTCGCCGGGACGCGCAAGGATGTCGGTCGCCGCCGCGAGCTGCAGGCGCGCACGCAGCGGAATCCAGATTCCGGCGACCGGACCCTCGACCCGCAGCACGCAGCCGCGTCCGCCTCCGCTCACGAGTGCGAGAGCCGGCTGGCCCGAGACGACGATCGATCGGGTGCCCAGGTCGAGACTCGCGCCGTGATTGAGATGATGATTGACGATCAACATGTGACCTCCTGCTTCAGCCCTGCGTCATCCATAGGCGCGGCCTGTGCAGAGGTCAGGAGATTTCACGGAAATCGCGCGGAAATTTTGCGGTGAAACTTGTGGTCCTGCGCGAAATCAGCGGCTTGGAAACGGCCGCCACGCCAACCGATCTCGGGTACGCGGCGATCGGGCAGGTGCCAGGTGGTGCGGCTGACCCCGGCTGCGCACGCCCACGCCCGATCACGGTCGCCGGCCGCACGCCGACCGACCTGCGCGGCCACTGCAGGCAACCGACAATCGCGCTGTTGCGGGCAGTATCCGCAACGGACGGTGGTATCGACCCGGCTATGCTGTGACCCCGGACTGCGGAATGATCGATGCGTTGCTGGCTGCGATGTCTTCTCGTGCAGTGCCTGGCGTTTTCCGCCGCGCATGCGGCTTGCGTCGCGCACGCCGATGCCGAACGCGTGGACCTCGTCGAGCTCTACACGAGCGAGGGCTGCAGCTCATGTCCGCCCGCGGAACGCTGGCTCAGCACCTTGCGCGACAAGGCCGGCTATGTCGGCCTCGAATTCCATGTCGACTACTGGAACTCGGGCGGCTGGCGCGATCCGTATGCGGATGCGCGCTACACCGCACGCCAGAAGGCGAGCGCGCGTCATGGCACGCGCGACATCATCTATACGCCGCAGGTCTTCGTCGATGGACAGCTGTGGAAGAACTGGCCGAAGGCGGATCCGCCCGGACCGGCGGACCTGCCCGCGCCCGCGCTGAGCCTGGCGGTCACACCCGGCACCCCGTTGCAGGTGAGCGTCGACACGCAACCGGCCGAATCCGCCGCGGGCGACGGCACGCGCGACTACGGCGTCTACGTCGCGCTTACCGAGAACGGCCTTTCCAATGACGTGACCGGCGGCGAGAACCGCGGCGAGAAGCTCGTGCATGACCAAGTCGTGCGCGCGTTCGCCGGACCGCTGCCCATGCCGCACGCGACTACCGAACTGGCGCCGCCGCGCGACGCGGACCTGCACAAGTCCGCGGTCGTCGCGTTCGTGCAGGATCAGCGCCGCGGCAACGTCGTGCAGGTGCTGCGGCTGCCACTCGCCGCGTGCGGCAACTGACGCAGCCTTGCGCCGCGCGCGCCGAGCCGAGCGCGCAAGGCGTCCCCACCTTGGGCCATGCGGTCTTTGCCGCGACCATGGTCGCCCTAGGCGTCCTGGGCCTGGTGCAGGGCGACTTCACCCCGATCTGGACGGGAATACCCAAGCGCATGCCCGCGCGCGAAGCACTGGCCTATCTCTGCGCCCTCGTCTCCCTGCTCTCCGGCGCCGGCCTGCTCTGGCAGCGCACAGCCGGCGGCGCCTCGCGTCTGCTGCTTGCCTGTTTCCTGTTGTGGCTGCTGCTGCTTCGGATACCTCTCGTCGCCCTCGCTCCCACCACGACGGTCGCCTGGTGGGCCTGTGGCGAGACCGCGGTGATGGTGGCGGCTGCATGGGTTCTGTACGCGTGGTTCGCCGCAGACCGGGACCGGCAGCATCTAGGCTTCGCCGTCGGCGACAAAGGCCTGCGCGTCGCGAGGATGTTTTACGGCCTGGCGCTGATTCCATTCGGAGTCGCCCACTTCACCTATCTCGACAGAACCGTCGCGATGGTGCCTGGCTGGCTGCCATGGCCGCTGGGCTGGGCGTACTTCACCGGCGGCAGCTTGATCGCGGCGGGCGTAGCGGTGCTCATCGGCTTCCATGCACGGCTGGCCACCGTGCTCTCGGCATTGGAGCTGGGCCTGTTCACGTTGCTGGTGTGGGCACCCATCGTCGTGGCAGGCCCCGACGCCTCCCAATGGACCGAGTTCGTCGTCTCCTGGACGTTGACGGCAGGCGCCTGGGTCGTGGTTGATTCCCACCGCGGCATGCCTTGGCTCGCCGTGGGCAAGCGCTACCAAATCTTTCTGGTTGGCAACTGCAGACATCCAAAACGTAATGAATGATCATCGCATGATGCCCAAATCGATGTCTTCGACGGCGCCATCAATCGACGCCGCACAGCGCAAACTGATCATGGGTATTGTCATAGCGACGTTGATGACATTGGCCATCGTGATTGTCGACCTTGCAACCGGCGGCCGCCCAGATCCACCGACGCTGCGTGCTGCCGCCACTCTGCTTGATGGCTCCTGGCGATTCCATACCGGCGATGACCCACGCTGGGCGGGCGTCGATGTAGACGACGCCGTTTGGGACACCATCGACATGACCGCCTTGTCGGGCAGCCATGATGGCGACGTGGGCCTGCCCGACTACGTAGACGGGTGGGGCGCGCATGGTTACCTCGGCTATCACGGCTACGCTTGGTACCGGCGTGCAGTGACGTTGCCGGTCGGGCACGCGTCGTGGGTCATCCTTGGGCCAACCCTCGTCGAGGACGGCTACGAACTGTATTGGAACGGGAAGCTGCTGGGCGGGTCGGGCAGGCTCGGCCCGAATCCGCGCTTCGTTGGTACGCGGCCATTGCTCTTTGCCCTTCCCTCCGACCCGGCGGGCACCCGTGGCGTGCTCGCCGTCCGCACCTACATGCTCGCCAGACCCAGGTACAGCGCGGTCAACGGCGGCATGCACAGCGCGCCCATCCTCGCCCCGCAGCCGATAGGCGCCGCACTCCACCGCGCGCAATGGGAGCGAACCATCGCCGGCTACATCGTCGATGCGATCGAACCAATCGCCATGTTGGCGCTCATCGGCCTGGCGCTCGGGTGCCGGTCCCGCAGCAGCTACAAGGGTTTCCTTGCTTTTGCCAGCATCGCGCTCGCGCTTACGGCAGCCAGGCGTGTCAACAATGCGATCGTCGCATGGACCGATCTGCAGGATCTGACTACCTATGCATGGCTGGCGTCGGTGATGTGGGTACCGACGACGGCAGTCTGGTTATTGGCCTGGAACCATTGGTGCGTGCGCCCGTGGCAAACCATCGATGTGCTGGCCGTCGTGCTGGGAGGTGCCGGGATCATCGGCGCCGTGACTCATTCTGCGATGTGGACGAGCGTGACCCGGCTCGGGTCGATCGCGCTGTTTGTCGTGATCGGCGCGCGCATGGTCCGCAGCGGACCGATGCGGCTCCTGTCGCTTGTCACGTTGGCCTCGATCACGGCCAGCTTATTCGGCGGCGAACTGCTCGATACGATCGACATACCGGGCATCTGGTTTCCGTTCGGCATCGGCGTGGCGCGGACGCAATACATCTACGCGATAGCCATTCCGCTGCTGGCCGTCCTGATCGTACGAACCCTGCCTTCGAAGAGGGACGCGATGATGAGCGATCGGAACAAATGACTTGATCCGTTTTCAGCAAGGCGACGTTCAGGGTGCCGGCGCACTTCTAGCGCGGACGTTTTTCATGAGGGTCACGGAAAACGCCCCGATGCGGTCGTCCGGACCAGGAACGCTCTTTCGATTCGGGTCATCCACCGTCACGAGTACGAACGGGCCGAACAAGCAGCGGAGCTTCTTCGATGCGGCGGATTTCCGTCAGGAACAGGACCGATGCCTGGCATCGCGCGCCCGTTTCTGCTCCGGCGCCTTGCACAAAAAAGGCGGGCACCAAGGTCCCGAACCCGGTGTCCCGCCGAGGGTGTAGCACTTCGATGCTGTGACACATCTGCCCGTTGGAGGGCATCTGAAGTATGCGCAATGGCGCGCGCGCGCGGGTTGCACGGAACCGCCAAGCGGGTGGCGGAAATTGCGCGGTTCACGAAGAAGCGGGACTCGGTCGATCGATCACGATCTGCGTGAACGCTGCAGCCGGAAGATGCCGATGTCGGTATCCTCGACGTCGACCGGTGCAAAAATGATGCTGTCGCGGTCCGGGGTCACACTGAAACTGGCGTCCTGCATCAACGCGCTGAGGCGGGTCACCACGCGATCCGATCCGTCCGCCGGATCGAATTCGCGCATCACCGCGGTGCGCACGCCGAAATCGGCCAGGTACCAGATGCGTCCATCGACCAGGCGCCAGCCATCGAACAGGTCGCTGGTGATCTTGGGCGTGACCAGATGCTCGACGCCGCTGTCGAGTTCGCGGCGGAACAGGCCGGGTCTCTCATGGACCGTGTAGTACGCCGATCGCGTTGCAGGATCGACCTGCAGGTACGCGATGCCGCGCACCAGCGCCTTGCGCGTCTCCTGCGGTGTCGCGGGATGCTCGACCTGGACCAGTTCGGCGTTCCTGCCCGATTGTCCGAGCGCAAACAGATACGTGTCCGCGTCGACGCCGTAGGCTCCGAACAGGATCTGGTCGTCCGGCCGGGTAAGCACGCGCTGGCGTCGACTCGCGAGGTCGATCTCGACCAGTCGCCTCCCGCTCACATCGCGCTGCATCGCGACGATCCGTTTGCCATCGGCGCTCCAGCGCGGCGCGAAGACCGCGGTCTCCGCGCGCTCGGTCAGCTGCGTGGTGGCGCCGCTCGCGCGGTCGTAGAGCCAGAGCTGCAACTGGCCGCTGCGGTCGGACGCGAATACCACGCGGTCGCCGGATGGAGAGAGCAACGGGGCATAGTCGCTGCCGGTCGACGGAGCGAGTACACGCGATTTGGCCCCCGCGGCAATCGGCAATGCGGTCAGCTTGTCCTGCGTGCGCGTGATTTCGTAGACGACCGCGTCGCCGGTGCGTCCCGCATCCGGATACTCTGCGGGGCTGATCCCGAGCGCCTGCATGCGACCGCTTTCGACATCGACCGCATACAGCGCGGGAGAACCCAGGTGGTCGGACGAGAACACCAGAGTACGGTTGTCCGCTGTCCAGGTATATCCGCGAATGCGCGCCGACACATGGGTTACCGCGCGCACCGCGTCACCGGTCGATGTCATCACGTACAGGTCGCTATGCGGCGAAACGCCTCGCCGGAAAGCGATCCAGCGCCCGTCCGCGGAATAACGCGGGTCCAGGTCCTGATCGTCTTCGACGCGTTCGTGTTTCAGCACCTGTTTTTCACCGCTGTCGAGATTCCACTTGAACAGCATGAGGTCGCCGTGACTGCCCTGACGCTCGGCGGAAATCAGGCTGCGTCCGTCCGGCGTCCAGTCGTAATAGTTGTAGCTGGCGTTCTGGCACTTGCCGATTTCGCGTTCGCTGCCGCCGAGACTCGGCGCGACGAACATCTCGCAGTAATTCGGCGCCAGACGCTCGAACGCGATGCTGGTCCCGTCCGGCGACCACACCGGCAGCCCTTCGATATGCTTTCCTCCGCCGGTCAGGTGGACCAGCTGCGACGGCTCGAGCGAACGCATGACGATACGCTCGAACTGGCTTTCGGGATCGAATATCGAGAACGCGACGCGGGTCCCGTCCGGCGACAGGTGCGGCCGGTATTCCGAACCTGGATCCGAAGTCAGCGCATGCAGGTCGGTCACGCGCCAGATCGGCTCGGCGCCGGCTCTCGGCAAAGGCGCCCTGTGCGCGAGAAAGACCGCGCCGATCGCGATCACCAGCAGGGACGCCACTCCGAGCCACACCTTCGGCGCCCGCAGGAGAACCGGCCCGCGCCGCTTCGGCGTTTCCGCGGCGGCGCTGGCGCCGGAAAGGTGCTCGTCGTCATTGAGTGAAGCGTTCTCGACGAAGACGCCGCTCTCGGGGCCGTCCAGGAGCAGCACGCGCGCGACCAGTCGGTAGCCGACCTTGGGTATCGTCTCGATGTAACGCGCCGGCTTCGCGTCGTCGCCGAACGCGCGGCGCAGTTCCTTGATCGCCTGGGTCAGCACGTCGGGCGTCGGGCAGCGATCCTTCCAGACCCGGTCCAGCAGTTGATCGCGGGTGATCGTGTTGCCCGCGTGACGCACCAGTTCGAGCAGCACCGCTGCGGCCTTGCTGGTCAGACGCGGCTGCTGCGGGCGGGTCAGGACCCGCAGAGCACCGATGTCGACGAGGTGTTCGCCGATGCGCAGGCGCAGATTCGGCTGGCTCAGCAGCTCGTCGGTTTCGCGCTGGAGGGAGACTTGCAGGTTCATGTTCGTCGCGGCGCAGGATACGCAGTTGTCGATACGGAATCGCGGATTCGCAGGATCGGCAACGCCTGCGAGCCGCTCCGGCAAGATCGCCGGCACCGATGCCGTACTCCAGCCCGCACGCTACACCGCCTGCGCCGGCTTGTCAGGGTCCGGTTCGCGAAGGCATCCCGGACCATTTCTTCCGCACAGCCGCGGAGTGGTTCAGACCGTGGTTTGCAGGAGCGGCGGCAACGGGCAATGCAGGGCGGCGCAGATCGTACGCAGCAATTCCGATTCGGCGACGCTGACCATGCCGTCGGCGGCGACCGCGCAGGTCAGGCCACGCACGACGAGTTCCTTGCCGGCCGGGGCGAGCCGGTCGAGCTTCGGCAATGCGCGGTCCAGCGCCGATGACCATTCGGACGGCGGCGCATAGGCGATCGTCGCACCGGGCAGCACTTCGTTGAGCCCGAGCGCATAGGCGCGTGCGGCGGCCACCGCGTCGTCCTGGCCATGCATCGCGACGATCGCAAGCAAGTCGCGCACCGAGCCTTCGACCTCGGGCAGCTTGATCCGCCCGATCACCAGCGCGGAGGCGGGATTGAGCGCGTCCATGACCTGCAGGCCGACGAGTTTCGCCAGACAGTACTCGGCGAGCGAGACCTTGCCGTCGACGCCGATCAGTTCGCGCAACACCGCGAGAAACCCGTCCAGCTGCGGACGCGGCCGCCGGCGCAGCGCCGGGAATGCGAGAGCCGCCAGCGGCAGGCGCTGCATCGGATGCAGATCGGCGACCATTCGCGCGAGCGATCCGACCAGTTCTCTGGTTGAATCGTCGTAGCGCACTGCAATCAGATCGAGCTGACGCAGGTGCACCGCCGCATCGTCGCCAATGACCATCGCCAGAACCAGCGGCATGGCCTGGGCGGACTGCGATGCGGCCTCGCGCAGCGGGAGCGGAATCGTTGCATTCAGGTCGCGTGCCATCACGCGATCGTCGCTGCCCGGATTGCCGACCTGCCCCGCGACGCCGGCGGCGGACAGGCGCAACTCGGCACCGGCGAGCGGCAGCACACCGCGCGAGTCTTGCGCATCCTCAAGCCATGCGTCGCTCGGCGCGAGACCGGAGATCGAGACGTCGGCGCCTTCGCGCAGCGACCCCTCGACGCGCACCGGCTGCGACCACTTCTTCGCGATCGCGGCAAGCTGCTCTTCGCGAAAGGACGGATCGAGGCGCCGGATGCGCTGGCCGAGCGGCGGATGGGTCGCAAACAGCGCCGAGTAGCCGACCCCGTCGCCGAACAGCATGTGCGCCACTTCCTCTGTTTCTCCGCTGGCGAGCTTCGACCCTTCGGCGAGACCGCCGATCTTTTTCAGCGCACCCGCGATGCCTTCGGTCTGGCGTGTGAACTGCACCGCGGACGCATCCGCGAGGAACTCGCGCTGCCGCGAGATCGAGGCCTTGATCATGCGTGCGAAGATCACGCCGATGTATCCGACCGCGAACAGCGCGAGTCCGAACAGCGCCGGCCCGGCGCTGTTCCTGCCGCGGCTTCGCGCGGTGACCTCGGCGATCTTGCGTCCAACCGTCGCGATCACGACGATTCCGAACACCACGCCGATCAGGCGGATGTTCAGGCGCATGTCGCCGTTGAGCACATGGCTGAACTCGTGGCCTATCACGCCCTGCAGTTCCGCGCGCGTCAGCTTGTCGAGCGCGCCGCGCGTGACCGTGATCGCGGCGTCGGTGGGTGCGTAACCGGCCGCGAACGCGTTGATCGCGCTCTCTTCCTCGAGCACGAAGATCTCCGGCACCGGCACGCCGGCCGCGATCGCGAGTTCTTCGACCACGTTGCGCAGGCGCCGGTACGCGAAGTCCGCGGTATCGTTCGGCACCGGACGGCCGCCGAGCTGCAGCGCGACAGTCGAACCCCCGCCGCGCAGCGTTGCGATGCGGTACATCGAGCCCAGGCAGATCACCGCGACCACGCACAGGCTTGTCGCGAACAAACCGCCCGCACCGGGCCCGGCGTGCGCGCCGTTGCCGAACACCATGACCACCACGCCGTCGATCGCGGCGACGATCAGCGCGACCGCGATCGCGAACATGACCAGCATGCGCCGCGTCTGGCGACGCGCCCTGTCCTGGTGGACGAAGAAGTTCATCGGCGATGTCCCGCGACAGCGGACGCGCGGGCGCTGCGCGACGCAGCCGACGCTGCGGCGGCCGCACCGCGCAACGCGACGCTCACGGCCCGACCGCTCCCGCGCATGCGCAATGCGCTCAGGTAAAAGCGACCTTTGGCACTTCGCGCTTCGCCTCCGATTCGATCTTCAGAAGCTCGGCCGGCTGGAACGCGAACATGTTGGCCACGATCGAGCCCGGGAACATCTCGCGGCGATTGTTGTACTCCATCACCGAGTCGTTGAAGGCCTGACGCGCGAACGCGACCTTGTTCTCGGTCGTGGTCAGTTCCTCGCTGAGCTGCATCATGTTCTGGTTGGCCTTGAGGTCCGGATAGGACTCGGACAACGCGAACAGCCGGCCAAGGGTCTGGGTCAGTGCGTTGTCGGCGCCAGCCAGTTGCTGCATCGCGGCCGGGTCGCCGGGATTCGCCTTCGCCGCGGACAGCCCGGAGACTGCTGAATTACGTGCCTGGATCACCGCTTCGAGTGTCTCGCGTTCATGCTTCATGTAGCCCTTCGCGGTTTCGACCAGGTTCGGAATCAGGTCGTAACGCCGCGTGAGCTGCACGTCGATCTGCGCGAATGCGTTCTTGTATGCATTGCGCCCGGTTACCAGACCGTTGTAGAGGCCGACGACGAACACACCCAGACCGACCAGGATGACCAGAACGACGAGCGCACTCATGATTACCTCCCTCGCTTGGGCGGTGTGACGACCGCCGCGGATGCCGCTGATTGCGTGACCCGGAGCTGCCCGGTCGCGCGGTGAAATTCGGATTCGGCGGCATGACGGACATCGGTCCGGTCGTCCGGAATGCGTGGCGGACGCCACGAATCGTGCCGGCATGCTGCTAGAATCAAAGCGTTTTTGAGCATACCACGAGGGTCGTTACAGACCCCGGAGATGGCATTGAGCAATACCCAGCGCGTCCTCGCCGCGTTCGCCGCGGCTGCCACGATTTGGTTTTCCGCAAGCGCGATCGCGGCCGCCCGGCCCGCAGCGTCAGGATCCGCACCCCACGCGTCCGCGGCAGACGAAGCCTTTCTCGTCGACCATGCACGGAGTTCCCGATGTGCGGCCTCCACGGCGCGCGCGCGCGCGGGCAGACTGCGCGTGCGCTCGCGCAATGCACACGCAGCGCAAACGCAACAGGTCGCGATCCCGGTCGTGGACGCGCGCGCGGTCGCGCGCAACGGCGCGGCTGTCGCGCGCGAGTTCGATCACTGGCTGGATGGGGTCGAGGCGTCCGGCGACGTCGCCGGGCTCGCCACCGCGATCGTGCAGGACCAGCGCGTACTGCTGGAACGCGGCATCGGGTTTGCGAACGAGGCCACCCGCGAACCGGTCGCCGGCGACACCGTGTTCCGCCTCGCCTCGCTGTCGAAGGCGTTCGCCACCGCGCTGACCGGACTCCTCGTAAAGGACGGCCTGCTGACCTGGGATACGAAGATCGCGCATCTTCTGCCGACGTTCACTCTCAACGACGTCGCCGATGGCGAACGGGTCACGGTGCGCGACATTCTCAGCCATCGCGTCGGACTTCCCCACAACACGTATGACCGGCTGCTCGAACAGGACGAGCCCTACGAACTGCTCGTCGACCGTCTCAAGGAGGTCCCGCTGACCTGCCGGGTCGGCGAGTGCTATGCCTACCAGAACATCGCATTCAGTCTGATCGGCGACGTTACCTACGCGGCGACCGGCGACTTCTATTACCACCAGGTCGAGAAGCGTCTCTTCCACCCGCTCGGCATGACCACTGCGACCTACGGGCGCGACGCGCTGGAAGGCTCGAAGAGCTGGGCGCGACCGCATCGCCGCGTCGGCGGCACCTGGACGCCCTTCGTACCGAACGAGACCTATTACCGCGTGGCACCGGCCGCGGGTGTCAACGCGAGCATCCGCGACATGGAGCAATGGTTGATCGCGCAGATGGGCGGACGCCCCCGCGTGCTCTCGCCGGCCCTGCTGGCCGCACTGCACACGCCGCTGGTCGAGACCGAGCGCGAGACGCGCAGCACGCCGTGGCGGCGTGGCCGGGTCAATGATGCGCAGTACGCGCTGGGTTGGCGCATCTACGACTACGCGGGCACGACCCTGGTCTTCCACGCGGGCGCAGTGCAGGGATACCGCGCGATGATCGCGTTCCTGCCGCGCTACCGGTTTGGCGTGGTCATGCTATGGAACTGCGAGTCGGCAGCACCGTCCGGTCTGCTGCCGATGCTGCTCGATCGATATCTCGGCCTGCCCGAAGTGAACTGGGCGGGCCTGGAGTCCCACGATACCGATGCGCTCAGGGGCGATGCGGACTGACTCCGCTCCGAAACCCGGAATTTTGTAAGAAACTGACGTTCACCGCGCATGCCTGACACATCCGCCGCGCGCAGTCGCGTGGCGGATGATCGCGCGGGCTGCGGGGCGCTGCCCCGGAGTCACCTTCCGAGCTTGAACTCGATACGCCGGCGCAGCGTCGAGGCAACCGCCTTGCCACGATCCAGGCGCGGTTCGAACTTCGCCTGCTGCACTGCGCGCACGGCTTCGCGGTCGAATACGCGCGAGGGCTCGGAGTTGACCACCTTCACGTTCTGCACCGCTCCGCTCGCAGCGACCGTGAACTCGACCTCGACCCAGCCATCCTGGCGGTTGCGTACCGCCGCGGCGGGATAGGTGGGTCGAGGCGGCGTGACCACGACCACGTCCCGGGTCTCGCCGACCGGCTCCGGAGTCGGCGGTGGCGCGGCCGCAGGCGCGGGCGTCGCGCGCGCGAGTTCGGCGCGCTTGGCCGCCTCGGCGGCTGCTGTGGCTGCGGCGGCCGCGGCTGCCGCATCGGCTGCCGCCGTGTCGCTGGCCGGCGCGGCCGGTCCGTTCGCCGCAGCCTGCGCGCGCGCGGCGGCCGCGGCATCGGCGAGCGCCTTTTGTGCGTCCTGTGCCGCCTCGCGATCCTTCTGTTTCTTCTTCGCGTCGAGCTTGCTGCGCAGGATCGTCAGCGTGTAGTTGCTCGGATCGGCCTTCGCGAGCAGGTCCATGATGCGGTTGGCTTCGTCGAAGTTGCCGTTGTTGATCTGCTCCTCGGCGTTGCCCGTCGCAAACGGGAACAGCTCGAGCAGGGCATCGCGTGCATCCGTGTCGTCCGGTTGCCTGGCGATGATCGCCAGATAGTATTCGAGCGCATTCTTGCCCGCGGGCGCGAAACTCCGGTTTTCCTTGGTCGCGATACGCGCTTCCTTGTAGAGCTGATCGATGCTGAGCTGTTCCTCGACGGCCGGCGCATTCACGTCGGCGGCCGCGACCGCGGCAGGCGCGCTGGCCGCAGCAGGGGTCTGCGCGGCAGGAGTCGAGGCGGGCCTGGACCTGCCCATGAACCACCAGGCTCCCGCCGCAAGCAATACGATCACGACCGCGATGGCGATGAGCGTCGTGGATGCGGATGCCCCACGCATCCGTATCTGTCCGCCCGGGTTCGCGTTGCGCGCGCCCGATCTGCTGTCACACCCGCCGATGGATTCCGGCATCTCCAATCCCTCCCGACATCAAGACATGCGGCGCAGCCAGCGACGCGCCACGCAAAAGATAACGTACTCGCCCCGATGCATAATGCACGCCATGTCCATCCGGGCGGCCGCGAACGGCGTTCAGTTTCGCCGCGCTAAGCTGTTTCGACGTGGCCCGGTCCACCCGGCGCACAGCCGACACCGGGCCAGCGTCAACCCTTCCACAAGACGAGGATCGACATCATGGCAAACGTACGCGAGGTCAAGCAGCAGCTCGACGAGGCCGGCGAAGCCGTCACCGATGGCGCGAGGGAGAGTGCTCGCGCGGCCAAAGGCGAACTGCACGCATTGCGCGAGAAGCTGCGCGCGAATACCGCCCACCTGGAGGACGAGCTGCGCGACGCCGGCGATCGCTTCATCGAAGGCACCCGGACGTTTCGTGCGGCCGCGGTCGAACAGGTCCGCGAACATCCGCTCGCTGCATTCGGCATCGCGTTCGCGGCCGGCGTGATCGTCACCCGCCTGCTGCGCCGTCGCTGAGATGGACACGCCCGCTGGCGCGCGCGACCCCGGCGAAGGCATCGCAGGCGATCTCGACGCGGCACGAACCGCGGTCGAGCAGGCGATGCGCGTCGCCGAGGCCGCCCTGGCCCTGCTGCGCGCCGAACTGCGGCTGGCGCGCAGCAGCGCGCTGGCGCTGGTCGGGCTCGGCTTCGTGCTCGTCTTTCTCGGCGTCGGTGCGTGGCTGGCGACGAGCGCCGCGATCGCGGCCGGCGTCTATGAACTGACCGACAATCTGTTCTACGGGATCGGCAGCGTCGCGCTGGCCAACCTGGTCGGTGTCGGTGTCGTTCTTGTCGCGATGCGCGGCTGTTGGCGTGATCTCGCATTGCCGCGCACCCGACACATGCTCGGTCGCATGGGGCAGACGCGCGCATGAAGCTTCGCGAGCGCCGCCGCATCGCCGAGCAGGCCGGACGCCGCCTCGAGCGCGAGATCGGGCGCTGCGACGCGGACCTGCAACGATTCGCCGCGCGCATCGGCGGACCTCGCATGCCGTGGCTGCTCGGCGAGGGATTTCTCGCGGGCAGCGCCATGGGCCTGCTGCCGCTGGCGCGCACCGGCACGTTCGCTGTCCTGTTCGATCAGGCCATCACGATCGCGACGCGCATCCCGTTCGGCGCGTGGTTGCCGCGCGCGACCGATGCTTTGGACGGCGCGCGCGCGCAAGCCGGCAGCAACGTCGGCGCTCCATGACGACGAACGCGAAAGACGCGGCCGCCGGCATGAGCGAAGGTGCAGCGGGCGTCGCCAACGCTGAGCCGCCGCCGCCAAACGATCCGGCGCTGCATCGACCCCCGACGCCGGGCGATACCCGCACGCGTCTGCTTGCAATCCTTGTCGGTTTCCTCGCGGTCTACACGTGCGCGCTGGCCGAACCGATCATCGTGCCGATCCTCGTTGCAATCCTGCTCGGATTGATCCTGGCGCCCGCGGTCCGCCTGCTCGAACGCTGGCATGTTCCGCGCGCGATCGGCGCGCTGCTCGGCGTGCTGTTCACGATCGCGCTGTTCGGCCTGATCATCACCGCGCTGGCGACGCCGGCCAGGGAATGGATCGCGCGCATGCCGCGCGCGATGGCGCACATGCAGAGCACGCTGCACGACCTGCGCCGCCCGCTGCAGGCGGCCACCGAGGCGACCAACGAACTGGACAAGCTGACCAGCGTCGACGGTGCTCAGGCGGTACGCCTCGTCGATGCGTCGCCGAGCCTGATCGGTCATCTCATGAGTTCGGCGCCGGCTTTCCTGGCCGGCGTGATCATCACGGTGTTCCTGACGTTCCTGTTCCTCCTGCACGGCGATGCGCTGCTGCGCAAATTCGTCGCCCTCGCGCCGCACCTGCGCGCGAAGCGCGACCTGGTCCTGTCCACGCGTCAGGCACAGCACGAGCTTTCGCTCTACATGATCACGATCACCCTGATCAACGCCGGATTGGGTCTGGCGACCGCAGCCGCGCTGCATTTCCTGCATGTCCCGGATCCGCTGCTCTGGGGAGGCGTCGCCGCAATCCTGAACTTCGCGCCGTTCATCGGGCCGCTGCTGACCGCGGTCGTCCTGATGGTCGCGGGTTTTGCCGAATTCGCCTCGCCGCTGTCCGCGCTCGCGGCACCCGCGGCATTCCTCGGCCTGCACCTGATCGAAGGTCAGCTGGTGACTCCCCATCTGGTCGGCCGGCGGCTCGCACTGGACCCGGTCATGGTGTTCGTCGCGCTGGTCGTGCTCGGGTGGATCTGGGGCGTGGCCGGCCTGCTGCTCGCGGTTCCATTGATGAGCTGCGCGAAGATCATCGCGGCACGATCGCCTGAGGGGGGCGTGCTGGCGACCCTGCTGTCCGAATGATTCGGCATGTCGCGGTGTGCGCGCGAGTGCGGACCGCAGATGCAACGGGAGGGAATGCCGGCGGGGTTTCGGAAATGCTCTCCCTGCGCTGGGCGTGTCCGCAGGGAGAGTAGTTGATTTCCGACTGATGCTTCTTGCGTGTTGCTGGTTACGCTTGTTGCCTAGCCACTACCGGTTTCATCCGAATTCCGATGCGACCGGTCGTGAAAGTCGGCACGCAGACTCCGCGTGCCGATTCGAAGGTCAGGCCTTCTTGGCCCTTCTGGTTGCCTTCTTCGCGGTCTTCTTCCGTGCCTTTTTCTTTGCCGGCTTCCTGGCCGCTGAGGTCTTGCGTGCAGTCGCCGTCTTTGCCTTGGCGGTGGTCTTCTTCGCCGCCTTTCTCACGGTGACTTTCCGGGCTTTCTTGGCGGCCTTTTTGGCCGGTTTGCGTTTTGCAGCTTTCTTCATAGCCATATCGCGTCTTAGCTCCTCGTCAGTTGGCAGTGGTTGCCCAGTAAAAGCGTGAAGGAATGCTTCGCACAGCAGATCGCTGTTGGTGGCGTGACGAAGGTCACTTACCTGGCGGCGGGTCCGCTCGTCGGACACCAGCTTGAGAATGTGGAAGGGAACCGACACCGTGATTTTTTTTACCGACCCGGCCTTCGTACCGTGTTCAACGTACGGAGCGATGAAACGGGTCGCAGCCATGTTTCCCTATTCGTTAGTCACGCCGGCGCAGAAACTATTACTGTCGTGCACGCCTGTCAACAAATTTCTCAGGGGAAACAAGCAGTTCCCACGAGGGTCCGGAGGCGGGGATTCGGTCGTAAACGACGGATTGAATGGTGCAGGCGGCCATCCAATGCCAGGACATCTAGACGTCTATACGTCTATTTGAAAATGCAGCTTGCGCGATGCCATTAAACCGGAAAGCAAGCAGCGGCGCGGCTTTCCGGGTTTCCACGCGGCGCGGAAACAAATCGCCGGATTGCACGCGCGCATGACGTGATCGACGTCCATTGCGCGCGCGCCCGAACGTCGCAATGCCCCGCCAGCAAGCCAAACGGCAGGTAAATCCGGGCATGAAATTTATTTTTGCGGAACCCGCTCCGGGCACCCGAAATCGGGAAATCGGCGGGTACCGACGCTCGCCGCCGGTTCGAGTCATCCGCGGGGTCCGCATCATCCGCATCGGGAAAAGTGATCGAGCGCGGATTCGGACAGTGCACCTTTCGTCGCATGCCGACGTCGCGCGCGACGCCTAGTGCTCGTCGGCTTCGATCAGTTCCGCGTAGGCATCAGGGTCGAGCAGTTCTTCCTGCTCTTCGGCGAGGTTGTCCGGTTTGATCACGAAGATCCAGCCATCGCCGAACGCATCCTCGTTGATGGTCTCCGGCTTGTCGGGCAGCGCCTCGTTGACCGCAACGATCTCCCCGGAAACCGGAGCATAGACATCCGACGCTGCTTTCACCGACTCGACAACCGCACACGCGTTGCCGGCCTTGACCGTGTCGCCCAGGCTCGGCAGTTCGACATAGACGAGGTCGCCCAGCAGACTTTGCGCGTGGTCGGAAATTCCGACCGTCACTGTTCCTTCGTCCTCGACGCGCGCCCACTCGTGAGACTTCATGAATTTCAGATCGCCGGGAATCTCTTGCATGGCACGTGTCCTTGATGAGGCTGCAGCAATCGGATTCTAGTGGACTGCAACGTTCATTGGGTAGCTGAAGCGCGACGTGGATCGTGGTGCCGGGCGCCGCCCCGGCATGAGGCCCATGGTGGTTCCAGAAGCTGCACCAGGCCACGCACGGCGCCGCGAGTCCGAGCGAGCCAGTCGTCGCGCTGTTTCGCGGCGCGGACGACACATTCGGTCGTCGCGCGAGGAAGGCGGCACAGCGGAATGGCAGCCGCGGTTCCGCAACCGATCCCGCAACGCGACGGACACCGCGTCCTACACCCCCTCGCAGGCCTGGCCCTCGCGCACGAACGGGTATTTCACGACGCGTACCGGAATCCGCCTGCCGCGAATATCCACGTGCAGGGTTCCCGTCAGCGCACCCGGCACGCGCGCGAATCCGATCGATCGGGAAAGAGTCGGCGAAAAGCTGCCGGACAGGATTTCGCCGTCTCCAAGTGCCGTGATCACACGTTGGCCGTGGCGCAGCACGCCCTTGTCGTCCATGACCACGCCGACCATCGCGCGATGGCCGCCGCCGGATTTCTGCTTCTCGAGTTCGTCGCGGCCGATGAAGTCGCGGCCGGCATCGAGCGCAACGGTCCAGCCGAGGTTCGACTCCCAAGGCGTGACGGTCTCGTCCATGTCCTGGCCGTAGAGATTCATGCCGGCTTCGAGCCGCAACGTATCGCGCGCACCGAGGCCGGCCGGCGCGATACCCGCGGCGAGCAAGCGGTTCCACAATCCGACCGCGTCGTGCTCGGGCACGATGATCTCGAAGCCGTCCTCCCCGGTGTAGCCGGTGCGCGCGATGAACAAGCCATCGACCTCGACCGCGCTGAACTTGCCTAGTCCGGCGACCCGCACCCGCGCATCGGGCGTCAGCAGCGCGATCGTCTTGTCGCGCGCGTTGGGGCCCTGGACCGCGATCATCGACAGGTCGGCCCTCTCGCTGACCTCGATCGCGAACGCCTCCGCCTGCTTCCTGATCCAGGCCAGATCCTTGTCGCGCGTCGAAGCGTTGACGACGAGGCGGAAAAAATCGTCGGCGAGGAAATACACGATCAGATCGTCGATCACCCCGCCGTGCTCGTTGAGCATGCACGAGTAGAGGGCCTTGCCGGGTGTCTTGAGCTTGTCGACGCTGTTCGCGAGCAGACGGCGCAGAAAATCGCGCGTGCGCGCCCCGCGCAGGTCGATCACGGTCATGTGCGACACGTCGAACATGCCTGCATCGCGACGTACCGCGTGATGCTCCTCGATCTGCGAGCCGTAGCTGATCGGCATGTCCCAGCCGCCGAAGTCGACCATCTTCGCGCCGAGCGCGCGATGGGTTTCGTTGAGAATGGTCTTGTGGGTCATCGGATCCTTGCCGGATGCGGTCGCGGGATGCGCATTATCGCGGCATGCGGGCGGGCTGTCTGCGCTCGGCGGTGATACCGCGTCGCCACGCCAGCGAACCCGTTGCCCGCAATCGATCGGGTATCGCCGGAATGGATTGCAAGGGTCACACCGCTTTCACGCGCAGCGTCGTTGCGTCCACCGCGACGACTTCGACTTCGCTTCCGGCCGGCAGATCCGGACCTTGGGCCAGCCACGATCCATCGCCGACGCGGACCTTGCCGCGCCCATTGACGATCGGTTCGGCCAGCACGAAACGCTGGCCCACGAGGCGTGCGCCACGCCGGTTGAGCAGGGGTTGTTCGTCACGCTGTTCGGCATGCGGACGAATGAATTTCCAGTAGACGAGACAGGCCGCGATCGCGAACAGCGCGAACAGCACGGCCTGGACCAGGACCGACAGGTCCGGAGCGATCAGCATGAGTACGCCCATGACGCCCGCGGCGATACCGATCCAGAGCATGAAATAGCCCGGCACGAGCATTTCAGCGGCGATCAGCACCAGAGCGAGCAGCCACCAGCCGTAGGTGTCGACGAGGCTTGTCATGAACAGATGTCCTTCGATGTCGCTAGCGTGGACCCGGCGGCGGTACGCGCGGCGGCGCGTGCGCTGCGGGCGGTCGCGTCCCCTGTTCGGACAACGCGTTCTTCGCGAGTTCGGCGATGCCGGCCAGCGACCCGATCACCCCGGTCGCCTCGATCGGCAGCAGCAGCATCTTCTGGTTCGGCGACGCGGCCATGGCCTTGAGTGCCTCCACGTACTTGTTCGCAACGAAGTAGTTGAGGGCATTGACGTCGCCGTTGGCGATCGCCGCCGACACCACCTCGGTCGCCTTGGCCTCGGCGGCCGCGAGGCGCTCGCGCGCCTCGGCTTCGCGGAACGCGGCTTCCTTTTCGCCCTCGGCGGCGAGGATCACCGACTGCTTCTCGCCCTCGGCCTTGAGGATCGCGGCCTGGCGGAAACCCTCGGCTTCGAGGATGTTCGCACGCTTCTCGCGCTCGGCCTTCATCTGGCGCGCCATCGAATCGACGAGGTCGCGCGGCGGCGCAATGTCCTTGAGTTCGATGCGGGTCACCTTGAGGCCCCACGGATTGGTCGCCTCGTCGACGACCTTGAGCAGCGCGGCGTTGATCTGGTCGCGTTTGGACAGCGATTCATCGAGGTCGAGCGAGCCGAGCACGGTACGGATGTTGGTCATCACCAGGTTGATGATCGCGAGTTCGAGCTGGGCGACCTCGTAGGCCGCCTTGGCCGCATCGAGGACCTGGTAGAACACCACGCCATCGACCTTGACCACCGCGTTGTCCTTGGTGATCACGTCCTGCGACGGCACGTCGAGGACCTGTTCCATCATGTTCATCTTGCGGCCGACGTTCTGCATGACCGGAATCAGCAGATGAAATCCCGGCGTCAGCGAGTGCGTGTACTTGCCCCAGCGTTCGACGGTCCATTCGTAGCCCTGCGGGACGATGCGCACGAGCTTGTAGAGGACGATGACGGCCACGACGACGACCACGATCGCGAGAATTGGCATGATGGCTTCCCCAGCGTGATGCAGGTGTCGACCTGCACGGATGCGGCGAGTATAGGCAGGCGCGTCGCCCGACGCGACCGCGGTCGCGCGCGTCCGTTCCTTGCGCGTCAGTCCGCGCGCGGGTTCGGCGCGCCGCCCTGCGGCAGCGGCAGGATCAGCGTCACGGCCAGACCGCCATCGCGCCGGTTCGAAAGCTGCACGCGTCCGCCGTGCGCTTCGGCAATCTCGCGCGCGAGCGCCAGACCGAGACCCGAGCCGCTGCGCTTGGTCGAGTAGAACGGCAGCAGTGCGTTCGCGAGCACGGTCTCGCTCATGCCGCTGCCACGATCGGCCACCTCCAGTCGCGTATCGCGTACGCTCTGGGTCACGTTGAGCTCGATCGCATTCGCCGGACCGCCCGCTTCGTGCGCATTCTTGAGCAGGTTGATCAGCACCTGCTCGATCTGTGCGCGGTCGAAGAATCCGGGTTCCGCAGGCAGCTGCGGCGGTGCCCGGAACACATGGTGGCGCCGCAGCGCATCCAGGAACGGCTGCCAGTCGACCGCTTCGGGCCGCGGCATCGGCAGCTTGGCGAACCGCGCATAGCCCTGGATGAATCCTTCGAGGTGGCGCGTGCGCTCCTCGACCGTGTCGAATACGGTGGCCAGACGCTTCGCGTCGCCGAGCCGGGCCAGTTCGCGACCGGAGTGGGAAAGCGAACGGATCGGTGCGAGCGAGTTGTTGATCTCGTGGCTGATCACCCGGATCACCTTCTTCCAGGTCGCCACTTCCTGGCGTGCGAGTTCGCGGGTCAGCCGCTTCAACTGGTAGAGGCGGTGCGGCCGGCCCTGCAGCTTGAACACGCGTTGCGAAAGATGAAAGGTTTCCTCTTCCTGCTCGATTGAAACCGTGAACAGGCTGTCGACCTCGCCCGCGATCGCACGCGCGAGGGGCGCGGGCGCATTGGCGACGATCGTTTCGAACCGCTCGCCGTTGAGCGCGCGCCCGGCGTTGAGCAGTTGTCGCGCGGCGAGATTCGCGTAGACGACATGCCCGCCCTGCTCGACGAGCACGAGCGCGGTCGGCGTGTGCTGGACGACCGTGTCGAGCAGCAGCTCGCGCTGGAACAGGTGCTGGCGCTCCTCGCGCAGCACCCGGCCGAGTTCGTTGTGCGCGGCGACCAGGTCGCCGACCTCGTCGCCGCGTTTCGCGCCGATCGAAAAGCTGAAGTCGCCGTCGCGAAACGCGACCACGCTGCCCGACAGCGCGCGGATCAGCGCGGCGACCGGGCGCGCCAGCATGCGCGCGAACACCAGTGCGGGAACGACGAGCAGGAACACCGCGAGCGCGGCGCCCTGCAGCGGCGAAGCGAGGAACGAAGTTGCCCACGCGGCCAGCGCGGAAGCCGCGATCAACGCGACCGCGAGCGCGGCCGCGAGCTTTCCTTCGAGCGAAATCAGGCGCATGGAGCCGGGATCCGGAAATGGGGAATCGGGATTCGCAGCAGCGCGAAGGATCGCACAGGTCTGTCGGAGCCGTGCCGGCACGGCTCATGCCTCGCACGGGGCCGCGCCGACCCGACGCCCGTCGCGTCCCGCCGCGGGACGCTGTCGGTTCGGGCGCGCGTCCGCTCCGGCCGCGACGCTGCGGGGCCCGAGACGGCCCGACCCGGATGCCGCTGCCTATTCGCTGTTCCCTGCACCCGACTGCACGCCGAGCTTGTCCATGCGCCGGTACAGGGCCTGACGCGACAGACCGAGTTCGGCCGCAGCACGGCTGATTACGCCGCGCGCATTCTGCAACGCGGCCTCGATCATCGCGCGGTCCGGTTCGGTCTCGGGCGCGATGCGGCCGTTGCTGCCGCGCACGGTGGCCAGGCCGAGGTCGCGCGCGGTGATCACGCGGTCGCGGCACAGCAGCGCCGCGCGCTGAATCGCATTCTTCAGTTCGCGCACGTTGCCGGGCCAGGCATGGCCGGCCAGCGCCGAGCGTGCGCCGTCGTCGAGTTCCGCGGCAGCGTCGAGAAAATGCTCGGCCAGCGGCACGATGTCCTCGCGGCGCTCGGCCAGCGGCGGCAGGCGCAGTTCGATCACGTTGAGCCGGTAGTAGAGATCCTCGCGGAAGCGTCCTTCGCGGATCATCGCCGCGACATCCGCGTTGGTCGCGCTGATCACGCGCACCTTGACCTGGCGGGTCTTGCTCGAACCGAGCCGCTCGAACAGGCCGCTTTCCAGCACGCGCAGCAACTTGGCCTGACCGGCCAGCGGCAGGTTGCCGATTTCATCGAGAAACAGGGTGCCGCCGTCGGCAATCTCGAAGCGGCCCTCGCGCGCCTTGGTCGGCCCGCCGGTATACGCGCCCGAGTCGGCGCCGAACAGTTCGGCCTCGATCAATTCGGAGGGCAGCGCCCCGCAATTGACCGTCACGAACGGCCCGTCCCTGACCGTCGAATTGGCCTGGATGATCTCGGCGATGCGTTCCTTGCCGGCGCCATTCGGGCCCGTGATCAACACCGGAATATCGGAACGCGCGACCTGGCACGCGAGTTCGACGACGCGCTCGGTCGCGGCCGACGCGAATACCAGGCCACGCAGATCGTACTTTGCGTCCAGCGCCTCGCGCCGCCGCCGCCGTTCGTCGCGGAAGCGGTTGACTTCGCGTGTTGCCTCGGACAGTTCGAGCAGGTTCTCGACCGTCGCCAGCAGCTTGTGGTCGTCCCAGGGTTTGGCCATGTAGTCGGCTGCGCCTGCCTTGACCAGCTCGACCGCGGTTTCCAGATGCGTCCACGCGGTCAGCAGGATGATCGGCAGATCCGCATGCTGCTCGCGGATCGCACGGAACAACGCGACGCCTTCCTCGCCGGAGGTCGTGTCGGAACTGAAATTCATGTCCTGCACGACCAGATCGACGTCTTCGCGAGCCAGCGCCGCGAGTCCTGCCTGCGGCGTCTGCGCGACCAGCGTGCGGATTTCGCGCAGGCCTAGCAGCATGTCGAGCGCGGTTCCGACTGCCGGGTTGTCGTCGATTACCAGGACCGTGCGCATGACGTCGTTCGAGGCGTGTCGTGTGCGCATCCCGGGATTGGATGCGCGATGAGCTGCAAGGGTTGCATTGTTTCGTGGCGGGCGATGCGCGAATGGCCGGAAGCCGGAAGCATACAAGCTTGTCGCGTCGACGCACGCCCGGATTCAGGTGGCTCGCGGCCCGTAAAGAGACGGCGCGCATGGACCTGGCTCAGCCTCATGCGCTCCGCGTGGCCACGGCGGGCGGCACGCGCGAGGCGCGCAGCGCAGGGGAAAGCACCGCGAGTTGTCCCAGCACCCACAGGCAAACGAAGCCGACCGGCACGTAATACCACGGCAGGCGAGGCACCTGATACGCCTGCATCAGCCACAGGCTGAGCGCATAGGCCAGAATGGTGCCGCCCGCAAGGCCGATCGAGGTGATGATGAAATTCTCGGTCTGGAAGTAGCGCAGGATATCCGCCCGGGTCGCGCCGAGCGCACGCCGTGTGCCGATTTGACGCGTGCGCTGGGCCACCCAGAAGCTGGCCATGCCGAGCACGCTGAGTGCGGTGATCGCGAGCAGGAGCAGGACCACCATGCCGAGAACCACCGCCATCATCCGATCGGATTTGTATCCGTCGCGACGCACGTCCTGCATGCTCTCCAGGCCACGCACGATGCGGCTCGCATTGATGCGGCCGAGCGTCTGCTCGACACGCGACATCAGCGGGTCGCGCCGCCCCGACTGGGCGCGAATCAGGTAGCGCGATTCGGTGCCGTATGGGCGGATCTGCGGCACCAAGGTCGAATATTCGGTTTCGTCGGTGTCGAGCCACGGCGCCTGCAAGCGGTCGACGACACCGATCACGGTGTTTGCGGGTTGCCGCGGGTCGAGGTAGAAACGCTGCCCGACGCCGCTCGTTCCGGGAAACAGCCGCTCCGCGAGCGCACGCGTGACGATCACGCCAGGCGGCCAGTCCGGGTCACGCAGGTCGCGAAACTCGATCTCTGCGGGCGTGAAGTTGCGTCCGGCGACGAGCCTGATGCCGAGCGCACCGATCGCATGGTCGTCGACCATGTAGATCGCGGTCGCCAGCGTCGGGGTTTTCTGCTCGGGATTCAGCGAAATCGCCGTCGACCAGCCGGCCCGGCCCATCGGCACGCGATTGATCGGCGCGACATCCGCAACGCCGGGCAGCGCACGCAGCGTTGCCAGGTCCTGGCGCACCGCCGCTCGTACGTCATAGCGCGCCCCGAAACCGAGACTGCTGACCTCGAACGTATTGGCCTCGTCGAGACCGCTCGGGCGCCGCATCCGTTCCACGCGCTGCGCAACGATGAACAACGCGTTGCAGACGATGGCAAGCGTCAGCGCAATCTGCAGACCGATCAGGATCAGCGCAATCTTGCTGCGCATCAGCGCGGATACTATCGGGCGGATTTCCATCGGCGAACCTCGCGATCTGATGAAGAATCTGGCGCATGGATGCGCCAGCCGCGAAGGCGCACGCGCCTGAGCGGGAGCACGGGCCCGGCTTTGCCGGGGCCGCGCGAGCGCGAAAGTCGGACAGGATGTTCGATCCTTCGCGCTTGACTACACCTTCAGCTGCACTGCCGGCTGCACGCGACACGCGCGCCACGTCGGATAGAGTCCGGCCAGCGTCGCGGCCGCCACCGACAACGCGATCGCGGTCGCGATCATGGGCCAGTCGAGTCGAGCCACGGACTGCAGATCGTCGTCGAGGCTGCGCACGAGCAGCAGGCCGAACCACGCGAACAGGAGGCCGAGCACGCCACCGCCAGCACCGACGAGTGCGGATTCGACCAGATGCTGCGAGAACACCTGTCTGCGGCTCGCCCCGAGCGCGCGACGCACGCCGATTTCGCCCGCCTTGCGCATGAACTTCGCCAGCAGCAAGCCGATCGTGCTGACCAGGCAGACACCGAGAAATGCGAACGCAAGCCACACCTGGATGCGTACGTCGCGAGAAACGACCTTTTGATCGGCCAGCCACTCGTTGACATTGCGCAGCCGGTTGTTGAGAGGCCGCGGAAAGCGGCCGAGTTTCTTCTGTTCGTTGACGTAGCTGGCAAGGAACGACTGGTAACCGGCGAGCTTCTCCGGCGAATCCAGTTCGACCCAGAACTCCTGCCAGACGGATTCGGAATCCAGAAATGCCTGGCGACCCGCGGATACCTGTCCCCACGACGATGTCGATCCGACGATGCCGAGGTTGAGCTCGACCGCGGTCGTGTTCGGTAAAAAGATGTCCGCCGGCCGGTCAAACGCGTTGCCGCCGGCCACGTCGTAGAAGCGGATGCGTGGCCGCCACGCCGCGAGCACGCCGACGATCGTGTAGTCGACATCGCTGATGCGCAGTTGCCGGCCGACGCTGTTCGCGCCGCCGAAGAACTTCTCGTTCGACTCGCGCGAGAGCACGAGCACCCGCGCATGCGCTTCGTCCTGGGCGTGATCCCAGGGACCGCCGTACGCGAAAGGCGGTTCGAACATTGCGAAGAAATCGCTGTAGGTGGCGCGGCCCGTGGCCAGTTCAGGCTTGAGCGCCGGATCTTCCGGCCGCACGGGCAGCGCGACGCGGAACATCGCCGCCTGATGGTCGGCCCGCGCAGCTTGCATCAGCGCAGTCGCATCGCGATAGCTGACCTGATCGGGCGGTTCGTCCGGTTGCCTGTACGGATTGTCCGGATCCCAGTTGTCGAGTTGCACGTAGTGCAGCTTGTCGCTCTTCCACGGAATCGGATCGCTGCCCATGAGATGGAAGACGGTCAATGTCGTCATGCAGGCCGCGATGCCGAGCGCGATGCCGAGCACCATCAGCAGGCTCAGCCCCGGGTTGTGCCCGAGGCTGCGCATGCCGATACGCAGGTAATAGCGCAGCATCACGATCAAACGTTGCGCGTCGCCACCGCCGGCGGAACGCGCGACGCGCGCAGCGCGGGGCCGAGGACCGCGATCTGGCCGAGCGCCCACAGGCACGCGAAGCCGACCGGCACGTAGTACCAGGGCAGGCGCGGCGACTGGTAGGTCTGCATCAGCCAGAGGCTGAGTGCATACGCGAGCAGGCCGCCGACGATCAGACCCAGGGTCGTGATGATGAAATTCTCGGTCTGGAAATAGCGCAGGATGTCGAACTTCGTCGCGCCGAGCGCACGCCGCGTACCGATCTGCCGCGTGCGCTGGGCGACCCAGAAACTGGCCATGCCGACGATGCCGAGCGCGGTGATCGCGAGCAGCGCGAAGATCACCGCACCGAGGATGATCGCCATCGCGCGGTCGCCCGCATAGGCGTCGCGGCGGGTTTCCTGCATCGTGCGGATCTTGCCGATGATCCGGCTCGGGTTCGCCGCGGAGAGTTTCTGCTCGACCGCCTTCATCACCTCGTCGCGGCGGCCGGGTTCGGCGCGCACCAGATAGCGGGTGAAGTTTCCGTAGGGCATGGAGACCGGAACGAACGTCGCGTATTCGACCGAGTCGCTCTCGGGCCACGGCTGCTGCAGGCGCTCGATGATGCCGACGATCGTACTGGTCGGCGGATCCTCGTCCATGTAGACCTGCTTGCCGAGCGCATTGCCGTCGGGAAACAGCTTGTCGGCCAGCGCCTTGGTCACGATGATGGCCGGCGGCTGCACGCGATCGCCGAAGTTGGCGTTCTGCATGTCCTCCGGCTTGAGGTTGCGGCCCGCGATCAGCTTGGTACCGAACGTATCCATCGCGCCCGGATCGACCAGGTACAGGGTGGTGTCGGCGGTCGAGGTCTTCTGCTTCGGCTGCAGGTTGATGCCGGTACTCCAGCCGCCGCCGCTCATCGGCACCGAGTTCGTGGCGGTAGCCGCCGCGACACCCGGCATCTGCCGCAGCAGGGCGAGATCGGCCTGCTGGGTCGCGCGCGCGTCGAAGCCTTGGCCGAAGCCGCTGCTGCCGAACCAGAACGTGTCGGCCTCGTTCATGCCGCTCGGCCGGTTCATGAGCTCGAGACGCTGGCCGATGATGAACAGCGCGTTGCAGACGATCGCGAGGGTCAGCGCGACCTGCAGGCCGATCAGGATCATCGAGACCTTGCTGCGCATCAGTGCGGAAAGTATCGGACGGATTTCCATGCTGCACCTCGAAATGGACGATTGAAGAGCCCTGCGCCTTGCAAAAACCCCCGGCACCAGGATGTGCCAGCCGCGAAGGCGCTTGCGCCTGAGCGGGAGCACGCGGCCCGGCTGCGCCGGGTCCGTGCGAGCGAAAGTCGGACAGGAGGTCCGATCTCCCGCAACGTCAAACCTTCAACTGCGCTGCCGGCTGTACGCTGCACGCACGCCAGGTCGGATACAGTCCCGCGAGTACCGCCGAGACCACCGCGAGCAGGATCGTGGTCGCGACCATCGTCCAGTCCAGATGCGCGACCGTCTTGTAGTCGGTGTACAGCGCACGCACCGCAATCAGGCCGAGGCCGGTCAGCAGCAATCCGAGGAAGCCGCCGGACAGGCCGACCACGCCGGACTCGACGAGGAACTGCGTGAATACCTCGCGTCGGCTCGCACCGAGTGCACGGCGCAGACCGATCTCGCCCGCCTTGCGTGTGAACTTCGCGAGCAGCAGGCCGATCGTGTTGACCAGGCACACCGCGAGGAATGCGAACCCGAGTCCGGTCTGCACCTCGACATCGCGCGAGACGACTTTCTGGTCGCGCATCCACTGGGTCACGTCCAGCAGACGGTTGTTGAGCGGACGCGGAAAGCGTCCGAGCTTCTTCTGCTCGCTCACGTAGCTGTCGAGAAAGCTGTGGTACTCGGCGAGCCGCGCAGGCGTATCGAGCTGCACCCACATCTGGATCCAGATGCAATCGGAGTCGAGGTAGGCGTCCCAGCCGTTGCCGGAGGACTTCCAGCAGCTGTTGTTGCCCGACGAGCGGTGCTTGAGATCGATCGCGGTCGTGAACGGCATGAAGAATTCGTCCGGTTCCGCGAACGCGCCGTTGGTCAGGTCGTAGTAGCGCGAGCGCAGCTTCCAGTCGTCGAGCACGCCGACGATCGAATAGTCGATGCCGTCCAGGCGCACGGTCTTGCCGGTGCTGTCCTGGCCGCCGAACAGCTTCTCGTTCATGTCCTTGCCGAGTACGACCACGCGCGCGTGCGATTCGTCCTGGTCGTGATTCCAGGCCTGGCCGTACTTGAAGCGCGGCTCGAACATCGCGAAGAAGTCCGCGTAGGTAACCCGGCCCAGCGACTGGAACGGCTTGAGGTCCTTGTTCGCCGGCTGCACCGGCACCGACAGCTTGAACATCGCAGCCTGCTTGTCGGCCTTGCCGGCCTGCATCAGCGCGACCGCGTCGCGATAGGTGACCTGGTCGGGCGGGCGGCCGTCGTCGTAGTACGGCTGGTCCGGGCTCCAGTTGTCGAGCTGCACGTAGTGCAGCTTGTCGCTCTTCCACGGGATCGGGTCGCTACCCATCAGGTGCAGCACGGTCAGCGTGGTCATGCTCGCGGCGATGCCGAGCGCGATGCCGACGACCATGAGCGCGGTAAGGACCGGATTGCGCCTGAGGCTGCGCAGGCCCAGTTGCAGATAGTAGGTGAACATGCGGTTCGATCCCTTGTCTTTGATCCCTCTCCGGGCGCGGAGGGTTCGGGTGATGGTTCGGTGCGGGTCGGCGTCGGTTCGAAGACGAGCCCGATCCATTCTTCGGCCGTGGCCTCAGGCCACCGCGGTGACCTCGTTGTCGTCGCGTGCCGGTTTGCCCAACGCGGGCTCCTCGTCGAAGTCGGTGACCTGGCCGTCGATCACGTGCACGTTGCGGTGTGCGCGCGCGGCGAGTTCGGGATCGTGGGTGACCATGACGATCGTCGTGCCCTGGCGATTGATCTCCTCCATGAGTTCGAGCACGCCGCGCGCCATCAGCGAATCGAGGTTGCCGGTCGGTTCGTCGGCGAGCAGCAGGCGTGGCGACCCGGCCAGCGCACGCGCGATCGCGACGCGCTGCTGCTGGCCGCCGGACAGCTCCGACGGATAGTGCCGGGTCCGCGACGCGAGGCCGACGCGGCTCAGCGACTCCTCGATGCGCTTCCTGCGCTCCGCCGCGCCGAAGCCGCGATAGCGCAACGGCACGTCGACGTTGTCGAACAGGTTCAGGTCCGGGATCAGGTTGAAGCTCTGGAAAATGAAGCCGATCTTCTCGTTGCGCAGGCGCGAGCGCTGGTCGTCGCCGAGGCCGCGCACGTCGACACCGTCGATGTGGTACTCGCCGCCGGTGAACTCCTCGAGCAGTCCGGCGATGTTGAGAAACGTCGTCTTGCCCGAGCCCGAAGGCCCGGTCACTGCGACGAACTCGCCTTCACGCACATCGATGGAGAAATCGCGCAGCGCGTAGGTTTCGATCAGATGGGTCCTGTAGACCTTCTGCAGATGGGTCATCTTGAGCATCGGCTTCGCCTCGCGGGATGGTGGAATCGGGATCGGGAATTCTTGATACGGGATTCGGGATTCGGGCCGGACGTCGATCTTTCAGATCCCGAGTCCCGAAAACCCGACGTTCTGCTAATTGAGCGCCACGCGTTGCGCGCCCTTGAACTGGTCCGTGCCGGAGATCACGACGCGGTCGCCTTCCTTGACGCCGCTGACGATTTCGACCGAGTTGAGACTGGTCGCGCCGACCTGGATCGGCGTGCGCTCGGCGACATTGCCGCGCACGATGTAGGCGACCCGCCCGGCGCCGGTGTCGACGAACGGACCACGCTCGACCATCAGCACGTTGGGATGCTCGTCCATCAGGATCCGCGTGGTCAGTTGCTGGTTCTGACGCAGACCGGCCGGCTTCGTGTCGGCGAAGCGGATGCGGCCGGTGACCTGGCCGTTGAGTACCTCGGGCGAAATCGCACTGACCTCGCCGCGGTATTTCTCGCTGCCATCGAGAATTTCCGCGGCCATGCCGACGCCCAGATCGTGCGCGAACACTTCCGGCACCTGCACTTCGATCTCGAGCGCGCTGAGATCGACCACGCTCAGGATCGCCGCATTGGCGGCCACGTTGGCGCGCTGCTGCACAATCAGCTGGCCAATCTGGCCGTCGACCGGCGAACGCAGCTTGAGTTCATCGACCTGGCGCACGAGATCGTCGACGAGCAGCTTCTGGCGATCGAGCGCGAAGCGCTTGGTGCGCAGTTCGAACGCAAGACTTTCGCGGTCCAGCTGCACGTTGTGGTGCGCGTTGACCTCGCTGAGCTTGGCCTTGGCCAATGCGTCCTGGGCGCGCAACACCGACATCTCCGGACCCGCGCCGAGCTTGAACAGTTTCTCGTTGCGATCGACCTCGCGTTCGGCGGTCTGGGTGTCGATACGGGCCTGTTCGAGCGCCATCTGCGTCGCCGCCTCGGTCTTGCGGTTCGCGATCGCGGTGCGCTCGACCTCGAGGCCGAGGCTGTCGAGCGTGGCCTGTTCCTGCTTCAGCTTGCTGTCCAGATCCGGCGATTCGACCTCGGCGACCACGTCGCCCTTCTTCACCTTGTCGCCCGCATTCACATCCAGGGTGACCGTTCCCGCGGTGCGCGCATACACGGTGGGACTCACCGCCGCGATCACCCTGCCCTGCACCGACACGTCGCGAACGAGCGTGCCGCGCTTGACCTCGGCGATGCGCAGGCGCGCCGCGCTGGCCGACGAATCGGACGAGAGCAGGCGGCCGATCGTCGGCACGACGGCGAGGATCGCGAGCAGCGCGGCCGCGCCGATGCCGAGCCAGACGATCTGCTTGCGCCGGTTGCGCAGTGCCTTGATCGGGCGGTCCTGTGCCGAAGTGTCGCGGATCATTTGGGTGAGCGGGCTCGCGGAGACGGATACAGGCGTTGGAAGCAAGCCGCGTGCCACGCGCTAACTAACGGAATTTGCGGAATTATTGCTGCGCGAGGATGCGAGCGGACAGTGTCCGCCGGCGACGCGGACAGATGCCGGACACGAGCGCTTTCGCCGCCACCGCGAAAGACCGGCCCGGAGCAGAATGCGGGTCACCTGCGACCAATCCGCGCGAACAGGCATCTGACCGGATCGTGAGCGCCGCGAGCTTCCAGATCGATGTTGCTGAAACCACGCTGGCCGGCGCACGCCGCGGCGACACGCGCGCGCTCGAGCAGATTTACCGCGCGTTCGAGCGGCCCGCGTACACGCTCGCGTTGCGCATGCTCGGCGACGCGGACCGCGCGCGCGAGACCGTGCACGACGCGATGCTGCATCTGTTCGAACGCATCGGCCAGTTCCGCGGCAACGCACCGTTCTGGGGCTGGCTGCGCCAGATCGTGGTCAACGAGGCGCTGATGCGGTTGCGCCGCGAACGCGTGATCGCGTTCGAGGAACTGCCCGAGGACGACGATTCGCCCGGCGCGGAACCGCCGCCATGGGCATGGGCCGATGCAGGACATCTCGAACGCGCGATGGACCGCCTGCCCGCGCTGACCCGCAGCGTGCTCTGGCTGTACCACGTCGAGGAGTACACCCATCAGGAGATCGCCGCGATGACCGGCAAGTCGGTGAGTTTCTCCAAATCGCAGGTCGCGCGCGGCAGCCAGCGTCTGCGCACCCTGCTCGATCCCGATCGTTGCCTACGCCACCAGGAGGCCGCGCCATGTCTGACCGCGACCGCACGATGAACCTGCATTCCGAACCGACGCTCGCGGCCGCGTTGCGCGGCCTGCCCGACGCGGCACCGCAACCGGACCTCTGGCCCGGACTCGCGCATGCGCTCGCGCGGCGCCGGCGCCGGCGCACCTGGCGCCACACGATTCCGCTCGCGCTCGCGGCCGCCATCGCGCTCGCACTGCTGTGGCCGCAGGCCACCGTCCGCCAGACGCCGCCGCCGCAATCGGATGCGCAGATCGCCGCCGTGACCACGGCCACCACCGAGGGCCGTCGCGATGCCGACGAGCTGACCGCGCTGCACGGACGTTCGCGCGCGCTCGAGCGCTGGGTCGCCGCAGTCGCCGCGCACGCACCGCAGGACAGCCGCGACCTGATGGCTGCGGTCGAGGTCGAGGATCTGATCGGTCTCGTCGATGTGCAGCTCGGCGCGGTCCGCGCGAATGCCGAAGCGCTGCCGCTGTGGCGCCAGCGTGTCGCCCTGCTCGAGGATCTCGCGACGATCCGCGGCAATGCGTACGCAATCGCGGCCAACGACGACGGCACGATACGCAACGCACGTTTTCCCGTCCGATTGAACTGAACCGAGGTAGCTCCGATGAAAGTCCTCCTGTTGACCGCGGCACTCGCGCTCGCCGCACACGATGCCAGCGCCGCCAAGGCCGCGGAGCGGGCCGCGCCAGCGGCCGCTGCGCGCGCCGCGACCGCGGCCGAACCGGCCGCCAAGGCCGAAGCCGCCCGCGCGGAACTTGCCGAATTGCGCACCCAGATGCAGTCGCTGTCGCAGCGCATGGCCGAACTGTCGCTCGAACTCGGCGACGTCGGCCCGCGCGCGTACGCGTACCGCTATCTCGGTCAATCGGACCGCGCGATGATCGGCGTCGTGCTCGCACCGGACCCGCAGGGCGCGCGCATCAGTGCGGTCACCCCGGACAGCCCGGCCGCACGCGCGGGCCTTCACGATGGCGACGTGATCGTCGCGGTCAATGGCGAGAGTCTGTCGGGCCGGGATCCGAAACAGAATCTGGCCACCGCGCGCGGGCTCCTCGGTGGACTCAAGGACCACGAGACGGTGCGGATCGCGTATGCGCGCGGCGCCAAACCGCAAACGGAACTCGCGCTGCAGGCCGAACGCCGCACCGCCTTGAACTGGCCGGCGCTGATGAACGAGGACCCCGAGCATCCGTTCCTGCCGCGCGACTTCGAGCAGCGCATGCACGCCGAGGTCGAGCGCGCACACGCGGAAGCCGCACGCGCGATGAGCGACCAGGGTCGCATCCAGGCTGAAGTTGCACGCGCGCAGGCCGAGTCGGGACGCGTCAATGCCGAGCACGTGCGAGCATCGATCGAGAAGGCACGTCTCGCGATGCACCAGGCGATGCCGTGGTGGGGACTCAACCTCGCGCCGGTCAATGCCGATCTCGGCCGTTACTTCGGCACCGACAAGGGCGCGCTGGTGATCGCCGCCGATGCGGATTCGCTGCCCGGACTGCGCGCGGGCGACGTGATCGTCGGCGTCGCCGGCGAGCCTGTCCGCCGTCCCGAGGATGCGCTGCGCGCGCTGCGCGACCAGCCCGCCGGCAAGGACGTGGCGCTTGAACTGCTGCGCGACCACAAGAAGCTCGCGCTGACGATGAAGACGCCCGAGTTCAAGTCGATCTTCGATGTGCCGCCAGCGCCACCCGCGCCGCCGGCGCCTGCCGCGCCTGCCGCACCCGCGCCGGTACCCGCGGTGAGTCCGGTTGCACCCGCACCGCCGCCGGCACCCGCACCGCCGACACCGGATGACAGTTGAGTCCGCAGGTCAGATCGTCCCGACCTGACCCCGGCGTCAGCGCGCACGTCGCGTGGACTGCGGGTTGCGGCAACATCGCGTGTCCTGACGGCCACAGCAGGAGCCACTGCACGCACGTCGAGCGACGACTCGTCGATCCTGGAAAACGACGACCGCAGTTCCGCTGTTCCACCTACGGACGCGCAGACCGCGTCCGCGCCTCGGTGTCGGGGATGTGCTGCAGCCCCCACTTGACGATGGCCCGCACCACGTCGCCCAGGGCCATCCCCTTGCGGCTCAGTTCGTAGGTGTAGCGCGGTGGTCGCTGCTGGTAGGCCTTCCTGACGATCACGCCAGCCGCTTCCAGGCGCTTGAGGCGCTCGGCCAGGATGTTGGTCGGGATCGCTTCGGGCGCCGCGAGCAGCTCGCCATAAGTGCGTTTGCCGTCCAGAAGCAGATCCCGAACGAGCAGCAACGACCATCGGTCGCCTATCAGGTCGAGGGTATTGGCGACCGCGCAAGGCGATCGACGCAGGTTTGCGGGCAATTTCTTCGGCGTCTTCATCCAGTGTGTTCCCGTCGCCACGATGACACTTGCATCATACAAGTGACTGGTGCTAGCGTACAACACGCTTGCATAATGCAAGTTACACGAGGAGAGTGTCATGGCAACCACAGTCTTTCCCCACGCTGGCGAATCCCGGCGCAGCGGTCCTGGCCGCATTCCCCGACGCGTGATGTTCGCACTGATCGCGTGGTTCCTGCTGGTGGTGTCGCTCGGTTCCACCGGCGCATTCATCGGTCCTGCCGGGGCCCCGCCGTTCGGCATTGCGATTGGCGTCGCAGCACCGCTGCTGCTGTTCTTCATGTGGCTGCGGCTGTCGGAATCATTCCGCCGCTTCGTTCTCTCGGCCGATCTTCGTCTCATCGCCGCGATGCAGGCCTGGCGGTGGGCCGGCCTGGGCTTCGTTTTCCTGTACGCGTACCACGTGCTGCCAGCCGTGTTCGCGCTGCCGGCTGGTATCGGTGACATGGCCATCGGCGTGGCCGCGCCCTGGATGGTTCTCGCACTCGTGCGTCAGCCCGCCTTCGCCGCCAGCGCCAGATTCGTGAGCTGGAACGTGCTTGGAATCGTCGATTTCATCGTGGCCACGGGCCTGGGAGCCCTGAGCGCCACACTGGCCACGGGCGCACCCGGTGAGATCAGCGCCGCGCCGATGGCGCGACTGCCGCTGCTGCTGATCCCCGCATTCCTCGTGCCGTTGTTCCTCATGCTGCACGTGGCGGCGTTGATGCAAAGCCGACGGACGGCCCGCAGCCAATTGCATGAACGTACCTAAATAGGTACACTCGCACAGTGCGGTCATTTCCGCCCGTCCTCGAAGTGCGATTCTTCGCCACGGATCAAGGCCGCGAGCCGGTTCGAGACTGGCTGAAGTCTTTGTCGCCAGATGCGCGAAAGGCGATCGGCGAGGACATCAAGACCGTTCAATTCGGCTGGCCGCTGGGTATGCCTGTGGTGCGCAAGATGGACACAAGATTGTGGGAAGTGCGAAGCACGATCGATGCGGGCATCGCCCGCGTGCTGTTCACGACGGTCGGGCTTGCTCCTGCATGGTTTCATCAAGAAGTCCGGCAAGACCCCCAATGATGATTTGAAACTGGCGATTCGCCGCGCGAAGGAGGTTCATCATGGCTAGGCGCAATCATATCGGCAGCACTCTGGACGACTTGCTGTCCGAAGATGGCGTGCGCGAAGAAGTGTCGGCACGAGCGATCAAACGCGTGATCGCATGGCAGTTGCAGCAAGCAATGAAGACTCAGGGCATCACCAAGACGGCGATGGCTCAGCGCATGCACACGAGTCGCTCGATGCTCGACCGCCTGCTCGACGAAACCGACACCGGCCTGACCATCGATACGCTGAGCCGCGCGGCGCAGGCGCTGGGTTGTCGGGTGAGAGTGGAATTGGCTGCCGGGTAGAACCGAGTCGATATTCGAGATTCCGGCAGGAGGTACGTTTCCCTCCTTCACGTCGCGCGACCGCAACCCCGTCCCCACCCGACCCTCCTCTTGAAGGGGAGGGCTTGACCGCGTCGATGGCGGGGTCGCCTAACCGGCATCCAGTTCCTGCCAGCGCGCATACGCCGCATCCAGCTCGGCCTGCAGCGCCGCGAGCTCGTCGTTGTGCGCGACGATCGCGGTGCTGTCCTGCCGGTAGAACGCGGGTTCCTGCATGGTCGCGCCGAGTGCGGCGATGCGCGCCTCGAGCGCCTCGATCCTGTGCGGCAGTTCGTCGAGTTCGCGCGCGTCCCTGTAGCCGAGCTTGCGCTTCGCGGACGCGCGCGGTGGCGGCGCTGCGGGCACCGGCGCCGCGGCGCGTTCGGGCCTGCGCACGGCTGCGGTTTCGATGGCGGCTGGCGCCGACTGGCGTTGCCAATCGGTGTAGCCGCCGACGTATTCGCCGACGCGGCCCTCGCCTTCGAGCACGAGCGTCGAGGTCACCACGTTGTCGAGAAACTCGCGGTCGTGCGAAACCAGCAACAACGTGCCCGCGTAGCCCGCGAGCAGCTCCTCGAGCAGTTCCAGCGTCTCCACGTCGAGGTCGTTGGTCGGTTCGTCCATGACCAGCAGGTTCGAGGGCTTCGCGAACAGTTTCGCGAGCAGCAGGCGGTTGCGCTCGCCGCCCGACAGCGCGGTGATCGGCGCGCGCGCGCGTTCGGGCGAGAACAGGAAATCCTGCAGGTAGCCGAGCGCGTGCCTGCGCGCGCCGTTTATCTGGATGAACTCGGCGCCTTCGGACACGTTGTCGAGCGCGCTCAGGTCCTCGCGCAGGTGCGTGCGGTGCTGGTCGAAATAGGCGATTTCGAGGTTGGTGCCGAGTTTCACTTCGCCCGCCTGCGGCGCGAGTTGGCCGAGCAGCAGCTTCAGCAGCGTGGTCTTGCCGGAGCCGTTCGCGCCGATCAGTCCGATGCGGTCGCCGCGCTGCACCGTGGTGGTGAGGCCATCGACGATCAGGCGTTCGCCGAATGCAAAGCGGATGTGGTCCACGTCGATGACGCGGCGCCCTGACGCGGCGGCCGCGCCAACTTGCAGTTTCGCGTTGCCGCCGAGCTCGCGCCGCTGCGCGCGTTCACGGCGCATCGCCTCGAGCGCGCGCACGCGACCCTCGTTGCGCGTACGCCGTGCCTTGATGCCCTGGCGGATCCAGACTTCCTCCTGCGCAAGCTTGCGGTCGAACTGCGCGCGCTCCTGGGTTTCCGCGTGCAGGCGTTCCTCGCGCCGACGCAGGTAATTGGCGTAGTCGCCGGGCCAGCTCGTGACCTGGCCGCGGTCGATCTCGACGATGCGCGTCGCGAGCGCACGCAGGAAACGCCGGTCGTGGGTCACGAAGACCACGCTGCCCGCGAAGTCGAGCAGCAGTTGCTCGAGCCAGGCGATCGCTGCGATGTCCAGATGATTGGTCGGCTCGTCGAGCAGCAGCAGATCGGGTTCGGGCACGAGTGCGCGCGCGAGCAGCACGCGCCGTTTCAGGCCGCCCGACAGCGCCGCGAACTCCGCATCCTCGGGCAGCTCGAGGCGCGTCAGCACGCGCGTGACCCGGCGGTCCAGATCCCAGCCGCGGCCAGCGTCGATGCGCGCCTGCACGTTGGCCATCGCATCGGCGTTGCCGGGCACGTCGAGATGGTGGGTCAGACGATGGAACTCGGCGAGCAGCGTGCCGAGATCGCCGAGCGCAGCGGCGACCACGTCGAATACCGACCCCGCGACATCCCGCGGCACTTCCTGCGCGAGCCGCGCGACGCGCGCGCCACCCTCGATGCGCACTTCGCCGTCGTCTGCACGGATCTCGCCCGCGATCAGCCTCAGCAGGGTCGACTTGCCCGCGCCGTTGCGCCCGACCACGCAGACGCGCTCGTTGCGCTCGACTGCGAGATCGACGTTCTCGAGCAGCAGCGGACCGCCAACCGAATAGTCGACACCGACGAAGTTGATCAGGGACATTGCGAAAACGCGGACACGGATCGATCATTCTATCCGCGATGGGTTCGGCACTGGTCCGCGCGGTGCATGATCCGATCGGCACGGCCGATCCGATGGTCTTGCCCGGGCTGGAGCGCCGTCCGTTGCAGGCTCGATGGCCACGCGCCGAGGCGCGGGATGCGCTGCCCCGAAGATGGGCCCATCGGCGAGTGGCAGGGACCCGCGCGCAGAGACGAGGTACCGATGAACCGATTCATTCACGCCGGTCGGCTGGTCGCGCTGTCGGGTTCGCTGGCGATCGCGGGTGCGCTCGCCGCGACGCCACCGCTGCCGTCGATCGGCATCGACTGGAGCCTGACGCCCACGCAGGTCGATTCGGGCTGCCGCGCGAACATCACGGCGGCGCGTGCGCGCGTCGAGGCCGCCGCCGCGGAGCACGCGCGCGATGCGAGTGCGCTGCCGCGTCTGCTGCGCATCGAGAACGCGGTCGGCGAACTGCAGGACGCACTGGTCGCGCACCTGCTGTTCGCGACGATCGCAGCCGATCCGGACCTGCGTGCGTCGTCGGTGCGCTGCAACGACGCACTGGCTGCGTTCGCGGCCGATCTCGCCGCCGATCCGGCGGTGCTCGCGCTGGCGGTTGCGGCGCAGGCGCAAGCCGGGACCCCGGCCGACCGCGAGCTCGCGCGGATCTATCGCGAGAATGGCGAGCGTGCCGGTGCCGCGCTGTCCGCGCCGCGTCGCGCCGAACTGATCCGCCTGCGACGGCAGCTGCGTGCGCTCGAAGCGGGATTCGTGCAGACCCTCGGCACGGATACCTCGACGATCGCGATCAGCAGGGCCGAGGCTGCCGCGCTGCCGCGCGATCTGGTCGCGGGATTGCCGAAGACCGACACCGGCTATCGCGTTCCGGTCACGCTCGAAGGCAGGGAACGCTTCATGAAGAACATGGCGTCTGCCGATGCGCGCCGTCGCTACCTCGATGCGTTCTACCGCATCGGCGGCACCGCCAACTCGCGGCGCGTCGACCAGGCCGTGCAGGTGCGCCGGCGCATCGCGCGCCTGCTCGGCTATCCAAGCTGGGCCGACTACCAGTTCAGCGCATCGATGGCGAAGACGCCCGCGCGTGCGCGCGCACTGATCGACGACATCGATCGCCGCCTGCTGCCCAGAGCGAAGGCCGAGATCGCGAATCTCGCGGCGCTCAAGGCCGCACGCGGCGGGCACGGCCCGTTCGCGGCCTGGGACTACGCGTACTACGAGGAACAGTTCGAACGCACCCGGTTCGCGATCGACAGCGAAGCCGTGCGCGAATATTTTCCGGCCGATCGGGTCGTGCCCGCGATGCTCGGGCTCTATCAGGATCTGTTCGGCGTGATCTTCGAGCGCGTCGAGCCCGCCGACGCATGGTCGCCCGACGTGCAGGAATATGCGATCCGCGATCGCATCGACCAGCGCCTGCTCGGATGGTTCTATCTCGACCTCGTGCCGCGTGCGGGCAAGTCGCTGCCGCCCTCGAACTCGGGCTTGCGCGCCGGACACGTGCTCGCCGGCGGCGGCTACCGGCTGCCGGTCTCGTCGATCATCGGCAACGGCCCCGCGGCCGCCGCGGGAAAACCGGCGCTGTACAGTCACCATGATCTGGTGACCCTGTTCCACGAGTTCGGGCATCTGATGCATGGCACGCTGTCGACCGCACGCTATGCGACCCTGTATGGCACGAACGTGCGCTGGGATTTCGTCGAAGCGCCCTCGCAGATGCTCGAGAACTGGATGTGGCAGCCCGCGATCCTGAAGAGGATTTCGCGGCACGTGGTCAGCGGCCAGCCGATTCCCGATGCGCTGATCGCGAAGATGATCGCACTGAAGTACGCGGCCGACGGCGTATTCTGGACGCGTCAGGCGTTTCTCGCGCGCTACGATCTCGCGCTGCACGATGAGCAGCCAGCGCGGGATGCAAACCGCCTCTGGTTCGCGCTGATGCCGAAGCTGACCCCGCTGCCGCCGATGCCCGACACGCTGCCGGCCGCGAGTTTCCTGCCGGTCATGGGCGGATACGACGCGCGTTATTACGGCTACGCATGGTCACGGGTCTACGCGCAGGACATGTTCAGCGTGTTCGAGAACCGCGGCATCGACGATTCCGCGACCGGCCGGCGCTATCGACGCGAGGTGCTCGCGCCCGGCGCCACCCTCGAACCCGGATCACTGGTCACGAACTTCATCGGCCGCGCGCCGAACCCGCAGGCGTTCTATCGCGACCTGCACCTGCAGCCCTGAACCCCGGCGCGCGCGAGGCCAGGTGGCCGTCGCCGATGCGGCGCTAAGTGCCGCGCGCGTCCAGCCAGCCACCCGTAAAACCCGCGCGCCGCAAGCCGTCGGCGATCCAGCGGCAGCCGCGCATCAGGTTCCACAACATGTCGCTGCGGTAATTCTCGATCATCAGCACGATCGGCCCCTGATTGAGGCCGAAATGATACGGCGAGACCCAGCCATCGAAGGATGGATCCACGCCCGGCCCGTCCCAGGTGCGGTTGAAACTCGCCTTGAAACCGTAGCGATTGGCTCCGTGCAGACGCAACGTCTGGATAAAGTGATCGATTGTCGGCAGCACCGCATCGGGCGCAAACGGCATCGACGCCGCGACCGCCCATGGCGCGAGCGTGCCATCGTCGATTCCATCCGGCACGCCGCGGCCTTCGTAGTCGTAGAAGCGGCGTTCGATCCCGTCGATGACCCGCGTCGCCGGCCCCGGCCCGTCGCTCGCGGTGATTCCCCAGCACACGCCCCCATAGCTCTTGAAGCCAAGGGGGTTGTCGAGCGCATAGCGCTGCTGGATCAACGTGGCGCGGCGGCTGTTCTCGAAGTAGTCGATGCCGCGGGTGCGCATGAACGCATCCTGGATGCCGCGAAAATCGATCCAGACATGCGACAACTGGTGGGTGAACAGCGGTGCGCTGTGGAGATAGTCGATGTCGTAGTAGCGCTTCCATTCGTAGGTGCTCGCCCACGCCGAGTATGCGTCGGGCGGCAACGGACGGGTCGGCGAACCGAGTGCGAGCACGTAGAGCAGCAAGCCCTCGTCGTAGCCCCGCCAGCGATGCGGGATGAAGCCGCTGTCGGGACGCCAGCCATGGCTGATCGTGCCGTCGGCAGCCTGGGCCCATGGCCAGTCGACGCGCCGGTAGAGCCGGTCGGCGAGTTCGCGGATCTCGCGCTGATCGGGTGTGTCGTCGTTGAAATAGGCGGCCGCGGCAAGCATGCCCGCGAACAGGAACGCACTGTCCACGGTCGACAGCTCGCACTGCCAGGCACGCCGGCCACTGTCGATGTCGAGAAAGTGATAGTAGAAGCCGTGGTAGCCGCTCGCGTCGGCCTCGCTGCCCTGCGCGCTGTCGCGGAAAAAGCGCAGCGCCGCGAGCGTGCGTTCGATGGCCGCGCCGGCGCTGATCAGTCCGCGTTCGACGGCCACCGGATAACTGGCGAGCGCGAGTCCGGTCGCGGCGATGCTCGCGGGCCAGTTCGGCGCGTTCTTGTCCTTGACCAGGCCGGTGCGCTGGTCGGTCTCATGCAGGAAATAGGCGAACGCCTTCTGCTGCAGGTGCTGCAGTTGTCTGTCCGGCTGAATGGAATCCATGGGCTTGGGGGAACGCATCGAGTGGATCGAAGTCCATAGTGGCGGCCGCAGCGCGGCAACGGGCGGGATTCGTGGTCGCGGCAAGGGCCGCACACCGGCCGTGCCCGCTGTACGCATCACAGGCCGGGAGAGTACAACGCGACGCACGCGCCGCGAAGTTCGCTTGCCGCATCATCGCGCCGGCTGCATTTCCGACCACGCCAGGATCGCCCATGTCTTCCCCATCGCATAGCAACCTCGGCGCGCAACGGCACTGTCTGCTCTCGAATGGCACCTACAGCGTGATGCTCGGCGAGAGCGGATCGGGCTTCAGCCGCTGGCGCGACCGCGCGCTCACCCGCTGGCGCGAGGACGTGACCCGCGATGCCTGGGGCACGTGGCTGCTGCTGCGTGACGAGGATTCGGGCGCGGTCTGGTCCGCATCGCGGCAGCCGTACGCCATCTGTGCGGACGAAGACGAAGTCACGTTCGGCAGCGGCTGCGCGACGTTCAGGCGTCGCTGCGCGGGACTGGCCAGCGTGCTGGATGTCGCCGTGGCCGCCGATGCCGACATCGAGCTGCGGCGCCTCGTGCTGACCAGCCACAGCGCGCATGCGCGCACGATTTCGGTCACCTCGTATGCGGAACTGGTCGTCGGCGCGATGGCCGCGGACGATGCGCATCCCGCGTTCTCGAAGATGTTCGTGCAGACCGGGTGGGACGCGCGGCGCGGCCTGTTGCTGGCGACCCGGCGCCGGCGTGCGCAGCGCGACTCTGAAACCTGGGTCGCGCAGACCCTGCAGGTTGCCGGCGAACCGGTCGACGCGCGATTGGGCCACGAAACCGATCGTGCGCGCTTTCTCGGTCGCGGCCGTACGCTGCGCAACGCGCTCGCCATGCAGCCGCACGCGGCGCTCTCCAGCAGTACCGGTTGCGTGCTCGATCCGGTGTTCAGTCTGCGCCGCGAGGTGCGGATCGAGCCCGGCGCGAGCAAGACGCTGTTGCTGTGGACGCGCGCTTCCGACTCGCGCGACGGCGCGTCGGCACTGGACGGCTGCCTGCGCGACGCGCAAGCCGCCGCGAACCTGTTTGCCGGTGCGCGTGCGCATGCGGAAGCAACCCGCGAACGGTTCGGGATCCGGTCCGGTCCGGCCGCCGCGCAATGCGCGTGCTGGCTCGACGCGGTGCTGCTCAGCGATCCCGCGCGGCGTGCCGCGCCCGCGGCACGCGCGCGCGGCCGCGGTGGTCCGCCGACGCTCTGGTCCGCGGGCATTTCCGGCGACCGTCCGATCCTGCTGCAGTGCCTTGGCAGCGCAAGCGATCTCGCGTGCACGCAGGAGCTGCTGCTCGCGCAGGCACTCTGGCGCAGCCAGCGACTCGCGGTGGACGTCGTGCTGCTCAACGCCGCGGCCGGCGCCGAAGGCGACCAGTTGCAGGCTGAACTCGCGTCGCGCGTGAACGCGCAGCAGGCCCGCCTGAAGACCGGCGATGCCGCGGTCAAGGCCGAGGTGTTTGCATTGCGCGATATCGGCGACGACCTGCGCGACGGTCTGCTGACTGTCGCGCGCGTCGTGCTGGGCTGGTCCGACGCGTGCGCCGCGGACGCGCCCGCATCGCCTGCGCCGACGCCCGCGGCGGCGCCGCTCGTCACCGCGACGACGGCGGTCGCCGCGCGACCCGCGGCCGCGTCGCCGGAACTCGAATTCGACAACGGCTTCGGCGGCTTCGGAGAACGCGGCGATACCTACCGCATCCGCCTCGATGGCGACCGCTGCACGCCCGCACCCTGGGTCAACGTGATCGCGAATCCCGGGTTCGGCTGCCTGCTCTCGGCCGAGGGCGGCGGCTACAGCTGGTCGCTCAACAGCCAGCAGAATCCGCTCACCCCGTGGCCCAACGATCCGGTCAGCGACAGCCCGCACGACGTGCTGTACCTGCGCGACGAGGACACCGGCGCGGCGTGGAGCGCGACCGCGTTGCCGATGCGCGTCGCCGGCGCGATCTATGACGTGATTCACGGCAAGGGCTACAGCCGCTTCTGCACCGATGCGCACGACATCGAGCTCGAACTGACCGTCTGCGTGCCCATCGCCGATCCGCTCAAGCTGTCGCGCCTGCGCCTGCGCAACCGCTCCGCGCGTGCGCGCCGGCTCGTCCTCATCGGCTACGTCGAATGGGCCCTCGGCGCGAATGGCACGACACCCGCGGCGTTCGTGGTCACGTCGCTCGACGAGCGAACCGGCGCGGTGTTCGCGCGCAACCGATGGCGCAGCGACTTCGACCAGCGCGTCGCGTTCTACGATCTGGGCGGCCTGCAGTCCTCGCTGACCGGCGATCGCACGGAGTTTCTGGGCCGCTTCGGCGGCGTCGACCGGCCCGCCGCGCTCGCAGCCGATACGCGGTTGTCCGGCCGCCTCGGAGCCGGTCTCGATCCCTGCACTGCGTTGCAGACGCGGATCGAACTGCCGCCCGGCACCCAATTCGACGTGCTGGTCCTGCTCGGCGATGCGGCCGGCGCGGACGAAGCGCAGGAACTGATCGAAAAGTACCGGGCGAGCGCCTTCGACGACGTGCTCGCCGCAGGCACGGCGCGCTGGCGCGATCTGCTCGATGCCGTGCAGGTGCGCACGCCCGATCGCGCGACGGACATCCTGCTCAATGGCTGGCTGCTGTATCAGGCCCTCGGCTGCCGGGTTTGGGCGCGTACCGCCTACTACCAGGCCAGCGGCGCCTACGGCTTCCGCGACCAGTTGCAGGACGTGATGGCCCTGTGCGTGGGCCGGCCCGATCTCGCACGCGAGCACCTGCTGCGCGCCGCAGGCCGCCAGTTCGCCGAGGGCGACGTGCAGCACTGGTGGCTGCCGCCGGCCGGCGCGGGCATCCGCACGCGGATCAGCGACGACCGCGTCTGGCTCGCATTCGTCGCCGCGCACTACGTCGGCGTGACCGGCGACGATGGCGCGCTCGATGTCGAGTTGCCGTTCCTAGCCGGCCAGGCGATCGCCGCCGACGCGAGCGAAGCCTTCTTCAGGCCCGAGGTATCGTCGCGCACGGCCAGCGTGTACGAACATTGCGCGCTCGCAATCGATTCGAGCCTGACCCGTGGCGCGCACGGCCTGCCGTTGATCGGCACCGGCGACTGGAACGACGGCATGAACGCGGTCGGCGCGCAGGGGCGCGGCGAGAGCAGCTGGCTCGGCTGGTTCCTGCTCGCGACGATCGACGCGTTCGCGGCGCTCGCGGAGCGGCGCGGAGACCATGAGCGCGTGGCACGCTGGCGCGATCATGCCGCGGGCCTGCGTACCGCGCTGGAACGCGCATGGGATGGCCGCTGGTATCGCCGCGGCTACTACGACGACGGCTCTCCGCTCGGCTCGCACGAGAACGACGAATGCCGGATCGATACGATCGCGCAGTCGTGGAGCGCGCTGGCCGGCGCGCAGGACCCGCAGCATTCCGCACAGGCGATGGCGTCGGTCGACCGCATGCTCGTGGACCGCGACCATCGCATCGCGCTGCTGTTCACGCCGCCGTTCGATCGCGGCGCCCAGAATCCCGGCTACATCAAGGGCTATCCGCCCGGCGTGCGCGAGAACGGCGGCCAGTACACGCATGGCGCGATCTGGTCGATCTTCGCGTGGACCCGCCTCGGCGACGGTGATCGCGCGGGCGAGCTGTTCGACATGCTCAATCCGATCCGCCACAGCGACAGCGCCGAAGCGATCGCACGCTACAAGGTCGAACCCTACGTTTCCTGTGCAGACGTGTATTCGGTCGATCCGCATGCCGGACGCGGCGGCTGGACCTGGTACAGCGGCTCCGCCGCGTGGCTCTATCGCGCGGGCCTCGAGGCCCTGCTCGGCTTCCATCTGCAGGGTGATCGCCTGCGCATCGATCCGTGCATCCCCGCGCACTGGCCCGGTTTCGAGCTCACGTACCGCCGCCGCGGCCCAGGCGACGTCGTCAGCGTGTACCGAATCGGTGTGGAGAATCCGCGCCGCGTCGCGTGCGGCGTAGCCATGGTCGAACTCGACGGCCACGTGCTCGACGCGGGCGCCGCGGTCGCGCTGGCCGACGACGGAGGCACGCACGTGCTGCGTATCGTGCTTGGTCCGGAATCCGCGGCACGCGCGCGGACCTAGTCGTGCGGCGGCGCGGCCTCGTCGCGAGCAAGCGTGCCCTGCGCGGCCAGCGTGCCCGATGCGGTGGCGGGGCCGCGCAGAATCCACTCGAACGCGACGCCGATGACCGCGCCAAGCAATGGGCCGGCGACATAGATCCACGTGCTCGCCATGTCACCGCGCACGAGATCGGGTGCGAGCGAGCGCACCGGGTTCATCGAGGCGCCCGTGATCGGCGCGGCCCAGAGTCCGGCCAGTGCGATGTAGCCGCCGACCGCGATCGCGCCGTTGGCACCGATGTTGCGCGCGCCGGCCGCGGTACCGAGGATCGTGTTCACCAACCCGGCCGTGAGCACGATCTCCATCGCAAGCGCGGTGCCGATTCCCACGTCCGCGCCCGGCACCGTCGCACCCAGGTCACCGACCATGCCGAACAGCGCGCGCAGCAACACGGCCGCCGCGATCCCACCGACCGCCTGCGCGAGCAGGTAGCCGGGCACGCGTCGCCACGGGAAATTGCGCCGCAGCGCGAAGGCCAGCGTGACTGCGGGATTCAGGTGCGCGCCGCTCACGGTGCCCATGAAATAGATGATCGCCATGACCATGATCCCAGGCGCGACCACGACCATCGCGAGCGACACCTGGCCGCCGCTGCGTGCGGCGACGACGCCGCCACCGGCGGCGACGAGCACGAGCAGGAAGGTGCCCCAGGCCTCGGCGAACAGCCTTCGCCACTCCTGCAGCGGATCGAGGAAGTCGGGGGGCGGCTGTGTCTGCACCATGCGCTCGCGCGCGGCGGCATGTTGCGGGATCGTACGATGGGATGTCATGGCGTGGGCACCTCCGCGGCGTCGGTCTTCGCGTTCGTGCTTGCGTATCGACAGCAGTTCGCGCTTCGCGCATCGATCCTGTCCTTCATTTTCCTTTCCTCGTCAAGCTCGTCGATCTCCGCTCGTGGAACCCCGCGCCGCCGGACTCCGCAGGCGCGGCGGCCGCGCGCGCGTGCACCGGCCCGTCGAGCACGCGATACGCGAGCAGCTTCACGCGATCGCCGACCAGCGCCCAGGCCAATGCATAGGCCCACACGAACCCGGCCCACCGCCAGCCGAGTGCGGGCATCAGGAAGCCGTACACCGCGATCAGCGTCGCCACGGCCTGGGTGCCGAATACCGCCATCCATAGCGCGCGCGCGGGACGGATCGACCAGAACGGCCCGCGCGTGCGCGTGAGGAAGATCGTCAGGTGGCCCGCCACCGACAGCATCAGGTACATCATCGGTTGCAACTGCGCGCGCGAGAGCCCGAACACGCGTTCGCCGAGGAAAAACAATCCGAACGCGGCGATCGGGCCGACTACGCCGAGCACCGAGGCCACGCCGAGCACGACGCGCATGTTCCACGCCTCGGGTGCGTTGCCGTAGTGCACGTTGTCGTACGCGATCGACAGGATGGCGCCGTCGTTGAGCAGGGCGAGCATCACGATCATCACCGCGGTCAGCGGATAGAAGTTGAACACGAGGATTGCCGCGGTCATGAACAGCAGCACGCGCAGCGTCTCGGCGATGCGGTAGATCGCGTAGCTGTTCATGCGCTGAAAGATCTTGCGGCTTTCCTTGATCGCATCGATGATGATCGACAGCCCCGGCGTCATCAGCACGATCGAGGCCGCCGCGCGCGCCGCGTCGGTCGCATCCGAGACCGCGATGCCGCAATCGGCCTTCTTCAAGGCCGGCGCGTCGTTCACGCCGTCACCGGTCATGCCGACGATGTGTCCGTGGCGCAGCAGCACGTCGACGATCTGGAACTTGTGCTCGGGGAACACCTGGGCGAACCCGTCTGCCTGCTCGATCGACGCGACCGTCGCGGCGCTATCGGCCGCGTTGGGGTCGCCCAGCATGCCGGCGTCGAGGATGCGCGTGCCGAGGCCGAGCCTGCGCGCGGTCTCCTCGGCGATCGCAAGCGCATCGCCGGTGACCATGGTGACCTTGACCCCCATCGCGCGCGCGGTGTCGATAGTCGCCCTCGCGTCGTCGCGCGGAGGATCGAACAACGGCAGCACGCCGACGAGGCGCCAGTCGCCCGCGTGGTCGGCGCGGGCGACCGCGAGCGAACGGAATCCACGCGCGGCGAACGCGTCGACGGCCTTGTCCATCGCGGGCTTCACGCGGCCGGCGTCCGCGACGAGCGCGAGGATCACCTGCGGCGCCCCCTTGGACACGCTGAACGTTGCGCCGCCGTCCTTCGTGCGCACGCTGGCCTCGGTGCGCTTGTGCACCGGATCGAACGGCGTGAAATGCAGGATCTCGAATCCGGCAAGCACGGCCTTGTCCGCCACGCCGCCGAGCACGGCGAGGTCGATCGTGTCGTCGTTGTCCGCACACGAAGCGAGCGCGCCATCGAGGATGACCTGCGCCGCGGACACGCCATCGGCGCAATAGGGGTCGCCGAGGGTCAGCTTGTTCTGGGTCAAGGTGCCGGTCTTGTCGGCGCACAACACGTCGACGCCCGCGAGTTCCTCGATCGCGACCAGCCGGCTCACGATCGCCTTCTTCCGCGAAAGGGCGCGCGCGCCGACCGCCATCGTCACCGACAGCACGGTAGGCATCGCGACCGGAATCGCGGCCACGGTCAGCACCAGCGCGAACTGCAGCGTGGAGAGGACCGGGTCGCCACGCAGGACCGCCACGACGATGATCGCGGCGACCATCACCGCGGCAAGCACGATCAGGTAGTTGCCGATCCGCAGCACGGCGCGCTGGAAATGACTCGCGGTGCGCGCGTGCGCGACGAGACTTGCGGTCTTGCCGAAGTACGTGCCGGCACCGGTCGCGTAGACCAGCGCGGTGCTCTGGCCGCGGCGCACGATCGAACCGGAGAACACCGCGTCACCCGGATTGCGCGTGGCCGGCAGCGACTCCCCGGTCAGCGCGGACTGGTCGACCGACATCGGATCGCCGTCGAGCAGCCGCGCATCGGCCGGCACGATGTCGCCGAGCCGCAACTGGATCACGTCACCGGGTACGAGCTCGCGCGCGGGCGGCGTGGCCCAGGCACCGTCGCGCATGACCCGGGTGCGCGTCGCGAGTCTGGCTTTCAGCGCCGCGATCGCGTTGCCGGCCGCATGCTCCTCCCAGAACCCGATCACCGCGTTGGTCACCAGCAACAGCAGGATGATGGAGAAATCCGGCCAGTGGCGCACGGCGCCGGACAGGATCACGGCAACCTCGATCATCCACGGGATCGGACCCCAGAAATAGCCGAGGAATTTGAGGACCGGATTGGTCTTCCGTTCCGCGATCTCGTTCGCCCCGTAGCGTGCGAGCCGGCGTTGCGCCTCGGCCGCGGCGAGTCCATGCGGCGAGGCATCGAGCAATTTCTCGAGCTCGGCGAGCGGAAGCGTCTGCAGGCTCGGCGGTGCGGCCACGGCGGACCCCGCTCGCGAAGCAGGAGCCGCTGCGGCGCCCTGCGCGGTCACGCAGGCGTGCTCCAGGTCCAGTTGCGCACTTCCGGCAGATCCTCGCCGAAGGTCTCGATCTGGTGTTTGTGCGCGACCAGCTTGTCCTTTAGCCGCTGCTTCAGGTACACGCCCGCGTCCGCGGTCTGCGGCAAGCGGTCGATGCTGTCCATCGCGAGGTGGAAGCGGTCGAGTTCATTCAGCACCGTCATGTCGAACGGCGTCGTGACCGTGCCTTCCTCCTTGTAGCCGCGCACGTGGATGTTGTCGTGATTCGTGCGCCGGTAGGTCAGGCGGTGGATCAGCCACGGGTAGCCATGGAATGCGAAGACGACCGGCTTGTCGGTCGTGAACAGCGCGTCGAACTCGCTGTCGTTAAGGCCGTGCGGATGTTCCGAGCGCGGCTGCAGCCGCATCAGGTCGACGACGTTGACGACGCGGATCTTCAGCGCGGGCAGGTGCTCACGCAGGACCGATACCGCGGCCAGGGTCTCCAGCGTCGGCACGTCGCCGCAGCAGGCCATCACCAGGTCCGGCGCCGCAGCCTGCTCGTCGTTGCTCGCCCAGGTCCAGATGCCGATGCCCGCGCTGCAATGCGCGACCGCCGCATCCATCGCGAGCCATTGCGGCGCGGGATGCTTGCCCGCGACCACGACGTTGACGTAGTGGCGGCTGCGCAGGCAGTGGTCGACGACCGACAGCAGGCAGTTCGCATCCGGCGGCAGGTAGACGCGCACCACCTCCGCCTTCTTGTTCACGACGTGGTCGATGAAGCCCGGGTCCTGGTGCGTGAAGCCATTGTGGTCCTGACGCCAGACATGCGACGCGAGCAGGTAGTTCAGCGATGCGATCTTGCGGCGCCACGGCAGTCCGGCGCTGACCTTGAGCCACTTCGCGTGCTGGTTGAACATCGAATCGACGATGTGGATGAATGCCTCGTAGCAGTTGAAAAGGCCATGCCGGCCGGTCAGCAGGTAGCCCTCGAGCCAGCCTTCGCATTGGTGTTCGCTGAGCATTTCCATGACGCGCCCGCTCGGCGCGAGGAATTCGTCGCCCGCCACGCGCGCGGCGTCCCACTGGCGCGCGGTAGCGTCGAACAGCGCCTCGAGGCCGTTCGACAGCGTCTCGTCCGGGCCGAACACGCGGAAGTTGCGCGCGGCATCGTTGAGTCTCGCGACGTCGCGCAGGAACGGACCGAGCACGTGCGTGTCGCCGATGCCCGGCGCACCGGGATGCGGCACCGCGCACGCGTAGTCGCGAAACTCGGGCAGGCGCAGGTCGTGCAGCAGCATGCCGCCGTTCGCATGCGGATTGGCGCCCATGCGCCGCGCGCCGCGCGGCGCAAGGTCGGCCAGTTCGGCGCGCAAGCGCCCGTTCGCATCGAACAGTTCGTCAGGCCGATAGCTGCGCAGCCAGTCCTCGAGCTGGCGCAGGTGTTCGGGCGGCGTCGTCGCCGACACCGCGATCGGCACCTGGTGCGCGCGGAACGTGCCTTCGACGGCACGGCCATCGACGAACTTCGGTCCGGTCCAGCCCTTGGGCGACTTGAGCACGATCATTGGCCAGCGCGGGCGCTCGCGGTTGCCGTTTTCGCGCGCATCGAGCTGGATCGCCCGGATCCGTTCCACCGCGGCATCGAGCGCGCTGGCCATCGCCTCGTGCATCGGCGCCGGATCGTCACCCTCGACGAAGGCCGGCTCCCAGCCGTAACCGCGCAGCAACTGCTCGAGCTCCTCGTGCGTGATCCGCGCGAGCACGGTCGGATTCGAGATCTTGTAGCCGTTCAGGTGCAGGATCGGCAGCACGGCACCATCGGTCGCCGCATCGAGGAACTTGGTCGAGTGCCAGGCCGTGGCCAGCGGCCCGGTTTCCGCCTCGCCGTCGCCGATCACGCAGGCGACGACGAGCCCCGGGTTGTCGAACACCGCGCCGAAGGCATGGCTCAGCGAATAACCGAGCTCGCCGCCCTCGTGGATCGAACCCGGGCACTCGGGCGAAGCGTGGCTCGGAATCCCGCCCGGAAACGAGAACTGGCGGAACAACCTGCGCAGGCCCTGCTCGTCCTGGCTGACCTGCGGGTAGATCTCGCTGTAGCTACCCTCGAGGTAGGTGTTGCCGACCATCGCCGGGCCGCCATGGCCGGGACCCGAGATGTAGATCATGTCGAGGTCGTATTTCCGGATGATCCGGTTCAGGTGCACGTAGATGAAGTTCTGCCCGGGCGTCGTGCCCCAGTGGCCAAGCAGCATGCGCTTGACGTCTCCGAGCACGAGCGGGCGCCTGAGCAGCGGGTTGTCGAACAGGTAGATCTGCCCGACCGCGAGGTAATTGGCCGCGCGCCAATAGGCATCCATGCGACGCAGAAGATCGGGTGTCAGGGTCGGATTCTTCATGGGTCAGGGTTCCCGCGCGGCACCAAGGTGGAGCAACCGCGACACCGCGATCGCGATCATGCGTTCCTCGTCGGTAGGGATGACGCGCACGCGCACGCGCGCATCGTCGGGCGAGATCAGCGCTGCGTGCCGCGCGTTGCGCTCGTCGTTCAGAGTGATGCCGAGGAAGCCGAGTTCCGCGCAGATGCGCGCGCGAACCGGCGCGGCCTTTTCGCCGATGCCGCCCGCGAAGACCAGCACGTCGACGCCGCCGAGCGCGGCCGCATACGCGCCGATGCACTTTCGCACCGAGTAGCAGAACAGCGCAACCGCGTCGGCGGCCCGCGTGTCGGTGTCTTCCTGCGCGAGCAGATCGCGCATGTCGGCGCTGATACCGGAAACGCCAAGCAGGCCCGACGCGTTGCCCGCCATCGCGCTGAACTGTTCGGCGCTCATGTTTTCGGTGCGCGCGAGATAGCCCGCGAGCCCGGGATCGAGGTCGCCCGAGCGCGTGCCCATCGGCACGCCCGAACTCGGCGTGAACGCCATGCTCGTGTCGATCGAGTGGCCGTCGCGGACCGCGGCGAGGCTCGCACCGTTGCCGAGATGGGCAAGGATCACGCGGCCGGACTTCGCGGCCGGGTCGCCGAGCCGCCCGAGTTCGTCGACGAGGAATGCATACGAGAGGCCGTGGAAACCGTAGCGACGCACGCCGGCGGCCTCGTAGCGCCGCGGGATCGGCAACAGGCGCGCGACGCGCGGCAGGTCGTGGTGGAACGCGGTGTCGAAACAGGCGACTTGCGGCAGGCCCGGGAAGCGCCGCGCGAATGCCTCGATCAGACCGATCTCGGCCGGCAGGTGTTCGGAGTCGAACGGCGCCAATTCCCTTATCCGCGCGACGACCTCGGGCGTGATCCGCTGCGGTCCGGCGTAATGCGGGCCGCCATGCACGACGCGGTGGCCGACCGCGGCGAGCGTATGTGCGCCCGGCTGGCGAATCAGCCAGTCCATGAGCACGTCCGCGGCCGCTGCCGGCGTCTGCGCGTCGACCGCTCGCGAATCGGGTTGCGCGCCATCGACGACCAGCCTCGCGGCGGCGCTGCCGACGCGTTCGACCTGGCCCCGCGCGATCCGCTCGGGCAGGGCGCGCAGCGCATGCAGCGCGAACTTGATGCTCGACGAGCCCGCGTTGACCGCGAGCACGGTCGGCTCGTCGCGTGCTGCGCGGGGCTGACCCTCATGCATGCGCGTCGCCCCTGCGTCCGCCGAGCCGATAGCCGCCTTCGATCAGCACCGCGAGCCCGAGCAGCGCGACGAGCACCCACAGCCGCGCGGGCGATGTCGTCGCGGTCTGCCAGACCAGTGCGGCGAGTGCGAGCAGACACGCGATCGCGCCCGCGATCGCGAGCACGCGCCGGCTGCCGGTCTCGCGCGCGCGGCGCGCATTGGCCGCGTTGACCGCCGCGAAGATCAGCAGGAAGCCCGCGCTGCCCATCGTCGCGATGCTGGTCAGGTCGAACAGGTTGGCGACGATCAGGGTCAGGCCCGAAGTCAGCAGCAGGCCGGCCACCGGTTGACCCCAGACCTTTCGTTCCAGCACCGCGGGCAATTCGCGATCGTGGGCGATGCAGTAGCTCAGGCGCGCGGAGCCGTAGAACGTCGCATTGATCGCGGACGCGGTGGACAGCACCGCGGCGACCGCGATCAGGCGGAACCCGGCCTCGCCGAAGAAAGGTCGCGCCGCCTCGGCGAGCGCGTAATCCTTCGCCGCGACGATGCGGTCGACCGCGAGGTTGCCGACGGTGACCAGCGACACGAGTACATACAGCGCGATCACGAAGCCGACCGCGGTGTAGTACGCGCGCGGCAATGTGCGCGCGACGTCGCGCACGTCCTCGGCGGTGTTCGCGATCAGCTCGAATCCCTCGTAGGCGAGGAAGATGATCATGCCGCCCGCGGCGAGCTGCAGCGGCGGCGACCACGCCGGGGGCGCGAGCCGCGCGGCGTCGATGCTGGCCATGCCCAGAGCGACGAACAGCAGCAGGATCACCAGCTTCATGCCGACGATCCAGTCCTCGGCGCGCCCGATCCATGCGGCGCTGAGCAGGTTGAGGCCGGTGATCGCGAGCACGCCGAGCGTGATCAGCACGTGCTTGCCCGGCGCCAGCCACGCATCGGGCAGGAAGATCGAAGCGTAGCTTCCGAACGCGAATGCATACAGCGACAGCATGACCACGTAACTGAGCCACAGCAGGACGTTGAGGCTGCCGCTGAACATGCCCGCGCCGAACGCGCGGTTGAGGAAGGTAACGGTGCCGCCGCGGCTCGGATACGCGACCGAGAGCTTGGCGTAGGAGTACGTCGTCAGCAATGCGACGCCGCCCGCGAGCGCAAACGCGAGCGGAGTGCCACCATGCGCGAGCTGAACCGCGAGGCCAAGCACCGCGAAGATGCCGCCGCCGACCATGCCGCCGATGCCGATCGAGACGACCGCCCAGAAACCGATCCTGCCGTCAGTCGAGTGCATCATTGCCTCGCCGATGCCCGCGCGTGCGGGCCGGCGTACCGGCCGGCATGCGTGAGGGGCCATCCGGTGCCGACGCGGGCGCGAATTTCGCTTGTGCGGTACGAAAACACCTGAATCGACCCCGGGATGGACGCGTCCTGCGTGGAACGCGCGCTGCGCTTGGGGGTCATAGTCTGCTGCAACGCGGCGCGCGCGGCTTGCGCGAGATCAAGAAAGGGTAGCGGAACGGATCGGGCAAAGGAGAGGATGCAATGGAACTTGGCATGGTCGGGCTCGGGCGCATGGGCGCCAACATGGCGCAACGCCTGCTGCGCGGCGGTCACAAGGTGGTCGGCTTCGATCCGAACGCGGACGCGCGCAAGGCGGTGCAGGGCAAGGGCGCGACATCGGCCGATTCGCTGCAGGCGCTGGTCGAGGCGCTGGCATCGCCGCGCGTGGTCTGGCTCATGGTGCCGTCGGGAAAGATCACCGGCGACACGGTCGACGCATTGCTGCCGCTGCTCGCAGGTGGCGACACCGTGATCGACGGCGGCAACTCCAACTACAAGGACACGCTGCGTCGCGCAGGCGCCTATGCGGACCGCGGCGTCGGCTACGTCGATTGCGGCACCAGCGGCGGCATCTGGGGACTGGAACAGGGCTACAGCATGATGATCGGCGGCGACGCGAAGGCGGTCGACACGCTGCGACCGATCTTCGAGACGCTCGCGCCGGGCAAGCAGCGCGGATGGGGCCGCGTCGGCCCGGTCGGGTCCGGCCATTTCACGAAGATGGTCCATAACGGCATCGAGTACGGCTTGATGCAGGCCTATGCCGAGGGCTTCTCGATCCTGCGCCACAAGCAGGAATTCGCGCTCGACCTGCACCAGGTCGGCGAGATCTGGCGCTACGGCAGCGTCGTGCGCTCGTGGCTGCTTGAACTGACCACCGATGCGCTCGGCCGGAATCCGTCGATGGACGGGATCGCACCCTATGTCGTCGATTCCGGCGAGGGCCGCTGGACGGTCGCCGAGGCGATCGACCTCGACGTCCCGGCCCCGGTCATCACGCTCGCGCTGTTCGAACGCCTGCGTTCGCGCGACAGCGAATCGTTTTCCGACAAGCTTCTTTCGGCGATGCGCAACGAATTCGGCGGCCATCCGATCAAGACCGAATCGGAATGATGCGCGCGCATCGTGCGAGGTGCGCGGCGGGCGCGCTCATGGCGCGAACAGATCCTGCGGGCCCGGCGCGGCATAGGTCAGTTCGCCCGCGACGACGCGCGCGGGCGCGGTCATCGGGTGCACCACGCTGTGCGCGGCATCCATGATGTGCACGACCTCGATGCCGCGCACGCTCAACACGTCCGCGATCAACGCGCGATGGCAGCGCCACCACAGCGTCTCGGCGCACAGGATCGCGGTACGCTGCGCAACGGACAGCGCGAGCAGGCGTTGCAGACCGGTCGCGAATTCGGCGCTCCCAAGGTGGTCGGCGTAGCCGCGGAACGCGGCATTTCGCCAGGCCACGTTCGGCGAATCCGGTCGCGCGACGCGTCGGCCCCCGAGTTCGGGCAGCCACGCGTACGCGATGCCCTGCGCGGCCAGCGATGCGGCCAGCGCCTCGCGCGCGAATTGCGGGTGGCGACGCGATCCGGGGAAACGGCGCACGTCGGCGATCGCCTCGATGCCGAAGGCCTCCAGCACGGCGAGGAACGCGTCGAGCGGACGCGTCGAATGACCGATCGTCCAGATCGTCGCGGGCGATGCGGGTGCCGGCCGCGGCATCGTCAGTCGATCCGGTGCAATGCCGAACCCTTGTGCGCGGCGACATGTTCGGTCTTGTCGCTCCTGATCTCGTACTGCGGATCGTCGGCGCTCGCGTGGTGCGTGTGGCCCTTGTAGTCGAAGTCGCGGGTGTGGATCCTGATGATGGTGCCGCCGACACGGCCAGCCTCCGAATTCCAGCGAACGTGATCCCCGAGCTTGAATTTCGTTTGCACTGGCTGGCCCCGATTCCGACTCACAGCAGCGCCCGCGCGCGCGCGCAGACGTTGTCGACCGTGAATCCGTATTCGCGCAGCAGTGTCTGCGCTGGCGCCGAGGCGCCGAAACGATCGATGCCGAGTACCGCGCCACGCGCGCCGACATAGCGATCCCAGCCCTGCGTCGCCCCGAGTTCGACCGCGAGGCGCGCGCCGATGTGCGGCGGCAGCACCGCTTCGCGGTACGCGTCGTCCTGCGCCTCGAACAGGTCCCAGCTCGGCATCGACACGCAGCGCACCGCGATGCCCTCGCGCTGCAGGCGCTCGGCCGCCGCCACGATCAGGGCGACTTCCGAACCGCTCGCGATCAGGATCAACTGCGGCTTGCCGTCCTTCGCGTCACTCAGCACATAGGCCCCGCGACGCAGGCCGTCCGCGGCCGCGAAGCGACTGCGGTCCAGCGTCGCGACGTTCTGGCGCGTCAGCACGAGCAGTACCGGGTGCTCGCGCGCCGACACCGCGACCTGCCACGCGACCACGGTTTCGTTCGCGTCGCACGGGCGGATCACGCTCAGGCCCGGGATCGCGCGCAGGCTCGCGAGTTGTTCGACCGGCTGGTGGGTCGGGCCGTCCTCGCCGAGCGCGATGCTGTCGTGGGTGAACACGTGGACCACATGCAGGCCCATCAGCGCCGCGAGGCGGATCGCCGGACGCATGTAGTCTGAAAAAATCAGGAACGTCGAGCCGTACACGACGAAGCCGCCATGTGCGGCCATGCCATTGGCGATCGCGCCCATCGCATGCTCGCGCACGCCGAAGTGCAGGTTGCGGCCGGCCCGACTCCAGCCGCCGCCCTCCGAGCCCTGCTCGTCCTCGCCCGGGATCGCGGGTGGGTTGAAGTCGCCGAGGCCCTTGAGCGCGGTGTACGTCGATGGATCGAGGTCGGCCGATCCGCCGACCAGCGCGGGCAGCTTCGGCGCGAGCGCGTTCATCACCTTGCCGCCCGCAACGCGCGTCGCGATGCCCTTGGAGTCGGCTGCGAACGTCGGCAGGTCCGCGTCCCAGTGCGGCGGCAGCTCGCCGCGCAGGCGCGCCTCAAGCTCGTTTGCGAGATCGGGGAACGCGCGCGCCCAGGCGGCCCGGCGCCGATTCCAGTCGGCCTGCGCGGCCGCGCCGCGTGCGCGCGCTTCGCGAAAATGCGCGAGCGCCGCGTCGGGGACCAGGAACGGTGGTTCGGTCGGCCAGCCGAGCGCCTGCTTGGTCTTCTTCACGTCCTCGACGCCGAGCGGCGATCCGTGCGCCTTGTAACTGTCCTGCTCGGGCGATCCATAGCCGATGTGCGTGCGCACGAGGATCAGCGACGGGCGTGCGGTTTCGGCACGCGCGCGCGCGAGCGCGGATTCGATCGCCGCGATGTCGTTGCCGTCCTCGACGCGCAGCGTATGCCAGCCATAGGCCTCGAACCGGCGCGCGCGGTCCTCCGAGAACGTGATGTCGGTACCGGCCGCAAGAGTCACGTAGTTGTCGTCGTAGAGGCAGGTCAGCTTGCCGAGCTTCAGGTGTCCGGCCAGCGACGCGGCTTCTGCAGCCACGCCCTCCATGAGGTCGCCGTCGCTGACGATCGCCCAGGTGCGATGGTCGATCAGCGCATGGCCGTCGCGGTTGTAGCGCGCGGCCAGATGGGCTTCCGCTATCGCCATGCCGACCGCGTTCGCGAGGCCCTGGCCGAGCGGCCCCGTGGTGACTTCCACGCCCGGCGTGTGGCCGCGCTCGGGGTGCCCGGGCGCCTTGCTGCCCCACTGGCGAAACTGCCTGATGTCGTCGAGCGACAGGTCGTAGCCGGTCACGTGAAGCAGGCTGTAGAGCAGCGCCGAGCCGTGTCCGGCCGAGAGCACGAAGCGGTCGCGGTCGGGCCAGGCCGGATCGGCCGGATTGTGCCTGAGCTCGCGCGTCCACAGCACGTAGGCCATCGGCGCGGCGCCGAGCGGCAGACCCGGATGACCGCTGTTCGCGTTCTGCACCATGTCCACCGAAAGGAAGCGCAGCGTATCGATGCATTGCTGGTCGAGCGACTCGGACATGGTCATTTCCCTGGGTTCGGTGTCTGCGTGGATCACGCGATGGCTGCGTCGACAATCTTCTGTGCTTCGTCGAGGATGTCGTGCAGGTGTGCACTGCTCTTGAAACTTTCCGCATAGATCTTGTAGATCGCCTCGGTCCCGGATGGGCGCGCGGCGAACCAGCCGTGCGCGGCGACGGCCTTGATGCCGCCGATCGTGGCGTCGTTGCCGGGCGCGCGATCGAGGACGCGCTCGATGCGCTCGCCCGCGAGCTGCTCGACATGCACCTGACCCGGCGAGAGCTTGCCGAGCTTGGCCTTTTGCGCCGGCGTCGCCTTCGCTTCGATGCGATCGGCGAAAACCTCGCCGAGGTCCTGCACGAGGCGCGCGTACAGCTCGCCCGGATCACGGCCCTCGCGCGCAGCGATTTCCGCCGAGAGCAGCGCCGGCACGATGCCGTCCTTGTCCGTCGTCCATACCGAGCCGTCGCGGCGCAGCAGCGACGCACCCGCGCTCTCTTCGCAGCCGAAACCGAGCGAACCGTCGAACAGCCCCGCCGAGAACCACTTGAAGCCGACCGGCACCTCGTACACGCGGCGGCCGAGCCTCAGCGCGACGCGATCGATCATCGCGGTGCTGACCAGCGTCTTGCCGACCGCGGCGTGCGTGCTCCACTGCGGCCGGTTGCGGAACAGGTAGTCGACGAGCACCGACAGGTAGTGGTTCGGCTCAAGCAGGCCGTGGCTGCGCGTGACCACGCCGTGACGGTCGTGGTCGGTGTCGCACGCGAACGCGACGTCGTATTCGTCCTTGAGGCCGATCAGGCGCTGCATCGCATACGACGACGACGGATCCATGCGGATGCGTCCGTCCCAGTCGACGCTCATGAACGCGAACTGCGGATCGACTTCCTCGCTGACCACGGTCAGGTCGAGCTTGTAGCGTTCCGCGATCGGCGCCCAGTAGTGCACTCCGGCGCCGCCGAGCGGATCGACACCCATGTGGATCGCGGCGCCGCGGATCAGCTCGAAGTCGACGACGTTCGCGAGATCGGCGACGTAGGCGTCGAGGTAGTCGTGTTCGCGGGTGGTGGCGGCCTTGCGCGCCTGCGCGACCGGCATGCGCCTGACGCCCTTCAGTCCGGCTTCGAGCAGCGCGTTGGCGCGGTCCTGGATCCAGCCGGTCACGTCGGTGTCGGCCGGGCCGCCGTTGGGCGGGTTGTACTTGAAGCCGCCGTTGTCCGGCGGATTGTGCGAGGGCGTGATCACGATGCCGTCCGCAAGGCCGCTGTTGCGCCCGCGGTTGCAGACCAGGATCGCATGCGAGATCGCCGGTGTCGGCGTGAACTCGCCGCCGCTCGCGATCCTCGTCTGCACGCCGTTCGCGGCGAGCACTTCGAGCGCATTCTCGAACGCGGGCTGCGACAGCGCATGCGTGTCGAAGCCGAGGAACAGCGGACCGTCGATGTCCTTGCCACGCCGGTAGTCGCAGATCGCCTGGCTGATCGCGAGGATGTGCCATTCGTTGAAACTGCGCTCGAAAGAGCTGCCGCGATGGCCCGAGGTGCCGAACGCGACGCGCTGCGCGGGTACGCCGGGATCGGGCCTGAGGTCGGCATATGCCGCGAGCAGCGCGCCGACATCGACGAGGATCGATCTCGGCGCGGGCTTGCCCGCGAGTGGACTGATCTTCTGGCTCACGCGTCGCGCTCCCGCTCGTGGCCGTCGTCGCGCAGACTGCGGTAGCGCCGGATCAGCGTGTTGGTCGAACTGTCATGCGCGAGTTGCGGATCGGTCTTCGCGATCAGTTCGGCCACCGTGCGTTGCGCGAGCTGCTTGCCGAGTTCGACACCCCACTGATCGAACGAATCGATGTTCCAGACCACGCCTTGCACGAACACGCTGTGCTCGTACAGCGCGATCAGCGTGCCCAGCGTATGCGGCGTGAGCCGGCTGGCCAGGATCGTGCTGCTGGGCCGGTTGCCGCTGAACGTTCGATGCGCGACCAGCGCCTCGGGCGTGCCTTCGGCGCGCACCTCGTCGGCGGTCTTGCCGAACGCGAGCGCCTCGCCCTGCGCGATCAGATTCGCGATCAGCAGGTCGTGCTGGTCGCCGAGCGGATTCAGCGGCTGACCGAAGCCGATGAAATCGCAGGGCACGATGCGCGTGCCCTGGTGGATCAACTGATAGAACGAGTGCTGGCCGTTGGTGCCTGGCTCGCCCCAGTAGATCGGCCCGGTCGCATAGTCGATTGCGGCCCCGTCGAGGGTGACGCTCTTGCCGTTGCTCTCCATCGTCAGCTGCTGAAGATAAGCCGGAAAGCGCTTCAGGTACTGCTCGTACGGCAGCACCGCGACGGTCTCGGCGCCGAGGAAGTTGCTGTTCCAGATCGCGAGCAGGCCCATCAGCACCGGCAGGTTGCGTTGCAGCGGCGCGCTGCGGAAATGCTCGTCCATCGCGTGGAAGCCGGCCAGCATCTCGCCGAAGCGCTCGGGTCCGATCGCGATCATCGTCGACAGGCCGATCGCCGAATCCATCGAATAGCGCCCGCCGACCCAGTCCCAGAAGCCGAACATGTGCGCGGTATCGATGCCGAACTTCGCGACTGCGGCGGCGTTGGTCGAGACCGCCACGAAGTGCCTGGCGATCGACTTTTCCTCTCCCAGCGCGCGGATGCACCAGCTGCGCGCCGCGTGTGCGTTGGTCAGCGTCTCCAGTGTCGTGAAGGTCTTCGAGCAGACGATGAACAGCGTCTCGGCCGCATCCAGATCACGCGTGGCCTCGACGAAATCGGTGCCATCGACGTTGGAGACGAAGCGGAACGTCATCTCGCGCGCGCTGTAGGCGCGCAGCGCCTCGTACGCCATGACCGGCCCGAGATCCGATCCGCCGATGCCGATGCTGACGACGTTGCGGATGCGCTTGCCGGTATGGCCGAGCCAGCGGCCACTGCGGACCTGGTCTGCGAACGCCGACATGCGATCGAGCACCGCGTGCACGTCGGCCACGACGTCGCGGCCGTCGACCACGATCTTCTCGCCGGCCGGCGCGCGCAGCGCCACGTGCAGTACCGCGCGATCCTCGGTGCGGTTGATCCGCTCGCCACGGAACATCGCCTCGGTACGCTCGCGCAGACCACACGCCTCGGCCAGTTCGCGCAGCAGTCTCAGGGTATCGGCGTCGACGCGCTGCTTGGAGTAGTCGAGATACAGGCCCGCCGCTTCCGTGCTCAGCCGCTCGCCGCGTTGCGGATCGGCCGCGAACAGTTCGCGCAGGGGCCTCGCACCCATGCGTGCGTGATGCGCCATCAGCGCCTGCCATTGCGGTCGCTCCACGAGATTCGGGGTCTTCATCGGGCGACGGCTCCCGTGGCCCGGCCTTCGAGTGCGCGGGCCTTGTCGGCGATCCGTCCGAGCAGCTCGCGCCATGACTTCACGAATGCCCGCGCACCCTCCTCCTGCAGGGTCCGGGCGAGCGCGTCGACGTCGACGCCGGCCTGCGCGATCTTCGCGATCGTCGCATCCGCATCGCCGCCGTCGACCGGCATGACGCCGTCCACCTTGCCGTGGTCGGCGAACGCACGCAGGGTCTTTTCCGGCATCGTGTTGATCGTGTCGGGCGCGGCGAGCGTGCCGATGTACAGCGTGTCGGATGCGGCCGGATCCTTGGTCCCGGTACTCGCCCACAACAGGCGTTGCGGTCGCGCGCCGGCCGCGGCGAGTTTTCGCCAGCGCGGCGATTCGAGCAGTTCGCGATAGGCGCGGTAGGTCTGCCGGCCGACCGCGATGCCGAGCCGGTTGTGCAGCGGCTCCGGCAGCTGCTTGTTGCTCGCGACGTCCCAGCGGCTGACGAACAGCGAGGCGACCGAGTGCACGCGCGGGTCGCGTCCGGCCTCGATGCGCCGCTCGATGCCGCGCATGTAGGCCTCGGCCGCCGCCTCGTAGTGCGCGCGCGAGAACAGCAGGGTTACGTTGATCGGGATGCCGTCGAAGATCGATTCCTCGATCGCCGCCGCGCCCTCGGGCGTGCCCGGGATCTTGACGAACAGGTTGTCGCGCGCTGCCTGCTCGTGGATCCGCCGCGCGGCCTTGATCGACCCGACCGTGTCGGCCGCGAGCAGCGGCGACACTTCCATCGAGACCCAGCCGTCCATCCCCTCGCTCGCGTGGAACGCCGGCTTGAACAGATCGGCCGCGCGACGCAGGTCCTCGAGCGCAAGTTCGACGAACAGCGCCTCGTCGGCAAGGCCTTCGCGGGTCTTCGTGGCGATCGCCGCATCGTAGGCGTCGCCGTCGCCGATCGCGGCGTCGAATATGCTCGGATTCGAGGTCAGCCCGGTAATCGAATCCTCGGCGATGTAGCGTGCGAGCGTACCGTCGTCGAGCAGGGTACGCGTGATGTTGTCGAGCCACAGGCTTTGCCCGAGGTCGTGCAGTTGCGTGGTTGGTTTCATCGATTCCTCGCTATCCGGCGGCTGGCCGGTGCAGTCGCGCGCAGCGCGGAAAAGTCGTGTCCGAGCAGGTCGCCGATATGTTCGACGCGGATGTCGGCCGGGCGATACTGCTCGCTGTTCGCATGATCGGCCGCGTAGTGGCCTTGGCGCGGCAATACCGTGGTCACGCGCTCGCCCAGCACATCCTTCATCGCCTGGAGGATGCGCGGCTTGTCGTCGACGACCACGTAGTGCCGCGCGGGATAGCGGTGGGTCACCGCCTCCAGCATGCGTTCCTTGTGGACGTAGATCAGCACGCGGCCCTGCACGGCGTCCCACAGGCCGGATCGCTGCACCTTGCGCGGCTGAAACACGACGTCGCCGTCGGACAGGATCACGGTCTGCCCGAGCGTCGCGAGGTAGGCAACCACGTCGAGCGCGGCCGGATACCGGCGCTGTGCGAACGGGTAGTCGAGCAGGAACGAGGACATGGACAGCAGGCGCTGGTCGTCGAAGCCGTCGAGGCGGCAGCGCTGCAGCGCGCCGAGATAGTCCGCGTAGCCGAGTTCGACGCGCAGCGTCTCGAAGATCTCCCAGTAGCGACGCCGTCCCGGCGTGCCGAATTCGCTGTCGAGGCGATCGGTGAGATCCGCTTCGAAGCGGTCGTTGTCGAGCAGCGTATTGTCGACGTCGAGCAGGAACACGATTTCGCGCGGCGAACTCATTTCGCGGGCTCCGGCGTCGGGTTGTGCCAGCAGCCTTCGGTCCCGACCAGCGCATCGGCCTGATCGGGCCCCCAGCTGCCGCGCGCATACGCGTGCGCCGGATGATGGTGCTCGAGGACCGGATCGACCACCGCCCATGCCGCCTCGACCGACTCCTCGCGCGTAAACAGCGCACCGTCTCCGGCCATCGCGTCGCCGAGCAGCCGCGCATAGGGCGCCTGTTCGTCGGCCTGTTCCTCGAGCAGGTAGAGTTCGCGCTGGTCGCCGACGAACTCCTTGCCCGCGCGCTTGACGCGCGCCGCGAGCGCAACCGCGGAGCTCGGCGAGATCCGGAAGCGCACGTAGTTCGCGCGGCAGGCGCTCGCGGCCGAATCGTCGAACAGCCGTTGCGGCGGCGGCTTGAGCTCGACCAGGACCTCGGCCGCGGTTTCGGCCAGGCACTTGCCCGAGCGCAGGTACCACGGCACGCCGGCCCAGCGCCACGAGTCGATGTACAGGCGTAGTGCGCAGAACGTCTCGACGTCCGAGTCCGCGGCGACGCCGGCCTCACCGCGGTAGCCGATGTACTGGCCGCGCACCAGATCGTCCGCCTGCAGCGGGCGCATTGCCTCGAACACCTTGGCCTTCTCGGCGTGCACCGCGCCGAATCCCTGGTAGGCCGGCGGTTCCATCGCGAGCAGCGCGACGATCTGGAACAGGTGGTTCTCGACCACGTCGCGCAGGCAGCCCGCACTCTCGTAGAACGCGCCGCGCTTGCCGACGCCGAACTTCTCGGCCAGGGTGATCTGCACACTGGCCACGCTGTTGCGGTTCCAGATCGGTTCGAGGAACGAATTGGCGAAACGGAAATAGAGGATGTTCATGATCGCTTCCTTGGCCAGGAAGTGATCGATGCGGAAGATCGAGTCGTCCGGAAACGCCGACCTGAGAATCGCATTGAGTTTTCGCGCCGACGCCAGATCGCGACCGAACGGCTTTTCCACGACCACGCGCGCGTCATCCGCGCAACCCGCCTTCTGCAGGCCCTCGACCACGGTACCGAACAGGTTCGGTGGAATCGCGAGATAGTGCAGCGGGCGCTGGACATCACGCAGCGCGGAGCCGATCTTCCCGTAGGTGGATGGATCGGTGTAGTCGCCGTCGATGTAATGCAAGTGCGCGGCGAGTTTCGCGAAGGCGGCCTCGTCGACGTTGCCGCCGCGATCCTTCGCCGCATGGGCGATGCTGTCGTGCGCGCGCTCGCGCAGGCGCTGCAGCGTCCAGCCCGAATGGGCAACGCCGATGACCGGCACATCGAGACCGTCGCGCCGGGTCATTGCCTCGAGCGCCGGGAAGATCTGCTTGTAGGCCAGGTCGCCGGTCGCTCCGAAAAAAACCAGCGCGTCCGAACGGGGTATCGCGATGTCGCTCGTTTTCTTCATGAGGCGGGCTGATCCTTGGCCGGTGAGACGACACTCTGGAGTTGGACAGCGAAGCGGTCGCCGGGATTCAACCCGGGCGGAGGTCCGATTTGCCGCGCGTTCATCGCGGCACTTCTGCAGCGCACGGGCGCCACGCGGATCATGCACGTACCGCCCTCGGTCCCGCGAGCGTTGTCGCGGCCGATGATACGTCCCGTGCTTGAATGCCAGGGCGCTCAGCGCCGGTGCAGCCGGACCCTGAAACCATCGACGCATTGCAGCCACGGAGAACCTCATGATCAGGCCGATACCGGGACTTCCCGACCATGTGCTCGGTTTCGAGGCCAGCGGAATCGTTTCCGCGGCGGACTACGAGTCCGTGCTGATTCCCGCGGTCGATGCGGCCACCTCCGCGGGAAAGAAGCTCCGCCTGCTGTATCACCTCGGTCCCAAATTCGAGAAATTCGACTTCGGCGCGATGTGGGACGACGCGAAAGTCGGTCTGCGCCATCTGACATCGTGGCAGAAAGTCGCGCTGGTGACCGACGTCGACTGGATACGCGCGTCGGCAAGGGTGTTCGGATTCGCGCTGCCGGGCCATGTGAAAGTGTTCGACAACACGGAGCTCGCCGCAGCGAAGGCCTGGTTGTCCGAATAGAGCGGGCACCGGCTGGATCCGGTGCGGGGCACGCAGCGCCGGCCGCGTGGCGGCCATTGCCGTGCGCGCAGCGCGTGTTCGCGCGACGCGCGCCGGAACGGATTCACGCGCGCGGCTCAGGCCGCGCGCTGTCGAGCATCGCCCCGCCGTGCCGCGAGCGCTGCCTCGACCACCTCCCAGCCCGCATTGACGCAATGCGCGCGCTCGCTCAGGGTCCGCCGCCAGGCGCGCGCGCCGGGCAGTCCCTGGTACAGGCCGAGAATGTGCCGGCTGACGTGCTGCAGGCGATCGCCGCGCGCGAGATGCGACTCGACGTAGCGACGCAGGCGCGCGATCACCGCGTCGCGGTCGGGCAGCGGCGTGCCGAACAGCGCATGTTCTATCTCCGCGAGCCGGTAGGGATCGTGGTAGGCGGTGCGGCCCAGCATCACACCGTCGACATGGCGCAGGTGCTCGAGTGTTTCCGCGACACTCGTGATGCCGCCGTTGATCACGACCGCAAGCTGCGGATGCTCGCGCTTGAGGCGGTACACGCGCGCATAGTTCAGCGGCGGCACTTCGCGATTCTGTTTCGGCGATAACCCCGAGAGCCAGGCCTTGCGCGCGTGCACCACGAACACGTTGCAGCCGGCCGCGTGCACGTTCTCGACGAACTCGGCGAGTCCCGCGTATTCGTCCTGGTCGTCGACACCGATGCGGCACTTCACGGTGACCAGCGCGGATGTGTGCGCGACCGCCGCACGCATCGCGCGGATGCACTCGGCGACCAGCACCGGCTCGCGCATCAGGCAGGCACCGAAGCGCCCAGACTGCACGCGATCGGAAGGGCAACCGACGTTCAGGTTGATTTCCGCGTAGCCGAGCCCGGCGCCGATGCGCGCCGCCTGCGCGAGTTCGCGGGGCTCGGCGCCACCGAGCTGCAACGCGAGCGGCTGCTCGGCCGGATCGAAACCGAGCAGCCGCGCGCGGTCGCCGTGGATCACCGCGGGCGCGGTCACCATTTCCGTATACAGCCGCGCGTGCGGCGCGAGCAGCCGATGAAAGAACCGGCAATGCCGATCGGTCCAGTCCATCATCGGTGCGGTCGCGAATTTCCACTGCGCCGAAACCGTGTCCGATCGTGATTGCCGCTGCTCCATGTCGCTCATTTTTTTTGGCCGCGTCGACCAGTCCGATCCCGATTCCGTGCAGTGCAGCGCGCCCTGCACTGCACACACACCCGTGCCGCGATGATACGCCGCGTACCGCGCGCGGACGATGCACGCGCGGCGCCCGATCGCGCAGGAAGATCGTGCCCCGGGTCGCTGCCGCATTGCCCGCGGTCCTTCGATGGGGCCGGTCGCGCCGCCCGCCGGACAGGAAAATCGGCGCTGAACGGCGGCGACGGATATTTCGCGGATGTTAATTCGGCGCAGGGTAGATTCGGGTCTTTGCCGACGGGGACCGCGCATGAAATATCGTCCATCGCGCCGCGATTTCCTCGTCGGAACCATGAGCGCGCTGCCGGTTGCGCTCGCGTCCTGCACGGGTTCGGGCGGTCGCACCTCCGATCACGTGTTCGCGTTCCTGAGCCGCGACGAAGCGGCGTTTCTCGACGCGGCGCTGGACCGCCTGATTCCCTCCGACGCGCTCGGACCCGGAGCGCGCGAGGCCAACGTGCTCGGTTTCCTCGATCTGCAGCTCGCAGGCGCCTACGGGCGTGCCGATCGCTGGTACATGCAGGGACCGTGGGCGAAGGGTACGCACGAGCAGGGCTTCCAGCTGCGCCTCACGCCCGCCGAAATCTATCGTTCCGCGATCGCGGGCACCGATGCCTACTGCGGCACGCACCACGGCGGACCCTTCCGCGGATTGCGCGCGGCCGATCAGGATCAGGTCCTGCATGCGCTCGAGGACGGTCGCGCCGAGATCGGCGACGTGCCCTCCGACACGTTCTTCTCGCTGCTGTGGCAGAACACGCTCGAGGGTTTTCTCTCGGATCCGGCCTACGGCGGCAATCGCGATTTCGCGGGCTGGAAGCTGATCGGCTTCCCCGGCCCGCGCTACGACTATCTCGACGACATCGGCAAATTCGGCGAGCGCTACACGCAGCCCTGCGTGAGCATCGACGGCAGGCGCGCCGCTGCCACGACGCGACTGCCGCGTCGGAAGGACGTCTGAGATGGCGAAGAAGCTGCCGCCCGTGGATGCGGTCATGGTGGGCTTCGGCCTGACCGCATCGATTCTCGCGCAGGAACTCACCGATGCGGGGCTGCAGGTGCTCGCGCTCGAACGCGGCGCGTTTCGCGATACCGTGCCCGATTTCGCGACAACCCACATCCAGGACGAATTGCGCTACGCGGTGCGCAAGCAGATTTTCGAGGCGCCGCGAAGGGAAACCCTGACCTTCCGCAACAGCGCCGACCAGACCGCGCTGCCGATGCGCCATCTCGGTTCGTTCCTGCCCGCCTCCGGCGTCGGCGGCGCCGCGGTGCACTGGAACGGCCAGTGCTGGCGCTTCCTGCCAACCGATCTGAAGGCCCGTTCGCACATCGTCGAGCGCTACGGAGCCGGCTTCATTCCCAAGGAGATGCAGTTGCAGGACTGGGGCGTGAGCTACGACGATCTGGAGCCGTACTACGACCAGTTCGAATATCTGTGCGGGGTGTCCGGCGCGGCGGGCAACATCGCCGGCACGATCCATCCGCAGGGAAATCCGTTCGAAGGACCGCGTCACCGCGGCTACCCGCTGCCACCGCTCAAACGCAGCGCCTCGACCGAGCTGTTCGACGGCGCCGCGAGGGAAGCGGGCTTCCATCCGTTTCCCTGCCCCGCCGCGAACACCTCGGAGCCGTATCGCAATCCGTATGGCGTGCAGATGGGCCAGTGCACGTTTTGCGGCTTCTGCGAATGGTTCGGCTGCGGCAACTATTCGAAGGCGAGTCCGCAAACCACGATCCTGCCGGTCCTGCTGAAGAAGGACAGCTTCAGTTACCGCGACCACTGCAACGTGACCCGGGTGCTGCGCGACTCGACGGGCCGGCGCGCGACCGGCGTGCTCTACGTCGATGCGCAGGGCGATGAGTACGAGCAGCCCGCGGAGATGGTGTTCCTGTGCGCGTACGCGCACCACAACGTGCATCTGCTGCTGCTGTCGGGCATCGGCGAACCCTACGACCCGCAGAGCGGGCGCGGCGTGGTCGGTCGCAACTATGCGTACCAGATCACCTCCTCGGTGGACGTGTTCCAGGACAGGATCCTGAATCCGTTCATGGGTGCCGGCGCGCTCGGCCAGGCGATCGATGAATTCAACGGCGACAATTTCGATCACGGGCCGCTCGGCTTCATCGGCGGCGGCTATATCGCGCTCTGGAACACGGGCGGACGTCCGATCCTGCAGCACCACGTGCCCGTGGATGCGCCGAAATGGGGAGCGGGCTGGAAGAAGGCGATGCAGGAAAACTATCTGACCGCGACCTCGATCGCGACGCATGGAAGCGTGATGAGCTATCGCCAGAACTACCTCGACCTGGATCCGACCTACAAGGACAGCTACGGCAATCCGCTGCTGCGCCTGACCTTTGACTTCGCCGACAACGAGCACCGCATGTCGCGCTACATCACCGAGCAGGCGAAGAAGATCGCGCTAGCGATGAAGCCCAGATCCATCCACGTCAAGCAGCGCGAAGGCCACTATTCGATCGTGCCCTACCAGACCACGCACAACACCGGCGGCGCGGTCATGGGCGAAGATCCGGCCACCAGCGTGGTCAACCGCTATCTGCAGTCGTGGGACGTCCCGAACCTGTTCGTGATGGGGGCCTGTGCGTTTCCGCAGAATGCGGGCTACAACCCGACCGGCACGGTCGGCGCGCTGACCTACTGGGCGGTGCACCATATCCGCGAGCAGTACCTCAAGGCGCCGGGACCGATGGTGGGTACATGAAACCGCATCTGTTGCGCATGATCCTGGCCGGGCTCGCACTGCTCGGCGTCGATGCGCGGATCGGGTCGGCGCAGCCGCGCGTCGACCAGCGCGTGGATCCGAACGAGGAACAGCAGGTCATGCGCGGCCGCTATCTGACCCGCGCGGGCGACTGCAAGGCATGCCATACCGCCGAGGGCGGCGCGGCGTTCGCGGGCGGACGCGCGGTGCCGACGCCGTTCGGCACGATCTACTCGACCAACATCACGCCGGACAAGGACACCGGCATCGGCCGCTGGGACGCTGCGGACTTCTACCGTGCGATGCACGAGGGCATCGACCGCGAGGGCAAGCACCTGTACCCGGCGTTTCCCTATCCGTGGTACTCCCGCCTCAGCCGCGACGACGTCCTCGCGATCAAGGCGTATCTGCAGACCCTGCCGGCGGTGCGTCAGATCAATCGTGAACCTGACCTGCCGTGGCCACTGAGCTGGCGCGCGGTCATGCGCGTCTGGAACGGAATGTATTTCGACGAGGGCACGTACCGGCCGGATCCGCAGCATTCGGCCGAATGGAATCGTGGCGCCTATCTGGTCGATGGCGCCGGACACTGCGGCGCCTGCCACACCGAGAAGAACTTCGCCGGTGCCACGGACAAGGACAATCCGTTGCGCGGCGGCTTCGGCGAGAACGCGTTCGCGCCGAATCTCGCGGGCGGCGTGCGCGACGGGCTCGCGAACTGGAGCGTCGACGAAGTCGCGCGGTTCCTGGCCACGGGCAGCAATCGCCACACGAGCGCAGCGGGACCGATGTCGGAAGTCGTCGAGCAATCCACGCAGTATCTGTCCAGGCAGGACCTGCTCGCGATCGCCTCCTACCTGAAGGACCTGCCCGGCGAGCACCGGGACCCGAGCGCGGCGCGCGCGGTCATCGCGGGCGACGACGAGCGGATGCGACGCGGCGCGGCGCTGTACATCGACCAGTGTGCCGGCTGCCACATGAGCGGCGGGACCGGCATCGCCGATGTGTTTCCCCCGCTCAAGACCAGTCCTTCGGTGCAGGCCGAACATGCGGACACGCTGGTCGGCGTGGTCCTGAATGGTGCCCGCAAACCCGCGACATCGACCGATCGGACCGCCCTGGCGATGCCGCCATTCGGCACCAAGCTCGACGACGCGGAGATCGCGGACGTCGTCACCTATATCCGCAATGCGTGGGGCAATCGCGCCGACACGGTGTCGGCTCATGACGTGGCCAACCTGCGCGAGAAGACCAGAAGCGCGGGCGGCTGACGCGCGCATACCGACATGCAGGCAACGACACCGCCAGTGCGCGCGCCGCGTCCGATGCCATCATCGACGGCCACTGCGGGCGACTGCTGCGGCGCGCCGGTGCGCTGCGCAGCGAATGCAGGATCGACACTGCTCGCGGCCCGATGAGAAGCCCGCGTCCGGCCTTGCGTGGTTCGCGAGCGGTCGCAGGGTGAGCCGATGGCGCAGATCTTCACGCCGCGGGCCGGACTCTACGCAAAGCTCATCGCGCTCGGGCTGCTGGTTGTCTTCACCTCGGCGCTGCTTGGCTGGCGCGCGCTGACCGCTTCGGCGCACGCGGTCGACGAACCCGTCGACCAGCCCGTGCCGTTCAGCCACAAGCATCATGTCGGCGACGACGGCATCGATTGCCGCTACTGTCACAGTTCGGTCGAGACCGAGGCGAGCGCGGGCGTCCCGCCGATTTCGACCTGCATGACCTGCCATTCGCAGCTCTACACCGACCAGCAGGCGCTCGCGCCGATCGTGCAGAGCTGGGTGCGCGGCGTCGCGCTGCACTGGCAGCGCGTGCACGATCTGCCGGATTTCGTCTACTTCAACCATTCGATCCACGTCGCCAAAGGTGTCGGCTGTGTCACCTGTCACGGCCGCATCGACCGCATGCCGTTGACCGCAAGCACGCAGCCGTTGTCGATGGCCTGGTGCCTGGACTGCCACCGCGCACCGGAGCGCCACCTGCGCCCGCGCGACCGCGTCTTCGCGATGGACTGGCAGGCGCACGACCAGGGCACGCTCGGACGAGAGTTGCTTGGCAGCTACCACATCGACAAGCGCCGCCTCACGGATTGCTCGATATGCCACCGCTGACGACGCCGCACGGATTGCCCGCATTGCGCGCGCGCCTCGCGCACGCGCGCGGGCCGCAGTACTGGCGCGCGCTCGAGGACATCGCGACTGAACCCGGATTCCGGCAACACGTCGACGAACTGTTCCCGCAACTCGCGCAACTGGAACCCGCGCTGGACCGGCGCGGCTTCCTGAGACTGCTCGGTGCGTCGCTCGCACTGGCCGGCCTGGGCGCATGCAGCGGGCCGCCGCCGGAACAGATCGTGCCGTGGGTGCGCCAGCCCGAGGGCATGCCGCAGTCGCTTGCGCAGTTCTATGCCACGACCTTGCGGCGGGGCGGCGATGTCGCGGGCGTGCTCGTGGAAACCCACCAGGGCCGGCCGACCAAGATCGAGGGCAATCCCGCGCATCCGGCCAGCCTCGGCGGCAGCGACGCGCTCGGTCAGGCGGCGGTGCTCGAACTATGGGATCCGGATCGGTCGCAGGCGCCGATGCGGCGCGGCGTCGAGGCATCGTGGGACGCGTTTGCCGCGCAGGTGATGACGATCCGGCGCCGCTTCGATCGAGATGGCGCCGGGCTGCACGTACTCGGCGGGCGCATCGCTTCGCCGACGCTGGCCGCGCAGCGTGCGCAGCTGCTGCGGCGTTATCCGGGCGCGCAGTGGCACGTGTACGAGGCCATCGACGACGACAACGCGCTGCAGGGCGCACGAGTCGCGTTCGGTGCACCCGTGCGGTTGCGCCACCACTTCGACCGCGCCGCGGTGATCGTGTCGCTCGAGGCCGATTTCCTCGCCGGCATGCCGGGGCATCTGCGCTACGCGCACGACTTCATGCAGCGGCGGCGGGCCGACGCCGCGCGCGCAACGCCGCGCGAGTCCGCGATGAGCCGCCTCTACGCGATCGAGGCGACGCCGTCGCTGACCGGCGCCAGGGCCGACCATGCGTGGCCGCTGGCGTCGGCGCGGATCGAGGCATTCGTGCGCGAACTGGCGGTCGCGCTGGGTCTCGGCGCAGCCGGCACGCCCGGTGCCGCGAGCGGCATCGCGCCGCGACGTGTGCAAGCACTGGCCGACGATCTCGCCGCGCATCGCGGTGCCTCGCTGCTGCTCGCCGGTCCGTCGCAGCCGCCGGCCGTGCACGCGCTCGTGCATGCGCTCAATGGCGCGCTCGGCAACGGCGGGCACAGCGTCGAGTATTTCGATTCGCCCGAGCCGCTCGAATCCTCGCAAGACGCGCTGCACACGCTGCTCGCGGCGATGCAGGCGGACGCGGTCGACACGCTGCTGGTCCTCGACGGCAATCCCGCCTATGCGACCCCGCGCGCACTTGGCTTCGCCGAATTGCTCGCACGCGTGCCGCGCAGCATCCACCTCGGTCTCTATCACGACGAGACCGCACGGTGCTGCAGCTGGCACCTGCCGCGCGCGCATGCGCTGGAAGCCTGGTCGGATCTGCGCGCGTTCGACGGTACCGCGAGCATCGTGCAGCCGGTGATCGCGCCGTTGTATCGCGGACGTTCCAGCCACGAAGTGCTGGCCCAGCTCCTCGGCGCCACGGTCAGCGACGGCCTCGGCATCGTACGCGCGACCTGGCGCGACCGGCTCGACGACGCGGCATGGCAGCGCAGCCTGCGCGAAGGCGTGATCGCCGGCAGTGCGCCGCCGGCGCGCGCGTTGGCCGCGATCAGGCGGCCCGTTGCGGCACCCGCCGGCGCCGCGGTCGCGCGCGACGACGATCTGGAACTCGTGTTCCGCGCCGATCCGACGGTCTGGGACGGCCGCTATGCCAACAGCGGCTGGCTGCAGGAACTGCCCAAGCCGCTGACCCGCATCACCTGGAGCAACGCCGCGCTGATCAGCCCTGCGCTGGCCGCCCGCCACGGCCTGCGCAATGGCGACACCGTGCGGCTGGCCGCGGGCGCGGAACACGTCGAGGCACCGGTCTGGATCATGCCCGGACAAGCCGAGCGCAGCGTCACCCTCGCGTTGGGTTACGGACGCCGCCGCGCCGGCCACGTCGGCGACGGTCTCGGTTTCGATGCCTACGCGCTGCGCAGCGCGGCGTCGCCGTGGCGCGTCGATCGCGCGACCCTGCGGCCCGATGGCAACCATGTCGAGCTCGCGGTCACGCAGCATCATCATTCGATGCAGGGGCGCGCGCCGGTGCGCGCGGCGACTCTCGCGCAGTTCGTTGCCGATCCGCGTTTCGCGCAACCGGACCAGCCGGCACCGCCGAGCCTGTATCCGCAACGCCGTGGATCCGAACATCACGCGGGCGAATACGCCTGGGGCATGAGCATCGACCTCGCCGCGTGCATCGGATGCAACGCCTGCACCGTCGCCTGCCAGGCCGAGAACAATATTCCGGTGGTCGGCGCCGAAGAAGTCGCACGCGGCCGCGAAATGCACTGGATTCGCGTGGACCGCTACTACGAAGGTGATCCGGCCGCGCCACGCACCTGCCATCAGCCGGTGCCCTGCATGCACTGCGAGCACGCGCCGTGCGAGGTGGTGTGTCCGGTCGGCGCGACCGTACACGACTCGGAAGGCCTGAACCTGCAGATCTACAACCGCTGCGTCGGCACGCGTTTCTGCTCCAACAACTGTCCCTACAAGGTGCGCCGCTTCAACTTCCTGCAGTACGCCGATCTCGAGACCGAATCGCTCAAGGCGCAGCGCAATCCGGATGTCACCGTGCGCAATCGCGGCGTGATGGAGAAGTGCACCTATTGCATCCAGCGCATCGAGACCGCGCACATCGCGGCCGACCGCGAGAACCGTCGCATCGCCGATGGCGAAATCGTCAGTGCCTGTCAGGGTGCGTGTCCGACCCGCGCGATCACGTTCGGCAATATCGCCGATCCGGACAGCGCGGTCAGTCGGGAAAAGGCGTCGCCGCGCAACTATGCGCTGCTGGAAGAGCTCAACACGCGGCCGCGCACGACCTACCTGGCCGGATTGCGCAATCCGAATCCGGCGCTCGGGGAAGATCCGTGAGCACGCATGCTGCAAACGAGCCCGTGGTCCGTGGGCAACCCGGCATCGGCGGCGTCACCGACCGCATCAGCGACCTCGTGCTCGAGCGACCGCGCACGCAGCTGGCGCTGCTGTCCTTCGCGGTCGCGCTGGCGCTGACCGTCCTGCTCGCGGTCGGCATTGCCTGGCTGCTGTACAGGGGTGTCGGCATCTGGGGCATCGACATCCCGGTGGCATGGGCGTTCGCGATCGCCAACTATGTCTGGTGGATCGGCATCGGCATGGCCGGCACGTTCATTTCCGCGGCGCTGTATCTGACTCGGCAACCGTGGCGCACCGCGCTGAATCGGTATGCCGAGGCGATGACCGTGTTTGCGGTGTCGGTGTCGGGCATCTTCCCGATCCTGCATCTGGGCCGGCCCTGGTTCTTCTACTGGCTGGCGCCGTATCCGAACCGGATGGACCTGTGGCCGCAGTGGCGCAGTTCGCTGCTCTGGGATTTCTTCGCGATCGTGGCCTATCTGATCGTGTCGATCCTGTATTTCTATGTCGGCCTGCTGCCCGACCTCGCGACCTTGCGCGATCGCGCGAGGACCCGCCGCAAGCAGGTGTTCTACGGCCTGCTCGCGCTGGGCTGGCGCGGCGAGGCGCGCCACTGGCAGCGCTTCGAGACGCTCTCTCTGCTGCTGGCCGGCCTCGCGGTGCCGCTCGTGTTCTCGGTGCACAGCATGGTCGCGCTGGATTTCTCCGAGGGCCTGGTTCCGGGCTGGCACTCGACGATCTTTCCGCCGTTCTTCGTAGCCGGCGCGCTGTTCTCGGGATTCGCGATGGTGCTCGTGCTGGGGATACCGATGCGAAGGCTGTTCGGGCTGACCGACCTGATCACCGAACGTCATCTGGACAATCTCGCGAAGATGACGCTCGCGGTGGGCATGGTGGTCGCGTACAGCTATGCCGCCGAAATATTCACCGCTTTCTACGGCGGCGACCGCTACGAAATCGCGTTGACGATGAACCGTTTCACCGGCGCCTATGCATGGGTGTTCTGGACCACGATCCTGTGCAACGCGGGTTCGATCCAGGCATTGTGGTTCGCGCGTGTGCGGGCCAGCCATGCGGCACTGTTCGCAATCGGCCTGCTGGTCGTGGTCGGGATGTGGTTCGAGCGCTTCATGCTGATCGTGACCAGCCTCTATCGGGACTTCCTGCCTTCGAGCGGGGGCATGTTCTATCCGACGTTCTGGGACATCGCGATCCTCGCCGGTTCGATCGGCCTGTTCGCACTGCTGTTTCTGCTGTTCGCGCGCTTGCTGCCGGTGATTCCGATGTTCGAGCTGCGCAAGCTGCTCGCGCGCCGCGAGGCCTCCGCATGAACGCGCCGCAATGCCACGGCCTGCTCGCCGAGTTCGCAAGCGAGGACGCGTTGCTCGCGGCGGTGCGCGGACTGCGCGCGCAGGGCTACGCGCGCCTGGAGGCCTACACGCCGTACGCGATCGAGGGTCTGGTCGACGCGCTGGGAGCGCAGCGCGCTCCGCTCCGCTCGCGGCTCGCATTCTGGGTGCTGCTCGGCGGACTGTGCGGCGGTCTGGGCATGCTCGCACTGCAGTACTACGCCGCAGCTGTCGCCTATCCGATCAACGTCGGAGGCCGTCCCGACGCAAGCTGGCCCGCGTTCCTGCCGGCCGCGCTCGAGATGACCATCCTGTTCGCGGCAGTCTTCGGCGTGCTCGCGATGCTGCTCGCCAATGGCTTGCCGCGCCTGCACCACCCGCTGTTCGCGGTGCAACGCTTCGAACGCGCGAGCCGCGACGGACTGTTCGTCCTGGTACGCGCGGACGATGCGACGTTCGATCGCGCACGCACGCCGCGCGATCTGGGCGCACTCGACGCGTTGCATGTCGACGAGGTGCCCGCATGAGCGTACTGCGCGCACTCGGACTGGCATGCCTCATGCTGACCTCGACGGGCTGCGAGCGCGCCATGCACGACATGTACGAGCAGCCCCGATACGACGCGAACGCGCCGAGCGCGCTGTTCGCCGACGGCAGCAGCGCGCGCACGCCGCCTGCGGGCAGCCTGCCGATCGCGGCAGGCGCGAACGCCGACAGCTCCGGCGGCCGCCGCGGCCATCTGCAGCCTCTCGCGGCCGCGGGTCGGGCACTGCCGCTGGACGATGCGGGCAATCCGCTCGCAACGAGCGCCGATACGCGCGCCTCCGCCCCGCCGCTCGCCGATCCGTTGCCGATCACGCCCGCACGCCTGCAGCGTGGCCGCGAGCGCTTCGACATCTACTGCGCGCCCTGCCACGGCCGCGGCGGCGATGGCGCGGGCATGATCGCGCAGCGCGGCTTTCCCGCGCCGCCGAGCTATCACACGCCGCGCCTGCGCAACGCGGCGGACGCACACTTCTACCGTGTGATCAGCAACGGCTACGGGATCATGTACCCGTATGCCGACCGCATTGCGCCCGACGATCGCTGGGCGATCGTCGCCTACATCCGCGCGCTGCAGCTGAGCGCGCACGCGAGGCGCGACGAACTGCAGCCGCAGGACCTGCAGGCGCTGGCCGCCGCGGCTGCACAGACGCGGACCCGGGTGCAGCGATGAGCCCGCGTCGCGCACGCCCTCTGCGCCTCGTCGGCATCGCCGCGGTGATCGCGCTGGCGGGCTGCGCGATTGCGGGCCTGCAGTCACCGCGACAGGCGCTGCTCGCGTACCTGACCGCGTACGTGTTCGTGCTCGCGCCGGTGCTCGGCAGCGTGGCAATGCTGTTCGTGCATGCACTGACCGGCGGGCGCTGGGGTTTCGACCTGCGGCCGGCCCTGCTCGCGGCAACGCGCGTGCTGCCGTTGCTCGCGGTGCTGCTGCTGCCGATCCTGCTCGCTGCGCCATGGCTGTATCCCTGGGCCACTGCGCAGGCCGCATCGGATCCGGCGCTGGCGCCGCAGCACTGGTATCTCAACCTGCCGTTTTTCCGGTTGCGCGCGGTGCTCTGCTTCGCGCTCTGGCTGTGGCTCGCGCACGGCCTGCGTCGGCGCCTGCCCGATCCGGACCGCGACGAACTGCCGGGCGGTTTCGCGGCCGCCGGGCTCATCGTCTATGCACTGACCGTAACCGTCGCGGCAGTCGACTGGATCATGTCGCTGCTGCCGCAGTGGCATTCCTCGATCTTCGGACTCACCATCGCGACTGGCCAGCTGCTCGCCGCGACGGCACTGGCGGTCGCGTGCGCGAACCGCGATGACGCTGCCGGGCTGTCACCGTCGCGACGACGCGACCTTGGCAGCCTGCTGATGGTCCTCGTGCTTGCGTGGGGCTACCTCGCATTCATGGACTTCCTCACCGCCTGGATCGCCGACCTGCCCGCGGAAACCGCGTGGTATCTGCCGCGGCTCGGTGCCGGCTGGCGCTGGCTCGGCGCCGCGCTCGTCGTGCTGCATCTGCTGCTGCCGTTCGCGGTGCTGCTCTCGCGGCGCGCGAAACAGCATCGCCAGGCGCTGCGCGGCATCGCCCTCGTGCTGCTGTCGGCACAGGCGGTGTTCGCGCTGTGGCTGGTGCTGCCGGGTGAAACGCGGCCATCCGTGCTGCTGTTCGCGACGCTGCCTGCGGCCTGGATCGGAGTCGGCGGATCGTGCTGGCTCGTGTTCGCGATCCGTCTTGCGCGATCGCGACCGGCCGCTGGGCGGAACGCGGCAGCGCCGCGCAGCACAGGAGCGTCGGCATGAACGAGCGTGATGCGCACGAAACCTACGCGGTCGCCGCGCGCCGGCTGCACTGGATCGCCCTGATCCTGCTCGGCAGTCTGGTCGCGATCGTGCTCGCGATGTACCTGCTCGCGAGGCCGTTGATGCACGCGGTCGCGCAGCAGCGATCCTCGCCGTTGCCACCTTTGCCGCGCCTGCAGCCGCATCCGGCGCGCGACCTCGCTGCGCTGCGCGCGCACGAGCAGGCCCTGCTCGACGGCTATGCGTGGATCGACCGCGATGCGGGCATCGCGCGCATACCGATCGAACGCGCGATGGCGCTGCTCGCGATGCGCGCGTCCGGATCCCCGGCGGCGCCGGCACGCACTGGGTCTGGCGCATCGAAACCGTCCGCTGCGGCGTCCGCGCGGCCACACGTGGCGCGCGGCGCGGCCGCGGAGCCGCCGCGATGATCCGGCGCGCGCTGCCGCTGTGGCTGCTGATCGCCGCGTGCGCTCCGGCGCTCGTCGCGGCGCCGCGATTGCAGCGCCCGCCCGATCTCGAGCAGCGCGTCGGCTGGGCCCAGCGTCTCGGCGCGCAGGTCCCGACCGATCTGCATTTCCGGGACTCCGACGGCCACGAGATCCGCCTCGATTCGATCGCACGCGACAAGCCGCTGCTGCTCATGCTGGGCTACTACCGCTGTCCGCACCTGTGCGATGTGGATCTGAACGGACTGGCGGTCGCCGCGGGCAGGCTGCGCCTGCACGCGGGCAGCGACTACGCGATCGCGTTCGTCAGCATCGATCCGCACGAAACGCCCGCCAATGCCGCGAATGCCGCGCACCGGCTCGCGAGCGCGCATCCAGACGCCGGCATCGGCCGCTGGCACCTGCTCACGGGCGACAGCGCGTCGATCCGGGCGCTGGCCGACGCGGTCGGATTCCGTTTCTTCCATGACGCACGCAACGACGAATACGCACATCCCGCGGGCGCGGTCGTGTTGACTGGCCATGGCCGGATCGCGCAGTACTTCTTCGGCGTCGCGTTTGCGCCCGCTGCGTTGCGCCTGGCCCTGGTCGATGCTTCACGCGGGCGGCTGGGCAGCCTGATCGACCAGCTGGTTCTGCTCTGCTGCGGCTATGATCCGGCCAGCGGACGCTACAGCCTGCTGATCGGACGCACGATGATGGTGTTCGGTGTCGGCTTCGCGCTCGCGCTCGCCTCGCTGCTGCTGCTGGCGTCGCGAAGGAATGCGGCATGAATCCGCTGCCGCAGGCCTCGAGCTTCGCCGCGAGCATCGACGCGCTGTTCGATGCGATGCTCGCGCTGAGCGCGCTCGTCGTGCTGGGCGTGTTCGTCGCGATCGTCTGGTTCGGCGTCAGGTACCGGCACGGCAGTGCGGCCGATCGCAGCGGCGAATCGCATCGCGATCTCGGGATCGAAACGAGCTGGACGCTGATTCCGTTGCTGCTGTTCATGGGCCTGTTCGCCTGGAGCATCTACCTCTGGCGCGACCTGCGCACGCCGCCCGCCGATGCCGACACGATCTACGTCGTCGCCAGGCAATGGATGTGGAAAGTGCAGCACGCCGGCGGCCAACGCGAGATCAATGCGCTGCATGTCCCGCTCGGCAAACCCGTGCGCCTGCTGATGACTTCGCAGGACGTGATCCACAGCTTCTACGTGCCCGCGTTCCGCATCAAGCAGGACGTGCTGCCCGGGCGCTATGCGCAGATGTGGTTCAAGGCGACGCGCACGGGCCGCTTCGATCTTTTCTGTGCCGAGTTCTGCGGCACCGGACATTCGCGCATGGGCGGCACAGTGGTGGTCATGCAGCCCGCTGCCTATGCCGACTGGCTGCAGAATCACGCCAGCGAGGGACTCGCGGCGCAGGGTGCGGCGCTGTTTCGCCGCTTCGGCTGCAGCGGCTGCCACGGCGCGCAGTCGGGCGTGCATGCGCCAAGCCTGGAGAATCTCTACGGCAGCAGCGTGCCGCTCGCGGACGGCAGCCAGGTTCGCGCCGACGAGCGCTATCTGCGCGATTCGATCCTGCTGCCGAACAAGCAGGTGGCTGCAGGCTACGTGCCCGTGATGCCGAGCTACGCGGGCCGCATCAGCGAGGAAGACGTGCTGGCCCTGGTCGCCTATCTCAAATCGCGCCGCACGCAACCGGAGACCGCCGATGACGCCCGTTGACGCCCGGCCCGCACGGCCGCCGAGCTACCTCGCGGACGGCAGCAGCCTGCGCTCCTGGCTGCTCACCCACGATCACAAGCGCATCGCGATCCTGTATGCGATCGCGATCACCGGCTTCTTCGCGCTCGGCGGCATCGCCGCGGCGATGATCCGGCTGGACCTGGTCACGCCGGGCGGCAACCTGATGAGCGCGGAAACCTACAACAAGGCGTTCACCTTCCATGGCGTGGTGATGGTGTGGTTCTTCCTGATTCCGTCGATTCCGGCCACGCTCGGCAACTTCCTGCTGCCGCTGATGATCGGCGCGCGCGACGTCGCGTTTCCGCGCCTCAACCTGTTCAGCTGGTACCTGTACATCGGCGGCGGCGCGTTCACGATTGCGTGCCTGCTGCTCGGCGGTGTCGATACCGGCTGGACCTTCTACACGCCGTTCTCGACGATGTTCTCCAATTCCAACGTGATCCTCGCCGCACTCGGCGTGTTCGTCGTCGGCTTTTCGTCGATCCTTACCGGCCTCAACTTCATCGTCACCATCCACACAATGCGCACGCGCGGCATGACCTGGTTCCGCCTGCCGCTGTTCGTGTGGTCGATGTACGGCGTGGCCCTGGTCATGGTTCTGGCCACGCCGGTCCTCGCGATGACGATGTCGCTGATCGCGCTGGAGCGACTGTTCGGGGTCGGCATCTTCGACCCTGCGCTGGGCGGCGATCCGCTGCTGTTCCAGCATTTCTTCTGGTTCTATTCGCACCCGGCGGTGTACATCATGATCCTGCCCGCGATGGGCGTGGTCAGCGAGCTGATCACCGCCGCGGTGCGCCGGCGCATCTTCGGTTACCGGTTCATGGTCTGGTCGATCCTCGGTATCGCGGTGATCGGCTTCCTGGTCTGGGGCCACCACATGTTCGTGTCCGGGCAGTCGATATACGCGAGCATCGTGTTCTCGATCCTGAGCTTCATCATCGCGGTGCCCTCGGCGATCAAGGTCTTCAACTGGACCGCGACCCTGTACAAGGGCGACATCCGCTTCGGAGCGCCGATGCTGTACGCGCTCGGATTCGTCGGATTGTTCATGCTGGGCGGGCTGACCGGACTGTTCCTGGCCGCGACCGCGCTCGACGTCGGTCTCACCGACACCTACTTCGTGGTCGCGCACTTCCACTACATCATGGTCGGCGGGGCGGTAATGGCGTATCTGGGCGGCCTCCATTTCTGGTGGCCGAAGATCACCGGGCGCATGTATTCGGAAAGCTGGGCGCGCCTTGCCGCGATCCTGATGTTCTTCGGCTTCAATCTGACCTTCTTTCCGCAGTACCTGCTCGGCTACGAGGGCATGCCGCGCCGCTACCACGAATACGCGCCGAAATTCCAGACATTGAACGTGCTGTCGTCCGCCGGTGCCGCGGTGCTCGCGCTGTCGTACCTGATGCCGTTGGCCTACCTGCTGTGGTCGCTGCGCCACGGAGCGCGCGCGGGACGCAACCCGTGGCATGCGGCGGGTCTGGAGTGGGAAACCGATTCGCCGCCGCCCACGCACAACTTCGAGCGCGACCCGGTCGTCGAGGACGGACCCTACGCGTACCCGGTGCCGGATCGAGCATGAACGCGACCGTCCATCTTGCGGAGCAGTTCGACGACGCGCCGCAGCAGCGCGCGGCCGCGACGCTCGGCATGTGGGCATTCCTGGCCACCGAGGTCCTGTTCTTCGGCGTGCTGTTCGCGGGATACACGCTGGTGCGGGTGCGTTGGCCGGATGGTTTTGCCGCGGGCAGCCGTCACACCGACGTCGTCCTCGGGAGCATCGAGACCGCGGTGCTGCTGAGCAGCAGCTGTCTCGCCGCACTCGCGGTGCGCGAAGTGCAACTCGGAGGCCGGCGCGTCGCGACCTGGCTGTTGCTGGCCACCGCCGCGCTCGGGGTGACCTTTCTGGTGCTGCACGGATTCGAATACGTCGCCGAGTACCGCGAAGGCCTGGTGCCGGGATTGCGCTTCACGCAGCAAGGTCCGCATGCACAGGCGATCGAGCTGTTCTTCTTCCTCTACTACGCGATCACCGGCTTCCACAGCCTGCATGTGATGATCGGCGTCGGCCTGCTGCTGACGATGTGCTGGCGCACTGATCGCGGCATGCTCGACGCCGACTACCACACGCCGCTGGAACTGGGTGCGTTGTACTGGCACCTCGTCGATCTGGTCTGGATCTTCGTGTATCCCCTGCTCTATCTGGTCGGGCGCGCGGGATGAATGCCCGTGTCGGCAAGACGCGTACGCACCGCAGCGGACCCGAGCCGCCGTCGCTCGCGGCCAACCTCTGGGTGCTGCTGGCGCTGCTGATCCTGCTCGCGCTGACCGCGGGCAGCGCGTTCATCCCGCTGGGGATCGCCAACACCCTCGCCAATCTCGGCATCGCGATCGCCAAGGCCCTGCTGGTCATGATCTTCTACATGCGCCTGAAGACCGACAGCCCGCTGCTGCGCATGGTGGCCGCGGCCGGTTTCGCCTGGCTGGCGGTCCTGATCGCCCTGTCGCTGGCGGACGTGCTGACCCGGGTTCCACTGCTGACGCCATGAAGACTCCGCACCTGCGCAAGGGCGACCGTCGCACGAGTCGCCAGACCCGTTCCCGGAGTCGTCGTTCGAGCGGAAGCGCAAATGAGATCGAACAGGTGTTGCGCCCGCAACGCGCCTTCGCATCGATCGACCCAGGATCCTGACGGTAGTCCATGTTTCCCGACTGGCTGCACACACTTTCCATCCTCGCCCTCGCGGCGGGCTTCGCCTGCGCGCTGCTGGTCCTATTCGACGTGATCCGTCATCCGCAAAAGATGGCGGTAATGAACGTGGTATGGCCGGTCACCGCGCTGTTCGGCACGGTGCTCACGGTCTGGGGCTATTTCCGCTACGGCCGTCCGCGCACGCGCGATGCGGAGGCAGACACCAGGCGCGACGCGCCGGACAGCGCGGAAATCCCGTTTCCGGCGGTCGTCGGCAAGGGCACCCTGCACTGCGGCGCCGGCTGCATGATCGGCGACGTGCTCGCCGAATGGCTCGCCTTTCTGGTGCCGTCGGTCGCGGTCGGGCTGGGCTGGCACAGCCTGTTTGCCGAAAAGATGTTCGCGGTCTGGGTGCTGGATTTCGTGTTCGCGTTCGTGCTCGGTATCGGGTTCCAGTATTTCGCGATCGTGCCGATGCGCGGCCTGTCGCCGGGCAAGGGGCTCCTCGAGGCGCTCAAGGCCGACACGCTGTCGCTGGCGTCATGGCAGGTCGGCATGTACGGTTTCATGGCATTCGCGCAGTTCCACCTGTTCGCCCATCTCCTGCACGTGCGCGCCGAAGTGAACACGCCCGAGTTCTGGTTCGCGATGCAGCTGGCGATGATCGCCGGCTTCGTGACCGCGTGGCCGGTCAACTGGTGGCTGATTCGTATCGGCATCAAGGAGGCCATGTAGACGCGTCTCATCCGCCCACGCGCAGGTGATCAAGCGCTGGAGTCCGACCCGGAAAGGTCGCGCGGCCAGTCGAGTTCGACATCGTGAACCGAGCGGTCGTCGACGAGCGGAAACTCGAGCGACGGCTGCTCGATGCCGTCGAGCCGCAGCATTGCCTGCGCCGCGTCGCCAAGGCGGACCGCGATCACGTACTGGCTTTCGCCGTAGCGATAGCGCAGGCGGTAATGCGGCCAGTGCGCCGGTACGCAGGGCGCCAGACGCATGCGGTCGCCGCGACGCTGCAGCCCGAGCAGCGATTCGGTCAGCAGGCGATACAGCCAGCCGGCCGAACCGGTATACCAGGTCCAGCCGCCACGACCGGTATGCGGGGGCACCGCGTAGACGTCGGCCGCGAGCACGTAGGGTTCGACCTTGTAGCGGGCCACGCCTTCCGCATCCCGCGCGTGGTCGACCGGATTGATCATCCGCACCAGATCCCAGGCGCGCCCGGTTTCGCCGAGCGCGGCGAACGCCATCGCGGCCCAGACGGCCGCATGCGTATATTGGCCGCCGTTCTCGCGCACACCGGGCACGTATCCGCGGATATAGCCCGGATCCTGGTCCGCGCTGTCGAACGGCGGTGTCAGCAATGCGATCAGACCGGCATCGCGGCGTACCAGGAATTCGTCCAGCGATGCCATCGCTTCGCGCGCACGCGCCGGATCGGCGGCGCCCGAAAGCACGGCCCAGCTCTGCGAGATCGAGTCGATGCGGCAGTCCTCGCTCTGCGCCGAACCGAGCGGCGTACCATCGTCGAACCATGCGCGCCGGTACCAGCGCCCGTCCCAGGCATGCATTTCGAGATTCGCACCCAGGGTCTGCACCGCCGCCGCGCAGCGGTCGGCGAAGGCCTGCTGACCGCGACCGCGCGCGAGCGCGCCGAAACGGTCGAGCGTGTGGGACAGGAAGAAACCGAGCCAGACGCTCTCGCCACGGCCGCCGATGCCGACACGATTCATGCCGTCGTTCCAGTCGCCGCTGCCGATCAGCGGCAACCCGCGCTCGCCGAGCCGTTGCATGCCGCGTTCGAGCGCGAGCACGCAATGCTCGTAAAGGGAATGCTGGCGTCCGACCGGAACCGGCAGGTCGTAGTGCGACTCCTCGTCCGCGTTGAGCGCGCGGCCATCGATGTAGCGCACGCGCTCGTCGAGCACGCGATGATCGCCGGTGACCTCGACGTAGCGGCACACCGCGAGCGGCAGCCAGAGGTAATCGTCCGAACAGCGCGTGCGCACGCCGCGACCGATTGGCGGGTGCCACCAGTGCAGTACGTCGCCTTGCACGAACTGGTGCGCCGCACTGAGCAGCAGGTGCTCACGGGTCAATTGCGGTGCCGCGTGCACGGTCGCCATCGTGTCCTGCAACTGGTCGCGAAAACCGAATGCGCCGCCGGACTGGTAGTAGCCGCTGCGCGCGAAGTACCGGCACGCGAGCGTCTGGTAGACGAGCCAGCCGTTCACGAGCAGGTCGATTCCGGGCTCGGGCGTCTCGACCTCGAGCGAACCCAGCATGGTGCGCCAGTGACGGCGCACGTCGTCGAGCGCAGTCGCGGTCTGCGCTGCGCCGCGGGAACGCCGCGCGAGGTCCAGGGCGCCCTTGAAGTCGACCGCGGCGCCGAGACGGAAGCAGGTCTCGAACGTCGCGTCGGCGGCCAGATCGACTGCAAGCTGCAACGCCGCACACGGATCAAGGCCGACACCGAGCCGACCCGATAGATGCGCACGCTGCAGCGCGGCCGGTGCGCCGAGGTCGCCGTTGCGACCGAGGAATTCGACGCGGTCGGCGGTGCAACTGCGCTCGTCCGCGTCGACATCGAAGAACGCGGTGCGGCCGGGAAACTCGACGTTGTAGGGATTGCGCGCGAGCATTGCGCCGGCGCCATCGGTTTCGCTGGCCACGTGCATGTGCGATCGCGCGCGCAGATCACCCAGCACCCACTCGACGTAACCGGTCAGCGAAAGCCGCCGCGCGCGTCCGGACCGGTTGCGCAGCTTGATCTGCGTGTACTTGACCGCGTCCTCGAGCGCGACGAAAACGCACACCTCGCTGGCGATACCGTCCTCGACGTGCTCGTAGACGCTGTAGCCGAAGCCATGCCGGGTACGGTAGGAACCGCTGCCGCGACACGGCAGCGGCAGCGGCGACCAGACCAGGCCGGTTTCCTCGTCGCGCAGATAGAACGCCTCGCCGCTCGCATCGGCGACCGGGTCGTTGTACCAGGGCGTGAGGCGGAACTCGTGCGCGTTCTCGAACCAGGTGTATCCGGCCGCGCTTTCGCTGACCACGCTGCCGATGCGTGCATTGGCCATTACGTTGGCCCAGGGCGCGGGCGTCGGCGCCCCTTCGCGCAGCACGATCACATACTCGCGTCCGTCCGCGGCAAAGCCGCCCACGCCGTTGTCGAACTGACGCGATTCGCCGCGGCTCGCCGCCGCATCTTCGCTTGGCGCGGGTGCGCGTATCGGCGCCTGCTGCAACGCGGACTGACTGTCGAGAGCGAGCATCGTCGCGGCGGGCGAGCCGCGCTCGGGCGAGAGCAACGGCGCGCTGCGTTCGCGCGGAACGTGCCGGCCGACCTGCGCGGCCAGCTTGCCCGCCGCGTCGTTGAGTACGACACGCGCCACCGATTGCACCAGAATGCGGTCTTCCTGCGTGATCTGGTGCGCGGCGCGCACGAAGATTCCGCCGCGCTGGTTGAGCATGTGCGACTCGGGACCGGCGCCGATCAGGCCGAGAATCTGGTCCTGCAGGTTTTGCCGGTAGCCGCTGCGTTCGTCGTTCCATATCACCAGATCGGTCTCGAGTCCCTTGAGGCGCCAGTACGCGTGCGCCTGGACCATCTGCCGCACGAGCTCGAAATTCTCGGCATCGGTGACCTGCAACAGCACGATCGGAAGGTCGCCGGAAATCTGATGTCCCCACAGGCCCGATTGCCCGCGCCGGTTCTGCAGCAGCACGTCGGAAGCCGCGCGCAGGAACGGATGCGCATAGACCATGAGTCCGGCGAGCCGCTCGAACAGGCGCGCATCGGCCTGCGACGCATTGATCTGGCGGCGCACGACTTCGCTGTGCGTCCAGGCAAGATCGAACACGCGATCGGCGAGGTGGCGATCGCGATACTTGTCGATGAGCAGCGCACAGGCCGCACGATCGGTCCCCACGCCGGTGACCATGTCGATTACCGCGCCCTGTTCGGGCGCCAGCGTGAGGCGGGTGCGGATCGCGACGATCGGGTCGAGCACCGAACCGTCGGAATCGGACAGCGCCTCGACCGTGGTGAGCGCGCGCGGCGTGCGTGCGGTGTTGCCGCGGCCCAGAAACAGCGCGCGGTCGGTTTCGTACGATATCGCGGCGACGTCCGCCTCGTGGACCGCGACCAGGTGGAACATCCACGGCGGAATCTCCTCGCGCGAACGCGGCCGGCGCGTGCACACGATGGCCTGCCGCTCGCGCACGATCTCGGTCTGCACGAACAGGTTGCTGAAAACCGGATGCAGCTCGTCCGAGATCGCCGGCGCGAGTACGACCTCGGCATAGGTCGTGATCTCGATCGTGCGCCGGCGCGCGCTGCGGTTGGCGACATGCAGACGCCGCAATTCGATGTCGTCCTCGGCCGAAACCGCGATTTCCAGATGCATGTCGTAGCCGTGGCGGCGTCCGCGGAACTCGGCCTTGGCATCGGAGAAGATCGCCTCATAGCGCGCGACCGGGACACAGGCCGGCTGGTAGGCCGCCGACCAGTAGTCGCCGTTCTCGACGTCGCGCAGATAGCAGAAACTGCCCCACGGATCGCGCGTGCCGTCTTCGCGCCAGCGCGTCACGGCCATGTCGCGCAGGCGACTGTAGCCGCCGCCCGCGCTGCTGAGCAGGGCGTGATAACGGCCGTTGGACAACAGCTGGACCGCGGGCCTGCTCGTCTGCGGATTGGTGAACACGCGCAACTGGGTCTCCGCGGCGGCCGCGGTCTGGCGCGCATCGTCGCGTTCGGGCTCGTGCGGATGAAACACGCCCGTGCGCGGGATGCGCTCCTGCAGCAGCAGCAGCGTGGCCTGGAACTCCGGATCGGCATTGAAGCGCCGCTGCATCGGCTTTTCGCGAAGCAGGTGCGCGAGGGCGAGCAACCCCATGCCCTGGTGATGCGCCATGTACGAACGCACGAGCGCGTGGTCCTGACCAGGCGGAATGCGCGCCGGCGTGTAGTCGATCGCCTCATGCAGGCCGAAGCGTCCTCCGAATCCGGATGCGGTAAGCCGAAGCAGGTTTTCGCACGCGGCTTCCGGAGCGACCATCAGCGCCATCATGCTCGCATAGGGCGCGACGACGAGATCCTGTCCGAGGCCGCGCTTGAGACCGAGACCGGGAACGCCGAACGCACGGTACTGGTAGTTCATGCGCGCATCGACCGCGTTGTATCCCGACTCGGAGATGCCCCAGGGCACGCCGCGCTGCGCGCCATAGTGGATCTGCGCGCGCACCGCATGGCGCGCGGTCTGGTCGAGCAGCGTATCCGGATAGCTCGGCATGACGAGCTGCGGCATCAGGTACTCGAACATCGAGCCGCTCCACGACAACAGGGTCGCCTCGCCATCGACGTCGGTCAGCAGCCGACCCAGCGCAAACCAGCTCTCCTCGGGCAACTGGCCCTGCGCGATCGCGACGAAACAGCACAGTCGCGCTTCGGACGCGAGAAGGTCGTAGTAGCCGGGATCGAGACGGCGTTCGTCGACGTTGTAGCCGATCGACAGCAGGTGCCGCGCGCGGTCGTAAAGGAAACCGAATTCCATCAGCGCGCACTCGCCGACGACATCGGCTAGACGTTCGAGCGCCTGGATGCGCTCTTCGGCGGCGACGCGCGCCACCGCGTCGGGAGCATGCAGGCATTCGCGCAGCGTCGGTCCGGCCTGTTGCGCCTGCGGGGACGTGTCGCTCGCGGCGAAACGCAGCGCTTCGTCGCGTCCGGCGCTGCAGGCCTGGACCAGGGCCAGCGGCCAGTGCAGCGAGTCGACCTCGCCGTCCGCGGCCGCCGCCGGCCACGCAACCGAAATTGCCTCGGCGTGCGTGAGCAGTGCGTCCAGCGCCTGCGCGATTCCGGCTGCGCCGGTTGCGGCAGCCGACCGCGAAGCGTCGAGGGCCGTCGCGAACGCGTCGAGCGCGCGCTGCATCGTCTCGCCGGCCGGACCGGATCGTCGGCAGTCTTCGTCGAGTACCGCGAATGTGTCGGCGATGCCTTCCAGCAGCGGATTGGCGATGGCCGGCGCGTCGACCAGCGCGAGCAGGCCCTGGCGCAGGGTCAGCAGGTGCCCCGCGAGATTGCCGCTGTCGACGCTCGAGATGTAGCGCGGCGCGAGCGCTTCGAGCGTCTGCGTGTCGTACCAGTTGTAGAAATGCCCGCGGTGCCGCGGCAGCCGCTGCAGCGTGGCCAGCGTGCGTTCGAGACGCTCGATCAATGCCGCGGTGGTGAGATACCCGAAATCGTGCGCGGCCAGCGCCGCTAGCAGCGACAATCCGATGTTGGTCGGCGACGTGCGTCGTGCGAGGAGCGGTGCCGGATGCTCCTGCAGATTGTCCGGCGGCAGCCAGTGATCCTCGGCACGCATGCTGACTTCGAAGAACGCCCAGGTACGCCGCGCGAGCGCGCGCAGGAATGCGATCCTCGAAGCGGACAACGCGGCCTGGCGCAAACGTGGTGGCCTGCCGAGCCAGGCCATCAGGGCCGGCGACAGCAGCCACAGCACGAGCACCGGACCGGCAATCCACAGCGAAGACGGATTCACGCGCAACAGCGCGACGCCGGTTGCGATCGCGAACGCCGGTGCGAACACCATGCCGCGCAGTTCCGCGCCGGCCGCCCCGGCGAGGCTGCGCTCGACTTCACTGGACGGATTCCACTGCAATAGATGGCGGCCGCTGACCAGCATCCGCCACAGGCTGCGCGCGATCGCCGCGAGACTGAACGCGGCTTCGTAGGGCAGGCAGGCCAGTTCGATCGCGGCGCGCTCGCAGCCGCGCAGCAGACCCTGGATGACCTGCAGCACGTGGGTTTCCATCGCCATGTCCGCGGGCTTCTCGAGCAGATCCCGGATCGCGGGAATCAGCACCGGCAGCAGCAGCAGGCAGACCAGCCAGATCGTCCACATCAGGGGGTCGGACAACAGCAGCCAGCCGATGACCAGCAGCGCGGTTGCCGAAGCGGGTACAAGGCTGCGGCGCAGATTGTCCAGGAGCTTGCCGCGCGACAGCCACGACAGCGGATTGCTTTCGTAGCCGCGGTCGCGCCGCGGCACCCACGGCAGCAGCCAGGGCAGCAGTTGCCAGTCGCCGCGGATCCAGCGCGAGCGCCGCTTCACGTCTACCGCATAGCGGGCCGGATAGTCCTCGTACAGGCGCACATCGCTGACCAGGCCCGCGCGCGCGTAACAGCCCTCGAGCAGATCGTGGCTCAGGATGCGGTTGTCCGGAAAACGGCCCGCAAGCGCCTGCTCGAACGCATCGACATCGTAGATGCCCTTGCCGAAGAACGAGCCCTCGCCGAAAAGATCCTGGTACACGTCAGAAACCATGCGCGTGTAGGGATCGATGCCTGCCTCGCTGCCGAACACGCGCGCAAAGCGCGACGCCTGGCGTCCGCTCATGCTCGCGCCCACGGTTGGCTGCAGAATGCCGTAGCCGCGCACGACGCGTCGGCGCTTCGGATCGAACCGCGCATGGTTCAGCGGATGCGCCAATGTCGCCGCGAACTCGCGCGCCGCATCGCGCGGCAGTCGCGTGTCGGTATCGAGCGTGATCACGTAGCGCACGTTCGCGAGCACCTCGGTGTTGCCGGCAATGCGCATGAAGGCCGCGCTTCCACCCCCGCGCAGCAGGTGGTTGAGCGCCTCGAGTTTGCCGCGCTTGCGCTCGTAGCCGATCCACCTGCGCTCGCTGGCGTTCCACAGTCGCGGCCGCTGGAACAGGAAGAACCGGTCCGCGCTCTCGTGCGCGTACTTCGCATTCAGCGCATCGATGCGCTGCACCGCATGGTCCAGCAATGCCGCATCGCCGGGCAGGGTCTCCTGGTCGGCGTCGAGGAAGTCGGTAAGCAATGCGAAATGCAGATGCGGATCGCGGTTGGCCAGAAAGCGGACCTCGAGACTCTCGACCAGCGCATCGATGCCGTCGCGATCACCGAACATCGTCGGCACCACGACGAGACTGCGCGAATCGGCCGGAATGCCGCCCGAGTAATCCATGCGCGGCAGGCGCTGCGGCGCGACGATCACGGTCGCCGCCCAGTTGACCAGCGCAATGCCGAGTTCGCTGAAGACCACGACGGCCAGGACCGCAAGCAGACACAGATCCGCGGTCGGAAGGCCGAGTCCGAGCACCTCGGACATCAGGCCGCTGGTGAAGAACGCGAGCAGCAATCCGATCGGCAGCAGATACAGGAAGAGCGGAACGCTGCGCGGTCGCAGCCAGAGTCGCCGCCTTCTGGCGGCCATCCTGGCCACGGTCTTGCGGGTCTGCGCGAGGCCCTGGTCGATCAGGTAGTAGCCGACGTGTCCGTTTATCTCGTCCGGGGCGTGCTCGCGCGCGAGCGCGAGTACAGCGCGCGCGACCGCAACCTCGTCGACTCCGCTGCGACGCGCGATCGTCTCGACCACGTGGCGATAGGCGTCGCGCGTGTTGAAGTCCATCCACGCGTAGATACCGGTCGGGTCATCGCGCAGGTTGCGATCGACGACGCTCATGGTTTCGACGAACTCGCGCCAGTCCATCGTCGCGAGAAAGCGCAGGCTGCCGATGCTGTTGCTGACCGATACCTGGTCCGCGGCCTGCTGCTGGCTCTCGGCGTGGATCAGTTCCTCGACGCCATGCCCGCCGTCGGCGGCCCACTGCTCGATCCAGCCGATCGGCATCGCCAGCACGGTGCTGGCGCCGTGCAGGCCGCGCATCAGGCCGGCCACGAACGGGCCGCTCAGCGGCGGCCCGGAACGCACCATGTCGGCGAGGACGAGGACGATGTTCTTCGGCTCGCGCTCGGCCGCGTCATTGAGGCGGGCGGCCCACTCCGCCGCGAGGCGGTGGTCGGCACTGTCGCGCATGACCCGCACGCTCATGCGGCGCAGGTTCTCGATCAGCGCGAGGCGCAGCATGATCGGGATCGCCCACAGTTCGCGCAACTGCAGCGGCGTCACCGACTGGTAGGCCGCGACGTAGCGGCTCATTATTTCCTCGTCGACCCGGCCATCCCCGTGCGCGATGGCCTCCTTCGCGATGTCGAAGACCCGTGGCAGTCCGGCTGCCGGTCCGGCGTCCAGCACCGGCAGCTCGCGGCTGTAGCCCTTGGGCAGATGCAGGCGCGCGGTGCGGATCTGTTCCTCGATGAGGTAGTAGTTGTCCAGCAGCCAGTCGCCCGCGGGCGTGATGCGTATGTCGTCCTGCGCCATGCGCGTGAGCAGGTCGCGCGCGTCATCGAGCAGCGCTTCGCTCTGCGCGAGGCGTGTCAGCAGCAGGTCCGGCGTCCTGCCCCTGCGCAGCACGTGGGACCGCGCCAACGCCTGTCCGTGCGCCTGCATCTGCTCGGCGTTGAACAGCGCGGCACGCAACGGCGGCTCCGGTTCCACCGGCGCGGATACGAAATCCCGTGCCCAGCGCAACAGATACCGGCGCAGCCGCAACCATCGGGCGAGAAACGACCATGCGTTGGACATCAGGGGAATCGGATCCGGCTGTTGAAACCCACAGCATTGCACACGCGGCGCAAGCCACACTGAATCGTGGCAGGGATCCCTCTGCCACCGGGCTCGGCGGCTCCCTCGGAATCCGGGCCGGGGCGCGATGTCACCATCGACATGCGAGGTCGCTTCAGTCCTGACCTCGATTTGCCTCCGAAGCCGAGTGCGGCCGCACGGCCACCGATAGCGTGGGAGGCGGCCTGGGCGAGGCCGCCGACTCTGCCCGGATCACCTGGCGTGGCCGGCTCCGGTCGCCCGGACTGCTACGGGTGCTCTCGCCGGCATCCCGCTTCCTGATTGCGGATCAGAGCCGCGGGGCTACGCTCGGGCGCGCGCCAGCGATGCCTCCCCACGTCTGCGGCGCGCACACGCGCTCAGCGATAGACGAGCACCGGGATGCGGCTGCGCACGAGTACCTTCTGCGTCACGCTTCCGATCAACAGCGCTTCGATGCCGTGGCGCCCATGCGATCCCATCAGGATCAGGTCGCACATGTTTGCTGCCGCCGCCTTCACGATCTCGCCGGCGGGATCGTCGCTCGTCGTGCGCACCGCCGCGCATTCCACACCCGAGGCACGCGCGACCTTCTCGACGAAATGCAGATGCTCGGCCGCGTAGGCTCGCGCCGCCTTCGCGAAATCGCCGCGGGTTACCTCTAGCAGTTCGAGCACGCCGTCCGACGCGTGCCACTTCGGGATCGCATGGAAGAATGTGATCCGGGCACCGACCGCCTTGGCGAGCCTGACCGCATACCTGACGGCATCCTCGGAGAGCGTCGTGCCGTCGGTCGGAACCAGCAGGTGTTTGAACATTTTCGCGTCCTCCGCTCATCATGAGACGTTCGAACTGGCGCCACGCGTTCAGCGTGCGATTGCCAACGGCCAGCGTGCCGGCGCCTGCGGCGGGGTTCGCTGACGGGCGCGATCTGCGCAGATCAGGCCGCGCCCGAGGAACCCGATCCGCCGACCCGCACGACGAGGACGGGAACATCGCAGGTGGCAATCACACGCGCGGTCACCGAGCCGACCAGCAGCTGGCCGAGGGCGCCGTGGCCATGCGAACCCATCACGATGAGAGTGCACTTCTCCTGCTTCGCGGTTTCCACGATGGTCGAAGCCGGGGGATAGCGGCCCACGTGACGTGACTTGAAGGCAACACCGAGCGCACGCGCGTGTCTGGCCAGCGCGCCAAGCGTACGCTTGGCGCCCGCGATGCTGACTTTCTCGTGCTGCGCGATCTGTACCGCGAGCGGCGAGGACTCATAGCCCTTTGGCGCCTCGAACGGCGGCGTCGCCAGCAGCGCGACGACGCTGGAACCGAGTTCGGCCGCGAGCTTGATGCCTTCCTTCGCAGCGCGCTGTGCGAGCACCGATCCATCGGTACACACAAGGATTTTTCGATACATTTCGATTCGACCCCTGTGCAGCCATGCGAAGTGGAAAGGTCAGTGCGCGACCTTCTTCCGGCCCGCGCTCCCATGCTGATCGTGCGCCGCAAATACAGGCCACGACTTGATCTCGATCAACTCGCGAACGATGCGAGCTGCATCGTGATCCATGTCAGGCACGCCTCGGCCTGCGCTGCTATCTTGTGCGGCGTTCGAAGCTTGCGAGCCTGGGCATCACGCATCGATCACGAACCCCGTCGCGAAATCGCCCTGCCCCGGAGAAATGCCCACCATGACGGATCCAAACGACACGCAGTCGCTTTCCGCGGACGCCGACATCGTGCGCAACCGACTATTCGACGAAATCGCGATCGGCGACGAAGCGGCAATGGAGCGCACGCTCACCGCTGCGGACATCCAGCTCTTCGCGGTCTTGTCCGGGGATGCAAACCCGCAGCATCTCGACCCGGAGTTCGCGGCCGCCACGCGGTTCCACGGGATCATCGCGCATGGAATGTGGGGCGCGATGTTGCTGTCGGCGGTACTCGCGAACCGCCTGCCCGGACCCGGAACCGTCTACTTGGGCCAGACACTCCGGTTCCTCGCCCCAGTGCGCATCGGCGACACGCTCGTCGTGCGCGTCAGGGTCACCGCGCTCGACGTGACGCACAAGCGTGTGACTCTCGCCTGCACCTGCGTGAACCAGGACGGAGTCGCGGCCATCGAAGGCGAAGCGCAGGTCATCGCCCCGACCGAACGCGTCGAACGGCGCCGGACCGCGCTGCCCGAGGTACGCCCGATCGACGGCTGCGGCCTCTCTCTGTTGGAGTGCGCGCGGCCGCTCGGGGCGATCCGCATCGCGGTCGTGCATCCGTGCGACGGCATCAGCCTCGCGGCGGTACTTGATGCACACCATGCGGGACTCGTCGAGCCGGTCCTGGTTGCGCCAAGAGCGAAACTCGAGTCACTCGCGCGCGAGATGGCACTCGACCTTTCGGGGCTGCGTATCGAGGACGTCGCGCACAGCCACGCCGCAGCAGTGCGCGCGGTCGCGCTTGCCGCGACCGGCGATGTCGAGGCATTGATGAAGGGCAGTCTGCATACCGACGAGTTGATGGAAGCGGTCGTCGCGGACGGCGCCGGTCTGCGCACCGCGCGACGCATGACGCATTGTTTCCTCATGCATACGCCGACCTATCCGCGTCCGTTCATCATCACGGACGCCGCGATCAACATTGCGCCGGATCTCGAGCAGAAGGCCGACATCGTGCGCAACGCAATCGACCTCGCCCATATCGTCGGCATCGCATCGCCACGCGTGGCGATTCTCGCCGCGGTGGAAACGGTTAACGCGCGCATGCAGGCGACTCTCGATGCCGCGGCACTTTGCAAGATGGCCGATCGCGGCCAGATCAGCGGCGGCGTGCTCGACGGGCCGCTCGCGTTCGACAACGCGGTATCGATTGCCGCCGCGCGCATCAAGGGTATCGTGTCGCCGGTTGCCGGGGTCGCGGACATACTCGTCGTGCCCGACCTGGAGAGCGGCAATATGCTCGCCAAGCAGCTCGAATACCTTGGCAGCGCCACCAGCGCGGGCATCGTGCTCGGCGCTCGCGTGCCGATCGTGCTGACCAGTCGTGCCGATTCGCGTGCGTCGCGGATCGCATCGTGCGCGCTGGCGTCGCTGGTCGCGCATCACTATCGCGCGGCTCCGCCGTAACGGGTCGCGCCGACGGCTCAGGTGCGCAGCAGTACCGGCAGCGTCGCGGTGGCAAGCACAGTCCGCGTGGCGCCGCCAAGCATCCATTCGCTGAAGCGCGTCCTGCCATAGGCCCCCATGACCAGCAGGTCCGCACCGATCTGCGCGCACGCTTCGAGCAGGGCATCGCCCGCGTCCGCGTCGGCCGCAGTGATGACCTGCCTCTCGAAGCGGACAGCGTGTCGGGCAAGGTAGACACCGATGTCGAACTGCGGCCGCCAGCCCATCTCGATCTCGTCCTCGCGCCGCGCCCCCTCGAGCAGTACCACGCGCGACGCATGCCCCAGCAGCGCGCGCGCGGCATGGATCGCACGCAGCGCCTCCGGCGAGCCGTTCCAGGCCAGCGCAATGCAGGACAAGGACGCTTCGCGCGCGACGTCGCGTGGTGTCACGATGCACGGAATGCGCGCGGCGCGCACGACCGAAGCGAGGCTCGATGCGGAGCCCCAGGGCGAGTCTGCATCGCGTTCGAGAACGAGCAGGTCGTGCCAGTTGCAAAGATGGGCGAGCGCCTGCGGGATCTGTCCTTCGGACACCTGCCAGGCCGCCTGCCTGACGCCGATCCGGTTCGCCCAGGCGACGAATGAGTCGCCCGATGTCTGGGCGGCGGCCTCGGCGCTGCGTGCCTCCTCGATGATTGCAGCCAGCAATGCGGGAGAACCGTACGCCGGCATCATGTAGAGCGGCGATGGCTGGACATGGGCGCCGGTCAGGGTGCCGTCCAGACGCGCGGCCAGATCGGCTGCGAATTCGACGCTGCCGTTCCAGGCGTCGAAGCGGGTGGCATGGGCGAGGATGTCATGCATCGTGATTACTCCAATGGCAGTCGCGTCGCGCAAGTCTCCGGACGTGTGGACGAAAGCCGACAGCGTCCGGACGCGCATGATTCCGGCGTCAGGGTGCGGAGCCCTGGCGGGACTACGGCGAGACTAGTCACACGCAAACACGATGGATTGATCCTGGTCAATCCGCGGCGTTTCGATGCCGCACGTATGTGGCTCGCCGCGAACCCCGTCAGCCGGATGTTATCAAGGCCCAGGTGATCCAGATCAACCGCGACGTACCCGATCAGCCGATAGTAGGAATCGGGATTTCTACCTTGGGATATGAATCATGAGCACCGGTAGCCGTTCAACCGCTTCGCGCGAAGACCTGCGACCCGAGCGGGAAGTGCAGGTTCCCTTGTCCGAGGCCAGCCACGCGATCACGCGAACCGGGCCGAAAGTCGAAAACCAACACTGGGCGGACACCCTGATCGACGGAACCCGCGTGGTAATCCGCCCGATCGAGCGTAGCGACGCCCAGCGCGAGAGGGACTTCATCAAGAGCCTTTCGCCGGAGTCCAGACGATATCGCTTCCTGGGCTCGATCGGAGAACCCAGCGACAAGTTGATCGGGCAACTGACCGACATCGATCACGACCGCGACGTCGCGTTCGTTGCTCTGGTCCATCACAGCGGTACGGAGCGTGAGATCGGCGTGAGTCGTTTCAACATCCGTCCCGACGACACGTCTTGCGAATGCGCGGTCGCGGTGGCCGACGATTGGCAGAGGCGTGGCCTGGGCACGGTCCTGATGCGGCATCTGATCGCGGTGGCGCGCTCGCACGGCCTGCACACGATGGTGTCCTACGATTCGGCGGAAAACACAGGCATGCACGCACTGGCCGAATTCCTTGGATTCCGTTGCGAGGCCGATCCCGACGACGCGACACAAGTGATTTATTCGCTGACGCTCTAAGGCGACCGCGGCAATCCACGCCGCGACCGCGAGGATCGCCCTTGCGAGGTGGGCGCTGCACACCGGCGATGCTAGGATGCACCGCCAAGTCCAGCCGCCGCCGCCGATGCCGGGATCCAGCGCAGGCGGGATCGCCGCGCCGAAGCCCCATGTGCTCGTCGTCGACGACGACCCCGCGATCATCGAACTCACGCGACGCTATTTCAGCGCGCACGGTTTCCGCGTCAGCGGCGTGACCAATGGCGCCGCGATGCGCGACGTGCTCGCAGGCGAGCACGTCGACCTCGTCCTTCTCGACCTCGGCCTCCCGGGCGAGGACGGGCTGGATCTGACTCGCCACCTGCACGATCACTGGCGCGGGGCGGTGATCATCATCACTGGCCGCGGCGATGCAGTGGACCGTGTAGTCGGACTCGAGATCGGCGCAGACGACTACGTGACGAAACCCTTCGATCTGCGTGAGCTGCTCGCACGGGTGCGGAGCGTGCTGCGGCGGAGCGAAGCGCAGACCCGACCCGGCGGCACGGCAATCGTGCGCTTCGCGGGTTTCCGCATGGATTGCGCCGCGCGCAGCCTGCATGCGGCGGACGGCAGCGTGGTCGCCTTGACCACGGGGGAATTCGACCTGCTGCGGGTACTCGTGGAGCATCCCAATCGCGTGCTCTCGCGCGACGACCTGATTTCACGCATCCACGGTCGCGCCGCAGGTCCCTATGACCGTGCGGTCGACGTGCAGATCGGCCGGCTGCGCCGCAAGATTGAGGCCGACCCGACCCGGCCCGAACTCATCAAATCGGTGCGCGGCGCGGGGTACATGCTCGCGGCGACACCGCGTCCCGAATGAAGCCGGAATCCGACGCCCAGCCGGACCTGTTCAAGGCGCTGTTCGATACCGCGCCCGACGCGATGATCGTTGTCGATGCGTGCGGTCGCATCGTGCTCGCCAATACGCAGGCGACGCGAATGTTCGGTTACGCATCCGATGCCCTGCGCGGAATGGTCGTCGAGACCCTGCTGCCGTCGCGGCTGCGGGCCAGCCACGAATCGCACCGTGCGGCGTTCATGCACGCACCGCGGGTGCGGCCGATGGGTGCGGGATTCGAACTGGTTGGCACGCGCAGCGACGGCAGCGAGTTTCCTGTCGAAATCGGGCTCAGCCCGGTACGCTCCGGCGACGATCCGCTGTTCGCTGCCTCGATTCGCGACATCTCGGCGACACAGCGAGCGCGCCGGGCGCTCGCGCGTGCGCGCTACGACGCCGCCATCGGCGAAATCGGACGGCTCGCGCTCGAATCGCCGAACTACGACAGCCTGTTCACGCGCCTCCCGGGGCAGGTCGCGGCCGCATTGTCGATCGACGCGGCCGCGATCGTCCTCGCCGGGAGCCAGCGTCATGGCACTCGCACGCAGTCCAGCGTGGGCGTTCCTGCGGCGCTACTCGAGCGACTGGCGCAGGAGGTCGGGCATGGCTCCGCAGCGGACTCGCGCGGACCCGCGAGCCCGAACGGCGAACGCGGGCATGCCGAGCCACGCATGCGCGCATTCGCGGCCGCGCACGGCTTCTCCGACATCGCATCGTGTTCGCTGCTCGATCGCTTCGAACCGTGGGGTTCGTTGATTGCGTTAGCAAGGGAACCCGACGCCTTCGATGCCGACAAGCTGCATTTCCTGCAATCCGTCGCGCATACCCTCAGCTCCGTGATCCAGCGCAGCCGGAGCGAGGAGCAACTCGCCCACGCGCAACGACTTGAGGCAATCGGCCAGCTCACCGGCGGCGTCGCGCACGACTTCAACAACCTGCTTACCGTGATCTCCGGGAACCTGCAATTGCTGGCCGACAAGGCGATTCCCGGCAGGGACCGTGAGGACATCATCGCGAGTGCCCAGCGCGCGGTCGGCAGCGGCGCGGCGCTGACGCGCAAGCTGCTCGCATTCGCGCGCAGGCAGCGCCTTTCGCCGCGCGCCATCTCGCTGGAGCCGTGGCTCGCCGATCTTGCGACCCTGCTCCGACGCACGCTCGGCGAGACGATCGCGATTCGCATCGCTTGCGATGGGTCCTTGCCCGACGTGTTTGCCGACCCGGGCGAACTGGACGCGGCGCTGGTCAATCTCGCCCTGAACGCGAGGGATGCGATGCCACGGGGTGGCGATCTGACCATCGGGGTCTCGGCGCACGAGATCGCGGCGGACGAAAGCGCGCGCGAGCTCACCGAAGGGCGTTATGTCGAGATCGTCACGTCGGATACGGGCATCGGGATGGCGCCGGACGTGCTCGCGCGCGCGCTGGAGCCTTTTTTTACGACCAAGGGCGCAGGCAAGGGCAGCGGGCTCGGACTCAGCATGGTCTACGGGTTCGCGCGGCAGTCCGGTGGCGCGATCAGCATCGAGAGCCAGCTCGGCTACGGCACCCGTGTGACCTTGCTGCTGCCGTCGGTGGCCGCGACGTCCGATGCCTCCGCGATCCGGCGCGTGACTCCGGTTGAACGCGGTGGTGAAACCGTACTCGTCGTCGAGGACCAGGAGGACGTGCGCGATGTTGCGGTTGCATTCCTCGCGTCGCTCGGATACGCGAGCCGATCGGCCAGCAATGTCGTCGAGGCGTTGCAGTTGCTGCGCGCCGATCCGGCGATCGAGGTGGTGTTCTCCGATGTCATCCTCGGCAATGGCCCTACAGGGTATGACCTTGCGCGCGAGGCACGCTGGCTGCGACCGGGGCTTCCGGTCCTACTCACGTCCGGCTACGAGCACCCGGTTCCGAGCCGCGATGCAGGCGAGGACGAACCCGAACTGCTGCGCAAGCCCTACACGCGCGATGAACTCGCATCTGCGCTCAGGCGTGCCATGGAGCGTCTGTCGCCGCATCAGTGAACCCGAGTCTGGCCGGCGACCTCGCGCAGTCCGTCGAGATCCAGGATCCTGACCTCACGCCGCTGTACCGAGATGCGTCCGCATTCGGCCAGGCGTGTCAACACACGGCTGACCGTCTCGTGCTTCAATGCGAGATAGCTCGCCATGTCGGTACGGCCCATGCGCAGTATGAAGTGGTGCGCGCTGAAACCAAGAGCCGCATGGCGTCCGGCGATGTCCAGCAGGAAGGTTGCGACGCGGCTTTCCGCGGCGAGCGTGCCGAGCACAAGCATCCACAAGTGGTTGCGCCGGATCTCCTCGGCAAGGGCCGAAGTCAATCGCGATTGCAGGGCGGGAACACGCAGGCAGGCGGTCAGCATCGGTGGATAGGGTAGTTCCCAGACTTCGCCGGACTCGAGTGCAATCACATCGCACGCGTAGGTCGCAAGGCCGATCGATTCGACGCCAACCAGATCGCCGCGCATGCGAAAACCGGTCACTTGCTCGCGCCCGTCCGCGGCCAGCTCGCAGGTCTTGCAGCACCCGAGGTTGATGAGGAAAAGCGAATTGAAGACTTGGCCGGCGCGATAGACGTATTCGCCCGCAGCCACGCGGCGCCTCGTGACCGCGACATGCGCGCGCAATTGCTCGATGCCGATGTCGTCGCGCTGCTCGAGGTTCGAAGCGAAGGTCGCTCGTGTTGCGTTTGCAATCGGCGTGCATGGAATCACCGCACTCATTGGTTCGTCCTCGCCGCGGAAACACCGGTTCCGCCTTGGTGCAGGCTAATCCAACGGCCGGCGCCCACGACGACGGCCCCGCAACATCGTGTAACGGAACGTAACAGCGAATCATCATTGCGCTTGATCTGCCTCAAAATGCCGCCTGCGCGCTCCGCCGATACTCATGCAGTCCGAGCACCGGCCGCAGGCACGCCAACGCGATGCACAGTTCATCACCCTTCATCGACACGGCAGCCGTTGAGGCCTGGGACGCGTGGTTCCGCTGGCGCGAGCGGGATTGCCTGCGCGACGTGTCCGTCGAAATGACCTGGCTGCGCAGCGCCGCAGCCGTCGCCGCAGTCGAACGAGGATCCGACTCGTCGCTGATCGAGGACGCGCTAGTCGACGCAATGTCATCCTGGCGGCTGCTTCTCGACGAACGCATTCTCGCAAGCGCCGGCACCCCGATAGCGAGCTGGCCGAGCGACGGCCTCGTCGCAGTACTCAACGCAGCGGCGTTCGTGCGCGATGCGCTTGGCCCACATCCCCGACTCGACCTCGTGGCTTTCGAGTCGACCGCGGAACTTGCGGTCAGGGCGCTGGACGATGCTGCCCAGGTTGCGACGCGCGGCGGCAGCGGCTGCCCGTGCACGCGAATGCGCATCGGCATCATCGGCCTCGCCGATGCATTCGCCCTGCTCGGCATGAACTACGCAGGGGACACGGCCCGCGCGACGGCCGATGCACTCGGCCGCGCGCTGGCCGAAGGTAGCCTGCTCGAGTCGATCCGGCTCGGGCGGGACCGTGGCGTGCCGGCTACCGCAACGCACGGCACGCTTGCACGTGGCGCGGCGATTTCACTGTCCGCGCGCCTGCGCGAAGAGCAACGCAGGCACGGCTTGCGCCATGAGCGGCTGACTGCCATCACCTCGCAGGCTCGGCTCGCACTGTTCGCGAACAACGTCAGCGATGCGCTCGATCCGCTCGCCGGCGAGAACCACCTCAAGTACATCGCGACGCAGCACGACACGCGTGCGATCGTCACGTCCGGATACGCACTGACCCTGCTACGCGAGCGCGCATCGACGGGGCAGCTTGCCGCGGCGGCCGCGCTGGCCGCACAGGCATCGCTCGAATCGCAGCAGTCGATCAGACAGGTGGTCCAGGCATGGACCGACGAACCGATTGTCTATCCGCCTGCATCCACGCTGCACGCGGGTCGTTGCGACAGCAAGACGCCAACGAGGCCGTACCTCGAGGGTCGCTGAACGACGCGGATGCGGCCTCGCCTGCGTCGAGGTAATTGATCCAAATCAGGGCGAGTCGCCGCAAGGACCGTGAAAGTCCACTGACTCAAATGAATGGAGCGCGCCATGTCCACCACCCACCGACTCTGGATCGCGCTTGGGAGCCTGCTCGCGGTCACTTTCGCCGTGCTGCTCTGGATGGGGCGTGAGATCTATCATCAGGCGCCGCCGATGCCGGACCGCGTGGTGGCCGCCAACGGCCAGGTGCTGTACACGCGTGCCGACATGGAAAACGGTCGTCAGGTGTGGCAAAGCTTCGGAGGCCAGCAGCTTGGTTCAATCTGGGGCCATGGCGCGCTGATCGCACCGGACTGGAGCGCGGACTGGTTGCACCGCGAGGCGACCGCCCTGCTCGACCTGTGGGCGCGCAACGACCATGCCTCGTCGTTTGCGGCGCTCGATGAAGGCACCCAGGAAAGTCTGAAAGTGCGCTTGCGCAGGGCGTTGCGCACCAACACCTACGATCCGGCGAGCGGCACATTGAGCGTGTCCGACGATCTGGCCCTGGCAATCTCGAATGTTGCCGCGCACTACGAGAGCGTGTTCAGCAACGATCCGGCGACCGCGAAGTTGCGCGAGACCTATGCGATGCGCGACGGTACGGTCGACACGATCGAACATCGCCGTGAACTGACGGCATTCTTCTTCTGGAGCGCGTGGGCAACGGTCACTGATCGTCCCGGCAGCACCACGAGCTACACCAGCAACTGGCCGTACGAGCCCTTGGTCGGCAACACTCCGACACCGGGAATGTTTCTGTGGACCGTATTCAGTGTCCTGTTCATGCTCGCGGGCATCGGTCTGCTGACCTGGCACTACGCGGTCTGGCACAGGAAGGAACCGCAGCTCGAGCCACCCGTACGCGATCCGCTCGCGAGCCTGACGATAACGCCATCGATGCGCGCGACCGCAAAGTACTTCTGGGTCGTGATTGCGTTGTTCCTGACCCAGATCCTGCTCGGCGCGATCACCGCGCACTACCAGGTCGAGAAGCAGTTCTACGGGTTCGAGATCTCCCAGATCCTGCCCTATTCGCTGACCCGTTCGTGGCACACCGAGCTCGCGGTACTATGGATCGCGACTGCCTGGCTGGGTACCGGCCTCTATATCGCGCCCGCGGTTTCCGGGCATGAACCGAAATTCCAGCGCCTCGGCGTGAATTTTCTCTGGCTGTGCCTGCTGGTCATCGTGATCGGCGCGTTCGCCGGACAGTGGTTCGCCGTGATGCAGAAACTCGGCCTCGCGAACAATTTCTGGTTCGGCCATCAGGGCTGGGAGTACGTGGATCTCGGCCGCTTCTGGCAACTGTTCCTGTTCATCGGACTGATCCTGTGGCTGGTGTTGATGGGCCGTGCGCTATGGCCCGCGTTGCGGCGCAAGGACGATCTCGCGTCAATCGTCGGTCTTCTGTTCCTGTCGACGATCGCGATCGCGCTTCTTTACGGTGCGGGCCTGATGTGGGGCGAGCACAGCGCCTTCTCGGTGGTCGAGTACTGGCGCTGGTGGGTCGTGCACCTGTGGGTCGAGGGCTTCTTCGAGGTGTTCGCAGTCGCGGTGATCTCGTTCCTGTTCGTCAAGCTCGGTCTCGTGCGCGCGCACACGGCGACCGTCAACGTGCTGTTCGCGACGTTCGTGTTCATGGCCGGCGGCGTGCTCGGCACGTTCCATCATATGTACTTTGCGGGCACAACCACGGCGGTCATCGCGCTCGGCGCCTCGTTCTCCGCGCTCGAAGTCGTACCGCTTGCGCTGATCGGCATGGAGGCGTACGAAACGTGGTCGCACGGGCGCGCGACACCGTGGATGGCGCGCTACCGCTGGCCGATCGTGTTCTTCCTCGCGGTGTCGTTCTGGAACCTGGTCGGTGCCGGATTATTCGGCTTCCTGATCAACACGCCGCTGGCTCTCTACTACATGCAGGGCCTGAACCTGACCCCGCTGCACGGCCATACCGCACTGTTCGGCGTCTACGGCATGCTCGGCCTCGGACTCATGCTGTTCTGCCTGCGTGGGCTCAGACCGGATGTCGCATGGAATCAGGGCTGGCTGCGCGGCTCGTTCTGGGCGCTCAACATCGGCCTCGCGCTGATGGCAATCCTGACCCTGCTGCCGCTCGGCGTATTGCAGTTATCCGCCGCGCTCGAACACGGCTACTGGTTCGCGCGTTCGGAGAATTTCATGGATCAGCCGATCGTGCATCTGCTGATCTGGATGCGCGTTCCCGGCGACACGATCTTCTCGGTAGGCGCGCTGCTGTACGCATGGTTCGTGCTGCGACTGTGGATTGCGCCGAAGCGTCATGTCGCAGCACGCGCCGGTGGCGGCGCTGCTTCGGCACGGGCGGCGCTCCTCCGCAAGGACGGCTGATCGACATGATGCCGGATGACCACGTCGCGGACGGTAACCGCGCCTGGGTGCACGAATCGGTACGACGACTGGAACAAGAAGCCGCGCGGTCGGCCGACACGCATTTGCTGCGCGTCGAGTTCCCGGGTTTCCCCGATATCGACTTCTATTTCAAGGATGAGGCGGCGCATCCGACCGGCAGCCTCAAGCATCGCCTCGCGCGCTCGCTTTTTCTGTACGCACTATGCAACGGCCGGCTTTGCCAGGGCCAGCCGGTTGTCGATGCATCATCCGGCAGTACCGCAATTTCCGAGGCCTGGTTTGCGCATCTGCTGGGACTGACGTTTACGGCAGTCATGCCGGCGAATACCGCGCCCGCGAAAATCCTCGACGCGCGCGCACTCGGCAGCGAGTGCGATCTCGTCGATGATCCGGCGCAGGTGCATGCGCGAGCACTGGAGCACGCCGAGCGTGGCGCATGCCATCTCGATCAATTCGGACTTGCCGAACGGGCGACCGACTGGCGCGGCAACAACAATATCGCCGAATCGATCGTCGGCCAGCTCGCACGCGAGCCGCATCCGCAGCCAAGCTGGGTCGTGTGCGGAGCCGGCACCGGTGGGACGTCCGCAACGATCGGGCGCTACTTGCGCTATCGCCGGCTGGACACGCGGCTGTGCGTGGCCGAACCCGCCGGCGGCGGTTTCGTGCATGGCTGGAGATCGCGTTCATCGGACGCGAGGGCAAGTCGGCCGACCCTGATCGAGGGGATTGGTCGACCGCGTGTCGAACCCGGGTTCGTGTTCGATGTGGTCGATCGCGTGATCGAAGTACCCGACGCCGCCTCGATTTCCGCAGCCTGGCTGACGGAAGAATTGTTCGGCCGTCGTTACGGTGGTTCTTCGGGGACCAACCTGGTCGCCTGCCTGCAACTCGCCGCGGAGATGCGTGCGCGCGGTGAGCCCGGCAGCATCGTCAGCCTGCTCTGCGATCGCGGCGAACGCTACGACGGAACTTTGTTCGATTCGACCTGGCTTTTTGCCCATGGAATCGATCGGCAACCGTGGGACGAAGCATTACGCGGCACTCTGGCGAATGGTCGTTGGTACTCCCCCAGCGCTCATTGAGGCGCTGAATCGGGTTACTTGCCGTCCATGCAGATGCACTTTTTCGGCATCTTGCTTGATGGCGCCAAGCGTGGCCCACGCAGTTTCCTGAAGCGCGAGATATGATTTTCTCAATGCCCGGATCGTGGCGTCGAATGCGCCAAGCGCGACCACGCCGCGCATGTCGTCGAGATGCGACAGGAGTTGCTGAACCTGACCGAGCGTTTGTTTGTGTTCGTCGAGCGAAACCAGAGGCGCGGTGACGACACACGCCGATGCACGGCTGCGGTGCTTCGATCTTGTCGCCGCCGATGCATTGCCAGGCGGTGATGTAGCCATTGCGCGAACCCGTGCTCCATCTTCGGAACGGGTTCGTTGGTGAAATTGCCTGCGTGTGCCGATCGTCGCAGTAATGGGAACGATAGCGCGCACGGTCGCAGCGCGGGCTGACGCAGATCAATGGCACGTGCTTGCGGTGCAATAGACTTGGGTGCAATGAATTCATTCAAACCACTGCAGTCGCGGGGCCTGCGCGGTCTCGGCGCCGGGGAAGCTGCCCGGCGGCTTGCCGAATACGGGCCGAATATTCTGCCGGGAACCAAGCCCAAAACACTGGCAGCTATTGTCGTCGGCGTGCTCATCGAGCCGATGTTCTTGATGCTGCTGGTTGCCGGCGGCTTGTATCTCGCCCTCGGCGATCGTGCCGAAGCGGCATTCCTGCTTTTGTTCGTGTTTGTGGTCATCGGCATCACCCTGACTCAGGAGCGCAAGACCCAGCGCGCCCTGGAATCGTTGCGCGATTTGTCGGCACCGCGTGCCCTGGTCGTGCGCGACGGACAGGAACTGCGCGTTTGCGGGCGTGACGTCGTCGTCGGCGACCTGCTGGTGTTGCACGAGGGCGACCGGGTTGCAGCTGATGCGATTCTTCTGGACGGTCAGATCGACGCGAATGAGTCGCTGTTGACCGGTGAGGCGGTGCCAGTGACCAAGCTGCCGGGATTGGAAAAGGGGTCGCTATTTGCCAGCACGGTGGTGACCAGGGGACTCGGCATTGCCGAGGTCAATGCCACCGGCAGCGCCACGGCGGTGGGCCGCATCGGTGCCGCGCTCGCTGCGACCAGCGCGCCGGTATCCGGCTTACAACGTACGTCGCGCCGCTTGATCCGCAACCTGTCCATCGGCGGCCTGTCCATTGCCATTGGTTACGTATTGCTCAACTGGTTATGGGACGGGCATGGCCTGCTCGAAAGTGTGCTCGCCGGCATTGCCCTGAGCATGGCGATTCTGCCGGAAGAGATTCCGGTCATCCTCACGGTATTCCTCGCCATGGGTGCCTGGCGTATCTCCCGGCACAAGGTGCTGACCCGACGCGTCCCGGCGCTCGAAGCACTTGGCGCGATTTCGGTGCTCGCTGTCGACAAGACCGGGACCCTCACCGAAAACCGCATGCGGGTAGCGGAATTATCCGTGTCTTTTGATGTGTTTTACGCCGAGGGTGCTATTGACCTGCCCGAGACATTTCACGAGCTGGTCGAATTCGCGATGCTGGCGACACCTCCCGATCCGTTCGATCCGATGGAGAAGGCAATCGATGGATTCGGCATGCATTGGCTCATCGATACCGAACATGTGCATGCGGAGTGGTCGTCGGAATTCGAGTACGGCTTGTCGCCCGACATCCTCGCGGTGACTCGCGTGTTTCGAGGCGATGCGCCTGCACAGCATCTGCTGGCCACCAAGGGTGCGCCCGAAGCGGTAATCGACCTGTGCCACCTGAACGCCGTTACCAGGCGAGCGCTCCTGCGCAAAGTGGAAGCGATGGCCGAGCGGGGGTTGCGTGTGCTTGCCGTGGCCCGTGGCCGCTGGCAAGGCAGCACCCCGCCGCGCAGCCAGCACGACTTCGATTTCCAGTTCCTTGGCTTGATTGGTTTTATCGATCCTCCGCGCTCCGACGCAGCGGCGGCCATTGCCGAGTGTCGTTCCGCCGGTGTGCGCATCATCATGCTGACGGGCGACCATCCACTCACCGCTCGTGCAATCGCACGCCAGGTGGGCTTGAGCGAGCGACCAGACATCCTTACCGGCGCGCATATTGCGACTCTCGATGACACTCGATTGCGCGAACGATTGCGGGGCGTCGACGTGTGTGCGCGCTTGCAACCGGCGCAGAAGCTGCGTCTGGTTCAATTGCTGCGCGCGGATGGCAATGTAGTGGCCATGACCGGCGATGGCGTCAACGACGCTCCGGCGCTCAAGGCGGCGGATGTCGGTATCGCAATGGGTGAACGCGGTACCGACGTCGCGCGCGAAGCGGCTGCCTTGGTTTTGCTCGACGACAGCTTCGCCAGTATCGTCACGGCGATCCGTCAGGGACGGCGCATTTACGACAACATCACCAAGGCGACTCGGTTCGTGTTTGCTGTGCACATGCCGATCATCGCCCTCGCATTTGTACCGACCTTGTTGCATTGGCCCGTGCTGTTGACGCCCGTGCACATTGTTCTGCTGGAGCTGTTGATCGATCCGGCGTGCTCGATCGCATTCGAGGCCGAACCGGAGGCCACTGACATCATGACGCGACCGCCGCGCAAATCGAATGAATCGCCGTTTGCGCGTAGCAATCTGCAGTTCGCCGTAATTCAGGGCTTGGGTTTCGCGTGCGTCCTGTTGGCCGGATATGGGCTGCTGCTGGTTCACGACGTGGCCATCGTGCAAAGCCGTACGGCCGTATTCATGGCACTGGTGATCGGCTTGTTCCTGTTGATCGTGGCCGATCGCGATTTGTCGCGCTCGCTGCTTGCGCGCCGTCGGGCAAAAAACCCATGGTTGTTGCGCATGTTCGGCGGCGTGGCCGCGATGTTGCTGCTGGTGATTTGCGTGCCGTATGTCAGGGAGGTGATGCAGCTTGCATTGCCGTCGCTTGTCACTCTCGTCGTCGCCACGCTGATGCTTGCCGTCAGCATCCTGTGGTTGGAGGGTCTGCGGCGCACGACGCTGTATGCTGCGAGAACGCTTTGCCAGCCACTCGTGAGGGAAGAATGATCCTCTACACTTGCCACGGCGCCGCCAAGCAAGTGACCGGCTCCTGCCACCTGATCACCTGCAATAACACGCGCGTACTGATCGACTGCGGACTGTTTCAGGGCGGTCGCGAAACCGAAAAGGCCAACGCTGAGCCGTTCGAGTTCGATGCCGCGAGCATCGACGCAATGCTGCTCACTCACGCTCACCTTGATCACTGCGGCAGGATTCCATTGCTCGTGCGCCGTGGATTTCGCGGTCGCATCTTCACGACGGCCGCCACGCGCGAGTTGGCTCGGGTCGTGTTGCTCGATTCGGCTGGCCTGCAGGAAGAGGATGCACGTCGGGCACAACGCAGCAATCGGCGTGGCGAGGCGGTCGAGCCGCCCTTGTACACGCTCGACGACGCGCTGCATGCGATGGATTTCTTCGCTGCCGATGTCGGCTACGGTGAAACCGTGCAGGTCGCCAAAGGCGTTAGCGCACGATTTCTGGATGCCGGACACATCCTTGGGTCGGCTTCGATCCTGCTTGATCTCGATGATGGCAAGCAGCCGCGCACGATGCTGTTCTCCGGCGATCTCGGCAACCCGGGCCGACCGATCGTGCGCGATCCGACCTCGGCACCGAACGCTGATTATGTGGTGATGGAAAGCACCTACGGCGATCGTTCGCATCGTTCGGTACCGGACTCCATCGACGAGTTGTACCGGGCGATTCACGAGACCGTCGTGCGTCGCGGAAATGTCGTGGTTCCGACCTTCGCACTTGAACGCGCCCAGGAGATTCTCTACTACCTGCATCGCGGCATGCGCAATGGTGCGATTCCAGAAAATGTTCAGATATTTCTCGACTCACCGATGGCAATTTCGGCCACCGAAATATTCCGCCGACATCCGGAGTGCTTCGATCAGCCTTTTATTGATGAATTGCAGCACGGTGACCCATTCGCCATGCCGGGCCTGCATTTCACTCGCGAGACCGCGGAGTCGATGGCGATCAACAACATCGATAGCGGGGCGATCATCCTTGCCGGATCCGGCATGTGCAACGGCGGTCGCGTTCGTCATCACCTCAAGCACAACTTGTGGCGCGAACGCAGCAGTGTAGTGTTCGTTGGCTACGCGGCCGAAGGCACGCTGGCACGACGCATCGTCGATGGCGCACCCGCCGTGCGCATCTTCCAGGAAGAAATCCTGGTGCGCGCGCGGGTGTGGACGATCAATGGATTCTCGGCACACGCCGACCAACCCGCGCTGCTCGCGTGGCTGGGCAATGCGCCACGCCACAAGGTTTTTCTTGTTCATGGCGAATACGATCGCGGCATGCAAGCCATGCAGGAGGTATTGTGCGAGCGCGGTTTTGACTGTCAGTTGCCTGGGATGAACGAGTCGATCAAGATCGATTGATCTTGTGACACGCGATGGGTTATCAGGTCGAGGCGAGCTTCGCTGCGCTGTCGTGCACAATCCTGCCACTCGCATCGCGCACGCGGACGTCCACGGCGACGCCATTGCGCACACTTTCCGTGACGACACAGAAATTCTCGAACTGCTGCAGCAGACGATCAAGTTGCGCGTAGTCGGAAGCCGTTCCTGGTAGTTCGATGGCAACGCTGATGTGGGCGACGCGCAGACGGTCCTTCTCGTTGCGATCCAGCCGCGCCGTCGCGTGCGCTACGATCGTGTCCGGTGTGTTCTTGTATTTGCGTAGCGAGAACAGCAGGCTCGCGGATAGGCAATTGGCGACAGCCGCGACCAGCAGGCGCGACGGATTGGGTCCGCTATCGCCACCGAGCGGCGCGGGTTCGTCGGTGTGCAGTTCAGGTATCGCTGTTTCGTCGAACGCGATGCGAAAAACATAGTCCGACTCTTGGGTCAGGGTCAGGCTGAATTCCTGGATCTCGCCCATGTTCACTTTCCTTCAAGGGTCAGTGCTGCCGATTGGCCGCGTTCGGGACGCACGCGGCCTTTCCGATCGAGCCAGGTGAAGTACAGCAGCGGAATGATCAGCAACGTCAGCAGGGTCGACACCAGGATTCCGAAAATCAGCGACACCGCGAGCCCCTGGAAAATCGGATCGTCGATGATGAAGAAGCCGCCTATCATCGCGGCAACGCCGGTCAGCACGATCGGTTTGGACCGGACTGCCGCAGCGTCGATCACTGCGTCGCGCAGCGGCCGGCCCGCAGCCAGTGCGTGGTTGATAAAATCGATCAGGAGTATTGAATTGCGCACGATGATGCCGGCGAGCGCGATCATGCCGATCATTGAGGTTGCCGTGTATTGCGCACCGACGAGTGCGTGGCCTGGCATCACGCCAATGACGGTAAGTGGGATCGGCGCCATTATGATCAGCGGCACGACGTAACTCTTGAACTGGCCGACGACCAGCAGGTAGATCAGCACCAGACCCACCGCATAAGCCATTCCCATGTCGCGGAACGTTTCGTAGGTGATCTGCCATTCTCCATCCCACTTCACGGCGGCGCGCGTTGTGTCGGCGGGTTGTGCGACGAAATGCTGTTGCAGCAGCTGGCCGTCGATCTTGTCGCGCCCGAGTTCACCGACCAGCGAAAACATGCCATACAACGGACTGTCGGTACTGCCTGCGTCGTCGCCGGTGACCGTTGCGTAGGGCAGCAGGTCCTTGTGATAGATCGCCTTTTCCCAATCGGCGGGCTGGACGACGACCACTTCCGATAGCGGAACATGTGTCCCGTCGAGGGCATGCGCGCGCAGCGCAAGCAGTTGCGCCAGCGATGCCTGGTCACCGGCCGGCAGACGAAGACGTACCGGCACCGCATACCTGGCATGGCCGTCCATCAAATACGTGGCGTCTTCACCGGACAGCGCTGCACGCAATGTCTGTGCAATCGTCGCCTGATCGAGACCAAGACGTGCCGCGCGTTCCCGATCGACCACCATGATCTCGCGTGGCGCGTCCGCTTCCAAGCTGGAATCGACATCGACGATATCCCGGTTCGAGAGAAACTTCCTCTCGAGTCCGAGCGCAACCCTGCGCACCGTGGCGTAGTCGGCGCCGTAGACTTCGGCAACGATCGGCGCAAGCACCGGAGGTCCTGGCGGCACCTCGACAACTTTCACGGAGGCGCCGTAGCGCGCGCCAATCCTTGCCAGCGCTGGCCGCACGTCCAGCGCGACGGCATGGCTCTGCCGGCTGCGTTGGTGCCTGTCGACGAGATTGACCTGCAGGTCACCCACCAGCGGCCCGTTGCGCAGGTAATACTGGCGTACAAGTCCATTGAACGTGATCGGCGCCGGGGTGCCGGCATAACCTTGCCAGTTCTTTACTTCGGGAACCTTGGCCACCACGTCGGCAAGATCGCCCAGCAATTGATTGGTGCGTTCCAGTGTGCTGCCTTCGGGCATATCGACGACGATCTGGAACTCTGACTTGTTGTCGAATGGCAGCATCTTGAGAATCACCGCCTTGACCACGACCAGCCCGACTGCGGCGAGCACGAGCAGACCGACCGCGGCGAACAGCAGGCGACGGCGTCGAGGCGCGCGATCGCCGGCGAGGAACGGCAACATCGCGCGACGAAAAAGGCGATGCAGCCAACCGCGGCTCGGTTCGGTGCTGGTAGCGTTATCGGAGTGCGGCGTGGAAGGATGATGGCCGAGCAACTTCAGCGCCAGCCAGGGCGTGACCACCAGCGCAACGGCCAGCGAGAGCAGCATCCCCGCGGACGCGTTGATCGGTATCGGCCGCATGTACGGCCCCATCAATCCGGACACGAACGCCATGGGCAGCAACGCCGCGATCACCGTGAATGTGGCAAGAATCGTCGGACCGCCGACCTCGCTGACCGCTTCCGGAATCGCCTGACCAAGGCTGCGGCCGCCGAGTCGCATATGCCGATGGATATTCTCGACGATCACGATGGCATCATCGACAAGGATACCGATCGAAAAGATCAGGGCAAACAGGGAAACCCGGTTGATCGTGAAGCCCATCGCCCATGAGGCGAACAGGGTGAGCATCAGTGTGATGATGACGGCGCTGCCAACGACGATGGCCTCGCGCCAGCCAAGTGCGAACAACACGAGCAATACGACCGACAAGGTTGCAAACATCAGCTTGTGGATCAGCTTGTCGGCCTTGTCGGTAGCGGTCTGACCATAATCGCGGGTCACCGTCACGTGTATGCCGGCGGGAATCACCACACCCTCAAGCCCGCTCACGCGTGCCGCGATCGTATCGGCAATATCGGCTGCATTGGTGCCTGCCTTCTTGGCAATCGCGATAGTCACCGCTGGAGCCGTGCCGGTTGCCGGACCGTCCTTTTCCGCTGGCGCGCCGTACCAGACGTAGTGGCTTGGCAGATCGGCACCCTGATGAATGCGTGCAACGTCGGAGAGGAAAACCGGCTGGCCATTCTTGAGTCCGATCACCAGATTCGAGACATCGCTCGCGTCGATCAGAAAACGACCCGCGGTGACCGGAATGTCGCGATTGCCGGACACCCGATTGCCGGCCTTGGTGACGACATTGGCCGACTTCAATGCACTGGCAAGATCGGGGATCGACAGGCCATACACAGCCAGCTTCGCGGCGTCCAGGTCGACGACGACCGCACGCTCCGGCGCGCCGACCGTATAGACGTCTCGCGTGCCGGGAACGCGCTTCAATTCTGTTTCCAGAGAATGCGCGACTTCGGCCAGTTGCGTCGGACCTTGTGCCGGGTCGTCACTCCATAATGTCAGTGCCATCACCGGCACATCGTCGATGCCCATCGGCCGGATCAACGGCTGGCCGACGCCGAGACCGGAGGGAACAAAGCCCTGATTCTGGAACACCTGGTTATACAGACGCACGATCGCGGTCTGGCGCTGCACGCCGACCTGATATTCGACCGTAATCACAGCGAGGCCGGGACGACTCACCGAATAGACGTGCTTGACGCCTTCGATTTCCGCCAGCTTCTGTTCGAGCGGAAACGCGACCAGGTTTTCGACATCGCGTACGTCGGCACCTGGAAACGGCACCATCACGTTGGCCATGGTGACGTCGATCTGAGGCTCTTCCTCGCGCGGCGTGATCAGCGATGCCGTCAGTCCAAGCAGAATCGCCGCAATCGCGAGGATGGGCGTCAGTGGCGAGGCCTGGAACGCGTATGCAACTCGACCGGAAAACCCCAGTCGCGGCTTGCTCATGTCTTGACACCGGTGCGCCGCTCGCTCAGCCAGCGTGCGGCGGCTGCCGGGTCGCTGACGACTTTTTCGCCATCACCGAGCCCGGCCAGAATCTCGACGCGATCGCCCTGGCGGTCGCCGGTACGTACCTGGCGCAAGCTGACGCCATGATCGCCAAGGACATACACGCCGAGCATTTCGCCCCGCCGTACCAGGCTCGATTCCGCGACCAGCAAGCGACTAGCCTCGCCGATCGCAAAGGCGACCTTCACGGTCATGCCCGGAAACAGCTGGGTGTCTTTGCCATCTAATTCCAGCCGGACGATGAATGTGTGTGTTTGTGGATCGGCATACGGAAACACCGTGACTTTGGTGGCCGACACTCGTCGACCGCCGTCGCCATCGAGCAGCACCTCTGCACTGGAGAATTTCCGAATCGCCGCAATCGCCGATTGCGGCACCTGCGCAGTGACGCGCAGGTCATCGAGCGACGCCATCGCGATAAGTGGTTGTGGTGCCGGCGGCCCTGCCTGCACCGACTCGCCTACATGCACGTAACGATGCGTGATGACGCCGGCATACGGTGCGCGCACCACGGTGTAGTCGAGTTGCTGGCCGATCTGACGAGACTGGGCCTCGGCCGAACGCAGCGCTGCGAGGGCCGCGTCGCGCGCCGCCAGAGCCTGGTCGAGGGCCGCCCTGGCCACCAGGCCACGAGCGTAGATCGCCGCGTTGCGCTCGTAGGATGCTTCCGCGTCGGTGTATGTGGCGCGTGTCGCTGCAATCTGCGCTTGGGCGGCCGCGCGTGCCGACTTCTGCTCCACATCGGTGAAACGCACGATCGCCGCGCCTTGCGCCACGCTGTCGTTGACGTCGTAGGGCAACTCAAGCACGCGCGCCGTGGTCTGCGCCGACAGCGTGACCTCATGAACGGCCTCGACGACGCCATCCCAGACCTGTTCACGTCGCGCCATCTCGGCATGCACGACCTGTGCGGCGAGGTCTGGTGGGGCAGTCGCGGTCGCAGCAGGCGGCGACTTGGTGCTGCACGCAGCCAGCAGGCCGATTACGGCAATGCATGCAAGCAGGCGACCGATACACACGATCAGGCAGCCTCGTCGATCATGTGCATCGTCTTGCTTTGGACTTCGTGCGCGATCGCCGCCAAAGCCGGCTGCTGCGACAGCATGCCGAGCAGCGCGACCGGCTTGATCATGCCGATGCGGGTCCCGCCATTCTCGGTGTACACCGAAATGCGGCAAGGCAGGGCCATGTTCATGCGCATGTCCGCCATCAGCACGTTGGCAGCCTGCTGCGGTTCGCACACCTCGAACACCTTGCACTGCTCGGCAAACGCAATGCCTTTGCTGCGCAAGGTTGCGCCCAGATCGTGGACATGCAGGACACCGAACTTGTGTTTTCGGACCGCGTCGTCCAACGCCGCTGCGGCGACGTCAAACGATTTTTCCGTATCAACGATGTAGTACATGTCTTACCTCAATGCCTGGATGTTTCGAGCCTCAACGATGCCGGGCGAAGAGTTGGTCAGAGTGGAAATGCGCTGCCCTGCTTGACGCCCAACGTGCGCAGGATTCTCGCCAGCGGGCAGAATCCGGTGAAGGCAGACTGCAGGAGATTCGCACCGACGAAGAGCGTCAGCAGCAGCCACCATGACGAAGCGAAATAGGCCAATGTCACGCTGAGCACGATGACCGTGCCAGCGAATGCGAGGACGACGCGATCAATGTTCACAGGATTCTCCTTACTAGATGGATATGGATGGTTCGACGACGGTTGCCATGACTCAAGGCAGTACAGATACCGTCGGATGGTGGTCTACTTCTGCAACGGTAGCGCTAGCCGTGAGGAACGATGCGGCAACATGCGCAGCAAGGTGTTGTCGCGTAGAACATGGTGATGGAAGAGCGCCGCTGCTGCGTGCAAACCAACTAGGTAGTATCCGATCGTGCCGATCGTCGCGTGGATGTCTTCAAGCCAGTCAGCGAGCGTCTTGTCCGGGCCGATCAGCGCCGGCAAATCGAGGCCGAAGAATGGGATCACCTTGCCCTTGGCGCTGAGCGTGAGCCAGCCCAGCAGCGGCATCACGATCAGGAATGCGTAGAGCGCCAGATGCATCAACGCGGCCGAACGCTGCTGCCATACGGCCGGCACTGGCTGGATGCGTGGCGTGGCGCCGGTGAAGAAGCGGATCGCCAGTCGTACGATGATCAGTGCCAACACACTCAGCCCCAGCATGAAGTGCCAGGTCTTCAAACCTTCGCGCAGGTCGCTGCCTTTCGGATAGAACTCGCGCAGTTCGATGCAGGCGTATACCGCGACCAGCAAGGCCAGCATCAGCCAGTGCATGGCGATCGAAAGCGCGCCGTAGCGATCGGTTGTGTTTTTCCAGTTCATCTCATTCTCGATTTCTCAAAAAGCAGAATCAGGCCAGCGTGTTCACGCACTGTCCTGGTCCGGCTTCAGGCGGTCGATGCCAAATGCCTTCATGATGTATTTTTCGTATCCCGGTTCGGCCTGACCCTTGCGCATCTTGCGCAGGAAGTACTTCTCGTAGGCGACTTTTGCCAGGTGCACCCATTTGCCGCTCATCGACTTGGTCATGTTGCGTGGTGGAATCTGCGGCAATGCGATGAACGCAAAGCCGCGGTCGCCCATGTCGGCCAGGCACATCGCATTCCAGGTCGCACGCGCACGCACCGGATTTCCGGCAAGATCGTCGCGGAGGTTGCACGCGATGGCGGTCACCATCGATTCGATCATCAGTCCCGTCTTGGGCGCGCCGGTCGGAACCGGGGTGACCTCGACCGGCGGAATTGCCACGCACACGCCAGCCGCGAAGATGTTGGGATACTTCGGATTGCGTTGATGTTCGTCGATCAGCACGAAACCACCGGGATTGACCAGGCCCTCGACACCCTGCACGGCGTCGACTCCGGCGAATGACGGCAGCAGCATCGAATAGGCGAAGGGCAGCGTGTGCTCCCGTTGCAGCTTGCCGTTCTCGTCGAGCTGTTCGACGTGCATCGTGTCCCGTTCGACCGAAGTCACCCGTGCATTGGTGATCCACTTGATGTGACGCTGGCGCAGTTCCGATTCGAGCAGGCCCTTGGAATCGCCGATGCCGCCCAGCCCCATGTGCCCGACATACGGCTCGGAAGTGACATAGGTCATTGGCACCCGGTCGCGCAGCTTGCGCTTGCGCAAGTCGGTGTCCAGGATCATCGCAAATTCGTACGCCGGACCGAAGCAACTGGCACCCTGCGCGGCGCCGATAACCACCGGACCTGGGTTCTTCAGAAACTCCTGGTAGGCAAGCCAGGCCTCATGTGCGTGTGGGCCGGTACACACCGACTGCGTGAAACCGTCCGGCCCGGCGCCTGGCACTCGTTCGAACGCGAGGCGCGGCCCGGTTGCGATGACCAGATAGTCGTAGTCGAGCTTGCGCCCATCGCCGAGTTCGATCTGGTTGTCCTCCGGCAGCACCTTCTTTGCCGCGACATCGATGAAGCGGATATCGCGTCGGGCCAACGGTTGCGCCACGTCCACCCGGATATCGCTTTTCCCGCGCCAGCCCACGGCAACCCACGGGTTTGACGGGGTGAAGTTGAACTGCGGCCCATCCCCCACCACGGTGATCGAATGTTCCTTGCCGATGCTCGCGCGGATTTCATATGCGGCCGACATGCCGCCAAGACCCGCACCCAGGACAATGATGTTAGCCATGATCGATCCTCCGGTATGCAGTGCAACAATGACCCGATGGACCTGCTGCGTGCTGATTTGGATCAAATGCTCTTTACATAAGCTTTTGCTAATATAGATGTATCTTATTTAGATGTATGTGATAAAGTCAAGTGGCAAGGCAGTCGGTCACTACTACGGCCGCGCGGAGATTGAATTGGCAAGAATTGACGCGGCGAGATCGAAAGTCATGCAGGAACGAGCCGAGGAAGCATCGACCCTGTTGAAGGCGCTCGCCAACGCGCAGCGCCTGCGCATACTGTGCTTGCTGGTGGTCGCTCGAGAAATGTCGGTCGGGCAGATCAACGAGCGCCTGCCCGACCTCAGTCAATCGGCGTTGTCCCAGCACCTGGCAAAACTGCGCGAGGAAGGCCTGGTCGGCACGCGCCGCGAAGCGCAGACGGTCTGGTACACGCTTCGGGACGGTCCTGCACAGTCCGTCATCGCCACGCTGTATGAGGCCTACTGCGCATCGAAGGACCGGTTGAAGGCGCCCTTGTCGGGTTCCGCCCGTTCTCGAAAGTCGCGAAGCTGATCGAAAGTGAATCCGGCCTGCTTTCCGACGGGGGAACGGGCGCATCGGCGTAGGCAGAAGCCGGTCTCGGCGCGCTGGAGAACGCGTGCATGAGCTGACCTGGATCAAGCCGGATTTCCTGCAACGCATGCACAATCGAGGCATGAACGAGCGATCCGACACCGGACAAGAGCCGCGTCAGATTTCGTTGCGCGTTTCCTTGACCGATATGGCTCATGTTGAGAAGGCGCGGCCGAACGCCGCACTCAAGGACTTGCCGGCCCTGCTCGCCAGCGCGCCGCATCGCCTGATGTTCTTTGCCGGCGCGAGCGCGCTGATCGTGTCGATGCTGTGGTGGGCGTGCTTTCTGGCCGCTGGATATTTCGGTCACGCGTTTCCTGCGCCGCCCGTTCCCGCCGGCTGGGCACATGCGATATTGACGCAGTACGGCATGCTGCCGATGTTCATGTTCGGCTTCCTGCTGACCGTGTTCCCGCGCTGGATGAACCGGCCTGCGTTGACGCGACGCAGCTACGTGCCGGTATTTTCGGGCATGTTCGCCGGCTACCTGCTCGCGAATGTCGGCCTGCTCGGCATGAAACCCGTGCTGCTCGCAGGCATTGCGCTGATGCTGTTCGGGTGGAGTGTCGGACTCTTCGCGCTCGGCGGCGTTCTGGCGTGCAACGGTGCGCGCGACCGCCATGCCGTTTCATGTTTTGCCGCCCTGACGCTTGGCGCCTGCGGCCTCGTTGCGTTCGGCGCATTCGCGCTCGGCGCGCCATGGCAGTTCGCCTATGTTGCGATCAAGCTCGGCACGTTCGGCCTGCTGCTGCCGATCTTCTTCACGGTGTGCCATCGCATGGTGCCATTCTTCAGCGCCAGCGTGGTCGGCGCGGGCTATCGCGTATTCAAGCCAGCCTGGAGTCTGCCATTGCTGTGGGCCCTGCTGCTGGTGCACCTCGGTTTCGACCTTACCCACCACCAGGACTGGCTGTGGTTGGCCGACGCGCCACTCACCGCTGTGTTCCTCATCCACTGGTTCGCCTGGCAGCCGTGGAAATGCATGAAGCCCGGTTTGCTCGCGGTCCTGTATCTGGCGTCTGCCTGGCTGCCGATCGCATTCATGTTGTACACGGCACAGAGCCTGCTCGCGTTCACCGGTCACGGCTTCCTGCTTGGTCGTGCGCCCGTGCATGCGTTGACGATCGGTTTCTTCGGTTCAATGCTCGTTGCCATGGTCACGCGCGTGACGCAGGGCCATTCCGGCAGGCCGCTCGAAATGGGCGCAATCCCATGGCTGACCTTTGCCTTGCTGCAACTCGTCGTCTGCGCACGCATTTACGCCGAATTCGCGCACGACGCGCCACGCTGGCTGGTGATCGCCGCATTCGGCTGGCTGGTTGCGTTCCTGCCGTGGGTGACACGCTCCCTGTGGATCTTCGCCACGCCGCGCATCGACGGCGCGGCAGGATGATTCGGCGGCTGACTCCGCAATTGTCCTTTGATGCTACGCAACGCATGCCGATCCGTATGCCCTGCGTCGATATCCGATCTCTCGATATGCTGCCGGCACCGGTAGTGCGCTACTTTCGATACGCGCTTGCGGACGGGCAAGCGATGGTCCGCAGCGCATACCTGCACGAATATGGAACTCTGCGTACATCGACGCACAGCAGACGCTGGCTCTCGTTCGACGCTGAACATTTCGTGTCGACGCCCGTACCCGCATTTGCCTGGAACGCGCGTGTTGCATTCGCACCCCTGTTGCGATTGCATGTACGCGATTCTTATCGCGATGGCCACGGCAGCGCGGCGATCCGTTTGTTCTCGCTGCGCTTGGCCGGCGACCGCGGCTGCGCCCGGCTCGATGCCGCTTCCTTGCAGCGGTATCTGGCCGAGGCCGTCTGGTATCCGACCGCGTTGTTGCCGCAAGCCGGCGTTCGCTGGCGTGCGATCGACGATCGGCGCGCCCTGGCCACCCTGACCGATCGCGGCATCACGGTTTCGCTTGAATTCCGCTTCGGCGAGGATACGGCGATCAGTGGCGTCTTTGCGGCCGGTCGATGGATGCGCGGCACGCACGGATATAGACAGCTGCCCTGGGAAGGCCACTTCGGCGAGTACACGGAACGTCAAGGCATGCGCGTTCCGCTCGCGGGTGAAGTCGGCTGGCATGAGCACGACGCGTGGCGAGAAGTATGGAAAGCGAATGTTGACCGCATTGAATACGGGTTCGCGCAGACCGCAGCGTTTGGCCGTGAAAAAGAAGTTGAAAGAATCGCAGACGACGAGAATCCCACTCGATGACCGAGTTCTATCCACAGATCAAGTTCGTCCACGTGCTCTGCGTGATCCTGTCGGGCAGCCTGTTCACGTTGCGCGGCCTGCTGATGCTGACGCACTCGCACTGGAGCAACCGTGCCGTTTTGCGGTACCTGTCCTACGCGATCGACACGACGCTGCTGACCGCGGCGCTGATGCTGGTGACGATCCTGCATCAGTATCCGTTTGTGCAGACCTGGTTGACCGCCAAGGTGTTGCTGCTGGTCGTGTACATCGTGCTCGGCACGATCGCACTCAAGCGCGGGCGCACGCGGACAACCCAGGTGACATGTTTTTTCTCCGCACTCGCCGTCTACCTGTTCATCGTGAGTGTCGCGCTCGCGCACAATCCGCTGGGGATTTTCTCCCACGCATTCTTCTGAGATTGCACTGCGCGCCGGTTGCGCGCGATCTGCTCAGTAGCTGAACTCGACACTCGCCCACAGCTTGTGTTCGTCGCTGGAAAAGCCGTCGCTGTGGAATCCGGCATATTTGAGCTGTGTTTGGAGGTGGGCGTTGATCGGAAACCCCAGCGAGGCATCGAACTCGCTGCCATAGTGGTTGCCACCGCGGTCGGCGTGAAAATCATGCCAGGTCGTAGCCCACGCGATCTTGCCGATTTTTCCGTTCGCGCCAAGGTAGCGATCGTCGAGTCCGTCGGCGGGCGTGGTCAGAAAGCGATCGGCCCAACCATTGAACGCATGCAGGGTCGCGTACGGCGTACTGAAGCCATAGTGACCATCGCCGCCAAGCACCTCCCAGCCACCCTTGAACGTAATCCAGCGCCACGAGAGAGTCGGCTCGATCAGCCGATAATCGGCTTCCAGAGAAAGCGGATTGTTGCCCCAGCCGGATTGCCGCGCGTATTCCACGCTCCAGCCAAGCGTCATGCCGGAAATCGTCCGGGTGCCGGCCCAACGCGCGCCAAATGTCTGCGTCGACAACAATGCGACATCATGGTTCTCGATCAAATAGGCGTACCCGGTCAGCGCGCCGAAGGGCAGCGTCTGATTGACGTTGAACGCATGTCCGCGCAGCGCATATTCGCGCAGCAGCGCATTCGGATTTTCGTGGCCGAATACTCGCAGCACTCGATCGAGATAGGCATAACGCAAAGCCGGGCCGCCATCGGAAAACGCATAGCGCAGACTCAGCGCATCGAACGTCTGCTCGTTCTGGCGCCAACCGACATTGCCGATGAATCGCTGGTTGTCGAACGTCAATCGCTGGCGTCCGAGCGTACCCGCAATTGGGCCGCCGGCATAGGCAACGTACGCCTGATTGATTTCGCTCGCCTTCGGATCCGCGATGACCGGATAGTTGACCTTGCCGTTGGCCGTGCTGTTGTAATGCTCGCCGAATAATGGCTGTACGCGTTCGCCCTCGCCATAGAGTTGCCATCCGGATGCGAACACCCAACGGTAGCCGAGTCGCAGGCGCACGGTGTTCGCATCGGCATTGCGCGCGAAGGCGGCATCGTCGACGCCTTCGTAACGGTAGCGCAGATCGACGACAGGTCCGTCGTGCGGCGTATCGGTTGCCGCTACAGCAGTGACAAGGCAGGCGCATGCAGCGACCGCAACTGCGGCCGCCAACATGCGGCGCTGCAAACGACAGGCCTTGCCGCGAATGATCCTGCACACGATGTGTCCCCTTCTTGATCCCGGCACCGGTGGCCGATCCGGATCCCAATCTGCCCGGAATGTCGCAGCCTGTAATTGATGCCGGTCAAGACGCAGGCGGAGCTCCATTGCGACACTGCATCCCCGCGCGCGCACGGCCAAATCCGCGAAGGCGCCCATTGACCTGGATCAATGAGAATGCCCGGTCCCGCCCGGACAATGGCGCCGAACCGCCTCAAACACGTCCGGGAGAGACTCATGAGACGCCTGCTGCTTGCCTCCGCGATCGTTGCACTTGCGGGAATCGCCGGTTGCACTTCTGATGCCGGCGCCGATCGCAGCGTGGTTGCCACCGCCGCTGCGGCCGCTGCGCCTGCGAGTGAAACCGGTGGTTCCGCCAAAGGTGACTTCGGCCCGCCACAAGGCGAGCCGATTCATGCGGTGCTGACGAGTCCGCCGAATGTGCCGCCTCCGATTCATCGTGATCATCCGGCCAGGGTGATCGTCGAACTCGAGGTCATCGAGAAGGAGATGCCGATCTCCGAAGGCGTGACGTACACGTTCTGGACCTTCGGCGGCACCGTGCCCGGCAGCTTCATCCGCGTACGCCAGGGCGATACGGTCGAGTTTCATCTGAAGAATTCGCCAACCAGCAAGATGCCGCACAACATCGACCTGCATGGCGTGACCGGCCCCGGCGGCGGCGCAGCGTCGAGCTTTACCGCACCCGGACACGAGTCGCAGTTCACGTTCAAGGCGCTGAACCAGGGTTTGTACGTCTATCACTGCGCTACCGCGCCGGTCGGCATGCATATCGGCAACGGCATGTATGGACTGATCCTGATCGAGCCGCCGCAAGGCCTGTCACCGGTTGATCACGAGTATTACGTGATGCAAGGCGATTTCTACACTACCGGCAAGTACCGCGAGAAGGGTCATCAACCGTTCGACATGGAGAAGGCGATCGACGAGCGCCCGACCTACGTACTGTTCAATGGTCAGGAAGGCTCCTTGACCGGAGACAAGGCCCTTGTTGCGAAGACGAATGAAACGGTGCGTCTGTTCGTCGGCAACGGCGGACCGAACCTCGTATCGAGTTTCCACGTGATCGGCGAGATTTTCGACCGCGTGCAGCAGGAAGGCGGCACCCACCCCCAGGAAAATGTGCAGACCACGCTGATTCCGTCGGGCGGCGCAGTAACCGTTCAATTTCACACCGAGGTGCCTGGCAGCTACGTGCTGGTCGATCACTCGATCTTCCGCGCGTTCAACAAGGGTGCGCTGGCGATCCTCAAAGTCGATGGCCCCGAGAACAAGGCGATCTATTCCGGCAAGGAAGTCGACGCGGTGTACCTTGGCGATCGCTCCGAGCCCAATCTCGCGGCGGTCTCGACTGCAGCAAAAGCGCACGCGAGCGGCACCCTGACACTGGAAGAGCAGATTGCCGCGGGCAAGCAACTGTTCACGGGCACCTGTTCGGTCTGCCACCAGGCCAACGGTCAGGGGCTGCCTGGCGTGTTCCCGCCGCTCGCCAAATCCGATCTTCTTGCGGCCACGCCGAGGCGCATCGTCGAGATCATCACCCACGGCCTAAGCGGCAAGGTCACCGTCAATGGGACCGAATACAACTCGGTGATGCCGCCGATGGCGCAACTGACCGATGACGAAGTCGCCAACATCGCGACGTTCGTGCTGAACAGCTGGAACAATGCGGGCGGACGCGTGAGCAAGGAAGAAGTCGCCAAAACGCGTGCCGACAAAGCCGCTGCGCAGGCATCGGCAGAGCATTGAAATGGATTTTGGCGCATATCGGATCCGCGTGATGCGTGCATTGTTCGTGGCGTCGACTCTTGCGCTCGCGATGGCCTGTCGTGCCGAACCGGAATACCTGCCGATTCCGGCAACCCGGTTCGTGAGCGTGCTCGCGACCGAGACGGAGGCGACGCCGGTTCCCGTCGCGGCGTACTGGATGCGCAGCGAACCAGTCACGAACGCGGAGTTCCTCGCGTTCGTGACGGCCGATCCCGCGTGGCGCCGCGACCGCGTGCCGAGTGTGTTCGCCGAGAGCCGCTATCTCGCACGCTGGCAGGCGCCGGACCAGCTCGGCAGCGGCGTGCTTGCGCGGCAGCCGGCAACCGAGGTGAGCTGGTATGCGGCGCAGGCCTACTGCGCGTCCGAATACGCGCGTCTGCCGACCTGGATCGAATGGGAACGCGCGGCCGCCGCGAGTGCCACCGCAGTCGACGCGCGAAACGATCCTGTCTGGCGGCAGAACCTGCTCGACTGGTACGCGAAGCCTTCGCACGGGACGCTCGGCATGATTGGCGGGACCGCGAATCTGTTCGGCGTGCGGGATCTGCATTCGCTGGTCTGGGAATGGGTCGAGGATTTCAACGCGCTGATGATTACTGCGGACAGTCGCGACCAGGGCGATCCCGATCGCCTGAAGTTCTGCGGCGCGGCGGCGCTCAGCCTGCGTGATCGCGACAACTACGCGTTGCTGATGCGCATCGCGATGCTGTCTTCGTTGAGAGCAGCGGACACGACAATGAATCTCGGCTTTCGCTGTGTACGAGATCTGGAGGCCAACCGATGAACGGACCACTCCGCTCGGCGCTGTTCGCACTGGCTGCAACGATCGCGGTCATGCCCCATGCGCAGGCGTCGGATGCCGACGCGGCCGTAACGCTGCCTGGCGACTCGGTCTATCACCTCGATGCCGCGCTGGCCGATCAGGATGGCCAGGTGCTGCATTTCGCCGATGGTCGTGGCAGGCCACGCCTGGTCAGCATGTTCTATACGTCCTGTCAGTACATGTGTCCGCTGATCATCGATACGATCAGGAAGACCGAGCACGCGCTGCCGGAAGCCGCCCGCCAACGTCTCGAGGTGCTCCTGATCAGCTTCGACAGCGAACGCGACACGCCGCTGGCCTTGAAGGCAATGGCCGACAAGCGCCGTCTCGATACCCCGCGCTGGACGCTAGCCCGCGCCGACGCCGCGGACATACGCCGCATCGCGGCCGTGCTCGACATCCAGTACCGGCAAATGCAGGATCACGAGTTCAGCCATTCGAGCGCATTGATCCTGCTCGATAACGAGGGCCGTATCGTGGCCCGCACCGACAGGCTGGGCGAAGCGGATCCCGACTTCGTAGCCGCAGTCATGCGCCAGGTCGGAACGCCCTGACGCATTGACCGATTCCCTGGGTTCGGACGCTCCGCGGCGCTCGCCCGAACGACTGCGCCGCACCCGCGCGCGCCGAAGCCGTGAATGCCGAATGAATTGCCGCTGCGGGCGATGCGATGAAAGGGTATACCGCCAGCGGCGGTCTGTAGTCGGGACCGTGCCGTGCCGGCGCGGAACGGGCGCGGCTCGGGTGCGCAGCGATGCATCCGCGGGCGCTCCGCGAACTAGTCACGACCCTTGCTCGACCGCTGTCGGCCTGGCCCACCGCGCGCGGTCCGCTCGATCCGCTGCTTCGGAGATCCTGCCAGATGAATCGCCGCAATCTGCTGCATGCTTTCGCCGCGTTCGCGACGCTGCCGCTGCTTCCCGCGTGCTCGCGCGCCACCGAAACCGCGCCGGCCGGCGGCGCGCCGACGGTCACGCCGCTGGCCAAGCCCGCCGAGGCGTGGCGCGGCGAGGTGAGCCCCGCCGCCTGGGGAGTGTTGTTCGAACAGAATACCGAGCGCGCGTTCAGCAGCCCGCTCAACAACGAGAAGCGTGCCGGCACGTACCTGTGCGCGGCCTGCTACCTGCCCCTGTTCGACAGCGCGCACAAGTTCGACAGCGGCACCGGCTGGCCGAGCTTCACGCAGCCGATCGCCGGTCACGTCGCGACCCGCAAGGACTTCAGGCTGGTGTGGCCGCGCACCGAATATCACTGTGCCCGCTGCGGCGGCCACCAGGGCCATCTGTTCGACGATGGTCCGCCGCCACGTGGCGAACGCTGGTGCAACAACGGCCTCGCGCTCCTGTTCGTCGCGCAGGACCGATCCCTGCCCGCATTGAGGAGTTGACATGCGATCGCCCAGACACACCCTGCTGCACAGGATCACGATGATCGCGGGCCTGCTGCTGTCGACCGCCGCGTGTTCGCAATCGGCGCAAACGGCCGCGCCGGCAAGAACGGGCGAGCCGACCGCGGTCGCGATCTTCGCGGGCGGCTGCTTCTGGTGCGAGGAGGCCGCGTTCGACAAGGTGCCGGGCGTGCTCTCGACGATCTCCGGCTATACCGGCGGCCACGTCGCGAATCCGACCTACGAGCAGGTCTCCGCGGGCGGCACCGGGCACGCCGAGTCGGTCAAGGTGACCTACGATCCATCGCAGGTCAGCTACGCCACGCTGCTCGACACGTTCTGGCACAACGTCGACCCGGTCGCGGTCGATCGCCAGTTCTGCGATGTCGGCAACCAGTACCGCAGCGCGATCTTCACGACCAGCGCCGAACAGCAGCGCCTTGCCGAGGCGAGCAAGCGCGCGTTGCAGCAGTCCGGACGGTTCGCGCAGCCGATCGCGACCGAAATCGTCCCCGCCACCACGTTCTATCCGGCCGAGGACTATCACCAGGACTACTACAAGAAGAACCCGCTGCGCTACAAGTTCTACCGCTACAACTGCGGACGCGATGCGCGGCTCGAACAGCTCTGGGGATCATCCGCTCACTGAGCTGCCGAGGGCCGCGCGGAGGTTCGCGGCCGCGTGGCCGCGCTCCACTCGCGCAACGATCACCGGGACCGCGGTGTTCCGTCCTCTGGCCGATCCTGTTCGCTCATCGTCCTGTCGAACGAGCGGACGTCGTTCCGGTCAGGCGCGCCGCGAGTCCGCCCGCGCGCAGGATCGGTCGCGCGAGCGCGGCCGCGACCGCGGCATCTGTGGCCCACAGGTCCAACTCGTGACGCGCGCGCGACAGGCCCGTGTAGAGCAGTTGTCGCGACAGGATCCGGTTGTCCGGATCGGGCGGCAGCAGCACGGCCGCATGCGCGTACTCGGAGCCCTGGCTCTTGTGGATCGTGATAGCGAACGCGCCTTCGTGCGGCGGCAACCTGCCCGGACTCAATGCGCGCGCCGCCGATCGGCCGTCCGCGAGCGTGGTCTCGAACCAGACCCGCAGGTCGCCCGATGCATCGGCGATCGCGAGCCCGATGTCCCCGTTGAACAGCCGCGCCGCGTAGTCGTTGCGGGTGATCAGGATCGCGCGGCCCGCATACCAGACCTGGTCCGCGGGCACGTTCCATGCGCGCCTGAGGCGCTGTTCGATCGCATGGTTCGCGGCGAGCGATCCGAACACGTCCTCGCGCAGAGCGCAGAGCAGCTGCCGTTGCGAAAGCGCGCGCAATGCCGCAAGTGCGGCATCGCTCGCGCATTGTGCAATCCGTTCCCGCTGGTCGGCGGCGGACGCGGCCGGGGCGGCTTCGAGCACGGGCCGGATCGCGAGCCGGGCCAATCCGTCCGCCCACGCATCGAGCCGTCGGCGCAGGCGCGGCACGCTGTCGACGTGCTCGAAACGCGCCGGCGCGCCGGATTCGGCAAACGCGCGCACGAGCGCGGCATGGTCCCCCTCGCGCACCGCTGCGTTGATCGGCACGAGTGCACGCTCGGCACGGAAGCTGTGCTCGAGCCGGACCAGTTCGGGCGCCTGCCCGATCTCCAGCGCCGCGACCAGATCCATCAGCACCGAACCCGCGCCGATCGAGGTCAGCTGATCCGCATCGCCGACCAGGATCAGCGTCGCCTCGGGCCGCAACGCGTCGAGCAGCGTGCGCAGCATGCCGAGATCGAGCATCGAGGCCTCGTCGACGACGACGACATCGGCCGCGATCGGATTCGCCGCGCCGCGCGTGAACAGGTTGCGGCGCGGATCGAAGCCGAGCAGCCGGTGCACGGTCAGCGCCTCGCGATCGGGAATGCGCGCGAGCAGCGGCTGCCAGTCGATGGGCAGCGGCTTGGCAGCTTGCGTGGCGAGTACGGACTTGCCCTGGCGCAGCGACTGCACGAGTCGTTGCGCGGCCTTGCCGGTCGGCGCGGCGACTTCGATCGCGAGTGCGGTCGCACAGCGGCGTTGCAGCATCAGCAGCATGCGCAGCACGGTCGTGGTCTTGCCGGTACCCGGACCGCCGGTGAGCACGAACAGGCGGCGTCCCGCAACCGCGGCGACCGCATCGCGCTGACGCCGCACGGAGTCCGCGCGGTCGTCCTCGAACAGCCGGTCGAGATCGTCGCGTAGCGCCGCGTCGAGCGGGTGACCGGGGCCGCCGCGCCGGCGTTCGATGCACTCGGCGATCCGCACCTCGTGCGCATGGTTGCGCCACAACGCGAAGCGCCCCTGGGCATCGAGCACGAACGCCGTCGGCTGCGCCGATTCGCCAGCGCCGACCAGCGCTTCGCCGCGCAACGCGGCGACCGTGTCCGCGGACAGCGGCGGCATGCCGTGGCGCCCGGCCGCGTCGCCGAGCAGCGGCAACGCGCTGTCGCCCATGCCGTCGGCGAGACTGGCCCAAGCGGCCACGGTCGCCAGTTGCGCCGAACCGCCATGCGCGCGCACCCAGTGCGCGAGTGCGCAATCGAGAGGTCGCCATGCACCAGTGCTCGCCAGCTCGGCATCCTGCTCGAACGAGTAGACGCTCATGCGGCCGCCTGCGTCGCGTGCCCGCCAAGCACCGCATCGACCGCGTCGAGCAGCGCATCGTCGAAACGACACCGCCAGACTCCGGCAGCGGGCCCGAGCCCGACCGCGCGCACGAACGCATAGATCGTCTCGCCGAGCTGGCGCGTGCGCCGGTATCCGTCGACGCGCTCGCGCAGATAGCGATCGACCGCGATCGTATACAGCAGTGCCTGGAAGCGGTAATGGTGGGCATCCATCGCGGCAGTCAGCACGTGCGGCGCGTACGCGGCGAGGTCGTCGCCGAGATGGTTGCTCTTGTAGTCGAGCACGTGAAAGCGTCCGGCGTGCGCGAAGACGAGGTCAATCTCGCCGGTCATGAATCCGCGCAGGGTCGCGACCGGGAGCCCGGCCGGCACCAGATCCGGCGCACCGTGATCCGCGCAGGCCTCGCGCAACCGCTTGACCGGCACCGCGTCGAGCATGAAATGGAACGCCATCTCGGCACGCTGGTCACGCGCCGGCAGCGCGCCGAGGCTCAGTCCGGGCGCGATTTCCGCGGCAAGCGCCGCATCGAGGCGCGCGCCGATGCGTGCGACCGCGGTTGCCAATGGCAGCTCGCCGAGGCGCACGCCGGCCTCGCGCAGCGCACGCGCGATCAGCCCGCCTTGCGACGCCAGCGGCGCCGCGGTCGCGCGTTGCTCGAGGATCGCGTGCAGCGCATTGCCGAACTCGGCGCCGCGCAGCATGGCGAGCGCGGCAAGGTCCGGATGCACGGTGGTCGCGACGGATCGATCCGCCGCGAGCGCATCGACCTCGTCGCGCGCGGGTTCGCTCAGCAATGCCTCATCGTCCGCCGGGTCCTCCTCGCGCGCCGCGGCGTGGCGCATCCGGGTCAGCGCGGAAAAACTCCAGATGCTCTCGGACGACGGTCGCGGCGGTTCGGCCAGCACCACGACCGCGCGACCAGCCGCCGCGGGCCGCGCGTCGAGTACGGTCCGCGGCCACCCCCATCCGCGCGCGGACCAGAGCAGATGCTGCAGCGTGCGCGGATCGGGATCGCGCGCGAGCAGGCGTTCGACCAGCGCGTCGAGCGCGGAGCGCGCGGGGTCCGTCGGCGGCGCGTTGCGTTTCGCGCCCGCGGGACGCCGCGGGGACAGCACGTAGACGTGGCAGGCATGGATTGCACGGGTCAGCGCGACATACAGCACGCGAAAGCGTTCGTCCTGACCCTCGCGGTCGTACTGCGCCTTCGCCTCGCTGCCGAAACCGATCACGCGCCGCCCGCACAACGGTTCGCGGATGATCGGCGTGCTGTCCTTGTCGTTGCGCGCGTGGTCCCACATCAGCGGCAGGAACACGATCGGAAACTCCAGGCCCTTGCTCGCATGGAGCGTCATCAGGCGCACTCGCGCTGCATCGGACTCGATGCGCAGTTGCTGCTCCTCGGCGGCCTCGCCGGCCGCGTCGTCCTCGCCGCGGCGCTGCCCGGCGAGCCACGCGAGCAGCTGTGCCGCGCCATGCACGAGTTCGTCCTGCTCCTGCAGCAATTCGCCGAGATGGCGCAGATCGGTCAGCGCGCGCTCGCGCGCCCTCGCATCGGGTTCCCGCGTCATCGCCTCCTGCGCGAGCACGTGGACCACCGCGAGCACGCCATCGCTCTGCCAGCGCCGCTTGAGGTCGGCGAAGCGTTGCGCATGGGTCTGCCAGGCATCCGGCGCCGCACCGAGTTCGCGCAGGGCGTCGAAGTCGAGACCGCCGAGCCGTGTCGCGAGCGCCGCGCGAACCGCGCCCTCGTCGCCCGCGTGCTCGACCGCGTAGAGCGCGATCTGCAGTTCGCGCGCCCAGTCGGTCGCGAATACGCTGCTGCGTCCCGAACCGACGCACGGCACGCGGCGCTGCTGCAGAAGCTCGCGCAGTTCGAGCACGTTCGCGTGGACCGGAAGCAGGACCGCGATGTCGCCCGGTGCGACCGCGCGCTCGCCGATGCGGTAACGCGGGTCGGCCAGCATCGCTGCGATCTGGTTCGCGCACGCAGCGAGCGCGACGCTGCGGCGCTCGCCCGCAGCGGCGGGAACCGCGGCATTGTAGTGAAAGACCAGCGGGCGTCCTGCTTCGGCGCCCGGCGCCTGGTACGGCGCGGCGTCGCGGCGATGACTCGCGAGCACGCGGTGCACGCGGATCGGATGGGCCGCGTCCACGCTCAAGGTTTCGCCGGCGCGCTCGAACAGCTCGTTGACGGCCGCGACATAGGCGCGCGAGGAGCGGAAGTTCGTATCGAGCTCGAGCCGAGAATCGACCTCGCGCGATGCATCGAGATAGGCCGCGATGTCGCCGCCGCGGAACCGGTAGATCGCCTGCTTGGGATCGCCGATCATGATCAGGCGGCCGCGCGGCAACCCGCGCGCGTCGCTCCAGATGCGATCGAGGATCGCAAATTGCAGCGCATCGGTGTCCTGGAACTCGTCGACCAGCGCGAACTGCCACTCCGCGAACAGGCGGTCGGCCAGACTGCGTGAGCTGCCCGCGAGTGCCGTGTGCGCGCGCGTCAGCAGATCGTCGAACGTGAGCCGCTGGGTGGCCGCCAGACGTTCATCGCGCCACGCGCGCGCACGGTCCGACCAGTCGCGCCAGGCATCGATCTCGTCGCGTGCGGCCAGGTAGTCGAGGCTGCGCGATGCGGCGACGATCATCGCGTGTTCATCGCGCAGATCCTGCCGATCGCACAGCATGGCCTCGGCCTGGACGAGGCCTTCCGCTTGCTTCGCCGACCACGGCGCGTCGCGCTCGCGAAGCCATGCGGCGAGGTCGCGCAAGGCCTGCGGCGCCTTGCGCTTCTGTCCCCACAGGTCCTTGCGCGCGGCCAGCGCCGCGATCGGACCGGCCCATGCGGCGGGCAGACAACGCTCGAGATCGGCCGCATCCGGACTCCACAAGCCGACGCCGGGTGCCAGGCACAGCCGCAGGCGCCGGCCCAGCGCATCGAGCGTTTTCACCGACGCGAATGCCGGCAGCGCTGCGCTGCCCTGCTGCAGGCGCCGCCACAGATCCTCGGTGAGTTCCGCGAGCACGCTGTCCGCGGAAACCATGTCGCCCGCTGCGAATGCGGCCCCGCTTTCGAACGGGTGGTCGGCGAGGATGCGCCGGCACAGACCATGCAGCGTGGTGATCGGAGCGATGTCGAGTTCGGCGAGCGCAAGGCGCAGGCGCTGCAGGTCGCGCGATGCGTGTGCGCCATCCGCACGCCAGCGCGCGTGCAGCCACGCCGCGTCGGCATCCGCGGCGTCCGCGGCAACGAAGCGGTTCGATCCGATCGCGGTCGTCGCGAGGCGCTCCGCGCGCAGGAGCTGCGCGCGCAGCCGCGAACGCAGCTCCTGTGCAGCCGCATCGGTGAACGTGGTCACCACGATCTGGCGCGGCGTCAGCGGCGCCGCACCCTGCGCTCGCGCCTCGAGCAGCAGACGCAGGTAGAGCACCGCGATCGTCCAGGTCTTGCCGGTGCCCGCGCTCGCCTCGATCAGGCCGCGCCCGCCCACATCGAGCGGCAGCGTGGTCCAGTCGCGCGCGACGTCGACGACCGGGTCCGTGCGCTCAGGCATGCGTCGTCTCCGCTGAGTCGAAACCGATCAGCGCGTGCAGCGCGCGCGCGTTCCCGACCAGTTCGACGTAATCGGCGTGTCCGGGTTCGAAGCGTGCATCGCGCGCAAGCAGCGCGGCGTAGCCCGGCGCATAGTCGCGCTCGCCGTAGCGATCCGGGCTGCCGTTCCAGGTCGTCGCGACGTCGGCGTCCGGCTTCGCGACCGCGGCCGCCCAGCTGGTCTTCGGGAAATACCAGCGCGGACGGATCTGCGCTGCGGCCCAAAACGCGAGCAGTGCCGCGACGCGGCGCTCCAGATCGGCGAGCAGCGCACCCGCGAGCGCATCGTCGCCACGCGCGCGCGCGGCGATGAACGCGTCGTCGCGGCCGTTCAACGCATCCTGCCATGGGTGTGGCCGGTCGTCGCCGAAGAGCAGCAGCAGGCGGACCGGTCTCGCGCCCGCGCTGTCGTGCAGGCGCAGCAGGGCCCATTCGATGAACACGCCGATGCGCTCGCGGAAGCCGAGATCGGCCTCGTGCTTGCGGTCCGGAAACACCTCGCACAGCCAGTCCGCGGCGGCACCGCGATAGGCACGCGCGAGCTCGCCGCGCACGTGCCAGCCGCCGATCCCGCGATCGACCGCGAGCGCCAGCGATGCCGGCAATCCCTGCGCAAACAACGCGTGGGCGGCTGCCTGATCGAGCACCGCGCGGACCTTGGCCGACTCCTCGCGCCACGCGTCTTCGCCCGCATGGCCGGGCGGCCACAGGCCATCCAGACGCAGCCAGTCGGGTGGCGCGGCCGGCACCTGCCAGCCTGCGGCCGGACCCGCGGCGATCTCGAGGAACAGGCGCCGCGCAACCCGGTCGAGGCGTTCGAAGCGTGCATCGAGCGGTTCGCTGCTGCGCACGCGCGCCTCGTCCAGCGCATCCAGACGCACCTGCAGGCCATTGCGCAGCAACTGGCGCGCCGGGTCCTTGAAGTAGGCGAACACCTCGGACAGCGGCACCGTGCGGGAATCTTCATGCGCCGGCGGCAAGGCGGCGGCGCGCGCATCCATGGACGTCGCTTCGGGCGACGCATCGACGAACGGGCGCGCGTCGCGTGTGTCGTCGCGCGACAGGTCGGCGAGTTCGGCACGGAACGAGAACAGGCGCACGTCGGCGCCGTCGAAGTAGCGCGGATCGAACGGCTGCAGCGGGTGCCGCACCAGCCATGGCCGATCGACCTGCCCACGGTCGTGTTCGGGCAGGTCCGCATGCGCATCGAGCAGGCTCAGGAGCTCGGCGAGCGGCGGCGACGGATTGCGCGGCTTCGCATCGCGGACGCCTTCGCCGATGTAGCTCAAATGCAGCATGTCGCGCGCCGACATCAGGGTTTCGAGGAACAGGTAGCGGTCGTCGTTGCGCACGTCGCGGTCGCCGATGCGCGGGTGGCGCGCCATCAGGTCGAGACCGCCGTCGCCGGCCGCGCGCGGAAACTCGCCCTCGTCGAGACCCAGCACCGCAATCACCCGGAACGGAACCGCGCGCTGCGGGACCATGCCGCAGAACGTGACTGCGCCGGCCAGGAAGCGCTGGCGTTCGGGCGCCGCCGAGAGACGTTCGCGCAGCACTTCGCGCACGACACTGAACTCGAGCACGGGATCGAGAGCGCAGTCGCCGGCCTCGAGCGCGGGCGCGCGCACGAACCGGCGCAGCAGGAGCAGCGCCTCGCGTGCCTCGGCTTCCGCGGGATCGATGCGGAACAGGCCGTCGATCATCTGTTCGAGGCGGGCTGCCCACGCCGATGCCGGCCGCGCGCGCGCGAGGTCCTCGCGCAGCGCGGCCAGTTCGCGCAGCAGGCGGTCGAGCGCTCCGATCACTTCGGCCTGCGCACCGTGCACGCCTTCGACCGGCAGCAGGGTCGTGCCATCCGCGAACGCCTGCGCGCGCCGCGTACCGTCGCCGGCCTCTCCGAGCACATAGCCCGCGAGCAGCCGGTCCATGCCCCAGGCGAAGGTATGCTCGGCGATGCCCGGCACGCCGCAGGCCTCGCGGAACGCCGGGTCGAGCGCCCAGGCCACGCGGCTGCGCTGCAGCCAGCCCTGCAGCACGTCGACGCCGGCCGCGTCGAGGCCGAGCGCACGCGCGATCTCCGGCACGTCGAGCAGGTCGACGATCTCCGACGCGGTGAAGCGCGACTGCGGCAACGCGAGCAGGCTCTCGAACGCGCCGAGGATCCGGTGCGAGCGCGACACCGCGACATCGGCGAGGTGATACGGCAGCGGTCCGTCGTGACGACCCGCCTCGCCGAACACGGATGCAAGCAGCGGCACGTAGCGCTGTATGTTTGGCGCCATCACGACGATGTCCGACGCCTTCAGGTCCGGGCACTCGACGCGCGCGCGCAGCAGCGCGTCGCGCAGCACCTCGAGTTCACGCAGACGCGTATGGCACGCGTGCACGCGCAGGGAACGGTCCGCGAGCGCGGCCGGATCGCCGCAACGGCCCGGACGAATCCGCGACGGATCCAGTCGCCGCACGCTTTCCTGCAGCGAGTGCAGGCGATCGAGCGGCGTTCCGGGCAGCGCCTCGTCGCGCCAGTTGCGCAGGTCCAGGCGCACCTCGTCGGCGAGCGCGGAAAGGCCGAGCATCAGGTGCTGTCCGATGCGGCCCCAGCCCGCAAGCAGCGGATGGTCCTGTTCGAGGAACAGGTCCTGCGCGTCCGCAGGCAGGTCCTCGAGCGCGACCAGCGCACGCAGTCGCGCGAGGTCGCTGCGCAGGCCCGCCCAGTATTCGATGCACGGATCGGGCACGTAGATCACGACCAGGCGATGCGCCGCGACCGCACGCAGCAGCTTGAGCTCGGCCGGCGCCAGATGGCTGACGCCGAACACATGCAGTGGATGCTCGGCGATCGGCGTCGCGCGATCGCGCTGCAGACGCGCGGCGAGGCGTTCGATGAGTTCGCCGCGATGGGCCGTGCCGATGCGTTCGCGCACGCGCCGCCAGAGCGCCGCGAGGAAGGTCGGTTCGGGCACGTCGGCGCGTCCGCGTTGCCAGGCTTCGAGCCAGTCGCGGCGATAGATGAAATAGCGCGTGTAGAGCGCGGCGATCCGGTCGGCGAGCTGGAAGCGACGGCGCGCCGGATCGCTGCCGCGCAGGTACGCGGCGACCTCGGCGTCGGCGACCGCGTCCAGGCATTCGTGGACCTGCCAGCGCAGCGCCTCGCGCCGGTAGGGCCGCAGCGCCACGGCCGACTCGCCGAGTACCTCGCGCGCGAGATCGTCCAGCCAGGTGCTCGGCAGCACGATGTCGACATTGGCGACGATGCCGGCGCTGCCCTGCCTGCGCGCAAGCGCATGAATCAGCCATTGGCGCACGCCCGGGTGCGCCGCGACCACATTGTGCGGCGCGAGCGCAGCGACCGGTGCCGCGCGCGCCATCAGTTCGATCAGCGGATCGAGCAGCGCCTCCATGCGGCTTGCGCGGAAGATCGAGATGCCGTCGATCGCCTGCGCGGGATTCAGCTGATCGGCCATCGGGTCCTCGGGCGCCGGCCGCACGGCCCGCATCGTTCTATGAAAGGCGCGACCAGGCCCGTCCCGGGCTCGATCGGACTTGCTCGCGTGCGACACGAGTGAGGCAGTCCGCGAATCAAGCACTTACGTACGCGATTCGCGAGCGCGCCCAATGGCGCGCGGACGTTCGGACTCGGCCGGTAGTCCCATGCTAGCGCACCCCGCACGGCGCTCCGCGCTCGTCGCGATGCACGCTGCCAGACGTCCGTCGCAGACCGCGAGACGAACCGCGCGTGCGGGCGCATCGATCTGCGATCATGGCGGCGGCCACGGGAGAAAACGCGCGTGAACACGAATTCGCCCAACCTGACGATCGACGCCGCGGTCGAACGCATCCTCGCACGCGGCCAGGGTAACGCGGCGGTCGCGACGCCGCTCGGACTCGGCAAGCCCAATCACCTGCTCAACGCACTGTACCGCCGCGTGAAGGCGGACCCGGCAAAGCGCCTGACCCTGTACACCGCACTGTCGCTGGACATTCCGGTGGCCGGAAGTGACCTCGAGCGACGCTTTCTCGAACCGTTCCTCGCCCGCCACTTCGGCGCCGACTATCCGCGCCTCGACTACGTGATCGATCTCGAGGCCGACCGCGTGCCGGCCAACATCCGTGTCCAGGAGTTCTATTTCCAGTCCGGCGCGATGCTGCGTTCCACGCAGGCACAACGCGATTACGCGAGCATCAACTACACGATGGTCGCGCGCGATCTCGCCGAACGCGCCGGCCTGCACGCGATCGTGCAGCTCGTCGCATCGCGCGGCCGCGGCCGCGACACGCTCTACAGTCTCTCGTGCAATCCCGATGTCACTCTCGATGTGCTCGACGCGATCGCCGCGCGCGGCGGCGAACGCCCGCTGGTCATCGGCGTCGTGCATCCGGACCTGCCATTCCTCGGCGGGGCTGCGCAGGTGCCGGCGGCATTCTTCGACGGTCTGGTCGATGGCCGCGAGCCGCGACAACCGCTGTTCGCGCTGCCGCTGAACGCGGTCGACCTGACCGAATATGCGATCGGCTTGCGCGCAAGCGCGCTGGTGCGCGACGGCGGCACCCTGCAGATCGGCATCGGTGCGCTCTCCGACGCGATCGTCCATGCGTTGCTGCTGCGGCACAGGCGCAATCCAGAGTATCTCGACGCGCTGCGCGCGCTGCGCGGCGACGACCCGGCGGGCGATCCCCTCGTAGCCCGCATCGGCGGCACGGCGCCGTTCACGCAGGGACTGTATGGCGCGAGCGAAATGATCATGGATGGTTTCATGCACCTGCGCCGCGCGGGCATCCTGACGCGCAAGGTCCACGACGAGCCCGCAGTTGCGCATACGGTCGATCACCCCGCGGAACCGGCGGCCCGTCGCGGCGGCCACTACCTCAAGGGCGCGTTCGCGCTCGGCTCCAAGGCGTTTTATGCCTGGTTGCGAGAGCTCGAAGGCGAGGACCACGCCGGCCTCGTGATGAGCCCGGTGTCCGACGTCAACCAGCTCTACGGCGGCCACGAGCTTCGCGATGCCGCGCAACGCCGCGACGCGCGCTTCTTCAACACCTGCATGCTCGCGACCGCACTCGGCGCGGCCACCTCGGACGCGCTCGCGGACGGCCGCGTGGTCAGCGGCGTCGGCGGCCAGTACAACTTCGTCGCGATGGCGCACGCGCTGGCCGACGGACGCTCGGTGCTGCTGTTGCGCGCGACGCGCCGGAACGGCCGCAAGCTCGAGTCGAACATCCGCTGGAACTACGGTCACACGACGATCCCGCGCCACCTGCGCGACGTCTACATCAGCGAGTACGGCGTCGCCGACCTGCGCGGGATCTCCGACGAGGCCTGCGTGCGTGCGATGCTCGCGATCAGCGATGCGCGCTTCGTCGACGAACTGGCCGCTTCCGCGATCGGCGCCGGCAAGCTGCCGCGCGACTTCCGCGTGCCCGACGCATGGCGGCGCAATACGCCGGAGGTGCTGGCCGCGCGCCTGCGCGCGCAGGTCGACGCGGGCCTGCTGCCCGCGTTCCCGTTCGGCAGCGACTTCAACGCGGTCGAGCAGCGCGTGCTCGCGGCGCTGCTGTGGTTGAAGGTTCGTCTCGCCGATCCATGGCGCTGGCACGCGCTGGCCAGCGCGCTCGTCGCGCCCGGCACGACGCACGATGCGCCGGCCTGTCTCGAACGGCTCGCGCTCGCGCGGCCCGCCTCGCTGCGCGAGCGCGCGCTCGCGCGCCTCGTACGCGGCGCGCTTGCCCGCGCCTCGGCAACCGCGCGCGGCTGAACGGCCGCTTCGCGCGCGATCGTTCAGCTCAGCGCGGACGGCTGGTCGAACGGCAGTGCGGTCGCGCCGGTGCGTTCGATCGCTGCGCGCACGACGCGCTCGCGTTCGGCCTCGTCGTCGACGACGACGAGAATGCGCCCCGCCTCGATCTGCGCCTCGAATTCGCGGCGCACCGGATTGGGCACGGCCGACCCCATCAGCGCCGACGACCAGCCGCCGACCGCGGCGCCGACCAGCGCGAGCAGACCTGCGCCCGCGACCGTGATCCCGATCGGCGGAATCGCGACCGCCGCGAGGCCGCCGAGCAGGCCGACCGCGCCGCCGGTCGCCGCCCCACGCAGTGCGGCGGGCACCGTGTCGGTGGTGACGTCGAGGCGGTCATCGGGAATCGATTCCATCTCGATGTCCGAACGTGCGATCAGCGAAAGATCCTTGTCGGCCACGCCCACCGCGCGCGCGGCCGCCATCGCCTCGCAGGCTGAAGTGAGATCGGGTGTCGCGAAGACCTGTCGATGTTTCATGGCGTGCTCCCATGCCCGGCGCGATGGCTATCGATCGCACGCTACGCGAAGCGCGCGCAACGTGACCTTAACCCGGCTATTTCACGAGGCCGCCGGGAAAGGCGCCGCATTGCGCCGCCATTGAACGGCATGCGCGGACCTGGGCCGCTGGCCGGGCGTGTCCGGCTGCGTTCCGCTGGCGCGGCGGTTGCGCGGTCTTGCGCGGGCGCAGCGTTGCTGCCGCCGCCAAACCCCTGCGATCCTTTGCGGCCGCGCGGAACATCGGGAATCGCGCGGCGAGACGCGCGGCGCGCGGCAGCGGCCGCTATCATGCGGGCGATCGGTCACGAGGAGGCGGATATGAACCTGCAGGGCAAGTCGATCGCGATCACCGGCGCATTCGGAACGCTCGGTGCGGCGCTCGTGCGCGCGGCACTCGCTGCCGGCGCGAACGTCGCCGCGATCGATCGCGCGGACGCTCCGTCGTCCGACGCGGGAATCGGCAACGCGCATGCGTTCGGCGGCGTCGATCTCGCCGACGCGCAGGCCGCGACGGCCGCGATCGATGCGGCCGCACGCGCACTTGGCGGCCTCGACGCGCTGGTCAACGTCGCTGGCGCGTTCCGCTGGCAGACGCTCGCCGACGGCGACCTCGATGCGTGGGATCTGCTGTACCGCGTCAACCTGCGTACCGCGGCGGCCGCGAGCAAGGCCGCGATTCCGCATCTGCGCGAGCGCGGCGGCGGCCGCATCGTCAACATCGGCGCGGCCGGCGCGGTCAAGGCTGGCGCCGGGATGGGTGCCTATGCGGCGTCCAAATCCGGTGTCGCGCGTCTGACCGAAGCCCTCGCCGAGGAACTCAAGGACGACCGCATCACGGTCAATGCGGTGCTGCCGAGCACGATCGACACCCCGCCGAACCGCGCCGACATGCCCAAGGCCGACTTCGGGCGCTGGGTCAAACCCGAACAGCTCGCCGACGTGATCCTGTTCCTGCTCTCGGACCGCGCCGCGGCGGTCACCGGGGCCTTGCTGCCGGTGCTGGGCCGGGTCTGATCCGCGGTCGTTCGCGATCGCCAACCCCGCCGCGCGCGGCAGCGCGTTGCAATCTCCGCAATCGTTCCGGAGGGCAACGTGATGTCGATAGCCGATACCGAATCCGCGCTTCCTGACTGGCGCCGGATCACCGCGCTCAGCGCGACCCTTCTCGCCCATGCGATCGCGGTTCTCGTACTCGCGTTGCCGCTCGCGATGCCACTCGAACCGGTCACCACCCGATTCATCGAGGCGCGGATCTTCGTTGCGCCGCCACCACCGCCGCCGGTTCCGCCCGATCCGCAACCGCCGCCACCGCGATCGCATGCGCCGCCGATTCCGACGCCGGCGCCGGTCACGCCGGTATCGGTTGCGATGCCCGCGGTTGCGACCCCGATCCCGGGCACGCAGTCCTTGCCTGCGACCGCGACGATTGCCGACAGCACGCGCGATATCGGATCCGCTTCCAGCGGCGAATCACGCGTGCTCGCCTACGACGGCGCGCTGAAACTGCGCTATCCGGTCGCGTCGGTGCGCCAGCACGAACAGGGCACCGTGCTGCTGCGTGTGCGTGTCGACGCGCGCGGCCACGTCGAACGGACCGAGATCGCGCGCAGTTCGGGCCATGCACGCCTGGATGCGGCCGCCCGCGAGGCGGTCGAGCGCGCGCACTTCCGGCCGTTGCTGCGCAATGGCGTCGCGGTGCCCGCATGGGGCGTGGTGCCGGTCGAATTCCGCCTGGATCGCGGCTGATGCGCATGCACGGTTGCGGGCATCTCGGATACAGTGTGCTGCGGGTTCGTCCGCTGGCGAACTTGCGCGCACGCCCGGAATCGCTGCCCATGGACCCTCATTTCCTCTGGTACGTCCTCGCCGCGGTACTGATCGCGGTCGGCATCCTCGGCACGATCCTGCCCGCGCTGCCCGGTGTGCCGCTGGTGTTCGCGGGCATGCTGCTCGCGGCCTGGGCGGATGGTTTTGCGCACGTGGGCCTGTTCACGCTGCTCGGACTCGGCGCGCTGACCCTGGTCGCGGTCGGCGTCGACTTCATTGCGGGCGTACTCGGCGCGAAGCGCGTCGGCGCACACCGCTACGCGGTGATCGGCGCGGCGCTCGGCACCGTGATCGGCCTCTTCTTCGGTCTTCCGGGCCTGCTGCTCGGCCCGTTCCTCGGCGCCCTGGCCGGCGAACTCGTGGCCGGCAGCACCCTGCGCAGGGCCACCGGCGTCGGGGTCGGCGCGTGGATCGGCTTCCTGGTCGGCGCGGTCGTGAAGCTCGGCGTCTGCTTCGCGATGCTCGGCATCTTCGCGCTTGCGTTCGTGGTCGGCTGAGGCCCCGCTTCAGTCTCGCGACAGGTGCGCGATCGCGGCTTCGCTCTGTTCGCGCCGCCTGTCGTCGAATGCGCTCACGTCGACGCGCTCGATCGTCACCGTATCGAGACAGCGCACGTTGACGTCGACACCGTCCGGATTCGAGCGCGGGATGTAGAAGCTCTTGATGCCGCAATGACCACAGAAGCGATGCTTCGCGGCACCGGTGTTGAACGTGTATTCGCGCAGCACGTCGGCCCCGTCGAGCAGGCGGAAGCGCGCGGCCGGCACGATCAGGTGCAGGAATCCGCTCATCCGGCAGATCGAACAGTTGCAGTCGAGCGCGGCGATCACCGCGGGCGCGTCGACTTCGAAGCGCACACGACCGCAGTGACAGCCGCCGCGATGGGTGCGCAGCCCGCTCATGCGCTCGGCAACACGTAGAACAGCACCGCGAAGAACTGCAGCACGCTGCCGACGAGCACGAAGGCGTGCCACAGCGCATGGTTGTACGGCAGGCGTTTCCACAGATAGAACGGCACACCGAGCGTGTACGCGACACCGCCACCGAACAGCAGCCACAGGCCACCCGCATCGAGGCTCGCGACCAGCGGCCTGATTGCGACCAGGCCGACCCAGCCCATCGCGACATACAGCACCGCCATCAGCAAGCGACTGCGCTGATGGCGCAGTTCCAGCGCGATCCCGGCGACCGCGAGCGTCCAGATGACCCCGAACAGCGACCAGCCCCATGGACCGTGCAGGCTGATCAGCGCAAACGGCGTGTAGGTGCCCGCGATCAGCAGGAAGATCGCCGCATGATCGAGCAGGCGCAGTACCGGCTTCGCGCCCGCATGCGGGATAACGTGGTACAGCGTGGACGCGGTGTAGAGCAGGATCAGGGTCGCGCCATAGACGCAGACGCTGATCAGGTGTCGCGCATCGCCGCCGCGCGCGGCAACCGCGACGAGCAGCGCGAGACCGACGATGCTGAGCACGATGCCGAGGCCGTGGATCAGGCTCGAGGCGATTTCCTCGCCGGCGCTGTAGGGAGCGGTCGGCAGGCGGGCAGTCGAAGACGTCATCGCGATCTCCGCGGCGGCACCGCATGATGCGCCGCAACATGGGCACCGTACCTGATTGCCCGCGCCGCGCCAAGCGGCTGCCGACAGGGTGCCGACCCGCGCCGTGGCGGACCGGGAGCACGCGCAGTGCGACGCCCTGCTGCAGCGCCGGGCCGGTGGTGCGAGCAAGCCCGCGCGACGTAAGCTAGCGACCGCAACCACTTCGAAAGTGCCTCGCCGGTCCCGCCGCGCGGGACGCGCCCCGTCGGCCCATGGGAGTTATGGGCTTACGGCGGTGCCCGCAGCGGGTCCACGTCGCGACCCGCTTCCCAAGTGAACACGGCAGATCATTGAACTTCTCGCGGAGCAGCGTCATGGCAAGCGTGCCCAAACGCGACGTGCTGATTCACCTGCGACGCGCCGACGCGCCGACACCGGCCGGGGCGGTCGGACTCAGCCTCGCGCGACGACTGGACGCATGGGCGACCGGCCTGCACGTGGTACCGATTGCGACCACGCCGATCGCCTCGCCGGAAGCCGTCGCGCTCTACGCGAACGCCTCCGATGCGAGTTATCGCGAGGCGCTGCTCTGCGAACCGCAATGGCGCGCCCAGCTCGACGCGCAAGGCGTGCAGGGGGAATGGCAGGTTGCCCAGGGCGATGCGGTCGAGTCCCTGTGCCACGCCTCGCGCTGGTCCGATCTGGTCGTGGTCGAACGCCCGCAGCTCAATCCCGACGCACCGACCGGCTGGGGCCTGGTATCGCGAACGATCTTCGGCGCATCGGCACCCGTGATCGTGGTGCCGGAAACCGCGCCGTGCAAGACGGTCGGCACGCATGTCGCGATCGCCTGGAACCGCAGCCGCGGCGCGACCCTCGCGATACGCGGCGCATTGCCCCTGCTCGCACGCGCCGAACGCGTGACCGTACTCGAGGGTGATCCCGGCGAGAACCCGTTCGGCCTGCGCTGGGTGCCGAAGCTGGATCTGCGTGCGTGGCTCGAGCGGCGCGGCATCGATGCGGCGTTCCACGCGCTCGATTCCACAAGGGAGCCGGGCGCCGAGCTGCTCGATGCGGCACGTCGGCTCGATGCCGACCTGATCGTGATGGGTGCGTGGGGGCACTCGCGCATCACCGAACTCGTGCTCGGCGGCACCACGCGGCACCTGTTCCAGAACAGCGACCTGCCGCTGCTGGTCGCGCATTGATCGGCCATGGACGCGATTCCCGCGATACCGGTGCTCACGGGTTCGCGCGTTCGCCTGCGCGCACTTTCCGCCACCGACGCCGACGAGCTGTTCGCGCTGCATTCGGACCAGCGCGTGATGCGCTACTGGAGTTTCCCCGCCTGGACCGCGCGTGACCAAGCCGTCGCGCAGATCGCGCGTTACGCGCGCGAACGCGAAAGCGCCGAATTCTATTCCTGGGCCGCGACCCCGATCGATTCCGATCGGCTGATCGGCACCTGTTCGCTGCACGACCTGCAGCGCGAGCACGCGCGCTGCGCGATCGGCTATGCACTGCACCCCGCATACCAGGGCCGCGGCCTGGCCCGCGAGATGCTCGCACTTGCGCTCGGCTTCGCGTTCGACGTGCTCGACATCAACCGCGTCGAAGCCGATATCGATCCGTTGAACCTGGCCTCCTGCCGGCTCGTCGAGCGCGTGGGCTTCCAGCGCGAGGGCTATCTGCGCGAACGCTGGCGCGTCGGCGGCGGCGTGCAGGACACCGCGTTCTACGGTTTGTTGCGCGGCGATTACCGCGCCGGCGCTTGAGTCCGTACCGCCGATCGCGTGCGATGGCCGCCGCGCCCGCGGCCCTGCTGCGACGGCACACCCTGCAAATTCGTCAGGCCATTTCTCCACGCGAGCGTCGGGGTCGGGGTGGTGTCCGGCGACAGCTTCGCGACCATGCGATCGAACGCGCTCGCGGCGGGATGCCGGGATCGTCCGGCTACTTCGCGTTCGCGAATGCGAGCGTCATGTCGAGCATGCGGTTGGAGAAACCCCACTCGTTGTCGTACCAGGCGAGGACCTTGACCAGGGTGCCCTGCATCACGCGGGTCTGGGTCGCGTCGTAAACCGAACTGCGCGGATCGTTGTTGAAATCGATCGAGACCAGCGGCTGGGTATTGATGCCGACGATGCCCTTGAGTTCGCCCTCGCTCGCGGCCTTGACCGCGGCATCGATCTCGTCCTTGCTGGTCGCGCGCCTGGCGACGAACGACAGGTCGACGACCGAAACGTTGATGGTCGGCACGCGCATCGAGAACCCGTCGAGCTTGCCGGCCAGTTCCGGCAGCACGAGCCCGATCGCGGCTGCCGCGCCGGTCTTGGTCGGAATCTGCGACATCGTCGCCGATCGCGCGCGACGCAGATCCTTGTGGAACACGTCGGTCAGCACCTGGTCGTTGGTGTAGGCATGAATCGTCGTCATCAGGCCGTGCTCGATGCCGATCGCCTCGTGCAGGACCTTGGCCAGCGGCGCGAGGCAGTTGGTCGTGCACGACGCATTCGAGATGACCTGGTGACTCGCCTTGAGCTGATCGTGGTTGACTCCGTAGACAAACGTCCCGTCCACGTCCTTGTCGCCCGGCGCGGAGATGATCACCTTGTTCGCACCGGCCGCGATATGCGCGCCGGCCTTGGCCTTGCTCGTGAAGAATCCGGTCGACTCGAGCACGATGTCGACGCCGAGTTCCTTCCACGGCAGCTTCGCAGGATCGCGCTCGGCGCAGACCTTGATGCGGTCGCCGTTGACGATCAGGTCGCCGCCGTCGACGCCGACCTCGCCCGGAAAGCGTCCGTGTGCGGTGTCGTAACGGGTCAGGTGCGCATTGGTCTCGGCGTCGCCGAGATCGTTGACCGCGACGATGCGGATGGCGCCCTTGCGCTCGCCCTCGTAGAGCGCGCGCAACACGTTGCGGCCGATGCGGCCATAGCCATTGATCGCGACGTTGACAGCCATCGGACAGCTCCTTCGGGTTGGACTAATGCGAGGCCGCGCATTCTAGCGGCCCCGCGTGTCGCGCGCACGGAGCCATTGTGACAGTACCAATCCGCCTCACGACGGGCTTGCGCTTTTCGGCGCCGCACACGTCGATCGACTCGCGCATCGCGCGCCGCAATACCGGTGTCATTGCCGGCGGCCGCGGCGTTGCATGGGCATGGACGAGATACGCAGCCGCACCAGTCCATGCATGCGACGGCGCTGCCGTCCTGCAGCGCCGGTTCGAATCGCGATCTTCCGACCGCGGCGAGTATGGCCAACGCCGAGCATGCACAGCGTATCGGCGACCGCGTGAGCGCGATGCCTGCGCGCCTGTGGCCACGACATGCATTCCCCGCGACCATGCTGCAAGCGGTCTCGCGCCAAGGGACGAGGCGACGCGATGCGCGGGGCAATTCGGTTTAAGATTGATTTGGATCGGGACTGGATGATCACCATGAAACCGGTAGTCGAGAGCTTTCCGCACGCGTCGACCGGCACTTTTTCGCACATCGTCCACGACCCGGCGACGCGCTGCGCGGCGATCATCGACCCGGTGCTCGACTACGATCCCGCATCGGGGCGAATCTCGGCGGCGCCCGCGCGCGTACTGCTCGAGCACGTGCGAACGCACGAACTGCTCGTGGCATGGCTGCTCGAAACGCACGCGCATGCCGACCACCTCTCCGCGGGCGACTGGCTCAAGAAGCGGTTCGCCGGTGCGCGCACCGGCATCGGTGTCGGCATTGCCGGGGTGCAACGTCTGTTCCGCGAGCGACTCGGTTTCGGAGCGGGATTCCGTTGCGACGGCTCGCAGTTCGACCGCCTGCTCGACGAGGGCGACACGCTCGCGCTCGGCGATCTGGAGATTCGGGTGCTCGCGACGCCGGGCCATACCGGCGATGGCGTCAGTTACCTGATCGGCGATGCGCTGTTCGTCGGTGACACGCTGTTCTCACCCGCCGCAGGCACCGCGCGTTGCGATTTCCCGGGTGGCGACGCGCGCGCCCTCTACGAGTCGATCCAGCGCCTGTTCGCATTGCCGGACGCCACGCGCGTGTTCCTCTGCCACGACTATCCGCCGCAGGGCGCGGCCGCCCGTGCCGAAACCAGCGTCGCCGAGCAACGCGCCGCCAACATCCATCTTCGCGATGGCGCCGGCGAGACGGATTTCGTCGAGATGCGCACGCGCCGCGATGCGAGTCTCGCGGTTCCGCGCCTGCTCTGGCCCGCATTGCAGTTCAATCTGGGCGGCGGCCGCCTGCCCGAGCCGGATGCGGGCGGTCGGCGCTATTTCAGGATTCCGCTCGGCAGCGACGATCTGGCGGACTGAAACCTGCGCGAATCGCGCGGGAACCGTCGCAGCGGAATCATGACGTACGCCGCGCGCGCTCCTCGTGCGCGGCGCGATAATGAACGCGTCGCAGCGCAGGACGCACCGATGGCCGAATCCGGCGTCATCACCCATCTGCTGGCTGCCGCACGCAGCGGCGACGCGGACGCAGCCGATCGCCTCGCCGCGCTGATCTACGGCGAGTTGCGCGTACTCGCCCGCCGCTGCCTGCGCGACCGCGGCGCTGCGAACACGCTGTCCACGACCGCGCTCGTGCACGAAGCCTATCTGCGCATCGGCGGTGCAGGCGATGCGGAGTTCGCCGATCGTACGCATTTCTTCGCGTATGCGGCGCAGGCGATGCGGCGCATTCTTGTGGATCACGCGCGGCGCGCACAGGCCGACAAGCGCGGCGGGCGCGCCGTGCACGTCGGCATCGACGAAGTCGCATTGCCGCTCGCGGTGCCGCCCGAACAGGTCGTAGCGCTCGACCAGGTCCTGACCCGCCTGCAGGAGCTGGACGCACGACTCGCAAGAATCGTCGAGATGCGCGTGTTCGGCGGGCTCGACGTGAACGAAGTCGCCGCAGTGCTCGAACTGTCGGAACGCACGGTCAAGCGTGACTGGCGCAAGGCGCGCGCGCTGCTCGGCGCGTGGCTTGCCGAGCCCGCACCGGGCTGAATCCGATGGATGCGCAACGCTATCGGCGCCTTGCCGGACTGCTCGACGCAGCCCTGGAATTGGCGCCGCACGAACGTGCGCGCCTGCTCGAGCGCGTCGCGCGCGAGGAACCCGACCTGCATCGCGATCTCGCGGCCGCGCTGGATGCCGACGCAAGTGCACAGCCGGCCCTCGACGATCGCCTGGTCACGTCGCCCGGGAACGACCGCGGTCTGCCCGCCGCTGGCACGTGCATCGGTCCGTATCGGTTGCGCGAGCGCCTCGGCCGCGGCGGCATGGGCGAGGTCTGGCTCGCCGAGCGTGTCGATGGCCAGTTTGCGCAGACCGTCGCGCTCAAGCTGATCCGTCCGGGCTTCGACAGCGCGGCCGTGCGCGCGCGATTCCGCCGCGAACGTCAGATCCTTGCAAGCCTCGCGCATCCGCATATCGCACATCTGCTCGATGGCGGACTCACCGAGACCGGCCAGCCCTGGTTCGCACTCGAATACATCGAGGGCGAACCGCTCACGACGCATGCGGCGCGGCTGCCTCTGGGCGCGCGTCTGCGCCTGTTCGTCAGCGTCTGTCGCGCGGTCCAATTCGCACACGCGCGGCTGGTGATCCATCGCGACCTCAAGCCGGGCAACCTGCTGGTCGGCGCGGACGGAGCACCCAAGCTCCTCGATTTCGGCATCGCGACGGTACTTGCGGGAGACGACGACACGACGACGACGCTGACCCGTCTCACCGGCACTGCGGCGACGCCGGAATACGCGGCACCCGAGCAACTCGCGGGGCAGCCGGCGACCACCGCAACCGACGTCCATGCGCTCGGCCTTATCCTCTTCGAACTGCTCAGCGGCAGCCGCGCCGCTCGGCATCCCGATGCACCGGCGCGGCCTTCGGCCGCCGTGCCGGAGCGCCGCCGGCGCCGCGCACTGCGCGGCGATCTCGACACGATCGTGCAACGTGCCGTTGCCGCGGAGCCGGAGCGCCGCTATGCATCGGTCGAAGCACTGGCCGACGACATCGAACGCCATCTTGGCGGATTGCCGGTGCGTGCGCGGCCGGACAGCCGCGGTTACCGTGCGGTCAAGTTCGCACGGCGGCACTGGGCCGGACTCGGCGCCACCGTCGTGCTCATGCTCAGCCTGTGTGCCGGACTCGCCGGAACCGCATGGCAGGCGCAACGCGCGCAACGCCAGACCACGCGCGCGGAAGCAGTCAAGACGTTTCTCGTCGATCTGTTCTCGAGCAACGATCCGGATGCCGAGAGCCAGCACGATCTCAGCGCGCGCGAGCTGCTCGATCGCGGCCTTGAACGCATCAACGCGTCTCTGCGCGAGCAGCCGTCGACGCGCGCCGATCTCCTGCACACCCTGGCACGCGTCGCAAGCAGCCTCGGCCTCCACGACAAGGGGCTCGCGCTGGTCGAGCAGGCGATCGCGATCCGGCGCACGACGCTCGACGCCGACGATCCAGAATTGATCGAAAGCCTCGCCTTGCGCGCATCGATCCTGAGCGAGCTGCGCGAATACGATGCGGCGATCAGCCAGCTCGTGCAGGCCTGCGCCCTGACCGCCCGGCGCTTCGGCGATGCGTCAGATGCGCTCGCCACCTGTCGGCGCCGGCTTGGCAATACGCTCGATCTCGACGGCCGCTACGACGAGGCTGCACCGATGCTCGAAGCCGCGCTGGGCTATCTGCGCGCGCATGCCGATGCGGCGCCGCTCGAACTGGCCGCGACGCTGGACGATCTGGCCTCGTTGCGACACAGCCAGGGGCGCTTCGCGGACGCCGAACCGCTCGCGCGGGAGGCCGTGTCGCGATATCGCGGCATCGCATTGCCGCGCGCACTGGGCGGTCTTGCCAACGCGCTCGTGACCTTGACCTACGTGCTGCGCGACCAGGGCAATCTCGCGGCGGCCGAAGCCTGCATACGCGAGGCGATCGCGATCGATAGCGCGCGCCTGCCGCCGGACCACCCGCTGACCCTGATCGCTCGCGGCGAACTCGCCAATGTACTCTCGTTGCAGACCCGCTTCGATGCCGCCCGCGACGAGTACCTGCATCTGCTCGTGGCGTACCGTTCCGCTGCCGCTCCGGACCGGATGTCGATCGCCGCGACCCTGAACAGCCTCGGTGCCCAGGAGCGCGATCAGCAGCATTACCCGGCGGCGGCCGCCTATTTTCGCGAGGCCATCGATACCTACGTCGAACAGGTCGGCACCGATCATCCCTATGCCGCGATAGCGCGCGCGAGTCTGGCCCGCGTGCTGATCCGGCAGCGGCAGCCCGACCAGGCGTCGCACCTGCTCGCAGCCGCACTGGCGGCATACCGCGGTGCATCGATGCTGTCCAGTCCGGTCGCCGGCGTGGCCTTGCTCGGCATGGCCGAACTCGAACTCGCACGCGATCAACCGGCGGCTGCCGCCGACTGGGCCGAGCGCACGCTGGCTCTGTGGCGGCCCGCGTTTGGTGCCCGCGACTGGCGCGTCGGACGCGCCGAACTCGTGCTCGGCGAGGCGCTGATCGCGAGCGGAGACAGGGACGCGGCACGCGACCATCTGGGTGCTGCGGTGACCGCTCTCGAAACCCAGGGCTACGATCGCGAGGCGCAGACCGCGCATGCGCGCGTGCTGCTCGCGCAGCTTGCGCGCATCGAGAGGGCCGCAACGGCCACCCTGCCGCGGCTGCAGGCCGGCGATCGCGATCCGGCCAGGTAGGCGCAGCGGCTCAGAACGGCGGCGGCTCGAAACCATCGGCGAACAGCAGATCGATGTATTCGATCGCACCCATGTCGCAACGCGCGCCGCCGCCGTCTCCGTCCTGTGGCCGCAACAGGCCATCCTGATCCTCGCCGAGACAGGTGCCGCCGCTTCCGAACATCTGCGGGTCGCCATGATCGATCGCGGGACTGCCCGCGCGCAGGTCGTGCACCGGCGTATCGCCGTAACGCACTGCGAGCGGTTTCAGCAGCGGATCGCTGTTGGGCAGATTGCCGGTGCCGAATCCGGACAGGTTGCAGGTGCCGTCGCTGTCGAGGCTGTAGTTGTGGCTGTAGCCGTAGCTGCCATCGAACTGGCAATCGTGGTCGGTATTCCCGGCGATGATCGTGTTGCTGAGGCTGCTGAAGTTGCTGACCGAATTGCCGCCGAACTCGTAACCGATCTGGCTGCCGGTTATGGTCACGTGGTTGAGCGTGGTGTTCGTCGCGTACGTGTACAGCGCTTTCGGCGCGTTGCCGCTGAATGTGCTGTTCTCGACCGTGAGCGGCGCGCGCAGGTTGACCGCCGCCCGCGACCCCGAGCCGTTCAGGGCCAGATTCGAGTAGATCGTGCTGTTGCTGATCTGGACGCTGGTTCCGGCCATCGGTCCACCGTCCGAATCGTCGATTGCGCTGCCCTCGACGTTGGTCACGCCGATGGCGGAGACGAGGTTGCCGTGCATTGCGCTGTCGAACACGAACAGCGAGCGCCCGGAACCGGTAAAGACCCAGATGCCCGCACCCGCGTTGGCGACATTGCCGCTGATCTCGCAGAACAGTACGTTCAGCGTGCTCAACGTGCCGTTGCCTTCGGCACGGATGCCGCCGCCGAGGTAGGTGTTCGCGTCGTTCGCGTTGCCGTTGCGGATGGCCAGGCTGAACAACGTGACCTGGCCTGCGTTCGGGCGAATGTCGAATACGCGGTCGATCCCGTCGGCATCGATGATCGCTCGCGCGCTGCTGGTCACATTCGGGGTGCCGATCGTCAGCGGGCCGGTGATGTCCAGATCGCCGGTTGCAGCGGCGTCCTCGTTGCGACCCGCGTGATCGAGCACGATGTGCGCGCTGAACGGCACGATGATCGTATCGGCGCCGGGCAGCGCGTTCGCTTCCATGATTGCGGCGCGCAGCGTGCAGCGCTGGTCGGGCGGCGGAAACGTCGCCCAGGCACATTCGCCGTCGCCGGGGTTGATGTCGCCGAGATCGAGCGTGGTGTTGTTGACCGTGAATGTCGCGGCGTATGCGCCGGGCACGGCGACCGCGGCGAGCAGCAGCGTCAGCGGGATGCGCAACATGGGAGACCTCCCTGGGCATGCGATGCCCGTGTGTTCCCACCAACGCAATACTACGCCGATGCGGGCCGTCCATCGCCCGGGAATCCCGTGGCCCGCGATTCCCCCTGTCTGCGTTGGTGGAGTTCGAAGCCTGCCGCTCCGGCTTCGTTACCGACCTCGAGGCTCCCCATGAACAGATCCATCGCCAGGCTCGCGGTCGCCGCGGCCGCCACCTTCGGCATGCTCACCTGCGCCGATGCGCAGAATCCGTAGACGCCGTCCAATCCCGCCGTAACGACGACCTGCACGCCCGTGGGTGTCGCCCATTTCGACGCACGCGTCCACGTGCGCTGCAGCGTGCCTGTTTCGGGAATCTCGTATTTCGCCGCGCCGACGTCGAGCAACAATCGTGCCGCGCGCGTGCTCGCGCTGCTGAGCACGGCATTCGCCGCGGGGCGCCAGATAACCATCTACTACGACCCCGCCGACACCAGCGGGACGGCGATCGGCTGCGCGGCATCCGATTGCCGTCTGATCCAGGCCGTCGAGATTTTCTAGGAGAGCGTCATGAAACGCGGCTCGTGCGGACTGGCCATTCTGATTGCCTGCGCATACCCCGCGCACGCCGGCCTCTAACGGAACCAGGGCGTGCACACGACGCCGGTATCGGTCTGCTTCGTCGGCGACGCACTGACCGCGCGGCCGGACCGCGTCGGCCAGATCCTCGGCTACGTGAACGATTTCGCGCTGGCCGCGAATGTCCGCTTCAGCTACTCGGCACATGTCCCGCGTCGGTGCCGCAACCCAACGGCGACGACCGTTTCGACGGCGACATCCGCATGGTCATTCCCGATATCAACGTCGATGGCACCGGGCCGGTGCCCGCACAGGGCGGTCCGATGTTCGGCGGCGCGGGCAACTACGACGGCGGCAACGACGGCTGGGGAAGCTGGTCGAATGCTCCGGACGACCTCGCGCCGAACCGGTCGTGCCTGTACAACCTCAAGCTCGGCGACGATCCATGGAACGCGACGCCGTACCGCAATCACACGCTGCACGAGGTCGGTCACGCACTGGGCCTGTTTCACGAACATCGGCGCGTGGACGCGACCTGCTTCGGTTCGGAGCCGCGCGACATTTCCTACGGCTACCTGACCGCCTACGACATCCAGTCGGTGATGAGCTACTACTACCCGGCCTGCGGCGCGCTCGGCAACTATGCATATACGGGCCTGTCGAACCTCGACAAGCTGTCGGCGCGCATCCTCTATCCGGAGCAGGGCAATCCCGCGCAGATCGTCGGCAGGACCACGCTGCAGACCGGTCAAACAGTCTTGCTGCAATTCGGCTGGCGCAGCGAAGGCGCATGGATGCCGTTCGTCGTCAACAGCATGACCTGGCGCATCGATGGCGTGCCGAGCAGCACCGCGGTGGACTTCCAGCACGTGTTCGCGAGTCCTGGGAACCATGTCGTCGCATTGACCGTGGTCGACTTCCTCGGCCGCAGTCATGACGGCAGCATCGGCGTGCGCGTGCTCGCGCCGCAGGCGTTCGAAGCCCTGTCCGCGGCAACGAGCGCGATCGATGCGAACCTGCTGCTCGGGGCCGAGTTCTCGATCTTCTACAGCGGCTTCGGCGGCAGCCTCGAGTGAAAGGACCGCGATGCGGCGGGCACGGACCCGTCCGTGCAACTGCAGGCGTGCAGATCACCGGCACGTTTCCGGCCAGCCAGCCGGCGGTCCGGCCTGAATACTTAATGAACCGGCCAGTATTGAAATAGCGATCCTGAACCCCAGCTTGAGGCGCACGGACACTGCCAGGAACGCTGTTCGGTCCTGTCAGTCGAAGTCCGCGCATGCGAATGCCCCTCGACGCATGCATGTCCCCAACAAGACAAGCTGGAGTAGTTCGATTATGAAAAACACGCTGTTTGCCCTCGCCCTCGCCACGGCCGGCTGCGCCGTCCTTCCGGCGGCCCACGCGGCCGACGACCACGATGGATTCTTCATCAACGGCAACGCGGGCCAGTCCAATCTGAGCAAGAACGGCTACGACGACAATGACACCGGCTATGGTGCCAACGTCGGTTATCGCTGGGCGGTCTCGCCCAGTGTTCTGCTCGGCGTCGAGGGCGGCTATACCGACCTCGGTTCCTTTTCGCCCAAATCCGGCCTGTCCGCGGCTTCGACCCCCATCGGCGACGCCTCCATCAAGGGCTGGAACCTGGGCGTGAACGGTCACTTCAATCTGACCGACAACTGGTATCTGAGCGGTCGTACCGGCTTCTTCCGCGCCGACCTCAAGGGCGGCTATCTCGATGGCACCGGTGTCCCGGTGCGCGTCGACGACAACAGCAACAAGTGGTATGCCGGTGCCGGTTTCGGCTACGACTTCAACAGCAATGTGAGCGTCGGGCTGAACTACGACTACTACAAGGCGGACAAGGCCGGGCTCAAGGTCGATCCCGACCTGGTTTCGCTCAGCGCCGAATACCGCTTCTGACCTTGATGCCACGCCGCCGCGCGTGGTCCAGGTTCCAACGGGAGAACCACGGCACGGATGCCGTCGCAGCCACCGGCCCGCGCGAGCGGGCCGGTTTTTTTTTCATCCCCGAACGCGCCGAGCTCGGCGCCGCATGCCGAACTCGCGGGAGCGGACTCAGCGCAGCGCGCCGGCCGCGACGTCGAATCCGTCTGCAAACAGCGTGTCCTTCCAGCCGCCGCGCAGGTCCCATCGCGATTCGCCAAAAAGCGGCGCGCCGGCGGAGAACACCGGATCGATCTCGATGTCGAGCACGTCGGCAACGACCGCATCCGCGAGCACGATCTCCTGCTGCTGCCAGCGCCGCGCAGGATTCGCGATCACCGGCGCGAACGCTCCGGCGACCACGCCGTTGACGCGCACGATCGCGCCCGCCGTACCGGCCATGCTGCCGGGAGACCCGAGACCCGCATCGAACGTACGCCGCAATCGCAACGGCGCCAGCGCTGCGTCGACGCGAAAGCGGAAGTGGCTCGGTCCGGACGCGCGCCCGCAAGCGAGCGCGATGCGCTGCGTCCCGGCATCGTCCTCGAAACGCGACGCGAGCATGCCGCACTGCGCATCCGCGGGCGCACCATAGGCGTGCGCCATGGCGCCGGCGCGATCACCGATCTCGAAGCCGTCGTAGTGGACGATCGCGGCTTCGGCGCGCGTGTATGCATAGGCGACCGCACGCACGCACATCGCGCGCGGATCGGCCGCTGACGGTCCCGCTTCCTGACTCACGCGCAATGCACTCGAGAACGCGAGCGCGTCCCCGGGCATCAGCCGGTACACCGCGGTGGTTCCGGTGCCGTCGGCATCGACTTCGGTCGCGCCGGACAGTGGACTGGCGAATGCGCCATGATCGAAATAGAAGCCGCCGTCGTAGAAATCCTCGACGCCGGTGCCGTGCCATGCGGGCGCGGTCGCGTCATCGAAATAGGCACGCTCGTCGCCTTCCAGGTAGTCGCGGCCCGCACCGTCGAGCGCACGATAGCGCGCCGAGATACCCACGAGCCTGCCGGCGCCACGCTGCTCATACAGCGTGAAGGTGCCTCCCGCGACGCATTCCTCGCGCAGGGTCGCGCTGAATGGCGCCGCCTGCATCGCTACCGGCGCGTCCTCGAAGCTCAACGCGCTGTCCACGGCGACCGCGCCGGGCAGCGTGGCCTGCGCGGCCAGTTCGACCGACGCTTCGGCGCGGAACGGCATCGGCAACCAGGCATAGAGCCAGCCCGCGGCATCCTCGCCGAGCAGCACGCCGCGCGCCGGCACCTGCGCGTGGGTCGCGGTCGCGAAGAAGTCGGACAGCGGGACGTCGACGCTCGCAATACCGTCGAAGCGCAGACGCAGATCGATCTCGGCGTAGGCGGAGCGCGGCACGCGCAGACGGATGCCGCGCAGCCAGCCGGGTCCGCCACGCGTGGCCAGGGTCAGCACGGCGCCCGGCGCAAGGGTCGAATGGACGATCTCGGGAGCCGGCAATCCATTCCATGGATCGTCGCCGGCATGGCTCAGGAACGCGCGCCAGGCCGGCGCATCCGCGCCGGCCATGAAGCTCGTCACCGGCGTGCCGGGAGCGAGCCGATGGTGCTGCATCTGAAACCAGAGCAGGCGTTGTGCGGGGTCGGCACCCGCAGGCTGGCAGGGATTGATTCCGCCGTTCTGCGCTTTCGACAACGCGATGCGCAGCGATTGCGCGTAAGCGATCGGCACGCGGCTCACCTGCCCGCCACTGGATCGCAATCGATCGGCGACGAGGGGTGGCGTGAACGGCGCAGTCGAACCATCGAACAGCGCGGCCAGCGCGACGTCCAGCGTCGGCATGGCCGCGCCGTCGACGTACAGGCGCACGCGCGTCGCCGGATCGATGCAGGTCGAGCCGCCGAACCCGCTGGTCACCCAGATCCGCGTCAGCGCACCAGGCCCGGGTTCGTCGAACACCACGGCCTCGTCAGCGTCGCGATACAACCAGCGCTCGGGATAGAGGTTGTCGCTCTCGCTGCCCGGATTGCTGCGGTCGTAACGGCAGCCGTCGAGACAATGGCTCGACGTTTCCAGTACCTGATCGCGTGGATCGATCTCGGCCAGCCGCGAAGGCGTCTCCCAGACCTCCCATGGCAGACCGCTCGCGCGAGCCGATCCCGCCGCGAGGATCAGCGTCACCTGGGCCAGCAGGATGCGGCCGCGCATCGCGAGGCGGTTTCAGTCGCTTTCGCGTGCGAATGCGGGTGCGACGGTCTCGACCGCTGGCCTCTCGAAGCGCGCAATCACGACCGCACCCGCGAGGTCGCCGGTGACATTGGTTGCGGTGCGACACATATCGAGAAAACGATCGACGCCGAGAATGATGCCGATGCCTTCCGGCGGAATGCCGAACATGCCGAGGATCATCGCGATCACCGGCAGCGATCCCCCGGGCACGCCGGCCGCTCCGATGCTGCCGAACACGCACATCACGAGAATCAGGATCTGCTGCAGCAGACTGAGTTCGACGCCGAAGAACTGGGCGAGGAACAGCACGGTCACGCCCTCGAACAGCGCCGTGCCGTTCATGTTCGCGGTGGCGCCGAGCGTGCAGACGAAGCGCCCCACGTAGGGCGGCACGTTGAGGTTCTCCTCGGCAACCATCAGCGTGGTCGGCAGGGTCGCGCTGCTCGACGAGGTGGAGAACGCGGTCAACATCGCCGGTTCGATGCGGCGGAAGAAGTCCAGCGGCCGGACGCCGCCGACCCAGCGCAGCAGCAGCGGAAACACCACGAATACATGCAGCGCAAGGCCGAAGACGACCACGAGCACGTACTGCGCAAGTTGCATGAGCACGCCGTAACCGAGCCGCGCGGTCAGGGTGAACAGCAGCGCGGCCACCGCGTATGGCGCGAGCTGGATGATCCAGTCGATCAGGCGCAGGCTGATTTCGTAGAGACCACGCACCATGCCGAGAAACCTCCGCGTGTTGTCGCTGCGGATCGCGACGATCGCGATGCCGACCAGCAGCGCGAAGAACATCACGCCGATCAGGTCGCCGTTCGCGGCCGCGCGCACCGGATTGTCAGGCACGATGTTGACCAGCAGGTCGATGCCGTGCAGCTCCTTGCCGCGCTCGATCATGCCGCTGGTCCGCGACGCGGCCTCGGCCTGCAGCTGTGCGCCGACTTCGGGCGGCAATCCGCGTCCGGGTTCGATCAGGTTCGCGAGCGTCAGGCCGATCGTCACCGCGATCGCGGTGACCGCGACGACCCAGAGCAATGTGCGCTTGCCGAGTCGGCCGAGTGTCGCGATGTCGCCGATGTCGCTGACTCCGAGCACCAGCGCGGAGAACACGAGCGGAACAACGAGCATGAACAGCAGGCGCAGGAAGATCGTGCCGACCGGCTGGCTCACGTAGCGCACGGCCAGATCCAGCCAGGCCGCGTCGGCGGCGAATGCGTAGGCAAGGATTCCGCCGAACGTGCCGACGAGGAAACCGATCAACATGCGGATATGCAGGGACACGGGATGCTCCGGAAGACGACGCGCACGACGGGTCCATGCCCGCAGGAGCCCGCAGGTTAGCCGCGCCAGAGGCGCGATGCGACCCCCGCGGTCAGCGCCGTGGCGGATACAGAGCGGGCAGCGCGGGCTCGGCGACGCGTGGCGTTTCCTCACGCCAGGCGAGACCGTGCCTGAATGCCTTCTGCAGGCGGCCTGCGAGTCCGTGTGCCGAGGCGCCCGCATAGCGCGTGCGCTGCAGGCCGGACAACGCTTCGCGCTGGGCATCGTCGGCCAGACGCGTCGCGAGTTCGCCGAGGTTGCGCACGTCGGCGCGTTCGTCGCGCGCCCAGGCGATCAGCGCGCGTTCGGCGCCCGCGAATTCGCCGAGTGCGCACGCGCGCAGGAATGCGGCGCGGTGCGCGGACGGATCGCCGGGCGTCGCCGGTTTCCGGGTACCCGCAACCGATCGTGGTCCACGCGAGCGCCACCACAACGCGAGCGTGACCAGCCACAGCGCGAATCCAAGCAGTGCGAGCATCTGCCAGACACGCAGCGAACGCTCGCCCGGCGCAGCGACCGGCGCCGACGGTTTCGATGCGACCGTGGCCGTCGATGGCACCGCAGGGGCCGTTCGCGCGGCGTGAGCCGCGGGCGCAAGCGGAGCGATACCCGTCGCGCCGCTCGCGGGCAGTACGTTGACGACACGCGCGGGCAGTTGCGCGCTTTCGGCGCGGTCATGCACGGTATCCCACCAGCGCACCGTGATGCCCGGAATGGTCAATTTGCCGGGCCGGTTCGGCACGAATGCGAACTTGCGCACCCGCTCGCCGTAGAGCCATTCGCCATCGTCGCGCGTGCGGGTATCGGCCTTGTCCGGATAGATCTCGGCACCGTCAGGCGCCGCCAGGGTCAGTTCGGGCAGTTGTTCGTAGCCGAGTCCCTGCGCCTGCAGGCGGATCGTGCGCGTGACCGGATCGCCGACGTGCACTTCGGCCGGCAGCTCGGTCTCGTCCTTGAGCAGCAGCGAGGCGGCCGGCAGCCACGGTGCGTCCGTCCATGCGGCCGGTTTCGGCCTGACCTCCAGATGGATCGCCTGCGAGCGCGCGCTGACCGCGCGCCCGCGACTGAAGAATCCGCTCGGGTCGTTCGCATCGAGCGCGCTGCCGCGAAATGTGAGCGCGGCGATATCGAGCGCGCCGCTGCGCTCCGGAATCAGCGCATAGTGCCTCTCGATCACGTGATAGCGCCGCGCGCCGACGCTCGAGACATATGACGTGTCCTGCCCGATGCGTTGCACGGTCACTCCGTCCGCCGCAGGTTCGCCGAGATTTCCGTTGGTCAGATCGAATGCGTAGTAGAGCTTGACGGTATAGCGCACCTGCTGCTGTACGTACGGGGTGAGCGGCTGCGCAGTCACGTCGAGAAAGACGTCGCCGCCGGCTTGCGGCTGGGCGGATTCGGACTGCGCGAGCACGGTCAGTTCGATCGGAGCCGTCGATGCGCCGGCCACCGCGATCGCCGCGATGGTGATGCGGCCCTCGTGTTTCGGCTGCAGTCCGACCGCCCACAGGGTCTTGGACGTGTTGGTACCGTTGACGATGCTGATCTGCTGGCTCGACTGCGTACCCAGCAGGTCGAAGTCCTGCTTGAGTGCGGAGAAATCGGGCTGCGCCGCGCTCGTTCCCTGCGCCTCGACGTTGAGAGTCACGGTCTCGCCGAGCTGCATCGTGTCGCGGTCGAGCCAGGCGCGAACATTCGCAGCGTGTACGGATGCGCTCGTGGCGAGCAGCATCAGCATCGCGAACCACGCGAGTCGATGCATCGAGCATCGGTTCATCCGTCGACTCCCGCGCCCTGCTGGCGCCGCTGGTATTCGAGCTGGAACTTGCGGCGCAGCAGTCCGCCCGGATCGTCGGGTACACGGCGCAGCCAGTGCTCGAGCGCCTGCTGCTTTTCGCGTGTTGCCTCGTCCTCGACCGGTGCCGCGGCGCGTCCCTTGTTGTCGGCAGCGGAGCGTTCCGGCTGCGCCTTCCCCTTCGCCAGTGCCTTGTCGATCGACTGCGACAGCGCCTTCTGCTGCTCCGCGTCGGGCGTGTTCTGCCTCCCGGCCTCGGCTGTCCCGCCCGCCGCGGAAGCGGCATCGTTCGCGGGTTTCTGCGTGGAGCCCGGCTTGTCGTCCTTCGATCCTTGCTGTTGTGGCGACGCCTGCGGCTGTCCGGATTGCGACGATGAATCCTGCGAATCATCGGCCGCGGACTGGCGCTCGCCGGACTGCCCTTGTTGATCCTGCTTGTCGCGTTCCTGTCCCTGCCGTTGCTGCGATCCCTGCTCTCCTTGCCGCGGCTGTCCTTGCTGCTGCTGTCCTTGCGATCCTTGCTGTTGTCCCTGCCCGGACTGCGGCGGCGGCTTCGATTTCTTCAGAAAATTCTCGACCGCCTCGCGATTGGCCTTCGCGTCGGCCATCTCGGGCGCAACCTTCAGGGCTTCGTCGTATGCAGCGATCGCGTCTTCGTAGCGACCGAGCCGGGCCAGCGCATTGCCGCGGTTGTAGGCGCCGTTCGCGCCGCCGACCTGCGCGAAATCGCCGGCCGCCTTTTCATAGTCGCCGGCGCGATACGCGGCACTGCCTCGCCACTCCGGCGAGCGCGCGACGGTCGCTGCCTGCTTCGCGTCGCCGTGGGCCAGTGCACTGGCGGCCTGCTGGTCCGGACGCCGCCACAAATCCTCGAGCGCCGCAGCCCGACCCGGCACCGCCGGCGTGAACAACGCGAACGCAACGACCATCAGCCAGCCGCGCCGGAATCCGAGCAGCGCGAGCGGCAACAGCGCCAGTACCAGCCAGACACCGCGGTCGCGCCAGCGCGCATTTTCGGCGACCCCGTCGGCGCGACCCATGTCGACGCCGCGATCCGCCGGGTCGATCTGCCCGGCAAGCAGGCTGTCCAGATCACTGCCGTCCGCACTCAGGTTCGCGTAACGGCCGCCGCCGGCCTCGGCGACTGCGCGCAAACCGGCTTCGTCGCGGCGCGAAACGATCACGTTGCCCTGCTCGTCCTTGAGAAAACCGCCCTCGGCCAGCGACACCGGCGCGCCCGACGCGCTGCCGACGCCGAGTACCGAAACGATCAGCCCGCTCCGGTACGCGTTGCGCGCGGCGGCCACCGCATCGGCATCGGCACCGTCGGCCAGCAGGATGATCTGGCCGTGGTGCAGGCCTGCCTGCTCGATCAGCCTCGCCGCGGCGGCGATTGCGCTTCCGGTCGCATTGCCTGCGACCGGCATCGTCGACGGATCGAGCGCATCGACCAGATTCTTTACCGTGCCGGTGTCGTCGGTGAGCGGAGCGGCAACGAAGGCCGCACCGGCGTAGCCGATCAATGCGGTCTGGTAGTCGCGACTGCGCGCGAGTATGTCGTCGATCTTGTAGCGCGCGCGCTCGAGTCGATTCGGCTTGTCGTCCTGGGCAAGCATCGTGGAAGCGAGTTCAAGTGCGATCACGCGCGCGGCCTGGTTGTGGTACAGCGGCATTGATTCGCGCTCCCAGGCAGGTCCGGCCAGTGCGACGCAAGCGAGCGTCCACAACACGGTTGCGAGAATCAGGCCGGCGCGTCCCCGCCCGCCGTCGATGCGCTCGATCAGATGCGGGAGCAGGTGCGCATCCACCACCGCGCGCCACGCGCCGGCGTCGCTGCGGCCGCTGCGCCATGCCAGCCAGAACAACGGCAGCGCGAGCAGCAACAGCAGCGCGAATGGGCGCAGAAAATGGAAGGCCGCAAGTGCGCTCATGTCGTGGCCACCTTGCGCAGGCCACGCACGCGCCAGCCCGGAAGCAGGAACCCGCAGGCAGCCAGTGCGAGCGCGGCGGCGAGCGGCAGCCAGTAGAGCTCGTCGATCGGGCGCAGGCTCTGGGTCGTGTCGGCCACCGGTTCCAGGGTATCGAGCGTGCGATAGATGTCGGCCAGCTCGGCGCTGTTGCGCGCGCGGAAGTAGCGGCCGCCCGTAGCCTCGGCCATTTTCGTCAGCATGTGCTCGTCGAGATCGGCCGACGGATTGACGATGCGGCTGCCGAACAGACTGTCCACGCGCATCGCATCGGCACCGATGCCGATCGTGTAGATGCGAACGTGGTTGGCCGCGGCGAGATCCGTCGCCTTGGCCGGGTCGAGTTCGCCCGACGTATTGACCCCGTCGGTCAGCAGGACGAGCACGCGCTGGTCCTGCGGTCGCTCACGCAGGCGTTTGACGGCCAGGCCGACGGCATCGCCGATCGCGGTCTCGCGGCCGGCGAGGCCAATCGTCGCATCGGCGAGCTGCTTGCCGACGGTCTTGAGGTCGAAGGTCAGCGGCACCAGCAGGTAGGCGCGGGTCCCGAACAGGATCAGACCGACCCGATCGCCGGCACGACGCTGGATGAAATCCGCGGCAATGGCCTGAATCGCCGCGAAGCGCGGCGCGGGCGCGCCACCGAGCTGCATGTCTTCGATGCTCATGCTGCCCGAGGTGTCCACCGCCAGCAGCAGGTCGCGGCCGGAGCGCGGCACGTCCTCGGGCGCGCCGAGCCATTGCGGGCGCGCGGCCGCGAGTGCAAGCAGCGCCCACGCGAGCAGCGCGAACGCGCGCCGCAATGGCGGCACGGGCGACATGTCGGCGTGCTGCGGGAGGCTCAATCCGAGGTGTGGCAGGTGCAGGGCGGTAACGATCACCGCGCGCGCGCGCGGCAACAGCCAAGCCGCAAGGAACGGCAGCGGCAGGATCGCGAGCAGCCATGGCCAGGCCAGTTCAAGCATGTGCGCGGCCCCGGGGCAATGCGATCGCCAGCCACTCGCGGGTGAGATCGAGCAACGCGGTGGAATCGAGCGCCCGCACGAGCGGATCGTCGTCGCGGCGGTATGCGCCATCGATCAGGCTGCGCCCGGCGCCGTTCGCGAAGCGCGTCGCGGCAGTTCGATCCCGCGGCCACTGGCGATCGAGGAATGCAATCCATGCTTCGTCGCGCAACGCAACCGCGGTGGGTTCGATCAGGCGGGCGACGCGCCGCAGCAGTTGCGAGACATCGGCGAGCAGACGCAGCGGATGGGGCTGCGTCGCATGCTCCGCCGCGATGCGTTCGAGTTCCGCGCGAACGCGCCGGCGCCAGTGTCGCTCGCGCAGACGCCGCCACGACCAGCGCGCGAGCAGGATCGTCGCCAGCAGCACGATCACCGCCAGCACCCACCAGCCCGGCGCGGGCGGCCACCACGACGGCGCCGGCGGCAGATGGATGTCGCGAAGCTCGGGACCTGCGGTCATGCAACCACCATCGATTGCCGGCTGCGCGCGAGCAGCGGTGCCAGCGCGCGACGCAGGTCCGCGTGTGCGTCGAGTTCGACGACGCGCACGCCGAGCTTCGCGCATAGCGCGCGCAATTGCGCGCGCGAGCGCGTGAAGCGCTCCGCCCAGGCATCGCGCACGCGCGTGTCAGCGAAGTCGAGGATGTGCCGGGCGGCGCCCAGATGCAGCGCGTATCGCCCCGGAGGCGGCGCTGACATTTCAAGGGCGTCGCGCAACAGCACGACCGCGATCTCGTGCCGCCCCGCGATCTGCGGCATCAACTGCGCGGCGTGCGTGTCCGTGCTGAAACCGTCGCTGAGCAGGATCAGTCGCATGCCCGGACGCAGCAGACGTCGCACGCGCGACAGGGCCTGCGACAGCGGAGCCTGGGTCGCGTCATCGGCCGCCGTGTCCCAGTCGCGCAGCGCGCGCAGCACATGCAGGACGCCGCGGCGCCCGCCGGCCGGCTTGACCTCGCCGTCGATACCGCCGCCGAAACCGAGCGCGCCGACGCGGTCGCCGGATGCCGTGGCCATCCATGCGAGCAGTGCCGCCGCTCGGGCGGCCTGGACGTTCTTGAAGCGCACGCGCGTTCCGAAGCGCATGCCGGGATTGAGATCCATCGCAATCAGCAGACCCTGTTCGCGTTCTTCCTCGAACAACTTGGTGTGCGGCTTGCCGCTGCGCGCCGTCACGCGCCAGTCCATGTGACGAATCTCGTCGCCGGGCTGGTAGATGCGCGATTCACGAAAATCGACGCCCCGGCCACGCCAGCGTGACGCGTTGCCGCCCGCGTGCGCGGCAAGCGTGCGCCGGTTGCGGGCCAGGCTCGCGCCATGTGCGAGCGCTGCAAGCGCGATCAGCTCATCGAGCGCGACCCGCGTGGCGTTGGACGAAGTTGCGGACATGTGCTTGTTTAGGGCTGGCTGAGGGCTGAGTGAGCCCCGCATTTCCTGATCCCGGGTCCCGAGTCCCCGCCCCATCAGGGCAACGGCACGCGCTCGAGCAGCATTGCGACGACCTTGTCCGCACTCACGCCCTCGGCTTCGGCCTCGTAGCTGAGCAGGACACGATGCCGCAGCACGTCGGCGGCGATCGCGTGGACATCCTCTGGTGTCACGTAATCGCGACCGCCGAGCCAGGCGTGCGCGCGTGCGCAGCGGTCGAGCGCAATCGTGCCGCGCGGACTTGCGCCGTACGCGATGTAGCGCGACAGCTCGGCGCCACAGGAGGACGGATCGCGGCTCGCGAGCACGAGTTGGACCAGATAGTCCTCGAGCTGGGGTGCAAGGTGAATTTCGAGGACTTCGCTGCGTGCCGTGAATACCTGCTGCTGGGTCAGGACGCGGTTCGGCCGCTGCGCCGGCGCGAGCGCGGCGCGGGCCCGATCACGCGCAAGCTTGAGTATCGACGACTCCGCCGCGGCCCCCGGATAGCCGACCCGCACATGCAGCAGGAAACGATCGAGCTGCGCTTCCGGAAGAGGATAGGTGCCCTCCTGCTCGATCGGATTCTGGGTCGCCATGACCAGAAACAGCGCGGGCAGCGCATAGGTGTCGCGGCCGACCGTGACCTGGCGTTCGCCCATCGCCTCGAGCAGCGCCGACTGCACCTTGGCGGGTGCACGGTTGACCTCGTCGGCAAGCAGCAGATTGTGAAAGATCGGACCGCGCTGGAATTCGAAACTCGTGCTTTGCGGCCGGAAGATCTCGGTACCCGTGAGATCGGCCGGCAACAGGTCCGGGGTGAACTGGACGCGGTGGAAATCCGCTTCGATACGCGCCGCGAGTTCCTTGATCGCGGTGGTCTTGGCGAGGCCGGGCGCACCCTCGACGAGCAGATGGCCGTCGGCGAGCAATGCGATCAGCAGCCGGTCGACCAGGGCCTCCTGACCGATGATGCACTCGCCAAGTTCGCTGCGGAGCGTCGAAAACGCGGCGTGAGCCGTGGAAAGTACGGGTACGGGCATGTCCATGGGCAATCGCTGGGCTGGGTGAATGATCGCACGCTGGCGGTGCGGGGCTTACGACCGCGGCGGGCGCGATAAGTTTTCCGGCGGACGCGGTGCTCGCCGCGTAAACCTCCATGCGGGCGGTGGTGATGCGCCTACAGCCGCTGTTCAGCGATTGATCACGTCCGCGAACGCGGCCGGCTTGCCGACCAGCCAGCCTTGCGCATAGCGGCAACCGAGCTTGTGCAGCACCTCGCGCTGTTCGCGTGTCTCGACTCCCTCCGCGACGAGATCGCAGTCGAGCGCGCGTGCCATGCCGACGATGACTCCGACCATCGCGACGCCGCGCGGCCTGTCCAGCGCCCTGATGAAGCTCGCATCGAGCTTGATCTGGTCGAAACTCAGGGTCAGCAGCGGTCCCAGATTCGAATATCCGGTGCCGAAATCATCGAGTGCGACATGCATTCCGGCCGCGTGACAGTGCGCAAGCAACTCGCCGATACGGACGTGATCGAGAACCAGGCTTTCGGTGATCTCGAGCTTGAGCCGGTCCGGGGCAATGCCGCGCTTGCGCAGGTGACCGAGTATGCGCTCGATCAGCCGCGGCTCATCGAGCTGGCGTGCGGACAGATTCACCGCGACGAACGGCAACGGTTTGCGCCCGAGCCGTTTGAATTCGGCGAGCATGTCGCAAACCCGCTCGATCACGTAGTCGCCGATCGGCAGGATCAGCGAGGTCTCCTCGGCGAGGCGGATGAACTCGGCCGGCGACACCGCGCCGCGCTGCGGATGCTGCCAGCGCACCAGGGCCTCGTAACCGGCGATGCGCCCGCTGACGATCTCCTCGATCGGTTGCAGGCGCACTTCGAGTTCGCGTCGTTCGATCGCAGCACGCAACTCGCTTTCGAGACGGATCTTGCTGAGCGCGAAGGCGTCATCGGGCACGCGAGCGGCGTTGCCCGGGCCGGACGCGCCACCGGTGAAAGTAGCCAGCGCGGAACGGTAGCGCGTCAACTGGCTCATCAGCAGCGCGCGCACAACCGGATCGGCTGCGGCGAGGCGCTCGGAGAACTGGTCGGCGTCGATCGCAGTCAGGCGGCAAGTGCTCAGCGCGCGCGCGGTGGCCGTGCGCGGCGAGTCGTCGATCACGGCCATCTCGCCGAGCAGCATGCCCGCACCGAGTTCGCCGAGCACCCTGGGTTCACCGAACTGCGACGTGCTGATCTCGACGCGTCCCGATTCGATCAGGAACGCGCCGTTCGGCGCATCGCCTTCGGCAAAGATCACGTCACCGGCCTTGAACTGCTCGCTATAGGACTGCAATGCGCGGTCCCTCCCCTGGGATTTCACCGGCGCGCCATGTCGTGAACGATCGGTCAAACCGCGATCGTACACAAAAAAAGGGCCGCATTGCTGCGGCCCTTTGGTCGCTGGTGCGTTCTCCGCTACGGCAGGGGTCCACACGTATTCGGACTGGGACCGGGGCCGGACGTGACCGTGACGTTCACGGTCTGCGACGTCCCCGTGGCCGTGAACGTGCACGTTCCCGCGTCCGTACCGTTCGCGGTGACGATCGTGAATGCCGCGCTGCCGCCGGGTCCGGTAACCGCGCTCGCGGGACTCGCGGTCGCGCCCGTACACGAGGCATCGATCGAGACGCCCGCGATCGGAGCGCCCCCGGTGGAATACGCGACGATCGAGACCGGCTGCGGTGTCTGCGAGCTGCACACGGAAGGCGGAGAAGCCGACAGGAATGCGAGCTGCACGACGATATCGATGGATGCGGACTGTCCGCCCGCGTTGAACGTCAGCGTGCCGCTGTTGGCTCCTGTAGCGGAGAGCGGCAGGCCGCTGGTCATGACCGACGCATTGACGCAGCCATCGAGGCCCGTCGCATGGGCCAGTGCGCCACTTCCGCTCGTACCGTCAACACTGCCGGTACCGCTCGGCAGCGTGAATCCGAAGCCAAGCGTCACGCCGCGCAAGCGGATCCCGAGCGCATCGGTCACGCAGACAGTGACGGTCTGCGTCGCGTTGCCCGGAATCGGATCCGGCGAGGCGACGATCACGAGCGGCGCAACACCCGGATAGGCGAGCGTCCCGACATCGGTCACGCGGCGCGCACCGCCGGTGACACGGTCGATGCCGTCGCCCTGGGCCCAGATCGCGACCGAGTTGCCGACCGAGTTCACCGTATAGGTGAGGCTTGCATGCGCGACGCCGGTCGGCGCGGAGCCCGCGGCAAGGTCGGCGTCGGTCGCGGCGGCCGCGGTGATGCTGCCGTGTTCGGAACGACCGATCAGATACGGCAGCACGGGGCCGGAGTCCACGCTGACGCCGGTCGTGTCGTTGCGATTGAACGCGGGCGTCGCGGTGATGTTGGTCGCGCTGTTGACCGACTGCACGGTCGCCGCGCTCTCGAGGTCTGCATTGCCCTGCACGGCCTTGCCGAACACGAGCAGTGCATCGCCCGGTCCCGCGCCGCCGCCTGCGGTCGTGAAATGTCCGGTCGGCGCGGTGAACGTGGCGCCGCCTTCCTGCGGATTGCCGTCGAAGCCGGACAGGAGGAACACGTTGTCGTTGGCGCCACCCGGCGCGCCGACAGGCTCGTCGACCGATCCGAAGCGGATCGCGGTGCCCGGAATCACCGGGTTGCCCTGGCGATCCTGCGCCTTGGCGGTCACCGTGAGGCTCAGGGTCGCATCCGGGTTCGGCGGAATGGCCACGCCACCGGTGTCCACACCCGCGGAGACCGCATTGCAGGGATCGGTCGTGCAGTTGATCGTGATGCCGGGCAGGTTCGGCGCGATCAGCGGGGTCGTCAGCTCGATGCTGTAGAGCTTGCCGTCCGACACGATCACCGAGGTCGTAAACGAGACTGGATCCTGGATCCCGTTGCTCACATTGTTGTCGGCGCGGTCTGCGGTCGCGCGGATCTGTATCGGGCCTTGCGGTGTCGCATCGCCGGCCTGGAACGAAGCAATCGCGATGCCGTGCACCGTATGCGCGCTGACACTCGATCCGGAGACGGCTCCGGCGACGGAGCTGCTGCTCAGACGCGCATCGCCGGCAGTGCCGACGATTTCAAAGAGGATGTTGTCCACGCCATTGTTGCCGCTGGCCGGATCGGCGATCAGTTGCCCGGCACCGTCGCGAACGGTCGCCGTGATGGCCGACGTGTTGGAGCCACCGGAACTCGGCAGATAGACGCCGGTCGGTGCAGGCTGCAGGGTAACCGTGGCCGGCGCGGGACCCACGCCGCTGACGACGGTAAAGGTGAGGTTGGCGCTGACCGTACGATTGGTCGTCGGATCGACAGCCGAGGCGGTAAACAACGCGGTACCCGCAGTCGTGAACGAATTCACGAAGACCGTGGCCTGGCCATTGATGCCCGGAATCACGACCGAACCGAACAGCGCATTGCCGTCCGTGCACTCCGTTCCGTCGACGAGGCAGGACAGCACCGCAACGTTCGTCGGCGCGATGCTGACATGGACATCGTGTCCGTTGACGAGCGAACCATCGGCGGCACGCCAGGTAATCGTGACCTCGGCCTGGGTCGGATTGCCGTAGTCGGTCGGCTGATAGCCATAGACGTTTACCGGCAATGTGGTGGTCGTCGAGGTCAACGTGATCGTGCCGCTCACCGGAGGCGAGGTCGCGCCACCGTTGCTGCCGCCACCGCCGCAACTGGCCAGGGTGAGGCTGGCGAGCAGCAGCCCCAGGGTCTTGCCAAAAAATTTCATATCGAGTCTCCAGGCCTGCATGAGCGTTTCAGTGCGATGCCATCGGCATCCCGTTGCGTATCGATTTCACCCACCGCTCACTTGAGGCTGTCGTTGAGGATGCGTGGGGTGACGAAAATCAGGAGTTCCGCCTTGGTGTCGTTGCGCCCCTTGTTCTTGAACAGGTTGCCGAGGACCGGGATGTCGCCGAGCAGGGGAACCTTCTTGATCTGGTCGGACTTCGTCACCTCGTAGACACCGCCGAGAACCACCGTCTGTCCGTTGTCGACGAGCACCTCGGTGCTGATCTCGCGCTTGTCGAGCGTAGGCACCTGGCCGCCACCCGGATTGTCGACGTAGCCCGCGATCGCGTCCTTCTTGACGTTGAGGTTGAGCACCACGCGATCGTCCGCGGTAATCGTCGGGGTGACCTTGAGCTCGAGCACGGCTTCCTTGAATTGCACGGTGGCGGTGCCGGTGCCGGCGCCCCCGCCGGAATTCTGGAAGGTCACGTAACCGACTTCCTGACCCTGCTTGATGTCGGCTTCCTGCTGGTTTGCGGTGATCACGCGCGGACTCGAAATGACTTCGCCGCGGCCTTCGGTCTGCGCGGCGGAAAGCTCGAGGTCGAGCAGGTAATCCGCGCCGAGAATCGCGAGACCGAAACTGCCTGCCGGATTGGTCGCCGGCATGTTCACGTTCAGGCGGTTGTTCAGAGTCGGTACCGCGATGCCGCCCGGAATCGCGGCCGGCGCCACATTCGGCAGGCCGCGGCCAGGGCCGTTGAAGCGGTTGTTGAGCACGACGTTGCTCATCTGGTCCGTGCCGGCAGCGGTACCGGCCGTGCTGACGACATTGCCGTTGCTGGTTTCGTAGCCGCCGCTGATGCCGAACTTGACGCCGAGTTCGCGCGCGAAGCTGTCGGTCGCGATCACGATGCGCGACTCGATCAGGACCTGCTGGACCGGGCGATCCAGCACCGCGATCAGCTGGCGGATTTCCTGGATCTTCGACGGGATGTCGCTGACCAGCAGCGTGTTGGTGCGGTCGTCGTAGGTCACGCTGCCGCGCGAGGACAGGAAGCCGCGCTGCACCGCACGTCCGCCGGTGTTCTGCTGGCCACCGGCCGTGTTGACCTGGGTCTCCTTGGTGAGCAGGGCCGCGATGTCCTTGGCCTTACCATAGCTGATCGGAATGTAGTCCGAAACCAGGGATTCGGTATCCTCCATCTTGGCCTGCGCTTCCGCGATCGCCTGTTCGCGATCCGCGATCTCCTTCTGCGGCGCGACCCAGATCACGTTGCCGCGCCGGCGCTTGTCGAGGCCCTTGGCCTGCAGCACGATGTCGAGCGCCTGATCCCAGGGAACATTGATGAGGCGCAGGGTCACGTTGCCCTGCACGCTGTCGGCGACGACGATGTTGAGATCGGACACGTCGGCGATCAATTGCAGCACCGAGCGCGCCGGAATGTCCTGGAAATTGAAGGTAACCCGGCTGCCGTTGTATTCGGGCTCTGCGTTCTTGCCCTTGAGCTTCGGCTCGTCCTTCTTCGGTGAAACCTCGACCACGTACTCGTTGCCGGTCTGGTAGGCGAGCTGCTCGAACGGCTGCTTGGCGGCAATCTCGATGTGCGCGCCGGTGCCGCGAGCCCGCGTGTCGATCGATTGCACCGGCGTGGCGAAATCGAGCACGTCCAGATGCTGTGCCTGCGCAGGCGGTACCTTCACATTGAGAAGGTCGACGACGATGTTGCCGCCCTCACGCTTGAGATTCGCGGCGGCACCCGGACCGCTGAAGGAGATCACGACCCGGCCCTCGCCATTCTTGCCGCGACGGAAGTCGATGTTGGAAATCTCGACACCAGGACCGGCGCCGATCGCCTTGGTCGGATCGGTCTTGGCCATCGAGGCCGCAATCGTCGACGACCCGATCACCCCGTTGTTGATCGACAGAACAACCGTCCTGCCGTTGACGCTGGTGTTGTATCCGGCGACCCGGAACAGATCGACCACCACGCGCGTGCGGCCCGCAGCCTCGATCGCGGAAACCCCGGATGTCGCTCCGGCACCGATGTCCACCCGGCGCTTGTTCAAGCCATTGCGAGTGTCAGCAAAATCGAGCGCGATGCTCGGCGGCGTCTCTGTCGAGAACACCTGGGGTTCGGCGACAGGGGCCGCAAACTTCATCGTCACTTCAACCTTGCCACCGGGCAGGGCGGTGTAGGAAAGATCCTCGAGCACATTCTCGGCATGCGCGACGCCGCCGAGCAGGAAGCCGAACGCGGCCAGGACGCCAAGCAGGCGAGACCGTGCCGCCCGGAAGGCGAATCTGCGCGCGGAAATTGCAGCGAATGTCGTGGTCATGAGTTTGTCCCCAATGGATCGGTCATTACTTGGTGTCGCCGAGGGCAATGGTTGCCTGCCGCTCCATCCAGCCCCCGGCACCGTTCGGCACCAGTTCGACCAGTTCGATACGGTCCTCGTCGATGGCGGTGACGCGGCCATAGTTCTGGCCGAGGTACTCGCCGATATGCACGCGGTGTACAACGCCATCCGGATCGCGCACGAGACCTTCCATCGATTTCGCGGTGCCCAGCGTTCCCGACATCTTCAAACCATCGAGGGGAAACGCCTCGAGTGGTTCGCGCGGCCGGTTCTGGTCCGGGTGCGGGCCGGTGGTTGCAGCCTGTTCCTGTTCCTCGCTGCTGAGACCGAAGGGATCGCGCAGATCCTGATCCTTGTACAGAAACGTCTCGAACGTCTTGACGACCGGCAACGGTTGCAGGGGAGCGCCCTTCTTGGCCTTCTCGCGTGCAACCCACTGCTGTGGGCTTTCGCTGGGTGTGCAGCCGGCGATCAGCGCAAACAGAACACAAGCGCTCGCGACGCGAAGCAGGAAAGCGATACGGACAGTCATCTCACTTGCCTCCCTTCGCCGGCCTTGCGGCACCCTTGCCACCGGCTTTCGCGGCCGCTGCCTGCTTGACGGCCGCGGCTTCGTCATCGTCCAGATAGCGATAGGTCTTCACCGTGCCCTCGAGCATCAGCTCACCGCCTGCGGCTGCCCTGGTATTTGCACCGCCAGCCTTGCCCTTCACGGGTTGCAGCGAGACATCGTGCATCGTGAGGATGACCACGCGTGGCAGCGAAGCGACGTTGCTGATGAACGTACCGAACTGGTGATAGGTACCGAGCATCCGCAACTGGATCGGCTTCTCGGCATAGAAGTCCTTCATCATTTCCGGTCCGGGCTGGAACAGCTGGGTCTCTATGCCCGCACCGAGCGCCGCCTGGGTGATGTCGTTGAGCAGATCCGGCATTTCGGTACGGCTCGGCAGCTGCCGGAGCATCGTCTGCAGCATCTCGGTCATGTCGTCGAGCTGCTTGCGGTAGGCATCCAGGTTGACAGCCTTCGCCTGCTTGTCCGCGAACTCCTTCTTGAGCGCGACCTCCTTCTGCCGCACGCGCTCGAGGTCTTGCTGCTGGCCGCGGATATAGAAATACCAGCCGAGGAAAAGGATCACGATCACGATCAGGCCGGCAAAGAAGACCTTGACCGAATTGGACCAGCCGCCGATGTTGTTGCGATCGAGATTGCGAAGATCGTCGAAGAAGCTCATTTCTTCTCCCCCGTGGCCGCCGTTGCGGGCGGCGCCGCAGGTGGCTTCTCGACTGCGGCGGGCTTGCCCGTCATTCCGTCCGTCGTGCCGGCGGGTTGCGCCGCAGGAGCGCCCGGCTTGTGCGCGGCGTCGGCAGCGCTGGCACCGGCCCCGCCCGCGTCCATCGCGGCCGCTTCCCCTTCCTTCTGCGCATCTTCGGGCTTGTGCAGCTTCACGCTGAGCGAGAAGTCATACGGCATCTTCTTGTCGAAGTCCTTCACGCCGGTCTTGTTCTCGATCTTGCGCAGATCGGTGCGCCCCATCCACGGCGACGCATCGATATTGCGCATGTAGCTGGCGACGCGCGAGTTCGACTCGGCCACACCTTCGAGGGTCAGGGTGTCGCCCGCCTGCTTCATCGAGCTCAGGCGCGCTCCGTCGGGAATCGTCTTGACCATCTCGTCGAACAGATGAACCATCTGCGAGCGATTCGACTGCAGCTGCTCGATGATTTCCTTGCGCGTCAGCAGGTCGGAACGCTTCTTGTCCAGCTCCTTGATCTCCTCGATTTCCTTGTCGAGGGCCTTGATTTCCTTCTGCAGATACGCGTTGCGTTCGTTCTGGTCATTGATCAGGTGGCCCATCCAGCCGATTGCCAGCACCAATGCAAACACGGCTGCGCCGGCGGTGGCGAGCAGCATCATGTAGAACTCGCGCTCGCGCTGCTTGCGACGTTCGGCGCGCCAGGGCAACAGGTTGATGTTGGCCATCAGTCGTAGCTCCTGAGCGCGAGCCCGCAGGCGATCATCAAGGCAGGGGCGTCCTGGGCCAGGGTCTGCGCCTGGACGCGCCCGGAAAGCGACATGTCGGCCAGCGGATTGGCTACGACGCAGGGCACGCCCAGGTGTTCCTCGACCATGTCGGCGATTCCCGGTATCGAAGCGCAGCCGCCGGCCACGACCACCTGGTCCACGCGGCTGTATTCGCTGCCTGCGAAGAAGAACTGCAGGAGCCGGCTGATCTGCTGGACCATCGCCTCCTTGAACGGATCGAGCACCTCGATCTCGTAGGACTCGGGAAGACCACCCTGACGCTTGGCCAGGCCAGCTTCCTCATAGCTCAGACCGTAACGCCGCATCACCTCGTCGGTGAGCTGCTTGCCACCGAACACCTGTTCGCGTGAATAGATCGTGCGCTGGCTCTTCAGCACGATCAGGGTGGTCATCGTGGCGCCGACATCGACGACCGCGACCACCGCGTCCTTGGGCACGGAGAGCTGATCGGCGATCAGCTTGAACGCGTTCTCCATCGCGAACGCCTCGACATCCATGACCTTGACGCCAAGCCCGCCGAGATCGAGCGCTGCGACGCGCAGGTCGACGTTCTCCGTGCGCGAGGCGGCAAGCAGGACATTGACCATGTCCGGATTGTCCTTGATCGGACCCAGGACTTCGAAGTCGAGGCTGACTTCCTCGATCGGATAAGGAATGTACTGGTTCGCCTCGACCTGGATCTGCGCTTCCATGTCCTCGTCGGACAGTTCTCCGGGCATCGGGATCACCTTGGTGATCACCGCGGAACCGGCGACGGCGGCAGCGGCGAACTTGGTCTTCGCGCCGGAGCGGTTGAGGGCGCGGCGAATCGCCTCGCCGACCGCCTCGACCTCGACGATGTTCTTTTCGACAACCGCATTGGGCGGCAGTGGCTCGACCGCATAGTGTTCGACGCGGTAGCGGCCACCGACCTGCCCGAGCTGGAGCAGCTTCACTGCGGTCGAACTGATGTCGACGCCGATCAACGGCGGCGCTTTAGGTGTGAACAGGCCCACACTTTTTCCCCTTCCCACGCGCTCTTACGAGCGAAAGATGCGCCGTAACATTAAATACGATGATTAACGGTTTTTCAACAGCTGTCCAGTCCATATGGCAAACTTGAGGCCAGACAGTGGCTTAATCGGGAAGCCTGCGCGGATGCCGCCCCTGACGCCTGTCCTGCAAAACCACATACGCTCTATACTCCGATACTTACCGCATATACCTTGACTGGCATCACAAGTCCCGTCGCATGACCATATTTATCCGCCTGCTGCGCTACGCGCTCTACCTGGCGCTGGCCGGCGTCCTCCTTGGCGGACTCGCGATCGGCACAGCGTACTGGCTGATCGCGCCCCGTCTGCCGTCGGTCGAAGTTCTCAAGGATGTTCGCCTGCAGGTTCCGCTGCGCGTCATCTCTGCCGACGACAAGCTGGTCGCCACCTTCGGCGAGACCAAGCGTTCGCCGGTGAACATTCGCGACGTTCCCGACCGCCTGAAAAAGGCATTCCTCGCTGCGGAAGACGCGGACTTCTACACCCACCGCGGCATCGATATCGGCGGCATCACCCGCGCGGTATGGCTGACGATCACCACCGGAAGCAAGCACGTCGCCGGCGGCAGCACGATCACGCAACAGGTCGCGCGCATGTTTTTCCTGAGTCCCGAGGTCAGTTACACGCGCAAGATCTCCGAGATCTTCCTCGCGTTCCGCATCGAGAACGCGCTCAGCAAGGACGAAATCCTCGAGCTGTACCTCAACAAGGCGTTTTTCGGTCACCGCTCCTACGGCATCGTTGCTGCCGCCGAGTTCTACTATGGAAAGACCCTGGACCAGCTCAGCGTCGCCGAGTGCGCGATGCTGGCATCGATTCCGAAGTTTCCTTCGACCGGCAACCCGCTGAGCCGTCCGCAGCGCGCGCTTGAGCGTCGTGCCTACGTGCTGGGCCGCATGCTCGACAATCGTTTCATCGACCAGGCCGCCTACACCGCCGCGCTCGCCGAACCCGACCAGGCCCGACCGCATGAACCGCCGGTCGAAGTGGAAGCACCCTATTTCGCCGAACTCGTGCGACAGGAGTCCATCGATCGTCTGGGCAACAATGCACTGACCGATGGTTATGTGGTCAAGACGACACTGAATTCCACCTTGCAGGAAGCCGCGGTGCGCGCCTTGCGCGACGGCTTGATGACCTACGACCAGCGTCACGGCTACCGCGGTCCCGAAGGTCATGTGGATCTTTCCGCTCATGCCGGGGTGGCCGCGTGGGACGAGGCCCTGGCGGAGTACCGCACGATGTCCGGCCTGGTACCCGGTCTGGTCACGGCGGTCGACAAGGGCACCGCCGCCATCCACCTGGCCGACGGCCAGGACATCAGCCTGGACTCGGCCGCGGTCGCGTGGGCCCGCCCCTATGTCAACGAGGATCGGCGAGGCGCCGCACCGAAGACGGTCGCGGACGTGCTCAAGCGCGGCGACATCGTGCGTCTCGTGCGCGGCGACGAGAATTCGTGGGCGCTCACCCAGATTCCCATCGTCGAGGCCGCGATCGTCGCCCTGAATCCCGACGACGGCGCCACGCTGAGCCTGGTCGGCGGCTTCAACTTCCAGCGCAGCAAGTTCAACCGTGCCACGCAGGCGGCACGACAGCCCGGCTCCGGTTTCAAGCCGTTCCTGTACTCGGCCGCGTTCGATCACGGATTCACCCCCGCCTCGGTCCTCAATGACGCACCGGTCCAGTTTCCGGACCCATCCCGGCCCGATGGCGTATGGATACCCAAGAACGACGACGACACGTTTCAGGGTCCGATCCGGCTGCGGGAAGCACTGGTCAAGTCGGTCAATCTGGTCTCGGTTCGCCTGCTCGATGCGATCGGAGTGCGCTATGCGCGCGAATACATTACCCGTTTCGGGCTTTCGCTCGATCAGATTCCCGAAAACCTGTCGATGGCCCTCGGTACGGCCGCAGTGGCACCGATGGCGATGGCGCGCGGCTACTCGACTTTCGCCAACGGCGGCTATCTGATCGACCCCTACCTGGTCAGCGAGATCGACGACCGCGATGGTCATGTCGTCTACCGCGCCAATCCGGCCACCGCGTGCCCGACCTGCACGGATGATCCGGTCACCCAGAGCCCGCAACCCGCACCTGCGAAGGCGGACGTCGCGAGCGCGTTGAGCCCGATCGGCAGCGCTCGTGCGACGCCGAACCCGCCTGCGTCCGCGCAGTCGCACCTCGCTCCGCGCACGATCGATCCGCGCAATGCCTATCTGATCACCTCGATGATGCGCGACGTCGTGCGTCGTGGAACCGGTCATGGCGCGATGGTGCTCAAGCGCAACGATCTGGCCGGCAAGACCGGCTCGACCAATGATCATCGCGACGCCTGGTTCTCGGGATTCAATGCGCGCCTGGCGGTCAGCTGCTGGGTCGGCTTCGATGATTTCAGCTCGCTCGGACGCGGCGAGTTCGGAGCCAAGGTCGCGCTTCCGATCTGGGTGGACTTCATGCGCGTCGCGCTCAAGGACATGCCCGAACAGCCGTTCGACATGCCACCCGGAATCTCGCGGGTGCGGATCGACCCGGCCACCGGCATGCTCGCCAGCGCCGGAGATCCGGGGGCGATTCTCGAGGTAATGAAGGCAGAGGATGCGACCCGCCTGGCTGCGCAGCCGCCGGCCATGGATCAACGCAACGGCGAGCAACGCGAAGCCTACGACGTATTCTGATGGGGCGTCCTCGCAGCAAGCCGGCACCTCGCGCGCTGCAAATGCGGCGTCGGATCGCGGTCGAGGCTGCGCGCCTGATGGCCGAGCATGGCCTGCGCGACTATCGCCAGGCCAAGCTCAAGGCCGCCGCGAGCATCGGCATCCATGATGAAGCGGGCCTGCCCGGAAACAACGAGGTCGAGGATGCGCTACGCGAACACCAGCGCCTTTTCCAGAGCAGCAGCAGGCAGATCCTGCGTCACCTGCGCAAGGTCGCTGCGGACGCGATGCGGTTCTTTGCTGCGCATGAGCCGCGACTCGTCGGCACCGTCCTGGAAGGTACGGCCGATGCGCATTCCGCGGTCTGCCTCCATCTGCACACCGATGAACCGGAGATGGTGATCGCGAATCTCGTCGAGCGCGGAATCCCGCACCAGGTCCAAGCCAGACGGCTGCGTCTGGACCGCGCCACGACGCGTGAATTTCCTGCCCTCGGCATGCATGCGGGCGATACACCGATCGACCTGACGCTGCTGCCCTACGATCGACTTCGGCAGGCGCCGCTCGACCGCATCAGCGAAAGACCGATGCGACGCGCATCGCTCGCTGCGCTGCAGGCCCTGCTGTCGGAACCGACTGCCGCAGGTCAGGATTGCCGGACGGCGGCGTCGGAGTAACGCCCCATACAGCCCGCCTGCGTCATCCAGGGCGTCAGCGCCTCGCCAGCGCGACATAGTCGCGCTGTGTTGACCCCGTATAGATCTGGCGCGGTCTGCCGATCCTGGTTTCCGGATCATTATGCTGCTCGAGCCAGTGCGCGACCCATCCGGCTGTTCTCGCGATCGCGAACATTACCGTGAACATTTCGGTCGGAATCTTCAGCGCCTTGTAGATGATGCCCGAGTAGAAATCGACATTCGGGTACAGCTTGCGTTCGACGAAATAGGAGTCCTTGAGCGCCGCCTGTTCGAGTTCCATTGCGACGTCGAGCAGCGGGTCGCTGACGTGAAGATCAGCGAGCACCTTGTGGCACATGTCGCGGATGATGGTCGCACGCGGATCGAAGTTCTTGTAGACGCGATGGCCGAATCCCATCAGCCGATAGCCGGATTCCTTGTCCTTCGCTTTCGCGACTGCCTTGCCGACATTCTTCGCGTCGCCGATCTCGGCGAGCATCTTCAGTACCGCCTCGTTGGCGCCGCCATGAGCCGGTCCCCACAAGGCGGCAATTCCGGCTGCGACACAGGCGTAAGGATTGGCCCCGGTCGAACCGACCAGGCGCACGGTCGACGTCGACGCGTTCTGTTCGTGGTCCGCATGCAGGATGAACAGCAGGTCCAGTGCCTTCGAGGTGACCGGATTGAGGTCGAGCGGTTCACTGGATACTTCGAACATCATGTGCAGGAAGCGAGTGACATACTCGAGATTGTTGCGCGGATAGCGGAACGGCCAGCCTATCGAATACCGATAGGCGGCAGCGGCAATCGTCGGCATTTTGGCGAGCAGGCGTATCGCCGCGAAATGGCGCTGTTCGGGATCGTCGAGGTCGAGAGAGTCGTGATAGAACGCGGAGAGCGACGCGATCGATGCACACAGCATCGCCATCGGGTGCGCGTCGTGGTGGAACCCGTGCAGGAAGTTCTTCAGTGATTCGTGCATCATCGTGTGATGCGTGACTTCGTTCTCGAACGCCGAGAATTTCGCCTTGTCCGGCAGTTCGCCGTTGATCAGGAGATAGGCCACTTCGAGAAAGCTCGAGTGCTCCGCGAGCTGATCGATCGGGTAGCCGCGATACAGCAGAACGCCCGCATCGCCATCGATGAACGTCACCGCACTGCGCGTGGACGCGGTAGCCATGAAACCCGGATCGAACGTGAAGTACCCGGTTTCCCTGTTGAGCTTGCCGATGTCGATCGCCGGGTCCCCGAGCGTTCCGCTCACGACCGGAAACGTGGTCCTCTTGTCCGTGGCGGGATCGATGAGCTGGACGGTTTTGTCGGACACGGATGGACTCCTTGCTGCGTGGCGCCGCAGCAAGCCGCTCAAGGCGGCACGCCGCAAGGCCGGAACTATTCGAGGAACGACTGCATGCACTGCAGTCAGTGCGCCATTATCGCATGGCGTACAGATGCGGCGCGTGCGCACCGCGTTCAACGCGCACCGTTGCGACGACGCACTGATTGCGGAACGGTGGAAATGCGAACGCCGGCACGAGGCCGGCGTCGAGTAGTCTGGATCGAAGTTCGGCGGACCCGCCCAGTCCCATGGACTGTCCGGGCTGCGCGCTGTCGCGGAAACTGCCGCTGGACCGGCCAAGGCCCGCGGGCAAGGTCATCCTGACCCTATTTTGCGTAGCGGCGCCGGAACTTGTCGACGCGTCCGGCCGTGTCGACGATCTTCTGCTTGCCGGTAAAGAACGGATGCGAATGGCTGGAAATCTCCACCTTGATCAGCGGGTATTCCTGGCCATCCTCCCATTTGACCGTGTCCTTGCTGGACATCGTCGATTGCGTCAGGAACGAGAAATCGCTGGAAATGTCCTGGAACACGACCGGCTTGTAGTTCGGATGGATGTCGGCTTTCATGAACTCGGCTCCGCAGCTGGGCGGCAACAAAAGAGCGGCAGTTTATCCCGTAGCGCCGCATTGGTGCAAGTTTTCGCCGCGCCCGCTGTCAAGCGCTCCGCGAAGCGCCCAGGGCGCCAGCGATCATTCCTTCGAAACGCAACTGATCGATCTCGAAGACGATGCTCGCGTTGGCCGGCTTGCCGATCCGATCCTCCCAATCGACCACGGTCGCGCCGCGGGTCAGCGCGCCGGCGGCCTCGACACCGACATGGTGAACCTCGGCGTGACGCACGATATCCGGATCCAGTGCGATCGCCATCGCGAGCGCATCGGCGGCAACCAGACCGGGGCGGCCGCGCGCCTGGTTGAAGGCGCGCGCCTTGCGTGAAATCGCCGCGAAGAATCCGCCACGCGCGTCGCCATCGGCGATCATGCGGTCGAAACGATCGAACGGAATCGCATGGCGCACGCACGCTTCCCAGTCGACCAGATCGAACTGCGGCCATTGCGAGAACACGATATCCGCGGCCTCCGGATCGAAGCCAATATTGAATTCAGCGGGCACGCGCTGCGTGTTGCCGCGCCCGGTCACCGCGCCACCCATCACGACCAGCCGGCGGACTCGCGCAGGCATTCCCGGATCGAGCCGCAGCGCAAGAGCAAGATTGGTCAGAGGCGCAAGCGCAACCAGGGTCAGGTTCCCGGCATGTTCGCGCGCCAGACGCACGATGGCTGCAGCCGCATGCTCGTCCGTCGCGCGCCGCGCCGAGCGCAGATAGCCGGTATCACCGAAGCCGTCCGCGCCATGCACGAATCCGGCGTCCGCGGCCGGCGCGACCAGCGGCACCGGGCAGCCCGCGAACACCGGCGTCGGCGCTCCGATGATCTCGACCAGCTTGAGGGCGTTGCCAACCGTCCGCGGCAACCCGACGTTGCCCGCCGCAATCGAAAGGCCGACGACATCGGCATGCTCGTGTGCGATCAGGATCGCCAGCGCATCGTCCACGCCGGGGTCGGTATCGATCAGCAAAAGCGTTCTCAAGATAGCTCCATGAATCGCGACACGCGGATAATAGCTCCTGAGCATGTAGCTGCGAGCAGACCATGACGCCCGCTCTGGAACGAAATCGACACCGCGCAGTGATGCTGGCGTCGCTTTGTCTGACGCTGTTTCTTCTTGTCGCCACGATCATCTGGCAGATCCCGATGATGCTTTGGGATCACCTCGATCTCATTCCGGTCTATCAAGCCTGGCACGCAGGCCGCCTGGCTGATTCGGGGTTCCTGCGTGTTCAAGGCGGACATCTGCACACCGCGGCCTATGCAATCCTCCTTGCGACGACCCGACTCTCCGGCGGCCGTACATGGCTGGACGGACTGACCAGCTGGCTGCTCCTGCTCGGCTACGCGGGTGTCATCCTGCACTTCACCAGAGCAAGGCTCGCGAACGACTCCCGCATTGGTACGGGAATGGCCGTGCTGATCGCGTTTCTCGCGCTGTTTCCCGGCCACCTGGCGAACCTGCAATGGGGATGGCAGGTCGCGGTGTTCCTGTGCCTGTCCGCAACGGTCGTGGTGATTGCCGCGCTGACTCGGCCGGCCTTGTCCTGGCAACATCTTTTCGTTGCCGTCCTCGCCACGCTGCTCGCCGGTCTGAGCTTTGCGACAGCGGTCGCACTGATACCGACGGCGGTTTGCGTGCTCGCCCTGCGTGTTGACCAGTCGCCGTCCAGACGCCTCGCATTCGCGTTGCCCTGGCTCGGAGGGTTTCTCTGGCTTGCCCTGGCCGGTCGCGAATTGACGGCATCCATCGCGCCCGCGGCGACATCGCAGCTCGTCGCCTACACGCTGAATTTTCTCGGTGCCGGCATTGCGCGCTTCGCCACCGACCTTGCGCCCTGGCTCGCGCTCGCCGCACTCGCCTCGTGCGTGCCCGCATGGCTGGTCGCGAGAAGACAGCTCGCCGTACTGCCCTGGCTTGGTCTGGTGGTCTTTGCGGTGGCGGCGGCACTGCTTGCAGCGATCGGTCGCGCGGGAGCCTATGGCAGCGACCAGGCATTTGCGACGCGCTACATCAGCTTTTCCTCGATGTTCTGGATCGGCTGGAGCGGACTCGTGGGGTGCGCCCTGGCGACCCTCCAGCGCACACTGAAGATCGTGCGAATCGCTGTCGGCCTGGTTGCGCTCATGGCGAGCTTGAATGCTCTGCACCTGATCAAGAAAGCCCACGGCGTGTCCGAACGCACGCAGGCTATCGCCACAAGAATCCGCCGTACGTACCCGAATATCGACCGCGCGCTGCTCGCCGAAATCTACTTCAACCGGCCTGACGTGGCGCGATCGCGCGTCGAATCCTTGCACCAGCTGGGCTTCGCACCTTTTGATCCGAAGGCGAATACGGACGTCCGCGAATTGCCCGCAACGCCGTAGGCAACCAGACACCATGCGCGGCTTGCACAGCCTGATGTTCAAGCAGGATCCCACGACGTCTGGCGCGCGCCCGAATGCGCGTCAGCAGACGGCCGGGCTCATGCTCCCGCATATCGCGCCGCCCCGCCGATCCAGCGCTCGATCAGGCGTTCGACGAGCGCCGGGTGATCGCGCAGCATGGTCTCGCCTGTATGCTGGACCGCCCCCAGCAGGTGCGCATCCCGGGCCAGATCGGCGATCCGGAATTCGAGTTGCCCGGTCTGCCGCGTACCGAGCAGTTCGCCCGGACCGCGCAGCTCGAGATCCTTTTCGGCGATGCGGAATCCGTCGCCGGTCTCGCGCATGACTTCGAGACGCGCGCGCGCCATCTGCGATAGCGGTGTCTGATACAGCAGTACGCAGCTCGATGCGGTGCTGCCGCGACCGACCCGACCTCGCAGCTGATGCAGCTGGGCGAGGCCGAGACGCTCGGCGTTCTCGATGACCATCAGGCTCGCATTCGGCACGTCGACGCCGACCTCGATGACCGTGGTCGCTACCAGCACGTGGGTCTGGCCGCTCTTGAACGCATCCATTGCCGATTCCTTCTCCTTCGGTTTCAGGCGACCATGTACGAGTCCGATGCGCAGCGCCGGCAGCGACACGAGTAATTCCGCATAGGCGACTTCCGCGGCCTGCGCTTCCAGTTGTGCGGATTCCTCTATGAGCGTGCAGACCCAGTAGGCCTGGCGTCCTTGCGCGCATGCGGCGCGGATGCGTTCGATCACCTCGCGACGCCGGGTGCTGGAGACCGCGACGGTCTGCACCGGCGTGCGCCCGGGCGGCAATTCGTCGATGACCGACACATCGAGATCGGCATAGGCGGTCATCGCGAGCGTGCGCGGGATCGGCGTCGCCGTCAGCACGAGTTGATGCGGCACGATGTCCCCGTCTCGTCCCTTGTCGCGAAGAGTCAGACGCTGATGGACGCCAAAGCGGTGCTGCTCGTCGATGATCGCGAGACCGAGCCGGCTGAAGGTGATGCCCTCCTGCAACAACGCGTGCGTGCCGATCACGATAGGTGCACCCGCAGCCACCGCGCTGCGCGCGGTCTCGCGAGCGCGACCCGGCACCTTTCCCGCGAGCCAGACCGGCACGATGCCAAGCGGCTGCAGCCAGTTCCGGAACGTGTTCCAGTGCTGCTCGGCAAGCAGCTCGGTTGGCGCGACCAGGGCCGCCTGGCAGCCCGCCTCGACCGCAGTGAGTGCCGCCAGTGCCGCGACCACGGTCTTGCCGGACCCGACATCGCCCTGCACCAGCCTCAGCATCGGTTCTGTCGCGGCGAGATCCCGTTCGATCTCGGCAACGACGCGCCGCTGCGCCGTCGTCAGCGCGAAAGGCAGGATCGTTCGCAGGCGTTCGCGCAACCTGCGATCGCCAGCCAGCGGCCGCGCGGCATGTTCGCGCACGCGCGCGCGAAGACGTCGCAGACTCAAATGGTGGGTCAGCAGCTCCTCGAACGCGAGCCGCTGCTGCGCCGGATGGCGCGCCGCGACCAGATCCGCGATGGCCGAATCCGCCGCTGGGCGGTGCACGGTCAGCAGCGCTTCGCGCAGCGAAGCGAGGTGCAGCGGCGCGCGCAACGTATCCGGAATCAGTTCGAGTTCGTCTGCGTCGGGCAGGCGCTCGAGCGCCCTCGCGATGACCGCGGCGATGCGCCTCTGGCCGAGACCTTCGGTCGTCGGATAGATCGGAGTCAGGCGATCTTCGGTCGCGGCCGCCATATCGCCATCCACGCGCCGGTATTCCGGGTGCACGATTTCCGGCCCGTGCGAACCATGCCGTACCTCGCCATAGCAGACGAAGCGCGCGCCCGGAACGAACTGGTCCGCCTGTGCGCGATTGAAGTGGAAGAAGCGCAGCATCAGCGTGACGCGCGAATCGTCGACCAGTGCGACCCGCAATTGCGGTCGATAGCGGAAGCCGCGCTCGACCGCCTCGACTTCACCCTGGACCTGCGCACTCTCGCCAATGCACAGGTCGCGGATCGGCGTGATCCGCGTGCGGTCCTCGTAGCGCAGCGGCAAATGGAACCAGAGATCCTGCACGCGCTCCAGTCCAAGCCGCGCCAGGGCGCGGGCCAGTGCCGGTCCGACACCGGCGAGAACGGTCACCGGTGCGGCGCCGGGATCGGATGCCGCTGAGGCGACCGGGTGGCGGGTTGCGCGAGCCATGCAGCTAGCCTATCAAGCGCACGCGGCGGCCGGTGCGGCCCGCGAGATGCGCGAATCGTCAGCGGGTACCATGTCGTGACGTTCTGCGATCAGGAGTTCGACGTGAGCGAGTTCGAGTACATCACGGTCCTGCTGTCGATCATCATCGGACTCGGCATCACCCAGCTGTTGTCAGGAATCGCGCGTCTGGTCCGCGATGGGCGCGCACTCGCACCAGCCTGGTGGATCATGGTGATCGTGGCGACGCTGCTGCTGGGCAACCTGCAAGTCTGGTGGATTTCATTCATATGGCGCGACCTGCCCGACTGGACGTACGTTACCTATGCCACCTTCATGGTCCTGCCTGCGCTTCTGTATCTGCTCGCCTACCTGGTCCTGCCCGCGGACCTGCATCTGGATGGCAGGGAACTCTCGCGCGCCTTCATCGCGAAGCGCAAGCCGTTCTACTTGATACTCGCGCTCGTTCCGCTGGCCAGCTTCTTTCAGCAATGGGCGTTGACGGGCCATGCGCCCCGCGCCGATCTCGACAGCAGCATGCGCCTGCTCTGGATCGCGCTCGCGGTACCGGGTTTCCTTTCGCGGCGTGTCGCGGTGCAGGCGACGGTCGCGGTGCTGTCACTGATCCTGATGGTCGTCTACGTCGGCCTCTTGTTCATGCGCGTTGATTGACCTCTGCAATGGTCGCGCGCGCACCGGCTCGACCTGCAACGTCAATCGCTTCTGACCATGATCGCATCGATTTCGACGCGCGCGCCGCGCGGAAGCGCACGGACGCCGATCGTGGAGCGCGCCGGATAAGGTTCGGCGCAATATTCCGCCATCACCGCATTGACCGCTGCAAAGTCGCCGAGATCGATCAGGTAGATGCCGACACGTACGAGATCGGCCAGCGAGCCCCCGGCGGCGGCGCACACCGCCGTGAGATTGTCGAATACGCGCCGGGTCTGCACGGTGATGTCGCCGCGGACGATCTCGCCGCTCGCGGGATCGAGCGGAATCTGTCCGGACAGATAAACGGTGGCACCGGCATGCACCGCCTGCGAATACGGTCCGATCGCCTGCGGCGCCTGGTCGGTATGAACGATCTTGCGGGTCATGGGCGAACCGTAACGGGAACGGGGAATCGAGGATAACAAATCGCTCGCCCCGGACCGTTGCCGATGCCGGAGTCAGGATCAGACCGGGTGCCGACGTACCGCAGTGACGACGTGCAGCCTCCTTACGCGCCGCATCACGTCAGCCAGATGCTTGCGATTCCTGACTTCGATCGTGAACAGCATGGACGCGGTAGTCAGATCGCGCTCCTTGTACTCGACATTCTCGATGTTGGAAGCCGCCGCGGCGATTGCCGCGGCGACCTGGGCCAGCACACCGGGCTTGTTGGAGACCTCGATGTGCAGCTCGACCTTGTAGTCACCCTGCACTGCGGCATCCCAGGCGATGTCAATCCAGCGCTCCGGCGATTTGCGCAGCTCGGACGCGTTCGGACATTCGAGCCGATGCACGACGATGCCCTTGCCGGCCGAGAGGAATCCGAAGATGTCGTCTCCCGGCACGGGATGACAGCAATTGCCGAAGCTGAGCACGCCGCGCTCGGCGCCCGTGATCAGGATTTTCTCATTGCTGTGCCGACGCACGACGTGCGGATGCTCACCCTGCGCGTCGAGCAGGGCCTTGGCCACCGACTCGGCCACGCGATTGCCGAGCGCGATGTCGGCGAGGAGTTCCTCGAAGCGCTTGAATTTCTGCTCGGCAAGATAGCGTTCCAGCACCGTGTGTGGAATCCCCTCGAGCGAGGCATCGAGCGCGTCGAACGCGCGATCAAGCATGCGATGCCCGAAATCCACGGCATCCTCATGCTGCAGGCGCTTGAGATGATGGCGAATGGCGGTGCGCGCGCGCCCGGAGACCACCCACTCCAGCCATTGCGGACTCGGTGCAGCGGACGGTGCAGTCACGATCTCGATGGTCTGACCGCTGACCAGTGGCGTGCGCAACGGCACAAGCTTCTTGTCGGCACGCGCGGCCACGGCATGATCGCCGACGTCGGTGTGCACGAAATAGGCGAAATCGAGCGCCGTCGCATTGCGCGGCAGCGCAAGGATCTCTCCCTTCGGCGAAAACAGGTAGACCTCGTCCGGAAACAGGTCGACCTTGACGTTTTCGATGAACTCGAGCGACGAGGGCATGTCGGACTGGCGATCGACCATGCTCGAAAGCCATTCGCGTGCGCGCGATTGCGCGCTGTTGGCGGGCGCCGCGTCGGTCTTGTAGACCCAGTGCGCTGCGACGCCGCGTTCGGCGACCGCATCCATCTCCTCGGTGCGGATCTGGATCTCGATCGGTGCGCCGAACGGCCCGAACAGCACGGTGTGCAGCGACTGGTAGCCGTTCGCCTTGGGAATCGCTATGAAATCGCGGATGCGTCCATCGAGCGGTTTGTACAGACCGTGCACCGCACCCAGCGCGTTGTAGCAGTGCGCGACGCTGCCAACGACGACGCGGAATCCGTAGACGTCCATGACCTGCGCGAACGACTTGTGCTCGTTGCGCATCTTCGAATAGATGCTGAAGGGCGACTTGATCCGGCCCATCACGCGATGCGGGATCTGTTCGGAGTCCAGGCGCGCGTTGAGCGCTTCCTCGATCCGTCCCATGGCCTCGCGTCGATTACCCAGGACCGCGCGGATGCGCTCGGCGATCACCCGATGCCGGTCGGGATGCAGCATGCGAAACCCGAGATCCTGAAGCTCCGACTTGAAGCGGTTCATGCCGAGCCGCTGCGCGATTGGTGCGTAGATCTCCAGCGTCTCGCGCGCGATCCGCCGGCGCGAAACCGCCTCCATCACGCCGAGGGTCCGCATGTTGTGCAGTCTATCGGCGAGCTTGATCAGGATCACCCGCAGGTCGCGGGCCATCGCGAGCAGCATCTTGCGAAAGCTCTCGGCGGCAGCTTCCTGACGACTGCGGAACCTGACCTTGTCGAGTTTGGTGACGCCGTCGACCAGCTCGATCACGGTCTCGCCAAACTCGGCACCGATCTGCGCGGAGGTGAGTTCGGTGTCTTCCAGCGTGTCGTGGAGGATGGCCGCGATGATCGTTTCGGCATCCATGCCGAGCTCGGCGAGGATACTTGCGACCGCGATCGGATGCGTGATGTAGGGCTCGCCGCTCTTGCGCGTCTGTCCGGCGTGGGCCACCGCGCCGATTTCATAGGCGCGGCGCACGCGTGCGACCTGCTCGGCAGGCAGATAGGTCGCGAGCTGCTGTTCGAGCGCACGCACGTCCGCCAGAGGCTGGTTCGCCAGCGTCCGCGCGCGCCCTGACGCAGTCGTGGCCATGACGTCGAACCAGCCGGTCAGGCCGTTCCGTCAGAACGACACGGGTCGTGTCGCGGCAGCATCAAAGATCGTCGCCGCCCTTGCTGAGGTCGTCGTCGACTTCGGCAGCGGCCCATTCCAGCGCCTCGCGCTCGGCACGTTCGCGCTCCTGACGATCGATCTCGTCGATCATCGTCTGATCGACCTGGCGGTCGGCGATTTCGCGCAGCGCGAGCACGGTCGGCTTGTCATTGTGGGCCTCGACCGCGGACGTCGCGCCCTTCGACAGCTGGCGCGCACGCTTGGTCGCCATCAACACGAGCTCGAAGCGGTTGTCCACTACTTCGAGGCAATCTTCCACGGTGATCCGTGCCATCGGGAACTCTCCGGTAAAATTGAAGCCAATTCATGGCTTTACGGCCCATCATTCTAGCGCCCGGCCATTGTGCAGCGCAATCATCGCAGGCGCCTGCGGCGCGCTGCCGGCGCAGGCGGGTGCTGCTGCCCGTGGATTTCGCGTAGCCTTGCAATGCGGAAGGGAATACCCAAATGCCACGGACGCCTGCGTCCGCGCGCCATCGAGATGACTCCATGCGATCCAAGTTCATTGCGGATACCCTGCGCGCGGGCATGCTGGCGGCCTGCGTGGTCCTCTTTGCAGGCTGCACGATTGCCAAGCCCCGGACCGATGACCCGTGGGAGAAGTTCAATCGCAGGATGTACGCATTCAACGACGTTGCGGACAAGGCCGTGATTCGCCCGACGGCGCTCGCCTATCGCAAGGTCACCTCGGCGAACGCACGGCGCGTCATTGCGAATTTCTTCTCCAACATCCGTATGCCGGTCACGATCATCAACGATGTGTTGCAGGCCGATCCGGTGGCCGCGGCACGCAATACGGGACGCTTCCTGATCAATTCGACCGTCGGTTTCGTCGGCCTGTTCGATCCGGCCAGCGAGTTGCGCCTGCCTCCGGAGGAAACCGATTTCGGCGTCACGCTCGCCAAATGGGGACTCCCGGAAGGACCGTACGTCGTGCTGCCTCTGATCGGCTCGACATCGGTGCGCGATGTCTGGCGCCTGCCCGCCGACCACTACATGGACCCGCTCGGCTGGTATGCCGATCATCACGACTTCCGCTACAACGCCGAACAGTTCCCCAGTTTGTTCTACCTGATTACCCTGCGCGCACGGGGCATCGAGGCCGAAGGCCTGCTCGAGGGGGTCTACGATCCCTACGTCTTCTACCGCGACGCCTATCGCCAGCGCCGCCTGTACGACATCTATGACGGCCAGCCGCCCATGGACGTGATCGAGGAGATGCAGGGAACAGGCGACATCGATGTCGACAAGCTGCTCGAGGAGCAGCAGAAGTACGAGAAGCAACACCCCGCCAGACACTGACCGTCGCTGGCTCAGTCCACGGCACCGAGCAACGGGATCGCGTCGCAAAGCTGCGCCAGCGCGGCCAGCCCGGCCGGAATGCCCGCGAAACGCAGTTTTACGCCGGCCCGGCGCGCGCGCGCAGCCCACGCGATCAGCACCGCCAGTGTGGCACTGTCGACGCGTTCGAGACCTGCGATATCGACCGCCACCGTATCCACCGCGCCATCATGCAGTTCATGGCTGCGCGCGAGTGCTGCGGTCGCTTCCGCAATGCCGAGCGGCCCGCTGACGCGAATTCTCGAGGCATCGACGCGATCGATGCGCAACGGCATGCTCAGGCTCCGCCCTTCTGGTTCTTTTCCAGATCCTCGAGCGCCTTTTCGCCCTGTGTCTCCAGTCGCCTGATCAGCGCGTCGAGACTGGTCCTGCGGATTTCCGCGCTGACCTGGTTGCGGTAGTTGGTGATGTACGAAATGCCTTCGATGATCACGTCGTACGCCTTCCATTCACCGGACTTGGTCTTGCGGAACGCGTAGTCGACAGCGAGAGTCTTGCCATCGTCGAGTACGACTTCCGTCCGCACGATCGAGCGCTTCTCGCTCAGGTCGCCCTTGCTCGGCAATACCCGGACACGACCACGCGTGTAATTGAGCAACCCTTCCGCGTAGCGGTGCGCAATCGAGTTGTAAAACGCCTTGGCGAAGCGCGCGCGCTGCTCGGGAGTCGCTGTGCGCGCGTACTGGCCGAGCACGAGAATCGACGCGTAGTCGATGTCGAAGCGCGGCAGCAGGATGCCGTCGATCAGCTTGATCAGCTTGTCGCGGTCGGCTTTCAGCTCCGCCTGATGACCGTCGATCGCCTTGCCCAGATCGTCGGCGATACCCTGCACGACCTGGTCCGGGGTCTGCGTTTCGGCGCGCACCGGCGCGGCGACGAGGACGGCGACCAGCAACGCGAAAACGATGCCTGACATGCGCAACATAGGGGTCCTCAATGCTTGGTTGGAGTGCCGGGCGGATTCGCCGGGGCGGACTTGGTGTCGTCCTGGTCCGCGGATTGGTCGTTCGCCGGCTTCTGCGGCGACCCATTGACGAGGAATTTCCCGATCAGGTCCTCGAGTTGCATCGACGACTGCGTGAGCACGAATTCGTCGCCGTTCTTGAACATCTCGGGGGAACCGCCAGGCTGGATGCCAACGTACTGGTCTCCAAGTAAACCGCTGGTGAATATCGCGGCCGACGAATCGTCCGGCACCTCGTTGTAGCGCTTGTCGATCGATAGCCGGACCAGCGCGTCGAGCTTGAGCGGGTCGAGTTCGATCGAATCGACCGATCCGATGCGCACACCGGCCAGCTTCACCGGCGCGCGCAGCTTGAGCTGGCCGATATTGGTGAAACGCGCCTTGAGCGTGTAGCTGTCGCCCTGACGGAAGTTCGCGACGGAAGTCGTCTGCGTCGCGAGATACGCGAGTGCCGCAAATCCGAGCAGGATGAACAGGCCGGTGCCGATCTGATAGGAACGTCGTTGGTTCATGCGAAAAACCTCTATTCGTTTGCTTCCTTGTCCCTGCGGGAGAAGCTGGCGCGAAGCGCCGGATGACTGTTCGAACACACCTGTGGATTCGCGTCCGTCCAGTCCTCATCCATACCGCTCTCCCGGCGCAAGGGCGGTTCAATCCACTCCGTTCCTACATCAGGAATGCGGTCATCACGAAATCGAGGGCAAGCACGACGATCGACGAGAACACGACGGTCCGCGTGGTCGCGTAGGCGACGCCCTCGCTGGTCGGCGGCGTGGTATAGCCCTGGAACACCGCGATCAGCGCGACCACGGCGCCGAACGCAACGCTCTTCCAGACGCCGTTGACGACGTCCTTCCAGACGTCGACGCTCGAAGTCATGTTCGACCAGAACGTGCCGTTGTCGAGGCCGAGCCATGACACGCCGACGAGGTGTGCGCCGAAGATGCCCATCGCATTGAATACGCAGGCCAGCAACGGCATCGCCACGACCCCGGCGAGGAACCGTGGCGCGGCGACATAGGCGAGCGGATCGACCGCCATCATCTCCATCGCGGACAGCTGATCGGTAGCACGCATCAGGCCGATCTCGGCGGTAATCGAAGTACCGGCCCGCCCCGCGAACAGCAGCGCGGTCACGACCGGCCCGAGTTCGCGGTACAGCGAGAGCGAAACCACGGTACCCAGCGCGGCGGTGCCTCCGAAGATCGAAAGGACGTAGTAGAGCTGCAGGCCGAGCACCATGCCGACGAACAGGCCGCAGGTGATGATGATCACGAGGCTCATCGCGCCGACGAACCAGATCTGGCGGACCGTCTCGCGGAAGTGGCGCAGGCTCTTCGGGACGGCCGCAAGGATCTGCAGCAGGAACAGGCCGCACGCGCCGACCTGGGCCAGTGCATCGCCGACCATCGAGGGCGACTTGCGAGCTTCGCTCATGGTGCAGCGGCCGCCTGCGCGGCGGCGGACGGGAAGCCGAGGTCGGTGGCGTAGTCACGTGCTGGATACTGGAAAGGCACGGGACCATCCGCCTCGCCCCCGAAGAATTGCCGGGTCCATGCCGAATCGCCACGTGCGAGTTCGTCCGGCGTGCCCTTCGCGACGACCTTGCCGCCGGCGATGAGGTACACGTAATCCGCGGCTCGCTTGACCGCCGCGAACTCGTGCGCGACGAGGACGCTGGTCAGACCGAGCGTGTCGTTGAGCGTACGGATCAGTTTCAGCACCTGGTTCAGTGCGATCGGATCGAGGCCGACGAAGGGTTCGTCATAGAGGATCAGCATCGGATCGCGGATCATCGCGCGGGCCAGCGCGACGCGGCGCGCCATGCCGCCGGACAATTCGCTTGGCATCAGGTTCGCCGCACCGCGCAGGCCGACCGCCTGCAGCTTGGTCAGCACGATATTGCGCACCAGTTCCTCGGGCAGCCTGAGATGCTGGCGCAGCGGAAACGCGACGTTCTCGAAGACGCTGAAATCGGTGAGCAATGCGGAGTTCTGGAACAGGAAACCGATCCGCTCGCGCAATTCGAATAACGCGTTGCGGGACAACGCCGACACATCGAGGCCGTCGACGCGCACGCGCCCGCCATCCGGCATCAGTTGTCCGGTGACATGTCGCAGCAGCGTGGTCTTGCCGGTTCCGCTCGGACCCATGATCGCGACCACCTTGCCGCGCACGATGTCGAGATCGAGTCCGTCGAAGATCACCTTGCCACCGAGCCGCGTGCGCACGCCGCGGACCTGCACTAGCGCTTGGGGGGCCTGCGTTGCGGAAACTTCGGTCACGCGCTGGATTCCATGGAGGGGCAAGCATTGCGCCGCGCCACCCGCAATCGAAGGCGGATAGCGAGCGTCGCCTGGGTTCGCTACACGCCGAGGATCTGGATCGGCCATCGTCCGGAACCAGAGGCGGCTCCGGACTTTGCCGGAACAACGGATCGGTGCGGGTCCGGCGGCTACATTAGCCGATGCGACGGGACGATCGCCAGCCGGAATTGTGTCTACTCGGCCTTGAGCAGGTCACCGAGCAGCGTGGAATGGCGACTGATCTGGGCTCGACCGCGCAGCCGCTGGCACGAGACGATCGCGCGCAAATCGGCGAGCGCGTCGGCGAACTGGTCGTTGACGACGATGTAGTCGAAGTCGGCCGCATGCGAGATTTCCTCGCGCGAATCGGCCAGGCGCCGCGAAATTGTCGCCGCATCGTCCGAACCGCGCGTGCGCAGGCGCCGCTCCAGTTCCGCGCGCGACGGCGGCAGGATGAAGATGCTGACGCAATCTGGGCGCGCGGCGCGGACCTGGAGCGCTCCTTGCCAATCGATCTCCAGCAGGATGTCGCGCCCTGCGGCGAGCAGCGGTTCGACCGCATCGCGCGCGGTGCCCTTCAGGTCGCCGTGAACATTGGCATGTTCGTAGAACGCGCCCTTCGCAGCCATGTGTTCGAAGACTTCGCGGGACACGAAGTGATAGTGCCGGCCGTCGACTTCACCGGGCCGCGGCAGGCGCGAGGTATATGACACCGACAACCCGATCCCCGGTTCACGTTCGAGCAATGCATTGACCAGACTCGTCTTGCCGGAACCCGAAGGGGCAGCGACGATGTACAGCGTTCCCTGGAGGGCCGAACTGCTCATTCGAGATTCTGTACCTGCTCGCGCATCTGCTCGATCAGCACCTTGAGCTCGACGGCTGCATTCGTGGTGCGCGGATCGGCCGCCTTGGAGCCCAGTGTATTCGCCTCGCGGTTGAATTCCTGCATCAGGAAATCGAGGCGGCGACCGACTGCTTCGCCAAGGCCGAAAACGCGGCGCGCCTCGGCAACATGGGCGACGAGACGATCGAGTTCCTCGTCGACATCGATGCGCTGGACCTGCATCACGACCTCCTGCTCGACGCGACCCGGATCGAGCGGCTGCTTGAGTTCGGACAGGCGGGCATCGAAGCGCGCGCGCAGCGCTGCGCGGACCTCGGGCAAATGGGCGCGCACGTCGGCGACGATGCGCTCGATCGCGTCCAGGCGCTCGAGCATGAACCCGCCCAGGCGTTCCCCCTCGCGTGCACGCGCGGCCACCATGTCGGCAAGAGCCTGATCGAGCAGGGTCAGCGCATCTTCGCGCAACGATTCCTGGTCGCTTTCGCGATCGAGCAATACGCCTGGCCAGGTGAGCAAAGTGGTGAAATCGACATGGAGCTGCGGAAACCTCGCCGCCAGCATCTGCGCGGTCTCGGCCAGCCGCGACACCAGCGCCTCGTCGACCGCGATTGCGGACGCGTCGGCGACGGCGGGCTTCCAGCGCAAGCCGAGATCGACCTTGCCGCGCGAGAGCCGCGCACCGACCCGCTCGCGCACGAGCGGCTCGAGCGTGCGCAGTTCCTCGGGCAGACGCAGGCTGAGCTCGAGATAGCGATGATTGACTGAACGCAGTTCGATCGCGATCAGGCCGTGCCCGGTGTCTTTTTCGGCGCTTGCAAAGGCAGTCATGCTGCGCAGCATCGGCGTTTCCGGCGAACCTGAGGGGGCGCAATGGTAAACTCCACGGCCCAATTGCCAAAGCACTCCCCGCATGTCGGCTTCCGCGACCCATTCCGCGCGTCCTTCCGGCCGCCGTGCCGATCAGCTGCGCGACATCCGCATCGAGCGCCATTACACGCGCCACGCGGAAGGCTCGGTGCTGATCGCGTTCGGCGACACGCGCGTCCTCTGCACCGCCAGCATCGAGGAGAAGGTCCCGCCCTTCCTGCGAGGCAAGAGCGAGGGCTGGGTCACTGCCGAATACGGCATGCTGCCCCGTGCGACCGGATCGCGCACCCAGCGCGAGGCGGCGCGCGGCGGCCAGGGTGGCCGCACGATGGAGATCCAGCGCCTGATCGGGCGCAGCCTGCGTGCCTGCATCGACCGCCAGGCGCTCGGCGAACGCACGATCACGCTCGACTGCGACGTCCTGCAGGCCGACGGCGGCACGCGCACTGCGGCGATCACCGGGGCCTACGTCGCGCTGGTCGATGCGGTGCGCTGGCTCAAGGCACGCCATCAACTCAAGCGCGATCCGGTGTTCGGTGCGGTCGCCGCAGTCTCCGTCGGAATCCATCAGGCCATGCCGGTGCTCGATCTCGACTATGCCGAGGATTCGGGCTGCGATACCGACATGAACGTCGTGATGAACGACGGTGGCGGCTTCATCGAGCTTCAGGGCACCGCGGAAGGCCATGCGTTCCGTCGCGAGGAGCTCGACGCGCTGCTCGAACTGGCAACCAAAGGCGTCGCGGAACTCTGCATGAAGCAGCGCGAAGCGCTGGCACAGGGCTGACGGCCGGCTCCGGAACGCGGCCATGCCGCGGTGCGGACGCGAACCGAACGGCCGGACGCGCCGTGCACCGGAACGACGACGCCCGTTGCCGACGCGCGCACGTTTTCTGCTTTCCCGACTATCCCGATCGCGAGTCCCGATTCCCGCTCAGCCATGCACCGCATCGTCCTCGCGAGCAGCAACCCCGGAAAACTCGCCGAAATGCGCGCGATCCTCGCCGAACTCGGCATTGAACTGGTCGCCCAGTCGGCATTCGGTGTCGTCGATGCCGACGAGACCGGCGCCACCTTCATCGAGAACGCGATGATCAAGGCGCGTCAGGCGGCACGCGTATCCGGCCTGCCTGCGATCGGCGACGACTCGGGCCTTTGCGTCGATGCGCTCGGTGGCGCGCCGGGACTGTTTTCCGCACGCTACGCCGGCCAGCATGGCGATGCAGCCGCGAACATCGTGAAACTCCTGGGCGCATTGCACAGCGTCCCCGAAACCCTGCGCAGCGCGCATTTCCACTGCTCGATCGTGCTCCTGCGCGGCGCGGCCGATCCCGCACCGCTGCTGGCCGAAGGGCGCTGGCACGGACGCATCCTCGAAGCGCCGCGCGGCACCGGCGGCTTCGGCTACGACCCGGTGTTTTTCGATCCGCAACTCGGGCGCAGCGCGGCCGAACTCGAAGCGATGAGCAAGAATCGGGTCAGTCACCGCGGCCAGGCGCTGTCGCGGCTGCGTACACTGCTCGACACCTGGACCGCCGCCGCTGCGGCCGTGCCGCCACCTCCCTGCCGCGCCACACGCAGCCTCGAATAGGCTCATGCCCCTGCCCGCGCCACTTCCACTGTCGCTGTACATCCACATTCCGTGGTGCGTGAAGAAGTGTCCGTACTGCGACTTCAATTCGCACGCCCGCGCGGGCGCGCTGCCGGTGGACACGTATGTCGACGCACTGCTCGCCGATCTGGATCGCGACCTTGCCGATCATTCGGATGCGCTGGCCGGACGCGCGCTGCACAGCATTTTCTTCGGTGGCGGCACGCCGAGCCTGTTCGCGGCCGATGCGATCACGCGCATTCTCGACGGCGTCGCCGCAAGGCTGAACCTGCCTGGCGATGCGGAGATCACCCTTGAAGCCAATCCGGGAACGCTCGAACATGATCGTTTCGAGGGCTACCTGCGAGCCGGCGTGAACCGGCTCAGTTTCGGCGTGCAGAGCTTCGACGACGCCAGACTCGAACGGCTCGGCCGGATCCACTCGGCGCACGACGCCGAACGCGCGATCAAGCAGGCCCAGGACTGCGGCTATTGGAACCTCAATCTCGATCTGATGTACGGGTTGCCGGAACAGAACCTCGAGGGCGCGCTGCGCGACATCGAATGCGCGCTCGCGCTGGAACCGACGCACGTCTCGCACTACCAGCTGACCCTCGAGCCGAACACGCTGTTCGCTGCGAAGCCACCGCCGCTGCCGGACGAAGACAGCATCTTCGACATGCAGGAATCCTGTCAGCGACGCCTCCACGAAGCGGGTTACGCGCAATATGAGGTCTCGGCCTATGCGCGTAACGGTCGGCGCTCGCAGCACAATCTGAATTACTGGACGTTCGGCGACTATCTAGGCATCGGTGCGGGCGCGCATGGAAAGCTCAGTGACGCGGCGTGCGCGCGCATCGTGCGCACCGCAAAACTCAAGGCGCCGGGAAGCTACCTCGACCGCTTCGCGCGCGACCGCGCATTCGGCACGTGCAGCGACGTTTGCGCGGCCGATCTCCCGTTCGAATTCATGATGAATGCGCTGCGCCTCAACGAAGGCGTGGCCGCGCCGCTGTTCGGCGAGCGTACCGGCCTTGGAACCGAACTCATCGCCTCGACCATCGAGCGCGCGACCGCGCGCGGATGGCTCGAAGACGACCCGCTGCGCCTCGCGCCGACCGAACTCGGGCGACGCTATCTGAACGATGTGGTCGCGGCGTTCCTGCCGGTTACGGTCTGACCGCGCAGGCATGGTCGATGCCGCGGCAGCGCTGTCCCGACGCGGATCGGCGGCACAGGGAGGCCAGCGAAAATGGCGACGGAAGGCAGAGCCCGTACCGTATGATCGCATCCAGCGCCGAGAACAGCTTCGGCCTGGTCGCTGTGCCCGAACCGCGAAAGCGTGGTTCGTGCACCTGCCGATTTCCCATCGCCGAACCCCAGCCCTTCGCTACCGCCATCGCCCTCCATGCTGGAATCCATAACCCTGCACTGCCCGTATTGCGGCGAGGTGTTCGATTCCGTAACAGACCTCTCCGGCGGCTCGCAGCGCTACGTCGAGGACTGCGCGGTCTGCTGCCGACCGATCGAAGTCTCGGTGCGCGTCGGCGCCGACGGCGAACTGCTGGGAATCGATACCGCGACCGACCGCGATTGAACGAGGCTGTCCGCGCCTCTACACTGCGCGCCACCACAGGTGCCCCTGCGCCAGACGCACGGGGTGAAACGGGAAGTCGGTGCGAGCTGCATGTTCGCGATGTCCATCTCGCGACGATCAAATCCGACGCTGCCCCCGCAACGGTAGGCAAGTGCAACCGGTTCGACACGCCACTGTCGTCGCCACGACGGGAAGGCGAACCGGTCGATGTCATGGTGATCCTGCGATCGTCCGCGATCGCAGGATCCAGGCAAGCGGTCATCGGTGACCGCGCGCCACTGCATCGCTTGCAAGCCCGGAGACCGGCCTGAGGCGCGTCTGTCGAGTGCCCGCATCAGCTGCGAGGCGCGCGATGGCGCTCGGCTCCAGGCGTTGCGGCGGGCAACGGACGGGCAAGGGCGCCCGTCGCCCTGCGCGTCCCTCCTTCCGCCCCTGGTTTTCGCGGGTGTGCGACAGGAGACACGACCATGATCCGTTTTTCCGTTCTGACCTTCGCGGCGTCTGTCGCGCTCGGTGCGCGTGCGCATGCCGAGGAGTTCGATGTCCAGCCGACCGTGCAGGTCACGGCCTCGCGCGTTGCCGAAACCGTCGACGACGCGCTGGCCAATGTCAGCGTGATCACGCGCGCCGACCTCGACGCGAGCGTCGCACGCGACGTGCTCGACGTACTGCGTCTTGAAGCCGGGATCGATCTCTACCGCACCGGCGGCGCGGGTCAGCAGACGTCGCTGTTTCTGCGCGGCACCAACGCCAATCAGGTCCTGGTGCTCATCGACGGCGTGCGGGCGGGCGCGGCGACCACGGGCGCGTTTGCGTTCGAACAGCTGCCGCTCGATGCGGTCGAGCGCATCGAGATCGTGCGCGGCCCGCGCGCGAGCTACTGGGGGTCGGATGCGATCGGCGGTGTGATCCAGATTTTCACGCGCAAGCTCGAAGGTCCGCGCGTCGCACTCGGATACGGCAGCTGGAACGAAGCTGCAGGCAGCGCCGGCATCGGCCACTGGAACGGCGCGGATGGCTACAGCGTGCAGGTAGGCGCACGTCACATCAGCGGATTTTCGGCGACCAATCCGGGCATCTGCAACGGCCCGGACGATCCCTACTGCATCTACAACCCGGACCATGACGGCTTCCGCAAGACCAGTCTAAGCGCGCGCTTCGCGCATGCGGTCGGCGGCGATCAGGTGCTGTCGGCATCGGTGCTGCGCAGCGAGGGCCAGTCGGATTTCGACCAGGGCTATTCCGATGTCATCGAGCAGACGACCGGAATCAATCTCGAGGGCGATGTCAGCACGACCTGGAGGCAGCGCCTTGCGTTGGGCCAGGCTCGCGAGGACCTGTCGACACCGACGTTCTATTCCCTGTACCTGACCCGTCGCAACAGTCTGCTCTGGCAGAACGAAATCCGCATCGGCGAGAACCAGCGCCTGATCGCTGGTATCGATCTCGTCCACGACGAAGGTGAAACCCGCGATACGTCGAGCGACGCCCCACGCTACCGCGATGGCCGCACCAATCGTGCCGCATTCAGCGGCTGGCGAACGACGCGGGGAGCACTGGACGGCGAAGTTTCGTTGCGCCTCGACGACAACAGCGTGTTCGGCGGCGCCACGACCGGCTCGCTCGCGGCGGGATGGCGCATCGCCGAGCCCCTGCGCGTGTACGCGAACCTTGGCCAGGGATTTCGCAGCCCGACCATGAACGAGCTGTTCGATCCCGGCTACGGCGGCTACTTCGCGGGCAATCCCGATCTGCAACCCGAGCGCTCGCACGGTGCGGAACTCGGACTGGACTACGCGTTTGCAGCGAATCAGCAACTGCGCGCAAGCCTCTACTCCACGCAGTTGCGCGACCTGATCAGTTTCACCGGTGTCGACAACCGCGCCGAGAACATCGCGCGAGCGAGAATCCGCGGCATCGAACTGGGCTACCGTTTCGAAGCTCGCGCGTGGTCCGCGCGGGCCACCTATACCTGGCAGGATCCGCGCAACGCGGACAGCGGTGAGGTGCTCGTGCGCCGCGCACGGCAGAAGGCCTCCGCGCTCGCCGAACGTCGGTTCGGTGAGCGCTTCAGTGGCGGAGTCGAAATCGTCGCGGCCGGTCGCCGCAGCGATGTCGGTGGGGTCCAATTGCCCGGCTATGCAATCGTCAACCTGCGCCTGCGACGCACGCTCGGCCCGGACTGGGCGCTGAGCGCGCGCCTGGAGAATCTCGGCGATCGCGATTACGAGCTCGTACGCGGCTACAACACGCCGGGGCGTTCGGCGTTCCTTGAACTCGTCTGGCAGCCTCAGCGCTGACCGTGGCCCCCTGTTCGCCTCCCGGGCGACGTGCAAGAATGTCGCGGGGTACATGATTCGCGCGCAGGGGAGGCAGGGGTAGCGCCCCATGCTGCCTGGCGCCGCAAGCGCGTCCGTGCCCGGCGACCATGAGCGAGAGCGCGTTCGACGCATGACCAAAGGCCGGCCAGCGAAGGACAGGGGAATCCAGCCCACCCGCGGTGACGGGCTCCCGATGCTCGCGAATCGGACCGACCTGCCGCCGCGCGTGCGCAACATGCTCGGCGGACTGCTCGAACTGACCGGCAACTGGTTCGAACCCGCGATCCGGCGCGCGCTCGATGATCTGGAGCATGCGCTGTTCTCTCTCGCCGAGCGTTCCGGCAACAGCCAGAAGCAACAGGGTCACCTCGAACATCTGCGCGCAATCAAGCATGCGCGAGCCGACATTGCCCCGCGGTTCCTGCAACACGTCGAGTCGACCCTGGCCGGTCTGCGCACGACGCCGGCGCGGGCGACCGCCGAGCCGGCGCGGGAGGGTCCACGCACGTTGCTCGAACTGGTCGATTCCACGGTGCTCGAGGAAGACCTCGCGTTGCAGGAAATAGCGAGCAAGGCCGAGATCCGCAACAGTCAGGATCTGCACGCACTCGCGCAACGCCTGGCCGTTATCGCGGCCACGCCCGCCTGGAACAGCGATCAGATGCCGCTGGGTCCCGCGCGTCTGGCCGATGCATTCCGCTACTGCCTGCTGAACATCGATCTCGACATCGAGCATCGCATCCTGATCTACAAGCAGTTCGACCAGGCGGCCATGCTGACCGTGAGCTCGTTCTATCAGGGCGCGAACAACTGGCTGATCGAGCAACGGGTGCTGCCGAACCTGCGACTTCCGAGTTATCGCCGCGATGCGGCCACGCCGGCCGCGCAGGCAGCGCAAGGTCCGGACGGGAACGACGCAGCTGCGCCGCGCGACAGCCTCGACGGTCATATTGCGCACGACCATGTCGACGCCGAGCTGTTCGGCACCTTGCGCCACCTGCTCGGCGAGCGCCGCCGCGTCGAAGGTCATGGCGCCCCGGAAAGTTCTCCGGGACCCGTCTCCTACGCCAGTCCGGCCGACCTGCAGAGCCTCCTCGGCAACCTGCAGAGGACCCCATCGGGCGGGTCGCGACAGCAGCGCTACGACAGCGAGCACTTCAAGAACACCTTGCTCGTCAAACTGCGTCGTTCGAGCCCCGCGGATCGTCCGCTGAACCTGTCCGGGGAGGACACCGACACCGTCGACCTGATCGGCATGCTGTTCGACTACGTCACCCGCAACGTGCGCGAAGGAAGCAGCGCACGTTCGTTGCTGTCGCGTCTGCACGTGCCGGTCCTGCGCGTCGCGCTAGGCGACAAGACGTTCTTCACACGCCGCGACCATCCGGCGCGCGAACTGCTCAACACGATCGCCGAAACCGGTGCGCGCTGGATGGACGACGGCGATTCCGACACCGATCTGGTCGACAAGATGCAACTTGTCGTCGACCAGGTGGGCAGCGAGTTCGACGGTGATCTCGGCGTGTTCGAGAAGCTGCTCGGCGATCTCGGCCAGCACATGCAGCTCATCGCGCGGCGCGCGGAAGTGGTCGAGCGTCGCCATATCGATGCGGCCAAGGGGCACGACCGGCTGCAGATCGCCCGCGACGCAGCGCGCTCGGCCGTCATGCGGCTGATTCAGGACCACGCGCCGCCGCCACGGGTGCAGGCGCTGCTGGAGCAGGCCTGGACCGATGCACTGGCCCTGAGCGCACTGCGCGAAGGACCGGGTGGCAGCGAATTCCAGCGACGCCTGGCGGCGGCCGGCAATCTCGCCCGTCGTGGCGCGCAAGCGTTGTCGGTGACCCCCGACGACAACGCGCTGCGCGGCGAACTCGATGCCGGGCTGCGCCAGGTCGGCCTGCATGAAGACGATGTCCGCGGCGTGCTCGACAACCTGCACATCGGCACCGCGAGCGCCGCGCCGGCCAAGCAGGAGCAGCTCAAGCACATCGACACGGTTTTGAAGGGCAAGACCCGGCTGGGCGGCAAAGCCGCCGGCGCGAACGCTGCCGTCAAACCCGTGCCACTCAACGCGGCCGAAGCCGAAATGTTGCAGCGGATCAAGAAACTGCCGTTCGGCACATGGTTCGACTTCGTCGTGAACCAGCAGGGTGAAACGGTTCGGCGCAAGCTGGCCTGGTATTCGCCGTTGACCGGACATTGCCTGTTCGTCAATCACCGCGGCGCGCGCTGCGAGGATCTGAACCTGGATCAACTCGCGCGCGACATGGTGCGCGGGCAGGTCCGTGTCGCCGTTCCCGAGCAGGGTTCGCTGATCGACCGCGCATGGAAGGCGATCATCGACATTCTGCGGCCGGCCGCGGATGCCGCCGATCCCGCCGGAGCCAGCGCGTGAGCCCGACCAAGTCCGATGGGCGTGCCACGTGCGCGGTAGTAACCGACGACGCAAACCGGAGACGTCGATGAACGACAAGCGCCGACTTCCACGCAAGCGGCCCGATGTTCCGCTGCAGGTCACGGACATGATGACCGGCGAGGTGGTCGGCCGTATCGGCAACCTCTCGCTCGATGGAATGATGCTCATCGCGCAGTCGCGGATCGACGATGACGCGCTCTACCAGTTTTCGTTCCATCTTCCCGACGCGCATGGCCGGCTGCATCCGGTCGAGGTCGGCGTACACGAGCAATGGAGCGATCTGGGCAGCGCGCGTGGCCAGGCCTGGATCGGATTCCGTTTCATCGATATCAGCCCGGACGACGACAAGGTGCTGCGCAACTGGCTCATGCATGCGGAAGAGTTCCGCGCCTGATCGCGTCCCGACGTGGCGTCCACCGCCGGCTCAAAGCGGCAGCATTTGTTGCGGATTCTTCGCGTAGGCGCGCAGGAAGAGTTCGACGGTGGCACTCACGTGCTGGTCGACGTCGCAGGTGGAGGCGGCGTCGCAACGACCGCACAGCAGCTGGGCATGACGATCGCCCTTGAGCAGCGCAAAGAACTGCGAGGACGCACGCGGAATATCGTGGATGACGAGTTTGCCCGCCATGACCTGGCGGCCCAGGAACTCCTGGAATGCGGACTGGACGCGCTGCGGGCCGGCCTCCCAGAACATCTGCACGAGCTTTTGCGACATGCCCGTACCCGAGGAGAGCAGGCGGTGCAGCGCAATCGACTCGGGCGCGGTTACGAGCGCGAAAAACGCGTGGGCAATCGCTTCGAGCTGCTGCCGGACCGGTCCTGACAGGTCGACATCGAACAGGGTCGCCGGCATCTGCTCTTCGCAGCGCGCGCGGATCGCCGCGAAGAACAGGGTCTCCTTGTCCGTGAAATGGCTGTAGACCGTGAGTTTCGACACGCCCGCGTCGGCCGCGATCGCGTCCATGCTCGTGCCCTCGAAGCCGCTCTGCGGGAACAAGCGCTTCGCGGCCTCGAGGATCGCTGCGCGCTTTTCGAGATCCTTGGGCCGACCCGGGCCGCACGACTTAGCGATGACTGCATTCATGGTTGCAATGGTAGCTGGACTGCGGAATTCGATTATTATACTATACCGTACAGTACATGAATGGCGCACACTCTGTCGGGTGCCGGTCGAGCCGCCTTTTCGGCCGGCCCCGCGAGTCCGACAGGACTCGGAAAGGCTCGGTCGTGCATCCTGACCCGTGTAATGCAATACCGCTGCGGCGACCGAGCGAACCTGCACGCAACCGCGGCATGCCGGGAAGCCTCTCACCGCGTCGTCCGGGATCCTCCCTCCCGCAACCGGACGGCGCGGTCGAGAGCACCGCCGGGCCGAGCGTGCCTTCATCGGTCACCCGCCCTCGACATTACGATGGCGCGAGTCTTGCTACGGAGCGACATCATGCAACCTTGTCTGTTGATCGAGCATCCGACGAGCGGGACGCGGGGCGCATCCGTCGGAGCGTCACAATGAATCCTCCCGTCGCGCTGTTTTCGACCGAATCACGAGAGGACAGCACCGGATTGCCCTTGCGCCTCGCGCAACGCGCATTTGCGGCGCTGATCGAGAGAGCCGCAGATGCATCCGTCAATCCGGCCGATCTCCACCTTGTCAGGTTGCGCAATGCCGCACGGCGGACACTGTCCGCAATGTCCGCGGACGAACAGGCGCGCCTCGCGCGCTGGCTCGCGCTGCAGCTCGCGACCACTTCGATGCAAGGCACCGGGCAATCCCAGCAGCGCATCGCACGCGTCGACCCCGCGCTGTCCGCAAGCGTCGACAACGCGCTTGGCGCAGCGCGCGAGGCCTTGCTTGCAACGAGTTCGCGAGCCTCCGCCGCAGCGTAACCGCCTCGATGGCGCGGTGACTTCCGGCACTTCGGCGTGCGCGCCTGCGTGGCCAACCATGGGTTTGCCGCCAGCGCGGCAAGTACCTATGCTCTTCCCCCTTTTTTCGACCGGTCGCCGACGATGCTGAGCCACACCGAGCAGGCAAGACAGAACATGATAGAGAACCAGGTGCGCCCCTGGGATGTTCTCGATGCAAGCGTGCTCGAAACGCTGCGCGCGGTGCGTCGCGAGGACTTTGTGCCGGCGCAGCATCGCGCCCTCGCGTTCTGCGACATGCCGCTGCCGATTGGCCATGATGAAGTCATGCTCAAGCCGATCGTAGAAGGCCGCATTCTGCAGGCACTCGCCCTGGCAGCGGACGACAGCGTGCTCGAGATCGGCGCAGGTACCGGCTTCCTGACCGCCTGCCTGGCCCGGCTCGCACGCAGGGTCACCAGCCTCGAGTTGCACGACTCCCTGGCCGAGTGCGCACGCGCCAATCTCGCCACGGCGCGAATCCGCAATGCGACCGTCGAGGTCGTCGATGCAGTGCGTGAATTCCAGACGAGCGAACGTTATGACGCCGTCGTCGTCGGCGGCGCGGTCTGGGCGTTGCCCGAACGCTTCCGCGACTGGGTCGGTCCGCGTGGGCGTCTGATCGCGATCGTCGGGGAGTCGCCGGCCATGCAGGCCGTCGTCTACACGCGCGAAGACGATACGCACTGGACCGCGGAAAGCCTGTTCGAGACCGATCTGCGCTATCTGCGCCACGCCGAGCCACCGCGCCGCTTCTCGCTCTGAGTACGGCAGCAGCCACTTTTCGAGGACGAATTCATGATTTGCATCCGCTCACTGCCTCTGGCCATCGCACTTGCCGTCGGCACCACCGCCGCGCATGCCGATGACCTGATCCAGATCTACCAGGAAGCGCGCGCCTCGGACCCAACGCTGGCCGGTGCGGAATCGACCAAGCTCGCGACCGACGAGAATGTCGACCAGGCACGCTCGCAGTTGCTGCCGCAGATCGGCGTGAATCTGGATTTCACGCGCACGCACGGCGGCGACAGCAGCACGACCTTCGTGCGCGACCCCAACGATGCCAGCGGAAACGGCACGCCGGTGCCGGGCTACACGACCACCGCGTACCAGCGTTCGCTCGGCGCAAGCCTGAGCCAGAGCATTCTCGACATCAGCAAGTGGACTGCGCTGAAGGCAAGCCGCTACACCGCACAGGCCGGTGCGGCGACGTTCGACGCCGCCCAGCAGCAGCTCCTGATCAACGCGGCTCAGGCTTATTTCAGCGTACTTACCGCGCTGGACGCGCTGAAGTTTGCCGATGCAAACGAGAAGGCGCTCGCGCGCCAGCTCGAGCAGGCCCAGCAGCGATTCGAAGTGGGGCTGGCCGCGATTACCGACGTCAACGACGCCAAGGCCCAGCACGATCAGGCCGTGGCCAGCGTGATCAGCAATCAAAACGCGGTCGACACCGCCCGCGAGGCGGTGCGCCAGCTCACGAACAAGGAGCCGGGCGAGTTCAAGAAGCTGCGCGAAGACCTGCCGCTGGAACATCCGAAACCGGACGACCCGAACGCCTGGGTCGAAGTCGCACTGGAGCACAACCCGGCGCTGAGTTCGGCCGCGCTGCAGGTCGATGCCGCCAACGCGAACATCAGTACCGCACGCGCCGGCCATCTGCCGACCGTCAGCGCGCAGGTCGGCTACTCGCGCGCGGTGAACTGGGGCGATACTCGTTTCGGAGCGAGTGTGGGCGGCGTCGACGGCTTCCAGACCTTCGCGGGCGATCCGAAGTGGGGCAGTTCGATCGGAATCACCCTGACTGTGCCGATCTTTACCGGCGGTTACACGCAGTCGCGCGTGCGTCAGTCGATCCATCAACGCGACTTCGCCCAGGACCAGTACGAGTACACACGACGCCAGATCGAGGCGGCGACGCGAAACGACTTCCGCTCGGTCATCGCGGGCGCAAGCGAAGTCGAGGCGACCAAGGCCGCGGTGGTTTCCGCGCAGAGTTCCGTCGAGGCGACCCAGGCCGGCTACGAGGTCGGCACGCGCACGATCGTCGACGTGCTGATCAGCCAGCAGACCCTGCTGCAGGCGCAGAGCAGCTACTCGTCCGCACGGCACACCTATGTGCTCAATCGACTCCTGCTCAAGCAGGCGGCGGGCGTGGTCGACGTACACGATCTCGAGGCAATCAACGCATTGCTCGAGTAGGAGCGGGGATTCGGATTCCGGATCCGGGTTCGAGAGGCAAGGATCATTGCGCGCGCTGCGCCGCGCGGGCATCCCGGGTTGAACAAGACCCGTACGTGACCGCGCATCGGAGCCGACTCCGCTGCGCGCCGCCCGCAGCGTGATTGCATCTCGCTGCCTACCGGTGTCCGCCTTCAAGCAGTACCTGCTCGACGACCGCCATCGTGCGTTCGACCGCACCGCGCTCGCGCTCGATCACCGCATGCGCGGCGCGGCCCATGCTGCGTCGCTCGACTTCGCGCGAGAACAACCGGACCACGCTGGGGCCGAGCTCCTCGCCATCGTCGATCCGCCACACCGCACCGGCCGCGATCAGGTCTTCGGTGACTTCGGCAAAGTTGAACGTTTGCGGTCCGACGATCGCGGGCTTGGCCAGCGCGGCCGGCTCGAGCAGATTGTGGCCGCCGACCGGAACCAGGCTGCCGCCGACGAACGCGACGTCCGCCGCCGCATAGAAATCGATGAGTTCGCCCATCGAATCGATCACGAAGCACTGGCAGGCCGGGTCCGCACCGCCTTCCTCGCTGCGCGTCGATGTGCGAAAACCATAGGCGCGACACGCGGCGGCGATCGGCTTGAAACGCTCGGGATGGCGCGGCGCGACCAGCAGAAGCGCGTCCGGGAAGCGACGCAGCACCGCCGCGTGCGCCTTGAGCACGATCAGTTCCTCGCCTTCGTGCGTACTTGCGGCAATCCACACCGGTCGTCCGCTCCCGGCGGTAGCACGGAACGCGAGGCCGCGCTCGCAGACCCCGTCCGGCACGCTCATGTCGAACTTCAGGTTGCCGACGATCGCCAGTCGCGGCTCCGCCGCCCCGAGCAGGCGCAGGCGCTCGTAGTCGGACGCGGACTGCGCGGCAACGAAACTCGCGCAGCGGATCGCGCGTCGCGCGAGCGGCTGGATCGGCCAGTAGCCACGCAATGATTTCTCCGACAGGCGCGCGTTCGCAACGACGATCGCGATTCCGCGCTCGGCACAGTTCATGAACAGGTTTGGCCAGATCTCGGTCTCCATGATCACCGCAAGGCGTGGCCGCACGCGATCGAGAAAACGCCGCACCGCGGTGGTCAGGTCGTACGGCAGATAGACATGGAACACGCGCTCTCCGAACAGCTGCAGCACGCGATCGGAGCCGGTCGGCGTGACCGTCGTGATAACGAACCGCGAATCACGGTAGCGGCGCATCAGCGCCTCGATCAACGGCAGCGCCGCATTAACCTCGCCGAGCGACACTGCATGGATCCAGATGCTGTCGCTGATCCCGGGATCCGGAAAGAAACCGAAGCGCTCGCGCCAGCGCGCGAAGTACCCGTGATACTTGATGCCGCGCGCGGCCAGCCGATAGACCACGAACGGCGTCAGCAGATACAGCGTGAGCGTGTAGATGAAGCGCTGGAACACGGCGCGGCCTGCTGGGGTGGCGTCGGAGTATAGCGTCGGCAGCGCCGGGGCCTGGCGCCGAACACCGGCCACGCGAGCGGCTCGGCCTGCGGCATCGAAGAACCAGCGCGACGTGCGCGACGAACGCTTTGCAGATCAACGCAAGTGCAGGTCCGACGCATGTGCACCGTCGGTGATCTGCGCAAGAGGTCCGCGCCGCGCGGGAGACGCCGCTTCTTTCGCTTATCATCGACGCGATGCCGCAGCCCGCGCCCGCGTTCCGCACCGTCCTGCTCGCTCCGTGGCATTGGCCTGCATGGGTCGGTGTCGCCGCAATCCGGCTGTTCGCAATGCTGCCGCGTGCAGGGCTGATGCGAAGCGGGCGGGCGCTCGGCTGGATCGCCGCACGCGTATTCGGCGAACGGCGCCATGTCGCTGCCTGCAATATCGCGTTGTGCTTCCCGGACCTCGATGCGGCAACGCGCGCGGCGCTGGTCGAGCGCAACCTGCGCGAGAGCGGCACGATGCTGGCCGAGTTCGCGCTTGCGTGGATGGGCTCGGCGCGCGCGATCGAACGCATCCCGGTTTCGATCGAAGGACTCGAACACCTCGCGTCGGCGCGCGCGGCCGGCCACGGCGTGCTGCTGGTTGGCGCGCATTTCTCGCATCTGGAACTGTGTGCGCGCCTCGTCTCGCGGCGCATTCCGATCGCGGGCATGTACCGCGAGCACGACGATGCCGCATTCGAATGGGCGATCCTGCGTGCGCGCCTGCGTTATGCGGACGCGATGTTCGCGAAGGACGAACTGCGCCGCAGCGTGCGTTACCTCAGGCAAGGGGGCACGCTCTGGTATGCGCCGGACCAGGACATGCGCGGCAAGGACAGCGTGTTTGCGCCGTTCTTCGGCGTGCCCGCGGCGACGATCACCGCGACGCATCACCTCGCGCGTCTGTCCGGTGCCAGGGTGATCCCGTTCTTCCACCGGCGCGAGCCCGACGGCGGCTACGCGATCCGCCTCGAGGCGCCGCTCGCGGATTTCCCGGGCGGCGACGTCGTCGCCGATGCCGCGCGCATCAATGTCTGCATCGAACGTATGGTGCGCGAGGCTCCGGACCAGTACCTTTGGATGCACAAGCGTTTCAAGACGCGGCCGCCCGGGGAGGCGGAGCTGTACTGACACGGGTGTCCCGCACCCGCAGGGGGAATGGCATGGGTTTCCTGATCGTGGTCGCGTGCTGCATCGCCGGCCTCGCCGTCGCGACGCTCGGATACGCGGCGCCCTCGGCACTCGGCTTCTTCGGTGGCCTGGCCGTCGGCCTGATCATCGTGCGCCAATACGCACTGTCGGCGCGGCTCGATGCCTTGCGTGGCGAGATCGACCGGCTCCGGCGTACGTTCCCGGGCGACCGCGCAACGCCGCCTGCGGGCACGCACCGCGACAGCGCACCCGCGCCAGCGCCGGTCGCGGAAGCGCGGCCCGCAACCGCATCGCGCGCACCGGACGCGACAACGGATGCGGAGTCCGCACGCGACCGCGCTGCCGGATCGGAGCGCCCGACACCGCCGCCGCCCCCGGCGCCGGCGCTCGGCACGCCGCGACTCGCGACTCCGTCGCCGCGCGCGCCGCCGCGACCGGATCCGCTGCAGCGCGCGCTCGGCGGTTTCGCACGCTGGTTCAGCACAGGCAACGTGCCGGTCAAGGTCGGCATGCTCGTGTTGTTCGCGGGCGTCGCCGCGCTGCTCAAGTACGCGAGCGACGAAGGCTGGCTGCGCCTGCCGGTCGAGTTCCGCCTGATCGGCATCGCGCTTGCCGCATCGGCTGCGCTCGCGTTCGGCTGGCGCGAGCGCGAGCGGCGGCGCAACTTCGCGCTCGCTCTGCAGGGTGGCGCCATCGGCGTGCTCGTGCTGACCGTGTTCGCCGCATTCCGGCTCTATGCGCTGATGCCACCCGCGGCCGCATTCGCGCTGCTGCTCGTGCTGGTCGCCGGCGTCGGTCTGCTCGCGGTGCTCCAGGACGCACTCGCGCTCGCGGTGCTCGGCATCCTCGCCGGCTTCGCCGCGCCGATCCTGATCTCGACCGGCAGCGGCAATCATGTCGTGCTGTTCTCGTACTACGCGCTGCTCAATCTCGCGATTTTCGCGATCGCCTGGGTGCGCGCGTGGCGCGTGCTGAACCTGCTCGGGTTCGCGTTCACGTTCGCGATCGGCACGGTGTGGGGCGTGCTGCGTTACGACAACGCGCTGTTCGCGAGCACCGAACCGTTCCTGCTGCTCTACTTCGCGATCTATCTCGCGATTCCGATCCTGCATGTGCGTACCTGCGAGCCGGCCGCGCGCGATCGGGTCGATGCGGGACTCGTGTTCGGCAACCCATTGGTTGCGTTCGCGCTGCAGGCCGCCCTGCTCGATGGCGAGCGCATGCCGCTCGCGTATTCGGCGCTCGTGCTGGCAGCGATCTATGCGGCGCTCGCGTGGTGGCTGCTGCCGCGTCGGCGCATGCTCGGCGAATCGTTCGCGGTTCTGGGCGCCGGCTTCGCTACGCTGAGCGTGCCGCTCGCGTGGAGTGCACGCACGACCGCGTGCACGTTTGCGCTCGAGGGCGCGGGCCTGATCTGGCTCGGCCTGCGCCAGCAACGCCTGCTGCCGCGGATCGCCGGGCTCCTGCTGCAATTGCTTGCGGCCGGCGCGTTCGTGCTCGCCGTCGTGTTCGCGCGCGATCGCGCGGACGCGATCCCGATCGCGAACGCGCTGTGCATCAGTGCGCTGCTGATCGCGGCCGCAGGCCTCGTGAGCGCGTGGCTGTATCATCGCGCTCGCCGCTTGCCGCAACTCGCGTCGCTGCTCTACCTGTGGGGTCTGACCTGGTGGCTCGGCGCCGGCCTCCACGAAATCGATCGCTTCGTGCCGACGCCCTCGAAGGACCACGCCGTGCTCGCGTTCGCCGCGCTGACCGCGATGCTCGCGGCGCTGGCCGCCGCGCGCCTGCGCGCGAGCCTGCCGGCCTGGAGCGCCGCGATCGCACTGGCCTGCGGCGTTGCGATCGTGTTCCTGCTCGCTGCGGCCGGCGCACGGCCGTTTGCGGGGTGGGGGCTGGCCGCGTTCGCGGTATACGCGGGGTTGGGCGGCTCGAGCCTGCGCCTGTTGCGCGATGCCCCGGGCCTTGCTCCGTGCCTCAGCCACCTCGGGTGGCTCTGGACCTGGACCCTGGCACTCGCGCTCGCGCTGCGTCAGCTCGCCGGCGATGCGCATCTCGGCGCGGGCTGGACCGCCGCGGCCAGCATGCTGCCGCTGCTCGCCGCATGGGCGCTCGCGTTGCTGCGTCCGCGCTGGATCGCCTGGCCGCTGACCCGACGCTTCGCCGCCCATCGCTGGGCGCTGCTCGCTTCGCAGACGCTGGTCGCAGCCGTTGCATTGTGCAGCCTGTTGTTGCATGCCGGCGCGAGCACACCGTTGCCGTTCATCCCGCTGCTCAATCCGCTCGAACTCGTGCAGATCGGTGCGCTGCTCGGCCTCGCGCTCTGGCTCGGCGACGCCGCTGCGCCGACCGCACTCGCGAAGCGACGCGCCGTGCTGCTCGCGATCGCGGGCTTCGCGTTCGTGACCGCGGCAACCCTGCGCGCGACCCATCAGCTCGGAGGCGTCGCGTGGGATGCGGACGCGCTGTGGGCGTCGAACCTTGCGCAGACTTCGCTGACCGTGGTCTGGAGTGTGCTCGGTGTGGTCGGCTGGGTGCTCGGATCGCGGCGCGGCCAGCGTCTGCTGTGGCTGGCTGCGGCGGCATTGATGGCGGTCGTGCTGGCCAAGCTGCTGCTGGTCGATCGCGGCCATCTCGGCAACCTGTTCGGAATCGCATCATTCATCGCCTACGGTCTGCTGTGCACGCTGATCGGCTACCTCGCGCCCGCGCCGCCCCGTATGCGCGCCGATGGAGCCGCCGCATGAGACGTATCGCATGGCTGCTCACGTGCCTGTGGATCGGCACCCTCGCGCGCGCGCAAAGCGCGGCGGACTACGCATGGACATTCCCGATCGTTACCGGCGCCCGTACGCCGGCTGCGGCGGACGCCTGGCGGGTCGAAGTCGGCCCGACGGTGCTCGCCTGGGCGCAGGATGCGGACCTGCGCGACATTTCGGTGTTCAACGCGGCCGGCAAACCGGTACCGGTCGCGCGCCTTGTCGAGGCACCCGCGACTTCTCCGCGCGAGCAGAGCGCGGTTCTGCCGGTGCTCGCGCTGCCTGCCGCCGCGACCCGCGGCGCGACGGGTGATCTGCGCCTGATCATCGATCGCGATGCCCACGGGCGTCTGCGCCGCATCGACGCGGGCGAGACCGCGGCAGCCGACGACACCCGCACGGCGCGCGACTGGCTGCTCGACGCGAGCAGGATCGAGCACCCGCTCGACCATCTGGTGCTCGACTGGAGCGCGCCGGCATCCGGACTCGTCGCGCGCCTGCGCGTCGAGGCCAGCGACGATCTGCAGGACTGGCGCACGATCGGCACCGCAACCGTGCTCGCGCTCGAACAGGACGGCGCACGTCTCGAGCACCGCGACATCGCACTCGGCAACGTGCGCACGAAGTATCTGCGTCTGCGCCGCCTCGATGACGGCGTCGCGATGATCCGCCTGGCAGCGCGCGCGGTGTCGATCGACCCCGAACGTGCCGCGCCGCTGCGCTGGCTCGACGCGGCCCTGATATCCGCCACGCCCGCCGCCGCGCCCGCCATCGGCGTGACACGCTTTCGCTATGCGCTGCCCGCGGCGCTGCCGGCGCGCGCCGCGCGCATCGAACTGGCCAATGCCAATGCGCTCGCAGCGCTGACCCTGTCCGCGCGCGTCGGCGGCAGCGCCGCCACCGAATGGATTCCGCTCGCCGAGGTCACCGCGTTCCGCTTGCGCAGCGGCGACCAGACCGTGCGCAACAGCGATGTGGCGCTGGCGCCGACATCGCGGCTGCGCGAGTTCCGGATCGAAACGCGCGTGGCACTGAGCGCACCGCCGCGCCTCGGCATCGCGTACCGGCCCGACGAGATCGTGTTTCTCGCCGAGGGTGACGGCCCCTACCGACTCGCGGTCGGCAGCGCACGCGCGCGGCGCGCCGACTATCCAATGGATGCGGCGCTCGCGAGCCTGCGTGCGAGCCTCGGTCGCGACTGGCGGCCGCCGCTGGCCACGCTGGGTACCGCGATCGAGAGCGCGGGCAGCGCGGCGCTGCAACCGCCGCCGTCACCCACGCCGTGGCGACGCTGGCTGCTCTGGGGCGTGCTGGTAGCGGCCGCGGCACTGGTCGGAGGCTTTGCGTTGAGCCTGCTGCGCAACGCGCCGCGAGGCGGCCCGGAGCGCTAGCGCAGGCCCGGCCGCCACGCTCCGTGGGTCAGGATCCACCCCGTCGGTCAGGGAATTCGCGCGCACCGAGCGCGGCGCAATACAGCGCGAGCAGCCACCAGAACAAGAGGCCCCACCACGCCGAATAGAACGCGAGATGGCTGTTCAGAGGGAAGCACATCGCGACCAGCGCGATGGCGGGCGCGAGCGCGCGTTCGCGCGCAGCCGCATCCGCGCGCCACCATGCGCCGAGCGCGAACGCGACCCCGCCAAGCCAGAGGGCAAGACCGACGAGACCTGTTTCGCTGAGGATCTCGAGTACGATCTGATGCGCATGCGCGGCGCCGGTGTCGCCGCTGTCGTCGACGAAACGGTCGCCCGCATCGGCGTAGCGCGGATAGGCGTAGCGGAATCCGCGCACGCCGACGCCGGTCCATGGATGGGCCGCACTCATCGCGAGCGCGGTGTGCCAGATGCGCAGGCGTCCCGCGGCCGCTGCATCGACCGCGGCCTCGGTACCGTTCAGCGCGAGCAGGCTGCGCTCGACGCGCGCGCCGAATCGCGTCGAGTCGTGCCAGGCGAACGCGACGATCGCACCGCCCGCGAGGACCAGTAGGGCCAGGGTCGCGAGGAAGCGTCGCGGATTGCGCGTGCCGTGCCATGCGAGCAGGACGCAGACCAGCGCATACGCGATCCAGGCCGCGCGCGAGCCCGCAAGCAGGATCGGCGCGACCAGCAGCATTGCCGCGATCACGAGGCCACGCAGACCGAAGCGGGAGCGCGCCGCGAGCAGCACGAACGGCGACAGGGTCGCAAGAACCGGGCCGAGCTTGAGATTGCCGGCGCCGAAGATTCCGGAAACGCGTTCGGCCTCGGCCGCACCGCCGAGGCTATGGCCGAACAGCATCTGCACATACGCATCGATGACCCATAGCGACACGATGGCGGCGACGCAGGTGATCACGAGCGGCCAGCACGCACGATCGCGCAGCGCCCAGCAGGCAAACCAGGCGAACGGCAGGAAGCGCACGATGCCAGCGATCGTCGACCAGGTCTTCGCGGGTTCGACTGCGGCGAACCCCGAGGCGAGCGCGGCCAACCAGTAGCACGCGAACAATGCGAGCACGAGCCGCGGGGACCGATCCCGCCACTCCAACCGGCCGCGCGCGAGCAGCACGAGCGCGGCCAGTGCAGCGCCGACCAGAGGCAGCTCCGCAGTGCGGCCGAGCGGCAGCAGCACGAGCGTCGCGAGCACGAGAAGTATGGGCCAGGCGATCGCGCGTTCGGCAACAGTCGGCTTCACGGACATTCGCGCAGTGGGCGGATATCCATTCTAGTGGCCTGCAACAGGGGAAGTGGAACAGGAATCGCGCCGGGATCGTGGTGCCGGGCGCCCCATAGCGGTGCCCATGGGTCGAGCGAGGGCTAGGCACGGCGCCGCTAGACCAGGCGAGTTGCTTTCAATTCCTCTGTTACAGGTCACTGCTGCGACAGGCGAAGCCGGCCCGAACCGGGATCCTGGCACGCGTCGTCAACGGGCAGCCGCAAGTTCCTCGTAAAGGGCCAGCGTGGCCGCCTGCATGTCTGCGAGGCGATAGCGCGACAATGGCGTGATCGCGGGCGCTGCGCGTAGCAGTTCCGCGGCGCGTTCGGCGAGCCGGCGCTGGTCGCCCGGCGGCACGCGCCCTGCCGGATACAGATCGGCGAGCAGTTCGCCGACCCCGCCATGGTCGTAGCCGAGCACGGGACGGCACAGCGAGATCGCCTCGACCACGGTGCGCCCGAACGCTTCGGGCTTGTTGGACAGTTGCAGCACCAGCGCGGACGCCGCATAGACATCGCGCGCGTCGTCACGCTGTGCGCTGATCGCAATCCAGTCCGCGACGCCGAATTCGACCGCGAGTCGTTCCAGTTCGGCGATGTACGCTTCGCGCCCGACCTGGCGCGCGCCGAGCAGCAGCAGGCGCGTCGCAATGCCACGCGACTTGAGCTCGGCGACCAGTCCGATCGCGGCTGCGTGGCCCTTGAGACGTGTGCCGCGTCCGGGCAGGGTCAGCAGCGGCGCACCGACCAGTTGCGGAAACTCGGCGAAGAACCACTCACGCCAGGAATTGTCCGGCTGATAGCCGTAGCGATAGACGTTCTGGTCGATGCCGCGCGGGATCACCACAAGTCTGCCGGGATCGGCGCTGCGGTAGTTGCGCAGCAGGTAGTCGCGCACCGTGTTGGACACGCAGATCACGCGTTCGCCGCGCGCCATGATCGAACTGTAGCGACCCGCGCTGTTGAGGCCGTGCGCGGTGGTCATGAAATGCGGTCGCGGCGACAGCCCGCGCACCGCGAGCCAGCCGAGCCACGCCGGCATCCGCGAGCGCGCATGCACGATGTCCGGCCGCTCGCGCCGCAGCAGCGCGCGCAGCGCCGGTACACGCGCAAGACTCCTGAGCGACTTGACTCCAATCGGCATCGCCACGTGCTCGCTGCCGTCGCCGACCAGCCGCGCGACGAGGCGACCGCCACCCGAAACCACGATGGAGCGATGACCCGCCTCGACCAGCGCGCGCGCGACCTCGAGCGCCGACTGCTCGGCGCCCCCCGCCTCGAGGGCGGGCAGCAGCTGCATGACGGTCAGGCGCGGCTTCGCCATCCGGCTTGCTCGCTCAGCCCACGAGATCGAATTCGGCGCCGCAGTACGGGCACTTGGCGTGACCGCCCTGTTCGGCGATCGGCAGATACACCTTCGGATGCGAATTCCACAGCGACATCGCGGGCATCGGGCAACTCAGAGGCAGGTCGGCACGCCCGACCTGGTAGCGGTTCCGGGCATTGGCGGGAATACGCGTCTCCGCGGCGGGATCGGGTCGCGACATGCTCTGCTCCATGGACAGGGCTCAAAAGTCTAACAGCACAAGACGTGCCAACTGCGGCCCGGGCGACCCGTGATCCGCTTCACGTCCGGCCTGCGAATCCGTCACCCCACGCGTCTGCAGCGGGTGCCCTAGAATATCCGCACCGGAACCCACCGGGCCGCAACGACTTTCTGGAAGGGAGGAAGCACGTGGATATCAACAAGCTGATTGCACGCGTCAAGGCGATCCTGATGACGCCGAAGACCGAATGGCCGGTCATCGCCGCCGAACCCGCGACAGTCGCGGACCTCTACAAGAACTACATCCTGGTGCTGGCCGCGATTCCAGCGGTGGCCGGCTTCATCAAGGGCAGCCTGATCGGCTACGGAGCCTTCGGATTCCACTATCGCGTGCCGTTCGGCACCGGCATCACGACGATGGTCGTGGGCTATGCGCTGACTCTCGTGCTGGTCTATGTGGTGGCCCTGATCGTGGATGCGCTGGCGCCGAACTTCGGCGGCGAGAAGAACCAGGTGCAGGCGCTGAAAGCCGTCGCCTATTCCTATACCGCAAGCTGGATCGCCGGTATCGCGCTGATCGTGCCGGGCATCGGCTGGCTGGTCGCGCTGGCCGGCGCGATCTACGCCATCTACCTGCTCTACCTGGGCCTGCCGCCGACGATGAAGGCCCCTGCCGAGAAGGCGGGCGGTTACACCGCGGTGACCGTCATCATCGCGATCGTGCTCGGCTGGATCATCGCGATTGTCGTCGCCGGCATGGCGGGAACCGGCGCATTGATGGGCGGTGCCTTGAGCCATTCGAGTCTCGGCGGCAGTGCCGGAGAAGTCACGATCGACAAGGACAGCACGCTCGGCAAGCTCGACGCGTGGAGCAAGAAGATGGAAGCGGCCGGCAAGCAGATGGACAGCGCGCAGAAGTCGGGGGACGCCGAAGCGCAGGGCAAGGCGCTCGGCGCGGTGATCGGTGCCGCGATGGGCGGCGGCAAGGTCGAGGCACTCGCGCCCGACATGCTCAAGCCGTTCATTCCGCAGACCCTCGCCGGACTGAACCGCACCGAGATTTCCGCCGAGCGCAACGGCGCCATGGGCATGCAGGTTTCGGAGGCGCACGCGTCCTATTCTGACGGTGCCAAACGCAATCTGCGTCTGGAAGTGACCGACATGGGCAGCGTCAAGGGACTGATGGGCCTGGCCAGCGGCTTCGCGCCGGAAAGTGAACGCGAGACCGAACATGGCTACGAGAAGACCTTCAAGCAGGACGGCCGCCTCGTCCACGAGGAATGGGACAGTCAGAGCCAGCGCGGCGAGTACAGCATCGTCCTCGGCAATCGGTTCAGCGTGAAGGTCTCGGGCAATGCCGACAGCATCGACCAGATCAAGGCCGCGGTCGCGAGCATCGATCTGGCCGGTCTCGAGGCGCTCAGGGAACAGGGCGTCAAAAAGGGTTGAGCGCCGCTGATTCCTCGCCGCGCCGAAGAATGGCGCGCTGAACACTTCCGTGAGTGGCATGATCGGCGCGCTGCGCCGAACAGCACCGCGTCGTCACCTTGCGGGGGACACGGCCAGACGACGCGCCGCGACCGTACGCGGACCGCAACAGCGACCTTGCGTCAGCCCTTCCCTTTCGACTGCTCCGCAAATGCTTTGGCCTCGATCGCCTCGGTCGTGATGCGTACATGGATATCGTCACTGACCATCGGCACGTACTTGGTGAGGCCGAATTGCGAACGCCTGATCGTCGTGGTCGCGTCGAATCCCGCGGCCATCGCCTTGCGCATCGGATGCTCGGCCACCTTGTTGACCGTCACGTCGAGAATCACCGGGTGAGTCATGCCGTGCAGGGTCAGATTGCCGCTGACCTTGAGGTGATCGGGCGACGCGCCCTTTTCGACCCGCGTGCTCTGGAAGGTCGCCAGGGGATACTGCGCCGCATCGAAGAAATCCGCGCTCTGCAGATGCGTATCGAGTTTGGGCACGTTGCTGTTGACGCTCGCAAGCGCGATCGTGACCTTGACCGACGCCTTGGTCGGCGCAGCTTGATCATAGTCGAGAGTCCCATTGATCCTGCCGAACTGCGCGCTCGGGTTCGAATAGCCGAAATGATTCCAGGAGAACACGACCTGGGTATGGTCGGGATCGAGCGTATAGGTTTCGGCAAGCGCCGGGACGCTTGCGAATGCAAGCGCGGAAACAAGGGCGAGGCGGCGAATCATGGCAAACTCCTCTGCAGATGATCATGACAACCGGAAGGACCGGAACCTGCGGTGAACGCGAATGGACCGGCGCTCGCTCGTGGTGCCCGGATGCTGCAGGAGTTTGGAGCGTCCGCCACGGTCGCAAGGCGCGTCGCGTGGATACAGCGTTTCCGCGGCAAACACAATCGCGCGCACCGTCGCGGGGCGCCTGTGCGCTCGCCGCGCGACCATCGCGCGCGACCGGCCTTCGCTAGGCTGCGGGGATGCCAGCGCCCTCCGTCGACGTTCCGATCTGCTGGGCGATCAGCGACGGCATGGCGGGCAACGAACGCCAGGCCATCGCGCTCGCGCGCGCGCTCGGTCTCGCGCCACGCGTTCTGCGCATCGGCGTGCGCGAGCCATGGGCCGCGCTCTCTCCGCGGCTGACTCTCGGCGCGGCGTCGGCGATTCGCGATCAGTCCGGCGCGCGCCTTGGGCCGCCGTGGCCGGACATCGCGATCGGCTGCGGTCGCCGTGCCGCGCTTGCCACGCGCCTGCTGCACGCGTGGAGCTCGCGGCGCTGCTTCACCGTGCAGATTCTCGATCCGCGCATCGCCACGCGCACGTTCGACCTCGTCGTCGCCCCCCAGCACGACCGCGTCGTCGGGGACAACGTGATTCACAGCATCGGCGCCCTGAATCCGGTCGATCCGGCGTGGCTCGCCGAAGGGCGAGCGCGATTTGCCGGATACGCGGCGCTCGCGGTACCGCGCACCACGATACTGATCGGCGGCTCGCATCGTGCACAGCGTCTGGATCGCGCCTACTTCGATGCGCTGCTCGAGCGCGTGGCCTCTCGCCATGCCGCGGAGGGCGGCAGCTTCCTGGTCAGCGTGTCGCGTCGCACGCCGACCAGGGTCGCATCGCGGCTGCGCGCCGCGTTCGCGGATTTCCCCGGCGTGTTCTGGTCCGCGGGCGGCGCTGGCGACAACCCCTATCCGGGCTTTCTCGGCTGGGCCGATCGCATCGTGGTCACGCCGGATTCGGTCAACATGATCAGCGAGGCCTGCGCGACCGGCAAGCCCGTCTATACGTTCGCGCCGCGGCCGATCGCGGGCAAGCTGGCCGCGTTCCATGCCGAACTCGTCGGCAGCGGCCATCTGCGACCGCTCGACGGATGGTCGCAGCGCGCGCAACCGCCGCCGCTCGCGGAGACCGCGGCGATCGCCGAGCTCGTGCGCGCACGCTGGGATCGCGATGCGATAGGTGAACGCTGAACGAATCCGGCGCCTGGCCAGGCCACCCGTACACGCCTGCGAGCGACGCGCTGCCGCGCCTGTGCGGACAATGCATCCAGCGCGGACGCTGCGTGTGCCGCGCACGCACGCGCTTCTGTCGGCCCGAACCGTGCACCCGGGCGCGCATGATGTCTGCCGGCTCGCGAAGACGGCAGCGACACCGGCCGCTGAGGATCGCCCACAGCAATGGGGCGTTGGAAGCATCCGTCGCCGTGCCGTTGCGCTCACCCCGCGCCGGATTGCGCATCGAACGCGAACCCCGCGCTGCGTGCCACGGCGAGGACCTGTGCCGCGTGCACGGCGAGCGCGGCATCCCGCGGCGCAACGCGCGGTCGTCCGTCGAGGGTACGACCAATCGCGGCCGCGAGCAGCGCCGTGTGCGCGTCGGCCAGCGCGCGCTGGTGGCGTGAGTCGAGCAGACCGGCGCTGCCCACCGCAGCGATCAGGTCGGCGCTGTTGCCGCTCTCGAGCAGGGCGGGAATCCGCGCGGCGTGCAGAAGGACCAGCCCCTGCAGCAGGAACTCGATGTCGACCAGTCCGCCCGCGCCCTGCTTGAGATCGACGCGCCGTGCGTCCGAGCGATCGCGGCCGGCGCGCCAGCGTGCGCGCATTGCAGTGACATCGGCGCGTACGGTCTGCGCGTCGCGGGGCCGACCGAGATGCTCGCCGCGGATGCGCTCGAAACGCCGCGCGACCGTGCCGTCTCCCGCGATCGCGCGCGCACGCACGAGCGCCTGCGATTCCCAGGTCCAGGCGCGCTCGCGCTGGTAGCTCTCGTAGGCCTCGAGGCTCTGCACGATCATGCCCTTGCTGCCGTCCGGGCGCAGGCGCACGTCGACTTCGTAGAGGCGGCCGGCACGGGTCAGGATGCCGAGCAGGTGGACGACGCGCTGGGCGAGCCGTGCGTAATAGCGGGATCCGTCGATCGGCTTGATGCCATCCGACTCGCCGGCGGCGCGCGTGCCGTCGTAGAGGAACACCAGATCGAGATCGGAGCTGAATCCGAGTTCGGCACCGCCGAAGCTGCCGTAGGCGATGATTGCGAGGCCCGAACCCTCCGAGGTATGGACGTCCAGATGTCCATGCGCGGCTGCGAGCTCGCGTTCTGCAATGCGCAGGACGGCGGCCACGACCACAGCGGCAACATCGGCGAGCAGACGCGCGGCCGCAACGGCGTCGACGCGGCCGGCGAGAAATGCAAGGCCGATCCGGAACAACGCAGCCTGGCGTTGCTCCTGGATCAGCTCGATCTCGGCTTCCGGATCGGAATCGTCCAGAGTCGACAGGCGACGGCCGAGTTCATCTTCGATTTCGGCGCGCTGGGGCAGTGCGCCCGGACTGTCGTCGAACAGTTCGTCGAGCAGCAGCGGATGCGCGATGACCCGATCGGCGAGGAATGCGCTCGCCGAAAAGATCGCGCTGAGACGTTTCAGGGCCGCAGGCTGCTCGTCGAGCAGGGCCAGGTACACCGAGCGTCGCGCCACGGACTGAACGAGACGCAACATGCGCACCAGGCACTGCACCGGCGCGTCCTGCAGCGAAGCCGACGCGAACACCGCGGGCATCACCCTGTCGAGACGCTCACGGGCGCGCGCCGACATGTTGCGCAGCGCGCTGCTGCCGAGCAGCGCTTCGAGTTCGCTGACGACCTCGCCCGGCGGCTCGAAAGCGTGTTCGGCGAGCACGCGTGTGTCGATCGCGCCACCGCTGGCCAGGCCTCGCCAGAACGCCGGCCAGTGCGCCTGCGCGCGACGCGCATGACCGCGTGCCTTGACCGCCATGAGCGCGGCAAACTCCTCGGCGACCGCGTCCCGGTGAGCCTGCAGCGTGTCCGCCAGCGGAGTCCATCCGGAGTGGCCCAGCGCGAGCGCGATGCGCCCGCGTGCGTTCGCATCCGCCGGAATCTCGTGGGTTTGCTGGTCGGCGAACATCTGCACGCGATTCTCGAGCCTGCGCAGAAACCGGTAGGCATCGCGCAGGCGTACCGCGCGCGCGGTCGGAATGAAGCCGAGCTGCTCGCAGGCAGCCAGCGCCGGGAGCAATCCGCGTGCGCGCAGGGTCGGTTCGCGGCCACCGCGAATCAGCTGCACGAGCTGGACGATGAACTCGATCTCGCGAATCCCGCCCGGTCCGAGTTTGAGGTCGTCTGCGAGATCCTTGCGCGCAACCTCCGCATCGATCAACGCCTTCATCTCGCGCAGCCCGGCGAACGCGCTGTAGTCGAGATAGCGCCGGAACACGAACGGGCGCAGGGTATCGAGCAGGCGCGCGCCCGCGCCGCGATCACCGGCAACCGGACGCGCCTTGATCCATGCATAGCGTTCCCAGTCGCGGCCCTCGCGCTGGTAGTACTGCTCCATCGCCGCGAACGAGAGGGCGAGACGTCCGGCGTTGCCGAACGGTCGCAGGCGCAGGTCCACGCGATGCACATAGCCGTCCGCGTTGCGGTCCGCGATCAGGGAGACCAGAGCCTGGCCGACGCGCGCGTACCAGGTGCCCGCATCGAGCGGCCGTGCGCCGTCGCTGTCGCCCTGCGCATCGAACGCGAACACCAGGTCGACGTCGGAAGAGAAATTGAGTTCGCCGCCACCAAGCTTGCCGAGTGCGAACACGACGAGCCGCTGGATGCGCCCTTGCGCATCGCGGATCACGCCGTGGCGCGCGGCCACGTCGTGCTCGGCGCCGCGCAATGCGGCGTCCAGGCAGGTCGCGGCCAGGACGGACGCACCCGCGAGCGTGGTCTCGACGGGGTCTGCGCCGTTGACATCGCGCCAGATCAGGCGCAGCGCCTCGCGCAGCCGGAAGCGGCGCAGTTCGGTGCGCAGCGCGTCGCTGTCGGCGGCCCCGCCCAGCAGACCGGCGCGCGCGTCCGCGTGACGCGGGTCGCTCATCAATTGCAGGAAGTCCGCCCCGAGCAGCTGCGGATCGCCGAGGAAACTCTGGTATGCGAAGTCGCTCGCAAGAAGCACGCGCTGCAGGTGATCGTCGACACCGGCGTCGTCGTGGAACGGCACGTTGCATTCGCGGCAGGCCGCCTCGATCCGCGCCAGGCGTTCGTTCAGGAACGCGGCGGTCGGACGCGGCCATGGCGCAGGTTGCAGCATCGCCCGATTGTCGCAGCTGCTGCGCGGAAACGACCAGCCCGCCCTGGCCGGGCCGCGGGTCAAGCCCGACCTCGCGACTGACGCGATCGTCGCTGCCCGTGGCGGGGGAGCGCGGCCGGAACGGGTAACGTATCAGGTCGCCGCGCCCGTTAACGCACGGTTGCCGATGACATGGCATTGTCGCGATCCTGCCATGAACTCCCTGTTCGCCCAGTCCGTGCCGATCGGCCGGCGCCCCCTCTTGCTGCGCGAAAGCGCGGGCCTGGCCGGCTGTGCGCTGCTCGTGGTGCTGCTCGTCGCACGCCTCGATCCGGGCATCGACCTGCACGAGTCCGTGGCCCGCGGCGCCACGCTGCAGGTGCTGCTGCTCAACACGCTGCCCGCGCTGACCGCGTTCGCGATCTTTCTTGCGCTGACGCGGCGCCTGCTGCTGTCGAGCTGGCTGGTCGCGCTCGCGGTGGCTGGTCTGTACGCGGCCAACACCGCCAAACTCGGCACGTTGCAGACGCCGCTGCTGCCCGCGGATCTGCGTTTTCTCTCCGAACCCGGCCCGGCGCTCGAGTTGTTCTCCAAATACCTGCACGTCGACGCGACACGCTGGCTGCTGATTGCGCTCGCGATCGCGTTCACCGCGTTGCTGTGCCGGGAACGCCGCCTGGTTGCATTGTCCGGCTGGCGCTCGCCCGCGCTCGGGCTCGTCGCGCTGCTGCTCGGTTGCACCCTGATGGCCGGCACGTCGCCGTGGCGGCGCATCTACCAGTCCGCGGAGGCGTCGTTCCAGCCGTGGGCGCTCGCGGAGAGCTCGGTGCACACGGGCCTGATCGGCAGCCTGTTGCTCTACCACTGGCAGATCGGCGGCGGCCAGGTGCCACATGCCGATCGCGAGGCTGCGACCGCACTGCTGACCGCGCATGCGCCGCTCCTGCGCGCGGGCCTCGCCGGCACGACCGCTTTCGGCGAACTGCCCGACATCGTGATCGTGCAAAGTGAATCGCTGTTCGATCCGGCGCGCCTGCGCGGCGTGCTGAGCGGACGCTGGCTGCCCGAGTACCATCGTCTCAGCGACGAAGCCCGTTTCGGCGACCTGACCGTCCCGACCTTCGTGGGCGGCACGATCCGCACCGAGTTCGAGGTTCTGACCGGCGCACCGCTGGCCAGCCTCGGCGGCATCCAGTACCCGTGGCTGGAACTGGACATGAAGTCCTATCCGGGTCTGACCCGCGTGCTCGACGACCACGGCTACCGCAGCGTCGCGGTGCATCCGAACGCCGGGGCGTTCTGGAACCGCGCCCGCACCTACCCCGAGCTCGGCTTCGACCGCTTCATCGACGGCGCATCCTTTCCCAAGGAGCGGATTGTCGGCCTGTTCACCTCGGATGCGGCAATGACCGACCGCGTGCTCGACGAGCTCGCCGACGACGGTCCTCCGCAATTCGTGTTCGCGGTCAGCATGGAGAATCACGGTCCTTTCGACTGGCGCCCGGGACTCGATCCGCAGCGGCTCGCCGCGCTGCCAATGCCCGAGCGGCTCGATGCAGGCGGGCGGCTCTGGTTCGGCAACTATCTGTACCTGCTCGACGACGCGGACCACGAGCTCGGACGTCTCGCCGATGCGCTGGCCCAACGCAAGCGGCGCACCCTGCTGCTGTTTTATGGCGACCATCTGCCCGGACTCGCACCCGTGTACTACCAGCTCGGTTTCGACGACGGTCGCGCGGCCGACCGTCAGCCGGTGCCGTGGCTGCTGCTGGACACCACAGAACCGCGTTCGCGCCGCGCGGATACGCGCAGCTGGATGCTCCCGGCCCTGCTGCTCGACCAGGCCGGCATCCGCGACGATCCGTACTTCAATGTGATCGCGTCGCTCGCCGGGGAACCGGACTTCGACCCCGACGAGCCGGCCACCGCGACCGGCATGGCCGCGCTCGCGCGCCTGCATCTGCGCGGCGAGTTTGAACCGGTGCTGCGCGCCGCGCTCGGCCTCCCACCGGGCGCCGGCTGACTGCAGCGCGCTTGCGCGAGGACGCTCCACGCTCGCGAGGGCACTTCGTTCGACCGCACCCGGATCGCCACGTGCAGGGGGCAGGATTACACTGCATGCGCGAACGCGGGGCTGCGATGCGGACGATTACGATGCCGGGCAAGCATGCTGATGCGATCGGTCGGGCCGTCCGGCCCGCCGACCGCATCCGTGCGCGTGTCTGCGCGCGCATCGTCCGCAGCGATGTCCCAGCCCGCTGCGATCCGGCGTTACGCAGGATGACCGAAGCCGCGCGAAACCTGCCCGCATGACCGAGCCGATTCCCGCCGTACGCGAACTGTTCGAGACCGCCCTCGCGCTCGCGCCGTCCGAACGCGCGGCGTACCTGTCCGCGCACTGCGGCGATTCGGCGCAGCGCAGCATCGTCGAACGTCTGCTTGCCGCAGACCAGACCGCGCATTCCGCGCTGCTCGACCAGTCGCTGGACGACCTGATCGCGCGCGTCGGCGAACCGGACAGTGCCGAGATGCCCCCCGCGGGGACCGCGATCGGTCCGTTCACCCTGCTCGAGAAGCTCGGCGAAGGCGGTTCGTCGGTGGTATTTCGTGCGTTGCGCGAACAGGATGGCGTGCGCCAGCTGGTTGCACTGAAGTTGCTGCGTCGTGGCCTGTACTCGAGTGACGAACACCGGCGCTTCCGCGACGAGCGTCACGCGCTCGCCCAGCTTCGCCATCCGGGTATCGCCCATCTGATCGAAGGCGGCGTCACCACGAGCGGCGTGCCCTACATCGCGCTCGAGCTGGTCGAAGGCACCCCGATCACCACGCATATGCGCGAGCAACGCCTCGGTCTACGTGAACGACTGGTTCTGTTCGTGCAGGTGTGCCGCGCGGTCGAAGCTGCGCATCGCGCGTTGATCGTGCATCGCGATCTAAAACCGTCGAACGTGCTGGTGACCCGCGACGGCGCGGTCAAGCTGCTCGACTTCGGCATCGCCAAACTGCTCGATGTGGAGGGCGAGGCCGGCGGCTCGCACACCCAGCATCCGGCGATGACGCCTGCGTACGCGGCCCCGGAACAGTTCAGCGGCGGCCCGATCACGACCGCCACCGACGTCTACGCGCTCGGCATCCTGCTCGCCGAACTGATGACAGGGCATCGCCGCGCGCACGGCGATACGCGCACGCCGTCGTCGCAGATCGATGCGGACACGGTTCCCGGCGTGCTGCCCGCGCCGCCCGCGAAGACGCGCCGCCAGCTGCGTGGCGATCTCGACAACATCGTGCTGCAGGCGAGCGCAGAGGAACCCGAGCGTCGCTATGCCAGCGCCGGAACACTGGCTGATGACATCGAGCGGCATCTGGCTGACCAGCCGGTGATTGCGCATCCGCCCTCCCCCTGGTACCGCGCGCGCAAGTTCGTCGCGCGCCACCGCGGCGGCGTCGCGACGACCGCCGCGTTCCTGCTCGCGGTCCTCGCCGCGCTCGGACTGGCCGTGTGGCAAGCCGGCATCGCGCGCGAGCAGGCGCGTCTGGCACGCGACCAGGCGCAACGCGCGGAAGCCGTGCGCGACCTGCTCGTCGACCTGTTCGATGCCGAGATTCCATCGCGGCCGCGCACCGAGATGCCGGGCACCTCCGAGCTGCTGGAGCAGGGCGCGCAGCACGCGCTGCACGACCTGTCGGCAACACCCGCGGTGCAGAGCGACCTGCTGGTGGCGCTCGGCCGCGTCTACGATCATCTCGCACTGCCGGACAAGGGCGAACCGCTGCTCGACGCTGCGGTCGCGGCCGCGCGGCGCGTCGCGCCTGCCGATCCGGCGCTGCTCGGCGCCGCTCTGAGCGAACGCGGCGAACTGGAACTGTCGCGCGACCGCTACGCGCCGGCACAGACCTATTTCGATCAGGCGATCGCGCTGCAGAAGCAGGCTGAGCCCAATGGACTCGCGCTCGCGCTCACTCTCGACCGCCGCGCACTGGCCGAGAGCCAGACCGGTCGACACGACGCGGCCATCGCCGATTACGGCGCCGCGCTCGCCATCCGTCGCGAGCGTCTGCCCGCGGACGATCCCGACATCCTCAACAATTACGACGCACTCGGCAACGCCTACGTTCGTGCCGGTCGCCCGCAGCAGGCCACGGATCTGCTACGCACCGCGATGGAGGGCGCGCGCAGGCGCTTTGGCGAGAACCACGTGAAGACCGCCCATTACACCAAGAACTACGCGACCAGCGAGAACATGCTGCGCCACTACGCCGAGGCCGCCGCGCTCACCGAGCGCGCAGTGCGCATCGAACGCACGCTCTATCCGGCCGGCAGCCCCGACATCGTCAATGGACTCAACAACCTCGGCGTCATGGACATCACGCTCGGGCGCTTGCGCGCCGCGCGCGAAGTGCTCGGTGAAGGGCGCAAGCTCAACGCGGACGCTGGCCTCGACGTTTCGATGGGGCAGACATTCGTGCTCGGCAATCTTGCGCGCGCGGAGGAATACCTCGGCGACCGCACGCAGGCCCTGGCCCTGCTGCGTGATGCCGAACGCATCGCGAGTACGGTCGTCGGCGCCGACCATGCGCGCACGCAGTCGCTGTTCGCGCAGCGCGCGCATCTCGAACTGGCCGCCGATCCGGGTACCGCGGCCGCGCTCGCAAGTCGCCTTAAGGGCATTCTCGATCACGCGGACGCGCTCGCGCAGTTCCGTGCCCGTTCCGAGATCGAGGCGCGCTACAGCCTCGGCCTCGCGCAGGCAGTGCTCGGGCAGCAGGCGCAGGCGGGACAGAACCTGCAAGGTGCAGTCGACGCATTGCCGGCCGATCATGTAGACCCGTTGCTGCTACCGGCCGTCGTTGCACTGGCGGACTGGGAGCACGGACAGGGTCGCGACGCCGAGGCGCGCGCGCTGCTTGCGCGCTTCATCGAACGCGCGCAACGTGAACTGGAACCGGCGCACTACGCACTCGGCTTGCTCCATTTGCGTCTGGCCGAGCTGCAGCGCACTGCGCAGCCCACCGAGGCCGCGAAAAACGCCGCTGCCGCACGCACGGCTTTCGCGGAGCTGCCCGCTTCGCATCCGTGGCGAGTGCGGCTCGCCGCACTCGTACCCGCGCAAGCCGGATAATCGTTCACCCAATCGGGCCACGTTCGAGCGCGCGCATCGCGGCCATGCCCGGCGACGCGCAAAACGGCATTGACCGGCCGGGACCGTCGCGCCGCGGCAAAGGTGCATGCGTTCGCCGATCGCGCCGCGAGCGGCCACGCGACCACGGACGGCTGCTTCGATTCGACGCTCGCGCCCGGCGCGGGCTTCGGCGGCCGCGGGTTCGGCGCCGCCGATGCCTGCGCCACCCGGCGCCCACGCCATTTGTCCCAGTCTGCGCCCGCATGGCGTTCCTCGATGCAGGCGCCCCGCTGCGGAGCGCGCGGGAGGAGACATGTACGGACAATCGCAACGAAACCCGGGACGTACGCTGCCCTGCCATCGCAGGCTCGTGTTGCCGGCGCTGGTCATCGGTGCATTCTGGTTCGGCACCGCGCACGCGCTGATCACGGTCGGCCCGAACAGCGACAGCGCGTGCCAGTTCCACGATATCGGCGCGGCCGTTGCCGCGGCGGCGCAGAATCCGGGTCCCGACGTGGTCGCGATTTCCAATGCGCCCTGGCCGGCGCAGCATACGATCACCGCCCATGACAACGACGCGTTGATCATTGAGGGGGGTTTCGCCAACTGCAGCGCCGGCATCTCCAGCGGACGCTCGACCCTGGATGGACAAAGCGCGGTCCCGGCCGGTCCGTTGATCGTGCACAGCGGCAACGGACCGCTGACCTTGCTGCATCTTGTCCTGCAGAACGCGCAGGGCGGTATCCAGTCGGTCGTCGCCGGCCATCTGACCCTCAGCGACGTGCTGGTCTATTCCAATCACACCGACTACGGCGGCGGTCTGTTCGTCAGCGGCAACGACATCTTCCGCATGCAGTTGACACTGATCGGAACCAGCATCAACAGCAACAGCGCGAGCGTGAACGGTGGCGGCCTGTATCTGAGCAACGTCGATGTCGCGATCTCCGGCGGCAGCAACATCCTCGGCAACCTCGCGCAGGGAGCCAACAGCGACGGCGGCGGCATCTATGCGATCGATTCGAATATTCTGGTCAAGGACCACAGCGTGCCGCCGTTCCCGTTCATCGGCAACAACTATGCGCAGCGCAATGGCGGCGGCGTCTATTACTCGACGAGCCATGCGGGCAATTACGAAATCCTGCTGTGGAACGACCGTGCCGCGCAGCCGCTGCTGGTCGCCGAGAACGCGGCGCAGAGCCAGGGCGGCGCGTTCTATTTCTCGGCGATCTCGTCGGGCCAGCAGGTCTTCTCTTTTGGCGGCTTCGAGAACGTGCAGATGCAGCAGAACGAGGCCTACGAGGGCGCCGCGATCTATGCGTTCTCCAGCGGCACCGGCGCCAGCGTGTCGACGCAGATCCAGTTGGCGCAGACCGCGGTTCCCGGCGGAGCCATTCCGCCTTGTGCCGCGGGCGTCGAATGCAATGCGATCGACGACAATCATGCGTTCGGCGGCTCGATCATAGACGTCCACGCGGCAGGCGACGCTGGCGGCACCAGCCTGTTCCTGTATCGCGCACGCATGCGCCACAACCGCGGCGGCGCGCTGATCGGCGGCAACGCGTACATGGTCATCGAAGGCAGCCTGCTCGCGGCCAACGAGATCGACCAGGGCGGCGACCTGATAGTCAATATTTCCAACGACCTGCATATCGCCAACAGCACGATCGCCTACAACACGCTCGCCGGAAACGAATTGTTCTCGGTGATCCTGCCGCCGGCGTCGCTGGAAATCCTGCACAGCCTGCTGGTGCAGCCGAACGACCCTGTCGCAGCCTTCAGCGTGGGGACTGGCGTGCCGGTCACGTTGCGCGACATCGGCGCGAACAACGTCAGTGGCCTGGGTTCGGGGACGAACGTGCAGAACCTCGCCGACCCGTTCGTGAATCCGGGCCAGGACGATTTCCACATTTCGATCACGTCTTCGGCGGTCGACCGCTGGGCCGATAGCGGCGATCCGAACGATCCGCCGCCGACGCTCGACCTCGACGGCGCCACGCGCCCGCACATGTTCAATTCGCCATCGACGCCCTACGACTTCGGTGCCTACGAGGCCGGTGCGATCGTCGACCGCATTTTCGTCAACGGATTCGATGGCACCTGAGAGGCAGCCGCATCGGCCCGGCATGACGTGGCCTGCCGCGTGCAAGAGAGCGCACCCGTCGCCACGCATGCGGTCGGCCTGCACGCCGCGTGTCGCAACGGGCCGCACCCTGGCGTTGTTCGCACACACCTTTCCACGCGGATATCGATGCGATGAAGCGAACTGAAATCCCGCGCGTTCCATGCCTGCGGCCCTTGTGTGCCTGTCTAGCGCTGCTGCTTGCGGGCAGCGCGCCCGCGTTCGCCTCCGCGGCTTTCGAAAGCAGGCACGCGGGTGAGCCGCTCTCGCTCCTGCGCGCCGAAGCGCTCGGCGCATTCGCGCCGCGCTGGCTCGCTGCACTGCCGGGCGGCGCGCCGGACCGCCCGCTGCAGGCGCGTCCCGCGATCGTCGTTCAGAACTGCGACGACAGCGGCCCGGGCAGCCTGCGCGACGCGTACTTCAATGCGATCGACGGAGATGTCATCGACCTTGGCGAGCTCACCTGCAGCACGATCACGCTGACCAGCGGCGCGCTGACCGATTCGCCTTCCGCTGCGGCCGTCACCCTGAACGGGCCCGGGAAATACGACCTGACCATCGACGGCAACCACGCCGGGCGCGTGCTCGTGCACAACGGCAGCGGCGCGTTGACCCTGAACAACCTGCGGATCACCAACGGCAGCTACAGCGGCTCGTACGGTGGCGGCTGCATCTACTCGTACGGACGCGTCACCGTGCAGGCCGCGATCGTGAGCGCATGCTCGATGTCTTCCAGCGGCACCGCCAAAGCCTACGGCGGCGCGATCTATGCGCGCGATGCGGTCATCGTGATCGGCAGTACGGTCAGCGACTCCAGCGCGCACGCCGCATCGGCGAACAGCGCGGGCGGCGGTATCTGGGCCAATCGCGTGAATTTCGTGTTCAGCACGATCAGCGGAAACTCGGTGTCCGGCGATGGCAGCCATTACGCGCGCGGCGGCGGCGCCTTCGTGCTCGGCGACGCGCAGATCGCCTATTCGACGATTTCGGGCAACCAGGCCGACAGCGGCGCGGGCGCGTTCTTCGTCGGCGCGGCGACGTATCCGATGCAGCTGCTCGACAGCACGATCTCCGGCAACCACGCGAGCGGTGCCGGCGGCGGTCTTTATGCCAAGTACCGCCCGCTGCAGGTGTTCAACAGCACGATCGCGCAGAACACCGCGGGCTTCGAGTTCGGCGCCGGCCTCTATCTCGCTTCGGCCACCGAGCTCGAAAGCACGATCGTCGCGAACAACACCTCGCAGGACGGTCTCTACGCATCCGACATCGGCGGACCGGCGACGACGACGCTGACCGGCGCGAACAATCTGATCGTCGCCTCGACGCTGAGCGTGCCAGCGGACACGATCGCCGCGGCGCCTATGCTCGGTCCGCTGCAGGACAACGGCGGACTGACCCATACACAGGCGCTGCTGCCGGGCAGCCCGGCGATCGACCACGGCAGCAATGTCGTCGGGATCCTGCACGATCAGCGCGCTGTCGATCTGCAGACAAACCAGCTCTACGAACGCGTGGTCGGCCCGAGCGCCGACATCGGCGCATTCGAATTCGGTGCGCCCGACCGCATCTTCATCGACGGCTTCGAACAGGTGGTGACGATTTCGGGCGAGTAACGAACCGGCGTGGTGGCCTTGCCCGCCGCCGGCCGTGGACGACCCGAAGGCCGTTGCCGTGCGGCGCGTCTGGATCGAGATCAGGCCGCCGCGGCGGCCCGGCTGCCGAGAATTGCCTGCGCGGCCCACTCGCCGGTCTCGACGCCCCCTTCCATGAAGCCCTGGTTGTCGAATGCGCAGTGCTCGCCCGCGAAGTGCAGGTTGCCGACACGCTCGCCGATCGCGCCGCGCAGCGTGGTCCACTGGCCAGGCTCGAAGCAGGCATAGCTGCCGAGCGTCCACGCGTGGCTGGGCCAGTGGAAGCGCGCCTCGCGCGCACCGCTGCGCGCGGCGGACAGGCCGGGAAATATCGCATCGAGCTGCTGCGCGGCGAGGTCGGCCTGCTGCCGCGCCGTGCCGCTGCCGATCTCGACGCCGTGGCGACCGCCGACGAAGTTGGTCAGGATGCCGGCCGCGCCGGCCTGCATGCGGCTGGTCTCCCAGGTCGTCTGCAGCGGCAGGTCGCTGTAGGTGCTGCCGCCGCTCGCATGGCGCGTGCGCCAGACGCGCTCGTTGAAGCCGATCATCAGCTTCGCGTTGGTGCCGTAACCAAGTCCGGCGATCGCGCGGCGCTTGGCCGGCGGCAATTGGACATCGAGTCGCACGCGGCGCAGGGTCGTGAACGGCAATGCGAGCACGACGCGCGACGCGCGCACCTCGAACGCGCCGGCCCCGCGCTTGAAAGCGAGCACATGAGTACCGTCGCCGGACCGGCGCACGGCCTCGAGCACGGCGCCGGTCGTGATCGCGTCGGCGAGGCGCGCACCGAGCGCCTTGACGACGAGATCGTTGCCGCCGCGCACGTGGAAGCGTTCGTCGCTTTCGCCGAAGATGCGGAATGCGTCGGTGCCCGGATCGATGAAGGTAAGGAAGTTGAGCGCCGACTGCTGCTCGCACTCGAGGCCCATCTCGGTCGTGTAGGCGACTTCGATCAGCGTGCGCAACCAACCCGACGCGCCGTTGCGATCGAGCCACTGCGCGATGGTCAGGCGATCGAGCGTCTCGCAGCCGCCCGGCGTCGCATAGGTGATCTCGGCGTCCGGTAACGTCGCCGCATCGCGCCGGATCGCGTCGGCCAGTGGCGCGAACGCGCTCAGGATCTCGGTTTCGCTGTAGCGTCGTCCGGCGCAGAACCAGACGTCGCCATACGCATGGGTCGGATCTTCGGCGAGATCGTCGAGCACGAGTCCGAGTTCCGCCGCGAGCGCGCGGATGCGCGCATGGCCGGAATCGATCAGTTCGCCGCCGAGCTCGCAGACCTGGCCGTCGGCGAAATGATTGCGCAGACTGAACATGCGCCCGCCGATGCGTTCCTGCGCCTCGTAGACGCGCACGCCGATGCCGGCCTCGCGCAGGCGATGGGCGCAGGTCAGTCCGGCGGCGCCCGCGCCGACGATGACAATGTCGTCGGACGATTGCACGACCCGTGGCAGCGGCACTCGCGCGCAGGCTGCGAGCAGCACGGCCGCCGACGCGCCCGCCGACTGGCGCAGGAACCGCCGCCTCGCCTGGTCGATGCGCAGTTCGCGCTCGCGCGCGATCGCCTCGTCGAGCGGTTCTCCGGTCGCGCGGGCCTGAGCCGCGATCGCCGCGGCGCGCTGCAACAATTCCACCAATCGCGTACGGGCCATCGCCGTCCCCGGTAGCCGACTGCGCTGCATATGGATCGTGTCGTGGACCGCAGTATACGCGCGACGGGTGCACCGCCGATGCCGCCGCGAAACCGCACTGCCCGACTGCGCGACGATGTGGCCGCAGGTGCGGGCATACAATCGGCAGGTAATGTCGGCAACACCGACGCAGCAAGGCGAACCAGACCATGAAACGACGACAATTCCTCGGCACCGCCGCGATCGCCTCCGTAACCGCGATCGCAACCGCGCGCAATGTGCTTGCTGCCGCATCGACACCTGCCGAAGCGCCCGCAACCGCGCCAGCGCCGCCGATGGCCATGCGCACGATCCCGTCGAGTGGCGAGAAGCTGCCCGTCATCGGCATGGGTACTTCGGGCAGCTTCGAAATCGGCAGCGATGCCGACGAGCGCGAGGCGCGCCGCGAAGTGCTGCGCCGGTTCTTCGCGGGCGGCGGCAAGCTGATCGACACCGCACCCTCGTACGGCACTGCGGAAACCGTGCTCGGTGATCTGCTGACTGAACTGCAGCTGCGCGATCGCGCTTTCCTCGCGACCAAACTGTCCTCGACCGGACGCGACGCGGGCCGGGTCCAGTTCGAGCAGTCGCTCGCGCGCCTGCGTACCGACCGCATCGACCTGCTGCAGGTTCACAACCTGCGCGACTGGCGCACCCAGCTCGCACTCGCGCGCGAACTGAAGCAGCAGGGCAAGGTGCGCTATGTCGGCCTCACCCACTTCCGCGACAGCGCGCAGGACGAGCTCGCCGAAGCGGTCAGGCAGTCGAAGCCCGATTTCCTGCAGATCAACTATTCGGTGACCCAGCGCAGCGCCGAGACGCGCGTGTTTCCACTCGCGCGCGAATTCGGCGTCGCGGTGCTGGCAAATCGCAACTTCGACGATGGCGACCTGTTCGCGCGGGTCAAGGGCAAGCCGGTGCCGGAGTGGGCGGGCGCGACCGGCGCGACGTCGTGGGCGCAGCTGTTCCTGCGCTTCGCGCTCAGCGATCCGGCGGTGACGGTCGTGATCCCGGCGACCGGAAAACCCGATCGCGAGAACGACAACCTGCAGGCCGGCCACCACCCGCCGCTCGACGCGCAGCAGCGCGCGGCATTGATCGCCGCGGTCGGCTGAGGCCCGGTACTCGACGCGCATGAAGGTGGCGACCGCCAGGCTGGTGCAGCGGCTGTTCGCGATCGAGGATCACGAGGCCGGTGCGGTGTGTTCCGGCATGCTCATGTTCCTGCTGCTGTTCACCGGCTACTTCATGCTGCGGCCGGTACGCGAAACGATGGGCATCGCCGGCGGCGTCGACAAGCTGCAATGGCTGTTCAGCGCGACCTTCGTCTGCACGTTGCTTGCGCTGCCGCTGTTCGGCTGGCTCGCGGCCCGCGTCGCGCGTCGCCGCATCCTGCCCTGGCTGTATGCATTCTTCGCCGCCAATCTGTTCGCGTTCGCGCTCGGGTTCCACTTCGCGCCGGACAACATCTGGTTCGCACGCACCTTCTTCGTCTGGCTGTCGGTCTTCAACCTGATCGCGATTTCGGTCGCGTGGAGCGTGCTCGCCGACGTGTTCAGCGTCGCACAGGCCAAACGCCTGTTCGCGGTGATGGCCGGCGGCGCGAGCTTCGGCGGATTGCTCGGCCCGATCCTCGGCACCGTCCTGGTCGGACCGATCGGGCATGCCGGCCTACTCATACTGGCCGGACTGATGCTGCTCGGCGCGATCGCAGCCGCGCAGGCGTTGCGTGCTTCGCGGCAGCCCGATCCGCGCGATGCACGCGAGGCCACCGCGCGCCGCCCGCTCGGCGGCAGCCCGTTCGCGGGCGCCACGACGGTCATGCGTTCGCCCTACCTGATCGGGATTGCGGTGTTCGTGCTGCTGCTCGCGAGCGTCACCACGTTCCTGTATTTCGAACAGGCGCAACTGGTCGCGCGGTATTTTCCCGATCGCGCCGACCAGACCCGGGTGTTCGGGATCATCGACACGATCGTGCAGACGCTTGCGATCCTGACCCAGCTGTTTCTGACCGGTCGCATCGCGCAGCGGCTCGGCGTCGGGGTCCTGCTCGTCGCGGTTCCGCTGCTGGTCGCGGGCGGATTCCTCTGGCTCGCGCTGAGCCCGACCTTTGCCGCATTCGCGGTGGTCATGGTGCTGCGCCGCGCCGGCGAATACGCATTCGTGCGTCCAGGCCGCGAGACGCTATTCACCGTGGTCAGCGACGAGGCCAAATACAAGGCGAAGAACTTCATCGACACGGCCGTCTACCGCGGCGCCGACGCGCTGAGCGCGTGGGTCAACACGCTGATCACGCTGATCGCCGCGCATCCCGCGGTCGCGAGCGTGGTCGGTGCACTGCTGTCGCTCGGCTGGGCGGTCAATGGCGCATTGCTCGCGCGCGGCCAGCGGCGGCGCGCGGCGCAAACGCTGGCTGCGCCCGCTGTGCAGCCCGCGCCCGCGTCCTGACTGCCGGCGCACGTGCAATCCGTGGGCGGCAGCGGCTTCGAAACGCGTGCCGCGATCCAATGCGCCGCCCACGCTCGCGTGACGCCGCCGCGACCGGCCCGGATCGTTCAGCCACCGACCGCTGCGATGCACTCGACCTCGACGCGTGCGCCGAGCGCGAGTCCGCTGCCCGCGAACGCGCTGCGCGCGGGGTAGCGTCCGTCGAAGAAGCCGCGGTAGACGTCGTTGAACGCGCCCCACTCCTTGATGTCGGCGAGCAGCACCGTGCATTTGACGAGGTCGCCCATCGTGTGACCGTGCGCGGCGAGCAGGTCCTTGATGTTCTGCATCGTCTGGCGCGCCTCGGGCGCGATGCCACCGGGCACGAGCTTGCCGGTTGCCGGATCGATGCCGATCTGGCCGGACAGGTACAGCGTATGGTCGAGGCGCACCGCCTGCGAAAACGGATAGCCCGACGCCTTGGCCTTGTCCGAGTTGATGAACTCGACGTCGGGCCTGGACGCCGCGTGCGCGCACAGCGGCACGATCAGTGCGGCAGCGACGAGAAACGGCAAAAACTTTGCGCTCATGAAATGGCTCCTGTGGTTCGGGTGAACGGGCGCGTGCAGGGACTTGCCGCGCATGCATTGTCTCTCACGCAGCGTATCGACCGGCAGTGTCCGCCCGATGTGCCAGCGAAACAACTCGCGACGGCAGGGCCACCCACGCGAGCGGCGTGACAGCGCTCGCCGGCGCGGGCAGGTAGACAAGCCGAGCGCACCGAAGCAACCACTCTGGGTCGCGGGCCGATTTGCCACCCGGAGCCCGCCCGACTAGCCATGACCCGGCGCGCTCCTTGCCGTCAGGGCCACCGCAGCCGCTGATTCCGCGGTTTGCACGCGCGCGGATCGTCGTGACTCGTGTCGCAAATGCGCCACGGATGGCGTTGCTCGTAGGTGCAGCAACCCTGCCGACAGCACTCGAGACACTGCTCACGGAATCGTTGCTCCCGGCAGGTCGCGCTGCACCATCACGATGCGTTTCACGACGTCTTAGGACATGGAGGCAACATGTACACGAAATCCAGACTCACTCTTGCAGTACTTCTGCTTAGCGCGGCATGCATGAGCCGCTTGGCGACGGCGGAAAATCTTCAAGGCAACGCGAAGGGCTTCATCACCCCGGATCTGGGCCTCACCCAGAACGGGGCACCGCTGCTGCAGTCCTTCTACTTTCGTTTCACCAAGGACGATCATCACTTCGGCGCCATCGAAGTCGTGCCCAACGTGCCTGCCGCCAACAAGGCAAGCCTCGGCTACAGCGACAAGAACCGCGACGACCCGTACTTCTACAACATCACCTTCGCGCCGTATTTCGGCGAGATCTTTCGCCGTACCGAAGGGCGGGAATTCTGCAAGGGCAGCTGCACGTACCCCATACAGGGTCCTGCCAACCGGGCCGACTACGTGTTCGTGCTACGCGGCTTCTACATTTACTATTACGGCGGCGACCATCACATCGACCAGATCAGGGTCCAGGAGAGCAACGGCCTGGTCACGGTTGCCTTGAACGATAAGAACGACGACGACAGGTTCCTCGTGGACCTGCACTATGCCTACATTCCGAAGTCCCGCTTTTCGGCCGTCGAAGAGGTGTCAGGGACGGCCAAAGGCGGGCAGAGGATGACGATCCCCGGCGGAACCGCGGTAATCCGCGGGTTCAACTTCGATTTCAAGAAGGACGACCATCACATCAAGGACATCGGCGTCGTCATGAACGGTGGCGGACGCCTCGAGGTGTATTACGGCGACAAGAACCAGGACGATCCGTTCGACTGGCACGTCCAGTACGCCGTCCTCGGGCCGTCGCTGCGGCGGCCGCCCGTTGCGGACCCACGGCCTGCGATTACCGACTAGGCGTCCTGTTGCGCCGCGCTGGAACGAACCATGATCGATCGCCATTGCAGGGACGATGCCTGTCTGCGCGGTGCGCAAAACATGAAAGCCCCGCATCGCTGCGGGGCTTTTCTCGAATCTGCATCAGGAGCGGAGTTCTGTCGGCAAGCGCGGCCACCGATGGCCGCGCTTGCTGCTGCGCTCGGCACGACGCACGGGTGACTAGAAATCCATGCCGCCCATGCCACCCATGCCGCCCATGCCACCGCCGCCACCGCCGTGGTTGTGGCCTTCGTCCTTCTTCGGCGCTTCGGCGACCATCGCTTCGGTCGTGATCATCAGGCCCGCGATCGACGCGGCGTTCTGCAGCGCGGTGCGCGTGACCTTGGTCGGATCGAGAATCCCGAGTTCGACCATGTCGCCGTACTCGCCGGTCTGCGCGTTGTAGCCGTAGTTGCCCTTGCCCTCGGCGACCTTGTTCAGGATCACGCTCGGCTCGCTGCCCGCATTGGTCACGATCTCGCGCAGCGGCGCTTCCATCGCGCGACGCGCGATCTGGATACCGTGGTTCTGGTCCTCGTTGTCGCCCTTGATCTTGGCGATGCCGGCCAGCGCGCGGATCAGCGCGACGCCGCCGCCCGGGACCACGCCTTCCTCGACCGCTGCGCGCGTTGCGTGCAGCGCGTCCTCGACGCGCGCCTTCTTCTCCTTCATCTCGACTTCGGTCGCGGCGCCGACCTTGATCACCGCGACGCCGCCGGCGAGCTTGGCCACGCGTTCCTGCAGCTTCTCGCGATCGTAGTCCGACGAGGTCTCCTCGATCTGCGCCTTGATCTGCTTGATGCGCGACTGGATGTTCGCGGCTTCGCCCGCGCCGTCGATCAGGGTGGTGTTCTCCTTCGTGATCACGACCTTCTTCGCGCGACCGAGGTCCTTCAGGGTCGCCTTTTCGAGCTGCAGGCCGACTTCCTCGGAAATGACCTGGCCGCCGGTCAGGATCGCCATGTCCTCGAGCATCGCCTTGCGACGATCGCCGAAGCCCGGCGCCTTGACCGCCGCGACCTTGACGATGCCGCGGATCGTGTTGACCACGAGGGTCGCGAGCGCTTCGCCCTCGACCTCCTCGGCGACGATCAGCAGCGGCTTGCCGGCCTTGGCCACGCCTTCGAGGATCGGCAGCAGCTCGCGCACGTTGGAGATCTTCTTGTCGTAGAGCAGGATGTGCGGCTCTTCGAGCACGACCTGCTGCGAAGCCTGGTCGTTGATGAAGTACGGGCTGAGATAGCCGCGGTCGAACTGCATGCCCTCGACGATGTCGAGTTCGTTGTCGAGGCCCGAGCCTTCCTCGACCGTGATCACGCCTTCCTTGCCGACCTTGTCCATCGCCTCGGCGATCAGCTTGCCGATCGGTTCGTCGCCATTGGCCGAGATCGTGCCGACCTGGGCGATCGACTTCGAATCCGCCGACGGCTTGGAGAGCTTCTTGAGCTCCTCGACCGCACCGATCACGGCCTTGTCGATGCCGCGCTTGAGGTCCATCGGGTTCATGCCCGCGGCGACCGCCTTCATGCCGTCGCGGATCAGCGCCTGCGCAAGCACGGTCGCGGTGGTGGTGCCGTCACCGGCGACGTCGGAGGTCTTGGAAGCGACTTCCTTGACCATCTGCGCGCCCATGTTCTCGAACTTGTCTGCGAGTTCGATTTCCTTGGCGACGGACACGCCGTCCTTGGTGATGGTCGGCGCGCCGAAGCTCTTCTCGAGCACGACGTTGCGGCCCTTCGGGCCGAGGGTGGCCTTGACCGCGTTGGCCAGGGTGTTGACGCCGCGCAACATGCGTGCGCGCGCATCTTCGGAAAAACGGATCTCTTTGGCTGCCATGGTGAAACTCCGGGATTCGGGATTGGGGTTTTGCGATTGGGTTCAGAGCAGGAGCGTATGGACTCGGGTCGGATCGGGATCGGCGCGCAGCTGCGGCGCTATGCGAATCGCGGATCTGGAATCCCGAATCCCGGCTCGATCACTTCTCGACGACCGCGACGAGGTCTTCCTCGCGCATGACCAGCAGTTCCTCGCCGTCGATCTTGATTTCGGTGCCGGAGTACTTGCCGAACAGCACGATGTCGCCGACCTTGACCGCGATCGGGCGGACCTTGCCGTCTTCGAGAATCTTGCCGGTGCCGGCGGCGATGACCTCGCCCTTGATCGGCTTTTCGGCAGCGGCGTCCGGGATCACGATGCCGCCGGCCGATTTGGTCTCGGCTTCCAGGCGCTTGATGATGACGCGGTCATGCAACGGGCGAAGCTTCATTGGAGGGTCTCCGTCAACAGGTTGATACGAAAGGGTTTTTCAGAAACTGTTAGCAATCGGTCTTGCTGAGTGCCAAGTTTAGCGACGAAGCACCCCCAAAAAAAGGGGGTGACGGCGTGCCTCACAGATGACTGCGCCGACTCCGATTTCAAGGGGTGCGGGGCGTGGACGCCTTCGAATCGATGCCGGAGCGTGTGCGATCATCCGCGGCTCGCCTTCGACCGTGCCGCCTGTGACCGCCCTGATCGCCCATTGCAGCTGCCCCGACGCCGCCACCGCCGCGCGCATCGCGCGCGTGCTGGTCGAGGAGCGCCTCGCCGCCTGCGTGCAGGTGGTGCCTGGCCTGACTTCGACCTATCGCTGGCAGGGCGAGGTGCAGTCCGCGAGCGAAGTCCTGCTGCTGATCAAGACATCGCGCGCGCGCCTGGATGCGTTGAAATCACGTCTGCCCGCCTTGCATCCGTACGATCTGCCCGAATTGATCGCGCTGGATGCGTGCGACGGCCTCGGGCCGTATCTGGCATGGATCGCCGCCGAGACCCGATGAACGCCGTGCAAGCGATGCGGTCCAAGCGCGGTCATCGCTGGACGATGCCACCGACCCGGAGGTTGACTTGATGCGCATGCTGATCGCCGGCCTCGCCGCCCTGTCCTGTCTTGCCGGCGCGGCGCGGGCGCAAACGGCCGACGATCTGCTTGCGGTCGAGCAGGCGTTTGCGCTGAGCGCGCATGTCGCCACACCGGGCGAGATCGCGTTGCACTGGACGATCGCACCCGACTACTACCTGTACCGCTCGCGGATCAAGGCCAGGTCAGCGCAGGCGGGCGTGGCGCTCGGCGCGATCGACCTGCCGGACGGCACGAGGAAGCACGACGAGTTCCTCGGCGAGGTCGAGATCTATCACGGTTCGCTCGACGCGCGTCTGCCCTATACGCTGAGCGACACGGCGGCACGCGCCGTGACCGTGACCGTGATTGCCCAGGGCTGCCACGAGACCGATCCGAAAGTCTGTTACCCGCCGCATCCGACCACGCTGACCCTGGACCTTCAGGGAACCGTCGCGGCAGTACCTTCGAGCACGCTCGCTACGGGCTCGCAGGCAACCGCTGCTCTGCCACGCCTGAATTTGAGCGCGGACGCGGTCGCAGGCGTTCCGGCCACGCTGTCCGCACCACCGCCCGCATTCAATCTGGGCGGCCCCGCGGGCGCCGCCGACAACGCACCGCTGCCGCCCGAGCAGGCGTTCGTGTTCGAGGCAATCGCGGCGAGTCCGACCTCGATCCTCGCGCGCTGGACCATGCCCAAGGGCTACTACCTGTATCGCGACAAGAGCGTGCTGCGGCTCGCCGCGGGCAACGGGGTCGAACTCGGCCAGCCGCGCTGGCCCGCCGGAGTCGCGCACAGCGACGAGCATTTCGGTACGGTCACGGTCTACTTCGATCAGGTCGAGCTGCCGATCCCGCTCGTGCGCCAACGCGGCGCCGCGCAGGCGATCACCCTGCACGCCGAATACCAGGGCTGCCAGGACAACGGCATCTGCTATCCGGTCATGCAGCGCGATGTCGCGATCGAACTGCCGGCGGCGACGCCACAGCAACTGGGCGCGGCCAACGCCGCGCTTGCCGCGGCGGCACCCGACGCGGCGCCTCAAGGCCCGGACTCCGCCCCGTCTCACGCTGTGCCACAGGATACGCACGCGAACGGTGATGCGGCCCCGACCGCTTCGGCGCGGACGAAACGCACCGCCGCGGGCGGGTCCGAAGAGCAGGTGCTCGCCGCGGACCTGTCCGGCAACCGCCTGCTCGCGCTGCTCTCGTTCTTCGGTTTCGGGCTGCTGCTCGCATTCACGCCCTGCGTGTTCCCGATGATCCCGATCCTGTCCGGGATCATCGCGGGCTCGGGCGCGAGCGTGACCACGCGGCGCGCATTCGTGCTGTCGCTCGTCTACGTGCTGGCGACCTGCGTGGTATTCACGCTCGCGGGCGTCGTCGCCGGACTCGCGGGCGCGAACCTGCAGGCTGCGTTCCAGAAGCCCTGGATCCTGTGCAGTTTCGCGGTCCTGTTCGTGCTGCTCGCGCTCAGCATGTTCGGCTTCTACGAGCTGCAGCTGCCGGCGTCCTGGCAAACGCGGATCGCGCGCATCAGCAACCGCCAGAAGAGCGGCTCGCTGATCGGGGTCGCGATCATGGGCCTGCTGTCCGCATTGATCGTCGGCCCCTGCGTCGCGCCGCCGCTGGCCGCCGCGGTGCTCTACATCAGCCAGACCCGCGATCCGCTGTTCGGCGGTCTCGCGCTGTTCGTGCTGAGCCTCGGCATGGGTGCGCCGCTGGTCGTGTTCGGCACCGCGGCGGGAAGGCTGCTGCCGCGCGCGGGCGCCTGGATGGATGCGGTCAAGGCCGTGTTCGGCGTGCTGTTCCTCGCGCTCGCGATATGGATGCTCGCGCGCTTTCTCGACGGATTGTGGATCATGTTGATGAGCGGGACCCTGCTGATCGCTTCGGCGATCTATCTCGGCGCGCTCGAGCGGCTGCCCGAGCAGGCATCGGGCTGGCGCCGGCTGGGCAAGGCGCTGGGCGTGATCCTGCTGGTCGCCGGGGCGGCCGAACTCGTCGGCGCCGCGGCTGGCGGCCGCGACGTGACCCAGCCGCTGGCCGGGCTGACCGGCGGCGGTGATCAGCACGCACGCAGCGACCATCTCGCATTCCGCACGATCAAGTCGGTGGCCGATCTCGACCGCGAACTGGACGCCGCGCGCGCATCCGCGCAACCGGTCATGCTCGATTTCTACGCGGACTGGTGCGTGAGCTGCAAGGAGATGGAGAAATTCACGTTCACGCGGCCGCAGGTGCACGACGCGCTAGCCGGCTTCGTGCTGCTCAAGGCCGACGTGACCCCGAACGACGCGACCGACCAGGCCCTGTTGCAGCATTTCGGACTGTTCGGACCGCCCGCCACGCTGTTCTTCGTCGCAGGCGAAGAGAAGCGCGCCTTGCGCCTGATCGGTTTCGAGAACGCGGACGCGTTCGCCGCACGCGTCGCCAGGGTTCGATGAGCGCAGGCGTGATCCTCGAACGCGACCGCGAGGCTCGACGTGCGGGCCGGAGCGGCAACGACCGTCGGTGCATCGTCGCAGGCGGCGCGCGGACAACGGATCGCGCCTGAGGGCCGCCGATGTTCAACCGCAGCCATCTGCTCATCGTGTGCATCGCGCTCGCAGGCGCGCTGGGCGGTTTCCTTGCGGGCGGCTGGCTGCACGCGCCATCAGCACCGCGCGGCGACGTGCGAACGCTTGCGATCGGCGCACTCGCGGCGCCGATCGTGCGCCCCGATCCGGCCGGCACCCGCCGTTCCCTCGACGAATGGCGCGGCAAGCTGATCCTGCTCAATTTCTGGGCGAGCTGGTGCGCGCCCTGCGTCGAGGAAATGCCGCTGCTCGATCGTGCCCAGCACGCCCACGCCGCGCAGGGCCTGCAGGTCGTCGGCATTGCCGCCGACAGCGCCGCGGCAACCAGGGCGTTCCTGGGCCGGCATCGCGTCGCCTATCCGATCCTGATCGACGATCCCGAGCGCGGCGACGACCTGTCGCGGCGCTACGGCAACACGCGCAACGTCCTGCCTTATTCGGTGCTGATCGGCCGCGACGGACGCATCCTCGCGCAGCGCTTCGGGAACTTCAGCGAGCAAGCCCTCGAAAGCTGGCTGAAACCGCATCTTTGAACTCTCCCGCGATCATGCGCGGACCCCGGGATTTCCACGAATCTCGGCAATTTGGTACCCAACGTCGCCGAACTGGACAGAACAAACGCGCTCGGCCAGACTAGGGATTCCTGTCTGGCGAGTCCGCACTTTGGCGACGATCCTGGTCCTGCATGGCCCCAACCTCAACCTGCTCGGCAGCCGCGAGCCGGAGGTCTATGGGCGCGCGAGCCTGGCCGAGATCGACGCTGCGCTGGTCGGCAGCGCGCAGGCCGCCGGTCATGCGCTGGTCTGCTTCCAGGCCAATTCGGAGCACGCGTTGATCGAACGCGTGCACGCGGCGGCCGCGGACGGCACCGCATTCATCCTGATCAATCCGGCTGCGTTCACGCACACCAGCGTCGCGTTGCGCGACGCGCTCGCCGCGGTGGCCATCCCGTTCATCGAGGTCCACCTCAGCAACGTGCACGCGCGCGAGGCGTTTCGGCGCCGCTCGTATTTTTCCGACCTCGCGGTCGGTGTGATCAGCGGTTTCGGCGCGGACAGCTATCATCTCGCGCTCGACGCCGCGATGCGCCGCCTCGCGATCTGACCCGAATCCCGACGACTTTCAGCCCGGAGTCCCGATGGACCTGCGCAAGATCAAGAAACTCATCGACCTGCTCGAGGAATCCAATCTCGCCGAACTCGAGATCAAGGAGGGCGAGGAGATCGTGCGCCTGTCGCGCATCCCGAAAGGCATGGTCAGCGTGCCGCCGCCGACCGCGCAGGTCCAGCACGTCCAGGCCGGCCCAGCCGCGCCCGGCGCGGCGGCCGCCGCGCCCGCCACGCCGTCGGCAGCGCCCGCAGCGCCCGTCGGCGGCAGGTCCCTGCCCGAAGGCCATGTCGTCAAGGCGCCGATGGTCGGCACGTTTTTCGCTTCGGCGAATCCGGACTCGGCACCGTTCGTAACCGTCGGCCAGGCCGTCGAGGCCGGCGACACTCTCGGCATCATCGAGGCCATGAAGATGTTCAACCAGATCGAGGCGGACGTCAGCGGCACGGTTCTCGCGATCCTCGTCGGCAACGGCCAACCGGTCGAGTTCGACGAGCCGATGTTCGTGATCGGCTGAAAGGCCGCGGATCGGGAATGGAGAATCGGGAATCGTCCGAGCGGCCGCACGAGCATCTCGACGTTCCGCGGGACTCCATGGCGCCGGTGGACGCCGTATGCGTCGCCGGTCTTCGGCCCCACGCGGATAAGATATTTGCGCGAATCGCGGCACGGATGAACGCGCTGGAGAAAGGTGCAGCCGCACGATGACCACGCTTACCCATTCCCCATTTCCGACTCCCCATTCCCATGCTGGATAAAGTCGTCATCGCCAACCGCGGCGAAATCGCGCTGCGCGTGCTGCGCGCCTGCCACACGCTCGGCATCCGCACGGTCGCCGTCCACTCGACGGTCGACCGTAATCTGAAGCACGTCGGCATGGCCGACGAATCGGTGTGCATCGGGCCGGCGCCGGCCGGCGAGAGTTACCTCAACGTGCCCGCGATCATCGCCGCGGCCGAGGTCACCGACGCTCAGGCGATCCATCCGGGCTATGGTTTCCTGTCGGAGAACGCGGATTTCGCCGAGCGCGTGGAGAAATCGGGCTTCGTCTTCATCGGTCCGCCCGCCGACGTGATCCGCCTGATGGGCGACAAGGTCGAGGCGATCCGCGCAATGCAGGCAGCCGACGTGCCCTGCGTGCCGGGCTCGGGAGGCCCACTCGGCGACGATGCGGCCAGCAATACGAGGATCGCACGCGAAATCGGATATCCGGTGATCATCAAGGCGGCCGGTGGCGGGGGCGGACGCGGCATGCGCGTCGTGCACACCGAAGCGCATCTGCACAATGCGATCCAGATGACCCGCACCGAAGCCAAGGCTGCGTTCGGAAACGAACAGGTCTACATGGAGAAGTTCCTCGAGAACCCGCGCCACGTCGAGATCCAGGTACTCGCGGACGGCCAGGGCAATGCAATTCACCTGGGCGAGCGCGACTGCTCGATGCAACGCCGCCACCAGAAGGTCGTCGAGGAGGCGCCCGCGCCCGGCATCTCGGCCGAACAGCGCGCGCAGATCGGCAAGGTCTGCGTCGAAGCATGCCTGCGCATCGGCTATCGCGGCGCCGGCACGTTCGAGTTCCTGTATGAGGACGGTCGCTTCTATTTCATCGAGATGAACACGCGCATCCAGGTCGAGCATCCGGTGACCGAATTGATCACCGGTACCGACCTCGTGCGCGAGCAACTGCTGATCGCGTCCGGCGAGAAACTCACCTTGCGCCAGGAAGACATCCGCTTCAACGGCCATGCGATCGAGTGCCGGATCAACGCCGAAGATCCGGACACCTTCATGCCGAGTCCCGGTACCGTGAAACGCTTCGAATGTCCCGGCGGCCCCGGCGTGCGTGTCGACACGCACGTCTACGACGGCTACCGCATTCCGCCGAATTACGATTCGATGATCGGCAAGCTGATCGTGCACGGCCGCGACCGCGCCACCGCAATCGCGCGGATGCGCATCGCGCTGTCGGAAATGGTCGTGGAAGGCATCAAGACGAACGTGCCGCTGCAACAACGCATCCTCGCCGATGGCGGTTTCCAGGCTGGCGGGCAGAACATCCACTACCTCGAGCGCAGGATCGCCGAAGCGAAGGGTTGAAAGACCGGTAATCGGGAATCGGGCGCGCGTGGAAGCGGCGATTCGATTCCTCATCCCGCATGGTTCGCTTGCAACTTCGCATTCCACACTGGCAATACGCCGATTCCCCTTCCACGCCCCAATGCCCTGGCTCGAACTTTCCCTGACTCTTCACTCATCCGACCAGGAGCGTGTCGAACTCGCGCTCGAGGAAACCGGCGCGCTGAGCATCACGCTGCTCGATGCCGAGGTCGACACGCCGGACGAACGCGCGATCCTCGAACCGGGTCCCGGCGAAACCCCGCTGTGGGGCGAGATAACGCTGTGCGCGCTGTTCGACGCCGGCTCCGATCGCGCGGGCCTGCTGCACGTCCTGACGGACCTCGTGCCCGAACTTTCGCCCGAACAGGTCCGCTTTCGCGAAATCGCCGACCAGGACTGGGCGCGCGCGTGGATGGACCTGTTCCAGCCGATGCGTTTCGGGCGCCGCTTGTGGATCTATCCATCGACGATCGAACCGCCCGAGCTCGGACCCGATGCGGTCGTCGTACGCCTGGATCCCGGCCTCGCGTTCGGTACCGGCACGCACCCGACCACCGCACTGTGCCTGGAATGGCTCGACAGCCTCGACCTGACCGGCCGGACCGTTATCGACTACGGTTGCGGTTCCGGCGTACTCGCGATCGCGGCGCTCAGGCTCGGCGCCGCGCGCGTGCTCGGCGTCGACAACGATCCGCAGGCGCTCGCCGCGAGCCGCGACAACGCGCGACGCAACGCGGTCGACACGCGGCTCGAACTGTTCCTGCCCGACGAGTTCGACGATGTGCCCGCCGACGTGTTCGTAGCGAACATCCTCGCAGGACCGCTGGCCGAACTCGCGCCCCGGTTTGCGCGCTGCATGAAACCGCGCGCTTCTTTCGCGCTGTCGGGAATCCTGCTCGGACAGGAATCGGAGCTGCTGCAATGCTATTGCGACGGCTTCGGCGAACCCGGCGTCGCGATCCGCGACGGCTGGGTGCGCATCGCGGGTCGGCGCCTCTGAACTCCGCGCGCCGCCGCCACTCCAATGCCGCGGTGAAGTGCCCGGCGACGCCGGAACGGAGGTGGATCGTGCACCCGCTGCAATGGATCGGTCGCAGACTGGCACGCTACCTCTCCGAGCCACACCGCGACGTGCATGTCATGACGAGCCGTCCGGGTCTGCTCGCGGCGACGTTGCGCAAGGGCGATGTGCTACTGGTCGAGGGTACGAGCCGATTCGCATCGGCGATCCGCACGATCACCCAGTCGAGCTGGTCGCATGCGGCACTCTACGTCGGCGACGCGCTGGACTCGCGACCGCTCGCCGCCACCGCAATGCTGATCGAAGCGGACATCAATGCCGGCGTTCGCTTGGTTGGGCTCGAACACTACGCACATCTGCACACCCGCATCTGTCGGCCCGTCGGCCTCGACGGGCGCGATGTCGATGCGCTGATCGCCTACGCGGCGGCACGCATCGGCGAGCAATACGACCTGCGCAACGTCATCGACCTGGCACGCTATCTGATTCACCCGCCGCCGGTGCCCGAGCGTTATCGCCGACGCCTGCTCGCGCTGGGCGGCGGCGAGCCGACGCGCGCGATCTGCTCGTCGCTGATTGCCGCGGCGTTCGCTTCGATTCGCTATCCGGTGCTGCCCGATGTCGAGATCGCGCGTGAAGCTGGCCCCACCGGCCGCGCCCAGGCGCGCGAGATCCTGCATATCCGCGACTCGCGCCTGTTCGCGCCGCGCGACTTCGACGTCTCGCCCTATTTTCGCATCGTCAAGCCGACCCTCGAACTTGGCTTCGATCCGTATGCATTGAACTGGGCACCCATTGCCGAAGCGGGGACCGATGCGGGCTAGAATTGCCGCGTTTCCCCTGTCCAATCCGCCCCGATGTACACCCAGTGCCCCGAGTGCAGGACGATCTTCAAGCTGGCCGGCGCCGATCTCGCGGCAGCCCACGGCAGTGTGCGCTGCGGCCACTGCGCCGCGGTGTTCGATGCGTTGTGCACGCTGGTCGCGCAGCTGCCGCCGGAGCCGATCGGGTCGCTGGAAATACACGCCACCCAGGCGGCCCCGCCGCAGCTCGACCTGCCGGTTTTCCGTCCCAATCCCGCGCAGACGCCGCTGTTCGCGGAGGCGCCGGACCGCGCTCAGGCCAGTGCGCGCTCCTCGTTGCCCGCGTTTGCGGCGGCGCGGCGGCGCGCGCGACGCCAGCGCAGCTGGACGTGGCTGCTCGGCAGCGCGTTGCTGCTGGTGGCGCTCGGCGGCGAGGTCGCCTGGTCGGAGCGGGCAAGCTGGCTTGACGATGCACAGGTTCGCGGGTGGCTGGATCCGCTGTGTGCGCGCCTCGACTGCGATTTGCCGCTGCGTCGCGACGCCAAGGCGCTGCAGTTGTCGTCGCGCGACATTCGTCCGCATCCATCGGTTCCCGGCGCGTTGATCATCTCGGCGACCCTGCGCAACGACGCCGCGTTCGCGCAGCCGTTTCCGGTGGTCGAGATCACGTTGTCCGATCTCGACGAAAAGCGCGTCGCGATGCGGCGATTCCGGCCACGCGAATATCTGAGCGACACGCGGGCGATCGGAGCCGGACTCGCCGCGGGCGCAAGCACCGCACTGGTGTTCGAGGTGGCCGACCCGGGCAAGGATGCGATCGCGTTCGAATTCAAGTTCGAATAGCGCAGGCGCGTATCGTTGCGCTTCGTCCGCCGGCCGCGCACGAAGCGATTCGCCCGACCTTCTCATTCAACGCATGAGGATCACGATGCAAGTACCGACACGGCAAGGCATCGCATCCGCAACGCAGAGCAAACCGATGCGCCCGGCAAACACGGCACTTATCAAGCCGCGTGCATGGCGCTAAGATCACTGCCCGACGTGCATGCTTTGATAGCGTCCTGCCGTCGGCCCGACCAGGAAAGCCAAGCTCGTCGAAAGGGGCCTCGTTGTTGTGAATGCTGCCATCCCTCTGCGCGCCGAGAGCGCGCATGAACCGTCGTTGCAACCGGCGCTGCGCGAATGTGTTTCGCGCGCCGTGCGTCGCTATCTGGCGGATGTCGAATCCGCGCCCGCGGAAGGACTGCACGGGCTGGTCATGAGCGAGGTGGAATCCCCTCTGCTGCGCGAAGTGATTGCCTGGTACGGTGGCAACCAGAGCAAGGCTGCCGCTGCGCTCGGCATCAATCGCGCGACGCTGCGCAAGAAGCTGCAGCACTACGGGCTTGCGGGCTGAGCGGTTCGCGGGGCGCGCGGGCCGCCTTCGCAGCGCCCGCAGCGCAGCTGCAGCTATAATCACGCGTTTCCCGCGCCCGTAGCCGCCATGTTCGACGCCACGCTCGTACCGGTCCGCCGCGCGCTCCTCAGCGTTTCCGACAAGACCGGTCTCGTCGACCTCGCGCGCGGGCTCGATGCACTCGGCGTCACCCTACTGTCGACCGGCGGCACCGCCAAGGTCTTGCGCGATGCCGCCCTGCCGGTCACCGATGTCAGTGCCATGACCGGGTTTCCGGAGATCATGGATGGGCGCGTCAAGACCCTGCATCCACGCGTGCATGGCGGCCTGCTGGGCCGTCCCGGCATCGACGATGCCGTGATGGCCGAGCATGGCATCTCGCCGATCGACCTGCTGGTCGTCAACCTCTATCCGTTCGAGCAGATCACCGCGGCGCCGGACTGCACGCTCGCCGAAGCGACCGAAAACATCGACATCGGCGGTCCTGCGATGCTGCGCGCAGCCGCCAAGAACCACGAGCACGTCACGGTGGTCGTCGATCCCTCCGACTACGCGGAGGTGCTCGAGGCGCTTGCGGGGGGCGGCACCGGAGTGGCCCTGCGACGCCGGCTCGCCGCGGCGGCCTACGCACATACTGCGCGCTACGACGGCGTGATCGCCAACTGGCTCGGCGCGCGCATGGACGCCGAGCGTCCCGAACAGTTCGCGCCCTCGTTGCGCCTCGCATTCGAACGCAAGCAGGTCCTGCGCTACGGCGAGAATCCGCATCAGGGTGCTGCGCTGTATGTCGAACGCAATGTACCGCCGGGCACGATCGCGGCCGCGCGCGTACTCGCCGGCAAGGAGCTGTCGTACAACAACATCGCCGATGCCGACGCGGCACTGGAATGTGTCAAGGCGTTCCGCAAGACGCCGGCCTGCGTGATCGTCAAGCATGCCAATCCCTGCGGCGTCGCACTCGGCTCCGAACTCGGCGATGCCTATCGGCGTGCCTATGCGTGCGACCCGGTGTCCGCTTTCGGAGGCATCATCGCATTCAACCATCGGCTCGACGCCGCCACCGCGAAGGCGATCGTCGATCGCCAGTTTGTCGAGGTCGTCGTCGCCCCCGAATTCGAAGACGATGCGATCGCCGCGATCGCCACCAAGCCGAACGTGCGTGTGCTGGCTGCAGGCGAGTGGCCGGAACTTGCGCCGCAGGCGATCGACTGCAAGCGCATTGCGGGCGGCCTGCTGATGCAGGATGCGGACCGCGACACCCTGCTGCTCTCCGATCTCAAGGTGGTCTCCCGTCGCGTCCCCGATGCCGCGGAACTGCATGATCTGCTGTTCGCATGGCACGTCGCGATGTTCGTCAAATCGAACGCCATCGTCTATGCGCGCAACGGTGCCACGATCGGAATCGGCGCCGGCCAGATGAGCCGCGTGATCAGCGCGAGGATCGCGGCGATGAAAGCCGCCGAAGCGGGTCTCGAGGTGAGCGGCAGCGTGATGGCGTCCGACGCGTTCTTCCCGTTCCGTGACGGCATCGACGCGGCAGCCGATGCGGGTATCCGCGCGGTGATCCAGCCCGGTGGATCGATGCGCGACGCGGAAGTGATTGCGGCTGCCGACCAGTACGACATGGCAATGGTGTTTACCGGCGTGCGACATTTTCGTCACTGAGCAGGAAACGGGAGCGGGATTCAGCGAATGGCTAGAGCCAGAGACGCAATGCGAACGGGAACAACGTGTCGGCCAGGCGCCGACCGATGGCCGATTTCCGATTCCCGATTCGCGCCCTCATGAAGGTTCTGGTCATCGGTTCCGGCGGCCGCGAACACGCGCTGGCCTGGAAGCTGAGGCAGTCACCGGCGGTCAGCGAAGTGATCGTCGCGCCCGGCAACGCGGGAACGGCGCGCGAGCCCGGCATGCGCAATGTCGACGTGGCGCCGGTCGATGTCGACGGTCTGCTGACGCTGGCGGTCGACGAGGACATCGGCCTGACCGTGGTCGGTCCCGAAGCGGCATTGGCAGCCGGTGTCGTCGACCGTTTCCGCGCCGCCGGACTGCGCTGTTTCGGGCCGAGCCGGATCGCCGCACAACTGGAGAGCTCCAAGGCGTTCGCGAAGGACTTCCTCGCCCGCCACAACATTCCGACGGCCGCCTATGCGGTATTCAGCGAGGTCGCGCCCGCGCTCGCCTACGTGCGCGAGCGCGACGCCCCGATCGTGATCAAGGCGGACGGACTTGCGGCCGGCAAGGGCGTCGTCGTCGCGCTGACTCGCGCCGACGCCGAGCAGGCCGTACGCGACATGCTCGGTGCGCACACCTTCGGCGCCGCTTCGGCGCGCGTCGTGATCGAGGAATTTCTCGATGGCGAAGAGGCAAGCTACATCGTAATCGCGGATGGCCGCAACGTGCTGCCGCTGGCCACCAGCCAGGACCACAAACGCCGCGACGAGGGCGATCTCGGGCCCAATACCGGCGGCATGGGCGCCTATTCGCCGGCGCCGGTCGTCAGTGCCGCGGTCGAGCAACGCATCCTCGAGGAGGTGATCCGGCCGACGATCGCGGGCATGGCCGCGGAGGGCGCGCCGTTCACCGGCTTCCTGTATGCGGGGTTGATGATCGATCGCAACGGTGCCCCGAAAGTCATCGAGTTCAACGCGCGCCTCGGCGACCCGGAGGCCCAGCCGATCCTGCTGCGGCTGCGCTCGGATCTGGTCGAGCTGGTCGAGGCTGCGCTCGATGCCCGCGTCGATGCGGTCGACGCGGATTGGGATCCGCGCCCCGCCCTCGCCGTGGTGATCGCATCCGCGGGATACCCGGGCAAGGTCCATGGCGGCGCACCGATTACCGGACTCGAGGCGTCGTCGGTGCCGGACACGAAGGTATTTCATGCGGGCACCCGCGTTGACGATGTCGATCGCGTGGTCACCGCGGGCGGTCGCGTATTGGCCGTCTGCGCGCTCGGCGAGGATCTGGCAGACGCGCGCGAGCGCGCCTACGCGTCGGCGCGCACGATCCGCTTCGACGGTGCGTTCTACCGGCGCGACATCGGCCACCGCGCGCTGCGTCCGCTGCGAACCTGAGCCGGTCCGACGCGTCGCCGCGGATACGCGGTCAACGGCTCGGCGGGGCCTGCGCCTGCGGTTTTGCGTCCGGCACGAGTCGTGGCGGATTGAACAAGGGTGCGGTTGCCGCGGCGTTGCGGGGGTGCCGTCCCAGCTGCCGGCGCACCGCGCCAGCGGTTGCATCTCAAGGCCCACGCGATCCGTGCAACGAGCAGATGTCCGGGCTTGGTCAATCCGACACAGGCGAAGCCGGCAAGCGCTGCGGGCATGTTCATGCGGCGCCGTCGCGAAATCTGGCCCCGCCGGCTCCGCTTTGCCGTGGATCAAGACCAAGGAGCGCCAGCGCACGCCGCACAGCGCGTCCGAAGTCGATTCCAACCTGTCGCCATCCGGAGGCCACCACGATGATCATTCAGCGTTTCATGTGCTCGCTGCTCGCATCCCTCAGCTTGTGTTCGTGCGGCGGTGCCGCGTCGAGTCCCGAATCGCTTGCAAAGGAGTTGCAGAAAGCGATGAACCATGGCGACTTCGCCGTTGCACTGGCACTGGCCGACATCGGTGATGCGCCAGCGGAGCTGCGGTTCGCCTATCTCGACCAGGTCCTCGAGTGTTCCAGCGGCTCGAAATGCGTGGCGACTATCGCGCCGATGGATGCTGCTTTCCGCCAGAGTCTCGCCGATCAGGCGAAAGAGATCGGCGCCGACCCGCTGGACGCCGAAGGCCGGATCGTCCTCACCTCCAAGGCGGCCGACGGCACGGGATCGGGCTCGATGCAGATGCCATTCGCGAAGATCGGCGGGAGTTACAAGATCGCATCGCTGCACGTGTCCAGCGCTGAACTTGCGAAACAGCGCGAGCGGACCGGTGAGGATCTGCTCAAGGAAATGTTCGCCGGTGGAATCTACGACAGTGCCAGCGGCACGCGGCGTACCGACTGGGAATCCGCGGCGACGAAACTGCCAGCCGATGGCGGCACGGCAGGTGCGGCGCTGGTGCGTCAGACCCAGGTCATGGCTGCTGCGGTCGCAGCGAAGGACCCGGATGCGGCCATGCATGCAGGCGGACGCTGGGCCATGCTCGTGTTCGCCGACAAGGACTACGACGGCAAGCCGATTGCGCGCGAGCTGCGCCAGCGCAAGCTGTACGTGCAGTCGCTGCGCATGCTGCGCGACGTCAAGGTGCGCGGCGGTTATCAACTGGGCGACGATGCCGCACTGATCATCGAGGCACGCAATGGCGTTGGCTGGATCGAGCGCGGCGCCGTGTTGCTGTCGCGCGACGGTGATAACTGGGATGTAGCCGGCAAGCAGACGGTCAGCTATCCACAGTAGATGGACATGTTTGCCGGGCGGTACGCCGCCAGGACTGGTCGGCGCCGAGCCGGTTCCGTCAGCGCCTTGCTCGCTGGTTGAACACGCCATGTGCCGAAGCGGACACGACACGGCGACCTGCAGATTTCCGCCGCCTTGCCGGCTGGCAGCTGCGCTGCCCGGCGCATGCGTCGACATGGACGCGTAGAACGGGTCCCGCAACACACCCGCGGCTGTCGCACCCAGCGTTGCGCTGCGCACCGGGTTCCGGGACCGAGAACCGACGCTGGCCCGGCAACCCGTCCTCTTACGTGGATATCAGCAGGCACGGCCATCCGGCGGTGCCGGCACGGCCTATTCGGAGGACCAATACCGTGAACTGGAAATCACTGCTGTTTTCATTCAAGGGTCGCGTCGCTCGCGGCCCCTACTGGGGCCTTCTCGTCCTTTCGTTGTTCCTGTTCGGCGGTTTCACCGCGATGAGTGTGATGAGCGCACTCAATGGTGCCGAACCGACTGCCGCCAGCGGCGGCTCGAGCATCGCGCTGATGGCCGCCAGCCTGGCGTTGCTGTGGCCCGCGCTCGCGATCCAGGCCAAGCGCTGGCACGACGTCGACAAGTCCGCATGGTGGATCCTGATCAATCTGGTGCCGGTGGTCGGCGGACTGATTGCACTCGTATTCAACGGCTTCATGCCAGGGACGCCGGCATCCAACCGCTTCGGACCGGCCGCGGCAAAACCACTTCAGGCAACCAAAGCATGAGAGCCTTGATGATCCCGTTCGTTATCGTGTTCGGCTGCGCCGGGGCCGTCCATGCCGAGACGTTCACGGTTACGCGCTTCGACGATCCAGTCCCCGATGCCTGTCTGCCTGCAGACTGCTCGCTGCGCGAAGCGGCGAGCGCGGCTGCGAGCAATGATCCGTTTGCGGGAACCGACCGCATCCAACTCGCCGCAGGCTCGTACGCACTGGTTCGCGGCGAACTGCCGCTCAGTGATCTCGAGCTCATCGGAGCGGGCTCCGCGCAAACCCATGTCACGACCGATGCGCCGCTGTTCCTGAATCCACGGGACCGTTCGCTGCTCCTGCGCGGAATGAGCATTGAGACGACGGATTCCGAAATCGTCGCCATGAGGGCGGTCAACGATGCGGCCTCGCTGGTACTCGAGGATATCGCTATCCCCGCGGGAGGCGGTATCGTTTCCGGTTCCAGCCAGGGCGGCTTCGCGTTGACGCTGGATATCCGCGACAGCGACCTGCACAGGATGTACTGCAATGTCCAAGTCGGAACCTGCACGATCGTCGACAGCCAGTTGTCTTCACTCTATGTGGTTCTCTCGAACGGCCCCGGCCCCACGATCCGCCTCACCCGTACCGTACTCGATGGCGCGCTCGATCCGGCCGACACGCTGACTGGAATCGTCGTGCACAGGTCCGTCCTCGTCGATCTCGAGGACAGCACGATCACGCGCACCGGAATCGGCATGCACGATGCCGGAAACCCGCTGGTGGTCCGTCTGAATCGACTGAGCTATTCCGACAATCCCGCACCCTTGCGTTTCGGCGTCGACACGGACGTCGAGATCACCGACAGCGAATTCGAGTCCAACACCAGCCGCGCAATCTACGCTGATGAGCAATCGACCTGGAGCATCCGCGGCACGAGCTTCATCGCGAACAGGGTCAACGGCAATGCCGGTGGCGCGATCGTCGTCGAGGACACGGCAAACGTTCACATCGAGAACAGCACATTCTCGGGGAACACCTTTTCAGTGGACGCTGCGCAAGGCGGCGCGCGCGGCGCCGCGATCGGGTACCGCAATGGCAGTGGCCTGCATGTGGATCTGCAGCACGTGACGATCGTTCCACCTGACTTTGTTCCGGTCGGAATCCAGGGATTGACGATCGGTGGCTACGGAGGCACCGGGGAGGTCGTCGTCGACGTCGCCAACAGCATCATCGCCGGTTCATGCCGGTTCGATGCGGGTGCGTTGCACCACGGCGTCGGAAACATCCAAAGCCCGAGTACCTCGTGCGATTTCGACTCGGCGAGCAACCAGGTGGGCGTCAGCGCGAACGATCTTGCGATCGGTCCGTTCGGGGAAAACGGGGGGCCGACACGAACCTACGAACCCTCGATCGACAGCGTCGCCGTCGACACCGCGAACGAAGACCAGTGTCTGCCGATGGACCAGCGTGGCTATTTGCGCCCGTTCGGCGACGCCTGCGATGTCGGCGCGGTCGAGAGCGGGGCCGGCGACGCGCTGTTCGCCGACGGCTTCGAGTAGACCTTGTGGTTTCACCACATCGAGCACCCGTCCGACCGTCCCCGAGCTGGTCACGTCGCGTCCTGCCTTTCAGGCCGGGACGCTCCGACCCCTCGTTGGCCCCTGCGCACGCGGCATTGCGTGGACAGGGATGCGCGATTGCGCTGCCACGCAGGAACCTTCCATGAGCATCCCAGGCACCCGACTCCTTTCGCTGTTCGCGGCCATAGCCATCTTGCTGGCGGTCCCGGCACTGATCCAGGCCGCTGACGCCAACACCGCCAGCGGTACGCTGACGATTCAGAGCGCGCACAAGGCATTCAAGATCGACTTGACGCATGCGTACTATGTCATCGGTCCGGACCCCTACGAAACCGACAGGACGATTCGTAGCATCGTGTTCACGACCGCGGATCAGAGAGCCGCAATCGAAGGTTGCAAAGACACCCGATGCGTCGGACTGCTGACCGTCGATTTCCTGCGTCTCGACCTCGACGACGATCCGCGCCTTGTTTCCTGGGCAGCACGTATCGATCCCGCGAGCTTCAGCGGCGGAGTGGCTGGCAGCGCACTCAAGCTCGGCACGGACAGCTCGGATCGCCTGGCAGGAACGGTCACAATAGGCGAAGCCGGCACAAGGACGGCTGGCACGATCAAGTTCGATGCATCGCTGGTCAAGACTTTCGCGAAGCCGGACTAGGAACCGGTCGCGTGCCGGGCGGTTCGCGTGCGTGCGCCACGCGCAGGGGGCATTGCAATGAAACGATTCATGTCCACGCTCGTGTTTGCAGGCATGTGGCTGGCGCTGGCGGGTTGCCACGCTCCGGCGGCACGCGGCTCGATCGATCCCGTCCGGATGCGCGTTGCGTCCATCCTTCGCGACACGCCGCTGGTCGACGGCCACAACGATCTCCATATCCACTACCACGCCTGCGGCGAGGGCTGTCCGCGCGGATTCGATGCCTACGATATAGGTGCTCGCGTCAGCGGACACACCGATATTCCGCGCTTGCGGCAAGGTGGAATCGGAGCGCAATTGCTCAATTCGGGCTGGTTCGAATCCGAGCCCGATCTTGCCGGTACGCTGAAAGGTTTTGCGTTCACGCGCGCGATGGTCGCGCGCTATTCCGACCGCTTGGCGATGGCGCAAACCTCAGTCGATGTGCGCGCGGTCCATGCGACCGGCAAGATCGCGATTCTGCTTGCGCTCGAGGATCCCGATCGTCTCGGTGCCGACGAGGCGACCATCAAGCGCCTCGCTGCCGAAGACCTGCGTTCGGACATTCTCGCCTATGAAGAACCGAGCGCACTGGCCGACGGGCATGCCGGGCCGGTGAAATTCGGTGGTCTGTCGCCATTGGGCAATAAGGTGGTGCGCTGGATGCAACAGAACGGCATTCTCGTCGATCTGTCACATGCATCCAGCGATACCGCACGTGATGTACTCGATCAATCGATCGCGCCGGTGATTTTCAGCCATTCCTCCGCGGCGGCTCTGTGTGATGTCTCGCGCAACGTGCCGGACGACGTGCTGGGGCGCATGCCGGCCAATGGCGGCATCGTCATGGTGTCGTTCGTTCCGGAGTTCACCCGCAAGGTGTACTCCGACTGGTACGACGCCGGCGGTGTGTACGCAACACAGTTACTCAAGGAATACAACGGTAATCGCGAGGCAACCAAACCGTTGATGGACGTGTGGGAAAAGGCACATCCGGCACCGCCGGTCACGGTCGCCGATGTCGCCGATCATGTCGAGCATGTTCGCGATATTGCAGGGATCGACCACGTTGGCATCGGCAGCGATTTCGACGGCATCGATTTCACGATCACCGGTCTCGAAGACGTGTCGAAGTTCCCGAACCTGCTCGAAGAACTCGCCCGGCGCGGCTGGAGCGATGCCGACCTGCGCAAGGTCGCCGGCGACAACTTCCTGCGCGTACTCGACGCCGCCGATGCGGTGCGTGATGCTTCGCGGCCAACAGCGCGGCCATCCGACCGCCGGCCACCCGATTGATCACGGACGGACCGAAGCCGGATACGGCCTGCCGATATCCCGATATCGGGATCGCGGTTCGGGCTGCCTGACAGGCAGTCGGGCCCTGAGCTGACGCGGTAGCGGTAGCTCAACGACCCGGTCGATGCGTCCACACTCGGAACCGGCGTCGCGCTGACCGTGCGTGACGTCGGAGCCGACAGCGCTGCCGGATTACCGGTATCAATATCCCGTTCCTCGGCGATCCGGTCGTCGACACCGCCAACGGCGCTTTCCATATCCGCCAGACTTCGTCGGCAGTCGACCGCTGGGCATCGATCAATGACCCGACATGATTTCGCCGTACCACGCAACGCGACCGGCTGGTCTGCCTGCGAAAAGCAAATGTGCGCTGTGCATCAAACTCGAATATCGAGGCGCTTGGCCTGCGCGCGTGCGCGACGCAATTCGCCAACCCACTCCGGACCCTGGAGCCGACGCATCGCTTCGGAGATATCCGAACGCGCGCCGGCGCGGTCGCCCGTATCCAGGCGGAGTAGGCTGCGCTGCAGATAGGCGCTACCGAGCATGGGCTCGCTGCCGGCATCCGCAACACGGGTCAAGGCCCCGATTGCTGTTTCGATCAATGCAGCAGCTTCCTCGCGCAGGGCGGCATCGTGTTTTGAGATGAGACTGGCAGCGAGTGCGACGCGTGCCTGGGCAATTTCCGCGTGATCCTTGTCGTATATTTTCTGCATGCCCTGCAAGGCGCGACGCAGCAGCGGAATCGCGTCGTCGTAGCGGCTTTCGGCATGGCGCAGCGCACCGATCGCGGAGGCGGCGTAGGTATTGTTGTAGAGATCGTCAGGTGACACGCGAGCGAGCGCAGCAGTGGCTTCCGCGGCCAGCACGTCGGCCTCGTCATATTTCTCCGCGTCGGTCAGGGCGCCGACCTCGGCCAATGCAGTGAGCCAGGTGTAGACACTGTCGCCGGTGGCTGCACGAAATGCCTCGAAAGACTTTCGATAGCGCTGCGCGGCCAGCTCAAACTGCCCTTGGGCACGCGCTAGGCTGCCGTAGGTCTGCAGCGCCTGGGCATATTGGCCGGAGGGCGTCTTGCCAAGGATCGCGATCGACTCCGCGAAGGAACGGTCGGCGGCCTGGAAATTTCCGATGCGCCGTTGCAGGTCGCCAAGCCGCAACAGGGTGCCGCCGAGATACACATGATCGGCCGGCAGCGTTGCGCGTTCGATCCTCAGCGCAGTTTCGTATTGGCTCAAGGCTTCGTCGTATTTGTGCTGGAGGCGAAGGACGTCGCCGACGTTGGTGCGCAACATCGCCGTGCGCACATGGTCCTCACCGTTGTTGCGCGCAATAATCGCCAGCGCTTCGCGATAGCTTGCCAACGCATCCGCATAGTTGCCGGCCTCCTGCTGGACTTTGCCGAGCACGCCCAGGTGCATGGCTACGTTGACATTGTCCGCGCCGTAGTTCGCGCGAAATACATCCACGCTGTGACGCGCGAGTTTCTCCGCGTCCGCGTTGCGTCCCTCTGTCAGTTCGATATTCGCGAGAGACGATTCGGCCTTGGCGGCCCGCGGAAGTTCTCCGGCGCCCGCGTCGCGCAGCTTCTTCAGCGCATCACGCAACAGGATCGCCGACTTCACGACATCGCCGACGGCGTATACCGCGTCACCGTAGCCAGCGAGCGCTTCGGCGCTGGCAATGCTGCCGGATCCGCTCAGTTTCGACTGTAATTCCCAGGCACGCTTGAGGGTCGCCTGCGCGGCCTCGCGATCATCGAGGCTGACCTGGATTTCGCCGAGGTCCCTGAGCAACTGCGCTTGCAGTTCCGGTTCTCCGGCAAGGCTCGCGTCAATCGCCGCGACGCCGCTGCGAATCAGTTCGGTCGGCGTACGCGCCTGGGCGCTCGCACGACTGACCGGATCCTGTTCGCGGAACAGGGTAAGGATGAAGTCCTTGACCCGTTCCGCTCGTGCAAGTTCACGCTCGGATTTTGCGCGTTCCACGTCCGCGCGGCGCGCTTCAGACCGCGCAATACGGGTCTGCCACAGTGCAGCGCTGAGGCCGCCGACAAGGGAGGTGGCGATGAGTATCGATGCCGCGACCCCAACGCGGTGCCGGCGGACAAACTTCCTCAACCGGTAGCTAGCCGAGTCGGGGCGGGCGACAATCGGGCGACCCTCCAGCCAGCAGCGCAGGTCGGCGGCGAACGCGGCGGCCGTCGCGTAGCGTCGCAACGGATCCCGCTGCAACGCGGTTGCGATGATCAGGTCGAGATCGCCAGCCAGTCCTCGCGCGAGCTGGCGCGCACTCATCTCCTCCCCATACAGCTCGTGCAATTGCACGGGCGTGAGTCTCGTCGCGAGCGTGCTCGCGCGATCGACGACTTCCTGGCTGGCGTCCTGCGCGACCTGTGCCGGCGCCGTGGCTCGTCGCTGCAGCGGCAACTGTCCAGTCAGGAGCTCGCACAACATCAGACCGAGCGCATACACGTCGGTTGCAGTACCGATCGTCTCGCCGAGGATCTGCTCCGGCGCGGCATACGCGGGCGACATGACACGCATGCCCGTGCCGGTCCGGGTCTCCTCCCCGCTTTCCTCGAGCAACTTGGCGATGCCGAAATCGAGCACGCGCGGTTCGCCCTCGGCATCGATCAATACATTCGATGGTTTCAGGTCGCGATGCACGATCAATTGCGTGTGTGCATAGGCAACCGCCTCGGAAACCTTCACCAGCAGGCTGACGCGTGAGCGCGCATCCAGCTGGTGCCCCGCGGCATGCTGTGTGATCGACTGGCCATCCACGTGGTCCATTACATAGAACGGCCTTCCATCCGCGCTCATGCCGCCATCGAGCAGACGCACGACGTGCGGGTGGTGCAGGCGGGCCAGGATGCGCCGCTCCTGCAGGAACCGGCGCAGGATGGCCTGCGTGTCCATGCCGCGTTTGAGCAGCTTGACCGCAACCTGTTGTTCGTATGCGCCGTCGATGCGCTCGCCGAGCCAGACGACGCCCATGCCTCCCTCGCCGAGCAGATGCAGCAGCCGATACGGGCCTGCCATGCCGTCACCCGGCACCGGATTCGCGTCGCTGCGGGACAGACTCGGCACGGCGGCCGCCACTCCAGCATCGAGCAGACCGTCGACGCTGGCATCCGCATCGAGCAATAAGGCGAGCTCTGCACCTGCGGCGGGATCTGTCTCGGCAATCAGCGCCAGTCGCTGCGCGCGCGCGGCCGTGTCGAGTTCGACCAGCTCGTCGAACCACGCCGCGATCTGCTGCCAGCGTTCAGGCGAGGTCGGCATCGATTGCCGCGCCGCGAAGTTCGCGATACAGGAAGGCGCGTGCGCGACGCCAGTCACGCTTGAGCGAGCGCTCTGAACGATCGGTTACGCCGGCTATCTCGGCAAGCTCCAGCCCACCGTAAAACCGCAGTTCGACGAGATTCGCCAAGGCCGGTTCGACGTCAGCGAGACGGCCCAGCGCCTCATCGAGCGCGAGCATTTCCTCATCGCGATGTTCGGCCACAGCCTGCAATGCAGTGGTATCGATTGATACATGCGGCTGATCGCCGCCCCGGCGAACGGCACCGCGAGCGCGCAGATGATCGATGACAATCTGGCGCATGGCCCGTGCTGCCACGGCGAAGAAATGGCTGCGGTCATTGACGTCCAGCGCACCGTGGTGGGCCAGCTTGAGATAGACCTCGTTGACCAACGAGGTCGCGCGCATCGCGTCACCTTGCAGCTGCCCGGCGGCCAGCCGGCGCAGTTCGTCGTAGAGTGCGGCAAACACACGCTCGGAAGCCTCCCGGTCGCCCGCCCGCGCCCTGCCCAGCCATTCAGTGATCTGTGCCACCGGCCACCCTCCTGCCGCAGCGGTACGGTGCCATGGCTGGCCGGCTTCGGCAAATGCGCGGTCGCTTCTTCGGAGGTAGGCGCCACGAACGCGAACTGTGTTGATGGCGAATCGAATGCAGCGCTGTTCTCAGCATGCGACGGCGGACAGCGCGCATGGAATGGCCATCACGGCACCTCCAACGCAAGGACCGGGATCGTCTGGAGTCAGCTCGCGCGCGCAATTGCATGACCCCAAGTGGAATGCCGCTCCTTGAGGCAGCCGCGGATATCGACGAATCGTTGCAAGGAAGTGCCATGACCCCGGCAATCATGGATTGCAGGGACGCCCGGGCCAACCGACGCGTCGCATCGGCGCGCATCCATTGACCGGCTTGCACGATTTCCTGTCTGAGCAGGCTCGCACTGCGTTGCATACTGCTCCGATGATTGACTGCGATCCGCACGGAACAGCCATGCAACAGGCCGGGCGGCACGATGGCAATGTCGTGCCCTGTCTCCCCGCCATCGGCGACAGCATCCAGGGGAATATCCGCGCGGGTGGTTGCGCAGGCTTCGGTATCGGCTTCGACTGCACCTTCTACCGGCGCGACATCGGCCACCGCGCGCTGCGTCCGCTGCGAACCTGAGCCGGTCCGACGCGTCGCCGCGGATACGCGGTCAACGGCTCGGCGGCGCCTGTGCCTGCGGTTTTGCGTCCGGCGCGAGTCGTGGCGGGTTGAACAAGGGTGCGGTTGCCGGCCATGGCCGGTCGGGTACGCGGTGCGCCTGCAGCTGGGTCAGCACCTCGCGATAGGCCGGCAGGGCCTCCTTGAGGCCGTTGCGCACGAGCAGGAACATCGCGGCCTGCTGGGTCTGCACCGCCTGGTCCCAGCGCCCGTTGGCGGCCAGCGCGAGTGCGAACGACTCGCTGACCGGCGCGGTCGCACCTTGTTTGTAGAGCCTCGCGCCGAATTGGAGCGCGCCGCGCCGCTGTTCGGCGGTCGCATCGCGACAGGTGCTGGCGACGCGCACGAACAACTGCATGACCACCGTGTTGTCGATGTTCTTGGCGAGCATGTCGTTGGTATCGCGCAGTGCGTTGCGACACTGGCCAGCGGCGACGTAGGCGGCGACCAGGCGATTCCATGCGCCGCCATCGTTCAGGTCGAGCCGGACCAGCGCGCGGTACTGTTCGATCGCATCTTCGGTGCGCCGCGTGCGCATGAGCAGGGAGCCGAGCAACACACGCGCCTCGCCGAGTTTCGGATCGATTCGCGCTGCCTGTTCATAGGCGCTTCGCGCACCCGCATCGTCGCCGCCCATTTCGAGCGCGACGCCCTGGCTCAGCCAGGCCAGTGCATTGTTTCGATCCGCCGCTATCGCGGCGCTCGCGCGCGACCGCGCGGCTGCGAGGTTGCCTGCGGACGCCTCGACGCGCGAATACAATGCGAGCAGGCTTGCATCGTTTGGACGCAACTTCAACGCACTGTCGAGCTCGCGTCGCGCGTCCACATACTGCTTGAGCTGCATGTAGGCCGCGGCGTCACTGACATGCTGGGCCACGGGATCGGCAGGCGCGGCCGTTGCGGCGGTCCCGGAACGCGTCGACGTACCGGTTCCCAGCAGCCCGACTCCCAGCGGATCGCCCAGAGAGGGCTCGACGTCGCCGGCCTTGGCGCGGGCCGCAGCCGCCGCGGCGGTATTGCCCGCGCCGGCCTGGGCGTCGGCCAGCGTCGCATACAGGCGCGTCGCCTGCGGCGCCAGTGCGAGCGCGCGTTGCGTCTGCGTCACCGCGTCGGCATAGCGCTTTTCGCGCAGCGCGATCTCGCCGAGCATCGCGTAGGGCACCGCCTGATCGGTGTGCTTGGCGACATACTCCTCGAGCAGGTTGCGTGCGCCGGTCAGGTCGCCATTATCGAGTTTCGAGCGCACCACGGTGATCCGGATCGGCAGGTAGTTCTTGTCGAGCCGCAGGGCAAGATCGAAAAAGTTCTGCGCGACCGCATTCTGTCCCTGCGCGCGCGCAAGCACGCCGCGCGCATAGACCCAGCGACCGTCTTCCGGCGCGAGCAACGATGCGTCCTCGAGCGCGACCTGGGCCGCATCGTAGAATCCTTCGCGCGCGTAGGCTGCACCGAGCAGCGCATGTACCTCGGCGAGACGCGCACCGGCCAGGCTGGCCTTGGTCTTGTCGAAGGTCTGGCGGACCTTGCGCAATGCGTCGGCACGGGCCGCGGGCAGCTTGGACAGGTCCGGCGTCGGCACCGGCTTGATCAGGGCCTCGGCGGGCAGGATCGTCGGCGCAAGCGCCAACGCCGAGACGAGGACGATTGCGGAGAGGAAGCGAATGGACATCGGCAGGACGACCGCAGGTTGCTGACTAGCCGCGCAGTTTACCGGCTCGAGCCGTAGCGCGCTGGCGACCGGATCGGGCACGCGAAGTTCCACCACCCTGCCGCCCTGCGCCCCTGGACGAAGAATGCGGTCCGGAACGGATGCGCGACGCCCACCCGGCGGATATCCTGCTGGATTCGGCCGACTGCAGGGTACGTGCGATGAGCGGATCCAGCCAGTTTGCACTGCTGCGCCAGCGCCGCTTCGCACCGTTCTTCGCGACCCAGGCGCTGGGCGCATTCAACGACAATGCGTTCCGCCAGGCCCTGGTCGTGCTGGTCGCGTTTCATCTGGGACTCAGCGATCGGGACGTGGGTTTCTATTCGAATATCGCTCCGGCGCTGTTCATCCTGCCGTTCTTCCTGTTCTCGGCGAGTGCCGGGCAGCTCGCCGAGAAGTTCGAAAAGACGCGCCTGATACGTTTCGTGAAGTTGTTCGAGATCGCCGCGATGAGCGTGGCCGCGTACGCATTCCACCTCGGCAACGTGCCGTTGCTGCTCGGCGTGCTGTTCCTGATGGGTCTGCATTCGACCCTGTTCGGGCCGATCAAGTATTCGATCCTGCCGCAGGCGCTGCGCCGCGAGGAGCTGGTCGGCGGCAACGGCCTGATCGAAATGGGGACCTCGTTGTCGATCCTGATCGGGATGATCGCGGGAGGTTCATTGATGGCCCTTGCCGTCATCGGCCCGAGCGCTGCGTCGATCCTCGTGGTCGGCGTCGCGATCGTCGGCTATCTGGTCAGTCGCACGATTCCGCCTGCACCGGCTGCCGCTCCGGAACTGGCCTTCAACTGGAACCCGCTGACCGAGACCTGGCGCGTACTCGGTTTCGTTGCCGCGGATCGCACCGTGTTCAATTCGGTGCTCGGCATTTCCTGGTTCTGGTTTTTCGGCGGCGTGTTTACCGCGCAACTGCCGAACTACACGAAGCTGTTCCTCGGCGGCAACGAATCGGTCGCGATCCTGGTACTCGCGCTGTTCTCGATCGGTGTCGGCGCCGGCTCGCTGCTGTGCGAGCGGCTGTCCGGCCACAAGGTCGAGATCGGACTCGTACCGTTCGGCTCGATCGGGCTCAGCCTTTTCGGGATCGACCTGTATTTCGCGCGTCCGGAGCTCGGTACCGCGCACGGCCTCAACGCGCTTGGGTTTCTCGCGGCGCCGGGGAACTGGCGCATAGCGCTCGATCTGACCCTGCTCGGCGTGTTCGCCGGATTCTACATCGTGCCCTTGTTCGCGCTGGTACAGAGCCGCGCGGAACGCAGCCAGCTTTCGCGCGTGATCGCGGGCAACAACATCATCAATGCATTGTTCCTGGTCGCAGCAGCCGCATTCGGCATCGGCCTCGGCGCGCTCGGTCTTTCGATACCGCAGATCTTCCTGGCTACCGCCCTGCTCAACGTGCTGGTCGCGATCTACATCTATACCCTGGTTCCGGAATTCCTGATGCGCTTCCTGAGCTGGATCCTGGTCAACACGCTGTACCGGATCAAGGTAGAGGGCATCGGACGGATTCCGGACGAAGGAGCCGCCCTGCTGGTGTGCAACCATGTCAGTTTCATGGACGCGCTGATCATCGGTGGGGTCGTGCGCCGACCCGCGCGCTTCGTGATGTATTACAGGATTTTCGATATCCCGCTGCTGAGCTTTCTGTTCCGCACCGCGAAGGCGATACCGATCGCAGGGCGCAAGGAAGACCCAGCGCTGCTCGCGCGCGCGCTCGACACGATCGACGATGCGCTCGCAGCGGGCGAACTGGTCTGCATCTTTCCAGAAGGCGGCCTCACCAGCGATGGAGAGATCGCGCCATTCCGGTCTGGCATCGAGCGGATCCTCGCGCGCCGGCCGGTGCCGGTCATTCCACTCGCGTTGCGCGGACTCTGGGGTTCGGTATTCAGTCGACGTGATTCGGCGCTCGGGCGCACGCGCCTGCCGCGCCGGTTCTGGTCGCGCATTGCGGTCGCGGTCGGCTTGCCGATCATCGCCACGGAGGCCAACGCGTCCGTCCTCGAGGAGAAGGTGCGCGATCTGCGCGGAACCTGGGCATGACGCCCGGGTCTTGCGCTGGGGCCTGCGAACCGGCGCGCGGAGCCGCGATTCAGCGCGCCCAGCCCGCGAGCGCGAATACCGCGATCACGGCCAGCCAGGCGACCAGGATGCGGCGCAATACCTTGTGTGCATCGGCAAGTTCGACCAGCGGATTGCGCGGATCGGCCGCATCGCCGTCTCCGGCCAGCACATCGGCATCGATGCCGGCGTGCGCGAGCGCGCCGAGAAAACCGAGATCCAGCGTGAAGTAACCGCGGCCATGCGCCGCGTGATAGGCGCGCCAGGTCGTGAGGACCGCATCGAATTCGGACACGAGCGCGAGGGTCAGCGCAACCAGATGCGCCGGTGCCCAATCGAGTACGTTTGCGATGCGATCAAGGGTTGCGTGCTGCGCCGCGTCGATGGAGACGCCGAGCTCGGCATCCCGGGCCAGCACCTGCACGACCCGATAACCCAACGCCCCGGCAGGACCGAGGACGACGAACCAGAACAGCACTCCGAACCAGCGCGACAGTGCCGATGCAAACGTCGCCCGCACCAGTGCAGCCGCCTCGAACGGCAGTCGCGCTACTACCGGGTCCGGTCGCAGCCACTGGGCGGCCGCTTCGCGGCTCGGGTTGTCCGGTGCCTTGAGGACTGCTTCGACATCCGCATCGAGATCGCGCGGCCCCCAGCAATAAAACAATACGACGACACCGAACACGAACGCCGGCAGACCGAACAATACATGCGCGAGGACGTGCTGGATCAGCACGCATGCAACGAAAACCAGCAAGGGCAGCAGCGAGGCTGCAACGCGTGTTCGCGCCTGGTCATGCGTGGGACCGATGCTCCACGTCAGCAATCCGCGCAGCCACGAATAGTTTCGCAGGCGCGCGAGATCCGGCAGCGCGTAGGCGCAGGCGAGAACAATCAGGACGGCGAGCAGGATCCGGGCCATGAGTCTCTCGCAACGGCGACGCAGACTGCGACTGCCGGATTCTAGTGGACTGCAACGGTCATTTGAAACGTTGATCGCGCGTGGAGCGTGGTGCTGACGCCGGCCGCGGCGAAATCAACAGCACGGCCAGGCGTCGCGTGAGGGGCAAGTCCAGCACCGCGAGACCAGGCGAGACGCTTCCGGAACGAGCGTTGCCGTTCACTGCTGGGCTGCTGCTGCCGACGCAACCGGCGGCCTCGAATCGGAGTGACGACCGGCGCAGTCGCCGGTCGTCCTTGCCGCGGGCGCAGGTCGGAAACTCGAGTCGCGCATTGACGTGACGGCTGCCGCCCTTGTCGTCGTGCAATCTCGCGGTACTCCGCGCCGGTTGCAATCGTGGTCGCGCCGCGGGTCAGGTACCCGCTTTCTGCCAGGGCTCGTCGGAGAGCAGTTCGGCCAATTCGAGACCCGCGGCTTCGCGCAGCCAATGGGCGATCAATTCGTGGGATACCGACAGTTTCGGCGGCAGCACGAGTTCGCGCTGCGCAAGGCCCTCGACGATCTCCTCGACACCGAACCAGCGCGCGTCACTGAGCTCGCGGCCGATCCGGATCGCCGGATCGGCCGCCTCGGCGACGAAGCCGATCATCAAGGAAGAAGGAAACGGCCAGGGTTGCGAGGAGTGATAACGGCACGCACCGACCCTGACGCCAGATTCCTCGAACACCTCGCGGCGCACCGCGTCCTCGAGCGACTCGCCCGGCTCGATGAAGCCGGCAAGCGTCGACCATCGATTCTCCGCCCAGTTCGCCTGGCGGCCCAGCAGGCAACGGTCCCGCCAGCTGACGATCACGATCATTGCCGGATCGACGCGCGGGAAATGGTCGGCCGCGCACGCCGCGTTGGTGCAGCGCGCGCGATGTCCGAGCGCGCCGATTTCGAGAGGCGCGCCGCAGGCTCCGCAGTAGCGCGTACGCGAATGCCAGTAGGCAACCGCGCGAGCGTATGCGAACAAGCCGGCCTGGAAGGCCGGCAGCCGAACCCCGGCACCGCGCAGATCGATGAACGCGCCGCCGAATGCCTGGGCGACACGTTGCGCGGACAACTCGTCCGCGGCGAGCGCAAACAACGGACCGCTCGGGTCATCACCCAGGTAGATCGACTCGAGGTCCGGAACGAACTTGCATCGCGCGGCCTGGTCGAGCCAGCGCACCTCGTTGGCGGCTGCCTCGATCAGCACGTCGCGGCCGCTGCGGCCTTCCGCACCCAGCACGAGGAAACGTGCCATCGGATGTGTCGCGCATGCATGCGCGAACTCGGCGTCGTCGCGCTGCTCGGCGTTGCGCTCAAGCGCGAGACCGCCGAATACGTTGATGCGATCACTCATGATCGCGCGTGGGAATCACACCGTGAACGACGAGCCGCAGCCACATGTGGTCTTTGCGTTCGGGTTGCGAATCACGAACTGCGCTCCGGTCAGCGATTCGGAATAGTCGACCTCGGCACCGGCCAGATACTGCAGGCTGAGCGGATCGACGAGAAGCTGCACGCCCGCGTTGTCGACTGCAAGGTCGTCATCCGCACGCGCATCGTCGAACGTAAACCCGTACTGGAAGCCGGAACAGCCGCCACCGCTGATGTAGACACGCAGCTTGAGGTCGGGATTGCCCTCTTCCGCGATCAGCTCGCGTACCTTGCCGGCTGCGGCATCGGTGAACACCAGCGGTGCGTCGCCGGCATCCTGATACGTGGGGGTGATCGAGTCGTTCATGGATTGCACGCAATCGGGACTGGGACACAAGATCAGTGCAAAGGCACGGTTTTCAAGCGTGTGCGGGCTCGGCATCGACGTCAATGCCCTCCGCGGCATCCGGTGCGGCCAGCCGGCGTGGCGTGTCGGTCGTCTGGTAGAGCATCTTGCCGTTGACCTGCGCGCCCGCGGCCATCTCCAGCACCTTGTAATGGACATTGCCCTCGACCCGGGCATTGCCCGCGAGTTCGAGGCGTTCCGCGGCGATGATATCGCCGACCACCGTGCCATTGACCACTGCGTTCGACACCCGCACCTCGCCGTTGACGCGCCCCTGCTCGCTCAGGGTCAGCACCGAATCGGCGCCTTCCGCGGAAATCGAACCGTCGATGACACCTTCCAGGTGCAGGCCGCCGCTGAAGTGAACTTCGCCACGAATCGTCGTTCCCTCGGCTATCAGCGTATTGATCGCCGCGGTCGGCTTGGCGTTGCGCTTCTCATTGCGGAACATCGTTCATCTCCTCGCCCTTGATGGCGTCCTTCCAGGAAAACGCCTGCTCGACGCGACCGCCGTCACCATCCGCGCGAACTTCGAGGCGATTCGGCATGAATCCGGCAGGGAGCATGATGGTACCCCTGACCTGCTGGAAATACTTGAATGCGTACTCGATTCCGGAAGATTCCTGGCCCTGGTTCAGGGCATCCCAGTCGATTGTCCTCAACTTGCCGTCGCTAACGCCCTCGACGCTGATCGTCAGACGGCCCTTGACCTGCTGGCCGCGCCGGAAGTTCTGGGTCAGTGTCGCGGTAAAGTTCCAGGCCCGCGAATCCTTGACCGGCTTGACCTGCAAGGCATGCACGGCCAGGCCTTCACGCTTGGCTCCGCCGACCAGGCGTCCGTAGAATGCGAGGTCCGCGCGCAGTCCGTCGATCTCCTCTTCACGCTCGCGCACGAGTTGCTGCACATCGCCGAGAGCGGCCTTGGCAACCTGCTCGGACCGGGCCAGCACCGCGATATGCGCCTTCAGCACGTCGTTTTCCCGCTTGGCGGCAGCCAGTTCGCCGCCGCGCGCGGTCTCGGGGGCGCGCGAAACGTAGATCGCAACCAGGGTCCCGACGATCAGCAGCGAGCCGATCCAGACCGCACTCAGCATCATCAGATGACGGCGCCGCAATGCAGGATCATGGCGGCGGATCACCAGGGGGGATATCGGGGACATCGCGATCGTTGCGGCGCGCCAGGCGCGTGAGGACGAGGCTTATAGTCGTGCCTGCCGTGCGGGTCAAGGTCGCATCGCCGTCTCGCGGCGTGCCGCGCGCACGCGGCCCGTCACGGCGCCGAAGAGATTTCTGCATGGCCTGCCGGAAAAACTTTCCTATACTCGGGCGTTCCGCCGCAGGATCCGCGCATGCTCTGGCTGAAGGCGTTCCACATCATCTTCGTCGTGACCTGGTTTGCCGGTCTGTTCTACCTGCCACGCCTGTTCGTCTATCACGTCGAGGCGACCGAGGCAGTGGTGCGCGAACGCCTGAAGGTAATGCAGCGCCGCTTGCTGATGATCACCCACGTCGGCGGCACGCTCGCGCTCCTGTTCGGCCTGCTCACCCTGCTCTGGTTCGTGCGCGCGGACAGCGGCTACCTGCAGCAGCATTGGCTGCACGCGAAACTGGCCCTGGTCGTACTGCTGATCGCCTACCATGGCGCACTGATCTACCTGGTCCGGCAGTTCGCACGCGACGCAAACCGCTACTCGAGCCGCTGGCTGCGAATTTTCAACGAAATACCGGCGCTGTTGCTGATCGCGATCGTGATACTGGTCGTAGTCAAACCCTGAGCCCGCAACGGCGGGCGCGCGCGCTGGTATAGTCCCGCGACGGGGACGGGGATCCTGTCATGCTGGCGCGCGATACGGACAAGCCGGGTCCACTGCGGCAACAACCACTCCTGCTGCAATTGCCGCAGCGCCTCGCTCGCCTGCGACGTCGGGGCGAGCGTCTGTGCGACGTCGGCTGGGACATCAATCAGTTGCGCCTGCTCGGCGAAGATGCCCATGTCATCGCGAGAGCCTGTCTCGACGCGGGTGCAGCCGAGCTCGCCGCGGACCTTGAGGGATTGCGCATGGCGGCCCGCGCGTTGCTCGATGGTCCGCGCGTGCCGAACCATGCCACCGCCGAACACCTCGCCGGACTGATACGCGGACTGTCCAGCAAGCGTCTTGCCGACTCGGTGGGCACGCTCGACCGCATGACCAGCGTGCTCGTCGCGGGACCCACGCGGGAAGCCGGCTACCCGCTGCTGGTCATTCCCCCCGCGCAGTACTGGCAGCGATTCGCCGATCTTTCGCCGGCAAGGACCATGGCCGCGGCCGAAAACGTCGCTCCGGCGCCGCCGGTGTCGAACCGCGGGCGGCGCACAGATCGCCGCAGCGGCGATCGTCGCGCCCGCGCACGCGATGACGATGACCTGAAAGGCACGCGTATCGAGATCATGCGCAGGGTCGGCGACCGGCTCGCTCTAGGAACCGTCGGCCCGCGGCCGGGCGGCCTGCTGCTGTTCGTGCCGGACCCGGACACCCTGCCCGACGGACGCGCGGGAATCAGCGTGGCCGCTGCCGCCGGGCGCCTGCTGAGCTCACTCGTCGGCCCATCCGAATACGTCGCCAAGGATGCCGCGGCGCAGTTCCTGCTGCTCGATCCCGATCGCGATCCGAACCTGCTCGAAGCCTATGCCCTGAACCTGCGCGATCGCGTCGCGCGCGAGCCGTTCACGCATCGCGAAAGCGTCCATCACGTCGTCTTCGATGTCGGCGTGTGCCCATTCGCCACTGGCGCCACCGATGCGGAGTCCATGTACAAGACCGCACTCAACGCGATCGAAGGTGCGCGCTCGATGCGTCGCCATGGTGTTTTCGTGGTCAGCGACCTGCAGTCGGAATTCGATTCCGGCCTCATCGAGCGCATCCGCTTTGCTCTCAAAACGACCGGACTCGAACTCGCGTTCCAGCCGATCGTTGCGCTGCACGGCGACGACCAGGAACAATTCCAGACGCTCCTGCGCCTGCGCGACGAGGACGATCGGCTGTATACCGCGAGCGAAGTAATCCCGGCAGCCAGGCAGGCAGGTCTGGTCGCAGCCCTGGACCGCTGGGTACTCGAGAGCTGCGTGTCGTTGATCGGCAAGCGCGGCGATCGCGGCGCACGGCTGCGCATGTTCATTACCCAATCGCCGGCAAGTGTGCGCGACGCGCAGATTCCCGCGCTGCTGCGTGCCCTGCTCGCACGCCATGACGTCGACGCGTCGGCCGTGGTTCTGGAGCTGCGCGCGGCCGAGGCGTCCGGGGCTCCCGCCGAGGTACGTCGCTATGCGGCGGCGATGCAGGCGATCGGTGCGCAGGTCGCGCTCTCGGGCTTCGATCCGACTACCGACAGCTACCTGCTCGACGCGCTCTCTCCGGCTTTCGTGAAGCTCGATCCGGAGCTGCTGCCGGACGGCGACGAGACTTCGTGGAGCGGTCTGGCGGATCTGCTCAAGGCACTGCATGAACGCGGCACGCGCGTGATCGCGCCCCGCGTCGAGAATGCACGCAGCGCGGCCGCGCTATGGGCGATCGGCGTCGATTTCGTGCAGGGCAATTTCGTCCAGCAGCCCGGTGCCGAACTCGCGTTCGATTTTCGCGAATCGGTGATGTGAGCAGCGCACGGATTCCCCGCTGCCCACTCAGCCGTCGACCTTGGTCTGCAGATAGGGGCCTTCGCCGAGCTTGGCGATCAGGCCGAGCTGGGTTTCCAGCCAGTCGATGTGTTGCTCTTCGGATTCGAGAATGTCCTCAAAGAGTTCGCGGCTGACGTAATCGCCGAGCGTCTCGCATTCGGCGATCGCAGTCTTGAGATCGGGTACGGCGAGCATTTCGAGCTTGAGATCGCTCGCGATCGCCTCCTTGGGCGACTCGCCGATCAGCAGCTTGCCGAGCGTCTGCAGGTTGGGCAACCCTTCGAGAAACAGGATGCGTTCGATCAACCGATCGGCGTGCTTCATTTCGTCGATCGATTCCTTGTACTCGTGCTCGGCGAGTTCGCTGTAACCCCAGTTTCGGTACATGCGCGAATGCAGGAAATACTGGTTGATCGCGGTGAGTTCGTTGAAGAGCGCCTTGTTGAGGTGCTTGATGACCTTGGGGTCGCCTTTCATCGCGAAGTCTCCGGTGGCTGGCGGGGCGCTGCTGACGCGCAGGCGCGCCGATGCGGGTTGCGACTATAACGCGACCCGGAAAAGGACGAGGAAAACGGGATCGCACGCGTTGCGCGTGCGCGAATACGCTTCAGGCTGCAACCGCGAACAACGGCAAGTCGAGCGCGCGGCCGGTGACGGCCTCCTCGAAGATCTGCGCGGCCAGGTCCTCACAGTTGCCGCAGCAGTCGGCGCAACCGGTATGCCGGCGTACATCGGCGAACGTTCGCGCGCCCGCAGCCGCGACCTCGCGGATCGTGCGGTCGGTGACGGCATTGCAGATGCACACGTACATGGCGGTGTTCCGGATTGGACGACCGCATTCAATTGCAAATACGAATGATTGTCAACAACTTTCTGATACGGACCGAACTTCCGTTCAGGTTGCGCCGGCCAACTGCATGTCCCAGCGCTGCTCGCGCAATGTCACGCTGCAGCTGTTCTCGGCCAGAATCACGAGGTGGCGCAACGCCTGCTCGTATACGCGCCGCTTGAAATTCACGACATGCGCGGCCGGGTACCAGAAGTCGACCCAGCGCCAGATATCGAACTCCGGATGCTCGTTGGCGTCGAGGCGGAATGCCGATTCCTCGCCGACCAGGCGCAACAGGAACCAGACCTGCTTCTGGCCGACGCAGACCGGCCGCGCGTGGCGGCGCACCAGGCGCGGCGGCAGGCGATAGCGCAGCCATCCCGGGGTCGATCCGAGCACCTCGACATGGTGCGCCCGCAACCCGGTTTCCTCCTCGAGTTCGCGATACATCGCCTCGACCGGCGTCTCGTCGCTGCGCATGCCGCCCTGCGGAAACTGCCAGCCGTCGCGACCGATGCGTCGGGCCCAGAAGACGTTGCCGCGGTCATTGAGAAGGATGATGCCGACGTTCGGTCGGAAGCCATCGGGATCGATCATGGCTGGTGACCTCTAGCGTATATGCGCCCGATTCTTCCACAGGGCCGCCGCGCGCGGCAAGGAAGCAGCCCCGATTGCTTGACTCTGCTGCCCGCCGCACTAGAATCGCACGCCCCTCGCGCACGCCTCGCATGCGCCGCATGGCTATGTAGCTCAGCCGGTTAGAGCACAGCACTCATAATGCTGGGGTCGGTGGTTCGAGTCCACCCATAGCCACCAAACGCCTGTTCCAACCGTTGCTTCTCCGGGCAAGTCCCACACCGTGATGCGCCTGCCACCGCCGGCAAGCCAACGTTCGTATCGCACGTCGTCTCGCCGATTCCGTTGAAAGCGACGCAATGCGCCGCTACTGCCGACGGCAGGGACACGCTTCACCGTGGCGTTGCGTTTCCAGGCAGCGGCGCCACCGTCGTTCACCGCGGCGAACACTGAAGCCAGCTCGCGCGACTACCATGGTTGCCACCGGGACCCATATCGCAGCATGAATGCGGCCGCTTCCGGTCGTGCGCAACGAGGTCGTCATGAAGAAAATTCTCGGCGTCTACGATGCCCCAGCTCAGCATTGGGTAGGCGATGGTTTTCCGGTCCGCTCGCTGTTTTCGTACAACAGCCAGGGCCAGCAGCTGAGTCCTTTCCTGCTGCTCGACCATGCCGGCCCGCATCGCTTCGGACCCGCGGCGCGCCCGCGCGGAGTGGGCGAGCATCCGCATCGGGGTTTTGAGACCGTGACCATTGTCTACGACGGTGAGGTCGAGCATCGCGATTCGACCGGCGCGGGCGGCCGGATCGGGCCGGGCGACGTGCAGTGGATGACCGCGGCGGCGGGCATCCTGCACGAGGAATTTCACTCGCACGCGTTCACGCGCGCGGGCGGCACCCTGGAGATGGTGCAGCTGTGGGTCAATCTGCCGGCGAAGGACAAGATGTCCCCGCCGACCTACCAGACCCTGCTCGACCGCGACATTCCCGCGGTCGCGCTCGCCGACGATGCGGGAACCCTGCGCGTGATCGCGGGCGAGTACGCGGGCCGACGCGGACCCGCGCGCACGTTCACGCCGATCGACGTGTGGGACCTGCGCCTGCATGCGGGCCGCAGCGCGCACTTCACGGTCACCGAAGGACATACGCTCGCGCTCGTCGTGCTGCACGGCACCTTGCTGGTCAATGACGGCGAGGTCGCTCGTGCGGGACAGATGGTCCTGCTCGATCGCACCGGCACCGGGTTGTCGCTCGAAGCGAACAGCGAAGCGAGCGTGCTGCTGCTCGGTGGCGAACCGATCGACGAGCCGATCGTCGGCTACGGACCGTTCGTGATGAACACGTCCGCCGAGATCGAACAGGCGATGCAGGACTTCGGCAGCGGCCGATTTGGCCGTATCGCGCATTGAAGGAAACCGGCACGGCCTCGGGGCTGCGCCGGTACCCTCGAACTTGGCGGACCAGTCCCGCGCGGCCGCGACGTGCCTCAGTCAGCCGCAGCGATCCGTTCTCGCGCCGGCTGCCGGGTCGGCCAGCCGCCCGCGAGCGCCTTGTACAGCGCGACCGCACTGGTCACGCTGCGCGTGCGCGCGTCGGCGAATGCATCCTCGGCCTGCAGACGCGTGCGTTCGGCATCGAGCACTTCGAACAGGCCGGTCGCGCCGGCTTCGAAGCGCATGCGCGCGAGTTCCGCGGCGCGGGCGCTGTCCGCGGCCGCCCGTGCCAGATGCTCGTCCTCGGCGCGCGCCTTCGAAAGACGTACCAGCGCATTTTCGGTGTCTTCCAGTGCGAGCAGCACGGTCTGCTGGTAGCGCGCGAGTTCGGCGCTCGCATCCGCATCGCTGGCCGCGATGCGTGCCCGCACGTGCCCGACGTCGAGGAACGACCAGTCGATGCCGAGCGTGAGCAGATGCGTCTCGCTGTCGCGCTCGAACAGCGCGCCGGTGGTCGCGGCCTGGCTGCCGATCAATCCGCCCAACGTGAAACGCGGGAACAGGTCCGCGGTCACGACACCGATGCGCGCGGTGGTCGCGTGCAGGCGCTGTTCCGCTGCAGCGACGTCCGGTCGCCGGCGCAACAGCTCGCCCGGCGTTCCCGTGGCCACATGCGCCGGCAGAGCGGGCAGCGGTTGCGCCGGCGCGAGCTCGGACGTCAGTGCATCCGGCGTCCGACCGATGAGCACCGCTAGACGGTGCGTGTCGAACGCGATCTGCGCTTGCAGTGCAGGAATGCGGGCCTGGGTCGCCTCGAGTTGCGCACGGGTGCGCGCGCTGTCGAACTCGGTGCCGCGCCCGGCACCGACTCGATCGGCAACCAGTCGCAGCGTCTCGCGCTGGTTGTCTGCATTGTCCTGGGCGACATGCAGACGCTCCTGCAGGCCGCGCAGTTCGACGTAGGTGCGCGCAACCTCGCCGGCGATCGCAACCTGTGCGGCCGCAAGGTCGGCCGCGCTCGAGGTCGCGAGCGCGCTCTGCGCCTCGATGCTGCGGCGGATGCGACCGAACAGATCGAGCTCCCACGCGGCTCCGATACCGACCTCATAGCTCTTCGCGTCACGCGCATCGCGGCCGACCCCGGGCAACTGGTCCGCGCTCGCTCGCGTATCGCCGACACCGGCGCTTGCGGTGACCACGGGCACCGCATCGAACCTGGCGCCGCGCAGGAGCGCATTGGCACGATCGTAGCGCGCCAGCGCAATGCGCAGGTCATGGTTGGCCGAGAGCGCCCGTTCGATCAGGCTGCTCAGTTTCGGATCGCCGAAGCTGCGCCAGAACTCCGCGTCGGCCGCGGTGCCCGCAGACGCCTGCAGCGGGACGGAGGCGACCGGTTCGGCGCCGGCAAACCGCGCCGGCGTCGCCATGTCCGGACGCACGTAGTCGGGGCCGACCGTGCACGCCGCGAGTGCCGCGCCCAGAAGCGCGATCGCGGGCAGTTTCAACTTCTGCAGCGGGCGTGCCCCCGCATCACCAACGAGTGCATTCTCATGCATGAGCAGTCTCCAGATTGCGGTCAGTGGACGTGTCGTCGTTCAGCGCGGTGTTGCGCGTGACCAGCTTGCGCAGGGCGACGTAGAACACAGGGGTCAGGAACAACCCGAACAGCGTCACGCCGAGCATGCCCGCGAACACGGTGATGCCGGTTGCCGCGCGCACTTCGCTGCCGGCGCCATGAGCGATCACCAGCGGTACGGTGCCCGCAATGAATGCGATCGAGGTCATCACGATCGGACGCAAGCGCAAGCGGCATGCCTCGAGCGCGGCCTCGATGATGCCGCTCCCCTGCATCTCGAGCTCGCGTGCGAACTCGACGATCAGGATTGCGTTCTTGCATGCCAGTCCCATCAGCACGACCAGACCGACCTGCACGAACACGTTGTTGTCGCCGCCGGTCAGCCACACGCCGAGCAATGCGGAGAGCAGGGTCATCGGCACGATCAGGATCACCGCGAGTGGCAGCGTCCAGCTTTCATACAGCGCCGCGAGCACGAGAAATGCGAGCAGCACCGCAAGCGGGAACACGACCATCGCGGCGTTGCCCTGCGTGACCTGCTGGTAGGTCAGGTCGGTCCACTCGAAAGTCATGCCGTGCGGCAGGGTCTTGCCGGCGAGATCGGTGACCGTGTCGATCGCCTGCGCGGACGACAGCACGCGCGCGTCGGTTTCCCCGGTCAGGTCCGCGGCCGGATAACCGTTGTAGCGGATTACCGGGTCCGGACCATAAGTCTGACTCAGTCGCACCATGCTGCCGATCGGCACCATGTCGCCATTCGCGTTGCGCGTGCGCAGGTTCGCGATGTCCTCGACACTGTGTCGGTACGGCGCGTCGGCCTGCGCGACCACATGGTAGGTACGACCGAAGCGGTTGAAATCGTTGACGTAGGTCGAACCCAGATAGACCTGCAGGGTTTCGAACAAGCTGGTCAGCGAAACGCCCTGCGCCTTTGCCTTGACGCGATCGACCTGCGCGTCGAGTTGCGGGACGTTGGCCTGGTAGGAACTGATCGGACGCCCCATGCCGGGGGTCTGGCCGATCGCGCCCGCGAGCTGGTTGGCCGCGCCCTGCAACTCCCCGTAGCCAAGACCCGCGCGATCCTGCACGTACAGCGAATAGCCCGAGCCGCTGCCGAGGCCGAAAATCGGCGGCGGCATCAGCGCAAAGGCAAAGCCTTCCTGCAGCTTGGAGAACTTCGCATTGAGTTCCGCCGCGATCTGCGCCGCGCTATGCGTGCGTTGCTCGGGCGGCGTCAGCGGGAAGAACACCGCAGCGGTGTTCGGCGAGTTCGTGCGCTGCAACGGGTTGAATCCCGGGAAGCCGACCGCGTGCGAGATGCCGTCGGTGCGCATCGCGATCGCGCCCATCTTGCGCGACAAGGCCTCGGTACGATCGATCGATGCGCCTTCGGGCATGCGGATCGCGCCGATCAGGTACAGCTTGTCCTGGACTGGAATGAAGCCGCCCGGTACGAGCTTGAACATCATGCCGGCCGCGACCAGCAGCAGCGCGTAGACCGCGAAGGCGGCGCCGCGCCTGCGCAGGCTCTTCGAGACCGCCCCCTGGTAGCGCGCGGAACTGCTCGCGAAGAAGCGGTTGAACGGATGGAACAGCCAGCCGAACAGGCGATCGATCGCGCGTGTCGGCGCGTCCTTCGGCGCATCGTGGGATTTCAGCAGCAGCGCGGCCAGTGCGGGCGACAGGGTCAGCGAATTGATCGCCGAGATCACCGTCGAGATCGCGATCGTCACCGCGAACTGCTTGTAGAACTGTCCGATCACACCGGACAGGAACGCCATCGGCACGAACACCGCGCACAACACCAGCGCGATCGCGATGATCGGACCGGATACCTCCTTCATCGCCTGGTGCGCGGCTGCGAGCGGGGTCTTGCCTTCCTCGATGTTGCGCTCGACGTTTTCGACGACCACGATCGCGTCGTCGACGACGATGCCGATCGCAAGCACGAGGCCGAACAGGGTGAGTGTATTGATCGAGAAGCCGAGCAGATACAGCACCGCGAACGTACCGATGATCGACACCGGCACTGCGAGCAGCGGAATGATCGAGGCACGCCAGGTCTGCAGGAACAGGATCACGACCAGAACGACGAGCGCGATTGCCTCGAACAGCGTCGTCACCACCGACTTGATCGAGGCACGTACGAACAACGTGGTGTCGTAAACCTGCTCCCAGGCCATGCCGGGCGGGAAACTCTTCGCGAGTTCGGTCATCTTCGCGCGTACCGCGTTGGAGACCTCGATCGCATTGGAACCGGGTGCCTGGAAGATCGGTAGCGCGACCGCCTGCTGGTTGTCGAGCAGGGCGCGCAACGAATAGTCGGAAGCGCCAAGCTCGATGCGGGCGACGTCGGACAGGCGCGTGACCTGCCCGTCGGGACCGGTCTTGAGGACGATCTGACCAAACTCCGCTTCGCTGTGCAGGCGGCCCTTGGCATTGATCGATACCAGGAAATCGCTCGCGTCGCGGGTCGGAGGCGCGCCGAGTTGCCCGGCGGAGACCTGCAGGTTCTGCTCACGGATCGCGGCGACGATGTCGCCGGCGGTCAAGCCGCGCGCAGCCGCCTGACCCGGATTGATCCATACCCGCATTGCATAATCTCCGGCGCCGAACAGCAGCGCGTCGCCGACGCCGCGGATACGCGCGAGTTCGTCGCGCACGTGCAGCAGCGCGTAGTTGCGCAAATACAGCGTGTCGTACTTGCCGCTCGGGGAAGTCAAATGCACGACCAGGGTCAGGTCGGAGGCGCGTTTCTGCGTCGTCACACCCTGCCGCCGCACGTCTTCTGGCAGACGTGCGAGGGCCTGGTTGACACGGTTCTGCACGTTGACCTGGGCCTGATCGGGATTTGTTCCGGGACGAAACGTGACCGTGAGCGCGAGCACGCCATCGGAACCGGCCACCGACTTCATGTACATCATGTCCTCGACGCCGTTGATCGCTTCTTCCAGCGGCGTGGCGACGGTCTCGGCAATCACCTTGGGGTTCGCGCCCGGGTACACCGCGGTGACCTGCACGGTCGGCGGTACCACGTTCGGGTAGTCGCTGATCGGCAGCAGCGGAATCGCGATCAGGCCGGCGGCGAAGATCATGATCGACAGCACCGCGGCGAAGATCGGCCGGTCGATGAAGAATCTGGAAAAGTCCATTGCGGTTCCTTGGCGGCCCGTGGCCGCAGTCGTGCCGGCCCTGCGCGGCGCACAGGGCGTATTGGGATCGTCGACGAGCGCGCGCTCGTCTCTGCAGGTTCACTTCATCGCGACTGGCGTGCCGGGTGCCGGCGAGGCAGACGCATCCATCGCGATCTGCTTCGCCTGTACCGGCATGCCCGGGAAGAACACCTTCTGCACGCCGCGCACGATGATCTTGTCTTGAGGGGCCAGCCCGGAAGTCACCACGCGCAGGCCATCGGCCATGCGCCCGGGCACGATGTCCTTGCGCAGTGCCTTGTTGTCGGCGCCGACCACATAGACGTACTTGCGGTCCTGGTCGGTCAGCACGGCCTTGTCGTCTATCAGCATCGCCTCGGTCGCGGTCGCACCCTCGAGTTGGACGCGCGCGAACAGTCCGGGCGTCAGCAGGTGATCGGGATTGGGCAGGACCGCGCGTGCATGGATCGTTCCGGTGCCCGCATCGACGCGGTTGTCGACGAAATCGACCGTGCCGCGATACGGGTGACCGCTCTGGTTGGCCAGTCCGACGTGCACCGCGTTGCGCAACTCGGCGCGTTGGCCCTTGCGCGCAAGTTCCGCATAGCGCAGATAGGTCTGCTCGTCGCCTTCGAAGTCGACATACATCGGATCCATCGAGACCACCGTAGTCAGCACGGTTGTGTCGGCCCGTGCGAGATTGCCGGCAGTGAGCATTGCGCGGCCGGTCCGTCCCGCGATCGGCGAACGCACTTCGGTGAACTTGAGATCGAGTTCCGCGCTGGTCACCGCGGCCTCCGCCGCACGCATCGCAGCGTTGGCCTGCGCGACGGCCGCGCTCCGCGTATCGGCCTCCTCGCGCGAAATCGCCTTCAATCCAACGAGGGTCTGCGCGCGCCTGTCCTGGGTCCCTGCCAGGTGCGCTTCGCTGCGCGCGCGCGCGAGATCGGCACGGGCACGGGTCAGAGCGGCACGATACGGCCGCTGGTCGATCACGAACAGCAAATCGCCCTTTGCGACCTCCTGACCTTCGGTATAGGCGACCCGATCCACATAGCCGCTGACCCGCGGGCGCAGTTCGACGGATTCCACGGCCGCAATGCGTCCGGTGAACTCGTCCCACTCGTGGACCGGCCTGACCAGGACCTGCGCAATGCTGACTTCCGGCGCGGGCATCGCCGCATGGGGTGCAGCGTGACCGCTGCAACCGATTGCAGCGAGCAGGGTCAGCACGGTCGCCGACAACGCCAGCGGCGTGCGCCAGTGGTGGAAGGGCGTGGGTGCAGTCTGACGGTTCATCGGGTTCATCGGGAATCCTCGTTGCGTTTCAGTGAAGTCGGGGAATTGGAGTCGGACCAGCCGAGCGCGTCGTCGAGCAAGCGTCGCGCATCAGTGCGAAAAGCGCGTTCCGGATCTTGCGCGGCACGCGCACCCGCCGCCGACGCGACCGATTGAATTGACGGCTGTGCCGGCAATGACACGATTGGCTGCGCGGGCAGCGCGCCTTCGCCGCGCGCTACCAGTTCGAATGCGTGGCGGCCGATATCGAGCGCAGTCGGCCAGCGCGGACAGGCATGCCTGCGGTTGTGGTCCGTGCACACCGGCGTGTCGACCGCGAGGAACTGCGCGCGGATGCCCAGCGCATGTGCTTCGTCATGCAGCACGCGGACGAACATGCGCAGAGCCGCGGCGGCGACCGAATGCGGACCGTATCCGGCCCACGGGGTCTCGCCACCGGGGCTGCCGACCACCACATAGCCCGCGCCCCGATTGCCTTCGACGAGCACCGGCAACAGATGTCGCGCCGCGACAAGCTGCGGCAGCAGCACCGCACCGAGTCGATCACGCAGCGCCGCGGGCGTCTGGTCGAGCAGACGCCCGCGCGTGCTCGTGCCGCACAGCGCGACCACCACCCCGGCCAGGGGTCGGCCCAGCTTGCGCAGGCTCGTGGCGAGATCGATGCCATCCTGCTCGTCGCGGATCGCCAACGCGCAGGTCTCGAGATCGGCACGCGCGTGCGCGGCCTTCAATGCGCGCAGCTCTTGCGCATCGCGCGCGACGGCGACCACGGGTCGTGCCGCTTCAAGTGCGGTCTCGACCACGCAGCGGCCGATCGCACCGGTGGCTCCGAGTACGAGCAACGGACGCTTCATTGTCCCGTTCCGGGGATATTTCCTCCCGCACGCGGGACGAATCCAGGGCCGCCCGGCCGTGCGGATGCAGCATCGGACCCGGCGCCGCGCATGGCGCGCGCATTCCGGTGCACCCGCCCGCGCCGATGCGGAATATGGGCAAAAGCCTCGGCAAACGCATTGGATAGCGCTGCGGCAGCCGGCTCCGTGGACGGGTCCGGAGTCCGCGCGCGTCCGCGCGCGCGCCACGACGAGGCGGGGAAAAGGTCGGCCTGGGGCAGGGGAAGAAAGGACATGGATGCTACTCTTTGCGGCGACGCGGCAAACAGTAGGGGCGCATTCGGCCCTTGATTAGCGGGCAAAGGAGGGAATAATTGTCCCTGCACCGGGCCAATCGCCCGAACTCTGGAAATCAATCATGACTCGCGATCTCAATGACACCCTGATCTTCGTCAAGGTGGTCGAGCACGGCAGTTTCATTTCCGCAGCACGCGCATTGCGCCTGCCCAAGACCACGGTCAGCCGCAAGGTGCAGGATCTGGAAGCGCGCCTCGGGGCGCAGCTCCTGCACCGCACGACCCGCAAGCTCGGCCTGACCGAAGCCGGCAATATCTACTTCGATCACTGCCAGCGCATCGCGCGCGAACTCGACGAAGCCGAGAGTGCGGTCGGTCAGCTGCAGGGTGGTCCGCGCGGCTGGTTGCGCGTGACGGCTCCCTATTCCGTCGGCATTACCTGGATCGCGCCCCTGCTCGGCCAGTTCCATGCATTGCACCCGGAGGTCCGGGTGGAAATGCTGCTGACCCAGGAGCCTCTGGACCTGATCGCGAAGGAGATCGATGTCGCCCTGCGCGTCGGCAACCTGCCCGATTCGAATCTGGTCGCGCGCCGGCTCGCGGTGTTCCGCACCCAGGTCTACGCCAGCCCGAGCTATATCAAGCGTCACGGTGAACCGCTGCATCCGGACGACCTCCAGCACCACCGCGCGCTCGCAATGCAGAAGTCGCACCGCAACGGCGGTTATGTCTGGACGCTCAGCGATGGCCAACGTAGCGGCGATTTTCGGGTCGATCCGATCCTCGTCGCGAACGATTCGGCTGCGCTCACTGGCGCACTGATGTGCGGCGAGGGCCTGATGCTGGCCAGCGATGTCACGATCAAGAGTCATGCGGAAAAAGGCTACGTGCAGCGCGTGCTGGCTGGCTGGACGGGTCCGGAGCTCGATTTCAACGCGCTGTTCCAGCGCGGCGCGGTGCAATCGCCGAAAGTACGCGCGTTTGTCGACTTTCTCGTCGATCGGCTGAATTTCGATGCCGACTACATGCACACGCTCTGTCCCGACCAGCAGGCTCGCGCGGCTGCGGCCAGGTCGGTTGCGCTGCCGTTTCCGCAGGCCGCCGCTCGCCAGCTCGCCCTCGATGACGAAGCATCCCGGGACGCCGAGGCGATCCCCGAAATGGCGTGACCCCATCGACAACAACCTGCGCGGGAGCCCGCGGCGTGTTCGGGAAGCGGGCTGACGCACCTGCGCGGCATTCGGTCGGAAAGGAGGAGTGGCGCATCCCCGCGCAGCGGCAAACCCGACAGGCGCGCTCCGGCGACCTCGAAAAAAGCGTCTTTTCCCGCGCGGAAACGCAAAAAACACGCTACGCTTGGCACCGCGGCGCCGCATGCGCGTCGCACTACCCTCACGGAGAGACGAAAACCATGGCTACATCCAAGAAGCCGGCTGCCGGCAAGAAGAGCGCCCCGAAACCCATTACGGAAGTGCTCTCCAAGTCCGCGCTCATCAGTCATTTGTCCGAGCGGAGCGGTGTCGCACCGAAGGACGTGCGCGCGGTCATGGCCGAGCTCGAGCAGACGGTTGCCAGTTCGGTACACAAGAAAGGTGCAGGTCAGTTCGTACTGCCCGGCATGCTGAAGATCACCGCAACCGCGGTGGCAGCCAAACCGAAGCGCAAGGGCATCGATCCTTTCACCAAGGAAGAGCGCTGGTTTGCGGCCAAGCCGGCCTCGGTGAAGGTCAAGGTCCGCCCGCTCAAGAAGCTCAAGGACGCCGCGCTCTGATGGACAAGCGCGTCGCCGGCACGCAGCCGGCGACGCGGTCGGCACAACAACGCGGCACGCACGCCGTTTCCGGCGCGACCAGCCCGCCGCGTTCCTGACATCCCCGCAGAGTCGCGCTACCGCAGCGGATCCGATTCGCAGCCCGTGCCTGCGGGCTGTATGCATCCGCCGCGCGCTCGTCCGCGTATTCACACCCGGTTGCGTGCACTTCCTTCACGGAAGCGCGTGCGCCGGCCCGTGGACACCGGAGAGCGCCGTGACGAGACATGCCGTGTATCTGGCCGCCGCGCTGGTCTGCGCGTCGGCGCCGTTTGCGCGCAGCAAAGCACCGACCCGACCGCCGCCGATAGCGCGGCACACGTCGGTCTGGCTTACATGGGCTCCTGGTACGTGATCGCAAACATTCCCTACTTCGGCGAGCGCGGCAAGCTGGCAAGCCGCGACGAGTACCGCATGGCGGCCGACGGAACGATCGACACGACCTATGTCTACCGCAAGGCATTCGACCAATCGGAAAAAACACTTGCATCGTCCGCGCGCGTGGTGCCGGCAGCGACGGCGCGCGCTGGATCGTGCGCTTCTTCGGATTGCTCGATGCTGACTACTGGATTCTCGATCTGGCCCCGACTATTCGTGGGCATTGATCGGGCAACCCGGACGCAGGCTCGGATGGGTGCTTTCACGGAGCCCGCAAATGGATGATGCGTTCTATGCGTCCCTGCTGCGGAGATTTCGCGATCGCGGATACGACACGGGCGTATTCAGGCGCGTCGCACAGGTTCCCGAACAGGTCGGTCGCGAAGGATTTCAGTAGCGACGCCTGGAGCCGCCATCCAGTCGCTGCGACGCACTGCCGCGGTCGCGCATCCTCGTTCGCGGATGGACGAGAGAGGGGACCTGCATGCACATTGCAAACCCGTACACGCGCGCGTTGCTGATCATTTTCGCCGGCCTGGCACTGCAGACCCACGCCGCCGACCGCACGCGTGCGGTCGTCGACGCGGCCACCCGCGCGAGCGGAGGTCTTGCCGCTGCGCGCGCGATTGCAGCCCTCGAATATCGCCTGCACATCAAGGAGCGGACCTATGAGGCGGATGCGGACTACGTCGTCGACCGCAAGGGACGCATGCGTATCGACGTGTCGATCGACGGCGAGCGTGTCTACACCGAATGCCTCGACGGGGAGCACGCCTGGCAGATGGGACGCGACGGCGCGGTGACGGCCTCGTCGGCGAGCGGTCGCGCCGCGCTGTGGCACGGCACCCAGTACCCGGGCCAGATTCTCGCGCTCGCCGAGTTGCCCGCGCGTGGCCATCGCGTGAATGCGCTCGGCACGCAGACGATCGACGGTATCGCCTACGACGTGCTGCGGCTCACCATGAGCGACGGTTTCGTCACCTACCGCTTCCTGGACCCGCGCACGCATCTCATTGCGCGCAGCCGCGACGTCCGAGCCCTGCACCCGGATATCGATCCGGCCACGGCGCAGCTCGAGACGACGTTTGGCGACTATCGACGCATCGATGGCATGGTGCGTCCGTTCCTGTCCACGCAGGTCGACCTGCGCAACGGTCAATGGCTGCAGACCACGCGCGTGCAGTCGATCCGCAGCCTGCCGGCACTGCCCGACGCGTGGTTCGAGCGCGGTTCGCTGCGCGCACCGGTGCGATGACAGGTCCTGCAGCGGGGCACCGTGGAACCGGCGCAAGGCGACACCCGCACCGGCTCGCCCGCACTGCCGGGAGCCCTCCGCACAGCGGACGGCACCCGGCTGACCCGCACGACGCAGGGACTTTCGATCACACGGTCAGCGGGTTGGGCTTTTCCGGGTCGAGCTTCCACTGCTTGATCGCGCGCGCGACGTCTTCCGGATTCATCATGTCCTCGGCGGCGAGAGCGGCCAGCGCTGCGTGCGCAATCCAGTGGCGGTCGACCTCGAAGAAATCGCGCAGGTTGGCACGCGTATCGCTGCGTCCGAACCCGTCGGTGCCGAGCACGAGATAGCGCTTGCCATCGGGCATGAATGCGCGGATCTGGTCGGCGTATTCGCGAACGTAGTCGGTCGCGGCGATCGCAGGACCGGAGTGGCCCTGCAGACATGCGGTCACGTGCGCCTTGCGCGGTTTCTTCTCCATCGGGTGCAACCGGTTCCATCGCTCGACGTCGAAACCGTCGCGACGCAGCTCGCTGAAGCTCGGGCACGACCAGATGTCGCTGGCCACGCCGAACTCCTTCTCGAGCAGTTCCGCTGCCGCGATCACCTCGCGCAGGATCGTTCCCGAGCCCAGCAATTGCACGGTCGGTACCTTGCTCTTGCCCTTGCTCTTGCCCGATTCCCGGAACAGGTACATGCCCTTGATGATGTCGCCTTCGACACCCTTGGGCATGTCCGGATGCGCGTAGTTCTCGTTCATCACGGTGACGTAGTAGTAGACGTCTTCCTGTTCCTCGAGCATACGCCGTGAACCGTCCTGGAGGATCACTGCGACCTCGTACGCGAACGTCGGATCGTAGGCGCGGCAGTTCGGGATCGCACCCGCGAGCAGATGCGAATGGCCGTCCTCGTGCTGCAGGCCTTCGCCGTTCAGGGTCGTGCGTCCCGCGGTGCCGCCGACCAGGAAGCCGCGTGTTCGCATGTCGCCGGCGGCCCAGCACAGATCGCCGACGCGCTGGAAACCGAACATCGAGTAGTAGATGTAGAACGGCAGCATCGGCACGTCGCTGACCGAATAACTCGATCCCGCGGCCATCCACGCCGACATCGCGCCGGGTTCGCTGATGCCTTCCTGCAACACCTGGCCCTTCTGGTCCTCGCGGTAGTACATGAGCTGGTCGGCGTCGACCGGCTTGTACTTCTGGCCGAACGGCGCATAGATGCCGATCTGGCGGAACATGCCCTCCATGCCGAACGTGCGTGCCTCGTCGGCGACGATCGGCACCACGTGCGGCGCAAGCTGCTTGTCGCGCAGCAGCAGGTTCATGCCGCGCACGAACGCCATCGTGGTCGAGATCTCGCGATCGCCGGTGCCCTTGGTGATCTGCTCGAACGCGGACAGGCCGGGCACCGCGATCGCCGAACTCTTGCGGCGGCGCTGCGGCAGGAAGCCGCCGAGCGCCTTGCGCCGCTCGAGCATGTATTCGACTTCCGGCGAGTCCTTGCCCGGGTGGTAGTACGGTACGTCGGCAAGCTTGTCGTCCGTGATCGGGATGCGGAAGCGGTCGCGGAAATGACGCACCGCGTCGTCGTCGAGCTTCTTCTGCTGGTGGGTCGGGTTCTGCGACTCGCCGGCCGCGCCCATGCCGTAGCCCTTGACCGTCTTGGCCAGGATCACGGTCGGCATGCCCTTGGTGTTGACCGCCTCGTGATACGCGGCATACACCTTGTGCGGATCGTGCCCGCCGCGGTTGAGACGCCAGATGTCGTCGTCGGAGAGGTTCGCGACGAGGTCGCTGGTCTCGGGATACTTGCCGAAGAAATGCTCGCGCGTGTAGGCGCCGCCGAAGGCCTTGCAGTTCTGGTACTCGCCGTCGACGGTCTCCATCATCAACTTGCGCAGCTTGCCGCTGGTGTCGCGCGCGAGCAGCGGATCCCAGTAGCTGCCCCAGAGCACCTTGAGCACGTTCCAGCCGCCGCCGCGGAACACGCCCTCCAGTTCCTGGATGATCTTGCCGTTGCCGCGCACCGGGCCGTCGAGGCGCTGCAGGTTGCAGTTGACCACGAAGATCAGGTTGTCGAGACCCTCGCGACCCGCGAGCGAAATCGCGCCGAGCGATTCGGGCTCGTCGGTCTCGCCGTCGCCGAGGAAACACCAGACCTTGCGGTCGCTCGCCGGGATCAGGCCGCGATGTTCGAGGTACTTCATGAAGTGGGCCTGGTAGATCGCCTGCAGCGGCCCGAGGCCCATCGACACGGTCGGCACCTGCCAGTAGTCGGGCATCAGCCACGGATGCGGATACGAACTGAGCCCCTTGCCATGCCCGGCAACCTCCATCCGGAACAGGTCGAGGCGTTCGGCATCGATGCGGCCTTCGAGGAACGAGCGCGCATAGATGCCCGGACTCGAATGGCCCTGGTGGAACACGAGGTCGCCCGGATGCTCCGCACTCGGGGCACGCCAGAAATGATTGAAGCCGACGTCGTAGAGGGTCGCGCTCGAGGCGAAGCTCGCGATGTGGCCGCCGAGGTCGCCCGGCTTGCGGTTCGCGCGCACGACCATCGCCATCGCGTTCCAGCGGATCAGGCAGCGGATGCGCCATTCCATCGTCGCATCGCCGGGCGCACGCGCCTCCAGGTGCGGCGGAATCGTGTTGACGTACTCGGTGGTCGGCTGGAACGGCAGGTAGCCGCCCGCGCGGCGCGTCTCGTCGACCATGCGCTCGAGCAGGAAGTGCGCGCGGTCCGGACCGTCGGCGCGGATAACGCCCTTGAGCGCGTCGGTCCACTCCTGGGTCTCGACCGGATCGAGGTCCTGGTCGAGGATGTCGTTGAGCTGGTTCATGCGTCTCTCCGCGGGTCGCCGCCGTGGGCCCGCCCGTGCGGTGGGTTCCGGATCCGAACGCCGATTCTAACAGGCGTCAAGCCGCGCCCCGGCACGGGTCGCGAGCGTGCCGGGCACGGCCTTCGCGCAGCGACCTTGCATGGAGGATGCCCGCGGATTCGGGCCGCCCCGCGTACACCGGCGGACGCTTTCGCTTCGCGCTCTATTCGCGCGGGCTTGCCGCCTGCTCGCGGATCTGCGCCTCGACCACCGCGAGCGCGGTCATGTTGAACACGCGGCGCACGGTCGCGGCCGGGGTCAGCACGTGCACGGGACGGGACGGCCCCATCAGGATCGGGCCGAGCACGACGCCCTCGGTCATGACCCGGGTCATGTTGAACGCGATGTTGGCCGCGTCGAGGTTCGGGCAGACGAACACGTTCGCGCTGCCGGTGAGCATGGAATTGGGAAAGATCTGCTCGCGCACCGCGGGGTTGAGTGCGGTATCCGCGTGCATCTCGCCCTCGATCTCGACGCGCGGCAGGCGTTCGCGCAGCAGTTCGACGACGCGGCGCATCTTCTGCGCGCTGACGTTCTCGTGGCTGCCGAAGTTCGAGTGCGACAGGATCGCGACCTTCGGCGTGATCCCGAACATCGTCAGGCGCAGCGTCGCCTGTGCGGTCGCATTGGCGATCCGTTCCGCGTCCGGATCGAGCGCGACATGCGTGTCGAGAAAGAAGAACACGCCACGGTCGTTGAACACGCCGCTCATCGCGGACATCGCTTCGACGCCCGGATCGAGCGGGATGATCCCGCGCAGGTAGCCGAGCTTCTTGTGGTAGCGGCCGACCATTCCGCAGATCATCGCGTCGGCCTCGCCCCGGCGCAGCATCAACGCGGCGATCACGGTCGCGCGCGAGCGCACGATCTGCTTGGCGCTGTCCGGGGTCACGCCGTGGCGCTGCATGAGTTCGTGGTAGAGCATCCAGTAGTCGCGGAAGCGCGGATCGCTCTCGATGTTGCACAGCTCGAAATCCGCACCCGGCCGCAGGCGCAGGCAAAGCTTGTCTATGCGCGACTCGATGACCGCGGGGCGCCCGACCAGGATCGGGCGCGCGGTGCCCTCGTCGACGATGTGCTGCACCGCGCGCAGCACGGTTTCCTCCTCGCCTTCGGCGTAGACCACGCGCTTGGGGTCGGCCTTCGCGCGCGCGAACACCGGCTTCATCAGCAGCGTGGTGCGGAACACGAACGCGTTGAGGGTTTCCTTGTACGCGGCGAGGTCCTCGATCGGCCGCGTCGCGACGCCCGACTCCATCGCAGCCTTCGCAACTGCGGGCGCGAGCTGCACGATCAGGCGCGGGTCGAACGGCTGCGGGATGATCGATTCGGGGCCGAAGCTCACGGTCTTGCCGCCATAGGCGCGCGCGGCCACGTCGCTCGACTCGCGCCGCGCGAGTTCCGCGATCGCCTGCACGCAGGCAACCTTCATCGCCTCGTTGATCGTGGTTGCGCCGACATCGAGCGCGCCGCGGAAGATGTACGGGAAACACAGCGCGTTGTTGACCTGGTTCGGGTAGTCCGAGCGGCCGGTCGCGATGATCGCGTCGGGGCGCGCGGCCTTCGCTTCCTCGGGCAGGATCTCCGGCGTCGGGTTGGCCAGCGCGAGGATGATCGGCCGCTCGGCCATGCGCGCGACCATGTCCGGCTTCAGGATGCCCGGCGCGGACAGGCCGAGGAACACGTCCGCATCGTCGATGATGTCGCCGAGCGCGCGCGCGTCGGTGTCGCGCGCATAGCGCGCCTTGTTCGGGTCCATGTCCTCGACGCGGCCCTTCCAGACCACGCCGAGCCGGTCGGCGACCCAGATGTTGGCCGGATCGACGCCGAGGCTGACCAGCATGTCGAGGCATGCGATCCCGGCCGCACCGGCGCCGGTCGAAACCAGCTTGATCCGGTCGACCTTCTTGCCGGTGATGTGCAGCGCGTTGACCAGCGCCGCGCCGACGATGATCGCGGTGCCGTGCTGGTCGTCGTGGAACACCGGGATGCGCATGCGCTCGCGCAGTTTGCGCTCGACCTCGAAGCACTCGGGCGCCTTGATGTCCTCGAGGTTGATGCCGCCGAACGTCGGCTCGAGGCTCGCGATGATCTCGACGAGCTTGTCCGGATCGTTCTCGGCGATCTCGAGGTCGAACACATCGATGCCAGCGAATTTCTGGAACAGCACGCCCTTGCCTTCCATCACCGGCTTGGCGGCGAGCGGGCCGATGTTGCCGAGTCCGAGTACTGCGGTGCCATTGGTGATCACCGCGACCAGGTTGCCGCGCGCGGTGACGCTCGCGACCTCGGCCGGGTCGCGCACGATCTCCTCGCATGCGGCGGCGACGCCCGGCGAATACGCGAGCGACAGTTCGCGCTGGGTGACGACCGGCTTGGTCGGACTGACCTTGATCTTTCCGGCCGGAGCCCTGCGGTGATACTCGAGCGCGGCCTGTTTGAGTTCGTCGAGGGTCGGCATGGCACGGGATCGGCAAGTGGCGCGGCGCCGCGCGGCGCGGAAAACTGCGCGCGACTATAGCATCGCCGCCTCAGCCCGACGCCGCGCGCGAACGCGAGCGGATGGTCCTACGGCGCGGCGTAGCCGAGATAGTCCAGTCCCGCCTGCAGCATCGCCTCGCTGCCCACCGCAAGCGCACCCTCGTCGAGGAAGAAGCGCGGCGAATGGTTGCTCGGCGCGGTCGCGGGATCGGTTCCGCGCGGTGTCGCGCCGACGAAGAAGTACACGCTCGGCGCGTTCGCGGCGAGTCCGAAGAACGGGAAATCCTCGGATGCGGTCCAGCGGTCCGCTTCATGCACGTGGTCCTTGCCGAGCGCGTTCTCGAGGCTCGCGCGCACGCGCGTGGTCAGCGCCGGGTCGTTGTAGTTGACCGGATTGCTGTCGGATGTCGGAATCTCGCTGTCGACACTCGCGCCGTTCGCGGCGGCGACGTACTCGGCGATGTTCTTCAGGCTCGCCAGCGCCTGCTCGCGCATCTCCGGATCGAACGTGCGCACGGTGCCTTCGAGGCGCACCGAGTCGGGCACGATGTTGAAGCGCTGGCCACCGTCGAACACGCCGAACGTGACGACCGCCGGCTCCTTGTTGATGTCGAGCTGGCGGCTCACGATGGTCTGCGCGCTGGTCACGATCTCGGCGCCGACCACGATCGGATCGATGCCCTTCCACGGCATCGCGCCATGGCTCTGGCGGCCGTGAACCGTGATCCGGAACGTGTCCGAACTCGCCATCATGCCGCCCGCGCGCAGCGCGACCTCGCCGACCGGCATCGCGCTGACCACGTGCATGCCGAACACCGCATCGGGCTTGAAGTCCTTGAACACGCCGTCCTTGACCATCAGCGGCGCGCCGCCTTCCTCGCCCGCGGGCGCACCTTCCTCGGCCGGCTGGAAGATGAACAGCACCTCGCCGGGCAGGTCGTTGCGGATCTTTGCCATCGCGGCGGCGACGCCGAGGGTCATCGCGGTGTGCGCGTCGTGGCCGCACGCGTGCATGACGCCGACGGTCTTGCCGCGGTATTCGCCCTTCGCCTTCGACGCGAACGGCAGGTCGACTTCCTCGGTCACCGGCAGCGCGTCCATGTCGGCGCGGATCGCAAGCTTCGGTCCCGGCTTGCCGCCCTTGAGCAGGCCGGTCACGCCGGTATGCGCGATGCCGGTGCGTACCTCGAGGCCGAGCTCGCGGAGTTCGTCGGCGACCATCTTCGCGGTGCGCACCTCGCGGTTGCTGAGTTCGGGATGCTCGTGCAGATCGCGTCGCCACGCGATGATCTCGGGCAGCAGCGGCTGGATCATCGGTGCATCGGAGGTCTCGGCGCGCGCCGCGCACGGCATGCATGCGAGCACTGTCGCAATCGCGATCGGAGTCGTGCGCATCGGTGGTCTCCCGGGTCGGTCAGACCCGCATGGAAGCGCATCGGACGCCTCGGTGCAATCTCCGCGAGGTCCCCTGCGCCGTCTCAGAGGCCGAGCACGAGGTCCTCGGCCTCGACGCGGTCGAGCCGGATCCGGTTCGCGAACAACGAGAATGCGAGGATTCCGGCGAGTCCGTGCGATTGCTGCACCCACGGCGGCAGGAAGCGCGGCTGCGCGATGTAGCCGTCGTCGAAACACGGCTCCAGCGCGATCACGTCGTGCAGCGCGAGCTTGCCCGCAAACAGGTTGCGGCAAAGCTTCATGCGCTGGTTCTTGAGCGCCCAGCGGAAGAACGTGTGCACCGAGAGCAGGCCATGCAGGTAGACCGAATCCTTGGTGAAGGCACCGCCGCCCATGGGCGAGGTGCCGCGAAACACGCGCTGCGCCGATGCGAAGCTGTCCGCGTCGCTCTGGCCGGCTTCGAGGAAGTAGCGGAACACTTCGATGAAGTCCGCGCCGCGGATCGCCATGTCGATCGCGAGGATGCGCAGGCTGATCCGCTTCATGCGCTCGATGTCGATCGATCCCGACATCAGCTCCGCGAACACGGCCAGGCCCTCCTGGGTCGCGATCACGCGCGGCGACGCCCGCGCAAGCGACTTCAGGTGCGGCTGCGCGCGTCCGTTCAACGCGGTCAGGGTGTGCACGAATGCCTCGTGCGCGAGCAGCTGATGGCGATCGTATCCGGAGAAGTTCGTCGCCGCGCGCAGGCGGATGCGGGTCGCGCCGGCAGCGGCTTTGGCGATCAGGTCCGGATCGGTCTCGACCCTGACCACTGCGCTGCCGAAGAACGCATCGAGCTGATGTTGCAGGTCGGCACGCAGGGTCTCGGCCGGAATCCGGGTTTCGATCTCGTCGAGCGGCGCACTGCCGTGATACTCGTTCGCGATCGCGATGAAATGGCGCGCGGCATCGAGATTGGTCAGCCGCGCGCCGGGCACGCGATCATCGGGACGCCCGAACAGGCGCGCCGAGTGTTCGGTGACCGCCGCGGTGCCGAGCGCTTCGAGCAGCAGGGTCGCGGTGCGCCAGGATTCGGCCGTGCGGCGGAGATGGTCGCCGAGCGGATGCGCGGCGTCGGCGCCACGCGAGATCGCGTCGAGCGCTTCGCGCGTCGCCGAGAAATCGTGCCGCGGATAGGCGACCGTCGGCAGCACGGTGCGGCCGGCCCGCCACGCGGCGAGGAATTCGCTTTCGACCGATGCGGGCCAGCTCACCGCCGAGAGCAGGCGGATGCCGCGCGTCGCCTCGACGAGGCGCCGGTCGAGTTCGGCATGGACGCCGGCTGGATCCGTGCTGGCCATGCGGTGTTCCTCTTCGCGTCGCGCGGAAGCCGGCACACAGCGGACCTGCGGCCGGGCTTTGCAATTCAGTGCTTGCCGTATTTTTCGTCGAGACGTCGTCCGAGCGCCTTGGTCAGCACGCGGGCCTCGCTCTTGCGGCGCAGTTGCGCCTCGAACGAATCGGCCGCAGCCGCGAGTTCGCCGCGCAGCTTCAGATAGTTCTGCCAGCGCGAGGCGTCGAGGTCGCCGTTCGCGAGCGCGGCCTGCACCGCGCAGCCGGGTTCGCTAATGTGGCCGCAGTCGCCAAATCGGCAGGCCTGGGCGAGTTCGTCGATGTCGGCGAACTGGCCCTCGTCGAGTTCTTCCTCGCCGGTGAGCCTGAGTTCGCGCATTCCGGGCGTGTCGATCAGGCAGCCGCCGCTCGGCAGCTGGATCAGCGCGCGATGGGTGGTCGTGTGACGGCCGCGGCTGTCGTGTTCGCGCACCGCGGCCGTGGACTGGCGCGACTCGCCGAGCAGCGTATTGGTCAGCGTCGACTTGCCCACGCCCGAGGAACCGACCAGCACCGCGGTGTGACCGGGTCCGAGGTACGCGAGCAGCGGCGCGACGCTGTCGGCCGATTTCGCGTTGACCGCGAACATCGCGATGCCCTCGATGCGGCTTTCGAGTTCGGCCAGCGCAGCCGCACCGTCCGCACTGTCTGCCTTGGTCAGCACGAGTACCGGCCGCGCCCCGCTGGCCTGGACCAGCAGCAGGTAGCGTTCGATGCGCGCCGGGTTGAAGTCGCCGTCGAGGCCATTGAGCACGAACACGGTGTCGATGTTCGCGGCGATGATCTGGCGCTGGTGGCTCTCGCCCGCGGCGCCGCGGCGCAGTTCCGTGCGCCGCGGCAGGATGTGTTCGATGGTCGGCGGCGCGCCGCGCGCGACCAGCACGAAATCCCCGACCGCAGGACGCTCGACCGGATCGAGACCGCGCTTGAGGAAGCGTGCCGCGGGCTGCGCGTTGAACATCTCGGTGCCGTCGTGCACCTGGTATCCGGCGCGATGCTGGGCGACCACGCGCGCGACGACGCGACCGTCGGGCACCTCGGGCAGAGCGGGCGCACGCCAGCCGATCAGGACGAGACGATGTTCGAGGTCGGCGGCGGACTGCATCGGCGGATTCTAGCCCGCCATCGCGGCGCGCGTGGCGCGTGGTCCTCGCGCCGCAGGTCGCATAGGTGATACTTCGCGGGCGCTGCACTACCATCGCGCGGATTTCCCGAGCCGGACACCCCATGCCCAACTCCAAGGTCGCGGTCAGCAGCCGCCTCGACGAGGTGCGCTACGACATCCGCGGCCCGCTCAGTCGGCGCGCACACGAACTCGAGGCCGCGGGCACGCCGGTCCTGCGCCTCAATATCGGCAATCCGGGGCTGTTCGGCTTCCAGGTTCCGCAGCACCTGCGCGATGCGATCGCCACCGCGTTGCCCCGCAGCGAGGCGTACTGCCATCAGCAGGGGCTGCCCGAAGCCCGCGATGCTATCGCTGCGCAGCACGTTCGCCAGGGCGCGGCTGCGAGCATGCACAATGTGTTCATCGGCAACGGTGTCAGCGAGCTGATCGACCTTAGCCTGCGCGCGCTGCTCGAGCCGGGCGACGAAGTGCTCGTGCCCGCGCCGGACTATCCGCTGTGGACCGCCGCGACGCGCCTCAATGGTGGCTCCCCTGTGCATTACGACTGCCCGGCCGCGGGCGCGCATCTGCCCGATCCCGAGCAGATCGAGGCCCTGGTCACGCCGCGCACGCGCGCGCTGGTCATCATCAACCCGAACAATCCGACCGGCGCGATCTATCCGCGCGCGCTGCTCGAGGCGCTGGTCGCGCTCGCGGCGCGCCACGGCCTGATCCTGCTCTGCGACGAGATCTACGACAGCGTGCTGTACGACGGCGCGCGCTTCGAACCGCTCGCGCCCCTCGCGGGCGACGTGCCGTGCATCAGCTACGGCGGCCTGTCCAAGGTGCATCTCGCCTGCGGCTACCGCGTCGGCTGGCTTTCGGTAACCGGAGCGGCACGGCGCGTGCACGACCTGATCCGTGCGCTCGACCTGCTCGCGTCGCTGCGCCTGTGCAGCAACGTGACCGCGCAGTGGGCGATCAAGCCCGCGCTCGAGGGCGGCAACGAGATCGGTGCGCTGACCCGCCCCGGCGGACGTCTGCATGCGGCGCGCGAGGTCGTGCTCGCGCGCGTTGCAGCCAGCCGCTTCCTGACCCTGGTGCCGCCGCAGGCCGCGCTGTACGCGTTTCCGGGCGTCGATCCGCAGCGGTTCGCGAACTTCGATGATGCCGCGTTCGCACTCGAGCTGCTCGAGCACGAGCGCATCATCGTGGTACCCGGATCGAGCTTCAACATCGCGGCGCGCAACCACTTCCGGGTCACCCTGCTGCCCGAGCCCGCAGTACTCGACGAGGCGTTCGCACGCATCGAGCGGCAACTCGAACGCAGTGCCGACCGCGTCGCACGCAAGCGCCGCGTCGCCTGAGCGGCCTGCGCCGCACACCTGCCAGCCGATCGATGAACTCACCGCAGCCGCCCGCCCCGAGGTCGAACCCGAATCCGCGCAAGCCGGGCGGTTTCCTCGCACTCGGCGACTCCTACACGATCGGCGAAGGCGTCGCACCCGATCAATGCTGGCCCGCGCAACTCGTGCGTCGCCTCGCTGCGCAGGGCATCGCGATCGCCGATCCGACCCTCGTCGCCACGACCGGCTGGACCAGCGACGAACTGTGTGCCGCGCTCGATGCGCGCGCACTCGCGCCGCCGTATGCGCTGGTCAGCCTGCTGATCGGCGTCAACGACCAGTACCGCGGGCACGCCATGGAACGCTATGCCGCCGGATTCGAAGCATTGCTCGCGCGCGCGATCGCGCTCGCAGGCAGGCGCGCAGGCGGCGTGCTCGTGATCTCGATCCCGGACTGGGGCGTGACCCGTTTCGCGCGCGAGAACGGCCATGATCCTATCGTGGTCGCGACCGCGATCGACGCGTTCAACGCGAGCGCCCTTGCGATCGCCGCGGCGCGCGGGGTCGCCTGCGTCGACGTGACTTCGATCTCGCGCGAGTGCGGCGACTCTGCCGCGATGCTGGTCGCGGACGGTCTGCACCCTTCCGCCGCGCAGTACGCCGAATGGACCGACCGCATCCTCGACGTTGCGCGCGACGTGTTGCGCACACCGCAACCGCCGGTCGCCGGATAGTCCGACGACCCTGGGCGATACCGCAGGGCGGCCCGGTCCGCCCGTGCGCCGTGGCGCAGATCACGAAACGGCGCGCCGGACGGTCGCCTTAACGTCCGTCGAACAATTGGGGTGGGGCGCTTTGCTACCGTCGCCGCTCCACGGGGGTTCGCAGCACGCCCTCCGGCGTCTCGACGAGGGTTCTGCGACATGCCAGGCATGCGAATGACGACCGCGCTGCTGCTCGTGTTGCTGGCGTCGCCCTGCACCGGCGCGGTCGCGGCGAGCCGCGGCCGGCCCGACGTCGCGCGCTGGCTGCTCGGTTCCCCCGCGATGAACGCGCTGCCACCTGCGCCGATCGCGGACGCGGTGACCGCTTCGACGGACGGCGCCGCAGTGCCGACCACGACGACCGCCGCCGACGACGCGCCGAAAGTCGTCACGCGCCTGCGTCAGCTGCTCGCCGATTTCTCGATGACCCTGCGCGACATCCGCTACCGCCGCGGCGGCCACGACCCGAAGACCGGCTTCGACTGCAGCGGCTTCGTGCGCTACGTGTTCCACCACAGTGTCGGCGCCGACCTGCCGAACAACTCGGCCAGCCAGTTCCGGAGCGGCACCCGGGTCGCGCGCGGCGACATGCAGGTCGGCGACCTCGTGTTCTTCCGCACGCGCGGCAAGCGCGTCTCGCATGTCGGCATCTATCTCGGCGACGGCCGCTTCATCCATTCGCCCTCGACCGGCAAGCGCGTCAGCATCAGCCATCTCGACGAGGCCTACTGGTCGCGGCGCTTCGTCGGCGCGAAACGGCCCTCGGTGCTGACCTGATTAGCAGATCTGGCATCTCGATCGTTGGCTTCTCGCTTGGACTGAATCAGAACAGGAAGCAAAGACGCAAGAATGCGCGGATGACGACGCGACCATTCGCAAACCGCAAGAGCGATCGTACCAATCAGCAGCCCGAGCCAAATGAGACCATCTACGGGCACTGGATTGGGCGATTGCAACGCCCCACTCACATCAAACGGAATTATGGCCAAAGTATCGGTCTGAGAGATCAATCTGCAACGTATAGGCGCCTTGGGAATAAGTGCCTATGGAATCAGTGACCGTACCCACAGGCAGATTGCGGAGTTCAGGATTGTCGTAGTGCAGCGTGAAGTAGGTAATGCGAATCGTGTTTCCGTCCCGCGTGACGCGCGGATACGATGGCTGCGAAATAATCGCATCACACACCCCACCGTGCACATTGACCGAGACAGCTTCATTCGCCCGGGGATGTAGAGGCGTGATGTACGGCGGGTCCCAGAACGCATTTGCGCTCTGCATCGAAAAAACGAGCAGGAGCAGCATCGGAGCAATGCGAAGCTTGAACATGGTGTCTCCCAACCCCAAACTCTACCGACTGCAAACTGTAGCGACTGTATATGGGCATCAGCTTGCCCTTGAGCGTTTGTGCGACGCTCCAAATTGCCGATAAGGTTTTGCAACCTGCTCGGGCTTGACACAACCGTAACACCACCGACGTTTGCTGCCTTTTGCTGAGCGCGAACGATCTCAATCCGGAGCATCTTGCAGTGGACACCCGCCCGCTCGGCCGTTCCGGCCTCGAAGTCCAGCCGTTCGTGCTCGGCGGCAACGTGTTCGGCTGGAACCTCGATGCGGCCGCGTCATTCGCGGTGCTCGACGCATTCGTCGATGCGGGTTTCGACATGATCGACACTGCGGACGCTTACTCGGCCTGGGCCGAGGGCAACCGCGGCGGCGAGTCGGAAACGATCATCGGCGACTGGCTCGCGAAGAGCGGCCGACGCAAGGACGTGAAGATCGCGACCAAGGTCGCCAAGTGGTCCGCGCACCGCGGGCTTGCGCCCGCGACGATCCAGGCCGCGGCCGAGGATTCGCTGCGGCGCCTGCGCATCGACACGATCGACCTCTACTTCGCGCACGAGGACGACCCCGGCGTTCCGCTCGCGGACACGCTTGGCGCGTTCGCGCGCCTGATCGAACAGGGCAAGGTGCGCGCGATCGGCGCATCCAATTACAGTGCGGCGCGTTTTGCCGAGGCACTCGCGGTCAGCGCCGAACTCGACCTGCCGCGCTACGAGGTGCTGCAGCCCGAATACAACCTGGTCGCGCGCAAGGGCTACGAGACGGAGCTCGAGCCGCTCGTGCGCGAGGAAGAAGTCGGCGTGATCAGCTATTACGCGCTCGCGAGCGGGTTCCTGACCGGCAAGTACCGCAGCAGCGACGACCTCGGCAAGAGCAAGGCGCGTGCGAACGCGGTCGGCAAGTACCTGAACGGCCACGGCCTGCGCGTGCTCGCCGCGCTCGACGACGTGGCCCGCCGCCACGAGGCGACGCCGGCCCAGGTCGCACTGGCCTGGCTCATCGCGCGGCCCGGGATCACCGCGCCGATCGCGAGCGCGACCAGCGTCGCGCAGGTCGAGGAACTGGCCGGCGCGACGCGCCTGGACCTGTCCGCCGCCGACATCGCGCGGCTCGATGCGACCGCGGGCTGAACCAAGCGCATTGCCGCCCATGGGCTTGCCTGCACCGCGTTGCGTGCCCGGCCGGCGTATCATGGTCGTCTTTTCGCTCGGAACCGCCCATGTCGCTCGCTCCCGCCACCCGCTCCCGCATCGAGTCACTGCTCTCCGGCCATCGCGTCGTGCTGTTCATGAAGGGGTCTCGCGGCGCTCCGCAATGCGGCTTCTCGGCTGCGACGACCGATCGGCTGGATACGCTGCTCGACGACTATGCAACCGTCGACGTGCTCGCGGACGAGGAAATCCGCGCGGGCATCAAGACGTTCGGCAACTGGCCGACGATTCCGCAGCTCTACGTCGACGGCGAACTGGTCGGCGGTGCGGACATCGTGCAGTCGATGTTCGATTCCGGTGAATTGCATCGCCTGCTCGGCGTGGCCGGACCGGATCGCACGCCACCGCAGATCCAGATCACCGACGCGGCCGCGGCTCGGGTCGGCTCCGCGCTCGCCGAAGCCGGCGACGCGAGACTCTTTCTCGTGATCGACGCGCGCTTCCAGCCTCAGTTCCAGTTGCGCGAGGCCGGCGCGAACGATATCGTGACCGTCGCGAACGGCCTGGAGATTCGTTTCGACGTCGCCAGCGCGCCGCGCGCGCGCGATGCGCGCATCGACTGGACCAGCACGCCGCATGGCGAGGGGCTCGCGATCTTCCTGCCCGCGGCACCGCAGGCTCTGAAGTCGCTCGACGTGCACGGTCTGAAGCGGCGTCTGGATGCGGGCGACATCATGGTGATCGACGTGCGTCCCGATCGCGAACGCGCGATCGCGCCGTTCGCGGGTGCCGAGATACTGACCCCGGACTCCCATACGCGTCTGACCGCGCTGCCCAGGGACACCGCGCTCGCATTCATCTGCCATCACGGCAACGCGAGCCGCAGCGCGGCCGAACATTTCCGCGAACACGGCTTCACGAACCTGTGGAATGTCGAAGGCGGCATCGACGCGTGGGCGGCCGAGATCGATCCGTCGGTGCCGCGCTACTGACGCACCTGCGCGATGGATTTCCCGGGCACGGCGATCCTTGGCTGCGTGGCGTGGATCGAGCCTGCCGGCGCGGTCGTCGATCAGTGACCAGGGCCACCCTGCGCAACCCTGTATCGAATGCGTGCGCCGTTGCGCGTGGCCCGCAGCGACACATCTATTCGAGATCCTCCTCGAAGCGCAGGTGCTTGACGCTGCGCCCGTTGCGGCGCACGAGCTTGAGCGCCTCGATGCCGACGCGGATATGCGCCTCGACGAAATTCGCGGTGATCACGCGGTCGCTGGCTTCGGTCTTCACGCCCTCGGGAATCATCGGCTGATCGGAAACCAGAAGCAGCGCGCCGGTCGGGATGTGATTCGCGAATCCGGCCGCGAAGATCGTCGCGGTCTCCATGTCGATCGCCATGCAGCGCGTCTTGCGCAGGTATTCCTTGAACGCCGCATCGTGCTCCCAGACGCGCCGGTTCGTGGTGAAGACCGTGCCGGTCCAGTAGTCGTGGCCGAGATCGCGGATCATCGTCGACACCGCGCGCTGCAGCTGGAACGCCGGCAACGCGGGCACCTCGGGCAGCAGGTAGTCGTTCGACGTGCCCTCGCCGCGAATTGCCGCGATCGGCAGCACCAGGTCGCCGAGCTGGTTCTTGCGCTTGAGTCCACCGCACTTGCCGAGGAACACGGCCGCTTTCGGAGCGATCGCCGAAAGCAGATCCATCGCCGTCGCCGCATTCGGGCTGCCCATGCCGAAATTGATCATCGTGATGCCGTCGGCAGTCGCGTTCGGCATCGGCCGGTCGCGGCCCCGCACGACCACTCCGTGCCACTCGGCGAACAGTTCGACATAGTGGCCGAAATTGGTCAGCAGAACGTGCGCGCCGAATCCGTCGAGCGGCGTGCCTGTATAGCGCGGCAACCAGTTGTTGACGATATCGGTCTTTTTCTTCATGGGCGTGATCTTCGCAGCTTGCGAACGGGCCACGCAATCCACGAGGCGCCCGCGGACTGGCCACGCGTGCCGGGGCGCGCATAATTGCGCAATCGGGCCGGCGCCGCGGGAGAGCGCTCCATGCAGCAGGACGCGGATACGCAGTCGACGCTGTTCGTCCACGATTCAGTGCTCGGCCACTGGTCGGTCGCGATGCGGCGCATTCATCCCGCGCTGCGCGGCACGGTGAGCCAGCTCTGGCTCGGTGCCGGGCGTGTCGCCTACCTGCGCGATCGTATCCTGCCGCGTGCGCACAGTTACCTGCTGATCAATCTCGGACCACCGCAATACCTGGTGCTGGCCGGGCCGCCCGAGATGCGCCTCTTGTTCGACGACATCTGTACTCCGGAATCAGCGATCTGCCGATCGACACCGAGGCGCCGCACGGCAGCGCGCTGCTCGGGGTCGCGTTCGCCGCGGACGGCGCACGCGCGCTGCTGCCCGGACCGCTTTCGCGATTCGCCAACCACATCGGACCGCTTGCGGACTTCACCGCATCGGGCGGCCGCCGGCTGCGCGAGCGACTGCTTGAAACCACGGGTGCGGCGGCACGCCTCGCACTGGGCGAAGCATGGTTGCTCGATAACTGCGTTTCGGGTCGCGACGCGCACCCGCTCGTGCACTGGGCGACCCGGCGCATGGCGGCCAGCGGTGGCCGCCTGGGCACCGGCGAGCTCGCGCGCGATGCGGGCATCAGCCGCAAGCATCTGGCCGGGCTGTTCCGCGACCAGGTCGGCCTCGCGCCGAAGACGCTCGCGCGCATCCACCGCTTCCAGTGTGCGCTCGCGCGCGTGCAGGCCGGATGCAACCCCGACTGGTGCGAGCTCGCGCTGCACTGCGGCTACTACGACCAGTCGCACCTGATCCACGATTTCCGCCAGTTCACGGGCCTCGCGCCGACCGCATTCGCACGCCAGGCACGACCGGATCCCGGCAGCTTCGTGCTCAGGTGACATTTCTCCAAGACGGTCGAACCCGCGAGGCGCAGATTCATCCTGTCCACGCACACGAGGGAAAACGTCATGCCGCAAGTCAACTTTCTGGCCATCGTCGTCGCCGCAGTCGTCGCATTCATTCTCGGCGGGCTGTGGTATTCACCCGTGCTGTTCGGCAAGGTCTGGCAGCGCGAGGTCGGTCTCAGCGACGAACAACTCAGGCGCGGCAACATGGCGAGCATCTTCGGTCTGTCCCTGCTCCTGAGCCTGATCGCAGCGTTCGTGTTCGCAATGTTCCTCGGGCCGCGTCCGCCGGTGCAGCTCGGTCTCGGCGCGGGCTTTGCGGCCGGCCTGTGCTGGGTCGCATCGAGCTTCGGCATCAACTACCTGTTCGCACGGCGCAGCCTCAGGCTGTTCCTGATCGACGGCGGCTACCACACCCTGCAGTTCACCGCGATCGGATTGATCCTCGCGCTCTGGCCCTGAAACGCCGCGACTCCGGGCCCGCGATCGCGTCGAGCGCGGCCGCGCGGCCCGTATTCACCAACCAGCACGAACGCGCACGGCATACTCTGCGCTCCGAACGGAGGACGCGCCATGTGGATTGCCGTACTCGTCGCGCTCGTCGCACTCGTCGTGTTTGCCACTCTCGCGTTCCGCGGATCGGGTTTTCTGGCGTGGCTGGCCGGCGCGGGCGTGCTGCTGGTCGGCTGGCGCCTGACCGGCGTGACCCATCCGTTCGCATTCTCGCTGTGCATCGCGATCCTGATCGTGCTTGCACTGCTGTTCGGATTGCCGGTGCTGCGCAGGCACCTCGTGTCCCGTTTCGTGATGCCCGCGTTCGCGAAGGTTTTGCCGCGCCTCGGCAGCACCGAACGCATCGCGCTCGAGGCCGGTACGGTCTGGTGGGACGGCGACCTCTTCGGCGGCATGCCGGACTGGCAGAAACTGCTCGACTTCCAGCCCCGCTCGCTGAGTGCGGAGGAACAGGCATTTCTCGACGGACCGACCGCCGAGCTGTGCCGGCGCATCAGCGACTGGGAGATCAACCAGCAGCGTGACCTGCCCGCGGCGATCTGGGAGTTCATCAAGCGCGAGCGCTTTCTCGGCATGATCATTCCGAAGGAACACGGCGGCCTCGGTTTTTCCGCGCTTGCCCATTCGCGTGTCGTGACCCGAATCGCGAGTCGCTCGGTGACCGCGGCGGTCACGGTGATGGTGCCGAACTCGCTCGGCCCGGGCGAACTGCTGCTGCATTACGGGACCGACGCGCAGAAGAAGCGCTACCTCGCGCGGCTCGCGCACGGCGAGGAGATCCCGTGTTTCGCGCTGACCGGCCCGGAAGCGGGATCGGACGCGGCGGCGACCCAGTCCGAGGGCATCGTCGAGAAACGCGTGATCGACGGCACGGAGGTACTCGGCCTGCGCCTGAACTGGAAGAAGCGCTACATCACGCTGGCGCCGGTCGCGAGCCTGATCGGGCTCGCGTTCCGGCTCAAGGACCCGAACCGGCTGATTGGCGACAAGGAAGACCGCGGTATCACCTGCGCGCTGATTCCGCGCGACACGCAGGGCGTCGAGATCGGCCTGCGCCACGACCCGATGGGCGTGCCGTTCCAGAACGGTCCGACGGTCGGACGGGACGTCTTCGTGCCGCTCGACGACGCGGTGATCGGTGGCCGCGAACGGATCGGCCAGGGCTGGCGCATGCTCATGGAGTCGCTCGCGGCCGGGCGTTCGATTTCGCTGCCGGCGCTGTCGATCGGGGCAGCGCAGCTTGCGACACGGATCTGCGGTGCCTATGCGACCGTGCGCGAACAGTTCGACACGCCGATCGGCCGCTTCGAGGGCATCGAGGAACCGCTCGCGCGCATCGCCGGCCTCACCTACCTGATGACCGCTACGCGCAATCTGACCTGCGGTGCGCTCGACGCGGGCGAGAAGCCCGCGGTGATCGGCAACATCGCCAAGGCCTATCTGACCGATTCGATGCGCCAGGTCATCGCAGACGCAATGGATATCCGCGCCGGATCGGCGATCCAGCGCGGGCCACGCAACGCGCTCGCACGCGCCTGGGATGCGGTGCCGATCGGCATCACTGTGGAGGGCGCGAACATCCTGACCCGGACCATGATCGTCTACGGACAGGGCGCGATCCGCTGTCATCCGTTCGTGCAAAAGGAAATCGAATCGGTCGCGAACGACGACCTCGCCGCGTTCGACCGCGCGATCTTCGGCCATGTGAATCTGTTCGTGACCCGCGCGGTCCGGACCAAGCTGCTCGCGTTCACGGGTTCGCGCATTGCCGCGGCCCCACGTACCGAGGACACGCACCGCTATTACCAGCATCTGTCGCGCTTCTCTGCCGCATTCACGATCGTGTCGGACACCGCGATGGGCACGCTCGGCGGTTCGCTCAAGCGCCGCGAGAAGATTTCGGGCCGCCTCGCCGATGCGCTGGCCTACCTGTACCTGGCCAGCTGCACGCTCAAGCGCTACCACGACGAGCCCAAGACCCGTCCGAACCATGCGCTCGCGTGCTGGGCAACCGAGCTGTGCCTGTATCGAATCCAGGAAGCGCTGCTCGGCGTGCTCGACAACCTGCCGATGCGCTGGCCGGCGCGTCTACTCAAGCTCGCGATCTTCCCGCTCGGGGCGCGTTTCCGGCCGCCATCGGATCGTCTCGGCAGCGAGGTCGCACGCGATATCCTCGAGGACCGCGAGGCGCGCCGCACGCTGACCGCCGACATTTTCGTGCCGCCGCCGGACGAACCGGGTCTGGGCGCGCTCGAGGCCGCACTCGACAAGGCGGTGCGCGCGCTGCCGATCGAAACCAAGCTTCGCGACGCGGTGCGCGCGGGTACGCTCGATCGCGCACCCGGTTATCTGCTCGACGATCTCGGCGTCGCAGCGGGCGTGATTTCCGGTGCGGAGTACGACCTGCTCAACGAGGCACGCGACGCGCGTGACGAGGTGATCGCGGTCGATGCATTCGACCCGGCGACCTACAAGACACTGCATTGACCGCCGCGATGAGTCCGTCCGCGACCTGGTATTTCGATTTCATCTCGCCATTCGCGTATCTGCAGCTGCCGACGATGCTCGCGCTGCGCGAGCGGCTGGATATCACGCCGAAACCGGTCCTGCTCGGCGCGCTGCTCGCGCATCATGGTCAACTCGGACCCGCGGAGATTGCGGGCAAGCGCGAGTTCACCTATCGCTTCGTGCAATGGCAGGCCGAGCGCGCCGGCATCGTCCTGCGTTTCCCGCCCGCGCATCCGTTCAACCCGCTCGCGGCACTGCGCCTGTGCCTCGCAGCGGGGGCGAACTGGAACGCGGTGACGATGCTCTTTGAACACTTCTGGGCGCAGGGCCGCAGCGGCGTGACTCCGGGCGAGCTTGCGCGTGTGGGACAGGCGCTCGGCATCGCCGACGTCGCCGCGGCGATTGCCGATCCTGGCGTCAAGGCCGCGCTGCGCACGACTACCGGGAACGCGATCGCGCACGGCGTGTTCGGCGTACCAATCCTCGCGATCGGCACGACGCTGTTCTGGGGCAACGACGCGACTTCGATGGTCGAAGCGTTCCTCGACGACCCCGAGCGGTTTGAATCGGCTGAATTCCGGCGCCTTGCGAACCTTCCCGCCGGCGTCCGCCGCAAGCGCTGAGCGTGCGTGTTCGACGTGTCGTGAGCTACCTGCGTGAATTCAGACGGCCGAGGTATCCGCACCCGCGGTGACCGTATCGGCGTGCGTGCGCACGCGGTTGCGTCCGGCCGTCTTCGATAGATACAGCGCCGCGTCCGCTCGTTCGATCAGATCCTCCGGTGTCCACACATGCGGTTCCAGAGCGGCGATGCCGACGCTCAGGGTCAGCCCGATCTGCAGGCCCGAGATCAGCATCGGCATCTCCTCGACCCGGCGGCGGATGCGTTCGGCGACGACCATCGCATTCGGCATCGCGGCGCCCGGCAGCACGATGAGAAACTCCTCGCCGCCGTAGCGGCCGAGTGCATCGCCCTGGCGCAGTTCACTGACGATCGGCGTGATCACCGCACGCAGGCACTGATCGCCTGCGCGATGCCCGTAGCTGTCGTTGACGCGCTTGAAGTGATCGAGGTCCAGAAACAGCACGGCCAGCGGTGCGTTGCGGCTGCGTGCATCCAGAAATGCCTCGCGCAGTCGTGCAAGGATCGCGCGACGGTTGAGGATGCCGGTCAGTCCGTCCTGCTCGGCGAGTCGATGCGCGACGTCGCGCTCATGGCGGATCGAGAGCGTATCGTCGGCGAGACCGAAAGACAGGACCAGGCTCGCGAACGCGAACGCCGCGGGCAACGCGAATTCGAGCCAGGTCGGCAATGGCCACTGCTGGATCAGCTGCAGGGTACGCACCATGACCAGGAGCAGCCCCGGGACCCACGCACACAAGTAGAAGCCGCCACGCCGGCCTCCCTGCTGCCAGACGATCAGCGCGGCGAAGAGCAGCAGCGGCGCCGCGACGAGCAGCACGATCGAGATCGCATCCTGGAGCCACCATCCGGGCAGCAGCGCCGGTGCGGTGGAACACAACGCAATGCCGAGCAATGGCCAGCGCAGGATGCCGAGTACGCGGTCGAGCCGCGGCGCGCAGCGCGACAGCTCGAGGAATCGCCGCGAGAATTCGATCGACAGTGCGGCGCCGACCGCGGCCATCAGCCAGCATGCCCGGACCCCAAGCGACGTGAGCAGGCTGGTCGGCAGATACTCGTAACCGATACCGAATGCGTAGAGCTCGTACAGCACGATGAACAGGACCTGGCCGACGAAGTACGCGTAGACGCGTTCGCGCAACACCAGGAAGAAGCTCAGCATGACCAGCACAGTGGCGAGCTGGATCGCCGGAAACAGGATGTCCAGACGTGCGCTCGTGAGGTCCGTGTTGCGCGCGTCCACGATGTCGGTGACGGTCAGGCGCCGCGGGATCGCGGCCTCGGGCGCGACGTGCAGGTACAGGGGCATGTCCGCGCGCAGGGTTTGCGGCAGCCCGAAGATCAACGCGTGTCGAGTGAATCCGTCATCGGCACCCGCACCGTAGATGTTGCGCGTGACCTGCGCATAGGCGGGCGGCAGATACGCGTCGATGGTGAGACCCTGCGGATCGGCAATGCGCAGCACGGGCGTGTGCCCACCGTTCCAGTCACTCGCGAGGCGCAGGCGATACCAGACGTCGTGTTCGCGCGACGGGACGATCGCGGCAAACGCCTCGGGCACGAAACGGCCGCTCTCGCCCCCGGCAACGATCCGCGCCGCGTCGAGGTTCGGCGCGCCGCCCTCGAGGCGCTCGACGACGACCGGTACGGCACCGGCGATCGCCGCCGTGGCCGCCCACGCGAAAAGCAGCGCGATGGACACGAGGGCCCAGCGCCATGCCGTTTTCGCCGAAAGTCGTTGATTCACCTTGGATGCGTCCGCTGTCGGAGTATCTCCCTGGTCGTCGCAAGATGTGCGCCAGCCGCGAGCGGCCATTTATGAACTTTTGTGTCGGATCTGCGCGCAATACGCGTCCAACAGGGACAGGGCGCGCGCGATTGCGACCGCGTCGATGTCGAGATGGGTCACCGCGCGGACCCGGGACGCGCCCATTGCACTCATGCGCAGGCCGCGCGCCTGGAGTTCGCCGACAAACGTGTCGGCGCTGCGCCCGGTCGCGGCGACATCGAAATAAACCAGATTGGTTTCGATGGTCGCCGGTTCGATCGAGATGCCCGGGATCCCGGCAAGACCGTTCGCGAGCGCTGTCGCGTTGACGTGGTCTTCGGCAAGCCGCTCGACATGATGGTCGAGCGCATACTCGCAGGCTGCCGCGATGATCCCGCTCTGGCGCATCGCACCACCCCAGCGCAGCTTGAGGCGGAACGCTTCCGTGCAGAACGCGCGCGGGCCGGCCAGCACCGCGCCTCCCGGCGCACCGAGGCCCTTGCTGAAATCGATCCATGTCGAGTCGAAGCCGCGCGCGTAGTCCGCGACCGGGACGCCGCTGGCAATGCTCGCATTGAACAGGCGCGCACCATCCATATGCGTGGCGAGGCCGGCCGAGTGCGCGAGTTCCGCGACCCCGTCGAGCGCCGCGAGCGACCACACCGCACCCCCGCCGAGATTCGAGGTCTGCTCGACTACGACCAGACGCTGCCGCGGCGCGTACGCGCGATCCGGATGGATCGCGTTGCGCAGCATGTCCGCGTCGAACAGGCCGCGCTGGCCGTGCAGCGGCTGGATCATCACTCCGGCCAGGGCGGCCGGACCGCCGCCTTCGAAACCGATGATGTGCGAGGTCGCGTCGCAGATGACCGCGTCACCGGGCCGGCAATGCACCGCGAGCGCGATTTCGTTCGCCATCGTGCCGGAAGGCAGAAACACCGCGGCGGGCTTGCCGAGCAGTGCGGCACAGCGCGCCACCAGCCGGTTCACGGTCGGATCCTCGTCGGCACGCTCGTCGCCAACCTCGGCCGCTGCCATCGCCGCACGCATCGCCGCTGTCGGCCTGGTCTTGGTGTCGCTGGCAAGATCGATCAGGTCGGCTTCCATCGCGCGTATTCGCAATCGTGGACATGCATCCTAGCCGCCCGTCGCGAACGCATCCACACGTATCGCTTGCCGCCTGGCCGCCGTACGCTCGCGCGGGGCGGCACGGCTCTACAATGTGCAGATGCGGTGCCTGCTGGTCCCTGGCGTGATTTTCGTCGTTGCTGCGGCGGCACCGTGCGCGATTGCGGCGAACGTGTACCGCTGCGCAGGTGCCGACGGATCGCTGGCTTTCCAGGACCGGCCGTGCGCGCGCGGCGAGCAGCAGTCGCTCGTGCCGCTGCCCGAAGTGGCCACGCCGGCGCCGCCACCCGTAGCGGCCGTGGCGCCCGCGATCGATACGGCACCGGTTGTGGCACCGCCCGCGGCGGTGACGCGACCGCCGCGACCGCCGGCGCCGGAATTCTTCCTCTGCCGTCGCTATGACGGCAGCTGGTATCGCAGCGAAGACGGCATTGGCGGCAACCAACTGGTGCCGTTCGGCATGGTGGCGGGCTCGGGACAGAGCCTGGCCGAAGCCTATGGCGGACGCAACGGCATCGGTGTCTCGGCGCCGGGTCTGCGCGAGCCACCTGTGCTCAAGCCTGGCCAGGCGCCGCTCGCCGGAGCCTACGTTCGCGTTTACGACGAATGTCACCACGCAGCCCCGGCTGAGGCATGCGCGTTCCTGCGCGACCGCCTCGACACGATCGAGGATCGCCTGCGGCGTGCGTTCAGCGATACCGAGACGCAACTCCGGCAGGAACAGGCGCAGCTGCGCGAGCAGATGACCGGCTGTTGAGCGTGTCGCCCGCTTTCCCCGCGCAAGTGTCGAGTCAGGGCGTCAACGCGAGGACCGGTCGCGGCGCGTGACGCCGCTCGTGATCGAGCAGCCACTGCTTGACGGCCAGCCCGCCGCCGAAACCCGTGAGCTTGCCGTTGCTGCCGATCACGCGGTGGCACGGCACGATGATCGGCAGCGGGTTCGCGCCGTTCGCGGCACCGACCGCACGGCTCGCACCCGGATCACCGATGCGACGCGCGAGTTCGCCATAGCTGATCGTCTCGCCATACGGGATGCGCAGCAGCTGGTTCCAGACGACCTTGCGGAAATCGGTCCCGCGCGCGGCAAGCGGCAGATCGAAATCGAGCAGTCGGCCCGAGAAATACGCGCCGAGCTGCTCGATCGCGGCGCCGAGCAGGCGTCGCCCGCGCAACCAGCCGGCACCGATCCGCGCGGCCTGATCGTGACGCGGAAAATCCACATGGCGCAGACCGCCTTCGTCGGCCGCCAGCAGCAGATGCCCAATCGGCGTTTCCAGGAATTCGTATTCCATGCTCGTGCTCCGCATCAACTACTGCGCCACAGCAGCATCACCGCATATGCGCGCCACGGTCGCCAGGCCTCGCCGAGCGCCTCGAGCTCGCGCGTGCCGAGCGTGCGCCCCTGTCCTGCGGCACGCCGCAGGATCAGGTCCGCGGCCGGAAATGCATCCGGCTGCGCAAGCGCGCGCATCGCGATGTAGTGTGCGGTCCAGGCGCCGATGCCCGGCAGCGCAACCAGATCGTCGACGAAATCGCCGAGCGTCCGCCCCGCGCGAAAATGCACGCGGCCGTCGAGCACCGCCCGCGCGAGTTCGCGGATGCTCGCGGCACGCGCGCGGGTCACCCCGAGCGTTTCAAGTGGCGCGTCGGCTAGCGCCTCGGGCGTCGGAAACAACGCGGTCAGACCGATTCCCCGCGCCGCATCGAAGCGCACGCCGTACGCGGCGACGATGCGCGCGGCAAGCGTGCGCGCTGCGGCCACGCTGACCTGCTGGCCGAGCACCGCGCGAACCGCGAGTTCGAAACCGTCCCATGCGCCGGGTAGCCGCTGGCCGGGCCAGCGCCGGATCAGCGGTCGCAGCAACGCACTGCGCCGGAACGCGGTAGCCAGCGCGCGCGGGTCCGCATCGACATCGAACATCCTGCGCACACGCGGCACGAGGCTCGCGAGCGCACCGGCGCGCGGATGGTGCACGCGTAACGCGAGTGCCCCATCCCCCGCGATTGGCGTCACCGCGAACCATCCCGGCACGCCGTCGATCACGACGCTGCGCCGGTAGCCGCCCGCGTCGACCACTTCGACACCGGGAATGGCGCGGCGCGCGTAGAACTCGCACAGATGCGCGAAATCGTAAGGCGTCCGGTACGGCAGGCGCAGCGCGAGTTCGTCGGCGCAACCAGCGATCGGGGCGCGCGCGCGCCGAATTTCGCGCGGCGAGCGCGCGTAGGCCGCGCTGAAGGCAGCATTGAAGCGGCGCAGGCTCGAGTATCCGGACGCCTGCGCGATCGCGGTCATCGGCAGCGACGTCTCGCCGAGCAACTGCTTGGCGAACAGAAGGCGCCGGGTCGCCGCGACATCCAGCGGGCTCGCGCCGAGTTCTTCCGCGAACAGGCGCCGCAGATGCCGTTCGCCGACGCCGATGCGGCGTGCGAGCTCCGGCAGCGAGCCCGCGTCGAGCGCGCCCAGTTCGATCATTTGCAGCGCCCCGGCGACGAGATCGCTCTTCGCGCGGTGCAGCGGCGAGCCTGGCGCTGCCTCCGGCCGGCAACGCAGGCAGGGGCGGAATCCCGCCGCGGACGCCGCGGCCGCGCTGTCGTAGTAACGGATATTGCGCGCCTTCGGCGACCGCGCCGGACACACCGTCCGGCAATAGATGCCGGTCGAGGTGACCGCAATGAAGAACAAACCGTCGAAACGCGGATCGCGGGTCAGCCGCGCACGTTCGCAGACGCGGTGATCGAGGCTCGGAATACGGGCAATCGCGGATCGCATCGGTACATGCTAGCGCCGATCCCGTGCCGCGACTCGCCGTTTTCGGCCATGGAAGCCGGAGCCGGTCCCCGCGTCTGGCCGGCGCAGCCGACCGGGTCCGTGGATCCGCCGGGCACTCGGATCAGCCGCGTTTCATCGAGCCGAAGAACTCGTCGTTCGTCTTCGTGTTCTTCATCTTGTCGAGCATGAATTCCATCGCGGCGAGTTCGTCCATCGGATGCAGCAGCTTGCGCAGGATCCAGATCTTCTGCAGCTGGTCCGGTTCGATCAGCAATTCCTCGCGGCGCGTGCCGGAGCGGTTGATGTCGATTGCCGGATACACGCGTTTCTCGGAAATGCGCCTGTTGAGGTGAACTTCCATGTTGCCGGTGCCCTTGAACTCCTCATAGATGACTTCGTCCATCTTCGAACCGGTTTCAACGAGCGCAGTCGCGATGATCGTCAGCGAGCCCCCCTCCTCGACGTTGCGGGCGGCGCCGAAGAACCGCTTCGGCCGCTGCAGCGCATTCGCGTCGACACCGCCGGTGAGAACCTTGCCGGAACTCGGCACGACCGTGTTGTAGGCACGCGCGAGTCGCGTGATCGAGTCGAGCAGGATCACCACGTCCTTCTTGTGCTCGACGAGCCGCTTCGCGCGCTCGATCACCATCTCGGCAACCTGTACATGACGAACCGCGGGCTCGTCGAACGTCGAGGCGACGACTTCGGCGCGCACGCCACGCTGCATCTCGGTGACTTCCTCGGGCCGTTCGTCGATGAGCAGGATGATCAGGTGCGCGTCCGGATGGTTGTGCACGATCGCCTGGGCGACGTTCTGCAGCATCATCGTCTTGCCGGCCTTCGGCTGGCTGACGATCAGGCCGCGCTGGCCGCGACCGATCGGAGCGACGAGGTCGAGGATGCGTCCGGTAATGTCCTCGCTCGACCCGTTGCCACGCTCGAGATGAAACGCCTTGCGCGGGAACAGCGGTGTCAGATTTTCGAACAGGACCTTGTTCTTCGACGCTTCCGGCGGCTCGCCGTTGATATTGTCGACCTTGAGCAGCGCGAAATAGCGCTCGCCTTCCTTGGGCGGTCTGACGCGACCGGTAATGTAGTCTCCGGTGCGCAGATTGAAGCGACGGATCTGCGACGGCGACACATAGATATCGTCGGGACCTGCGAGGTAGGACGCATCGAAGCCGCGCAGGAAGCCGAAACCATCCTGCAGGATTTCGAGTACACCTTCGCCGTAGATGCCGCCGCCGGCACGCGCATGCGCCTTGAGGATGAAGAAGACGATGTCCTGTTTGCGCGCGCGCGCAACCCCCTCCTGCACGCCGAGGGTTTCGGCGAGCGTGAGCAGTTCAGCGGCATTCTTGCGCTTGAGTTCGTTGAGATCGATCAGCGGACCGTTGCCGCCGCCATTCTTCGACTCGTCGTATTCCTCGTCGTCGTTCGCATTGCGGCCCTGCGGATTGTTGCCGCCGCCGTGGCGACCGCCACGACGGTCGCGGCGACCCCGGCGGCCCGGACCCTGACCTGGCTGCGACTGGCCACCCTGACCGGACGGCGGATTGACCGCATTGCCGTCCGCGTTCGCATCCCCGCCATCGCCGGCGGTTTCGTTCGGACCGCTCTGCGCGCTCGCCGCTTCGCGCGGTGCCTGCGTCGGCTGGCCGCGCGGACTCTTTTGTCTGGACTCGGCACGGCCTTGGGCCGCGACATCGGGGCCGCTATCGTTCGTTTCGTTTTCGGACACGGGCAATCCTCGCTGGGCGCCGTCGGTGGGACAGGAAGGAGGGAAGGAACTGGAAGAGAAGCGGGCGGAGCGGCAGGCACTCCGGGCGCTGAGGATCACGTTAGCACCGCTGGACGCGAGCGTCCAGCGGTGCGGCAGGGAATCGGGGATCGAAAATCGGAAGTCGGCAGAACCTGGCCGGTGCCCTCGCGTACTGAAAACCGACTGGTCCGCGACCTGGACGTTTCGCGACTCGCGATCGCCGCCTCACTTGCCGGCGACTTGCGTTTCCCGATTCCCGGCTATCGTCTTGTCGATCAACTGCGCGAGCTGGCTCTTGCTCACCGCACCGATCTGGGTCGCCTCGACCTTGCCGTCCTTGAAGATCATCAGGGTCGGAATGCCGCGCACGTTGTAGTTTCGCGGCGTCTGCTGATTCTCGTCGATATTGATCTTGGCGACTTTCAGCTTGCCCTTGTAGGTCGCGGCAAGGTCATCGAGGATCGGCGAAATCATCTTGCATGGGCCGCACCATTCGGCCCAGAAATCGACGAGTACCGGTTCGGCGGACTTGAGGACATCCTGCTCGAACTGGTCGTCGCTGACGTGCGAAACATGCTCGCTCACTGGGTTTCTCCGGAAAAATAAGGAATACAGACGACCGCTCCGAGCTGGCCGTCCGCCAGCGACCGGAACCAACGCGCCGCGCGCCGCTGGCGCGCTTGGGCTACACTCGCGGGGTTTGGCGGTGCGGGCGGCGCGGATCGAGGCCCGCGACTGCACGGTCTCATTTCAGCCGAAACGATCGACAGGCGCAAGTTTGGGTTGCCGCCGCGCATTGCAAGAGCGCTGCCCGCCGCCCGTTCCGATGCGGAACCTGCCCACCGCGAAGACGGCTCCTCGTCCAATGGCGCCCGGCCCTGCCGCCGCGCCCCCATCCCGATCACGCAGAATTCATTAATGTCCCAGCACCCGCTTACCGATATCACGTTCGAAAGTTTCGACCTGCACCCGCTTCTGCTTTCCGGCCTGCACGCCTGCGGCTTCACGCGCTGCACCCCGATCCAGGCCTTGACCCTGCCGATCGCGCTCGCTGGCCACGACGTCGCGGGCCAGGCGCAGACCGGCACCGGCAAGACCGGCGCGTTCCTGGTCGCGGTTCTCAACCGGCTCCTGACCCAGCCGGCCGCGACAGACCGCAAACTGACCGATCCGCGCGCGATCTTCATTGCGCCGACCCGCGAACTGGCGATCCAGATCGACAAGGACTTCCGCGCGATCGGCCGCGACACCGGTCTGACCTCGGCCCTGATCTACGGCGGCATCGACTACGACAAGCAGCGCGATGCGCTCAAGGCCGGCTGTGACCTGATCATCGCGACGCCCGGACGCCTGATCGACTACCTCAAGCAGCATGTGTTCTCGTTCAATTCGATCGAGGCGGTCGTGCTCGACGAGGCCGATCGAATGTTCGACCTCGGTTTCATCAAGGACATCCGTTTCCTGTTCCGGCGCATGCCGCCGCGCGAACGGCGCCAGGGCATGCTCTTTTCCGCGACGCTCAGCCACCGCGTGCTCGAACTTGCCTACGAGCACATGAACAGCCCCGAGAAGGTCGAAGCCGAGACCGAGACGATCACTGCCGATCGGGTGCGCCAGGTTGTGTATTTTCCGGCCAAGGAAGAGAAACAGCCGCTGCTGATCAAGCTGCTGTCGGGGATCGATGCGCACCGCAGCATCGTGTTCGTCAACACCAAGATCGCGGTCGAGAAAGTCACCCGCGGGCTGGAGCGCCACGGCTTCACCGTCGCCGCGCTGTCGGGCGATGTTCCACAGGCCAAGCGCGAACGCCTGCTCGTGAAGTTCCAGAAGGGCGATATCGAGATCCTGGTCGCAACCGACGTCGCTGCGCGCGGCCTGCATATCCCCGATGTGAGCCACGTGTTCAACTACGACCTGCCCCACGATGCCGAGGACTACGTGCACCGCATCGGCCGCACTGCGCGCCTCGGCGCCGAGGGCGACGCGATCAGCTTCGCATGTGATCTCTACGCGATGGGTCTGCCGGACATCGAGGCCTATATCGAGCAGAAGATTCCGACTGCACCGATCACGCCCGACCTGCTCGTCCTGCCGCCGCGCCGCGCGACGTCGGCGCAGGCCGTCGATCCGGCCGAGGAAGCAGCCGATGACGCGCGCAACACCGCAGGCCCGCCACCGAAAGGCCGCGATTCGCGCGCACCGCAGGCCCGCGAGCAGCGCGAGCGCGGATCGAGACCCGCAACCGCGCGCCGCGGCCCGTCGCGCAGCCCCGCGAAATCCGCGCCTGCGTCGGCAACCGCGTCGGTGTCGAGCCCGCCCGTCAACGGCAGCGCAGGCGAATCCGCGAACGCGAGCACGATCGCATCCGGCCCGGCACCGACCGCCGCCGACGGCATGCCGCGCAAGCGCCGCCGGCGTGGAGGGCGCGGCCGCAACCGCCGAGCCGCGGCCGACGCCCCTGCCGCAGCGGCGCCGAAACCGCAACCGGACCCTGGCGCCGGCAATGGCTCGCGGCCCGAGCGCAAGCCGCGGCGCGAGCGTCCCGCTCTCAAGGAAACCGGCGCCGCGGGCGCCAAACCGGCGCCTCCTGCGCCCGCCCACCACGCACCGACCAAGCCGGGATTCCTGCGCCGTATCGCCCGGCTGTTCAGTCCGCACTAGCGAAGTGGACCGCCATCGTCGGTCCGGGTGCAGCCGGATCGTGGCTGGCCGGGGCTGCCCGAGCAGCAGGTCCCGATGCGGCGAGATCGAGCAAGGCACTGCAGTGGAGGCGAGCGTCGACCGTTCCGGAGGGTCGGCGCGGGCAACCGCTCGGTTGCCGTCTCTGGACCCGTAGAATTTCGAACGTGCCGTTGCGGCGCGCCGTGCGCTGGCGGAATCTGCGGAGCACGCGGGCCCTTCGCCGCAGCGCATTTGATACGCTTGGCCGATCTTCATCGCGGAACCCTTCTTGCGCATATCCTCGCCCCTGCCGGTGTTCGATCGGGGCCGGACCGCGGAACTTGCGGCGCTGGTCTGCTGCGGGCTGCTTGCGTTACTCGTGCTGTGGCTGTGCGGACGCCTGGTCTGGGCACTGGTGCCGCGCGACGACACCGCATTCGACACGCGAGCGCCGCATTCGGCAGCCGATGCGCAGGCCGTCGCGCAGTCCGCATCGATCGCGCGCTGGCACCTGTTCGGACAGACCCCGTCACGGCCCGGCAGCGGACCAGGCGCGCCCGCGACGACGCTTTCAATGATCCTGCGCGGCACGTTCGCAGGCGCCGATCCGAAAAGCGGCATCGCGGTGATCGCCGATGCAGGCGACGGCGAGCGCGCGTATCGAGTCGGCGACGAAATCAGCGCCGGAGTGCGACTTGCCCGCGTGCATGCCGATCACGTCGTGCTGGCCCATGACGGGATCGAGGAAACCTTGACCTTGCCGCGCGACAGCAATCTGGCACCGGCCGACGCCGTGCGCCCGACCCCGGCCACGGTGACCGGGCGCGCGGCGCAACGCGTCGCAGCAGCGACCACAGACAGCAGCCCTGCACAAGCGACCGCTGGCGCGCCAGCCGGCCGCGAACAGGTGATCAGGGCGCCGAGCGATTGGCAGCAGACCGTTGCGCAGCTGCAGCAGAATCCCGCGGACCTGATGCGACGCGTGCAGATCGTTCCGGTACTCGACGGCACGCGGATCACCGGCATGCGCCTCGCGGCCGGCAGCGACAGCGCGCTGATCGGCCGGATCGGCCTGCTGCCCGGCGATGTCGTGACCTCGGTGAACGGCCGGCCGGTCGATTCGCTGGCCAGCGGCCAGCAGATCATGGCCAGCCTCGCCAATGCGGCCTCGGTCAGGGTGACTGTTCTGCGCAACGGAAAACCGACCGACATCACGGTCGGCCTGAAATGATTCGTCTCTGCAACAGGGGGCTTTTCGCAATGCACCGCAAACTCATGCCGGTCCTGCTCGCGGTGCTCGCCGGTGTCTTCCCCGCCATCGCCTGTCTGCCCCGTGCCGGGCACGCTCAGGCAGCCGCGAATCCGCCCACGCCCGGTCACATCGCGACCGCGGACGGCCGCCACACGCTCAATCTCAAGGACGCCGACATCCAGGCCCTGATCGCGACGGTCAGCGAGATCACCGGCAAGAACTTCATCGTCGGTCCGACCGTGCAGGGCAAGGTCACGGTGATATCGGCCCGACCGATGAAACCGGACGAGATCTACGACGTGTTCCTTTCGGTGCTGCGCGTACATGGCTACGCGGCCGTGGGTTCGGGGAGCATGATCAAGATCGTGCCCGAGGTCGTCGCCCAGCAGGACGGCGCGTCTCCGGTCGGCGCGATCGGCACCCGCGCGTCTGACGAACTGGTCACCCAGATCGTACCCGTCAAGCATGTCTCGGCGACCGAGCTCGTGCCGATTCTGCGTCCGCTGATGCCACAGGGAGGCCAGTTGATTGCGCACGCCGCTTCGAACTCGCTGGTGATCTCCGATCGCGCCGGCAACGTCGAGCGCCTGGTCGGCATCATCCAGCGCATCGACACCGTGTCCGATGCGCAGGTCGAGATGATCCCGCTCGCGCATGCGAATGCGGCCGAGATGGCGCGCACGCTGACCATGCTGGCCGAGGACAAGACTGCACCCGCGAACGGCGAGAGTGCCCGCGTGTTCGCCGACACGCGCACGAACTCGATCCTGCTCGCGGGCGCGAAGAGCGCGCGCCTGCGCATGCGCGCGCTGATCGCGCATCTGGACACGCCGATCAGCGATGGCGGCGATACCCAGGTCATCTATCTGCACTACGCGAATGCGAAGGACCTCGTGCCGATCCTCGACGGAGTCGCCGCGACCCTGTCCGGCATCGCGCCGCCGACCGCGACAAAGAGCGGCGACGGAGCCGGCGGCAGCAGCGCGCCAGCGACGATCCAGGCCCATGCGGAGACCAACGCGCTGATCATCAGCGCGCCGCCCGCGATCTTTCGTTCTCTTGCCGCGGTTGTCCGCCAGCTCGACATCCGCCGCAATCAGGTGCTCATCGAGGCCGTGATCGCCGAAGTCTCCGACCAGACCGCGAGCGAACTCGGGGTGCAGTGGCAGGTGCCGCTCGGCAACGGCAACCACGTCGTGGGCGGAACCAATTTCACGGGCACGTCACCGGGAAACAACATCCTGACAGCTGCGCAGAATCCGCTCGGCGTCGGCAACGGATTCAATCTCGGCTACATCGACGGCACGGTCACGGTCGCGGGTCGCCAGATCCTGCGTCTCGGCGCGCTCGTGACCGCGCTGCGCAGCGACGGCAAGTCCAACATCCTGTCGACGCCCTCGGTGCTGACGCTCGACAACCAGGAAGCGGAGATCAAGGTCGCCCAGGAAGTGCCGTTCCTGACCGGCCAGTACACGACCGCGAGCACGACCTCGAATACGACCACCGGCAATGCGATCAGCAATCCGTTCCAGACCATCGAGCGCAAGGATGTCGGCCTCGTGCTCAAGGTCAAGCCGCAGATCAACGAGGGTGAATCGGTGCGCCTGGACATCCACCAGGAGGTCTCTTCGCTGGCGCCCCCGGTCAGCGGCGCGGTGGACCTGATCACCAACAAGCGCGAACTGACCACCAGCGTGCTGGTCAAGGACGATTCGCTGCTCGTGCTCGGCGGACTCATCGACAACCAGGCCAAGGACAACGTGCAGAAGGTGCCCGGACTCGGCAGCATCCCGCTGATCGGCAACCTGTTCCGCTACCGTACGAACGATCACACCAAGCGCGACCTCATGGTGTTCCTGCATCCGAAGATCCTGCGCGATGCGACCACCGAAGCCGCTGTCTCGAGCGAGAAATACAACTACATGCGCACCGAGCAATTGCAGATGCGCGAGGAGAACTGGCCGATCACGCCGAGCTCGCAGCGACCGATGCTGCCTGAGGTCCACGATTTCCTCGCCAGCCCGACGCTCGACGGCCAGCCCGGCCTGCCGCGACCGGTGCCCGTGCAGCCGGCGGCTCCGGCGGACCAGCGGAACTAGCCGGCATGCTTGCGGCGGCCGCTCCGGACAGCGCGATCTATCGCGTGAATTACGGCGGTTTCATCAAGGTGATGACCGCGATCAGCACGATCGTGCTCCTCGGCATCGCCACCCTCGGGGTCGTGCTGCATCGCGGCCATCTCGCCGTTCTGACCATCACGACGCTGCTGCCCCCGGCCTTGCTGATCGGGACCGGTCTGTTCGCCGTCCTTCGCTACGAGATCGATCGCGACGGCCTTCGTGTGGTGAGACCGATCGGACGCAAACTCGTCACCTCGCGGGTAACGTCCGTGGTTGCCGATGACAAGGCGCTGCAGGGTGCGTTCCGCACGTTCGGCAACGGCGGCATGTTCTCGCTCAATGGCTGGTTCCGCCTGCGCCGGTACGGCACCTGCAGGCTGTGGGTAACCGACCTGCGAAACCTCGTCGTGATCCACGGCGACCGCGGCTGTGTGGTCGTGTCGCCCGCGCAACGCGAAAGTTTCATCAGCGCGCTGACTGCGCAACTCGGAGCAACCGCGTGAACGGCGCAGCGCCCCAACGCCCGAGCTTCGGCTTTGCGCGCCGTCACGGTGTCGCGCTGACCGGCTGGCGTGACGGAATCGCCGAAGTGTCCTGTCGTGAAGGCGTGCGCACCGACATTCTCGCCGAATTGCGCCGCCATCTCGGCGCGCCGCTGCATTTCACGCGCCTCGATGCGACTGCATTCGAGCGTCTGCTGCGCGATCTGTACGAGCAGGGCGACGATGCGCGCGCAATGGTCTCCGATCTCGATGAGCGCCTCGATCTCAAGGCGCTCGCCGACGAGCTGCCCGAGCCCGACGACCTGCTCGAAAGCGACGACGATGCGCCGATCATCCGCCTGATCAATGCGCTGCTGACCGAAGCGGTCAAGGAGGGCGCTTCCGACATCCATATCGAGCCCTACGAGAATCGCCTCGTGGTTCGCTTCCGCATCGACGGCGTCTTGCGCGAAATTCTCGCTCCGCAGAAAGCGATCGCGTCCGCGGTGGTCAGCCGCATCAAGGTCATGGCACGGCTCGACATCGCCGAACGGCGCCTGCCCCAGGACGGACGCATCGGCTTGCGCATCGCCGGACGCCCCGTCGATGTGCGCGTATCGACGATTCCTGCCGGGCGTGGCGAACGTGTCGTGCTGCGCCTGCTCGACAAGCAGGCCGGCAAGCTCGATCTCGCCCAGCTGGGCATGGACGACACGCTGCGCGCGCGCCTCGAAGACCTGATCTCGCGGCCACACGGCATCCTGCTCGTGACCGGTCCGACCGGATCGGGCAAGACGACGACCCTCTATGGATCGCTGCTCAAGCTCAACGACAGTTCGCGCAACATCATGACCGTCGAGGATCCGATCGAGTACTACATCGATGGCGTTGGCCAGACCCAGGTCAACAGCCGCGTCGACATGACCTTCGCACGCGGCCTGCGCGCGATCCTGCGCCAGGACCCCGATGTGGTCATGGTCGGCGAGATCCGCGACCTCGAGACCGCCGAGATCGCCGTGCAGGCGTCGCTGACCGGTCATCTGGTGCTGTCGACGCTGCACACCAATTCCGCGACCGGCGCAGTCGCGCGCCTGCGCGACATGGGTGTGGAACCATTCCTGCTCGCATCGAGCCTGATCGGGGTGTTCGCGCAGCGCCTCGTGCGCGTGCTCGATCCGGCCTTGCGTGAAGCATACGCGGCAACGCCCGCCGAGCTCGCCGCGTTCGGCAAGTCCGCGGACCTCGAGGTCACTTTGTATCGACCCCGCGCGGACGATCACGCGGAAGCGGGCAGACATGCGGGATATCGCGGTCGCACCGGCATCTATGAACTGGTCGCGATCGACGAGGCCATGCGCCGCCTGATTCACGAAGGCGCGTCGGAAGCCGAACTCGAGCACCATGCACGCGTCCACTCGGATTCGATTCTCGAGGACGGCTGGCGCAAGTGCATCGCCGGAGTCACCTCGACGGGGGAGGTCCTGCGGGTGACGCGCGAGGAGTGAATCCTGTTGATCGGCTCGACGCCTGGCGCGCAATCGCCGCACGAAAAAGCCGTATCCTGTTCCTGTTCCCGCACGCATGCCGGTCGATACCGGTCGCGCCACGGTTCGCGAACGTGACCATTCCCTCAACAAGATGCCCGCATTCGCATATCAGGCACTCGACATCGGCGGCAAGACCCGGCGCGGGGTGCTGCAGGGGGATACCGCACGCGCGGTGCGTGGTGCGTTGCGCGAACGCGGCCTGCATCCACTGCGTGTCGAGGAGGTTCAGGAAGGCGCGGCGCATGCACCGAGGCTGCTCGGCCGGCGCGGCATCGGCAGTGCGGAACTCGCGCTGCTGACGCGCCAGCTCGCGACACTCAACGGGGCCGGACTGCCGATCGACGAAGCGCTCGAAGCGCTGTCCGAACAGGCCGAGAGCGAACGCCAGCGCGGCCTGACCATGGCCCTGCGCGCGCGGGTCATGGAGGGCGCCAGCCTGGCCCAGGCGCTGGGTGAATTTCCGGACAGCTTTCCCGATATCTTTCGCGCCACGGTCGCCGCGGGTGAACAATCCGGGCGGCTCGACAACGTGCTCGAAAAGCTCGCCGACTATGCCGACGCGCGTGACGCATTGAAACAGAAGATTCTGGCCGCCGTGGCCTATCCGCTGCTGCTGACTCTGGTCGCGATCGCGGTCGTCACGGGGCTGCTGACCTGGGTCGTGCCGCAGATCGTCGGCGTATTCGAGAACCTGCATCAGCAGTTGCCGCTGGCGACGCGCATCCTGATCGCACTGTCGGCGTTTCTGCGCGGCTCGGGCTGGCTGATCGTGCTCGTGCTGGTTGTCCTCGCGGCCGGCGCACGGGTCGCGCTGCGCAATGACGCCACGCGACGTCGCTGGCATGCGTTCGTTCTGCGCATCCCCGTGGCCGGGCGCCTGACCCGCGCGGCGAATACCGCGCGCGCGACGCGCACGCTGGCCCTGCTCGCGGAAAGCGCGGTTCCCCTGCTCGACGCACTCGGCATCGCGGCCCAGGTGATCTCCAACCTGCCGATGCGTGACGCGCTTCGACGCGCCGCGTTCAAGGTACGCGAGGGCAGCGCGTTCTCGCGCGCGCTCGGCGAAAGCGGCCAGTTCCCACCCGTCGCGCTGCGCCTGATCGCGAGCGGCGAGCGCTCGGGCCAGTTGCCGCGCATGCTCGGCGAGGCGGCCGCCCAGCAGCAGAGGGAGCTGGATCGCTGGCTCACCCTGCTGACCGCGATTCTCGGCCCCGCGGTGATTCTCGCAGTCGGCGCGATCGTGCTGTTCATCGTGCTTGCGATCCTGCTGCCGATCTTCGATTTGAATCAGATGGTCAAGTAGCCGGGATTCGGAACACGGCGCAGTCGGCATCACGCCCACGCTGCGGAACGTCTTACACTGGTCCGGATTGCGCAGATCCGCGATCGTGCTCGCGGCGAACCCGAAACTCGAATTCCGGAATACCGACTCCCGCCAATGATTCACTTCGACCATGTCAGCAAGCGCTACGTCACCGGCCTCGACGCGCTCAGCGAAGTCAGCTTCGAGATCGGAGCGGGCGAGATGGTCTTCGTGACCGGCCATTCCGGTGCGGGCAAGAGCACTCTGCTCAAGCTGATCAGCATGGTCGAGCGGCCGACCCGCGGTCACATCGTAGTCAACCATGCCGACCTGGATCGCGTGCGTCGGCGTGGCGTCGCGCCGCTCCGGCGAAGCATCGGCATGGTCTTCCAGGATCACCGCCTGCTGGTCGATCGCAGCGTGTTCGACAACGTGGCCCTGCCGCTGCTGATCGCGGGTACGTCGCGCGCGGAGATCGCGCGGCGCGTACGCGCCGCGCTCGACAAGGTCGGCCTGCTGGCACGCGAGAAGGCCCTGCCGGTCACGCTCTCGACCGGCGAGCAGCAGCGCGTCGGCATCGCGCGCGCGATCGTCGTCAAGCCCCCGCTGATCATCGCCGACGAACCGACCGGGAATCTCGATCCGCAATTATCGATCGAGATCATGAATCTGTTCGCCGAGTTCGGCGACGTCGGCACGACCGTACTGATCGCAAGTCACGACCTGTTTCTGCTCAAACGCATGAGCAAGCGCGTGCTGGTCCTCGATCACGGACGTCTGGTCGATGATTTCCGGCCACAGGCAGCGAACGCATGAGTCGACAGGCAGCCCGCACTCAACGCAAGGCCGCGTCCGCGACCCGCAGCGCGGAGCCGCGCAGGCCGCGGTCGCCGCTGACGGTGCGCGTCGGCGCCTGGCGCGACCAGCACTTGTTCAGCTTGTTCTCCAGCCTCGGACGCCTCGCGACCCGGCCATGGGCGACGCTGCTGACCGTGCTCGTGCTCGGATTCGCACTCGCCCTGCCGCTGTTGTTCTTCCTCGCGTTCGACAATGCGCGCGCGCTCTCGGGTGGCATGCGCGCCGCGCGCGAGATCACCGTTTTCCTGAAACCCGGGCTGGATCCAGGCCAGGCATCCACGCTCGCAGCCCAGTTGCGCGCGCGAGCGGATGTCGGCGGCGTGCTCGTGCGCACTCCGGCCGAGGGTCTTGCCGAGTTCCGTCATCTGTCCGGTTTCGGCGACGCGCTGGACGCGCTCGACAGCAATCCGCTGCCAGCCGTGCTCGTGGTCACGCCACGCACGCTCTCCGCTCCGGACGATCCGGTGCTGGTCACGGAACTGACCTCCGACGCGCGCGTGGACCTGGTCCAGTACGATGCTGCGTGGCGGCGCAAGTTGTCCGGCATCCTCGATTTTGGCGAGCGCGTGGTGGCGCTGACTGCGACGCTGCTAGCTCTGGCGACCTTGCTCGTGATCGGAAATACCGTGCGCATGGATATCCAGGCGCGCGCGGAGGAAATCTCTGTCATGCAACTCATCGGTGCGAGCAACGGCTTCGTGCGGCGGCCGTTTCTATATGCGGGACTGTGGTACGGGCTGCTCGGCAGCGCGCTCGCACTGGCGATCGTGGTGACCGCCGAACTGGCGCTTGCGGGCCCGACCAGCCGGCTGCTCGAGACCTATGCGAACCGCATTGCGCTCAGGGGGATCGATCTGCGCGTCGCGATCGCGGTCATCGGCGCGAGCATGCTGCTCGGCTGGCTCGGCGCATACATCGCAACGGGCCGACACCTCGCCGCAGGACGGCCACGCCCATGAGCGGCGAGGTATCGCTGACCGGGCACGTGTCCAGCGACGAGCCCCGCGTGCTCGTCGTCGACGGCTCGCGCGTCGTGCGCCAGCTGATCGAGCGCGTGCTGAAGGCGGAACTGCCGCAATGCGTCGTCATCGGCTGTGGCAGCGGCAAGGAAGCACGCACGCATCTGGATGCCGGCGTCGTCGACCTCGTCACCACTGCGTTGCGCCTGCCCGACATGGACGGGGTGGAACTCGCGCGCCAGGCGCGTGAAGTCTCGGCACAGGCCTACATTCCGATCATCGTGGTTTCGGGCGACGTACAGGAGCGGCTGCTCGCGCGTACCTTGTCGAACCATGTCACCGACTACTTCGACAAGTCGCTCGGATTCCAGGCCCTCGCCGAGTTCATCCGCGGCTATGTGCGGCCGACGGAGGCAATCAGCGGTGATGTCCTCTACGTCGAGGACAGTCGTGTCGTGGCGCTGGCAACGCGTCGGATGATGGAAAAGTTCGGCTTCTCGGTGACCCACGTGGTCAGCGTCGAAGGCGCGCTCGAACTCCTCGAGACCGCACGCCGCGAACACCGCGCGCCGGGCACCGACCTCGTTCTGACCGATGTCAGTCTCAAGGGCGAACTCAGCGGCGGCGACCTGCTCGCACGCATCCGCGGACAATTCGGCTATGCGAAGGGCGAGTTGCCGGTATTGGTCATGACGGGCGACGACAATCCGGCCAATCAGGCCGCGTTGCTGCGCACCGGAGCCAACGATCTCGTGCACAAGCCGATCGAGGAACGTCTGCTGGTCACCAAGCTGCAATTCCAGTTGCGCGTCTCGCGTCATCTGCGCGAGCAAACACGCGCCTCGGCATGAGCGAGGACCGGATCCGGCTCGAATCGTCGTGGAAGGCACGGGTCGGCGCCGAACTGGCGCGGCCGCAGATGCAGGCACTATCCGATTTCCTTCGCGCCGAGAAGGAGGCTGGCAAGGTCATCTATCCGCCGGGCGCGAAGATCTTCGCGGCGCTCGACACGACACCGTTCACGGCCGTCAAGGTCGTGATTCTCGGTCAGGATCCCTACCATGGACCGCATCAAGCGCATGGCTTGTGTTTCTCGGTGCTGCCCGGAGTGGTCCCGCCACCATCGCTCGAGAACATCTTCAAGGAGATCGAACGTGATCTCGGCATTGCACGCCCCGATCATGGCTGCCTGATTCCCTGGGCCCGGCAAGGCGTTCTGCTGCTCAACGCGGTGCTCACGGTCGAGCGCGGCAACCCGGGGTCGCATCAGGGCAAGGGCTGGGAGACGTTCACCGACGCCTGCGTGGATGCGTTGAACCGGGAACGCGAAGGACTCGTGTTCCTGCTCTGGGGCAGCTACGCACAGGCCAAGGGCAGACTGATCGACATCCGCCGCCATCGCGTGCTCAAGGCGCCGCACCCGTCGCCGCTCTCGGCGCATCGAGGCTTTATCGGGTGCGGCCATTTCTCGCGTGCAAACGACTATCTGCGAGAGCGCGGGGTGACCCCCGTCGACTGGCATCTGCCGCCACGAGCGGCTCTGGACATCGACTGACCCGGGTGTCTGTGCCAGCCGTCGTGGGGCAAAAGAAACGCTTTATTTTCAATAAATTGACAGGATTCGTGGAACACTGTGTTTCATCCTGGCCCGGTTCGATTGCATTCCTTTCCTGTACAATACCCGTCAGTTCAGTAAATGGATCGCGGCCGCGTCCTGGCCGCCAGGAACTCTCGCGCGGTTTAGCACTCAAAGGATGCGAGTGCTAAAGTGCATCGATTGATGAGGAGTCCATACGCATGAGCAATACCTTGGTCGCCAGCAATTTCCCGGTGCCGAGCGCGGTCGGAAGCCTCGACGCCTACATGAGTGCGGTGCACCAGATCCCGATGCTGACCCAGGAGGAGGAGCAGGACCTGGCGCGCCGCTTCGTCGACGACGCCGATCTGGACGCCGCCAAGCAAATGGTGCTTTCGCATCTGCGTTTTGTCGTGCATGTCGCGCGCGGTTATTCCGGTTACGGCCTGCAGATCGGCGACCTGATCCAGGAAGGCAACATCGGCCTGATGAAGGCAGTCAAGCGTTTCGACCCCGACCATGGGGTCCGTCTGGTCTCATTCGCGGTGCACTGGATCCGCGCCGAGATGCATGAGTTCATCCTGCGCAACTGGCGCATCGTCAAGGTTGCCACGACGAAGGCACAGCGCAAGCTGTTCTTCAACCTGCGTAAATCGAAGAAGCGCCTCGGCTGGATGAACTCGGAGGAGGTCAACACGGTTGCGCGCGAACTCGGAGTCCCGGCCGCAACCGTGCTCGAGATGGAGGCGCGCCTGAATGGGCGCGACGTTGCATTCGATACACCGGCCAACGCGGACGAGGACGAGCGTCCGTCACCGGCCGCATTCCTGATCGACCATGCGGCCGATCCCTATGCGACGGTCGAGGCCGAATCCGAGGACGAGGCCAGCCTCGACACGCTGCATCGCGGCCTGGTCAAGTTGGACGAACGGTCACGCGACATCATTCAGCGCCGCTGGTTGCGCGACGACAACAAGGCGACATTGCAGGAGCTGGCCGACGAGTACGGCGTGTCCGCTGAACGCATCCGCCAGATCGAGTCGAACGCGATGAAGAAGATGCGCGCGCTGTTCGTCGCCTGAGTCGGCAACGGTTGCGCAAGACGGCCCCTGAACGGGGCCGTCGTCGTTTCCGGCTCCCGCATCGGGGATTTCCCCCGGCTGCGCCGGCATGGGTGCGCGCAGGGTGTGGCGGCGCACACGATGCATGCGCCCGCACTTCGGCCGCGCCCACCCTCGTCAGCCCTGATCGCGCACGCTAACCTCGGCCGATGACCGGCTACATCTACGAATTCGGCGAATTTCGATTCGCAACCGCGACGCGCGAGCTGCTGCGCATGGGCCGACGCGTGGAACTGCCACGGCGCACGTTCGAATGCCTGGAATGTCTGCTTGCGCATCGCGACCGTGCGCTCCATCGCGACGAACTCGTCGCCGCGATCTTCGGGCGCCCCAACGTATCCGACGCGCAACTCGGCCAAGTCGTCCTGCGCACGCGGCGCGCGCTGGGCGACGATGGCAACGCACAACGCATGATCCGCACGGTCGCCGGGTTCGGATACCGCTGGGTCGCGACCGTCGATCGCGTAGTCGAAAACCCGGCCGGCGAACTGGCGCACGCCGCAGCCATGCACGACGAGGTCCAGGCCCCGCCGGCAGCGGCGCCTGCACCGGCACCGGTAGCGGGACCGGCTTGCGATGCCGCGACCGCGGCGCGTACGCGAGTCGATGCGCGCCGGCTGCGAGTACGCGTCGCGATGGCCATCGTCACCGCGTGTGCGTTCGCCGCGATGATCGCGTCGTTGCTGCTGCGGACGGACCAGCGAATGGCCGTTTCCGGCCCGCGCGCGTCGGCAGGCGACCGCGTGGCCGTGCTGCCGATCGACGTCGACGGGCTGCGTGCGGATGCGTGGCTGCGTCTCGGCGCGATGGATCTCGTTGCCGAGCGATTGCGCGAGGGCGGATTCGGCGTTCCGCCCAGCGAGAACGTGATCGGCGTGCTGCAGGCCTCTGCGGCACGGGATGCCGATGCGGACATCGCATTGCGCAGCGCGACCGCGGCCCGGCTTGTCGTTCGCGGCAAGGCGACGCGCGGTGCTCGTGGGTGGAAAGTGGAACTGGCCGCGCTGCCCGCGCAGGGCGTCGCGGTGCCGGTCACGTTCGCCGCTGCCGACGCGATCGAGGCGGTGCGCGGCGCGACCGACCTGCTGCTCGCGGCGCTCGGCCGCTCCTCACCGAATCATCGCGAGGGCGACGCCGCGCTCGACGAGACCTTGCAGCGCGCGCGCGCCGCAATGCTTGCCAACGAACTGGATACCGCGCGCTCGATCCTCCTCGAATCGGCCGCGCTCGCGGCGCGGCCGGATCAGCTGGCCTACCGGCTGGCCAGGGTGGACTTTCGTGCGGGCCGCCTCGACGCAGTCGAATCCTCGCTCAGCCGACTCCTGGATCGCCCGGCAGCACGCAGCGATCCGCATTTCCGCGCGCAGGTCCTGATTGCGCGCGGCGCGACGCGGACGCGCCGGGGCGCATTCGCCGACGGCGGCCGCGACTACGCGGCGGCGCTCGCGCTGCTCGGCACGGACGGAGCCGCGCAGCAGCGCGGCGACGCACGCCAGGGCCGCGCGAACAGCTTCGTCGCTGCGCACCGTTACGCCGACGCGCTTGCCGACTTCGGCGCCGCGCGCATCGAACTCGAGGCCGCGGGTGACGTGCTCGGCGTCGCGCGCGTCGATGCCAACCTCGGCATGCTCGAGCTCGATCGCGGCCGCCCCGCGGCGGCGCTTGGTTATCTGCCCGGGGCCGCCGATCGCTTCCAGTCGTTCGGCGCACTGCACGAATTGCTGATCACGCTGACGGGGCTGGTCGAGGCCAGGCTCGCGATGCTCGAGCGTGATGAAGCCGTCGCGGCGGTCGAGCGCGCCTGGACACTGCGCGAGCGCATTACCGATCCCGACCAGCGCGTCGACCTCCTGCTCGACCGCGCGCAGGTTTCCATCGGGGCAGGCCGCTACAGCGAGGCCGACGCGGCGCTGGAGCAGGCCGATGGAATGACCACTTCGGGCAACCGCGTCCTGCGCGCGCGCCTGCGCGCACTGCAGGCCGAACTCGCGGTCAGGCGCGCTCGCTGGAGCGAGGCCGATGTAGCGACTTCACGCGCGCTCGCCGATTGGCCTGGCGCGGGCGCCGACGGCGATCGCGCGACGATCCTGCGGCTGCGCCAGCACGCGCTGATTGCACTGGGCCAGGATGAGTTGGCACGAACGCTGTTCGAGCGCGCCCGCGATGCACCCGCCACGGCCGCAGCCGGACCCGGCCACGTGGCCGAGGCGCTCGCGATGGCCGAATGGGCAACCCACGAGCACGATCCGGCGCGCGCCGCCGACTGGTTCCGGTTCGCGATGGCGAGCGCCGAGCACGGTGGCGTGCCGTCGGAGATCGTCGCGGTGGCCGATGCCCAGGCCCCGCTGCTGCTCAACGCGGGAATGCGCGACGCCGCCGCCGCGATGATCGGCAGGGTCGCGCCCTGGGCCGCGCACGACTTCGACTGTGCCCTGCTCCAGGTACGCCTCTACCGCGCGCTCGGCCAGCGCGATGCGTGGTTCGCCGCGTTGCGGCAGGCGCAGGCACTCGCGGGGGAACGCACGATTTCACCTGCGCTCATGCGTTGGGATGGTGCCTGAGACACGCCGGCACGGGATCGGCCGACCTGCACCGCGAGGGCGCGGCGCGCGCCCAGATCACGCAAAGCGCCCGGCGTGGCGGATCCCAGTGCGGTTGTCATCGGTTTGGAATGCGACTGGAGCGACTGCGCCGCGCCGGTCGGCCAGTGTGCGCGATGCGCGCGCGTCCGCCGCGCGCCTGCCCGCGACCGGCACCCATGCCGGGCACTCGGGCCGCTTGCCATGACCGTCCAGGAGATCAACCGCATGTCGTACACCGCACCGAATGACGTCGCCAGGTCGCGCCGCCCGGCGCTCGCGTTCATCTGCCTTGCGCTGTGCGCGGCGCTGGCCCAGGGTCACGTCGCCGCGGCCGATGCACGGCCGGGGCCCGCGTCGCCGATCGCAGCCTATGGAGCAATGCCTGCGACGCGTCTCGAACCCACTGCGTTGCACTTCCATGTCTGCTGCTTCACGACGTCGATGGTCACTGCGGACCTGAACGGCGACGGGCGACCGGACATCGTGACCGGCAATGGCTTGAGCGACGATGTGTCGGTGCTGCTCAGCGACGCCGCGGGAGCATTGGCCGAACCCGTGACCTACCCACTGGACAACGCGAGCCAGGGCTATGTCGTGGTCGCGGTCGGCGATGTGAACGGCGATGGCCATGCGGACGTCGCGGCGGCCGGTTTCAATGCGAACCAGATCGTCGTGTTCATGGGCAGCGCCGATGGTGGTCTCGGCTCGCCGGTGGCCTACGATATCGGCAGCGCGCAGAATCCGCGCGCGATCGCGCTCGCCGACGTCGATGGCGATGGTCGACTCGACCTCGTCACGGCCAACGGCGACAGCAGCAATCTCTCCGTTCTCGCGGGAGACGGCGCGGGTGGATTTGCCGCGGCGACGAACTTCCCGACTGGCGACCATCCGGTCGGCATTGCAGTTGCCGACGTCGACGGCGACGGCGATGCCGACGTGGTCACCGCGAATGCCGGAAACCGCGACGTCTCGATTCTGGTCGGCGACGGCGCGGGCCACTTCATCGCGCCGCTGGACCTGTCCGTAGGCGCGGACGCGGAACCCTTCGCGGTCGTCGTCGCGGACGCCACCGGTGATGGCAAACCGGACATCGTCACCGCGAATGCGGGACTGGACGGCTCGCCGTTTCCGCCACCCGACCTGCCCGGCAACCTGTCGTTGTTCGTCGGCGACGGCAGCGGCGGGTTCGCCACCGCGGCGCAGCTCCCGCTCGGTACGGCCGCAGGTCGCGCCCACGCAGTCGCGGTCGCCGACATCACCGGCGACGGCCACCCCGACATCGTAGCCAGCCGCCCGAACGCGAACAGCGCCACGCTGCTTGCCGGCGACGGCGCGGGTGGCTTCGCGGCCGCGGTGGACCTGCCGACCAGCGTCGGCCCCGCGCCGATCGCGATCGCCGACGTGACCGGCGATGGCCACCTCGACGTCCTCACCGCCAACGCGGTCGCGTCGAGCATTTCGGTCCTGCCCGGCGATGGCGCCGGCCACGTCGGGTTCGACGGCAACTTCCCTGCCGGGGACTACCCGCACGCAGTCGCCGCGGTCGATTTCAACGGCGACGGGCGCGCCGACGTCGCGACGGCCAACGCGATGGGCAACGATGTCTCGATCCTCGTAAACGACGGCAACAGCGGCTTCGCGCCGGCGCTTCGCTACCCGGTCGACGCCTCGCCGACCGGGATCGCGAGCGGCGACGTGAATGGCGACGGCAACGCGGATCTGGTCGTCGCGAACCTGGGAGGCGGTGATATTTCCGTGCTCCTCGGCGCGGGCGACGGCACCTTCTCCGCGGCGCAGAACTTCGGTGCCGGCGGCACGTTCGAGAGTCCCTACGCGGTCGCACTGGGCGACGCGAATGCGGACGGCCACCTCGACATCGCGTCGGCGAACACGAATTTCTCGAGCCAGAGCATCTCGTTGCTGCTCGGTGACGGCAGCGGAGGCTTCGCCGACGCCGTGCTGCTTGCGGTCGGCGACGACCCCGGCGCGTACTACAACCCGCAGGGAATCGCATTCGCGGACGTCACCGGCGACGGCCATGCCGACCTCGTCACCGCGAACACCGGAACCAGCGACCTGTCCCTGCTGGTTGGCGACGGCGGCGGCGGATTTGCCGCGGCGGTGCATCTGAGCGCCGATCTCGGCCCGGTCGCGGTCGCATCGGGCGATGTCACCGGCGACGGCAACGTCGACCTGGTGTCGCTCAATACGACTGCGCAGGACGTGTCCGTCCTGGCCGGCGACGGTGTCGGCGGATTTGCCGCCGCGCGCAGCTTTCCGATCTATCCGTATATGCCGGTCATCGACTACAACCCGTGGCCATGGGGCCTCGCACTGGCGGACGTCAACGGCGACGGCATGCTCGACATCGTCACCGCGAACACCCAGAACGACACCGTCTCGGTACTGAGCAACGACGGCAGCGGAGATTTCAGCGCGCTCGCGTGGTTCGACACCGGCGCACAGCCAGGCTCCGTCGCAATCGCCGACTTCGACGGCGACGGCCATGCCGACGTGGTCAGCGCAAATCGCGAAAACCACGACATCTCGGTGCTGTTCAATCGGACCGGCGCGGGCGGCGACCTGATCTACGCCGACGGGTTCGACCCACCGCATTGACCCGCGCGCGGCCGGTGGAACGTTTCCTTCTGCGCGGGCCCGCTGCCGCTGGCCGGGCTCGCGCCGCTGCCACCGCGCCGCCGACGCCTCAGTACAGGTCGACCGGATCGACATCGATCGACCAGCGCACGCGGCGCTGGCCCGGGAACGCGCGCAGCGACTCGAGCCAATCAGGCAGGAACGCCTGCATCGCGGCACGCTCGGCGGACTCGATGAGGACCTGGCCGCGGAATGCACCCGCGCGGCGCGGCATCGGAGCGTCGAGTGGTCCGTGCGCGACCACATCGCGCGCATGAGCCGCGTCTGCGGCGGCGCCGAGGAATGCCCGGAGCACTGCCTTGTCGCCGGTTTCCGCGCGCAACAATGCGAAGTGCGCGAACGGCGGCAAGCCGGCCGCGCGACGATCCTCGAGCAGGTGGGCGGCGAGCGCGTGATAGCCGCCGGTCAGCAGCATGACGAGCAGGGGATGCGCCGGATCATGCGTCTGCAGCAGCACGTTGCCGGGTCGCTCCGCGCGACCGGCACGCCCGGCGACCTGCACGACGAGCTGGCCGAGGCGTTCGCTCGCGCGAAAGTCGACGCTGTGCAGGCCTTCGTCGACACCGACCACGACGACCAGGGTCAGGCCCGGCAGATCGTGTCCCTTGGCAAGCATCTGGGTGCCGACCAGGATGCGCGGTCCGGCTTCCAGGAAGCTGTCCAGCAATGCCTCGCGGGCTCGGCGGCCGCGTGTCGTGTCGCGATCGACGCGCACGATCGGCACATCCGCGAAGCGGGTGGCCAGCGCCTCCTCGAGACGTTCCGTACCCGCTCCGATCGGATGCAGGGCGAGTCCCGCGCAATCCGGACAGGCGCGGGGAATCGCCTGCCTGAAGTCGCAGTGATGACACTGCAGGCGGTTGCCGAGGCGATGCAGCGTCAAGGCGCGGTCGCAGTTCGGGCACTGCGCGCTCCAGCCGCAGTCATGGCAGAGCAGGACCGGCGCATAGCCGCGGCGGTTCTTGAACACCAGCACCTGCTCGCCGCGCTCGAGACTGGTCGCAATCGCGTCGAGCGCAGGCGCCGCGAGGCCGTGTTGCAGCGACTGCCGGCGCAGGTCGACCACGCGCAACGCAGGCGGGCGCGCCGTTCCCGCGCGATGACTCAGGCGCAGCAGGCGGTAGCGTCCGGCCTCGACATTGGCGAGGCTCTCCAGGGAGGGCGTCGCCGAGCCCAGCAGCACCGGCACGTCGAGGGCTTTCGCGCGCACGACGGCCAGATCGCGTGCGTGGTAGCGGAATCCTTCCTGCTGCTTGTACGAGGTATCGTGCTCCTCGTCCACGACCAGCACGCCGGGCCTGGCCAGCGGCACGAAAATCGCCGAGCGCGTGCCGAGCACGACGGGCGCCTCGCCGCGCGCGGCGGCGAGCCAGGCGCGCGCCCTGTCGCCTTCGCCCAGCCCGGAGTGCAAGGCGGTCACGTCGACTCCGAGGCGCTCACGAAAGCGGCGCAGGGTCTGCGGTGTCAATGCAATTTCCGGCACCAGCACCAGCGCCTGGCGGCCGCGCGCGAGGCAGTCGCGGATGATATGGAGATAAACCTCGGTCTTGCCGCTGCCGGTCACCCCGTCGAGCAGAAACGACCCGAAACGATCGGCGCCGGCGATCACCGCATCCGCGGCCGCACGCTGCTCGTGATTCAGGGACGGCCCCGCGACCGCGACGCGAGACGTCGGCTGCGCTTGTCTAATCCGTTCGATCCAGCCACGTGCTGCGGCTGCACGCACGCTCGCCTTGCCGGCCAGCGCGGTGGCCTGCGCGGCGGGCAACGGTTGCCCGGCGAGCGCCACGAGCAACGCCTGGATGCGCGTTCCGCGACGACGCGCGGGTTCGACCAGCGCGGCGCGGCCACCGGCCGTCAAACGCAGGACGACAGCGCCGCGCTGCGGCAGCGGGCGCGCCGTGCGCAGCACGACCGGCAGCGCCCCATGCAGCACCTCGCCAAGCGGGTGCTGGTAGTAGCGCGCGGCCCAGCGCAGGCTCGCGAGCAGTTCGACGCTCAGCAACGGTGTTTCGTCGAGCACGCGCAACACGGATTTCAGGCGACTCTCTTCCTGATCCGACGAGGCCGCGCTCGCGACGACCAGACCCACGAGGCGGCGGCGTCCGAACGGCACGAGCACGCGGGTTCCCGGCTGTACCGACGCCTCGTCCGGGCTCGCGACGCGATAGTCGAACAGCGCATGCAGGGGCACCGGCAACGCGACGCGCAGAATCGAACTCATGCGCGTTCGGCGTTCGAGCGCCCGCGCAAAGGCGAGTGCGGCCGGGCATCGCGATAGCCTTGACGCGCTTGCAGTTTGTTTCTCACGAAACCATCAGGAAAGGGTGGTAAGTCTCTAGCGCTGCGGTGAAATTCCGCTTATCCACAACAGATGTGGATAACTCTGTGGACCAGTGCCCCGGAGGCCACCCACGGGGCGCGTCGGGAAGCCACCGCACCTGCATTGGTGAAAGTTTAACCAATCTGTAATAGTCCATTCGCTTCAATGTGTTGCGGCAGAACATGCGCGCATTCGTGGTGCCGTTGCGGACCCGCGCGCAACGCCAGACGGCCATTTCGTCCATCTGTGTACAACCGCTTGACAAGCCCGACCCGAGTCGTTTCGAAAGCGGATTGTCCCCGCCGCACCGGAAACCCGCTGTTCAGGCCAGTGTCAGGCTCGCAAGGAGCGCGCCGGCGAGACCGAATCCGAGGATCACCGTATAGCAGATGCCGATGAATCCGTAGGCCACGATGGCCATGAACCAGCCGTGCCGATAGACGCGTTTCTGCATCAGCAGCAAGTAGACGGGCAACCAGGTCCACGCTGCGACGCGCAGGAATCTCAATCCCGGCGTGGCCCACTCGACATGGTTCGAACTCCAGCCGATCAGCAGGGTCAGGATCGCGACCAGCAGCAGGGACATGAAGATGAATGCGTGGCTGTGCAAAGCGACCATCAAATGTTCCATGTAGAGCCTGCGCTTGAATATGTAGATGATCTTGAGCAATACCGCGAACAGCGGCATCAGAACGAACAACGTCGCCGGCAGCACCGAGAACAGGCTGCGGATCAGATGCCGGGGATCGCGCTTGGCCGCGACGATATTGTCCTTCGCGCGCGCGGCCATCGCATTGAGTTCGGCATTGGCGAAATCCGGCAGCCAGAGGATGCTGATCGGGTGCTTGACCGGGTCCCACGGCGTTCCATCGAAACTGATCTCGGGCTCGCTGGCGTCCGGATCCGGCGGTGCCTTCTCGCCTTTCGCCTCGGCCTGCCGCTTGGCGGCAATCCAGGCCAGACGCTGCGCCGCACGGGTGCGCACCTTGGCTTGCTGTGCATGCAGGCCCGCCGAAGCCGCGGCAGGCATCACCGGTGCCTGCAGGGCCTTGGCAATTCCGTCCAGCGCGGCCTGCTCGCGCTCGCGCACCTCGACCTCGGTTTGCGCGGACTGGATCCCGTGGTCGCCGCCGCCATCGCCGGCCAGGCTGAAATGCATCGACTCGATGTTCAGGCTGATCTGGATCGCAAAAAACGAGATCACGCAGAGGAAGAAGAACAGCCGGAACGGCGTCACGTAGCGCGTTCGTCGTCCCGCGAAATACTCGGTGGTCAGATAGCCGGGTCGGAAATACAGCGGGAACAGGCTGCGGAAGATCCGCGAATCGACATTGAAGATCGTATCGGCGACATCCGCCATCACGCTGGCCAGATGCCGGATCATGCCCTTCTCGGGCTGCCCGCACGCGTAGCAGAACGGGCCATGCATCGGCGCGCCGCAATTCGCACAGGCCTTGACGCGCGCAGCCGACGGTATCGAAGGCGGCTCGGCAGGCGGTGGAACAGGCGGCAGTGCGCCTGCTGCAGGTTCTTTGTCCATTGCGCAGTCCGCGATTCCTGGGCGCACCGAACACCCGACGCTCGGCTAAGATCGCGCCAGGGTCCTCCAAAATGCCAATCATGCTACATCGCCACCGGCCGCGTCTCGCGCGCGAGCTGAAAGATACGCTGCGGCTCGCGCTGCCGCTTGTATTCGGCCAGCTTTCGGCGGTCGGCATGAACGTGATCGACGCCCTGCTCGCGGGTCACCTCGACGCGCACACGCTCGGCGCCGTGGCGGTCGGCACCAGCGTATGGTCGCTCGCGATCGTCACCGCAATCGGCGTGATGATGGCCCTGCCGCCATCGATCGCGCAGCTCAACGGCGCGGGCCGCCGCGAAGCGATCGGCCCGCTGTTCCGCCAGGCGTTGTGGCTGGCATTCGTGCTCGGCACCGCGTTGTGCCTGGCGGTTCGCTTCGGCGGTGCCGCGCTGGTTGCGGCGATCGGCGTCGATCCGCTGCTGGTACCTGACGTGACCGGTTTCCTGCATGCGATCGCATACGGCGCGCCGGCCCTGACCGTGTTCTTCGCGTTGCGCGGTCTCGGCGAAGGCATGGGTCTGAGCCGTCCGACCATGTACTTCAGCTTGTTCGGCCTGATCCTGCTCGGACCGATAGGTTATGTGCTGATGTACGGCGCCTGGGGTCTGCCGCGCCTGGGCGCGCTCGGCAGCGGCATCGCGACCGCGATCGTATTGTGGTTGCAGACCCTCGCGTTCGCGGTCTATGTGCTGCGCAGCCGGCACTACCGCGAACTCGCGCTGCTGGCATCGTTCGAGAAGCCGGATGCGCATGCGATCGGCGACCTCCTGCACATCGGCGTGCCCATGGGAGTGACCCTGCTCATGGAGGCCGGGCTGTTCGTCGCGGTCGCATTGATCATCGGCACGCTGGGTACCGATGTAGTCGCGGGTCACCAGGTCGCGATCAACGTGGCTTCGGTCACGTTCATGATTCCACTCGGACTGGCAATGGCGACGACCGTGCGCGTCGGTCACGCGGTTGGACGCGGCGACCCGCAGGGCGTGCGCGACGCGGGCCTGGTCGGCTTCGTGCTGACGCTGCTCACGCAGTCGATCTCGGCGAGTCTGATGCTGCTGATTCCAGCGCGGATTGCGGCGCTCTATACCTCCGATGCGGACGTGGTCGCGCTCGCCGCGCAGTTGCTCGTGCTGGCCGGCTTTTTCCAGTTTTCGGACGGCATCCAGGTCACCGCCAACGGGGCGCTGCGCGGACTCAAGGACACGCGCATCCCAATGGTGATCACGTTGTTCGCATACTGGGGTGTCGGCATGCCGGTCGGCTGGTGGCTCGCGTTCCACCACGCCCTGGGCGCGCGCGGCATGTGGATGGGCCTGATCGCGGGGCTCAGCGTCGCAGCCGCGCTGCTGTCGCGGCGGTTCTGGAAACTCGCGCGGATTCCGATCGCGGGCGCGATACGTGACTGAAGTGCGATGTCGGGTGCGTGCGCAATCGGGTACGCTGCCCGTGAACGGTTCGCGCCGCAATGGGCGCCAAGGAGCACAAGATGTCTAGCAGCCAACGCGGCGTGGTCCGCCGCCTCTTCGGCGGCCTCTGGAACGCCCTGAACTTCACCCGGCGGCTGGTCTTCAACCTGATCTTCCTGGCCATCCTGGTTGCCGTCGTCGGCGCATTTTTCGCTTCGCGGCCGGTGATCGCACCGCGCACTGCGCTGGTGCTCGATCCGAGCGGCGCTATCGTCGAACAGTATTCGACCGACCCGACCCAGCGTGCCCTGTCGAACCTTGCCGGCAACGAGTCGACCGAGGTCCAGTTGCGCGACCTGCTGCGCGCGATCGATTCGGCGACCAGGGACAGTCGCATCGAGCGCATCGTGCTGGTTCCCGACGAGATCACCGGGATCGGGCTGGCCACCGCGCGCGATCTCGGCGCCGCGCTCGACCGCTTCAAGGCGAGCGGCAAGGAGGTGGTCGCGGTTTCCAGCGGCATGGACCAGAACCAGTACCTGCTGTCCGCGCACGCGAGCCGCATCCTGCTCGATCCGGACGGCGCGGTACTCCTCGAAGGACTCGCGAACTATCGCAGTTATTTCAAGGACGCGCTCGACAAGCTGGGCGTCGCGGTTCATCTGATAAAAGTCGGCGCATTCAAGTCCGCTGCCGAACCGTACGTCCGCAACGACGCCTCCGATGCCGCCAAGGAGGCGGATGCCTACTGGATGGGCGGGATCTGGCAGGAATACCTCGCCGAGATCGCGTCGCTGCGGCGAATCGATGCGGCGCGGATCGGTGACGACATTGCGCACTACGACGCGCGCGTCACCGCGCACGCTGGAGACCTGGCGGGCCTGGCGCTCGAGCAGAAACTCGTCGATGAACTCGCGACCCGGGCCGAAGCGCGTGCGCAATTGCGCGCGCTCGGCGAGGCCGACGGAAGCGACAGTTTTCGCCAGGTCGACTACCGGAGCTATCTGGCGGCCCTGGCGCCCGATGGCCTGCCACGACTGGGGCCGGCCGTCGCGGTCGTGGTCGCGCAGGGTGAGATCGTGCCGGGCGAGCGTCCGCCCGGAACGATCGGCGGCAAGTCGACCGCGCAACTCGTGCGCGCGGCGCGCGAGGACGACAATGTTCGGGCCATCGTGCTGCGCGTGGACTCGCCCGGAGGCGATGCGTATTCCTCCGAGCTGATCCGGCGTGAGCTTGCGCAGGCGCGCGAGGCCGGCAAGCCGGTCGTCGTTTCGATGGGCGATGTGGCCGCGAGCGGCGGCTACTGGATCTCGATGGCCAGCGACGAAATCTGGGCGCAGCCGAACACGATCACCGGCTCGATCGGCATCTTCGGTCTGCTCGTGACGGTGCCGGAGACCCTCGCCAAGCTCGGCATCCACACCGACGGCATCGGTACGACGCCGCTGGCCGGCACGCTCGACATCCGCCGTCCGTTGTCACCGCAGCTGGAGTCGATCCTCACCAGCGTGATCCGACGCGGTTACAACGAGTTCATCGGCAAGGTCGCCGCGTCACGCGGCAAGACCACCGAGCAGGTCGACGCGATCGCGCAGGGCCGCGTCTGGAGCGGCGCCCAGGCCAAGGAACGCGGCCTTGTCGACAAGCTCGGCGGCCTCGACGACGCGATCGCCGCTGCGGCCGCCCGCGCGCATCTCGGCAGGAACTACGACGTGCGCTATATCGAGCGCCCGATGAGCGCATGGGAACGGTTCGCGTTGAGTTTCAGCGACAGCCAGGCGCTCGTGCGCTTCGTGCGCTACGCGGGCTTCTCACTGCCCGCCGGCGTGTTCGGCGACGCGCAGCTCAGCCAGGTCCGCGGTCTCGTCGATTCATTGCGCGGCCGTCGCTACGGCGCATTCGCGCATTGTTTCTGCGAGCTGCGTTGAGACAGTTATCAATGTTTGCAAAACCGGGCATCCTGCCGCGGTTTGCAAACAAACGGTCGCGGCAAAGCCGCGCCACGTTTGTCGCATCAAGCACGTGAGTGCTTGATGCGGCGGCACATCCATGTGCCGCGATGGGTTTCATGCTGTTTGCAAAACCGGGCATCCTGCCGCGGTTTGCAAACAAACGGTCGCGGCAAAGCCGCGCCACGTTTGTCGCATCAAGCACGTGAGTGCTTGATGCGGCGGCACATCCATGTGCCGCGATGGGTTTCATGCTGTTTGCAAAACCGGGCATCCTGCCGCGGTTTGCAAACAAACGGTCGCGGCAAAGCCGCGCCACGTTTGTCGCATCAAGCACGTGAGTGCTTGATGGCGGCACATCGACGTGCCGGTCCCTCAATTCGCTCTGTTCCCGTCGCCAGGAATGTCCGCGGGACCCGTCACGTTTCGACTCCGAATCGCGCCCGCAATTCGCGCCGACCGAACGCAGTCACGCGCAGCGCCCTGCTGTCCAGGTGTCTGGCCACCCATTTTCGTTTCAGCGCGACCTGCAGCAACGCGGCGCCCACGGCTCCGGCAAGATGCGGGCGTCGTTCGCTCCAATCCAGGCATGGATAGGCGAAGCGACGGCGCAATGTTCGCAGTTCGGCCGTATTCACGCCGAGCTCGGCAAGGACGCCCGCTGCATACCCGCTGAGTTCGTATGCGTCAGCCTCGCCGGCAACACGGACGATCCATCCACGCTGTACGAAGCGATCGTGCACGGCAACGGCCACGGCGCCGGCCATATGGTCATAGCAGGTGCGCGCGACGCGCAGGCGGATCGGCGTGTTCGGCGCAAATCCCACGCGCGAATCGCCTGCGAGCACCGACAGGCTCTCCAACGCAGCGGCGACCTGCGCGCTGTCCAGACTGTAGTAGCGGTGCCTGCCCTGCGCCTGAACTCTTACGAGGTGCCGTTTCCTCAACATCGACAGATGCACGCTCGCGGTCGACGGACTCACCTCGGCGACGATTGCGAGCTCGGTACTCGTGCGCGCATGGCCGTCGAGCAGGCAAAACAGCATGCGCGTTCGTGCCGGCTCCGCTATCGCCGCGGCAATTTCGGAAACCGGCCTTTCAGCCTGGATAACATCCATTGTTTCACGGTAAACGAAGTGTTCGTGCCGCACAAGCGCGATGCTGCGTCCCCCATGCAATTCGCAAGCTGCCGACCGTGCCCGCGCGTTCCCTGACGCGACGCGAGCTCATTGCGCAGGGCGGCACCTTCGCGATCGGATCCAGACGATCCGATCCGCCACCGGTAGGGCCGCTGCCTCAGGAAATCACGAGTCCGAACATGATCGTCTGCATCATCCGCTACCAGATCGACCCGTTCCAGCGCGACGCGTTCAAGGAATACGCACGGAACTGGGGACGCATCATTCCGCGATGCGGCGGCCATCTCGTGGGTTATTTCCTGCCCTGGCAGGGAACCAACGATGTCGGCTGGGGCCTGATCGCATTCGACACCCTCGCGTCCTATGAAGAATATCAGGCGCGCCTGCATGCAGATCCGCAAGCGTGCAAGAACTTCGGGATGGCATTGGCCAAACGTCTGATCCTGCGCGAAGAACGCAATTTCGTGGAACTTGTCGACGACACGTTCGGCATTCCGGCTGCCGGGGAACCGACATGACACGACATGGCGAGCAGACGGAAAAAGAGCCAGCCGGTTTCGCGAACTGCACGGCCGCGATCGGGCGTTCATCGTTCCCAACCCCTGGGACATCGGCAGCGCACGGCTGCTCGCGCGTCTCGGTTTCGAGGCACTGGCCACCACCAGTGCCGGCGTTGCCTTTTCGCTCGGCCAACGCGACAACACGATCGACCGCAACCGCATGCTTGCGCATGTCGCAGCGATCGTTGCGGCCACCGGTCTGCCGGTCAGCGCCGATCTCGGCAATGGCTACGGCGATGATCCAGGCAGCGTGGCGGAGACGATCCGACTCGCGGCTGCGACGGGCGCTGTCGGCGGCTCGATCGAAGATGCCTGCGCCGGTGGAAGGCCATCGGCGATCTACGATTTCGGTGCGGCAGTCGAACGCATCCATGCGGCCGCGGAAGCGGCGCGCGCGCTGCCTTTTCCTTTCACCCTGACGGCACGTGCCGAGAACTTCCTGGTCGGCAAGAAGGATCTCGATGACACCATCAAGCGCCTGCAGGCCTACCAGGATGCCGGCGCCGATGTCCTGTACGCGCCGGGCCTCAGGGAGCGGGACCAGATCGCCGCGGTGCTCGCTTCGGTGGACCGTCCGGTCAATCTGCTGATGGGGCTCGACGGCGCGCAGCTCGACCTGGCGACGCTGTCGCGCATGGGCGTGGCGCGTATCAGCGTCGGCAGTGCACTCGCACGCGCAGCATATGGCGCGTTGCTCGACGCCGCGCGTGAGATGCTCGAGCAGGGCAGCTTCACGTCGGTGGCGAAGGCGATCGATTTTGCCGAAATCAGCGCCTTGCTGGCCGGGTGAGGCTGCGAGTCGGAGAGAGCCGCCATGCCGCAAGGCCGCACAAGCAGGGACGCCATGAAGAAAACGGGACGCAACGTTCCGATCCGCACCGAGACGAAGATGATCGCGCATTACATGTTCCTGCTGGTCGTGCTCCTGGTGCCGCTGGCTGCGGACAGCGGGGAGCCCGCTTCCGTGGCGACGGGCCTGCAGCGCGAGGTCGTGTTCACCGACTACTCGACACTTTCGCGCAGCACCGAGCTGGTACGGCGCCTTTTGAGTCCGCTCAACGCGATGCGCGTGAATCTGATGTCGAAGCGACCCGGGCTCTCACTGCGCGCGCAAGCCATCGATCTCGCACGCGAAAGATTCATCGTTTACGTGCCGCGGGGTCCGCATCCGCCACGCGGTTATGCCTTGCTGGTGTTCGTGCCTCCGTGGTCGCAGGCGGAAGTACCGAAGGGCTGGGTCGCGACACTGGATCGGCACGCAATAATCTTTGTGAGTGCATCGAATTCCGGCAACGAGGCGAATGTTCTCGATCGCCGCGAGCCGCTCGCATTGCTTGCAGAGCAGAACATTGCGAGGCATTACCCCATCGATGCACAGCACATCTATGTCGGCGGATTCTCCGGCGGCGCGCGAGTCGCTCTGCGCTTGGCGCTCGCTTATCCGGATGTGTTCCACGGCGCATTGCTCGACGCCGGCAGCGATCCGATCGGCAATGCGCAAATCCCGTTGCCGCCCACGGATCTGTTCCGCCGCTTCCAGGAAGCGACGCGACTCGTGTACGTCACCGGAGCAAACGATACATTCCATCTTGAACAGGATCGACACAGCCGGGAGTCGATGCAGGGCTGGTGCGTTCTCGGCGTCGCCACCGAAAGCATGCCGTTCACGGGCCACCAGCCGGCCCCTCCCGCGGCCTTCGGCCGCGCCGTGGACATGCTGATGAGGCCCGTTGCGCGCGACACGACTCGACTGGACGCATGCCGCCAGCGCATCGACCGGGCGCTCGCTGCGCAATTGCAGAAAGTACGCGCCCGGTTGTCTCAGCGAAGGCCCGATGACGCGATGAAATTACTCGACGAAATCGATGCGCACTTCGGGGGCCTCGCTGCACCGTGGAGTACCGGATTGACGAGGAGCATCGGCACGGCCCGGGCGACCACACCACGATGACCGCCCCTGACCGGATCGCGGCGGGTCCGGCTCGATGCTGCCGGCAGCCCGTTCGGGCGACAGCGTGCGACGAACGCATCGGCGGCACCGAACTCCCGCTCTGGCATCGCGGCTGGAATCGGCGCCGCAGGCCACCCACTGAATCGGCGTCAGCGCAGGCTCGCGTTGATCTTCTGCAGCGTCGCTGCACCGGGACACAGCTCCGTGGCGGAGAGCGTGTTGAACGGCTCCGCTACCGTGCCGAGGTGCTCGTGCAGATCGTGCGAGTCGGCATCCACGTAGAGCAGACCGGTCACGACTTCACCACGCGCCTGATGCGCATGCACGTAGTTCATCGCGGCGATGCGGTCGCCCGGGTCGTAGCCGCTTTCGAGCTTGCGCAGACGCAACACGCTGCCGTCGTGCTGTTCTACCTCGACGACTTCGCCCGGCGCATAGTCGACATGGATCGCCGCACGCGGCGGGATGAAGTCGAGCTGGTTGACCGCGTCGTTATGCTCGCGCACGTATTCGTAGCTCTTGGTGCTTCCGGCGTGGTTGTTGAACGCGACGCACGGGCTGATCACGTCGATGAACGCCGCGCCCTTGTGCGCGATCGCGGCCTGGATCAACGGCACGAGCTGCTTCTTGTCGCCGGAGAAACCGCGCGCGACGAAGCTCGCGCCGAGTTGCATCGCGAGGCCGACCAGATCGATCGGCGCATCGGTATTGGCGACGCCCTTCTTCGATATCGAACCCTGATCCGCGGTGGCCGAGAACTGCCCCTTGGTGAGGCCGTACACGCCGTTGTTCTCGACGATGTAGACCATGTTCACGCCGCGCCGGATCGCATGCACAAACTGGCCGATGCCGATCGAAGCGGAATCGCCGTCGCCGGATACGCCCAGATACAACAGGTCACGGTTGGCGAGATTGGCGCCGGTCAGCACCGACGGCATGCGTCCGTGCACGGTGTTGAATCCGTGCGACTGGCCGAGAAAGTAATCGGGTGTCTTCGAACTGCAGCCGATCCCGGACAGCTTGGCGAGCCGATGCGGTTCGATCGACAGCTCCCAGCAGGCATGGATGATCGCGGCGGAGATCGAGTCGTGGCCGCAGCCGGCGCACAGCGTCGAGATCTTGCCCTCGTAGTCGCGTCGGGTGAAACCGAGCGCATTGCACGAAAGCGCCGGATGGTGCAGCACGGGTTTGCTGATATAGGTCATGCGTGGGCCACCTTGCCTGGCCCGATCGAGTCGATACGCGTCACGGTCATCTGCTCGCCGATCGCTCCGGCGATGAAGCGCGCGGTGATCGGCGTGCCGTCGTAATGCAGCACCGGCACGAGCCGGGCCGGATCGATGCCGAATTCGTTGACCAGCATCGAACGCAGCTGGCCGTCGCGGTTCTGCTCGACGACGAATACCCGCTCGTGCGCGGCGATGAACGCGGCAACCGAGTCGGCGAACGGGAACGCGCGGATGCGCAGCGTGTCCAGATGCAGATCCTGATTTTCCAGGGCCGCGATCGCCTCGCTCATCGCCGGACCGGTCGATCCGAACTGGATCGCGCCGTAGCGGGTCGGCTGGCGAGCCTCGCGCAGCACCGGCTGCGGGACGAGCGCCTTGGCGGTCGCGAACTTGGCGAGCAGTCGCTGCATGTTGTAGAGGTAATCGGGACCGCGCTCCGAGTAGCGCGCATAGGGATCGCGCGAGGTACCGCGCGTGAAATAGGCGCCCCGACTCGGATGCGTGCCCGGATAGGTTCGGTAGGGGATGCCGTCACCATCGACGTCCTTGTAGCGGCCGAAATCCCTGCCGGCCTCGAGTTCCTCGGCGGTCATCACCTTGCCTCGATCGTAGCTGCGCGCGTCGTCCCATGCGAACGGCGCGCACAGGCGCTGGTTCATGCCGATGTCGAGATCGCTCATCACGAAAATCGGTGTCTGCAGGCGGTCGGCGAGATCCAGTGCCTGCGCCGCGAAATCGAAGCATTCGCGCGGATCCTCGGGAAATAGCAGCACGTGCTTGGTATCGCCATGCGATGCATAGGCGCAGGCCAGAAGATCCGACTGCTGGGTGCGCGTCGGCATGCCGGTCGACGGGCCGCCGCGTTGCACGTTGATGATCGTGACCGGGATCTCGGCGAAATAGGCAAGACCGATGAACTCGGTCATCAGGGAGATCCCGGGTCCGGCCGTCGTGGTGAACGCGCGCGCGCCGTTCCAGCCCGCGCCGACGACCATGCCGATCGAGGCGATCTCGTCTTCGGCTTGAACGATTGCGAACTTGTTGGCTCCGCTCCCGGCATCGACGCGATGCTTCATGCAGTATTTCTGGAAGGCCTCGGCCAGCGACGACGACGGCGTGATCGGATACCAGGCGCAGACCGTCGCGCCCCCATAGACGCAGCCGAGCGCGGCCGCGCTGTTGCCGTCGACGAAAATGCGATCGCCGACCTTGTCGGCATGGCGGACACGCAGACCGAAAGTGCTCCTTTCGAACGATCCGGCCATGGATGCCCGGTCCGCGGCGGGCACGTCCGCACGAAGAAAGTGGTCGCGTCCCAGATGCAGTGCCTGGCGGTTCGCATCGAGCAGCTTCTCCTTGCCCTTGTACTGCTCGCCGATCAACTGCTCGATCACCGCGACGTCGATGTCGAGCAGCAGCGACAGCGCGCCGACGTACATGATGTTCTTGAACAGCTGGCGCTGGCGCGGATCGTTCCAGGTGCGGTTGCAGATTTCGGTCAGGGGCACGCCGATCGCGTGCACGTCGCTGCGGAATTTCGACCTCGGCAGCGGCCGCGTCGAGTCATGGAACAGGTAGCCGCCCGGCTCGATCTCCGCGAGGTCGGCATCCCAGGTCTGCGGATTCATCGCGACCATCAGGTCTACGCCGCCGCGGCGACCGAGCCAGCCGTCCTCGTTGACGCGCACTTCGTACCAGGTCGGCAGGCCCTGGATGTTCGACGGAAAGATGTTGCGCGGACTGACCGGGACCCCCATGCGCAGGATCGCTTTCGCGAACAATTCGTTCGCGGATGCCGAACCCGAACCGTTCACGTTCGCGAACTTGATCACGAAATCGTTGGTGGCGACGATCGGGTTCATGAAGCGCAGTCCGCGTCCGTCCGTGCCCGCTGCGGGAGAGGAGAGCGCCCCGCCACGAATGAGAACCCGGACCCGACGCAGCGATCGGACGCAACCGCATACCCGCGCGTGTCCCTCTCCCGATCGCAAGCGTGTTCCCGCGGGCACAGCGAAATGATGGCGAGCCAGCCGCTCATGCTGCTTCCGGCCTGGCCTTGTCGCACGCCGGTCCCGCATGCGTCATGTCGAGCAGGAACTTCTGCATGTCCCAGGCACCGGTCGGGCAGCGTTCCGCGCACAACCCGCAATGCAGACAGACGTCCTCGTCCTTGGCCATGATGCGCCCGGTCTTGAGTTCGCCGGACACGTACAGATCCTGCCCGACGTTCAGTGCGGGCGCCGACAGGCGCTGACGCAGGTCCGCCTCCTCGCCATTGGCCGTGAACGTGATGCAGTCCATCGGACAGATGTCGACGCACGCATCGCACTCGATGCACAGCGCATCGGTGAATACGGTCTGCACGTCGCAGTTGAGGCAGCGTTGCGCCTCCTTCCATGCGGTTTCCGCGTCGAAGCCGAGTTCGACCTCGAGACTGATGCTCTTGAGCGTTTTCGTCGCGTCCGCCCACGGCACCTTGAAGCGTTCGTCGGGCGAGACGTCGTTGTCGTAGCTCCACTCGTGGATGCCCATCTTCTGCGACATCAGATGGGTCATCGGCGGCGGGCGTTCGCGGACATTCGCGCCGCAAAGCAGCTTGTCGATCGAAATCGCCGCCTCGTGTCCGTGTGCGACCGCCCAGATGATGTTCTTCGGACCGAACGCGGCATCACCGCCGAAAAAGACCTGCGGCAGACTCGATTGCATGGTCGTCTCGTCGACGACCGGCATGTCCCACCGTTCATCGAAATCGATTCCGAGGTCGCGTTCGATCCACGGGAACGCGTTCGCCTGACCGACCGCGATCAGGACCTCATCGCAGTCGACGCGGACATCGGGATCACCGGTCGGTACCAAGCGGCGACGCCCCTTTTCGTCGTGTTCGGCGCGCACCTTCTCGAACGTCATCCCGGTGAGCCGGCCGTCGTCGTGTTCAAATGTCCTGGGCACGAGGAAATTCAGGATCGGGATGCCTTCGTGCATCGCGTCCTCCTTCTCCCAGGGAGATGCTTTCATCTCCTCGAAGCCCGAGCGCACGATGACCGTGACCTCGTCGCCGCCGAGGCGCCGCGCCGAACGGCAGCAGTCCATCGCGGTGTTGCCGCCGCCGAGCACGATCACGCGCTTGCCGACCTTGCTCACATGGCCGAAGTACACCGACGCGAGCCAGTCGATGCCGACATGGATCTGCGCGGCGGCCTCGGCACGTCCCGGCAGATCGAGATCGCGCCCGCGCGGCGCGCCACAGCCGACGAAGACCGCGTCGTAGTTCTCGGCGAGCAGCTCACGCATCGAGTCGATGCGCCGGCCACCGACGAACTCCACGCCGAGATCGAGGATATAGCCGGTCTCCTCGTCGATGACTTCCTCGGGCAGACGGAAGCGCGGCACCTGGGTACGCATGAAGCCGCCGGCCTTCGCGTCGGTCTCGAATACGGTCACCGCGTAGCCGAGCGGCGCGAGGTCGCGCGCGACGGTCAGCGACGCGGGACCCGCGCCGACGCAGGCGATGCGCTTGCCGTTGCGGGTCTGCGCGGGCCTCGGCAGGCGCGCGCGGATATCGTCCTTGAGATCGGCGGCGACGCGCTTGAGCCGACAGATCGCTACCGGTTCGGGTTTCTCGCCGTTGCTCTCCTCGACGCGACCGCGTCGACACGCTGGTTCGCAGGGACGATCGCAGGTGCGTCCGAGGATTCCCGGAAACACGTTCGAGGTCCAGTTGACCATGTACGCATCGGAATAGCGCCCGGCCGCGATCAGGCGGATGTATTCGGGGACCGGTGTATGGGCCGGACAGGCCCATTGGCAATCGACGACTTTGTGAAAGTACGCGGGTGCGCGGATGTCTGTTTTCTGCACCTCAGCCTCCTGGCTGAAACGCGGATGGGGCGGCTGCGCGCGAGCCTAGCTGGTGCGCCGCTGCGCCGCAAACCTGCGCCGGCCATCGGCGCGTACCCCTGCGCAGCCGGAGAGCGCACGCGCTCATCGCGCAATGCGCGTTCGACGCAATGGCCGGGACGGCGTCGCGTCGCACTAGCCTCCCTCGGCCTCGGCTTCCTCCTTGTCGCGTTTCTCCTGCGCTTCCTTCAGTTGCTTCTCGACCGCCTTGGCCTTGTCCAGCGCCTTGAGCTGGTCGTCGAAAACGGTCTTCTGGCGGCTCGTCGCGGGCTTTGCTGCCGTGGCTGCGGCATCCGTATCGGCAGGCGCAGGACCACCGCAGGCGGACAGCCCGATCAGGGCAACGGCCATCATCGTCGGACGAAACATCACGTACTCCGTTAGCTGCGTATCCGCTAAAGTCTGCGCCGCACGTTCGCTCGGAACAAGCGGGAGGATGCCCGGATGACGAACCCGTCACGCTGGCGGCTCGATGGCCAGACCGCGCTGATCACCGGCGCCAGCCGCGGCATCGGCGTGGCCTGTGCGCGCGAGTTCGCCGCGCTCGGCGCCGATCTGCTGCTGGTCGCACGTGACGAGATCCATCTCGAGGAGACGCGCGTCGAGCTGGTCGAGGAGTTTCCCGACTGCACGATCCTGGTTTGCGATGCGGACGTCTCCGTGCAGGAACAGCGCCTGGAGGTCTTCGACTGGATCGCCGACCTCGATGTCGAATTGTCGCTGCTGATCAACAACGTCGGCGCGAATATCGTCCGGTCCACGCTGGACTATTCGCTCAACGAAGTGCGCGCGCTGATCGAGACGAACGTGCTGAGCGCGTTCGAGATGTGCCGCCTGGCCCATGAATCGCTGGCCGAACACGGCAACGCGGCGATCGTCAATGTGGGTTCCGTCTCGGGTCTGGTCCACGTGCGCACCGGCGCCCCCTACGGATTCACCAAGGCCGCCCTGCATCAGCTGACCCGCAATCTCGCCTGCGAATGGGCCGATGACGGCATCCGTGTCAACGCGGTCGCGCCCTGGTACATCCGCACCCAGCGCACCGAGGGCCCGCTCGCCGACACCGACTATCTGGAGGAAGTGCTGGAGCACACCCCGATCGGCCGCATCGGCGAGCCCGACGAAGTCGCTGCCGCGGTCGCGTTCCTTTGCCTGCCGGCAGCGAGCTATATCACCGGCGAATGCATCGCAGTCGACGGTGGATTCCTGCGCTACGGTTTCTGACCGGTTGCGACGTCGGCGACGATCCTGCAACGCAGAAGCCCGCCGGATGGCGGGCCTCGGTATCGGTACCGCGAACCGGACTACGGTTCACGCGCCGCGATCTGGATTTGGCAGCCCCGGATGGATTCGAACCACCGAATGCCTGAGTCAGAGTCAGGTGCCTTACCACTTGGCGACGGGGCTATGCGGCGAATTCTAACCCACAATACCGATCGCGTCGGACGTCCTGCACGCGCGAGATGGCACGCTTGCGATTCGCGGCATCGCGTTCGCGGCCGAGCCGCCGTGAGCGAGCCCAACTAGCCCGCAACGTGCCGTCTCAGATGGTCCTCAACGCTTCGAGTACTGGGTCGCACGGCGGGCCTTGTGCAGACCGACCTTCTTGCGCTCGACTTCACGCGCGTCGCGGGTCATGAAACCGGCTTTGCGCAGCGGCGACTTCAGGGTGTCGTCATACTCGACCAGCGCACGCGCGATGCCGAGCCGGATCGCACCCGCCTGTCCGGTCATGCCGCCGCCTTCGACCGTGACCAGGACATCGAACTTGTCCTGGTTCTGGGTCAGCTCGAGCGGCTGGCGCACGATCATGCGCGAGGTTTCGCGTCCGAAGAACGCGTCGAGCGGTTTGCCGTTGACCAAGATCGCCCCGCTGCCCTTGCGCAGGAACACGCGCGCTGCGGAGGACTTGCGACGGCCGGTGCCGTAATTTTGCTGGGTTGCCATTGATGCTCTCTTAGCGCACGTCTGATTGAGTCGGATGTTTCGCGCGCGAGGAATGTCGCGCTCGCGAAATCAAGTACGTAATCGATTTGGCGGGGCCGGGTCCGGACACGTGCCGAACGCTGACCTTCCTCAAATCTCCAGGACCTGAGGCTGCTGCGCCGCATGCGGATGCTCCGCGCCGGCATAGACCTTGAGCTTGCGGTACATCGCGCGGCCCAGCGGATTCTTCGGCAGCATGCCCTTGACGCCGATCTCGATCACGCGCTCCGGGTGCCTGGCCAGCATGTCCCTGAGCGACATCGTCTTGAGATTGCCGACGTAACCGGTAAAGCGATGGTAGTTCTTGTCATCGAGCTTCTTGCCGGTGACCGCGATCTTCTCCGCGTTGATCACGACCAGATAGTCGCCGGTGTCGACGTGCGGGGTATAGATCGGCTTGTGCTTGCCGCGCAGGCGATGCGCAAGCTCGCTGCACAGACGTCCGAGCGTCTTGTTGCTGGCGTCGACTACGTACCAATCGCGTTTGACGCCTTCTGCCTTGGCGCTGATCGTTTTCATATCCGGAAGACTCTGGCTGGATCCGCATGGCGGACCGTCACAAATGGGGGCGCGGGAGGATAGCGGAAGAACCGCTTGCGGACAACCTGAAGCCGCCGACCAGCGCAGCCGCGAATGGTAGCATGATTCTCATGTCCGCTCATGATTCCGGGGCATTCCCGGCCGCCTCCGGCCTGCTCGACCTCATCGACCAGTGCGTGATGTGCGGTCTGTGCCTGCCGCACTGTCCAACCTATCGCATCGCGGCGACCGAGGCCGAGTCGCCGCGCGGGCGCATTGCGCTCGCGCGCGCGCTGGCCACCGGCACGCTCGCGCCCGCGGCGCCGAGCCTGCTGCATCTGGACCAGTGCCTGGGTTGTCTGTCCTGCCAGAGCGTGTGCCCTTCGCAGGTGAACTACGAGGAAATCCTGGTCCGGACCCGTGCCGGGCTGGCCGCGCGGCGCGCGCGGCCGGAGCGGTTGCGGCGCTGGCTGCGCGATCCGCGCCGGATGACCCGTCTGGCCCGGATCGCCGCCGCGGTGCGAGCGCAGCGCTGGTTGCCGATACTCGCGCGCGTGCTGCCGCGCGAATCGCTGTGGCGACGCGCGGCCGCAACCCTGCCCCGCGTACCGCGCATCAGCGGGCTCGGCGCGGTCGCGGCCGCGCCGGCGCAGCGCGGGCGCGTCGCGCTGTTTCGCGGCTGTATCGCGCGTGTTTATGACCGCGACACCTTGGCCGCCGCGCGGCGCCTGCTGACTGCGCTCGGACATGAGATCGTCGAAATGCCCGCGGCGCGCTGCTGCGGAGCGTTGCCGCGCCACGCGGGCGCGCTCGCCGCGGCGCGCCGCGAAGCGGACGCGACGCGCCAGGCCCTGCGCGCCGCGGCGACGCCCGTGGTGGTGACCTGCGCCAGCGGTTGCCATGCGGACCTGGCTACGCTCGCAGCGGGCGAGAACCCGCAAGTCGTTGATATTCATGCGTTCCTGGAGTCGGACGCGGGTCTGGCCGGGTTGCGTTTCCGCGCCCTGTCGCGACGTGTCGCGCTGCACCTGCCCTGCACTCAGGTCGATAACGTCGGCACGATCGCGGCAATCCGCGGTCTGCTCGCGCGGATCCCCGGGCTCGTCGTGCTGGACCTGCCCACGCAGCCGCGCTGCTGCGGGGCAGCCGGCAGCTATTTCATCGAGCATCCCGCTATCGCCGACCGCCTGCGCGAGGACAAGCTCGCGCAGGCCGACGCGCTGGGTCCGGACCTGCTGCTCACCACCAACGTCGGCTGTCGCATCCACTTCGACAACGGCCGGCACGGGCGCCCGCGGCCGCTCCCGGTCCTGCACCCGCTGGTGTTGCTCGCGCAACAATTGGACAATCCACTGTCATGACCAAGCCCCGCCTGTCGCCGCTGGACCGTCTCCTCGTAGAAGTCGAGCGCGCGCTCGAGACCGTCTTCGTCGCGACGCCGCCCGCGGCGCAGCCCTCGCCTGCAGCGGACCTCGCCGATCCGGTGTTCGATGCCGCCGAACGCCGACATGCCGCGGGTCTGATGCGCGTGAATCACGTCGGCGAGGTATGCGCGCAGGCGCTCTACTTCGGCCAGGCCGCGTTCGCGCGCGACTCGCCGCTGCGCGCGCAGATGCTCGCCGCGGCGGCCGAGGAAACCGATCATCTCGGCTGGTGCGGTGCGCGGCTCGCGGAACTCGGCAGCCGGCCGAGCCTGCTCAATCCGGTGTGGTACGGCGGGGCCTACGCGATCGGCGCGGTCGCGGGCCTGCTCGGCGACCGCGCCAGCCTCGGCTTCGTGGTCGAGACCGAGCGCCAGGTCGAAGCCCATCTCGGCGAACATTTGCACCGGCTGCCCGCGGGTGATCAGCGCAGCCGCGCGATCGTCGCGCGCATGAAGGACGACGAGGCCGCGCATGCCGAACGCGCGCTTGCGGCCGGCGCGCGCGTGCCGCCGGCGCCGATTCCGGCCCTGATGCGCTTCGCGGCAAACGTGATGAAGACGGTTGCCTACCGGCTCTAGGAGCCGGGTTCCGGGTCCGGCGTTCGGGATTCGCAAGGCAACGTGCGTCCACCTCGTACCGAAGGGACGATCCCTGGCCTGTCGAAAGACCCGGCCGACGCGATCCTTGTTGACCGAGTCCCGGCGCCCGCTTCGATCCCGAGACCCGAACGCGCGCGGTCAATGCAGATTGCGGCCGTGGAACAGTTCCTCGATCTCGCGCCTGAGCAGGTTCGAGATGCGCTGGCGCTCCTTGAAAGACAGATCGTCGGCATTGGCCTCGAACAGATACGTGTCGAGGTCGAAGTCCTTCACGTGCATCTTGGTGTGGAAGATGTTCTCCTGATACACGTTGACGTCGAACATCTCGTATTTCTGGCGGATGTGCTTGGCCAGGTAGTCCTGGATCGAGTTGATCTTGTGGTCGATGTAATGTTTGCGCCCCTTCACGTCGCGGGTGAAGCCGCGCACGCGATAGTCCATCGTCACGATATCCGACTCGAAACTGTCGATCAGGTAGTTCAACGCGCGCAGCGGCGAAATGACGCCGCACGTGGCCACGTCGATGTCCGCGCGGAATGTCGCGATCCCGTTGTGCGGGTGCGTCTCCGGGTAGGTATGCACGGTGATGTGGCTCTTGTCCAGGTGCGCCACGACCGCACCGGAGATCATGTCGCGACCGAGCTTCTCGACCACCGGATGTTCGGATATGAGGATCGTCACCGACGCACCCTGCGGGTCGTAGTCCTGGCGCGCGATGTTGAGGATGTTCGCGCCGATGATGTCCGCGACATCGGTCAGGATCTGGGTCAGGCGGTCGGAATCGTACTGCTCGTCGATGTATTCGATGTAGCGTTGACGCTGATCCTCGGACACCGCGTAGCAGATGTCGTAGATGTTGAAGCTGAGCGCCTTGGTCAGGTTGTTGAAGCCCTGCAACTGCAGGCGCGGAATCGGCTTGACCACGGCGGATACCTCGGAAGCGGCGACGATCTGCGCAGGGCCCGGGCAATGCGCGATTGCCCGGGATGCAAGGGCGCGAATTATGGGCCAAGCGACTTCGCGATGAAACCGGCGCGATGACCGCTTCCGCCAGGACCATCGGCCCGCACATGCGCGCCGGGCACCTGCCGACACCGCGAATCGCCGGCACGCGGCGCAACTGGGTCGCGACGTGTGACGCAATATGCAATAAGATGCTGCACGACAGTCGTGGCGGGTTCGCAAGCGCGTGGTTATCCAGGCGTTCCGCCGCGGTTGCCACATCACCGCCAACCGACGCGGAGAGGGCCTGAGTGGAAGCACAAGGCAAGATCGCTGATTTTCGTTACACGCTGGCGCGCGAGGTGAACCGGGTCCAGGCGCCGGCCATGCTCACGCCGGACCGCAATGCGATAGAGCGCTTCCTCGGCGCCTGCCACCGCCGCCGATACGCGAGCAAGACCGCGATCATCCGGCCCGGCGATTCCGCCAACATCCTCTACTACGTGATCGACGGTTCGCTCACGGTCTCCTCCGAAGACGAGGAGGGACGCGAACTGATTCTCGCCTACCTCAATCGTGGCGAGTTCATCGGCGAGATGGGCCTGTTCGTCGAGACCCCGCGCCGCGAGGTCATGGTGCGCACGCGTACTCCGTGCGAGCTCGCCGAAATCGGCTACGAGCGCATGTTCAACCTGTTCGAGGGTCCGCTGCGCGAGGAGTGCCCGAAGATCCTGTTCGCGATCGGCTCGCAGCTGACCAACCGCCTGCTGCACACCTCGCGCAAGGTCAGCCGCCTCGCGTTCATGGACGTGACCGGCCGCGTCGCCAAGACCCTGCTCGATCTGATCGAGGAGCCCGACGCGATGACGCATCCGAAGGGCAAGCAGATCCGCATTTCGCGTCAGGAAATCAGCCGCATCGTCGGCTGCTCGCGCGAGATGGTCGGCCGCGTGCTCAAGCAACTCGAAGAGCAGGGCATGATCGACGTTGCCGGCAAGACGATCGTCGTGCTCGGCAGCCACTGACCGCGTTCGCCGCGCCGCCTCGCGCGGATCGATTCAGCGCGAGCCGGCCGAAAACAGCCGCTGCAGTTCCGCGCCCGGATCGGGTGCGCGCATGAACGCCTCGCCGACCAGGTACGCGTCGATGCCCGCGGCGCGCAGGCGCGCCACGTCGGCAGGCGTGCGGATACCGCTCTCGGTGACCACCAGGCGATCGGCGCCGACCCGCCCGCACAGGCGCAACGTCGTGTCGAGCGAGGTTTCGAACGTACGCAGGTTGCGGTTGTTGATGCCGATCAGCGGCGCCGGGACATCCAGCGCGCGTTCGAGTTCATGCTCGTCGTGCACCTCGACAAGGACATCGAGGTCGAGGTCGGCCGCGAGCAGGGCAAGTTCTGCCAGCGCGCCGTCGTCGAGCGCGGCGACGATCAGCAGGATGCAGTCGGCACCGATCACGCGCGCCTCGTAGACCTGGTAGGCGGCGATCGTGAAGTCCTTGCGCAGCAAGGGCAGCGCGCATGCGGCGCGGGCCTGCTCCAGGAACGCCTCGCTGCCCTGGAAGAAATCCGCGTCGGTCAGCACCGACAGGCAGGCCGCACCGGCGGCCGCGTAGCTGCGCGCGATCGCGGCGGGATCGAAGCCCGCATCCGAGCCGGGTTCCGCGTGTGCGCGGATGACCCCGCGCGAAGGGCTCGCCTTCTTGATCTCGGCGATCACCGCGGGTGCACCCGTCGCGATCCTGGTTTCCAGTGCCGCGGCGAAGCCGCGCGTCGGCGGCAACCCGGCGCAGCGTGCCGCCAGCTCGGCGAGTGGCAGGCGCGCGCTGCGTTCCGCGATCTCCGCGACCTTGCGGGCGAGGATGCGTTCGAGGATGTCGCTCATTCGGGGATCGGGGATCGGGAGAGGACCGAGGTTCGGGAGGCGAAGAAAAGTGCCGCTTTCAGTGGGCGGGTTGGGTGGCGATGGGATCCGCAGCAAGCGAAGCCGCGCCTGCGATGCGCCGCGTCGCGGCGACGAACGCTTCCAGCTTCGCGATGGCCGCGCCGCGGGCGACGGTGCTGCGCGCGGCCGCGACGCCATCCCGTATCGATTTGACGACGCCGGCCGCATACAGCGCGGCGCCCGCATTGAGCAGCACGATGTCGCGCGCGACACCCGGCGTATCCGCGAGCGCCTCGAGCAGCAAGCGTTTCGATTCGTCCGCATTGGCAACCCTGAGGTTGCGACTCGACGCCATCACCAAGCCGAAATCCTCCGGCTCGATCTCGTACTCGTGCACGCGGCCATCGCGCAACTCGCCGACCAGCGTCGCCGCGCCGAGCGAGATCTCGTCCATGCCATCGCGACCCCAGACCACGAGTGCATGGCGCGCGCCGAGCTGCTGCAACGCCCGCACCTGGATTCCGACCAGATCCTCGTGGAACACGCCCATCAGGATGTTCGGCGCGCCGGCCGGATTCGTCAGCGGCCCGAGGATATTGAAGATCGTGCGCACACCCATCTCGCGGCGAACCGGCGCGACGACCTTCATCGCAGGATGGTGAATGGGGGCGTACATGAAGCCGATGCCGGTTTCCCCGAAGCAGCGCGCTACCTGCCCCGCGTCGAGATCGATGACCGCGCCCAGCGCCTCGAGTACGTCGGCGCTGCCGGATTTCGACGACACGCTGCGGTTGCCGTGCTTGGCCACACATGCGCCGGCCGCGGCCGCGACGAACATCGCCGCAGTCGAGATATTGAAGCTGTGCGCGCCGTCGCCGCCGGTGCCGACGATGTCGACGAAATTCGCCGGCGTACCGACATCGACTTTCGCCGAGAGTTCGCGCATGACCCGCGCTGCCCCGGTGATCTCGCCGACCGTCTCCTTCTTGACGCGCAGGCCCGTGGTGATCGCCGCGATCATTGCCGGCGACACCACGCCACGCATGATCTGCCCCATCAGGTCGACCATCTCGTCGTGGAAGATCTCGCGGTGTTCGATGGTGCGCTGAAGCGCTTCCTGCGGCGTGATCGGCATCGATTTTTCCGGGCGACAATGGGGGCGATCACGCGGCTTTCGGCAGCGCGATGCCAAGGAAATTGCGCAGCAGATCGTGACCGTGCTGGGTCAGGATCGATTCGGGATGAAACTGCACGCCCTCGATCGGCAGATTGCGATGACGCAGGCCCATGATCTCGTCGATCGAACCGTCCGCGTGCTCGGTCCAGGCCGTGACCTCCAGGCAATCGGGCAACGACGCCGCATCGACGATCAGCGAATGGTAGCGCGTGGCCACGAACGGATCGGGCAGTCCGCGGAAGACACCCGCACCGCGGTGCCGGATCGGCGAGGTCTTGCCGTGCATGATCTCGCGCGCGCGCACGACCTTGCCTCCAAACGCCTGCCCGATCGCCTGGTGGCCGAGGCAGACGCCGAAGACCGGTATCGTCGCGCCGAGCCTCTCGACGATCGCGAGCGATACGCCCGCGTCTTCGGGCGTGCCGGGACCGGGCGAGATCATGATCAGCTGGGGACGCAGCGCGCGGATCGATGCCACGTCCAGTGCGTCGTTGCGCACGACGCGCACCTCCTGCCCGAGCTCGCCGAGGTACTGCACGAGATTGAACGTGAAGCTGTCGTAGTTGTCGATCATCAGCAGCATGGTCAGATCATTGCGCCCGCAGGGTGGTGAAGACCCGATTCGGCGAAGCATACCGGATCACTGCAGACCGGCCTTCGCAACAAATGCCTTCCGCGCACCGCGGCGCGACCGGCCCCCGAACCCGGCCCGGCTTGCGTGCCGGAAGACCTGCGCGCACGCTATCGCCGACCATGGCCGTTGCGGAGGGGCGCCGCGGTCACGGCGCTCCGCAGCAAAGCGGACGCAGCCAGCCGCCGCCACGAGGCCGAAGCGCCATGTCCGAGCCGACTCCCGAGCCTTCGCAGTCATCCGATGCACTCTTCGCCGCAGTCTACGAGCGCCTGAAGCTGATGGCCGGCCGGCGCGTGGCCGCCGCCGGGCGCAGCGCCACGTTCGATACCACGGCCCTGGTTCATGAGCTCTATCTGCGCATCAACGGGCAAGGCAGCCTGGTATTCGCGCATCCGTCGCAGTTCTTCTCGTACGCCGCACGCGCGATGCGTCATCTTCTCTGCGATCGCGCGCGTGCGCACCAGAGTCAGCGCGCCGGCGGCGAGTGGGTGCGGGTGACCCTGACCGCGAGCAAGGAACCGGCTGCGCTGCAGAGCGCCGAGCAGGTGATCGAACTCGATACGGCGCTCGATCGCCTCGCCGCGGTCGACGAGCGTGCCGCACGCGTGGTCGAACTGCGCTATTTCGCGGGCCTGACATCCGAACAGGCCGCCGACGCGCTCGGCATCAGCAAGCGCACTGCCGACCGCGACTGGGTATTCGCGCTCGCGTTCCTGAAGACCGGTTTCGGCTGATGGCGCAATCGGCCCGGAAAACGCGTTACCTCCGGACAGCCTCGTGACACGGAGACGCCCTCATGCCCTCACCCACCCCGACGCTGCGCGAACTGTTCGAGATGGCATGCGACCTGCCGGCGCACGAGCAGGTGCGGATTCTGGACGCGCAGTGCTTCGACCCCGCGCAGCGCACGCTGCTCGAGCGAATGCTGGCGGCTGCTCCTGGCACAGGTGGCGCGCTGCCTGATGCGGAGGCCGCTGCGCTCGCGGCCGTGCTGGCCGAGGACGCGGAGACCCAGCCGTTGCCGCCGGGCTCGCGCATCGGTCCGTTCGAGCTGATCGAACTGCTCGGCGAAGGCGGTTCCTCGACCGTGTTTCGCGCGGCACGCACGCTCGAGGGCGTGCGCCAGGAAGTGGCGCTGAAACTCCTGCGTCGCGGACTGTATTCGCCCGATGCGCAACGCCAGTTCCGCCGCGAGCGGCAGGCCCTGTCGCAACTGCGGCATCCGGCGATCGCGCGCCTGATCGAGGGCGGCGTGACCGACACCGGGGCAGCCTATATCGCACTGGATCTGGTCGACGGCGTGCCGATCACCGACTACGTGCGCGTGCACCGGCTCGATCTGCGCCGGCGCCTGGCCCTGTTCGTCGAGGTCTGTCGCGCAGTCGAAGCCGCACATCGCGCGCTGATCGTGCACCGCGATCTGAAGCCGTCCAACGTGCTCGTCACCGGCGAAGGAATCGTGAAACTTCTCGACTTCGGAATCGCCAAGCTGCTCGATGCGGATGACGATACGCAGACGCGCCTGCCCGCGTTCACGCCGGCCTACGCCGCACCCGAACAGCGCAGCGGCGGATTGATCACGACCGCGACCGATGTCTATGCGCTCGGCGTACTGCTCGGCGAGCTGATCACCGGAACGCGCTTCACCGTAGGCTCGACGCGCACGCCGTCCAGTCAGATCAGCGACCAGCACGAACCCGGCGTGCTGCCCGCACCCGCGAACGTGACGCGCCGCCAGTTGCGCGGCGATCTCGACAACATCGTGCTGAAGGCGCTCGATGCCGAGCCGGCCAAACGTTACGCGTCCGCCGGCGCATTCGCCGAGGACATCGAGCGCCTGCTCGAAGGCCGCCCGGTCGCCGCGCATCCGCCGTCAACCTGGTATCGCGCACGCAAGTTCGTCACGCGCCATCGCGGCGGCGTTGCGACGACAGCGCTGTTCCTGCTCGCGATATTCGCCGCACTCGGCCTCGCGCTCTGGCAGGCTGGTGTCGCACGGCAGCAGGCACGGATAGCGCACGAGCAGGCCGGGCGTGCCGATATCACCCGTCGCTTCCTGATCGGTGTTTTCGATCACGCCGAGCCCGATGCGAATCTCGGCAAGGCGATCACGGCGCGCGAACTCGTCGAACAGGGCGAGCGCGAACTCGCGGCCGGCGAAGATGTTCCTTCGGGCGCGCGTCTGGATCTGACCGTCATGATTGCGCATCTGTACTGGGACCTGGACGACTACGCGCGCGCCGAGCCACTGATCGCGAGGGCGCTCAGCGCAGCCTCGCGCCCCGACGTGCCCGATGACATCAAGGCGCGGACGCTGACTTCGATCGCCGCCATCGAGGCGGACAAGCGCAAGTTCGATGCCTCCCTGGGCCACGCGCAGCAGGCGCTCGCAGTCGCCTTGCGTCTGGGTCCTGCCGGCATCGATTCCGCGTCCGAGGCACGCCGGATTGTGGCGGCTTCGCTGCATGGCAAGGACAACTCCAGGGATGCGGAGCCGGTGCTGCGTGAAGCGCTGGCCCGCGATCGCGAGGCGTACGGCGACCGCCACCAGGCGCTCGTGGACGACTGGACCGCGCTCGGCTCCGCCCTGACCGAACTGTCGCGGCTCGATGAGTCGATCGCGGCCCTGCGCAAGGCAGTGGCTCTCGCGCGCGATCTGCACGGCAGCGTGCACAGCAGCGTGGCGAATGCGTTGCAGAGACTGGGCGAAGTACTGGGCTACGCCGGTGACTACGAGGGCTCGGAGAAGGCCATCCGCGAAGCCGCGGACATCGACGAGAAAATTTATGGACCGGCACACAACGAAACCCTGATTGCCCGCGGCAACCTGTATTGGGCCATCGAACGCCAGGGCCGCTATGAGGACGGCCTGAAGGGCCGGTTGTCCATGCTGCCGCTGCTCGAAAAACTCGCACGTGCGCGGCCCGAGACGGTGGCTGCCGCCTATACGTCGATCGGCCAGGACTACGGCAAGCTCGGCCGTTTCGAAGACGCGGAAGCGAATCTGCGCAATGCGCTGTCCATCTGGGCGAAGTTGCAAGGCTCCAACGATGAGTGGGACAGCGCCGATCCGATGGTCGGGCTGGCCGACAATCTGCGCTGGGACGGGCACTACGCCGAGGCCGAAAGCGTCCTGCGCAAGGCGATCGCGATCGAGCAGAAGCATGAGCCAGCGGAATCGGGCTGGCTCAATCGCGACCGCGGGACGCTGGGCGACCTGTTGCGGCAGACCGGCCACTGCGACCAGGCACTCCACGAGCTGACCGCCGCGGTGCAGGCACGAAAGAATGCCAAACCCGACCCGAACCTGAGCGTGCTGCTGGCGCAATGGAGTCAGGCGCAACTTGATGCGGGCGACGCGCCCACGGCCCTGACGACGGCCATGCGGAGTGTCGCGATGGGGAGATCGGTCTTCAGGTCCAGCCGGGCGATCGGTCTGGCCTCGCCGTTGTTCGCACTCGCGCGTGCCGATCTTGCGCTGGGACATGCCGACGAGGCAGAACCGCTCCTGCGCGAAGCCCTTGCCGTGCGCAGTCCTCCGCACCCGGCCGAGGATCCGCGCGTGCTCGAAATCAAGGTGTCACTCGTGAATGCACTCGACGCACTCGGGCGCGCGAATGAAGCACGCACGCAGCGCGCGCAGATCGAACCTTTGCTCGTTGCGTCGAAGTCGCCGTACGCGGCAATCCTGCGGCAGAGATTGGCTGCGACGCCTATTCATCCGACTACCATCGGTTCCTGACGACTGCCGCAACGGCGGCATTTTTTTGCATCGATGGCACAAACGGTCCCGGCCGCTCGTTCTCCCTGATTACCTCAGCGGGTGTTTCCGGGAGCACGCGATGGCTCGTCTCATCTTCCTCGCCCTAGCCGCCTGTCTCGCTTCGCCACGACACGCGCAGGCCTTCAACGTCTACAAGGTCGGCGGCGATGCCGACTGTCCGTACACCAGCATCCAGGACGCGGTCGATGCCGCGGCAGCCAATCCCGGCGCGGACTACGTCTGGCTCGCGATGAATCGGTCGTACACGGGCGAGCATGTCGTGGTCAACAATGATACCGACGGCGTGATCATCGTCGGTGGTCTCACCGACTGTGACGACATCGACGTCGATACCCGGACGACGACCGTCAGTGGCGCCGGCAACGGCGGCAGCGCGGTGTTCACGATCCGCGGCAACACCAGCGTGCTGCTGCAGAACCTGTTCATCACGGGAGCGAGCCGCAATGGCGACGCGAACGGCGGCGGCGTCGACTTCGACGGCAGCGGCTTTCTCGGCCTGCGCTTGAGTTCGGTGTCGCAGAATGCGACCGGCTACGGCGGCGGCGTCAATGCGAAGGGTGACGGCGGCCACGTCGATGTCGTGCTGGAGGACAACACCCTGATCCTCAACAACACCGCTTATACGTCGGGCGGCGGCATTCGCGTCGAGGGTGACACGCGTCTTTATGTCCTGCAGCCGCAAACGCTGATCGCCTTTAACTCCGCGCTCGGCGGCTACGGCGGCGGCATCGAGGTGTTGGGACCGGCGCGCGCGGATATCGGCTCGCCCGGATACAACGGCCTCGGCGTCATCTACTTCAACGATGCGCTGTACGGGGGCGGGATTTCGCTCAACGAAGACACGATCGAGGAAGGCGGTGTGGTGCGCGTATTCACGGTGGACGCCAACCATCCCACGCAGGTTTCGAGCAACTCTGCGAGCGCCACGGGGGGCGCGATCTATATCGGCGGCGCCAATGGCAACGATCGACACAACTTCCTGTGCCTGTTCGATTTTCGTATTGACGACAACCTCGCCCAGGAAGGAGCCGCGATCTACTCCGAACGCAACGGGACGATTGCGATCAACGCGGCAGCCCTCGGAAACCCCGATCAGTGCACCTTGCCCGAACCCCCGCAAGATCTCGGTGCGGTTGCCTGTGCGCCAGGGACCGCGTGCAATGAGCTGAATCTCAATACCGCGGAAGACAGCGGCGGCAACCCGACCACAGGTTCGACGATTCTTCTGCAGTCCAACGCGTTTCTGACAGCGAACCGGTTCGGCGCGCGCAACAATGGCGGCGCCCATGTCCTGCGCGAAGTCGCGGACGATTCCGACAGCGGCGCTGTTTTGTCCAACTGTCTGATTGCGGACAATGCGCTCACCCAGGAAGCGGTCGCGATGACGGACGGTGACGACGCGATCGGCCAACTCAACATCAGTTCCTGCACGATCGCGGGCAATACGATCGGATCGCAGCACGTCATCGCGGCGCGGCACGCGTTCTGGCTGGTCGACAGCATCGTCGACCAGATCGGCCACCCCACCGTCAGTTTCAGCGGAAATGTCTTCAACGTCGACTACGTGCTCAGCAACGACACGTCGACGCTGCCGATGAAGGTCGGCATCGTGCTCGGCGAACCGGACTTCCTGGACGCCGCGCACGGCGACTATCATCTGATGCCGACCTCCGCCGGCGTCGATTTCGCACCTGCCGCGGGCGGTCTGGATCTCGATGGCGCACCCAGAACGGTGAACCTGCCGATTGGCGACGCGTTCGGACCTCTGGATCTTGGCGCGTACGAAATCCAGCTCGGTAGCGTCGTCGGCTGCGCAAATGTCGATACGATCTTCTGCGACGGTTTCGAGGCAAACTAGTTGCTTCGTGCGCGCGCGTCGGGGCAGGGTTTCACCTGCATCACAGGAATCCTCGTCCGCGCGAACGCGGGACCTGCCGCTCTGTCCGCAGGGTCACCGGACCAGGATCGGCAAACAACCTGACCGTCTGCACTGAGCCCGGCGACGCGCTTTTTGCGGGTGCAGCGCAGCGAGGTCGAAGCACGCCCTTCGCCTCCGCGTCCCTGGCACCATGTCCGCGTTGAACGAAAGCGCTTCGACCGCGCATCCGCCGATGGCCCCCCGCATTCTCGTCGACCCTGGGCCGAAAACGCTCTTGCCATCGCATGGCACAAACAGTCGCCGCGGTTCGTTCTCTTCCATTGACCATCAAGGTCACGCCGAGGAGAACTCCATGGCAACCCCATCCCGACGCGTTCGGCGATCGATGTCACTGCAACACGATTCGAAGAACCTGCGGCCTCGCATACTTGCTTCTCTGACCATCACCGCAGTGCTCTGGTGCGTACAGGCGCATGCCGTGTTCACGGTCGGACCCAACTCCGATACGGCCTGCCAGTACCACGACATCCAGTCCGCGGTCGATGCCGCGCGCCAGCTCGGCGGACCCGACGTCATCCAGATTTCGCAGGGCAGCTACGCCGCGCAGTCGACCATTACCGTCAACGACAGCGCCGATCTGCATATCGAAGGCGGCTTCGAGAGCTGCAGCAGCGGCAACCGCGTCGGCCGTTCGACCCTGGATGCGCAGGGCGCACAGGGCGGCTCGCTGATCGTCGATACCGGCTCCGGCTCGCTGACCCTGCTGCACCTGGTGCTGCAGAACGCATCCACGAGCGGTCCCGGCGGCGGCGTTTACGCGGTGCTGGCCGGTCCGCTAGCGCTGTACGACGTGCTCGTCTACTTCAACCACGCCGCGTACGGCGGCGGCCTGTTCGTGAGCGGGTCGGACACTTTTCGGATGACCCTGACCCTGATCGATGTCGGGGTCAACAGCAATACCGCAGATGTCAACGGCGGCGGCCTCGACGTCGCCGATGCCGACGTCACGATCCTCGGCGGCAGTTATTTCCTGGCCAATCTCGCCAACGGTTCCGGCGGCGGCGGCGACGGCGGCGGCATCTGGGCGCTGGACAGCGATCTGCATGTCACCGCGCACTCGCCGATTCCAAATCCGTTCATCGGATTCAACCAGGCAGCGCGCTACGGCGGCGGCGTCTATTTTGCCGGCACGCGAGGCAGCCTCGAATTCGGCATGTTCAACGACAGCGCGAGCGCCCCGCTGAGCATGACGCACAACGTCGCCCAATACGGCGGCGCCTTGTACATGGCCTCGTCCGGCACCCAGGTGCTGTCCTATGCGGACTTCTGGAACGTCGTCATCGACGACAATATCGCGAACGACGCACCCGCGATCTTCATGTCGGCGAACGGCCAGAACACGACCACGGAGCTGCGCATGGAGAAGTCGAGGCCCGGCGATGCGATTCCCGGATGCACCGCCGGCCTTGAATGCAATGCGATTCGCGATCATCAGCAACCGCTGGGCGGCGACCTGATCGCGCTGTACGGCACCGACGAAGCGGTGGCGGCGTTCGACATGGAGCGCGGCCATCTGCACGACAACGACGCCGGGCAACTGATCTTTGCCTCGCAAGGCTACGTCCACATCGACGGCAGCCTGCTCGTGTCGAACACGGTCGGCGGCGATCTCATCGCCGCGCCCAACTCGACCACCCACGTCGCGAACAGCACGATCGCGAACAATTCGATCGGCGCAGCGGAAGTGATCTTCTCGCCATTGACGCCAGCGCTGGTGGAACTGTTCAACGACATTGCCGACCAGCCCGGCAAGGCGCTGGAAACACTCGGCAACAACGAGACGCTGAGCGTGCGCGACATACTGCTCAGCTTCGGCACGACGCTCGGTTCTGGCAGCGGCAGCAACGTGCAGCAGGGTTTGCCGCAGTTCATCGATCCGGCCAACGGCAATTTTCACATCAGCTTCGATTCCGAAGCGGTCGACCGTTCCGCGGCGAGCAACGATCCTGCGGATCCGCCGCCGCAATTCGATCTCGACGGTGGATCGCGGCCGCATGTTTTCAATTCGACCACCACACCCTACGACTTCGGCGCATACGAATACGGTTCGGTCGTCGACTACCTCTTTGCGAACGGCTTCGATGCACCCTAGCCCGCGCGCTGTCCAGTAGCCCGCGCGCGACGGCCTGCCACTGAGTTCCCGCACGGATATGGGCAGGTGCATCGATCGTCGTCCCCGCGACGGCGGGGACCCAGTGACCTTCACCATGAAGCCACTGGATTACCTGCCGCTGCCGCGGCATGCCCTTCGGGACATTCGCCAGTGCGAATGTCCCTTCACGTCGCCGGATCGCGACGTTCGACCTGCCCCAACATTCCCGCCTGCGGGAATGACGGACGCCTTGCGAGCGCGGCAATGGCGGGCCTTCCGCCGGTGCGGGGACAAGAATCCATGCATGGCACAAACACCCGCGATTGCTCGTTCTCCTTCAGTACCCACGCGGGCATTTCGAGGGGATTGCCATGGCACGCTCAATCGGTCGTTTCGGTTGTCTGCGGGCGCTGCTCGTCGCCATGGCGGGCTTTTTCGGCGCGGCGCAAACCGCTTGCGCGTTCATTGTCTACAAGGTCGGTGGCGACGCCGACTGCCCCTACACGAATATCCAGGACGCGATCGATGCGGCGGCCGCCAACCTCGGCGAGGACTACGTCTGGATCGCCAACAACCAGAGCTATACCGGTCAGCAGGTCCATGTCGCCAACCAGGACGTCGACATCGAGGGCGGATTCACCGACTGCAACGATTTCGATCCCGGCAACGACTACACGACGATCAGCGGCGCGGGCAACGGCGGCGGCGCAGTGTTCACGATTACCGGCACCAGCCGCGTGTTTTTCGGCAATCTTCTGATCCGCGGGGGCCAGCGCAACGGCGACGCCACCGGCGGTGGCATCGAATTCGACGGCACCGGCGGCGTGACGCTGCAAACCACGACCCTCACCCAGAACTACGCAGGTTATGGCGGCGGCATCAACATGAAGGCGAGCGGCGGCCCCGCGGTGCTGACCCTGCTGCACGACAGTGCGGTTCTGCTCAACACCGCGTACACCTCGGGAGGGGGCATCCGCATCGAGGGCGATACGCGCCTGTTCGTGCTCGCGCCGTACACGCTGATCGGCTACAACCATGCGCAGGACGGATACGGCGGTGGCATCGAGGTGCTTGGTCCTGCGCGCGCCGATATCGGCTCGCCCGGCTACAACGGCGGCGCGGTGCTCCAGTTCAACGACGCCCAATACGGCGGCGGCATCGCGGCGCTCGCGATCAACGACCAGCAGGATGCCACGGTACGTCTGTTCACGACCGATCCGCAGCATCCGGTTCAAATCGTCGACAACAGCGCAGCGGCGACCGGTGGCGGCATCTATCTCAAGCCTTTGCAAGGCATTGACAGTCAGGCGCATGCGTCGCTGTGTGCGTCCGATTTTCGCATCGACGACAACCTCGCACAGGAGGGTGCCGCGGTCTACGGCGACGAGGACAACGACGGCCTCGGCTTGTATCTCGGTGCAAACGTCCTGTTCAATCAGAACTCGCCGTGCGGACCGGAAACGCCTCCGGCGCTTGGCGCGGTTCCGTGCGCGCCCGGTGTCGCCTGCAACGAGATCGATCGCAATCTGGCGCAGGACAGCAACGGCCAGCCGACGCCTGGCGCGGCGATCCTGATCCAATCAGCCGGATCCTTCCTCGCCGAGCGCTTCAGCATGCGCGGCAATCTGGGCGCGCATGCGCTGCGCGGCGTCGAGGCTGGCCGGATTTCGCTGCAGGACTGCCTGCTCGCGGACAACCAGGCGACGCAGGAACTGATCAACGTGTCCAGCGACTTCGTCGGCCCCTTTTCCATGCAGAACTGCACCCTGGCGGACAACCAGATCGGAGCGTCGCCGGTCCTTCTCGTGAGTGCGAATTCCAATTCCGTCACCCTGCTCGACAGCATCGTCCACCAACCCGGCGTGCTGACGCTCGACGCAGCGAACGCGAATCCGCTCACGGTCAACTACATGCTATCGACCGACATCTCGACGCTGCCCGGGCTACCCGGGGTGATCCAGGGTGAACCCAGCTTCGTCGATGCGGCAAACGGCGACTATCACCTGCAGGCGTCTTCGCTCGGCGTCGACTTCGCGCCGGCTGCCGGCGGCAGCGATCTCGATCGCAACCCGCGCACGGTTGATCTGCCCGGCGTGCCGAACGTGCATGGTCCGCTCGATCTCGGTGCCTACGAGCTTCAGTCCGGCACCGTCGTCGTCACTTGCGCCAACGCCGACACGATCTTCTGCGATGGCTTCGACGGCGGCTGATCGCGGGCGCAGTGAGGCGCGGCCGTACCCACCGCGGGCCAGCGGCGTGTTCTGGGCCCGCGTTCGGCGCGCACGACCGACACTCGCTTGCCGCAGGTTCGGTCCGAACCTTGTCGCGTCTTTCAAGGCCGAACCAAGGTACCGGCTATCGACCCGATGTCGGACTCGCGCGGATGCCGGCCCGATCCCGATCCGCCGCGGTCGCGGCGATGTCACAGTCCGGCGCGTTTCACCGTTCTTCATGATGATTTCCTCCGGGCTGCCGATGCGATGAAACGATCCGACCTCCCATACCCGCTGCGCCGGCGGCCCGTGTCCGTCGGGCTCGCACTGGCGCTGTGCACCGGCGCGGCGTCGAACCTTGCCGGCGCGCCGGTCGCACCCGCTGCGCACGCGCTGTCAGCCCTGCAGGCCGTTTCGCCGAGCGCATTCGCGCCGCACTGGCTGCGCAATCCGCCGCAAACGCCGCAAGGCGGCCTCACGACGATCGTGCAGAACTGCGACGACAGCGGCCCGGGCAGCCTGCGCGACGCGTATTTCAATGCGGTGGACGGCGAGACCATCGATCTCAGCCAGCTCGCCTGCAGCACGATCACGCTGACCAGCGGCGCGCTGACCGATTCGCTCTCCGCAGCGGCCGTCTCCCTGAACGGACCCGGAAAATACAACCTGACCATCGACGGCAACCACGCCGGGCGCGTGTTCGTGCACAACGGCAGCGGCGAGTTGAGCCTGAACGGATTGACCATTGCGAATGGCAGCTACAGCGGCACCTACGGTGGCGGCTGCATCTATTCCCATGGCGACGTCAACCTGCAGGCGACGATCGTGACCGCGTGCTCGATGTCGTCCAGCGGCACCGCAAGAGCGTTTGGCGGCGCGATCTACGCGCTCGGCGGCGTCAATCTGACCCTCAGCACGGTGAGCGGTTCCACCGCGCATGCCGCCTCGGCGGACAGCGCGGGCGCGGGCGTATGGGCCAATCGCGTACAGATCGCGGGGAGCACGATCAGCGGCAATACCGTATCCGGCGATGGCAGCCATTACGCGCGCGGTGGCGGCGTCTTCGTGCTTGGCGACGCGCAGATCGCCTATTCGACGATCTCGGGCAACCAGGCCGACAGCGGCGCGGGCGCGTTCTTCGTCGGCGCGACGTCCTATCCGATGCGGATCATCGACAGCACGATCTCGGGCAATCACGCAAGCGGCGCTGCGGGTGGCGTCTATTCGAAATACCGCCCGCTGCAGGTGTTCAACAGCACGATCGCGCAGAACACCGCGGGCTTCGAGTTCGGCGCCGGCCTCTATCTCGCTTCGGCCACCGAGCTCGAAAGCACGATCGTCGCGAACAACACCTCGCAGGACGGCCTCTACGCATCCGACATCGGCGGACCGGCGACGACGACGCTGACCGGCGCGAACAATCTGATCGTCGCCTCGACGCTGAGCGTGCCGCCGGACACGATCGCCGCGGCGCCGATGCTCGGTCCGCTGCAGGACAACGGCGGACTGACCCATACCCAGGCGCTGCTGCCGGGCAGCCCGGCGATCGATCACGGCAACAACGTGACCGGGATCCTGTACGAGCAGCGCCTGCTCGACCTGCAGACGAGCCAGTTCTACGAACGCGTGGTCGGCCCGAGCGCCGACATCGGCGCGTTCGAATTCGGATCGCCCGATCGAATCTTCACCGACGGCTTTGAGTTCAACGTCGAGCCTTGAGCACCGCAGGGGCCTTGCTCCCGGCTTGATCGGAGTCGATCCCGGCACGACGCTGGAGTGATAGCCCGCATACTCCCCGGTCCGACTCCCGGGCCTGCCGTCGAAACAACGGTATCGCGTTCACTTGCCTGCCTCGCCGAAAGGTTGCCGGGCGCGCCGCCCCAGTACGCGCATGTGCGTCGCCCCGGCCGCATGTCTGCCGACGGTGCGCGCGCGGACTGCGTGTCGACTCCACGAAAAAAAACGCTTCGGTCAGCGTGGCACAAGCAGCCGTGATCGCCCGTTCTCCTCAATGCCGGCCCGGCAATCGAGGAGACCACCATGGCCCGTACGCTCGTTCTCTTGCTGTCCTTCATGGCTTGTCTGTTCGGCATGTCCGACGCGTTCGGGTTTCGCCTCTACACCGTCGGCAGCGACGCGGCCTGCAGCTTCAACGACCTGCAGCAGGCGATCAACATGGCGACCGACGCCGACGGCAACAGCATCCTGATCGCGCAGAACATGACCTACTCGAACCAGCACGTCGTGATCAACGGCCAGAACATCAACCTGCTCGGCGGTCTCGCCGAGTGCAGCTCGAGCACATACAGCGGCCAGACCACGCTCCATGGCACGGCGGGCCACAGCGTGATCGAGATCGAAGGCAGCAGCAGCGTGTACGTTGCCAACCTCGTGGTCACCGGCGGCAACCTCGACGGCGACCACAGCGGCGGCGGCATCTATTTCGGCGGCGCGGGCGCGCTCGCGCTCGCGAACAGCACGGTCAGCTTCAACACCGCCGGCTACGGCGGCGGCATCGACGTCAGTCCTTCGGGTCCGACGACGCTGACGCTCTACTCCGACACGCTGATCCTCAGCAACACAGCGTCAAGCTCGGGCGGCGGCATTCGCATCGAGGGCGACACGCGCTTGTTCGCACTCGCGCCGAACACGCTGATCGCGTACAACGACGCATCCGGCGGCTATGGCGGCGGTCTCGAGGTCTTGAGCCCGGCGCAAGCCGATATCGGCTCGCCGGGTTATGGCGGCCTCGGTGTGATCTTCTTCAACAATGCGCAGAACGGCGGTGGCATCGCAGTGCTCGGTGTCAGCAACCCCGACAATGACGGCGCGTCCGTGCGTCTGTTCACGACCGATGCCGCAAATCCGGTACAGGTTTCGAACAATCGCGCGTCGGCGCGAGGCGGCGCGATCTACCTCAAGCCCTATACGCAGCAATTCCCGGCCGAAGGCGCGAGCGCGAGCGCGTACGCGCACGACTATCGATTCAACGACAACGTCGCATCGGATGGCGCGGCCGTCTATGCGGATTTTGACAGCTATATCGGCGGCCGCAATGTAGGCAGCGATCTGGAACTCAACCAGGGCGAAGCACCGACCGGTGCCGTGGCCTGCGCGTCAGGGGTCGCCTGCAACGAGATCGCGCGAAACATCGCCGAGGATGACAACAACCAGCCGACCGCAGGCGCGGTGCTCGCGCTCGACTCCACCTCCGCGCTGCACGGCAATCGGCTGATCCTGCGCGGCAACTCCGCCGCGTACCTGATCAATGCGATCGGCGCCGACGATCAGGGTTATGGCACGAGCAACCTCGCCAATTGCCTCATTGCCGACAACCACACCGCGCACGAACTGATCGGACTTCGCCGCACCGAATCGACGATCTTCTCGATCGGCCGCTGCACGTTCGCGCACAACACGATCGACAATGGCTACGCGCTGTACGCAAACGAGAACACGACGTTCTCGTTGACCGGCAGCATCATCGACATGCCCGGCGTGCAAACCCTCGACTACACGGGCGCACCTGGCAATCTGAATGTCGGCTACGTGCTGTCGACCGACACATCCACGCTGCCGCCCTCGATCGGCGTAATCCAGGGCGAGCCGACCTTCGTCGATGGCGCGAACGGCGACTATCACCTGCAATTGACATCGCTCGGCCTCGACTTCGCGCCGGCCGCGGGGGGTATGGACCTCGATCGGCAGCCACGCGACGTCGATCTGCCGGGCGTTCCGAACACCTACGGCCCGCGTGACCTCGGCGCCTACGAGATCCAGTCGGGCACCGTGGTAGTCACCTGCGCCAACGCCGACACGATCTTCTGCGACGGATTCGACGGCCAATAGCTGTGTCGAGAGCGCGCGTGGGGCGGGCGGTTCACTCCCCGGGCTGCGCGCCGACATCCGCGACCCGCCGGCTTGCCATTGCACACGCCCGTTCGTGCACCGTGCCGAAAAATTGCCCCGGTCGCGCGGAGGAAGGGGCGTCGATGCGCGACACGACGCCGAGCGTGCCGCCGGACACGATCGCCGCGGCGATGGTTTTGACTTCAACGTCGAGCCTTGAACAACGACTTCGGGAGTGCTTCTTTCGGCTCCCGCGAAGACGCTGTCTTGATCCGCGCTCGATTTTCGGAGGAAGGGGGCAGTCCAAGGCACCCTCCGGTCCGCGGGCGCCGCCCACATCTGCCATCGGCAGAACGACATGGCTTTCACCCACCTGTCCGGCCGAAAGTCGCCTGTCGGCCGCTTCAGCGCGTAAGTGCGCGCCGCTTCGGCAGCGTGTGTGCCAGCGCCGCGCGCGGGACTTGCATCAATTCCACCGCAACGCGCCTCCGATCGCATGGCACAAGCGCGCGCCGCAGCCCGTTCTTCCTCAATGCCACACCGGTATCTTGAGGAGACCACCATGGCACGTTCGCCCTGTTTGTCCGCCGGACTGCTCGCCCTCGCCTGCTCCAGCGCCAGCGCCGTCTGTCCGCTCAACCCGCCGCAGGTCTACGTCGGTGACACCGCCAGCGATGCCAGTTGCGACTACAACGATATCCAGCCGGCCATCGATGCCGTGGGGTCGTGCCCGGTCGTCATCAACATCACCCGCGAGCACCTCTACCAGAACCGGCACCTGGGCATCCCCGGCAAAAAGGTCGTGCTCGCCGGGTGGGGCGATGGCGAAACCTGCCAGTCGCTCAGGAACTTCTGCAGTCCGGTGATCGGCTGCATCCAGACCTCCACAGAACCCCTGGTCACGATCGACGCCAGCAATACCGCCGGCAGCGTGCTCTACGTCACTGGCAACAGCAATGTGACCCTGCGCAATCTCACCATTACCGGCGGTGACGCCGGCAGCGGCAGCGGTGGCGGTATCAACTTCGACGGTTCCGGCTCATTGAACTTGCAGGCAACCACGGTCAACTTCAACAAGGCCGGCTACGGCGCCGGCATCAACATGCACGGTGCCGGCGGAGCGGCCGCGCTGAACCTTCTGCATGATTCGCTCGTCATCTTCAACACGGCGGGGACCTCCGGCGGCGGCATCCGCGTCGAGGGCGATACGCGCCTGTACGCCCTGCAGCCGAACACGCTGATCGGGTTCAATCACGCGCCGAACGGCTACGGCGGCGGCGTCGAGGTGCTGGGACCGGCGCGCGCGGATATCGGCTCGTCCGGTTACGGCGGCCTTGGCGTCATCAACGGCAACGACGCCGCCTATGGCGGTGGCATCGACATTCTGACGTTCGATAACGGCGCCCACGCAATCGTTCGGCTTTTCACCACCGATCCCGGCAACCCGGTGAAGATATCCGATAATTTTGCCTCGCATACGGGCGGCGCGGTCTATCTGAAACCGCTGTACGGTTTCTCCTCCGCGGCGTCGGTATTGTGTGCATACGACTTCCGTGTTGAGGGCAACGTCGCGCAGGAGGGAGCGGCGATCTACAGCGATGCGGAATACGACATACTTGGCCTAGGAATAGGCGGCTCCATAGCCCTGAACACGAATCCGTATTTCGCATTTGGCGAGACCGAAAACTTCTGCGTAAAGACCGAACCACCGCCGGCCCTCGGCGCGGTCGCGTGCGCGGCCGGAGTGGAGTGCAACCGGTTCACCGGAAACCTTGCGCAGGACCAGAACGGTACGCCGACAGATGGCTCGACGATCCTGCTCCAATCCGGAAGCGACCTGCAGGCCGATCGGGTCAGCCTGCGCGACAACGAAGGCGCCCATGTCGTCCGACTCATCGGCGATGATGACTATGCTCCGGCATATTTCCGGAATTGCCTGTTTGCCGACAACGTGCTGACGCAGGAGTTGATCGCGCGCACCGACGGCGACGGCGGTTATCTCGACCTCGATTCGTGCACGGTGGCCGGCAACCAGATCGGCGCGCCGTACGTGTTCCTCGTGCCCGGCCTGTTCAACCCGTACAAGACCATCATCGATCAGCCCGGCCGCGCCACCGTCGACCCGGCCATCACCGACCCGAACTACGCCCAATACGTGCTGACCAACGACCGCAGCACGCTGCCGGACACGGTCTATATACTCGAAGGCGAACCCACCTTCGTCGGCCCTGCGAACGGCGATTACCACCTCGTGCCGACCTCGCTCGGCGTCGATTCCGCGCCAGGTGACAACGCGCCGCATGCCGACCTCGACCGCCTCCCACGGGTGGTCGACCTGCCCACCGTACCGGACAACTTCGGGCCGATGGATCTCGGTGCCTACGAGATCCAGCTATCCGCCGTGCTCGCCTGCGCAACCGCCGACACGATTTTCTGCGATGGCTTCGAAGGTCAATAGGTGTGCCGGTCGCGGGCATCGGCGGGCGGTTTCCTCCCCGGGACCGCCTCCGCTGTCCGCGACCCATGCCGCGTGCGATGGTGTGCAAACGTCGCGCACGCGAGTTCATCCGCCCGCGCCGAGGATTCCATCGGGTTGGTGAACGAACTGCCATCGATGCGCGACACGCACCGACACGACAGCATCGGAAACCATCCTTGGCCGCGCGTGGGTCGCTGCAACGGCGCTTCTACCGACAGCAGCGCGCGAGTGCGCTGCGATCGCGCCATCGATCGCGGCCGCTTCGCGGCTACAGTCCGCCGGCCGCCTGCGCGACCGCGCGGAACAGTGCGCGCCCCTTGTTCATCGTCTCCTCCCACTCCTTCGCGGGATCGGAGTCGAACACGATACCGCCGCCGGCCTGAACGTGCAGACGGCCATCCTGTATTACCGCGGTACGGATCGCGATCGCGGTGTCGGCATCGCCGTTCCATGCGATGTAGCCGATCGCGCCCGCGTAGATGTTGCGCCTGTGCGGCTCGAGTTCCTGGATGATCTCGATCGCGCGGATCTTCGGCGCGCCGCTCACGGTTCCGGCCGGGAACGTCGCCTTGAGCACGTCCATGTAGGACAGCCCGTCGCGTAGTTCGCCCTCGACCTGGCTGACGATGTGCATCACGTGCGAGTAGCGCTCGACGACGAAGCTCTCGGTGAGCGCGACGCTGCCGGTCTTGCTGACGCGGCCGATGTCGTTGCGGCCGAGGTCGATCAGCATCAGGTGCTCGGCGCACTCCTTGGCGTCGGCAAGCAGCTCGGCTTCGAGCGCGAGATCTTCCTCGTGCGTTGCTCCGCGCGGCCGCGTGCCCGCGATCGGCCGCACAACGACCTTGCCGGCCTTGAGGCGTACGAGAATCTCCGGTGAGGAGCCGACGATCCGGGTCGGCCCGAGATCCAGAAAATACATGTACGGAGACGGATTGAGCGCACGCAAGGCACGGTAGACGTCGACGGGCCGCGCGCGGAACGGTACCGACAGGCGCTGCGAGGGCACGACCTGGAAGATGTCGCCGGCGCGGATGTATTCCTTCGCCCTCTCGACGATCGCCTCGTATTGCTCACGCGTGAAACTCGACTCGAAATCGCCTTCCTCGAGCAGCGTCGGATCGAGCATGTCCGGATAGCCCGAACCCGAATGGCACAGGCGGAACGCGAGTTCATCGAGGCGGCGAATTGCGCGCGCATAGGCCTGCGGCTGCGCGGGATCGGCATGCACGATCAGGTACAGGCGGCCTTTGAGGTTGTCGAACACCGCGACTTCCTCGCTGAGCATCAGCAGAGCGTCCGGCGTGCCGAGTTCGTCGCGCGGTTCGGCACGCGCAAGGCGCGGTTCGATCCAGCCGACCGTCTCGAAGCCGAAATAGCCGACCAGTCCGCCGCTGAACGCGGGCAGGTCGGGCAGATGCGGAACGCGAAACCCCGCACGGATAGCCTCGATCCCGGCGAGCGGATCGGCCAGTTCGTGCGTCTCGACGACCTCGCCGAGATCCTCGACGGTCAGGGTATGTCCGCGCAGCACGTACACGCGCCGGCACGGCAGCCCGATGATCGAGTGACGGCCCCAGTTCTCGCCGCCCTCGACGGACTCGAACAGATACGCATACGGCCCGTCGGCCAGTTTCAGATAGACCGATAGCGGCGTGTCGAGGTCCGACAGCACCTCGCGCACGACTGGAATGCGGGTGTGACCGGCGGCGACAAGCGCATTGAACGCGTGTTCGGAAATCATGCGGCGGGGAGCCCGAAGAGAACAGCGCGGACGATACAAGCTCGCGGCGTCGGCGTCAGCCGATCACAGTCCACGGCGCTCCTTCGAGCGCTACCGGCGGCGAGTGAACCGAAACACTCGTTGCGCAAGTGCCTCGCCGGGTCCCGCGCGATCCACGGCACGATTCACTTTCCAGATGAATGTTTCGTCCGCTGGCCGGGGGCCAGCCGCACTGTCTGCAGGGCGAAATTCACGGCGCTGCGGACATTCTCTGGCGCGGCATGCCGGCCATGCGCAGCTCGAACCTGACACCCTCGCCGGCCGGCAGGTTGCTGGCCGAGGCGGCGCCGCGATGCAGCTCGGCGACCAGTCGCACGACGTAGAGGCCGAGACCCAGGTGCGGCGTGCCGCCATCGCGCGCACCAAGTTCGCGCAGGGACACCAGCGAATCGAACAGGCGCTCCTGCATCGCAGCGTGCAGCAACGGTCCCGAGTTGGCGACGCGGATCGTCGCGGTGCCGGCATCGGTTTGCAGCGACAACGCGATCCAGCCATTCGCTGGTGCGAACGAGCATGCGTTGTCGAACAGTTTGTCGAGCGCCTGCGCGATCAGGTCGGGCGCGCCATGGAACGGCACGGCCGCGGCAGGCAGGTCGAGACGCACCTCGCGGCCGCCCGCGAGCGTGCGATAGCTTTCGGTGCAACCGGCTACCAGCGCGCGCAGGTCGAAATCTTCGGCCTCGGCGGATGCGATCGCGCGCTCGATGCGGTTGGCCTCGCTCATCGCGCGCACGATCGCACCGAGGCGCTCGGCGCCGTCGCGTGCACGCGAAAGATATGAGCGCGCCGGCTCGGGGAGTTCGTGATGATCGAGATTGTCCAGCGATGAACGCACGATCGCGAGCGGCGTGTTGAGCTCATGCGAGAGCTTCGAGGCCAGCGTGCGCAGGTAGTCCGTGTAGGCGGCGACCTCGTCGACCAGCTTGCCGAAGCTGCGCGCGAGATCGCCGAGTTCGTCAGGCGAATTGGCCAGCGGCATCGGACCGTCGAGGCGTCCCGACATGCGTACTGCGCGCTCGGCGGCATTGCGCAGGCGGCGGATCCGCAGCGACAGCGAGGCACCGAACGCGAGCAGGATCAGGCCGGCGATCGCAAGCGCGCTGAGCGTGGCGACCGCAAGGCCGAGCAGGGCGCGATTCGCGAGCGAAGGCAGCGCGCGGTTGGCCTGCTCGAGCACGAGCGCGGCGCGCGGGCCATCGACGCCCGGCACCGGGACCGCGGCGGCGAGCACGACGACGCCCTGCTGCGCGGCCGCGCGCCAGCTGCTCGCTGCGACACCCGAAAGCGCCTGCCAGACTTCGGGCGCGTCAATGCGTGGCGGGTCTCCGGCGAGCGCGGTCGAGCCGCCGAACGTGGGCGCGACCAGCAGGCGATAGACCAGACCGGCGATCCAGCCCGATTGCTCGTCGCTTGCCGCCGCTGCCGCGGTCAGGTGCCCTGCGTCGGCGAGCAGCCACGCATCTCGGCTGACCAGGCGCGCGCGCGCATGTGCGGGCACCAGCAGCCCGAGTTCGTCCGCGATGGCCGGTGCGTACTCGATCAGGCCACGCAGTTCGGGTTCGTCGCGACCCGGTTGTGCGGCGTCGTAGACACCCACGCCGATGCGCTGCGGCGTGCTGGCGCGCGGCAGGCGCGCCTCGATGCGATAGGCGGAACCGTCCTCCTGCACCGCACCCGACATCGCTTCGACCGCTGCGCCGGGTGGCGCGTCGCGCGCATTCGCTCGGAATGTGCCGGGCGCTGCGCCCGACAACAGGTAACGCCATTCCTGGTCGCCTTGGGCGAGAACGAGGGTGACATGGTCGCTGTCGGGTGCGCGCGGACTGGCCGGATCGACGCGCGTGCGGGTCGCGTCGCGCACGTCGGCGAGCAGATACAGGACGCCCCGCGAACGCGCGAGGATCACGCGCAGTTTCTGCGCGTCGTGCGCGGGACCCAGGGCCTGCGCGTACGGGCGCAGCGGCGCCCAGTCATCGGCGTAGCCATCGACGACGATCGGCTCGTCCACGCGTTCCACGTACAGCGCAGCCGGCGCCACCGGCAGATCGATGCGACGCGCCTCGAGCGCCTTGACCAGCATGCCGGCCGACGCGAGCAGGGCCTGCTCCTGGCCATTGCGCAGCAGGGCCTCGGTCTGCCTGACGAACTGCCAGCCAGCCCAGGGCAGGGCCAGCGTCGACAGGGCGACCAGCAGGAGCTTGATGCGCAGGGACATGCGTGGGCCGGAATTGGAATTGCGTAGTCGCGACTGGCAAGTGAAGAGAAGGCTCAGCGAAAATCCGAATCCCTAGTGACCTGCAACAGAGAAATTGAAAGCAACTCGCTTGGTCTCGCGGCGCCGTGCCTGGCCCTCGCTCGACCCATAGGCACCGCCATGGGCCTCGCTGCGGGCCGGCGCGCGGCACCCCGATCCCGGCGCGAATCCTCTTCCACTTCCTCTGTTGCAGGCCACTAGTCGCGAACCCCGGTCTTCCACCGGTATCCCGCGCCGTGCACGGTATCGATCGCGTCGAACGCGGGATCGATCGCGAGAAACTTCTTGCGGATGCGCTTGATGTGCGAGGTGATCGTGGCGTCGTCGACGACGACCTGGGCATCGCGCATCAGCTGGTCGCGGCTTTTCACATGACCGGGGAAACGCACCAGCGTGTGCACCATCCAGAATTCGGTCACCGTCAGCGGCACGTCGGCGCCGTTCCAGGTCACGCGCATGCGCTCGGTCTCGAGCACGAGCGGACCCTGGCTGATCACGCTGTCGGCAGCAACCGGCCTGCGCAGGGCCTCGAGCCGGCGGAACAGCGCATTGATGCGCGCGGCGAGCTGATGCAGCGAGATGTCCTTGGCCAGATAATCGTCGGCGCCCAGGCGCAGGCCCGAAATCACGTCGAATTCCGAGTCGCGTGCGGTCAGGAACAGGATCGGCAGGGTCGGCGCTCGTGCGCGCAGACCACGGCACAGTTCGAAGCCGCCTTCGGGCTCGTCGCCGAGGCCGATGTCGATGATCACGAGTTCGGGCAGCCGTTGCGCGAACGCGTTCTCGGCCTCGCCGCGCGAGGCGTAGCCACGTACCTCATAGCCGAGCCGGGTCAGTGCTTCGGAATAGTTCGCGCGGATCAGCGGCTCATCCTCGACGATCGCGATGCTGCGGGACATGGCACGCTCCTGGTTGGCAGGGCCAGCTTACGCAGCGTTGCGGCGGCCGTGCAACGGCCGCGAGGCGTGCGTCAGGGAATTGCCAGAATTTGCCGGTATGCCGGCAGCTCGCGTGCCGCTCGCATCCATCGCGTGGCGCTGCAATGGGGTCCATTCGCCACTGGAGCAGCACGATGACCGACCCGCGCCCCGATCCGAATGCCGAACTGCATGCAAGCGAACCGCTGCGTGTGGTGTTCGCGCTTGCCGCGTTCGTGCTCGGCCTGATCGTCTCGATGCACGGTTGAACGGAGGTGCCCGATGGACGCCGGACCGCGCGAAGCACCGGTTGAACAGCCAGAACCCCGCGTGCACGAGGCAGAACGCGACACGCGCGCACGTGACCGCGCGGCGGCCGCGAAGGCAGGCGACGCGCGCGCGCGGCTGCCGCCGATCGACTGCGTCGATCCGGGCTGGCGAGCGATCTGAGTGGTGGTGGAGTACCCGCGCCGGCCCGCCTGCCCCTCCGCACGGTCCGGGCCCGGCGCGGGTCCTTTTTGCGCAGTCCCCGCCGAGCGCGTACGCAGTCGTCAACGACCTGCGATCGCCGCGTGCATCTGCGCGATCACCGCGCGATAGTCCGCGGCGCCGAAGACCGCCGAGCCCGCGACGAAGGTGTCGGCACCTGCACGCGCGATCTCCGCGATATTGTCCGGTTTCACACCGCCGTCGATTTCGAGCCGGATCGCGCGTCCGCTCGCATCGATGCGCTCGCGAGCGCGGCGCAGCTTGTCGAGCGCTGAGGGAATGAAACTCTGTCCGCCGAATCCCGGATTGACCGACATGATCAGCACGAGATCAAGCTTGTCGAGCACGTAATCGAGCCAGCTCAGCGAAGTCGCCGGATTGAACACGAGACCGGCCTCGCAGCCGCTGTCGTGGATGAGCTGAATCGTGCGATCGACGTGCTCGCTCGCCTCGGGATGGAAACTGATCGTCGTCGCGCCGGCCTTCGCGAAATCCGGAACGATGCGGTCGACCGGCTTGACCATCAGATGCACGTCGATCGGCGCGGTCACGCCGTGCCTGCGCAGCGCCGCGCAGACCACCGGACCGACCGTGAGGTTGGGTACGTAGTGGTTGTCCATCACGTCGAAATGGATCCAGCCGGCGCCTGCGGCGAGTACGGCATCGACTTCGGCGCCCAGACGCGCGAAGTCGGCGGACAGGATCGATGGGGCGATGACGGATGGTTGCCTGGCCATTTGGGTTTCCCGCTACTACACGACAGCGGCGCTGGACCGCGAAGATGGCGCAAGCGTAAGGCATCGTGCGTCGCAGTGCTTCCCCATGCGCTATCTGAATCCGCGTTCTGCCTTGATGTGCTCCCAGGCCGCATTGATTTCGCGCGCGCGGTCCTCGGCGCGACGCTTGAGTTCATCCGGCACGTCGCTGCCGAGCTTGTCGGGATGGTGCTGGCTCATCAGCTTGCGATAGGCATGCTTGACCTCGCGCTCGTTTGCACCGCGCGAAACGCCGAGCACCGCGTACGGATCGACATCGGAGGGACGCGACGCGGAAGGCGCTCGCGGACCTCTTCCGTAAGGGCCCTGACGGGTCGCCGAAGCATAGCCCTTCATCGCCGACAGCGCGGCCAGCTCGTGGTCGCTGACGCCGAGCGCCCAGCACAGCCTGCGCAGCAGCACGAGCTTGGCCTCGACCAGCGCACCTTCGGCGAACACCAGATCGAGCAGCAGGTCGAGCACGATGAACGCGAGATCGCGGCGACCGTTGCACCAGCGCTTGATATCGGCGATCGCGAGCCCGGCATCGAATCCGGCCTCCTTGCCGATGCCGAAGCGCTCGATCGCGACCCGGCGCTGCGCTGCGTCCAGACGCAGGCGTGCCATCAGCGCTTCGGTCGCGGTGATCTCCGGCTCGGAAACGCGCCCGTCCGACTTGGACAGCGCGCCCGCAAACGCGAACAGCGGTTCAATGAAGCCCTGCCCCATCGATGGCGGGCGCAGGCGCGTGACCGCCGAATCGTAGAAATGCCCGAGCATTGCGCCGATCAGCAGTCCGGCCGGGTTGTGGAACAGGATCAGGCCGATGATCGCGCCGACGACCTTGCCGATGATCCTCAACGCATACCTCCCGCGCGCAAGACGCGGTGCGGCGCTACGGCTTCATGGTCGATGCAGGGGGGGATCGTCACGGTCTTGGCGCGGGCTGCGAAACGGGCAAGGCCGCGAATTCTAGCAAGCGATGGCGGAGCGGCGATTCAGCAAGACGCCCCGCCGGCAGCGTGCGGTCACCCGGCGCATGCATCGCGCCGCCCGCTACAATGTCCGTCCCAACCCGCGACCGGAATCCGCTGTGCCGACCGTCCTGCGCGAGTCGAACCTGCCCGAACTCGAACTGGTCCATCGCGGCAAGGTGCGCGACGTCTATGCGCTCGGCCGCGAGGAACTGCTGATCGTCGCGAGCGATCGCCTCTCCGCGTTCGACGTCGTGCTGCCCGATCCGATTCCGGGCAAGGGCGAGATGCTGACCCGGATCTCCAATTTCTGGTTCGCGAGGACCGCGCATCTGGTCCCGAACCATCTGACCGGCAGGCGCGTCGCCGACGTGCTGCCGGCGGGGACCGATGTGGCGCTGTATGCGCAGCGCAGCGTCGTCGCCAGACGCCTGCAGGCGCTGCCGGTCGAGGCCATCGCGCGCGGCTATCTGACCGGATCGGGCTGGAAGGACTATCAGGCCAGCGGATCGCTCTGCGGTCTGCGCCTGCCGCTGGGTCTGCGTCAGGCCGAGAAGCTCCCTGAACCGATCTTCACGCCATCGACCAAGGCCGCGGCCGGGGCCCACGACGAAAACGTCGGTTTCGACCGGGTAGTCGCCGCGATCGGCGCCGATCTCGCCGAGCAGGTGCGCGCCGCGACGCTCGCGATCTACCGGTTCGCCGCCGCACATGCGGCCGAACGCGGCATCCTGATCGCCGACACCAAGTTCGAGTTCGGCACCGACGACTCCGGTGCGTTGTACGTGATCGACGAGATGCTGACCCCCGACTCGTCGCGGTTCTGGCCAGCCGACGAGTACCACGTCGGGACCAGTCCGCCGAGTTACGACAAGCAGTTCGTGCGCGACTATCTGGAAACGCTGGACTGGAACAAGGCCGCGCCGGGGCCGATCCTGCCGCGCGGCGTGATCGACGGCACGGCCGCGAGATACGCCGAGGCGCTGCAGCGCCTCGCGGACATCACGCTCGACTGATCCGGCGCATGCACCGCCGTCGGACCAGCGCATGGATTCCACCGCGCGCGAGAGCGTCGTAGATTCGGCGAGGACCACGACGAGGGCCGCACATGCGCACTATCAACGACTGGTTCGACCGCTACAGTGCGGATCACCGCAACGCGACCAACCGCGCGATCCACTGGATCTGCGTACCGGCGATCCTTTGGGCAGTCGTCGCCGCGTTATGGCTGATTCCGGTACCGGCATCGCTGGGCCGCCCGGGATTCTGGTGCGGTCTCGTGATGGTCGGCGCGTTCGCGTTCTACTGGCGTCTGTCGCGGCCACTCGGTATCGCGATGCTGGTCGTGTTCGTGCTGCTCGGCCTGCTCACCGAGTGGCTTTACCGCGGCATGGGGCCGACGCGCCTGCTGTGGATCGCGGGCGGCGTGTTCGTCGCGGCCTGGATCGGCCAGTTCGTCGGCCATCTGATCGAAGGGCGGCGTCCCTCGTTCTTCACCGATCTCGCGTACCTGCTGATCGGCCCGGCATGGCTGACCGGAAAGGTCATGCGCACGCTCGGGATCGGCTGGTGAGGAACGGCGGCGCACCGCGCTGCGGTGCGCCGTTTGCGCTCGCGTCCGTTACGGCTGTGCAGGCTGCTGGACGATACTCGGGTAGGTAATCTGCACGAACAGACCATCGCTCGCGACCAGACTCGCCATCTCGCCCTGCATTTCGGCCGTCGCGGCCGGATAGTCGGTCGGATCGAGCAGGGATCCATGCTCACCCTGCAGCAGGCGCACTGCGCCGCGGATCCCTTCCGACAGCGTGGTCTGGCCGATCGCGGTGAGCCCGAGCGCGGCGATCAGCGGCTCGGTGCCCGACAGCGGGGCGCCGACGACGCGGTTTGGAATGACCTGGTCCGGCAACAGGTCACCCCCTCCGATGACTTCCTGCACGAGCAGACGCTTGCGTGGCAGCGGCTGGCCGCCGATGCCGGCACCCTCGCTGTCAAGCAGGGTGCCGTTGCGCGCGTAGTTGATCGGATCGCCGGAATCGACGACGGTCTGCGCGGCAGCCATGAACGCGTCGTAGTCGGGCGTACCCGCATTCAGGCCCGCCTGGGCGAGGCCTGCACGGATCACGGGCCCGAACGTCGGCGAACCGTCGAGCAGTCGCGCGATGCCGCCGCCGGGAACACTGAGCAGGCCGACATCGACGTTCGGATCGTTGGCCAGGAACACGGTGCCGACCATGCTGCCGAGCGACTGGCCGACGAAGCTGACCCGGGTCGCATCGACGTTGGGCAGGGTCACGATCGCGTTCGCGAGCGTAAGCAGGTCCGCCGCACCTTCGCGCAGGTTGTCGCGCGAAGTCAGCAGGCTCGACAGATTGATGAAGTAACTGCCCGACGCGTCGATATGGCCATCCGGTCCGGGTGCGCCGGTGTCGTTGTCCTCGAGGTCGAGATCGAATGTGCGCTCGTGCGCGCCGAGCGCCGCAAACGGCGTATTGCCGATGTAGAACGGGCTGCCCATGTCGGTGATGCCATGCAGCGGCAGGTCGATCGCGACGACCGCGAATCCCTGCGCCGCGAGCGTGCCGGCGACCGCGAACATGTCGGTGCGGTTGCGCGTGATGCCGTGCTGGTAGATCACGATCGGCCAGCCGCTCGCAGGACGACTGCGGCCAGACGATGAATTGGGCAGGGTCATCAGCAGCGGCACGGTCTGCGTCGAGGTCGCAACCGGAACCGGATTGCACGCGGTCAGGTTGGTCGAGGCCGGATCGAGACCGAACGCGGCGCACTGCGGAATATAGGCGCCCGGTGCCGCGTGCCATGAGGTGGTCAGCGGCGCGATCGGGTTTTCCGCACTCGGCGCGGTCAGGTAGTACGGCAGGTCGATCGTGCCGACATAGATGTCGGCAACCGGCGGCAGACCGAGTCCGAGGTTCGCGAGGGTCAGACCGGTCGGCGCGACGTGGGTGACTGCAGGCGGCGACGCCGCGACGACTGCTTCGACCGCCTGCAGCGTCGGCGTGATGCTCTGCGTCGTCGCGACCCAGGACAGCACGATCGATCCCGGCGCGACGCCGGCCGCAGTGGCGGCGGCCTCCTGGGAATTGACCAGCTGGCGCAGCGGCTCCAGCGGGCACGCGCTCGATGCGGGCAGTGCAGGCAGGGTGGACTGGCCTCCCGTGCACAGCGAGCTCGTGCGCTCGGCCAGCGTGTAGATCAGCGAACCACGCACGTTGCCACCACCCGCATTCTTGATGCCGTTGGTGAGCACGGCCATGTACGAGGTGCGCTGCTTGAGCGGCTGCGTCGGCACGATCGCGATCGTGCGCCCGCTCGCGTCGGACGGCGCGGACGCGACCACGAACTCCTGCGGCGAGGCGAGTTCGCGGGTGACGCCGGTGACGCCGCCGCCGGGGCCGCTCAGGGTCACTTCGAACACGCGCACGTTGCTGCCGCCCGCAAGCGAACTGGCGTCGAGCGGTGCCGAGAAGGTCGCCGACCAGGGCGCCGTCGTGCTGAAGCCGTCGAGCGCGTTCATCGCGACTTTCGGGTCGCTGGTGTCGGTCGGATCGGCGACCGGGATGTTCAGGGTGAGATCGGTCGTACCCGTCAGCAGCAGGTTGTTGGGGAACGGAATCACACCCGTGCTCGGATCGAAATTCGCGATCGTGTGGAATGACACCGGTGCGGTGTAGTCGTACGCCTGCACATCGCGGGCGGCGAACGCGCCGGCCATGGACGCGACGACGGCCGCGGTCAAGATCAGTCGAACCTGCATGGACTTGCCCCTCTGGATGGCGACCGGGTTGCGAAGGTCAACGAAAAAACGCGAGCCATCTTAGGTCGTTCAAACGATCGTTGGCAACGCTGCACTGCGGCGAGCGCGCGTCCGTCGCGTCGCGTTGCAGTGCAGCATCGCGCCGACGCTCAGCGACCTTGCCGAGCGCGGGGCCACCGCTCCTCAGGGTGCCGAAATCGTGAGCAGATCGAGCGCGCGTCCGTCGCGGTCTCGCAGACCACGTTGCAGGTCGTGCAGGGTGCGGATCGACGGACACAAGGCTGCGACCTGCGGGCGCAGCACCTGCAGGCGCCGCTCGAGTTTCGGCCGCAGTTCACTCGCCAGATCTGCCGCGCGATCGCGCATCGCGGCGGCGCCGTCGAGATCACCGCCGAGTGCAGTCGCCAGGGCCTGCGCGGCGAGGTCGGCCGCGAGTACCGGCGCGATATCGGCGACCACCGTGTCGACCCGCTGGTCGAGCGTGGCGCCCTGCCAGTCATGCGTGCTCGTGCTGGAAGCGATGGCCTGTTTCAGCGCACGCGCCTGCGCGGTGAGGCGCTGTTCGAGGTCTGCGCGCGCGGCGGCACTCAAGCCGAGCGCAGCCGCGTCGGCGCGCAGTCCGCTCATCGCGATATCGACCGCATGCGCCGCGATGGTCTTGATCCGCGGCACGAGCGTGCGCAGATCGCGTTCGAACAGCTCGAGACGGTCGCCATTTTCCATGTCCTGCCGCGCGTCGCTGCCATCGACGCGCAACCGCCGGCCATGCAGTTCGATCTTCCGCGGTGCGGGCGCGACGCGATCGAAAACGAGCGCATTCGGGGTGATGGTCAGGTCCCAGGAGCTGGCCGCTTGGCAGGCATCGAACACGTCGCCGGCCTGCGCGCGGCCGCCTGTCGCGAGCAGAGCCGCGACGATCAGGGATTTCAACATCGGTATCCAAGCTCGATTCCGGGACCGAATTGCAGCGATACACGCCGCCGCACCAATCGACGCTGAACGCGCGCTATCGCGGCAGCGGCACCGGCTTCCAGGTCGCCGCGTCCGGATGGAAACCGCGCGGCGACCAGCCGAATGCGGCGCGCGCCGCGCTGTCGTCGACGACGAGATCCTCGGCGAGGCGATCCAGCACGCCCGCACCGGCCGCGGGCAGACCGATGCGGGTCCCGAAGCGCGCCAGCACGCGCAGCAGCGGCAGCGCGGCCGGCACCGGCAGTACGAACGTCGGCAGCGACCTGCGAACGCGCTCGAGCAGCGTCGCGAACGCGAGTTGCTCGCCGCCGCCCAGCGCGTAGATCCGTCCCGCGCAGGCCGGATCGGCGAACACCTGCAGGCATGCAGCAGCCAGATCCTGTGCATGCACCGGCTGGCGCAGCCCGCCTGCCGCCGCGACGCGCGGCAACACGTGCCAGCGCAGGCCGAACCGCGCCAGCGGCGTCAGGCTGCGATCGATGCCGGCGCCATAGATCAGGGTCGGGCGCAGCAACGTCCACGCGCAGCCGCGCGCCTCGGCCGCATCGATCAGGCACTGCTCGGCGCCTTGCAATCGTGCCGCGAGCGCGCGCTCGCGGGCATCGCGTGAATCGCGTTTCGTCACCGCGCTCATCGAACCGATAGCCATGATTCGCGCGGCCGGCGCGCCACCCGCGAACCATTGCGCGGCCAGGTCGAGCGGGCCGCAGCTGAAGATCGCATCGACCGCGGGCAACGCCGGCAGTGCGCCGCCGAGATCGCCGCGGACCCAGTGCAGTCGCGTATCGATACTGCTACGCGACTCGCGGCTCAACGCGATCACGCGGTGGCCGTCGGCGAGCAGGCGCGGCACGAGGAAACGCCCGACCGCGCCGCTCGCGCCGAGGACCAGCGACACCGGCATGGGTTCAGTCCGCAGCGTTGGCCCAGGATGGATCCCGCTCGGGAGCGTCCTGGACGGCCGACGCCACGGCTTCGGGCGGCTGGCGCAGCGCCTGTGCGTAGTCGGCCAGCATCCGGATCCCGCCGAGGCCGCCGTCTAGCGCGTCGGCCCGCTTGTGGAGCGGACTCTTCTCGAGTGCCGCGCGCGCCTCGAACAGCCGACGGCGGGCTTCCTCGACGTGACGGACCAGTTGTTCGAGGCCGGCCTTGTCCGCGCCGAAGATCAGTTCCACCGGCTGCAGGCAGTACTGCACCGCAAGGTCGAACTGCCGCACCCGCTGGCGGTAGTCCTCGAGTTGCGCACCGACATCCTGCAGATGTGCGCGCACCGTATCCAGCGGGGCATCGAGCCGATCGGCGATCGCCAGCCGCGAGTCGCTGACCGTGGGCAGCGTCGCCTGCTCGGCCCGCCACGCGTCGAGCGCGTTCTCGGCCTCGATCTTCGCGTACAGCAGGTCGCTGCCGTGCGCGCGTTCAGCCTTCAACTGGTTCCACAGCCAGACCGCGCAGAACACGCCGGCTATCGCGACGACCGCCAGCAACCATCCGATCCACGCCATCTTGATCCTCCAGAGCCTGCCTGAATCCGGCGCCACGCCCTGCATTATGGACATTGGGCAAGCGCGCGTCGCGCGCCCCGCGGCCCGGTCGTCGGCCGGGCGCTGCCGGCCATGGGGCGGCGGAGGGAATCTCCGGCGCCGCGGTTCGGGTCCGACCCGTGCGATGATGCCCGGCGCCAACCGGAGACGACCCATGATCGCGCGCATCTGGCGGGGCATCACCCTCGCGGACAAGGCCGACGCCTACATCGCCTACCTCCACGATACCGGTCTCAAGGATTACGCGGCCACGCCGGGCAACCGTGGCGTCAACGTGCTGCGGCGCCTGCAGGGCGAGCATTGCGAAATCATGCTGATCTCGCTCTGGGATTCGATGGATGCGGTGCGCGCGTTCGCGGGCGAGAATGCCGACCGCTCGGTGTATTACCCGGACGACGAGAACTATCTGCTCGAGATGGAGCCGCTCGTGCGTCACTACGACGTCACCGACCAGATCGTTCCCGCGCCCGCCGACGCGCCCGCCAAGCGCAGGCGCTGAGCGTTCGCGCTTTCACAGGCCGATCGGGCGGGCCGCGATCACCGATGCGCCGCATCTACGAATCCCGCACGCAGCCGCCGCTTTCGCGCGCCCGCTTCGCGAGGCGCCTGCTGCTGCACCTGTCGATCGCGCTCGGCCTGGTGCTCGCGTCGCTCGCCGCGGGCATGCTCGGTTACATGCGACTGGAACGCCTGTCGCCGATCGACGCGTTCCTGAATGCCGCGATGCTGCTCGGCGGCATGGGGCCCGTGAACAATCCGGTCACGACCGCGGGGAAGCTCTTCGCGGGGCTTTACGCGCTGTATGCAGGACTGCTGTTCCTGGTCACCGCGGCGCTGATCTTCACGCCGATCGTGCACCGCATCCTGCACACGTTCCACTGGAACGAGAAACTGTAGGGAGTTTGCAAAACCGCGTAGCCGGCGCGGTCCGCAAACAAGCGGTAGCGGCAAAGCCGCGCGCGAACCGACCACCACCTTCAGCCGTGGCCGGACTCGCCCGGCTCACTCCGACCTATGGCTTGCCGAGCGGATTCAAGATGCGCAATACGCACGCATATTCGGTGAGCGGCATCATGCCCAGTTCGGCGCGACGGCGGTCGACGTTGGCCGGATCTTCCATCGCCTGCGCAACCCATTGGCCATCCACGATTTCGAACTGCGAACCATAGCGTTGCGGCTTGCCCTGCGCGCGCAGAACACGATCGGTCAACATCGCGTAGCGCTCGCGGTCGAATTCGCCACTGCTCAGCAGCGCCTTGATGCGGCGCAAGGCGTCGGCCTGGAATGCCGGATCGGCATCGGCGTGCTGCACCAGCATCCACGCCGCGTACACGCCGTCGTCGCCCACCAGCGTGCGGGTCGGGAAACCGTGTCTGGCGACTATCGCCTCGATGCGCAGCAGGTTGGCTGCATCGACTTTCAGCACGGCTTGCGTCGCCGGATCGTAATCACCCGCCCGCGACGGATCGACTGCCGCCCTCGCCGCCTGGTCGGCGCTTTCCATCTGCAGCAGTTCCGCGCGCAAGCCCGGCGCGATCGGAGCGGCTTGCTTCACTTTTGCGGTCGTCGATTTCGCATCGCGTGCGTGTTTGGCGTCGATCCACGCGCCGAGTCCCGGGCACTGCGCACGCAGCAGCGTTTCCTCGTCTGCCGCTGCCGAGTCCGTCGACACGCAAACGCACGCTGCGACGAACGCGAACGAGGCGCCGGCAAGCATCAGTCGTTTCGTTCGAATCGTCGCTTCCGCCATTCGTTCAAGCACGCATCGGCATGAGCACTCGCGGTTTCGCGGGATCGGTGCCCAAGCGAAACCGGATTCGTCTGCGCCTCACTTGCGCTTCGGGATATACAGATCCGTGATCGTGCCCTCGTACACCTCGGCGGCCATGCCGACCGATTCGGACAGGGTCGGGTGCGGGTGGATGGTCAGGCCGATGTCGGCGGCCTCGCAGCCCATCTCGATCGCGAGCGCGACTTCGGCGATCAGGTCGCCCGCGTTCGGCGCGACGATGCCGCCGCCGATCACGCGATGGGTCGCATCGTCGAACAGCAGTTTGGTGAAGCCCTCCGTGCGGCCGATGCCGACCGCGCGGCCCGAAGCCGCGTGCGGAAACTTGCCGACGCCGTAGGCGACACCCTGCTTCTTTGCTTCCGTCTCGGTGAGACCGACCCACGCGATCTCCGGATCCGTGTAGGCGACGCTCGGCACCACGCGCGCGACGAACTCGCTCTTCTGCCCGGCCGCGACTTCGGCTGCGACCTTGCCCTCGTGGGTCGCCTTGTGCGCGAGCATCGGCTGGCCGACCAGATCGCCGATCGCGAAGATGTGCGGCACGTTGGTGCGCATCTGCGTGTCGACCGCGATGAAGCCGCGCTCGGAAACGGCCACGCCGGCCTGGTCGGCGCCGATCCTGCCGCCGTTCGCCGCGCGTCCCACCGCGACGAGCACGCGATCGTAGACTTCGGGCTGCGGTGCTTTTTCCCCCTCGAACGTCGCCACGAGACCCTTTTTCGAGGCTTCGATCTTCGCGACCTTCACCTTCAGGTAGATGCCCGCATAGCGCTTCGACAGGCGCTGCTGCAGCGGCCGCACGAGATCCGGATCGGCGCCCGGCATCAACTGGTCCATGAGTTCGACCACGGTGACCTCGCTGCCGAGAGCGTCGTATACGCAGGCCATTTCGAGTCCGATGATGCCGCCGCCGACGACCAGCAGCTTCTTCGGGATGTCAACGAGTTCGAGCGCGTCGGTCGAATCCATCATGCGCGAGTCGTCCCACGGAAAGCCCGCCAGCTTCACCGCCTGTGATCCGGCCGCGATGATCGCGTTGCGGAAGCGCACCAGCGTGCGCTTGCCCGCCGCGTCGCGTACCTCGAGTTCGTGCGCGGAAACAAACGCACCGTGGCCGCGCACGACATTGATCCTGCGTTGCCTCGCCATGCCGTCGAGGCCCTTGACCATTTGCGCGACGACCTTGTCCTTGTTCGCGCGCAAGGCATCCAGGTCGATCTTCGGCTTGCCGAACGTTATGCCGATCTCGGCCGAGTGGGCCGCCTCGTCGATCACGCGTGCGGCATGCAGCAGCGCCTTGGACGGGATGCAGCCGACGTTTAGGCACACCCCGCCGAGCGCTCCGTGGCGCTCGACGAGCACGGTGTCCTGGCCGAGGTCGGCCGCGCGGAACGCGGCCGTGTAGCCGCCCGGGCCGGAACCGAGCACGACGACATCGCATTCGATGTCGGCCTTGCGCCCCGATTCGGCCGCCGCGGAGGTCGCCGGCACAGCGCCAGCCCGCGCAGCCGCGCGCGGCGCCGGTGCGGCGGCGGATGCGGCCGCGGAATCCGCTGCGGCACGCGCGGTGCCCTCCTGCGGCGGAGGCGGCGTGGCGGCCGCGGAGGTCTCGATGACCGCGACGACCGTGCCTTCGGCCACCTGGTCGTTGAGCTTGACGCGGACCTCCCTGACCACGCCCGCGACGCTCGCGGGCACTTCCATCGTCGCCTTGTCGGACTCGAGCGTGACCAGGCCCTGATCCCTGTCGACGCGGTCGCCGGGCTTGACCAGGATCTCGATCACCGGCACGCCATCGAAATCGCCGATATCGGGAACCTTGACTTCGATCGTGTTGGCCATGGTCGATTCGCTTGGGAATGAGTTCGCGCCGATTCTACCGATGCACCCACGCCGCCGCAGCGACGCGATGGACGCGACGCGATCCGCGCGCGTCCCCGCGCCTGCGCACCCAGCGCGACGCGCGCTCAGCGGCGTGCATCCTCTCGATCGCGCGCCGCTTCGGCTTCGCGCGCCTTCGCCTCCTCGCCGCCGCGCTCCATGTCGCGCGCGGCATCGTTGTCGGACAGCGCACGGTGCGCGTCGCGCGCGGTAGCGGACGGGCGGGGCTCATGTCGCTCGCCGGCGCGGCCGGACGGCGGCTCGACCCACGACTTGACGTGCAGGTCGCGTTGCGGGAACGGGATTTCGATGCCGTAGTTTTCCAGCGCGGAATGCAAGGCCCAGTTGTACGCGGCGGTCACGGCGGACGGACGCTTGACCGCTTCGGCATTGAGCCAGACCACGAGCGCGAAATCGAGCGAGGAGTCGCCGAAGCCGGTGAGCCAGACCTGCGGCATGCGCGGGCCGTCCAGCGTGAGCGTGAACGGCACCTCCGCGGCGGCCTCGAGCGCGGCCTGCTTGACGCGTTCCTTGTCGGTCCCATAGGCGACGCCGAATGGCACGCGCAGGCGCCGCGAAGTCTCGCGCAGGGTCCAGTTGACGACGTTGTTGGTGACGAACTCCGAGTTCGGCACGAGGATGTCGATGTTGTCGTTGGTGGTTATCCGCGTCGCGCGGATGTGGATGTCGTTGACGACGCCGTGCACGCCGTTCGACAGCTCGACGAAGTCGCCGACCTTGAGGCTGCGGTCGAACAGGATGATGAGGCCGGACACGAAGTTCGAGAAGATCGCCTGCAGGCCGAAGCCGAGGCCGACGCCGAGTGCGCCGGCGAACAATTCGAACCGGCTGAGCGGGATGCCGGCCACGGAAAGCGCGACCAGCACGCCGACCAGCAGCATCACGTAGTGGATGATGCGCGACAGCGTGTACAGCGCGGCCTGGTTGTTCTCGTGCCGGGTCGCGTAGCGATCCAGGCCCGCGCGCATGAGCCGCGAGACCAGCAGCGCGACCAGCAGGCTGAGCAGGGCGCCGACCAGGGCGCCGATGGTCAGCTTGACGCCCTGCGCGTCGATCAGCTGGAAGCGCATGAACTCGTTGAAGCGATGGATTGCCACCACCACGGTATCGGTCGCGTCCGCACCCAGGTCCTGCGCCTGCACGCGGATCGAGCCGAGTGGCGCGCCGTTCACAGCAGCACGCGTCGCATGTCGGCAAGCACCTGCGCGAGGTATGCGGTGAAGCGCGCAGCCGAGGCGCCGTCGATCACGCGGTGGTCATAGCTCAGCGACAGCGGCAGCATCAGTCGCGGCTGGAACGCGTTGCCGTCCCAGACCGGCTTCAGCGCCGATCTCGACACGCCGAGGATGGCCACTTCGGGCGCGTTCACGATCGGCGTGAACGCGGTGCCGCCAATGCCGCCGAGACTCGATATCGAGAAGCAGCCGCCGGACATCTGCGCCGGACCGAGCTTGCCCTCGCGTGCCTTGCTCGCGAGATCCCCGGTTTCTGTCGCGATCTCGATCACGCCCTTGCGGTCGGCATCGCGCAAAACCGGCACGACGAGTCCGTTCGGCGTATCGGCGGCAAAGCCGATGTGAAAATACTTCTTGAGGATGAGGTTCTCGCCGCCGGTGTCGAGCGACGCATTGAAATCCGGATACTTCTTCAGCGCCGCGACGACCGCCTTGATCAGGAATGCGAGCATGGTGAGCTTGATGCCGGACTTTTCGTTCTCGCGGTTCAGCGCGACGCGCAAGGCTTCGAGATCGGTGACATCGGCATCGTCGTGCTGGGTGACATGCGGAATCATCACCCAGTTGCGCGCGAGGTTCGCGCCGGAAATCTTCCGGATCCTCGACAGCGGCCTGGTTTCTATCTCGCCGAATTTCGCGAAGTCGACGCTCGGCCACGGCAGCAGGTCGAGGCCGCCGCCGGCTGCGCCGCCCGATACCCGCGGTGCGCCACCGCCAGTCAATGCGGCCTTTACGAAGTTCTGCACGTCCTGCTTCGAGATGCGACCCTTGCGTTCGCTGCCGACGACCCGATCGAGATCGACGCCGAGCTCTCGCGCGAGCAGGCGCACCGCCGGACTCGCGTAAGGCACCTTGTCCGGCAGTACCGTGCTCGCGTCGAACGGCACCGGCGGCGTGCGCGGGGCCGGTGTCGCGACGTCGGTTTCGGCACCCTGGCCCGCACGCGCGGGAGCGGCGTCCGTCGCGGGCCGCATTGGCGCCGCAGGGTCCGCTTTCCCGGTTTGCGCGGCGGCGGCGGCGGCCGGCGTCGTCTGCGGCGCGGCGGCTTTCGCGTCCGGCTGCGCGGGGGTCGCTGCGCGGGGCGCGGCCGGGTCTCCCGCCGCCGCCTCGATCAGCGCGACGACTGCGCCCTCCGCGATTTCGTCGCCGACCTTGACCTTGACTTCCGTGATCACCCCATCGAACGGTGCCGGCACTTCCATCGTCGCCTTGTCCGATTCGAGCGTGACCAGGCCCTGATCCTTGCCGACCGTGTCGCCGGCCTTCACCAGAACCTCGATCACCGGCACGTTCGTGTAGTCGCCGATGTCCGGTACCTTGACTTCCTGGACGGCCATGCCTGCTCCGAATCGTGACTCAGGGGGCGAAGTTTCGCCGATTTGGACTGCCCGCGTCATGCCGCAGCATGAACACGCATGGAGAGAACGGCATCCGCGTGCAGGCCTGCGGGGACGGGCAGGACGATCGCCGCGGATCGCGCTCGCGCGAGCGGCAGCACGCACCTTCCCGCGTCGCCGCCGCCACGGCCTCCTGGCCGAGGCCTGTGTGATCCCGCGCAAATCGATTCCATACGATGCGCGGCGCCGGATTCACGCGCCGGAGCGCTCGAGCGATATCGGCGCATCCCGGCGCGGTGCGGATCGTGTCGTCACCACGGTTGCAACGTCGGCATCCGCGCGCGCGCCGCGATCATGGCCGACCGAAATCCATCCATGCCGCGCGCGCCGGCCGCCAACGCATGCGACCTTCGTGCAATAGGCCCCAACGCAGCGATCAGTCGCCCTGCCCGGGCGGCTTGCGCATCCAGACTTCGCGCTGCGGAAACGGAATCGTGATCCCGTTGGCATCGAACTGCTGCTTGATCTCGCGCTGCAGGTCGAACTTGAGTCCCCAGTAGTCGGACGCGGCGACCCAGGGCCGGATCGCGATGTTCACGCTCGAGTCGCCGAGTTCGAGAACCGCAACGACCGGTGCCGGATCCTCGAGGACGCGCTTGTCCGCGGCCAGCGCGGCATTGGCGATGCCGATCGCCTTGCCGATGTCGTCGCCGTAGCCGATGCCGATCACGAGATCGAGACGCCGCGTGTGCAGCGCGTTGTAGTTGACGATCGCGTCGCCGAGAATCTTGCCGTTGGGTACGGTGATCTGGCGGTTGTCCGGACTGTGCAGGACGGTCTGCATCAGACCCACGGTCTTCACCGTGCCCGCCACGCCCGCGACCTCCACGTACTCGCCGACGCGGAATGGCCGCACGATCATCAGCATTACGCCGGCCGCGAGATTGGACAGCGAGCCCTGCAGGGCCAGACCGACCGCCAGGCCGGCCGCACCGAGCGCCGCAAGCAGCGAGGTGGTCGGCACACCGACGCGATCCAGCGCGCCGACCACGACCAGGGTCAGCAGCACTGCGAACACCATGTTGCGCAGGAAGTTGCCCAGCAGCGGGTCGGCGCCGCCGCGCATCGTCACGCCGCGGATCGCGTTGGAAGCCCGGCGCGCGAGCCACCATCCGATCAGCAGGATCAGCAGCGCGGCCAGCAAGCGGCCACCCCAGGCAACAATCGCGGTCGACAGCGCCTGGACGTCGATCGACGCGTAGAATTCGCGCAGGCGCTCGGTCATGCGTAGTCTCCGCTGGAGCAATCATCAAGAGTAACCCGATGGCAAAGCAGTTGACACATCCTGTCCGACGCATGGGTCTTCGAGTCCGCTGCATCCGCGAGCGAAGTCCACGGCGCAGCATGCCCGGGCGCGGCGCCGGTGCCGCACGGCCTGTTGAAGTCTGACCGCAGCGCGTCCCACGATCGAGGAATCGCATGTATACGCTCTACTATTCGCCCGGAACCGCGAGCATGGCCGTACACCATGCCCTGCTAGAAATCGGTGCGCCGCACGAGCTGCATCTTGTGGATCTCGCGGCCAGGGCGCACAAGAGCGCCGACTATCTGCGCCTCAATCCGACCGGAACCGTGCCGACACTGATCGTCGACGGACAGCCCTGCTATGAATGCGCCGCATTGCTGCTACTGCTTGCCGAGCGTCATCCGCAAGCCGGGCTGGCGCCGGCGCCCGGTACGCCGCAACGCGCGGTCTGGCTGCAATGGATGGTGCATTTCGCGAATACGTTGCAGCCGGCCTATCGGCAATGGTTCTATCCCCTCGACTTCGCTGCGGCCGAGCACGAGAAGGAATCGAAGGCGTTTGCACGCACGCGCATCGAAGCCGTCTGGCAACGCCTCGATGCGCACCTGGGCGGGCACGGCCCGTTCGTTCTCGGCGCCACGTTCAGCGTCGCCGACCTGTACGCGACGATGCTGATGCGCTGGTCGCGCAACATGCCGCGCCCGGCCACCGAATGGACGACCCTGGCCGAACTCGCGATGCGCGTGAAGGCACGGCCGAGCTGGAAGCGTCTCTGCGAAATCGAGGGTCTGACCGAGTGGCAGTGAAAGGATCCGCGCCACGGCGTGCGGATGCACGCCGCACTCAGGGATCGAGCGCGCAGACCCGGTTGCGTCCGCCCTGCTTGGCCAGATAGAGCTGCGCATCGGCCGCACGCAGCAGCTCGCTGGCCCCCGCCATCATGCGCGTCCAGGTCGCGACGCCGATGCTGACCGTGACCTGCTCGGACGCTTCCTGCACGTCGATCCTGAGCGCGGCAATCGATGCGCACAGCTGGCGCGCGAACGCGCTGGCCTCGACGATGTCCTGCTCGGGAAGCACGGCGGCAAACTCCTCGCCGCCGATGCGCGCGACGATGAGCTCCTCGCGCGCCTCCGAGTCGAGTGCATCGGCGACCTGCTTGAGCACGGCGTCGCCGACAGGGTGGCCGTGGCGATCGTTGATCGCCTTGAAGTGGTCGAGGTCGATGATGAGCAGGGCCAGGGGTCGGCCGTGGCTCGCGGTACGCGCGATCTCGCGTTCCAGCAGCTCGAGAAAGTGGCGGCGGTTGTACAGTCCGGTCAGCGGATCGATCGTCGCGAGCTGGTAGATCTCCTCGTGGTAACGCGCCTCGACCGAGGACCGCTCCATGAACTTCAGCACGCAGCTGCCGATCGTCAGATGATCGCCGTCCTTGAGTTCGGCCTCGATGACCGGCTGATCGTTGAGCAGCGTCTTGTTGGTCGAATCGAGATCCTTGACCCGGCAACCGCCGGGCTCCTGCCAGATCCGCGCGTGCTGGCGCGACACGCTGCGCTCCATGATCTGGAAGTCGCATTCCGGTGCGCGTCCGATGATCAGCGGTATCGCCCCGATATCGATCCGCTGACCGAGACGCTGCCCCTGCAGGACGACCAGACACGCCGACGCGCCGGCGTCCTGTCCGCCGAAGTCATGCGTGGGCCGCAGCGTACGTCGCTGGGTCGTGCTGGAGTCGCGATCGCTCGAGTTCATCCGCTTTCGCAGGAATGCGCCATGCGCAGTTTACGCGAGAACCTGCGGCTTGACCGCGCGGAGTGCGCGCAGCACGCAGTGTCGCGATGAGGCGCCGGGGAACCCGCGACGCCCGCGAGACTCCAACCGGGAGTTCCGCTGTCGGCGAGATCCGCAACCATGCCGTCGTGATCGACGTGCGAGCTATACAATCGACCCTTGCCCGGTCCGCGCAGCACTTCGCTCTGTCGTCAGGTTGCGCGGATATCCCCAAGGAATCCAGATGCACCCTTCACAAGATCCGGCAGACCAGGCGACCGAACTTCAGGCGCAAATCGCGACCGAACCCGCAAGCGCGACACTCGAGCCGGGCACCTTGCTGGGTCCCTACGTGATTCGCCGCCTGCTCGGCGAGGGCGGCATGGGACGCGTGTACCTCGCCGAACAGACCCGCCCGGTGCGCCGCGAGGTCGCACTCAAGCTGATCCGCGAGCAGGTCTCCGGTCCGCTCGCGCGCGCTTATTTCGATGTCGAGCGACAGGCGCTGGCGCAGATGCAACATCCGGCGATCGCGCAGGTGTTCGATGCGGGCACCACCGACGAGGGGCATCCCTACCTCGCGATGGAAGTCGTCGAGGGCAAGCCGATCACCCGCTTCTGCCGCGAGGAGAAGCTGCAAAGGGATGCACGCCTGGCGCTGTTCGCGCGCGTTTGCCATGGCGTCCAGCACGCGCACCAGAAGGGCATCATCCACCGCGACCTGAAACCGGCCAACGTACTGGTGCGGCGCATCGACGAGGAACCGGCGCCGAAAATCATCGACTTCGGCATCGCGATCGGCCGCGACGCGGGCGGCTCCGCAGTGCAAACCGACAAGGTCGATCGCGCGGGCACCGCGATCTACATGAGTCCGGAACAGGCAGGAAGCCGGCATCGCGACATCGACATCCGCAGTGACGTGTATTCGCTCGGAGTCATGCTCTACGAAGTCCTTACCGATGCCGACGCGATGAGCGTGACTTCGGTCGATCGCGAATCGATAGGGCATCACTCGACCCGCGCGCCGCACCAGACCCTGCTCGCCGTGATCGACAGTGATGCGCACATCGCCGCGGACATGCAGGTGCCCGATGCCCTGCTGCTCGCGGCGCGCAGCCTGCCGGCCGAATTGCGCGCGATCCTGCGCAAGGCACTCGCGACCGAGCGCGCCGACCGCTACGACTCGGCTGCGGCACTCGCAGACGACCTCGAACGATTTCGCGAGCGACGACCGGTCACGGCGCTGCCGCACACGCGCCTGTACCTCGCGCGCACGTTCGTTGCCCGGCACCGGGTCGGACTGGCCGCCGCCGCCCTGGCCGCCGCGGCCATGCTCACGGGTACCGGGCTTGCGCTGCACGGCCTCGAGCGGGCAAAGCAGTCCGCTGCGCTGGCCCAGGTCGAGGCCACGAAGGCCGCGCGCGTCGCCGACTTCGTACGCGGCATGCTCGCGGGTATCGATCCGGACCGCGCGCAGGGCATGGATCGCAGCCTGATGCGGCTGGTTCTGGATTCGGCCGCCGAACGCGCCGGCCGCGAGCTGCGCGATCAGCCCGAAGTGCGCGCATCGATCGAACGCACGATCGCAGACAGCTACGCGTCACTCGGGGAACTCGATCTGGCCGGGGCCCACTACGACGCCGCGCTGGCCGCCGCGACGGCAGCACACGTGGCCCCGGCCGTGCGCGCGCGCATCGCGATCCGTGCTGCCCAGAACATCGACAACCAGGGTCATGCGGACGACGCCGTCGCTGCGGCCCGCAAGGCATTCGCACTCGTGACCGCGCTGCCGCCGGACGATCGCGACCGGCTGTACGTCGAATCCAGTCTTGCCGGACTCGAAAGCGATGCCGGCCAGCTCGAGTCCTCGCGCGAGCGGTTCCTGCGCGTTCTCGCGCGGCAGCGCCGCACGCTCGGCGACGACGACAAGGAGACGCTCGACAGCGTCGAGGGCCTGGCGATCGTGGATTCCAACCTCGCGCGCTTCGACGAGTCGCGTCCGCTCTATGAGGAACTGATCGCACACCAGCGCGCGCGCTACGGCGACGAGCACTCGGCGACCCTGAGGGCGATCAACGGCCTGGCCGTTCTCGAACTCGAACAGAAACACTACGCAGCAGCCGAGAAACTGCTCGCACCGCAATTGCCGATCTACGAGCGCGTCTTCGGGGCGGACCATCCGCAGACCCTGCGCCTGATCAGCAATCTCGGCGGCGCGATCCGCCAGCAGGGACGCAACGAGGAAGCGCGCCCCTATTACGAACGCGCACTCGCGCTTTCGACGAAGCTGGGCGGCCCGACCACGCCGACCAGCGTGATCGCCGAGTCGAACCTTTCGCTGCTGCTGCGCGATGCGGGCGAACTGGCCGAAGCGGAACGCCATGCACGAGCGGCCGCGAAGAATGCCGACATCGCGTTCGGCGACAACCCGGTGCGCGCGATCATGTATCGCGAGCTGGCAACGATCCTGATTCGCGAGCAGCGCTACGCCGAGGCCGAAAAGCAGCTCGATCGCGCCTGGAACGTCCTCTCCGCGGCCAAGGGCTACGGTCCGCAGCATCCGCGCAGCCAGGACATCGTCGACAGTTACCTCGAACTCTACGCGGCCTGGCAAAAGCCCGAACGCGAAGCGATCTGGCGCGCACGCAAGAGCGCGGTCGCGTCGACCGACGGCTCGCGCTAGGCGGGTCGATGCATGCGGGCGAGGCGGCGTCGTGCGGTCGACGCGCTGCGCCCCTTCGGCATCCCGGCCCTTCGACCGGGTTCCGGCGCGATCCGGGCGCGAGCTAGCGAACGATGCGGACGAGTTCGAGATGCCGGCCGTCCGCGAGCCGCACGTCCAGGCTCGACTCGAGAGTCGCCAGCGAACGGACGCGCGAACACAATGCGCCGGCACGACGTTCGAGGTCGCCACTGCGCTTCGCGACCATGCGGTCGATGTTCTTCTCGATGCCGTCCGCGCGCGCTTCCAGGTCGGCGGCAGCCCGCTCGTCGCCGCTGAGCGCGACGCTGACCGCGCGGGCCGCGATCGTGCCGGTGATTTCACCCACCAGGCTGCCGACCGCGCTGTCGACGAGACGGTCGATATCGGCGTCGCTCCAGTTGGAGAAGCTGTCGCGGGCATCGATCTGGTGATTGAGTTCGCGCGCGGTGCGCGCCATGCGCCGCGCACTCGCGCGTGCCGCGTCGCCGTCCCGGGCGAACGCCGCAGAAACCTGGGCGACGGCTTCGAACGCTATCGCGATCGCTTCATGCGCGATCGCCTTGAACTCGGGTAGCACGGCGCGGACGCCCTCCTCGATGTTGCGAAGGCGTTCGCGATCCGCGCCTGCGACGTCGATCGCGTGGCCGTCGACCAGCAGCGAGCCGTCCGCAATGACGACAACCGCCGGGGCGCCGGCCTTGCGCGCGAACACGAGCCGGTCGGGTTCGACCTTGAGCGAATAATCGCTGTGCAGGCTGCAGCCGTCATTGCGGACATCGATGCCCGCGTGGGCGAGTGAAGTCCCGAACAGGGCCAGTGCGAATGCAACGGTCAGATGTCTCATGGCTCTCCCTCGAAGCGCTGCGCTTCGAGCCGAGCATCACGCATGGATTCAAACGGCGCGTGTGCCGGGCGTTGGGTGACAGACGGCACGGTGCCGAACGTCATGCCCGCGCGCGGCGCGGGAGCCGCGCTTTGACGAAATCGGTCGACGGCGGCGCGGACACCCCGAGCCGACGCGGCCGCAGCGCGCGGACGGCGCGCCGACCGCGCGTTCAGAACGAGCGCGTGCGCCGCGGCTTGATCAGCATCGACATGGCGATGCCGGCCAGCAGCCAGCCCCCGAACTGATCGGCAAGATCGCCGATCAGGAACGGGGTCGCGAATCCGTACCAGGTCCACTGCGAAACCGAAATCGACAGCCAGGCAGCGACGCCGATCGCGGCCATCGAGAGTACGCGACGACCGACCCCGCCGCTGAGTTGCACGAGAATCAGCGCGCCGAAAAACGCGGCGAGAACATTGGAAACGAATTCGCTGACCAGCTGGCGCGGCGTCATCGCCTCTCCTCCGTTCGGCTTGTAGACCAGCAATCCCGAGGGACCCGTGGCGAGCCTCCGGCTCCATTCCTTCTGCTGGTCGGGCGGGGCCTTTCCGCTCATGTCGGTCCACGGGAAGAAATACATGCCGGGTTCGGTGATGTTGCCGGCGAACGCGGACAGCACCGTCGCTTCGTTCGGAATCGGCTTGAACGCCTCACGCTCGAACGGCAGGACCATATGCGCTATTGCACCCCAGACGAACATCAGCAACCCGCCGAGTATTGCGGCCAGAACGATGCGCACCATGTCGTTGACTCCCGTTGCGGGCAGGCCCGCTGGCAGAAAGTGGAAGGGTCGTGCCCGGCGATCACCCCGGCGCCGGTCGAGCAACGCGCTGCGTCCGGGCAGTCGACGGTGCGCGTGCGGTCCTCATCATACGCGCGCGGACGGAATCGATCCGATCCGCGCGGCCGGCTATCTCGCGCGGGCCGGCGCCGGCAGCGGCGCATTCGCAGTCGCGTTGTCCTGATTCTCCTTGAGCCAGACCATCGAGGCATGCACGCGCTGCCAGCCACTGGGATGGTCGTAGAACAGGATCTCCTCGAGCGCGCCGGGCTTGATCTTGCGGTAGGTCGACAGGCGCATCGCGGCCATCGCGAAGCCGTTCGGTTCGCGCGCCGCATCCAGTCCGAACGCGTCGGCTTCGGCCTCGGCCTGGCGAATGATCGAATTGAGCAGCGGCGTCGCGACGAAGAAGAACAGCGACAGGATCGCGACGGCCAGCGGCAATGCAGCCGGGTCGGTGCGGTCGCGCAGCCCCCAGCGCCTGCCCCAGCGTGCGAGCGACGCATCGAACAGACGGTTGACGACCCAGAATCCGAGCACGATGACGAGGCCCAGATACACGGTCAGGCGCAAGCCGTGATTGAGCACGTAATGCCCCATCTCGTGACCCATGACCGCCTTGATCTCGGGCAGCGAGGTCTTTTCGAGCAGGTTGTCGTTCAATGCGACACGCGTGGTGCCGAGGAACCCGGACACGTTCGCGCTGATCCGCGTGGTCTGACGCGAAGCATCGAATTCGACGACATTGTCGGTCGGGATCTGATTGGCGCGCGCGAGCGACAGGATTGCCTCGCGCACCGGACCGGCCCGCAGCGGCTTGTAGTCGTTGAACAGCGGGTCCACGAACACCGGCGCCAGCATCATCATGAAGAGAATCAGCACGAACGCGCCACCGCCGGCCCAGATCCACCAGCGCGTGCCGGCGCGGCGAACCGCCGCATAGAGCAGCGCGATCACCGGCGCACCGATGAGCAGCATCACGATCAGGCCCTTGAGCTGGTCGCCGAACCAGCCCGCGAAATCCTGGGTCGCCAGACCATACTGATGTTCGCGCACGAAACCCTCGTAGACTGCCAGAGGCAGGCCGAGCACGAAGCCGATCAGCAACCAGAGAAGCGCATAGACCAGGGTCTGCAGCCAGGGCCGCCGGCTGACCCGCTCGGCGAGGTCGCGCAGGCGCCGCGACAGGCCGGTATAGAGGAAGATCGCGGCCACCAGCAGGCCGTACAACAGGCCCCACAGCTGCAGCCAGTATCCGCCTTCGAAGTACGCGTCGGACGACGCACGCTGCGCGGGCGAAAGCAGATCGAGATAGGCCTGGCTCGCGCGCTCGACGTCGAAGTCCGGACCGGGTCGGGCCGCATCGGGAATCTGCAGGCCCGGCGGCAGGTCACGCGGGGCGGTGGTGTCGGCATGCGCGGCCAGGCTCGCGGTCAGCAAGACGACTACGACAAACAAACCACGCAGGAATCCACGCATGCACGTCCCCTCCCCGGTTTCGCCGATCAGGCGATCCGGGAAGGGTCAGGCATCCCATGCTCCGCGTCAATGGCTACGACGACGCGGGCCGAAAAGCGGATGCGGCCGGCGCTACGCGTGCGCAGGATGCACTACTTGCGGATTTGTCCGGTCTTGCTGATCGTGAAGGCGCCCACGCTGATACCGAGATCGACGCCCTCGCCGGCACCGGCCAGTGCGAGCGATACGGTGCCCTTGGTCAGCACCTGGGCGGTGCCGGACTTGATGGCTCCGGCGCTCGCATCGCCCTGCGCGTAGGTACCGAGCACGTCGTTGATGTTGCGCACGTCGGTGAAGCGTCCGGTGCCATTGTCGATGTGCGACTTGCCAACGGTCAGACCGCCGCCCTTGGCCTCGATCTTGACCGGCATCGATTCGCCGTTCTCGCAATGCACCATGCCGGTGCCTTCGGCGTGCTTGTAGATCAGCGACCAGCCGGTCAGGGAAAACTTCAGCTTGCAATCGAGCTCAGCCGACGCGGCGCTGGCCTGGCGCGGAATGGCGCCAAGCACCGCGATTGCGAGAGCTGCACCGACCACCGGAAGATATGCCTGTCTCATTGCCGAGCCTCCTCTGTTGAGTGAGACGGAAGTCTCCTTGGAGCAAGCTGAACGGGGCGGGACTGTGACGTATCAGGCCGTCGTTTGCGACCAGTCCCTGAGCGCGCGCCAGCGTTCGAAGCGGACGGCACGCGGTATCGCCGCATTCGCAGGACTCGTCGAGGGCAATGCGAGCACTTCCACGCGTCGCCCCGCGACATTGAGCAGCGGCGCGATGCGACGCTCGAACACCTGGCGGGCGCGGGCGCCGTTCAACGCGAGTGCGACGATCGTCGGATGCGCGACGAGCAGCGCCGGGATGTCGTTCGCTACCTCGCTCGCCGCGCGGATGCTGCTGTCGAGGCTGCCCGAACGCTCGCAGCGTTCGAGCACATCCCAGATGCCGACACGTTGTGCATGCAGGCGCGCGATGCGTTCCGCGTACGGGAGCTCCGGCCCGGCGCCATAGAGCAGGCCCATGAACGGCCAGAACAGGTTCTGCGGATGCGCGTACGACTGTCGCATCGCCAGCGAGCGCACGCTCGGTGCGGTGCCGAGCACGAGTACGCGGCAGCCCGGGCCGATCTGCGGCGGAAAACTTGCGACGCGCGCGTGCGCGCCGCTGCCGTCAGCGTGCCGCCGCTTTTTTTCTGAGTCCGGCAAGATCGGCGAGCACCTGTTTGGAATTCTGCTTCGGATCGACGTTTTCGTAATGCTTGACCACGACTCCCGCGGGGTCGATCAGGAATGTCTCGCGACGCGCGTAGCTCACGCCGGCCGCGGAATGCAGGACGCCATAGCGCGTCGCGACCGAATGATCGGCATCGGAAAGCAGCGCGAACGGCACATGATACTTCGCGGCGAATTCGGCATGCGACTTCACGTCGTCGAGACTGACTCCGAACACGTCGGCGCCGGCCTTGCGCAGCGCGATGATGTCGTCGCGGAACGTGCACACTTCGGTCGTGCACCCGGGCGTGAAATCCTTGGGGTAGAAGTAGAGGACGGTCCAGTGACCGCGCTGTTCCTCGAGCGTGTGCCACTTGCCGTGCTGGTCCTGCAGCCGAAATCCGGGGGCGGGCGCGCCGACGGCCGCCACTTCCCGGCTATCGGATTCGACAGCCCGCGCCGAAAACGCGCTCATGCCCAGCAACAGGCATGCGGCGAACAGGATGGATTTCATCGACGCGCTCCTCGGGACGGCACGGACCCAGTGTACGCGGCGCGCTCGCGGCCGCGGCCATTTGCGCACACGCCGTTCAGGCGCGAGCATGCATGGTGTGACCAGACGCGGCGGCGAGACGCCATGATGGTACTCAAGCATCTCTACCATGCGCGCGGTGGCGACGGAAAGGACTATGAGGTCCATGTCTACGTCGAACCGGCCAGCCACGAGAACGCGCATATCGAAAAACTGGTCAAGGTGTGTCTTGCCGACGGCGGCGAGTTGCGCGTGCTCGCCAAGGGGCACTACGAGATCGTCGCCAGCGGCGTGAAAATCGAGGCGCACGATCCCGAAGCCGTGTGACCTGCGCGGCAGGCCGATGTGTCGCAAGCTGCTCGCGAGCGGCCCGCGACGGCAGTGCGTGTCGCGGTGATGCGTTTGCCGACCGCAACACGCGCAATCCGAGCTGCGGGAGCCGATTCATGCCCGCCGGGTCGCGCGCCAGGCGGTGCTCCACTGCGGCAATCGCGAGGCGGCCGATGCGCGGCCGTCGCGGGTGCGGATAACGGCCCCGCGGCCTATTTCCTGGCCGCGAGAGCGGGCCATTTGGCAGGATCGAAACCGCCGACCTCGAAGATCAGGGTGCGCGGACCCTTGTCCTTCTCGATCACGTCGATCTGGATCTTCTGCGCCTTCTGCATGCGCGCGAGGAACGCCTTGTCATCCTTGATGAACATGGCCGGTTCGCCGCTCTTGGGAAGATAGGCCTTGATCTTCTGCGGCTCGTCGTCGAAACGCACGCTAAGGCTGCAGGTGCCACGGCACTCGAATCCCTTGCCGTCCCGATACAGGTAGACGCTCTGACCCCAGGCCGAGTGCCGGCGCAGCACGAGGCGCACACGATCGCTGGCAGCTACATCGCTGCTGTAGATCGACGCGCTGTTCTGGTCGCCGCCCGACTCCTTGCCGGACTGATAGATCCACAGGCGCTCGAGACGGCGCCGCGCGGTCAGCTCGGTCGCCTTCGTGCGCGTTTCGGCGAGCGTCGCCGCGACCTCCTTCGCCGCGCTCGACGCCGGATACTTGTCGACGATCTCCTGGCCGATCGGCGCCGCGAGTTCCCAGGATTGCTGCTCGCGCAGCGTGCGATACAACGCGAGTTCCTTGTCCGCCTGGACCTCGCCGGCGCTGGCGGCCGCAGCGGCCTGCTGCCCGGCAGGCGGCGCCTGCGACTGCGAGCAGGCCGCGAGCAGCCCCGCGAGGACAACGAACGCGACGCTTGGGACGGCACGATTCAGGATCGGCATCGGATCACTCCCGGCTGCGACGACGCGCCATCCTACCGCGCATGCGCGCAGTTCGCCGCAACCGGAAGACGATCCGGCGATCCGCTCAGAAATGCCGGCAGGGATCGCGTCCCGCGTTGCGGTCGTAGGTCGATACGCGCTCGTCGCGTTCGCGGCCGCTGCGGCCGATCGAACCGGCTGCGGCGAGAGCCCGGCAGACTTCGCTGCGCGGTTTCCTGGTCGCCGAAACACGTACCGATCCCGCCGCGCCGCCATTTCGCGCGCCGCGACGGGCCGAATCGGTCCGCACCGATCCCGGACAACCGGAGTGCCGATAAAACACCTCGCCGTTGTCGGCGCGGCATTCCCAGGAGACGCGTTCGCTCGCGCGCGTGGGCGGTCGCGCGACGCGCGTGCGGCGCGCCGGTGTGGACGATGCGGTCGCGTACGCGGGCGACGGCCGCAGCGGCGGCGGCGCGGCCGGTTCGATTCGCGTCTGCTCCATTGCACGTGCGCAGGCGTGATCCTGGTAGGCGGTCCGTCCCTGCGCATCGCGACAGCGGTAGATTTCGTGCGCGGACGCTGCAGCGGCCGGCCCCGGCATCAGCGCGAGGACGAGCAGGGCGGTGCTGCCGAATGTCCAGACCGAACGTGTCCGCATGAGTCCGCCCTCCGTCGAGAGCGGACATGATCAATGCCCTCGCGCATCGCCTCGATCGCCCGCAAGCGCGTCGGCGCGTAGGAATTCTTCGCGGCGAGCCGATGGCAATCGGCGCGTGCCGCGAACCGCCCGCCGGCAGTAGCATCGCGCTTTCGATCCCGATCCAGGCGATGCGCAAGTTCATCCACGTCGACATGGATGCGTTCTATGCATCCGTCGAGCAGCGCGACGATCCGGCCCTGCGCGGTCGCCCGGTCGTGGTCGCGTGGCGCGGCGCGCGCTCGGTGGTGTGCGCAGCGAGCTACGAGGCGAGGCATTTCGGCGTGCGCTCGGCGATGCCGGCAGCGCGTGCCGAGCGGCTGTGTCCGGATGCCGTGTTCGTGGCCCCCGACTTCACGCGCTACCGGGCCGTTTCGCAACAGGTGCGCGCGATCCTGTTGCGGCATACGGATCTGGTCGAGCCGCTCTCGCTCGACGAAGCCTACCTCGACGTGACCGAAGCGAAATCCGGTTTGAGTTCGGCGACCGCGATAGCGAAGCTGCTGCGCGCGCAGATCCGCGAGGAAACCGGACTCACCGCCTCGGCCGGCGTCGCACCCGCGAAGTTTCTCGCCAAGATCGCTTCCGACTGGCGCAAGCCCGATGGCCTGTTCGTGATCCGCCCCGCGGAGGTCGACGCGTTCCTGACTCCGCTGCCGGTATCGCGCATCCATGGTGTCGGCAAGGTAATGGACGGCAGACTCGCGGCGCTGGGTATCCGCACGGTCGGTGCGCTGCGTGCAGCGGACCCGCAGGCGCTCGAAGCACGCTTTGGCCGCTACGGCCGACGCCTTTCCGAACTCGCTCACGGCATCGATCGTGGCGAAGTGAGGCCGGACCGGCCGACGCAGTCGATCTCGGCCGAGGACACGTTCGCACACGACGCGCCGCTGTCGGCGATCGAGCCGATGATCCGCGAACTCGCCGCGAAGACCTGGGCCGCCACGCGCCGCACCGAACGCGTGGGTCGCACCGTCGTGCTGAAGCTGAAGACGCGCGAATTCCGCATCCTGACCCGCAGCCGCACGCCCGAGGCACCGCCACGCTCGGTCGAGGAACTCACCGCGATCGCGATCGCGTTGCGCGACCAGGTCAACCTGCCGGTGGCGACCCTGTACCGGCTGGTCGGCGTCGGCCTTGCCAACTTCTTCGATCCCGACGATACGCCGCAGCAGCCGGAGCTGTTCGAAAGCTGAGCCCTGGCCTCAGGCGCGCATCGCGCGGCGATCGTATTCGCGCGCGAACTTCACGCCCAGCGGCGGCCGCAACGTGCGGTAATGGACCTGCAGCGAGACGTACTGACGCGCAACGTAGTGGATGCGCCGAATCTCCTCGGGCGACAGCGTGCGCACGCAGCGCGCCGGATTGCCGACCCACAGTTCGCCCTCGCCGACGACCTTGCCCTGGGTCACGATCGCACCCGCGCCGATCATGCTGTGCCGCTTCACCAGCACGCCGTCGAGCACGACCGCGTTCATGCCGATCACACACGCATCCTGGACCGTGCAGCCGTGCAATACCGCACCGTGACCGACGCTGACCTCGTCGCCGACGTTGAGCGCGAAACCGCCGAGCGTGTACTGCATGTCGTGAGTCACGTGCAGGAGCGCGCCGTCCTGGATGTTCGTACGCGCGCCGATGCGGATCGAGTGGACGTCGGCACGCACGACCGCACCGGGCCAGACCGAACTCTCCTCGCCGATGCTCGCACGGCCGATCACCGTTGCGGCCATGTCGATGTAGGCGAGCGGCGAGATCTGCGGTGTGAACTGGTCGAACTGGCGGATGCTGTGCATGAGCGGCCTCCTGCCCGCGCATTGCGCGCCAGTTCGGCTGAATGCAAGCGTAAAGCGAGCGCGGGCAGGCGGCCGGTCGATGCCTGGTCTCAGCGACCGCACGGCGCGGCGCGCAGCGCAGCGGCGGGCACCCGCGTGATCGGCGTCACACGGCGTGCCGGCGCGCGGCTGCCGCGCAATGTCAGGGCGACGCCGCCGATCGCAAGCAAGCCGCCCGCGATCGCGAGCGCGCCCATGGTCTGACCCAGCCACAGCCAGGCGATCACGCCGGCCAGCAGCGGCTGCAGATACAGAAAGCTCGAGACGCTGGCGGCTGATGCGCGCGACAGCGCCCAGTTCCACGCGAAGTACCCGAGTATCGTCGGCGCGACCGCGAGATACACCACGCCCGCGAGGTGCGGTACCGAAACCAGGGCGAGCTTGCCCGGCAGGTGCGGCGCGAACGGCAGCAGACCGATGGTTCCGAAGAAGATGCTCAGGGTCGTGAACCCGAGCGGCGTCGTGCGCGCGAGCAGCGGTTTCTGCCAGACGAAGTAGATGCTGGTCACCAGCACCGAGACCAGCACCAGCAAGGCGAGCGGCTCGAAGCGCACACGATGACCGCTGCCGAACACGACGAGAATCGCCCCCGCGAGCGCAACCGCGAGACCGGCGACCATGCGTGCGCAGACGACTTCGCCCAGCCGCAGCGCGGCGAGCGCCGCGGTGACCCCGGGCACGAGCGTGATGATCACGGCCGCGGCACCGGCCGGCACGCGCGTCATCGCATAGCCGAGACTGAGCTGATAGACGGTCAGGCCGAGCAGGCTGAGCACCGCGACGGCCGGCCAGTCACGGCGCGGCGGCAGTACGATCGCACGCGACGCCACCGGCACCGCGAGGATCAGCGAAGCGATGCCGAAGCGGAGCAGCGCGAGTTCAGCCGGCGAGAACGCGCGCAGTCCGTAACTGATCGCCGGGAACGCCGACGACCACAGCAGGATGGTCAGGGCGGCCGCGACCAGGGGCAGGGCGGTCATCGAAGCACGCAAGCGGACGTTCATGGCGATCGCTCCCTGGTTACCAGTGGACATGTCCGTTCGCCGAAGGCGCGGACGCCGGCGCACCCTGCGCCGCATGTCTGGGCCGGGGCCGCGCGGGCTCATGCGCGCGGCGCGCACCGGCGCCGTCGCTCTCCCGTGCATCGGCGTGGCCGGACCACCGGATCGGGCGCACCGGAAAGCCGTGCAGACCCAGCAGGCCGCTCGCCAAGCTGTTCAATTCTTTCAACATGACACATGCTCCTCTGCTTGCAGTTGATTGACGATGGCGCAACAATAAGCCGCTTTCTGTAGGGAAAGTAGCGACAAGTTTGATAGCCTGACTTGAGGAATATTGAAAATGGAACGCCCACCCCTGAATGCGCTTCAGATCTTCGTCAGCGCCGCGCGCGCGCAGAACATGACCCGCGCCGCCGAGCGCCTGCATCTGACCGTCAGTGCGCTCAGCCATCAGGTGCGTACGCTCGAACAGCGTCTCGGCTGCACCCTGTTCGTGCGCGGTCCGCGCGGGCTCAAGCTCACGGCCGAAGGGGCGATGCTGCTGCAGCGCGTCGCGCCGCCACTCGACGCGATCGATGCCGCGCTGCAGCCGCTGTGCGGACGTCGCGACTGCGTGCTCAGCCTGAGCGCGCTGCCGTCGCTCGCGTCGAGCTGGCTGGTGCCGCGCCTGCCGCGCTTCGTCGCCCAGCATCCGGATTTCGAATTCAACCTCGATTCCTCGATCGAGCGCGTCGACTTCGCCGACGGGCGCTTCGATGGCGCGCTGCGCTACGGCCCGGGCACCTGGGACGGCGTCACCAGCGAACTGCTGTTCGAGGAGTGGCTGACGCCGGTCGTCAGCGCGAGCCTGCTCAAGGGGCGCAGGCGCCCTCGCCTCGACCAGCTCGGCGACTGGCCACTGCTGTGTCCGGACGATCCGTGGCCGCGCTGGTTCGAACTGTTCGGCGGCAAGGAACCCGCGCGCTACGTCGCCACGTTCAGCGATTCGGAGACCCTGCAGCGCGCGACCGTCGAAGGCATGGGGGTGTCACTCGGCCGCGCCACGCTGACCCGTCCGCTGATCGAAAGCGGCCATCTGGTCGCGCTGTTTACCGAACGCATGCGGGCACGCTATGCGCACTATCTCGTATACCCGCAGCGCTCGCTGCAGCACACGGGCTTCCAGGCATTTCGCAGCTGGCTGCTCGGCGAGGCCGCGGCATTCCGTGCGAGCGCCGAGGGTGCGGCCCCGAAGCGGACTGCTCGCGGAGCCCAGGCACGATCCGGGAGCGGCGTGTCGCAGCCGGCCTGAGATGCGCCGAGCGGTGCGTTCGATCGCGGGTCAGGACGCGCAGAGCGCCTTCGTCCTGGTTGCGTCGCCGCGCAGGTTGCTGTCGAGGTAGTAGTCGAGCAGGGAACGCGCAAGATCGCGGTCGTGCACGGGAATCAGACTGGCCGCATCGCGCATCCAGCCATCGACACAAACCTGCTTCGGCTGCGCCGTCGCCGCACAGGCGAGCAGCCGGTCGAATGCGCGCCGATAGACCGTGAATCCGGCTCGCGGCATCGGTGCGCCGTGACCGGGAAACAGACGATCGAAATCGACGCGATCGAGATCGGCGAGCGCGGCCTTCCAGCGCGCCGCGCACGCGGTATCCAACAACGGCGCGGGAAGAGTCACCAGATCGCCCGCGGCAAGCACGCGGCTGGCCGGATCGAACAGCCAGACGTCGCCCGCGGTGACCGCATTTCGTTCGAGACCGATCCGCAGCGACCGGCCCGCGAGGCTGCGCGGACCCGACCCGGTCACCGCCTCGTCGGGATACAGCGCGGCGCCTGCATCGATCAGGGCCAGCTCGTCGCGATACGACGAGCGCGCGGCCGCATCGCCGCCCGGCTTTGCGAGCATCGCCTGCAGCTGGCCGCGGTACTCGGCGAGGAAGCCGTGCATCGCATCCTCGATCGCGCGGCTCGCGTAGACACGCACGCCGGGATACGCGGCGCGGATACGCGCATTGCCACCGACGTGATCGAGGTGCCAGTGGCTGTTGACGACCACGGCTACCGGCATTGCGCGCTGCTTCGCGTAGTCGATGATCTGCTGCGCATGCTGCGCGTGGCGACCGGTGTCGAATACGATCAAGCCGTCCTTGCCGTCGAGAATCAGCGTGTTGCCGTCCGGCTGCGTCCCCGCGACGAACGTGCCTGGCAACCAGTGCACGCCGTGCGCGAGTGCGCGCACGGCAGGCGCGGCCGGGGCGGCCGCGAGCGCGGCGAGCATCGTGAGGGTTGCGGCGATCATCAGCGCGCCTCCGCGGCAGGATGTCCCACGCTCGCACGCGGCGCGCCCGCATACATCGGCCGGACGTCATGATCCGCAGGATCAGGGCGACCGCGTACCATGCGCAATCCGGTTGCCGCACGGACGGCTCGCTGCGACCGCTGTCCGCGGAGCCTCGCATGATCGTCGTCCATCACCTCAACAACTCGCGCTCGCAGCGTGTGCTCTGGCTGCTCGAGGAACTCGAACTGCGGTACGAGATCGTGCGCTACGAGCGCGATCGGCAGACGCTGCTCGCGCCCGAGTCCCTGCGCCGTGTCCACCCGCTCGGCAAGGCGCCGGTCGTCGTCGACGGCGCGCGCGTGCTGGCCGAATCCGGCGCGATCATCGAATACCTCGCCGACCGCGCCGGCGACGGTCGTCTCGCGCCGCCCCCCGGCACGCCCGAACGCCTGCGTTACGTCTACTGGCTGCACTATGCCGAGGGTTCGGCGATGCCGCCGCTGCTGCTGCGCCTCGTGTTTGATCGCGTCGCCAGCGCGAACGCGCCGTTCTTCGTCAGGCCGATCGCGCGCGCGATCGCGCGCAAGGTCGATCGCGGTTTCATCGCACCGCAGCTCAGGCTGCACTTCGATTACATGGAAGGCGAGCTCGCCCGCAGCACATGGTTTGCCGGCGATGCATTCAGCGCGGCCGACATCCAGATGAGTTTTCCGCTCGAGGCCGCGAGCGCGCGTGATGGCCTCGATGCGAGCCGACCGCACATGTGGGCGTGGCTGCAGCGCATCCACGCGCGACCGGCGTACCGGCGCGCGCTCGAACGCGGCGGTGCCTACGCTGTCGCTGGCGGCTGAGAGGCCGCAAGCGGCGAGTCGATTGCACGCACGCCCCGCCGCTCGAGCCACCACAGCACGCCAACGACCGCGAGCCAGCCGATGAAGAACGGCCAGCGCGGCAGCGGCACCTCGCGCGTCGCGGTCGCGCGCGCGCCGGCACCGGAAACCAGTGCACGCGTGGCGCGCGCGTCTGCGCCGGCCGCGAGCGCAGCGGCCGCACCGGCGTCGCGCACGTAGAACGGCCAGCGCATGCCACCGGAAACGAGCGTGTGCCAGCCCGCTTCGGCCGGCCAGTATCCCGCGCATGCGGGACCCGCGTGCGCTGCGGCCGGATCGACGATCAGTGCGATCGGCTTGCCTCCGGGTGCCTCCACACGATCGCGGTCGCCGACCCCACACAGCACCGCGCGCTGGTCGACCCACGCGTCCGACGGCAGGCTCGGACCCGGCATGCCGCGTGCGCGCGCGAGCGTGGTCGTCACTTCGCCCCACAGCGTCGCGTAGCGCGCAGACGCGCCCGCGAGTTCGAGGCGCCAGCTGTCGGCGAGCCACCACAACGCGACACGACCCTGCCCCTCGGCACGCCACAGCGCGAGCGGCGTGGCATCGTCGGCGCGCAGCAGGGGCGCGGCATCCGGCGCATCGACCATGAGTGGAAAGCGCGTGAATCCGGGCGCGGCGTCGGCGAGGTCGAGCACGCGCGTCAACGAGATCGACGGTCCGGCATCGCCACGCGCGATTCCGAAACCGAGCGCGCGCCAGTCCTCCAGGACTGCGGACGGCACGGGTCCGGTCACCCGCAGCAGCAGGCCGAGTCCGTCGTGCACCGCGTCGACGAGGGCCTCCTTGCGCGCGCGATCGAGCGCGCTCCAGGCGCGATCGTCGATGATCGCGACATCCGCTTCACGCAGCGCGGCGGCATCGACGCGCGCATCGCCCTCGGTCAACGCGATGCCCTTGCTCAGCGCGAGTTGGCTGTCCAGTTGCATGCCCGCATCCACGACCCAGCGTCGCAGGTATTTCAGTTCCGGATCCGGTGCGCCCGCGAGCAGCAGCACGCGCAGCGGCGAGCCCGCACGGGCGGCGAGCGGAACCGCGAGATCCTCGACGGCACGGCCTGCGCCATCGCGCACGCGCAACCGGAACAGCGCGGGGCCTGCGGCGCGGGCCGGCGCCGCGAACGCGAAGCGACCCTGTGCATCGAGCGCCGCGTCCGCGACCATCGCGGCGGACGGGTCGCGCAGTTCGATGCGCCCGCCGGACACATCGGCGACACGGCCGCCGACACGCCACATGCTGCCCGCGATCACCGCCGACGGCAGCGCCAGTTCGACGACTCCGCGCGGCAGCGGCGCCGCGTCGAACGCGGCGACCAGACCGCGCGCGGCATCGCGGTCGCGCACGGGAAGGCCGCCGCCGACGATGCGCAGGCGCCGTACCTCGGGATGCCGACGCAGCGCGGTGCCGAGGTCGGGCACACGCTCCGCGCGGCCGGCCGCAGCGACGCCGGGCAATGCGACGAGCGCGGCCGTCGCAGGCAGCGCATCGCGCTGGGCGACGCTGATGCCGGGAGTCAGCACGGCCATTTCGGCTGCAGCGAACTCCTCGCGCGTGGCCGGAGGAAACAGGCACAGCCACAGCAGCAGCGCGGCCAGGCCCTGCAGCGCGATGCGCGCGACGCGATGCGGCGCGCCGTGGTGCCGGCTGCGCAGGCCACCGAGCAGCAGCGCGGATGCGAGCAGCAATGCAATCAGCGCGGCATTCATCGCGAGAACCCGGCGGCGGAGGTGCGCAACGCATCGAGGTAGGCGCGACCCGCCGCGTCCGTGCGCTGCCGCGGTTGCGCCTGCGCGGTCGGCATCGGCAGCAGCGGCCAGAGGCGGTCACGCAGCGCCGCGCGGCAGGTCGTGCAGTTCGGATCGCGGCGCGCGGCGTCGATTGCGGCGAGCAGACCCAGCGGATCGGACAGGCTCGCCTGGTGGGCAACGATCCAGGCCTGCGCGGACGCCCAGTCCGGCGTGCCCGCACCTGCGAGCACACGCCACAACACGACGAGCGGCGTGGGCGCGACATCCGCTTTCGCGAGGCTGGCGACACGATCGCCGAGATCCTTGCGCTCGCCGCTGAGCCGGCGCGCCTCGTCCGCTATCGGCAATTCGAGTCCGACCCGCGCCAGATAGATCCGCGTCGACTGCTGCACCTGCTTGATCAGGTCGAGCGCGCGGTGTTCGAACGGCAGCGCCTGTTCGGGCGCGCCCTGACGCAGGTGCAACTCGGCTTGCCACATCTCATCGAGCGCGGACTTGAGGATCGACCGGGTCGCGGGGTCGAGCAACGTCGCGGCCTCCGCGATGTCGTGCACGTGCCCGTATTCGGCGACCGTGTCGCCTTCCGTACCGAACCGGGTCGGCCCGGACTGCGGCATGCGGCGCTCGCGAGCCGCGTGCGCGGCGGCCAGCGCATCGATCTGGGTCGCTGCGTTGGTGTCGCCCGCCGCCGCGGTCTCGGCGCGGGTTTCCGATTCTTCGCCGAGGAACTGGCCATAACGCAGGCGCAGGATCTTCTGGTCGACGCCGAGCGCATCCGAGCGCTTGAGCACGCTCGCCGCTTCGAGATGCGGTCGCTCGGCCACCACCGCTTCGGTATCGATGATGATCTGGCGCTGACTGCGGAAGTAGGCCGGCAAGATGCGCTGCACGATGCCTTCGAGATCCGCGCTCCCAGCCGATGCCGCGGCGGGCCAGCGCAGGATGAAGCTCGCGCTGCGGCTTACGTTCGGCTGCGGTTCGCGGTTGTCGCTGACCGCGAGGCGCACGATCACGTCGTCGCCCTCGGCGATGCCGAGGGCCGCCAGATCGAGCGTATGCGAGAACCGCGCAAGCGCGGGTTGCCGTGCGCGATCCGGCGCCGGCTCCGCGGGCAGGTCGGCCGTCCGCGACGGGTCCGCGGCCGCGACCGGTTCGCCGCCGAGCGCGAGCGTCTGCTCCTTGAACGCGATGTTCTCGCCGCTGCCCTGGGCCCGGGTGATAGTCAGATCCGCATGCGCGATCGCGTAGTCGTCGCCGGCCTCGAACACCAGGTCCCAGGTCTTCTGCCCTGCATCGCGCAGGGTCAGGGACTTGTCCGGGGCGATCACCCGGATCTCCGGCGCGCGGTCGGCAACGACGTCGATCCGGTACAGCCGCGCGTCGGCCGGTGCGGGAGCGCCTTCGAGAACGATGCGGTACAGCGCCGAGGTCGGCAGCGTGCGGCTGCCGGTCCAGGTGTCGCCGTCGCGGACCAGGGCGACGCGACTGTCGTCGTGGAACAGCAGGGTCGCCGCGGTCGGTCGAGGGTCGAAGCGCAGGCGCCAGCGCAGCACCGAATTCTCGACGACTTTGGCGTCGAGCGAGGTTTCACGACGCAACGCGATCTTCGTGTAGGCCGGCGCCTCGATCGCAAGCTCGCTGGCGACGATGCGGGTCGCATCGGTGCGCGCACGATTGCGCGCGATCGACCGCACGTCGGGGTCGCCCGGTTCGTGCCGCGGCGCGATCGCAGCGAACCCGAGCAGCAGCAGCGCGCCAGCGGCCGCGAACGCGAGCGTGCGCCACGGCCATGCCGGACGGATGTCCGCACGCAGCGCGTCGAGGCGCGCGCTCACGCGCGTGCGTTGCAGGCGTTGCAGCGGCGACAGCGCGTGCGGGTCGCGCAGCAGCAGGTCGCTGCTGTCGTCCAGCGCGGGCTCGCACGCGTCGAGCCGGCGCGCGGTCCAGACGCGGTCGACACGACGCAGGGTACGCCCCGCGTCGAGCGCGAATGCCGCCGCTGCGACGACCGCGATCGCGGCGGCAGCGGTACCGCCCGCAACACGGGAGGCGAGTACGACCGAGGCGCATGCGGGCGGCCCGACGCAGGCGCTGCGGATCAGCACCTGGCGCAGCGCGGCCGCGCGGCGCAGTGCGGCGATGCGCGCGTCGAGACTCACGCGGTGGCCTCGCGCGGACGCGATGTCGCGACGAGACGTTCGCACAGGTACAGCAACGCGGCGAAGAACGCGAACCAGGCATCGAGCGGGCGTGCCGACGCGGCCCGCGGCGCGCCGGCGGTCGCTTGGTCGGCGATCCGGCGCGGCGTCGCGGCAGCGGCCGGTGCGCGCGTCGGCGCATGCGGCGCACCGTTCAACGCGTGCCGCAGGCGCCCGGGAAAATCCGCGTCGAGAAGGATCGGCAGGTCGGCCGGCGTGAGGCGAGCGGGCAGCGCAACGATGCGACCGCGCCCCAGCGTTTCGACGCGTGCGATCACCTGGCCGCTGGCGTCGCGCCAAAGCGGATCCGCAGTCGGCGCGGGACGCTCGGTCACCAGCGCGACTCCGCCGCGAGCGATCCATGCGGACGCCTGTGCGGTCAGTGCCGGACCCAGCCATACGAGCCACGCCGCCGCGTCCGGCACCGGCTGCGCGAGTCGCTGCACGTCGAGCCGGTAGCGGCCGGGTTCGCGCTGGTTCCATGCCGCCAGCGTCGCGCGCAGGTAGGGCAGTGCGGCCTCACGACCCGGCGCATGGCGCACCGCGAGCAGCGCCGGTTGCGGCGCCGGCAGCGCGGCTTCGCTCGTGCGGCCCGGTGCGATCTGCCAGTCGATCGCATGGGCCAGCCGCAGCCGCTCGCCATCGAGGCCGCCGAGTTCGCTCGGCACGATCACGCGCAGCGTGGTCGCGGGCGCGAGATCCGCATCGAGTTCACGCAGCAGGCTCGCGAGCGGCACGTTGTGGCCCGGCGCAGACGCGTCGAGCGATGGAAAGCCCGCTGCCAGCCAGTGTCCGTCGTGGCCCGCCGCGGCAGCCGCGCGCAGCTCGCTCGCGCGGTCGACACCCGGCGCGACCACGGTCCAGTGATTCGGCGTGTTTGCGGCGGGTTCGTTTACCACCGGCCGCGCGAGCAGAACGGCCAGCACCGCGAGCAGCGCGAGGCGCAGCCCGAGCAGCCAGGGCCGCTCGAAGCGCAGGCGCCGGCGCGGCCGCGTGCGTTCGGGGATCCAGCGCAGCGCGGCGAATTCGGTCGTGCGCAGCTCGATGCGGCGTACCAGGTGCATCAGAATCGGCAACGCGAGCGCCGCGAGCGCGGCCAGACCGAGCGGCGCGAGCAGGGCCGGATTCATGCGCGCGCGGTGCGTCCGCCGAAATGGTGTCGCAGTGGCGCGTCGATCGCTTCGTCGAGTACGTGCTCGACATGGCGAATGCCGCTCGCGGCCATTCGCCGCGCGAGCTCGCGGCGCGCGAGGCTGAAGCGGCGCATGAAATCCGCACGCACCACGGCGGCTTCGACGCGGCGCTCCTGTCCCGACTCGGGCTCCCGAAACCGATGGCCGCCCGCGAACGGAAAGTCGCGCTCCTCGGTGCTGAGCAATTGCACGGTCAGCACTTCGCGCCGCGCCGCGGCAAGGCGCTCGGCGAAATCGGGTGCCGCGTCGTCGAAGAAGTCGGACGCCATGACCACCAGCGAGGACGGCTGGATGCGCTCCCACAGCGGGCGCAGGCTGGCCGCATCGGGCAGCCCGCCCGCCGCGGCGAGGCCTTCGAGTTCGAGCAGGCAACGATCGCGCTGGCGCGGACCGCTCGCTGCGGAAACCACGCGCGACGTCGCGGCGCCGAGGGCGACCAGGCCGAAACGATCGCCTTGGCGCAGCGCGAGTTCGATCACGCAGGCGGCCAGCGATTTCGCCGCATCGAGCTTGCTGAAGTCGGGTCGCAGCGCGTCCGCCTGACGCATCGATGCGCTCGCATCCAGCACCATCCAGACGCAGAGCGGACTGTCGCGCTCGGCTTCGCGGACGAAGTAGCGATCGGAGCGCGCATGGAGTTTCCAGTCGATACGGCGCGGTTCGTCGCCGGGTTCGTAGGCCCTGTATTGGGCGAACTCGAGACCGGCGCCGCGGCTGCGACTCGCATGCTGGCCGAGTCCGTCGCCGCCTGCGCCATGGCGCGCGGTGAGGCGCAGCTCGCGCAAGCGCGCACGCACGGCGGATGGAATCAGATCGACCACGCTCGGCGGATCGCTCAGGCGGGTGCGGGCAGCGCGCGCAGCAGCGCGGCGACCACGTCGTCGCTGCTGCGCTGCTCGGCTTCGGCCGCGAAAGAGAGCAGCAGACGATGCCGCAGCACCGGCGCGGCGAGCACATTGACGTCCTCGCGGGTTGCCGCGAGGCGACCATGCAGCAGTGCGCGCGCCTTGGCCGCGAGCACCAGCGACTGGCCCGCACGCGGGCCGGCACCCCAGCGCACCCATTCGCGCACTTCGGCGATCTCGCTGGCTTGCGGGCGCGTTGCGCGCACGAGACGCGTGATCCAGCCAAGCAGCGCTTCGCTCAGATGCACCTCGCGCGTCAGTGCCTGCAACGCGATGACCTCGGCGCCGCCCATCACCGCCGCGATCGAGTCCGCCGCGCTGCCGGTGGTCTGGACGAGGATCGCGCGCTCGTCCGCCTCATCGGGATAGTCGACACGGACATGCAGCAGGAAGCGGTCAAGTTGCGCTTCCGGCAGCGGATAGGTTCCCGCCTGCTCGAGCGGGTTCTGGGTCGCGAGCACGAAGAACGGTTGTGGTAGCCCGTGCGTCGTCCCCGCGTAGCTGATCGTGCGTTCCTGCATCGCCTCGAGCAGCGCCGACTGGGTCTTGGGCGGGGTGCGATTGAGTTCATCGGCGAGAAGCAGATTCGTGAATACCGGTCCGCGCTGGAACTTGAAGAAGCGCTTGCCGGTGCCGTGATCCTCCTCGAGGATCTCGGTGCCGATGATGTCGCTCGGCATCAGGTCCGGGGTGAACTGGATGCGGCGGAAATCGAGCGCGAGCGCGGCGCCGAGCGTGCGCACGAGCAGGGTCTTGCCGAGACCGGGTACGCCCTCGAGCAGGCAGTGTCCGCCCGCGAGTAGGCCGATCAACAGCTGTTCGACGACATCGCGCTGGCCGACGACCGCGCGGGCGATCGCGCTGCGCAGGCCGTCGAGCCGATCGAGGCGGGCGCGCACGGATTGTTCGGTCACTGCATCGTTCACTGCTTCGATTCCTCGCAATTCCTCAATCGTTGCACGGTGCGTTCGAGTCGGCCGTCGCGACGTCCGATTGCGCGCGGCCGAAGATCACCGGACGCTTCTCGACCGCACGGGCCGGTGCGGCGGCTCGCCGGCCCTCGGCCACAATCGTGCCGTCACGCGGTCAATGCATAGATCACGACATTCACCGCGAACTTCGTGTTGTCCTCGGCCAGCCAGCGCTTGTTGCGCCAGTCGTAGTCCCATTCGCAGCCATAGTCCTTGTTGCTGTAGAGCACCCCAAGCCGACCATCGATCTCGATGCCCTTGAGGTATTCGTGGACGAGGTCGTCGCCCCAGCCGTTGAGCTCGAACGTCGTGTTGGGCGGTCCGTCGAAACGGAAGAAGCTGTCGAACAGCGGATGCCCCTTCGGCAGCTTGTGCAATGCGCCGGCGCCGAAGATCGCGGCCATTTCGCGCTCGAACGACTTCGCGAACAGTCCGTCGATGTCGTGATTGCAGTCGTCGACGAGCACGAAGCCACCGTTGCGGACATAGCTTTCGAAATTGCGGCGCTCGTCGGGATTGAATTCGACGAGCTTGTGCCCGGCCAGATAGCAGAAGGGTTGCGCAAGCATGCGCGCATCGGCCAGCGGCAGCACACGCTCCGTCGTGTCGACGCGCAGCGTCGTGTACTGGATCAGCGCGTCGAGCAGGTTGGATGGCATGCGCTGGTCGACGTCCCAGTCGCCGGATTCGTACATCAGGCGGGTGAACCAGAAATCATATGCAGGCTGGGAGCCCGGGACCGAAGGCCGCACCGCGGTCCGCGCAGTGGGCGGCTGCGCGTGCGCGCGCGGCGCGAGCCAGCCCAAGCAGGCGGCGCTGAACATCAGGCGGAGGAATTCGGCGCGGGTCATCGAAAGCTGGAACCTGGGGATTCGCTCAGGCACGAAACAGGCATCGCTTCCATTTGCCCGCACGAATCCGACCGACAATTCCGGACTCCCGTAGCTACACGGCGTCGGACAGCGACGAGAACGTGAAGTCGCGAATCTTCATCGGCGGAATCATCATCACGAACGGCGACTCGTCGTCGCCGACGCGCACCGGCTTGCCGATTTCCTCGATGTTGTTGAGCATGATCGCGGGCGACTCGTTGAAGCGGAAGTTCTTGATCGGATACTTGATCTCGCCGTTCTCGACATAGAATGTCCCGTCGCGGGTCAAACCGGTCAGCAGCACGGTCTGCGGGTCGACCATGCGGATATACCAGGTGCGCGTGACCAGCACGCCCTTGCGGGTTTCCTTGACCAGATCCATCGTCGACTTGTCGCCACCGACCATGATCAGGTTGCCGGGCTGGCCGATCGCCTGCTTGCCCTGCTTCTTCGCCCAGTAACGCGAGTACTGCAGATATTCGACCTTGCCCTTGGTGATGATCGGAGTGCGCTCGCGCGCGAGCCCGTCGCTGTCCCACGGCACGACCGCAGCCTCCTCGTCCCACGGATCGGCGTACAGGGTCACGCGCTCGTCGAACAGTTTCTCTCCGATCTTGTTGCCGCCGCCCTTCTTCGAAAGGAAGCTGCGCCCCTCGTCGGCCTGGCGCGCGTCGAATCCAAACATCATGAACGATATCAGGCCTGCGGTCGCCGCCGGTTCCATGATCACCGTGTACTTGCCGGGCTCGAGCGCCTTCGCGTCGGCCGAACCCCTGGCCTTGCGCATCGCGGTCTTGATGTCGCTCTTCGCATCGAACTTCGACACGTCGGCGAGATTGCGCGCAACCCAGCCTGAACCCTTGCCGTCATCGGTGCGCACCGTGCACGTGAAGTCCATTCCGGTCGCTTTCTGGTAGCCGAAGTTGCCCTTGCTGTTGGCGATCGCGGAGAAGTTCTGTGCGTCGGAAAAGAAGCCTGCGGCAACCAGCTTGTCCTTGCGACACGGCTCGATGCAGGCCGCGGCGACGCCCGCACGATATTCCGGCGTGATCGCCGCGGTCCTGTCGACGAAGGTCTTGCTGGCCTTGTAGGCCTGCTTCTCGATCGCGGGAACGAACTCGGGATTTTCCGGCGCGAGCCTGGCCAGCTCCTCGGCGCGGCGCACCACCGTCTGCAGCGAGGCTTCGTCGAACTGGTTGATCGTGGCCGTGCCGACTCGCTTGCCGAACGCGACTTCGATCGCGAGATCGGCATCGCTGACGTGGCCGCTGGTCGAGACGCTGTTCAGCGCGTAGCGCACGTTGCCGCCGCTCGATCCGTTCAACGTGGCCGTGCACTGGTCGGCCTTCGACAACTTCACGACCTTGTCGAGGATGGCCCTGGCTTGTTCTTCGGTATACATGCTCATTGGTCTACTCCAATCCTGGCACTGGGCTGCTGCGCTGAGTCAGGTACGGCCGGTTCGGAGTCGGCGCAGTGGCGCATGAACGATCCACGCCTGACGACTCCGGTTTCCGGCCTCATCCGAGACTGCGCGCGGTGTTGATGACGTTGGCGCCGTTGAAGCGCGCGGTGCTCGAACCGTGCGAGACCGCCGAAACCTGGCCCGGCTGGCCCTTGCCGTCGAAGAACGAGCCGCCGAAGCGATAGTCGTCCTTGCCGCAGATCGCGACGCACGAATTCCAGAACTCCGGCGTGCGAATCTGGTATGCGACATCCTCGAGGGGTTGCGTCACCTTGCCGTTCTTGATCTCGTAGAACAGCTGCCCGCCGAACTGCGCGTTGTAGCGCTGCTGGTCGATCGAGAACGACCCGTCGCCGATGATGTAGATGCCGTTCTCGATGTCCTTGATCATCCCGGCCGGAGAGAGCTTCTCCGTGCCGGGCTCAAGCGACACGTTGGCCATGCGCTGGAACTGCACGCTCGACCAGGAGTCCGCATAGCAGCAGCCCTGCGACTGCTTGAGGCCGAGGATATGGGCCTGGTCGCGGATCACCTGGTAGTTGACCAGGATGCCGTTCCTGATCAGATCCCAGCGCTGCGTCTTGACGCCCTCGTCGTCGTAGCCGACCGCGCCGAGCGTGCCCTTCTGGACCTTGTCGGCGAAGATCGTGACCTTGTCGCTGCCGTACCGGTAGTTCTTCGACTTCCACTTGTCCAGGGTCGCGAAGCTGGTGCCCGCATAGTTCGCCTCATAACCCAGTACGCGATCGAGTTCGGTCGGGTGGCCGACCGATTCGTGGATCGTCAGCCACAGATGCGAGGGATCGAGCGCGAGATCGTATTTGCCCGGCTTGACCGACGGCGCGGTCAGCTTTTCCCTGGCCTGCCTGGCAGCGGCCACCGCATCGGCCTTCATGTCATAGGAATCGCCATACACGACCGCGCCGCCAGGCAGCTCGACGCGGTCGGCCGCCTTCGCATCGAGATACTCGAAGCCCATGCCGCGCGGCGCGGAGAGGCCCGCGCGTATGCGGAACTTGCCGGTTTTCTGGTCGACCGCGGTGACCCGCATCGGAGCCCAGATGCGGTGCACGTCCTGATCGATGTACGAGCCGTCGGTCGAGGCGAAATACTTCTGTTCGTTGACCAGGAACAGGATCGAATTGATGAAGCTCGCGCCGGCCTGCATCGCGGCGGCATTGACGCCGAGCAGGAGGTCGACCTTGTCCTTGATCGGCACCTCCATCGAATTGCGCACGATCGGCGTCGACCAGCTCACTTCGCCGACTCCCTTGACCGGTGCCAGCTCGACGGGCGCGGACTGCATGCGCGAATTCGCTTTCGCGATCGCGACCGCCTCGCGCGCAGCGCGCGCGATGCTGTCGGAGCCGAGATCGCTGCTCGCCGCGAATCCCCAGGTTCCCTTCGCGATCACGCGGATGCCGACGCCGGTCGACTCGGTGTTGACCACGTTCTCGACCTTGTCCTCGCGGGTGATCACGAACTGGCGCAAATACCTGCCGATGCGCACATCGCAATAACTCGCGCCGCCGGATCGGGCCGCCTCGAGCGCGATATCCGCGAGACGTTTCCGGGTCGCGCCATCGATCTTCGTCAGCAGCGCTTCGGCCGCGATCGCGCGCCCGGCCAGCGCCGGCAGGATCAGGCCGCCGAGACCGGCGCTGGTGAACTTGAGGAAATCACGTCTTTCCATGGTCGACTCCGGAGATGGCGATGTGCAGCTGGCGCAAGCGTCGATCTTGTCGGAAGCAGCGCTGCCACGTCACGTGACAAATGGCACGGTCGAGGGCTGAGCGCTCGGCACGCGCACGCTTCCGGCGCAACTTGGCGTGCGAGCGATGACAACAAGCCGCACGACCGCGAATAGCAGGCTGGGCTGATCCGGTACCCTTGCGTCTCGGCTCCCAGGCTCGCGGTCACCATGGATATCTCCAAGACCTTTCAGATCGAGGCCGCGCACCGGTTGCCGAACGTGCCGCCCGGACACAAGTGCGCGCGACTGCACGGACACTCGTTCCGCATTGAGGTGCACGTGCGCGGGCCGCTCGACCCGGACCTGGGCTGGGTCATGGATTTTGCCGACCTGACGACCGCGTTCGCGCCGCTGTTCGCGCAACTGGATCACCACTACCTCAACGAGATTGCCGGCCTCGAGAATCCGACCAGCGAGCGTCTGGCCCGCTGGATCTGGACGCACCTGCAGCCACGCCTGCCGCTGCTGTCGCGAGTGACCGTCCACGAGACCTGCACGACCACCTGCTCTTACGCGGGTCCGGAGACCGCGTGAATGTCTTCTGCGCTGCGCCGCGCAAGAAGACCCTGCTTTTGAACAGCCTTTAATTTCAATTATTTACCGACCAGTGTGGCGGGAAACCAATCCGCCTCGACGGAATATGTTGCAGCGCACAAGACTCGATGCTATGCTGCCCGCACATTTCCCGCCAACCCAGAGGCAACTGCCATGTTTGAACAGATCAATACCCAGTCGATGGCCCTCGGCAAGAGCTACGCCGATACGTTCGTGAAGGCCCAGGGCCTCGCGATGGCCGGCTTCGAGCGCATCACCGAACTGAACCTCAAGACCTTCGAGGACCGCGTCAAGGCGTCCGTCGAGTTCTGGACCGAAGCGGTCGAAGTGCGCGATCTCGAGGCCGCCAAGGCGATTTCCGCCAAGGGCGTCCAGCTCGCGAAGGAAAGCGCCGAGAAGCTCTATGCGAACAGCCAGGAAGTCCTCGGCGTCTCGATGAAGACGTCCGAAGCGATCGGCTCGCTCGCGAAGGGTTCGTTCGAAGCCACCAACGACACGCTGAGCAAGCAGGCTGCGGCCGCCAAGAAGGCAGCCAGCGCGCGCTGAGCAAAGCGATATCGGAAAGCGCGCCGCGACTCCCCTGCGCGGCTGCGACCGATTGAAGGCCGGACTTCGTCCGGCCTTTTTTTTTGCTCTCCCGCCCGCCGGCGGGTTGATGGTGATGGCTGCGCGCCTGCGACACTATGTCGCGCGCGCGGCATGCACGCGCTTCGGGAGGCGGGCGCTGCGCATTCGTGATGCCGGCGCGCGGATTGCGGCTGCAAAACGGGCTCTGATACAATTCCGCTGCTGTGCACGCGGGCGCACGAGACGATGGCGTTCCGCAGTGCAGTGACCTCCAGGGTTTTCCACGATGCGCCTGCAGGACATGGCGGGCGACAGTCCAGATCGCGTCCAGGCGCATGACGGCATCGCCGATCGGCGCCATCCGCCAGGATGGCTGGCGGATCCGGCGGAACCCGCGTAGAGGCAGGATTCGGGCACGCAGCAAGGTCGGGATACTCTCCATGCTGCCGATGCGGCGTACAGGACATCGAAGTGAAGTGCGGTTGCGCGGCAGGTCGCCGGTCTGGGCGCTGCTGGGTGCGCAAGTGGCGACGGCAGGGGTCGCGGCGCTGCTCGCGTGGATCGTTCGCGGCCCGCCGGACGCGAAAGCGGCCATGTTCGGCGGTGTCGTCGCGGTCGCTCCGACCGCGTGGTTCGCGGCCAGAACGCAGGCGCGCGCCGGGCGCTCCGGACCCGCCGACATGCTCGGCGCGACGTATCGCGCCGAAGTGGGCAAGTTGCTGCTGACCGCCGCGTTGTTCTGGCTCGGAGTTGTGTTGTTCGGCGACCATTTCGCGCCGCTGCTGTTGACCTGCATCGCCTGCCTGTCGATGAACTGGTTGATGCTGGCGATCACGAGGTTCACCTAGCAGAGCGCCGCCGACGCTTCGCCGTGAACCGCCAGACCCTGAATCCCGGCTTTCCCGCGACGCCCGATTGCCCATGTTCAAACGCGAAAACGGAATCTCCGTCACATGACATCCGAAAGCGGTCACGACAGCAGCAGCTACATCCTGCATCACCTGACCTACCTCAAGCTCGATCTCAAATCCATGACGATCAATCCGGAGGCGACCGGCTTCTGGGTGCTCAATCTGGATTCGGTCGTGTTCTCGGTGCTGCTCGGTCTGGTCTTCATCCTGATGTTCCGTCTCGCCACGCGCAGGATCAGCAGCGGCGTCCCCGGCCGCTGGCAGAACTTCATGGAGATGTCCCTGCTGTTCGTGCGCGACCAGGTCAACGACGCGTTTCACCATGACTCGAAGTTCGTCGCGCCGATGGCGCTCGCGGTCGGCTTCTGGGTGTTCCTGATGAATTTCATGGACATGCTGCCGGTCGACCTGCTGCCGATGGCCGCGCAGAGCGCCGGCGTCGAACATCTGCGGGTGGTGCCCTCGACCGACCCCAACATCGCGCTCGGCATGTCGCTGACCGTGTTCCTGATCGCATTCGGCTACGGCTTCGTGGCCAAGGGCTTCAGGGGTGTCGGCGCGGAATTCCTGTTCCATCCGTTCTCCGCGAACAACATCGTCGCGAAGATCGTGCTGATGCCGCTCAATTTCCTGCTCAAGTGCGTGGAAGAGCTCGCCAAACCGCTGAGCCTGGGCCTGCGACTGTTCGGCAACATGTACGCGGGCGAGGTGATCTTCATCCTGCTCGCGTGCTTCACGCTCAACTACTCGCTCGGCAGCGTCGGCAGCAATCTCGGCTTCGTGAGCCAGATTCTGCTGTCCACGGGGTGGACGATCTTTCACATCCTGATCATCTCGCTGCAGGCTTTCATCTTCATGGTCCTGACCGTCGTCTACATGGCGATGGCGGCCGATCACCACTGACCGCTCGTTACGGTCGCACGTTTTCACCAATTCAAGCTTCATCAACTCAAGGCAACGCGGAGAAACATCATGGATATCGGTGCAATGGCAACTGTCGAAGGCCTTACGGCGCTCGCCGCCGGCCTCATGCTCGGCCTCGGCGGCATTGGTGCCGCCATCGGCATGGGCCTGATGGGCGGCAAGTTCCTCGAAAGTTCGGCCCGCCAGCCGGAGCTGGTTCCGATGCTGCAGGGCAAGATGTTCCTTCTGGTCGGTCTGATCGACGCGATTCCGATCATCGGCGTGGGTATCGCGATGTACCTGATCTTCGTCGATCCGTTCGCGGCCAACGCGATCAAGCACGCCGCCGCCAGCGCCGCGCATTGAGCCGGACCGAACCGCCTGCAGTGAGGGCTGACCCGTGAGCATCAACGCAACGCTCATCGCCCAGATGATTACCTTCGGGATACTCATCTGGTTCACGATGAAATTCATCTGGCCGCCGCTGACCAAGGCGATAGACGATCGTGCGCAACGCATTTCCGAGGGCCTGTCGGCCGCGGAGAAGGCACGCAAGGACCTGGCCGATGCCGACGCGCGCGTCGCCGAGGAGATCAGGAAGGCCCGCGGCGAAGCCCTGGTGATCGTCGACAAGGCCCATCAGCAGGCGGTCCAGATCATCGAAAAGGCCAAGCAGGACGCGCTCGCCGAGGCGGGTCGCCAGAAGGCGACCGCCGCCGCAGAAATCGACAACATGGCCCACCGCGCGCGCGAGACCCTGCGCACCCAGGTCGGCGCGCTTGCGGTCGCCGGCGCGGAGAAGATCCTGCGCCAGCACATCGATGCCGATGCGCACAAGGCGCTGATCGACGAACTGGTTGCCGAGCTCTGACATGATCCAGCCGATCACTCTCGCCCGACCCTACGCGCGTGCCGCATTCGAGATGGCTTCGACGCCCGAGGCCCGCCGCGAATGGGCGGACAAGCTCGCGTTCGCGGCCGCGCTCGCGGCCGACCAGCGCGTGTCGTCGCTGTTCGGCGACCCACGGGTGGCGGAGAGCGACCTGGCCGAACTCGTGCTGCCGCGGGCCGAACCCGCCGATTCGATGTTTACGGGATTCGTGCGCCTGCTGGCCGAAAACCATCGACTGCGGGTGCTCCCCGAGATCCACGCATTGTTCGAACAGCTCAAGGACGAAGCCGAGCGCGTGCTCAAGGTCACGGTGCGATCGCCCACGCCATTGGATGCGGCGGAGCTGGAACGCGTGAAGGCCGCACTCAAGCGCCGTTTCGACCGCGACATCGAGGTCGAACATGAAATCGACTTCAGCCTGCTCGGCGGCGCGGTCATCGATGCGGGCGATGTCGTGATCGACGGATCGCTGCGCGGGAAGCTCGCGCGGCTGGACCAGACGCTGACCCACTGACGCGACCAGTCGCCGGAATCGATACGCGGGTGGACGTGCCCGCACGTGTAAACCAAATGCGATCATGCTCGATCGCAAAAAAAAGCCGGGTCGCGGGCATCCAGGTCCGCGCCCGTCAATCAGGAACTATCTTGCATGCGCTGCGATTGCAGCGCGTGACCCGAGGATCCAAAGCATGGCAACTACGATCAATCCGTCCGAAATCAGCGAGCTCATCAAGAACCGCATCGAGAAGTTCAAGCTGTCCGCGGAGGCACGCAACGAAGGCACGCTGACCAGCGTATCGGATGGCATCGTGCGCATTCACGGCCTCAACGACGTGATGTCAGGCGAGATGGTCGAATTGCCCGGAAACACGTTCGCGCTCGCGCTGAACCTCGAACGTGACTCTGTCGGCGCGGTCGTGCTCGGCGACTACGAACATCTGCGCGAGGGCGATGTCGCCAAGACCACGGGTCGCATTCTCGAAGTTCCGGTCGGGCGCGAACTGCTCGGGCGCGTAGTCAATGCACTCGGCGAACCGATCGATGGCAAGGGTCCGCTCAACGCGAAACTGACGTCGCCGATCGAAAAGGTCGCGCCCGGCGTGATCTGGCGCAAGTCGGTCGATCAGCCCGTGCAGACCGGTTACAAGTCGGTCGATGCAATGATCCCGATCGGCCGTGGCCAGCGCGAACTGATCATCGGCGACCGCCAGACCGGCAAGACCGCGCTCGCGGTCGACGCGATCATCAACCAGCGCAAGTCGGGCATCAAATGCATCTACGTGGCGATCGGCCAGAAGCAGAGCTCGATCGCGAACGTGGTGCGCAAGCTCGAGGAGAACGACGCCCTCGCGCACACGATCATCGTTGCCGCGTCGGCATCCGAGTCGGCCGCGATGCAGTACATCGCACCCTATTCGGGCTGCGCAATGGGCGAGTTCTTCCGCGACATCGGCGAAGACGCGCTGATCATCTACGACGACCTGACGAAGCAGGCCTGGGCCTACCGCCAGATCTCGCTCCTGCTGCGCCGCCCGCCAGGCCGCGAAGCGTATCCGGGCGACGTGTTCTACCTGCACTCGCGCCTGCTCGAACGCGCTTCGCGCGTCAGCGAGGCGTATGTCGAGAAGGAAACGAAAGGCGCCGTGAAGGGCAAGACCGGCTCGCTGACCGCGCTGCCGATCATCGAGACCCAGGCCGGCGACGTCTCCGCGTTCGTTCCGACCAACGTGATCTCGATCACCGACGGCCAGATCTTCCTCGAGACCGACCTCTTCAACGCGGGCATCCGCCCGGCCGTGAATGCGGGTATCTCGGTGTCGCGCGTCGGCGGTGCGGCGCAGACCAAGATCGTCAAGAAGCTCTCGGGCGGCGTCAAGCTCGCGCTCGCGCAGTACCGCGAGCTCGCGGCGTTCGCGCAGTTCGCGTCCGACCTCGACGCGGCGACGCGCGCCCAGCTCGAACGCGGCCAGCGCGTGACCGAGCTGATGAAGCAGAAGCAGTACGCGCCGTTGTCGATCGCCGAACTCGCGCTGTCGGTCTACGCGGCCGAAAAAGGTTACCTCGACGACATCCCGTTGCCGAAGATCCTGCCGTTCGAGGCCGCGCTGCACGCGCATTTCCACAGCAACTACGCCGATCTGATGAAGAGGATCGTCGAAAGCGGCGACTGGAACGGCGACATCGAGGCCGAATTCAAGAAGGGTCTCGAGGAATTCAGGAAGACCGGCTCGTTCTGAGACGGCCGGATCACGAAACAGGAAACACGGAACAGGGAATCGCAAGCGCGAGAATATTCACGTTTTCGCATTCCCGATTTCCGCGAAGCGGAGCAAGCAGATGGCCGGCGGCAGAGAAATCAAAACCAAGATCAAGAGCGTGCAAAACACCCGCAAGGTGACGCGCGCGCTGGAAATGGTCTCGGCATCGAAGATCCGCCGCGCGCAGGACCTGATGAAGGCTTCGCGTCCGTACGCGCGCCTGATGCGCCAGGTCATCGGCCACGTCGCGCATGCGAACGCCGAGTACAAGCACCCGTTCATGATCGAGCGTGCCGAGGTCAGACGGGTCGGCTATGTGATCGTATCCACCGATCGCGGCCTGTGCGGCGGCCTCAATGCGAATCTGTTCCGCCGCGTGCTCGGCGAGATCCGCGCGTGGCAGGACAAGGGTGTCGAGGTCGATATGGTCTGCATAGGCCAGAAGGGGACGCAGTTCTTCCGCCGGCTCAAGGTCAATCTGGTCGGCAGCGTGACTCATCTCGGCGAGAAACCGCAGATCGCGCAGCTGATCGGCGTGATCAAGGTCATGCTCGACGAATACACTTCCGGTCGTGTCGACCGCCTGAGCCTGGCCTATAACGACTTCGTCAACACGATGACGCAGAAAGCGACCATCGATGCGCTGCTGCCGCTGCCGGCGTCCGAGGAACTGGTCGCCGCGCATGCGTGGGACTACCTGTACGAACCGGACGCCGAGGCAGTACTCGAGCACGTCCTGACCCGATATATCGAGTCGCTCGTCTATCAGTCCACTCTCGAGAATCTTGCCAGCGAACATGCCGCACGCATGGTCGCGATGAAGAGCGCCTCGGACAATGCGACGAAGGCGATCGGCGAGCTCACCCTGATCTACAACAAGGCGCGCCAGGCCGCGATCACCCAGGAAATTTCCGAGATCGTCGGAGGTGCGGCCGCGGTATAGCAGCGATCGTCCGTGATCGCAGAGCAGGATCAAGAAGCGGTCATCCCCGACCGCACACCTCGACCGAAGCACGGCTTCGGGTGAGTAGAAGGCTTGTTTGACAAGGTATTGGTGGAGAGTATTCCCATGAACCAAGGTAAAGTCGTACAGATCATCGGCGCGGTCGTCGACGTCGAATTCCCGCGCGAGTCGGTGCCCAAGGTGTACGACGCACTGAAGATCGACGGCATGGCGATCACGCTCGAGGTGCAGCAGCAGCTCGGCGATGGCGTCGTGCGCACGATCGCGCTCGGAACGACGGACGGCCTCAAGCGCGGCCTCCTCGCGAACAATACCGGCGAAGGCATCAAGGTTCCGGTCGGCAAGGGGACGCTCGGCCGCATCATGGATGTGCTCGGCAATCCGATCGACGAGGCCGGTCCGATCGACGCCACGGAGCATTGGGTCATCCATCGACCCGCGCCCGCGTACGACGACCAGGCGGCCGCGAACGATCTGCTGGAAACCGGGATCAAGGTCATCGACCTTGTCTGCCCGTTCGCGAGGGGCGGCAAGGTCGGCCTGTTCGGCGGCGCGGGCGTCGGCAAGACCGTCAACATGCTCGAGCTGATCAACAACATCGCGACCCAGCACGCCGGCCTTTCGGTGTTCGCCGGCGTCGGTGAACGTACCCGCGAGGGCAACGACTTCTATCACGAGATGATCGAGGCCGGCGTCGTCAAGCTCGACAATGTCAGCGATTCGAAGGTCGCGATGGTCTACGGCCAGATGAACGAGCCGCCGGGCAACCGCCTGCGCGTCGCGCTGACCGGCCTGACCATGGCCGAGTATTTCCGCGACGACATCGACCCGGCCACCGGCAAGGGGCGCGACATCCTGTTCTTCGTCGACAACATCTACCGCTACACGCTGGCCGGAACCGAGGTCTCCGCGCTGCTCGGGCGCATGCCTTCCGCGGTGGGCTACCAGCCCACGCTTGCCGATGAAATGGGCAAGCTGCAGGAGCGCATCACCTCGACCAAGACCGGTTCGATCACCTCGATCCAGGCCGTCTACGTGCCGGCCGACGACTACACCGATCCGTCGCCCGCGACCACGTTCGCGCATCTGGATTCGACGGTTGCGCTGTCGCGCGAAATCGCCAGCATCGGCATCTATCCGGCCGTCGATCCGCTGGCCTCGACGAGCCGCCAGCTCGACCCGAACGTGATCGGCAGCGAGCACTACGACACCGCACGGCGTGTGCAGGGAATCCTGCAGCGCTACAAGGAACTCAAGGACATCATCGCGATCCTCGGCATGGACGAGCTGTCGGAGGAAGACAAGGCAACGGTCTCGCGCGCGCGCAAGATCGAAAAGTTCTTCTCGCAGCCGTTCACGGTTGCACAGGTGTTCACCGGCGCGCCAGGCAAGTACGTGACGCTCAAGGAAACCATCCGCGGCTTCAAGATGATCTGCGACGGCGAATGCGACCACCTGCCCGAACCGGCGTTCTACATGGTCGGTGGTATCGACGAGGCCTTCGAGAAAGCCAAGGCGATGGAAAAGAAGGCAGCCTGATCGAGAGCCGGGAAACAGGAACGGAAAGGGCATCCCGCGCTTCCGGTTCTGCCTCTCACCAATACCTGCTCCCGATTTCCGATCCCGTCCAACGCGCGAAGCGAGAGAGAACAATGGCCACAATCCGATGCGACATCGTCAGCGCCGAGGAGGAGATCTTCCACGGCAACGCGCAGATGGTCATCGCGACCGGGGAGATGGGCGAACTCGGTATTGCGCCGCGTCATGCCCCGCTGATCACCCGGCTCAAGCCCGGACAGGTGCGGGTGCAGCTGGAGAACGGGGAAGAACAGTTCTTCTACGTCTCGGGCGGCATCCTCGAAGTGCAGCCGCAGGTCGTGACCGTGCTTGCAGACACCGCAATCCGCGCCAAGGACCTCGACGAGGCGGCCGCGCGCAGCGCCAAGGAGGAAGCCGAGCGTGCGCTCGCGAACCGTTCCGACGCGCTCGAAGTCGCGCAGGCACAGGCCCAGCTGGCCCAGGCCATGGCGCAATTGCAGGCGCTCGAAAGACTGCGCCGCTCGCTCAAGCGCTGAGGCCGAACGCCCCTTACGATGCAGATATGACGCCGGCGCAAGCCGGCGTTCTCGTCTTCGATTCCGGTTCCCGGACGCCGCAGTCGGACGTGGACTCGCGCGCGGCGCGCGGCGACGAACGCGTGCGACCGGCGGAGAGACGGTACGACAACGCCGGGCAACCCGTCTAGAATGTGACCGAAGTCTCAAAGGCGGGGGAAGGGCCGCCACCGCCAGCCTCGCTGGCGCCCGAAGTGCATGCATCACGCGCGAACACGGCAGCGCAAGCCGCCGCGTTTGCAGGGCAGGTGTCGCGGCGGTGCCGCGATGTTGCGAGTCGGCAGTCGTCCAGAACCTGACCGGTATCCTGTTGAGAGGGCTATTCGTGAGCGGAACACCATTGCATGTGGTCATCCTCGCCGCCGGCGAGGGCAAGCGGATGAAATCCGCGAAACCCAAGGTGCTGATGCCGCTGGCGGGGCGGCCGATGCTCGCGCATGTACTGGATGCCGCGCGCGGCCTGCAGCCTGCGCGAATCCATGTCGTCTATGGCCATCACGGCGATCAGGTCAAGACCGCGCTGACCGACCTCGGCGATCTTGCCTGGGTCCACCAGGCCGAGCAGCGCGGCACCGGCCATGCGCTCAAGCTCGCGATGCCCGACGTGCCCGAGGACGCACGCCTTCTGGTCCTCTACGGCGACGTGCCGCTGATTCGCGAGGATACCCTGCGCAAGCTGCTGGCGCAGGAAACCACGCTCGCGGCACTCGTCACCCAGCTCGACAATCCGTATGGCTACGGTCGCGTCGTGCGCGACGGCATAGGCCGTGTGCGCGCGATCGTCGAGGAAAAGGACTGCACGCCCGAACAGCGCGCGATCTCCTGGGTCAACAGCGGCATCCTTGCCGCCGATGCGCGGCGCATGCGGGTCTGGATCAACAACCTGACCGATGCCAATGCGCAGCGCGAGTACTACCTGACCGACGTCTTCGCGCAGGCAAACGACGAGGGCGAGCCGGCCGAGGCGAGCCTGTGCATGAATCCGCAGGAGGTATTCGGTGCCAACGACCCGTGGCAACTCGCCGGTCTCGAACGCCTGTACCAGCGCTCGCGCGCGACCCATCTCGCGGCCGCCGGCGTGCGCTTCGCCGATCCGGTGCGTTTCGACGCACGGGGCGAGGTCAGCGTCGGACGCGACGTCGAAATCGACGTCGACGTGATCCTCGAGGGTCTGGTCGAACTCGGCGACGACGTCCGGATCGGTCCGTTCTGCCGGATCCGCAATTCCACCCTTGCCGCGGGCACGGTCGTGCATTCGCACTCGAGTCTGGATGGCGTGGTCACGCGCGGACCCTGCGAAATCGGTCCATTCGCGCGCCTGCGCCCCGGCACCGAACTCGCCGCGCATGCGCGCATCGGCAACTTCGTCGAAACCAAGAAGGCCCACATCGGCAAGCACTCCAAGGCCAATCATCTGAGCTACATCGGCGATGCGGAGATCGGCGCCCACGTCAACATCGGCGCCGGCACGATCACCTGCAACTACGACGGCGCCAGCAAGCACGTGACGACGATCGAGGATGGCGTGTTCGTCGGCTCCAATACCGCACTGATCGCTCCGGTCCGCGTCGGCAAGGACGCGACGATCGCGGCCGGGTCGACGATCGGCAAGAATGCGCCGCCCGGCGAACTCAGCATCGCGCGCGCGAAGCAGACCACGATCCCGGGTTGGCAGCGGCCGCGGAGGAAAACAACCTGAGCAGCCTCATGTCTCAGTATCCGGCCGACGCGCGGCGATAGCTGTCGCGAACGCCGGCCGTCAACGCGTGGAGCGACTCGGCGTCGTGCCAGCGACCCGCGACCATGACGCCGAGCGGCGTGCGCAATGTCGCGAGCGAGCGCAGCGGATTCGCCGACGACAGCACCAGATCGGCGCGATAGCCCGGCGCGACGACGCCGGATTTATCGGCGTGCTTGGTACGAGCGAGGAATTCGCCGGCCGAGCGCGTCGCGGCCGACAATGCCTGATATCGCGTCAGGCCGGACGCTTCGAGTTCGTCGAGATCGTCGTGCAGCGAGACACCGGGTGCCATTCCAGGCACCGCCGGCGCATCGGTACCGGCGACGATTTCAACGTTGTTGTCGGCCAGCGCCTTGACGAGCTTGCGCAGGAACTCGAGCTTTGCATCGAGCTTCGCCGTCTTGCCCACATACCCACTGGTCTGCCATGCAAGGCGATCTTGCGGCGCGACGAAATACGCACCCGGTTGCGTCAGGAATTTTGCGACCACATCGGGATGTCCGATCTGATGCGCTATCGCGGAATAGGTCGCGAGATCGGCCGTGACCGTGGCGCCATACTTCCGAGCGAGCGCGACCGCCTCCGGAATGCGGCTTGCGTCGGGCGGCGTATCTGTTTCTTCGACGCCGCGCGGCGTGAAGAACGTGTAAAAGAATTCCTCGACGTGTGCGACGAGCACCTGTCCCGCGGCGAGTTGCCGTTCGAGCCGCACCGATGTGACACCGTGTCCGACCAGAGGCAAACCTTGGCGCCGCCCTTCCTCTGCAAGCGCCGAGAAAACGTCGGGCGCGAGGCCGACGTAGACCTTGATGAAATCGTAGCCGTTTGTCTTGGCGAGCCCGACGATCGCGCGCGCTTCGTCCGGCGTGCGCACGATGAAGCCATTGTAGTCGGTCGTTCCATCGACGAGAAAGCTCGTGTAGACGCGCGGCCCCGGTAGTGCGCCGCGGTTGACGGCAGGCACCGTAGAGTCGACGAACCCTGCGTGCGCGCCGCCCATGTTCAGCACGGTCGTCACGCCGTTGGCGAGATAGATCGCGAGATCATTCTTCGTCTGCGAGTGCGTATGCATGTCGGCCAGACCGGGCGAAAGCCACGCGCTGCGCTTGCCATCGATGCGTGTCGCGGTTGGCGGCACCTCGATGTCACGACCTATCGAGGCGATGCGATCACCGTGCACGAGCACGGTCTGGTCGCGCAGAACGCGCTCGCGATCCATCGGCACGACATTGACGTGGACGAACGCGATATCGTTCGGGGTCGTGACGTCGGCGTGGACTTCAGTGAATGCGACAAGGAGGAACAAGACGGTGAGGGAACGCATGCGAGATTCCGGGTGGACGTGCGAGGTGCGCGACGCGAGTCATCGGAAGGCGATGTCGCAGCGCACGGTAACAGACGCGTCTGAACCCGGCAGGGTTTAAACCGATGTAGCGCTTCGCGCAAGGACCGCGCGGAGACCGCGCCAGTGGGTAGACGTGGCCGGATGCATCCGTTCGCAACCCAGATTCGTCCTCGCCGTTCAATGGCAACGCGATCGCGGCTCTTTCGCGGTCCTCATGAAATGCCCGGGCTAGTGCGGCGCGGCGCGCGGCGCGATACCGAGGGCATGCTCGATCGCGACCGGATCGTAGACATTGCCGCCCTTGATCACGGTCGTGATCCTGCGGATGTCGGCGATGTTCCGGCTCGGGTCGCCGTCGACGAGGATCATGTCGGCCATGCGGCCGGGCGCGATCACGCCGCGGTTGCCCTCGACGCCCATGACCTCGGCCGACGTCAGTGTGGCCCTGCGCAAGACTTCGGCCGGCGGGATGCCCGCACGCGCGTACAGTTCCAGCTCGTGGTGCAACTGGTAACCGGCCAGCGCGTCGGTACCCGGAATGATCGTGACGCCGGCGTCATGCAGAGCCTTGAGCATGTTCAGCATCGCCGGGAATGCGGCCGCATACGCGGCTTCTTCGCCCTTGGGCACCTCGAGTGCACCGCTCAGCAACCCACGGCGGATCTGCGGCGGCATGCGCGGCGCGATCGTCTCGAGACCCGGCGTGACCGCGTTCGGATCGCCCGAGAACAGCGCCTCGAAAACACCGATGGTCGGATCGAGCACCGTATGGTGCCGCTTGAGGAACGCAATGAACTCGCGTACCTCGGGCTTTTCCGGGGTGAACTCGCGCGCATGCTCCGCGACCTTGATGAAGCGGTCGCGATTGCGCGTCTCCTTGACCTCGGGATAGAGAAAATTGAGGAAGATGAAATTCAGGTGCTGGATCTCGTCGGCGCCGCCTTCGACGAACTGGCGCGCGGACATGAACGCGGGCACATGGCCGCTCACGCGCAGGCCGCGCTCGTGCGCGCGCGCGGCGATCACGGGCATCAGTTCGGGCTTCACGGATGAGTAGATCTTGATCTGCGCGTAACCGTGGTCGGCGTACCAGTCGACATCCGCGATCGCCTCGGCCGCCGTGTCGACGCGCATCTTCGTCGGGCCGGCCAGCTCGCCGGTACCGTCGATGATGCCGGCCTTGATCACGCGCGGTCCGATCTCGCTGCCCTCATCGAAGCGCGCGACGCGCTTGAGAAACGCATCGGTGTCGTTGGCCATGTCGCGCGCGCTGGTCACGCCGTTGGCGAGATCGAGCAAGCCGTCGACGTCGCTGAAATGCTGATGGTTGTCCCACAGCCCCGGCATCAGGAAGCGCCCGTGCGCGTCGATCGTTTCGGCGTCCGGCGCCGTCTTGACCGCCGCATCCGGGGCCACCAGGATCACGTGGCCGCTGCGGATCAGCACGCTCGTGCCCGCACTGACGCTCAGATCGCGCGGATCGAACACGCGTGCGTCGCGGATCACGAGATCGCCGCGCGGTGCATGCACGAGATCGTGCGCGAGCCGCGCTGACCATGCATTGTCGGCCTGCTCCTGCGCCGCGACGAGCTGCGCGATCGCGTCCGTGCGCGCTTCCGGTACGACCGAGAACCAGCCCGAAACGATCGCCGCGGTTTCACTGCGCGCATCCAGCCACACCGGCTGCGGGGTGAAGCCGAGCCCGGTAATGCGATACAGGCTGACCCGATCCGCTCCGAGCGTGAGTTGCCCGGCCGGCTCGATGCTCGCTTCACCGGCGGGCAGCAGCGCGAGGCGATGGCCGGGTGCTTTCAACAGCGCACGCGCAAGCACGCCGAGCATTTCCGGCGGTGAACTGGTCGGCACGTAGAACGCCGCGCCGTCGCCGGCGCGCTCGCCCTGTTCCGCGCGATTGTGCCAAGTCGCCTTGCCGTCCCTGAACGTAAAGCGTTCCTCGACCGGCACCTTCATGTAGTCGTTGCCGTTGCCCGCGTATGCGACCGGAATACCCACCGCATCGAGCGTCCAGGTCGCGACGATGTGATCGCCGCGGCCACGGTCGTTGAACGAGTATTCGACGCGCGTCGTGCCGTCCGCGGCGCTGGCCACGGTCTGGGTGCCGGCCGGGTTGTCCTGGATCAGGATGCGGTCGGTACGCTCGGCCGCGCGGGCGCCGGCAAACCCGAACGCGCTCAGGACCACGCCGATGAAAATCGAGCTGCGCATGATGGGACTCCGACGGGGGGAAGTGCATGAAGGATACGTGACGCAGCGCCGCGGATGCCCCTGCCGAAGGCAACGCGGCAATGCGTTGTCGCGGCCGCACATGACCATCGACCGCGAGCGGACCGGCGTCCGTGCCGGCCTGCACGGAGTGGATCCGGGTCAGGCAGCGCGCGATTGTGGGCTAGACTTGCGGCCCCTGAGCCGGAGTCCCGGATGGACGCTGCCGCCCTGCCCCACGCCGATGAAACACGCGTTGCAGTGATCGGCCTGGGCTACGTGGGCCTGCCGCTCGCGGTCGGCTTCGGCCGCCAACTGCCCACGCTCGGCTTCGACATCGACCGGAAGCGCATCGAAGAGCTGCGCGCGCATCGCGACCACACGCGGGAGGTGACGCCGGAGGAACTGCGGGCGACAGCGCATCTCGAGTTCAGTGCCCAAGCCGCTGATCTGGCCCGTTGCAACGTGTTCATCGTGACCGTACCGACACCGATCGACGCGGCGAAGCGGCCCGACCTGGGCCCGCTCGAGGCTGCCAGCCGCACCGTCGGCAACGCAATCGCTCGTGGCGCGGTCGTGGTCTTCGAATCGACCGTATATCCGGGCGCGACCGAGGAAGTGTGCGTGCCGATCATCGAGCGCGCGTCGGGCCTCCGGTTCAACGTCGACTTCTACGCCGGCTACAGCCCCGAACGCATCAACCCGGGCGACAGGCAGCACCGGCTCGAAACGATCCTGAAAGTGACATCGGGCTCGACGCCGCAAGCCGCCGATTTCGTCGACGCGCTGTATCGCCGGGTAATTACTGTGGGTACCTACAAGGCGTCGAGCATCCGCGTCGCCGAAGCAGCCAAGGTCATCGAGAATACGCAGCGCGATCTCAACATCGCGCTGGTCAACGAACTCGCGCTGATCTTCCACAAGCTCGGCCTCGATACCAGCGAAGTGCTTGCGGCGGCCGCAACCAAATGGAACTTCCTGCCATTCCGGCCCGGCCTGGTCGGCGGACATTGCATCGGCGTCGACCCGTACTACCTGACCCACAAGGCGCAGCAGATCGGCTACCACCCCGAGGTGATCCTGTCCGGTCGACGCATCAACGACGGCATGGGCCAGCATGTCGCGCAGCGCGTGATCAAGCTGATGACCCGGCGGCGCATCCACGCCGCAGGCGCGAACATTCTCGTGCTCGGTCTCGCGTTCAAGGAAAACTGCCCGGATCTGCGCAATACGCGCGTGCTCGACGTGATCAGCGAGTTCCAGAGCTACGACGCGCGCGTCGACGTGTACGATCCGTGGGTCGACCCGGCCGAGGCGCGCCGCGCGTACGGTCTCGAGCTGGCCCGGGATCTCGTACCCGAAACGTACGATGCAGTTGTCCTCGCGGTCGCGCACCGCGAGTTCATCGAAATGGGCGCGGCGCGCATTCGCGCGCTCGGCAAGCCCGGCTGCGTCGTCTTCGACGTCAAGCAGGTGCTGGCGCGCGACCAGGTCGACGACCGGCTGTAGGAGGGAGCGATGCGCGTACTCGTCACCGGTGCCGCCGGTTTCATCGGTTCGGCCTTGAGCAATCGCCTGCTCGCGCGCGGGGACGAGGTCCTCGGTTACGACAATCTCAACGACTACTACGATCCGACGCTCAAGCAGGCGCGCCTCGATCGCCTGACACCCGAGCCGGGATTCCGATTCGTGCGCGCGGCGCTCGAGGATCGCGCGTCACTGGAGCACGCATTCGCGGAATTCCGGCCGCAACGCGTGGTCAATCTCGCCGCGCAGGCCGGCGTGCGCTACTCGATCGAGAATCCGTACGCGTATGTCGAAAGCAATCTGGTCGGCTTCATAAACGTGCTCGAGGCCTGCCGGCATGGCGAGGTCGAGCATCTGGTATATGCCTCGTCGAGCTCGGTCTACGGCGCGAACCGCAAGCTGCCGTTCTCGGTGCAGGATCCGGTCGACCACCCGGTCAGCCTCTACGCGGCGACCAAGAAGGCCAACGAGCTGATGGCCCACACCTACAGCCATCTGTACCGCCTGCCGACCACCGGTTTGCGATTCTTCACAGTCTACGGACCCTGGGGGCGCCCCGACATGGCGCTGTTCCTGTTCACGCGCAAGATCCTCGCTGGTGAACCGATCGAGGTGTTCAACCATGGCCGTCATACGCGCGACTTCACATACATAGACGATATCGTCGAAGGCGTGGTCCGCACGCTGGATCGCGTACCGGCCGGCGACCCGGCTTTCGATGCACTGGCACCGAATCCGGCCACTTCGGCGGCGCCGTACCGGATCTACAACATCGGCAACAATCAGCCGATCCAGCTCGCGCGCTACATCGAAGTGCTGGAGGCGGAACTCGGACGCAGGGCGGAACGGATCATGCTGCCGCTGCAGCCGGGTGACGTGCCGGATACATATGCGGACGTTACGGAGCTGGCCGCCGACACCGGCTATGCCCCGACCACGCCGATCGAGGTCGGCGTGCGTCGATTCGTGGCCTGGTACCGGCACTTTTTCGCCGACTGAAGGTCGATGGAGCAGGGATGAACTGTGATAACGTTCGCGTTTCCGGACATGCGCCTCGGGAGGGAGTGAACATGAATAAATTCGCCCACTGGCTGGTCATCGGCGGGAGCCTGATGCTGGCCGCATGCGTCGCGGGTCCAAGACCAGGCGATGCACCGAAGATCGACCCGGAGGCACAGGCGGTCAAGGAGTACCACATCGGCGTCGACGACAGCATTCGGGTCGCGGTCTGGCAGAATCCCGACCTCAATGTCACCGTCCCGGTGCGTCCGGACGGCAAGATTTCGGTGCCGCTGGTCGGCGATGTCGAGGCCGGCGGTCGCACTCCGACGGACGTGGCTGCCGAGATCAAGTCGCGGCTCGCCGAATTCGTGCGCGATCCGCAGGTCACGGTCATCGTCGACCAGCTGCGCAGCCACGAATACCTTTCGCGCGTGCGTGTGACCGGCGCCGTGCGCCAGCCGGTATCGGTTCCCTACCGCCAGGGCATGACCGTGCTCGACGCGGTCCTCGCGGCAGGCGGTCTCAATGAATTCGCGGCAGCGGATCGCACCGAGCTGTATCGCAAGGAAGGCAATTCCACGCACGCGTATGCGGTCCAGCTCGACCGGATCCTGCAAAAGGGCGACCTGGCGACCAACTATCCCGCACAGCCCGGCGACGTGATCACGGTTCCGGAGCGTGCGTTCTGACAATGCGATTCGCAGGGAATCGGAACCACACCGCAATGAATGCCGTGTCATGAACGCCGAGTACGTACCCGCATCCGAGCTCGTCCCCGCACTGTACCGACAGGGGCGCCGCTATGGCGTGAGCATGGCCGTGATATTCGCGGTCATCGCGCTGGCCGGGCTGGTCGTGGGTGCACTGTGGTCCAAGACCTACACCGCATCGACCACGATCCTGGCGCAGGCAAGCGACATCATCCAGCCGCTGATGGAAGGGCGCGCGGTTCCGACCGGAATCAAGGATCGCGCCGGACTCGCGCGCCAGGTCGTCTTCAGCGCGAGGGTCATGGACGAAATCCTGAAGACCGGCGGCTGGGCCGCGCAGAATCTGTCGCCGGTCGAGCGCGACAAGATCGTCGAGCAGATCAAGGATCGGACCTCGATCACGAGTCCGCGGCCCGAGCTGATCCAGATCGCCTACAAGGACAGCGATCGCAAGCGCACCTATGACGTGACCGAGCGCATGGCCGAGCTGTTCATGCAGGAAAGTCTGGCCGCGAAGGAACGCGAAAGCCGCGATGCATTCGAATTCATCGACAACCAGGTCAACAGCTACCACAAGAAGCTGACCGATGCCGAGGACAGCCTCCTCAAGTACCGGTCCGCCCACGTGGACGCACAGCCGGGCAGCGCGACCGACGCCAATGCGCGGATCGGTGCGCTGCGCACCGAGATCGAGCAGGCGCGCATGAACCTGATGCAGCAGCAGTCCTCCGAGGCCGCGCTGAACGCGCAGCTTTCCGGCGAGTCGCAGGTCACGGCCGTGCAGACACGCGAGGGCATGTATCGCGCCCAGCTCGTCGACCTGCAGGCGCAACTGGACCGCCTGATGCTGACCTATACCGACAAGCATCCGGACGTGATCCGGGTCCGCCACCAGATCGAGGACATCAAGCGCCAGCTGGCGGCGCAGGCCCAGCAACCGCCGGATGCGGGCAATCGTGCGGGCAAGACGATGTTCGACAACGCACAGTTCAATCCCCATTACCTGGACCTGCGCAACCGGCTCGGCCAGACACGCGCTGAAACCGCCGCCACACGTTCACGCATGGCGGCCGCGGAGTCGATGCTCAAGGACGAGATGGAACGCAGCCGGCGCATCGCCCAATCGGAAAGTGCGCTTGCCGAGCTGACCCGCGACTACGAAGTCAACCGCGACATCTACCAGGACCTGCTCAAGCGGCGCGAGAATGCGCGCGTATCGATGGATATGGACAGGGAACAACGCGGCCTGACCATGCGGATCCAGGATCCGGCCGTCATGCCGGTGCGCCCGTCCGGTCTGCGCATGCTGCATTTCGCGCTCGGCGGGCTCTTCCTCGCGTTCGCTGCACCGCTCGGCCTGCTGTTCGCGCGCGTGCGCTTCGATCCGCGCGTCCGCTCGGTGCAGCAGCTCGAGCGCACCACGGGCATCCTCGCGATGACCATCGTTCCGAGCTACTTGAATCCGCGTGACCGCCTGCGTGAGCGCACGCGGATCGCGATCGCCGTCGTACTCGTGGTCGCCGCTTTGACCGCGCATGCAGTGATGTACTGGATTCGGCTCAAGGGCGGCGCGTAATGACCCATCCCCAGAACAGGCACCCTATTCCCGACCATGTCGGTGCGATGCTCGATTCGACCGCGGGTGACCTCGGAGGTCGCAGCTCCGCAAGCCGGTCGATCGCGCGGATTACCGAGCCGCGCGCGCTGTCGACCCGCACGCTCGCACAACGCAAACTGATCCATTACGACGATTCGGGACGGCGTTACGCGGATGCGTTCCGCGAGATCCGCACACGTCTGCTGGCCCTGAGCGAGGGCCAGAATTTCGTCACCCTGCTGACGTCGGTCAGTCCGCGATCGGGAACCAGTTTCGTCGCGCGCAACCTCGCTGCGGCGTTCGCCCTGGACGACGCCAAGACGGCCCTGTTGATCGACTGCGACCTGCGGCATCCCGCGCAGCACGGTGCGTTTGCGGTGGATCCTGTCGGCGGCGGCCTGATCGACTATCTCGAACACCCCGCGATCGGCATCGAGAAGATTCTCTATCACACCGGAATTCCGCGACTCCGGCTGATTCCGAGCGGGACCCGCCGGGAGATCGGTGGCGAGTATTTTTCGTCGTTCCGCATGCGCGCCACGCTGGATTCGCTGCGCAGCCGCTACCCGGACCGCTATCTGTTTCTCGACGGCCCCACCGTCAAGGACTCTCCGGACGCCCGCATCCTTGCCGATCTGGCCGATTTCGTCGTCCTGGTCGTCGGCGACGGCCGCGACACGCCGGCCGCCATCAGCAAGGCGGTGGCGAGCTTCGACCCGAACAAGCTCGCGGGCTTGGTGTTCAACCAGATTCCGTGAGATCGTGTCATTCGGGCACGCAAGCCAGGGATTGCGTAACGCCGAGACATCGAGGAGGGGAGAATCGAATATGGCGCGATTTCGTTCGTCAGTTTGCATGCTGACCCTGAGCGTCCCGATGATGGCCTGCTCGCAGGTCGCGGTCGGCGCAAGGCTCGACTACAGTCTCGACCTCAGTCTGGAGCACAACGACAATCTCAATCTGAGCGCGGTCGATCCGATCGTGGAAAACATCCTTACCCCGTCGCTGGGGTTCGTTTTCAGCCAGGAGGGGTCGACCGTCCAGGCACGCGTGGATGGCGTAGTCGCCTACCGCGATTACCTGCGTGGCACGTATGGGGACGAGCTGCGCAGCCAGCTCGGCGGCCATCTCAACTGGGTCATGATTCCCGAGCGATTGTCGTTCACCGCCGAGGACTATCTGGGCGTGCAGCCGATCAACACGCTGGACGCGAATGCGCCATCGAACCAGCAGCAGACCAACGTGCTTGCGGTCGGTCCGACGCTGAATTTCCGTTTCGGCGCCGCGGCGCGCGGTCAGGCCGAACTTCGCTACATCAACAGCTATGCGGACGTCACCGACGAATTCGATTCGCAACGCGCGGTCGCGGCGCTGCGGATGATCCGCGACCTCACCGCAACCAGCCAGTTGTCGGGCAACGCCGAAGCCGAGCACATCGACTTCACCCATTCAAGCGGCGGTCCGAGCTTCAATCGCTACCGCGTATACGGGCGCTACGCACAGACGCTGCGCGTAGTCGATTACACGGTCGACCTCGGCTACACCTGGCTCGATGGCGCCGCGCCGCTCGGCAATCGATCGCAGCCGCTGGTGCGGGCGACGGCGGGATTGCAACTGAGCGACCGCAGCCGCCTCAGCGTGAGCGGATCGCGCGAGTATTCCGACGCGGCGTCGGACCTCATCAATTCCGTGCAGTCGCGCGTACTGCCGCGCGCAGACGCGCCGATACCGACCAGCATCTCGATCGGCAGCACGCTGGTCAGCTCGGCCCCCTACCTCGCAAGCACGGCAAACCTTGCCTACACCTACGACGCACCCCGCGGATCGTTCGGGGCGAGCGCCTTCTACGAGAAGCTCGACTACTTCGGCGTGGCGATCGGCCCGGACGAAACCAACCTCGACCGCGATTCGCGCGGCGGCAGTTTGTTCGCAAGCTGGCTGTTGCGTCCACAGTGGACGCTCGGCGGCAGCCTGACCACCTATCACGCGCGCTATGCGACACTCGATCGCACGGACAAGACCACCGCCGCCGAGCTCTACCTGCGCCAGCAACTGACGCGCAACTGGAACTGGCGCCTCGGCTTCGCGCACGCACGCCGCACGAGCACGGCGCCGGGCGAGAATGCGAACCAGAACGTCATCCTCGTAAGCATCGGCTACACGCGCTGACGATGTGCCGACCCGCGCCATCGCATCGCAAGCCGGCATCCCGCGCCATGCGCCGCCCGGGTAGATGAGTTCGATACTGGTAACCGGCGGCGCCGGCTACATCGGCAGCCATGTCGTGCGCCAGCTCGTCGGACGCGGTGAACGCGTGGTGGTCCTGGACAACCTTTCGACCGGGTTTCGCGAAGCGGTGATCGGCGCCGAGCTCGTCGTCGGCGACGTCGGCGACGCCGCGCTGGTCGAGAACGTTCTCGCGGCGCATGCGGTCGACACGGTGATGCATTTCGCGGCGCACACCGTCGTTCCCGAATCGGTAGCGAATCCGCTCAAGTACTACGGCAACAACACCTGCGCGACGCGCAGCCTGCTTGCGAGCTGCAGTGCAGCCGACATCGGCCGCTTCGTGTTTTCCTCGACTGCCGCGGTCTATGGCATGCCGGCCGCCGGCGTGGCCGACGAGGCAACGCCGACCGTTCCGATCAATCCGTACGGCAGCTCGAAACTGATGAGCGAAAACATGCTGCGCGACCTGTGCGCGGCGAGCGCGATGCGCCACGTAATCCTGCGCTACTTCAACGTCGCCGGCTGCGATCCGGCCGGACGCATCGGACAATCGACGCCGAATGCGACCCTGCTGATCAAGGTCGCCTGCGAGCATGCTGCGGGGAAGCGACCGCAGTTGTCGATATTCGGCACCGACTACGACACACCGGATGGCACGTGCATCCGCGATTACATCCACGTCGAAGACCTTGCAGCCGCGCATCTCGCTGCACTGGATCACCTGAGTGGCGGCGCCGCTTCGCTGACGCTGAACTGCGGATATGGACATGGATACAGTGTTCGCGAGGTCATCGAAACCGTAGCCCGAGTCAGTGGCCGCCCGCTTCGTGTCGTGGAGGAGCCGCGCCGCGCCGGCGATCCTGCAGTGCTCATCGCGCGCAGCGATCGCCTCAAGCAGGTATTGGGCTGGCAACCGCAACACGATGATCTGGAATTCATCGTCCGCACCGCATTGCAATGGGAACTGCGCGAATCGAAGCCGGGCTGAGGCTGCGCGCCAGGCGCGCGAGCCCGTGTCTCGCATTGACCGCAGCTGCTGCAGATCGGCCTATCCCGCAAACGCCGATCGCCTGGGAACGCCGTTTCAACGATCAGGACACTCACCACCGACCTGCAATGCTTTCCCCGGCTCAGCGGAGCGCCCGCACCTGCCAGCCGCTGCCCTGGCAGTCCCGCAATGGCGACAGCTTTGCACGCAGTCCCCAGCGCGCCAGAGCGCGCTCCAGCGACAAGCGCGAACCATGAGGCTTGACGACGACCCAGTGCATGGGCTGCACATGCGAACTGAGCATGCGTTTGTACATCGCGTCGCCGGCCAGAAAGTCGTAGGACTTCATTCTCTCGGCGATGTACTTCTCTATGGTGACCAGGTGCGCAAGGTAGCCTGGCCGATCGTGCCGAGGTTCGAGGGCGCCGTAATTCAGCCCGCTGTTGTAGACGTACACGCGCCTGTTCCAGACCAGGTTGTACAGGTATCCGACGAGCGTATTTCCGGCCGACACGCGTGACAACTGGGTCAGCCCGCTCGAAACGTGCCTGCTTATCAGGTCGCGATGGAATGTCGCGAAGAACGAGCTCCCGAAAGATCCCTTCCGGCCCTTGCTCTGCCAGTACGTCTCATGGAGGACGCTCAATTCGTCGAAGTAGTCGAGCGCCTGGCCGACCTCACTCGCGGTTTCGACCCTGATTTCTCCGAGCGATTCGTATGCGCGGCGCGTCCGCCGCAATCCCGACCGCGTGCTCTTGCCGAGACTCGCGAGATAGCTGCCGCCGGAAGTCTTGATCCGCTCGAGATTCACGACGTACGCCGGACTGCTGTGCGAGCGGAATGCACTCATTTCGGCAGGCAGCGCCGCGACGATATGGCGCGCATGGGTCGATGCACTGATGCGCAGATTCCGACAGCGCGCCTGCGAAGACTTGAGGGCGTCGAATAGCGCCCTGTAGGCACTGCGCTCGGATCCGCGGCGCACCAGCAATCCGCCGTAGTCGATCGTCAGCCGGTCGATCTCCGGGTCGCCGGTCTCCTGCAAGTGCAGGACGCGCTCACCCAACAGGCGACGCAGTCCACGCTCGTGGGTTTCGATGAGCAGTCCCAGTGCGACGATGCCCTGTTCGTCGTCCGCGCGGAAGACGGTCGGCCGCATGGCCTTGGGCAGATGATCGAGCCAGGTGGAGACCCAGGGCCACGCCGAAAACGGCGTTACGTCGGCTTGTGCCTCGAGTGCCTGCCAGCACGGACAAAGGTCGGGACACCGTTCAACCGGAATCAGCCGAACCGTGATCGCTGCCCTCGTGGCGTGGTCCACTCCACCTCCTCCAACCTGCTGATTGACCGCTCCAATCCCTCGGGCGCGATGAAGGTCGGCTACCGTTCTGTGGGCCAACGCGAGTTTATGGCCAAGAACGGCATGAGCGAACGCCGCGAGACCGGGAAAGGTACCACGATCAACGTTCCGCGGATGCCGGTAGCGTCCGCCGCTCACGCAGTTTGCAGCAGCGCTTCACATGGTCTGCCCGTGGTCATGCGCGTGGAATCGTGCTGCTCCGCCGCTGCATCGCTCGTTCATTCCTCCGGCGCCCGGGTCGTGTCGTTCGAACAGGCCTGCAACGGCAGCAGAGCCGCGCTCAGCCGCCAGCGCGTCAGGACGCGGTCGAGCGAGAGTCGCCAGCCATGCGGCTTGACGATGATCCACTCCATCACCCGCGAATGCGTGCTCAGCGCGCGCTTGTACCTGGCCTCCCCGGCGAGAAAGTCGTACGCCTTCATGCCCTGGGACAGGTAGCTTTCGATCGCTACGAGGTGCGCCAGATAACCCGGCCGGTCATGCCGCGGATCCAGGGCTCCATAGTTCAATCCACTGTTGTAGAAATAGACGTTCTTGCGCCATACCAGGTTGTACAGATACCCGACGAGCGTCGTTCCCGCGGTCACACGCAACAACTGCGTCAGGCCATCGGCATGGTGTCGCCTGATCAGGTCACGATGGAATGCCGCAAAGAACGGACTGCCGAAAGATCCCCGCACGCCCTTTCGTTGCCAGTACGCATCGTGCAGCACGCTCAGCTCCGCGAGGAAATCAAGCGCCTGCTCCGCGCTGCCGGCCGTCTCCACCGATATCTTGCCGAGCGCTTCATAGGCGCGCCGTGTCCGGCGCAGCCCGTAGCGTGTGCTGCTGCCGACTGTGGCGAGATAATCGCCACCGGCAGCGGCGACCTGTTCGAGATCCACCGCGTATGACGGACTGCTGTGGGCGCGAAATGCACTCGCCGTGGAAGGCAGGGCGGCGAGCACGTGAGGCGCGTGCAGGGATGCGCTGATACGCAGGTAGCGCTGGCGTGCAAGCGCCGGTGCGAGTATCCCGAACAAGGCCGCATACGCGCGTTCCTCGGTACCGGGCCGCGCGAGAAGACCACCATAGTCGATCGTCAGATTGTCGATTTCACGATCGCCGGTTTCCTGCAGATGCAGCGCGCGCTGCCCGAGAAAACGACGCATCCCGCGTTCGGGTGCATCGACCAGCAATCCAAGTGCGAACACTCCTCCGTCGTCCTCGGCCTGGAAGACGCAGGGTTGCCTCGTTTTCGGCAGGTGATCCAGCCAGGTCGACACCCACGGCCAGGCCGTAAACGGAGAGCCCGCAGACTGTGCCTCCAGCACACGCCAGCGGACGCCGAGATCGTGATATCGGTCGACTGGTGTCAAGCTTGCGGTCGAGGACATGGCGCGATGACTCATCCCACCTCCCTAGGTCAGCGATCACGTCCTCGGCCGTCTGCGGATTGCGCACCCATCGCGCTTCCGCGCTGCCCTGAGCCCGATCTCTCTATACACCGTGCGTCCGCCCATGTCGCGGATGGACGCGACGCCCGCGCGTGACGCAGTGCCTGCGTGGTCGGGGTCGAGTCCGCGGCAACGCCGCCACCGCCCCCGCGCGCGACATCTGCACGCATAGACTGCCCGCGTCCACACGCCCCCGGTTCGAAGGATAGCCCCGTCCTCCGATGTCGGGTAGGTCGGGTGGTCGCAATGTGTGAACCGCGCGGCGCAGTCGCCCGGCGTGCCGACGTGAACGTCGGCGCGGCGGAGCGTCGCTCGGACCCGCTCCGAGGCAGGCGGCCCGCGCTGGTCCCGCGCGCCGCGACAGTCGGAAATCCACTCGTCCAATGGCTTGCGCTGCATCCGATTCATCGCCATGATCGCCTCTCCGGGGGCGGCGGGGGAATCCGTGCTTCGGCGGCAGGCCTGAGCCAATGCAATGCCGTCGGATGACCGGATAGTGCGCGGTTGTCGCGGCTGCGGTGCGCGGCGCAGACCATCGCAAAGGACCGGATTTCACGATATCGGACCCATCGCCTCCGCCGTTTTCCCGGCGCGGACGCCCGTTCCGACAGGCGTCGTCGTAGCCGGTCGTTCCCGCGAAGGTGTGTCCGGACCATCGACATGTACGAGCACGTTTCCGTCGGCTGCCTGCACCTGGATCCGGATCCGCCCCGCATCCACGAGCTGGCCGCATTGCTCTCGGGCGACGAACTCGATCGCGCGAAGCGCTTCCGGTTCGCTGACGATCGGCGCCGCTTCGTCGCTGCACGTGGCTGCCTGCGCGAGTTGCTCGGCGAAGAGCTCGACGTACATCCTCGGGCGCTCGCGCTGCGCTACGGAGCCTGCGGCAAGCCGTTTCTCGCGGATCGATTTGCCGACTCGGGACTGCAGTTCAACCTCGCGCATTGCGGCGACGTCGCGCTCATCGCAACAGCCTACGGCCGCGGCATCGGCGTGGATATCGAAAGGCTTCGCGAACTCGAAGACCGGGACGGTCTGGTGGCCGAACATTTCTCGCAACGCGAACAGCTCGAATACGCGGATGTCCGTCCGGAACACCGAACGGCGGCGTTCTTCCATGGCTGGACGCGCAAGGAGGCGCTGATCAAGGCGCTGGGAGACGGTCTGAGCTTCCCGCTGGACAGCTTCGATGTGTCCCTGGATCCCGGAGTTCCCGCGCGCCTGCATCGCCTCTGCGACAGGACCGGCGACGACTGCGCGTGGCGCATCCACGATTTTCCTGCTGCCGCGGGCTTCGTCGCTGCGGTGGCGGTCGAGTGCCACGAATCGGATCACGGCGTCGGGCTGCGCGAAGCGGCCGTCCGCCCATGGGGAAAACCCCATGTCTGAGGTGATCGACACCTACGAACTGTCGCCGATCCAGGAGGGCATGCTGTTTCACGCGGTCAGCGCGAGCGGCCGCGGCGTCGACATCGAACAGATCGTCATCTCCCTGGAGGAAGCGCTCGACCTGCCGCGTTTCCGCCACGCGTGGCAGTCGCTCATGCAGCGCCACGGCATCCTGCGCACGCGTTTCCGGTGGGAGGATGTCGAGGTACCGCGACAGGAAGTGATGGACGCCGCGGAACTGCCGCTCGTTCAGGCCGACTGGCGCGACCTGACCGTCGAGGCCGCCGAGCGGAAATTCGGCGCGCAGCTGGCCGGCGACCGATCCGCCGATTTCGATCTCGCGTCGGCGCCCGTGATGCGGCTGTTCGTCGCATGGTTGCCGGCGAGCCGCGTTCGCATCATCTGGACCTTTCATCACGCGCTTCTCGATGGGCGCTCGTTCGGCATCGTGCTGCGCGAACTCTTCGCGATCTACGACGCAGCGGGCAAGGGGACGCCCCTCGCGCTGGCGGACCCCGCGCCGTATCGCGACTATATCGTGTGGCGCCGCTCGCTGGATCTCGGTGCGGCCGAGGCGTACTGGCGCGAGTCGCTGCGCGGCTTCCGCGCGCCGACACCGTTCGTCGTCGACCACAGCGCGGATGAAGTCGACACGGCCGAAGCGTTCGCCGTCCGCCAAAGGCGTCTGTCCGGTCAATTGACCGAACAGCTGCGGGTGGCTGCCGATGCGGCCGCCGTCACCCTCAACACGCTGTTGCAGGCGGCCTGGGCGGTGCTGCTGCATCGCTACAGCGGCGAGTCCGATATCGTCTTCGGCGCCACGCGCGCGGGTCGGCAGACCGGCCTCGCGGAGTCCGCCGGCATGGTCGGGCTGTTCATCAATACGCTGCCGATGCGCGTGAATGTCGACGGCGATGCCGCGATCGGTCCATGGCTGCGTTCGCTGCGCGCCCAGCAGCGCGCAGTGCGTCCGTTCGAACACACGCCGCTGGCCGCGGTACAGGCATGGAGCGAAGTGCCGCGCGGACTTCCGCTGTTCGAGAGCGTGATCGTCTACGACCATCACACGCTCGATGCGCAGTTGCGCGGCGAAGGCTGGCCGGGCCGCCATTTCGAGTACGTCGGCCGGACCAACTTCCCGCTGACCCTGGTCGCCTATGGCGACGACGAAATGCTGCTGCGCCTGGAGTATTCGCGCAGTCGCTTCGACGATGCCGCCGTCGCACGCATGCTCGATCACCTGGCCGTGCTGCTCGAGGGCCTCGCCAGCGGCCGCGCCGAGCATGTACGCGACCTCGAACTCCTCAGCGATCCGGAACGAGCCCAACTGGGCGGTACGGCCCCGATGGCGCCGGTGGCGGTGCGCCATGCGAGCCTGCACGCAGGCTTCCAGGAGCAGGTCGCGCGCAGCCCTGAAGCGGTCGCGCTGGTGTTCCCGGCCGAGCACGGCCGCGTCGAACTCAGCTATGCCGAACTGGACCGGCGTGCGAACGCCCTGGCCGCGCACCTGCGTGCGCTCGGCGTCGGACCCAACCAGCTGGTCGGCCTGCGCAGCGAGCGCAACGCCGACCTGGTCGTCGCGATCCTCGCGATCCTCAAGGCCGGCGGCGCCTACCTGCCGCTGGATCCGGTCTACCCGGCCGAACGCATCGCGTTCATGCTGCGCGATGCTGACGTGCGCGTGGTCCTCACCCAGCGCCGCCTCGCCGCCGACCTGACCGACGCGGCGGTCACCTGCGTGTGCCTGGACGAGCCGCTGCCGTCCGCGGGTGCCGCGCCCGCCGCCGCGCCCGCTGCGGCCCAGGACCTGGCCTACGTGATCTACACCTCCGGCTCGACCGGCCAGCCCAAGGGCGTGCGCATCACCCATCACAACGTGCTGCGCCTGTTCGCCGCCACCGATCCCTGGTTCGGCTTCCAGGCCGACGACGTGTGGACCCTGTTCCACTCCTACGCCTTCGACTTCTCGGTCTGGGAGCTGTGGGGCGCGCTGCTGTATGGCGGCCGCCTCGTGGTCGTCCCGCAGGAACTGAGCCGCCACCCCGAGGCGTTCCGCACCCTGCTCGTGGACGAGCAGGTGACCGTGCTCAACCAGACCCCGACCGCGTTCCGCCAGCTCATCGACAGCGACCGCGCCGCGCCGCCTGCCGCCTTCGCGCTGCGCTACGTGATCTTCGGCGGCGAAGCGCTGGAACTGCAGAGCCTCAAGCCCTGGTTCGACCGCTATGGCGAGGTCCGGCCCCGGCTCATCAACATGTACGGCATCACCGAGACCACCGTGCATGTGACCTACCGGCCGCTGGGTCTGACCGACCTCGAGCAGCGTGCCGGCAGCGTGATCGGCGTGCCGATCCCGGACCTGCGCGTGCATGTGCTCGATGCGCACGGCCGGCCGGTTCCGCTCGGCGTTGCGGGCGAGATGTACATCGCCGGTGCCGGCGTCGCGGCCGGCTACCTGAACCGTCCCGAGCTGACCGCCCAGCGCTTCGTCGCCGATCCGTTCCAGCCCGCGGGCACGCCGCCCGCGCCGATGTACCGCAGCGGCGATCTGGCCCGGCGCCTGGACAACGGCGAGCTGGAGTACCTCGGGCGCATCGACCAGCAGGTCAAGATCCGCGGCTTCCGCATCGAGCTGGGCGAGATCGAGGCCGTCCTTGCCCAGGATCCGGCCATCCGCCAGGTCGCCGTGATCGATCGCGAGGACGTCCCCGGCGACCGCCGCCTGGTCGCCTACCTGGTCGCCACGTCCACCTCCGGTCTCCTCGACCAGCTGCGCGAACGCCTGCGCCTGCGCCTGCCCGACTACATGGTGCCCGCCCATTTCCTCTTCCTCGATGTCCTCCCGCTCACCGCCAACGGCAAGCTCGACCGCCGTGCCCTGCCTGCCCCCGACCGCGCCCGCACCGACTCCGCCAAACCCTTCGTCGCACCGCGCACGCGCACCGAACAGACGATCGCCGATGTCTGGAAGGCGGTCTTGCGCGTGGATCGGGTCGGCATCGACGACCACTTTCTCGAGCTTGGCGGCGATTCGATCCTGAGCATCCAGGTGATCGCACGATGCCGTCAGCAGGGGCTGCGCCTTGCCCCGAAGGACCTGTTCCAGCACCCGACCGTGGCTCAGCTCGCGGGCGTCGTCGGCACGATCGGCGCGAACGAGCCGAACCGCGCTGATGCTGCCAGTGGCATCGTTCCGCTGACTCCGATTCAACGCTGGTTCTTCGACCAGCGCTTCGAGCACGCGCATCACTGGAACCAGGCGTTCCTGTTCGTCGTCGCCGCGGATCTCGATCCGGCCCTGCTCGAGCAGGCGCTCGGATTCGTACTCCGGCAACACGACGCGCTGCGTCTGCGCTACACCCGGCAGGGCGAAGCATGGACTCAACGCTACGCCGACGCGGCGATGGTCGTCGTGCAGCGCATCGATCTTTCGGACATCGCCGCGACCGGGCAGGGGGACGCGATCACCGACCACGCGACGACGGTCCAGGAGCAGCTGGATCTCGAAAACGGACCCTTGCTGCGGCTCGTCCATTTCAATCTCGGTGGAGCAGCGCCGGGCCGCGTCCTGCTGGTCATTCACCATCTGGTCGTCGACGGCGTGTCGTGGCGCATGCTGCGCGAAGACCTCGAGTCCGCCTATCTCGCGCTCGCCGCGGGCGTGCAGCCGCAGTTCTCGGAGAAGACCAGCTCGATGCGCAGCTGGGCGGAACGCAGCCTCGAGTTCGCGCGTACCGCGCAGGTGACGGACACGCTGCCGCACTGGCGCGCGGTGGGTGCGGTTGCGGCCACGACATTGCCCGCGGACCCGGCTGTCGACCGCGTCTCGCGGCCAGGACGCGTGGCAGCGCGTCTGTCCGACCTGCACACGCGCGATCTTCTGCAACGCCTGCCCAAGGTGTTTCGGACCCAGATCAACGACGCGCTACTGAGCAGTCTGGCGCGCGCCTTGCGCCCGCTAGTCGACGGTCCTCATTTGCGCGTCGACCTCGAGGGACATGGTCGGGAGCACATCGCGGACGACATCGACGTATCGCGTACCGTGGGCTGGTTCACGACGCTGTTTCCCGTCGCGCTGCAGCTGCCCGCCGAGGGCGATGCGATCGACTGCCTGCTCGCGGTCCGTGATCAACTGCGTCAGGTCCCACACCGCGGAATGAGCTACGGCTTGCTGCGCTACATATCGGAAGACCAATCGGTGCGCGATGCCCTCGCCGCCGCGGAACCGTCCTCGGTGTTGTTCAACTATCTCGGACAGTTCGACGCGGTCGTTGCCGATTCACGATTGTTCACGTTTGCGCAGGAGTCGACCGGTCCATGGCGCAGTCCGCGCGCGAGACGCACGCACGCGCTGGAAATCGTCAGTCTCGTTCGCGCCGGCCAGCTCGAGATCGAGTGGCACTATGATGCCGGGGTGTACCTGGAATCGACGATCGCCGACGCTGCGAACCGCATGCTGTCGGCATTGCGCGAGCTCATCGATGCCGCGGAAAGTTCGCCGGTCGCGCGCTTCACGCCCGCGGATTTCCCGCTGGCCGCGCTCGATCAGACGCAGTTGAACCGCGTGTTGTCGCGCTACCCGCAGGCCCGGGACATCTACCCTCTGACGCCGATGCAGAAGTTGTTCTTCTCGATGGAGTCGTCGGCGTCGACTCTCGGCTTCGAGCAATGGCATTTTCGGATCGATGGAACCATCAGCCCGCGGCTTCTGCAGCGCGCGGTCGAGCACGTGATCGAGCGGCACGCCATCCTGCGCAGCGCGTTCATCGACGATGGCGCCGCGCAGCCGTTGCAGATCGTCCTGCAGAGCGCGCCGCTGCCGTGGGTCGAGCAGGACTGGAGCGACCTGAGCGCAGCCGAACAGGTCTCGCGCCTCGAGGACACGCTTGCAGCCGATGCCGCGCGCGGATTCGATCTTGCGGCGCCACCCGCGATGCGCGTCGGCCTGTACCGTATCGGCGAGCATTGCTGGCACCTGATCTGGAGTACTCACCATCTGTGCATCGACGGCTGGTCCTGGCCGGTCGTGTTTCGCGACGTCTCGCGCTTCTATTCGGCCTTCGAAACCGGTTCCGTGCCAGCGCTCGATGCGGCGCCGTCGTTCCGCGACTATGTCGAGTGGCTTGCCCGTTCCGCGCCGGAGTCCGAGGGGTTCTGGCGCAGCCAGTTGCATGGGTTCGCCGAGCCGACACCGCTGCGGCTGGGCCTGACCGCCGCGACGGATACCGGGAACACCGATCCCGCGCATCGCGCGCCGCTCGAGACGACCCTCGTCATCGCCGCGGACACGACCGCCGCCTTGCGTGAGCTTGCGCGCAGCGAACGGGTGACTCCGAGCGTCGTGATGGGTGCGGCGTGGGCGTTGCTGCTGGCTCACTATGGCGCCAACGACGACGTCGTATTCGGCGCCTCGTTTTCCGGGCGCCCGGCTGAAGTGGGCGGCATCGAGTCGCTGGTCGGCCCGTGCGTGAACAACCTGCCGGTGCGCACCAAGGTGGCAAAGCAGCAATCGCTCGCGGACTGGCTCGCGATATTGCAACGCACCCAGTTCGAACTCGCCCAACACCAATACACACCACTCGAACGGATCCAGCAATGGACCGGGGTTGCGTGGCGTCACCGCCTTTTCGACAGCCTGATCGTGTTCCAGAACTATCAGGTCGATGCCGACGCGCGAAAGATCGGAACCGACGCAAGACTCAGCTTGCTCGCGGCTCCCGAAGCGACCAACTATCCGCTGACCATCGCGGTGACGATGGCGGACGAGATGCGCGTTCGCTTCATTCATCAGGCGACCGCGCTCAACGCGGCGGACATCCGCCAGTTTGCGGCCGATCTGGACATCGTCCTGCGTGCTTTCGGGCAGTCTGGCGCCGCGAGTGTTGGGGATCTGCTTGCACTTCTGCCGGCCGCGCTGCGTGGGCGCGCAAGAGCCGCTTCCCTCTCCAGGACATCCGCAAGGACCGGCGATTACGTGGCTCCCGGCAGCGAAGCCGAGCGCGTGATTGCCGAGCTGTGGCGCGAGCTGTTCGGTGTCGACCGCATTTCGCTCGACGACAACTTCTTCGAGCTGGGTGGCCATTCGCTGTTGCTGGTGCGCGCGCATGCACTGCTCAAGCAACGATTGCGCGCCGACCTGCCGATCGTCGCCCTGCTCCAGTACCCGACGGTGCGGTCGCTCGCACGCCACCTGAGCGGTGAGCGCGCCACAACGCCGGGTTCCGAAGCCGCGGTTGATCGCGCTCGCAAACAGCGCGAGGCTTACGCGCGGCAACGCAACCTCCCGGGAAAACGCTAGCACGATGGCCTACTCCGACGCTTACGACCCGCTCGAAGGCATTGCCATCGTCGGCATGGCCGGGCGCTTCCCCGAGGCGGGCAGCGTCGCGGCGCTCTGGCGCAACCTGCTCGCCCGACGCGAGTGCATTTCGCGCTTCGCGCCGGAGGAACTGGAACCGGCTCACTACGAGGACATGGTCGCGCGCGCGAATCCGGGTTACGTGCGCGCGCGCGGCGTGCTCGCCGATGCCGACCAGTTCGATGAGCGCTTTTTCGGATTCAACCCGAAGGAAGCCGAGGTGCTCGATCCGCAGCAGCGCCTGTTCCTGCAGGCCGCATGGGAAGCATTCGAGCACGCGGGTCATGACCCGGGGCGGTTTGCCGGACCGATCGGCGTGTTCGCGGGAGCGACCGCCAACAGCTACTACCTGCAGAACCTGCTCTCGCGCCGCGACATCACCGAACTGGTCGGACCGCTGCTCACCCTGATGGGCAACAACAACGACTACATCGCGACACGGGTCGCGTACAAGTTCGACCTCAAGGGTCCGGCGCTCAATATCCAGAATGCCTGTTCGACATCCCTGGTTGCGGTGTGCACGGCGGTGCAGAGCCTGCAGACCTATCAATGCGACATGGCGCTGGCCGGCGGCGTTTCCATCCAGTTGCCGCAGCGCCGCGGATACCTGTACGAGGATGGATCGATCCTGTCTCCCGACGGTCACTGTCGCGCCTTCGACAAGGACGCCGCAGGCACGGTGTTCAGCAATGGACTCGGCGTCGTCGTGTTGCGCCGGCTACGCGACGCGATCGAGGACGGCGACACCGTATACGCGGTGATCAAGGGTGCCGCGCTGAACAACGACGGCAGTGCGAAGGTCAGCTTCACCGCGCCCAGCGTCGACGGACATGCCCAGGTCATCTCGATGGCGCAGGCACTCGGCGGCATCGATCCGGCGACGATTTCCTATGTCGAAGCGCACGGCACCGGAACCGCACTCGGCGATCCGATCGAAATCGCGGGACTCACCCAAGCCTTCCGCGCCGGCGGCGCACACGGCAACGGGTTCTGTGCGATCGGATCGATCAAGTCCAACATCGGCCACCTCGACGTGGCGGCAGGCGTGGCCGGCCTCATCAAGGCGACGCTCGCGCTGCACCACGGAATTCTTCCCGCGAGCATCAATTTCACCTCGCCAAATCCGAAACTCGGTATCGAGAACACGCCGTTCTTCGTCAACGCGGCGCAACGTGACTGGCCTCGCGGCGAAACACCGCGTCGCGCGGGCGTCAGTTCGTTCGGCGTCGGCGGCACCAATGCGCACGTGGTCCTCGAGGAAGCCCCGCAACGCGAGCCGGCTGGCGCCAGGGCGCGCGACGAGCAACTTGTCGTACTGTCGGCACGCGACGCGGATGCATTGCAACGGGTGGCCGACGGGCTGCGGAACCATCTGCAGCAGGACGCGATCGCGGATCTCGCCGACGTCGCCTATACGCTGCAAGTCGGCCGTCGCGGCTTCAGCCACCGGCGGTCGCTCGTCTGTCGCGGACGCGAGGACGCGATCTCCCTGCTCGCCGGGGGCGATCCGAAGCGTGTGCACGAGTACAGCGGCGACGTGCAGCCGGTGCGGATCGGTTTCATGTTTCCGGGCCAGGGTGCCCAGTACGTGAACATGGGGCGCCGTCTTTACGACTCGGAGCCCGGGTTCCGCTACAACATCGACGCCTGCGCGCGCGCACTCGAACCGCATCTGGGTTTCGACTTGCGTCACGTTCTTTATCCGGGCGATGCGCAGGCCGGGGACGCGCGTGATCGACTTACCCAGACCGCGATCACGCAACCCGCGTTGTTCGCGATCGAATACGCGCTCGCGCAATTGTGGATCTCCTGGGGCGTGAAGCCTGATGTGACGATCGGACACAGCATCGGCGAGTACGTCGCAGCCTGCATCGGCGGCACGTTCGCGCTGTCGGACGCGCTCGCGCTCGTCGCCCGACGCGCGCGCCTGATGCAGGAAATGCCGGCCGGGTCGATGCTCGCGGTGCGCGCATCCGCGCAGAGTCTCGCAGCCGATCTGGTGCCCGGCACATCGATTGCCGCACTCAATGCAGCCAGGATGACGGTCGTCTCCGGAGATCACGCCGCGATCGGCGAGCTTGCGCGCGCACTCGACGCGAAGGGTGTCGCGCATCGGCCACTGAGCACTTCGCATGCCTACCATTCGCCGATGATGGATGCGGTGGTCGAGCCGTTCATGGCCATAGTCGAAGCCACGCCACGGCGTGCTCCGGATATTCGCTGGGTCTCGAGTCTGACCGGGCAGCTGATTGCAGACCAAGAGGCCGTCGATCCGGCCTACTGGGGGCGGCAGTTGCGCGAGCCCGTGCAGTTCGTCAAGGGCATCGAACCGCTCCTCGATGCGCGGATCGCGCTGCTCGAGGTCGGACCCGGGCAGGCGCTGACCAGCCTTGCGCGGCAGCAGGGCCGCCGCGTCGCGGGCCAGCTGATCACGACGTCGTTGCACCACGGGCAGGACTTCGAGGCAGACCTTTCGTGCCTGCTTGCGGCCGCAGGCCAGCTATGGACCCGCAACGTGGCCATCGACTGGCGAAAACTGCACGGCGACGTCGAGCGGCGGCGAGTCCCGCTGCCGACCTACCCGTTCCGTCGCGAGCGCCACTGGGTGGACCCCGATCCTCAGGTCGGCCCCCGCAATCATGCGGCTGGGCAGCCGCTCGCCGACGCGGTCACCCGAGCAGCCGCCGAATCCGCCATCCCATTTCCCACTGCGATCACCCCGGCCGTCATGACCAGCCAACGAAACACCGTCCTGATCCCTCGCCTGCAGGCCCTGTTCGCGGACCTCGCGGGTATCGACGCGGCCAGCCTGAGTCCAGAAGTGGACTTTCTCGAGCTCGGATTCGACTCTCTGTCGCTGACCCAGGCGAGCAATGCGCTGCACAAGGAATTCGGCGCGAAAATCTCGGTCCGCGTGCTGCTCGAGGAATGCACGACGCTGGATTCACTGCAGGCGCGGCTGCTGCCGCTGCTGCCTGCGCAGGCGCGATCCCAAGCGCAGCCCGACGCGCCCGCAAGCGCCGCCTCGCCCGGCGCGGTCGCCTCGGCGCTGTCCGCGCTCGTACCGGGCAGTGCCGATCACGCCGCGCTCGCGGGTGTCTTCGCGCAGCAGCTCGCGATCATTTCACGCCAGCTCGAGATGCTCGGCGTACAGCCGGGCACCGGATTGCCGTCGTCCGCGCAGCCCGCGGCGGCAGCCCGGGCGAGCACCGCGGCGCCGACCTCTCCCGCGGGGCCGGCCGCGACGATCAAGCCGGTCACCGGCGCGCCTGCGGCGACGACCGCGTTCGGACCGTATCGCCCTCCGGCGAAGGGCCCCACCGGCGGACTGACCGACACGCAGCGGCGCCATCTCGGCGAGTTCATTGAACGCTACAACCGCAGGACCGCGCAGTCCAAACTCGCAACCGCGTCCAATCGTGCCCACCTCGCCGATCCACGCTCGGTCGCGGGCTTCCGCCAGGCGTGGAAGGAAATGGTCTACCCGATCGTCTCGGTGCGCTCCTCTGGCGCGCACCTGTGGGACATCGACGGCAACGACTATGTCGACGTGACCAACGGATTCGGCATGATCCTGTTCGGTCACAACCCCGCTTTCATCCGCGAGGCGATCCAGGCGCAACTCGAAACGGGAATCGAGATCGGGCCGCAGACGCCGCTGGCCGGCGAGGTCTCCGCGCTGTTGTGCGACATGGTCGGCATGCAGCGCGCCGCGTTCTGCAGCACCGGTTCGGAAGCGGTGACCGCCGCGATCCGCGTCGCCCGCACCGTGTCGGGACGCGACACGATCGTGATGTTCACGGGTGCCTATCACGGGATTTTCGACGAGGTGCTGGTGCGTCCGACCCTGAGTGGCGACGGACGTGCAATACCGATCGCGCCGGGCATTCCCGCAGCGATGACCGAGAACGTGCTCGTGCTCGAATACGGCACGGCCGAAACCATGCGCAGGATCAAGTCGCTCGCGGGGCAGCTCGCGGCGGTGCTGGTCGAGCCCGTGCAAAGCCGGCGACCGGAGTTCCAGCCACGCGAGTTCCTGCACGAATTGCGCAAGGTCACTGCCGACAGCGAAACGGCGCTCGTGTTCGACGAAGTCGTCACCGGCTTCCGCGTGCATCCGGGCGGCGCACAGGCGGTGTTCGACGTGCGCGCCGATATCGCGACCTACGGCAAGGTGATCGGCGGGGGCCTGCCGATCGGCATGGTCGCGGGTAGCGCGAAGTACCTCGACGCGCTCGACGGCGGCGCCTGGCAGTTCGGCGACGATTCGGGTCCGGAAGCGGGCGTGACGTTCTTCGCGGGCACGTTCGTGCGCCATCCGCTCGCGCTGGCCGCGGCGCGCGCAGTGCTGCAACGGCTCAAGCAGGAAGGCCCGGAACTGCAGCGCGGACTGAACCTGCGCACGAGTGCGTTCGTCGAGCGCCTGCGCGCGTGTGCGGTCGAGTGCGGGGCGCCGGTGCAGATCAATCATTTTTCGTCCTGGTTCTGCTTTGTTTTCCCCACCGACCTGCCGCTTGCCCCGGTGTTCTATGCAGCCATGCGCGAAAAGGGCGTGCACGTCTGGGAAGGGCGGCCTTGCTTCCTGACCCTCGCACACACGGATGCGGATCTGGATCGCGTCGTCGACGCATTCCGCGGCACGCTTGCGGAAATGCAGGCGGCCGACTTCCTGCCCGCAGCAGCCGCAGTACCACGCAGGGGACGCGACGCGTCGGGGCGCGAGGCATGGTTCCTTCCGGATCCCGACCGCCCCGGGAAGTATCTGCAGGTCGGCGACGTGGCGGACGCCAATGTCTGACTTTCACCCTGTCCGGCCGCGCACCGTTGCGGTCGACTTCGACCCGTTCGCGCCAGCTGACGCGTCGTTCGAGCTCACCGAAGCGCAGCGCGAAATGTGTGCGGCCACGCTGATGGGCGACGATGCCAATTGCGCATACAACCAGTGTTTCGTGTTGACGCTGCAGGGTCCGCTGTCGCCGCAATCGCTGCGCAACGCGCTCGGCGAGGTCGTGAGGCGCCATGGTGCGCTGCGCCTGCGCATCGATGTCGAGAAGGAGCGCCAGTACCTGCTGTCTGCAATCGACATCGGCCTGCCGGTCGTCGATCTGAGTGCGCAGGAGCCGGCGCGTCGCGACGCGGCGATCGAACAACTGGTCGATCGGGAGACGCGCACGCCGTTCGACCTCAACGTCGCACCCCTGTGGCGAATGCAACTCGTGCGCGAACGCGAGGATCGACATCGGCTCGTGTTCACCGCACACCATCTCGTCGTCGACGGCTGGTCTTCGGCAGTCATCTTCGGCGACCTCGCGCGCTGTTACACAGCCGACCGCTTCGGCCTCGTCGCGACGCTGCCGCCTGCCGCGCCCTACGAGGATTTCGTGCGCGAGCAGCTCGGTCCTGCCGTCGCCGCCGAAATGCAGACCGCCGTGGCGTTCTGGGTGGACCGGTTCAGCGCGGGCGTCCCCACGCTTGAGCTGCCGCTCGATTCGCCCCGCCCGCCATTCAAGACCTACGCCGCAGGGCGGCAGCTGCTGACCATCGACAAGGACCTCTACCAGGCATTGCGCAAGCTCGCGGCGCAACAGCGGGCGACGCTGTTCGTCACCCTGCTGGCCGCATTCGAGGTTCTCATGGCCCGTCTCGGCAGCACCGAGGAACTCGTGATCGGCGTGCCGATGGCGAGCCAGGCGCTGCAGGACAATGGACACCTCGTGGCGCACGGCGTCAACACGATTCCGCTGCTATGCAGTGTCGATCCGCAGCGGTCGTTCAGCGAGCACCTGCAATTGGTGCGTGGCGCATTTTTCGACGCACAGGCACATCAGCGCCTGACATTCGGCACTCTCGTGCAGAAGCTCAGGCTGCCGAGGAATCCGGCTCGCACGCCCCTGGTCTCGGTCGTGTTCAACATCGACAAGCTTGGCAGTCCGTTTGATTTCGGCGACGTTTCGGTCGCGCGCATCGATGCGCCGAAGGCGTTCTACAACTTCGAGCTCGGTATCAACGCGATCGACGACGGCGAGAGTCTGCTGCTCGAATGCGACTACAACGCGGATCTGTTCAAGGACGCGACGATCGCGCGCTGGCTTTCGCACTATCGCGAGCTGTTGTCGGAAGTCACGCGCAGCCCGGAGTCGCCCCTTCCGGAGCTTTCCCTGCTCAGCGATCCGGAACGAGCCCAACTGGGCGGTACGGCCCCGATGGCGCCGGTGGCGGTGCGCCATGCGAGCCTGCACGCAGGCTTCCAGGAGCAGGTCGCGCGCAGCCCTGAAGCGGTCGCGCTGGTGTTCCCGGCCGAGCACGGCCGCGTCGAACTCAGCTATGCCGAACTGGACCGGCGTGCGAACGCCCTGGCCGCGCACCTGCGTGCGCTCGGCGTCGGACCCAACCAGCTGGTCGGCCTGCGCAGCGAGCGCAACGCCGACCTGGTCGTCGCGATCCTCGCGATCCTCAAGGCCGGCGGCGCCTACCTGCCGCTGGATCCGGTCTACCCGGCCGAACGCATCGCGTTCATGCTGCGCGATGCTGACGTGCGCGTGGTCCTCACCCAGCGCCGCCTCGCCGCCGACCTGACCGACGCGGCGGTCACCTGCGTGTGCCTGGACGAGCCGCTGCCGTCCGCGGGTGCCGCGCCCGCCGCCGCGCCCGCTGCGGCCCAGGACCTGGCCTACGTGATCTACACCTCCGGCTCGACCGGCCAGCCCAAGGGCGTGCGCATCACCCATCACAACGTGCTGCGCCTGTTCGCCGCCACCGATCCCTGGTTCGGCTTCCAGGCCGACGACGTGTGGACCCTGTTCCACTCCTACGCCTTCGACTTCTCGGTCTGGGAGCTGTGGGGCGCGCTGCTGTATGGCGGCCGCCTCGTGGTCGTCCCGCAGGAACTGAGCCGCCACCCCGAGGCGTTCCGCACCCTGCTCGTGGACGAGCAGGTGACCGTGCTCAACCAGACCCCGACCGCGTTCCGCCAGCTCATCGACAGCGACCGCGCCGCGCCGCCTGCCGCCTTCGCGCTGCGCTACGTGATCTTCGGCGGCGAAGCGCTGGAACTGCAGAGCCTCAAGCCCTGGTTCGACCGCTATGGCGAGGTCCGGCCCCGGCTCATCAACATGTACGGCATCACCGAGACCACCGTGCATGTGACCTACCGGCCGCTGGGTCTGACCGACCTCGAGCAGCGTGCCGGCAGCGTGATCGGCGTGCCGATCCCGGACCTGCGCGTGCATGTGCTCGATGCGCACGGCCGGCCGGTTCCGCTCGGCGTTGCGGGCGAGATGTACATCGCCGGTGCCGGCGTCGCGGCCGGCTACCTGAACCGTCCCGAGCTGACCGCCCAGCGCTTCGTCGCCGATCCGTTCCAGCCCGCGGGCACGCCGCCCGCGCCGATGTACCGCAGCGGCGATCTGGCCCGGCGCCTGGACAACGGCGAGCTGGAGTACCTCGGGCGCATCGACCAGCAGGTCAAGATCCGCGGCTTCCGCATCGAGCTGGGCGAGATCGAGGCCGTCCTTGCCCAGGATCCGGCCATCCGCCAGGTCGCCGTGATCGATCGCGAGGACGTCCCCGGCGACCGCCGCCTGGTCGCCTACCTGGTCGCCACGTCCACCCCCGGTCTCCTCGACCAGCTGCGCGAACGCCTGCGCCTGCGCCTGCCCGACTACATGGTGCCCGCCCATTTCCTCTTCCTCGATGTCCTCCCGCTCACCGCCAACGGCAAGCTCGACCGCCGTGCCCTGCCTGCCCCCGACCGCGCCCGCACCGACTCCGCCAAACCCTTCGTCGCACCGCGCACCGACAGCGAAGCGCTGGTCGTCGCCGCATTCAGCGAAGTGCTCGACCGCGACAATGTCGGCGTGCTCGACGATTTCTTCGAACTCGGTGGCCATTCGCTGATGGCAGCGCGCGTGATGGCACGCCTGCGCAGCGCGGCCAATATCGAGTTGCCGTTGCGCAACCTGTTCGAAAGGCCCACGCCGGAACGCCTTGCCGCGGCCATCGACGCGCTCGCCTGGACGACCGGCGATAGCGGTCGTGCGCGACCCGCCGGAGACGGCGACCGCGAGGAATTCGAACTCTAGGTGCACAGCAAAGTGCACACGGGTAGTCTGGCGATCTTTCGAGATGCAGTCGTGGTGCTACCATGCGAGCCGCGCATTCGCGCCGCAGATGCGCGGCCTTCACCATGCGCTGCGCGCAATGGCCAGGGCGGGGGTTGCCGCAATACCATGCTGTCGGATCATGCAACGATGTTTGCGCAATTCCGTAATTCGGCGAGCGGGCGCTGCCTGCGCGGGCGTGAGCCATGATGATCTTGCCGCAGGGAATCGACCGGTATGACTGGAGCGCTTCGGGTCCTGATGCGTATCGCAGCCGCTACCTGTCGCCGCTGCGCCCGGTGATCGTGTCCGGCGCGATCGATCACTGGCAGGCCAACGGCAAATGGACGCCCGACTTCTTCAGGCAAAACCATGCGTCCCGCCTCGTGACCGTCGACGGCAAGCAGTGGCAGCTCGGCGACCTGCTCGACCGGATCGAGTCGTCCACGCCGCAGACCCCGGCGCCCTACCTGCGCAACGAACTGCTCGCGCGCTGGCCCGCCGAGCTGCGAGCCGACATCGAGCCGATGCCCGATTGCACGCAACCGAACTGGTTGCAGAGCCGCGCGTTCCCGTCGCGCAACCCGCCCACCTATGTAGAACTCTACGTTGGCGGAGCGGGCGCGAAATTCCCCTTGCTGCACTACGACAACCTGCATACCCATGCCTACCTGATGCAGGTTTACGGCGAGAAGGAATATTTCGCCCTCGCCCCCGAACAGGCACGGTATCTCTATCCGCAGCCGGACTACCCGAACAAGTCGCGCATCGATGACGTGGAAAACCCCGATCTCGAAGCGTTTCCGCTTTTCAGCCAGGCGCAGGGTACGCGATTCAAGCTGCGCGCCGGCGAAACCCTGTTCGTACCGGCGGGCTGGTGGCACACGGCACGCATCGTCAGCACGTCGATCACGGTGTCGATCAATGCCGTGAATGCTCCGAACTGGGGCGCGTTCGTGCGTGACTACTGCGCCGACATCGCGTCTCATTCGAGGCTCAAGGCATGGGTGCTGTTTCCATACCTGTCGATGCTCGGTGACATTCTCTCGCTTCAGGCGTGATCACATGCGTCGCATGGGCTCGCCGCGCGGTTTGAGATTCACTTATGGAAGCAGGGACTTGAGGACGCCCAGGCACGTCGGGGAAATTCCGTCTTGAGCGTCGTTGCACTTCTGGCGGAGCTGCGCAAGCTCGACGCACATGTCGTGCTCGATGGCGATCGCCTGCGCCTCAACGCGCCGGCCGGCGCGTTGACGGACAGGCATCGACGCGAGCTGCAGCAGCACAAGGCCGAGATCGTCGAGTTCCTTCGTTCCGCGCAGGAACTGGCAACACAGCAGCGCGCGATCGTGCCCCTCGAATCGCGCGGAACGCGTATTCCGATTTTTGCGGTCGCCGGACACAACGGCGACGTCTTCTGCTACCGCGCACTGGCACGGCATCTCGGTCCGGATCAACCTTTTTTCGGTCTCCAGCCACCCGGACTCGAAGAAGGCACCGAGCCGTGCGCGAGCGTGGAGGCTCTGGCCGCCCACTTCGCAAGGCAGATCCGCGAATTCCGCACGCGGGAACCCGTGTCGATCGCAGGTTTCTGTGCGGGCGGCACGGTCGCTTTCGAACTGGCCAGACAATTGTCGGACACGGGCATGCGCGTCGCGAATCTCATCCTGCTGGGCGCGCCGTATTGCGCGTCCTACCGGACATTGCCGCAACTGGCCGCGCGTTGCGGGTACTTCGTGGACCGCGCAGTGGTCCACGTGCGCGCGCTGATCCGCCTGCGCGCTGCGGAACGCCGGCGCTACCTCGCGGACCGCAGGCAGGCCTTGCTGGCGCGGCCCGGGGAGACGGTGACGGATCCGGTGATCATCCGGCGCATGGCCGTCGAGGAAGCGACCATGGCGGCGGTACGCGCCTATACAGCGCAGCCGTTCGATGGCCATGTCGACATCGTGTTGCCGTGCGAGTCGTGGAAGCGCTCGCCGGACCGCCCGCTGCGCTGGGGCCGATTCGCCGCGGGCAGCAGGGAGTTCACGGGGCCAGCGGACTGCAACGGCGACACCATGTTGCTGGCCGAACACGCAGCGGCGTTCGCGGTACTCGTCGAGGCCGCGCTGGAACACCATGCCCCGCGCATGCGCCCGATCGGTTCCGGACCCGGCTGACCGCATGGCGCCGTCGGCCACGATGCCTTGCGTCCGTCAAGGTGCGCGGCGCACGGGAGCTGATGAGACGGGTCCGGGATACCGCCAGACCTGCACGAAGCGCCGCGATCAAGCGGGTTTTCTTCGCGGAAAATGGCGCAGCGCTTTCTTGACCTGCTGTTTCAGAAGCGTGCGCAAGGTCGCCAGGCCGGGACCGGGATCGTCAAACCGGAAAACATGCAGATGGGCACGGGTCCACTGCCCGAGTACCTTCAGCCGGGATTCCCGATCGGAAGGATCCTGCGCGAGCACCGACTTGATGTCCCCGTGCAGGTTGACGCAGCCGACGCCGACGGGGTACGCCGTCGACGCGGTCGTCAGCGGCGCCCCGAGCGCGTCGTGATATGCCATCTCGCAGACGTTCACGCCGCATCGCGCGGCGAATTCGACGTACCACCATGCGCGCGTGTTCACTTCCAGCATCCGGAACTCGCCGGTCCTCGCATCCCGCTTGAACTCCGCGCTGAAAATGCCGCGGTAGGCCAGCAACGAGAGCAGCTTCGTCAGGTTGTCCACGGCGCCCTGTACGTCCGCAAGAGCGATGCTGTGGCAATACGAGCTGTTGCCGAAGTCCTTTGGGTAGATGCGGATCCGGCGGCGCGCGAACAAGCCGGTCATCATTCCGCTCCGATCGCGGAATCCGTCCACGAAATAATGCTCGGCCGAGCTTCCCGGGACGTACTCCTGCGCGATGACCTTGAATCCCTTTCCGTCGAGTCGGCGCCAGATCTCCTGGAGTTCGCTCCGGCTCCGCGCCCAGATTCCCTTTGCACCGAAGATCTCGCTGAACTTCTGGGAATTGGCAGGCTTGAGAAAGACCTTGTCCATCTCATCGAACGGCATCGCTTCGACATCCGCGGCGGACTCGATCGAATACGTGCGCGGATGTGGAATGTCGGTGGTCGCGAGAAAGCGCGCGAAACGCTCCTTGTCCTGCAGGACCTCGAGCGTATGGCGCGAGCTGCTGCTGACCCGGAATCGCTCGGCCAGGCCACCCTGCGCAATGTCGGCGAGCCACAATGCAGCGTCATCCGCACCGGGAATGAGGACGGCCTCGGAAAACGGCAAATCGCGCAAGATCGCCTCGACATTCGAATCGATGGTGCCGTCCCAGTGCGTGGCTCCGGGCAGCGGTCGGTACCAGCGCGAACGCGTCGCGAGGTCACCGGGCGGACACGCGACATACGTCGGAATGCCGGCGAGCCGCAGGGATCTCAGGGTTCCCAGGCCGGTCTGCGCCCGGCCCAGTACGATGGCCGGCACGAGACGCGGGTGCGGAGCAGACGTTTTCGTCATACGAAGCACCCGGAGGGACGGTCATCGGCGAGCGCTCTGTGTCGACGCCTGCGTCCACGGAGCCGTTCGGAACGAAAATGCTCACTGCTGCCATGAGCGCGGCCATCCGGCTTCGGCGGATGGCAGACCCCCAGCGAGGCGGCGCGCAAGTCTACACGCGTTGCGGCGACCGCGATGCCGCAACACGGCGGCCGGTGCCTGTCCGATTCCCGCGAAACGAAGCCGCTGAAGCATGGGCACGATTCCGCGCTTGTACGCAGCAGAACCGTCCCGGCGCGCAACCGCGTGGTATTCAAATCGGAAAATACGCCGAGCGTCTCGCCGCCACCCCGTGCGCCACCGACGTCGCCCGCGGGCACCCCGATGCCGCGGGCCCGATGCCCGCGGGTGGGCAACTGCGCTGCCGTAGCGCCGCTTGAACCATCATCCACGACGATCATGTCGTCTCCCGGCAGGACATTCACGGGCACCGGGTCCCGCGCGCCGGGCGGCGCGGCGTCGGGTCGGGATCATCGGGCTGACTGCCATTGTCACTCATTGAATCGATCCCGCCGGGAGCGTCGCAACGACCCACACCTGTCGTCAACTGCGGCATGACTTGACTGCAGCTCACAGTCGCATCGGCTGGCCGCAGCTCGACAGTGTGCCACGACCAGTGCGCGATGATGAACGTTCGAACCAGCCGATCCCTCGCGCCGGCACCGGAAAGCATATATCGTCATCGGGCCGGAGGCGCCCCTCACCGCGTTGCGGAATCGTGGTCGGCACGCAGCGGGGGGTAGTCGCTGCGTGGGTGCAATGCGTAGCTTCCGCCCGCCTCGCGTCGCAGGTAATCCCATCCGACGGGCGAGACTGCCCGGAGCGATGGTTGCGCCGATCGCGTGGGGCGGTTCCGGCGAGGGCCGAACGAACGACAATGAGGGACGGATGAAGCTCGGGCGACGGGGCGCAGTGCGTGACTCGGGAAGCGCGGCAAAGACCCGCAGGTCCCATATTTTCGCAAGCGCGGTCTATCGGCTTGCGGCGAGCGCGGCAACCGTTTATGCGGATGGTGGCACGCATGCGACGCCGGCGCGGGAGAACCCTGCACGGTGGACAGGACGTTGTCTGCAGCGGCGTATCCGGCCAAGGCCAATTCGGCGCGGTTCACGCGACGCGAACGGGAGAGCGGGTCGTTGTCTGCCGAGGTGACCACGCGCATTCTTGCCGAAGACGAATACCCGCAGTGGACCGCGTTGGTCGCGGCCTCGCCCGATGGAAGCATCTATTCGATGCCGGACTACCTCGATGCACTCTGTCGCGCTGCGGGCGGCAGCTTCCGCGTGCTCGTCGCCGAGCGCGACGGGCAGATCATCGGCGGCATTGCCCTGTACGAGCGGCCCTCGCGCCTCGGATCCCATGTGTCGCCCCGGCTGTTGCTCTACTACAACGGCTTCGTGCTGGCCAGCCATGACACGAAGTACCCGTCTCAGCGCGTATCGCGCCAATTGCGTGTCCTGGCCGCGCTGGAAACCACCCTCATCGGCGAGAAGCATGCGCGCCTGCGGATCAAGAGCCGGCCTACGCTCGCCGACGTTCGCCCGTTCCAGACGCACGGCTGGACGGTGGAACCGGTCTACAGCTATGTCGTGGACATATCCGACCTCGACATGGCGTGGGGTCGCATGGACAAGAACCTGCGCCGACTCGTTGGTCGCTGCCGCGAGCAGAGCCTCTCATTGACCACGGACGACGATTTCGATGCGTTCTACCGCCTTCATGTGCAGACCCACGAGCGCAAGGGCGCCGCGCTCTATCTGCGGCCCGATGCATTCGGTCGCTTCGTCGACACGTTGCGAAAGCTGGACCTGTGTCGTCTCTATCACGCGCGCTTGCCCGATGGGCGAGTCGTCGCTTCGCAACTCGTGCTGCTGGGACATCCGGTGACGCATACCGTCAGCGCGGCGGCGGACGCCGAGTTCCTCAAGCTCGGCGCTACGGCGTTCCTGCGCTGGCAGGTTTTCGAAGACCTCGCGCAAAGCGGCTACAAGGCCAACGATCTGACCGATGCGAGCCTCAATCCGGTCACCCACTTCAAGAGCCAGCTCGGCGGCGACCTGACCGTGAGCTTCGAGATCTCCCGCCCGGACAGCCTCCTCTGGCGTGGCAGGGAGCTGGCCCTATCGCTGCCGCGACGCGTGAAACGTGGCCTCGGCGCCATCATTCGTACTCCCGAGCCCGGACTGTCGACGTGAGCGCGCGATCCCGAACCGGAGCGGAAACGATCTGCGATGCACTCGTGCAGGCAGGAGTGGACTGCGTCTTCGGACTCCCAGGAACGCAGAACGTGCCGCTTTATGAGGCCCTGCGCAGGAGCCGGCTGCGCACGATCGTGGCGACCCATGAGCTGTCCGCCGCGATGATGGCGAATGGGTACTACCGCGCGTCGGGACGGGCTGCTGCGCTGGCAACGATTCCCGGACCCGGTTTCACCTGGGCACTGACGGGCCTCGCCGAAGCATTCCTGGATTCGGCCGCCATGCTGCATCTCGTCGGCGAGGCCGCGGCCGCGCCCGGCACGCGATTCCAGCTGCAGGCGCTCGATCAGCACGCGATGGCACGCCCGGTGGTCAAGGCCCTGCTGCAGATCGATGATGCGGCGCAGATTGCCGATGCAATCGCACAGGGCCACGCGCTCGCGCTCGCGGGAGAACCGGGCCCGGTGCAGATAGAGATCGCGCGGCGTGCCCTGGATACACGCCTGGACGCGGGCGGCGTAGATGGGCTGCCGCCCGCGCCGCTCGCGAATGGCGATCACGACAGCGCCCGAGTGGACGAAGTCGTCGGCCTGATCACGGCTGCGCGGCGCTGCGTGATCCTGGCCGGACAGGGTGGCAACGGCGCGGCCGCCGACATTCGGCGGCTGGCCGAAACCCTTTCTGCCATCGTCGTGACCACGACCTCGGGCCGCGGCGTCGTCGCCGAGGACCATGCGTTGTCGGCCGGCTTCGAACTGTCGGGAAATGGCGCCGCGACGCTCAATGCGCTGATCGATTCGTGCGACGTCGTGCTCGCGATCGGCTGCAAGTTCTCGCACAACGGCAGTCGCGGGTTTCGTCTGCGCATTGCTCCCGAAAAGCTGATTCATGTCGATGCGTCGTCGCAGGTACTCGAAGCGAACTATCCAGCCCGGCTCGCAATCCGCGCCGATTCGCGCGCGTTCGTGATTGCGCTGCTCGCGAGTCTGGATGCGGCCGGTGTACGACCCGAAGGATTCGGTGCCGACGAGGTCACGACGTGGCTGCAACGCGGGCGCGCAGAAAGCGAGTACGAAATCGTCGAGCCACGCATCCATGGCGTTCGTTCCGGTACCGCGCAGGAGTTCTTCCTCGCGCTGCGTCGGGCGATGCCGCGCGCCTCCTGTCTCGTGACCGACTCGGGTTTGCATCAGGTCCTCGCGCGGCGCCATTTCCGTGTACTGCATCCGCGCGGCCTGATCACGCCGACCAATCTGCAATCGATGGGGTTCGGCATCGGCGCTGCGATCGGCGCCTGCGTCGCCGACCCTGCGCGCCCGGTCGTCGCGCTGGTCGGCGATGGCGGGCTCGCGATGTCGGGCCTGGAGCTGCTGACCGCAGTGCGCGAGCATTTGCGCCTGACCGTCATCGTGTTCGTGGACGGCGCCTACGGATTGATCCGCGTGCAGCAGCTCGCTGCGTCCGGTCATGCGCATGGAACCGAGTTTTCGGGCCCGGACTGTGAATCGCTTGCGCACGCGATCGGTGCGACGCACGTGCGTCTGCAGGGCGACCCGGACGCGGTGCTCGGCCGTGCGCTCGAATCAACCGGCGTCACCATCGTCGAAGTGCGTGTCGGAGACACGCTGCCGATGCGCTGGATGCGCGCCAAGGGCGTCGCGCGCAGCACGGTCGGGCGCACGCTGAAGTCGTGGCTGCGGACGTCGCGGCGCGAAACCTGAGACACCGTTCGCGCCGTTGCATCCGCGCACAGCAGGGTCCGGAGCAGGGGCCGCCACCGGTTCCGCACGAGGGCGGGTGCCGTCTTCGGCGTTGCGTTGCGGATGTGGGTGGGCGCGACACGCGCAAGCCCACGATCACGGCGTCAGGGCAGCGCGGTGTGCGGCGTTGGCGCCGGTCCCTTGGGGCGGAGGCTCAGCTCCGGCCCAAGGGCGTCACGTCAGCGTTCGACCGCGCCGAGGTCCATCGCGGTGCCGTTGACCGGGCGTGGCCGCGGCATCAGCGTCAGCGCATCGAGTTCGTAGTCGACCGGGTACGCGTCGACGTCCGGCAACTGCGCCTGCGCGGTATCGACGGCCGGGCCGTTCGCCAACGGGATCATCGTCGTCAGGTCGACCGGTGACGGCGGCCCCTCGACCATGTTCGCGCTGCCGTTGAGTTCGCCTCCGACCGGATGCCACGGGTCGGTATCACCCCAATCGTTGTTGATCCAGTTGACACCGAGGTCGAGGATGCCGCCGGAGACGTAGCCGGGTGCGACGGCCTGGTCGGTGCGCATCGACGGGTACTGGATGTCCGTATCGAACACGAACACGTTGTTCCATACCGCGGCGTGCTCGTCCGTCGTGGACAGGCGGAACAGGTACACGCCGATCGAATCGCCATAGTGGGTGTACACGGTGTTGTTGTAGAAATAGAGCGTGCCCTTGCGATAGCCCGCTTCGCTGCCCTCGTGATCGCCGCCGTAGTGCATCACGAGCGGTCCGTCCTTGACGATCTGGTTGCCGTAGACGAATGCGAGGTGGTACGCGGGATCGCTCGCCGCGTAGTTGGTGTAATCCTGGGCTTCGACGAGATCGACTGCATAGGCGCCGGCCTCGATGCGGTTGTAGCGGACCACCGCGCCGACCGACCGGTCCTTGATCGAATTGCCGAGCGCGCCCGGCCGCAGCGGCCCGTAGCGGTTGAACTCGTAGGTCACGCCGACGCTCTGGATGTACGTCGTGTGCATGTGGTCGTCGCCCGCGATGCCGTTGCCGTACATGTTGTTGCCGCTGATACGCACGTCCTTGGTCAGGAAGCCGTCGCCGTCGTCGCTGGAGCGGCTGAAGATCGCCTCCGAGCAATCGGTGATCTCGTTGTCCGCGATCGTGATGTGGTGACCCTGCTCGAGCCAGATGCAGGCTCCGAAGTCCGAGTAGGTGTCCGCAATGCCGTCCATGCGCGTGAATCCATAGTTCGGGTGCGCACGTTGCAGCTTGAGGCCGTCGATCACGATATAGCTGGGCGTCATCGTGCCCCAGTCCGCGCTGCCGCGCGCGACGATGAAGATGATTCCGCGTTCCTGGTTGGTCACGCTCGCGCTGTCGCGGCCGAAGGACATCGTCGGCCGGCTCGTCGCCCCCGAACCGTCGATCACCGGACGCTCGCCATTGGGCCCCTTGACGCCGCACACGCGCACCGGCGCGGTCGCGGTGCCCATTGCGTTGATCGCGAGCTTGCCCGTATACGGCTGCGCTCGGTAGAAGATGCGTACCGTGTCGCCGGCCTGGAGAGACTCCCAGGGCACCTGGGCCAGCGTCTGCAGCTGGCCCGCGCCCGGTCCGACCTGGTAGTCCGCGCCACCGCTCTGGGCAACGCAGGGCCCGGCTCCGAGATAGGGCACATTCGGGGCCGCTTCGAAACCCGCGCTGAAAATGTCGTCGACGGACTGGGAATATGCATTCTCGCCATGCGTGAACGCGAGCACGAGCAGGAGGGCGGACAGGCCACCCATCAACCCGGACAGGCCGAATCCCGAATTACTACGATATTCCGGGATTTCCCGGCGACACACGAACGAAAAGCACTGCATGGCGTAATCTGCAAACTCAGGGGGAAGGGGACGGTACATAACCGTGCGCAAGGATTATGCGAACGGGTAATCAGATATAGAAAATGCGCGCAAACCGGTCGGCAAGAAACCGGGGGTCTCCGTGCAACGACTGCCATCTCCGGCCGAGTGGTGGCGGGTAATGGCTGCTCCGGTTCCGGCTCACGGCCCGCGCGCAGGTCAATGGCAGCGCGGGCCGCCGCTGGCGGCGCGCGCCATCGCGCTGCGACGCCCTTTCGGTCAGTCGTCGAAGCCGTCGACGAATACGTCGTTGCCGACCTCGCGGTATTCATAGGCGCCAATATCGATTACCGCGTCCTGCGGTCGGACCGGCGCGGCGCCGGGAGGCGGAGCCACCTGTGCCACGGGTTCGTAGGCAGGCGGAAACAGCGGATTGGCGATGTTGTAGTTGGGAGGCGTCACGGTATCGGGCGTGCCGTGGTCGCGCAGCGGACTCGAGGCAGTCGGGTGCAAATCGTTGCCCGCACTATTGGCTACGCCGGGGCTGGCATCGCTGAACGTGCTGCTCCAGCCACTGGGTATCGTGGCGCCGGACTGGACCCAGTTGTTGGTGCCGAGGATGCGCGAAATGCCGCCGACCCACGCGGCATCGCTGTCATCGACGATGCGCAGCTGCGATCCACTGTCGCGCCAGATCGCATTATTGTGCATTTCGATCGAATCAATTCCGTCGTACAGCTGAAAAACCGTCGAGCCGCCGCCGCGGAATATCATCGTGTTATTGACGAAACGATAGCGCCCATTGGTACGACCGCCGCCGCCATCACCGCCCGCACGGACAATGGAACTCGCGCTCGTGTGCACGATTACATTGCCCACCACGTCCGAATCCTCGCGAGCCATGTCCTCGGTCCAGCCGTTCTGCACGCCACCGGGATCCGGACCGATCAATTCGAGCTCGCGGTAATAGGAGCCCTCGAGCCAGTTGTAGTAAATCTCGTTGCGCTCGGCGCGGCTCTTGATCAGGTTGCCGCCGTTTCCGTCGTGGATATAGCTGTAACGGAGCCGGAACACCGATCCGGGATGGGCCACCTCGTCGGAAGCCACATATAGCGGATGGTCGTAGGCTCCACCGCCCGCGTCGTAGACTTCGGAATACTCCACCGTGAGCGAGCCGGAATCCTGGTCCGAGCTCTGGATGCCCTGGTGTGGACATGCGTGCACGACCACGTCGCGCAGCGTCAGGTCGTCTGAATGATGGTAGATGCAGCGCGTGGTCTGGGAATTTCCGGTGATCTCGAAGCCTTCGAACACGACATGGTCGGCGAGGCGGAATTCGATGACAGCCACTCCTCCATCGAGGCGTGGTCTCGCTCCCGCGGCGTTCGGTATCCCGCGTATGACCACCGGCGACGCCGCGCTGCCGCCATCCTCGGAACGCATGATCACACCACCCGGGTAAACCCCGTAGTCGACGTTCACGACATCGCCCGGACCCAATGCAACCGCATTGAAGAGCGCAGTCAACGTCGTGTAGTTGCGCGCCGGACCGACCTGGTACGTCGCTGCGCCGGCGACACCGGGAATAAGGAACAACAACAGGAAAGCGAATCGGGACATTGGATCAATACTCGTAGCAAGACAGCACTCAGGGGCCCGGCAAATTTCGGCGACATTCTGGCGCGCCACTACCGCGGGAGTGGCGACAGGGTTCACGCTTCGGGTCCACGCATTCCGCGAGTCGGAAATGCGCAGGAGGCAGCCGTGCCGGGGAGAATCGCGTGCGGCGAAACTAACCCGACCGTCACGCGCGGATGTAAGAATCGCGTCGAGTTTTCGTTTCGTGAGCGCGGAAGTTTCGATAAATGCGCACTGCGTCACGTAATTGACGCGAAAATCGAAGCGCGAACGCATGGCTTCCGCCCGCGATCGGAATAGTGACGCGAATGGTTGGGCGGATGACGTGAACACGCTCGGGAGGGCGCCCGCACGGACCTGCGCGCTGCGGACGGCGCTGCAGGCCTAGTTCGCGTGGGTGCCGACCAGGCGGCGGCAGGCTCCGGTCGTGGTCGCGCTGTCCCAGTCCATTGGCGGGTTGGCCTCGACGATGCGCGCCGCGGGCCGGAAACCGGGGCCGAAGATATCCTCGCTCGGCCGCATTTGCGGAAAATCGATGCCCGCCATCCCCATCATCGAGGGGAATACGTCGTTCGTCGTCAGACGCGCGTGTGCGTTCCCGGCCGCCTCGCTGGCGCGCTCGGCGAAATGCTCCCGGTAGCGGTCCGACAGCCAGACGAATGCCGCAACCGGGTATTGCTCGTAGTTGTAGCCGCCATGCCCGGATTCCGTGCAGTCGCCGTCGAACAGGTCTTCGCCATGGTCCGCGACGTAGAACAGCGCGCCAACTGCGCCGGTGCCGTCCACGTCCGAGATGATCTGGTCGAGCACGAAGTCCGTGTAGGCGACCGAATTGTCGTACGAATTGTTGACCTCGACCTTCAGGCGGACGTCGTGGTGGTTCGGGTTTTCCTCGGGCAGATCCGTCAACGACGGCCGGAACAGATCGAATTCGGGTGGATGGCGACGCTGGTACGAGTCGTGGCTTCCAAGCAGGTGGATGATGAAGAACTGCCGGGGCTGGTTGCGTGCGAGTCGATCCTTGAGTGGTTTGAGCAGGGCGCCGTCATACGTGCCCCTGCCATATCCGGGATTGTTGGAAGGATTCATGAATACCCACTCTTCGCTCTCGCGGGCGATTCGCGTGATCGGGTTTTCGGCCGCGCCGAACGATGGCTGGTTCGAGATCCAGTAGGTCGCGTAGCCGGCCTCCTTGAATGCCCTGACGATATTGAGATAGGTCGGCATGCGCGGATTGGTGCCCGCCGGGAGGATCTTGAGAATGGCCGGGACGGAATGCGTGGTCAGGGTCCACGGCGACACCATGTCCTCGATCGGAATAATGCCGCGCCGCGAAGACAGTCGCGGCGTGGTCGGCCGGTCGTAGCCGAGCAGTTGCATGCGGTCGCGCCGACCGGTCTCGCCGATCACCAGCACGTAGACTTCCCGCTGCGCGTCGGTCGTGCGTTCGACGGCGCCGATCTTCTTGTCCGCGTAGAGACGCGCATCCTCGGCGATCTGCCGGGTCTCCCGGTAGTATTCGGCGCCCGAGTACGCGAGTCCGATCGGGAATATGCCCTTCATCTTGAGTGGAACGCGATCGACGAACGTCTCGAATATGCGATCGATCCAGCCGCGCGTGGATCCGGGCATGGCGTCGCGCGGCCAGCACACCGCAACGATCGACAATGCCATGCAGGCGATGGCCAACTGGCCCGACCGGCGCAGGCGTGTTGCCGGCCTGCCGTTCCAGAGCCGGCCCGCGCCCCAAACCCCGAGGGCCCACGCGCCGAGCGCGAAACCGAACACCACGGCGATTTGGGACCAGCGTCCGGTCAGGTAGTCGTCCGATTCGGTGGCGTGCCCACGCAGGATTTCCGTCGTCGCCTCGACGACCGAGGGAATGATGTTCGTCGTTGGCGGCTCGTGGTAGGTGGTCGTGTAGAACAGGTCTGCCGCGAGCAGGATGAATATCGGCAGCGACCACACGCAGGCCTTCCTGCAACTGCGGAACACGCCGAGCCAGGCGATCAGGATCGCTGCCGAGATCACCAGCTTGAGCTTGCTCGCGATCCCCGGAATATAGAATGCGGTCAGCACGTTGGGCGACAGCCAGCCGAGGCAATACACCGCCATCGCCGCGACGGCGAATCGGCTGGCGATTACCTGCCTGCGGTCCCTCGCTACGCGGCCCGCGACATCGCCTGGCGCCTCCGCTTGCATGGGATATTCCTCTTGTCCGCAGGAAGAACTGCTCTCAACAGGAACCATGTGAATCAGCGGGTCGTACTGTTTCCCACCGCCAACGCCGGATAACCCCGGCTGTGCTCCGGACTCGAATACCGCGCGGCGGATGCTCGCGGCGGCCTGCCTGCGCGCCGCCACGGCGTTCGCCGCCACGCGTCCGGCGTCGCACCGGATCGGAACTGGTTCACTCCGTGGTCCGTAAGCCTCGATGGCTCGCGCGAATGGATCGGCATGTCTCAGGTGCGAGGTGCATTATGACCAAATCGTGACTGGACCGCCATCGCGGTTTTCCACGACGTTTGCGGAAGATTCGCTATCGTTCGATGCAACCGGCAAACTCGTCGGATACCCGACCCTGTCATCGAAGAATCGCCGGTCCATGCGCAGAATCGCCCTCGTCACTCCGATGCTGCCGGTGCCACACGACCAGACGCGTGGCCGCTACATCCATGAGACCGCGCTTGCGCTCTCGGACATGGCGCGAGTACGCGTGTTCTTTTCCCAGCTGCGCTACCCGCGCCTGCCCTGGCTGGCGCCACGCAGCTTCCTCGACGGGGTGGTCGGCAGCGACTACCGCTTGTCCGGCATCGACGTCGACGCGTTCGCCTATCCGGCGATTCCGGGCGTGACCCGTGCCATCAACGGCCTGGTCGAAAGCCGCATCCTGCTGCCGCGTCTGCGCGCATTCGCGCCCGAACTCGTGCTCGCCTACTGGGTCTACCCGGATGGACATGCCGCGCTGCGCGTCGCGCGCGCGCTCGATGTCCCCTGCGTGGTGGGCGCACTCGGATCCGACATCCATGTCCGCTCCGGACTGAGCTCGCTGCTGACGCGGCGCACGATCCGCTCGGTCGATGCGCTCGTGACCGTCAGCGAAGCGATGCGGCGTACCGCGATCGACGAATTCGGTGCACGCCCCGCGGACGTGCATACGATCGTCAACGGATTCAATACCTCCGTGTTCCACCCGCGCTCGAGGGCCGTCATGCGCTCGGAGCTCGCGATTGCGCAGGACTCGAAGGTGATCGTCTACGTCGGCCGATTCGTCGCCGCCAAGGGCATGCACGAATTGATCGCCGCGTTCCGCCAACTCAGCGCGAGCGATCCGCGGGTGCGCCTCGTGCTCGTCGGCGACGGCGTGATGCGCGAGGAGCTCGTGGCTCTCGCACGCGCCGCGGGCGGCGCCGATCGCGTGCTGATGACTGGCGGTCTCGAACCGGATGCGGTGGCCCGATGGATCTGCGCGGCCGACGTGCTGACGCTGCCGAGCTGGTCGGAGGGCTATCCGAATGTCGTCGTCGAGGCGATCGCCTGTGGCCGCCCGGTGGTCGCGACCGATGTCGGCGGCACCCGCGAAATCATCGACGCGAGCAACGGCATCCTGATCCCGCCCCGGGATCCGGTCGTGCTCGCGAATGCGCTCGGGAAGGCACTCGCGACACACTGGGACGAGGACGCGATCGCTGCCGCGATGCGGCGCACCTGGACCGACGTCGCGCGCGAGACGCTCGCTGTGTGCGAGGACGTATTGGCGTCGCATCCGCGCAGCGGAAATCGCGTCCACAGGCGCAACCCATAGCCCCTCGGCGTACAATCGGCGTCCTCGAATTGCGCCCAGCGGAGGACCATCGTGCGCGAGGCAAGAAAAGTCCTGTTGCTCGAGCTGAACGAGATCAACTGGCAGGTCGTCGACCGCCTGGTCGCGCAGCGCGGAGAGGACTACCTGCCAAACTTCGCGCACATACGCCGCGCCGGCGCGTGGGCCAGGCAGGTCGCGGTCGAAAAGCCGCCTTATCTTGATCCCTGGATCACCTGGGTGACGCTGCACAGCGGCGTGCCGCGGGAGGTGCATGGGGCCGCGGTTCTCGAACAGAATGCCGCCAGCATCGCGGCGCCGCGAATGTGGGATTACGCGGTGGCGGGTGGACGCTCGGTGGGCATATTCGGCAGCATCAGCGCCTATCCGCCGCGCGAGGTACCCGGCTTCATGGTGCCCGGCCCATTCGCACCGAGCGACGACACCTACCCGGCCAGCCTGCGACCCGTGCAGGCGCTCAACCGGCTCGGCACCAGCGAGCACATCCATGCGGCCAGGCCGATGACACTCGTACAGATGGCTCGCCTCGGCATCCAGCTCGTGCGGTTCGGGTTGCGCGTGTCGACCGTGATCCGGGTGTCGGCGCAACTGCTGCGAGAGCGTCTGTCGAGATCGGGCCATTGGCGCCGCGTCGCACTGCAACCGGTCCTCAATTTCGATTTCTTCGCGCACCTGTATCGGAAGTTCAAACCCGATTTCGCGACTTGGCACAGCAATCATGCCGCGCATTTCATGCACCACTACTGGCGTGCGTGGGACGACACCGGGTTCGCGGTGGCGTCGACGGAATCGGAACGACGCCGGTTCGGAGAGGCGCTGCCCCATGGCTATCGCCTGTGCGACGAGCTGATCGGCCGGTTCCTGCGCCTGATCGACGCGCAAACGGTGCTTGTCGTCGCGTCCAGCATGGGCCAGCAGCCGTTCGTGAGCGAGCGCTACGCGGCCGGCAAGATCGTGGTGCGCTTCCGCGACATCCAGCGCATCCTCGACATCGTCGGGCGCGACGGTATCGTCGACGCGGTCCCGACCATGGTTCCGCAGTGGAACCTGTGCGTCCCCGATCCGGCGCGGCGCGTCGCGTTGCGCGCGAGGTTCGAAGCGGTGGAGCGTGTGGTCGCGGGCAGGACCGAGAAGGCGATCAGTGTCGAAGAGACCGCGGACATGCTCACGATCACGCCGCTGGGTCTTGCCGAGAAGCCGAACGGCATCCGCTACCATTTCAACGGATGCGATCGCGCCGATGCGAGCGGATACGCGATGGAGGACCTGTTCGCCGCCGATACGCCGACTGTCAAGCAGGGCATGCATCACCCGGACGGCATGCTCGTATTCATCGGCAGCGGCATCCGGCCCGGCGTCCACCTGCCCGACTGCACGAACCTCGATGTCGCGCCGACTTTGCTGCGGCTGATGGCGCTGCCGGTACCGCCCTCGATGCCCGGCCGCGTGCTCAGCGAGGCTTGGGAGCAGACAGCGGAGCCGGTAGCGAACGCTGTCGAAGCGACTGCCACGGTCGCCCAGCGAGCGTGATCGCGGCGCATCGACGTCGGGAGCGCGCCGAACGATGACTTCGTCTCCTGCGTTGCAGCGCGCTCAATCGCGCCTGGCCGCGGCCGGCGCCGCGGAAGCCTGCAGTCGCCGATCGAATGCGAGCAGGTCGAGGATGTTGTTGCGCCATTGCCGCTCGGCCGCAATGTACGCGCGCGCGGCGGCTCCGACGCGCTTGAGTGCGGACGGATCGCGGCTGCGCTCGATCACGGCGCGTACGGCCGCATCGAGATCGCCCGCCGCGAACATCCATCCGGTGACCCCTTCCTCCAGGACTTCCCTGATCGGCGCGAAGTCGGGTGCGATCGGCGGCACCGCGCATGCCATGAACTCGAACAGCTTGACCGGCGAGGTATAGTCCCCGGCGCTCGGCAGGATCGCCATGTCCATCGCGGCGAGCAGGCCGGGCACGGCATCGTGGGGCACGCGACCGGTCATCACGACCCGGTCGGACAATCCGCGTTCCTCGACGAACGACTGCAGCGCCGGAAACGTGGCCCCGTCGCCGACCAGCAGCAGCTTCAGATGCGGCGCTGCTTCGAGCTTGTCGGCAAGCCGATGCACGAACGCGTCGATCGCGTGCCAGGGCACGAACGCGCCGAGATACCCGCATACGACGCGGCCGTCGAGCTGCCATTGCGCACGCGCTTGCTCGCGCTGTTCCGCGGTGAAGCTGAATTTGGCGATGTTGGCCGCGTTGGGCGTGACGATGCTCGGCGTGGCCGACCCATGGATGCCGGTCGCACGATCGCGGAAAATCCCCGAAACGAACACGAGTCCGCTCGCGTTGCGGAACGTCCAGCGCTCGATCGCGATCGCGAGGCGGCGGAAGAAGACGGGCCGCACGCGCTCGACAGCCGCGGAATCGTTGACTTCCAGGATGATCCGCACGCCTCGCATGCGCGCGACGAGCACGGCCGCGAACATGAAGAGCGAATAGCGCTCGTAGATGAAGTCGACGTCGGGATGCCGGCGCAGATGGCTGCGGATGCGGATCGCGGCGACCAGGTTGTAGGCGACTTCGGCCAGTTCGAACAGGGGCTCAGGCAGCCTCGCCACGAGCCGCATCCACCAGCGCGCCTGACGGGTCGGCGACATCGCCTTCGGGCTCGCGTATGGGTCGGCACCCGGCAGCGAGATCACGTCGACCGCGACGCCCTCGGCGCGCAGCGCGTCGGTGATGCCGCGGATGTGTACGCCCTCGACTGCCTTGCCTTGCGTCCGATGGTGGTAGAGCACGCGGCGCACACCCGGATGTCGAATCTCGATGGACGCCATGTCTATCCTGTCGCTGTGCAGACGGATCTGCGTGAGGTGGGTCGGCGGGTCGCCATGAGCGGAACGCGTTCGCGGGCGCGTCATTCTAGCGAAACTTGCACGGACGCCGATCGCACGACGGCTGCGCAGCGGCCGGACGACGCCGAATCTCCGTTATGCTTGCGCGCTCGCCGAGGGTCCGACCAGCCCCTGCCATGAGTTTCTACGTATACCTGATCTACCTGGTGCTCACGTTTATCCGGCCGGTCGAGATGTTCTGGCCCTGGATGGACGAATACCGTCCGATGCTCTGGCTGTGGGCGCTCGCGTTCGTTCTCGCGGCCGTGCGTGCCGTTTCGCGGAGGCAGATTGCGGTGCGTCCGTTGTACCTCGGCGTGCTGGCGCTGTTCGTGGTGGTCATAGCGGCGTCGCAGGTCGTGAACGGCTGGACCGGCGGCGCACTCATCGCGGTCAGCGAATTCAGTCCCGCTGCCATGCTGTTCGTCCTGACCTGCCTCAACCTGACGTCGATCGAGCGGGTCAAGGCCACCTGCGCGACGATCGTCGTGTGCATCATCGCGGTCGCGGGCTTCGGCGTCGCCGCCTACCACTACGGCTTCATGGGCGACCTGCTCGTGCTGTACCAGAACATGGGCGATGCGCTCAACTCGCCGGTACTCGAACCCGGCACGATTCCCGCCGACGACGTGCCGGGCGCGCGTCTGTGGCGCGTGCGCAGTCTCGGTTTCCTCAACGACCCCAACGATCTCGCCCAGGCCGTCGTCATGGTGCTGCCCTTGTTGTGGGGCGCGTACGGGCGTCGACGCCTGTTCCGCAACCTCGTCGTGGTGGGCGTTCCAGGCGCGATGTTGCTGTACACGATTTTCCTGACCCACTCGCGCGGCGCGTTGCTCGGTATCATCGCGCTGCTCGTGTTCGGTGTCCGGCGTCGCCTCGGCACGGTACGCACGGTGATGCTCGCGCTGATCGTCGTCGTCGCCGCGAGCGTCGGCAACTTCGGCGGCGAACGCAGCTATTCGACCGGCGAGGAGTCCGCCGGCGAGCGTATCGAGGCCTGGTACTCGGGTTTGCAGATGCTGCGCTCGCAGCCCGTGTTCGGCGTGGGATTCGGCAATTTCACCGATCGCAACGACGGGCGCACCGCGCACAACTCGTTCGTGCTCTCCTTCGCCGAGCTCGGCCTGCTCGGGAGCCTGCTGTGGGTGGGCCTGATCACGGGCGCGTACCGCGAGCTCGAGCAGACGATCGAACTCGCGCCAGCCGACTCGATCGAACGCAAGCTCGCGGGACTGCTGCGCGCATCGTTGATCGGTTTCATGACCTGCGCATGGTTCCTGTCGCGAACCTATCAGCCGGAACTGTTCCTCTTGCTCGCGATCTGCCTCGGCACCGCCTACTGCGCGCGCGCCCGTTTCTCCGCGCCGGACGAGGGCAAGACCTGGCCGCCGATTTCCCTGGCGTGGCCCACCCTCGTCGTCATGTTCAGCGCGATCTTCGCGGTATACGGATTCATTCTGCTCAGCCGGATGTCCAACGGTTGAATTCCTGCCGCCACGGAAAGGCCGCGGTCGCGCGTCGTGGGTAGCTTCGGCCACGTTGCGCGCGACGAAGCGCTAATGCCAACATGCCCCCTGCCGGATCGAGTGCCGGCGCAAGGTCGCTGGTCGAGGCCGGCGCCATGCCGGACAGGGGACCGGCATCCCGACCATCACCAACCAGGTCCATGCAGCCGCCGATGAACGTGCTCACTCTCTTGCCATGGCTAGGTGCCCTCGTCGCCATCGCATTCGTTCTGGACATTGCGCGCAGGCGGAACCTTGGCGGGTGGATCACCAGCTATCTGCGCCAGGACTGGCGCGCGCCGACCGCGGCGGGAACCACGAGGCACCTGATTTTCTGCTTCGTCGATCACTACGAACCCGCATGGGCGGGTTCCGACTATCAACGCCAGTGTGATCGCGTTGCGCGCTGGCGCAGGGATTACCCGAGGCTGTGCGAAGGGCATCTCGACTCCGATGGACGCCAGCCCGTGCATTCGTTCTTCTATCCGGAGGAGGAATATCGCGCGGAGCACATCGATGCGCTCGTCGAGCTTTGCAGAATGGGAATCGGCGAGATCGAGGTCCATCTGCATCACGATGACGATACCGACGCGGGATTGCGCGAGAAATTGCGCCGCTTCACCGGCCTGCTCGCGAACCGGCATGACGCACTGCCCGTCGATCCGCGCACGGGCCGCACCCGCTGGGGTTTCATCCACGGCAACTGGGCGCTCGACAACAGCTATCCGGATGGCAGCCGCTGCGGTGTCAACAACGAGCTGATCGTATTGCGGGAAGAGGGGTGCTATGCCGATTTCACGTTCCCCGCCGCGCCGGACCCTTGCCAGACCAGCACGATCAACCGCATCTACTACGCAACCGACGACCCCGTACGGCCGAAATCACATGACAGGGGCGAACCCGTGCGCGTCGGCGGGAAGGCGCTCGGCGACCTGATGATCGTCCAGGGCCCGCTTGGGTTCCGCTGGAACAGCCGGAAATTCGGCATCCTGCCGCGCATCGAGAATGCAGACGTGCGCGCCAGCTCACCGCCGACCGAAGACCGCATCGACGCCTGGGTGCGCACCGGAATCCACGTCGAGGGACGTCCGGAATGGATCTTCGTCAAGGTCCATACGCATGGCGCGCAGGAATGCGACATGGACACATTGCTCGGCACGCCCATGGACAATGCGCATCGCTACATGGAAACGCGCTACAACGATGGCAGTGACTGGAAACTGCACTATGTCAGTGCGCGCGAGATGTACAACATCATCAAGGCCGCGGAGGCCGGACGTGACGGCAACCCCGGCGACTACAGGGACTACGATTTGCCGCGGCCGGGCTATGCGCCGCCTCGACACGCCGCCTGAGCGAACCGTTCTCCCAACTCGACAGGGGCGCCTCGATGCTTGCAGCGGTCTTCGTGTTCTCGCTAGCCACGATCGCATTCACCTACGCCGGTTATCCATGCCTGATGATGTTGTGGGCGCATTTCGCGAACGCGGTCGAGCCGGACGCCGCGTACGAACCGCACGTGGTCGTGCTTGTGGTCGGCCACAACGAGGCCGATCGGATCGCGGCCAAGATCGCGAGCTGCCTTGCCCAGAGCTATCCCGCCGAAAAGCTCCGGGTGCTGGTGGTTTCGGACGGGTCCAACGACGCGATGGTCGATGTGGTGCGCGAACTCGACGAGGATCGCGTGCGGATGCTGGCTTTCGGGAAGCGACGGGGCAAGGCTGCATGCCTCAATGACGCCATCGAAACATGCGATGAGGAAGTCATCGTGCTGACCGATGCGAGGCAACCGCTGCATTGCGATGCCGTTCGATATCTCGTCGCCGATCTGGCCGACGAAGCGATAGGTGCGGTCGGCGGCGAGTTGGTATTGCTCACCGCGCAAGCCGATGGCTTCGGCGAGGGAATCGATGCCTATTGGCGCTACGAGAAGTTCATCCGCCGACAGGAAAGCCGCGCCGGTTCGACGGTCGGCGTCAGCGGCGCGCTGTACGCGCTGCGCCGTTCGCTGTGGCGGCCGATCCCGCCCAATACGATCCTGGACGACGTCCTGATTCCAATGAACGTCGTCATGCAGGGAAAGCGCGTCATATTCGAGAGCCGGGCCTTGGCATGGGATCAGCCTTCGGCCACGCCGCGTCGCGAACGCATGCGCAAGGTCCGCACGCTCGCCGGAAATTTCCAGTTGCTCGCATTGCGACCCGAACTGCTGCTGCCCTGGCGCAATCCGATATTCTTCCAGTTCGTCGCTCACAAGTGCCTGCGCCTGCTCGTACCCGTGTTCATGGCGCTGGCATTGGCGTGCAATGGGCTGCTCGCGCACGAAAACATGGTTTGGACACTGCTTCTCGCGGCGCAGCTCGCGTGCTACCTGATCGCCGTGGCCGGTGCGCTGGTCCCCGCATTGTGCCGCTGGCTGCCGGTCAAGCTGCTCACCACGTTCCTGCTGCTCAATGCTTTCGTGGTCCTGGGGTTCATCAAGTACCTGTTCGACGGAAATGCGCATATCTGGCATCTGCGTGCGCGACCGGCGGACCTGGAGTGATCGCGCGGCCTTGAGCGTGCAGCGACACGGATCCATTCATCGAATACGGGGGTCACGGCATTGCTGAGGATCGGAATTGTCGGCTGCGGCAAGATCGCCGATGGACACATCGAGCAGATCCGCGCAATTGCGCGCGGCGAAGTTGTCGCTGTTTGCGACGTCGAACCGCTGATGGCGGAGCAGCTCGCGGTGCGCATGAACGTCACGGGCCGCTATTCGGATCTCGCGCAGATGCTGCGGACGGAACGACTCGACGTGGTCCATGTTGCGACGCCGCCCGGCTCGCATGTCGCGATTGCGTGCGCCGCACTGGACGCTGGCTGCCATGTGTTCGTGGAAAAGCCATTTGCACCGACTGCCGGGGAGGCCCAGGCCATCTTCGACCACGCGCGTCGCAGCGGCCTGCGCGCGAGCGTGAATTACCTCTACAACTTCGAGACGCCGGCACTCGAACTGCAACGCCTGATCGATGCGGGAGCACTCGGCGAGATCGTTCACCTGGACACAAGCTACGGCTACGATCTTTCCGGCGACTATGGCAAGGCGGTCATGGCCGATCCGGGCCACTGGGTCCATGACCTGCCAGGGAAACTCTTCCACAACGTGCTCGACCATGTGTTCGCCAAGCTCGTCCCCTACCTGTCCAACGACTTCTCGATCCAGGTCGAGGCATTCCGGCGCCGGCCGGAGACCGGCCATCCGGTGACCGACGCAATGCCCGACGAATTGCGCTTCCTCGTGCGCAGCGGCGCGACGACCGCGAGTGGAACCGTCAGCGCTCACGCGCGGCCGGTCGCGCACGCACTCAAGGTGTACGGGACACGGGACACGGTCGAACTCGACTACGCGGCACGCACCCTCGTGCGCAGCGCGCGGCAGACTCAGCCCAGCGCGATCGGGCGGCTGTTCCCGGCGTGGACGCAGGCACGGCGGTTCGCAGGCAACGGATGGCGCAACCTCGGCCGTTTCCGGCGCAGCGAATTCCACTACTTCCAGCCGATGCGCGTGCTGCTCACGCGTTTCTACGACGCGATCGAAGGACGTGGCCCCGACCCGATCCCCGAGCAGCAGATACTTCGCGTGTGCGCGCTCATCGATGGCGTCGTGCGCGGCATCAGGGAGGAATCGCCGTGAAGATTCTGGTGACCGGCGCCGCGGGCTTCCTCGGCTCGCGGATCGTCGAAAGCCTTCTCGCGGCCGGCGCCGAGGACGTGCGTATCCACTGCCGCGACCAGGCGCCGCGACCGCTGCTCGATTCGCTCGCCGCACGCTATCCCGATGCGCGCATCGAGGTCGCCAGCGCGAACCTGCTCAGGCGCGGCACCCTGGACGCGATGGTCGCCGGCGTCGACTGTATCGTGCACGCAGCCGCGGGGATGCGCGGCGCCGCCGCCGACATGTTCGCCAACACCGTGGTCGGCACGCGCAATCTCCTCGAGGCGGCCGGCGCGGCAAGCGTGCGCCGGATCGTCCTCATCAGCTCGTTTTCCGTCTACCGCACCGAACCGCTCGCGCGCGGCGCAGTGCACGACGAGTCGGTCGAGATCGAACAGGGCGGCGCGGACAAGGGGCCGTACGCATATGCGAAAACGCGCCAGGAACACCTGTTCGCCGGGTTCCAGCGAACATTCGGCTTCGAATCGGTGATCGTGCGCCCGGGCGTCGTCTACGGTCCGGGTGGCGGCGCGCTCTCGTCGCGCGTCGGCATCCGCGCGCTGGGCCTGTTCTTTGCGCTCGGAGGCCGTGCTCACCTGCCCCTGACCTATGTCGACAACTGCGCGGATGCGGTCGCGCACGTCGCGTTGAACGCACCCGCGGGCAGCGTCTACAACATCGTCGACGACGATCCGCCAACCTGTCGCGCCTACCTGCGCCAGTACCGGCATTCGGTCAGACGCCTGCGCACCGTGGCCGTGCCGTACTGGGCGTTCCTGCTCGGATCAGGCCTGCTCGTGCGCTACCACCGCCGGTCCAAGGGCCAGCTTCCCGCGGTGTTCACGCCCTACGTGGTGCGCTCGATGTACCGCCCCCTGACCTACTCGAACGCGGCGCTCAAGGCGAGCGGATGGCGCCAGCGCGTGACTACGGCCGAGGGCCTGCGGCGCACTTTCCAGTACCTGCGCGAGCACGGCGACTGAGGACGTTTCCGCGCGCGGCGCATCAAGCCTGCGAGGTCGTGCCAGCATCGCTGCCATGCTGTTCGCGGGTGCGGTCGAGTGCGTCATGGTAGAAGCGCTCGTAGCGCGTGTGCATGGTCCTCATCGAGGCATTTTCATCGATCCATCTGGCCGCCGCGTCGCCGAGCGACGCTCGCCGTACAGGATCGGCCACGAGGTCGTGCAGCACGGCCCGCAATGCGTCGGCGTCGTTGGCCGGCACGAGCAGGCCGTTGACGCCGTGGCTCACGATCTGCGGGTTTCCGCCGACATCGGTCGCGACCACGGCGAGTCCCGAGGCGCAGGCCTCGAGCAGCGCGATCGAGAGGCCCTCGGACAGCGAAGGCAACACGAAGATGTCGAACGCGGGCAGCAGGCTCGCGACGTCCGTGCGCTCACCGAGAAAACGCACTTTGGTGGCCACTCCCAGCGCCGCCGCCCGGGCGCGCAAGGCGCCGTCGAGTTCGCCGCCACCGACCAGCAGCAGCTCGATCGCGGCGTTCGCGGCGAGCAGCGCGGGCATCGCATCGAGCAGGGCGCGATGATTCTTGATCGGCACCAGACGCCCGACGCAGCCGATCACCGTCGTCGCCGGATCGATGCCGAGTTCGCTTCGAGCCTCGGCGCGCCGCTCGGCGCGCCGGCCGAAGCGGTGAATCGGGATGCCATTCATGATCACCCGCGTGCGCATTCCTCCGAGCACGCCGAGTTCGAGATAGCGATCGCGCACCTGTTCGCTCACCATCGCGGCCAATCGTGTGCGCAGCAGCGAAAACCGGTAAAACAGGCGCAAGCGGGCGTTCGACAGGCGCGTGCCCATGTCATGGCACGTGGTCACCAGCACCGGCGCGTTGCGTGCGCAGAGCAGCGCTGCAGCGGAATAGTAGTTCGGGGTGAAATTGTGCGAGTGGACGATGTCAACCGCGCGTGCCGTCTTGCGCAAGTCACGCAGTACGCGCAGGTCGAATGCCTTGCGCTTGCCGCCGATTGAAACCGGGACTGCGGCAGCGCGCAGGTCGGGCAGGAATCCCTGCGTGTCGTTGATGCTGAACACACGGACCTCGTGGCCCGCGGCATGCTGGGCGATCGCGAGGTCGGTCACGACGCGCTCGAGTCCGCCCCGCTCCAGCGAATCGACGACGTGAAGGATGCGCAGCCGGTCTTGCGTGGGGCCATCGCCTGGATTCATGCGCGCGCCAAAGGAAACGGGCCGGTGAGCTTAGCATTGCGCTTGCCACGGCCCGCAGGGAGCGGCCGCGGCACCGTCCCATCCGGACAATCCGGAGGACGCGCGCGGATGCTCTAAGATTGTCGCGCAGGGAAGGCGCCGCTATCGTCGTCCCGTCACGCCTGTCGATCGTGAATCCGACGCGACCCTGCCGGATCGCATCGCCAGCATCCGCGAGCCCCGCATGCCCCCGCTAGAACCGTCGATCCCGATTCAACCCGAAGGCCCATCCGTGGGTACGGACCCGTTCGGCGCGCGCGCGGTGCTGAAGTCGGCCGTCGTCGTGACCGGGGCGACCTACTTCAACTACGCGGCCGGGCTGATCATCAGCGCGGTGATTGCGCGCACGCTGGGTCCTGGCGACTTCGGCCGCTATTCCTACCTGGTATGGCTGTGCGGCGTGCTCATCATCTTCTGCACGAACGGACTGACCACGTCCGGAATCCGTTTCGTCTCCGAATGCATGGGTCGCGGCACCGCCGAGGCAGCCGGGGAGGTGCATGCCTGGTTGCTGCGACGCCTTTATTTCAGCATGGCAGTCGTCGCTGCGGGCTTTCTCGTCGCAATGCCCTACCTGCAGCCTGCCGGGTGGGAGAACCGGATATGGGCTTTCGCGGCCGTCGCAGTGGTCGCATCGCTCGCGAAATCCGACTTCCTGTTCCGTTCGTCCATCGCCAAGGGATACGGCGCGTTCAACATCGAGCCGGCAACGACGAGCACGATGAGCGTGATCAGCCTGGCTGGCGTCATCGTGCTCGCGATCGTGTCGAGAGACCTGCTGCCGTACCTCGTGCTGTTCGTCGCGGTCAGCATCGGGCACGCGGTGCTGGCCCGCATCCTCATGCGCCGCGCGGACATCCGCCCCGCGCGCAATCCGGTCAATCCGACACTCGGGCGACGCATCCACCGGCATCTCGTCTGGACCATCGTGCTCACGCTGGTCGGCGTTTTCAGCAACAAGTCGATCGAGACGTTTCTACTCAACCGGTGGGCCGGCGCCGCCGATGTGGGGTTCTTCCTGATCGCGGCGACATTGACGCGCGGCGGCATCGACATGCTGTCATCCGGCCTCAACTTCGTGCTGATGCCGATGATGGGTCACGCGTTCGGCGAAGGCGGCATCGACAGCGTGAGCCGCATCATGTCGAACGCGGTGCGCTATTTCCTGTTCATGGGACTGCTGCTCGGGGGCGTCGGCATCCTCTGGGCGGCGCCCGCGATCATGCTGATGTACGGTCCGCGATTCATGAGCGCGATCTTCGTGCTGCAGGTCATGGTCGCGGTCGGGGGGCTCACCCTGGTCAACGGTGCGTTCGGCGCGCTGCTGTCGACCACGGACAACCAGAACGTGCGCGCCGGCACCGCGGTGCTCTACGTCGTGGTCACCGCGGTTGCCGCGTTTTCACTGATTCCGTCGCACGGCCTGGTCGGCGCGGTCGCCGCACACGCGATCTCGCAGGTCAGCGTATCGCTGGTGGTCGCGATCGGCATCGTCCGGCTGTTGAAGATCCGTCTTCCCTACTCGGAAATACTGCGCCTTTTCGCGGCCGCCGCGTGCGCCACACTGCTGGCCGGCGGCGTGCTGATCGTCGACGACGGACTCGTCGGCCAGGGAATTGCCGGGGTCGTGTATGGGGTAGCCTACATCGCCGCAACATTCGCGCTGCGCGTCTGGCACGGTCACGATCTGCAGGCGATGGCGTCGGTCGCGACGCGCATTCCCTTCGCGGGGCGCCTCTGGACGTGGCTGACGACACGGTCGGACGTGCGCTGAACCGACCTTGCGCCGCATGCGTCCGGCAAAAGGTCAATGGCCCAGCGCGCCGAGATCACCACCCTGGCCTGCGTCGCCGCGCGCGACCGGTTGCAGCGCGCGGCCGAGCTGGTAGCGCACCGGATACGTCGACGCGGCGGCCGGACCCGCTTGCGCGGCACCGATGATGCGGCTGCCCGGCAGCGGCATCAGGGTCGTCGTATCGATCGGAGGCTTCGCGCCAGTCAACATGTTGTCACGCCCCTCGAGCCGGCCGCCGACCGTGTGGTCGCGATCGCCGTCCCCCCATCCGGAAGTGATCCAGTTGACGCCGAGTTCTAGGATACCGCCCGCGACGCTTTCCGAGTCGACGTCCTGGCTGATGCGCATCGCGGCGGAACGGATCGACGGATCGAACACGAACACGTTGTTCCAGACCTGCGCATGCTCGTCGGTCGTGGACAGCTTGAACAGGTAGGCTGCGGAAGCGTCGGACCTGAGCATGTAGACGGTGTTGCTGTAGAAGTACAGCGTTCCCTTGCGAAAGCTCGCTTCGCTGCCCTCGTGATCGCCGCCGTAGTGAAGCATCAGCGGGCCACGCTTGACGATCTGATTGGCGTAGACGAAGGCCGTGCGGTAGGCCCGGTCGTGCAGCGCGTACCCGGTATAGTCCTCGGCATCGACGAGATCGATCGCATAGGTTCCGGCCTCGATGCGGTTGTAGCGGACCACCGCGCCGACCGACCGGTCCTTGATCGAATTGCCGAGCGCGCCGGGCCGCAACGGCCCGTAGCGGTTGAACTCGTAGATCACGCCTACGCTCTGGATGTACGTGGTGTGCATGTGATCGTTGCCGGCGATCCCGTTGCCATGCATGTCGTTGCCGGCAATGCGCAGGTCCTTGGTCAGGAATGCGTCGCCACCGTCGGCCGAGCGGCTGAAGATCGCCTGCGAGCAATCGCTGATCTCGTTGTCCGCGATCGTGATGTGGTGGCCCTGCTCGACCCAGATGCAGCCCGCGAAATCCGAGTATCTGCCTGCTTTTCCGTCGGTGCGCATGAACCCGTAATCGGGCTGCGCACGCTGCAGCTTGAGGCCGTCGATCACGATGTAGCTCGGCGTCATCGTGCCCCAGTCCGCGCTGCCGCGCGCAACGATCATGATGATTCCGCGTTCCTGATTGGTGACGCTCGCGCTGGCGCGTCCGTAGGACATGGTCGACCGGCTCGTCGCCCCCGAACCGTCGATCACCGGACGCTCGCCATGGGGTCCCTTGACGCCGCACACGCGGACCGGCGCGGTTGCGGTGCCCATCGCGTTGATTGCGAACTTGCCTGCATACGGCTCGGGACGGTAGAAGATGCGTACCGTGTCGCCGGCCTCGAGCGATTCCCACGGCACCTGGTCCAGCGTCTGCAGCTGGCCCGCGCCCGGTCCGACCTGGTAGTCCTTGCCCATCGCCGCATTGCGTGCGTCGAGCAGAGGCAAACAGGCGCGCGACAGCTCCGGCATGACCGCGGCCGAGGGCGCCGCCATGGGGCCCGGGTCCGGTACCTGCGCCGCGAGCGCGCCGGCGGGATTCGCGCTATCGAGAACGAGGGCGCAGAGGAGCGCGAGCAGGCTGCGCGGGCGGAGTACCGGGGAATGCGTGAACATCGAACGACCTCGAAGCGGATTCACGGAAACGGCCTCACCGACAACGCGCGCAGATTCGGCCGCATGTTGCATGCGATCAACCGGGCTGCGCGACGCCGAGCGGGTCCGCGCGGCGCGCGCCCAGCAGCAGGGACGCAGCCATGCGCAGCGGCCGGCGGTGCCAGATTCCGGTACGCGGCAGGTCGTAGCGGTTCGAATGGCGCGTCGCGACCGCACACGTCGTGGAAACGGCCGCCGAGTAGCCGGCCCGCTCGACCATTTGTACATGTTCTTCCGCGTAGTCCCCGGGCTTGCCGTTTGGATACGCGAACGTGCTCGGCGCGCTGCCGACCAGCGAGGTGAGTTCGTCCCGGTTGCGGCGGATCTGCAACCAGGCTTCCTCGCGCCCCAGCGCCGAAAGAATCGGATGATCCACCGTGTGTCCACCGATCGACATGCCACCCTGCGCGAGCAGGCGAACCTGCTCCGGCGTCATCATCAGGTCGGTCGGCAGATGCGCCCGCAACTCGTGGCCGGCGAGGCGCTCGCTGGCGGCATCGCGTTCGTGCGCAGGCATCGTCTTCACCGCGGCGATGAAATCGCTCAGCAAGCTGGATCGCGATCCGCGCGGACCGATGGTGCGCGTACCGAGGCCGATCCAGTCCAGGTCGAGCGGGCCTGGCGGGAGGCTGCGTACGGTTTCGACTACCGTGTCGTTGAACATCCTGCCGCCACCGAGGTACCCCGTCGCGATGAAGAACGTCGCAGTCAGGCCGTGCCGGCGCAGGATCGGATACGCGATTTCGAAGTTGTTGCGGTAGCCGTCGTCGAACGTGATGCACGCCGAACGCGCGGGAAGCGTTCCCGCAAACAGGCGCTCGACGGCCTCGTCGAGAGGCAGGACGCGGAACACGCTCGCGACGGTACGCATCTGAATGTCGAACAGGTCCGCATCCGGTTCCCCGGGCAACAGCGGGTCGAATTCGGGAACGACGCGGTGGTAGAGCAGGATGCTCAGGCGTGCGCGCCGACCGCCTGGCGATGCCAGACAGCCGATCCAGCGAAAAACCGGGTGAAACGTGAGCAAGCCGAACCTCCCCTTGCTGCCGAGGGCATGAGGCACACACGGGAACCCCTGGCGAACCTCGCGTCTCGATGTCGAGCGCGGCATCGCGGTCGATTCCGCAACGCGTGCGTGACGGATGCCTTCGCACCATCCATCAACACGACAGGCTAGTCAATACCACGCTCGACCGCGCTGATGCTGCGCTGCATCGGCGCGCCCGCGAGCAGCGTTACTGCATCGGACGTCGCAATTCCGCGCCGCACTGCGCGGCGGCTGCGCGCTATCATCGGCAGGTCTGATCCGGGGGACACGTGGCCACAACGACCGACTTCGTGGCGTTCTACAAGCATCTTGGCGTGTCCCCGGACTGCAGCCTGGATGACCTGAAACGCGCCTATCGACGCCGCATTTCGGCGTTGCATCCGGATCGCCTCCCGGAGACCACGCGCGACAAGCTCGATGCGTCGCGCCTGCAGGACCTGACTATTTCCTACAACGCGGTGCTGTCGTTCCATCGTCGTTTCGGTCGCTTGCCTGGCACGCCGGCGCGTGCGGCTCGACCGCGCGAGGAGCTTGCCGTCCCTGCTTCTACGACCGTGAGCCCGGAGCTCGGCTTGCGGCCTTCACGTCTGCGTCGCGGCCTGCTCGCAATCGCGTTGCTGGCCCTGCTCGCATGGCTGCTTTCGGGCGTCGAGACCCAGGTCGACGACGGCGCTGGCTTCGAGGGCGACGCCACGGCGAACGGGTCTGCACCCGGGCAACGCGTCATGTACGCGCCGCAACAATCGACACGGCTTGGCGTTGGCATGGACAAGGCAACGACGACGCGAATCCAGGGGCGGCCCGTGACAGCCGGTTCCCTGCACTGGGACTACGGTCCGTCGTGGATCGACTTCGACCGCAACGGCACCATCATCGACTGGTACAGCTCCCCGTTGCGGCCGTTGAAGGTGACCAGCCAACGCCCGCCGCCCACGCCCGCGGCGGACGACGATCCGGACTGATCGGGCGAGGCGGGATTCCGGCAATGCTCAGCGCGCACCGCGCCCGAACAGCACGACCTCGACGGTCTGCACGAGAATCATCATGTCGAGCAGGACAGTCTGGTTCTTGACGTAGAACAGGTCGTACTTGAGTTTCTCGATCGCGTCCTCTTCCGAGGCTCCGTAGGGGTAGTTGAGCTGAGCCCAGCCGGTCAGGCCGGGTTTCACACAGTGACGCATCCGGTAGTAACGGATCTTCTGCGCCAGTTGCTCGACGAAAGCCGGACGTTCCGGGCGCGGACCGATGAAACTCATGTCGCCGCGCAGCACATTCCACAACTGCGGCAGCTCGTCGAGCCGGGCCTTGCGGATGAAGCGGCCGACGCGCGTGACCCGGTCGTCGTCCTTGGCGGCCCAGCGCGCGACGCCATCCTGCTCGGCATCGATGCGCATGCTGCGAAACTTGATCAGACGGAACGCGCGACCGCGTTCGCCGATCCGCTCCTGACGATAGAGCACCGGCATGCCCGCGCTCGATTCGAGGCGGATCGCGAGCGCGGTCAGCAGCATCAATGGCCAGGCCAGCGCGAGCACGATGGCCGCCGACGTCACGTCGAATGCGCGCTTGGTCAGACGCCGCAACGGCGTGGTATCGAACCCGCCGGAAAACAGCAGCCACGACGGATCGGTCAACGACAGTTGCACACGACCCGATTCGCGCTCGACGAACGAACTCAGTGGCGTGATCACGACGCCGGCCTGCTTGCACTCGAGCAATTCGTCCATCGGCAGCTTGCCGCGCCGGTCGTCCGGCCCGATCACGATCTCATTGATCTGCATCTGCATTGCGAGCGTGGCCAGATTCGCGGTCACGCCGACCAGGTCTTCCGTGGGCACCGCGACCGACTCGCCTTCCATTGGCAGGAAGCCGACCAGCTTGAAGTTGCGCCGGTCGACGCGGCGGCGCATGCGCTGGGCGATCAATGCCGCACGGCGTCCACTGCCGAGCACGAGCACGCGACGCTTGAGCGTTTCGGCATCGATCAGGCGCATGAAGATCGCGCGAAATCCCGCGATCAGCGGAAACGCGATCAGCAGCGCCATGCCGAGCACGCCGCGACCCACATCGGACCTCGGCACCATGTAATAGAGCAGCGCGACCGCAATCCAGCCGAATGCGAACGCGATCGCCTGGCGCGCAAGCAGCCCGGGCCAGCTTTCGCGCATGCGCGGCTGGTAGAGCCCGAGTGCCACCAGCGACGCGACCATGACCACCCCGAAGGCCACTGCGCGCACGAAGAGGAAGTGCGTGTGCAGCTCGAGGTCCTCGGGCAGATTCCAGTAGCGCAGGAACGTGGCCAGCACCAGCGACGCCGCGAACAGGACCATCTCGCAGGTGCCGAGCACGACCCGCCAGCGCAACGACTGTTCGCGCAGCAAACGCAGCATTCAGGTCCCCGCGTCCGCACGCAGTGCGCCGACCCGCGCACACCGACTGAGGGCCGTATCCGACGCGGCGCCCCGGGTCCCGCTCACGATCGCCGACGCTCCGCGATCGACACGCGATCGCCGCCGCGCTTCGACTGTCCGCACCCCTTCGCGCATCCGCCCATCCTCCACCCGAAGTACGCCGAACCAGGCATCCGGGCAGCGTACCGGGTGCCACGGTTCGGTTTGCACTGCCGCGGCGGTCCGCAAGCGACTATCATCGTGGCAGCCGTCCATCGGCGTGGCAAGGTCGCCGACCTGCGCCCACCGTTCTTGCAGGGATATTTCACATGTGCGGAATTGTCGCCGCCGTCGCCCAGCGCGATATCGTGCCGGTCCTGATCACCGGCCTCAAGGCCCTCGAATACCGTGGTTACGATTCCGCCGGCATTTCCGTGCTCGATGGCGGCAGACTCGCACGCGTGCGCGCCGCGGGCAAGGTGCGGGAACTGGAGGCCTTGTACGAGGCGCAGCCGGTTGCCGGCGTCACCGGGATCGCGCACACACGCTGGGCCACGCACGGAGTGCCGAACACCGCGAACGCGCATCCGCACGTTTCCAGCGAGCGCGTGGCGGTCGTCCACAACGGCATCATCGAGAACCATGTCGAGCTGCGTGACGAGCTCAAGGCACATGGCTACCGCTTCGACTCGGAGACCGACACCGAGGTCATCGCGCATCTGGTCGAACATGCGCTGGTGGGTGGCGCAGATCTGCGCGGCGCGGTGCTCGCAGCGACGCGGCGTCTTCACGGCGCCTATGCGATCGCGGTGATGAGCCGCGATCAGCCGGGCCATGTCGTCGGTGCACGTCGCGGCAGTCCGCTCGTGGCCGGCCTGGGCAACGGCGAGAACTTCCTCGGATCGGACGTGCAGGCGCTGATCCGCCAGACCAGCCAGTTCATCTATCTGGAGGAAGGCGACATCGCCGAGATCACCCTCGATGGGGTCGAGGTCTTCGACTCGGCAGGCGAACCGGTGCAGCGCACGGTCCGCACCAGCGAGCTTTCGGCGGACGCGGTCGAACGCGGCGAGTATCGCCACTACATGCTCAAGGAGATCTTCGAACAGCCGCGCGCGATCGCCGACACGCTCGAGGGCCGCCTGCACGACGGACGCATCCTGCCGAACATCTTCGGCGTGGATGCCGACCGCATGCTCGCGCAGGTCCGGCACGTGCAGATCGTCGCCTGCGGAACCAGCTTCCATGCCGGCCTCGTGGCCCGCTACTGGCTCGAGGGTCTGACCGGAATCCCGTGCAGCGTCGAGGTCGCGAGCGAATACCGCTACCGCAACGTCGTGGTCCAGGAAGGCACGCTGTTCCTCGCGGTCTCCCAGTCCGGCGAGACCGCGGACACTCTGGCGGCGCTGCGCGAAGGCGCGACCCGCGGCTACCTCGGATCGCTCGCGATCTGCAACGTTCCCGAGTCGAGCCTGGTGCGTGAATCCAGTCTCGTACTGATGACGCGCGCGGGTCCGGAGATCGGTGTCGCCTCGACCAAGGCGTTCACGACCCAGCTCGCCGCACTCGCGCTGCTCGTACTCGAACTCGCACGCCTGAACGGCATCGACGCGGATCGATACGCCGCGCTCGTGGCCGAGCTGGCGACCCTGCCGCGCAGGGTCAGCGAGGTACTTGCGCTCGAGCCGCAGATCGCCAAACTCGCCGAGCGCTTCGTGCCCAAGCACCACGCGCTGTTCCTCGGCCGCGGTGTGCATTACCCGGTCGCGCTCGAAGGTGCGCTCAAGCTCAAGGAGATCTCCTACATCCACGCCGAGGCCTATCCGGCCGGCGAACTCAAGCATGGCCCGCTTGCGCTCGTCGACGAGGACATGCCGGTGATCGCGGTCGCACCGAACAATCAGCTGCTGGAAAAGCTCACGTCCAATCTCGAGGAGGTGCGCGCGCGCGGCGGCGAGCTGTTCGTGTTCGCCGACGCCTCGGCGCGGTTTGCGCATGCCGGCGATCGTGGCGCGCTGATCAAGGTCGCCTCCGGCGGCAACCTGATTGCGCCGGCCGTTTTCACGGTGCCGCTGCAGATGCTCGCCTATCACGTCGCGCTGCTGCGCGGCACCGATGTCGACCAGCCGCGCAACCTCGCCAAATCGGTGACCGTGGAATAGCCGCGGCATGCGCATCTGCGTCTACTGCGCATCGAGCGAGCACTGCCCGCGCGTCTACCACGACGCGGCTTCGACGCTCGGACGCGTGCTCGCCGAGTCCGCCTGCACGATCGTCTACGGCGGCGGCGGGGCAGGCCTGATGGGTTCGCTCGCGAACGGCGCACTTGCTGCCGGCGGTGAGGTGATCGGCATCATTCCGCGCTTCATGACCGAGGTCGAGTGGCAGCACCCGGGGCTGGCCAATCTCGAAGTCGTCGAGGACATGCGCGAGCGCAAGCACCGCCTGCTGACCGGCTCCGATGCAGTCGTCGCGCTGCCGGGCGGTTGCGGCACACTCGAGGAACTGTTCGAGGCAATGACCCTGAAGCGCCTCGCGCTGTACTTCAATCCGATCGTGCTGCTCAACACGCAGGCCTTCTATGCGCCACTCGAGCGCTTTCTCGAGCAGACCATCGAACAGCGCTTCATGAATCCGCAGCACCGCCGCTTGTGGTCGATGGTCGACCGGCCCGAGGACGTGTTGCCCGCGATCCGCAATGCGCCGCGCTGGACCACGGACGCGCGCAGCTACGCGGCGGTCGCCGAGTAGCATCGCGCGGGCCTTCGGCCAGACCCGCAAGCTCACCGGTTGCAGGGATCCGCTGCGCCGGCGCCGCCCATGCTGCGCGCCGTCCGGCACCTGCGGATCGATCAGTCGGCGCGACCGAGGTCGTGATCACGGTCGGCCGGCACTTCGTCCCCGTCCGTGTCAGCGTCGTCGAACAGGCCCGGAGATGCCGCGGCGTCATCGGCGAGCGTGTCGGTCACCGAGGTCTCGCTCGCGGCCTTCTGCTTCTCCCAGCGCGTGCGGATCGGATTGGCCGACTCGGCGCACTCGAGCGCATGGATCAATTCCTGCTTCTGGTCGTCCGGCAGATCGGCCCAATGGCAATCGGCGAGCGCACCGGCCATCGAGTACAGCAGATTGAGGCTGGGGCGGAATCCGGCGCGCTTGACCTTGAGAAACGCATCGACCGGACCGACGCGGGCCAGGTCCTCGGTCGTGCGCACTCCGACCTGGCGCAGCCAGGCCGCGGATTTCGGACCGACATTGCGGATCTTGACATCACGCGAACTCATGCGGTTGCCTCCGGTTCGTGCGGATACGGGCCGGAGCGGGTCATCGCAGCGCCGCGACCAGCAGTCCGCAAAGGCGTTCCATGCCGTCGCGGTCGTCCTCATCGAAGCGCGCGATCAACGGACTGTCCACGTCCCAAACGCCGATCAGGCGCGCAGCGGTGTCGAACAACGGCACCACGATCTCGGACCGTGACGCGCTGTCGCAGGCGATATGTCCTTCGAACGCGTTGACATCGCGCACGATCTGCGTGCGACGCGCGATCGCGGCGGTACCGCAGACGCCCTTGCCGAGCGGGATGCGCACGCAGGCCGGCCGGCCCTGGAACGGCCCGACCACGAGTTCGGTACCGTCGAAAAGATAGACGCCACACCAGTTGATGTCGGGCAGCGAGTACCACACGAGCGCGGCCAGATTCGCGGCGTTCGCGACGAGATTGCGCTCGCCCTGCAGCAGGCCCTGCGCCTGACGCGCGACTTCGGCGTAAAGCTCCGCCTTGCTCGAGGCTTCGATCGGGGCGCTGACGAACATCATGACCTGCAGTGCGGTGTGGACGTTTCCCCATTGTAACGCCCACCCGATCGCGCCGGCGCTGGCATACTGCGACGCCGATCATCAGGAAATCACGGCATGTCCCGCCTCCAGCGTACGCACAGCTGCGATTCTCGTGTGCGTGACCGCGAAAATACGCGCGTCGAGGCATGCACCGATGCGGCAGCGGAATTCGCGGCGATCCTGACCGGACCGATGGCCGCAGCCTGACGATGCGCGGCCTGTTCGTCACCGGCACCGACACCGGCATCGGCAAGACGACCGCAAGCTGCGCGTTGCTCGCGGCGTTGCGGATGCGGGGTCTGCGAGCCGTCGGCATGAAACCGGTCGCGAGCGGTTGCCGCAGCACGGCCGACGGACTTCGCAGCGACGACGCCGAGGCGCTGATCGCGGTCAGCGATCCGGTTCCCGCGTATGCCGACTGCAACCCGCTTGCGTTCGCCGAGCCGGTTGCACCGCATCTGGCTGCGAGCTTGTGTGGACAGGAGATCACTCTCGACCCGCTGCGCGGCGCCTATGCGCGGCTCGCCGACCTCGGCGACCGGGTCGTCGTCGAAGGGGTCGGTGGCTGGCAAGTGCCGTTCTCCGCATCCCTGATGCAGGCGCACCTGGTGCGCGCCCTGGATCTGCCGGTGATCCTCGTGGTCGGCCTGCGCCTGGGTTGCCTCAATCATGCGCTGCTCAGCGTGCGCGCGATCGCCGACGACGGCTGCCCGCTCGTGGGCTGGATCGCGAACCGGATCGATCCGGACATGCGCTGCGTGCAGGCGAACCTGGAGACCTTGCGCGAGCGTATCGCTGCGCCGTTGCTCGGCGTGGTCGATCACGGCGCGGCGGCGGCGCCCGCGCGGGCCGCGCGTGTGCTCGAGGTGAGCGCGCTCGGATGAGCGATCCGCATGCGACCAGCCGATCGCGCGCCGCGCCGCGCTGGCTGCCGTGGCTGCTGGCCGGCGCGGGCCTCGCGTTCGACTGCGCGGCGTACTGGCCCGGCCAGATGTCGTTCGATTCCGCCTACGCGTGGTGGCAGGCGCGTGGTGGCGAGACCAGCAACATCGTGCCGCCGGCCTTCGTGCTGGTCTGGCGCGCCTGCCGGATGATCGTCGATGGCCCCGCTGCGATGTTGGCACTGCACCTTGCACTGTTCTGGACCGGCCTGGGTCTGCTCACCCGCGCGCTGCGCACGGGCACGCTGGCAAGCGCCGCGGTCATCGGCGGCGTCGGTTTCGCTCCGGTCGTGCTGCTGCTGCGCGGTCAGGTCTGGACCGATGTTGCGCTGTTCGCGGCGCTGGTGCTCGCGGTCGGCCTGCTCGCCACCGCGCACCGCGAACGCGGCCGCCGTTTCCTGGTCTGTGCGTGGCTCGCACTGACCTATGCCGCGTTGCTGCGCCACAACGCGCTGCCGGCAATCGTGCCGATGCTGGTCTGGCTCGGCACGCTCGTGGTGCGTGCCGGTCGCGACGAGCAGCCGCGAAGACTGCCGGCAGCGGTTGCGACGATCGCCATGCTCGCCGTGGTCGCTGTCGCCGCACAGTCGCTGGACGCGGGCGTGCACCGTCGCGTACCGCTGTGGCCGTCGCTCGCCGAGTTCGACCTTGCCGCGGTGTCGATCGAGACCGGGCGCCTGCGTCTGCCCGACTTCATGACCGGTGCGGGTCTGGACATCGCCGATCTCGCGCAGGCGTTCCGTCCCTGGAGCAACACGCCGATGCTGCGCAACACGCGGGCAGGCCTGCGCGACCCGTTCGATCCACCGCTAAGCGCGGCCGAACTGGCAACCCTGCGCGGCGCCTGGCTGGCAGCGCTTGTCGACGAACCGCGCGCGTGGCTCGTTCATCGCTGGCGCCTGACCCGCGCGCTGTTCGGCACGCATGCGCCGGACTGGCCGCGCGAACTCGTCTACGTCGATGCAGAAACGCCGTATCGCGACAATCCACTCGTGGCCGCGAATACCGGCACGCTGCATGCGGCACTGATGCACGCGGCGGCCGCCTGCGCCGCGACGCCGGTCCTCGCCGCATGGCCGTATCTGGCACTCGGCCTGTTCGCCGCACCCTGGGCATGGCATCGCCGTCGCGACACCGCGGGCACCGTGGCCGTGGTCTGCCTGGCCAGCGCCTGGGTCTACGCGTTGCCCTTGACCGTGCTCGCTCCGTCGGCGGAATTGCGCTATCTCGGCTGGCCCTGCGTGGCGAGCCTGCTCGCGCTGGCCTGCGTCATGTTCACGCCGCGCGCGGATGCGCGCTGATAAACTTCGCGCACCCTTTTCGAAAGGACTTCCATGAGCACCCCGCAGCGCTATACGTTTTCGATCGACAATCTGCCCAAGGCACGCGGTGAATCCCACGAGCTGTCATTCCAGGGCGGCTCGCCGGAATCGTTCGCCGCGCTGCTGCAGCAGGCGCTGCGCGAACCCGTACTCTGGCAGCGCTGGCGCGCGATGCAGCCGGACCCCGACGCGATCGATCCCGCACTGGGCCGCAGCGATCCGGCGGCCACCGTCGAAGCGCACCAATCGGATGTTCACGTCAACGTCGAGGTCGTGACCACGCTGCCACATGCGATCATCAAGCATCGCATGACCCTGTTGATCGGCAAGCACTGGACCCTGCGCGATGTCAGCGCAGCCTGAACGCGCGCATCGCGGCTGACGGCGCCCGCGCAGGAGCGCCGCCGGGATTCGGCCCGACCGGGCCCTGGATCGTCCGCGATGCGGGAACCGCGTGACTCAGCCGCCGGCTCCCGCCGCACGCATGTCCGCTGGCGCCTTGACCGGTTCGGCCGGTGCCGGCGGCACCTCGATCGGGTGCGCCTTGATTTCCTTCTGCAGTTCGAGCACCGCGCGATCGAGCTGCGGATCGGTGCCCGCGAGCTGCGCGGACACGTCTTCATCGACGACGATGTCCGGATCGACGCCGTGGCCTTCGATCACGTATTTGCCGTCGCTGCCCGCGGTTGCGAACTGCGGAACGAACACATCGCCGCCGTCGATCACCGGACCCCAGCTGTTGATGCCGACCACGCCGCCCCAGGTGCGTGTCCCGATCAACGGGCCGAGCTTGGCCTGCTTGAACATGTAGGAAAAGATGTCGCCATCCGACGCAGTCGTGCCGTTGCACAGCGCGGCCAGGTGACCGAGAAAAACCTGCTGCGGATAGGTACCGGCGAAATCGATTCCGCGCGCGTAGTTGAGGCCGAGCAGCTTGCGCGAGAGACGCTCGATGATCATCGACGAGACGTTGCCGCCGCCGTTGTCGCGCACGTCGACCACGAGACCCTGCTTGCGCAACTGCGGATAGAACGCCTTGATGAATTCGCGCACGCCGTCCGCTCCCATGTCGGGAATGTGCAGGTAGCCGATCGCCCCGTCGCTGGCCTTGGCGACATAGTCGCGGTTGTGCTGCACCCAGGCGTGGTAGTGGAGGTTCTGTTCGTCGTCGATCGGCTTGACCAGCACGCTGCGCGGACTGGCGTTCGGGGTGGCCGCGACGCTCAACTGCACGAGCTGGCCCGGCGCGATGCGCAGCAGCCGGTACGGGTTGTCGCCCGCGTCCAGCGGTGTGCCATTGATCGCGAGCACGTAGTCGCCCTCGTGCACGTCGATGCCGAGTTCGGTCAGCGGCGAGCGATAGCGCTCTTCCTCGTTGTCTCCGGCGAGGATTTTCGCGATGCGGTAGCGGCCGCTCGCGGCATCGAGTTCGAAGCGGGCACCAATGAGTCCGACATGCGGCTTGTCCGGCAGGCCGAGCTCGCCGCCGCCGACATAGGCATGACCCACGGACAGCTCGGCGACCATCTGGCCGAGCAGATAATTGAGATCGCTGCGGTCGCCGACCCAGGCCAGCATCGGTTCGTATTTCGCGCGCAGCGCTGCCCAGTCGTAGCCATGCATGTTGCTCACGTAGAAGTGGTCGCGATAGCGGCGCCACACTTCCCTGAAGATTTCCGCATACTCGGCTTTCGGATCGACCCGCGCGAACAGGCCGTCGGTCTTGACGTCCTTCGCTTCGGCTTTGTCCGCGCCGAGGTCGATGCGCTTCCATGCCTTCTCGTCCTTGACCAGAGCGGTGCCGCCGTCGGCCGCGAGCGAAATATCGTCGACACCCTCGTATACGTCCTTGTCCTTGCGGTCCTTGAATGACCAGGCCTTGAGCTTCGGCCTGAACGCGCCCTTGCGGCCGTAGTAGAACGCGTCGCCGATCACGTAGTAGATCGCCTTGTCGGTCACCGCGAGCCAGCGCATGTTGTCGGGATCGATCGGCGCGCGTGCGACGCGCTCATCGATGCGGTTGAAATCGATGCGGTCGTTGATCTCGGCGGGAGTCTTGCGCTTCGCCTCCTTGCCGGATTTGCCGCCCTTGTCGGCGTCCTTGTCGTCGCCCTTGGCATTGCCGTCCTCCGCGGACGCGCTGTCGTTGCGCGGCGCGAACGGATTTTCCACGCCCGGGCGCAACGCGATCGCGAAGATTCCGCTGGTCCGGTTGGTCGCATAGTTCCACTCGACGCTGGATATTTGCGGCGTCCATTCGCGGTTGCCGAGATAGAAGAGGTACTTGCCGTCGGGCGAGAACGCCGGCTGCAGCGCGTCCGTATCGGGCGCACCGAGCCGCTGGCTGGTCCCGCTCGCGAGGTCGCGCACATAGAGCCGGTATTGCTGGGTGTCCTTGTCGGTCAGCGTGTAGGCCAGGTAGTGGCCGCCGGGCGACCACGCATAGTCGCGCAGCGAGATTCCGGGATCGTCGGCGATCACCGGTGCCGGCCCGCCGCTCGCGGCAACGATGTGCAGGCGGCTCTCGCTGTCGACGAACGCGATGCGCGCGCCATCCGGCGACCAGCGCGGTGCGTACAGCCGGCCGAAGTTCGCACTGGTCAGCTGACGTGCGTCGGAGCCGTCCACGCTGCGCGACCAGATCGCTTCCTCGCCGCTCTGGTCGGACACATAGGCTACCCGGCGTCCGTCGGGCGACCACGCCGCCTCGCGCTCGTGCGCGCCTGGCGTATGCGTGAGGTCGATCGTGATGCCGTGCTCGAGCGGCGTGCTGAACACGTCGCCGCGCGCAGTGAACAGCGCGCGCTTGCCGTTGGCGCTGAGCGCGAAATCCTCGATGTGATCCTTGACGCTGATTTCCGCGGCACGCGTACGCACGAGGTCGCTCGGCACGGTGATGTCGAGCGCGAGATCCTTGTTCGCGACCGTGTCGTAGACGTGCAGCTCGCCATCGAGCTCGAACACCACGCGGCCCTTGGCGTCGCCGCTCGCCCAGCGCGCATCGGCATTCTTGTAATCGGTGAGCTGGCGGATCTCGCCACTGCCGGTGTCGTATCGGTAGAGGTTCAGGTGTTCCGTGCGGTCGGCGAGAAAATACACTGCATCGCCGATCCATACCGGGTCGCGATCAGTGTTCGGGTCGCTCGTGATGTTCTTCGCAGATTTCGCTGCGAAATCATAGATATACAGGTCCTGGGCCCAGCCGCCCACATAGCGGTCCCAGGTGCGGAAATCGCGGTACTTGGGCGAATACACGATCTTCGATGCATCCGGCGAATAGCGACCGACGCCGGCGACCGGCATCGGCAGCGCGATCGGCAGGCCACCTGCCAGCGCGACCGTGAACAGGCGCGGATTGGATTCGTTGACCGCCTCACGCCAGGAACGGAACAGGATGCTCTTGCCGTCGGGCGTCCAGCCGTAGACCTGGTTGTCGAAGCCCCAGCGCTGCGGCAACGGGCCCTTGGCCGGATAGAACGTGAGCTGGGTCGGCTCGCCGCCGCCCGCGGGAATCACGTAGACCTGGTCGTCACCGCCGTACTCACCGGTGAACGCGATCCGGGAACAGTCCGGTGAGAATCGCGCGGACTGCTCGAGTCCCGGTCCCGCGGTCAGCCGCGCCGCGGTGCCGCCCTCGACCGACGCGGACCAGAGGTCGCCTGCATAGGTAAACACGACCTTGTCGCCGCAGATATCGGGGAAGCGCAACAACCGGGTTCCCGCGTGTGCGGAAGCGGAGAGGACGAGAGCGGAGACAATCGCGAACGGCACGACGCGGCGCAGGAACATGGAGCGCTCCTCGGCAAGGGGACGAATCCGCACTTGTCGCACATCCGCGCCGTGCCTGCGTGCGCCGGAAGTCATCCCCGCCTGCAGTGGCGTGCGCCATCGGGTGCGATCGGCGCGTCCTGCACCGCGCGCGCGGACCCGGCCCGCCATCCGACCGCCGGGCGGCCGCTTCAGTACGCGAATTCGCGGAACACCCGGTCGATATCGCCGTTCCACGCTCCGTGAAAGAGCTCGAGCTTGCGTTCGGCCGGCGTCTGATCCGCATCGACGATCTGCGCGAGCGCATCGAGAAAGATGCGCTCGTCGGCGCCCGCGGGCGTCATGCGCGCGCGCCGTTGCAGGCCGTGCGCGGCGATCCGCAGTGCCTCGGTCGCGAGATCGCGCAGCGCGCCGCCGCGGAACGCGAGTTTGAGCGCATGGCGCGGCACGCCGTCACGCAACGCGTGGCGCTCTTCGCGCGTGAAGTCCTTGACCAGATCCCAGGCCGCGTCGAGCGCGTCCTCGTCATAGAGCAGTCCGACCCAGAATGCGGGCAACGCGCACAGGCGATTCCACGGCCCTCCGTCGGCACCGCGCATCTCGAGATATTTCTTCAGGCGCACTTCGGGGAACGCGGTGGTCAGGTGATCGGCCCAGTCACGCAGGGTCGGCTTCGCACCCGGCAGCTCGGCGAGCTCGCCCGCGAGGAAACGCCGGAACGAGCGACCGGCGAGGTCGACGTAGTGGCCGTCGCGGTAACTGAAGTACATCGGCACGTCGAGCAGGTAGTCGACATAGCGCTCATAGCCGAAGCCGTCCTCGAACACGAAGTCGAGCATGCCGGTGCGGTGCGGATCGGTGTCGGTCCAGATGTGCGAGCGATAGCTCTGGTAACCGTTGGGCTTGCCCTCGGTGAACGGGGAGTCGGCGAACAGCGCGGTCGCGAGCGGCTGCAGCGCGAGGCCGACGCGGAATTTCTTCACCATGTCCGCCTCGTCGGCATAGTCGAGATTGACCTGCACCGTGCAGGTGCGCGTCATCATGTCGAGACCGAGCGACCCGACCTTCGGCATGTAGTCGCGCATGATCCGGTAGCGGCCTTTGGGCATCCATGGCATGTCCTCGCGGCGCCATTTCGGCTGGAATCCCATGCCGAGGAAGCCGAGTCCGATCGCATCGGCGACTTCCTTGACTTCCTTGAGGTGCAGGGCGACTTCGGAACAGGTCTCGTGGATCGTCTCGAGCGGCGCTCCCGAGAGTTCGAGCTGGCCGGCGGGTTCGAGCGTGATCGACGCCTGGTTCTTCGCGAGCGCGATCAGTTTGCCGCCTTCCGGCATGGGTTCCCAACCGAACCGCGTCATGCCCTCGAGCAATGCGCCGATGCCCTGTGGACCCTCCCAGGTCGGCGGACGCAGGTCATCGAGGTGGAAGCCGAACTTCTCGTGCTCGGTCCCGATCCGCCACGCAGCCCGCGGCTTTGCGCCGGACGCAAGATAGTCGACCAGTTCGGCGCGATCGGTGATCGGTGTTTCGGTGACGATGGACGGTCCCGACACGGTGCAGCCTCCTTGGGTGAGGCTGAACTATGGGGGTCGGCCGCGGCGCTTGAAAGGGAGGCGCGAGAATTTCGCGCCGCCGCCCGGGCGCGGTCCTGCGCTGGTGCGCCCCGGCGCGAGGCAGTCAGGGTGCCTGCGGCAGCTCGAACCCATCCGCGAAAATCGTGTCGCTGACCGGCGCTGCGATCGACACATTGTCGTAGTAGACCGGCGACGCGCCGTTCGCGAACAGGTCGATGGAGCCGATGTTGAGCGTTCCCGGCGTGGACCGGGCCGGAAATTGCCGGGTTCACGATCCCGAGTACAGCTCCTGTCCGTCGTAGTAGAACGTCTGCATGTCGGCGTCGAGGTCCACGACCAGTTTCAGCTCGACCCACTGCCCGGCGATGTACGAGAGCGTTCCCGGATCGGCCGCGGCGGCCTCGTTCTCGACGTTGCGCGTGGCGCTGTCGAATGCGACCTGGGTGGACCAGCTCAGGTTCTGCAGTGCATCGTTGTAGACATTCTCGATGATGAAGTAGGTGCGTCCCGCGAAATCGTCGGGAATGTACTGCTGCGCGGTCACCACCCAGACCCGCGAGGTGTAGCCGCTGAACGCCGGCAGCGGTTCAACCCGCGCGCGGGCGCGCGCCACCGGTGGAAACAGGCGCCGGGCGGTCGAACAGCCATCGCGCGAGCAGTGCACGCGCCTCGTCGAGGCCGGTTTTCGCGAGCGACGAAAACAGTTGCGCGGTCCCGTTCGGAAACTCGTCGGCGAGGGTCTTGCGCACCATGATCAGGGTGCGCGCGCCTTCGCTGCGCGACAGCTTGTCGGCCTTGGTCAGCAGACAGTGGCAGCGCCGGCCGCTGGCGGCACCGAACGCGAGCATGTCGCGGTCGAAGTCCCTGAGCGGATGGCGCGAGTCCATGACCAGAACCAGCCCCTTGAGCGAGGCACGCGTACGCAGGTAGGTATCGAGGACGCCCCGCCAGTGCACGCGCATCGCCTCGGGCACCTTCGCGTAGCCGTAGCCGGGAAGATCGATGAAACGCACGTCCTCGCCAACCGGGAAGACATTGAGCATCTGCGTGCGGCCCGGCGTCTTCGAGGTGCGCGCGAGTCCGTGCTGGTCGCAGATCGCATTGAGCGCGCTGGATTTTCCCGCGTTCGAGCGGCCCGCGAACGCGACCTCGGCGCCGCGGTCCGCAGGCAGCTGATCGAGACGGTTCGCGCTGGTCAGGAAATGCGCCTGGCGAAACGGATTGGCGGGCATGATCGGCGGCTGCGCAGGATGGCGTGGTTTGACCGCCTTCGGAGTCGCAGGGATAATTCCGCGGTTGTCCTCCGGCGCTGGTTTGCCGCGAACCGGGGCAACGGCATCGCGGTGGGTCCCCTCGGGTTGGCGGAGTGAGTGTATGAGCTTTCGGCGCGTCGTTGGTCAGATCCTGCCCCTGCTCGCGGCCTGTGCCGCGGGCATTGCCCAGGCGCAGGCACCGTCGCCGGGCGCGGAGACCACGACATCGACTCCTGCCGCGACGCCCGAGACCGCGAACACTGCCCAACATGCGGACGGCATCGTGCTCGGTGATGCAAAGGCGGGCGCGACCAAGGCGGCGGTCTGCGGTGCCTGTCACGGCATGGACGGCAACCCGACGGACAAGCAGTACCCCAAGCTTGCGGGTCAGAACGAAGCCTACATCGCGCGCCAGATCACGCTGTTCCAGACCCAGAAGCGCGCGAACCCGATCATGATGGGATTCGCGGCAACCCTTTCGCAGCAGGACATGCACGACATCGGCGCCTATTTCGCGGGCAAGTCGTCGCTCTCCGGCGTCGCCGACGACGCGCTCGTGGCGCGCGGCCAGGCGCTGTACCGCGGCGGTGACGCGACGCTCGGCGTACCCGCATGCATGGCCTGCCACGGCCCGGACGGACACGGCATGGCCGGCAGCGGTTTCCCGCAACTCGCCGGCCAATGGACCGACTACGTTGCCGCGAAGCTCACCGACTGGAAGAACGGCACGACCTGGGGTGACGACGCGGACGCGAAGATCATGCCTGCGATCGCGAAGAAGCTTGACGCCAAGGACATCAGCGCGGTCGCGTCCTATGTCGAAGGGCTGCACGCCGCCGACGCGGGAACCCCTGCTGCCACCCGGTGATCCAAGCGGCGCGGCGGTTGCGACCGCGTTCAGTGGCGATTGCCGAGACTCGTCGCCCCAGCACGCATGATTGCCGGCGTGCACACCCACCGCATACGCCAACCGGAGAGAGTCGATGAAGCGCGTTTCCGCCCTGTTGTTCGGACTCACGTTCGCTGTCCTCGGGCACGCCGCGGACACCACATTCGAGGCCGGCAAGAACTGGTTTCCGGTAGAGCCGGTGCAGCCGACCAGCACGGGCGACAAGATCGAGGTCGTCGAGGTGTTTTCGTATGCGTGCCCGGCCTGCAACATGTTCGAGCCGACCATGCGCAAGCTCAAGGCCGCGCTGCCGTCGGATGCCGAACTCGTCTATCTGCCCGCATCTTTCCGGCCCGACGAGGACTGGCCGACGTTCCAGCGCGCGTTCTATGCCGCGCAGGCGCTCGGCATCCTGGACAAGACCCACGAAGCGACGTTCGATGCGGTCTGGAAGGACGACGGAGCGCTGCGCATCAGCGATGCGACGACGCATCGACCGGTCCAGCCGTTGCCGTCGATCGAGGACATCGCCAACGTATATTCGAAGTTCGGCGTGAAGTCGGCCGATGTGGTCGGCACCGCCAACTCGTTCGCGGTCAATACGCGAATGAAACGCGCCGATGCGCAGCTCAAGGCCTATGGTGTCGACTCGACACCGACCCTCGTCGTCAACGGCAAGTACCGCCTGACCGCGCAATCGGCCGGCGGCATCGACCAGGTAGTGCCGCTGGTGCTGTTCCTGATCGACAAGGAACGCGCCGCCAAGTAGGCGCCGACAAGCGCCGCGCGACGATGCCAGCGCGTTCCGACTCCGTGATCCGTCCGACAAGGAATCCAAGCTCATGTTGAACCATCTAGGCATCATGCTCGCTGGCCTGCTGGCCGTTTCCTCCGCGCAGGCGGCCGATGCTGCAGCGAACGCGAAGAACGACTGGGAGGCCGGCAAGAACTACTTCCTGATCGATCCGCCGCAAGCGACCGCGAGCGGGAGCAAGGTCGAGGTGCTCGAGGTGTTCTCGTACGCGTGTCCACACTGCGCGCATTTCCAGCCTTACGCGGAACAGCTCAAGCAGTCGCTACCCGCGTATGCGGTGTACGACTACATGCCCGCGATCTTCAACGCCCAGTGGGAACCGTTTGCGCGCGCGTATTACACCGCGCAGTCGCTTGGCGTACTCGACGCGACACACCAGGCACTCTTCGATGCGCTGCATCGTGATCACGTGCCGTTGCGAACGATCGAAGACCTGGCCACGTTCTACGCCGAGCATGGCGTTGATCGCGCCAAGTTCCTCGCCGCGTCCAATTCCTTCGAGGTCGAAAGCAAGCTGTCGCGAGCGCGCGAGATCGTCAAGAACGACGGCGTCGACGGCACGCCGACCATCGTGGTCGACGGCAAGTATCGCGTGACCGGCGCATCCGCGGGAGGCTATCCGCAACTGATCGAGCTGGTCGACTGGCTGGTCAAGAAGGAACACGCGTCCGCAGCAAGGGCCAAATAGCTCGCGCCGCGCGTGAAGGCCAGGCGAACGACGTGCGGCTTGCCCGACGCGCAGTGCGACCGGCCGCGCCGCGCGGTCGGGGCAACGGCCGCAATCCCGCGCACGACGATAGGGGCGCCAGCGCTGGAATCGCCGCCTTGCAGGTCATGACCGAAGACGCTTGCCGCGATCGTGCCGGCTGGCTAGCCTCGATCCCCTCATGACCGTGCCCATCGCATCCAGCGAATCCGGCAACGGAACGCGCAGCCTGCAACTGCTCAGTTGCAATATCCTCGCCGGCGGCAGCGTACGCCGCTACCGCGACTACGTGACCCATAGCTGGAAACACGTGCTGCCCCACGGCAAGCGTGCGAACCTGGACGATCTCGCGCGCGTGATCGGTGAGTTCGACCTGGTCGGCCTGCAGGAAGCGGACGCCGGAAGCTTGCGCTCGGGATTTCTCAATCAGACCCAGTACCTGGCCGAGGTCGCCGAGTTTCCGTACTGGACACACCAGCCGAATCGGCGGGTTTCGCGTCTGGCCACTTCGAGCAATGGCCTGCTCGCGCGCTGGCAGCCCGACGAGGTGCTCGACTATCCGCTGCCCGGACGGATTCCCGGTCGCGGCGCGCTCTGGACGCGCTTCGGAAACGGCGCGGACGCCCTGATCGTGGTGATAGCGCACCTCTCGCTCGGCCAGGTCGCACGCGCGCGCCAGCTCGCGTTCCTCGCCGAACTCATCGGACAGCATCCCAACACCGTGCTCATGGGCGATCTCAATACGCCGGCCGGAGGCCGCGAGCTCGATCAGCTCTATGCACAGACCTCGCTGGTGCGCGCGGAGGACTCGCCCGCGACTTTCCCGAGCTGGCGACCGACCCGCGCGATCGATCACATCCTCGTTTCCGGAACGATCACGGTGGAGCGACGCTGGGCCCTGCCGCATCCGGTTTCCGACCATCTGCCGATCGCGGCGCGCATACGCCTGCCGGACGTGCTGGCCAGACGACTCTGAGCCCGGCGACCGGGTCGGCTCGGAATTCCGTGGCTCGGATACTGCCACCACGCCACCGGAAAAAAAGAAGGGTCGCGCTCGGCGACCCTTCTCCCCCTCTCCCAAGCGGTTGCTGCGGTTTCAGTGTATCCGCGCGCTATGCCGGGATGCACGCGAAACCAGTACCCGCGCCGCATCTGGCGGAGACGAGTCCGGCCTGGACCGGACTCGTCGGGTTCGCGAAGATCCGGAGCGCTCGGATCGGTACCGGTCAGAACCTGACGCTCGCCTCGATGTAGGTGAAGCGGCCCGGCAGGTCGTAGGTCGACGCGTCGTAGCCGTTGAGCGAGCAGCTCAGGCAGATCGGCGGATCGCGATCGAAGATGTTGTTGATGCCGCCGGAGATGCTCATGTCGAAACTCACCGGCAGCTTCCAGCTCACGCGCGCGTCGTGATACGTGGTCGCACCGAGCCAGTGCGTGCCGTTGACGCGGCCCCCAGTGGTGTTGTGAACGTCGGTACAAATTGGAAAATTGGCATTACCGTTGGCATCCACTCCCCCTGCGCCGCCGCAATCCTCGGTGAGCCGCGAAAGGTAACGCAGGGTCCAGCTCGCGCTCCAGTCGGCCAGGCCCCAGCTTGCGGTCAGCGTGGAGCGGATCCGCGGGATGCCGCTGTCGGCGACCTCGATGCCGACCGTGTTCGGCTCGCGCGAGCCGGTATCGGTCGCCACCGCCGAGTACTTGTCGGTGTAGGTGACCTGCCAGTTCGCGCCGAAGTGGCCGATGCCGGTTTCCGGGCTCAGCCAGTTGATGCCGAGATCGTAGCCATCGGTATCGATGCGGCCGAGGTTGCGCAGGGTGTTGTTGAAGCCGTTGATCGAGCCGTTGCCCGCGCGCGTGATGCCGTTGCAGTAGAGTGGATCGAGCGTCTCCACACAGCGGTTCAGCTGGGTCTGCGCCGACGGCGCCTGGATCGCATTCGCGACCTTGATCTTGTAGTAGGTCAGTTCGAAGTCGAGCCGCTGCGACCACCCGGTGTTGTCGGCCCAGCCCGGACTGTAGACCGCGCCGAGCGTGATGCTCTTCGAGGTCTCCGGCTGCAGTTGCGGGTTGCCGCCGGTGATGATCGAGATTTGCGGATTGTTCTGGGTGAACCCGGGCGGTACGCCGAGCGTCGTGCAGTTCGCGGTCACGTTGCCGGCGCATGGATCGACGAGCGTCGCATCGAAACGCGAGAACGTGCTGAACAGCTCGCCGATCGAAGGCGCGCGGAATCCCTCGGCAGAAGTGCCACGCAGGGTCAGATCGTCGAATACCTGCCAGCGCAGACCGAACTTGTTGTTGGTCGTGTTGCCGAAGTTCGAGTAATCCGAATAACGCGTCGCGACACTGAGGTCGAGATGCTTGGCGAACGCCACGTCAGCGAGCAGCGGCGCATTGATTTCGAGGTAGTACTCGTTGACCGAGTAGCCGCCGCTGGTGGGGCCGGACGGAACGCCGTTGGAATCGCCGGCCGTGACCACCGAATCGGGCGAGTATGAACCGTCGAGCTTGCGATGCTCGTATCCGGCCGCGAAATCGAGCGAACCGGCCGGCAGCTGGAACAGGTTGCCCGAGATGTTCGCGGTCCACATCTCCAGCTTCTGCTTGCTGCGGTCGTTTTCGGTGAACAGGATGTAGTCGAGCATTTCCGGCGTGATCGTGCCCGGGCCGCCGAACAGGTTCAGCGGCACGCAAGGCGCGGTGCACTCGTCGACCGGGCCGAGGCCGTTCATGATGTGGCGGATGTTGTAGGTGCCGGTGACGGTCTGCGTCGCATTGTTCGTGCTGTTGACGTAGTTCACGTCCCAGAACAACTGGTGGTCGCCGAAATTCAGGTCGCCGTTGAGACCGGTCGCGTAGTACTTGGTGTCGACGCTCTGCTTGAAGATGCGCGGACCGCCCTCGATCGGGCGCCGGCCGAGGCCGAAGTCGGGACTGTTGCCGTCGAGCGTGAACCCGAACGGGTTGTATGGATTGGTCGCATCGACGCCGACCCGGTAGCACAGATCGATCGCCTGGCAAAACTGCTGACCGAGGAAGATCGGTTCCGGCGCGGCCTGATTGGTCGAATCGCGCGTGTTGTACAGACCCTTCAGGTAGAAGTTGACGTGGTCGGTGATGTGGTAGGTACCCTGCGCGAAGATGCCGGTACGGTCCTGCGGGGTCAGCAGCAGGTTGAAGGGGGCGAAGTTGAAGCGGTCCGCTCGCGTGAAGCCGTGGAAGCCGTCCGGGAACGACTGCACCCCGCCGGCCGGCGCGATGCCGTTCGCGGTGATGTTGCAGAATCCGTCCGCGCAGAGCCCGCCGAAATCGACGCCGCCGGGAGTGTCGAACAGATAGCGCGTGTAGGGCGTCGCCGAACTCGCGTTCGCAAGGCCGGTGCCGGGCACAGGAAAGCTCGACTGCGCCCAGTCGCCCGAGCTGATTGCATTCTGCTTGAAGCGGCTGATGTCCATGAAGAAGTCGAGCTTGTCCGTGCTGCCGCCGAGCGACACATTGCCCGAATAGGTCTTGCCGTCGCCGACCGAATAGTCGCCGCCGTAGACATGCAGGCCGAGACCATCCTGCTTTTTCTTGGTGATGATGTTGACGACGCCGGCGATCGCGTCGGAACCGTACAGCGACGACGCGCCGTCCTTGAGGATCTCGATGCGGTCGACGATGCTCGCGGGAATCGTGTTCAGGTCCACTGCCGCGGATACGCCGGACGCCGAGGATTCATTCACCCAGCGCAGGCCATCGACGAGGATCAGGGTACGTTTGGAGCCGAGGTTGCGCAGCGAGATCGTGGTCGAACCCGAGCCGACGCCGCCGCCGTCGGGCGGGAAGCCGAAGTTGCCCGCCGAATTGAACTTGGTGTTCAGCGCCGAGCCGCTGACCGACAGCCGCTGCAGCACGTCGCCGATCGAACCGAGGCCGGTCGCCTCGATATCCTTCGAGGTGATCGTGAGCACGGGCGTCTGCCCTTCGACTTCGGCCTTCTTGATGCGCGAGCCCGTGACTTCGATCGCCTGCAGCTTCTGGATGTCTTCGCCGGTACGGTCCTGGGCGAGCGCAGGTGCAATCGAAAGCGCGCCAAGGATCGCACCGGTCAGCACGGGAACCGCAATTCGAAGCAGATGACGTGAACGCATTGGAATCTCCCCAACAGGATGACTGCAGCGCAGCGGGATCATTCGTGCCACGGCGTTCGGGCGCTCCTGCGACCTGAACATCAACAAAATGTAAAGCAAACGTTGAATTTATGCTACCGAACCGTGACAGAGCCGCAAATCGCGCCGGTTCCCGGGCGGTGCTGCAACGCAGCAAGGTAGACTTGCGCGCTCCCGACCTAGCCGGATGCCGACGTATGCGATTGCCCCGTCCTTGCCAGTGCTGGGGTCTGGCCGGCCTGCTCGTGCTGTGGGTGGTGGTGCCTGCCGGGCCGGCCGCGGCCGCCGACCGCGCGGCGTTGCGCGAGCAGTTCCGCGCCGCCCTGACCGCTGCATCGAAACCGCCCGAGGGCGCCTGGAAGAAACTCGCGAGCGAACTCGAACGCGAGCACTACCCGCTTTACCCGTATGTCGAACTCGCCGCGCTGCGCGCGCGCATGGCGAGGCTCGATCGCAGCGACGTCGAGCAATTTCTCGCGCGCTGGTCCGATACGCTGCCGGCGAGCGATCTGCGCAACGATTACCTGCGCGAACTCGCGAGGCGCACTGACTGGGCGGCGTTTCGGGCGCTCTGGAAGCCGAGCGACGCGCACGATCTGATCTGCGACGAACTGCGCGCGCGGCTCGCCACGGGCGCGCGCCTCACCTACGCCGACGTCGAGCCGCTCTGGCAGGGTGCGCGCGCGCTTCCGTCCGACTGCGATCCGGTGCTGCAGGCCGCGCGCGCCCAGGGCGCGCTCGATGACAGCCACGTATGGCAGCGCCTCGAGCGCGGCGCCCTGGCGGGCAGCGTGGAGGCGACGAGCGAGGCGGCTGCGTTGCTCGACGGCAGCGACCGTGCCGACGCGGACCGCATCGTCGCGGTCCTGCGCAATCCGCCCGCCGAATTCGCGAATGCGCGCCAATGGACCGATGCCGCGCGCACGCGCGACGCGATCAGCTATGGCATCGCGCGCTATGCGCGTCGCAACAGCGCGGCCGCCGAAACCGCCTGGGCCGATCTCGAGGCGCGCTTCAAATGGGATGAAGTGCAGAAGGACCGCATCCTCAACGCGCTCGCACTGTATCGCTCGACCAGCTATTCGCCCGACGCGATGGCGCGGCTCAAGGCGCTTCCCGAAGATGCCAGGGACGAGGCGACACGCGAGTGGCAGGTCCGCGTCGCGCTCGCCGCCGCCGACTGGAAGCAATCCCTTGCAGCGCTCGATGAACTGACCGCAGCCCAGAAGGCCGACGCGCACTGGCGCTACCTGCGCGCGCGGGTACTGACCAAGCTCGGACGCGCGGCGGACGCGGCACCCGTGTTCGCCGACGTCGCGCGCGAAGCGAATTTCCACGGATTCCTCGCCGCCGACTGGATCGATCGCCCGTACACGATCTGCCCACTGGAGCTGGCCGGCAGCCGCAAGACCGAGGAATCGCTGACGCGCAATCCCGATCTCGAGCGCGCGTTCGAATTCCGCGAGCTCGGCATGCTCGCCGAGGCGCGCCGCGAATGGAACTTCGCGATCGGCAAGTTCGACGAGCGGCAACGCCGGCTCGCGGCCGATCTGGCCTTTCGGCGCGGCTGGTACGACCGCGCCGTGTTCGCGTTCTCGGCCGACCCGCAGACCCTGCGTCTCTACGAGCAGCGCTTCCCGGTCGCAATGGAAAAAGTGGTCAGGCACGAGGCGCGCGCGAGCGGACTCGATCCGGCCTGGGCCTACGCGATCATCCGCGCGGAGAGCGCGTGGATGACCGACGCGCGCTCGGCGGCGGATGCCTACGGCCTGATGCAACTCCTGCCCGGCGTTGCAAAACAGGTGGCGAAGGCGGACAAGCTTCCCTACGGCAGCGCGCGCGATCTGTTCAATCCCAACCTCAACGTCCAGCTTGGCACGCGTTTCCTCGCGCGCATGGCCGACGCCTACGACGGCAGCCCCTGGCTCGCGAGCGCAGCCTACAATGCGGGCCAGGCGCCGGTCGGCCGCTGGATCGATGCGCGCGGCGCGCTCGATCCGGATTTCTTCATCGAGACGATTCCGTACAAGGAAACGCGCGAATACGTCGCGCGCGTGCTCGCGTTCAGCGTGATCTACGACTGGCGCATGAACCGCACGGTGCTCGCGCTGTCCTCGCGCATGCCGAAGATCGGTCAGACCTACCGCGCACCGACCGATCACACGCCGCGCAAGGCGGTCATCTGCGCCGAAAAAGGCGGCACTGCGGTCGGCGCCGAGGATGCGTCGATGGCGCCCCCGACCGCGCCATCCTCGATGGTTCCGGCCGCCGCCTCCGACGCCGGCCCGCGATGACGATTTCGGTTTCGCTGCAGTTCGCCGCGCTGGTTGCGCTCGGCTTCGTCGCGCAGTGGCTCGCGTGGCGGGTGCGGCTGCCGGCGATCCTTTTTCTGTTGCTGCTCGGCCTCGTCCTCGGCCCGGGGCTGGGGTGGCTGGATCCGCAGGCCGCACTCGGCGACCTGTTCTTTCCGTTCATCTCGATCGGGGTGGCAATCATCCTGTTCGAGGGCTCGGCCACGCTGCATTTCGACGAACTTGCCGGGGTCGGCGGTACGGTGCTGCGCCTGGTCAGCGTCGGGGCGCTGCTCACGCTCGGCGTGCTGGCCGCGGCTGCGCACTGGATCGCAGGCCTGTCCTGGGAACTCGCCGCGCTGTTCGGCGCGCTCACCTGCGTAACCGGTCCGACCGTGGTCGGGCCGATGCTGCGCAGCGTGCGACCGAATGCGCGGATCGCGAGCGTGCTGCGCTGGGAAGGCATCATGATCGATCCGCTCGGCGCGTTGCTCGCGGTGCTGATCTTCGAGGCGATCGCCTCGCACCGGCAGGGCCATTCCGCGCTGGTGTTCGCACTGACCGTCCTCGCGGGCGCGGTCTGCGGCGGACTCGGAGCGGGCGGTCTTGCGCTGCTGCTGCGGCGCCAATGGCTGCCCGAATATCTGCAGACCTATGGCGCGCTTGCGATGGTCCTGCTCACGTTTGCGGTTGCGAACGAACTCGCGCATGAATCGGGCCTGCTCGCGGTAACCGTCATGGGGATGACCCTGGCCAACATGCGCGGACTCGTGATCGAGGAGATCCTGTCGTTCAAGGAACACCTGAGCACGCTGCTGATCAGCGCGCTGTTCATCCTGCTTGCGGCGCGACTGGACTGGCCGCTGCCACCCGGCGCCCTGTTCGCCGGGATCGTGATCCTGTTCGTCGCGCAGTTCGTCGCGCGACCGCTGTCGGTGCTGGCCAGCAGTCTCGGCGGCAACCTGAGCTGGCGCGAACGCGCGCTGATCGCGTGCATCGCGCCGCGCGGCATCGTCGCCGCGGCGGTTTCCGCGCTGTTCGCGCTGCGCCTCGAACGCGACGGTGTCGCGGGCGCCGGCCTGCTCGTGCCGCTCACCTTCGCGCTGATCATCGGCACCGTCGTGCTGCAGAGCGCGACCGCGGCGCCACTCGCGCGCTGGCTCGGCGTCGCCGCGACCGATCCACATGGCGTGCTGGTGATCGGCGCGAACCGCGTCGCGCGCACGATCGCCAAGGCGCTCGCCGATCAGGGCGTCAGTGTCCTCGTCGCCGACGACGACTGGTCGGACATCCGTGCCGCACGCATGCACGATCTCGACACCTGGTACGGCGACCCGCTCAGCGAGTACGCCGATCGCACCCTGGAGCTCGACGGTATCGGCTGTCTGTTCGCAATGTCGGCACGTCCCGACCTCAACGGCCTGGCCTATATGCGTTTCCGGCCGGAGCTCGGTCGCCAGCGCGTGTTCCGCCTGCGCGTACGCGAACCCACCCGGGATCGCGACGAGCGCCACCAGCATGCCGAATCGATCCGCGCACCGCGCCTGTTCGGCGCCCACATCACGCTCGGCCTGCTCGCCGAACGCATCGATCGGGGCTGGCGCATCAAGAGCACGCGCCTGTCGGCCACGTTCGGACTCGACGCATTCATGGCCGAGCATGGCGCCAATGCGCTGCCGCTGTTCAGCATCGACGAGCAGGGCCGCGTGCGGGTGGTCAGCGAACAGCGCGCGCTGGAAACCCGGCCCGGCTGGTCGCTGACCGCACTGGTGGCACCGCGCGAGGACGACATGACGCCCGCAAAGAATGCACGCCAGGGTTTGCACGCCGCACGCGAAACGCGCTAAATGATCCGCCTGCACCCCGGAGTGGCCGCGATGAGACCCCAGAACATCGTCGTGCTCGGCGGCACCGGCTTCGTCGGCAGCCATCTCGTGCCGCGCCTGCAGCGCGACGGTCACACGATCAGCGTGCTCTCGCGCAATCGCGAGCAGCATCGCGAGCTCGGCGTGCTGCCACGGGTTGCCGTGGTCAATGCGGACGTGCACGACCGTAGTGCGCTGGCGCAGCATCTTGCGCACGCCGATGCCGCGATCAACCTGATCGGTATCCTCAACGAGCGCGGCAGCGACGGTGGCGGATTTCGCGCCGCGCATGTCGGCGTCACCGAAACCCTGATCGGCGCATGCGTCGAGGCGCGCGTGCCGCGCCTCTTGCAGATGAGCGCGTTGCGTGCGGGCGAGGGCGAGAGTTTCTATCTGCGTACGCGCGGCGAGGCCGAGACACGGGTCAGGGCTGCGCCCCTCGCGTGGACGATCTTCCGACCGTCGGTGATATTCGGTCCCGGGGACGGGCTGTTCCTGCGCTTCGCGCAGCTGTTGCGACTGACGCCGGTACTCCCGCTCGCGCGCGCGCATGCGAAGTTCGCGCCAGTGTACGTCGGCGATGTCGCCGAGGCATTCGCGCGTGCGCTCGTGCATCCGCACACTGCCGGCCAGATCTACGAACTCGGCGGCCCACGCACGATCGAACTCGGCGAGCTGGTGCGCTGGACCGCGCAGATGATCGGCAAGCGACGCCTGGTGATCGCGCTGCCCGACATGCTCGGTTATCTGCAGGCGCTGATCGGCGAGTGGCTGCCCGGGAAACCCGTCTCGCGCGACAATTTCCGCTCGCTCGCGCTCGATTCGGTGCCGCGAACGGACGGCCTTGCCGCACTGGGCATCGTCGCCGCGCCGATGGAGGTGGTGATGCCGGCCGTCCTCGAAGGCAGAGGCATGCAGCGCCGCTTCGACCGGATGCGCAGGCAGTTCTGAGTTCGCGCCGCCGATCGCGGCGGAACAGCGGTCGCCGCCGGCGCCTCTGGCACAATCGCGCGATGAAGACCTACCTGGTCGGCGGCGCGGTCCGCGACAAGCTGCTCGGACTCGAGGTCGCGGATCGCGACTTCGTCGTCGTCGGCGCGACGCCGGAAGCGATGCGCGAGCGTGGCTACCGTCCGGTGGGCAAGGATTTCCCGGTGTTCCTGGATCCGCACAGCGGCGAGGAATACGCGCTCGCGCGCACCGAACGCAAATCCGGCCACGGCTATCACGGCTTCACGTTCCAGGCCGAGCCCACGGTGACGCTCGAGCAGGACCTGCGCCGCCGCGACCTCACGATCAACGCGATGGCCGAGGACGAGCACGGCGCGATCGTGGATCCGTTTGGGGGTCGGCGCGATCTCGCCGCACGCGTGCTGCGACACGTATCTGCGGCCTTTGCCGAAGACCCGGTGCGGATCCTGCGCGTTGCGCGCTTCGCCGCGCGCTTTGCGCCGCTCGGCTTCCGCGTCGCCGACGAGACGCTCGCACTGATGCGGCAAATGGTGGAATCCGGCGAGGCCGACCATCTGGTCGCCGAGCGCGTCTGGGCGGAAACGCGCAAGGCGCTCGCCGAATCCGCACCGTCCGCATTCCTCGCGAGTTTGCGCGCGTGCGGCGCGTTGCGCGTCGTGTTCCCGGAAATCGACGCCCTCTATGGCGTGCCGCAGCGTGCCGAGTATCACCCGGAGGTGGACACCGGCACGCATGTCGAACTCGTGCTCGACATGGCGGCCCGGCTCGCCCCCGGCGACGATCGCGTCGGCTGGTGCGCACTGACCCATGATCTGGGCAAGGCGCTGACGCCCGCGCAGGAGTTGCCGCGGCACGTCCGCCACGAGCACCTCGGGGCCGCGCCCGTGCGTGCGCTGTCGGCACGGCTCAGGGTGCCCGCCGAGCACGCGGCACTCGCCGAACTGGTCTGCCGTTTCCATCTTGACGCGCATCGCGCATTCGAACTGCGCCCCGCGAGCGTGCTCGACCTGCTCGAGCGGCTCGACAGCCTGCGCCGGCCCGAACGCCTGCGCACGTTCCTGCTCGCGTGCGAGGCCGACAAGCGCGGCCGACTCGGCCTGTCGGAATCGCCCTACCCGCAGGCCGATTACCTGCGCGCGGCACACGCGGCAGCCGCCGCGATCGATGCCGCGCCGTTCGTGGCCGCGGGGCTTGCGGGCACCGCGATCGGCAGCGCGATGCGTGACGCGCGGATCCATGCGATCACGCAGGTGCGCGCCGCACACGGCAACGGCTGACATCCGACCTCGCGCAGTGGCGGCAGTGTGGTCAGCGTGCGCGCGCGGCGCGCCAGCGGTACGCGAGTTCGCCGACGAGTTCGTGCAACACGGCTTCCGTTCTCGCGACCGCACCGCCTCGCGGCAGGAAATCATCGAAATCCCGCAACCGCGTGGTGCGGAAATCGACTGGCCACGCGCAAGGTTCGAAGCCCGCAGCGCGGAATGCGATCAGCGCGCGCGGCATGTGCAGCGCCGATGTGAGCAGCCAGATCCGGCGCGGCACGGGGGGCTTGAGCGCGCGCACTCCGGTTGCGTTGTCCCAGGTCGTGCGTGACCCGGTCTCGGTGCGGATCGCCGCGGCTGGAACACCGAGCCGCCCGGCGAGTTCCGCCATCAGCGTGCTTTCCGCGACTGCGTCGCCGGGCCGACTGCCGCCGCTGATCACGAGTTCGGTTCCGGGCCGCTCGCGCATCAGGTTTGCGGCTGCGAGCGTGCGTTGCACCGCGCTGTCGTTGAGCGCCGCCACGTCGGTGGCGCCGGCCGGAGACCGGCGCACGCCGCCTGCGAGCAGCACCGCCGTAGCCGGCGTCGGGGCCGCGCAGACCGCGGGGTCCGGTACGCGTCGCTCCTGCAGTGCGACCAGCAGGTTTGCGCCGGCCGGGGTGGCGGTCAGCAGGCACAGCACCTCGAGCACGAGACCGCCGTACCAGAGCGCACGCGGCAGGCGCGCACGCCAAAGCCACAGCAGAAGCGCCAGCAGCAGGCCGCCGCCGAGCGGGGAAATCAGCACATCGACCAGGCGCGTGACGAACATGGCCGGGTCGCCCTCACAGACGCCGCGAAAGGTCGAACGTGCGCAGCCCGGGCAGCGCGTCGTCGATGCCGCGCGCGAACGCGATCGCCTGGAAGCGCTCGCCCATGTCGCCGGGCAGGGTCAGGCGCTTGGCTTCGGCGACGCGGCGCACGCGTTCGACAGCGGGCAGTGCCTGTGTGGCTTCGAGCAGTTCGGTCAGTCCGCTCGCGAGCAGGAACTGCCCCTGCGGCGCGTAGCCGACGAAGTCGAAGCCGGCGCTGACGCCGGCTTCGGCCAGCGCCGTGAAGTCGACGAATGCGCTGATGTCGGTGAGGCCAGGCCAATGCAGCGGATCGGCATGCGCATGGTGCCGCACATGGCAGACCAGACTGCCATCGCGGCGCTCGGGCAGGTAGAACTCGCGGCGTGGGTAGCCGTAATCGACGAACAGCACGACGCCCGCGTCGAGCGATGCGGTGATCGCCTGCAGCCAGTACGGCAGCTGCGGCAGGATCTCCGACCGGTAGCCGTCGGCAAATCCGGTCTGCAGTGCGCGCTCGACATGACGCACGGCAGCGGCGACCAGCGCGTCGGCCGGACGGTCGATACGAATGAAGCGCTCGCGGTCGAGCGCGACATGTTCTTCGAGCACCTCGTCGTCGCGGATCGCGAAGCGTGTCGTCGGCAAGGCGTCGACCACTTCGTTCGCGAACAGGACACCGCGCCAACGCGCTTCGGGCGGTTGCGCGATCCACTCGACCCGCGCCGCGAGCGCGGCATCCAGTTCGGCATGAATCCGCGTGCGCTGGCGCGCGGCCAGATCCGCGCTCGGCTCGAGGATGCGATAGCGGCGCGGTGCGGCGCCAGCGCGGGCAAGCTCGCGAAGGCAGTCGCGTGCGAATGCCCCGCTGCCGCCTCCGAGTTCGACCAGATCGGCAGCGGCGCCGATCTCGCGCAGCACGGGCGCGAGCGCGCGCGCGAGGGTTTGCGCGAACAGCGGCCCGAGTTCCGGCGCGGTCACGAAATCGCCGGCCGGACCGAATTTGGTCCGGCCCGCACTGTAGTAGCCGAGTCCCGGCGCATACAGGCACAACTCCATGAAGCGCGCGAATGGAATCGGTCCGCGCGCGCGAATCTCGCTGCGCAGCAGCGCCGCCAGGCGTTCCCCATGGGCGCGCTCGTCGGCGCCGGGTTCGGGAAGCGCCCGATTCACTGCTGGCCCGCCGCGCGATTCTGCGGCACTCTCGCGTTGCGCATCCGCTCCAGCATAACAGGCGCGGGCGGCGTTCCCGCGCGTGCTTCCGGCATGGAGAACACCACGATGGCGAGTGCGAATGATCGACCGGTCGTCCTGGTCACCGGCGCGGCACGGCGCATCGGCGCGACGATCGCGCGTGTCCTGCACGCGGCCGGCCATGATCTCGCCCTGCACTGCCGCAACTCGCGCGCCGAGCTCGACTGCCTCGTCGCCGAACTCGAGGAACAGCGCCCCGCTAGCACCCTCGCGTTGCAGGCGGAGCTCGGCGATGTCGACGCGCTGCCGGAACTGGTCGGTGCCGCGCTGGCCCGATTCGGTCGCCTCGACGGCCTCGTCAACAATGCCTCGGCGTTCCATGCGACGCCGATCGGCACGATCACACCGGCGCAGTGGGACGACCTGTTTGCCGCGAACGCGCGTGCGCCGTTGTTCCTCGCCCAGGCAGCCGCACCGCACCTCGCCGAACGCGGCGGCGCGGTGGTGAACATCGTCGACATCTATGCGCAGCAACCGTTGCCGCGACACAGCGTGTACTGCATGGCCAAGGCCGCGCTCGCGATGGCGACACGCGCGCTGGCCCTGGAGCTCGCACCGCGGGTGCGGGTCAACGCGGTCGCGCCGGGTGCGGTGTTGTGGCCGGAAGCGGGCAAGACCTGTGCGGACCGCCAGGAACTGATCGAGCGCACGCCGCTGCGCCGCGCGGGTCGTCCCGAGGACGTGGCCGGAGCCGTGCTGTGGTTGCTCCGCGATGCGCCGTTCGTGACCGGCCAGATCATCCGCGTCGATGGCGGACGCGGCCTCGGAATCTGATCGCGCGGTGGCCGCCCCTAACACGGCCAGCCTCATCCGGCCCAGGTCGCCCGCACATAGCGATACTGGCCCGGGGTCATGTACAGCGGAAACACGCTGGTCTCTTCGAGCTTCAGGGCTTTGGCGAGCAGATGCGCGAGCTTGGCCATGTCGGCGGTGTGGCGCCGCTTGCGCTCGCTGAGCCAGGGCGCGTCGAGGTAGTCGCTGAGCATCGCATCGATCGTGCACACCGAGCGCTGCACGTCGGCATCGAGCGCCTTGAGCTGGATCGTCGCCGAACGGTCCTGCTCGAGGGCCCAGCGCAGGTATGGATAGAGATGGACCGATTTGGTCAGGCAGGCGTGGCGAAACAGCCCGGCAAACCGCTGCAGGGTCAGGACCCGCGCATCCTCATCATGGCCGCGGCAGGCGTCGAGCACCGCACGCATTGCCGCGCGCAGGGCCTCGTTTTCATGGCCGAGATCGACGATGAGGTGTGGACGGAAGCGCACCGCCACCATTCGCGAATCGAGTTCGTCGCCGCGCCGCTCGTCCGGCGGCGGCGCCCTCTCGGCGGCGCCAAAAATGCGTGCAAGAAACCCTCCCACGTGTCGGTCTCGCCCCTGGTCGAACCTGCGCTTGCGCGCGCGATGGCTGCACCTCTGTTTTGTGACTTATATCACAGTTTCGCGCGCTCCCTGGCACGCGGAGCGGGGGGTCGGGAAGCCGCGAGAAGGCCGCGTTGCGGCGTCCGGCCAGCGGTTAAGCGCAGCGCGAATCCGCGTCGGGCCGACCGTCGGGGTCCATTCAGGCTTTGAGCTTGAACGCGTCCGCGACCAGCGCACGGTCGAAGCCGGCGCCGGCTTCGCCGACCTGCGCGTAGCGATGCAGCGCGGTCGCGTAGACGCCCTGCAACGCGGTCTGCACGAGACCGAGCAGCGTCGCGCCGAGGACGCCGACGACCACGATCGCGGCGATCGCGATGCCCGAACCGGTGCGTGCCGCGAGCGCGATCGACGCGACCGCGAGCAGGATCCATCCGAACAGGATCAGACCGAACACGAGTCCGATGCCGACGTTGCCGACCAGATTCTCGCCCCAGGTGCGCTTGAGCAGTTGGGTGCTGCGCCTGACCGCATCGATCGGACCGATGTTCTCGTTGACCAGCACCGGTACCGCGAGAAACGTGGCCACCGTCCAGGCCAGCCCGAGCAGGCCCGCCACCCAGCGCCCGATGAATCCGGCGCGTTCCTGGATCATGCGCAGGATCATGCCGACCGTCGCCGCGATCGCCGCATAGCCGAGGATCGCCTGCCAGCGCGAGGAAGCGATGCGGAATCCGTCGGCCAGCGTCGGATCACCGCCATCGAGACGGATCCGTGCCGCGCCGACGAGCGCTGCGTTGAAGTAAAAAATTACGAAATACTGGGTCAGATAGAACCCGAATGCGAGCGGCCATAGCCAGGCCGGCGCCTGATGGTTCCCGATGTGCGCGAACGCGCCGCCGAGTGCGAGCGGCGCAACGAAGGTCGCCGCGACCAGCAGTGTGCATAGCGCGGAAAGCAGTGGGAACACCAGCAGTTCGCGGTCCGAGCGCAGTACCGATGCACTCGCCTTGACCAGAGTCCAACTCCGTGCCAGACGTCCCATTGCGATCTCCGACGATTCAGTCCGGCGCACGTTTTAGCATCGGCGCACGTGACGTGCCAGCGCGCGCACGGACCCGGGCTGCCGTTTCCGACGCGAGGTGTTCGCGCGCGCAGAGTCACCGCGCCGCGAACGCGGTCGGATCCACGGTCACGGATCGAGGTCGACGCGCTCGAAGTGCGCGCCCGCATGCGGCGACGCGCGCCACAGGCTCGCGATCGTCTGCCCGGACAGCGGCTCGCGCTGATCCGCGGCAATGTCGGCCAGCGGCCGCAGCACGAAGGCCTCGGCCAGCTCCGGGCGCGGGATCTGCAAGTGGCCTGGCCCATCGAGCACGCACGCGTCGAACAGCACGATGTCGACATCGAGTGTGCGGTTCGAGTAGCGCGGCACGTCGCGCCGGCGACCATGGCGGTCTTCCAGCGCATGCAACCAGTCGTCCAGTGCGACCACATCGAGATCGCTGTCGAGACCCACCGCGAGATTGATGAAATCGGCGCCATCGAAACCGACCGCGGGGAAGCGGTACGCGGGCGAGACCTGCAACGGTCCGAAGCGCGCGCGCAGTGCGGCGACTGCCGCGCGCAGATGCCGCTCGGGATCGATGTTCGAGCCAAGACTAAGCCAGGCACGGTGGGGCGGCCCGGAGCGTGGATTCGTCATTCGCTGGCCTGCAGGTCCGCCACGACGACCATCGGCGCTAGGCTGCCGGATCGCCGCGCTCGATGATCACGCCGACCGCCCGCGAACCGCTGACCGCGCCCGGCTTGGACAGCCTGAGACGCAGCCAGCGCACGCCGAACTCGCTGCGCACGATCTCGGCGCAGCGTTCGGCCAGGGTCTCGACGAGTTCGAAACGCGAGGTCTCCACGAACTCGATCAGGCGCTTGGCCACCGCCTTGTAGTTCAGCGTGTCCTCGATGCGGTCGCTCAACGCAGGGCGCGTGTTGTCGAACGCCATCTCCAGATCCAGCGCGACGACCTGGCGCGTGGTGCGCTCCCAGTCGTAGATGCCGATGATCGTCTCGATACGCAGGTCTTCGATGAAAACGCGATCCATAAGGGCCGGGATTCGGGATTCGGGATTCGGGATTCGGGGCCATCATCCGCGATTCGGACCGCGGCGCAAAACGCGGCGTCACGCGAGCGCCGGCAACGCGGCGAGGTCCCAGCGCGGCTGCACCTTGATCGCGGCCGGCTCGAACTGCCCCGCCTGCAGGCGCAGCGCGCCGGCCAGCGCGATCATCGCGCCATTGTCGGTACAGAACTCCGGGCGCGGGAAATGCACGCCGAATGCCGTCGCGGGCGCCCGATCTCGGCGAGTTGCGCGCGCAGGCGACGGTTGGCACCGACCCCGCCCGCAACGACCAGCGCGCGTGCGCCGGTCGCAGCCAGCGCGCGGCGACACTTGACCACGAGCGTCTCGACCACCGCGTCCTCGAAGCCACGCGCGATGTCGGCGCGGGTCGACGCGGACTTGTCGCTGGCCTGCCACGCGAGCAGGACCTGGGTCTTGAGACCCGAGAAACTGAAGTCGAGACCGGGCCGATCGGTCATTGGCCGCGCGAAGCGGAATGCGCCCGCGCGGCCCTGTTCGGCCAGCCCGGCCAGCGCGGGGCCACCCGGATACGGCAGCTCCATGAGCTTGGCGGTCTTGTCGAACGCCTCGCCGGCCGCGTCGTCGAGCGTGTCGCCGAGCAGGCGATAGTCGCCGAGCGCCGCGACCTCGATCAGCATCGAATGCCCGCCCGAGACGAGCAGGGCCACGAACGGCGGGGCCGGCGGATCGGACTCGAGCAGCGGCGCGAGCAGGTGGCCTTCCATGTGGTGCACGCCGATCGCGGGAATCTCCAGCGCCCAGGCCAGGGCCCGCGCGGCGGACGCGCCGACCAGCAGCGCACCGGCCAGCCCGGGACCGGCCGTGTACGCGATGCCGCCGAGGTCGGCGACCGTGAGTCCGGCCTGGGCAAGGGTCCGGCGTATCAGCGGCAGCAGCTTGCGTACATGGTCGCGCGAGGCCAGCTCGGGCACCACGCCGCCGTACTCGGCGTGCATGCGGATCTGGCTGTACAGGGTGTGCGCGAGCAGGCCGCGCTCGCTGTCGTAGACCGCGACCCCGGTCTCGTCGCACGAGGTTTCGATCCCGAGCACCGCTCCGACCGCGCCGCGCTTTGCAAAGGACGGATTCATCGCGATAGAATACACGGCTCGCCCGCCAGCCCCGGGTCCGAGTCACTGGAGAATCCATGCCAAGCGTCAAAGTTCGCGAAAACGAACCGTTCGAGTTTGCCTTGCGCCGCTTCAAGCGCACCTGCGAGAAGGCCGGCGTGCTGGCCGAAGTGCGCAAGCGCGAGTTCTACGAGAAGCCGACCCAGGAACGCAAGCGCAAGCGCGCGGCCGCGGTCAAGCGTCATCTGCGCCGCGTTTCGCGCGATGTGACCAAGCGCCAGCGCCTGTACTGATCGCGACGGGCACCGGCCCGGCGCGAATGAAAGGGCTGTTCATCGGCCGGCATTGCGCGAGCACTGCCGGCTTTTTGCGTTGTGGGGAGCGGCTCAAGGGAGATTGCGTTGCTGCGCGGAAACGCGGGCGCCTTCGGCCCCTCCCTCCCTTCCGCCCATCTGCCCCAGCCCAGCCATCCGGAGCACAAGACCATGTCCCTCAAGGAACGCCTCAACGACGACATGAAAGCCGCGATGAAGGCCGGCGACAAGGATCGCCTCGGTGTGATCCGCCTGATCAATGCGGGGATCAAGCAGCGCGAAGTCGACGAGCGCATCAGCCTCGATGATGCACAGGTGCTGGCCGTGGCCGAGAAGATGCTCAAGCAGCGCCGTGATTCGATCACCCAGTTCCGCGCCGCCGGACGCGAGGATCTCGCGTCGAAGGAGGAGTTCGAGGTCGGCGTGATCCAGGACTATCTGCCGGCACAACTCTCCGCCGCGGACGTCGACGCGATCATCGCGAGGGCGATTGCCGATTCCGGTGCGAGCAGCGCCAGGGACATGGGCAAGGTGATCGGCCTGGTCAAGCCGCAGCTCGCGGGGCGCGCCGACATGGGCCAGGTCTCGCAGCGCGTCAAGGCACGCCTCGGCGGCTGACCGCGCGCGACGGCCTGCTCAACGCATCGAATCGCGACCGCTCCGGGCCGCGCGTTTCGCACCCATGCGGCGCAGGGTCGCCTTGTCGTCCTCGTCGATTTCCGGCTTGAGGTCGATGTCGGGCGGCGGATTCGGATAGCGCCGGCGCGCGCCGATGCGCTTGATCCAGCGCGCGCAGAACCGGTTGTAGGCGGCCCATGGCAGGCCGTCCGATTCGACCAGCGCGCGCTCGGCGCGCAATGCGAGCTGATGCGCGTCGCGATACGGGAACCCGAGTACGTGCTCGAACAGCATCTCGACCACTTCGTGCATGACGATGTAGCGGTCGATCGAATACTCCTTTCCCGCATGAGTCAGGGTCCTCGGCAGCGCATGGTCGATGTACACCGTATCGCCCCTGAGGTTGCACGAACCGACATAGGGGACGTCGAAACTGCGCACGACCTTGACCGCGCGCAGCGTGGCCAGCGCGGCTTCGTCGAGCATGCGGTTGTTGACCAGCCATTCGCCAGGTTCGGGCCGATGTCCCCACATGACGCAGTCCTCCGGGGCAACGGGGTTCCAGGCCCCGGTTCGCGCGGGCCAGCCTGGCGCGATTTCGACCTGCGTCGCGCGCGACCCGGCGGCCAGACGCGCGGCCGCAGGCGGACCCTGCGCGTGGCATCCTAGCCGATCATGCCCGGCCGCATTCCAGAAAAGTTCATCGACGACCTGCTCGCGCGCGTCGACATCGTCGACGTGATCCAGGAGCGCGTGCCGCTGAAGAAGGCCGGGCGCGACTGGTCCGCGCGCTGTCCGTTCCACGACGAGCGCTCGCCCTCGTTCACCGTGAGTCCGTCCAAGCAGTTCTATCACTGCTTCGGCTGCGGCGCGCACGGCAGCGCGATCGGCTTCCTGATGAACTACGACCGCCTCGAATTCCCCGACGCGGTCGAGGAACTCGCGAACCGCGCGGGCCTCAAGGTGCCCTACGAGGGCGCTCGCGAGGCGCCGCGCGAGGACAGTGCCGACCTCTACGCGCTACTCGATGCCGCGGCGCAGTTCTATCGTCGCCAGCTCGAGGCGGGTGAACCTGCGCGCGACTACTTCGCGCAGCGCGGTCTCGATGCGGCGGTGCTCGCGCGCTTCAACCTCGGCTACGCGCCCGATGCCTGGGACGCGCTGAAGAACGCGCTCGGGACGAGCCCGCAGCGCATCGCGCTGCTCGAGAAGGCGGGCCTGCTCACGCACGGCGAGCGCGGCAGCAAGTACGACCGCTTCCGCGACCGCGTCATGTTCCCGATCCTCGACCGGCGCGGGCGCACGATCGCGTTCGGCGGACGCCTGATCCCGCCCGATCCGGCCAAGCCGGGCGGCAGCGGCGAATCCGCGCAGCCTAGCGATGGCGCTGCGCGCGCCGATGCTCCGGCGCAGGATGCGGGCAAGCAAGGCGCGGGGCCGAAATACCTCAATTCGCCCGAGACGCCGCTGTTCCACAAGGGCCGCGAGTTGTTCGGCCTCTGGCAGGTGCGCGAGGCGCATACCAGGATCCCGCGCCTGATCGTGGTCGAAGGCTACATGGATGCGATCTCGCTGCACCAGTTCGGAGTGCCGCAGGCGGTCGCGACGCTGGGCACCGCGACCACGCGCGATCACGCCGAGATCCTGTTCCGTCAATGTGCGGACGTGTATTTCTGCTTCGACGGCGACCGCGCGGGCCGCCAGGCCGCGTGGCGCGCAGTCGAATCGGTATTGCCGCGCATGCGCGACGGCCGCCAGGCGCTGTTCCTGTTCCTGCCCGATGGCGAGGATCCGGATTCGCTGATCCGCCGCGAGGGTACCGCCGGGTTCGAGCAGCGCCTGCAGGAGGCGACGCCGCTCAGCCGGTTCTTTTTCTCCGAACTCGGCAAGGACGTGAACCTGTCCAGCCTCGATGGCAGGGCGCGCCTGGCCGAACGCGCGCGGCCGCTGCTCGCGCAGATTCCAGACGGTGCATTCCGCGACCTGATGCTGGCCGAACTCGATGCCGCGACCGGCGTACGCGTGCAGGTGGCCGCGGCTCCGGTGCAGGCGGCCGCGCGTCGCCGTGCGCCGCCGCAGCAGCGCTCACTGGTGCGTGCCGCGATCATGCTGCTCGTGCAGCGTCCCGCGCTCGCGAGCGCGCTGCAGCCGCCATGGACCTTCGCCGAATTGCGCCAGCCCGGCATTGCGCTGCTGGTCGAACTGATCGGCCTGTGCCGCGAACGACCGGAGATCTCGACCGGCGCATTGCTCGAGCGTTTCAACGGTCGCGAAGAGGCGCGCGCACTGCAGAAGCTCGCGGTCATGGAGTTTCCGGGCGGCGAGGATGCGGCGCTCGCGGAATTCCGCGACGCGATCGCGCAACTCGACCGCCGGACCGCGCAGCAGCGCATCGACGACCTGCTGCGCAAGCAGGGCGAAAGCGGACTCGGCGACGATGAGAAGACCGAATTGCGCGGCCTGCTTGCCGCGCGCGGATCGGCGGGATCGCAGGTCGGTCCGGCCTGACAAGACGCGCCGGGTGAGCCCGGCGCGTCGGCACGTGCGTGGTTCGCGCTCAGTGCGTTTCGAATCCGTCTGTGAAGATCGTATCCGCCATTGCCGCACAGGGGCCGGGCACCTGCGCGTGACTGAGCGTGATGTCGTCGATCCACCAGCCTTCGGCGGTCTGCGCGGTGTCGGTACCGAAACGCCAGCGCAGGCGCACGTTCTGTCCCGCGTAGGTGCCGAGGTCGAATTGCGGATGGCTCCAGGCCAGATTGGTACCCGTGTAGGCGCCGCTGCCGACCGTGAACCCGCATGCGTTGCCCGCGTTCGTGATCGTGCCCGGGTAACCGCCGAGCGGCGTGATCGCCTGCCAGTCCTGGCCATCGTTCGTCGAAATCTCGACGACGCCGCCGTCCCAGCCCGCTTCGATCCCGTAGCGCGTCCAGAAGTCCAGCATCGGCGCGGCGCCCGCGGTCAGCGCGATCGGGCCGCTGCCGATCGCGAGGCATTCCTGGTTGTTGTAGCCCGAGTAGTAGCTGCGCGCACCCGTATGGGCAACATCGTCGACGACTTCCCAGGCCACGTGCTTGGGTGCGAGCGGCGCCTGCTTGGGCGCCGCGGCGTTGCCGTCGAGCAGCGGATTGCCGACCTCGGCGCCGCTGAACCAGCTGCCGTCCGCGAGCGGACCGTCTGCATGCGCGGTCAGCCGCACGAGGTTGCCGTCCTCGCTGTCGTTGCCGGTGTCCGCGGCGCGCACGACATAGGTGTAGTCGGTCGCAGGTGGGACGCCGGTATCGGCGAACGCGAGCGCATCGAGCGCGCTCGCGAGCAGCGAACCGGGGCCGGGCGTGAACGCGGGATCGAGCGAGCGGTAGACCCGATAGTTCGCGCCCGCGCCGCACGACGACTGCGCGGCCTGCCAGCCGAGGTCGATCGCGCACGCGGACGTGCCGGCCGATTGCGCGCTGGCCACGCCCGCGAATGCGGGCGGCGCGGTGCAGCTGCCGGTCGTGCTCGCCTCGACGCAGGTGCTCGCCGCGGCCGCGCACTGGCCCGACGCGGCGACCGCGCGCACGCGGTAGCCGTAGCTGACCACGCCCGAGGCCGCAGTGTCGCTGAAGTTCGGCAGAACGAGGCCGCTCGCGATCGTTTCGGTCGCGCCGGCGCCGCAGCCGCCGAGTGTGCGGTCGACCGCATAGGTCGCGCCGCTGGTTGCGCTCGCGTTCCAGGCGAGGTCGATGCGGTGATCGCCGTTCGGCTGCGCGGCGAGCCCGTCGACCACGGCCGGTGCGACGCACAGGTGCGGCTGCAGAATGAACAGGCCGCTCTCGATGTCGCTGACCGCGACGACGCCGCTCGCGTAGTACGGATAGTTGCTCCAGGTGCCCTGGTAGCCCGTGGTATCGCCCCCCGGATAGGTATCGAAGAAGGCGGCTTCGCTGAGACTGCCGGTCGCGATTGCCGAAAGGTCGAGGACCCGCAGGCCGCTCTTGTAGTCCGACTGGTAGCTGTAGCCGTCGTGCACGTACTGGTTGTGGTCGCTCGCAGCCGTGGGTCCGTGGTAGACGAACTGCACCTCGGGAATCTCGAGGTCCTGCACGTCCCAGACATACGTACGCGTGTTGCCGCCGAAGTTCACTTCGTCGGTTTCGTCGTCGAGCAGGAAATGGCGGCGGTCATCGGTCAGCCAGCCCTGGTGCGTGTAGCCGGTACCGACATACCCGGTGCGCGAAACCTGTTCCGGATTGGCCTTGTCGGTGACATCGACGATGGTCAGCGTGTCCTCGTTCGCGGCGAAGCAGATCTCGTGGTCCGTGTAGCGCGTGTCCGGGCCATCGTAGACGATGCATTGCGCGTCGTGCGTATAGCCGTCCGCGCCGAAGCAACCCGCGAAAATCGGGTTCAGCGGATCGTGGACGTCGATCATGTGCAGGCCGGAGTTGCACTGCTGCTGGCCCTGGCGCGAACCGACCGCATAGGCATAACCGGACTGCTCGTCGATCACGATATTGTGGGCACGACCGAACTGGCCATACCACGCGTCCTCGGCGAACGTGACCGGCGGCGTGGTCACGTCGCGCAGGTGATGCAGGTCGAATACCTGCAGGCCGTGGTCGGCCGCCTCCGACACGATTAACGCGTAGTGCTGGTAGACCTTGACGTCGCGCCACAGCGAATTGACGCTGTGGGTGGGCAGGTTGCCGAGCCGCAGCGGATGCTCGGGATCGGAGATGTCGACGAACGCGGTGCCGTTGTCGAGGCCGATCAGCGCGTACTCCTTGCCGCTGTCCGGGTCGGTCCACCCCCAGATGTCGTTGCCGTTGCCGCTTCCCGTGGTGCCGAGCCCGGCAAGATCCAGATGGCCGAGCAGGTCGACGTTGTTGCAGGCATAGCCTTCGGCAAAGCCGCCGACGCAGGGTGCGCTGTGCGCGCCGACGTCCGCGGCCAGCAGGACGAGCGCACACGAGAGCGCGAACCTCGGAGTTCCGGTGGGCATGCTGTTCCCCCGCGATCGTGAAGACCCGGAACGCTAGCACATCGATCCAGCGCGGTCGCGCGGGGGCGCGCTGACTCGGGCAGCCGGCCGCGCGGTCGGTCCGCGACTCCCGGCAGTCCTGCCGGCAGCGCGCGGTCGGCGACCGCGACGAAGGCGTTCTGGCGGCCGCCGCGTCGTCCGGCGCGGCACGGGATTCGCTTTCCTGACCGAAACCGTGTAGGGTCCGCGCACTGTGTTTGCCAGGGTCACGGTGAATCGTGGCCTGATGCGGTCGATCTCGCGATTGTCTCCATCGCCTCACCTCGCTTACTCCTTAGCAATCCAGTCTCGATCCCGGGATGTCCCGCGGTCGCGATTTTTCGTCTCTCAGCTTCAGGAGTCAGTCATGGCAGATCGCCAGATGGGTACCGTCAAGTGGTTCAACGATGCGAAGGGTTTCGGGTTCATCACGCCGGAAAGCGGCCCCGACCTCTTCGTGCATTTCCGCTCCATCCAGGGTGCGGGTTTCAAGAGTCTGGCCGAAGGCCAGCGCGTCAGCTTCATCGCCGTGCAGGGCCAGAAGGGCATGCAGGCCGATGAAGTGCAGATGGCGTAAGCCGCCTGCGAATCGCGACGACAAGCAGACCCCGGGTCGAAAGACCCGGGGTCTCTTGTTTTCATGCATGCGAACGACGACAGAGCGGGGGAAACGGTGGCGAAACCCAACTACAAGTTCGACAAGCGCCAGCGCGATCTGGCCAAGAAGAAGCAGCAGGAGGAGAAACTCCTGCGCAAGCGCGCAAAGGGCGAAGCGAAAGCCAGCGCCGATGCCGACGTAGCGACGCCGGCCCAACCCGCGGCCGACGGCTCGTCTCCAGGCACGGGCAGCGCGTCCTGACCAAGCGTCGGCCGGCGCACGCGAACACCTCGATTGCATCTGCGCGTCACGGCCGCGCCGATCCGCGCGCGGCTGCGGCCCCGTCTATCCGCCCGAGCACGCCTTCGACTGGCACGGCGCCGCGATCTTCTGCTGCATGAGTTTCTGACTGGCCTCGCGCGCGGCCTCGATTTCGCCGTAGGTGTGGCAGCTCGTCGAGACGATCCGCGAGCCGGTCAGTGTCCCGCGCTCGCAGATCAGGCGATCGCGGTCGCGCAGTTCGAGGATCGCATTCACGTTTTCCTGCGCGTTGAACAACGCGATCCGGTCGTCGCCGCTCATCCGTTCGACGGTGCCGGCCTTCTCGAACAGCGCGTGCATCGCCGACAGACCCTGCTCGACCTTGTCGCGTTCCTGCGCAGTCACGTAGGCGTAGCGGCCGCCGTCGTCCATTTCCTTGCGCACGTCCACCGCGACGGCATCGAAAGCCGCGCCCGTGGTGGCCTTCACGGGCCGGTCTCCCGCGTGCGCCGCGACGCCTGCGCCGAATGCAATCGCAATCGCGAGGCCGGCAAGAAAGTTCATGGCATCTCCTCGGCGGATATGTCTGCGGCGGATGCTAGGCTGCACCGGCGGCTGCGTCAACGATACCCTTCGTAGTCCTTGCTGCCGGATTCAGCGCAGATCCGCGACGATCACGCGCGCCGCGTTGTGGCCGGGCGCGCCGGTCACGCCGCCGCCCGGATGGGTGCCCGCGCCGCACAGATACAGGCCCGGCAACGCGCCGCGGTAATCGGCCTGACCGAGCATTGGGCGCGCACTGAACAACTGGTTGAGCGACAGCGCGCCATGGAAGATATCGCCGCCGACGAGGCCGAAGTCGCGCTCGAGGTCGAGCGGACTCTTGATCTGGCGACCGAGCACGGACGCCGCGAAGCCCGGGGCCCACTGGTCGACGGTCGCGACCATCAGATCGGCCACCTCTTCGCGATGATCGTCCCAGCAGCGCCCGTCCGTCAGCACTGGTGCGACATGCTGGCAGAACAGGCTCGCGACGTGCCGGCCCGAGGGCGCCAGGGAGTCGTCGAGCGTCGAGGGGATCAGCATCTCGATGATCGGCGCGCGCGACCAGCCCAGCGCGCGCGCATCGAGGTAGGCGCGGTCCATGTAGTCGAGGCTCGGCGCGAGGATGATGCCCGCGCTCAGATGATCGCCCGCCTCGGGCAACGCGCGGAACCGCGGCAATTCACTGAGCGCGACATTCATGCGGAACGTGCCCGATCCGCAGCGCCAGTTCGCCATGCGCTCGGCAGTCGCTGCGGGCACGACAGCTGGATCGAGCAACTGTTCGTAGAGCAGCTTCGGGTTCACATTGGCGACCACGCAGCGCGCGCGCAGCGTTTCGCCGTTCGTGGCGACGACGCCGACCGCACGACCCGGCTTTGCATCGACGGCTTCGACAATGATCTCGCGCACACCGCAGCCGGTGCGGATGTCGACGCCCGCGGCGCGCGCCGATTTCGCGATTGCCTCGCTGATCGCGCCCATGCCGCCGATTGCGTGGCCCCAGGCGCCCTTGATCCCGTTGACCTCGCCGAACACGTGGTGCAGCAAGACGTAGGCACTGCCCGGCGTGTACGGACTCGCGTAGTTGCCGACCACGCCGTCGAATCCGAACACGGCCTTGATCGGCTCGCTCTCGAAGAAGCGTTCGAGGAATTCGGCGGCCGATACCGCAAACAGGTCGAGCAGATCGGTGCGCAGGTTCGTATCGAGCGACTTGATGCGCCTGCCGAGCCGGCCCGCACGCAGCAGCTCGGGCAGCGCCTTGAGCCAGCCCGCGTCGGTCACGTTCGGCGGCGGCTGCAGGGCAACCTCGCGCAGGACATCGGCGATCGCATCGAGACGACGTTCGTACTCGGGCAGCCGTTCGGCATCGCGGCGCGAGAACTTCGCGACTTCCTCGCGAGTGCGACCCGCACCGATCGCAAGGTAGCGGTCGTCGGGCAACGGCAGGAAGTTGTTGAGCCGGCGCTGCACGATCTTCAAGCCATGCGCGGCAAGGTCGAGATCCGCGATTACCTTCGGCTGCAGCAGCGAGACCGTGTACGCCGCGACCGAATTGCGGAAGCCCGGATGGAATTCCTCGGTCACCGCAGCGCCCCCGACCACGTCGCGGCGTTCGAGTACGCAGACCTTCAAGCCGGCCTTCGCGAGGTACGCCGCACAGACCAGGCCGTTGTGGCCGCCGCCGACCAGGATTGCGTCCCACGCCGTTGCCGTCATCGCGCGACCTCGACGCATGCCACAGCGCGCCCGAACGACCAGCGCACGAGCGCCGCGCCGACCACCGCGCCGACCACGCAGACCACCGCGACGTAGTGCGCCGGCGCGAACGGATGGTCCTTCATCAGCACGGTCACGAGCAACGGCGTGACTCCGCCAAAGATCGCGTAGGCGATGTTGTACGCGAACGAGATCCCCGAGAACCGTATCAGCGGCGGGAACGCGCGTACCAGCAGCGCCGGAATCACGCCGACCACGCCGACGCAGAAGCCCGCGATCGCATAGAGGCCGAACAGCCATTGCGGATTGCGTGCAAGTCCGAAGTACAGCGCGTAGGTTGCAACCAGCAACAGCAGGCAGCCGCCGAACAGCACGCGCGCCGCGCCGAGGCGGTCGCCGAGCACGCCGAACACGACGCAGCCGAGACAGAGCGCAAGCGTCGCGATGCTGTTGGCCGCGAGCGCGTGCGCGGGGGCGATCGCGAACAACCGCTGGATCAGGCTTGGCGTCATCAGGATCACGACCACGATCGCGGCGGTCAGCACCCAGGTCAGCAACATCGAGACGGCCACTGCACGGCCGTGGCCTGCGAGGACGACACGCAGCGGCAGGCCGCGGACCAGCGCCTGGCGCCGCTGCATCTCCTCGAACACCGGGGTTTCGGCAAGCAGGCGTCGCAGGAAAACCGCAAGGAATCCGAACACGCCGCCGACCAGGAACGGAATGCGCCAGCCGAACGCAAGCACCTGCTCTGCAGTCAGGCTGCGATTGACCGCGGTCGCGACCAGCGAGCCGAGCAGGATGCCTGCGGTCAGTCCCGCGGTCAGCGTGCCGCAGGCGAAGCCGACACGGCGTGCAGGCACGTGTTCGGCGACGAAGGTCCAGGCGCCGGGCACTTCCCCGCCGACTGCGGCGCCCTGCAGGAGACGCATCAGCAGCAGGGCCAGCGGTGCCGCATAGCCGACACTCGCATAGGTCGGCAACGCACCGATCAGCAGCGTCGGCACCGCCATCAGCAGGACGCTCAGCATGAACATACGCTTGCGGCCGCTGCGGTCGCCGTAGTGCGCCATCACGATGCCGCCGAGAGGGCGCGCGAGGTAGCCCGCCGCGAACAGGCCGAACGTCTGCACCTGGCGCAGCCAGTCCGGCGTGTCCGCCGGAAAGAACAACTGCCCGATCGCGCCGGTGAAGAACACGAAGATGATGAAGTCGTAGAACTCGAGCGCGCCGCCGAGCGCGGCCAGCACCAGCGTGCGCAGCTCGCGACGTGTCAGCGCCATGTCAGCGGTGGTCTCGCGTTCTGGCGCGCAGGCGTCGCATCAAAGATGCGCACCGATTTCCTTGCCGATGCTTTCGGGGGTGTCGGTCGGCGCATAGCGCTTGACGACTTTGCCACTCCTGTCGACGAGGAACTTGGTGAAGTTCCACTTGATCGCCTCGCTGCCGAGCAGGCCCCTGGCCTCATGCTTGAGGTACTTGTACAGCGGATGCGCATCGGCGCCGTTGACGTCGATCTTGGCAAACAGCGGGAACGTCACGTCGTAGTTCAATGAACAGAAATTCCTGATCTCGGCCTCGTCGCCGGGCTCCTGATGGCCGAACTGGTCACACGGAAAACCCAGCACGACCAGGCCCTGCTTGTGGAAATCCTCGTGGAGTTTCTGCAGGCCCGCGTACTGCGGCGTGAAGCCGCATTTGGACGCGACGTTGACGATCAGCATCGCCTTGCCGCGGTACGCGTCGAGCGACTGCGCCTTGCCGTCGATCGTGGTCGCCTGGAAATCGTATATCGAGCTCATGACGCACTCCGTGGTTCGACAATTCGGACTGCGTCCGCCGCAACCGACGCGGACAGCACAGCGGGCCCGAGGGACACGCGCGAGGATTCGCGCGGATCGTTCGGAATTCGCGACATTAGACCCTTGGCGCGAATTCGGAAAGTCCGCGACCGCCCCGTTCACGCGCAGCTTGCGTTACCCTCGCCACGACACGCCACGAGGAAACGCTCATGCGCCATTCCTGGCTCGCCGCCCTGCTCAGCGCGCTGACCGCGGCCGTCCACGCCGCACCGCCCGTGCAGGGGCAGGAGTCCGGCAACCGCGTCGTCGAAAACATTCCGCCGATCCCCGCGCCGTTGAGTGAACAGCTGCAGCGCTACTCGAATACGCGCAGCGCAACGCTCGGCGGCTGGCTCGGCGATGACGCCGGCCTGCTGATCTCGACGCGGTTTGCGAACACGGCCCAGGTGCATCAGGTTGCGCGGCCGGGCGGCGCACGCGAGCAGCTGACCTTCTACGACGAACCAGTCACTGCACTGGCGGCCAATCCGAAACGCAACGGGTTCGTGTTCGGCAAGGACAGCGGCGGTTCGGAGTTCTGGCAGCTCTACTGGTTCGGCCTCGCGACCCGGGAAACGCGCCTGCTTACCGATGGCAGGTCGCGCAACCAGGCGCCGCTGTGGTCGCACGACGGACGCCGGCTCGCCTGGAGCAGCACCGCGCGCAACGGCAAGGACACCGATGTCTGGGTGCTCGACCTCGACACCGGCAAGAGCAAGCCCGTGGTGACTTCGGGCGGCCTCTGGGTTGCGACCGACTTCTCGCCCGACGCCAGGCAGCTGCTGACGCAGCGGATCGTGTCGATCAACGAGGTGCGTCCGGGCACGGTCGACGTGGCCGGCAGGAAGCTGCAGATGTTCCCGGTCGAGGACGGCAGCGCCGCATTCGGCGCATTCCGCTTCGCGGCCGATGGCAGGGGCGTGTACTACACCTCGGATGAACGCAGCGAGTTCCAGCGCCTGCGCTTCCACGACCTGACGACCGGCAAGGTCAGCGTGCTGAGCGCCGACGTGCCCTGGGACGTCGAGGAGTTCGCGCTGTCCGACGATGGCCGCTTCATCGCATTCGTGAGCAACGAGGATGGTTTCGGCGTCCTTCACCTGCTGGATGCCGCCACACGCGGGGAGCATCCGCTGCCGACCTTGCCCAGGGGCGTGATTTCGGACATCGAATTCAGTCCCGACTCGCGTGCGCTCGCATTCGCGGTGAACTCGGCGAACTCGCCGAGCGACGTCTATTCGATCGACCTGACGCGCACCACGCTCGAGCGCTGGACCCGCAGCGAGGTCGGCGGCCTCGATACCGCGAGGCTGGCCACGCCCGACCTCGTGCGCTTTCCGACTTTCGATCAGGACAACGGCCGCACGCGGACGATTCCGGCGTTCTACTACCGTCCGCGCGGAGCGCGCGAGGACCGCAAAGTCCCGGTCGTGATCCAGATCCATGGCGGCCCGGAGTCACAGGCACGACCGGTGTTCAGCGCCGAGATCCAGTATCTGGTCGACCGGCTCGGGGTTGCCGTGCTGGTCCCGAACGTGCGCGGCTCGGCCGGATACGGCAAGAGCTATCTGAAACTCGACAACGGATCGAAGCGCGAGGACTCGGTGCGCGATATCGGTGCCCTGCTCGACTGGATCGCGACCCGGCCCGAACTGGATGCGACGCGGGTCGGAGTCTACGGCGGCTCCTACGGCGGCTACATGGTGCTTGCGTCGATGACCCGCTACAACGACCGCCTGCGTGCCGGTGTCGATATCGTGGGCATCTCGAATTTCGTGACCTTTCTCACCCATACCGAAAGCTACCGGCGCGACCTGCGCCGTGCCGAGTACGGTGACGAGCGCGATGCGAAGATGCGCGAGTACCTCGAGAAGATCTCGCCGACCACGAATGCGAAGAACATCACGATTCCGCTGTTCGTCGCCCAGGGCGCGAACGATCCGCGCGTGCCGGCGAGCGAAGCCGCGCAGATCGTGAACAGCGTGCGCGACAACGGCGGCGAGGTGTGGTTCCTCGAGTTCAGGGACGAGGGACACGGTTTCCGCAAGAAATCGAACGTCGACTACTTTCGCGCCGCGACGATGTTGTTCTGGCAGCGGCATCTGATCGGTCCGCCGGCCGCTGCGGCGACCGCAGCGCCGAAATCCGCAACGGCCCCCGGCGCAGGCTAGCCGATCTGCCTGAATGCGAGCGCGCCCTGGCCGGCCGCTACTGCCAGCCAGTGATCGACGAGCAGGAACGCGAACAGCGCCATCAGGTAGACGATCGAGTAGTTGAACACGCGCATCGGGAAGAACGCGTCGGGCGGATTCATCAGGCGGATCGCGTAGTAGAGGAACGCACCGCCGAGCACGAGCGCGCCGCCGAGATAGAACAGGCCGCTCATTCCGGTCAGCCAGGGCAGCACCGTGATCACGATCAGCAGCACCGTGTAGAACAGCACGTGCCAGCGAGTGTAGGTCACGCCGTGGGTGACCGGCAGCATCGGCACCTGTGCGCGTGCGTAGTCGTCGCGGCGGAAGATCGCGAGCGCCCAGAAATGCGGTGGCGTCCAGATGAAGATGATCAGGAACAGGAGCAGCGCGTACGGATGCACCTGGCCGGTCACCGCGACCCAGCCGAGCACCGGTGGCGCAGCGCCGGCGGCACCGCCGATCACGATGTTTTGCGGTGTTGCGCGCTTGAGATACGCGGTGTACACGACTGCGTAACCAATCAGCGAGGCGAACGTCAGCGCGGCAGTCAGCGTGTTGACGAAGGCAAGCAGGATCGCCATCGACAGCGCGCCGAGCACGAGCGCGAACACGAGCACCTGCAACGGTGTCAACGCACCGGTCGCGAGCGGCCGGTTCGCGGTGCGCGCCATCAGCCGGTCGATACGCTGGTCGATCAGGTGGTTGAGCGCGGCTGCCGACGCGGCCGCGAGCCAGATGCCGGCCATGCCGGCGATTGCGGCGCGCCATGGCGGCAGTCCCGGTACCGCGAGAAACATGCCGATCACCGCGGTGAACACGATCAACGCAACGACTCGCGGCTTGGTCAGTTCGAGATACTGGCGGACGATGGGCGGCATTACGGCTGGTTGCGCGAGGACGGATTGAACCACGAAGAGCGCGAGGAACGACGCGCGCGCCGCTGCGGCAAGGTCGCTTGCAGCGTCTTCTTCGAACGTGGGGCGTTTCGACTCTGGATATCTTTGTCTGCCTGGTGTTCAGTCGTGCAATTGTGCGCCCGTCAGTGGCGCCTGGACCCGGACCAGCAACGCAATCAACGTCACCAGCAGCAGTGCGGCGACGCCATTGTGGGCGGTCGCGATAGCGAGCGGCAGCACCCATTTCACATTGAGGATGCCGAGCACGATCTGCGCGCACAAGACCAGCACGAGCAGCGTGGCGTTCGCGCGCAGGCTTCGGCGCCACGCGAGCACGCCGAGCGCGAGTACATAGCCGAACACGACCAGCGCGCCGATACGGTGGCTGATCTGGATCGCGGCGCGCGCCGCGCCGTCGAGCACGCCGCCCTCATAGTCAACGCCGATGCCGCGCCAGAGCACGAATGCCTCATGGAAATCGCTGCGCGGCCACCACTGACCGGCGCAGCGCGGAAAGTCGACGCCGCAAGCCAGCGCGGCATAGTTCGCGCTGGTCCAGCCGCCAAGCGCGATCTGCAGCGCGAGCAGCGCGAGCGCCACGACGACGAGCGGTCGCAGCGGGGCCTGGACGGCTGTCGGCAGGTGTTGGCCGGCGAGCCGCAACGCGACGTAGGCGAGCAGCGCGAGGGTCAGCATGCCGCCGAGCAAATGCGCCATCACTACAATCGGCTTGAGCAGCAGGGTCACGGTCCACATGCCGAGCATGGCCTGCAGGATCACGACCGCGAGTGCGGCGACCGCGATGCGCCAGGGAGCCGCCCGATCCAGGCGCGCGGCCACGAACAGGGGCACACAGATCGCGATGACCGACAGCACGCCCGAGACCACGTAGGCGTGAGTCATGTACGAGGCGACCGCGCAGGCCGCCGCGGCGGCGGCCACGAGCAACGCAAGGAAACAGCGCCGACGCGGTCCGACCGCGACCAGCGCGAGCGCAAGCACGAGTACGCCGAGCGACCCGGCGAGCATGCGGTGCACCTGCTCGCGCCACGCCTTGTGCGCCTCGAACGGACGCGTGGGGAATGCCGCGTTCGCATGTGCGATGTCCTGCTCGTGTCCGGGCCACGTCGCCTTGCCGTAGCAGGTCGGCCAGTCCGGACACGACAGTCCGGCATTGGACAGGCGCACGAACGCACCGAACACGATCACGAGGAACGCGAAGACAGCGGCGAATGCGGCAAGCCGGGCCGGAGTGACCGGAGCACGCATCCTCACCCCTTGACCAGTCGCGCAAGGTCCTTGCGCAGCCTGTTGGCGTCGTAGCCGGCCGCATACCGCAGGACCAGGAAACCGTGCGGGTCGGCGAACGCGACCGCAAGCTCGTCGGATCCGGCCGGGTGCAGGCCGGACAGGCTGCGATCGACGTCGCGGGCGGTCTGCACCGGCTCCATTGCGGCAAGCAGCGCTGGCGCGAGGTCGGCACCGAGCACGACGACGCGCACGCGATGCGCGTTCTGGTTGAGGGTGAGCCGCGCGCGCCGCAGTTCGTCGATGCGTTCGATGCAGCGCGTCGCGCAGGCCGGACCCGGCAGCGCGAAGATCGTCCATGACCAGTCGGCATCCTTCCATGCCAGCGGGCGACCGTCGGCGAGCACGAACCGCGCCGCGCCGAGATCCCGTGGCGGCTCGATCATCTCACCGTAGTTGCGCGTGGCGGCCGGGCGCCAGCCGATGGTGTGCAGCACGATCGCCGCGAGCAACGGTGCGGCGAACAGCGCGACGATCAGGATCAGGCCGATGCGCGATCGCGTGCGGGGGGTCATTGCGATGGTTCGTCCTTGCGCCAGTGCAGGCTCACGAAGATCACCACTGCGACCGCAGCAAACGTGAACCAGGTGAATGCATAGCCGAGATGGCGTTGCGGCGGAAACACCTGCGGCGTCCACTCGCGCACGAAAGCGCTTCCCGCGGCCGGAAGCAGCAGCAGCACGCGCGAATCGAGCTTGCGGCCGAGGTCCCGCGAGATCTCGGCGGGGTCGATGTAGATGCTGGTCTTGGGCCACGCCTGCTGTGCCGGCAGCGCGTCACCGCCAAGACGCAAACCGGTTCCGGGCGCGGCTGCGTACAGCGCGGTCAGTTCCTGCCGGCCTGCGGGCGGCGGCGGCACGACCGGCCTCGCGCCGCGGGCGTCGCGCGCGAGAAAGCCGCGGTTCACGAGCACGGGCACGCCGCCGTCGGCCGGCTCGAACACGTCGAACAGCATGACTCCGGCGCGCCCGTCCCGCACCTGATTGTCGAGCACGTACGCATGTTGCGGGTCGTAGCGTCCGCTCACGCGCACCAGCGGTACGCGGACCGGCTTGGTCGCGCGGCGCGCCTGATCGAGGGACACCGGCGTCTGCTCGGTTGCGTGCGCGAAAGCCGCGAACAATGCGGTCTTGTCCCTGGCGCGGCGAAGCTGCCAGGTCGCAAGTCCGATGAACAGCGCGATGCCCGCACAGGTCAGCAGGACCGCAGGCGCGCCAGGACGGCGCCAATGTCTAGCCATGGCGCGGAGCTATACTGGCGGGCATTGCCGGCCCGCCGTGCCGATGCCGAGACGCCATCATGCTCAGCACGTTCCTGATCCTGATCTTCTTTGCGGCGATCATCTACAACCTCGGCGCGGGCCTGTACTTCATGATGACCGACAAGGGCGGGAGCGACCGCACGCTGAAAGCGCTGACGCGGCGCATCGCGCTGTCGGTGCTGGTGATCCTGCTGGTCATCATCGGCATCTGGACCGGAATCATCCGGCCGCATGGCGTGGGCGGCTGACCGGCCCGAGCCGAATCCCGATTGTCGGCGCCCGGCTTCTAAAGCACATACACGAACAGGAACAGTCCGAGCCAGACCACGTCGACGAAATGCCAGTACCACGCGACCGCTTCGAATCCGAAGTGGTGGTCGCGGCTGAAATGGCCCTTCGCGCAGCGCAGCCAGATCACGGTGAGCATGATCGCACCGAGCGTGACATGCAGACCGTGGAAACCGGTCAGCATGAAGAACGTGGAACCGTAGATCCCGCTGCCCAGGGTCAGATTCAGGTGTCCGTAGGCGTGGCCGTATTCATAGGCCTGGAAGCCGAGGAACGTCGCACCGAGCACGACCGTTGCGGCGAGAAAAACCAGCAAGCGGGTGCGGTGGCCTGCACGCAGCGCATGGTGGGCGATCGTGATCGTCACACCCGAGGACAGCAGCAGCAGGGTGTTGAGCAGGGGAATCCCCCAAGGCGCCATGGACTGGAACGCGCCGCCGACGTCGCCGGGGCCGTTGGTCGGCCACGCGGCCGCGAAGTGCGGCCACAGGAACTCGTTGGTGAGCGCTCCATGGCCGACGCCGCCGAGCCACGGAACCGAGTACATGCGCGTGTAGAACAGCGTACCGAAAAACGCACCGAAGAACATGACTTCGGAGAAGATGAACCACATCATGCCCATGCGGAACGAGACGTCGACCTGCTTGTTGTACATGCCGCGCAGGGATTCGCCGATCACCGTGCGAAACCAGCCGAACATCATGAACAGCAGCAGGGCGATTCCGAGCAGCATGATCGGTTTGCCGATCGCGTCCACTTCATCGAGCCAGAGCCCGGCGCCGCCAACGGTGGCGAGCAGGCCGAACGAGCCGATGATCGGCCAGTGGCTGCCGTGGGGAACGTAGTAAGCACCTTGTGTTTGCGCCATGGCGATGGATCCAGTCAATGTCCAGAGGTCACGCTAGCAGGATGCGGCGGATTGGCGCTCGCGCCCGGGTACTGTCGATCGGTGACGCGCCAGGGCTGCCGTGCCCGCACGCGGTGCCAATCGACGCCGAATTCACTTGCCGGTGTTTCTCACGCCGGTCAGGACGAAGCTCCGTCCTTCGTCTTCGTCCGTCCGGTCCACGATCTTTCGCGAAGGTTTCCTTGCGGGCTTGCGTTTCGCGTTCACCTGGTCGCCGTGTGCAGGCGCGACGCCTTTCGCCGTTTCGTCTTTTGGTTCGGATCGCATGATCGTGACTCCACCTGCCGGACTTTCCCTGAACCGTGCAGCCCCGACCGACGCCAGGCGCACGGATGATTCGCGCGCCTGGCGCGGATTCGAATCGCTCAACCTGCCGGTGGCAACGGCGACCCGGTCTCGGCGAGCCGCCTCGTCGCGACCGCGTTTTCATAGAAAGTGTACGACAGTGTCAACTCGTTCACGCCTCCCGGAAGATGCGGATCGACGAAGAACTTGACCGGCATGCGCCGCGACTCGCCCGCCTTGAGCACCTGCTCGGTGAAACAGAAACATTCGGTCTTGTTGAAATACTGCGATGCCTCGCTCGGCGCAATGCTCGGAACCGCGTTGCCGACGATCGCCTCGTCGCCCTGATTGGTTGCGTCGAACCAGACTTCGGTCAGCTTGCCCGGATGCACTTCGATGCTCGTCTTCTCAGGCGCGAACACCCATGGCAGCCGGCTGTTGACGCTGGAAACGAACTGCACTGTGATCGTGCGGGTGGTGTCCTCGACCATGCCCGCAAACGCGCTCTGATCGACCGCATTCTCGGCGAGCTTGATCCCGAGCACGTGCTCGCAGACGATCCGGTACAGCGGAACCATCGCGAACCCGAACAGGAACGCGCCGGCACATACGCCCACGCAGATCTTCAGGACTCCGAGATTGCGGCTGCGCGTCTCGCTCATTTCCACACCACCGACAGGATCGCCGCCGCATAGATCGCGAACGCGACCGCTCCGACGATCCATGCGGTGCGCAGCGCGGCACGCCTGGAAGTGGAATCGGATTCGGCGGATCGTTGATTCATGGGTCGAGCGCTTGATTCTGGGGTGCGGCCACGGATGGCCGCGGTTTGTCTTTCGCGATCACGGACGATCGCACCGCTCCGTGAAAAGTGCGGCCACGGATGGCCGCGGTTTGTCTTTCGCGATCATGGACGATCGCACCACTCCGTGAAAAGTGCGGCCACGGATGGCCGCTGTTTGTCTTTCGCGATCACGGACGATCGCACCAACTAATGCGTCACGTCGCCATGCGCAAGCGAGCGGCTGTCGATGACCGGCGGCGAGGTGAACGTGTGGTATGGGGCCGGCGAGGGCAAGGTCCACTCGAGGCCGTGCGCGCCTTCCCAGACCTGCGACGTCGCACGAACTTTCGAGAAGTACACCGCATGGATGATCACGCCGACGAAGATCAGCTGGCTCGCGCCGAACCAGAAACCGCCGATCGAACTGATCATGTTGAAATCCGCGAACGCGACGTTGTAGTCGGGAATGCGGCGCGGCATGCCGGCAAGTCCGAGGAAATGCTGCGGAAAGAACAACACGTTGACCGAGATCACGCTCGACCAGAAGTGGATCTTGCCCCACTTCTCCGAATACATGTTGCCCGACCACTTGGGCAGCCAGTAATACACCGCGCCCATGATTCCGAAAATCGCGCCGGTGACCAGCACGTAGTGGAAGTGGGCGACGACGAAGTAGGTGTCCTGGTACTGGAAGTCGGCCGGCACGATTGCGAGCATGACCCCGGAAAAACCGCCGATCGTGAACAGGATCACGAACGCGACCGCGAACAGCATCGGCGTTTCGAAGCTCAGCGAACCCCTCCACATCGTGGAGACCCAGTTGAACACTTTCACCCCGGTCGGAATCGCGATCAGCATCGTTGCATACATGAAGAACAGCTCGCCGCCCAGAGGCATGCCTACCGTGAACATGTGATGCGCCCATACGATGAACGACAGGAACGCGATCGAAGCCAGCGCATAGACCATTGCCTGGTAGCCGAACAACGGCTTGCGGCTGAACGTCGGGATGATTTCCGAGACGATGCCGAACGCGGGCAGGATCATGATGTAGACCTCGGGGTGCCCGAAGAACCAGAAGATGTGCTGGAACATCACCGGATCGCCGCCGCCGGCCGCGTTGAAGAAGCTCGTGCCGAAGAACTTGTCGGTCAACAGCATGGTGACCGCGCCCGCGAGGACCGGCATCACCGCAATGAGCAGGAACGCGGTGATCAGCCAGCTCCAGACGAACACCGGCATCTTCAGCAGATCCACGCCCGGCGCGCGCATGTTGAGGATCGTCGCGATGATGTTGATCGCACCCATGATCGAGCTGATGCCCATCAGGTGAATCGAGAAGATCATGAACGCGACGTTGCTGCCGCCTTCGATCGACAGCGGCGGATACATCGTCCAGCCGCCCTGAGGGCCGCCACCGGGCATGAAGATCTCGGAGATCAGCAGGAAAAACGCAAACGGCAGGATCCAGAACGACCAGTTGTTCATGCGCGGCAGTGCCATGTCCGGCGCGCCGATCATCATCGGGATCATCCAGTTGGCGAGGCCCACGAACGCCGGCATGACCGCGCCGAAGATCATGATCAGCGCGTGCATCGTGGTCATTTCGTTGAAGAACTCGGGCTGCACGAGCTGCATGCCCGGCTCGAAGAGCTCGGCGCGGATGATCATCGCCATGCTGCCGCCGATGAAGAACATCGTCAGCGAGAAGATCAGGTACAGCGTGCCGATGTCCTTGTGGTTCGTCGTGAAGAGCCAGCGATGCAGAAAGCCATGCGGCTTGTCATCGTGCGCATCATGCGCGTCGTGGTCGATGGTGGGATTGACTGCGGCCATGGCCCTGAACCTCGGTATCGATTTCTGTAGTGGCGGCCGAACGTGGCCGCATTCACGAATGAACGCAAAAATGCCGGTCAGCCCTGGGGCGCCGGGGCAGCGGGGACCTGGGCGGTTGCAGCGCTCCGGGAAGCGGCCATGGCCGCCTCCTGGCTCGCCAGCCACTGCTCGAACTCGGCTTTCGGGACGGCCTTGACCACGATCGGCATGAAGCCGTGACCGCGACCACACAGTTCTGCGCACTGGCCGCGGTAGATGCCCGGCGTATCGATCTGGGTCCAGTTGTCGTTGATGATTCCGGGGATCGCGTCCTGCTTCCAGCCGAGGCTCGGCACCCACCAGGCATGGATCACGTCGTCGGCAGTGATCACGAACCGCACCTTGACCCCGACCGGCAATACGAGCGGCTTGTCGACGTTGAGCAGGTAGCTCTGGAAGTCCCCGTCCTTGACCGATGCGGGATCGATGCCCGAATCGAGCTGGCGTGCGCGATTGGAATCGGCGTCCAGACTCGAGATGAAGTTCACGCCGGGCGACTGCTTGAAATAGTCGACGTACTCGTAGCGCCACTTCCACTGGTAGCCGGTGACCTTGATCGTCATGTCGGAGTTCTCGACATCGGCCATGTCGACGAGCAGCCGGGTCGCCGGCCACGCCATCACGACGAGGATCACGATCGGCACGACGGTCCAGATCGCTTCCATCGTCGAATTGTGGCTCCAGGTCGCCGCCACTGCGCCCCTCGACTTGCGGAAGCGCACCATCGCGACGATCATCGCGCCGAACACGACGACCCCGATCGCGACGCAGACCCAGAAAGCGAGCATGTGCACGCCGTGGATGCGTTGCGAGATCGACGTCACGCCGGGGGTCATGTTGAGCTGCCACGGCTGCGGATTCGCCACTGCGGCACCGCTGACCAGCAACGCCAGCGCGGCCAAAGCGCGGCGCGCGCGCGGAACCCCGGATGAAATCATCACCATCACCTTGATTCGAGAACTTGGATTCGCGGTCGCGCCATCGCCGGCGCACGAAGTCCGACGATCCGGACCTCGGGAAAGCGGGTGCGTAACCCGGCGATGATAGTGGACGCCGCGCGGCAGCGGCAACAATGCCGGCGCGTGTCCGCCCTGCGCTGTGCGACAAACCGCCACATCCGATGCCGGGGGCGCGTCCGCACGCTCGCTCCGGGCAAGTTCTTGGCCGGCGTCGTGCGGCTCACTACACTAGCTCCCTGCAACAGACGAATTGAAAGCAACCCGCCTTGATCTCGCGGCGCTGTGCCGGCCTACGCCCGACCCAACCGGGGCGGCGCTGCGGACGCGCACCCGGCGCCACGATTCCGGCGCAATTCCTCTTCTCTTCCACTGTTGCAGGCCACCAGGCATGCTCGGTCGCAGCAGCGCCCCGTCGTCCACGTCTCGATTCGGTCGGCTCAGCGACCGGAATTCCGGACGAGGGGGCGCGGCAGCGTGCGATGCCTACGTCTGGCGGTACGATGCCACGTTTCCCCCGTTGCACTTGCCCCCTCGCGAGAGCCGCCTTGAGCGATAGCCTGCCCCTCCTCGCCCCGCCGCCCGCGACCGATCCGGCACGCGCGCGCATCACGGCTGCCTGGTCGCGCGACGAGACCGATGCGGTCAACGAGTTGCTCGTCGAGGCGACGCTGCCTGCGGTCGAACGCGACCTCGTGCTCGCGCGCGCCGCGGAGCTGGTTGCGCGCGTGCGTGCGCGCGCCGACGGACAGAGCGCAGTCGAATCGTTCATGCGCCAGTACGACCTGTCGAGCGAGGAGGGCGTGTTGTTGATGTGCGTCGCCGAAGCCCTGTTGCGCATTCCGGACAAGAGCACCGCCGACAAGCTGATTCGCGACAAGCTCGGCGAGGCAAACTGGAAGAAGCATCTGGGCGGCAGTGATTCGGTCTTCGTCAACGCGTCGACCTGGGGACTGATGCTGACCGGCCGCCTGGTCAATCTCGCCGACGAGACCCGCCGCGACCTCGGCGGTGCGATGCGGCGCCTGATCGGGCGTGCCGGCGAGCCGGTGATCCGCCTCGCGGTACGCCAGGCCATGCGCATCATGGGCCATCAGTTCGTGATGGGACGCAGCATCGAGGAGGCGCTCGACCGCTCGGCCGAAAAGGGCAATGCGGCCTACCGCTATTCCTACGACATGCTCGGCGAAGCCGCGTTGACCCGACCCGATGCGGCGCGCTACCTGCAGGCATATCACGACGCGATCGTCGCGCTGGGCCGGCGCGGTCCGTTCGACAACGTGCTCGACGCGCCTTCGATCTCGGTCAAGCTCTCGGCATTGCACCCGCGCTACGAATTCACCCAGCACGCGCGCGTCCAGGCGGAACTGACCCCGAAGGTGCTCGAACTCGCGCAGGCCGCGATGCGGCAGGGCATCGGCATGACCGTCGATGCCGAGGAAGCCGATCGGCTCGAGCTTTCGCTGGACGTGACCGGAGCGGTCTTCGCGGACCCGTCGCTGGCAGGCTGGAACGGGTTCGGTCTCGCGGTACAGGCGTACCAGAAGCGCGCGCCGTTCGTGATCGACTGGCTCGCCGAGACCGCGCGCACGGCACGCCGGCGCTGGTGCGTGCGTCTGGTCAAGGGCGCCTACTGGGATTCGGAGATCAAGCGCGCGCAGGAAGGCGGCTACACGGGCTACCCGGTGTTCACGCGCAAGCCGAACACCGATGTGTCCTATCTGGCCTGTGCAAAGCGCCTGTTCGGCGCGGGCGAGAGCGTCATCTACCCGCAGTTCGCAACCCACAATGCGCACACGATCGCGGCGATCCAGCACTATGCGCAGGGACGTCCGTTCGAATACCAGCGCCTGCATGGCATGGGCGCGGATCTCTACGCCGAAGTCATGCACTCCGCGTTGGCTCCGCCCGGGTCCACCGCGGACTTGCCGGAGCGCGCCGAGTCCGGCGCAGGCGCGGACCCCGCTGCGACGAATCGGGCACGCGCGTCGCGCGTCGGGCCTATGACCCAGGGCAATGTCGCCTGCCGCGTCTATGCGCCGGTCGGCAGCCACGAGGATCTGCTGCCCTACCTGGTGCGGCGCCTGCTCGAGAACGGCGCCAACACCTCGTTCGTGAACCGCATCGTCGACGAGGACGTGTCGATCCGCGATCTGGTCGCCGACCCGTGCGAGACGGTACGCACGTTTTCCTCCAAGCCGCACCCGCGCATCCCGCTGCCGGTCGGCATCTACGGTGAACTCCGGAAGAATTCCATGGGCGTGAATCTAGCCAACGACGACGAACTCAGGACCCTTGCCGAGGCGGTCAATGCGCCGCATGCGCCATGGGTCGCGCAGCCACTCGTGCCCGGCGCGACGAGTGCGGAGAAGCCGCGTGCGGTCACCAATCCGGCCGATCGCCGCGAGACCATCGGCGAGAGCCGCAATGCCGACGTGGCGACGATCGACCAGGCGCTCGCGAACGGCGTCGCGGCGCAACCCGAATGGGACCTGCTGCCGGCCGCGAGCCGCGCCGCGATCCTCGAGCATGCGGCCAACCTGCTCGAGCAGCGTCGCGGCGAATTCATCGCACTGTGCGTGCGCGAAGCCGGCAAGACGATTCCGGCCGCGATCGCCGAGGTGCGCGAAGCGGCCGACATGTGCCGTTACTACGCGGCGATGGCGCGCAAGCTGTTCGGCCAGCCCGAGGACCTGCCCGGGCCGACCGGCGAGTCGAACCAGTTGTTCCTGCGCGGGCGCGGCGTGTTCGTCTGCATCAGTCCGTGGAATTTCCCGCTCGCGATCTTCATGGGCCAGGTCGCGGCCGGACTCGCGGCGGGCAATGCGGTGATCGCCAAACCGGCCGACCAGACCACCCTGGTCGGCCATGCCGCGGTCAGGCTGCTGCACGAGGCAGGCGTGCCCGCACGCGTCGTGCAGTTCGTGCCCTGCAAGGGTTCGGTGCTCGGCAAGACCCTGCTCACGCGCGCCGAGGTCGCTGGCGTCTGCTTCACCGGATCGACCGAGACCGCGTGGACGATCAACCGCACGCTGGCCGCGCGCGATGCGCCGATCGCAGCGCTGATCGCCGAAACCGGCGGCCAGAACGCGATGATCGCCGACTCCTCTGCGCTGCCCGAGCAACTGGTCAAGGACGTGGTTGCCTCCGCGTTCGATTCGGCCGGCCAGCGTTGCTCGGCCGCGCGCGTACTGTTCGTGCAGGACGAGATCGCCGACAGGGTGATCACGATGCTCAGCGGCGCGATGGACGAACTCGCGCTCGGCGATCCGGCCCGCCTCGCCACCGACGTCGGTCCGGTCATCGACGAGCCCTCGCGCAGGTTCCTCGTCGAGCATGCGGAACGCATGGACCACGAAGCGAAAAAGATCAACGAAGTGAGGGCTCCCGCCGAGACCGCCCATGGCACGTTCTTCGCGCCGCGAGCCTATGAGATTCCCTCGCTCGGCCTGCTCACCCATGAGGTGTTCGGGCCGGTACTGCACGTGGTGCGCTGGAAGGCCAGCGCGCTCGACCAGGTCATCGATGCGATCAATGCGACCGGCTTCGGGCTGACCCTCGGCATCCACAGCCGCATCGACGCGACCGTCGAGCACATCGCGCGGCGCGCGAAGGTCGGCAACTGCTACGTCAACCGCAACCAGATCGGCGCGGTGGTCGGCGTGCAGCCGTTCGGCGGCGAGAACCTCTCCGGCACCGGACCGAAGGCCGGCGGCCCGCATTACCTGCTGCGCTTCGCGACCGAGCGCACGCTGACCATCAACACCACCGCGTCGGGCGGCAATGCCTCGCTGCTCACGCTCGGCGAATAGCAGCGGCACCCATCGCCGGAAAGGCGACGGGCACCCGCAGGTGCCCGTCGCGCGCTCCCCAAACCGGGCCGGCTCAGAACAGGTACTGGCCGGAAATTCCGAACACGTTGACCGAGCCCTTGGACACGCCGACGAGCTGGCTGAACGTGGGCGAGGTGTGGTTGATGTTCGCGTCATCGACGAACACGTGCAGGTAGCCCGCGTCGACCTTGAACTGGTCGCTGACCCGGTAACCGACGCCGAGCGATATCCAGCGGCGGTCGCCGTCGGGCACACGCGGCGTGCGCGTCGCGTCGTAGGTCGGCGTCTGGTCGTAGGCGATGCCCGCGCGCAGGGTCCAGCGGTCGTCGAGTCGGTAGTCGCCGCCGATCGAGAACAGCCAGGTGTCGTCCCAGTTGAACGTGGACGCCGAGTCCGGCTGCAGCGGATTGGCGTATTGCACGACCAGTTGCTGGAAACTGGACCAGTGCGTGTAGCTGATGTTCGCGCCGAAGCTCAAGCGCTCGTCGAGCGTATGCCACCAGGTCGCACTGACAAACCAGGGCGTCTTGAAGTCGGCCTGTCCGGACGTGTCGACGAACGCGCCGCCGAGCAACGGCAGGATGTTGGAAGGAACCAGGAACGTGCCGTCGCCGGAAATCGTATGGTCGATCTCCGAGTGGTAGTTGAGGCCGATACGGTCGGACGCGGTCGGTTTCCAGAGCAGGCCGACGTCGAAACCGTAGGCCCAGTCGTCCCCCTTGAGGCCGCCGAAGCCATCGGCTTCCTGCGGCAGGATCTGTCCATTGGTCGCGCTCGCGAGGACCGTGCCGAAATCGATCGCCTGGGTCAGCTCGGCCTTGGTGCGCTGCGCGATGATGCTGCCACCGATCGAGAATTCGTCGTTGACCTTGAACGACGCTGCGAAGTTGAGATCGATCGATTCGAGCTTGGAATACAGGGCTTCGTAACGGCCGACCCAGCCATCGGGGTAACTGGTCTGCAGGCCGAACGGCGCATTCACGCTGGCGCCGAACGTCCACTGGTCGTTGAGCTTGTGGGTGAAATACATGGCCGGGACGGCTTTGGTGGCGCCCGCGTTGCCGCCATTGCCGCCGGTCAGCGGATTGCCGAGGAAGTCGGTGCCAGCGCCGCTGAACTCGGTCTTGAAGTCGATCACATTGATGTCGGCCTGCGCGCAGTTGACCGCACCGATGTCACCCATCGCGGCCGGGTTGTTCACCACGACCGCGCAGTCGCCCGGTGCGGCGCCATCGCCTGCGAAGGAACGGCCAAGGCCCTGAACGCTGTTCTCCTTGAGCTGGAAACCGCTCGCGAGCGCGTCCGGGCCGGCGAACACCGCGGCCAGCGCGAGCGGCAGCACGGCGAGCGACGCATCGCGCCGGAAGTTGCGGGTTGTACGCTGCATGTGACGCTCCTCTGCGAAACGGAATCTTTGCGGGTTTGTAACGATCTGGCCACGATCTTAGCCGCAAATTCTTCGATCTCGCCATCGTGCGCTGCCGCAATTACGCGGCCCGCACGTGCCGCCTGCCGACCCCGCCCCGGCCGACCCTACGATTGCGTACGGTCTGGCGCGGAACAACGCTGTTCCGGTGCGATCCGCAGGCAGCCGACCCGGCCCGCTACTGGCGGCGACCTCGCCCGAGTTGGCCGCAGCCGTGCACGCGGGAATCTGCGAGAAGATGGCGATCACCCCGGGGCCGGGGGCGCCGCAGAGGGCCCGCGCCCGGCTCTTGTCAGCGCGGGTCCCCTCGCTCGCTGGCGGCAAGCTGCGCGACCGCCGCGCGCGCGAGTTCGCCGAGGCCCGCGCCGCCGCCTTCCAGGTGCGCGCAGATCTGCCGGCGCATGCGCGGAGCCCAGAAACGCCGCAGGTGCGTCGCGACGCCGTCGACGGCAAGCGCACGCTCGGGTTCGGCCGCGAAAAAGTTCGCGATGTCGTTGGCCATCTGCACGAGATGCTCGACGCTCATCGGGGCGGCCCGGCGATGGGACCGATGCGTTGCGGATGGGCGTAGACGACGTGTCCGGCGCTGCGCGCGAAACCGACCAGGGTCAGCCCCGTCGTTTCGGCCAGCTGGATCCCGAGCGCGGTGGGCGCCGAGATCGCGACCAGCATGCCGATTCCCGCGGTCGCAGCCTTCTGCACCATTTCGTAGCTGGCCCGGCTGGTCACGAGAACGAAGCCGCGCTGCAGATCCTCGCCGACGCGAGCCAGCGCGCCGATCAGCTTGTCGAGCGCGTTGTGGCGGCCGACATCCTCGCGCAGCAGCGCAATCACCCCGTCCGCACGCACCCAGGCGGCCGCATGCGTCGCACCGGTCGCGCCGTTCAACGGCTGCATCGCGTGCACGTGGGCCAGTGCATGCTGCAGCGCCTGCACGGTGATGACCGTTCCTGCGCCGACCGCTGCAGGCTGGCGCAGCGCGTCCTCGAGCGCGCGCACGCCGCACAGGCCGCAGCCGCTGCGCCCGGCCAGATTGCGCTGCCGCGCTTCGAGCGCGCGCGCGCGTAGCACGGGGAGGCGCAGCTCCAGCTCGATCCCCTCGAGCAGCGGGCGCACGACAATCGACTCGAGTTCCGCCGCGCGCTCGATCAGGCCTTCGCTCAGGCTGAAACCGACTGCGAAATCCTCGAGGTCGTGCGGCGTCGCCATCATCACCGCGTGCGGAAGTTCGTTGTAGACGAACGCGACCGGCACCTCTTCGGCGATGCAGTCCTGGTCGATTTCGACACGCGAATTCCGCCAGCGCCGCACTTCGCGCCGCACCTGACCTGCGGGCGCCGCCGCAGGCGGCTGCCCGGAATCAACCGCGGGCGGGCTCATGCGCGGACTCCGGGACCAGGTTCTGCTGGCGGTCGCTGAACGCATGGAAGCGCTGCTGCCATCCGGACGGCTGGCTGACGCGCGTGACCTCGACCGCGGTGACCTTGTACTCGGGGCAGTTCGTGGCCCAGTCCGAGTTCTCGGTCGTGATCACGTTCGCGCCCGAACCCGGGAAGTGGAAGGTCGTGTAGACGACACCGGGCTGCATGCGCTCGCTCAGCGTCGCGCGGAGCACGGTTTCGCCCGCACGGCTCGCAACGCCGACCCAGTCGCCTTCGCAAATGCCGCGATCCTCGGCGTCCAGCGGATGGATGTCGAGGCGGTCCTCGGCATGCCAGACGACATTGTCGGTGCGCCGCGTCTGCGCACCGACGTTGTACTGGCTGAGGATGCGTCCGGTGGTCAGGATCAGCGGATACTTCGGATTGACCCGTTCGCTCGTCGGCACGTATTCGGTCACCAGGAAACGTCCCTTGCCGCGCACGAACTCGTCGACGTGCATGGTCGGCGTGCCATCCGGATGCGCGGCGTTGCACGGCCACTGGATACTGCCGAGTGCGTCGATGCGCGCGAAACTGATCCCGGCGAATGTCGGCGTGAGCCGTGCGATCTCGTCCATGATCTCGGATGGATGCGCGTAGCGCATCGGGTAGCCCAGCGCATTCGACAGCAACTGCGTGATCTCCCAGTCCGCATGGCCGTTCAGCGGCTCCATGACCTTGCGCACACGCGATACGCGGCGCTCGGCATTGGTGAACGTGCCGTCCTTCTCCAGGAAGGTCGATCCGGGCAGGAAGACATGCGCGAACTTCGCGGTCTCGTTGAGAAACAGGTCCTGCACGACCACGCATTCCATCGCGGTCAGCGCGGCGGTCACATGCTGGGTGTTCGGATCGGACTGCGCGATGTCCTCGCCTTCGATGTAGAGCGCCTTGAAAACGCCGTCGAGCGCAGCTTCGAACATGTTCGGGATGCGCAGGCCCGGTTCCGCCTGCAGCGATACGCCCCAGGCTTTCTCGAAGCTCGCGCGCACCGCCGCGTCGGCGACATGGCGGTAGCCCGGGAACTCGTGCGGGAACGAACCCATGTCGCACGAGCCCTGCACGTTGTTCTGGCCGCGAAGCGGATTCACGCCGACACCCGCGCGGCCGAGATTGCCGGTCGCCATCGCGAGATTCGCGATCGCCATGACCGCGGTCGAACCCTGCGCATGCTCGGTGACTCCGAGGCCGTAGTAGATCGCCGCATTGCCGCCGGTAGCGTAGAGGCGCGCGGCCGCGCGCACTTGGGCAGCCGGCACACCGGTCTCCGCTTCGAGGGCCTCGGGCGAATTGCGCGGTTCGGCGACGAACGCGCGCCAGCGCGCGAACGCGTCCGGCTCGCAGCGCCCGCGCACGAAGTCCTCTGCGACCAGACCTTCGTCGACGACCACGTGAGCGAGCGCGTTGAGCAGTGCGACGTTGGTGCCCGGCCTCAGGTTCAGATGGAAGTCGGCCTCGACATGCGGCGTGCGCACGAGCTCGATGCGGCGCGGATCGGCGACGATCAGGCGCGCGCGGCCGCGCGTCGCCTCGTCGCGCAGGCGACGTTTCATCTGCGAGGCGAACACCGGGTGCGCGTCGGTCGGATTCGCGCCGATGACGAGGATCACGTCCGCCTGCATCACCGAATCGAAGTCCTGGGTGCCCGCGGATTCACCGAGTGTGCTCTTGAGTCCGTAGCCGGTCGGCGAATGGCACACGCGCGCGCAGGTATCGACGTTGTTGTTGCCGAACGCCGCGCGCACGAGCTTCTGCACGAGATAGGTTTCCTCGTTCGTGCAGCGCGACGAAGTGATGCCGCCGATCGCATCGCGCCCGTGGCGCGCCTGGATGCGTCTGAACTCGCTGGCCGCGTGGTCGATCGCGTCCGACCAGGACACCTCGCGCCACGGATCGGAAATCCGCGCGCGCACCATCGGCTTGAGGATGCGCTCCGGATGCGTCGCATAGCCGGTCGCAAAGCGGCCCTTGACGCAGGAATGACCGTGATTCGCATGACCGTTCTTGTCCGGCACCATGCGCACGAGCCGGTTGCCGCTCATCTCGGCGCGGAACGAACAGCCGACGCCGCAATAGGCGCAGGTCGTGATCGCGCTGTGCTCGGCCGGGCCGAGAGCGAGCACGGATTTCTCGATCAGTGCCGCGGTCGGGCAGGCCTGCACGCAGGCGCCGCAGGACACGCATTCTGAGTCGAGGAACGAGTCGCCCTGGCTCGCGACCACTTTCGACAGGAAGCCGCGGCCCTGGATGCTCAGGGCCAGCGTGCCCTGCTGCTCGTCACAGGCGCGCACGCACCGCGAACAGACGATGCATTGCGCGGGGTCGAAGCGAAAGTACGGATTGGACTCGTCGACAGCCGAATGAAGCGGATTGGCGGCGCCCTGCGCGTCGAACGCACGAACATGGTTTGCACCCGCGAAGCCATAACGTACGTCGCCGACGCCCACGACCGCGGCCATGCGCTCGACTTCGGTTGCCAACGCCGCGGGTGCCGCAGATTCGGCGAGCGGGTAATCGGACAGATACAGCTCCATCACGCCGCGCCGCAGGTCACCGAGCGGCCGGCTCTGCGTCGTCACGCGCATCCCGTCCGCCACCGGCGTCGTGCACGCGGCCGGATAGCCGCGGGTGCCCTCGATCTGCACGAGGCAGAGCCGGCAGGATCCGAATGCCTCGAGCAATTCGGTAGCACATAGCTTCGGAATCTCGATACCCGCCTCGGCAGCGGCTCGCAGCACCGAGGTTCCGGCCGGCACGCCGACCTCGCGGCCATCGATGGTCAGCGCGACGCGCTGCGTCGCGCCGGATTTCGGCGTGCCGAGATCGGTTTCGGCTGGCGATTGCATTTCAACCTCCAAATTGCGCAGAGCAACCCTGCCCGGTCGGGAGAGGGTTCGACAGGGTTCGGCGAACCCGCATCCGCTGCGCATACGCGCTTCGACAGGAGCGCGGAAAGAAAAACCGGCGCGGCACGGTCACGTCCGCGCCTCGAAGTCCTGCGGAAAATGCGCGAGCGCGCTGCGCACCGGATCGGGCGTCAGCCCGCCCATCGCGCACAGCGAACCGTAGCGCATCGTCTCGCACAGATCATTGAGCAACGCGAGGTTGCGATCGCGCTCGATGCCTGCGCGGATACGCTCGAGCACCTCGACACCGCGCGTCGATCCGATCCGGCACGGCGTGCATTTGCCGCACGATTCGATCGCGCAGAACTCCATCGCGTAGCGCGCCTGTTCGAGCATGTCGACGGTGTCGTCGAACGCGACGATGCCGCCGTGGCCGAGCATCGCACCGATTGCGGCGAACGCCTCGTAGTCGAGCGGCGTGTCGAATTGCGACTCGGCCAGGTACGCACCGAGCGGACCGCCAACCTGGACCGCGCGAATCGGTCGCCCGGAGTACGAGCCGCCGCCGTAGTCGTAGAGGAGTTCGCGCAGGGTCACCCCGAACGCCTTCTCGACCAGACCGGTGCGCTTGAGGTTGCCGGCGAGCTGGATCGGCAGCGTGCCACGCGAACGGCCGGCGCCGTAGTCGCGGTAGAACGCCGCGCCGCGCTCGAGGATGATCGGCACCGAAGCCAGCGAGACCACGTTGTTGATCGCGGTCGGCCGGCCGAACAGGCCCTTGACCGCGGGCAGCGGCGGCTTGAAGCGGACCTGGCCGCGCTTGCCTTCGAGACTGTCGAGCAGCGAGGTTTCCTCGCCGCAGATGTAGGCACCTGCTCCGAGCCGCAGCTCGAGATCGAAGCAGCGGCCGCTGCCATGCACGTCGCCGCCGAGCCAGCCCGCCGCGTACGCGTTCGCGATCGCCGTGTCCAGTGTGCGATGCGCGTGCGGATATTCGCTGCGCAGATAGATATAGCCCTGGGTCGCGCCGACCGCGAGACCCGCAATGATCATGCCCTCGATCAGGCATAACGGGTCGCCTTCCATCAGCATGCGGTCGGAAAACGTGCCCGAGTCACCCTCGTCCGCGTTGCAGACCACGTACTTCGAGGGCCGGGAATCGGCCGCGCCTGCGAGCGGCGCGTCGAGGACCGTCTTCCACTTGATGCCGGTCGGAAATGCGGCGCCGCCGCGACCGCGCAGGCCGGACTCGGTGACCGTCGCGACGATCTGCGCGGAGGTCATTTCGAGCGCGCGTTCGAGGCCGCGAAATCCGCCGTGGGCGACATAGTCGGCGACGCTGGGCGGGTCGGTGATGCCGACACGCGCGAAGCACAAGCGCTCCTGGCGCGCGAAGAATGCGATGTGCTCGACCGGCCCGAGATGGAGCGCATGCGCGCCCGCGTGCGCGAATTCCGCGTCGAACAGGGCCGGCACGTCCGCTGCCGTCACCGGACCGTACGCGACGCGACCGGCGGACGTTTCGACCTCGACCAGCGGTTCCAGCCAGAAAAGGCCGCGCGAGCCGTTGCGAACGAGATCGACCGCGATGCCGCGCGCGGCCGCCGTCGCGGCAATCGCGGCGGCGGTCGCGTCGCTGCCGAGCGCACGCGCGGTCGCGTCGCCCGGCACGTAGACCCGCACCACGCCGCTCATGAGCACGCTTCCCGCACGCCGCGCACGAGCAGGTCGAACTTCGCAGGCGTGACTCGCGCATGCAGTTCGTCGGCGCCGATCAGGACCGACGGACCGCAGCCGCAGTTGCCCAGGCAATACACCGCCTCGAGCGTGACCGCGCCATCCGCGGTGGTCTCGCCGAAGCCGATGCCGAGCGCGGCCTTGGCATGGGCTTCGAGGCCGCGTGCGCCGAGCGCCTGGCACGCCTCGGCACGGCAGATGCGCACGATCCGGCGTCCCGGTGGCGCACTGCGGAAGTGGTGATAGAACGAGATCACGCCGTGCACCTCGGCGCGAGTCAGGTTCAGATCGTGCGCAATCAGCGGGATCGCGTCCGGCGGGACGTGGCCGAGCGCGTCCTGCACCGCATGCAGGACCGGCAGCAGCGCGCCGGGACGGTCGCGATGGCGTGCAAGCGCCGCTTCCACCGCGCGTCGCTGTGCATCGGACAGAGCCGTCTCGAAGTGCGCGGTCGCGTCGCGCTGCGCACGCGCGCGATGCATGGCGGCCTGCGCGGCTTCATCGCTGTGGGAATGGCGTCGTTCAGGCATCGGCCGTTCGAAGGATCATGCAAGCCGCGTCTTTGCTGCGGCAGGCCATGATAGTAGTCCTTGTGCGCACCACGCACGCTCCATCGGCGGGACCGGCTTGCACACCGCGACCTGCCTTACCATGCGCGAACCGTCCCCGCTCCGCGCTGCCGTGCCCAAGCAATACGACCGCCGCTACTTCGACAAGTGGTACCGCAACCCGCGCCACCGTGTCGGCACGCGTGCCGAACTCGCGCGCAAGGTCGCGATGGTCGTGCACATGGCCGAGCACTACCTCGCGCGACCGCTGCGCAACGTGCTCGATATCGGTTGCGGCGAGGCGGCGTGGCGTGCGCCTCTGCTTGCGCTGCGCCCCGATATCGCCTATCGCGGCCTCGATGCGAGCGAATATGTCGTCGCGCGTTACGGACGCACCCGCCAGATCGGCCTCGCGACGTTCGGACAACTCGAAGAACTGCGTTTCGACACGCGCTTCGACCTGATCGTGTGCAGCGACGTGCTGCACTACATCGGCGCGCGCGAGCTGCGCCGCGGTCTCGCCGGCATCGGCGAACTGCTCGAAGGCGTCGCGTTCCTCGAGACCTTCACCGCGCGCGATGCGGTCGACGGCGACCGCGACGGCTTCATCGCGCGTGCGCCGAACTGGTATCGCGCGCGCTTTCTCGAGTGCGGCCTGCTGCCATGCGGCTCGCACCTGTATCTCGGCTCTCGCCTGATGCGTTCTGTCGCCGCGCTCGAATCTCTCTAGCAGCGCGCGCTGGCGTGGATGCCCTGCATGCGCGACACGGAATCATGGGCCCGCTCGGATTCGAACCGAGGACCAAGGGATTATGAGTCCCCTGCACTAACCGCTGTGCTACAGGCCCACATCGGGTGAGGCACGAGTCTACCGACCGCGCGCGAAAACGAGAACGCCCGCGCGAGGCGGGCGTTCCGATGTCTTGCATCAGCCGCTGCGGTTCACTCCAGATCGAGAAACGACCGCAACTGCTCCGAGCGGCTCGGGTGGCGCAGCTTGCGCAGCGCCTTGGCCTCGATCTGGCGGATCCGTTCGCGGGTCACGTCGAACTGCTTGCCGACTTCCTCGAGGGTATGGTCGGTATTCATGTCGATGCCGAAGCGCATGCGCAGCACCTTGGCCTCGCGCGGGGTCAGCCCGGCGAGCACGTCGCGCACGGTCTCCATGAGGCCGATGTTGGTCGAGGAATCGACCGGCGACACGATCGCCGCGTCCTCGATGAAATCGCCGAGATGGGAATCCTCGTCGTCACCGATCGGGGTTTCCATCGAGATCGGCTCCTTGGCGATCTTGAGCACCTTGCGGATCTTGTCCTCGGGCATTTCCATCTTCAGCGCGAGCTCGTCCGGGGTCGCCTCGCGGCCCATTTCCTGCAGCATCTGACGGCTGATCCGGTTGAGCTTGTTGATCGTCTCTATCATGTGCACCGGAATGCGGATCGTGCGCGCCTGGTCCGCGATCGAACGCGTGATCGCCTGGCGGATCCACCAGGTCGCATAGGTCGAGAACTTGTAGCCGCGGCGGTACTCAAACTTGTCGACCGCCTTCATCAGGCCGATGTTGCCTTCCTGGATCAGGTCGAGAAACTGCAGCCCGCGGTTCGTGTACTTCTTCGCGATCGAGATCACCAGGCGCAGGTTGGCCTCGACCATCTCCTTCTTCGCGCGGCGCGCCTTGGCCTCGCCGATCGACATCGCGCGGTTGATCTCCTTGATGTCGGATACCGCCAGATACAGCGCGTTTTCGATCGAGATCAGCTTTTCCTGCTCGCTGACGATGCCGTCGCGGTGCGCCCTGATCGCGGGCGACCACTTCTGGCGCTTGCGACCCAGTTCGTCGGCCCAGTCGACGTTGGTCTCGTTGGACGGGAACAGTTTGAGGAATTCCTTGCGCGGCATGCGCGACTGCCTGACACACAGTTCGCCGATCATGCGTTCGTGATGGCGGATGTTGGTGACGACTTCACGCAGCTTGCGCACGAAACTGTCGATCATGATCGCAGGCAGCTTCAGCCGCAGGAACGCATCGGCCATCTGGTCGCGCAGCTTCTGCGCCTTGCGGTCCGTGCTGCCGTACTTGTCGGCCGCCTTCTGGAACTTCGCGTAGATCGTGCGCAGCTCCTCCATGCGCCGCGCGACCTCGACGAGATCGATGCCGGTATCCACCGGGTCGGAGTCGTCCGAATCGTCGTCGTCGTCCTCGTCGCCCTCGGCGTCGCTGTCGGATTCCACGGCCGACTCGGCGACCGCTTCATCCTGCTGCTGTTCGAGATCGGCGAAACCGGCCAGTACCTCGGAGAGGCGCTTCTTGCCCTCGGTGTGCTGGTCGTATTCCTCGATCAGCAACTGGATCGACCACGGGAAGCTCGCGAGCGCAGCCTGGACCTGGTTCAGGCCCTCCTCGATGCGCTTGGCGATCGCGATCTCGCCCTCGCGGGTGAGCAGTTCGACCGTGCCCATCTCGCGCATGTACATGCGCACCGGATCGGTCGTGCGGCCAACCTCGGCATCGACCGCGCTCAGCACGGCGACCGCTTCCTCGGTCGCGGTGTCGTCGTCGCTCGCGACCGGGGTCTCGGGCAACAGGGTCTCGGTATCCGGTGCAACCTCGTGCACCTCGATACCCATGTCGTTGATCATGCCGATGATGTCTTCGATCTGCTCGGGATCGACGATGTCGTCGGGCAGGTGGTCGTTGACTTCGGCGTAGGTCAGGTAGCCCTGCTCCTTGCCCTTGATGATCAGGGTCTTGATCTCGGACTGCTGCTCCTGGATGTGTTCTGCGGCCATGTAGGTTTCCGGGGTACGGGTACGGCAAAGGAAGAAAAGTATAGGCGCCGCGTCAAGGGTGGCGCGTGAAACCGGATCGGATCCGCTCGCGACGCGTTGCGGCCCGCGCGCTGCGCGCCGATAGACCGCATGCGGCAGGCAAGCGTTCAGGCCCAGCGGCGGGACTCAGCGCGCTTCGAGCCAGAACGTGACCGGCCCGTCGTTGACCAGGCTTACCGTCATATGGGTCCCGAAATGCCCGCTTTCCACCCGCGGATGCCGTTCGCGCGCGAGTTCCACGAGGCGCGCGAACCAGTGTTCGGCCTGCTCCGGCGCGGCTGCGGTCGAAAAACCCGGACGCATGCCCGAACGCGTGTCCGCAGCGAGCGTGAACTGAGAAACCAGCAGCAGACCGCCGCCGGTGTCGGTCAGCGAGCGGTTCATGCGCCCTTCGCGATCGGCGAACACGCGGTAGCCGAGTACGCGCTCGAGCAGTCTGCGTACCTGCGCCTCGCCGTCGCCCGGCTGCACCGCGACCAGCGCGAGCAGGCCCGCGCCGATCGCGGCGACCGGGTCGCCCTCGACACCCACCGCAGCCTCGCTGACACGCTGGATCAGGGCGATCACGCAGTTCTCCGGATGCGCGGCCGGCATCGTCGCGGTTGCCGCGCCATGCCGTCAATCCGCGCCGGGGGCCCGTCGCGCGGCGCCGCACCGCTACAATCGCCTTCGACATGCATCCTCCTCGATTGAGCTGGCGCGTCCGGCTGCTCCAGAGCGGGCTGCGCCTCGCCGGCATCCTGCCCCTGCGGCTCCTGCACGCGCTCGGCGCGGTCCTCGGCAACGTGGCCTGGACGTCCGGCGCGCGCGCGCGCCGCATCGTCGAGCACAACCTCTCTGTCGTACTAACGCAGGACAGCACCGAAAAGAGACAGGCGATCGGTCGTGCGGCAATGCGCGAGACCGGCAAGGCCCTGCTCGAAGTCGCGAAGGTGTGGAGTGGTCCGCCCGCGCGCGCGCTGGATCTGGTACGCGAGACATGCGGCGCCGAACACCTGGACCGCGCGCTCGCCGACAACCGCGGCCTGATCATTGCTGCACCGCACCTGGGCTGCTGGGAAATCCTCAGCGTCTGGCTCGCCTCGCGCACGCCGCTCGCGATCCTGTACCGCGCGCCGCGCTTCGCAGCACTGGAGCCGCTGTTGATCCGGGCCCGCGGCGCGGCGCGGGTCGAGCAGGTACGCGCCGCAGGCGTCGGCGTGCGCACGTTGTACCGGCGCCTTGCCGGCGCAGGCGTGGTCGGCATCCTGCCCGACCAGAAACCGCGCAGCGGCGAAGGCGTACTCGCGCCGTTCTTCGGAGTACCGGCCTCGACGATGGTGCTGCTGCCGCGACTCGCGCGACGCACCGGAGCGCAGGTGCTGTTCGCTTTTGCGGAACGCCTGCCGCGCGGCGCCGGATTTCGCGTGCATGTGCTGCCGGCCCCGCCCGGTATCGATGCCGCCGACCTCGATACCGCGTGCGCGGCGCTCAATCGCGGCGTCGAGGAGTGCGTGCGCATTGCATTCGCGCAGTACCAGTGGAGCTACAAGCGCTGGCCCGGCGCGTACCCGTCCTGAGCGGCGGCATGCGTCGTCGCGCGGCGGACCCGGTCAGCGCCGGCGACAGCCTGCCTGCGCAGCGGGCTGCGGACGCAGACCTCTACTGCCAGTCGAGGTGGTCGACCAGGACCAGTTCGCAGGCCCCGCCGCCACTGTCCTCGCGGGTCAGCGAACTGGTCCAGCGAAAGCCGTCGGCGCGGCGCGCGTCGACGAGTTGCCCATGCAGGGTCACGATCATCCCGGCGCGGACATGCCCGAGCGCGCGCTCGATCGCGTCGTCGGCCGGTATCAGGTGCATGTTCGCACTCGAGCGGACGATCTCGCGCAGCGGCAGCGGCGGCGTCTGGCGCCAGCGGTAGGAGTAGAAGCGCGCCGCTTGAGAAATATCGAGCTGGTCGATGATTGCGCTGTCCGACATGCGGCCCCAGCCGAGCGCCAGATCCATCGGAGCGAGCGAACTGCCGGCATCCCGGGAATAGTCGGCGCGCGACAGCACCCGCGCTTCGAGTTCGAAATCCGCGAGCGGGGTCAGCGCGTAGTCGCCGTGCCGGATCGCGCGGCGGTCGCGTGGCGCAGTCTGACGGGGTGCCTCCGCGACGAGCACACCGGGGTCATGCCCGATCGGACGCTGCAGCGACCAGCGCAGCGCGCCGAACAGCACCAGGAGCGTCGCCACGACGAGCGCGCGGCGCATGCTCAGGTTCGCCGTGCGTTGCGCAGGCGGCGCAGGAACACGCGCATTTCCTTCTCCGCCTGCTGGTCGCCGCGGCGCCGGGCCACGTCGATGCCCTGCTCGAATGCGTCGGCAGCTGCAGCCTCTTCGCCCGCATCGACCAACGCGCGGCCGAGCATCTTCCACGCCGCCGAGTAGTCGCCATCGAACGCGAGTGCTTCGCGGAAAGCGACCGCCGCCGCGGACGCCTCACCCGCCGCGAGCAGCGCGTTGCCCAGCGAAAAGCGCAGCAGCGATCCGTCGCGCGGACCGCCGATCTGCGCGCGCAGGCGGCTGAGCGGATCCTGGTTCATCGGACTGATCATCGCGCGCTTCGGGTTTCGATGCAGCCCGCGCGCTGTCGTGCTGCCGGTAGACGGCGGTCACGCCAGCAACGCGCGCAACTGTCGCTGGACGTCGTAGATGATCGCACCACCGTGCCTCGGCACCGGCCGGAGAGGCGCGGGCGGGCAAGCCTTGCGCGCATGCCGCTCAGCCCGCTGACCCCGCGTTCGCGCATCACCCTGGCGCCGGATGCCTGGTCCTTGTATTGCGCGCATGGACAGCTGCCGCCGCGTGTTCACTGCATGAACCAGCCGTGGCTGACCACGACACTCTGGCCGGTCAGCGCATTGGTCTGGAAGCCTGCGAAGAACAGCGCGCAGGCGGCGACGTCGTCGACCGTCGTGAACTTCCCGTCGACGGTGTCCTTGAGCATCACGTTTCTGACCACTTCGTCGGCGGAGATGCCGAGTTCCTTCGCCTGCTCGGGAATCTGCTTCTCGACCAGCGCTGTGCGTACGAATCCCGGACAGATCACGTTCGCGCGCACGCCGTGCGCGGCGCCTTCCTTGGCCACGACCTTGGCCAGGCCGATCAAACCGTGCTTGGCGGTGACATAGGGCGCCTTCAGTTTCGAAGCTTCCTTCGAGTGCACCGAACCCATGTAGATGACCGCACCGCCCTTGCCGCGCGCATACATGTGGCGCAGGCACGCACGCGTGGTCAGGAACGCGCCGTCGACGTGAATCGCCATCAGCTTCTTCCAATCCGCATAGCTGAACTTGTCGATCGGGTTGACGATCTGGATGCCCGCGTTGGAGACCAGAATGTCGACGTGTCCGAGCTTCTCGACGACCGCATCGACACCCGCGTCGACTTCCGCCTCACTGGTGACATCCATCCTGACGCCGATCGCCTTGCCGCCCGCGTCGTTCAATGCCGCCGCCGCGGCATCGGCACCCTGCGGGTCGAGGTCCGCGATCGCGACCGCGGCACCATGTTGCGCATAGACCTCGGCGATGCGCCTGCCGATTCCGCTCGCCGCGCCGGTGACGATCGCTACCTTGCCATCGAGTCGCATGCTGTTCTCCGATCGGGGCGCGAGCCGCGCCGGACAAAAAAAAGGCGCCGCTGGTTGCGGCAGCGACGCCAGGTTCGTTGGAGTGTTCAATGAAGCCCGACTCTGTGACCACGGGCTGGGCGAATGGTTCCGCACCGCAGCACGACGTTGCACCTCGCTCAGCCTTCGCGGCCGCCAGCACGCGGATCGATATCGAGGTCCTTGAGCTTGCGATACAGGTGGGTGCGCTCCATGCCGACCGCCTTCGCAAGTTTGCCGACGCTGCCGCCGGCCGCTTCGAGCTGGCTCGACAGGTACACCCGTTCGAACTGCTCGCGCGCCTCGCGCAGGGGCAGCGAGAAGTCGATGCTCGCGGCGCTGCGCACGGCTTCGGGCTGAGGCGCTGCAAGCGCGGAGCGGCCAAGCGCCGCTTCGACTTCGTCGAGGCCGACTTCGTCGCCGCTGCCGAGCACGAGAAGACGCTGCACGAGATTGCGCAATTCACGCTGGTTGCCGGGCCATGCGTGTCGACGCAACCGGTTCTGCACGGCGACCGGGAAGTTGCGGTACGGCAGCTGGTCGCGATTGGCGAACCAGTCCGCGTGGTAGCGCAGCAGATCGGGGATGTCCTCGGCACGTTCGCGCAGCGGCGGCAGGACCAGTGGTACGACCTTGAGCTGATAGTAGAGTTCCTCACGGAAACGCCCCGCCGCGACGAGCGCTTCGAGATCCTGCGCGGTCGCGGCGATCACGCGTGCATCGATCGTCACCGGTTCGTTGCCGCCACAGCGGATCAGGCTGCGCCGGTCGATCACGCTGGACAGGCGCAGCTGCAGCTCCGGATCGAGCTCGGCCACCTCATCGAGGAACAAAGTGCCGCCGTTGGCCTGCTCGACGAGGCCATGCTGGACGCCGCCCGCATCCTCGGCGCCGAACAGTGCGAGCGCCGCATGTTCGCGTGCGATCGCTCCCGCAGCGACGGTCACGAACGGTCCACCGCGACGTGCGCTGCGCTCGTGCAGCGCGCGCGCGAGCGTTTCCTTGCCAGTCCCGGGCTCGCCGCTGATCAGCACGCCGGTACCGTGTGCCGCGACCTTGTCGAGCTGTGCGCGCAGCGCGTGGATCGCCTTGCCCGACCCGACCAGTTCCGCGGGCGCGGGCAGGCGGCTGCGCAAGCCCTCGTTCTCGCGCTGCAGGCGACTGGTTTCGAGCGCGTGGCCGACGACCAGCAGCAGCTTGGCCAGGGAAATCGGTTTCTCGATGAAATCCCAGGCGCCCAGGCGCGTCGCCTCGACTGCAGTCTCGACCGTGCCGTGTCCACTGATCATGATCACCGGACACGGCAGCCCGCCGCGTTCGCTCCACTCGCGCAACAGGCTGATCCCGTCGAGGTCGGGCATCCAGATGTCGAGCAGGACCGCGTCCGGACGCTGGCGGCGACGGGCCTCGCGCGCGGCGGCGGCCGATGCGGCCGTATCGACCAGATACCCCTCGTCTTCGAGGATGTCCTTGATGGTCTGCCGGATGTCCGGTTCGTCGTCGACCACCAGAACGCGCGCACCCGTCGCCATGGACCCGCCCATCGGTTGCAAAAACGAGACAGTGAGGATAGCTCAGCGTCCGCACGACCGGCTATCACAGGTGACGGCGCGGGCGGATGCCGGCATGAGCCGCCTCCGCTACGCTGTGCGTTCCCGCCATGCTGTGCGTCCTCCCTGGCTCCTTCGCATGTCCGCGCGCCCCGACCGAACGGCCCTGTCCGCCTGCATCATCACCTTCAACGAGGCCGACCGCATCGAAGCCTGCATCGATTCGCTCGCGTTCTGCGACGAGGTCCTGGTCGTCGACTCGGGCTCGACCGACGACACGCGGCAACGCGCCCGCGCGAAGGGCGCACGCGTGCTCGAGCACGCGTTCGACGGCTACCGCGCGCAGAAGGCATTCGCGGTCGCCGCGGCACGTCATGACTGGGTGCTCTGCCTCGACGCGGACGAGCGCGTAACGGCGCCTTTGCGGATCTCGATCGAGCACGCGCGCGAGCGCGCCTTCAAGGCGGCCACGGGGTACCGGTTCGCGCGCCTGACCCGCTATTTCGGCGCGCCGCTGCATCACGGCAACGCCTATCCGGACCGGGTCATGCGCCTGTTCGACCGCCGCCGCGGCGGCTGGCGCGGCGATCGCGAGATCCACGAACACGCAAGCGTCGACGGCCGCGTCGCGACCCTCGCCGGAGACCTCGACCACGACGCGTACCGCACGCTGGGCGATCAGCTCGCGCGTCTGGAACGCTATGCGCGGATGATGGCCGCACACATGCATACGCATGGACGACGCGCACGCATCGGCAACATCCTGCTCAATCCGGCCTGGCGCTTCGTGCGCGGCTACGTGCTGCGCCGCGGATTCCTCGACGGCTGGCGCGGACTCGTCTACGCGAGCATCGAGGCCAACTACGTTCGCCAGAAGTTCATCAAGCTCTGGCTGCTGCAGCACGGGCAGCGGATTTGAGGCACGCATGAGCGGAGTCCATCTTCTCGTGCGCGACAACGGAGCGGGCATGTCGCGCGACCTGCACCTGCTCGCGCATGCGCTGCGTCAGGGCGGCAGCGAACCGACGGTCACGGCAATCGGACGCGGCGTCATCGGCAGGCGGCTGCGCCATGCCCGACTTCGCGCGCAGCTCGCCTGGGCGGGACGGCGCATCGGGCCGCTGCGCGCGCGTTTCGAACTGAACCTCATGGTCGAGCGCATCTGGCCGGAGTTCCTGTCGCTCGCATGGCGCAATGTGCTGGTGCCGAATCCGGAATGGTTCAGACCCGAATTCGCCGCGCACCTGCGCCGTATTGACCAGGTCTTCGCGAAAACCCGCCATGCAGTCGCCCTTTTCGACAGCCTCGGCTGCAATACGACGTTTGTCGGCTTCACCAGTGTCGATCGTCTCGATGCCGCCGTGGAGCGCGAACCGGGCTTTCTGCATCTGGCCGGTCGCAGCCGCAACAAGGGCACGCAGCCGCTGGTCGACCTCTGGCTGCGCCATCCGCAGTGGCCCACCCTCACGATCGTGCAGCGCGGCAGGGAGCATCCTGCGCAACGGACTGCTGCGAACCTCGTCTACATCACTCGCTACCTGGAGGACGCGGAACTGCGCACCTTGCAGAACCGGCATCGATTCCACCTGTGCCCGTCGGAAACCGAAGGCTTCGGACATCACCTCGTCGAGGGCATGAGTACGGGCGCGGTCGTTCTCGCGACGGATGCGCCACCGATGAACGAGCTGGTCGACAACCAGCGCGGCGTGCTGGTCGCCTATCGCCGCACGGGCATTCAACGGCTCGCCACGACCTACCATGTCGACGCGGACACTCTGGAACCGGGCGTCGAACGCATGCTCGGCCTCGGTGCCCGCGAGCAGCGCATGCTTGGCGCGAACGCTCGTGACTGGTGGCAGCGCAACGATCGCGATTTCCAGCGCCGCCTTCTCGCCGCGATCGCGGCCGATACGAACGACTGAGTTTCGCGATCCGCCACGACGATCGGTGCGCGCCCTTCATGAAGTCATGGCATGTCCGCAACACGAAGCACATCCGGGCGTCCAGGAGCGTTTGCGCTTCGGACCCGGCAGTCGGTCGTGTTCGTTCCGGCGCGGCCTCGCCGGGTCCTTGCGCCCGTCATCGAATATCCGGGCCAGTGCACCGAAACGCTCATTTCGGAAGTGCCTTGCCTGGTCTCGTGGCGTGATCCGCTTTCCAGATCACGTTGCCGCCCGCTAGATCGGTGCATGCGGCGCGCGCGCTCGTGCAGCCTCGGACTCCGCGTTATCCAGCGGCAATCGCAGCGTGAACACCGCGCCGCCGAGTGCATCGTTGCCTGCGCGCACGCTGCCGCCGTGCTCCTCTGCGATCTTCTTGATTACCGCCAGACCCAGACCGGTGCCGCGCGCCTTGCTCGATGTGTACGGCTCGAACCAGCGCTCGCCGAAATCCGCGGGCAGGCCGGGGCCGTTGTCCGCCACCGACAATTCGATCCAGTCCTCGCCGTCGTCATGCACGAGCGCGGTCGCGATGCGGATCTGCGGCTTGCGCGTCTCGCCGATCGCCTCGAGCGCGTTCTTGATCAGGTTGTGCAGGGCCTGGCGCAGGCGTACCGGATCGCCTCGAACCAGCGGTTCGCCCGCGGCCAGCCGCCGCGTCAGGACGATGCGCTGATCGTTTTCGTAGAGGTCGAGTACTTCGCCGATCAGCGCATGCAGCGCGATCGGCCGCGCGACCAGCTGCGGTGGCCGCGCATAGTCGCCGAACGCGTTGACCATCGTCTTCAGCGCTTCGACCTGGGTCACGATGGTATGCGTCGCGCGATCGATCAGCTCCCCTTCCTCGGGCGGCAGGCGGCCGAGGAAACGCCGGCGCAGACGCTCGGCCGCGAGCTGGATCGGCGTAAGCGGATTCTTGACCTCGTGGGCGAGACGCCGCGCGACTTCGCCCCACGCCGCGTCACGCTGCGCCCGGTTGAGCACGGTCAGATCGTCGAACACGGCGACAAATCCGGCCTGGTCGGGCAGCACGGTGCCGCGCAGCATCAGGGTACGCGCGCCATGGGCCTGATCGACGACCACTTCCTCGCGCCATTCGCGCTGGTTCTCGCGCAGGTGTCGCGCCAGCGGATCGGTGAACGCCGCAAGGTCGGGATGCTCGCTGCCGAGCTGGCCGGGTCCGTGGCCGACGTAGCGCGACAGGTTGACGCCGAGGATCGCCTCGGCGGCACGGTTGGCCACGCGCAGATGACCCTCGCGATCGAAGCCGAGCACGCCGGCCGACAGGCGTTCCAGTACCGCCTCGAGCCAGGCACGCTGCTGCTCGTTCTCGCGCGCGCTCTTCTGCGCACGCGCACTCGCGAACTCGAGCTCGCGGGTCATCTGCGCGAACGAACCGACGAGGAAGCCGAGCTCGTCATCGCTCGGCGCAGGCAGTGGCGTGTCGAAGCGCCCGGCACCGACCGCGCGCGTAGCCGCAGCGAGCCGGCCGATCGGCGCGACCAGGCGCCGCGCGATGCCCAGTGCGGCGAGCACGACGACGAGCACCGACAGCAGCAGCACGAAGGTCAGGATCAGCGCGAAGGTCAATTTCAGCGAACCGCGCAGGAACTTGAGGCGCTGGAAGTCGAAATTCGCTCGCTCGATGCCGCGTGTGAGCGGCTGCAGCCGCGCCGGCAGCGGAAAGATGCCCTGCAGGAGCCGACCCTGCAGCAAGCCGCCCTGCAGCGACCGCGTCTCCCCGGCCGGCGCCGCGATCGGCAGCACGACGCGCAGCGCGAGTTCGTCGCCGAACGGTTCGGCCGCGGCATAGCGTCGCTCGCCCTGGACGCGCATCAGCAGCGCGCCGTCCGGAATCGGCGGATCGAGATGGCGCGGATCGGAGCTGGTCGTGGCCTGGACGCGGCCGTCGGCAGCAAACACGGTCAGCTGGATCGCATCGAGCGTGTCGATCGCACTGTCCAGCGCAGCCTGGGTCGAGGCCGGTGGATCCTCGGCGAGCTGACGGCCGAGTTCCGCGCTTGCCGCTTCGGCGCTGCGCAAATGCTCATCGACGACGATCCGCCCGAGCTCCAGCGCGTCGTCGAGCGCCTGCTCCAGGCGCACGTTGAACCAGTTGTCGATCGTCGCGTCGAGGAAGCGCAGCGCAAATCCGTACACGATCAGGGTCGACGGTACCGCGAGCAGGATCAGCAGCCGCAGCAGACGGCGGTTCAGGCGTGCCCCCGGCGCGGATCGCGCGATGTCCGCGCGCAACCGCCAGAGGCGCTGGCCGATCGCGACCGTGAGTACGACCAGGGCCGCCGCGGCCGTGCCGAGGACCCAGCGGTAGTGGGCTGCGAAGCGACTGCTGTCGCCGGCCGCGTCCTCGGCCAGCTTCAGCGATGCGACCAGCAATGCCGCGACTGCGAGTCCCGGCAGCACCCGGCGCAGCAGGAAACTCAGGGCGCGGCGGGCGGCCACGTCGTGTCCGTCGCGGCGAGCCGCCACGCAGGTTCGAACAGCGCCGGCAGGCGCAGCGCGCCGGGCAGCGCGGCCGGGTCGAGAGACGCTGAAATCCGTATCGGCCGCGGTTCGTTCGCAGCCGCCAACTCCACAGGCAGGGGCAACCGCAGCGAACCCAGCGCCGCGATCAGGTAGGCCGGCGTCGCGAAGCTGCGCACGTCGTCGGCAGCACCGGCGCGCAGTTGATATCGCCGCGACAGCGGGAAATAGCGCAACTCGATGTTGCGCCTGGCATGCGCACCGAACAGCGGCCAGCGGCCGCTGCGCACGTCGATTCTCAGGGTCAGCGGAATGCCGTGGTCGAGCGCGTCCTGCATGGGCCCGCTCAGCCGGCAATCGAGGTCGAGTTCGAGCATCGGCACACCCGCGAGGGTGATCCGTTGCGCGTGCCGCACCGCGAGCGCACCCGGCGACTGTTCGGCAAGCGCGGCACAACCGGCCAGCACGAGCGTCGCGAGCACGAGCGCGCCGCGGGCACGCAAACGCGTGCATCGCGCCGCGCGTGTCGCGATGTCACCCGTGCTTTTCGACGACCGCATAGTAGAAACCGTCCATGCCACCTTCGCCCGGCAGATTCTGGCGCCCGCCACCCGCCGCGTGGCCGTAGCGCGCGGGCACCGGCACCACGACCGCATCATCGTGGGCAGCGAGAAACCCGGCAAGCACGGCCTCGTTTTCCTCACGCAGCAGGGAACAGGTCGCGTAGACCAGACGACCGCCTCGTTCGAGCAGGCCCCACGACGACGCGAGCAGGCGGGCCTGCGTGCGGGCCAGCGCCGCGATGTCGGCACCCCGTCGATGCAGTTTGATGTCGGGCTGGCGCCGCACGATGCCGGTCGCCGAGCACGGCGCGTCGATCAGGATGCGTGAGAACGGCTGGCCGTCCCACCACGTCGCGGGTGCGGTCGCATCGCCGGCAACCACGCGCGCGGCAAGCCCGAGCCGCGCGAGATTCTCGTGGATGCGCGGCAGGCGTGCCGGATCGCGATCGAGCGCGACCAGGTCGACGTGCGCGCATTCGAGGATGTGCGCGGACTTGCCGCCGGGCGCCGCGCACGCATCGAGCACGCGCTGGCCATCGGCGAGGTCGAGCAGTTCGACAACCCGCTGCGCGGCGCCGTCCTGGACCGAAAACGCGCCTTCTGCATAACCGGGCAGCGCGGCCACCGCGGCGCCTTGGTCGAGCACGATCGCGTCGGGAAGACGCTCTGGTGCACGCGCCGCGATGTCCAGCGCGTGCAGGCGCGCGAGCAGGTCGGTGCGGGTGGTACGACGCCGGTTGACGCGCAGGGTCAACTCGGCTTCGCGGTTGTTCGCGGCGAGAATCGCATCGACCTGCTGCGGCCAGTCGCGCGCGAGCGCGTCGATCAGCCAGCGCGGATGCGCGCTGCGGGTGACCGGATCCGCATCCAGTTGCGCCTCGAGTGCGGCCCGTTCGCGCAGGTAACGGCGCAATACCGCATTGACCAGCCCCGCGTAGCGCGCCTGCCCGAGTACACGGACCGCATCGACAGCGGACGCGACAGCGGCGTACTCGGCATGACCGAGCAGCGCGAGTTCGTCGATGCCGACCACGAGCAGCGCACGCACCTCGCGTGCGCTCGTCGGCAGCGGTTTCTCGAGCAGCGCGGCGAGCGCGGCATCCAGCCGCAGCCACCAGCGCGATGCCGAAAACAGCAGCGCGGCCAGCAATGCCCGGTCGCGCGCATCGTCGATCTGCACATGCGCTTCGGCAAGCGCGCTGCGCAGCGAGGTGCCCTCGAGCGCGATGCGCGCGAGCGCCTGCGCTGCACGCGCGCGCAGCGCGGCGCCGGGCGCTCGTGCTGCCGACCCCGGCTGGCGTGGACGACCGTTCACCCATCGCCCCGCGGTCGGCGCGCGTTGAGCCAGTCGCGCACACGGATGCGCCGCCCGCCGTCGCGCTGCAGTTCGTGGATGCGCAGCAGGCCGTCTGCGGTCGCGACGTCGATCGCGTCCGGGTGGGTTGCGAACAGACTGCCCGGCACCGCGTCGACGCGGCCCGGGATAGCCTCGGCGGACCAGATGCGCACGCGTTCCCCTTGGATCCGTGCTTCGGCCACCGGCCACGGATCGAATGCACGGACCTTGCGTGCGAGCGTGCTTGCCGGTTCGTTCCAGTCGAGCCTGGCCTCGGCCTTGTCGATCTTGTGCGCATAGGCAAGTCCGGATGCGGCCTGCGCGCGCGCGCGCAGCGGCTCGCCGCTCAGCGTTCGCGACAGGCCTTCGGCCAGCACCTCGGCGCCGAGCGCGGCAAGGCGGTCGTGCAGGCTGCCGCCGGTGTCGTCCGCGGCGATCGGCGTGCGACGTTCGAGCAGCACCGGACCGCTATCCAGGCCGGCCTCCATCTGCATCAGGTCGACGCCGGTCTCGGCATCGCCAGCCAGGATCGCGCGCTGGATCGGTGCCGCGCCGCGCCAGCGCGGCAGCAACGACGCATGCACGTTCCAGCAACCCAGGCGCGGGATCGCGAGGACCTTCGCGGGCAGGATCATGCCGTACGCAACGACCACGACCAGATCCGCTGCGAAGGCCTGCAGGCGTGCGCGCGCCGTGATGTCGCGCAGGGACTCGGGCTGCTCGATCGTCAGGCCCCTCGCGAGCGCGGCGCTCTTGACCGGACTCGACGCGCGCCGGCGCCCGCGCCCGGCCGGCCGGTCGGGCTGGGTATAGACCGCGACGACATCGGCACCACTCGCAAGGCACGCGGTCAGCGAGGGCACCGCGAATTCCGGCGTTCCGGCGAACACCAAGCGCAGCGGGCTGGGCATCGGGAGGACTGGGGCTGGGAACCGGGGACCGATTGTAGGGCGCGCCCGGTCGCGAATGGCCGCGAACCCGTGCCGACCCTGCCGTCCGCGCAACCCTCGATGTGGGGTCAGGCGCTTTGCCGACGCTTTTTTTCCATGCGCTTCAACAGCAGGGAACGTTTCAGCGGCGACAGGTGGTCGACGAACAACTTGCCGACCAGATGGTCCATCTCGTGCTGCACGCACACCGCGAGCGGACCCTCGACATCGATCTCGAAAGGCGTGCCGTCGCTGCCTTGCGCGGCGACCCTGACCCGCAGCGCGCGCTCGACGTCGGCATAGATCCCCGGAAACGACAGGCAGCCCTCCTGGTAGACCTGATTGCCGTGGCTTTCCAGAATCCGCGGATTGATCAGCACCAGCGGCTGGTCGCGCTCCTCGGACATGTCGGCGACCAGCAACTGCCGGTGCACATCGACCTGGGTCGCCGCGAGACCGACGCCGGGCGCCTCGTACATCGTCTCGAGCATGTCCGCGACGAGGCGTTCGAGCTCGGCATCGAACACGCTGACCGGCTGCGCCCTGGTACGCAGGCGCGGATCGGGAAACTCGAGGATCGGAAGCAGTGCCATGACCGTGTCAGATGCGGGCGCTGCGCGCGCGGGCAAGGGGGAATCCGGAAATCTTAACCGCTGGCGCAGCGCGAGGCGACGCATCCGGTTGCCGGTGGCGCCCGCGGCGCACGATCGCACGATCGGGGGTCCGGGCGCGCACAAGCGCCCGCACGCAGGCTCGCCTGGGGCCTGCCGGGCGGAGTCGGCGCTGGCCGCGACCACACGGCCGCAGGCGGCCGTGTCAGGGCGCCGGCGTTCTCTCCACTGCGACGCAGTTCGATTTCTACGCCCGTGTTTTTGCTTTACACTCGGGAAAATCGCTTGGGGATCGGGGGATTGGCAGAAATGCTTAAAAAACTGCTTGCGGTTTCGGCCGGACTGCTGCTCACCCTCACGGTCTATGCCGCTACCGTCGAATGGGCGGACCACCATCCAGACCGCTACGTGGTCCAGAAGGGCGACACGCTCTGGGACATCTCGGCGCGCTTCCTGAAGAAGCCGTGGCTGTGGCCGGAGATCTGGCAGGACAATCCCCAGGTGCGCAATCCGCACCTGATCTATCCCGGCGACGAGCTGGTCATCAATGGCAGGCATCTCGGCCATGGCGCGGGATCGATCGGTCCGCACATGCGTGCGACCCCGTATGAAGAGGCGATCCCGCCGATTCCGCTGTCCGCACTGAAGCAGTGGCTCAAGAACACCCGGATCGTCGGCGAGGATGCATACAAGCATGCGCCGCATGTGGTCGGAATCGAGGAGAACCAGCTGCGCGGTGCGGCCGGCCAGCTCATCTATATCCGTGGCCTCGATGCCGAGCCGGGCACCAAACTCGCGCTGGTGCGTCCGACCGGGCGCTACTACGACATGCCGCCGGAAGACGACGGTCGTCCGCGCGAGGTCTATAGACAGACTCCCGATGCACGCGACGGTCGGCCCGCGATGCTGTGGCGCCATGGTCCGAACGAGTTCACGCTCTCGGGCAACGTGCGCTTTCTCGGCTACGAGATGCTCGATTTCGGCGTCGTCGCGGTGACCCGTCGGGCCGACGTGTCTTCCGCACTCGTCAACTACTCGGATTTCGAAGTACGTCCGGGCGACTATGTGCTGCCGATCGACGACGCACCGTACGACGACGAATACGTGCCGCATTCACCCGCGCATGTGCCGGAGAACATGCGGGTGATCGCGTTCTCCGATGCGTTGAATGCGGTCGGCCCGCGCCAGGTCGTCGCGCTCTCGCGGGGTCGCGCCGACGGTATCGAGAACGGCCAGACGTTCAGCCTCTATCACGATGGCGAGGACGTGGTCGACCGCACCGATTACACCGAGGGCAGCCCGCGCAAGTTCTTTCATCCGCATGACGCGACGGTCACCCTGCCGCCGGAATTCACCGGCCACGTAATGATCTTCCGCACCTTCGACCGGGTCAGCTACGGGCTGGTCATGGATGCGGTCAAGCCCGTGCACATCGGGGACTTCCTGCACGATCCGAACACGACGCCCTGAGATCCGGCAGCGGCGACCCGCACGACGCGGTTGAGGGTCGCGCGGTCCGCGCGCTCTCTTTTCCGGCTTTTTCCTACACGGCGCGATGGCATCATCGCGCCGTGTCCGTTCACGCGTCCGGCTAGCCTCGCGCGCATGGATGTCGACACCGACCGCGCCGTGCTCGAAGCCTGGCTGATCCTGCTGCGCGCGCCCGGGCTTGGCCCGGCTGCGTTGCGCGGCCTGATCGCGCGATACGGCAATGCGACCACGGCCCTGGCCGCCGCACGCCGCGATCACTCCCGAGCCATCGATGCGGTCCTCGGCGACTGGCTGCGTGCGCCCGACGCGGCGGTGCTGGCCCGCGATCTCGAGTGGCTCGGCGCGCCCGACCATGCGCTGCTGACCTTCGAAGGCGCCGATTTTCCGGTCCTGCTGAACGAAATTCCCTCGCCGCCCGCGGCACTGTTCGTGATCGGCGACCCGAGCGCGTTGTGGCGCCCGCAGGTCGCGGTGGTCGGCAGCCGCAATGCGAGCCAGGGCGGGGCGGCGACCGCGACCGCGTTTTCGCGCGCGCTCGCCGGCGCGGGCTTCGCGATCACCAGCGGACTTGCCGAAGGGATCGATGCCGCGGCCCACGGCGCCGCGCTCGCAGCCGGCGGATCGACCATCGCGGTGCTCGGCACCGGCGCGGATCTCGTCTACCCGGCCAGGCATCGCGACCTCGCGGCGCGAATCGCCGAACGCGGTGCCGTGGTCAGCGAGTTTGCGACCGGCACGCCCGCGCACCCGAGCCATTTCCCGCGCCGCAACCGGATCATCGCCGGCCTCAGCCTCGGCACGCTCGTGGTCGAAGCGGGCGTCCGCTCCGGCTCGCTGATCACTGCACGCAACGCGACCGAGAGCGGCCGCGAAGTGTTCGCGATTCCGGGATCGATACACAATCCGCTGGCCCGCGGCTGCCATCAGCTGATCCGGCAGGGCGCCACCCTGGTCGAAACGGCCGAGGAGGTGATCGGCGAACTCGCTGCGCTCGCGACCGGACTCGCCGCGCTTCTGCGCGAACGGCTGCTCCCGGTCGCGAGCGCCGACGACGCCATGCACGCGACGACCGGCCGCAGCGTGTCGGCACATGCCGACGATCCCGACTATGCGCGGCTGTTGCGCGCGCTCGGCCACGACGCGATCGGCATCGATCGGCTCGCCGAGCGCAGCGGCCTGGCGGTGTCCGCGCTGTCGTCGATGCTGCTGATGCTCGAACTGGAGGGGGAGGTCGTGATCGTGCCCGGTGGCGCCTACGCGCGCGCGCCCGGGGCGGCGGCGCGGGCCGCGGGTGGGTGAAATCTTCAGGTATTCCCTTGAGTTGGCCAATCCGGACCCCACTCCGGGACGGCCCCCGCCAGGTCCGCGTCCGCTGCGGGGTCGCTTGACAGCCCGCCCGGCGGCGTGTTTCCACTAATGAGCGGTTCGAGAGCCGCTCCTGCACGAGGACGTGCTGTCGCGTCGAGCACGCAAGCGGCTCGATGCGGCAAAGGTGGCGCGGTCGAGCCGCGACCGTTTGCTTGCACGCCGCGGCAGGATGCCGGTCATGCAAGTGCTCCACACGGGGCGCCGGAGGCTCGTGCCGGCGTTCCTTCCGCAAGGTGCGACCCCCGCATCGCCGTTCACGCCCTCAGCGGATGATCCGTCGATGGCGGAGCCGCATCGCAGTCCGAACGGCCAAGGAAACCGGATGGCAAAGAATCTCCTGATCGTCGAATCGCCCGCCAAGGCCAAGACGATCAACAAGTATCTCGGCAAGGACTTCCAGGTGCTGGCGTCCTACGGCCATGTGCGCGACCTCGTGCCCAAGGAAGGCGCGGTCGCGACCGACCGCGATTTCGCAATGAACTACGAAGTCATCGAGCGCAACCAGAAGCACGTCGATGCGATCGCGAAAGCGGCGAAGCAGGCCGACTCCCTGTACCTCGCGACCGACCTCGACCGCGAAGGCGAGGCGATCTCCTGGCACATCGCCGAAATCCTCAGGCAACGCGGTCTGCTCGAAGGCCGCGCGCTGCATCGCGTGGTGTTCTCCGAGATCACCCCACGCGCAATCAGGGAGGCCGTCGCCAACCCGCGCGCACTGTCGATGGATCTGGTCAACGCGCAACAGGCGCGACGCGCACTCGATTACCTGGTCGGCTTCAATCTCTCGCCCGTACTCTGGCGCAAGGTGCAGCGCGGCCTGTCCGCGGGCCGCGTGCAATCGCCCGCGCTGCGCATGATCGTGGAGCGCGAAGAGGAGATCGAGGCATTCAAGGCGCGCGAATACTGGTCGGTCGAAGCCGAGTGTGCGCATCCGGACCAGGCGTTCAAGGCGCGCCTGCTCCGGCTCAATGGCAAGAAGTTCGAGCAGTTCGACCTGACCAACGCGGCCGACGCGGAAGCCGCGCGCAGCGCGCTCGAGAAGTCCGCGCAGGGTCGCCTCGTGGTCGCCAACATCGAGTCCAAGGAGCGCAAACGGCGGCCTTCGCCGCCGTTCACGACCTCGACGCTGCAGCAGGAAGCCGCGCGCAAACTCGGCTTCACGACCAGCCGCACGATGAAGATCGCGCAGGGTCTCTACGAGGGCGTGTCGCTCGGCGACGAAGGCGTGGTCGGCCTGATCACCTACATGCGTACCGACGCGGTGTCGCTGTCGGCGGACGCGATCCACGACCTGCGCGAAGTGATTGGACGCGACTTCGGCGCGCAAGCGCTGCCCGAACAGCCGCACTTCTATCGCAACAAGTCCAAGAACGCGCAGGAAGCCCACGAGGCGATACGCCCGACCACCGCGCAGCATCGGCCGAAGGACGTCGCGGCCTATCTCAGCGACGAACAGCGCAAGCTCTACGAGCTGATCTGGAAGCGCACGCTGGCCAGCCAGATGCAGCATGCGACGCTGAACACGGTCAGCGTCGACCTCGATCCCGGGCATGACTCGATGTTCCGCGCGAGCGGCACGACGGTCATCGATCCGGGCTTCCTCGCGGTCTACGAGGAAGGGCGCGACGCGCGCAAGGACGAGGACGACGACGAGGGACGCAAGTTGCCGAAGATGAAGATCGGCGAAGCGGTTCCGCTCGCGGCGATCAACGCCGACCAGCATTTCACCGAGCCGCCGCCGCGCTACTCCGAGGCGAGCCTGGTCAAGACGCTCGAGGAATACGGGATCGGCCGCCCGTCGACTTACGCGAGCATCATCCAGGTGTTGCTCAACCGCGAGTATGTGATCCTCGATTCGCGCCGCTTCAAGCCGACCGACGTCGGCCGCGCGGTCGGCAAGTTCCTGTCCGGGCATTTCGCCCAGTACGTGGATTACGACTTCACCGCGAAGCTCGAGGACGAACTTGACGCGGTCAGCCGCGGCGAAGAGGACTGGGTGCCGCTGCTGGAGAAGTTCTGGAAGCCGTTCAAGGCCCAGGTCGACGACAAGAACGAAACCGTCGATCGCTCCGAGGCGACCGGCGCGCGCGAACTCGGCACCGATCCGAAATCGGGCAAACCCCTAGTCGTGCGCCTCGGCCGCTACGGACCGTTCGCGCAGATCGGCACCAAGGATGACGAGGAGAAGCCGACGTTCGCCTCGCTGCGCGCGGGCCAGAGCATGCACACGATCACGCTCGAGGAGGCGCTCGAGCTGTTCAAGCTGCCGCGCAAGCTCGGCAAGGGCGAAGACGGCGAGGAGATTACGGTCGGCATCGGGCGTTTCGGGCCCTTCGTCAAGCACGGTTCGACCTACGCGTCCCTGCAACCCGAAGACGATCCATACACCGTGGAACTGCCGCGCGCGCTGCAACTGCTCCGCGAGAAGGCCGAGGCTGCCGCGAACCGTATCATCAAGGACTTCGGCAACGGCATCCAGGTCCTCAACGGCCGCTATGGCCCTTACATCACCGATGGCCAGAAGAACGCGCGAATCCCGAAGGACCGCGAACCGGCGGAACTCAGCGAGAGCGAATGCGCCGAACTGCTCGCGGCGGCGCCGAACCGGCCCAGGCGCGGCGGCACGCGATTCGGCAAGGGGGCCAAGGGTAGCAAGGGGACGAAATCCGCCCAGTCCACAGCGGCCGCCAGGCCGCCCGTAAAGAAAGCGGCCGCGAAGAAGCCTGCGGCGAAGAAGGCCGCCGCGAAGAAGAAGCCGCAACGCAAGGCGACCGCGGCGAAACCCGCCAAGGCGACCGCCAAGCGCGCGGCCGACAGTGCCTGAGCCGCGCGTGGCGCGGGCGTGAACACGAACCTCGAAGCCGCGGCCGCCGCGTTGCGCGCGGGCGGCGTGGTCGCCTATCCGACCGAAGGGGTCTGGGGTCTTGGCTGCGATCCGTACAACCGGGGCGCCTGCATGCGCCTGTTCGCGCTCAAGCAGCGTCCGCGCGGACGCGGTGTGCTGCTGATCGCGGCCGACTACGCGCAGGTCGAGTCGTACATCGACCTTGCGGCGACACCTGCGGATGCGCTCGCGCGCGCGCGCGCGAGCTGGCCCGGACCGCATACCTGGATCTTCCCGCGCGCATCCGACATACCGGTCTGGATCGCCGGCGATCACGCGGGCATCGCGTTGCGGGTGACCGCCCATCCGCCCGCGGCGGCGCTGTGCCGCGCGTTCGGCGCTGCGATCGTGTCGACGAGCGCGAACCGGCATGGCCAGGAAACCGTCCGTGATGCGAGCGGACTGCGTGCCGTGTTCGGCGACGCGATTGACGCGATCCTGAACGGAAATCTCGGGGGACTTGAGCAGCCGACGCCAATCCGCGACGCTATCAGCGGGACCCGCGTGCGCGACTGAATCGCGGGCTGCCCGGACCACAGGTCCGGTGAGCTGGCGCAACCAGGGCGGGACTGGCCGGCGCACACGAGGGGAGAAGGGATGTCTGCATTACTCGATTGCGGCGTGCAGGCGCCGCCTGCATTGCCCCTGCTCGACGCAGGCAATCCCCAGCGCGTGATCGCATGGCGGGGCCGACACGCGGTGCGTGCGGCCGAGTTCCTCGCCGATGTCGCGGCCACCGCGTCCGCGTTGCCCGTCGGCACCGGCGCGATCAACCTCTGTGAGGACCGCTACGCATTCCTGGTCGCGTTCTGCGCGGTCGCCGCCCGCGGCCAGACCAGCCTGTTGCCACCTTCGCGGGTCGCGCAGGCAGTGGACGAGACGTTCGCGGCGTTCCCCGGCAGCTATGCGCTCAGCGATGTCGAGTTGCGGCCCGCTCCGGCGCGCATCATGCAGATGCCGCGACTCGGCATCCATGGTGGGACGACCGACATCCCTTCGATCGCCGCGGATCGGATCATCGCAATCGGCTTCACCTCCGGCAGCACGGGCCAACCCAGGCCCAACCCGAAGAGCTGGGCCTCGCTGCACGCGATCACTGCGAACAACTGCACCGCGCTGGCCGCCGCGCTCGCGAGCAGCGCGCTCGACGCGGGCACCCGGGGTGTCGCGCATGTCCTGGCGACGGTCCCGCCACAGCACATGTACGGGATCGAGCTGTCGATCCTGCTGCCGATGCTCGGCCCGTTCGCGATGCATTCGGGACGCCCGCTGTTCCCGGCGGACATTGCCGAAGCGCTAGCCGAGCTGCCGGCGCCGCGCATACTGGTTACCACGCCGGTGCATCTGCGCGCGTTACTGCGCGCTCCGGTGCGCCTGCCGAAGCTCGCGGCAATCACGCTGGCGACAGCGCCGTTGCCAAGGGATCTCGCCGCGCACGCCGAAGCGCGCTATGGCGCGCCGGTGCTCGAACTGTTCGGATCGACCGAGACCTGCGTAATCGCGCAGCGGCGCACCGCGCACGAAGACGACTGGCAGCCGTACCCCGGCGTCAGCCTGCGGCCGCAACCGGACGGCACCCTCGTCGAAGCGCCGTGGTTCAGCCAGCCGGTTACCCTGCCGGACGTGATCGAGATGCTGCCGGGACAGCGGTTCCGCCTGCGCGGGCGCCATTCGGACCTGGTCGAGATCGCGGGCAAGCGTGCCTCGCTCGCCGACCTGACCCGGCGCGTGCTCGCGCTTGGCGGCGTCGACGACGCGGTCGTGGTCCAGCTCGACGAGGCGGACCGCGGCGGTGTACGCCGAATCGCGGCCCTCGTGGTCGCGCCGACCCGCGGCGAGAGGGAACTGCTCGCGGAACTGCGCGATGCGATGGACGCGGCGTTCCTGCCGCGACCGCTGCGCAAGGTCGTCGCGCTGCCGCGCAACGAGACAGGCAAGCTGCCGCGCGCGGCGCTGCTCGCCCTGCTCGGCTGTGCGGCAAGCAAGACCCCGGACGATCTGGCGACCGTTGAACTCAGCTCTTGTGAAAAGTCCGGCAAGGATGCCGGTCTTGATCTTTGCGGGCAGGGAGGACTGCACAAATAAAATGCCCCGAGGGCCAGGGGGAGCCCTCGGGGCGGGTGGAAAACCGATCTGGGGAGGGATCGGCCTTCTCGGGTTGCACTCAGGGAGGTGAGTCAACCAGGGCGCCGTTGCGTGCGCCCGCGGACATAGATCGGGTTTGAAGCTGAAAGTTTCCAGAGTTCGCTGCCCCGCATTTATCGTTCGTTCATACGCGTGGCCCCCTTGCGCACCGGTGGACCCGGCAGCCTTCCGGTTTCGGGTCCGCGCGGGTCCCGACGCGACGGCCACGCCAGGCGATCGCCGCGCTCGCGCCTGGCGACGCGGCTCTTGCAAGCCGCCCGGACGGGTGCACAATCATCGCCCGCAGCATCGGGAGGGGATGCCGTGCAACCGCAACGATGGCGTCGGCTCGAGCAGCTTTTCGCCGACGCGCTTGAGTTGCCGGCCGGCGAGCGCAGCGCGTTCCTGCGACGTTCCTGTGGCGACGACGCCGAATTGCTCGGCGAGATCGGCGCCTTGTTGCGCTCACACGAAGCGCCGGGGATTCTCGACACCGGACATCAGCCGACGGATACGCCCGTCCCGCGCCCTTCACTTGCCGAGGGCACCAGTCTCGGGCCTTGGCAGATAGGGAGACTGATCGGCCGAGGCGGGATGGGCGAAGTGTATGCGGTGGCCCGGGCCGACGGTGCATTCGAGCAGCGTGCGGCGCTGAAATTGTTGCGTTACGAAGCCGCGGGCGAGCTGGAACGCTTCCACGCCGAACGCCGCATCCTTGCCCGGCTGGAACACCCCGGAATCGCGCGACTGCTCGATGGCGGCGTGGCGCCCGATGGTCGGCCGTACACGGTCATGGAGTACGTCGAGGGCTCGTCCCTTACCGGACACTGTCGCGAACGCAATACGTCATTGCGGGAGCGCCTCGAACTGTTCGCGCAAATCTGCGACGCGGTTGCATTTGCGCATCGCAATCTGGTGATTCATCGCGATCTGAAGCCAGGCAACACCCTGGTCGATGCGGAAGGCCGCGTGAAGCTGCTCGATTTCGGCATCGCCAAGTTGCTCGACGTGGCCGCGTTGCCCCTCGATGTCGACGTCACCATCGCGCCGTTCACGCCCGACTACGCCGCGCCCGAGCAACTCAACGGCGAGCCTGTTACCACCGCTACGGATGTCTATGCCCTCGGCGTGCTGCTGTTCGAGTTGCTTACCGATGAGCGCCCGCTGCACATGCGCGGTCAGCCGACCGCGCATGCATTGAAACTGCTGCTGGACCGCGATCCGCCACCGCCGAGCCGGGTCGCGCAGGCCAGAACCGACGCTCCGGTGCCTGCCCACCTGCTTGCCGGTGATCTCGACGCGATCGTGGCCAAGTGCCTGCGCAAGGAAGCGCGTCATCGTTACGAAACAGTCAACGGGCTCAAGCTGGATGTTCAGCGTTACCTGCGCAGGGAACCCGTGCTCGCACGAGGCGGCGCTCGCGCCTACCTTGCACGGCGTTTTGCACGCCGGCATTGGCTGCCCATTGCCGCGGTGTCGATGCTGATACTGGCGATGGCGGCTGCCGCGATCTATGCGAACGACGCACGCCTGCATACCGAGCACGCCCTGCATCGCGCCGATGCCGTGCGCGATTTTGTCATCGACCTGTTTCTCCAGAGTGATCCGACATCCGGAAACAGCAAGACAATGAGCGCACGCGAACTGGTGGATATCGGTGTACGTCGGGTCGAGTCGGGTTTTGGCGGCGATATCGATACGCGCATCGAATTGCTCGGCGTGAGCGGCAACCTGTATCGCTCGCTGGGCGATTATCAGCGAAGCGCCGAATTGCTTTCGCGCCGGCTCGAGCAGGCAGAACGGGCATACGCGGCGGGAGATCCACGGCGAATCGAGGCGCAACTGGACACGGCAACGGCCGAAGTCGGCGCGGAACATTTCGATACCGCGCACGCTCTGCTCGAGCACGCGCTGGCCGAGGCCGCGCCGGCACGCGGCGAGTTGCTGGCCCTGCGCGCGCGCATCCTGCTCGAACTCGGTCGGCTCGAAGCCGAACGTGACGACAATCGCCAGGCGATCGAGTGGGTTGAACAAGCGATCGATCTGCTCAGGCATTTGCCGACCGCGACGAAGGCGGATCTCGCCGAGGCGCTCGCCGATCGCGGTTCATATATCTTTCAAAGTGGCCGAATCGCCGAGGCCGAGCACCCACTGCGCGAGGCCCTTGCGCTGCTCGATCCGCAAGAGCGCGGCAGCTACATCACCTTGCTCGATGTGCGCGAAGCTCTTGGCAAGATACTCACGTCGCTTGGCCGCTTCGACGAAGCGCGCGTACTGTTGAACGCGAACGTAGCGGCGATCAGACAACTGTTCGGCGACGAGCACCCGCGACTCGCGGACGCGCTGCATCAACTCGGGGCGGCCATGCGCCAAAGCGGGGACGCAGGATCGGCGATCCCGGTTTTTCAGGAAGCACTGACCATCTACGAGCGCAAATACGGCCCCGACCACAGTTTTACCGCGACAGCGCTTACCAGCCTCGGGCAGGCGCTGAGTGCGGACGGGAAGCATGAACGGGCCATCAGTGCTCTCACACGCGCGTACAACATCTATCTGGAGACTCTGGGACCCCTGCATACCAATACGGCGACCAGCACCACGGCGCTGGCCGACGCACGTCTCTCAGCAGGCGATCTCGCGGGCGCCGAGCGTGGCTTCCGCGCTGCTCTGCAGGCATTCCAGGAGATCGGTGACGGCAAACACATCTATGCCGAAGCCGCGCGCCTCGGCCTGGGCCATGCGCTCGCTGCCGAGGGCCGATATGCCGAAGCCGAGGAATCCGTGCGCGAGGCCCGAGCGCGCTTTGTCAAGGAATTCGGTGCGGACGATCGGCGCACAATCGAAGCCGCAATGACGCTCGTGCACTGCTTGCTGCGAAGCGGGCGCCGCGATGACGCCCGCGCAATATTCGAAGAAAGCGAACACGCGTTGGCGGTATCGCATCACGACATCAAACGTCAGCTCGCGCGTGTCGAATCGGTGCGGCACGAGTTCGATGGCGGCTAATCACATGCTCGACGCGTCATGCGCCGCTCCCGCCAGCTCGCGATGCAGCCACGCACGCGCCAGCGTCCAGTCGCGGCGTACGGTGCGCTCTGAGACGCCGAGCGCGCATGCGGTCTCGGCGTCGTCGTAACCGCCGAAGTAGCGGCACTCGACGACCTGCGCGAGCCGCACCGAATCGCGCGCGAGGTGTGCCAGAGCCTCGTTCAACGCAAGCATCGCAGCGTCGTTCTCGACCGCGATATCGAGCGCGTCGCTGATCGGCAACGTGGCCGCACCGCCGCCGCGCTTGTCGGCCTGCCGCGCAAGCGCATGACCAACCAGCGCATGGCGCATCGCGAGCGCCGCGGCGCGCAGAAAATGGGCGTCGGTATTCCAGCCCTGGCTGCCACGCAGCTTCAGGTACGCCTCGTTGACCAGCGCCGTCGTCTGCAACGTCGCGCTGGCGCCGACCCGAGCGCGTTCGCGATGCGCGAGGCGCTTGAGGTCGTCGTAGAACAGCGGCATCAACCGGTCGGCGAGCGCGCGCACCTCGAGCGGCAGCGCCGCCTCCCACGCTGCGGCGGGATCGCCCGGAAAGCCATGTCCCGTCTCGCCCATGTCCGAATCATACCGATCATGCACTCTGCCGTGGCCGCTTCCGACGCCATTTCCTGTTTCAGAAAGGCGCATCCGCGAGACTTTCCTCAGGAGAGGGGCAATGGACAGAACCTGCAAAAGCGCGCTCGCCATCGCGCTTGTTTTCGGCCTTGGCTTCGGCGCATCGGCCAGCGCGCAATCGAGCGGCGGTGCCTACGACATCCGCACCGTTGCTATCGCCGGCGGCGGCGGATCCATCGTCGGCGGCGCCTACCAGATCACCAGCACGCTCGGCCAGCCCGCGACATCCATGTTGTCCGGCGCAGGTTTCGTGATCTTCGACGGCTTCTGGGCGCCGGTCGGCGGCACGCCGGGCGACATCATCTTTGCCAACGGTTTCGACGGCCTCTAACGATTTCGCTTATTTTTCAAGGAGTATTTGCGATGCGTATTTCGACTCTCGTTCTTGCAACAGCGGCCGCGCTCGTCGTCGGCATGCCGAATCTCGCTTCGGCGCAGACGCTCGGTTCCGCGTTCACATACCAGGGCATGTTTGCCGACAACGGCGCGCCCGCGGGCGGAATCTATGATTTCGAGTTCGCGCTGTACACGGTCGCATCCGGCGGCACCGCGGTACAGACCGTGACCAAGCCCGGCGTCGCGGTCAATGGCGGATTGATCAATACCTCGATCGACTTTGGCGCGCAGACCTATGACGGCGCGGTCAAATGGGTCGAGGTGCATGTGCGAGCCGCGGGCGGTGGCGCCTACACGACATTGGCGCCGCGCCAGGCGTTGACCGGTGCGCCTTATGCACTGGGCCTTCCAATGCCGTTCAGCCGGTCGGTCAGAACCGGCGCCGCAGTCTCGTTCCAGATCACCAACGCGGACGGTGGTCCAGCCATTGCGGGGATCAATCCCAGTACCAGCACGACGTTCCCGGCCATTCAGGGCGCCGCGCCCGCCGGCACCGCCCTGCAGGGCGATACCGCGACCGGCATTGCCGTCAACGGCGTCGCCTCGGCCACCGGCGGAACCGGCGTGCGCGGGCAGAATCTTGGCGCGACAGGCGACGGCGTCCGCGGACTCGGGTTTATCGGTGTTCACGGAGTCGGCAGCACCGGTGTCTGGGCCGAAGGCGGGCTGCTGGCCACCGACAATATTTCCTGCAATGTCGCCGGGAGCTGCCAGAGTGTCGTGAATATCCACGACGAGGTGATCGGCAACCTGATCATCGGCAGTGCCGGGACGCCATCGACCGACGTCTTCCGCGTCAATGGCAACGGCACCGTGTTCGCCAACGGGGGCTTCCAGGCCAGTGGCGCGGATATTGCCGAACATGTGCCTTACACGGGAAAACTCGATGCCGGCGATGTCGTCGAGATCGATGCGGAAAACGGCGAGGTCCTGCGGTTGTCGTCGCATTCCAACAGCACTGCGGTCGCCGGTGTCGTTTCGACGCGCCCCGGCGTTACGTTGAACGGAAGTGTGTCGGAAAAGGAGGCTGCGCAAGGCATGCCCCGCCTCGCGCTGAGCGGCCGCGTGCCGGTCAAGGTCACGTCGGAAAACGGTGCGATCCGCGCCGGCGACCTGCTCGTGTCCGCATCCCGGCCTGGCCATGCGATGCGCGCACCGGACAGCCCGCGCGCGGGCACCGTGATCGGCAAGGCGATGCAGAAATTCGACCGCGACAGCGGCGAGATCGAGATGCTCGTGATGTTGCGTTGAAGACGCCGTGAATTCGACCCCGACGCCTGCGGTTCCGGCTTTTGTCTGCACGCCGGGTGGCTCGACCATGGAGCGCATCAGCGCGATATCAATCCATCAAGGAGAAGAGTCATGCGCCGCCTGACCTGCGTGCTTGCGGCCGGATTGGCGTTCGCGAACATGGTCGGCGCCGCTCCGGTAGGCTCGAATTTCACCTACCAGGGCCAGTTGACCGACGCCGGTTCTCCGGCCAGCGGGCCGTACGACTTTGAATTCGCGTTGTACACGAGCGCGAGTGGTGGCAGCGCGGTCGATACGCTCAGCATCGATGATCTCGCGGTCAGCGGCGGACTCTTCAACGCGTCGCTCGATTTCACCGATGCGCCGTACGACGGTCAGGCGTTGTGGCTCGAGGTGCGCGTGCGCGCTGGCGCATCGAGCGGCAGCTATACGACGCTGGCGCCACGCCAGCCGTTGAATGCAACGCCGTATGCGCTCTATGCGCTGTCCGGCAACCCGGGGCCGCAGGGACCGGTCGGCCCGCAAGGTCCGATCGGGCCGATGGGCATGCAGGGCCCCGAAGGTCCGGCGGGTCCGGCGGGTCCGCAAGGCCCGGCGGGCGCGCAAGGTCCGCCGGGTTTCGTCGAGCTGCCCTACAGCGGCGCCGTGGCAACGAGCGATCCGGCATTGTTGATCACCAACACGGATGCGGGCAACGCGATTCAGGGCATCACGTTCGCCGATTCCGCCGCGGGCGTGGAAGGTCGCAATATCGGACAGGGAGCCGGCGTGTACGGCATTGCGGCGCATGCAGGCAGCGGTATGATTGCCGAGTCGCTGGGTGGAGACGGCCTCTGGGCGACCGGTGCAGCCAACGGATTGCGTGCCTCGACCAATTCGGCCAACAGCTCCTACGCTGCGGTCTTCGCCGACAACTCCGGCGCCGGCTATGGCGTGTACGGCCATGCCATTGCGGCAACCGGTGTCTATGGCACGAGCAACGGCGGCGACGGCGTGCAAGGCCTCAGCAACGCGCCGGGGAAATCGGGCGTCAGCGGCTTTCACGGGGCCGGAAGCAGCGGCAATGGCGTGTACGGGCAGGGGGCGGGCTCAGGCTGGGCCGTGTACGCCCAGGGCAACTTCGGCGCCTCGGGCACCAAAAGCTTCGTCGAACCGCATCCGAGCGACCCGAGCAAGGAAATCCGCTACGTCTCGCTCGAGGGCCCGGAAGCCGGCACCTATTTTCGCGGCCGCGCACGGCTTGTCGCAGGTCACGCCACGATCGCGATTCCGGATCATTTCAAGACCGTCACAGCAGGCGACGGACTCACCGTGCAATTGACGCCGATCGGTCAGCCCGCGGTCCTCTACTGCGTGACGACTTCGCTCGAACGCATCGAAGTCGCGGGCAGCGCCGACGTCGCATTCAACTTCCAGGTCAATGGCGTGCGCAAGGCCTTCGCTGAGTTCCAGCCCGTGCAGGACAACCGCTCGTTCATTCCGGAAAGCGCAGCGCAAGCGAAATCGATGGCCGCGAGCCTGCCGCCAGAAAGCGTGCGCCGTCTCGTCGCCAACGGCACCCTGGACGCGGATGGCGCAATCAACGCGCAGACCGCGCACCGGCTCGGCTGGGACCGGCGCGCCGGCTGGAACGATCCGCCACGGACCACGCCGCCTGCGCTGCCGCAGCGCTGAAATGCAGGGGCCGGGCCGGCCCGGCCGACCTGGGGGTCGTGGCGTCATGGCGTCGAACAGCGCGGCTCGACCTGACCTGCATTCGCCGACACATCTTCGCAGCGACTGGCCGGATTCCGCGCGGTTTCCTGTTTGTGGAGAGGGACGAAGGCAATGGTCGGCATCGAAGCGGAGCCGCATGTGACTGAGCAACGCGCATCGATCGCAGTGCCGCTTGGCCGAACAGGTCTTCCGCCTGGACCGCTTTGCGCAAGGACGGCGTGTATCGGGAGAGCCGTCATGATCCGCCGATTCCTGTGCAGCGCGTTCGCGTTGTTGTTGCCCGCGATGACGACGGCCCAGACGCTCACAATATTTTGTTCAGGCCTGAGCGCAGACGCGCAGCCGATCGGCATCACGGCCGGCCCCGACGGCAACCTGTGGTTTACGGAGTTCAATGGCGGCGACCGGATCGGACGAATCACTCCGCTCGGAGAGATCATCGAGTTCAGCGACGGCATTACCGGCGGCGCGCAACCGTATGCGATCACCGCCGGCCCCGACGGCAACGTCTGGTTCACCGAGCGCAAGAACGACTATTCCATCAATCGGATCGGTCGCAGCACGCCGGCGGGCGTGATCACGGAATTCGGCGACGTTCCGGGCAACATGATTGCCGCGTTCTCCGATCCTTTCGGCATCACCGCCGGACCCGACGGCAATCTCTGGTTTACCGAGGCGAATGCCAATCAAGTGGGTCAGATTACTCCGAGCGGCATCATCACCGAGTTCAGCACCGGGATCTGCGACCGCGCGACCTGCCCGCCTTTCGGCGCGACGCCCGCGGGTATCACGGCCGGGCCGGATGGCAACCTGTGGTTTACCGAATACTCCGCGAACCGGATCGGCCGCATCACGACCGCGGGCGTGGTCAGCGAATTCACGTCCGACATAAGCCCCGATGCCGCGCCGTTCGGCATCACCGCGGGACCTGATGGCAACCTCTGGTTCACCGAAAGCGGCGGCAGCCGTATTGGCCGCATCACCCCGGCCGGCGTCGTTACCGAGTTCAGTGCCGGCCTTGTCGGCAGCGGACTCCTGGGCATCACGGCCGGACCGGACGGCAATCTGTGGTTTGTCGAACAACTCAGCCACAGCATCGGCCGGATCACTCCGGACGGGGTAATCACCGAGTTCGGCGGGTTGCCGGTAGGCACTATCCTCGAATACGTCACGACCGGGCCGGACGGCAATCTGTGGTATTCGCAAGGCACCGGCTGGATCGGTCGCATCGTCGTGGACGGGATATTCGCCAACGGCATGGAGGACCCGGAATGCGGTTTTTGACCGCCGCCAGCGCACGATCGAGGCGCCGAACGCGCCGCGTCCCGGACGCGATCAGGCACCGCCTGCCGCAGGGGACACATCAGGTCGCCCATTGAGTGCGGCGTGAAGCGCGCCGCGGCCGAGCGCTGCCGAACCCCGGTCGGCGGCGCTTTTTTTCCGGTTGGCAATCGCGAACTGGCTGCGGCAGGTCGGCGTGATTCGTGGCTGCGCTTCGCAATGGCCGAGACGCGGATGACGACGAATTGCGCTCCCGGGATCCCGGCTCTCAGTGCGCCTCGTCCCAGTTCGCGCCGATGCCGATGTCGACGACCAGTGGCACGCTCAGGTCCGCGGCCCGGGCCATGCGCTCGCGCACCCCGCCGATGACCGCGTCGACGCGATCCGCTCGCACCTCGAAGACCAGTTCGTCGTGGACCTGCATCAGCATGTGCGCCCAGTCGTGCTGATCGGCGAGCCACGCATCGACGGCAATCATCGCGCGCTTGATGATGTCCGCGGCGGTACCCTGCATCGGCGCATTGATCGCGGCGCGCTCGGCGCCCGCGCGCTGTACCGCATTGCGCGAATGAATGTAGTCCAGATGCAGGCGGCGGCCGAACACGGTTTCGACATAGCCGTCGCGACGCGCCTTCTCGCGCACCTCTTCCATGAACGTCTGCACGCCCGGATAGCGCGCGAAGTAGCGCGCCATATAGTCCTGGGCCTCCGCGCGTCCGACGCCGAGCTGGCGCGCGAGTCCGAACGCGCCCATCCCGTACATCAAGCCGAAGTTGATCGCCTTGGCCGCACGGCGCTGGTTCGCATCGACCTGCTCCTGCGGCAGGCCGAAGACCTCGGCCGCGGTCGCACGGTGCACGTCCTGGCCGCCGTGGAACGCTGCGAGCAGGCCCGGGTCGCCGGACAGATGGGCCATGATGCGCAGCTCGATCTGCGAGTAGTCGGCAGCGACGACGCGCCAGCCGTCCGGAGCGACGAACGCCTGGCGGATGCGTCGGCCTTCCTCGGTGCGGATCGGGATGTTCTGCAGATTCGGCTCGACCGACGACAGGCGCCCGGTCGCGGCGGTAGCCTGGTTGTAGTTCGTATGCACGCGGCCGGTACGCGGATTCACGTTGTCGGCGAGCTTTTCGGTGTAGGTCGAGCGCAATTTCGCGAGCGCGCGGTAATCGAGCACGACGCGCGGCAGCGCATGCTGGTTCGCAATCGCCTCGAGCGCTTCCTCGTTCGTGGACGGCTGCCCGCTCGGTGTCTTCATCGAAGAGGGAAGCTTCAACTCGTCGAACAGGATCGCCTGCAGCTGCTTGGGCGAGTCGAGACTGAAACTGCGCCCCGCGAGCGCATGCGCCTGTTCGCTCAACTCGTGCATGCGCGTGGCCAGTTCATGGCTCTGCCGCTTCAGGGCCGCGCTGTCGATCAGCACGCCGCGTTGCTCCATGCGCGCAAGGACCGGCACCAGCGGCATCTCGATCGTCTCGTAGACCGAGCGCAGGCGCGGCTCCGCCTCGATTTTCGGCCACAGCACGCGGTGCAGGCGCAAGGTGACGTCCGCGTCTTCGGCCGCATACCCGCACGCGGTGTCGACGTCGACCTGCGAGAACGGAATCTGCCGCGCGCCCTTGCCGGTCACCTGTTCGTACGAAACCGTTTCATGGCCGATGTGGCGTCTGGCCAGCGAGTCCATGTCGTGCCGCGAGGCGGTCGAATTCAGCACATACGACTCGAGCATCGTGTCGTGGGCGACGCCTTGCATCACGATGCCGTACGTCGACAGCACGTTGACGTCGTATTTCGCATGCTGACCGAGCTTGGGCCGCGCCGGATCCTCGAGCAGCGGCTGCAGCGCGGCGAGCACGGTGTCGCGCGCGAGCTGCGGCGGGGCGCCCGGGTAATCGTGAGCCAGCGGCACGTAGGCCGCTCGCTTCGGCTCGACCGCGAACGACAGCCCGACGATCCGCGCGCGCATCGGATCGAGCGAGTCGGTCTCGGTATCGAATGCGATCAGTTCGGCCGCGCGGAGCCGGGCGAGCCAGGCCTCGAGCTGCGCCGCCGTGGTCACCTGTTCGTAGGTCCCGGGGCCGGCCAGTGCGGGGTCGATCTCGATCGGCGGTGGCGCGCCGATACCGCGTACGCCGAATTCGCGCCGGTTCGGAATTTCCGCGGCCGGAAGGTCCGCCGCCGCGGCGGTCGCGGCCGCATTGCCGGCCTCGATCTCCTTCAGCGCCGCGTTGAACTCGTAGCGCCTGTACAGCGCGCGCAGCGTTTCGACCTCGCGCTCGCGCAGTTGCAGGTCGCCGGGACCGACATCGAGCTCGACATCGGTCCTGATCGTCGCGAGCCGGCGCGACAGCGGCAGGTGATCGAGTGCCTTGCGCAGGTTCTCGCCGATCTTGCCGCCGATCGCGTCGGCCTGCGCGAGCACGCCGTCGAGGTTGCCGAATTCGCCCAGCCACTTCGCCGCGGTCTTCGGGCCGCACTTCTCCACGCCCGGAATATTGTCGACGCTGTCGCCCACCAGAGCGAGGTAGTCGACGATCTGGTCGGGCCGCACGCCGAACTTCGCGAACACGCCGGCTTCGTCGAGCGTCGTGTTGGTCATCGTGTTGACGAGCACGATTCCCGGCACCACGAGCTGCGCGAAGTCCTTGTCGCCCGTCGATACCGTGACCTCGATGCCGGTATCGACCGCACGGCGCGCGAGCGTGCCGATCACGTCGTCGGCTTCGACGCCTGCCACACGCAGGATCGGGAAACCGAGCGCGCCGACGATCGCCAGCATCGGTTCGATCTGGGCGCGCAGATCGTCCGGCATCGCCGCGCGGTTCGCCTTGTATTCGGCATACAGGTCGTCGCGAAACGTCGGACCGGGCGCATCCTGCACGAACGCCGCGAAATCGGGTTTGTCCTTGAGCGTCGCGCGCAGCATGTTGACCACGCCGAACAGCGCACCGGTTGGCTCGCCCGCGGAATTGGTCAGCGGCGGCAGCGCATGGAATGCACGGTACAGATAGGACGATCCGTCGATCAGGACCAGGCGGGGACGCGATGACGACATGGCGGGCGGCAGCGATAGCGGACCGTGCAGCTTGGCGCGCGGCGCGGGTGAATGCAACGCGCGGGCCGGGCCGGGTGACCACGCGCTGAAGCACCGTGCCGGTGCGTGCGCCAACCGCTTGCGAGCGGACCCGCGATGCGCGGACACTGGTGCTGCGGGGCTGCCCGCATCGATGGAGCGCCGTCATGTATCCGACTCTGCGTCTGCTGTTCGCAAGTTCCATTCTCGTGGCCGCTGGCACCGGCTTGGCGGTGTCCGCGCTGGCCGACCAGAAGAACACGCGGGCCGAGGTCCCGCCGCCGCCGAAGATCGACGACCCCGGCGTGGTCACCCCCGCGGCGACGTCCGCGACCGATGCCGGCGCAGCCGCGCCCGCCGCGAGCGAGGATCCGCTGGCGCCGCTGGCCAAGCCCGATGCGCGCCTGGTCAGGGACAAGGCTTCGCGCGACGCGGCGGCGACTGAACAGCGGATCGCGGCAAGCCGGGTCACCACGCGCAGGCAGGGCGGCGACACGGTCGAGGAATACCGCGAGAACGGACGCGTCTGGATGATCCGGATCGTGCCGCAGAACGGTCCCACGCAGACCTTCACCGACGCCGACGGCAGCGGTCGGCTCGCGCGCGACCCGAACCAAGGTCCGGTTTCGCCGGTCTACTACACGCTGTACGAGTGGAAATAGCGGGAGTGCAAGGTGCGCAGGTCTGCGGCGCGATCGCATCGACATCGCGCAGCGGTGACCGGCGCCTGGCCGACCTGCCGCCGCGTCATGAAGGCGCGCCACACATTCACTGCGCGGCAGCCGACGCGAGCCAGTCGCGCGGCTTAAGATATTCGGCCAGCCGCGCTTCGGCACTGCCCTTGTCCGGCACGTAGCCGTACTCGAAGCGCACGCGCGGCGGCAGGCTCATCAGGATCGACTCGGTGCGTCCGCCCGACTGCAGGCCGAACAGGGTGCCGCGGTCGTGGACCAGATTGAACTCGACGTAGCGACCGCGCCGGTACAACTGGAACTCGCGCTCGCGTTCGCCGAACGGCGTGTCCCTGCGGCGCTCGACGATCGGCAGATACGCGTCGAGGAACGCTTCGCCGATCGCGCGGGTCAGGCCGAAGCAGCGCTCGAAGCCGCCCGCATTGAGGTCGTCGAAAAACAGGCCGCCGACGCCGCGTGTCTCGGCGCGGTGCTTCAGATAGAAATATTCGTCGCACCATTGCTTGAAGCGCGGATAGACATCGTCGCCGAAAGCGGCGCACGCATCGCGCGCCACCGTGTGCCAGTGCACGATGTCCTCGTCGAATGCATAGAACGGAGTCAGGTCGAAGCCGCCGCCGAACCACCAGGCCGGATCGGTGCTGTCGGCGCGCGCTTCGAAGTAGCGCACGTTCATGTGCGCGGTCGGCAGGTACGGATTGCGCGGATGGGCAACCAGCGAGACGCCGAGCGCGGTCCATGCGCAGCCCGCGAGTTCCGGGCGATGCGCGCTCGCGGCCGGCGGCAGGCGATCGCCATCGACCTCGGAGAAGTTGACACCGGCCTGCTCGAACACCGCGCCTTCCTTGAGCACACGGGTACGCCCGCCGCCGCCTGGACCGGGCCCGGTAGAGGGCTCGACACGCCGCCAGACATCCTCGACGAATGCCGCGCGTCCGTCGACGCGCTCGAATGCGGTGCAGATCCGTGCCTGCAAGCCGGTCAGGAACGCGCGGACGATGTCGAGTTGGCGGGCCTGGGTCATGGGTCGCGTCTGCTCGAAGCGGTCGTTGGCGCGCGGCGCACGACGGGTCGGAACGGGCCTGAATGGTAGCAGTTCATCGATCCGCGACCGCACGGAACGCAGCGGAGCATGTGTCATAATTTTGCGCCATACAGCCGCCCCATCGTCGCGTGCCGAATCGGATACTCCCCCTGGCCATCACGGCCTACACCGCGACGTCGGCGCTCGGTCGCGGCCGCGAGATGCATGCGCGGGCAATGCAGGAGCGCAGCAGCGGACTGCGTCCGAACGACTTCACAGCGGTTCCCCTGCAGAGTGCAGTCGGGCGTGTCGACGGACTCGAGTCGCTGACCCTGCCCGACGGGCTCGCGCGGCACGACTGTCGCAACAATCGCCTCGCCTGGCACGGCATCGGTGCGGACGGCTTTCTCGACGCCGCGCACGCGGCGATCACGCGCCATGGCGCGCACCGCGTCGCGTTGATCGTCGGTACCTCGACCGCGAGCATCGGCGCGACCGAGGAAGCCTACCGCGATCTCGAGGACGGCCGCTTCCCGCCCGCGCTGCGCAATCCGCTGCTGCATACGCCGCACTCGCTCGGCCTGTTTCTCGAGGCCCTGCTCGGCACGCGCGGCCCGTGCCTGACCGTCGCGACCGCGTGTTCTTCGAGCGCGAAGGTCTTCGCGCAGGGCGAGCGTCTGATCCGCCTGGGTCTCGTCGATGCGGCGATCCTGGCTGGCGTCGATACGCTGTGCGACAGCGTGCTTTTCGGGTTCAACTCGCTGGCGCTGGTCGCACCCGGTCCGTGCGCTCCGTTCGATGTCGCGCGGCGCGGGATTTCGATCGGCGAGGCCGCAGGCTTCGCATTGCTCGAACGCGAAGGCGACACACCGGCACCCCGCCTGCTCGGCTACGGCGAGTCCTCCGATGCGTACCACATGTCCACGCCGCATCCCGAAGGCACCGGTGCCCGGCGCGCGCTCGTCGATGCGCTCGCGCGCGCGGACCTTGCGCCCGACGACATCGACTACATCAACCTGCACGGCACCGCGACGCTCAAGAACGACGAGGTCGAGGCCGCACTGATCTCCGAGGTGTTCCCCGCCTCGACGCGCGCGAGCTCGACCAAGGGTTGGACAGGACACACGCTCGGCGCTGCGGGCATCGTCGAGGCCGTGCTCACGCTGCTCGCGATGAAGCACGGCTGTGTCCCCGGCACGCTCAACACGACGATTCGCGATCCGTTGTGCGGTCCGCAGATCACGCTCGACAACGAGCAGCGCACGATTCGCGTCGCGCTCAGCAATTCGTTCGGGTTCGGCGGCAACAACTGCACCCTCGCATTCGGAGCCCCGCGCGCAGCATGAACATGGACGCACTGGACGTGCACATCGAAGGCATCGGCTGGTGGTCTGCCGGCGCCGCCAACTGGCCCGCGGCCGCAGCCCTGCTGCGCGAACTCGACGGATTGCCCGCGGCGGCCGACGCAACAAGACCCGCGGCATCGGTGCTCGCGGCAACCGAGCGCCGGCGTGCGCCGGAGCCGGTGCTGATCGCATGCGAAGTGGCGGCCCAGGCCTGCGCGATGGCCGGCTGCGACCCGGCCGGCGTGCCCTGCGTGTTCGCCTCGATCCACGGCGATCTGGCGACCACCGAAGCGCTGTGCACGACCCTCGCGAATGCGCCGCTGGAAACGTCGCCGACGCGTTTCCACAACTCGGTACACAACGCGCCGGCCGGCTACTGGACCGTGGCCACCGGTTGCCAGGCGCCTTCCAATGCGGTGTCCGCGTGGCACGGCAGTTTCGCCGCGGGCCTGTTCGAAGCCGCGGTCGAGGCCTATGCGGAAGCGACCCCGGTGCTGTTCGCGATCTACGACATCGAAGCCCGCGGCGCGCTCGCCGAAGTCGTGCACAGCCATCCCGCCTCGGGCATTGCCCTGCTGCTCAATCCGGCACGCACGCCCCGTGCGCTGGCCAGTCTGCGCCTGCGCCATGTAGCAGACGCGGCGGCCGCGCATCCCTTCGACGCGTCCGCACCGGGCGCCGACGCGCTGCCGCTGTTCGTGGCGCTCGCGCGATCCATGCCGGGCTGCATCCGCGTTGCGAGCGGCTCGGCCACGGTGCTCACGATCGAGGTGCTTGCATGAGCGCCGCGGACGCCAGCCGGGTCGCGGTCGTGATTCCCGCGCTCAACGAGGAACGCGCGATCCGCGGCGTGGTCGAGTCGGTGCTCGCGGTCTGCGCGAACGTGATCGTCGTCGACGACGGCTCGACCGATGCGACCGTCGCGTGCATCGCCGATCTTCCGATCAGCCTGATCCGGCATGCGACCTCGCTCGGCAAGGGCCAGGGCCTGCGCGACGGGTTCCGCAAGGCGCGCGCGCTCGGCTTCGATGCGGTCATCGCGATGGACGGCGACGGCCAGCACCAGGCCAGCGACATCCCGCGCCTGCTCGCGGCCGCGAGGCGCTATCCAGAGCACGTGGTGATCGGCGCACGCTTGCGCTGCCGCGAGAACCAGCCGACCGCGCGGCGGCGCGCGAACGCAGTCGCCGACTGGGGCATTTCCTGGGGCTGCGGATTGCCGATCGCCGATACCCAGAGCGGCCAGCGCTACTACCCGCTCGGCGCGCTGGAACTCGCGGATCTGGCTGCCGACGATTTCGTGTTCGAGGCCGCGCTGCTGATCGCCGCGGTGCGCGAAAAGCACCTCGGCGTGGTTTCGGTGCCAATCGATTCGCGCTACCACGGCGAGTTCCGCGGCAGCCATTTTCGCCCGGTACGCGACGTGACCCGGATCACCCTGTACACGGCCGGACGCATTCTCCACTACGGCAACTTCATCGCTGCCTACCGGCGCTCGCATGGGCGCGAGCCGCTGGTCTTCGACGCGCCGACGGCCTGATCCACCGTGACGGCGCGGGCGTGCGACCGCGTCCTGGCGTGGTATCCCGCCGGCAACGTACCCGTCGCTGGTCCTCGGGCCCCGATCCTGGCGCCATGCCTCTCGGTTCGGCGCACAATCCAAGGCGCGATTCCAGCACGCTCTGCCGTACACCACACCAGTGGCCTGCAACCGAGGAAGTGGAAGAGGATTCGCGCCGGGATCGTGGTGCCGGGCGCCGGCCCGCAGCGAGGCCCATGGCGGTGCCTATGGGGTCGAGCGAGAGCCAGGCACGGCGCCGCGAGACCAAGCGAGTTGCTTTCAATTCCTCTCTTGCAGGTCACTCGGGCACAATGCGCAATGCCCCGCGAATCGCACAAGCGAAACCTGGAAACGGATGTCGTGATCCTCGGCGGCGGCCTCGCCGGACTCACGCTCGCATTGCAGTTGCGCGACCGCTTCGCGGACCTCGCGATCCGCGTGATCGAACGCCGCGCGCATCCGGTGCCGGTTGCGGCGCACAAGATCGGCGAATCGACGGTCGAGATCGGCGCGCACTACTTCGCGGACACGCTCGGCCTGCGCGCGCATCTCGACGCGGCGCACGTGCGCAAGTTCGGCTTCCGCTTCTTCTTCAGCGACGGCCGCGACGACATCGGCAACGTCACCGAGCTCGGCGTGCGCAAGGTGCTGCCTACGCCGACCTGGCAGATCGACCGCGGCATCTTCGAGAACCATCTCGGCGAGCAGGCGCGCGCACGCGGCATCGAGTTTGTGCACGGCGCAAATGTGCGCGGCGTCGAACTCGCGGCAGCGGCGAACCCGCATGCGATTCGCGTCGAGGCGAACGGCACGCAGCGGACCCATCGCGCACGCTGGCTGATCGACGCGAGCGGCCGTGCCGGCCTGCTGCGCCGCAAGCTGGCGCTCGACGAGCAAAACGACCACGCGGGCCACGCGGTGTGGTTCCGCATCGACGACCGCATCAAGATCGACGGCTGGTGCGACGACGCGGACTGGCAGGCGGAGTGCACGCCGCCCGAGCGCTGGCGTTCGACCAACCACCTGGTCGGCCCCGGCTACTGGGCGTGGCTGATTCCACTCGGGTCGGGCGCGCATTCGATCGGCATCGTCGCCGATTCCGCGATGCATCGGCTCGCGTCGATGAATACGCTGGACAAGGCGCTGGACTGGCTCGACGAGCGCCAGCCCGCGCTCGCACGCGCGTGCCGCGCGCGACGCGACAAGGTCATGGACTTCGCGTTCCTGCGCAACTATTCGCACGGCTGCCGCCGCGCGTTCTCGGCCGATCGCTGGGCGCTGACCGGCGACGCCGGCATGTTCCTCGATCCGTTCTATTCGCCCGGCAGCGACTTCATCGCGATCGCGAACACCTACATCGTCGAACTTGTGGCGCACGATCGCGCGGGTGCGAAGCTCGCGCCATACGCGCGTTTCCACGAGCAGATGTTCCGCTCGTTCTACGAGAGCACGCTGACCCTGTTCCAGGGCCAGTATCCGCTGTTCGGCAACGCCGCGGTGCTGCCGACCAAGGTGATCTGGGATTACACCTACTACTGGGGCGTGCTCTGCCAGCTGGTATTCCAGCAGCGTCTGGCCGACATTGGTCTGCTCGGCGAAATGCGCGCGGTGCTGGAACGCGCGCGCGACCTCAACCTGCGCATGCAGCAGCTGTTCCGCGCCTGGCACGCGGCCGCACCGGGCCATGGCGCGGCCGGCATGCTCGACCAGGGCACGCTGCCGTGGTTCATCGAACTCAACCGCGGCCTGCACGACGTGCTCGACGACGCGCAGGTACGCACGCGCCTGCGCCGCAACGTCGACCTGCTCGGCGATCTCGCCGCGGCGATCGCCGCGCGCGCGGGCGTCCGCCTCGATGCCGGGCCGGCCACCGACCGACCGGCCGAAGCGCGACCGCTGCTGTTCGCCGCGGCCTGACCCCGCGGCGCGCCCAGGACCGGTCCGCGATCCCTAGCCCATGCCGCCGTTGACGCCGATGACCTGGCCGTTGACGTAGCCTGCCGCGTCCGAGCACAGGAAACGCACGAGCGCGGCGACCTCGTCGGGCGTGCCCGCGCGCCCGGCCGGCACCAGTGCCTTGACCTGTGCATCGTCGAATGCGTGCGCGGCCATGCCGCCCGCGATCACGCCCGGCGCGACCACGTTGACCGTGATTCCGCGCGACGCCATCTCGCGCGCGAGCGATCGCGTCGCGCCGTGCAGCGCGGACTTGGCCGCCGCATAGTTGACCTGGCCGCGATTGCCGAGCACCGCCGCGACCGACGACACCGACACGATACGTCCCCAGCGCGTACGCGCCATCGGCAGCAGCAGGGGCTGCGCCGCATGGAAGAAGCCGTGCAGCGACACGTCGATCACACGCCGCCACTGGCTTTCGCTCATCCCGGCGAGCGGCGCGTCGTCGTGGATGCCTGCGTTGTGCACGAGTACCTGGATCGGTCCGTCCGCAAGCAACCCTTCGAGCACCGCGCGCGTGGCCGCGCCGTCGACCAGATCGAACGCGACCGCGTGCGCGCGGCCGCCCGCGGCCGTGATCGCCGCGACCACGGCTTGCGCGCGCTGCAACCCGGCGTTCGCGTGCACGAACACCTCGAATCCGTCCGCCGCGAGCGCGCGCGCGATCGCGCCGCCGATTTCGCCGCTGCCGCCGGTAACCAGCGCGCGTCGTGGGTCCACCATGGCGAGGTTCCCGCAGTCCAGGTGGCGCCATGATGGCGGCTTTGCGCGCGCTTGCGTAGCCTGTCGCCGAGCGCCGTGGAGGAATCCGATGAAACAGCACCTCGCCGCGGTCGCGCTCGTCGTCCCCGACTACGACGAGGCGATCGCGTATTACACCGGCGTCCTCGCCTTCGATCTGGTCGAGGACAGCCCGCGCGAAGCCGGCAAACGCTGGGTGCTGGTCGCACCGCCGGGCTCGCCGACGCGCCTGCTGCTCGCACGCGCGGCGACCGCCGCGCAGCGCGACCGGATCGGCGACCAGACCGGCGGGCGCGTGTTCCTGTTCCTGCACACGGACGATTTCCGCCGCGACCACGCCGCGCTGTCGGCGCGCGGCGTCGAGTTCGTCGAAGCGCCGCGCGAGGAGGCGTACGCGACGGTCGCCGTGTTCAGGGACCGCTACGGCAACCGCTGGGACCTGATCCAGCCCCGCAGCGCGCCGGCCTGAGCCGGCGCGCCCGCGGGGAATGACGATCGACGGGGTTCAGCGGCTTGAGTCCGCTTCATGCCATTTCGCGGTCCGCGACTCAATCGCCGACGATGCGCAGGCCGAAGTAAAGCGAGGCGAAGTCCACGTACTGTGCACTGCCGTCGATGTTGAGGCGCAACGTGGTCGGCTGCTTGAAGAACTCCTTCGCCTGCGCCGCGCTGAGGCCGAACGTGTCGACGAGCGCACTGCGGCTGATCATTCCGCCGATGCACACGGTCGAATCGCGCGTGCGTTCGGTGATCTGCAGCCCGGCCGGCAGCGGCACCTCGAAACGTTCCGAAGAGGTCAGGCCGGTCAAAAGCTGGCCGCCATACGGCAGACCGGTCGCCGGATCGATCAGCGACGGATCGTCGAGCACCGGATTCTCGACGGTGACGGTCGGCGTGTAGCTCAGGCGCGCGACCACGGGTGCGGCAGTGGGGTTGTCGTAGGACACCGTCAGGTACGGCGAGAACCAGTAGCACAGCAGCGAATTGGCCGATTTCTTCGGCAGGCTGATGTGGGCGATATCGGAAAAGCTGAAGCTGGTGGCAGCGGGCGCCGGCGCGAGGGCCTGGCAGTTGCCGGTGACCCCGCTGCAGTCGGCCTGCAGCGCGATCGATTCCGCGGCGAGTCCGAGCCACTGCACATTGCGACCGAACGAATCCGCATCGCCGACATCGGCCGCGCCCGGACCGGCCAGCGGAGCGGACGCGCCAGGCCGCGCTGCGGCGGAGGATTGCGGGACGTCGGCCGACCACGCGACGTCGCCGGGCGTGGCTGCGAGGGTGTCGAGCGAGACAAGTGCGAAGATCGCGCCGATCGCGGCGTAAAGCGAATGCGGTTTCATGATGCTCCTCCGGTTTGGTGTTGCGGGCATCAAGCTACTGCGCACGACGGCGCGCTGTCGTGACAGGAACGACCGATCGTACGTGATCCAGTTCACGGTTCCGACGGCGTCGACCGGATCGCGAGCACGCGCGGTCACGAACGTGGCGCAGCATCCGCTTGCCGGCTGATCACCGCGGCGCGCCCCTGCGCGAGCAACACGCCCGCGTGTTCGATGCGGAACGCGTATTGCCAGCTGTCTTCGCCGCCGAGCAGACGTTCGGCGTACACGTCGAGCGCGCCCGGCAGATCGTCGATGCGTGCGACCTGCAACTCCACCGCGCGCAGCGACACGAGCAGGCCGGGCTCCGCGCTTGTGCCCGCGGCACGCGCGAGCAAACCGCCGTGCACGGCCATCGCCTGCGCGCCGTACTCGCACAGGTGCACAGCGCGCAAGCGACCGTCGCTGCGCAGCGGATTGTCCGCGTGCCGGTGCGTCGTGCTGCGCGCATGAAGACGCGTTTCGTCCCAGGCAACGAGGGCGTCGAGCAGGCACATCAGGCCCTGATGTGGAATCAGACTCGCCCAGTCGGCCTTCGGCAAGGCGAGTCGACTATTCGCCGGTTGGCTTGGGTCATTGCCGGAATTGGGCATGCAGAGGACCAGTCCAGCGAGCGGGGAAGAGGCTCGCCAAGCGCATTATGCGGCCCGCCCGATCAGACTGCAGGTTCCGGGCAGGCCGCGATCGGTGGCGACGCATTGCGGATTTCTGCAGCATCATCGCGGCGGCCAGGGCAGGCCGATTTTCCTGCAGAACGCGCCGAAGCGCGGATCCGAACGCAGCTCACGCGTGAACGGATTATCGATGATCGCGATCGCGCCCGGATCGCGTTTCTCATAGGCTCGATCGAGCCATTCGAAGGTCTTGTCGGCATCGCCACGGAATGCATACACGGTTGCGATCTGAAACGACATGTCGTCGCTATGACCGTCGATCAACGCATCCAGTGTGGCCTGTGCAGCGACCTGATCGCCGCGCGCCTGCTGTGCAAGGGCCATCGCATACGCGCGCCAGTCCGGGTCGGTTTCCTGCTGCGCCGCCTTGAGGGCCGCGTCGCCGTCTCCGCGCTTCGCTTCGACCAGCGCGAGCATTTCCCAAGTCCCGGCGCCGCCAGGCTGGAGCTCGACGGCCTTGCGCGCCGACTGCACTGCTTCATCGTAGCGGCCGAGCGAGGTCAGCAATCTGGCGAGGGAGAAGTGAGCGGCGGTCGTCAGCGGTTCCAGAAGGATCGCTTGCTGCAACAACTCCACCGCCTCCTCGATCCGGCCGAAATCCGCGAGCACCGAAGCGAGGCCGATCTTCGGCTCCGCCGAAGCCGGCGCGAGTTCCGCCGCACGCCGATACGCCATCTCGGCCGCGCTGGCATTCCAGTCGACGCTGACGAGAATCTGGCCGAGCGCGGCATACCCTTCCGCGAGATGCGGATCCTCGGCAACGGCACGCTCCGCGGCGGCCCGCGCCTTGCGATTGGCTTCGGCGACGTCTTTGCCGGTGATATCGCCGAAAGCCCACCAGCTCTTGGACAGCGCGGCATACGCCAGAGCGTAGTGCGGATCGTCGCGTATGGCGGCTTCGTAGAAATCGATCGCCTTGCGCAAGTCGGCAGCCGAATAGCGTTCCTCGAAATAGCGGCCTTGCAGATAGGCGTTGTAGGCGTCGACGTTGCGATTGGGTGGCGAATCCGGGGATCTTGCACTACCGCCCAGCAGCGTCACCTTGAGTGCATCGGCGACGGACTGCGCGATCTGCGCCTGGACCGCGAAGATATCCGGCAGCGTGCGGTCGTAGATTTGCGACCAGACATTCGCGCCATCCGATGCTCGTACGAGGTTGACGGAGATGCGTGCCCGTTCGGCGGACTTGCGCACGCTGCCCTCGAGCAGGTAGCCCACGCCGAGTGCGGCACCGATGGCCTTGCTGTCGTCGTTTCTGTTCTTGAAATGAAACGAGGATGTGCGGCCGATGACCTTGAGATCCCTGATCTGCGCCAACGCGCTGATCAATTCCTCGGACAGTCCATCGGAAAAATACTCGTTGTCCGGATCGCCGGTATCGTTGACCAGCGGCAACACGGCGATAGCCTTGTCCAGCCCGACATCGCCGGGCCCCTTGTGCAGCACGAATTGATTGGCAAGCAACGCGACAACGGCGGTCGCCAGCAGGCCGATGATCAAGCGATCCAGCTTGCGGCCGGTACGACGGGTTATCGACCGCGCACGATCGACTGCGCTCTCGAGCTTGAGGCCTTCGGGCGTCAGTTCGTAGAACCACGCAAACACCAGCGCAAGCGGGAAGCCGAGCATGACCGCAATGACGACGATGCGCATCGCCCAGGTCGGAACATCGAACACCGGCAGCACCTGGGTCGCGATCTGTACCAGCAGCCAGCCGCCGGCCGCATAGAATGCGGCGACCCGCAACACGTTGCGACGCTTCAGCTCGGCGAGGAAATGCTGCATGGATCGCGGCCCGTGATCCGGACGTCATCCGGCGGCGCGTGGTCCGAATGCGCAGCCCAGCTGCGAGTCTAGCAAACGCAGTGCGATATCCGGGACGACAAGGCGACGGGCTCGTTCTGGCTGGACCGGTCGCTGGACCGGGTCGCGCTGTTCCAGGAACCTGCAAGCGGGTCGGCGACCGTTCCAACGCGATCTCGCGTCGCCCCGGTCCGCATGATTTCGATCCGGGCGCTGCTCCACCCGGGCACCGGCAGGTCACAGCGTTCCGGGAATATCCGCACCACGGCTGCTGCAACGATCACGGTCGGCGTTCGCGCGCCATCAGGATCGACAGGCAGAAGTGGAAGCCGACGCCGAGCGCGACCGTGAGTCCGATCGCACGCAGCACCGGCAGCGACGACCAGGCCTGCATCCCGAACACGAGCAGCGCGGACAGCACGCAGACGATCGTCGCATGCAGCGTGCGCCGGCCCTCGGCCGCGTCCGCGACCGGGCGCTCGAAGAACAGTGCGTAATGCAGGCCGAGACCCGCGGCGAGAGTCAGCGCGACCAGATGGAACAGCGACAACGAGATGCCCGACCCGCGTTCGACCACGAGCACGAGCAGGGTTGCCAGCGACATCGGCGCGAGCACGTGCCAGGCGCGGCGCCCGCTGCGCAGCGCGACGATTACGGTGACCGCGAGCAGCACCAGCGCGAGTCCGAGCGCGCGCAGGATGCGTTCGCGATAGGCGACGACCAGCGACTCCGAAGCGCTTTTGAGATCGAGCAGCCGCACCGCACCCGCGGTCGTGTCCGCGAGTGCGGCGAGCCGAGCCGCATCGTGCACGCCCGAGAGCGTTGCGAGCCCGACCCAGCCGCGCTCGCGCCGCACCAGCATCGAGGCCAGACGCGCACCGAGCGGCGAGCGTTCGAACGCGTCCGCGGTCAGCGGCGCGAGGCCGCGCGCGGTTTCGACATCGGCGAGGAAGGGCGCGAACAGGCCCGCGCGAAACGGCAGTCCCGCGTCGGCCTCGGCGAGTGCGGCCGCGAGCGTCGCCCGGTGGGGCAGGCGTGCCTGGCGCGCGCGCTGCGTCGCAAGGCTCGGCAGATAACGGCTCGGCAGCTCGACCGCATCGAGCACGCCGTTGCCGACCAGTGCGTCGAGTTGCGGTTCCAGCGTCTCCGACAATGCGAGCACCGCATCCGCGCTCGCACCGTTCAGCACGAGCAGATAGCGCACGTCGGGTGCGCCGAGTTCGCCGCGCAGCTTCGCGTCGCGCTGCAGGAGATTGGGCGGCACCGGCGTCAGCGCGGCGAGGTCGTTCTGCCACATCGGACCCGGCGCGAGCCACAGCGCGAGCAGCGCAAGCGCGGCCAGCAGCCAGGGCAGCCAGCGCGGACGCGGCAGTGCGTCGAGGGCACGCGACGCGCGCGCGAGACCCGGTGTATCGGCCGCGTCACGAAAGCGTGCCGGCAATACGCGCGGCAGCAGGTAGCGCGTGGTCAGGCCCGCGGTCACCAGGCCGACGATCGTGAACACGGCCAGTTGCTGCAATCCCCTGACCCCGGATGCGAAGAACGCGAGATACGCGATCGCCGCGGATGCGATTGCAGTCGCGAGCAGCGGCCACAGGGCGCGCACGCTCGCGAGCGCATCCTCTCCCGCGCGGCGATGGCTGAGCACGCGGATCGGATATTCCTGGGCCACGCCGAGCAGGGTGAAACCGAACGCGAGGGTGATTCCGTGCGCGCTGCCGAAGCCGAGCGCGAGCGCCGCGATGCCCGCAAGGCCGCCGCTCAGCACCGGCAACGCGGCGAGCAGCAGCGATGCGATGCTGCGATACGCGAGCAGCAGCAGCACGACGAATCCGATCGTGCTGACCGCACCGATGCGGTCCGCTTCGGCGCGCGTCTTCGCGTTGATCAGCACCGTGAAATAGCCGGGGCCGCTGATCACGAGGCGCGCGGTGCCGGCGTCTGCCAGCGCGTGGAACGCATGTTCGAGCGCGGCGATCGCGGCGCCCTGCGCCGCCGGATCGAAGCCCGCGCCACGGGTCTCGGCAAGCAGCAGCGCGGCGCCGTCGGCAGAGAACCAGACTCCGTCGCGCAGCGCGGGCGGATGCGGCGGCGACCAGCGCTCGGCCAGGGCCAGCGTTTCCAGGGTCGGATCGCGCGCGAGCAGCGGCTTGAGCAGGCCGGCCGCGGGCGAGGCGAGGTCCTCGAGTCGCTGCTCGAGTTGCTCGTGCAGATACGCGGCGTCGAGCGCGTGGTGATCGAGGGTCGGCGTCAGCAGGTAGCGGTACGGCAGCAGTGCGTCGTCGAGCGCGGCCGGATCGAATGCGCCGTTGACGACCTGCTCGAAATGCGCGTCGTGCTGCAGCGCCGCCGCGAGGCCGCGGCTGAGCGCGGCGAGTTGCGCTTCGGGCGCGCGATCGATCGAGATCAGCAGCAGCCGCGAACCGGGCCCTTCGCCGATCTGGTCCATCAGCAGCTTCTGGTCCGGCGTCTGCGGCGGCGGCATGAAGCTGCGCAGGTCGGTGCTGACGTGCAGGCCGCGCAGCGCGAACGTCGCGAGCGCGCCGAGCGCGAGCAGCCACGCCGCGAGCAGGATCCAGCGGAGCGTTCGGCCCGACACGGCTTCAGGGATTTCCGACGCGCGCAATCGCGGGCCGGGTGCGCGCACGCGTGCAACATGCTCTGCGCGGCACGCGCGCACTCATGGCGTGTCGAGGCCGCGGCACAACGCATCGAGCTGTGCCGGCGACGGACGCGGCGGCAGATCGGCATCGGCGAGCGTATCGACGAGCAGCACCGCGAGATCGCCATCGGCCTCGCGGGTGCGGAAGCAGCGCGGCATATCGCCGCTGCCGTCGACCTCGATCTCGCTGATGCGCCGTTCGAGGCGCCGGTCGCGCGGTTTCAGGCTGAGCTGCCAGCGCGCGGGCGTGCCGCTCGCGGAGAACACGAAGTCGCGTGCGAGTGTCGCGCTGTCCCCGCCGAGCAACGCGCTGAAGCCGCGCAGGAATCCCTCGAGCTCGGGTGCCTGACCGAGCGCGAAAGTGCGCTTCGCGCGATCACCGCGCTGCACGGTCGCGGTGCCGTCCGCGATCGTGACGGTTTCGTGATACGGCGCGTCGACGCGCTTGCCGAGGCGGCCCGGACCCGTGTACTCGAGTTCGCCATGCAGGACCAGCGGGCGATCGAGCAGGCCCGAAAAGCGCAGTTCGGTATAGCGCGTGCGTGCAGGCACGGGCCGCTTCAGGCGCGCGACCAGCGCGCTCGCGTCGAGCGCCGCGACTGCCGTTTCAGGCGGCGGCGCCGCGCGACACCGAGATGTCGCCCAGATCGCGCCCGTCAGCAGCAGCCCCGTGATCAGTGACGCCTTCGAGATTCCAGAAATCATGCCAGTTGAACCAGTTGTAGGGATCTTCGCGTACATGGTGTTCGAGCCGGCTCGCATAGCGCTGCACCGCGGCACGCAATTCCGCATGGCGGCCGCGCCGCGACAGCGTGAGTTCGTCGGCGAAAGGCTCGAAGTAGAGATCGTAGCGGTTGCCGCCGCGATACATGCCGAACACGAGCACGATCGGCGCCTTGAGCAGCGAGCCGATCAGCAGCGGTGCGACCGGAAACGCGGCGGGCGCACCGAGGAAATCGACGACGACGGTCGCTTCGCCGGGGCGCGCGCGGTCGGCGAGCAGCGTGGTCAGCGACCCCTCGCGCACCGCCTCGCCGAGTGCGAGCACGATGTCGGTGCTCGGCCGCGACGCATCGATCACGTTGCGACCCATCTCCGGATTCAGCGCGTGCAGCAGTTCGGTCAGGGCGGGTGTCTGCCGGGTATCGAGCACGACGCGCACCTTGACGTCGGGACGTTCGCACGCGGCGGCACGCAGGACCTCGAAACTGCCCACGTGCGCACCGAGCAGCAGCACGCCGCGATCCGCGCGCATGCGCGACGTGAGCTCCTCGACCCCGTGCATGCGCACGTCGAAGCGCGCGAAGCGGTCGCTGAGCATGAACACGCGGTCGAGAATGGTCGAGGCGAAACGATGGATATGGCGCAGCACCTGTCGCATGGTCGCAGGCCGGCCGAACGCACGGGTCAGAAACTCGCGCGAGACGCGCCGCTCGAACGGGCGCCGAAAGTAGAAATACAGGGTGATCGGATACAGGAACAGGCGCGCGAAGCGGCGCCCGCCATACAGGCCGATCGTTCGGATCGCCCAGATCGCAACGCGCCCGCCGCCTTCGGGGCGCTCGCTCCAGTGCGCGCTCATGCGAGTTCGCCCTCACCGTTCATGATCGGCGTGTCGTCGCGTTCGATGCGAAAGCGGATGCGCGTGCCGCTGCGCGTCGCGGTCAGCGTCGCCTCCTGGTCCGGCAGCAGCGGAGACAGAAATTTCACGGTCGCGAGGCGCCGCAGCGGACCCGCGCCGGTCCTTTCGAGCGCAGCGGCGAGACGGTCGAGCAGGACCACGCCGGGTACCACCGGATGACCCGGGAAGTGGCCCGGCAGACTCGGGTGGCGCGCGTCGACGCGGAACGCCTCGCTGACCAGCACGTCCCCGCTCATTGCGGGTGCCGTGCCGGCGCGGCGACGAGATCGTGCAGCATGCTCCGCCAACAGTGCGCAAGGCGCGCGATGAATTGCGCGAGCGGCAGGTGCGGAACATCGCGCAGGTGCCAGCGCCGGTATGCGTACTCGAGTATCAGGAATGCCGGCACCAGCGCATAGCTGCCCAGATGCAGGTAGATGCGCCATGCGCTGCCCGGCACCGCGAGCAGGTTCGCGCCCGCGGCCGCACTCCAGACGAGCAGCAGCGCGAGCACGCCGGCCTGCGCGCCGAGCAGCACGGACCAGGTCAGGGTCAGGCCGCGCGCGTACGCCGCAACCTTCGGCAACGCGAGGCGCTGCGGACCCTCGATCACGCGGATGAACTGCGCGATCAGCGGTTCGCGACCGCGGCGCAGGGTGCGCGCGAACAGCCAGCACAGCGCCACGTTCACGAGCACCGGCATCGCATCCAGCGCGAGCGCGCCGGCGCCGCGCAGCAGGAGCAGTCCGATCGCGGCGGTCGCGGCGCACCACGCGGCCCATGCGGGCGTGCTGCGCCGACGCAGACCCGGACCGAGGATCAGGCTGACCAGAACGAACGCCGCGAGACCGCCGAGGATCGAGATCCCGGTCGCGAACGCACCGGACACGAGGATCAGGTAGGCGGCAATGCCCGGCACGAGCAGACGCGAACGCCGCGCCGCACGCGGCGTCGATGCCTCCAGCGGTGCGGAAGCGGACACGGAATTCAACGCGCAAAAGCCGGCGGCATGAGCGATCCAGCGTGGTTCGGAAGCCGCCGGAATGTACCATGCGTGCGCGCCGGGCCGGCGTGAATCGCCGGAATGCGCCGTGACCCCGATGAACGAGACTCTCGAGTGCGACGTGCTGGTGGTCGGCGGAGGCCCCGGCGGATCGACCGCGGCCACGCTGCTCGCGCGGCGCGGCCGGCGCGTCGTGCTGCTCGAGAAGGACCGCCATCCGCGTTTCCACATCGGCGAATCGCTGCTGCCCGCGAACCTGCCGATCTTCGACGAGCTCGGCGTGATGGATCGCGTACGCGAGCTCGGCGTGTGCAAGCTCGGGGCGGATTTTCCGTCGCATGCGGGCAACTACCAGACCTTCCATTTCCGCCGCGCGCTCGGCGCTACGCCCGCGCACGCGTTCCAGGTCCGGCGCGAGGAGTTCGATCGCATGCTGTTCGAGCACGCGCGCGCAAGTGGCGTGGATGCGCGCGAGGGCGTCAGCGCACGCCGCGTCGAACTGCGCGGCAGCGGCCGCGTCGAAGCCGAGGCGAGCGCGGCGGATGGCGCCACGCTCGCGATCCGCGCGAAGTACCTGATCGACGCGAGCGGCCGCGACACCCTGCTCGGCAACGCGCTCAAGCTCAAGCGCAAGAACGACCGTCACCAGAGCGCCGCGATCTTCGCCCATTACGAGGGCGTCGAAGCGCGACCGGGCGAGGATGCGGGCAACATCAGCATCTACCACTTCGCGCAGGGCTGGTGCTGGTTCATCCCTCTGCGCGACGGCGTGATGAGCATCGGTTGCGTATGCTGGCCCGAGTATCTGAGGCAGCGCCGCGGCCGCACCGAAGAGTTCCTGCGCGCGACCCTCGAGAGCATGCCGGACGCATTGCGGCGCATGCACGGCGCGCGCCGCGTGTCCGAGGTGCGCGTGACCGGCAACTATTCGTATTCGAGCGCGCGCATTGCGGGGCCGGGCTGGGTCATGGTCGGCGACGCGTTCGCGTTCGTCGATCCAGTGTTCTCGTCCGGCGTCTATCTGGCCATGAGCAGCGCGCGCGAGGCCGCGTCGATGGTCGACGCGGTGCTCGCCGATGCGACGCGCGAGCGCGCGCTGCAGCGCGCGTACGCGGCGCGGGTGCGGCGCGGGATTCGCGTGTTCTCGTGGTTCATCTACCGCTTCAATTCGCCGGTCATGCGCCACCTGTTCGCGCATCCGGGCAACCAGTGGCAGCTCGAGCAGGGCGTGATCTCGATGCTGGCCGGCGACGTGTTCGACAACGCCGCGGTGATGGGCAAGCTCAAGCTGTTCAAGCTCGTCTATGCCTGCTACGCGATCGGCGACCTCAGACGCGCGGTCGGCGAATGGATCGCGCGCCGGCGCCAGGCGAAAGTCGCATTCAGCGGCGGCACCACCCCGGTCGATCCGGGCTAGCGCTGGAAACGCCGCGATCCCGGTTCAGGCGCGGGCGGGCAGGCGGCGGCAGAAAGCGGGTTCCGACCGGATTGCCGGGACCCCGCGCCGTTCAGGTCGCGCGCTGGCGCTCGATGTGTTCCGACAGCGCACGCAGGCTGCCGAAAATGCGCTGGTTGTCCGGATTGTCCGAGCGCAACTGGAACCCGTAGCGCGTGGAGACCGCGAGCGCGAGCTCGAGCGCGTCGATCGAATCGAGGCCGAGATCGCCGCCGAACAGCGCCGCTTCCGGATCGATCTCGTCGGCACGCACCGACTCGATGTTCAGATTCTCGACGATGAGTTCGGCAAGCTCGCGTTCCGCGGGCGTCTGCACGACGCTGGCACTGCTGGACATGAGGACGGGGCTCTGGCGGATCTGATTATCTGCGCAGTGTATCATCCGCGACCCGCCCCGCCGCGCGCGGCAGATCCCGAAAACACGCCGCCTTGCACATGTCGACACGGACCCGCGATGCCGTTGCACCGATGCCCGCGCTCGCGATCGCGTACGAGCCCGCGCGGCTGGACGATCTGCTCGCGGCACCCGACGTACTCGCGGTGATCGGCTTTGCAGCGGCGCCGCCGGGCGCGCTCGCGGCCGATCCACGCGTGCTGTGGATCGATCTCGAACGGCTCGCTTGCGACAGCGGCGCACAAGTGCCCGCCGCGCAGCCGGTGTTCGAGGTCTGGCGCGGCCGCGGACCGGTCGCCAGCGGCCGTGACGGCGCGCTGTGCTGGAGTCGCGACGACGACTATCTGTTCTTCGCGATCGAACTCGACGAAAGCGCACACGGCGGCATCGAACAGGCCGCGGAACATGCCTACCGCACGATCGAGGCGTTCGTCGCGTCCAGTCCGATGCCGCACTTCCTGCGCGTGTGGAACTACCTCGACTCGATCAACCTCGGCGACGGCGATGCCGAACGCTATCGCCGCTTCTGCAGCGGCCGCACGCGCGGCATGGGCGCGCCGCTGCATGCGGGCTATCCGGCCGCGACCGCGATCGGGCGCCGCGACGGTCGCCGCGTGCTGCAGGTGTACGGTCTCGCTTCGCGTCACGCCGGCACCGCGATAGAGAATCCGCGCCAGGTCAGCGCCTGGCGCTATCCGCGCCGCTATGGTCCGGCGTCGCCGACGTTTGCGCGCGGCATGCTCGCGCCGGGTGCGCAGTTGCTGATCTCGGGTACCGCCGCGGTGGTCGGTCACGCCTCGCAGCACCAGGGCGACATCGCCGCGCAGCTCGAGGAAACCCTGTCGAACCTGCAGAGCCTGCTCGACCAGGCCGGCAGCCGGCCGCCGGGACTGGACCGGCGCGCGCTGCTCAAGGTCTACCTGCGCGATGCCGCGGATGCGGGGTACGTCGTCGCCGCGCTGCGCGCGCGCGCGCCCGCGCTCGCGGGGCTGCTCGTGCTCGCGGGCGATATCTGCCGCCGCGAACTGCTGATCGAGATCGACGGCCTGCAGGCGTTCGCGGCCTGACCCGGGGAACGGCTTGCGGCACCGACGATCGAGCACGCAGAATGCACGCGTGCCGGCGCCGCGGGCGCCGCGTTTCGGGAGTCGCGAGCCATGAAGACACGCGCTGCAGTGGCCTGGGAAGCGGACCGGCCGCTCGCGATCGAGGAGGTCGATCTCGAAGGTCCGCGCGCCGGTGAAGCGCTGGTGCGCATCGTCGCGACCGGGGTCTGCCACACCGACGCGTTCACGCTGTCGGGCGCCGATCCCGAAGGCCTGTTCCCGGTGATTCTCGGCCACGAGGGCGGCGGCATCATCGAGGAAGTCGGCGCAGGCGTGAAGAGCGTCAAGCCCGGCGACCACGTGATTCCGCTGTACACGCCCGAATGCGGCGTCTGCAAGTTCTGCCGTTCGGGCAAGACCAATCTCTGCCAGGCGATCCGCGCGACCCAGGGCAAAGGGCTGATGCCGGACGGCAGTTCGCGGTTCTCCAAGAACGGCAAGCCGATCCTGCACTACATGGGCACGAGCACGTTCTCCGAATACACCGTGCTGCCCGAGATCGCACTCGCGAAGATCGACCCGATCGCGCCGCTCGACAAGGTCTGCCTGCTCGGCTGCGGCATCACCACCGGCATCGGCGCGGTGCTCAACACCGCGAAGGTGACGCCCGGCGCGAGCGTCGCGGTGTTCGGCCTCGGCGGCATCGGCATGTCGGTGATCCAGGGCGCGGTGATGGCCAAGGCCGAGCGCATCGTCGCGATCGACACCAACGCGGACAAGTTCACGCTCGCGCGCGCGCTCGGCGCGACCGACTGCATCAACCCGAAGGACCATGCCGACACGCCGATCCAGCAGGTCGTCGTCGAACTCACCGACGGCGGCGTCGACTACTCGTTCGAATGCATCGGCAACGTCAACGTGATGCGCGCCGCGCTCGAGTGCTGCCACAAGGGCTGGGGCGAATCGATCATCATCGGCGTCGCGGGCGCGGGCCAGGAGATCTCGACGCGGCCGTTCCAGCTCGTCACCGGGCGCGTCTGGCGCGGCTGTGCGTTCGGCGGCGTCAAGGGACGCTCGCAACTGCCCGGCTATGTCGACCGCTACCTGGCCGGCGAACTCAGGATCGACGAATTCGTCTCCGCCGAGCTGCCGCTCGAGCGCATCAACGAGGCGTTCGACCTCATGCACGAGGGCAAGGTGATCCGTTCGGTGATCCGCTATTGATCGCGGGCGCGGCGGCGCGCACGCTAGGCCGCGAACGCAGTGGTCGCATCCGCGCAGCAGCGGGCGGATTTGGGGTCCGCCTGAACGCAGGGCGCTGCGTCACGTAACGCAGGCAGGCAGACGCCCGTCGCCTGCGCAGATTGCTTCGTCGCAGCAGCAACCTTCGCCGTCGTGTACGGCCCCAGCAAGAACCGGGAGAACGTCATGAGCGTCTCGATCCATCCGTCGGTCGACAAGGGCATCCAGCCGGGCGCGAGCGATTTCAAGGGCGGCACGCTCGTGTGCCAGTGCGCGAAGGATCCGGTCACGGTCGAGGTCGGCGCGCAGAGCGCGCACAACCATGCGTGCGGCTGCACGAAGTGCTGGAAACCGAAAGGCGCGCTGTTCTCGGTGGTCGCGGTCGTCCCGCGCGACAAGCTCGAGGTGACCGCGAACGCGGACAAGCTCGAAGTCGTCGACGACAAGGCGACGATTCAGCGCCACGCGTGCAAGGCATGCGGCGTGCATATGTTCGGGCGCATCGAGAACGCGAAACACGCGTTCCACGGACTCGACTTCATCCATACCGAACTATCGCCGCAGAGCGGCTGGTCGGCGCCGGGCTTCGCCGCATTCGTGTCGTCGATCATCGAGTCGGGCGCGGACCCGAACGGCATGGACGCGGTGCGCACGCGTTTGCGCGAACTCGGCCTCGAACCCTACGACTGCCTGAACCCGCCACTGATGGACGCGCTCGCGACGCACGCGGCGAAACAGTCGGGCGTGCTCAAGGGCTGAGCGGCGCGGCAAAGATTGCTTCGCCGGTTGCGGTCGCTACTGCGCGCGAATCCCGTTCGTCGGCGCCGAACTCGCGTTCAGCGCGGCCATCGACGGCGACGGCGGGGTCTTCGTGATGCGCGGCCACCAGACGCTCCATTCCTCGCGCGACACACGCCCGTCGTGATTGCCGTCGGCGGTGCCAAAATCGCGCAGCAGCGCGACCGCATGCTCGCGTTCCAGTTCATCGCGCGAGAGGACGCCATCCTGATTGGTGTCGAGCAGCGCCCACGCGGCATCGGAACCGGCCGGCTTCGCGGCCGCGTCGACATGCGACGTACGTGGCGCATGGGTCGCGCACGCGGCGAGCGCGAGCAGCAGCGGGATCGTGGCGAAACAGCGGATCGCGGTCATGGCGGCACCTCGTCAAAGTCCGAGAGCAGACTGCGCCTCTGTTTCTTGATCGGGGGTGAATGTGCCAACGGGTGGTGCCCGCGTGGGCGATGAAGCCGGGATACGGACGGGCGATCGCGAGTGCCGCAAGTGCGCGCGGATTGTATCGACCACGCATGCGAGGGACCGCTGACGATTGGTGGCGTCACGAAGTATCCGGATTTCACCATCGACGACGTCGAATCCAGTCGGATGCGCTACTGGGAGCACTGCGGAATGCTGCATGTGCCGATTTATCTCCGACGATGGGAGGAGAAACTCGAGTGATACCGCACCCAAGCCATTCCGCCGCATGACGAAGTTAGCAGCGAGAACGGCACACTCCTCATCATGCGCGACGAGGCGAATGGAAGCATCGACTCCACGAAAATCACCAAACTAGCGGAGGATGTGCTCCGGCGATGACTGTTCGCACGGGTGCCTTTTGGCGCATGCGGCGCGCCTCGTCTTCGGCGCGGCGCTAAAATACGTCGCAACCATCGCAAGGCACCCGCCATGATGACCCCACAGGAACTCAAGACCGCACGGTGGTTCGGGCATCTCGAAGTCGTCGCCCATCGGCTCAAGGCGCGCTACGGGCACATGCCGTTCTACATAAACGCGGAGGCGATGCAGGGCTTCGATCTGTGGCGGAGACTGGCCGACAGCGCATGGAATCTCGACGGCCTCGGCGACGAGTGCAGGCGCCTGCGCAAGGAAGGAAAACTCTGACGCGCGCAACGCATCGACCCGGAAACGAAGCGCGCCCCAGGATTCGATTCGCCACGTCACGCAACAGGGAACGCCACGGCGCGACGCGATGACCCGCAAGATGGTGCCGGCACCCGGATTCGAACTGGGGACCTACCGCTTACAAGGCGGTTGCTCTACCAACTGAGCTATGCCGGCATCGGCGCGGATTCTAGCAAGCGGGAGCGCGGGGCCGCACGGTACGACGCGCGTCAGAAGCACGCGATCGTCTCCTCGCGCGCGTCGGCGGGCGCGCCGCTGCGTTGGCGCAGGTCCGGCGGCTCGGCGCCCGCGAGCGCGAAATCGAGCCAGTAGACCGGCAGTTCCTCGGTACGCGCGCTCAACTGCGGCTTGAAGCCGAGTGCGCCTATCTCGGCGCGGCGGCGCTCGGCATTGCCCTGGTCGCGGAACAGCCCGAGCGAGATCGTGTTCTGCTGGTCGCCCGCGGTGACCACGTAGTAGTCGCGCACGCCCTTGGACGACAGCGTGCGCGCGACGCCAAGCGCGTCCTCGCGCGAAGTCATCGCAGGCAGATAGACCCAGTAGCCGCGCGCCTGCGTCGCGGTCGCCTCGCGGATGCGGATGCGCTTGGTCAGCGGCGTCAGCACGTTCATCGCGGCGCGCGTGTCGGCCTGGGTCGGGAACGGGCCGAGCGTGCGGCAGCGGTCGTGCGCGAGATCGGCCTTGCTCTCGGGCGCGCTCGCGAGCTCCGCGCTCTCCGCGTCGTCGTCGTCGCGTTCGGACAGCAGCACGAGCCTGGGCACGCCCGGGTCGGTGGCCGGCAGCGCTGCGGGCCCGGGCCGGTGCGCGAACGCGAGCCACACCGCGCCACCGATGTTCAGGGCGAGCAGGAGGATGAACAGCGCGCGGACGAACATGCGATCGATGCGTGGCAGCGGACGTACGATTCTAGCGGGCCGGCGCGGCCGCGGCCCATAACGCGAGGCCGTGCAGCACGAGATCGGGTGCGCGCACCGCGTCGCCGAGCACGACCGCGAGCTCGTCGGCGCCGCCGCCGGTCAGGTGCAGGGCCGGGGCGACGCCGAGCCGGCGCGCGGTCGCCGCGCGGAAGCGGTCGACCGCGCCCGCGATCGCATAGAGCGCGCCCGCATGGACCGCGTCGTCGGTGTTGTCCGGCATCTCGCGCCACTGGCCCGGCGCAGCACCGACGCGCGCGGTGCCCGCACGCACCGCGTCGCGCATCATCTGCGCGCCGGGCAGGATCAGGCCGCCGTGATGGATGCCGTCGGCGCCGAGCGCGTCGAGCGTGAACGCGGTGCCCGCGCTCGCGAGCACCTGTGCCTGCGCGTGGCGCGCATGCAGCGCGGCCAGCGCGAGAAAACGGTCGACGCCGAGCCGCGCGGGCGCCGCATAGCCGTTGCGCACGCCGAGCGCGCCGCGCGGACTGCGCACGAATTCCGCGCCGACGCCGAAACGGTCGCGCACGAACGCGTCCAGTTCCTGCTCGCGTCCGGCGCCGAGCACGCTCGCGACCACGACCGCATCGACACGTGCAAGCTCGACCCATTCGCGGCGCAATTCGGCGACCAGCGGCTGGCCCACATGCGCGAACACGCCGCCGGCCTGCATCCGCGCGCCGGCCAGCCGCGCCCACTTGAGACGCGTGTTGCCGAGGTCGATCAGCAGCTTCATCGGCGTTCCCTGACGCTGACGTCGGCGCTGTCGATCGCGCGCTCGGTATCGCCGAACGCAACGCGCAGCGCGCCGCGCGCGTCGACGCCGCGTGCGATCCCGTCGGCCGCATCGCCGTCGCGCTGCACGCGCACCGCACGCCCCGCGAGCACGTCGAGGCGCGCGTACGCGGCTGCGAACGGCGCGAAGCCGTCGAGCGCAAAGCGTTCCAGTGCGGCGCCGAGGCGTTCGAGCAGGCGCGCCGCGAGCCGGTTGCGCGACACCGCGTCCGGCCCCGCAAGCGCGGCAAGATCGATGCACGGCTGGTCGATCCGCGCGGCCGCGGCCGCATCGAGGGCGACGTTGATGCCGATGCCGATCACCGCGTGGCACGGTCCGAGCGCATCGCCGCCGAGTTCGACGAGGATGCCGCCGAGCTTGGCATCGCGCGCGACCAGATCGTTCGGCCACTTGAGGCCGACCGCATCGACGCCGCAGTCGGCGAGCGCCTCGGCCGCGGCGATGCCGGTCACCAGGCTGAGCCCGGCCAGCGCGGCGATGCCGCCGTCGAAGCGTTTCAGCAGCGACAGCGCGAGGCCGCCGCCGAGCGGCATGCGCCAGTCGCGGCCGCGCCGGCCGCGGCCGCGCGCCTGCACTTCGGCGAGGCACGCGAGGCCGTCGCGCGGATCGCTGCCGACGCGACGCAGCAGTTCGCTGCTCGTCGAGTCGAGCTGCCAGTGCACTTCGAGATCGGTAACGCGGCCGCGTGCCGCAGCCGACAGCTCCGCGCGGATCGCGGCCGCATCGAGGCGCTCGAACCGGCGCTCGAGCCGGTAGCCGCTGCCGGCCTGCGCCGACACGCCGAGTCCGAGATCGCGCAGGCGCGCGACCTGCTTCCAGATCGCGGCGCGGCTGATCCCGAGGCGCGCGCCGAGTTCGCTGCCCGAGACGCGCGAGCCGTCGGCGAGCGCCGCGAGCAGCGCGGGCATCGCAACCGCGGTGGCGGCACGGGACGGCGGGTGCTCGCGGCGAGTCTCGTTCGTGGGGCGGCCTGGGTGCACGAAGGCGGGGCGTGGCAACGGAAGGCATCGAGTGTAGCCGCAGCCGCGCGCGCGAACTGGCGGCCAGCGCAAGGATCGGCGCATGCGCCTGCGCGTGGCGCATGCTGCGGCGGGTGTCCGCGCGGTGTCCGCGGGTGTCCGACGGACACCCGCAAACCGCGGCTGTGCGGCGCTCCCTCGCGCTGCCGCGCGGCTCGCGCAGTACTGGCACGGACCGTGCAGCCATTCGCGCATCGACTGGAGTCGATGCCCCGAACATGCGAGCATTGTGGCTTCCCTTGGCCACGCAGCCGGGAAATCCCCATGAAGATATCCATTCTCGTTGTTGCGGTCGTGCTGGCCGCGTCACCCAGCGTCATCGCCCTCGCGCAGAGTGCACCGCTGCGCGGCGTCGGCCTGCTCGCGCTCGGCGCGAGCGATACGCGTCCCGCCGCTAGCGGTAGCGCACTCGTCGACGTGCCCGACAGCGGCGGCGGTTCCACGGGTGCCCACGCGCTGCGCGGCGCCGACGGCGATGCGACGGCGGCGCGGGATTGCCCGGATGCGGACGCCAATCCGGTGCCCGATGCGCTGCCCGCGCGCAGCGTGCCGTCCGGTGATCCGACCGCGCCGGTCGCGACCCCGAAGCGGCCGAGCTATCGCTGGCAGTCGCTGGTGCCCGGCGCGATCAAGTGAGTGCAGCGGGCGCGCGGTCGAGCCGCGTCGGGTTCGTTGCGTGTCAGGCCGGGGGCGGCCTGACCTACCTCTGGGTGCCTGGAGCGATCGAGTGAGTGCGGCGGCTGCGTGGACGAGCCGCGCTGGATTCTTCGCGTGTCAGGCCCGGGGCGGCCCGACCTGCCTGCCGCGTGCGCGCCGCGATCGAGGGGCCGGTCCAATCGACAGACCGCACACCAGCGGATGAACCGGGGATGCGCGTGACGCAGCGGACCGGACCGGGGTGAGTGCGTGGCTCGAGCGGTTGCGCGGCGCGTTCACCGCGCCGCCGCGGATTGCCGATTCCGACTGGCGCGCGCTGCTCGGGCGTTCGCGGATTTTCGCGCGCCTGTCGAGTGACGAGCAGATGCGCCTGCGTGCGCTGTGCGAACGCTTTCTCGCGAGAAAGACCTTCAGTGCGGCCGCAGGGCATGTGCTCGATTCCGCGCAGTGCCTCGCGATCGCCGCGCTGGCCTGCCTGCCGGTACTGCATCTGGGCTTCGCGTGGCTCGCGGGCTGGCACGAGGTGATCGTCTATCCGGGCGAATTCCGCGTGCGCCGCGAGCACCACGACGAGCACAGCGGCGTGGTCACCGACATCGCCGACGACCTGATCGGCGAAGCCTGGGAACACGGGCCGCTGATCCTGTCCTGGGCCGATGTCGCGAGCGATCTCGCGCGGCCGTTCGACGGCTTCAATCTGGTCGCGCACGAGATCGCGCACAAGCTGGACGCGCTCGACGGCGCGCTCAACGGCGTGCCGCGCCTGCCCACCGCGCTCGCGCGGCGCGACTGGCTCGCGGCGATGCAGCCGGCCTTCGATGCGCTCGCAGCCGAAGTCGGGCGCGGCCGCGACACGCTGATCGACCCGTACGCGGCCGAATCGGTCGAGGAATTCTTCGCGGTGACCAGCGAACTGCATTTCTCCGACCCGGCGACCCTGCGCCGTGCGGCACCCGCGGTTGCCGCGCTGCTCGCGCGGTTCTACGGCGGCGCAGCGCGCAGCGCCTGAACCGGGCCGCGGCAGCGCGGTTGCGATCGCGCACCGCGCTGCATGTCGTTTCCGACGCCACTTCGCGTAGTACAAATGGCAGTCATGGGCATCCAGCCCGACCGGAGGACGCGATGTCGCTGATCCGATCCCTGCTCCACGCGAGCGTGCTGCTGGTTTGCATCGCGCGCGTCGCCGGTGCCGGCCCCGCGCCGGTGTTCTGGGTCGGCGCGGGACCGCCATGCAATTTCCAGACGCTGCAGACCGCGATCGGCGCGGTGCCGGACGGCGCGATCCTGCACTTGGCCTCGAACCAGGCCTACGACGACATCAATGTGATGATCCTCGACAAGTCTTTGACGATCCAGGGCGGCTATGCCGACTGCACGGGCACGCCGTCAAACGAATTGACGGTATTGACCGGTGCCGCGGCAGGCAGTGCGCCGGTGCTGCTGATCGACAGCGGCACCTTCCACCGCGACGTGGTGCTGCGTTATCTCGCGGTGCGCGGCGGCCTGCGCGGCGGCATCGAGGTTTCCGGCTACGAGACCGTATCGATCGAGCGCAGCCGGATCGATGCGAACGACGCACCCGACGGCGGCGGCGTGCGCGTACTCGGCGTCGCGCCGGACACGACGCTGCTCAAGCTCACCGAAAGCATCGTCGGCAGCGGCGCGGTGCCGCCGGTCGGCGGCAATCATGCCGATGGCGACGGCGGCGGCATCTACTGCACGAATGCCACGGTGCAGTTGCGCGGCGCTGCGGTGCGCGGCAACCAGGCCGCGGGCGTCGGCGGCGCCGGCGGCGGCATCTATCTCGAACAATGCGTGCTGCAGACTGGCTACAACGTATACGCGACCGCGGAACTGGGTCCATTCACCGCCCTGGTCAGCGACAATCTCGCCGCGGGTCCGGGCGGCGGCATCTACGCGAGCGACGCGAGCATCCTCCAGCTCGGACCGGCCTCGGACCGGATCGCGATCGAGGACAACCATACGACGTACAACGGGGGCGGCGTCTACCTGCACGGCGCCGGCACGCAGCTGACCGGCGACGGCATCTCGATCGACGGCAATGTCGCCGATGCATTCGGCGGCGCCGGCTACGTCACCGAGTCCGCGCAGATCACCCTCAAACGCAATACGCCGCCGCCGCCACCGGCTCCCGCCGCGGGAGAAAAAGGCGGCTTCGTGCTGTCGACAGGGTGCAGCCGACCGGTCGAATGCAGCACGGTCAGCGGCAATCGTGCCGAGGCCAACACAGGCGGTGCGTTCTATGTCGCGGGCGCCTCGCTGACCCTGCTGCAGACGCTCGTCTCCGCCAACTACTCCGAAGGGGGCAGCGTGCTGCTCGTGCATGACGGCAGCGTCGTGCGCATCGAGAACTCGCTGATCGCGGCCAATGACGCGAACGGCTTCAACCTCGTACGCGTGATCGACGGTTCGAGCCTCGCGATCAATTCTTCGACGATCGCGGGCAACGCGACTGGGGCCACGCTGGTGCGCCTGTTCTCCGATGGCGGCGCGAACAACCTGTTCCTCGGCAACAGCATCGTCTGGCAGCCGGATACCACGGTGCTGCAGGACACATTGATCGACACCGTGACCAGTACCTGCATGAATGCGCACGAGAACCTGAGCATCATCGCGCAGACCCACGATCCGGGTTTCGTCGACGCCGCGGACGGCGACTACCGGCTGCACGCGGGCTCGGCGAACATCGACGCCTGCACCGATCCGTTCGCGCTGCAGACCGTCGACATCCTCGGCCGCTGGCGGCCGACCGATCTCGGCCCCGACCACGGCAGCGGCGACTTCGACCGCGGCGCCTACGAGCTGCCGGACCGGATCTTCGCCGACGGTTTCGACGCCGCGCTGCCCGCGCCCTGAATGCGCGGCGTGCGGCCGGCGGCGCGTTCCGGCCCGGCGCCAGTTGCGGCTGCGGCGGATGGCCGGTAGCCTAATCGGTCCGTTCCAGCGTGCGCGCCTGCCGCGCCGCGTCCGTCGCCACGTCCGCCATGCCCCTGAAGTTCCTCGCCTGCGCGTCGGCGCTGCTCTGTCTCGCCGCGCCGTGGCCTGCCCTCGCCTGCAGCGGCCAGTTGCACATCGAACTCGCCGATGCGGGCGTGTACGCGCTCGACCACGCCGCGATCGTCGCCGCGCAACCCGGGCTCGCCGACTGCGCGGCGGCCGATCTCGTGCTCACCCAGCGCGGCCACGAGGTGCCGCTGCGCGTGGTCGCGAAGTCCGCGCGCTTCGCCGACGGCGACCGCATCGAATGGATCGGCGAACCGCTGCACGGCCCCGAAAGCTGGTACGACCCGTACAGCGTGAACAACGTCTACGTGCTCGGCGCGACTGCGGGCACGCACGCGCGCTTCCGCGATGCCGAGGCGCATGCAGCCGGTCACGCGGCGCTCGAGCGCGTCCTGCACCTGGAGCAGGAAAACCTGATGATCCGGCTCGACCAGCAGCAGCAGAAGCCGGGCGAGGAACCCGACGTCTGGCAGTGGGCGAAACTGACCCAGGTCGATCCGCGGCCGTTCGAAGCGCACTTCGACCTGTCCGATCTCGACGCGCGCGCGGGTCCAACCCGCCTGACCCTGAATCTGCGCGGCCTGTCGAGCCTGGGTGCGCCTGCGAAATCGAAGCAGGCCAAGCCCGACGATCATATGGTCGAACTCGCGATCAACGGACATGCGCTCGCGCCGCTGCGCTGGGACGGCCGCGACGAGATCCGTCGCGAATTCACGGTCGCTTCCGGCCACCTCAGGGCGAAGGGCAACGTGCTGACCCTGCGCGTGCCCAAGCGTGCGCTGCCGTGGGACGCGAAGACCGACATCGTCGACGTCGTGATGTTCAACTGGATCGAGGCACGCTATCCGCTGCGCGGCGAGCTCGACCGGGACGGCCGCCAGGCGCTGCAGGTGCGCGCCGATCCGACCCGGGCAGTGCAACTGGACTGGGGCGGTGCCGCGGCACCGGTGCTCTACGGCAGCGACGGCGTGCGCCGGCCCGGCCGCGCGCTCGGCGGCGGGCGCTACGCGTTCGCACCCGCCGCGAGCGGCGTCGAGCTGTTCGCGCTGACCGACGGCGCGCTGACCGACGGCGCGCTGACCGATGGCGCGCCGGCCCGGCCGCTCGCGCTGCGCGCGGTGACCGGCGCCGAATGGCGACATCCGGCGACCGGCTACGACTATCTGATCGTCGCCCATCCGCGCCTGATCGACGCGATCCGCCCGCTCGCCGAATTCCACGAGCGGCGCGGCCTCAAGGTCGCGGTGATCGACGTGAACGCGGTCTACGACCAGTACAACCACGGCATCGATCATCCGCAGGCGATCCGCAATCTCGTCGATGCCGCGTATCACCGCTGGCCGAAGAAGCCGCGCTTCCTGCTGCTCGTGGGCGATGCGAGTTTCGACATCCGCCACGAGACCTACAACGATCTTGCGTACGCGAAGTGGACCAACCAGGAACTGCTGTTTCCGGGTCACTTCGGTTCGGTGCCGGGCGGCAAATACGAGCACGCGCCCGAGAAGCTCGCCGACCGCAACCTGATCCCGACCTGGCAGTACCCGTCGCCGGAAGGCCAGTCCGCAAGCGACAACTGGTTCGCGGCGATCGACTCCCACGACTGGCATCCGCAGGTCGCGGTCGGGCGCCTGCCCGTGGTCGAACCCGCAGAGGTCACCGCGATCGTCGACAAGACGATCGACTACCTGTCCCGACCGCAGCTCGGCGCGTGGCGGCGCGACGTGATGTTCATCACCGACGAGATCGACTCGTTCAAGAAGGCGTCCGACGAGATCGCGAGCGCGCTCGGCAAGCAGGGTTTCGTCGCCGACAAGGTCTATGCGAACCCGCAGGTGTCCGAGAACGCCGCGCATCAGCGCGCGATCCACGACGGTATCGACGCGGGCCGCCTGCTCGTGCATTTCATCGGCCATGGCGGGCGCTACATCTGGCGCACCGGGCCGCCGGATTTGCGCAAGAACCAGGACCTGTTCACGCTCGAGGACGTGTCGAAGCTCGACAACGGCGCGCGCCTGCCGATGGTGCTGTCGATGACCTGCTATTCGGCGCCATTCGACAATCCGACCGAAGACTCGATCGGCGAGCGCTTCCTGCGCGAGAAGGACAAGGGTGCGATCGCGGTGTTCGCCGCGTCATGGCGCAATTCGCCCTCGCCCGCGTTCAGCAAGAGCGTGATCCGGGAGCTGCTCGAACCCGGCGCAACGATCGGCGAAGCGATCGTGCGCGCGAAACAGCACTCGCAGGACCGCACCCTGGTCGAGATGTACAACCTGCTCGGCGATCCCGCGGTCGTACTCGAGCGGCCACGCGACGAGGCGCGTGTCGCGCTCGACGCCGACCGCTGGAATCCGGGCGTGCTGGTCGATCTCGGCGGCACGGCGTTCACGGGCAATGTCAGCGTCGACTGGCTCGATGCGAAAGGGCGCAAGCTCGCGTCCTCGAACTACCGCACGCAGGAACCGCGGTTCCGCCTCGCGATTCCGGCTGCCGCGACCGGCAAGGTCGCACAGGTGCGCGTCTATGCGGCCTCGCCGCGCAGCGGACGCGACAGCATCGGCGGACTCGATCTGCACGCGGCGCTCGCCGCGCGAGCGGAGACGCCGTGGCCGCAACGGGTCGCCACCTGGTGGCGCGACTGGCGGCGTGCGCCGTACCGGCCGCGCACGCCGACGCCCGACACGATCTCGCTCCGCGAGTTCGATGCCGCGCAGACCGCTGCACGGACCGCGCAGGAGCCCGCGGCCGATCCGGCTGCGGCAGGAAGCCACGCACGCTGAGTTCGCGACTCGGGCGGTCGCCGCCGCGCGCACACAGGGGTGGTGCGGCAGTTCAAGTCCGCGCTGTTCGCGTCCAACGCGAATCGCGGGATCTGCGCCGCTATCGATCCGACCCGCCACACTTGCGCCGGCGTCGGCTTCCGGGCACGAACCAGCCGAAGAGCAGGGTTTCCAGCACGATGCGCAGCAGGTCGCGTGCCGGCGGGGTCGCAACGCCGTGCGGGGCGCGCGCGGCCAGAGCCGCGAGCGCTTCTTCCCTGCACGCGCTCGGGACCATGACATGGCGGGCGTTGTAAAGCGCGATCGGCGGCCCCGGATAGAGTCCGCCGAAGCCTCCGTTGTGCACGTACGCGGGAATGGCGTGCGCTTCGAGCAGGCACAGGATGATCGAGAGATCGGATTCCGAGCGCGCAGCCGCGACGCTGACGAGACTCATCCGGCGACCTCGCGATACACCGCGACCGTCGCATCGACGCAGCGCGGCCAGCTGAACTCGGCCGCGCGTTCGCGGCCACGCGCGATCGCCTGCTCGCGCCAGCGGGAATCCTCGAGCACGCGTTCGAGTCCCGCGCGCAGCGCATCCTCGTCGCGCGACTCGATGGCGAGCGCCACTTCTCCGCGCGCGTCGCGCGCGATCTCGGCGAGCGCCGAACCGTTCGAGGTCAGTACCGGCACGCCGCTTGCCATCGCTTCGAGCACGGGCAGGCCGAAGCCCTCGTACAGCGACGGAAACGCGAACGCGTGCGCGCCTGCATAGAGCAGCGGCAGCTCGGTTTCGTCGACGTAGCCGAGCCGCCGCACCTGACCGCGGCGCTCGAGCGGCGCGAGCACGCGCTCGAGTTCCGCATTGCGCCAGCCGCGTGCGCCCGCGATGACCAGCGGATGGCGCACCCGCAGGATCTCGGGCAACGCGGCGTACGCGCGCGCGAGCCGGGCCAGGTTCTTGCGCGGCTCCTGGGTCGCGACGACGAGCAGGTAGGCGCTGTCGGCGAGGCCATGCCGGTCCAGCACCGCGAGCAGCTCCGTGCGCGCGCGCGGCCGGTACGCCGCATCGACGCCGAGCGGCACCACGCGCAGCTTCGCGCGGTCGACGCCGAGCCGGGTCGCGATCTCGTCGGCGACGAAGTTCGAATCGGTGATCACCGCGGCCGCGTCGGCGAGCGTGCGCGGCAGATGACGCTCGAGAAAGCGCACGCGTTCGAGCGGATGCGTCTGCGGATGATGCAGCCACGACAGGTCGTGCACGGTGGTCAGCGCGGGACCGGAAAACGGCATCAGCACGTAGTTGGGCGTGTGCAGCAGCCAGTCGCGCAGGTGCCGCGTGCGCACGCGGAACATCGCACTGCGCATCTGCGTGTAGGCCTCGAGCGCCGCGCTCTTGAACGGCACGTGGCGGCGCACCGCGGCGATCGTGCGGTTCGCGCGCAGCGCCTGTTCGGGATCATCGACCCAGCGGTACGCCGAGTACAGGCGCAGCGCCTCGATCTCGCGATGCCGCGCGAGACCGCGGGCGATCTCCAGCGCGTAGCGGCCGATCCCGGTCAGCGGCGCGGTGATCGCATCGACATTGAAGATCACCTTCATCGGCGGCGCACTGAAGACGCGGCGCGCCGATCGTGCAGACAGCACGATCGCGGCGCACACGCGAAGCCGGCGCGCGCCGCGCTCAAGCGCGGTCCGCGGCGCGCTCGCGCGCGAGGTCGGCCGCGACCATGCGCCGGGCGAGCCCGGCCAGGTCGAGCGAGCGCGCGAGGCCGAGTTCGCGGCGCGCCTTCGCCGCATCGCCGACCAGCAGCGGCGCATCGACCGGACGCAACAGGCTCGCGTCCACGCGCACCCGGATGCGGTCGCTGCCATGCTCGACGCCGACCTCCTCGACGCCCTCGCCGAACCAGTCGATGCGCATCCCGGCCGCCGCGAACGCGGCAGTCGCGAACTCTCGGATGCTCGCGGCGACACCGGTCGCGAGCACGAACTCGTCGCCCTGCGCGCGCGCGGCGATCGCGGCCATCGCGGCCACGTAATCGGGCGCATAGCCGAAGTCGCGCCGCGCGTCGAGGTTGCCGAGCAGCAGGAATTCCTCGCGGCCGAGCGCGATGCGCGCAACGCCGCGGCTCAGCTTGCGGGTGACGAACGCGGCATCGCGCAGTTCCGACTCGTGGTTGAACAGGATCGCGCTCGAGGCACGCAGACCGAAACTGGCACGCCAGCTCGCGACCGCCGCATGCGCGAGCAGCTTGGACAGGCCATATGGCGTGCGCGCGGCCAGCGGCGTGTCCTCGTCCTGCGGCGCGTGCGCGGGCGTGCCGAAGATCTCGGCACTCGATGCGAGCACGAAATGCGCCTGCGGCGTCTGCCGGCGCACGGCTTCGAGCAGGTTGATCGTGCTGAGGCCGTTCGCATCGATGCTCGCGCGCGGATCGCGAAACGAATCGCCGACCCGCGACTGGCCCGCGAGATGGAACAGCGCATCGGGCGCGCTGGCCGCTACGCGTTCGGCACAGGCATCGGCATCGAGCGGATCGAGCGCGACCAGTTGCAGGCGCGGGTCGGTCGCGATGCCGAGTTCGCGCAGTCGCCACAGGTCGCGCGCGCGCTGCGGACGCTGCGTGCCGACCACTTCGACACCGCGCCCGAGCAGGTGCGCGGCGAGCAGCGCGCCGTCCTGGCCGCTGACGCCGGTGATCAGCGCACGCGCGATCGCGTGGCTCATGCGGGATGTTCCGGGAAGCTGCGCATCGCGGGCTCCAAATCGCGCAGGGCCGCGCGTGCCGTCGGCGCGAGTGTCGCATCGATCAGGGCGACCGGAATATCGAGCAGCCGGCACAGGATCTCGGCGGCCGAGTCCTTGCGCTCGGTCATGAGCAGGCATTCGATCGCGTGCAGCTGCAGCCAGTCCCAGAGCGCGCGGTACGAGGCCTCGGCATCCTGCGCGTTCCAGGTGTTCGCGCTGACGACTTCGCCCGCGCAGACGAGTTCGTTCTGCGCGCCGTTCGCACGCAGGTTCCAGACTTCCGCATCGGTCCAGTCCGGCGCACCCGCGCCGACCCAGAGCAGGCGCGGGCGCGGCGGCGCGCCGCCGCCGGCCGCCGCGAAGATGCGGCGCACGCGCCAGTCGAGCACGCGGCGCTCGAACGAGAACAGGTTGCGACCGACCTCGTCCTCGTACTGCGGCCAGCGCTCGCGCAGCACGGCCATGCCCGCGTGGCCGAGCGCGACGCGGCGCTGCTCGCCGAAGCTCACGCTGCGCGCATGGCGCACGAACACGTTGCCGGCGATGCGGTGGCGCAGGCCGGCCGCACCCGCACGCATGCAGAAATCGTTTTCCTCGCCATAGCCCTGCGCGAACGCGGTCTCGTCGAACACGCCGATGCGATCGAGCACGCTGCGGCGGATGTACAGGCAGAAGCCGTTGCCGGTCGGCAGTTCGGGATAGGCAAGTCCCGCACGCTGCCAGAGCGCGCGCGCGCACTGCTCGGGCGTCCATGCGGCGGGCAGCGCGTTCGCCTGTTCGAGCTCGGGCACCGAGAACGCGCCCGCATTGTCGGAGACCGCGGTCGCGGTCGCGACGTCGTCGTCCGAGTAGGCCGCGCGGCGCAGGCCGGCGAGCCAGTTCGGTCCGACTTCGGTATCCGCGTTGAGCAGCACGACATCGGCGCCGCCCGCTTCGGCGATGCCGCGATTCGCGGTCGCGGTGAAGCCGCGGTTGCTCGCGTTGTGCAATACGCGTATCCCGCGCCGGCCCGCATAGCGCTTGAGCAGCGTCGCGATTGCCGGATCGGTGCTCGCGTCGTCGATCACCGCGAGACGCGCGCGCCCGCGCGTGTGCGCGATCACCGAATCGAGGCAGCGCGCGACCAGGCCCGGTGCGTTGTAGACCGGCACCACGATCATCACTTCGGGCGCGGCGACGTCGAAACCGAACGGCACGAGCCGCGCGCCGGCCTTCAGCGGCGCCAACGTCGTGCCGTGCGCGTCGCGCGCGGCGCCGACGCCGGCCTTGCCGAGACTGACCCGCAACGGCTGCGCCGCGAGTGCGGGACCGTCGCGCCCGCGCCGCGGCAGCAGGTCGAGGGTGCCGTGGCCACCCGGTGCGAACGCGAACTCGAAGCGCACCGCGCGCTGCGTATCGGGCGGCCGCACGTCGAAGAAACTGCCGTCGAGCTCGAGCGCGATGCCGCCTTCCATCGCGAGATCGAACGCAAGGTCGAGGCCACGACCGTCCCACGCGACGCGCTGCAACGGCGGCCGCAGCACGGGCTTTCGCGAGCGGCGCAGGAAGCCGAACACGTCAGGACCCGCCTGCGCGCGCGCGCACCGCGTCGGCATCCGCGCGCGGCGTCGCGGACTCGTCGTCGAGGATGCTGCGATCGGCGATCGCCGCGTGCAGCGCGCGCTGTGCGACGCCAAGTTCGAGTGCGGCCGCATCGGGTCCGTCGGCGTGCTCGGGTCGGATCCAGTCGCGCACGACCGCCGCGTCGATATCCTCGAGCCCGACCACGCCGAACCCGACCAGCGCGTGTTGCAGGTGACCCGCGACCGCGACCGGATCGGCGATCAGCTTGGCGTAGTCGACGAGCACGCGCGGCCAGCCGCGAGTCGCCGCGAACGCGGCGCGCGTGTAGCGTTCCCACAGCGCGAGCGCCTCGCCGGGGCCGATGCCGTCGCGCGCGGCCAGCGAAGCGGCGACCGCGTGCGGATCGCGCACCACATGCACGAACACCGGGCGCGTCAGCAGCGGCAGCAGCTCGCGCACGAGCAGGCACAGCCGCGGTTCCTTGAGCAGCCAGGGGCGCCGCGCGTCGAGCGTGTCGATCAGGGCGCCTGCCTCGCGGCGGAACGCATCGACCGCGGCGGGCGGCGCCGCATCCGGCGGGCGGCGCCAGTCGCCGCCCGCGGACGCGAGGCGGCGCACGCAGGCCAGGTGCAGGCGCGCCGATTCGTAATGTCCGCGCGGATTGTCCGGCCCGCGCAGCAGATCCTCGTCGGGTCCGGCCCAGGCGCCCATGCGCGCGAGCAGTCCGGCCACGCTCGAGGTGCCCGAGCGGTGCATGCCGAGCACGACGATCTGCCCGCCCGCGGGACGCGCGAGCCGCGCGGGCCGATGCGGTGCGGGTGCCGCGCGCGCGGGAGCGAGCGCGGCACCCGCGGCGATCAGCGCGGCGAGGCGATCCGCCGTGGTCTCGATGTCGTGGTCGGCCGCGAACGCGGCGGCGTGCGGCACGCGATCGGTGTCGCGGCCAGCGAACGCGGCGCGCAACTGCGCGACCAGTGCGTCGTGCAGCGGCGCGGCCCAGAGCGAGTCCGCATGGCGCGGATCGGCGACCCGCACACACTCGACCGCGAAACCGTGCGTGCGCACCAGCGCGGCCTGGCTGCCGAATTCGCTCGCGACCAGCGCCTTCGCGCACGCGAGTGCCTCGGCCGCCCAGGGATCCCAACCGCCGCCGCCGCGCACGCCGACGTACGCGTCCGCGGTGGCCAGCAACTGCGCGCGCTGATGCCACGGAAATCCCCAGTTCGCGAGCACGTGCACGCGCGGGTCGGCCGCGCGCGCGGGCGCGAGCAGGTCGGCGATCGCGAGCGCATCACGGCCCGGGCGCACATGGATCAGCAGCGCGACCGGTGCGTCGTCGTCGAACGCGGCGCGGAACGCGGCGACGAGCCGTTGCGGCGCGTCGCGCTGCAGCTCCTCGACGATCGCCAGGAACACGTAGCGGCCGTCGCGCGCGCGCGGCGCGGGCACCTGCGGATGGCAGTAGTCGCGGTCGACGCCGAATGGTACGACTTCGATCGGCACGCCGACGCCGGCCGCGCGGAACGCATCGCGCTGGAACGCATCGGGCACGACGAGCAGGTCGAGTCCGCGCGCCGCCGCGGCCCAGCGCGCGGGTACGCATTCCCATTCGCCGAATCCGAGACCGATGCGGCAGCGCCCCCGCGCGTGCGCGAAGCCGGGTCCCGGCGTGCAGACGACGCTCGCATCCGCGGGCGGCGTCCAGCGCCGGCGCGCGGCCAGATCGAGGCGGAAATCCTGCGCGTCGGGCACTTCGCGCGCCGGCGCACGCGCGCTCATGCGCAGGCCGCGCGCGTCGAGGCGGCGCAGCAGCGCGCGCGCCAGATGCGCCTGCGCATACGGAAAGCGCGTCGCGCCCTGCCACAGCACGCTGCCGCGGTAGTTCGCGCGCAGGCGCGCCTGCCAGCGCGCCGCAAACGTGGCCCGGCTCGCGGTCCACAGGCGCTCGCGGAAGCCGCCGTCGTCGCGGGTCGAGCCGTGCTGTTCGTGGCGCAGGGTGACCGCGCCGGCGACCACGCTCGCGATGCCCGCGTCGGCCGCGCGCAGGCAATAGTCGGTGTCCTCGAAGTAGCTGTGGAACGCCTCGTCGAGCCGACCGATGCGCGCGATGCAGTCGCGCCGGATGTACGCGAGCGCGAACGCGATGCCCTGCACGCGGCGTGTCGTCGTGTACTGGGCGACGTCGCGCTCGAGCCGGCCGGATTCGGTCTGCTGACCCCAGAGCTCGTCGGCCTCGATGAAACCGCCTGCATGGTAGAGCCGTCCTTCCGCTTCGGCGCCGCGCAGGCGGCAGCCGACCACGCCGTTCTCGGGCGCGGCATAGGCCGCGTCGCGCAGACGCTCGAGCCAGTCGCGCTGTTCGAACACGAGATCGTTGTTGAGCAGGACCACGTCGTCGTCCGCGCGCGCCGCGGCAATGCCCGCGTTCATGCCGCGCACGAAGCCGAGGTTGTCCGCGAGGGTCACCACTCGCACGCGATCCGCGTACGCGGCGAGCGCCTGCGGCGTCGCGTCGCGGCTGCCGTTGTCGACGACGATGATCTCGGCTGCATGCGGCGCGGTCGCGAGCAGCGACTCGAGACAGCGCCGGGTCAGCGGCCACTGGTTCCAGGCGAGCACGATCAGCGCGGCGCCGCGCATGCTCACGGCCCCGGCCGCCGCGGCTCCGACCAGACCAGGCGCAGCGCGTGGTCGATGTCGTCGAGCGCGAAACTCGCATGACCGAGCAGGAGCAGGTCGGTGGCCGCCGCGGCGGCTTCGCGCGCATCGCGCAGGCGGCCGATCTCGGTGGCGAGGCCGCGCGCATCGAGCGGCCTCTCGGCAGACGCGGCGACGCGCGCGGCGAGCGCGAGCACCTGCCGCGGCGAGAGTTCGAGCCGCGCCGCGAGCGCCGCGATGCGCGTGGCGTCCGCCGCGCTCACGATACGGCCACCGGCATGTGCAGGTCGCGGTGGTACGCGGCAAAGACCTCGTCGCGCGAGCCTTCATGCACGCTGCGTCCGTGTTCGATCCAGAGCACGCGGTCGCAGCGCTCCGCGATCTGCGCCTCGTCGTGGCTGACCAGCACCACGGTGTGGCCCTCGCCCATGCGCGCGCGCATCGCCGCACCGGACTTCTGCTGGAACTCCGCGTCGCCGACGCTGAGCACCTCGTCGATCAGCAGCACGTCGGGTTCGACCTGCATCGCGACCGAAAACGCAAGCCGCATGTTCATGCCGACCGAGTAGGCCGCGATCGGCTGGTCGAAGAAATCGCCGAGTTCGGAGAAGTCGCGGATCGCCGGCAGGCGCGCGATGATCTCGCGGCGGCGCAGGCCGAGCATCAATCCCGACAGCACCGCGTTGTCGCGCCCGGACAGGTGCGGCACGAAACCGAGCGCGAGCGACAGCAACTGGCAGGACACGCCGCGCCGGCGCACGATGCCGCGGTCGGGTTCGAGGATCCCCGCGATCAAGCGCAGCAGCGTGCTCTTGCCTGCGCCGTTGCGGCCGATCACGCCGAGGCGCTCGCCACGGCGCAGTTGCAGGCTCACGTCCTCGAGCGCCCAGAAACGGCCGCCGCCGATGCTGCGCTGCGCACTGAACGCAACGCCGACCCGCTCGAGTTCGATCACGACCTCGCCCATCTCAGGTCGCCAGTTTGGGGAAGCGCGGCGCGAGCCGGCGCACGAGCAGCGAGCCGCCGACACAGAGCGCAATCGAGATCGTCGCGACCTTGCCAAGGCCGACCCAGTTCGGCAGGTGGCCATGCATGAGGATGCCGCGTGCGTCGTCCATGACCACAGCCACCGGATTGAGCGCCATCACCCACTTCAGGTGTTCCGGCACGCGATCGAGCGGAAAGATCACCCCGGACAGGAACATCACGACGATCAGCACCTGCTCGATCACGAAGCGCAGGTCCGGCACCAGCGGCACCAGCGCGGCGACCACGAAGCCGGCGCCCGCGGCGGCGACGAAGATCGCGAGAAAGACGATCGGCAGCGCCCAGTAGGCCGCGTTCGGCGGATAGCCGAGCGTCCACAGGATCACCAGCAGCAACGCGAAGATGAAAACGAATTTCACGGTGTCCGAGAGCATCGCGATCAGCGGGAACACGAGCGGCGGCAGGCGCACCTGCCGCACCATCGGCAGATTGCTCCAGATCGCATAGCCGCCGTGGGTGATGCACGACTTCATCCACTGCCACAGGGTCATGCCGATCAGCAGGAACGGCACGTAGTCGGGGCCGCCGGTGTGCAGGATCACGTCGAACACGAGCCAGAACGCGGCCATCATCATCGCGGGCTCGAGTACCCACCAGACCAGACCCAGGTAGCTGCGCGCGGCTTCGGCGCGAAGCTCCGCGTAGGTGCTGAACAGGACGAGTTCGATCAGGTGCTGACGCATGCGCGGGTGGCCGGGAAGCGACGCCGAGGATACCGGATCAGCCTCGGCAAAGCTGGTCGAGCGCGGGTCCCGCGAATGCGAGGAACAGCAGCAGCAATGCGAGCGACGCGCCGACGACGAGCCGTGGCGGGGTCAACGCAATCGCGGTGCCGGGCGCGTCGCGCGAGCGCAGCGCGGCGAGGAAACTTCCCGCGAACCCGCACAGGAACGGCAGCATCGGCAGCAGGAACCGCGCCTTGACGTGGATCAGCGCGAACAATGCGAGCTGATAGGCGAGCAGCAGCGCGACCAGCACATGCATCGAGGTCGGCCGTCGCCGCCAGGCCGCGATGCCGAACGCGGCCGCGGCGAGCACGAGCGCGTGCAGGACATCGCTGGCGGCGGTCAGCGTCGCGTTCAGCCAGGGCGATGTGCGATAGACCGACAGGTGCCCCGCGCAGGCCGGTCCCGGCAACTGCGAGAGCAGCGGCGTCTTCGCGCTGAACAGCCGGAAATACTGGCGCCCGAGCTGCGCGGCGACGACCTGCGCGATGCCGCGTTCGGCCACCAGCGCGCGGATTCTCGCGAGGTACACCGCATTGCGCTGCTGCGGTGTCGCGCCGCTCGCGAGAAACGCAGGCAGGGTCAGGCCGCCCATGTCCGCGACGTAGTCGCTGCGCCAGCGATCGTTGAGACCGATCCAGACGTTGTAGACCGAGCTGTCCGCGATCATCGGCCTGCCGTACTCGCGCCAGCCGTGCAGCAGCGCGGGCGCGGTGACCAGGCCGAGAGCGAGCACGAACGCGGCGGCCGCGCGCCATGCGCAGCGCGGCCGCGCGCCGCGCACGAACGCAAGCAGGAACACCGGCCAGAACACCGAGAGCAGGCTCTTGGCGAGGATCGCGAGGCCGATGCAGGCGCCGGCAGCGAGCGCGCGCGCGCTCGACGGCGTACGCGCGAGCAGGCACAGCGCCGCGAGCAGCAGGGCCAGATGCGGCATTTCCGGCCACAGCCAGTGTGCATAGGCCGCGGTCGAAGGACTGATCAGGAACAGCGCGGCCGCGGTGTTCGCGGCCGCGACCGAGCCGCCGAGGCGACGCCACAGGTCCCGCAGCAACGCCGCGCACGCGATGAACAGCAGGGTCTGGACGATCTGCGCCGCGAGCACCTGGGTGCCGAACAGCGCCGCAAGCGCGGCGAGCAGCAGCGGCTGCAGCGGCGGCCAGATCGTGCCCGGCATCCACGCGCCGCCGCCGAGAATCGCGAGCGCGGTGTCCGCATAGGTCTGCTCGTCGCCGATCAGCGCTTTCGCGCCGTGGCCGTAGTACGCGAACCAGAGCAGGGCCTGCGAGACCAGGAAAAGCGCGGCGAACAGGACCGCCCAGGCGCGGCGGCGAGCCCGCACCGCGGGCACGGCGCGGGTCGTCATCGCGGCGCGCGGGCGCGCGGGCGGCTCACCCCGCGGCAGGCGGCGGCGTCGCCGAGCCATCGGCCGCGCGCCGTTTCGGCGGCGCGCGGAAGATCGGCGTGAACTTCTCGCGCGCACCGCTCGTGGTGATGCCCTCGACGTAGTACCAGTACGCACGGCACGGGTCGATCGTGTCGTCGCGGTACTCGTACTTGTGGGTCTCGTCCGAAGTGCCGGCGCCGAGGATCGGCGCGGCGGTCAGTTTCTTGAACTCGCCCTTCTCGGTGTCGCCGCGGTAGACGTCGAAGCCGAAGTTGTTCTGTTCGCTCGCGGTGGTCCAGCGCGCGGTGTTGACGATGCGCTGGTCGGCGGCAACGCCGGTCTGCGGACCGCAGGCACCGACCGGGATCTCCTTGGCCGGCGCGGGCGTTGTCGCGGGCGCCGCCGCAGCAGTGGCAGCGGGCGCTTGCGCAGGGGCCGGCGCGGCCGCGGGCGCGGTCGATTCGGGCGTGGACGGCGTGCAGGCGCCGAGCGTGGCGGCGATCAGGACGGCAACGGCGAGCTGGCGCATGGGGACTCCGCAGACTGGACAGGTCGGGCGGTCGCCACGATAGTCGGCGGATGCATGCGCTGGCAACCTGGGTCACCCGTAGCGTGCGCCACCGGGCGCTGCGTGCGCTCGTGCTTGCGCTGGCGGCCGCGGCACCGTGGGCACCCGCGTGCGCGTTCGACTGGCAGGTCGACGTGACCCCGGCCGGCGAACTGTTTCCGGGCCTGGACCTGTCGCAGGCGCCGAATACCGGCCGCACGGGTATCGGCGGCGGCAACGGCCTGGTCACGGTGCGCCTGCACGGCGCCGACCTGCCGCACGAGGTGCGCGTGCGCATCGACACGCGCGGTCTGCGCAGGGCGGCCGTGGTCGCGGCGAGTCGCGGCAACGATGCACGCACGACGCTCGATCTGCAACCGCGCTTCGACTGGGACATCGCGCAGTTGCGCGCCTTGCAGCACGTGCGCCGGCAGGTCCTGCGGGTCACCCTGGACGCCGACGGCACGCGCGCGGTGCGCGACGTCGACGTGCGCGTGCATCCGCTCGACGACGCGCTCTACTACGTGCGCGAGGGTCGCGACCGCGTCGACCTGGGCTGGGCGTTCGCGGGCTACGTTAACCCGCGTGATCCGGTCGTCGACGAGGTGCTCGCGCTCGCGCGCGGCATCGATGCGCGCATCGACGCGGCGGGCAGCGGCCCCGAGGACGACCTGCACCGTGTCGCGGCGATCTGGGCCGCGCTCGAACGGCGCGGCCTGCGCTATGCGGACGGCGATCCGGCGCTGAGCCGCGGACCCGCGGTATGGAGCCAGCGTGTGCGTCTGCCCGGCGATGTCTGGCGCGACCGCCGCGCGAACTGCCTGGACAGCAGCGTGCTGATCGCCTCGGTGCTCGAGCGGATCGGCCTGCACGCGTTCATCGCGCTGGTGCCGGGGCACGCGTTCGTCGGCTTCCGCAGCGGCCGCGGCGATGCCGACACGGTCTATCTCGAAACCACCCTGCTCGGCGCGCGGGGCTCGGCGGCCGCGAATTTCGCGGCCGCGCGCGCTGCGGGCCGCGCGCGCTGGCGCAAGTCGGCCGCGCGCCTCGACGGCCGTCACGGTCCGGACTACGCGCTCGTCGATATCGGCACCGCGCGTGCCTATGGCATCATCCCGCTCGGCGCGGCCGAGCGCGCCGGCCAGAATCCAACCGAGGTCGACCCGATGTCCGTCGGCCCCTCCCGAAAGCGCGGGTCCCCGTGAGTTCCGAGTCGAACGACGAACAGCTCGAGCGCGTCAGGCGAGAGATACGCGCGCAGGCGGCGCTGCTGCACGAACGGCCGCTGCTCGCGCGCGTGCCGCCTACCGCGCTGCCGGCGGCCGACGCGATCGATCGCGCGCGGCTGCGCTACCGGATCGGCGAGCTCACCGACTTGCACTACCGTGCGTTCGTCGAACACGCGTTCCGCGCCCTGCTCAAGCGCGCACCGCAAGCGCACGAGGGCGACGCGCGGATCGCCCAGCTCGCCGCCGGCGGCACCAAGGCCGGAATCCTCGGCGACCTGCGCTGGTCGGCGGAAGGCCGGCGCGTCGGCGTGCGCGTAGGCGGCCTCGCATCACGTTATGCGATGGCCAAGGCGCGACGCATCCCCGTACTCGGCTACCTGCTCGACTGGTGCGTTTCGCTGGCCGCGCTGCCGATGCTCGCGCGCCACCAGCGCGCGAGCGATGCGCAGGTGGCGGCCGGCGACGAAGCCGCGGCCGCGGCGCAGCGCGCGATCGCGGCGCGCCTCGAGCAGCGCGTCGACGACCTGCACGCATTCGCGCATGAACTCGCGGTCGCACGCGACACGCTCACGCATGAACTCGCGGTCGCACGCGGCACGCTGACGCAAGCGCTCGTCGACATCGAGGCGACGATGCGCGGCCGCGTCGAGGCGCTCGAAGGGGCGACGCACACCCACGCAGCGCGACTTGACGAACTGGAACTCCTGCGTCGGCAGGTGTACTCGATCAATCGCTGGACCGACGCAGTGGACCATGCATTCGAGGCGATCGAACGCACCGCGGCGGCGCAGCGTTCGGCGCGCGGGCTGCGCGTCCGGCGCGTCGTCGACGCGTTCGCGAAGGCGGACGCCCCGCGCATTGCACGCAATAACGCGTGGGCCGACCGGCTCGCTGCGAGTCTTCCGTTGGGTGCGCGCGTGATCGCGCTGGTCGGCGCGCGCGATTGGCTCGCGCAACTGGCCACACACGGGCTCGAGGTGATCGAGGCGGGGGCGGACGACGTGTTCGATGCGTTTGCGACCGGCAGCGGGCCGAATCGCCCGAACGACGTGATCGCGGATCTTGCCGCGGACAGCGCGGATGCGCTCGCGACCCTTGCATTGCCCGTCGTGGCGCGAGGGTTTCCGCTAGACGAACTGCTCGACGAAGCCGCGCGTGTCGTGCGTCCGGGCGGCCTGTTGCTGCTCGCGTTCGCGCGCGAGCCGGTCGCGCTCGCGCACACGCTCGCAGGCGAGCCGGATGGTGCACTGGACGTCGATCTGCTCGTAACCGCGCTCGGCGCGTTCGGCTTCGCGAGCATCGAGCGCGTGGATGGCGCCGATGGCACTCCGGCGCTGCTCGCGCGAAAGAATCCCACGTGAGCACGCTCGGCAACGCGGTGGCGCGGTGCGGCGACGTCGGCGACCTGGCCACCCTGCCGGCCGACAGCCTGCTGCTGCAGCAATGGCAATCCCCTGCGACGATCTGGTTGGCCGCGGACGGACTCGTCGCAGCCGCCGCGGGGATTCTGCTCGACGCATTCGCGGTGTATCTGGACCGGTGCGACGGGGCCGCGCGGCTTATTCTTCTAGGCCGCGCGGATCATGTGGAATCCACATCCGCGCTCGACGAACTGACCCGCGACATGCATCTCGCAGCGCAGGTCGCGCGCGTCGACGCAAGCGATCCCGCAACACTCAAGGCTGCCCTGCTGAGCGCCGACGCGCTGATCGACCTGTCCGCCGAAGCGGCCTGGGTACGTGCCGCGATCGCGCTCGGAACGCCGGTCGTCGGATCGCGCCGCGCGTCCAATCTGGAAATTCTCGGAGAGGCCGCGCTGCTCTGGGACGACCCGGCACCGGAACTTGTCGCCGCGTCCGTGTTGCGCCTGCGCACCGATCCGTGGCTACGCGCGCGCGTCCGCGAAGAGGGGTTCTTGTGCCTCGACCGCAGCGAATTGCGACGCCAGCAGCAGCGACATGCGGAGCAACCGCGATGAAGCGCGTCGCGGTCGTCGTGCAGCGTTGCGATGAGTCGGTCGTCGGCGGCTCGGAGGCGCTCGGATGGCAATACGCACGGTTGTTGTCAAGCCATTTCGAGGTCGAAATACTGACTTCGACCGCGGTCGACTACGTGAGCTGGTCGAATGCGCTCGAACCCGGCACACGGATGCGCGAGGGCATCCGCGTGCGTCGTTTTCCGGTTGCGTTCGAGCGCGGCGCTTACTGGTACGAACTGCACCAGCGGATGATGTGCGACTGGCAGCCGTATCGGCCGCAAGCCGCAGGGTCCGGACCGGCGCTCTGGCGCGAGGCGCAGCAGGACGAGTACATCCGGTTTCAGGGACCGTATTGCCCGGGCCTGATCGACTGGATCAGGGAACGCCAGGACGACTACGCCGCGTTCGTGTTCTGCACCTACCTGTATCCGACGACCTACTTCGGCATCCGGCAGGTTGCGCCCGCCAAGGTGATCCTGGTACCCACCTTGCACGATGAACCGCCGGCCTACCTGCCGGCCTACACACAGCGCTACGCGCCATACACCCGGCGCATCTGGCTGACCGCAGCCGAGCAGCGCGCCGCGGCGCGAATCTGGGGATTCGACGGCGGCGACGTGTTGGGCATGGCGGTCGAACATACCGAGTCGATCCGTGCCGAAGTACGCAAGCGTCCCTTCCTGCTCTACTGCGGCCGGATCGAACCGAGCAAGGGCTGCGACGAGTTGCTGCGCGCATTCGCGCGCCTGCCGAGCCGGGGCCGCGTATCGCTGGTGCTGACCGGAATCGACAACATGGAGCTGCCGCGCTCAGCGGATATCGAATATCTCGGTTTCGTCGACGAGCAGCGCAAGCTCGCGTTGATGGCCGGTGCGGTCGGCTTCGTGCTGCCGTCGGTATATGAGAGTTTCAGCATCGTCACACTCGAGGCCATGGCGCAGCGCACGCCGGTACTGGTCAATGCGGGTTGCGAAGTCATGCGCAACCATGTCGATCTGTCCGGCGGCGGATTTCACTATCACTCGGCCGACGACATGGTCGCGAAGATGGAGCGTCTGTGCACGCTGGACCCGAACGAGCGCGCGCGCATCGGCGAGGCCGGACGCGCGTACGTGCTCGCCGACTATCAGGAGCACGTCATTCGCGAATCCCTGATCGCTCTCGTCGGGCGCGCAATCGGCGCAGCGGCGTCGAACTGACATGTCCCGGATTCATATCGACCTGACCACGAGCATCCGCTGGCGCCGGCCACCGGTCGGAATCGTGCGCGTGGAGCGAGCGTTCGCGCACCACTGTCTGGACGACGAACCGGGCACGGTGTTCTGCGAGATCGATCCGGCCGGCGATTATCGCGTCGTCGCACCGCAGCGTGTGCGCGCGATTCTCGACGACGACTGGTGCCGCGCCGAATCGACCGCAGCGCCGAACGTGCAGGTGACGCCGACCGCGCCCGTGGCGGGGAGGATCCAGCGCTTCTTCGACTGGGCCGCCGCACGCGGCCCGAAATGGGTCCCGGCCGCGGCCTACCCGCTGCTGCGCGATATCGGACGTGTGCTGGTCGATCACCATCGTGCGTTCGTGCGCAATCGTGCTGCCAGGCAGGCCCGGAGTACCACTGGCACGCGCGCGCGCGCGGACGGCCCCGCCGGGGCGGCGATTGCGCCGCGGCCGACCGACCTGTTCTTCTCGATCGGGTTGCAATGGCATCACGGCGCGATCCATGCCTACCGGCTCAAGCAGCGCACCGGCGTGCGCGTGATCGAGGCCTGTTACGACACGATTCCGATCGACTACCCCGAATATGCGGGCAGCGCGAAACAGCCGTTCGCGGAACACTTCACGACGATCGCTCATACCGCGGACGTCGTGTTCGCGATCTCCGATACGACGCGCGCGGACCTGGGCGCGTTCTATGACCGGGTCGGCATGCTGCATGTGCCGCCGATCCGCACCGTGCATCTGGCCACGCCGGAAACACACGAGCACGCCGTGATCGAGGCGCTCGCGGCCGACGAGCGGGCCGCGCTCGACCGCCTGCGCGGCGACTATGTGCTCTACGTGAGCACGTTCGAGACGCGCAAGAACCATCGCCTGCTGCTGCAGATCTGGAAAGAGCTGTATCGGCAGCGCGGCGCGGACTGCCCGGCGATCGTATTCGTCGGCATGTTCGGCTGGGGCGTCAACGACCTCTGGGCCGAGATCCAGGCGAGCGAGGTCTGGGCCGCGGGCCGGATCGTGCTGTTGCACGAGGTTTCCGATGCGTTGCTCGCGCATCTGTATCGCGGCTGTGCGTTCACGGTGTTCCCTTCGTTCTACGAGGGCTGGGGTCTCGCGGCCACGGAGAGTCTTGCCTACGGCAAGCTCGCGATCACCTCCGACGCGCCCGCGTTGCGCGAGGCCACGCAGGAGCTGTGCCCGGCGATCCATCCGCTCGACTGGCCGCGCTGGTTCGAGGCGATCACGCATTACCTCGACGATGCGGATGCGCGCGCGGCGGCCGAGGCGCGCATCCGTGCCACATACGTACCGCGTCACTGGCACGATTTCGCGGTCGATCTGCTCGCGGCGGCGAGGGCAGGCGCATGACGCGGATCCTGCAGCTGACCACGTACCCGCTGAAGTCCCCGCGCCATGGCGGACAGCTGCGCTGCGCGGCAATCCGCGATCTCTATCGCAGCATGGACCTGGACGTGGAAACGATCGCGGTCACTCATGGCTCCGACTACCCTGCGGCCGACCTCGAGCGCAACGACATCGTGCTGCCTGCCGCGAGTCCGTTTTTCGATCCCGACTATCCGCGTCTCACCGATCTGCAGCGCGGACGCTGCCTGAGCAGCGATGCATCGGTGTGGACGCGTTTTCGCGCACTGCTCGAGCGGATCCGGCCGGACGTGATCCAGCTCGAGCAGCCATGGCTGTACCCGGCCCTGCTGCGCTGGTTCGAGGAAAGCACTCCCGACGGGCCAGGCCGCCCGCGCCTGGTCTATTCCTCACAGAACATCGAATGGAAACTCAAGCGCGATGAGCGTCCAGCCGACACCCGCGACGTACGCGCGTACGAGCGCGAGGTCGCCAGCGTGCGCGCGCTCGAACACGCGGTGGTGCGTGCGGCCGATGTCATCGTCGGCTGCACCGACGAAGAACTCGCCGAGCTGCGCGCGATGGCCGGGGACGGCGCAACGTCGGCACGTCAGTACGTTATCGCACCCAACGCGATCGCGCCGTTTACGACCGACGCGGAACGCATCGCTGCGATCAGGCGACGCCTGGGCCTGGATCGCTACGCACTGTTCGTCGGCAGCGCACACCCGCCTAACGCGGACGGCTTTTGGGAGATGCTCGCCCCGTCGCTCGCGTTCCTGCGCCCGGACGAACGGATCGTGGCCGCCGGCGGCGTCGGGCATCTGCTGCGTGCGCACCCGATCTACGCCGCATGGCCCGGCATCAACGAGCCGCGCCTTGTCGTGTCCGGCGAAGTGGACCGCGACGATCTCGTCGCGCTGCTCGGTGGCGCGACCGCGATCCTGCTGCCGATCACGACCGGCGGCGGCTCGAACCTCAAGACCGCCGAGGCGATCTACAGTGGACGGCCCGCTGTCGCGACGCCGCATGCGCTGCGCGGTTACGGCGCGGCAGACCGCTGGCCGACGATCACCGTTGCGCAGACGCCCGATGCGTTCCGTCGCGCGGTGCGCGAGCAGCTCGATCGACCGGAAGCACCGCTGCCCGCGGACTACGACCGCGTTCGCGCAGAAGTCACCTGGGAGCGCGCTCTTGCTCCGCTTGCGGCGGCACTGCGCAGAGGATCGCGAGGCACGGAGACCGTTGATCCATGAACGATCCCTCTCCCCGCTTGCCCGAACCCCTGCCGACACGCCTCAATCTGGGTTGTGGCTATGACATTCGGAAGGATTATCTGAACGTCGACCTGCAACCCAAGCACTCGCCGGATCTCGTCGCCGACGTGACTCACTTGCCGATGCTTCCCTCCGGCTATTTCGAGGAGGTTCTCGCTCAGGATGTACTCGAGCACCTGGAGCGCGCGCGTACCCAGCCCGCTCTCGACGAATGGGCGCGCCTGCTCAAACCCAATGGCGTCCTGACCATCCGCGTACCGAGTCTGTTCGACCTGTTCGAGATGTTGAGTGCACCTGCCAGGCGCGAATTCGCGAAGGCGCAGGAGATCGTGCACCTGATGTACGGCACCCAGGCATACACAGGCGATTATCATCTGACCGGCTTCACGCCGGTACTGCTCGATGGCTATCTGAGACGTGCAGGCCTGCTGGTGTGCCGTGCGAATCTGCTGGATGGCTGGCTGTTCGATATTTGCGCGCGCAAGACGGATCGGCTCGAATCTGTCCCCGAAATCGTTCACAACACGTATTTCCGGGTACTCGACCGGCCGGTCGATCCCCGCGGACTGGAGCACTTTCGGCGAGCCCTGGATTCGGGCATGACCCGGGAACAATTCGAGTTGTCGCTGCGCAAAAGTGACGAAGCAATTTTCCTGGCCGGCAATCCCGGTTATCTGGTTCGTCATCGAAATCGCTTGCGCGAGCTACCGTACTGGACGAAGCTCGTGCGTGGCGCGCGCGCGCATGCCGGGCGGATCGCAACGCGCATCGGTCTCAGGCAACCGCGATAGGCGAAATCGTGGTCGAGCGTGAAGGCACCGGCCCTGGTTTGCGCCGCCCACGTGTCACGTCCTGCTGATGGGATCAGGAACAGCCGGATCGGTGCTCGCGACATCTGATCGTTCTACAAGTGTGCAACTTCTCGCACCGCCCGGCCCATCGAAGCACAAACGGCCGCGTCAACGGTCAGCGCAGACCGAGCCGCACCACGAAGCACGCGCCACCCAGCGACTTCGAGCGCTCCACGCTCAGCTCGCCGCGGTAGGCCTTGATGATGTCCTGCACGATCGCAAGACCGATGCCGTGGCCCTGCACGCGTTCGTCGCCCCGCACGCCGCGTTGCAGCAGGTGCTCGACGCGGTCCTCGGGAATGCCGGGGCCGTCGTCTTCGATGATCAGGTCCAGACCCGCGCGCGCGCCGACCGCGGGTCGCGGCTGCGCGCTGAACTGGGCGCGATGCACGGCCCACTTGAACGCGTTTTCGAGCAGGTTGCCGAGCAGTTCCATCAGATCGCCCTGGTCTCCATGGAAGCGTGAGCGCGGATCGATCTCGAATTCGCAGAGGATCGCCTTGGACGCATAGACCTTCTCCAGACTGCGCACGATTTCCTCGGCGTACGGCTCGATAGGCAGCGGCGCCGCGAACGTCTGATGTCCGGATGTCGCCGCGCGCGACAACTGATAGGCGACGATCTCCTCCATGCGCCCGGCCTGTTCGAGTACGGTCCAGCGCAGTTCCTTGCCGTCGTCGCCGGTCTCGAGCTGGCTGCGCATGACCGCAAGCGGCGTCTTCAGGCTGTGCGCGAGATCGGCCAGCGTATTGCGGTAGCGCTTGACGCGATCGCGTTCGGCATCGATGAAGTTGTTGAGACTCGCGGTCAGCCCCGACAGCTCGACCGGATAGTTGCGTTCGAGCCGTTGCTGCGACCCGCGTTCGACGCGAGCCAGATCGGCCGCGACCTTGCGCAGCGGCGCAAGGCTCCAGCGCAGCACGACCAGCAGCAGCAGGACCAGCACCACACCGAGCGCACCGAGCCAGGTCGCGAGCGTATGCCGGTAGACCTCGACCTGCGCGCGCAGCGCACGGCTGTCCTCGGCCACATAGAACGTCAGGTGCAGCGGCGTCTTCGCACCGGTGTTCCAGTCGATGCCCTGGGCAAGAACGAACAGGACACCGATCGGCGTGGCGATCGGTCCCTCGAATCGCGACGGGCCACGTGGCAGCTCCGCGGAAAACGGCAAGTCGCGACCCACCGCCGACGGGGAGCGCCAGGTCTGCTCGCTCGCACCGATGATCTTCGCGCCGACGATGCCCGCGTAGAGTCCGCTCGGCGAAGGCTGGTCGAAGCGCGGATCCGGACCCACTTCGGGCGGAATCAACGATCCGGCCCGGGTCGCGTCCGACGCGGCCAGGTAGGCGTACAGATAACCCTGCAGGCGTTCGCGCAACGCGCTCTGCGCGGCGTCGTAGAACGCCCGATCCAGGGCCAGGAAGGTCAAACCGAGAAACGCCGCGAGCACGAGGCTCGCGGCAGCCAGTGAACGCGCCTGCAGGGAGAGCGGTCGCGCCACCGTGCGCGACTCAGCCGCTGTCGGCCTGGTCTTCCTCGACGGGGGCTTCGGTGCGTTCCAGCGCGAACCGGTAGCCGCGGCCGCGCACGGTCTCGATCGGCTTGATCGCGTTGTCGGGGTCGAGCTTGCGTCGCAGGCGACCGATGAATACCTCGAGCACATTCGAGTCGCGATCGAAGTCCTGCTGGTAGATGTGCTCGGTGAGATCCGCCTTCGAGACCAGCTCGCCCGCATGCAGCATCAGGTATTCGAGCACCTTGTATTCGTAGCTGGTCAGGTCGACCGTGGTGCCGTTGACGGCGACCGTCTGCGCGGTGGTGTCGAGCACGACCGGACCGCATTCGAGGGTCGGCCGAGACCATCCGCTCGCGCGACGCACCAGTGCATTGAGGCGCGCGAGCAATTCCTCGACGTGAAACGGCTTGACCAGATAGTCATCGGCACCGTTCTTGAGTCCCTGCACCTTGTCCTGCCAGCTCGAGCGCGCGGTCAGGATCAGGATCGGATAGCGCTGACCGGCCTCGCGCAACTGCTTGACCAGATCCATGCCGGACAGTTTGGGCAGGCCGAGGTCGATGATCGCGACATCGAACGGTACCTCGCGTCCGAGATAGGCGCCTTCCTCGCCGTCGCCGGCCGCATCGACCGCAAAACCGTCGCGCTTGAGGCGCGCGGCGAGGGTCTCCCGCAACGGGGCTTCGTCTTCCACCAGCAGTACGCGCATCGCTTTCTCCTTGGGTGATCGCCGGGGTCCGCCGACCTTGCCGTTGCCTCTATTGTTCCGCCGCGACCTGCACGATACGCACCTGGCCATCGTGGGTCAGGATCTTGATGCGAAACACCTTGCGCTTGCCCACGGTCAGGGTCTGTACCGACAGCACCTTGCCGCCGTCGGTTTCCTGCTGCGCCTGCGCCACAGCCTCCTTCACGCTGATCTCGCGTGCTTCGACGCCTGCCACGACGAACGCTGCCAGCGCGATCGCCCCCGCCCATTTCACGATCCACCGCAGCCGCATTGTTCGCATCTCGATCCGCGCATCCGGTGCAAAAGTGCACCGGCGCCTGAATGCAGTCTCGGCAGCCGGGATTGAATTGCGGCTGAATTCCTCGCGCGCACGCCCTGATGCGGCGAATCACGGTTCCGCATCCCAGCGGCCGGGCATGGTCGAGCGCGGGCGCCCACGCTCAGAAGATCTCGGCGACGCAGCAACGCAGGCTGCCCCCGGCTTTCTCGATTTCGCCAAGATCGACGGCGCCGAGCGCGAACCCGGCACGCTCGAGCGCACCCAGCTGGGCCGGGGCCAACGCGGCTGCGCCGGCCGCGCTCATCCATACACGTGTCGCGGCCAGCGCGATCGCATTGCCCGCGAACGCGCGTTTCTGGGCCGGATCGAGGGTCACCGCGCAACCGCGATAGGCGCGCACGATCGCCGCCGCCACCGCCGGATCGGCGAACCCGTCCGGAGCGAGGATCGCGGCCCGCCCGCAGAGCAGCGCGAGCACGACATTGGTGTGGTATTCGCGCGGCGCGAGCTCGAACGCAAAGGTGAGCCGCAATCCGAACGCTGCGTGCATCGCGCGCGCGCCGGCCAGGTCGCAGCGCTCGGACAAGCCGCAGTAGCCGATCGCGCGCGCGCGATCGATGACCAGCGCGCCGGTAAGTTCGGCGACGCAGGCGCGTTGCGAAAGATCGATGCAGCGGTAGCCGAGCAGATCGCGGAAGAAACCGCGGATGTCCGCGCGATCGGCCTCGCGCCGGCGCACCGCATGGCGCATGCTGCCGATGATCAGGCGGCCACGCGCGGTCGCGAACACGTTGTTCGGGAACACGCCGTCCGGACAGTCCGGAGCGCCGGCAAAGGTGACCACCGGAAGGTCCGCGCCGAGTTCGCGCGCGAGCACCGCATGCTGCAGCCGTGCGCGCGCGCCGTCCAGTCGCCCCGCTGCATCCATGTAGCAGTTGTCGCTCGCCGACTCGGCCGCGAGCGCATCGCCGTCCGGACTCACGAGGAGCGCGCCGCGCGCGGTGCCCGCGGCATGTACCGGATAGCGACCGGATGCGAACGCGGCAAGAAACGCGGCAGGCTCGGTGACGAACATCTCAGGCGACCGCGCATTCGCGATGGCGGAAACAATCCACGACGTGATCGTTGACCATGCCGGTCGCCTGCATGAACGCATAGCAGATGGTCGGACCGACGAAACGGAAACCACGCTTGCGCAGGGTCTTGCTCATGTGCTCGGACGCCCGCGTGGTGGCCGGCACGTCGCCGCGGCGCCGCCAGCCGTTCTGCACGGGCCGCCCATTCACGAACGACCACAGGAACAAATCGAGACTCCCGAACTCGGCGCTCGCGGCAAGCGCGGCGCGCGCATTGTCGCGCACCGAACCGATCTTCAGGCGATTGCGGATCAGACCCGGGTCCGTGAGCAGGCGTTCGATGCGCGCGTCGGACAGCCGCGCACAGGCGTCGATGTCGAAGTCCGCGAACGCGCGCCGGTAGTGGTCGCGCCTGGCCAGCACGATGCGCCAGCTTAGCCCGGCCTGTGCACCCTCGAGGCAGAGAAACTCGAACAGCACACGATCCTCATGCACGGGCACGCCCCATTCGCGGTCGTGATAGATCCGTTCGATCCGGCTGCCCTCGGCCCAGGCGCAGCGCCTGCGGCCATCGTGTCCGGAGGAGTCCACGTCGTATTCGCAGCTGTTGGCGGTCGGGGTTTCGTGCATGCGGCGACCCGGTCGGGCTGGGTATCATAGGCGACCCGACGCCGACGCCGCGCGTCCGACGTCTGCCGTGACCCCGACCAGCCAGTCCCGCCGCACGCCGCTGATCGCGCTCGCCCTGCTGACCCTGATCTGGAGCTACAACTGGGTCGTGATGAAGCAGGCGCTGCGCTATGCGGGTCCGTTCGAATTCTCCGCGTTGCGCTATGTGTTCGGCAGCGCCGTGCTGTTCCTCGCGCTGCTGGTTCGCCGCGAAGCGCTGCGGCCGCCGCCGCTGCTGCCGACCGCGCTGATCGGACTGGCCCAGACCGCGGGCTTCCAGTTGCTCGTGCAGTCGGCCCTGGTCGCCGGCGGCGCGGGCAAGACCGCGTTGCTCGCGTACACGATGCCGTTCTGGGTCGTCCTGCTCGGATGGGTGCTGTTCGCCGAACGGCCCGACCGCCGGCTCTGGTTCGGCCTGCTCGGCGCCGCGCTCGGACTCGTGCTCGTGCTCGAACCCTGGCAAGGACTCGGCGGCGCCTCGAGCGCGCTGCTCGCGATCGGCGGCGGGCTGGCCTGGGCGATCGGCGTCGTGCTCTCCAAGCGCGTGTTCCAGCGTGGCGGCGTGAGTCCATTGTCGTTGACCGCCTGGCAGATGCTGATCGGCACGCTCGGCGTGGTCGCAATTTCCGCGTGCGTACCGGAACGGCCGATTGAGTGGGCGCCGTACCTGTTCGCGGCCCTGGCCTACAACGCGGTGCTGGCCTCGGGACTCGCATGGCTGATGTGGTCGTACGTGGTCGCACGCCTGCCAGCCCATGTCGCCGGCCTGTCGAGCCTGGTGATTCCGGTCGCGAGCGTCGGTTTCGCCTGGGTCGCGCTCGGCGAGCGCCCGTCTGCGGTAGAGGGCGCCGGCATCGCCCTGATTTGCGCCGCCCTCGCGATCGTGAACCTGCGCGGCGCACCGCGCCGCATCGAGGCGGATCGCGACGTTGCGGCGCCAGCCGGAACGTCGCGCCGGTCGCGTGGATGATCGATCGCTCGGATGCTTCGAACACCGCGCAAGCCGCGCCTGCGATCAGGCGAGCCAGGGCAGCGCGTCGAGATCGATGTTGCCGCCCGACAGGATCAAGCCGACGCGCTTGCGAGCGAATTCCGCCCGATGCGTGAGCACCACGGCCAGCGCGATTGCGGCCGACGGTTCGACGACGAGTTTCATGCGCTCGAGGATCAGGCGCATCGCCGCGATTGTCTCGCGGTCGGCAACCGCCAGCACGTTGACCGAGTTCTCGCGCAGCAATCTGAAGTTGACCGCGCCAATCGTGGCGCGCAGGCCGTCGCAGATCGTGTCCGGCACGATATCGGTCACGCGTTCGCCGCGCTGCAACGATACGAACGCGTCCGCAGCGCCGTCGGGTTCCGCTGCGTACACGCGCAGACGCGGATCGAGGGCGCGCGCGACGATCGCGCTGCCGCCGATCAGCCCGCCGCCGCCAATCGGCGCAACCAGCGCGTCCAACGACCCGATCTCGTGCAGCAGTTCCAGTGCCGCCGTGCCTTGCCCGGCGATCACGTGTGGATCGGTGAACGGGTGCACGAGCGTCGCGCCGGTGCGGTCCCGGACCTGCTCTGCCATCGCTTCCCGCGCGGCCAGCGTCGGCGCGCAGCGATGCAGGATTGCGCCGTACGCCTGGATCGCGGCGAGCTTGGCCTTGACCGCGCCTTCGGGCACGACCACGTGCGCGGGAATCGCGCGCGTCCGCGCGGCCAGCGCGAGCGCCGCGCCGTGATTGCCGGACGAATGGGTGACCACGCCATTCGCGGCCTGCGCGTCGCTGAGCGACCAGACCGCGTTGCAGGCGCCGCGGAACTTGAATGCGCCGACACGCTGCAGGTTTTCGCACTTGAAGAAAAGTTCGGCACCAGCGAGCACGTCGAGCGAGCGCGACCGCAGCACCGGCGTGCGCCGTGCGTGCGGCGCGATGCGCTGCGCCGCGGCTTCGATCGCCGCGAAGTCGGGTAGAACGCTGGTCGCCATGCGGGATCCGTGAGCCTGCGCAAGGTCGGGCGCTGCACGATACACGCCCCTGCTTCGTGCATGCTAGCCTGCGCCGCCCTGATGCTGCCTACCGCCATCCGATGATCGCAAGCTCCGGCGCGAAGCCCGTTCTTCATCTGCGCGACTATCGCGCGCCGGTCTGGCGCATTACCGATGTCGAGCTCGAGTTCGACCTCGATCCCGTGGTCACGGTCGTGACCTCGCGCCTGTCGCTCGTGCAGGACGCGGGAGAATCGTCGGTCGATCTCGAACTGGATGCCGAGGATCTGGAGCTCATCGAAGTGCGCGTGGACGGCCGCGAAGTCGGCGCGGATACGTGGCAAATCGACGCGCGCCGGCTGGTCATCGGCGGTCTGCAGGGGCGCGCGACCGTCGAGACGCGCGTACGCATCCATCCCGATCGCAACCGTTCGCTGCAGGGACTCTACCGAAGCGGCGGCGCCGACGCGGGATTTCTGCTGACCCAATGCGAGGCCGAGGGTTTCCGCCGCATCACGCCGTTCCTCGACCGCCCCGACGTGCTCGCGCGCTACGCAGTGACCCTGCGCGCGGACAAGGCGCGCTACCCGCTGCTGCTCGCGAACGGCAATGCGGATGGCGCCGGCGATCTCGCCGACGGACGCCATTGGGCGCGCTTCGTCGATCCTCACCCGAAACCGAGCTATCTGTTTGCGCTCGTGGCGGGCCGGCTCGAGCACATCGAGGACGCGTTCGTGACCGCGCAGGGCCGGCGCGTACGCCTGTTCGTCCATGCCGAGCCGGACGCGATCGGACGCTGCGACTGGGCGATGCAATGCCTGAAGATGGCGATGCGCTGGGACGAGGAGCGCTTCGGCCGCTGCTACGACCTGGATGTTTTCCACATCGTCGCGACGCATGACTTCGCGATGGGCGCGATGGAGAACAAGGGTCTCAATATCTTCAACGCCAAGTATCTTCTCGCCGATCCGCTGCACGCGACAGACGACGACTACCGCCACGTTCTGGCCGTGGTCGGCCACGAGTATTTCCACAACTGGAGCGGCAATCGGGTGACCTGCCGCGACTGGTTCCAGTTGTGTCTCAAGGAAGGCCTTACGGTCTATCGCGAGCAGGAGTTCGAGTCCGATCTCGCTTCGCGCACGTTGCGACGCATCGAAGACGTGCGCGCGCTCTGGCGCACCCAGTTTGCCGAAGATGCGGGGCCGCTCGCGCATGCATCGCGTCCGGATCGGTACAGCGAGATCAACAATTTCTACACCGCAACCGTGTACGAGAAAGGCGCCGAGATCACGCGCATGCTCGGCGTCGTGCTCGGCCGCGAGGGATTCCGGCGCGGACTCGACCTGTATTTCGAACGTCATGATGGCAGCGCGGCCACGGTCGAGGATTTCGTTGCCGCACTCGGTGACGCGAATGCGCGCGACCTCTCGTCCTGGCTGGCCTGGTACGAGCAGGCCGGCACGCCGGAACTGCACGTCGAGGAACGCCATGACGCACGCTCGCGCTGCCACGAACTGACGTTTCGCCAGCGCACGCCGCCGACCCCGGGTCAGCCACGCAAGCACGCGCTGCCGATTCCGATCTCGGTCGCGCTGTTCGATCGCAGTGGCCAGCCGTTGCCCCTGCAACTGGATGGGGAAGCGACCCCGCCGGCGCGTGAACGCGTCCTGCTCCTGCAGTCCGATGCGGCGACATTCCGTTTCACGAACATCGACGCGCCGCCGGTGGCTTCGGTGCTGCGCGGCTTTTCGGCGCCGGTGCGCCTCGTGCAGGCAGCGGACGCGGCCACCCTCGCGTTGCGCGCCGCTCACGACAGCGACGGCTTCAACCGCTGGCTCGCGGCCGACGCGCTCGCGCGGCGCGTGTTTGCGGAAAGGCTGGATGGCGCAGTCGAAGCGGGCACCGAAGCGATCTGGACGGATTGCCTGCGCGGCGTCCTCGCGGCGCCCGCGATCGACCCTGCGCTGGTCGCGGAAATGCTGACCGTCGCCGACGCGAACTCGCTGGTCGACGGCCGCGTCGACATCGATCCCGAGGCCGTGCATGTCGCGCGGGCACGCGTCGAGGATGCGCTCTCGACCACGCTTGCGCAGCCGCTGCTCGCAACCTATCTGGAGACGGCGGATGCAGCAGCTGCGGTGATCGATCCGGCAACGCGCGCGCGCCGGCGCCTGCGCAACGTCTGTCTTGCAGCGCTGTGCCGAACGCAATCGCGCCATCTCGATCTGGCGCGCGACCACTATCGCGAGGCGCGCACGCTGACTGATCGCCTCGCGGCACTGGCGGTGCTGGTCAATCTGCAAGCGGCGGACGCGGCCGCGTTGCTCGACGATTTCGCGTCGGCTCACGCCGCAGACGCGCTGCTGCTCGACAAGTGGTTCGCCGTGCAGGCGACAGTACCCGATCCGGCGACCGTCGAGCGCGTCGAATCGCTGTGTGCGCACCCGGCATTTCGCTGGACCAATCCGAACAACATCTACGCGCTGCTCGGCGCGTTTGCATTGCGCAACCCGCGTGCGTTTCATCGCGACGACGGCGCCGGCTACCGGCTCGTCGCGGACGCGATCCTGAAAGTCGATGCGCTGACACCCCAGGTCGCGGCGCGGGTCGCGACCGCATTCGCCTCCTGGCGACGCTACGAGCCGATGCGGCGGTCGCTCATGCATGGCGAGCTGCAACGCATCGCCGCACGCAATCACCTGTCGCCGGATCTGACCGACATCGTGACGCGCAGCCTCGCCGCCTGAGGCGACGCGAAACCCGCGGCCGCACGAAGGGTGCCAGCTCGCGGCGCGACGACGCGCGCGCCGCTGCGCCCGGGTCGAGGGGTGGACACGAAGCCGGCTGCGGCGCCGCGCAAAAAAACGGGGCCGCGCATGCGCGGCCCCGTTTCCCCTGTTCCCATCGGATGTTCTACGCGGGCAACTTGCTCAGCGCCTCGTTGATCTTCGCGCAACGCGTCTCCAACTGACCCAGCGTGTCGTTCGCAGCCGGTTGGGTGCGCGCGCTGTCGATGGCCATTTCGAGACGACCGAGCTCGATCATCAAATCGTGACGCAGGAAGAGCGGGTTGAGGATCATGCTGCCGGCGCTCATGCTGCTTGCGGTGCTGCTCATGGTGCTTCTCCTGGATTCCCTGGATGGTGTCAGCAAGCACCGTGCCAAATGATTTTCGACGCGCCGACGCATTGCCATTGCACTCGGGGTCGCGCATGATCGCGCCCGTTCGCGACATGTTTCGTCCGAACCTGACGCGGCCAGACCGGCGCAGTCGACGAAGGACAGGACTTCGCGACCATCGTCACAGTCTGCCAGTCGCGGGTGCGGATACCGTGGCGCGCGACCCGGCTGGCCGAGGCCAGCGGCAGGCATGACGAGCTTTCGGTTTCTGGCGCCCGGCACACGGTCCTCTTGGATTCCCCCTGTTCCTACGACCGCCGGGCGCCAGTCTGAACAAGCCGCGGAGGCGCTCGCGCACACGGTGCGTTTTCGATCTGACGCCGGAATCCGCCGCGGGTGACAGAAGTCCGCAAGGGTTCGCCGTGGGGGTACGCGGCTCGGGCGAATCTGCATCCGCGAGCACGAACAGGGATGCGTTGACGTCGGCACGTCGGGAGGTGCTCCCACCGACGCAAGGCCGGCCCCTGAACTCCGGCCAGCGGCGTGCTCGCATACGCCGGGCGCCGGTGGGAGTGTGTCGATGAGCAGCAGGTTTCATGCCAGCAATGACGATTTGTCGCATCGCGGCCGGCCCAGACAAGTCGCGGCGCGGGCGCGCGCAATGCGGGCAGGCAGCGGGCCGATCGCTGGCACCGCTCCGAAATCCGGCGCACGATGTGACGCGTTCGACGTTGGCGGACGTGCATTGGCAACAACGGACCAAATGCGCATTGGCCGGCTGCCCGTCGAGCGCCCGAGGCAGGAGCCGAGGGCCGGGTCACCTCGCGAGAAGCCTGGTGACCGACGGTGGCGGCTCGCCGATCGCCGCGGGAGTGAGTGCTGATGTACACCCATGATGTGATCGTGGTCGGCGGCGGGCATGCCGGCACCGAAGCCGCGCTTGCGAGTGCGCGCGCCGGCGCGCGCACGCTGCTGTTGACCCACAGCATCGAGACGATCGGCCAGATGAGCTGCAACCCCGCGATCGGCGGGATCGGCAAGGGTCATCTGGTCAGGGAGATCGACGCCCTCGGCGGTGCCATGGCCGCGGCCGCGGACTGCGCCGGCATCCAGTGGCGCACCCTGAACGCATCCAAGGGACCGGCGGTGCGCGCGACGCGCTGTCAGGCCGACCGCGTGCTGTACAAGGCCGCGATCCGGCGCCGCGTCGAATCGCAGGCCGGCCTGGTCGTGTTCCAGCAGGCGGTGGACGCACTGATCGTGACCGACGGCCGCGTCCGCGGCGTAGTGACCCAGTCCGGGCTGCGCCTTCACGCGGGCGCAGTGGTCCTGACCGCGGGCACCTTCCTGGCCGGCAGGATCCATGTCGGCATGAGCCGCCACGAGGGGGGACGCGCCGGCGACGCGCCGGCCCTGAAGCTCGCCGAGAGCCTGCGCGAACTGCCGTTCGCGGTCGGGCGCCTGAAGACCGGCACGCCGCCGCGCATCGACGGCCGCTCGATCGACTGGTCGCTGCTCGGCGAGCAGCGCGGCGACGATCCGGCACCGGTGTTCTCGTTCCTCGGTTCGGCAGCAGACCACCCGCGCCAGGTCAGTTGCTGGATCACCCATACCTGCGAACGCACCCACGAGATCATCCGCGGTGCGCTCGATCGCTCGCCGCTGTACGGCGGCGTCATCGAGGGCACCGGTCCGCGCTACTGTCCGTCGATCGAGGACAAGGTCGTGCGTTTCGCCGAAAAGAATGCGCACCAGATCTTCATCGAGCCGGAGGGACTGGAAACGAACGAGATCTATCCGAACGGGATCTCGACTTCGCTGCCATTCGACGTGCAGGTCGAACTCGTGCGTTCGATCCGCGGCCTCGCGAACGCGCACCTGACGCGACCCGGCTACGCGATCGAATACGACTATTTCGATCCACGCGGCCTCAGGGCCTCGCTGGAAACCAAGGACGTGGCCGGTCTGTACTTCGCTGGCCAGATCAATGGAACGACCGGCTACGAGGAAGCCGCCGCACAGGGCCTGATCGCGGGCCTGAACGCGGCGCGGGCGACGCAGCAGCGCGAAGCGTGGACGCCGCGTCGCGACGAGGCCTACATCGGCGTGCTCATCGACGATCTGGTGACCAATGGTACGACCGAGCCGTATCGCATGTTCACCTCGCGCGCGGAGTACCGCCTGCATCTGCGCGAGGACAACGCCGATCTGCGCCTGACCGAACGGGGTCACGAACTCGGCTGCGTCGACACGGACCGCTATGCGGCGCTGTGCCGCAAGCGCGAAGGCGTGGAGCGGGAAACAGGGCGCCTGCATGCGCTGTGGGCGACTCCCGCGAATGCGCTCGGGCGCGCCGTCGAGGCCGACCTCGGATTTGCGCTCACGCGCGAGACGACCGCCCGCGACCTGCTGCGTCGGCCCGACGTCGGCTATCGCGAGCTGGTTCGCGTCGAAGGCATCGGTCCGGGCGTCGATGATCCGCAGGTCGCCGCGCAGGTCGAGGTCGCGGTCAAGTACGCGGGCTATCTCGATCGTCAGCGCGAGGAGATCGAGCGCAACCGCCGCCACGACGAAGCGGCGATCCCGGCCGCATTCGAATTCACGCAGGTGCGCGGGCTGTCGGCTGAAGTCCTGGACAAGTTGCGCGCGGTGCGCCCGCGCACGATCGGCGAAGCGCGTCGTATCTCCGGAATCACGCCTGCGGCGGTCTCGCTGCTGCTCGTGCACCTGCGGCGCGGCAGCCAGCGCGTTGCCTGACGTCGCGGCGAGGCCGGGCGAGCCCGGCCTCGCGCATGGGCGGGTCCTACTTGCGCTTGCCCGCGTCGAACTTGGCCTGCGCGAGTTCCTGCGCCTTCAACGCGTCCTCGCGCAGCGCGGCGATGCCGGCCGCGTCGACACTGCCGCCACCGGCTTTCTCGTTCCACAGCACCTCGCCCCGGTCGTCCCAGCCGACCGTGGCGCCACGCTTCTCCTTGACCGCCATCAGCTTGCCGTCCTTGAATGCGTAATAGACCGAGCTGCGACCGCCCGCGTCGAGATCGGTATTGACGCGCACGAAGCGCACTACGCCTTTTTCGGCGAACGCGTCCCAGCCGACCGACGCCTTGTCGGTCAGATAGGTGCCTTCGACCTTCTTCATGCCGCCAATATGAGCCTGCAGCTTCTCGAATTCTTCCTTGAGCTTCTCGGCCGGCGTCGGTTCCGCATTGAGGATGACTTCGGTCGTGGTTCCCGATCCGTTGGTCAGCACCGGTGAATTGAGCGCAGGCAGGAACCTGCGCGGACCATCGGTCAGCACCGCGTTGATCACATAGGTGCGACTCGCGGAGATTTTCGCCGGGTCAAAGTCGAGCGAGAACTGGTAGGGCGGCGTGCCGGTCAGGTCGATTGTGCGTTCGGCCACCGGCAATTCCGGGGTTGCGATATCGACCAGCTTGATGTCGAGCTTGGCGCCGGCGCCGATCGGGATCTGGTCGCGCAGGGTGACCGTACCGGTGATCGTGGTACCCGGAGCGATCGCGGGCTTGGCCTGCGACTGTTCGGCGCCCTGGTCGCCCTGGTTCATCAGGTTGCAGCCACCCAGCAACGCCAGTGCGGCCGTCGCCGCGATCCATTGAATGCGCATATCCGTTGATCTCCGATTGAACGAAAAACATCGTACACCTGGCATGCCGGTGACGTCCGGTGACTTGAACGCGCCTCGGGAAGTGCCGGGGTTGCGCCACGCGCCACGGCTGCAATCGGGTGGCCCGCAGTGATGCTCAGGCAGCCACGATAATCCGCGCGACGCCGCTGCGCAATCGCAGGACCGGTCCGATGGCCACGCTCGGCGCGGACCCGCTCGGGGTGTGTCGGGGCGCATGTTGCGCGCGCTGCGCGCCCGCGCTCGGCCGCGGTGCGGCACTTAGCCTGCGGGCAACAGCGAGATGTCGGCGACCTTGAGGAACAGGGTGCGCAGCGCCGCGAGCAGGTTCAGGCGATTCGCGCGCACCGCGGCATCGTCGGCCATGACCATGACCGCCTCGAAGTAACGGTCGACCGGTTCGCGCAGATGCGCCAGTCGTTGCAGCAGGCCGACGTAGTCGCGTGCCGCGATCAGCGGCGCGGTGTCGACCTGCGCGGCGCGCAGCGCCGCGACGAGGTCGCGTTCGGCGCCCTCCTCGAGCAGGCCTTCGTCGATCGCGCCGTGGGTCACGCTGCCGGCCTGGCGCAGGATGTTGCCGATGCGCTTGTTCGCGGACGCAAGCGCCGTTGCTTCGGGCAGCCTCGCGAATTCGACGACCGCCGCAAGTCGGCGATCGAAATCGGTGAGGTCAGCCGGCGCCAGTGCGCGCACGGCTTCGAAGGCCTCGCCCGGAATGCCGCGGTCGATGTAATAACCGCGCAGGCGATCGAGGACGAAGTCGTAGATTTCAGGTGTCAGGCGCGTTGGAAAGTCCCAATCGTCACCGTGCCCAACCAGCGCGCCGGCCTTCGCAAGCGCGGTCTTGCGCATCTGCTCCTGCACGAGTTCAAGGTGCTCGCGAAGTTGCGCGACCAGATCGAGTGCAAGGCCTCCCTCGATCAGGGTACGCGCGAGGCCCAGCGCCGCGCGCCGCAGCGCGAACGGATCCTTGTTTCCAGTGGGTTTCAGGCCGACCGCGAAAATCCCGGCCAGCGTGTCGAGCCGCTCGGCGACCGCAAGCACTTGTCCAACCCGCCCCTGCGCGATCGCGTCGCCCGCGAAGCGCGGCGCGTAGAACTCGTCGAGCGCGGCCGCGACTGCGGCGGGTTCGCCGTTCGCGGTCGCGTAGTAGCGGCCCATCACCCCCTGCAATTCCGGGAACTCACCGACCATGCGGGTCAACAGATCGCACTTGCTCAACGCCGCTGCGCGCGTTGCGAGCGCGGCATCGACGCCGACCCGGTTCGCAATGACGCGTGCAAGTTCGGCAACGCGCATGCTCTTGTCCCAGACGCTGCCGAGCGCCTGTTGATAGGTGACGGTCTTGAGCCCGTCGAGATTCGCGGCCAGCGCTGTCTTGAGGTCTTCCTCGTAGAAGAACTTCGCATCCGCGAAGCGTGGCCGGATCACGCGCTCGTAGCCGTTGCGGATCTCGGCGGGGACCTTCGACTCGATGTTGGCAACGCCGACGAAGTGTTCGGTCAGGCGGCCGTCCGCGTCGAACACCGGCACGAACTTCTGGTTGGTCTCCATCGTGGTCACCAGTACTTCGCGCGGCACGGCGAGGAATTCACGCTCGAACGCGCAGGCGATCGCAACCGGCCATTCGGTCAGATTCGCGATCTCGTCGAGCAGGGCAGCGGACAGCCGCGGCACGCCGCCGCTGGCCGTGGCGACGCGGTCGACCTCGCTGCGCACGCGCGCGCGCCGTTCCGCAGGATCCGCGAGAACCCTGGCCGCACGCAATGCGTCGCGCCAGGAATCGGCGTCGACGATGTGCACGGGCTGCGGATGGTGGAAACGATGCCCGCGCGACATCCGGCCCGATTTCAATCCGAGCAGTTCGCCCTCGATCACCTGGTCACCATGCAGCATGACCAGCCAGTGCGCGGGGCGCACGAATGCGTAATCGTGGTCGCCCCAACGCATCGGTTTCGGAATCGGCAGCGCGGTCAGCGCCTCACTGACGATCGTCGGAATCAGCACGGCGGTTGCCTGGCCGGGCTTCGTCGCGCGATGCACGAACCAGGCCCCCTTGTCGGTCTCGAGCCGATCGAGCTGCGCGACCTCGACGCCGCACGATTGCGCAAAACCGTGCAGGGCGCGGGTCGGCTCGCCGTTCGCGTCGAGCCCCGCATTCACGGCGGGACCGCGACGCTCGTGCTGCTGGTCCGGCTGCGCGGAAGCGACGCCGGGAATCCACACCGCGAGCCGACGCGGCGAGTTGTATGTTCGTGCGGCCGCGATATCCGCGGCCACCCCGCGCTTGTCCAGACCTTCGCAGATCGCGTTCGTGAACGCCGCCCCGAGATCATCCAGCGCCTTGGGCGGCAGTTCCTCGGTACCGAGTTCGATCAAGAGAGAGGGCGCATTGCCGGCCGCCATCACGCGGCCTCCTGGCTGTTGCCGAGGCCCGGAAACCCGCGCTTCTCACGCTGCGCGAAGTACGCCTCTGCCACGCCGCGCGACAACGCACGCACGCGCAGGATGTAGCGCTGGCGTTCGGTCACGCTGATCGCGCGGCGCGCGTCGAGCAGGTTGAAGGTATGGCTGGCCTTCATCACCTGCTCGTAGGCTGGCAGCGGCAGGCCGGCCTCGACGAGGGCCTTCGCCTCGGCTTCGCAGACATCGAACCATGCGAACAGCTTGGCCACGTTCGCGCATTCGAAGTTGTAGGTACTCTGCTCGACCTCGTTCTGGTGGAACACGTCGCCGTATGTCACCGGTCCGTGCGGCGCGTGCGTCCAGACCAGATCGAACACGCTGTCGACGTTCTGCAGGTACATCGCGAGACGTTCGAGGCCGTAGGTGATCTCGCCGGTGACCGGCCGGCACTCGAGGCCGCCGGCCTGCTGGAAATAGGTGAACTGGGTGATCTCCATGCCGTTCAGCCAGACCTCCCAGCCGAGGCCCCAGGCACCGAGCGTCGGCGACTCCCAGTTGTCCTCGACGAAACGCAGGTCATGCACGAGCGGGTCGACCCCGAGTGCCTTGAGCGAGCCGATGTAGCGGTCCTGGAAGTCGTCCGGATTCGGCTTCATCACGACCTGGTACTGGTAGTAATGCTGCAGGCGGTTCGGATTGTTGCCATAACGGCCATCCGTTGGCCGCCGCGAAGGCTGCACGTAGGCGGCGGCCCAGGGCTCGGGTCCGATCGAGCGCAGGAACGTGGCCGGATGGAACGTGCCCGCGCCAACCTCGGTGTCGAGCGGCTGGATCAGCGCGCAGCCCTGTTCGGCCCAGTAGCGGTTGAGGGTCTGGATGACGTCCTGGAAGGTCGGTCCCGGCATGTGCCTGGCTCACAAAGTGGCGTGCGAAAAGCGCGCTAGTATAGCGGTCGATGTCCCACGCGGATTTCCCGGCATGGCCAGTGTGACCAAGCTTCCGGCAGGCACGAAGCGCGCTGCGACGCCCGCGCTCGGCATGCACACGCGTCTCGACCTCGATGAAACGCTCGCCGCGCTGATCGGCGACGGCGTGATAAGCGAAGCCGACGCCAAGCGCGTGCGCGCGGACGTGCGTACCACGCGCGGACGCACCGAACTGCATCCGCTGGTGCTGGTGGCTAACCTGAAGCTCGCCGACGGCCGCCATCCGGAAAAGCCGCTCAGCCTCGAAGTGCTGGTCCAGTGGCTCGCCGAACGGGCCGGTCTGCCCTACCTCAAGATCGATCCAATGAAGATCGACGTCGCGGCGGTGACCCAGGTCATCAGTCATGCCTACGCGCAGCGCTATCGAATCCTGCCGGTCGCGGTCACCGAGATGCACGTCGTATTGGCGACGCCGGAACCGTTCGACACGCGCTGGGTCGCCGACCTCGGTCACATCCTGCGCCGCGACATCCAGCGTGTCGTCGCCAGTCCGCTGGACGTGGGCCGCTACCTGGCCGAATGGTGGAGCGTGCAGCGTTCGATCCAGCGCGCCCAGGATGCCAAGAACGACATCCATGACGGCCGCGCGATCCTCAACTTCGAGCAGCTCGTGGAACTCGGCAAGACCGGCGACGTCGGCGTCGACGATCGTCATGTCGTGCACATCGTCGACTGGCTGCTGCAGTATGCGTTCGAGCAGCGCGCATCGGACATCCATCTCGAGCCACGCCGCGACACCAGCAACATTCGCTTCCGCATCGATGGCGTCATGCACAAGGTGTTCGAGCTGCCGACACCGGTGATGACCGCAGTCACTTCGCGGATCAAGATCCTCGGCCGCATGGACGTGGCCGAAAAGCGCCGCCCGCAGGACGGTCGCATCAAGACCCGCTCGGTCGGCGGGCGCGAAGTCGAACTGCGCCTGTCGAGCATGCCGACCGCGTTCGGCGAGAAGATGGTGATGCGCATCTTCGATCCCGACATCGTCGTTCGCGAGTTTCGCCAGCTTGGCTTCTCGAAGGACGAGGAGACGACCTGGCGCGGATTCGTCAACCGCCCGCATGGCATCGTGCTCGTCACCGGTCCGACCGGGTCGGGCAAGACGACGACGCTGTACTCGACGCTCAAGGTGCTGGCGACCTCGGACATCAATGTCTGCACGGTCGAAGACCCGATCGAGATGGTGTCCCCGGAATTCAATCAGATGCAGGTGCATCAGGCGATCGACCTCGACTTCGCCGCCGGCGTGCGCACACTGCTGCGCCAGGATCCGGACATCATCATGGTCGGCGAGATTCGCGATCTGGAAACCGCGCAAATGGCGGTACAGGCGTCGCTGACGGGCCATCTCGTGCTTTCGACCCTGCATACCAACGATGCGCCGAGCGCATTGACGCGCCTGCTCGACATCGGCGTGCCGAACTACCTGATCCAGTCGACGCTGACCGGCATCGTCGCGCAGCGTCTGGTGCGCACGCTGTGTCCACACTGCAAGATCGAAGCGCCGCTCGACGTGCAGGCGTGGGCCGCGCTGACTCACCATCGGCCGACCGCGCCACCCGCAACCAGCTATGCGCCGAAAGGATGCCTCGAATGCCGCAAGACCGGATTCCTGGGCCGCACCGGCATCTACGAGATGCTGCGCGTGACGCCGGCGATTCGCGCGTTGATCCAGCCCGCGATGGATCTGGCCAAGCTTACCGACACCGCCTACTCCGAAGGCATGCAGCCGCTGCGCGCATCGGCCGCCGCGCAGGTCGCACGCGGCGTGACCACGATCGCCGAAGTCATGAAGGTTCTGCCCCCCGTGGACTAATGGCCGGTAACAGAGGAAGTGGAAGAGGAATCGCGCCGGGATCGTGGCGCCGGGCGCCGGGCCGGAGCGAGGCTCATAGCGGTAGCTATGGGTCGAGCGAGGGCCAAACACGGCGCCGCGAGACCAAAACCAAGCGAGTTGCTTTCAATTCCTCTGTTACAGGTCACTAGTGCGCAGTCGCGGTGCGCGGATCGGATGCGCGCAGTTGCTGGCTGATGCGCCGGTGCGGATGCGGTGAGATCGAACGCTCAGCCGCCGCGGCGCGCGCGGCTTGCGCGACGGATCGCGGTGAGCGGGTCGCCGAGCTTCAGGCGACCCAGGTACTGATCGATCGCCTCGTTCGTGACTTCGTAGAGCGGTCGCCCCATGACCGCCGCCGCCGCCTTGAGGCTGTCGCGCACGCGTCTGGATACGCGCAAGCTGGCATCCCTCGGATCTTCGTCCTCCATCGTGCTGCTCTTCATTTTCGCCCCTGTACCCCGATTTCGGATCCGGTCCTTTCCGCGTCGCTCGGAAGTGTAGCGAGATCGAAGCGCGGCCACGGCGGCGACGACGCCTCCTGCGTGTGACGTTTTGTGAACGACCGTGGAAGACCGCGGGCTTCCAGTGGCCTGCAACAGAGGAAGTGGAAGAGGAATCGCGCCGGGATCGGGGTACCGGGCGCCGGCCCGCAGCGGGCCCATGGCGGTGCCCATGGGTCGAGCGAAGGCCAGGCATGGCACCGCGAGACCAAGCGAGTTGCCTTCGATTCCTCTGCTACAGGTCACTAGTGCTCGGCGGAACGCGAATCGGCTTCGGGCGACGCACGCGTCAACGACCGCGCGCCGAAGATCCCGAGTTCGTAGAGCAGGCACATCGGCACCGCGAGCATGGTCTGCGAAAGGATGTCGGGCGGAGTCAGCACGGCTGCGATCACGAACGAGCCGACGATCGCATAGCGACGGCTGCCCGCGAGTTGCGTCGGCGTGACTACGCCGAGCGCAACCAGGATGACCAGCACGACCGGCACTTCGAAGCAGAGTCCGAAGGCGAGGAACAACATCAGCACGAAATCGAGATAGCGGCCGATGTCCGGCATCACCGCGACCCCGGCCGGCGCAACCGCGGTCATGAACGTGAACACTGCGGGCAGGACCAGGAAATAGGCGAACGCGCAGCCGACGTAGAACAACGCCACCGACGACACGAGGATCGGCACCGCGAGGCGCTGCTCGTTGCGATACAGCCCCGGCGCGACGAACGCCCACAACTGGTACAGAACGAACGGGATCGCGATGAACAGCGCGACGAAGAAAGCCAGCTTGAGCGGAGTCAGGAACGGCGATGCGACTTCGGTCGCGATCATCGTGCCGCCTTGCGGCAGATGGTGGATCAAGGGCAGTGCGAGCCAGCTGTAGAGCTTGTTCGCGACCGGCAGCAGCGCGACGAGCACGAGCAGCACCGCCGCAACCGATTTGAGCAGCCGCGCGCGCAACTCGATCAGATGCGAAATCAGGGATTGCTCGGCGGCAGGCGAATCAGGTTCGCTCATCGTTGCGGGCGCTGCTTGCGGCGGGACCTGTTGTTGCGGCGCTTTCGACATCGGCCGCAGCCGCGGCCACGTCGGAGCGAATGTCCGAGACGTGCGTTTCGGCGCTGCGCCGCGTTTCGTGGATGGTCTTCCTGAGGTCTTCGGCCGCGAGTTCGCGCTCGATCTCGCTGCGCACGTCCTGCCAGCTCGACCGCGCGCGCCGCACCAGCGCGCCGACCGTTCGCGCGACCTTCGGCAGGCGTTCGGGGCCGAGCACGAGCAGGGCTACGACCGCGACCAGGGCGAGTTCGCTGAAACCGATATCGAACATGCGCGCTTCCGGAGAAAACTCCTGCGGCGACCAACCCGCGGCCGCAACGTCGCGTTACGGGTCGACGCGCTCGGACTGCTTTTCGCTGCCGGATGCCGCGCTTGCGGGCGGATCGGCTTTCAGCTTGGCCTGATCGGCGGCGTCCCCGTCCTGCATCCCCTTGCGGAAGCTCTTGATCGCGGCGCCGACGTCCTCGCCGATATTGCGCAGGCGCTTGGTGCCGAACACGAGCGCGACGATTGCCAGCACGATCAGCCAATGCCAGATGCTGAAACTACCCATGACTCGATCCTCTGAACGGCGCGGTTGTCGATACGACTACCGCTCGATTGGCGCCGCCGGCGCAGCGATGCGGCCGGCGTCCGAAACGTCCAGAAGCCACGCTCCAGACCTTTCCTGCTCAGCGCGTAGTGTACTCCTCCAGCCGGTCGCGAAAATCGACGACCGCGTTCGGCACGTTGCTCACCCCGCCATCGAAGATGCGTCGTGCGGTCACTCCTTCGCCGTAGACGGACTGGTTCGCGTCGTTGTCGATCTTCAATGCGGTGCCGTCGAGCGCGGCGCCCGCGAACAGGCCGCGCGAGCGCGAGTACGAGTAGATTTCAGCCTTGAGCTGGGCATCGGTCGCTGCCTGTGCGGAACGTCCGACCGGACCCGCAGCAGCAGAAGCGTCGGCACCGAGCGTGAACTTGCCGTGCACGATCGAGTCGACGCCGCGCTGGGTGCGGAACACGAGAATCACGTCGGTCGACGACACGCCGGCCTGGAAGCCGAGGCTGCCACCGGTCAGGCTGACAAAACTCGGGTTCGACCACACACCATCGCGTGTCTTGACCGCTATCAACCCCTCGCCATGGCGGCCACCGACGACAAGACCGGCCTTGATCACGTCGGGAATCACCGCGATCGCATGCGCGTTGCGCAACAGGTCCTTGGGAATCGCGCGATCGGGAGCCTGCATGACTTCGTTGAGCACGCGCACCGCGTTGGCGGCGCGTTGTTGTTCCTCCTCGCCCGCTTGCGCGGTCAGTGCGGATGAGAAGAGCAGGACAGCAAGGAACAGGGTTGCGGCGCGGCGCATCGGTGTCTCCGGACAGTGGATCGGCGACTGCTGCCGATCACGAGGGTGATCGGCGAACGGACTGGATCGCGCTGCCGCGGGGCCGCGGCTCAAGACGCATCCAGTTCTCTTACGCTACCAGCCACACCTGAGTCCGCGATGAAGCGAGCCTATCGGTGACGCGCGCGACGCACCTGCCAGGTCGCCGCCGCCGCGAGCAGGAGGCCGAGCAGCGCAAGCATCCACGGCGAGCGCACCGGTGCGGCATGCGGCGCACCTGCGCCAAGGCACTGGGCGGGACCGATCGTGAAACCCTTCATGCCGATCTGGCGCAGGGACTCGGGACCGGTGATCGGCCCGAGCACGGTGAGGCGGCCGGTGGCGGGATCGATCGTGGCCAGATCGCTCCAGTCGGCCGGCGTTTCATTGTCGTTCTGGGGCGGCACATAGTTGATCGCGGCCCAAAGCGTACCGGCCGCGTCGAAACTCATGGACACCGAATTCACCCAGCGGGTGAGCGCGGGACCGAACTCTCCGATCGGCGTTGCGGCGCCGGTTTCGGTATCGATGCGGTAGAAACGGTTGTCGCCGCGACCGCCAGCTCCGTAGAGCTGCTCGCCGTATGCGACCAGGCCGGTGATCGTATGACCGGTGGCTCCGACCAGGGTGGCCAAACCGCTGGTCCGGTTGACGGTCCAGAGCTTGTTGGCGCTTGCCGAGACCAGCCACAAGGTATCGTCGCAGCCAGCCGCCATGTTCAGATCGAGCGAGTCGAACTGGCCCGAACCCTGGCCGGCAAGGCCGAGATCGCCGGTCACCGTCGCGGCGCCCGAAGCGGGGTCCACCTGAATCAGCAACTTGCGGCTGTCCACGACCGCAAGCAGCGCGCCATCGGGCAACGTGGTCAAACCGCTGATGCCGCCGATGATCTGGCCTGCATAGGTACCCGAGGCGCCGACACGGCTCGCCTGACGCGTATCGAGGTTGATGCGGTACAGCGTGTCGAACGCCTCTCCGTACGCGGTCAACGGCACCGCGGTCGCGGAAGAAGCGGCGACGGCAAGCATCCCCGCTGCAATGATGCAGGTCAGTGCGCGCATGGCGGCATGTTATCGTTATGGTAATCGTCTGCCCCGCGGTGGTCCGCGGTGGCGGCCCGAGTCTAACAGCAGACCCAAGGCCGTCAACACTTTAGCGGATTCCTGAACCGGTCTCTCACGGTGCTCCCGCGCTCGCGCCCGGCCCCGCGCACGCTCCGCTCCTGGGGCCGGATACCGGGCTCCCGGGCGCCTTGTCCGGGTTGTTCAGGAATCCGCGTCGCGGGCAGCGAGGGTCCGGCGCGCAAGCATGACCGGTCGATTCCTCCACCCCGTCACGCTCCCTGCGATGCCGCGCTATCTTGGACAGTCCAACTACCAGCACGGCAGCGAATCCGCGAGCGCCGTGCTGCTGGTCAATCTCGGCACCCCGCAGGCGCCGGACAAGCGCGCGGTACGCCGCTATCTGGCCGAATTCCTGGCCGACCCGCGCATCGTCGAACTGCCGCGCTGGCTGTGGTGGCTGATCCTGCATGGCGTGGTCCTGCGTTTTCGACCCGCGCGCTCGGCTTCCCTCTATGCGCGAATCTGGACCGCCGCGGGTTCGCCGCTCGCAGTCGGCACTGCCGCCCTGACCGAGAAGCTGCAGGCCGCGCTGCGTGCGCGGCGGGCCGGACCGATCCTGGTCAGCCACGCGATGCGCTATGGCGAGCCTTCCATCGCGATACGCTTGCGCGGCCTGGCCGCGAATGGAGCGCGTCATATCCTCGTCGTTCCGCTCTTTCCCCAATATTCGGGCACGACCAGTGCCTCGGTGCTCGATGCGGTGGCCGCAGAACTCGGGCGCTGGCGCTGGATACCGGAATTGCGCTTCGTCGCCGACTATCACGCCGAGACGCGCTACATCGAAGCACTGGCCCGTAGCGTCGAGGCGCACTGGCAGCGCAACGGCCGCGCCCAGCGCCTGCTGCTTTCCTACCACGGAATTCCGCAGAAATACTTTCTCGCCGGCGATCCGTATTTCTGCCAGTGCCAGGCCACCGCGCGACTCCTGCGCGAACGTCTCGACCTGCGCGAGGATCAACTTGCGGTCACGTTCCAGTCGCGCGTCGGCCGTACCCGCTGGTTGCAGCCGTATACCGAAGCGGTTCTGGAAAGCCTGCCCGCCGAAGGCATCCGGCACGTGCAGGTACTGTGTCCGGGTTTTGCGGTCGACTGCCTGGAAACTCTCGAGGAAATCGCGATCACCAACCATGCGCGTTTCCTGCGCGCGGGCGGCGAACGCTTCGAATACATTCCGGCGCTGAATGCCGATGACGATCACGTCGACGCGCTGACCGAGCTCGTGCTGCGCCATGTCCAGGGCTGGCCGGAGGCCGATCCGGACCGCGATACGGCGCGCGCAGTGGCGCAGCGGAATGCGGCGCGCAATCGCCATGAGCGAATGCGCGATGCACGGCGCTGAGGAAATTCGCATCGACATGGCGCGGGCGACGCTCGCGGCGAAGCGCTGGGGCGATCCGGCCCGACCGCCGCTGCTCGCCCTGCATGGCTGGCTCGACAACGCAGGCAGTTTCGACGCGCTCGCCCCGATGCTCGCCGACCACTGGCACGTGGTCGCCGTGGACCTGCGCGGCCACGGCCGCTCGTCGCATATTCCAGCCGGCGCCTGGTATCACTACGTCGACTACTTCGACGATCTGCGTGCGGCGCTCGATCATTTCGGCTGGGCCCGTGCGGATCTGCTCGGGCATTCGCTGGGTGGAACCCTGGCCAGTCTGTTCGCGGCACTGTATCCGGAACGCGTCGGCGAACTCGTGTTGATCGAGGCACTCGGACCCTTGACGACGACCCTCGACGAGGCGCTCCCGCAACTGCGCCGCGCGCTCGACCAGCACGCGGCATTCGCGGCGCGGCGCCCGTTGCGCGTGTTCGCGGATATCGACGAAGCGGTGGCGGCGCGCAGCGCGGCGGGCGATCTGTCGGAGTCCGCGGCGCGCCCGATCGTGCAGCGCGGACTCGACGCGGTCGACGGCGGCTTCGTCTGGTCCAGCGATCCACGCCTGACCTTGCCGAGTCCGCTGCGCTACACCGAAGAGCAAGTGCTTGCCATGCTTGCCGGCATCCGCTCGAGCACCCTGCTCATGCTCGCCGATCCAGCGACCAGTTACCTGCCCGCGGCGATGATGGACGCGCGCGCGGCGCGTGTTGCCGACCTACGCGTGGTGCGCCTGCGAGGACATCATCATCTGCATCTGGATACCGCCGCGACGGTCGCCGGGACGATTCTCGCGCATGTGCGGTCACGAGCAATTCGGGATCCGGTTCACGACGCTTGAGCCGCGACGATTCGGGAGCAAATCGGAGCGGATCGGCCGCGCGCGATCGTGCGCCAATTACAGAAGTAATTACGCGCGCCGTTCGCAGGCCGCGTCGAGGATGCGACGCGGGCGCAGGTCAGCTCGCAGGCGCCTGGATCAGACGCGTCAACTCGGCTTTCAACGCCTGACCGTGAATACGCAGCCAGTCGCGCTGGTCGGGCCAGTCCGGATACAGGCGCTCGACCAGCGTCCAGAACCGCGAGGAGTGGCTGCGGATGCGCAGATGACACAGCTCGTGCACGATCACATAGCGCAGCGCCGCCGGTGGCGCGAGCGCGAGCGCGAGGTCAAGGGTGACGCGGTCGCGCGTGTCGAGGCTGCCCCAGAGACTCTTCAACGGGCGCAGCTTGATAGCGGTCGGCGCGCGCCCGAGTTCAGGACAGTAGCGCGCCAGACAGCGGCTCACGTCGCGACGGATCTGCGCTTCGAGGAACGAACGCAGCAACGCGCGCGCGGCCGGCAAGGTCGCCTTGCCGTGGGGTCGCGGCAGGGTCAGCACGAGGCGGTCGCCGGTCAGTTCGATGCGCGGATAGGCGCCGTCGTGCCAGGACAGGCGCGTCGTCTCGCCGCGCAGCGGCAGCACGGTGGCAGCGCCGGGTTTGAGCGGGGGCGGTGCCGCGCCGAGGCTGAGCTCGTCGAGTTTGCGCTCGAGCCATTCGCCGTGTTTGCGCAGGAATGCGAACACCTGGGCCGGATGGGTTCCTTCCGGATAGGTGACGCGTGCGCCGCCCGGGGTCACGGTCAATCGCAGGCGGCGCGCCTGTGGATGGCTCTTGCGCAGCACCTTGATGGTCTCGCCTGCCGGCATCGCCAGTTCAAGGTAGTCGTTCACAAGATCCACTTCGCCTACTCCAGTCCAATCGCTAATCGGGTTCGCCAGGTCGCCGCAACCCGAACCACTTTTCAAGTTGCCCGAACAGGTTCCCGAGTTCGAGCGTCATCAATGCAAATCCCGAGTCGAGTTCGGCGCGGACCGATTCTGCGCCGCTCTCGCCGAGCTGATCGAGTACGACGTCGAGGAATTTGAGCTTGCGCACGACGAGATCTTCGCCGAGCACGAAACTCATCCGGTCATCGAACACGAGGCCCAGCTGGAACACCTGCTTGCCTGACTTCAGATGCTCCCTGATTTCGTCCGATTCAAGGTCCTGACGGCGACAGCGGACGATCGCACCCGCCTCGGCCGGATCCCGCAGTTCGCACTCCTCGCCGAGCGCCAGCCCCGTGGGCAGCTTGCCACCAATCAGCCAGTCCGTCATCAGCGCGCGAGGAGACTCTTCGGCGGCCATTGGCGTGGCCGGAAAGCGCCCAAGAGCCGCGCGGACCTCGCTGACCGCCTCCTCGGCCGCCTTGCGGCCCGCGCTGTCGACCACGAACCAGCCATTCGCGGTGTCCAGATACGCACACAGCCGTAACGGGCGGATGAAGGCACGCGGCAGCAGGTCCGAAATGACCTCTTCCTTCAGGCGTTTGCGTTCCCCCGCGCCGATCTTGCGCGGGTCCTTGGCGGCCATCTGCTGCACGCGAATCGCAAGTTCCTGGTTGACCACCACGGCCGGCAGCAGGCGTTCCTCGGCACCGATCGTCAGCAGGCTGAATGCGCCGGACGCGTGCAGCAGCGCGTCTTCGTCGCGCCCGTAGGGCGAAATGAAGCCGCGGGTTGCCAATTCCATCGGACCGCATTCGCGCAGGCGTCTTTTCGCAAGATTTTTCTCCAGCGTTTTCATTGACTTGCCGGTGGATTCCGGAAAGCGATACAGGCTCAGATTTTTGAAGAACATGATGTCCGGAGGTAGCAGGTGATGGTTGACTGAAGGCAGTCGGAGGCGATATGCGGGCCCGCGGCCGCGCGGATCTTCGCGTGCCGCAACGCGCGTAGCGGGCGGGTTTCGACCTATTCGGGCGCGCCGCCGGGCGCACCCGCTGCGGCTGCAACCGCAATCGGAGGATCTCGTGGGCCAAGACCCGCGAAATCGAACAGCTTCGCGTCGGCCAGGTGCGATGGCTCGACCTTGCCGAGTGCGCGGAAGATCGTCTCGCTGCGGCCCGGGAACTGCCTTTCCCAGTCGGCCAGCATCGCCTTGACCGCCTTGCGCTGCAAGGTTTCCTGCGATCCGCACAAAGTGCAAGGCAGGATCGGAAACCCACGCAACTCCGCGTACGCGGCAATGTCCTTCTCGGCGCAATAGGCCAGCGGACGGATCACCACATGGCGGCCGTCATCGGAGAGCAGTTTCGTGGGCATCGCCTTGAGCGTGCCCCGGTGGAACAGGTTCAGGAACAGGGTCTCGACGATGTCGTCGCGGTGGTGGCCGAGAGCGATCTTGCTGAAGCCATTTGCGGCCGCGAATGCGTACAGTGCGCCGCGCCGCAGGCGCGAGCACAGGCCGCACAGGGTCTTGCCCGGCGGGATCACGCGCCTTACCACACTGTAGGTGTCCTGTTCGAGCACGTGGAACGGCACACCGAGGCCGCGCAGGTAAGCCGGCAGCACCTGCGCGTCGTAGCCGGGCTGCTTCTGGTCCAGGTGAACCGCCACGAGTTCGAAGCGCAGCGGTGCGCGCGCCTGCAGCAGGCGCAGGATGTCGAGCAGGGTGTAGGAATCCTTGCCGCCGGACAGGCAGACCATGATGCGATCGTCGTCGGCGATCATCCGGAAATCGGCGATCGCCCGCCCGACCTGGTGGCACAGGCGAGCAGCGAGGCGGGCCGTGGACCGGTCGCCACGGGGCATGGATCGGGGGGCGGGGAACGCGCTCATCGGCCGCGCATTGTAGTCGGCGTCGTGTCTCATGTTCCGAGCCGCAGCAGCGAGGGCGGCCATCCGGTTCCCTTTCGCCACGCGTGCCGATCCGGCAGAATTCGGCTTCCGCGCGGATTCCACTCGCGCGCGAGTCGACAGCCACGTCTTTCCTCGTCCCGTCCACGGCGTCACGCGAACGCCCGGGCACGGTATCGCACATCTGGAGCGCCCCGCATGAGCAGCCAACCCGTCTCCGCAGACACCGATGTCGACACCGCCCGACTCGCCAACGCGATCCGCTTCCTTGCCGCGGACGCAGTAGAGAAGGCCCGGTCCGGGCATCCCGGGATGCCGATGGGCATGGCCGAGATCGCGGTCGCGTTGTGGACCCGGCACCTGCGTCACAATCCCGCCGATCCGTCGTGGCCGGATCGCGATCGCTTTGTCATATCGAACGGGCACGGCTCGATGCTGCAGTACGCGTTGCTTCATCTGACCGGCTACGACCTGCCGCTGGACGAGCTCAGGAACTTCCGCCAGCTGCACTCGAAGACGCCGGGTCACCCCGAGGTCGGCGTGACCCCTGGCGTCGAAACCACGACCGGTCCACTCGGGCAGGGACTCGCCAACGCGGTCGGCCTCGCGCTCGCCGAGAAGCTGCTCGCCGCGGAGTTCAATCGTCCCGGACACACGATCGTCGACCACCACACCTACGTGTTTCTCGGCGACGGCTGCCTCATGGAAGGCATCTCGCACGAGGCCTGCGCGCTCGCGGGCACCTGGCAGCTCGGCAAGCTGATCGCGCTGTACGACGACAACGGCATCTCGATCGATGGTCAGGTGGGCGGCTGGTTCACCGATGACACCGCAGCGCGCTTCCGCGCCTACGGGTGGCATGTGCTCGGCCCGATCGACGGCCACGATGTCGACGCGGTCGATCGCGCGATTGCGCAGGCCCGCGGCCATTCCGCACAGCCGAGCTTCATCCTCTGCCGTACCGTGATCGGCAAGGGCGCGCCGACCCGTGCGGGAACCGCCAAGGCACACGGCGAAGCGCTCGGTGCCGATGAAGTGGCGGCGACGCGCGAATCGCTCGGCTGGAACCACCCAGCGTTCGAAATACCCGACGACATCTATCGGGACTGGAATGCACGCGCCACCGGCGCTGCCGCCGAGGCCGCCTGGAAGAGCCGCTTCGAGGCCTATGCCGCCGCCGATCGCGGCGCAGCGGACGAGTTTTCGCGACGACTCCGCGGCGATCTTCCGCGACGCTTCGATGAAGTGGCTGCAGCGCTTGTCGCCGACGCGGCTGGCAAGGCGCAGAGCATGGCCACGCGCAAGGCGAGCCAGCACGCGATCGAGGCGTTCGCGCCGGCGCTCCCGGAAATGCTCGGCGGCTCGGCCGACCTGACTCATTCGAATCTGACCCTGTGGCAGAACGCGGTCCAGCTCAGCGGCGCGGGTATCGGCCGCCACATCAGCTATGGCGTGCGCGAGTTCGGCATGGCCGCGATCATGAACGGCCTCGCGCTGCACGGCGGATTCATTCCATTCGGCGGAACGTTTCTGACCTTCAGCGACTACAGCCGCAATGCGCTGCGCATGGCCGCGCTGATGAACCTGCGCGTGATCCACGTGTTCACCCACGACTCGATCGGACTCGGCGAGGACGGCCCAACCCACCAGTCGGTCGAGCATGTGTCGAGCCTGCGCCTGATTCCGAATCTGCAAGTCTGGCGCCCGTGCGACAGTGTGGAGACCGCAGTCGCGTGGAAGCTCGCGCTCGAACGCCGGACCGCGCCGACCGCGCTCGCCCTGTCGCGGCAGAACCTGCAATTCGTGGCGCGCGACGCGGCGCAGATCGCCGCGATCGAGCGCGGCGGCTACGTGCTCAGTGAAGCCGAAGGCGGTGCCGCGCAACGCATCCTGATCGCGACCGGTTCCGAGGTCGGCCTCGCGCTCGATGCCCAGAAGCTGCTCGCGGCAGAAGGCATCCGTACCCGCGTCGTGTCGATGCCATCGACCGAGACATTCGATCGCCAGGATGATGCCTATCGGGCCACGGTGCTGCCGGCCGACGTGCCGAAAATCGCGGTCGAGGCGGGGGCGACCGCACTGTGGTGGAAATACGTGGGAGACCGGGGCGCGGTGATCGGCATCGACCGCTTCGGCGAGTCGGCGCCCGGTGCCGCGCTGTTCGAGCATTTCGGATTCACTGCGAAGAACATCGCTGAAACCGTCCGCAACGGTTAGCGGCACATGGCGGCGCGCGGGATTAAACTCGACCCTTCCCGGGACCGCCATGTCGAACCAAGACCCCGCCGCCATCGTCCGCCGCCTCGCCGAACTCAAACTCGAGCACCGTGATCTCGACGAGGCAATCGCGCGCGTTCCGCGCGGCCCCGGGTCGGACGAGCTGCTGCTGACGCGCCTGAAGAAGCGCAAACTCAAGCTCAAGGACATGATCGCGTACCTCGAGGACAAGCTGATTCCGGACCTGGATGCGTAAAGCGCCGGACGGCTTCGCTGTCCGGGGCGCGTGCCGCACGAGGGCATCCGTCAGTTCGGCTGCCAGCGCACTTCATCGAGATAGGCGTTCACGGTGTATGTCGTGTGTGCGCGTTGCAGCCAGATCGCGTCGACGGTGACGTTTGGCGCCGTGATCATTCCGTTGCCGCCGGCCCAGGCGTTCCACTGCGTGCCATCGGCGAGATTCCATTCGACCCAGGTCCAGCTGTTCGCGGCGACCACGCGCATCGTCGAGCGCTCGGTGCCGTCGGAGTCATCGACACCGACACCGACCGTGAAGCCGCTGCCGGCAACGTACACCCAGAATCCGAGCCTGCCGTTGCGTGCTATGCCGAGGTTCGCGCCCGGCGCACCGCCACCGGAAAGGAACCGCACGGACCACGCCAGTGTATTGCCCGGATCGTCGACCAGCCGCAGGTGCTCGGCGCAGGTTCCGACGCGTGCGATGGCGCAATCGCGCTCGGCGGTCGAAGACGGGCCGATGCCGGTCGTGCTGCCCGAATAGGTCGGACTCGTAGCGAAATGTCCCTCGCCGGCCTCGAAGCTGTCGAGCGTGCGCGCGCCGCCGCCGCCCGGATTGAGCAGCGCGTAGTAGCGCGGCCAGTCCCAGTTGATACCCGGGTCGGTGTGCGTCGTGTCGGGAAAATGCTGGTGCCCCTTGATCTTCACGGATGCCGGCAGCAGGTGGACCCCGCCATGTGCGGGGCCGGAGTACGCACTGGCGCAGGGAATTCCAAGGCTTGCGCAGAAGTGCCGGGTCAGTGCGGACGACGCGTTGTACATCGCCGTGGTGTACCAGCTCGCATTGTTGACGTATCCCTCGTGTTCGATCCCCAGCGTATAGCCGTTCTGGGTGCCGACATGGTGTGCGGCCTGACTCTCGCGCACCATCTGCGTGACCTGCCCGTCCGAGCTGCGAATCAGGTAGTGCGCGCTGACCGACGACGGATTGTCGCGGAACCAGGCGATCGTGCCCGCGTAGGAACCCTGCATGGTGTGAATCGTCACTGCGGTCACTGCCGTGCCGCGCGCATGAAAATACGGCGATGCCGCCCACAGTGCCGGTGCGTAGTCGCTGCTCTGCATCTGGGCGCCGTCCGCTTCCGGAGACGGCGCGTGGATGGTCTCGTCGATTGGATCGATTGCGTAGCCCCCCGCCTCGACTTGGCCGCGCCGCAGATCCAGGCGCACGAATGGCGCGCGCTGGCGCACCAGCGCATCGAGCGGAAACTCGCGTTCCCATTCGATCGCGCGTGGCGCAATGCGGATGCCATGATCGTCGGCACCACGATCGAGTGCGAGCAGGACATCGTAGGCGAAGCTTTCGCGTACGTACGCATCGATCGCATCGCGCGTCCGTGTCCCGTTGCCCGCATATGCCTCGAGGAGTTCCGCTTCGCTCGCAGGCGCGGCGAGTTCGTGCCCCGCATTCGACAGCAGCGCCGCGGCACCGAGAATGTTCCAGGCCGCCTCGCGCTCCACGCGGTCACGCGATACGCCGAGCAGCACGGCGGCGGACCCGACCTGGTCGCCGAAGCCGCCGCCTGCATACAGCCCCATCACGCCGCTCGCCGGCGCGGATTCGCCCGCCAGGGACTGCGCGCGGTCGAGCATCGTCCAGCGGCTTTGCACGAACGCGATCGATTCGAGCAGACCCGGCGCCAGGTCCGGGTAGCGCGCATAGGCTGCCGCGAACAGTTCCGGATAGCCAACGCGTGCCGCGGCCAGCGTGGTCGCCTCGGCGACGCGCGCGATGTCCTGTCCGGCCTGCGCGTCCGCGGAGGACTCCGCGTGGGCAGGTTCGCGAACCTGTGCGGAAACCACGAGCGGCATTGCCGCGACCAGTCCAAGCATGCAGGCGAAGATGATTGGGTACATGAGGCGTCCTCCCGATCCGTGGGTGCCGCGTCGGAGATGTCGACGCGGCGGTGTCGATCCTCGCTCGCCCGGTCCGCTCCGTGATTGCGGTCAGGACGAGGGTCATGCGCGGCTCGCGTGTGCGCGGCGATCAGCCATGCGACGCGGCAAAACCGGAATGCGCTCGAGGTTGATGACAGTCTGGATGTACGCTGCGGCGAACGCGGCAGCGGTGCGCGCAAGTGCGTGTAGGAAATCACTGCGTCGATCGATGCGAAACGGCGTGCAGCACCCGGGCGGGCCGCTGCGGCCGGACATCGAACGCGCGTGCCTGCACGCGCAAGCGCGTCGTTCAGACGCCGGAAGGTGGCGCGGCCGTGCGGGCGCACGCACGCGCCGATATCGCGCGGGTGGTCAGCCGCTGTCGCCGTCGCGGCTCGCGGCATGAGTCAACTCCGCCTGTTTTTCCGGAGTCAACTTGAGGATGCCGTGGCGGATCTCGCGGCTCAGGATCACGCGGGCATCGTGGGCGACGACTTCGAGATCGGCGTCGAAATCGAGTTTGCCATTCTCGTCCGGCCAGATCACGCGACGCTCGCGCATCTTGTGGATGAAGCCGCGGAACAGGCTTCTATCGAAGAATTCGGGCGCATTGAGTTCATGCAGCAGCGAGCGGCGCTGCGCGGTCAGCCAGCACAGGTTCTCGAGCTCTCCCGCGGACAGTACATGGCGGCCGTTCTTTACCAGCAGCGCGAGCGCGATGTAGTAGCGCTCGATCGCGGGCAGCAACGTGTGCGCGAGCGCACGCAGGCGAAAAGCCGGATCGCCCTGGCCCGGACCGCGGCCGATGATGCGGCCGTCGGCATCGACCTCGAGCAGCGCCTGCGCACGGAAAAACTCGAGCGTGGCCTGGATGCGCTCGGCGAATTCGTCGTCGCTCCAGGGCAAGAACAACTCGGACTGCACGAATGGATACACGAGACGGCCCAAGCGCAGGATCGACGCGCGCGCGAGCCGCCGGTTGTTGAGAAAGCAGCACGCAACCCATGCCGCGGTCGCGAACAGGTGCACGACGTTGTTGCGGAAGTAGCTGAGCAGCACGCCCTGCTTCGCATCGACGGTCAGTACGTCGCCCAGCGGATGGCTGACACGGCGGATCCACTGCATGTTCTCGCCGTAGGCGATGATCGCGGCGGGGTCGAGTGGCGTCAGCGTGACGCGGTCGGAATACGGCATCGCTTCGAGCAGGCTTTTGCACAGGGCCAGTTGCGCGACCAGATCGGCCTCGGCCATTGCATGCTTGGGCGTGGCCAGCAGCGCGACCGCAAGCAGGTTGATCGGATTCACGTGCGCGGCACGGTTGATGTTCTGCTGGATACGTTCCGACAGTGCGCCGACCGCGGGGTTGAGCCACTCGGGCTTGACGTCGGGATCCGCTGTCGCGGCGCGCCAGTCGGGGGCGATGTCGTCGAGCAGCGGTACGAGCTGGATCGGCTCGCCGAAACTCAGCGCCACGCGGCCGTAGCGCTTGCGCAGCGCGCCCAGCGCACGCATCAGGCCAAACACGGATTCCTTTTCCTTGGGCCTGCCGGAAAGTTCGCCGATGTAGGCATCGCCCTCCATGATCTTTTCATAACCGATGTAGACCGGCTGGAATACCACGGGCCGGCGCGATTCGCGCAGGAAGCTGCGCAGGGTCATCGACAACATGCCGCCGCGCGGCGCGAGCAGCCGACCGGTGCGCGAACGCCCCCCCTCGATGAAATACTCGAGCGACACCCCGCGCGCGAACAGCTGGCCGATGTACTCGCGAAACACCGTCGAGTAGAGCGGATCGCCCTTGAATGTGCGGCGCAGGAAAAATGCGCTGCCGCGACGCAGGATCGGACCGATCAGCGGCAGGTTGAGATTGACGCCGGCGCCGATGTGCGGGATTGCGATCCCGTTCTGCAGCAGCTGATAGGACAGCAGCAGGTAGTCGACATGACTGCGATGGCACGGTACGTAGATCACTTCGTGCCCGGGTGCGGCTTCGCGCAGGGTATCGAAGTGGTACACGTCGACGCCGTCGTAGAGCTTGTTCCAGAAGCCCTTCAGCATGAACGACAACGAGCGCACCACCGGATGGGAGTAGTCGGCAGCGATCTCCATCGCATAGTCGCGCGCGCGGCGACGTACCTTGTCCTCGCTGATCGATTCCTTGCTCGCCGCGGCCGCAATCGCGGCCAGCACCGGTTCGGCGCGGAGCAGCGCGTCGACGACGGTGCGCCGGTGCGAAAGGTCCGGTCCGATCACGATCGCGCGGATGCGGCGGAAATGCACGCGCAGGATGCGCTGAAGTTTGCGCACGCTGCGTTCGGCATCCAGCTGGTCGGCGACCACTGCGCGCAGCGACACCGGTGCGGCAAACTGCACATGCGTGTCGCGACCGTTGAGCGCGAGCGCGAGCAGGCGCCGGAAGCGACCGACGACGACCCAGTTCTCGGAGAACAGCACGCTGAACCAGCCGGTCTCGCGATCCGGCGCGCGGCCGACGAAGACCGATACGGGCACGAGTCGCACGTCCCTGCCCGGATCGGCCCGCACGAGGTCGGCGAGCAGGCTCAGGGTCTGCGAACGGGTGGCAGGCGGAGTGCGACCGAATACGGCCGGTCGGCGCGAAAGCGCGACGATGGCGCGACTGCGCTTGATTGGCAGCCGGTCCGCGGCCAGGTAGGGCGACGGCAGTCCAGCCTCCGCGCAGGCCTGTTCCAGGATCAGGGTGTCGGACAGGCCGTAGCGTTCGATGATGTAGACGGTCGCGCGCTCATCGTCGGGAATCAGCGAGTGCACGTCTTCGGGTGTGCGCTTGATGCGGATCCACGGGCGCAGCAATGCGCCGGACAACCTGCGCCAGGCGGGCACCTGCGCGGTTCCGCTGCTACGTGGCAGCAGGGGCATGTCGTTCATGCGACCAGTCTAGAGTTCGATGGCGCGCGGGTCGAACACGCCATCCGCGCGGCCAAGGGGCCGATGGCTGGCACGGATGCACGGAATGCGCGGCGTCCGTAGCCGGCGCGCACAACCCCGCCGGGCTGCGCGCGGCCTACTGCCCGCTCGGCGCGGTATCCGGCGCGGGCGCGGTCCGTGAATCCGGCGTCGCTGCGGTGGCGGCAGCGGCCTGACCGGCCGCATTCGCCTTGAGCTTGTCGATTGCTTCCTTGCCGTACCAGCGACCGTCGACATTGACCATTTCCGTTTCCATGGTCAGCGGCGTACCCAGCAGCGTGTAGGCCACCTTGACCTTGGCGGTCTTGCCGTCGTTCGACAAGACCTGTGGATTCACCGAGTCGAGCATCTTGTCGAGCGAGAAGTCGTAGACCGCCAGCGCTTCCTTGAATCCCTGCAGCGCGATCTGCGCCTTCTTCATGGACTCGTCGAAACTCAGCGCGCGGGCCTGGTCCAGGGTCTTCAGGTCGATCGCACGTGCGGTCTTCACCGAAATCGCGAGGACTTTCCTGACCGCGGCCGGATCGGTGAAGCGGGTCTTCTGCACCCAATCGCCGAGTGCCTTGATCGCGGCCAGAGCCTGCTGCTTGGATTCATCCGACAGGTCCTTGTTCTGCTGGACCATGCCCTGCAGCCAGCCCGATCCCATCGCAACGTACATCGGAATCTGCTGCTGGTATTGCGCATCGAACTCCTTGAGCCTGGGTTCGATCTCGGCATACAGGGTCTGCTCGGCATCCGGCGCGGTCAGCTTCGCCATCGTCTCGGCGAACTTCTGGCGATCCTCGTCGGTGATCGGTTTGGCGTTGGCATCCCTGGTCCAGTCGGCCTTCGCCTTCTCGAATTCGGCGGGCGGCAGCGAGTTCTGCATGAATCCCGCAACATCGCCATTCCTGAGGAGTTCGGCGGAACGGCGGATGGCTGCATCCGGGGTCGCTGCGTTGGCCGCTACCGCCGCGGTTTCCGTCGCCGGCTTCTTTTCGCAACCCGCAACCAGAATGAGCAGTGCCGTGGCAAACGCGGCACGGAGCAGAGAGCTGAACATATCGAACGCCCCATGGACGGATGGAATGGCCGCGCACTTTAGCAGCGGGTCCGCCGGCGAACCACCGCAGACCGGCGAGCCGCGCAAAAAAAGAAAACCCGGAAGCAAGCTTCCGGGTTCAATCCGGCAGCGCCGGAGGAGGAACTTGTACGTCGTTTTGTGGTTTGTGCGTACGCGTCGTGTTGGCTGCGGGTTCGCGCCACGACCGCTCCGCGCAGAAATATACGCGGTCGCCAAAGCTAATGCAACACCTGCGATTGCTTTTGTAATCTATTGATTTAATTACCATTAAACCCAATACTCTGCAAGCGACTTGGCGCGGACCGCGCTCCGGCCCGGCCGGGTCCGGCTAGTGGCCGTAACAGAGGAAGTGGTAGAGGAATCGCGCCGGGATCGTGGTGCCGGGCGCCGGCCCGAAGCGGGACCCATGGCGTGCCCATGGGTCGAGTGAGGGCCAGGCACGGCGCCGCGAGACCAGGCGAGTTGCTTTCAATTTCTCTGTTTCAGGTCACCAGTTGCGCAGCGCGGCCCGCTTGGCTGCGCGCCGGCGCTCGACCGGTTGCGACCAGTCGTTGTCGAACAGTGCGGGCTCCCAGGCGCCGTAGGTCGGATTCGGCAGCATGAACCAGCGCTCGCCGATCCAGTCCATGTAGGGCGCCGCCGCCGCGCGGCGACCTTCGCGCGTATTCGCAAGCACGTCGACGAAGTCGCCGATCTGGTCCCCCAGCTGCAGCAGCACGCGATGACGACGGCCGACCAGCCTGCGCCGGCAGCCCTTGTCGGTGCCGATCTGCTCGCAACCCTCGACGAGGGTGCCGAGGCCGAGGAACACCGGTTCGGTGGTGGCGAGCGGAAAACCCGCCGCGCGCAAGTTGTCCAGGGTCGGTTCGTTGAGATCCTGCGCACGATTGGAGAGGTAGAAAACGGTGACGCCGTGCGCCGCAGCCAGACGCGCGAATTCCAGGGCTCCTGGCAGCGGCCGCGCCGCCCTTTCGCGACACCACTCGGACCAGGTGAATTCATCGAACGTCGCGCCATCGCGTATCAGCCGGGCCTGATAGGGCGAGTTGTCGAGCACGGTTTCGTCGATGTCGAGAATGACCGCGGGCGCCAGGCCCGCGATCGGCATGCTGCGCTCGTCGCGGGGCAGGGCATCCCAGTTGCGGTCCGCCAGCGCCGTCAGCAGCTTGTCGCTCGCGTCGCGGAAGACCTCGCGGTAGATCAGGTCGTGCTCGACAGCGGTCTGCGACCACACGACCGCGTTGAGGTTGTCGTCCGCGGGCGGACCCGCGGAGGGCGGCGCCGCTCCGGTCACGGAAACCGGAGCGCTCGCGCAACCGGCGAGCAGGGCCGCGCCGAATGCGAAGGAAAGGGTATGCAGCGTCGACATCGTGTCTCCGGAGTTGGAAAAGCGCGCAGGCAGCGCATACGATCCGGATAGTCTATGACAGGCGCTAGCGGACCCCGAGCCTGTCGCCTGGACGATGATTGCCCGCCCCCTGCGCGAGACCGCAATGCACCAGCCGCCCGGCACGTACCCGCGCATCGCCAGCTATCTGCTCAGCGCATTGGCGCTGCTGTGGATCCTGGAACTGCACCTGCTGCCCGCGCTGCTCGCGGGCCTGCTCGTCTACGCCCTGATCGATGTGCTCGCTCCGCTTGTGCAGCGCATTCTGCCGGGAACCCAGGCCCATTGGCTGATCGTTGCGATGCTCGGCATTGTCGTGGTGGGAATACTGACCCTCGGCATCATCGGCGTGATCGCGCTGCTGCGCAGCGAACGCGGCAATCCGCGCCTGGTGTTCGAAAACCTGATGCCGCTGATCGACCGCGCGCGCGGACAACTGCCGAAGTTCGTCGTCGACTACCTGCCCGACAGCATCTACGAGTTCCGCGCGGCCGCGATCGACTGGCTGCGCGAACATGCGGCGCAGCTGCAGATCGCCGGCAAGGCCGCCGCGCGCGTGATCGTGCACCTTCTGATCGGCATGATTCTCGGCGCGATGGTCGCGCTCGCGAGTGCGCGCAGGGCGCATTCGAACGCGCCTCTGGTCGACGCACTGGTCGCGCGCTGCGTGCACCTGAGCCGGGCATTCCACGACATCGTCTTCGCGCAGGTCAAGATTTCCGCGCTGAACACGCTGCTGACCGCGATCTTCCTGCTGATCGTACTGCCGCTGTTCGGGATCGAGCTGCCGCTTGCCAAGACCCTGGTGGTGGCGACTTTCATCGTCGGCCTGCTTCCCGTCGTCGGCAACCTGATCTCGAACACACTGATCTTCGTGGTCGGACTTTCGGTCTCGATGGGCGTCGCGATCGCCGCGCTGGTGTTCCTGATCGTGATCCACAAGCTCGAGTACTTTCTCAATGCGCGCATAGTCGGAGGACAGATTCGCGCGCGTGCATGGGAACTGCTGATCGCGATGCTGTTCATGGAAGCCGCCTTCGGCGCAGCGGGTCTGGTCGCCGCACCGATCTATTACGCGTACCTCAAGCGCGAGCTGATCGCCACGAGACTGATCTGAGCCGCCCCACTGCGCCCGCGGCAGTGGCTAGTGACCTGTAACAGGGGAATTGAAAGCCACTCGCTTGGTCTCGCGGCGCGATTCCTCTTCCATTTCCTCTGGCCACTAGTCCGCGAGCAGGCTCGCGAGCCGCGCGATGTGCGACGATGCAAGTTCCTGCCTGTGTACCGCGTCGAGTTCGGCATCGCGGCCCGACCAGTGCAGGTCGTCGCGTGGCAACTCGCCGAGGAATCGACTCGGCGGGTTCGCGAGAATCTCGCCGAAGCGCCTGCGGCGCCTCGCGAAGGAAAGCGTCAACTGCTCCTTGGCCCGCGTAATGCCAACGTACATCAGGCGCCGCTCCTCCTCGATCCGCCCCTCGGCGACACTGCCTTCATGCGGCAGCGTGTGGTCGTCGACGCCGACCATGAACACGCAGCGGAACTCCAGTCCTTTCACCGAATGCAACGTCATCAGGCGCACCGCGTTGCCCGGCTCGTCGCGGTCGCCCTGAGCGAGCAGCGCGAGTTGCGCGGCGAGGTCCCCGGCCGCGCCGTTTTTCTGCATGGCCCGGAACCAGGCTGACAGTTCCGTGAGATTTCCGATGCGGCGTTCGCGCAATGCGGGGTCCTTGACCTGCGCGGAGATGTGCGCGGCGTAGCCGATCCGCCCGATCAAATCTTCGACGAGTTCGGCCGCCGGCGTGCGCAGGGCCCTTGTGGCGAGGTCGTGGATGATCTCCGCGAACGCGACCAGCGAAGCCGCTGCCCGGCCGGCGAGCTGGCCGAGCACCGCGTCCGACCGTGCCGCACGCAGCAGAGAGATCTGCCGCTCAGCGGCGAGTCCGGCGAGCTTCTCGAGCGTGATCGCACCGATGTCGCGACGCGGCAGATTGACCACGCGCAGGAACGCCGCGTCGTCATCCGGATTGCTGATCAGGCGCAGATAGGCCAGCAGGTCCTTGATCTCGGCTCGATCGAGGAACGCGGTGCCGCCGGTCACGTGATAGGGCACGCGCGCGAGACGCAACGCCTTCTCGAACACACGCGACTGATGATTGCCCCGGTACAGCAGCGCAAACTCGTGCCACGGCATCACGTGTTTCTGAGCCAGATGCGCGATCGCAGCGGCGACGCACTCGGCTTCATGTTCCTCGTCCCGGCATTCGATCACGCGGATCGGCGGGCCCTCGGGCCGCTGACTCCAGAGCTTCTTCTCGAACAGGTGCGTGTTGTGGCCGATCACCGCATTCGCCGCACGCAGGATGCGCCGCGCGCAGCGGTAGTTCTGTTCGAGTTTGACGATTCGCAGACCCGGGTAGTCGCGCCCGAGTTCGGCGAGATTCTCGGGGTTCGCGCCGCGCCAGGCGTAGATCGACTGATCGTCGTCGCCGACCGCGGTGATCAGGCCGCGCTCGCCGGCCAGCTGCCTGACGAGCCGGTATTGCGCGGCGTTGGTATCCTGATACTCGTCGATAAGCAGGTGATGTACGCGTTCGCGCCAGCCGGCGCGCGCATCGGCGTCGGTGTCGAGCACTGCGAGCGGCAGACGGATCAGGTCGTCGAAGTCGACGGCGTTGAATGCGGCCAGTTTGCGCTGATAGCGCGCGTAGATGTCCGCCGCCTCGCGTTCGCGTGACGTGCTCGCGCGCGCCGCCGCCTGTTCGGGCGTGAGGCCGTCGTTCTTGGCACGTGCAACCAGAGACTGCAGCGCAAACAGCGCATCGGGCTTGATGCCCGCCGGCGCGAGTTCCTTGATCAGACCCTGCGTGTCGTCCGCGTCGAGCACGGAAAACCCGCGGCGCAGCTGCGCGCGGGCGTGCTCGATCTGCAGGAAGCGCAGGCCGAGCGCATGGAACGTGCAGACGGTCAGACCTTCCGCGGCGCGGCCCGCGACCAGCCTGCCGACCCGTTCGCGCATTTCGCGGGCCGCCTTGTTCGTGAAGGTGATCGCCGCGATCTTCGCGGCCCCGAGCCCGCGCGTGCGGATCAGGTAGGCGATCTTCTCGGTGATCACCCGCGTCTTGCCCGAACCCGCGCCCGCGAGTACGAGCAGCGGGCCATCGCAGTATTCAACGGCAGCGCGTTGCTGGGAGTTGAGCATTCGAACCGGGAATCGGGAATCGGCACGGCCGATCGGCCAGCAAGTGTGGCACAGTCGCGCACGCCGATCGTCCGGCCCGAACCTGCACCGCGCTGGCGGTTCCCGATCCAGAATTCCCGATTTCGCGCTCCAATGGCCAAACTCTATTTCTACTACTCGGCAATGAATGCCGGCAAGACCACGACGCTCCTGCAGAGCGCGTACAACTACAACGAGCGCGGCATGCGCACGCTGATACTGACTCCCCGGCTCGACACGCGGGCTGGCAACGGCGTGGTCGCCTCGCGCATCGGCCTGAGCGCGAAGGCGCAACGGTTTGATGCCGGTGACGATCTGCTCGCAACCGTGCAAGCCGATATTGCCGGCCATGGCGCGCTCGACTGCGTGCTCGTCGACGAGGCCCAGTTCCTCGGCAAGGCACAGGTCTGGCAGCTCAGCGATGTCGTCGACGCGCTCGCGATTCCGGTGCTCGCCTACGGGCTGCGCACGGATTTCCGCGGCGAATTGTTCGAGGGCAGTCGCTACCTGCTCGCCTGGGCGGACGATCTCATCGAGATCAAGACGATCTGCCACACCGGCAGGAAGGCGACCATGGTCGTGCGCGTCGACGCGCACGGGCGCGCGCTCACCGACGGTCCGCAGGTTGAGATCGGCGGCAACGAGCGCTATGTCTCGGTCAGTCGCGCCGAGTTCAAGAAGATCATGTCCGGACAAGGGCGCGTCGAACTGCAGCAGCCCGGGCTGCCCTTCGATCCGCGCAAGGAATCCCCGCAATGAGCGAAATCAACTGGCCGCGTGCCCATTGGCAGGACAGCGGCGAATCCGCATTCATCCTGTGGTTCGTGTTCGGCGAGTTCGAGCCCGACTTCAGCATCGACGCGCCGCGCTACCGCACCCGCGGCACACCGGGTGGCGTCGACGTCGTGCGTTACCTGAACAGCGAACTCGAGAAATGGGACGGCTATCCGCTCTCGGGCACGCTCGGACGGCTGCTCTGGGAAGAGAACGCGCACCTGTTCGAGCGTGCGCAGAAAGCGCGCGAATGCGTGATGCTGCGCGGCAGTCTGACCGATCCCGCGGATCTGGACTATCTGCGTGACCTGATCGGCACGATTACCGCGCTCACCGATCTGGGGGGTGTTGCGATCATCGATCCGCAGACCCTGTCGATGTTCAGTGCCGATGAGTGGCGGCGGCGCTACTTCGAGCGCGATTCGTTCAGCGCGCGCGCGCATGTATTGATCCTGTGCAACGAGGACGAGCGGCATGCCGGCCGCCTACATGTGCACACGCGCGGCCTGCGCAAGTTCGCACGGCCCGATATCAGCGTTCGCAACGTACCGCCTGCCGCGGCGAGCAGCGCGGGCGAGCTCGCCGAGCGTTTCGTCGAATTCCAGGCGGCCGGCGGACGCGTCGCCGAGGACCATGCGATCGAACTCGACGGCGTGCCCGAGGGCATGCAGGTGCGCATCGCGGGCGCGTCCGAGGATCCCGAATTCAACAACCGGCATCTCGATCTGTGCTGGCCCGACTGAACGTGTGCGATCCTGCTGGCGGGACGCAGAACGTCAGCCGGTTCAGTTCGGCCGAGAGGGCATTTCGGCGACTTCCGGTCAGTGCTGGCAGCTTACGCAGTAGAACGTCGAACGCTGGCCGAGCATGGTCGAACGGATCGCGGTACCGCAGATCCTGCACGGCGCACCGACGCGACCGTAGACCATGAGTTCCTGCTCGAAGTAGCCGGGCAGTCCGTCCGGACTGATGAAATCGCGCAGGGTCGTGCCGCCGCGCGTGATCGCGCTGGCGAGGATGCGGGTGACCGCCGCGGCAAGGCGGGCATAGCGCGTGCGCGCGACCGCGCCGGCCGCGCGCTTCGGATGGATGCCCGCCTCGAACAGCGCCTCGGCCGCATAGATGTTGCCAACTCCGACCACCACCGCCTGATCCATCAGGAATACCTTGACCGGTGCGCGGCGGCCGCGCGAGAGCGTCCACAGCCGATCGCCGTCGAACGCGTCCGACAGCGGCTCCGGACCGAGTCCGGCAAGCAGCGGATGGACGGCGCCACGCGGCTGCCAGAGCTGGCAGCCGAAGCGGCGCGGATCGGTGTAGCGCAGCACGCGGCCCGAATCGAGCCGCCAGTCGACGTGATCGTGAATTCCGGGGGACGTATCCGCGGGCAGCACACGCAGGGCGCCCGACATGCCCAGGTGCAGCAGCGCGCTGCCGCGATCGACGTGCACGAGCAGGTACTTGGCGCGCCGCTCGACCGCCTCGATGCGGCGGCCGGGCAATCCCTCGACGAGTTCGCGCGGGATCGGCCAGCGCAGGCGCGGTTCGCGGATGTCGAGCGCGATCACGCTGCGGCCCACGAGATACGGAGCGAGGCCGCGACGCGTGGTTTCGACTTCGGGAAGCTCCGGCATGATCAGTCCCGCGGTGCGTCAGCGGCCGGCGCCGGCGGCGCGGCCAATTCGTTGCCGGGTACCGCGAACAGGCGCGCGCTGAAGCGATCCGGCACCAGCGCGATGCGGCCCTCGACTTCGACGTAGCGATCGCCGTGGATCGCATCGGTGGTGCCGAATCTGAGGATTGCGCCGTCCAGCTGCAAGGTCGCCTGCGGCGGATCGAGACCGAGTTTGCGCGCATCGAGCTCGCCGCGGGCATGGCGGAAGCGCACCGGCGCGCGCGCGATCGCAACCAGTTTGTCGACCGCGTCGTCGGCTGCGGCGCGATCGAGCGGTTCACGCATCCACCAGTGGCCGTCGACCTTTTCGAATCGGCGCGTCGTGCATGCGTTGCAGGTCACCACGAGCGAGCGCACGCTCGCCGGATCGATTCGCGTGAGCGGCTCGGGCGCGAGTGCCTGTTCGCGGCGGACTTCCGCATACACCGCGACGCCAAGCAGAACGGCGGCCATGCACAGCAGCAGCAACGCGCGCGCGCGACGTTTCATCTCATCAACGTCGTCGCCGACGCCACCAGACCAGACCGCCGCTCGCGACGAGCAGCAGCGGCAGGCCGACCAGGAAGGTCAGCGCCAGCGCGGTCAGCGCAGCCTGGTTCAGGTCGAGTACGCGATCGGGCGCGCTGCGGTCCGCCACGGTGATCTGCGCATCGTCGCCGAGCAGCCAGTCGAACACGCGTTGGCCGAATTCACGGTTGCCGCCGTTGCCGAGAAAACTGTTGGAGAGAAATTCGCCGTCGCCGACCACCACGACTCTTTGCTCGCCGCGATCCGGTCGCGGCGAGACCCGGGTCAGCGCGAACCCGAGATCGAGCGGACCGGGAATTTCGCCCGCAGCGGCATCCTGACGGATCGTCGCACCGGCCTCGCCGGCTTTCGGAATTGGTCCGGTCTCGTTCCACGAGGTCGCGCTGCTGCGCAGGATCGGATGGGTCGCCCAGCGCGATCCGTCCAGCCGGGCCAGCGCGGCCGGCTGCGGGAACAGCGTGGTCAGCACGAAATCGCGGGTGATCGCATGCGCCGGATAGTGGTCAATTGCCACGAAGCTCGGATCGCCGAGGCCGAATGCCTGGCCGCTGCCGTCGACCACGGTGCCGGCCAGCACGCGCACCCCGAGCGCGGCCGCCAGATCGTCCAGGCCGACGTGCTCTTCGGGTCCGGTCAGCCAGAGCAGGCCGCCACCGCGGTTCACGTAGTCGACCAGTTCGGCCGCGACCGCCGGGGCGAGCCCTACCTGCGGATTGGCGACCACGACCAGATCGGCGTTCTCGGGCACCTTGCCCGCATTCGCGAGTGGCAGCGGCACCGCGCGCAGGCCGCGCCGCGCGAGTGTAGCGACGAACTGGCCGAGGTCCGCGTTCGCGTTGCCGAGCGGATCGCGCTCGCCCTCGCCCTCGAGGAACGCGACGATCCGTTCGCGCGAGCGTGACAGGCGCAGCAGCGCGCCCGAGAATTCGGCCTCGCTCAACACCTTGAGGCGCTCGCTGCGGTCCCGATAGCGGATGTCCAGTTCGCCGTCGACCCGTACACCGGCCGTGCGCATCGCATCGGGATCGGCATCCGGATCGACGAAGCGCAGGTCGAGGTCCGGCTTCACGCGCCGGTAGCGGTCGACGAAATCGGCGATCACCGCGCGCAGCCCGCCCTGCGTGCGTGCGTAGCTGACCACTTCGACCGGCCCGTCGAGCGCGTGCAGCACCGCGACCGAGGCCTCGCCGAGACTCGCGCCGTGTGCGTAGCTCCAGTCGCGCACGAAACCGAAGCGCGTGCTCAGAAACGCAAGCGCAACCGCGATCGCGATGACCAGAATGGCATGGATCGCATTGCCGAATCGCTCGCCCATCAGTCGGGCCGTGTCCGCAAGGCGTCGAGCCGTCTGGTCGCGAGCGCAAGGGCGACCGCGGCGACCAGCACGAAGTAGATGATGTCGACGCTCGCGACGAGCCCGCGGAAGAACGGCTCCAGATGCGTCGGCAGCGCCAGATAGTTGATACCGCCGTTGCTGATTCCCTGCATGCGCGCTCCCGCGTCGACGACCGCGAGCAGGCAGGCGATCGCGAGCGTGGCCGCGGCTGCGAGCACGGGTTGCGCGGCCCACGACGAGCACGCGATGCCGATCGCGGTCAGGGCGGCGGCGAACAGTGCGAGGCCGAGCAACGCCGCAGCAATCTTGCCCAGATCCAGTGCAGCGCCGAAACCGAGCGCGAGGGGCATCGACGCGACCAGCACGATCAGCACGCCGACGAAGCCGAGTGCGCTCAGGTACTTGCCCAATACGATGCGCCTGTTGCCGACACCGCTGGCCAGGAGCAGCGGCAGGGTCTGCGCGCGGCGCTCGCCCGCAAACGCCTGCATCGTGAGCAGGGGAATGAGCAACACGAGCAGGTTGGCGAAACTGCGCAGCAGCGGAATCGCGACCAGGTCGGTCACGCCGGGCGCGTCCTTGACGCCGCCCAGCTTCGGCGCCAGGTCGATGTAGCCCTGCAGTGCGAGCAGGAATTGCCAGGCCATCAGCGCGAGTACCGTCGCCGCGAGCAGCCACGCGAAAGGCTGCGCGGCCAGGCGTCGCCATTCATGACGCGCAATCAGGCCGGCTGCGCTCATGCGGCCTGCGCCGTCGCATCGCTGGTCGCGATGGCCAGAAAGGTACGCTCCAGCGCGGACGTCTCGGCGCAAAGCTCGTCGAGACCGAAGCCGCGTTCGACGACCAGAGCCGCAAACGCATCGACCGCAGCGCCGGATCTCAGCTCGATACGCCAGTGGTGCGCGTCCAGAGCGTGAGCCGCGAGGACCGGCGGCAATGCGAGCCAGTCTTCCATGGTCAGCTCCCTGATCACGCCTACCCGCAGGGTCCCGAAGTCCGCACACGCCGAAATGGCCCCGCTGTGCCGCAACTCGCCCTGATGCAGGATCGCGACGCGATCGCAGCAGGCGGACACGTCGGGGAGCACATGCGTGGACAGTACGACCGCGTGGTCCGCCGCGAGACTGCGCACGAGTTCGCGCAGCCGGATCGCCTGCACCGGATCGAGTCCGGAAGCGGGTTCGTCGAGGACCACGAGTGCGGGTTCGTGCAGGATCGCCTGGGCGAGTCCGACACGCTGGCGAAATCCCCTGGAAAGTGCAGCGATCAGTCGATTGCGCACGGCACCCAGCTCGCAACGCTCGAGCGCGCGCGCGACCGTCGCACGCACGGCCGTGCGTGCGACGCCGCGCAGGCGGGCGCAGTAACACAGGAACTCGGTCGGTGTCAGTTCGACGTGCAGTGGCGGCGTCTCCGGCAGATAACCGATACCCTTGCGCGCAAGTTCGGGATGCTCGTACAGATCGATGCCATCGAGGCGGACCGTGCCGGTGCTCGGTGCGAGCACGCCGGCGATCATGCGCAGGGTCGTGGTCTTGCCCGCGCCATTGACTCCGAGCAGGCCGAGCACTTCGCCGCGGGCGACGTTCAGGTCGAGGTCGCGCACGACGCTGCGCCCGGCGAGGCGACGACCGATGCGTTCGAGGGCGAGCGTGCTGGCGGCGTCGGCGGTCACGGTCGGTCATTGTTCCGGTTCCCGGCCTGCCGCGGCAAGCCCGCGTGCAATGCGAATCCGGTCACAACCCGCGTGCGTGCGCACAGCCGGGCTTGATGCATGGCCGTGGCGGCCCCATCCCCAGTCGCGTATAGTCGTCGTTTACCTTGTCGGATCGTATTTCCGTCTCATGATCGATACTTTGCTTTCCTTCGCCGCGCGCGGGCTGACCCAGGCTTCCTGGGGCACCTGGATCGTGTTCATGCTGGTCGTCACCCAGCTCACGATCTTCTCGATGACCCTGTATCTGCATCGCAGCCAGTCGCACCGCGGCGTCGATTTCCATCCCGCTGTTGCCCACTTCTTCCGCTTCTGGTCGTGGTTTTCGACCGGCATCAATACCAAGGAATACGTCGCGGTCCATCGCAAGCATCACGCGAAGTGCGAGACCGCGGAAGACCCGCACAGCCCGCAGATCTTCGGCCTCAACAAGGTGCTGTTCGACGGCACCGATCTCTATCGCAAGGCCAGCGTCGATCGCGGAGACATGGAAAAGTACGGGATCGGCACACCGAGCGACTGGATCGAACGCAATCTGTACACGCCGTACACGATCCTGGGTGTCGGTGCCTTTCTCGTGATCGACCTGCTGCTGTTCGGCGTGGTCGGCCTCGCGCTCTGGGCGATCCAGATGATCTGGATTCCATTCTGGGCAGCCGGCGTCGTCAACGGGGTCGGTCATTGGTGGGGTTATCGCAACTTCGAGACCGCAGACACGGCAACCAACATGACCCCCTGGGCAATCTGGCTCGGCGGTGAGGAACTGCACAACAATCACCATGCGTTCCCGAGTTCCTCGAAGTTCGCGCTGCGCAAGTTCGAGATCGACAGCGGCTGGGCCGTGATCCGCGGTCTCGAGAAGCTCGGTCTCGCCCGCGTGCTGCGGGTTGCGCCGAGCCTCGACATCCGTCCGAACATGAACCTGCCCGACACCGATACGGTCAAGGCCGTACTCGCCCATCGCTTCCACGTGATGAGCGACTACTTCCGCGGCGTGATCGCCCCGACCCTGCGCGATGAAGGCGCCCAGGCCGGCGCCGGCATCAAGGCACTGCCACGCAAATTGCGCCGCGCGCTCGGTAACGGCGGGCGCTGGCTCGACGGCGCCTCGCGCGAACGCATGACCACGTTCACCAACAGGCACCCGCAGCTGCGCACGGTCTGCGAATTCCGCGCGCGCCTCGCTGCATTGACCGAGCGCAACGGCCGCAATGCCGAAGGCATGCTCGAGGCGCTCAAGGACTGGTGCCGCGAAGCGGAAGCCACCGGAATCCGCACCCTCGCCGAGTTTGCGGCGCGCCTCAAGGGCTATCGCCTTGCGGGCGAGATCGGCTGAACTTCGGCTTCGAACGTGAATGACAGGAGACCCGCCATCGAGCGGGTCTTTTTCTTGTGCAGGCGATGACCGAACTGCGCTGTCGGCGATGCATCGCCGCCACCCGCACAATGCGGTCGCCCGCTGAACGCAGACGTGCTTGTCCGCGCGCTGAACGTTCAGCGCGCGTTTCTTGCGGTGCCGCAAAGGCCGATGTTGGAATCTGCCGCGTCGTTTTCCTACGACGCGTGCCAGGAGACACATCCATGCAAACCATTACCCGCTCGGCGACGAAAGCCATCGCCATTGCCGCCTTCTTCGCGACCCTGCCGCTCCCGGCAAGCGCGCAGGACGACATGAAGGCGAATCTCAAACCGGTCGACCGCATGTCCGACTCGCAGGTCCAGTTGCGCAACGAGTCACGCTGGTCGATCCGTCAACTCTACTTTGCTCCCGTCGACAGCGACCGCTGGGGACCGAACCAGGTCAGCCACAGTTCGATCCGCAGCGGCGACAGTTTCACCTTGACCGGCATCCGCTGCGACAAGTACGACGTCAAACTCGTCGACGAGGACGGCGACGAGTGCATCGTGCGCGACGTCGCCCTGTGCGGCACGGACAAAATCTGGCATCTCGGCGACAGGGATCTGCTGAAGTGCCAGTCGCACAGCGATAGCGACGCAGACTGACGCGGGACGTGCGGGGTCCAATTCGGGATTTCAGGGGCCCCGCGCAAAAAAAAAGGCCCGCCTCACGGCGGGCCTTGTCCGTTGCGCTGCCGATCCGGCAGCACCTCGCGCGATCCGCGCGTTATTTGATCTTGCCTTCCTTGTAGGCGACGTGCTTGCGGACGACGGGGTCGTACTTCTTGACCTCCATCTTGTCCGGCGTGTTCTTCTTGTTCTTGTCGGTCGTATAGAAATGGCCGGTGCCGGCCGAGGAGATCAGACGGATCTTGTCGCGCTTGGATGCCATGGTCGGTTCTCCTCAGATCTTCTCGCCGCGCTTGCGCAGCTCGGCGACGACGACTTCGATGCCCTTCTTGTCGATCGTGCGCAGCCCGTGGCTGGACACGCGCAGGGAAATCCAGCGGTTCTCGCTGGGTACCCAGAAGCGGCGTTCGTGCAGGTTCGGCAGCCAGCGGCGCCGGGTGCGGTTGTTTGCGTGGGAAACATTGTTGCCGGACTGGGTGCCCTTTCCGGTGACCTGGCAGATCTTGGCCATTGCGAACCTCGTCGATTCTGTTGTCCGTCCTTGGCCAGGACGGTGTCGGCCCAGCGGCGGCGATGCGCCATGCGGGTGCTGGAAACGCCTGGATTCGAACGACGCGGGCGGACCGCATGCCGGAAGCCGCGTGCCCCGGAGGGCCAGGAACGATCAAGCGAGCCGCGCTTTATAGCCGAATCAGCGCCTTGCGGCAAGTGCGAGGGCGTACGGTGTCTACAATTCCTCGGTCGCGGTGCGCCGCGAGCGCCTGATCAGCCAGCCGACCCCGCGCAGGTCGGCGATGCCGACCAGGGCGCGATTGAGATTGTTGTACTTGGAGACGCCTGCTCCGCGCGAACGGTGGTTGACCGGCACGCTCCTGACCTGCCAGCCGGCGCGTTGCATGAGCGCGGGCAGGTAGCGGTGCATGTGGTCGAAGTAGGGCAGATCGAGGAACGCCTCGCGCTCGAACAGCTTGATGCCGCAGCCGGTGTCCGGCGTGTCGTCGTGCAGCAGACGACGCCGGATCGCATTCGCGAAACGCGAGCCGAAGCGCTTGCTCGCACTGTCCTTGCGGGTCGTACGCCAGCCCGCGAACAGCTTGATCGCATCCGCCGACCGATCGCGCATCGCGAGTAGTTTCGGGATGTCCGCCGGGTCGTTCTGGCCATCGCCGTCGAGCGTCGCGACCCAGGTTCCGCGCGCGGCCTTCACGCCATTGCGGATTGCCGTGCTCTGACCGCTCTGAGCGATCTGCCTGAGCACACGCAGTTCCGGATAGACCGCCTTCGCGGCCGCGAGCACCGCGAGCGAGTCGTCGCGGCTTGCGTCGTCGACATAAACGATCTCGAAATTCACGTGGCCGCGCAGGGCGGCAACAATCTCGGCGACCAGCGGCGGAATATTGTCGCGCTCGTTGAACACCGGCACGACGACGGAAAGTTCGGGCATGAGGGTTCGCGGATTCCTCTACGGACCCCGCATTATCGCCGATTGTGCGCGCGTTTCCCGCGCGTGGGGTTTCCGTCAGCGGCTGCCGGCGGCCACCTGCGCCGGACCTTCGATCGCATCTCGCCAGAGGTGTTCGATCGCGTCGAAATGGTCGGTCGCCTGCGCGGCCAGCACGAGCGTTCCGCTTGCGATCGGAATTTCCCGCCCATGCAGCGCGCCGCCGGTGAAATCCCCGGCGTTGCGAGTGCGATGATCGACGACGTAGAGAACGCTGACCGGCGTGTCGTTTTCCGGCATGACCATGTGCACGGAGCGATACGGACCGACCGGGCACTCGTGCACGTAGCTGATTCCGGCGGGCACCGATTGCAGGGTCACGCCGCGATCGGCAAACGCGCGCTCGACGGCTGCGGCCGCGACCGGTTTGCGCAGCTTCAGTGCCTCACGCTCGCCCCCGTCGATATGTGCGATGACGAGTCCCGACAGGGGCGGCACCGATTCGCGCGGGTAGCGCGCGATGCCGATCGCAAGGGTCAGACCCGCGGCGACCGCAAGCGCGGCCCAGACCGTACGATGCCGTCGCGTGCGTTCGCGCTGGCGCGCCCCGCTCAGGCGGGTGAGCAGGACGCGCCCGGCCAGCCCCTCGGGCACCGGCACTGCGAGCGCCCGCACGAGCACGCTCTCGAATGCGAGGGCGCGCGCCTGCGCTTCCGCGCAGGCCGGGCAATTGCGCAGGTGTTCGCGTGCATCCGCTCCGCTTGCATGGGGGTCGCTGCCGAGCAGGCGACGGAACTCAAGACACTCCATGCAGTTCCACCTCCCTCGAATCCCCGTCGAGCATGGTCTTGAGTTTCTGCCGCGCACGGAAGACCTGGGTCATCACCGCCGCTTCGGTGATCTCGAGTTGCGCCGCGATCTCCGTGCACGTGAATCCGCCCAGAACCTGCAGCACCAAAGGTTCGCGATATTTCGGTTCGAGTTTCGAGATCGCCGCGCGCAGCACCGCATCCTCGCCGCGATGTTCGGGGCCGGGTGCGCTGTCGCTCAGTTCGAGATCGTTGATATCGGTGGTCGGCATCGGCTTGCGTTCGTACAGGCGCGCATGTTCGCGGCGCAGGATCGTGTTCAGCCACGCCTTCGCGGCGACGTCCTCGCGCAGGCTGTCCAGCGACCGCCAGGCGCGCAGGAACGTCTCCTGGACCAGATCCTGCGCCAGTGCGTCCTGACCGCACAGCCAGTACGCGTAACGGTAGAGTTCGCTCGAATGCGCGTGCACGAGCGCCTCGAACTGCTGCTGGCGGTTACTCACGCGGGCATCAGACCGGGCGTCGCCGCGATTGCTTGCAGGGCCGGTCATGCGCGTTTTCCCGGGACAGCGGCCGCGCGCACCACCCCGCCGCACGCCGGATTACGGGAGTCGGTCGCGCCGCCGACCCGAACCGAAGCCCGGTCGCCTGGCTCGTGGCGGGTCGTCGTCTGGATGCTCACACCTGCAAGCATAGTCAAATCAGCGTGCCGCGGTCACCGACGCCTGCCGTGCGTCAGCGAATCCGCTCGAGGATGCCGTCCAGTTCGTCGAGGCTGTGATAGTGGATCACGACCTTGCCGCGGCCGCTGCGCGAATGCGACACACTGACGCGCGCGGCCAGTTTTTCGGCGAGGTCGCGTTCCAACGCGGCGATGTTCGGATCCTTTCTGGTCGCCGCCCTGCCCGCTTTCGACCCCGCACCGCGGGTACCCGCGCGCGCCGCCTTTTCCAGTTCGCGAACCGACCAGCCCTGCGCCACGGCTTCACGCGCGAGCGCGACCGCGTGCTTCTCGGGCAGGGTCGCGAGCGCACGGGCATGACCCATGTCGAGCTTGCGCTCGTCGAGCAGGCGCCTGATCGCGTCGGGCAGATCGAGCAGACGCAGCAGGTTGGATACGGCAGCGCGCGAGCGCCCGATCGCGTCGGCAGTCTGCTGGTGGGTCAGATCGAACTCGCCGATCAGGCGCGACAACGCCTGCGCCTCCTCGAGCGGCGACAGGTCCTCGCGCTGGATGTTCTCGATCAGTGCCATCGCGATGACGGCCTGGTCCGGTACCACCTTCACCAGCGCGGGGATCTCGGCGAGTCCCGCGCGCTGCGCGGCGCGCCAGCGGCGTTCGCCGGCGATCAGTTCGTAGCGGTCGCGACCGGCTGCACGCACCACGACCGGCTGGATCATGCCCTGCGCCTTGATCGAGGCCGCGAGTTCGTCGAGCTTCGCCTCGTCGAAACCATGGCGCGGCTGATACTTGCCTGCCCGGATCGCAGCGACGCCGAGCATGCGCAGATCGCCCTCGCCTTCGGTCGAGGGTTCCGATGCCTCGCCGCCGAGCAGTGCATCGAGGCCGCGCCCGAGGCCGAGTCCGCGTTTCTTGGCTGCCATATGGGTTCCGTGATCCTGTTGCGTTCGTGCGTGAGTGCGCGAATCGACTGGCGGCCGTCCATGACCGCGCATCTCAATTGGTTGCGTGCGTGGCGGCGACACCGCCGCGTTCGCGGCGCAGCATCTCGCCGGCGAGCCCGAGGTAGGCGATCGCACCGCGCGACTCGCGGTCGTAGAGGTTGATCGGCTTGCCGTGGCTCGGGGCCTCGGCCAGCCGCACGTTGCGCGGAATGATCGAGCGCAGCACCTTGTCGCCGAAATGCTTGGTCAACTGCAGCGATACGTCGTTGCCGAGATTGTTGCGCATGTCGTACATCGTACGCAGCAGACCTTCGACCTCGAGCTGCGGATTAAGGCGCATGCGCACGGCCTTGATCGTATCGAGCAGGCTGGTCAGGCCTTCCAGTGCGAAGTACTCGCATTGCACCGGGATCAGCACGCCGTGGGCCGCAGTGAGCGCATTGATCGTGAGCAGGTGCAGGGTCGGCGGACAGTCGATGAGGATGGTCTGGTAGCGATCGCCGAGCTTGGAGACATGCTCCTTGAGACGCGACTCGCGCGCGAGTCCCTCCATGAGCTTGAGTTCGGCGGCGGTCAGATCTCCATTGCCGGGCAGAAGGTCGAAGCCACCCTCGGTGGCCTGGATCGCATCCTCGATCGCGACTTCGTCGAGCAGTACGTCGCAGCCATTGGGTTTGGCCGAACGCTTGTCGATGCCCGACGCCATCGTCGCGTTGCCTTGCGGATCGAAGTCGATCAGCAGAACCTTGCGGCGGGTCTCGGCGAGCGCGGCTGCAAGATTCACTGCCGTCGTGGTCTTGCCGACGCCGCCCTTCTGGTTCGCGATCGCGATCACGCGCGTCATCTGCATGCCACCATCGATGACCGGCCGATCGCACGTGCGCCGTCTGCGCCGGCGCTCGCGAACCGGGGGAAGCGGGATGGGCCTGCAGGTTCTTTCATGCGTTCCGCCTGATTATCACGAGGTGCCGCTCCGCGTCCAAACCAGGCACCGCCAGCGGAATCACCGCTTCGATCCGGTATCCGTCCGGCAGTGCATCGAGCTCATCCTGAGGGAAGCGCCCCTTCTGCGCCAGCCAGATGCCGTCCGCCGCGAACAGGTGGCCTCCCCGCTCTAGCATGTCGGCGAGGCTCGCGAACGCGCGCGCGGTGATGCAGTCGAACGTGCGGGCGACCGTCTCGACCCGGCTCTCGACGACGGCGACATTGGCCAGACCCAGTTCGCGAACGACCGCGCGCAGGAAGCGCGTCTTCTTGCCGTTCGAATCGACGAGAGTGCACGCGCGCTGCGGCGCAATGATCGCGAGCGGCAAGCCGGGAAGACCTGCGCCGCTGCCGAGATCGGCCAGCGTACGGCCCTGCACATGGGGCGCGATCGCAAGCGAATCGAGCAGATGGCGCGTGACCATCTCGGCCGGATCTCGCACTGCGCTCAGGTTGTATGCACCATTCCAGCGCCACAGCAAGTCGACGTAGGCGAGCAGCCGCGCGATCGCGGTTTCGGGATAGTCGAGCTGGAGCGCTGCCAGGCCCGCGCCGAGGCGCTGCCGCAGCGGATCGCGGTCTGCCATGGCGGTCGCAGCGATACGGGGCGCGCAGTATCACGGCGTGCGTGCCGGAAATCCACCGGTTTGCGGCACGCGCGAAGGCGTCCGCGCATCGCGCGTACTGGGTCAGGGATGCGTTGCGGTGCGGGCGCTCAGCCCGGTCCCGCGAGGTCGACGCGGGCAATCAACAGGCCGTGCTCGCGCAGTTCCGCATTGAGTGTCTGCTTGAACCAGCGCCGGCGCGTCTCGATTGCATCCGGCAACGCCGCGTCCACGGCCAGGCGCCGCACGGCCGCGCGCAGATGCTGTTCGATGTCGCCGATCTGCGACCCCGCGCGTTCGGGATCCAGCACCTGGAAATAGACCACGCCACGCACGTTCTGGGCGCCGCTGCAGGCCAGGTCGTCGATCGCGACCGAAGAACCCGCGAGACTGATCTTGCGCGCGAGGCGTTCGATCAGCGGCAGCACCAGGTGCATTCCCGCGCCGACCATGCGCACATGTCCGTCCATGCGACGGAACGCGTAGACCTGGCCTTCGGGAATGCGACGTACGCAGGCCATCACCAGAACGGTGATGGCGAGGAGTACCGCAAAAATCATCGGGGAAAGCATTTCTTATTCTCTACAGCAGGTTGAAGCAATAGTTTGAGTAGTTGCCGGAGATTATAACGGAAAAATAACTAACGCAAGCTTAACGTATTCCATGCAAATTCCGGGCCGAGGTCCGATCCTGCGCTCGATATCGGCGCTCGCCGAGCCGGTCGTACAATGCGCGATTCCGTCAGGTTCGCCTCGAATGCCCTATCCGTCGATTCGCCCGCGCCGCATGCGCCGAGACGCATTTTCGCGCGCGCTGATGCGCGAAACCGAGCTCAGCGCCCGCGACCTGATCCTGCCGGTGTTCGTGTGCGCGGGCAGCGCCGTGCGCGAACCGGTGGCCTCGATGCCGGGCGTCGACCGGCTCTCGATCGACCTGCTGCTGCGCACGGCCGGCGAGGCGCACGCACTCGGGATTCCCGCGCTTGCGCTGTTTCCGGTGACGCCCGCCGAGGCCAAGTCCACGGACGCGCATGAGGCCTGGAATCCCGAGGGACTGGCCCAGCGCGCGGTGCGCGCGCTCAAGAAGGCATGCCCGGACCTCGGTGTGATCACCGACGTTGCGCTCGATCCGTTCACGACCCATGGCCAGGACGGACTGATCGACGACGCCGGCTACGTGGTCAACGACGCGACCGTCGAGGCCCTGGTCAGGCAGGCGCTCTCGCACGCCGAGGCGGGCGCCGACGTGGTCGCGCCATCGGACATGATGGACGGGCGCATCGGCGCGATCCGCGCGGCGTTCGAGAAGGCGGGACACGTGCACACGCGCATCCTCGCCTACTCGGCCAAGTACGCCTCGGCGTTCTATGGGCCGTTCCGCGACGCAGTCGGCTCGGCCGGCAGTCTCGGCAAGGGCAACAAGCTCACCTACCAGATGGACCCGGCCAATTCCGACGAGGCGCTGCGCGAGGTTGCGCTCGATATCGAGGAAGGCGCCGACATGGTCATGATCAAACCGGCATTGCCCTATCTTGACATCGTGCGGCGCGTGAAGCGCCGCTTCGGCATGCCGACGCTCGCGTATCAGGTCAGTGGCGAGTACGCGATGCTCAAGGCCGCGTCCCGGAACGGCTGGCTCGACGAGCGCGCCTGCGTACTCGAGGCGCTGACCGGAATTCGACGCGCGGGCGCGGACGCCGTGTTGACCTATTTTGCGCTCGACGTGGCGCGCTGGCTGGGTGAAGCCGACTGAGCGGATCGACGATCGCGCTGCGCGTGCGGATGCACCCCCGCGCAGAGTCGCCGTACGTCAGCACCCGCCAAGCACGCCCCCGACACGACATGGCAGCCCGCACAGGATCCATGACCTTCGCTCCACGCTACGCGGTCTTCGGCCTGCCGATCGCGCATTCGCTGTCGCCGCGGATCCATGGGATGTTTGCGGCCGAGCTCGGCATCGCGCTCGACTATCGCGCGATCGAGGCCGGGCCGACCGACTTCGCGGACAGGCTGGCCGCGTTCGCGGCACGCGGCGGCCGCGGCGCCAATGTGACCCTGCCGCTGAAGAGCGATGCCGCCGCGCTGTGCACGCAACTGGGCGCACCCGCGCAACGCTGTGGCAGCGTCAATACGCTGACCCGCGTCGGCAGCGGATGGCGCGGCGACAGTACCGACGGCATCGGCCTGCTGCGCGATCTTGCCGAACGCCACGCGTTCGAACCGCGCGGCCGCCGCATCCTGCTGCTCGGTGCCGGTGGTGCCGCGCGCGCGGCGGCATTCGCGTTCGCCGCAGCGGACACCGCGGACCTCGTGATCGCGAACCGCACGCCGCAGCGCGCATCTGCCCTCGCGCGCGAACTCGGTTCCGGTACGCATGCCTGTGCGTGGTCGAGGCTTGCGGCCGAAGGCGATTTCGACCTCGTAGTCAATGCGACGTCCGCGGGACACGGCGGCCGCCGCTTAGATCTGCCGCAGCGCGTACCTGGATCGCATGCGCTCTGCTATGACCTTTCCTATGCGGCAGCCGCGAGTCCGTTCCTCGATTGGGCACGCAGCGCGGGCGCGCAGCGTGTCAGCGACGGTCTCGGCATGCTCGTCGAGCAGGCCGCCGAATCGTTCACGATCTGGCATGGATCACGCCCGCACACCGGGCCGGTCCTCACCGCCCTGCGCACGCAGTCCGCTGCACGCACGGATCAGCCGACATGATGGAATGCCGGGCCGGTTGCGGTGCCTGCTGCATTGCGCCGTCGATCAGCTCGCCGATCCCGGGCATGCCGCACGGCAAGCCCGCTGGCGTTCGGTGCGCGCAACTCGACGATCAATTCCGCTGCCGCATTTTCGGCCAGCTGGAACGGCCCGAGGTCTGTCGACGCCTGCGGCCTTCGCAGTCGATGTGCGGCGCGAACCGCAGCGAGGCGCTGCGCATGATCGTCGAGCTCGAAGCCGCCACCTGCGCATGAGCGGCTCCGCTCAGCGCGCGGCCTCGCGCAGGTAGCGGTCCTTGAGCGCGACGTAGTGCCTTGCCGAGTAGTACAGCCGCTCGATCTCCTGCGCCGAGAGCATGCGCACGCGTCGCGCCGGATTGCCGACCCAGAGTTCGCCCTCGCCGACGATCTTGCCCGGAGCCACTACCGCGCCGGCACCGATCATCGCGTGCCTGTTGACCACGGCACCGTCGAGAATCGTCGCATTCATGCCGATCAGGCAGGCCTCGCGGATCGTGCACGCATGCACGACCGCAGCGTGACCGATCGTGACATCGGCACCGATTGTCAGCGGAAAGCCCTCGTCGGTGAATTCACCGGCGTGTGTCACGTGCAGGATCGTGCCGTCCTGCACGTTGCTGCGCGCGCCGATGCGGATCCAGTGCACGTCGCCGCGCGCGACGACGCCTGGCCACAACGACGCATCGTCGGCGAGCTCGACGTCGCCGATAACGAGCGCGGCCGGGTCGACATAGACGTTGCTGCCGAGGCGCGGCGCGATGCCCTGGTACGTTCGGATATTCATCGGCCCGGGAGTTCAAGGACTTGCGCAAGCCTAGCATCCGGCGCAGCCGCAGCCGCTTGATTTTGCCGACGCGGCGCGCCACGTTGTCGGATCGTTCCACGACGCTTCGCGCCATGACCCAGACCAATCCGCTGCTCGAACCCGTCGATCTGCCGCGTTTTTCGGCGATCAGGCCTGAACATGTCGAGCCCGCGGTCGATGCGGTGCTCGCGGACTACCGCGCCGCAATCGACGCCCTGCTCGCGGGCGACGCGCCGCGCGATTTCGACCACGTCGTGCGTCTGGGCGAGGAACTGGAGGATCGACTGAACCGGGTCTGGGCGCCGGTCTCGCACCTGCACGGCGTCGCTGATTCGGAGGACCTGCGCAAGGCCTATGCCGCCGCCCAGGAGAAGATCGTCGAACATGCAAGCGAGCTCGGCCAGAACCGCGCGTTGTATGCGGCCGTCAAGGCGGTTGCCGAAGGCGTGGATGCGCCGCGATGGCCGCGCGCAGCGCGCACCCTGGTCGAACATGAACTGCGCGATTTCAGGCTGTCCGGGGTCGCACTCGAGGAGCCGGCGCGTTCGCGTTTTCGCGAGATCAGCAACGAGCTCGCGAAACTTGCGACCGGGTTCGAGGAAGCCGTACTCGACGCGACGGACGCCTGGAGCGAGTCGATCGCCGACGAGTCCGCATTGGCCGGAATTCCGGAATCGGGTCGCGCAGTGCTGCGTCGTCATGCCGAAGAGAAGCACGGGGACGGCTGGCGGGTCACGCTGAAGCAGCCGAGCGTGACCGCAGTGCTGACCTACGCGGATGATCGCGCGCTGCGCGAACGCGTCTATCACGCCTATCACACTCGCGCGTCGGATCACGGCCCGGATACCGGCCGCTTCGACAACTCCGCTCGCATCGAGCGGATCCTCGCGCTGCGTCACGAAGCCGCGCGCCTGCTCGGGTTCGGCGACGCTGCCGAGGAGTCGCTCGCGACCAAGATGGCGCCGTCGCCCGATGCGGTGCTCGCGTTCCTGCGCGATCTCGCTGCGCGCGCGAAGCCGGTTGCCCGGAAGGAACTCGCCGAGCTGCGCGAATTCGCCGCGTGCGAACTGGGGATCGCCGAACTCGCTGCCTGGGACGTCGCCTACGCGTCGGAGAAGCTGCGCGAGCGCAAGTACGCGTTGAGCGAAGAGGAGCTCAAGCCGTGGTTCGCACTCGACCCGGTCATCGACGGCCTGTTCGCGATCACGCGACGCCTGTTCGGAGTGTCGTTGCGCCAACGCGAGGGAGTCGACGTATGGCACCCCGACGTACGCTACTACGATCTGTTCGACTCCGACGACGAGGTTTTCGCGGGCGTCTATGTCGACCTCTACGCGCGCGACGGCAAGCGTGGCGGGGCCTGGATGGATGTTTGCGTGAACCGCTTCGAACGCGGTCCGCAGACAGCCGTTCCGGGAACGCAACTGCCGGTCGCGTTCCTTACCTGCAACTTCGCGCCGCCTACCGCGACGACGCCCTCCCTGCTGACCCATGACGATGTACTCACGCTGTTCCATGAATTCGGCCACGGCCTGCATCACCTGCTGACCGAGATCGACCTGCCGGGCGTCGCCGGCATCAACGGCGTCGAATGGGATGCGGTCGAACTGCCGAGTCAGTTGATGGAGAACTTCGGCTGGCAGCGCGAGGCGCTGGACTTGTTCGCACGCCACTGGCAGACCGGCGAACCTCTCCCCGATGCGTTGTTCGAACGCGTGCTGGCCGCGCGCCATTTCCATGCCGGGCTGTTTCTGGTCAGGCAGCTGGAATTCGCACTCTTCGATTTCCGCATCCACCGTGAGTTCGACCCGGCCCGCGGCGCACGTACGCTGGAGATTCTCGAACAGGTCCGCGACGAGGTCGCGGTGCTGCGGCCGCCTGCGTGGCAGCGCTTCCCGCATGCGTTCACGCATGTATTCGCGGGTGGCTACGGAGCGGGCTACTACAGCTATCTCTGGGCCGAGGTCCTGTCCGCGGATGCGTTCGCGCGGTTCGAGGAAGCCGGCGTGTTCGACCGTGCGACCGGCGAGGCCTATCGGCGTGCGGTACTCGCGGTTGGCGGCTCGCGCCCCGCGCTCGAGAGCTTCGTCGCTTTTCGCGGCCGCGAGCCGAATCCGGACGCGTTGCTGCGCAGCTATGGACTCGCTGCGTGACCCCGGCTCCGAATTGCCCCTGCGCTAGGATCGTCCGATGAAACTCGCGAGCTGGAACGTCAATTCGCTGAATGTGCGTTTGCCGCACGTGGAACGCTGGTGCGCCGAGACGCTGCCTGATGTGCTCGCGCTCCAGGAAACCAAGATGGAGGACGTGAAGTTTCCGGTCGAGGCGTTCGAGGCGGCCGGCTATCACGCCGCATTCTCGGGCCAGAAGACCTACAACGGCGTCGCCCTGCTCGCGCGCACGCCGATCGCCGATGTCGTCCATGGCGTGCCCGGATTCGAGGACCCGCAGCGCCGCGTGATCACCGCGACGATCGGCGACCTGCGCATCGTCAATCTCTATGTGGTCAATGGTCAGGCGGTCGGCAGCGAGAAGTACGCGTACAAGCTCGACTGGCTCGCAAGGATCACCCGCCATCTGGCCGAAGAGATCCGGCGTTTCCCGCGTCTCGTCGTGATGGGCGATTTCAACATCGCGCCCGAGGACCGCGACGTGCACGACCCGGAAGCATGGCGCGGGCAGATCCTCTGTTCCACGCCCGAGCGCGAGGCCCTCGCGCGCCTGCTCGACATCGGACTTGTCGACAGTTTCCGCCTGTTCAACGCGGACGCCGGCCACTACAGCTGGTGGGACTACCGGCAGGCCGCGTTCCGGCGCAATCTCGGTCTGCGCATCGATCTGGTGCTCGTGGGGGAGGCGCTGCGTGTGCGCTGCCGCGGTGCGACGATCGATCGCGTCCCGCGCAGCTGGGAACGCGCATCCGACCATACGCCGGCAATCGTGGAGATCGACGATGGCCAATGACTGGCTGAGTTCGCCCAGCGACGCGGACCTCGAGGAACTCGACCGCTTCCTGCGCGCGCATGCGGGCGACGAGGATCTTCTGCTCGATGGCGTGCACGGTTTTCTTACCGCACTCGCGATCGGCCCGGTGCCGGCCAAGCCCGAGGAATGGCTGCCGGAAATTCTTCATGAGCCGTTTGTCGACTCCGACGAGGGCAGGCGCGTCCTGACCTTGCTCGCACAGTTGAACGACGCGATCGCCCCGGAACTGGAAACCGGGACCTACGAACCGATTCTCGGTGAACTCGACACCGAAGACGGGCCGCCGGAGTTCACTGCACGCGGCTGGTGCGAGGGATTCTCTCGCGGCATCGACCTGCGCGCGCCGGTCTGGGAAGGACGCCTCGGCCACGATTCGGAACTGATGGAGCTGCTCGGACCAATCATCGCACTTGCGATCGATGATGGCGTGTTCGACAGCGACGCCGAATTCGCGCCGCTCGGTGACGACGACTACGACGAGTGTCTCGCGCAGATTCCGGTCGCGGTCGGCGCAGTGGCCGAGTACTGGCGCGATCATCCGCTCGGTGCCGACGAGCAGGATCGCCCATCCGCCGGGAGCACCGCCGCAGCACCGCGGCGCCGCGGCGGGCGCTGGGTGCACTGAGCGAGCCGCAATTGCGCTACGGCTTGATCGTGTAGTCGAGACCGGCTCTTCGATACGCAAGTTGATCGTGTGCGCGTTCGCGGCGGTCGTCATAGAGGTCGATCACGCGTGCTCTGCGACATCCTCGCTGCGATGCCTAGGGGGTGCCGCAAGCGGATGCCTTCGATGCGCGTCTTTCAGCGTGGCCGCATTGCGCGCAACCGGTTCCGGCGCAGTTACTTGCCGATGCAGAAGGAAGAAAAGATCGAGCCGAGCAGATCGTCGCTGCTGAATTCGCCGGTGATTTCATCGAGCTGCCGCTGCAGCTGGCGCAGCTCTTCGGCGGCGAGCTCGGCCGCGTGCAACCCGGCCACGGCATGCGCAGCCGACTCGAGGAGGGCTTTCGAGCGTTCGAGCGCGGCGACGTGGCGCGCGCGCGCGGTGAACGCGCCGTCGGTCTGATCACCTTGTCCCGATCGCTCGCGCAATTTCGCGACAAGCCGGTCGAGCCCTGCATGCGTGCGCGCCGACAGCCAGAAGTGACGATCGCCCGCGTGGTCGGCGACGCGCGCCGGCGCATCCTGCAGATCGATCTTGTTGTGGACCACGATGCGCGCCGCAGCAGCCGGAAGGTCGCGGAGCAGCCTGGCGTCTGCATCGGGACGGCCGCCATCGGTGACCCAGAGGACGAGGTCGGCGCGTTCGAGTTCGGCGCGCGCGCGGCGGATGCCTTCGCGTTCGACGACGTCGGCATCGTCACGAAGTCCGGCCGTATCGACCAGGGTCAGCGCAACGCCGTCGAGGTCGATCGTCTCCCGCAGCACGTCACGCGTCGTGCCCGCGATCTCGGTAACGATGGCCCGGTCGCTCGCGGCCAACGCATTGAGCAGACTCGACTTGCCGACGTTGGGGCGCCCCGCGATAACGATGTGCAGTCCGTCGACGAGGCGCACGCCGCGACGCGCGACGACGAGCAGCGCGTCGAGTTGCACGCGCAGCGCGTCGAGGTCGATCGCGACCTGCGGAGCGGCGAGAAGATCGATGTCCTCGTCGGGGAAATCGATCGCGGCCTCGATGTGACTGCGCAGGTGAATGGTTGCTGCAACCAGCGCGTGCACGCGTGCGGAGAACGCACCGTCGAGACTTCGCTGCGCGGCACGCGCCGCGGTCTCCGACCCACTCGCTATCAGGTCGGCCACGGCTTCGGCCTGGGCGAGGTCGAGCTTGCCATTTAGGAACGCGCGTTCGGAAAACTCTCCAGGCCGCGCATGCCGCGCACCGAGTTCGATCAACCGTGCAAGCAACAGACGCATGACCACCGGACTGCCGTGCGCCTGCAATTCGACCACGTTCTCGCCGGTGTAGGAATGCGGTGCTGGAAACCACAGCAGCAGGCCGCGGTCGATGACTGCACCGTCGCGATCGCGGAACGCGACGTAGTGCGCATGGCGCGGCCGCGGTGCGCGCTGCAGAAAGATCCGCGCGAGATCTGCCGCGCGGTCTCCGGAAACGCGCAACACACCGATACCCGCCGCGCCGGACGCGCTCGCCACGGCTGCGATGGTATCGGCGCCGAAGTTCATGACATCAGGCTTTCGCCTTCGCTTCGCTGCTGTCGAGGCGGCGCATGATGATCCATTGCTGCAGCAGCGAAAGGGCTCCGTTCACGGTCCAGTAGAGGACGAGCCCGGCCGGGAAGAACGCGAACATGACCGAGAAGATCACCGGCATGACCTTCATCATCTTCGCCTGGGTCGGATCCATGCCCGCGGTCGGAGTGAGGTATTGCGTCGCGATCATCACGAGGCCGTTGAGCACCGGCAGCACGTAGTAGGGATCGGGTGCGGTCAGGTTCTGGATCCAGCCGATGAACGGTGCCTGGCGCAGTTCGACGCTCTCGAGCAGCACCCAGTACAACGCGAAGAACACCGGCATCTGCACGAGCATCGGCAGGCAACCCGCGAGCGGATTGGCTTTTTCCTTCTGGTACAGCTCCATCATCGCGGTGTTCATCTTCTGGCGGTCGTCGCCGTAACGCTCCTTGAGCGCAGTAATGCGCGGCTGCAGCTTGCGCATCTTGGCCATGGAACGGTACTGCGTCTCGCTGAGCTTGAAGAAGGCAGCCTTGATCAGCAGGACCAGCAGGATGATCGCGAATCCCCAGTTTCCGGTCAGCTTGTGGAACTGGGCGAGAATCCAGTGCAGGGGTTCGGAGATGATCGTGAAGATGCCGTAGTCGACGGTGAGCGACAGGCCCGGGGCGACCTGTTCGAGCGTGCTCTGCAGTTTCGGACCCACGTAAAGACGCGCGTTGTCCGTCTTCGTGTCGCCGGGCGCCACGTGGATCGGTGGTGACTGCGTGCGGATCAGGTAGCGGCGGATTTCCGCACCATCGGCGAGGCGCGCGAGGTAGGTCTTGGTCGAATAGTGGTCGGTCTCGGTTGCCGCCGGTATCCATGCGGCAAAGAAGTAGTGCTGCAGCATGGCCGCCCAACCGCCGGACAGGTCCCTGTCGAGCGGCTCGCTTGCGAAATGATCGAACTTGAGCTTCTGGAACTTGTCTGCCGCGCTGTACCAGGCCGCGCCAGCAAAGCTGTATCGCTCGGTGTTGCTGTAGCCCTTGATGCCGGCGGTATCGACAATCGGCGGCACGCGCTGCAGTTGGTGGTACGCGTTGCCGGTCCAGTCCACGGCGCCGCGGTTGTCGATTTCCTGGCGCTCGTCGATCACGTAGCTGCCGCGCTTGAACACGAACACCTTGCTCACGCGCAGGCCGGATGGATCGGACCAGGTCAACGGAACTTCCAGCGTGTCGGCAGCGGAACCCAATGCATACGTGTTGCGCGTCGGGACGAACAGCGTCTGATGGTCCGGCGCCGGGCCGGTGGCACTGACCAGACCGCTCTGGGCTTCGAAGAACGTCGCATCGCGGTCATCGAAAAGGCGCACCGGGTGAGCGAAGTCCTTCGGGCGTTGCGGGTAGCTCAGCAGATCGGCGACGACGACATTGCCGCCGCGCGGATCGATCTCGACGCGCAGCACATCGGTCGTGACGACGACATGCGAAACCGCAGGCGTGCCGGAGTTTGCAGCGTTCGGAGGTTCCGCTGCGGGAGCGGCGGTCGGTGGGGGGGCGGCGGGAACGTCGGCGCCGCCCGCCGATGGCGTCGCGGCGGTGTCTGCCGGAACATTCGTCACCGCAGTGACGGACGCCCGTTTCACTTCCGTATGAGCGACACCCGAATGGTAGTCCTCCTGCCACTGCATCCAGAGCAGATAGCCGATGAACAGCAAGGCGACAAGGAGAAGGTTGCGGGGACTCGTCATGGCGAAGTGGGTTTAGCGCGATGGCAACATCGCCGGGCGGATCGCGACTGCGCGCGCGCTGCGCGGGTTGTCGCGGTGGAGTCCGGACACAGGCGGAGGAAGCCGCGCATCGCGCGGCGCACGAATCAGGCGCGCATTGTGCCGATGCGCCCGGCGTCGTTCAACGTCGCGATACGCCGCCAGAGCTGATCGAGTTCGGCGTGCAGGGTGACATTGTCCTGGCCGTCGGCACCGAGACGCGCGATCAGCAGGACGTCGATGGCCGGCAGTTGCTCGCGATGGCGACGAAAACTGTCGCGTGCGATGCGCTTGATGCGGTTGCGGCGCACCGCACTCTTGGAAACGCGTCGCGAGACCGCCAGTCCGAGCCGCGCGCCATCGTGCGGTGCGGCAGCGAGTTCGGCGCTGAAATGAGGGGTTCCAATGCGGCGGCTGACGCCGCGCAGGCGGGAGAAATCCCGGGATGTCAGCAGGCGTGCGCCGCGCGGGAACCGGGCGGGCGCCATCGTCTTGCCTTGCGGGTGGTGCCGCGCGATCAGACCGCGAGACGCTTGCGACCCTTCGCGCGGCGCGCGTTGATGACCTTGCGGCCGCCGCGCGTCTTCATGCGAGCGCGAAAGCCGTGATCGCGCGCGCGCTTGAGATTGCTCGGCTGATAGGTGCGCTTGGTGGCCATGGGGTCGCTGCCGCTAACGTCGGAAAAGGGCGCGGATGTTAGGTTCCGCGCGCGAATGTGTCAAGCCGCGGCTCGCCGCTACGCGGTGAAGAACGCGTCGGCACCGACTTGATGCGCGAGGCGGGACGGGCGTGCGGCTGCTAGACTGCCTACCCCGAGTCCGGCGGCGCGTGGTTCGTCCGCAGCCGGCACCGGCCTATCGGATCCCTTTTGCGCATGAGTGAGCTTTGGCGCCGCTGCCTGTCCCGCCTCGAGGCGGAGTTCAGCGCGGAGGACATTCATACCTATCTGGCGCCTCTGCAGGTGAGTGAGGAGGGTTCCCGGCTCACCCTGTTCGCGCCCAACGCCTATACGATGGAGACCGTACGCGAGCGCTTCCTCGATCAGATTGGCGTGGTCATCGAGCATCTGGGCGGTCACGCCGAGAGCATAGACCTGCAGGTCGGTACGCGGCGCGCACCGCGCGAGGCGCTGCGAAACGCGTCGATGACTCGCCCTGCGCCTGCGCGTACATCCGCCGAATCGAACATCGACCCGCACTACACGTTCGAGAATTTCGTCGAGGGCAAGTCGAATCAGCTCGGCAAGGCGGCTGCGACCCAGGTCGCGATGAATCCGGGCCGCGCCTACAACCCGCTGCTGTTGTACGGCGGTACCGGTCTCGGCAAGACCCACCTGATGCACGCGGCCGGAAATCTGATGCGCGCGAACCGGCCCGACGTGAAGATCCTCTACTTGCGGTCCGAACAGTTCGTCAGCGGCATGGTGCGCGCCTTGCAGCAGAAGGGCATGGACGATTTCAAGAGGCGCTTCCGCAGCGTGGATGCGCTGCTGATCGACGATATCCAGTTCTTTGCCGGCAAGAACACGACGCAGGAGGAATTCTTTCACACCTTCAATGCGTTGTTCGAGGGCAAGCAGCAGATCATCCTGACCTGCGACCGCTACCCGAAGGAAGTCGACAATCTCGAGCCGCGACTCAAGTCGAGATTGGGCTGGGGGCTTTCGGTCGCGATCGAGCCGCCGGATTTCGAGACGCGCGCGGCAATCGTGCTTTCCAAGGCCCAGGCCAAGGGCGTCGAGTTGCCCGAAGAAGTAGCCGTGCTGATGGCCAAGCGCATGCGTTCGAATGTGCGCGACCTGGAGGGAGCGCTGAACACGCTGGTGGCACGCGCAAACTTCGAAGGGCGCAGGATCAGCCAGGAGTTCGCCCAGGAAACATTGCGCGACCTGCTCACCGTGCATGCGCAGGCGATCACGATCCCGAATATCCAGAAGACCGTGGCAGACTACTACCAGCTGCGTCTGTCGGACATGCTTTCGAAGAAGCGTAGCCGCTCGATCGCGCGGCCGCGGCAGATGGCGATGAGTCTGGCCAAGGAGTTGACCGAGCACAGCCTGCCCGAGATCGGCGATGCATTCGGCGGCCGCGACCATACGACGGTGCTGCACGCATGCCGTACGATCCGTGATTTTCGCGAGACCGATGGCAAGCTTCGTCAGGATTGGGACAAGCTGCTGCGCGCGCTGACCGAATAGGAATCGGCACTGCGGGAAACCCGGGCGGGAGCTGTGGACAAGCTGTGCGGGACGAGCGCTGCGATTATTATCCACAGGCGGCCCACAGCGGTGAGAGCGCGTTTTCCCACCGGAAGTACAAGCGCAACTAATTGATTTATAATGTAAAAACGCGATTTAGTGGGTTACCCACAAGGCCAAAAGCAACCAAATGTTCCACATTTCAAAGAATCATTGAAACAGGACCGGTAGCCCATGCGATTCAGCATCCAGCGCGAAGCATTCCTGAAACGATTGCAACACGTAGTCGGCGTGGTGGAACGGCGCCAGACTCTTCCGGTTCTCGCCAATCTTCTCGTCGCGGTGGACGCCGAGGGTGTTTCGTTGACCGGTACCGACCTCGAAGTCGAAATGGTCGCACGCACCAGTGCGGAGGAACTCGATCCTGGCGACGTAACGATCCCGGCCCGCAAGCTGTTCGACATCTGCCGCGCGCTGCCGGATGGATGCCGGATCAAGCTCGAGAAGAACGGTGAACGCGTGACCGTGAGCGCAGGGCGAAGCCGGTTTACGCTGGCGACCCTGCCCGCATCCGAATTTCCGGTCATCGAAAACATCGAGCTGGTCGAACGGGTCGCATTGCCCGAAGCGACACTCAAGGAACTGATGGAACGCACCGGCTTTGCGATGGCGCACCAGGACGTGCGCTACTACCTGAACGGCATGCTCCTGGATCTGCGCGACCATGCCTTGCGCTGTGTAGCGACCGATGGGCATCGCCTCGCGCTTGCCGAGACCCGCATCGATACCAAGATTGCGACACCGCGCCAGGTGATCGTGCCGCGCAAGGGCATTGCCGAGCTGCAGGGCCTGTTCGAGGCCGGCGAAGGTTCGGTGGAACTTGAGTTCGCGCGCAACCATATGCGCGTGCGTCGCGGCGATGTGACGTTTACTTCCAAATTGATCGATGGTCGCTTTCCTGACTACGAGGCGGTCATCCCGATCGGCGCCGACAAGGAGGTCCGGGTACAGCGCGACGACATGCGCGCGGCCCTGCAGCGCGCGGCGATCCTCTCCAACGAGAAATACCGGGGCGTGAAGCTCGAGGTCAGCCCCAACCGGTTGCGCATCGTCGCCCACAATCCCGAGCAGGAGGAAGCGGTCGAGGAAGTCGAAGCCAGGACCGGGATCAGCGAACTCAGTGTCGGCTTCAATGTGAACTACCTGCTCGATGCCCTCGGTGCGATTGGCGGCGACGAAGTGCTGCTGTGCCTGCGCGACGGTCAGTCCAGTTGCCTGCTGCGCAAACCCGATTCCGAGGATGCCAGGCACGTGATCATGCCGCTGCGCCTCTGACTCTGCGCGATAGCCGGCGCGCGGACCCCCAATACCGCGTAGAAGGGCCCGCGGGTGGAATTGCGCCAACTTCGAATAGAAAATCTGCGCGCGCTGGAATGCGTTGATTTCGCGCCGGCTCCACGCTGGAATCTCTTCCTCGGCCCCAACGGCGCCGGCAAGACCAGTCTGCTCGAGGCGGTGTTCCTGCTTTCGCATGGGCGTTCGTTTCGGCATGGCGCCCGCGACGCGCTGGTCCGCGAGGGCGCGTCCGGATATGCGGTGTTCGCAGAAGTCTCGACCGCGTCGAATCTGCGCCGGGTCGGGATCGCGCGCAGCGGTCCGCGCACGGAGGCCAGGGTGTCCGGACAGGCAGTCCCGGCCGCGGAGCTGCTGCGGCATGTGGCGGTGTTGTGTTTCGAGCCCGGGTCGCACGAGCTCATCAGCGGAGGGGCCGAGGAGCGCAGGCAGTTCGTCGACTGGGGCGTGTTCCACGTGGAACACGATTTCCTGCCGGTGTGGCGGCGCTACCAGCGCGTGCTCAAGCAGCGTAATGCGGCCCTGCGCACGGCCGTGCGGGATACCGACCTCGACGTCTGGGACAGCGAACTGGCACATGCCGCGGTAGCCCTGACTCGCATGCGGCGACGCTACTTCGAAGCACTGCAGCCGCTCCTGCTCACATCGCTGCGCGATTTGCTCGACGCGCTCGGCGAGCCCACGCTGTCGTTCAGCGACGGCTGCGATCCGGACCGGCCCCTGCAGGAAACGCTCGCGATACGACGCGACCGGGATCGCGCGCGCGGCCATACCACGGCGGGTCCGCATCGCGCCGATTTCAGCCTCGGATTCGAACGCGCGCGGCGCCGAGAGCACCTGTCCCGCGGCCAGGAGAAGCTCTGCGCGTTTGCCTGCCTTCTCGCCCAGGCACGCTTGTTCCGGAACGGCAGGGGCGAATGGCCGATCTTTTGCCTCGACGATCTGGCCTCGGAAGTCGACAGCGTCAATCGCCAGAAGATCCTGTCTGCGGCGCATGCGAGCGGGGCCCAGATTCTGGCCACCGGAACCACCGAACCGGAAGGATTTTCCCGTCTGCAGGCGCCCGCACGAAGGTTTCACGTGGAACAGGGACACCTCGAGGCCCTGCTATAATCGACCGGATCATCCAAGCCTCGTCTGGCGTGCGCCGCACGCCATCCTGCCGTGCCCGGAGCTGCATGAACGACCAATACGATTCCAGCAAGATCAAGGTCCTGAAAGGGCTCGAGGCCGTGCGCAAGCGGCCCGGCATGTACATCGGCGATACCGACGACGGTACCGGTCTGCACCACATGGTATTCGAGGTCGTCGACAACTCGATCGACGAGGCCCTGGCTGGCCACTGCGATAGCGTGGTCGTGACGATTCACGCCGACGGCTCGGTCAGCGTTGCCGACAACGGTCGCGGCATCCCGGTCGGAATTCAGCCGGAGGAGGGGCGCTCGGCCGCCGAGGTCGTAATGACCGTGCTGCATGCAGGCGGCAAGTTCGACGACAACAGCTACAAGGTTTCAGGCGGGTTGCACGGAGTCGGTGTATCGGTCGTCAATGCGCTGTCCGATCATCTGTGGCTGACGATCTGGCGCGACGGTTTCGAGCACATGCAGGAATACGCGCTCGGCGAGCCTCTGTATCCGCTGAAGGTCGTCGGCCCGTCGAGCCGGCGCGGCACGACCGTGCGTTTCCACCCGAGTCTGGCGACTTTTTCGACGATCGAGTTTCACTACGACATCCTGGCCAAGAGGCTGCGCGAGCTGTCGTTCCTCAATTCCGGTGTGCGCATCGAGCTGTACGACGAGCGCTCGGACAAGCGCGATGTGTTCGAGTACGAGGGCGGAATCCGCTCGTTCGTCGAGCATCTGGCTCAACTCAAGACACCTTTGCATGCCAAGGTCATCTATTTCAGTGCAGAGTACGAGGGGACCACGGTAGAGGTCGCGATGCAGTGGACCGATGCCTATCAGGAGACCGTGTTCTGCTTCACGAACAACATTCCGCAGCGCGATGGCGGCTCGCATCTGGCCGGATTCCGCGGTGCGTTGACGCGTACCTTGTCCAACTACATCGAGTCGGCCGGTTTGCAGAAGACCGCCAAGGTCGCGCTGTCCGGAGACGACATGCGCGAGGGCCTGATCGCGGTCTTGTCGGTCAAGGTGCCGGACCCGAAATTCTCCTCGCAGACCAAGGACAAGCTGGTCTCGAGCGAAATCAAGGGCATCGTCGAGTCGATCGTAAACCAGAAACTCTCTGAATTCCTTATAGAAAATCCGAACGAAGCGCGGGCGATCGCGGCCAAGGTCGTGGATGCTGCGCGCGCGCGCGAAGCGGCGCGCAAGGCGCGCGAGATGACCCGCCGCAAGGGCGCGCTGGATATCGCCGGACTGCCGGGGAAGCTCGCCGACTGCCAGGAAAAGGATCCGGCACTCAGCGAAATCTTCATCGTCGAGGGCGACTCGGCGGGCGGCTCGGCCAAGCAGGGCAGAAACCGCAAGAACCAGGCGATCCTCCCACTCAAGGGCAAGATCCTCAACGTCGAGCGCGCCCGCTTCGATCGCATGCTCGGCTCGGCGGAAGTGGGCACCCTGATCACCGCGCTCGGTACCGGCATCGGCAAGGATGAATTCAACGCGGACAAGTTGCGCTATCACCGCATCATCATCATGACCGACGCGGATGTCGACGGCTCCCACATCCGCACGTTGCTGCTCACTTTCTTCTACCGGCAGATGCCGGCATTGATCGAGCGCGGCCACGTCTACATCGGCCTGCCGCCCCTGTACAAGCTCAAGCAGGGCAAGCAGGAGCTCTACCTCAAGGACGATGCGGCGTTGAACAGTTATCTGATCTCCAACGCCGTGGACGGCGCGGAGCTCGTCTACGACGCCGATGCCCCGCCCATCGGTGGCGCGGCTCTCGAAAAGCTGATGGCGACCTACCGCGCTGCGCTCGATCAGATCGAACGTCTGAGCTTCCGCTTCGACACTGCATTCCTGCATGCGCTGCTCGATGCGCCGTTGCCAGCGGATGCCTGGAACGAGGCGGCGGTGCTCGACGCGTGGGTCGCACGCATGCAGGCATCCCTGGCTGCATCCGGACTCGGTCGACCGCGTTACGGTCTGCGCATCCAGCCGGCGACGCCCGAGCACGGAGCCTGCCTGGTGATCGATCGTGATCAGCACGGTCTGCGTCACACCCAGATGCTGCCCGCCAATTTCCTGTCCTCGAGCGAGTTCAAACCGATCGTCGACGCGACCGCGCAGATCGCGGGACTGATTCAACCGGGCGCGCACGTGAACCGCGGCGGCAAGAGCCAGGCCGTGGCGGCCTTCCGCGACGTCTACGACTGGCTCATGGATGAAGCCCGGCGCGGGCGGACCGTGCAGCGCTTCAAGGGGCTGGGCGAAATGAATCCGGAACAGCTCTGGGACACGACCGTGAACCCGGACACACGGCGCCTGCTGCAGGTCAGTATCGAGGACGCAGTGGCCGCAGATCAGATCTTTTCGACCTTGATGGGCGACGTGGTCGAGCCACGACGAAACTTCATCGAACAGAACGCGCTGCGGGTCGCGAATCTCGACGTCTGATCGGCGCCGCATCTTGTGCGTCGCAATATGAGTCGGCAATGCCGGTGCTTGTGCGGTTCATCTGCGCAACGGTAACCTGACGCTGCAGTTTTCGTCGCCCGCGCAGATGTGCGACGATCTTCGTACATCCCAACGGAGTGAATCATCATGAAGCTCTCGAAGTGGCTGCTCGCCGTCCTCTGCGCATTGACGCTGCTGTTCGCCGCCGATGCCTTCGGAACAGACAAGAAGGAAAACCAGTATCCGAATGCGACGCGCAAGGATCCCAAGGTCAGCATGTCCTCAGGGGACCAGCGCGATCTGAACAAGGCTGCGGATCTCGTCAACGAAAACAAGGCCGCCGAAGCGCAGCCGCTGATCGAGAAAGTTCTCGGCAACAGTCACGCCAGCGAGTATGCGCAGGCGTTTGCGCATTATCTGATGGCGCAGATCAGCTGGGATCAGGACAACGGAGACAAGGCTATCGCCGAATACAAGCAGGCCATCGCGCTGGATGCGCTTCCCAACGATACGCAGTTCCAGGTCATTTACGCGTTGGCGCAGACCCAGGTCCAGGAAGAGAAATATGCCGACTCCCTGGCCACGCTTGCCGATTGGGAAAAACTCACCGGCAAGCAGAGCGCGGACGAACTCGCCCTGAAGGCCAATGCGTACTACCGGACCGATCAGTTCCAGCCAGCGGTGGACACGATGAAAAAGGCGCTGGCGATGACGGATTCGCCGAGCGACAGCTGGACGCAGATCCTGATGGCAAGCTATTTCGAGCTCGACCAGTACGATCAGGCCGCGCAGCTTGTCGAGCAGCAGCTCGTCAAGAACCCGAACGACATGAAGCTGATCAAGCAGCTCGCCACGATCTATGTCCAGGGCGACAAGCCGCAAAAAGCGATCGACCTGCTCGCGAAGGCAAAGGCACAGGGGCTGATCACAAGCAGCGACGATTACGTGCAGCTCGCCAAACTGTATGCGGCCGCGGACAAGCCGAAGGATGCCGCAGCGACGATGAAGGAAGGCTTCGCCAAGGGCATCCTCAAACCGGACTATGACAACTACAAGTTGCAGGGCGACGTATGCACGCAGGCCGAGGACGACCCATGCGCGATCGAGGGGTATTCGAAAGCCTCGCCGATGGCGCCGGACGGCAACGTCGACTATCAGCTCGGTTACCTGCTGTTCTACGCAAACCGGTCGAAGGAAGCGATCGACACGCTGGACAAGGCGATCTCGCGCGGCGGCCTGCGCCAGCAGGGAGAGGCATACCTGCTGCGAGGCGACGCCAAGTACGACCTCGATCAGAACTCGGCAGCCATGGCGGACTGGCAGAAGGCCGCGGGTTTTTCGAGCACGAAGACGATGGCCGAACAGCGTATCAAGGCTGCCAAGGGTGGCGTGAAGATCAAGCGCGCGAGCAAACGCTGATCGAGAGCGCGGCGACGCGAAGCTCGGAGCAGGGTGCGCCTGGCATGCGGCGCGCTGGTTTCGGGCCGCGCGATCGGATGCCTCGTTGCGCTTCCCGCGCGCCGGCAACGGGAACATAACGAACGACGGAATCCAGGCCGCGGTGCACGATGAAGATGCGTAATTTGCCTGCCGCAACTGCTTGTCGTAGGGGCATGGTGTGTTGTACCGTGCTGCGCTCTCCGCGCTCACGCTCCTTGGGGTGCAATCGGGGCAGAAACGTCGGCGTCGGGCGCGCTGCCGCACAGACCTAAATCCTGTTGGTCAACACAGATGGCTGATACCTACCAACCTGGCGGCGATTCCTCTTTCAGCTGGCGACGCGTCACCGCGTTCGCCTGCGCTTTCGCGCTGCACGCGTTTGCATTCGCGATGATGATGGCGCCCGTTGCACCGCCACCGCCTAAGGACAAGACCATCGACAAGAAAGTGATGGTCGAGTTCATCGAACCGCCGCCACCGCCGCCGCCGCCGCCGCCACCGCCGCCGGAGCCGCCAAAGAAGCCGCCTCCGAAGATCATCGAGAAGATCAAGCCGCCGCCGACTCCGCCGCCTCCGGAGCCGCCGCCGCCCGTGATCACCGAGGAAGCGACGCCGATGTCGACGCCCGCGCCGCCGCCCGCGCCGCCGGCACCACCCGCGCCGCCCGCGGATATCGCGCCGAGCGAGAACATCAGTTACCGTAAGCTGCGGCCGCCGAAGTATCCGCCGCAGGCGGCACGCCAGCACCAGGAAGGCAAAGTGATCCTGAAAGTGCTGGTTGGAATTGACGGCACGCCAGAAGAGGTCACGATCGAGAAGTCCAGTGGATCGCGCTTGCTGGATCGGGCCGCGATCGACGCAGTGAAGAACTGGAAGTTCAATCCCGGTTCAAAGGGTGGCAAGCCCAGCCGTGGGTATGCCTTGGTTCCCATCGAATTCAATCTGTCACAATAGGGTAGCGCCATGCAGCAAGATGCCTCTCAGACCCCCGCAGCGGCTTCGCCTGCTGTAATCCCCGCGCCCGGCGGCGGCAGCACTGCCGCGGCGATGAGCCAGATGGGCTTCCATGACCTGATCCAGAACTTCGATCTTCTGGGCTGGGTCGTGTTCGTCACGCTGTGCGTGATGTCGCTCGCCTCGATCTACTTCATTGTTGCCAACTCATTGCGCAACGGCATGATCCGTGCGCGCATGGAGAAGGTGATCCATACGTTCTGGGACACCCCATCCGCACAGGACGCCGTGCGCTTCCTGGAGGACCAGCCCAAGGGTGAACCGTTCTCGAAGATCGCGCTCGACTGCGCCTCGGCGGCCGCGCATCATCAGCGCAACGAGGGTAGCCGCCTGGTCGAAGCCCTGAATCGGTCCGAGTTCATCGATCGAGCGCTGCGTCAGGCTGTCGCCCGCGAGAGTCTGCGCCTCGAAGGCGGCATGACCGTGCTCGCCACGGTCGGTTCGTCGGCTCCGTTCGTCGGTCTGCTCGGAACGGTCTGGGGCATCTACCACGCGCTGATCAAGATCGCCGCTTCGGGCAACGCTTCGATGGAAGCCGTGGCAGGTCCGGTCGGCGAGGCGCTGATCATGACCGCGTTCGGTCTCTTCGTCGCGATTCCGGCCGTGCTCGCGTACAACTTCTTCGTGCGCCAGAACCGGGTGATCTATGCGCGTTTCGACGAATTCGCACACGATCTGCATGATTTCTTCGCGACCGGTTCGCGTGTCGAAGCGGGTGCGGCGCCGGTTGCCGCGAGGAAGTAAGCCATGGCAATGACCACAGGTGGCTCGGGTGGCGGCCCGATGGCCGAGATCAACGTCACGCCGCTGGTCGACGTGATGCTGGTGCTCCTGATCATCTTCATGATCACGGCACCGCTGATGTCGCACAAGATCCGCATCGACCTCCCGCAGGCGAATCCGAACGTGCAGGACACCAATCCTCCCGAGCCGATCGATCTGGCCGTGAAGGCGTCCGGCGACCTGTTCTGGAACGACGAGCCGGTGACCGAAGCGATTCTGCAGGCCCAGTTGCGGGTCGCTGCCCAGAAAAGTCCACAGCCGGAACTGCAGATTCGCGCCGACAAGACCACCGAATATCAGAAGATTGCGACGGTGATGGCGGATGCCAAGAGCGCCGGCATGGTCAAGATCGGCTTCATTACGACGGGCGCGAACGGCCAATAGCGGATTGCATCCCTATGCATGAACGGCGAGACGGCGTTGTGGCGACACAGCGCCGTTTTTCGTTGGCTACGGTGCTTGCAGGTGCCCGCAACCGGCGTAGGCTGGTACCGCAGTTCCCGCCGGCTACCGGAGACGACGATGTGGACGCCTCGCTCCTGCGCCCCCGCCGTTCATGTCGAGATCAACATGACGCCATTGATCGACGCGATGCTGGCACTCGTGGTCATACTGATGCTCACGGCGCCGCTTGCCTTGCATCGACTGCCGCTGCCGATCGCGGGTAGCGGGTCGCCAGCGGCTCCGCATCACCTCGTCGTTTCTCTGCAGGACACGGGCGAGATCTATCTCGATGGGATCGCGATGAATCACGCGCAGCTGGCCCGTGCGCTCGCGACCGCGGCAAATGCGGATGCGGGTGTCCTGGTCGAGTTTCGCCCGCATGCCGCGACGGCCTACGACGATGTCGTGTCGACTCTGGCACTCGCGCAGGCCAGCGGAATCACGGCGATCCGCGTCGCAGGCGTGCGCCGGAACTGAACGAGGTTACCGTCAGGGCCGAGTCGATCGACCGCACTCCGCACTCCGCGTTCATGCGCTCGCGAGGATATCGAGGTACCTGCGCACGGTCGTCGCGAGGCCGTCATAGAGCGCGTCCGCGATCAGCGCGTGACCGATCGACACTTCGGCGAGAAAAGGAATTGCCTGCTTGAGCGGTCCGAGATTGCGTTGGTCGAGGTCGTGTCCGGCATTCACGCCGAGGCCGAAAGCACGAGCGCATTCCGCGGTGCGCACGCAATCTTCGAGAGCGCGGCCATGTTCGCCGCGCGCGAATGCGGACGCATAGGGCCCGGTGAAGATCTCGATCCGGTCCGCGCCGATTTCGGCGGCGCGCCGCAAGGCTGCGCGGTCGACATCGCTGTCGAGGAACAGGCTGACCCGGCAGCCGAGAGGCTTGATCTCGCGTATCAACGACTCGAGGCGCGCCGCATCGCGGGCGAGGTCGAACCCATGATCGGAAGTGATCTGCCCGTCCGCGTCGGGCACCAGGGTCGCCTGCGTCGGGCGCACCTGACGCAGCAATGCGGTGAATCCCGGATAATCTCCGCGCGCCGGCGCGAAAGGGTTTCCTTCGAGGTTGAATTCGACATGGCCGAGGATCGCACCGATCCGCGCGACGTCTGCGACCCGGATGTGCCGTTGATCCGGACGCGGATGCACGGTGATACCCTGGCACCCGGCCTCGACCGCAACGCGCGTCGCAACGACCGGATCGGGCTGCTCATGGCCACGCGAATTTCGCAGTACCGCGATCTTGTTGACGTTGACACTGAGCGCGGTCATCGCGTCGCCCCGACCTTCCAGCGCCAAGTATAGCGATCGCGCATCCACCAGCCGAGGCGTGCCCCGGCAGGCTGTGTTGGGCGCCCGCGAAAGCTGCGACGCGAGGCCTAGCGACACCCTTCGGCGATCTGCTTCCAGGCGACCGGACCCCAGTAGGCACCGTTCTTCCATTCGGTGCGCCGGTCCTTGTTGAGACGTGCCGCTATCAGCGTCGTCGTGTCCGGTGCGACGTCGACACTCAGCGTCTTGTACTGATCGCCCGCGAGTCCGGAATTGCGCAGACGGTCGTTGAAACTGAGGTAGCGGCTTTCAATCTGTTCGGCGACCTTGACTTCATGCGTCCCCGCCTCGACGCGAAACGACTTCGACGTGCTGGGTCCGGGCGTCTTGCCATCGATGCTGATGATCTTGGCGGCATGCAGATCCTGCTGCCTCGGCGCGGCATCGAAATCACTGATGCGACCGCAACCCTGCGCCGCCCCGGGTTGCGCGGCAGTAGCGGCCGCCCGGTGAGCGGAGGCGACTTGCACGCCATCGCCGACGGTCAGATGCATGGCCGGCAGGTACACCGCGGCAAGCGGCCCGGATACCTTCTGCAGCGAGCCGTTCCGGCGTACCTGGAACGCCAGCGTGCTGCCATCGGGCAATGCGTCGACCGCATGGCGCAAGATTGCCGCGCTCCCCGCGCCTTCGAGTGAGGAAGCGTTCAATGCAACCAGGATGTCGCCGGCTTGCAAGCCGATCCGCTCGGCACTTCCGCCCGGCGTGACCGCCAGCACGCGCAAGCCGTCGCGGCTTTCGTGAGCACTGTCGACCAGCAGCCCAAGATCGCTGACGCGCTGTGCCGGACTGTCGATATCCATCGAGATGCTTTGGGCGGGCTGGCCCTCGAATGCGCCGGTCTGGATCAGCTCGGTCATGACCGCGCGCAGTTCCGCGCGCATGCGCTGTTCCGCGTTCGCGCCTGCAGTGCCGGACACGGTCATGCCCGCGACATGGGCCGCCAATGGTGCGGGGTTGTCGGCATGCGCGATTCCCGCCAGCATGGTCGACGCAAGCAGCGCCGGAATACGCAATGTCGTGCTCCAATCAAATCGTGTGCGTTGGGTATTCATCGATATCTCCGTGACGGATCAAATACGCGTGACGTCCGCCGGCTGGTTGGATTGACCGCTGTCGTGGACGCTCGCGATCAATCCGCGCAGCGCCCGGTTTCGTTGCTGCCACAACGGCGAGATTTCCCCGGCATCGGCGCCGCGGTCGTAAGCCGCCTGCAGGGTTGCGTCGATGGCGCGCAGCCGCGCCATCCCGCTCAGCGACACCGGACCCGGGCCGGGATTTGCAATGCGCAGCCATTCACTCTCGAGCGTCTGCGATTCCTTCTGCCAGGCGGCGACATCGCGGTCGTTCACGGAACGCGGGTCGCGCAGCTGCCATACGCCGGTCACCAGCAGAGCCGCCGCGGCCGCCGCCGCCAGGCCCATGCGCCGTCTCCGCAGCGTTCGCACTCGCGTGCGATGCGCCGCCTGCACCCGCGACCACAACGCCGCGTCGGGCGCGAAAGTCGGCAGACACAGCGGATCGAGGCCACCACGCACCGAGCGTTCTACATCGTCACGCATGGCTGCCGACCCCGCTGCGGTTCGGCGCGGCCGCGTGATTCAGGCGTTGCAGTGCGCGCGCAAGAACGGATTTCGAATAACTCTCGCTCTGCCCGAACAGATCCGCCAATTCCTTGTGGGTATAGCCTTCCACTTCGTGCAGAATCACGATGGCGCGCGCGCGCGCGGGCAGGCTCATCAGCAGCGACCAGGCGTCGGTACGCTTTTCTGCATCCGCTTCGATCGCGGGCATGGTTGCGAACAATGCGTCGGCATCGTCCTCGCTGAACCGCTGGCCCGCACGCAAGGCATCGATCGTTGCGTTCGCGGTCATCCGCTTGAGCCACGCGCCGAACGGCGCATCGCCGCGAAAACCGCGCAAGTTCGCGAACATCTTCAAGAACACCTCCTGCACGATGTCTTCTGCGGCCGCCCGCTCACCGAGCACGCGCAACGCGAGGTTGTAGCACGCGCTGCCGAAGCGCTCGTAGATCGCCGCGAAAGCGAGCATGTCGCCGCGTCGCGCGCGTTCCAGGGTGACGGCATCCAGGCTCTGGCCGAAACCCACGTTCACGCGGCTGGTATCCACTGCCCGGGTTCGTCCATCGGCCATCTCAGCAAGAAGGACGGAGCTCGGCGGTCGAGCGTCGCGTCAACCCGCTGTCGGCAAGGCCGAAACCGCGCACACGCCTGGCGGGACCGCGCCAGGCGAGCGCGCCGATCAGGCCCGCCGCGGGGTCGAGTGCGCGTAGTACCCAGTCCGATGGCGTGCCCGCCTGCGCAGGCACGCGTCGCAATAGCCCGATCTGGCCACCGTCGTGCAGCTCGAATTCGAAGCGATCGAGGCCCGAACCCAGGCCTTCGCCGGTCGCCTTGAGCACGGCCTCCTTGCAGGTCCACAAGCGCAGGAAGGCCTGCAGCCGCGCCGTCGGTGCAAGGTTCGACAGCGCCGCGGCTTCAGTCGCGGTGAAATACCGCTGCGCGATTTCCTCGACGCGGATCTTGCGGTCGTGTCGCTCCAGATCGACGCCGAGCGGCTGCCCATGTGCGAACGCGAGCAGGACGTGACGACCCGCATGGCTGATGTTGAAGTGCAGCTCGGGCAGATCGGGCGCGAAGGGTTTGCCGTGTACGCCGCGCGCCAGCACCGGCGCGTGCCGGCGGCCAGAGTACAGGCGCAGCAGATCGTCCAATGCGCCGCGTGCAGTCTCCGCGATCGCGGCGGGCCGCTCTTCGGCACACGCAAATGACCATGCGTGCACCTCGTTCGGATCGAGCGCGGGGACGAGCGTAGTCGACTCGAAGCGAATGGTATCGCGGGGGTCCATGCGGGCATGCTTGGTGCCGCGGCTGCCGCCGTCAAGTGTGTCGGGTCCGGAGCATGGCTCGGTGCCGCTGCGGCCACACATGGCCCGGTTCCCGGCTCGACCGCGAACCGCCGCGAGCGCGCCTCATGTTCTATTTCACGCGGCGCTCGTCGATGAGGTTCTGCACGACCGAGGGGTCCGCCAGCGTCGAGGTGTCGCCGAGCTGGTCGGCAGACACTTGCGACGAGCCCGCTTCGGCGATCTTGCGCAGGATGCGACGCATGATCTTGCCCGAGCGCGTCTTCGGCAGACCGGGCGCCCACTGCAGGTGGTCGGGTGTCGCGATCGGGCCGATTTCCTTGCGCACCCAGGCGACCAGTTCCTTGCGCAGGGCTTCGTCGGGCGGGGCATCTGATTTCAGAGTCACATAAGCGTATATACCCTGCCCCTTGATGTCGTGTGGATAACCGACGACCGCGGCTTCCGCAACCATCGGATGCGCGACCAGCGCGCTCTCGACCTCCGCCGTGCCGAGCCGGTGACCGGACACATTGATCACGTCGTCGACGCGTCCGGTGATCCAGTAGTAGCCGTCATCGTCGCGGCGCGCGCCGTCCCCGCTGAAATACATGCCCGGATAGGTCCTGAAATAGGTGTCGATGAAGCGCTCGTGATCGCCATACACCGTGCGCATCTGGCCGGGCCAGGAATCGGTGATCACGAGATTGCCTTCGGCCGCGCCATCGAGCACGTGGCCCTCGGCATCGACGATTGCGGGCTGCACACCGAAGAACGGCAGCGTCGCCGAGCCGGGCTTCTGGTCGATCGCGCCGGGCAACGGCGAGATCATGATGCCGCCGGTCTCGGTCTGCCACCAGGTATCGACGATCGGACAGCGTCCATCGCCGACCACGCGCCAGTACCATTCCCAGGCTTCCGGATTGATCGGCTCGCCGACCGTACCGAGTACACGCAACGAGACCCGGCTCGTCTTGCGAACCGGGGTCTCGCCTTCGCGCATCAGCGCCCTGATCGCGGTCGGCGCGGTGTAGAACAGGCTCACCTTGTGCTTGTCGACGACCTGCCAGAATCGGGACGAATCCGGATAGTTCGGTACGCCCTCGAACATCAGCGTGGTGGCACCGTTCGCGAGCGGGCCATAGAGCACATAGCTGTGTCCGGTCACCCAGCCGATATCGGCCGTACACCAGTAGACGTCGTTCTCGTGCAAATCGAACACGCATTCGTGCGTGTAGCTCGCGTATACGAGGTAACCGGCTGTAGTGTGCAGCACGCCTTTGGGCTTGCCTGTCGAGCCCGACGTGTAAAGAATGAACAGGGGATCTTCCGCCTTCATCGCGACCGCCGCATGCTCGCGCGACTGGCCGTCCATCAGCGCGTGCCACCAGCGGTCGCGCGGAGGTTGCATCGCGATCGCGCCGCCAGTGCGCCTGACCACGAGCACCGTCTCGACGCTGGTCGTGCCGGGCCGCTGCAGCGCTTCGTCGACATTGACCTTCAGCGCGATCCTCCTGCCTCCGCGCAGGCCTTCGTCCGCGGTGATGACCAACTTGCATTTCGAGTCGGCGATGCGTCCCGCCAGCGAGTCCGGCGAGAAACCGCCGAAGACCACGGTGTGCACGGCACCGATGCGCGCGCAGGCGAGCATCGCAACCGCCGCCTCCGGAATCATCGGCAGGTAGATTGCGACGCGGTCGCCCCTGACGATGCCCAGATGGGTCAGCAGGTTGGCACAGCGGCATACTTCCGCGTGCAGTTCGCGATAGCTGATATGGCGTGATTCGTCGGGATTGTCGCCTTCCCAGATGATCGCGGTCTTGTCCGCGCGTTTGTCCAGGTGACGGTCGAGACAATTGGCCGCGAGGTTGAGTTCGCCGTCGTCGAACCAGCGAATTTTCAGGTCCGCGACGTCGAAGGACGTGTCCTTGACGCGTGAGAACGGCTTGACCCATTCCAGCCGCCGACCGATGCGCCGCCAGAAGGAATCCGGATCGCGCACCGATTCGCTGTAGTCGCGTTCGTAGGTGGCCTTGTCGATCAGTGCGTTCGCGGCGAACGCAGTGGAAACGCGATGAACCTGAGGCATGGGACCTCCTTCGTGTTCAAACCGCCCGTGCGATGAAGTGTGCCACGCCCGTGCCGCACGCGGCGCGCTCGCGCAGGGTGACGAAACCCGGATGGACCATGCAATGAGCGGCCGAGCGCAGGCTGGTCTGCCGATCGGCAATGACGGGTTCAGCGCGACAACAGGTGTTGCGGTTCTCCCGACAGGCTTTCGGATCCGCTGGTCATCGCTGCGACGGCGCTCACCGACACTGGCCGGGTACTCGCAAAAACAAAAGGCCGGGTCGGAACCCGGCCTCTTGTCGCGCCGCCAGCTCGCGGGCTCAGGCCGCGCGCTTGAACAACCCGATGATCACGAGCAGGATGATCGCGCCGATTGCCGCGTAGATGATGCTGCCGACGATGCCGGTCAGACCCAGACCCAGAGCGGGCAGCAAAAGACCGGCGACGAAAGCGCCGACGATACCGACGATGATATTGCCAATCAGGCCGAAGCCGTGTCCCTTGACGATCTGCCCGGCGAGCCAGCCTGCGACGGCACCCACGATCAGGAACACCAGAATCGATTCAACGGTCATCTCAATCTCCCCGGTCACAAGTCGCGGATGCGACGAGGCATTGTGGAGTAGATGAGGCGAGGGCGCATCGTGCGCTGCCGCGAGAAAGCGGCACGCGCGGGCTGTGCGGGGCGAGCGTCAGGAGCCGCGTTCGGCTTGGGCGCCGATTGGCCGGGACGCATCCGCCGGTGGCGCGCTGCCCGGTCGCGGCTTGCGCAGCGCAATAATGTCTTCGACCGACGCCATCGAGGCCTCGGGCCGCGCACTGGCCGAAACCCGCGCGGCAGCCAGGCTCAGGACCAGACCGAAGAACCCGACGATGCCGAACACGAGGCCGACGCCGAGCAGGCCCGGCGATTTGGCAACGAAGACCAGTGCGATGCCGGCAACGGTGAGGACCAGCAGGAGCAGACGGACCATGGCGCACCTGAGCGCGTTCCCCGGGAAGACGCAAAATTAGCAGAATGCGCGGCGCGGGCGGCACCGCTGATCGGCGGATCGGCGCCGACCGGCAAGGTGGCGCTGGCGTGCGGTTGCGACGACTCGAGCGGTCAGCGCTCGGAGTGTCCGGCGTCCCAGTAGTCGTGGCGTGCAAACAGCCCGGGTCGGATCAGTTCGATGAACGCGCGCGCCGCGGGGCTCAGGTACTTGCCTTTGCGCACGACGACTCCGTAGCTGCGCTGCGGGAAATAGGCGCTCATGTTGCGCACCGCGAGTCGCTCGCGATCGGAGTCGCCGATGCAGATGCCGGTCACGATCGATATGCCGAGCCCAAGGGCGACGTAGTGCTTGATCACCTCCCATCCGCCGACCTCGAGCGCGACGCGAAAAGGCACCTTGCGCTGCTGGAAGATCAGGTCGACCAGCCGGTACGTCGTGAGGCGCTGCGGTGGCAAAATCAGACCGTACGGGGACAGGTCTTCCAGGCGAACTTCGTGCAGCCGGGACAGCGCATGATCGGGCGGCGTAATCAGCATCGGATCGTAGGACCGCACCGGCTCATAGCTGAGGTCGTTGGGCACGTCGAGCATCGAGCCGACCGCGAAGTCGACCTGGTCCGAGCGCAGCAGCGCGAGTCCATCCTTGCCGGTCACGTTGTGCAGCTGCAGCTTGACGCCGGGCTCGCGGGTGCCGAATCCGGCGACGAAAGCGGGCAGCAGGTACTGGATCGTCGACGAGCCGGCCGCGATGTGCAGTTCCCCACCCGAGAACCCGGCACGCAGCGCGCGAAACTGCTGGTCGAGGTTGTCGAGCCCCTCGATCAGCGGTAATGCGAGATCGTACAAGGCCTGGCCTTCACGAGTCAGGACCACGCGGCGGCGGCGGCGCTCGATCAGACGCGTGCCGAACTCTTCCTCGAGTGCGCGCAATTGCAAGCTGACCGAGGGTTGCGACAGAAACAGCGCCTCGGCGGCGCGGGTCAGCGTGCCGAGCTTGACGATCATGCAGAACGCACGCAGCTGGCGCAGGCGGCTGCCCTTGTAGTAGAAGCGCGCTGGGGCGGTCCCGGAACCGGCCCGCGCGCGGGAAGGCCTTGGCTCCGTCCCGCCCTTCCGCGCCCGTCCCGCAGCAGTGGATTTCATCGTTGTCATTCAAACGGTTGTTTAAACATTGAATTTGATAATACCGTTTATTGAAACGTTTGTTTTGTCAACGTAGCGAGTTGGGCTTACGCTCGCCGCACTGCATCAGGAATGCCCCGATGAGCGCCATACCGAACCCACGCGGTCAACCGCCGGCGCTGCGAGTCATCACACCGTGCGCCGCCAGCGAGGAGCTGCTCGGTGCAGCCGCACGCACATTCCTGGCCGACCTGCATCAGCGCTTCGATGCGCGCCGGCGCGCCCTGCTGCGCGAACGCGTGCGGCGCCAGATTCGCTTCGATGCAGGCGAGCTGCCGGACTTCCTCGCCGAAACCCGCGAGATCCGAGCCGGCGACTGGCGGGTTGCGCCGATTCCGCGCGCATTGCAAGACCGCCGCGTCGAGATCACCGGTCCGGTCGATCGCAAGATGATCATCAACGCACTCAATTCGGGTGCGCGCGTGTTCATGGCCGATTTCGAGGACTCGACCGCGCCAACCTTCGCGAATCTTCTCGAAGGCCAGCGCAACCTGCGCGACGCGGTCGCCGGGACGATCGACTACATCTCTTCCACGGGCAGGCAATACGAGGTGATACCGGATCCAGCGGTGCTCATGGTGCGCCCACGTGGCTGGCATCTGCCCGAAAGACATCTGCAAGTCGACGGCGAGCCGCTCTCGGGCGCGCTGTTCGATTTCGGTGTATTCGCGTTCCACAACGCGAAACGTCTGCACGTCATGGATCGCGGCCCGTACTTCTACCTGCCCAAGCTCGAGAGCCACCGCGAGGCTGCGCTATGGAACGACGTGATGGACCATGCCGAGGACGCACTCGGGCTGCCTCGCGGTTCGGTCAAGGTCACGGTGCTGATCGAGACGCTGCCGGCGGTATTCGAGATGGACGAGATCCTGCACGCACTGCGCACGCGGATCACCGGACTCAATTGCGGGCGCTGGGACTACATTTTTTCCTACATCAAGACCCTGCGCGCGCATCGTGACCGCATCCTGCCCGAGCGCGGTCAGGTCGCGATGACCGTGCCATTCCTGAAGGCCTACTCGGAGCTCCTGGTCAAGACCTGCCACCGGCGTGGTGCGTTCGCGATGGGCGGCATGGCCGCGCAGATCCCGATCAACGACGATGCCACCGCGAACGAGGCGGCGCTCGCCAAAGTGCGCGCGGACAAGCTGCGCGAGGTCAGGGCCGGCCATGACGGCACCTGGGTCGCGCATCCGGCGCTCGTGGCGGTCGCGCGCGCGGTATTCGACGAACACATGAGCGGGCCGAACCAGATGCATGTCGACCGCGCCGATGTGATTGCCGACCGCGACCTGCTGCTTGCCGCCAGTGCGGGTTCGATCACCCAGGCCGGCTTTGCCGCAAACATCGAAATCAGCCTGCGCTACCTCGCCGCTTGGCTCGATGGGCAGGGTTGCGTTCCGATCCATCACCTGATGGAAGACGCGGCGACGGCCGAGATCTCGCGCGCACAGCTCTGGCAGTGGCTGCACCAGGCGCAAGCACCGTGCGGACGGGAATCGCTGGCAACGGTCGCCAGGTTCGACGACGGCACCCCGATTGATTTCGCGACCTTCGATGCGACCCTGGCGACGCTGGTTGCGCGTCTCGCGGCAACGCCGATGCCGGGACAGGCGCGGGTCGGCGCGGCGGCCGACCTGCTCGGCCAGCTCACCCACGCCGACACGCTCGCCGATTTCCTCACGCTGGTCGCGTATCCGCAGCTCGCTTGACCATCACCGCCGCGCGTCCGCGATTCCGCTCTCATCCGAACCGACACAAGGGGTTGTCATGAAGAACGTCCTGCCCGCGGCCGAACAAATTCAGCTCGACTGGTCGCGAAATGCGCGCTGGGCCGGCGTGCGACGCAACTACTCGGCCGAGGACGTCGTGCGTTTGCGCGGGACCGTGCACGTCGAGCATTCGCTGGCGCGCCTCGGAGCCGACAAGCTGTGGAAGTCGCTGCATGCCGGATCGTTCGTCAATGCCCTCGGCGCGCTGACCGGCAATCAGGCCATGCAGCAGGTCAAGGCCGGTCTCAGGGCAATCTACCTGTCCGGCTGGCAGGTTGCCGCGGATGCCAACGTCGCTGGCGAGATGTATCCGGACCAGTCCCTCTATCCGGCCAATTCGGTACCGCTCGTGGTCAAGCGCATCAACAACGCGTTGCTGCGCGCCGATCAGCTCAGCCACGCCGAAGGCGACGACAGCATCGATTATCTGCAACCGATCGTCGCCGACGCCGAGGCAGGCTTCGGCGGCGTCCTGAACGCGTTCGAACTGATGAAGGCGATGATCGAGGCGGGCGCGGCAGGCGTGCACTTCGAGGATCAGCTCGCGTCGGCAAAGAAATGCGGCCACATGGGCGGCAAAGTCCTGGTGCCGACCCGCGAGGCGATCGACAAGCTCAATGCGGCGCGTCTGGCAGCCGATGTTTGCGGCGTGCCGACATTGCTGGTCGCGCGCACCGATGCCGAAGCCGCCGACCTGCTGACCTCGGACATCGATGAAAACGACAAGCCGTTCATGACCGGCGAGCGCACGCCCGAGGGCTTCCACAAGACCCGCAACGGGCTCGACCAGGCGATCAGCCGCGGCCTCGCCTATGCACCCTATGCGGATCTGGTGTGGTGCGAAACCGGCAGACCGGATCTGGACTTCGCGCGCCGTTTCGCGGACGCGATCCACGCCGAGTATCCGGGCAAGCTGCTCGCCTACAACTGCAGTCCGAGTTTCAACTGGAAGCACAATCTCGACGACGCGACGATCGCGACGTTCCAGGACCAGCTCGCGGGCTACGGCTACAAGTTCCAGTTCATCACCCTGGCCGGGTTTCATGCGCTCAACTATTCGATGTTCCACCTGGCCCATGGCTACGCGCGCCGCCAGATGAGCGCGTTCGTTGAACTGCAGGAAGCCGAGTTCGCCGCGGCGTCGCGCGGCTTCACCGCGGTGAAACATCAGCGCGAGGTCGGCACGGGCTATTTCGACGCGGTGACCCAGACCATCCAGGGCGCCCAGGCGTCGACGGTCGCCCTCAAGGGCTCCACCGAAGAAGCCCAGTTCCGGGAACCCAAGCCGCAAGCGGCCTGATCCATCGGGCGACGACGCCCGCGGGCGGATCCGGTGCAGCGGACCGGCACCGGAACGAGGGGAGAGAGGAACCCGGGCGCTGGGGGCAGCCATCGGGTCGGCCGTTCCGGTGCCGGCGCTGCTTCGGTCGCACGCCGCGCTTCGCGACGGACGTCAATCCGGTCGACGGAGCTGCGTGGTCGGGCTCCGGCGCATCGATGTCCATGCCCGATAGACGTCGCGTGGCCCGGAAACGTTGCATCCCCCCTGATTCGGCGCGATCCGGCGTGCGGCGCCGGAATTCATGGCTGATTTCCTACATGCCCTTCGTCCGTTCTCCTGCGCCGGCCGGCCCCGTCGCGCGCCCGGCACGCAAATAGATGCGTTACCATCGACGCTTGGCTCGAGCGCGGGGAATCAGGGTGTCCAGCGTCAAGTCGCAGTCGACCAGCGAAATCGCTCACGCGATCGGCGCCGCACCCGCGCGCGCGGTGCTGTTGCCGCGCCAGCTCTCCGATGAGGAAGCCGCGCTGTTCGCGCGCACGGGATCGAGCCGCATCACCCAACCGGGCGACATCATTTTCCGTCGCGGCGAACTCGGGCGCAGCATGTTCATCGTCGAATCGGGCGAGGTCCAGCTCGAGTTCGGAGATGGCCTACCGGACAAGCGCATCGGCCCGCGCGAGTTCTTCGGCGAGCTGGTCCTGTTCATCGGCAGCCATACGCGCGTCGCCAACGCGGTCGCCTCGACGCCCGCTACCCTGCGCATCGTCGACCAGGAAATCTTCGAAAAGCTCATTGCCAGCGAACCGCGCCTGCTCGCGCAGTTCATGCGGCGCTCGTTTTCCTATCTCGTTGCGAGTGAGCAGCAACTGATCCAGAGCCTCAAGCGCCGCAACGAGGATCTGATGGTCACGCTCGATTCTCTGCGCCAGACCCGCACCCAGCTCTCGACCGCGCAACGCCTCGTGCAGACCGATGAACTGTCAGGACTGTGCAACCGGCGCGGGCTCTACATGTTCCTGGAGCGTCTGCAGGAGCATCGGCTGCCCGGCACGATGCTCGGACTGCTGCTGGTCGACCTTGACCGCTTCAAGCAGATCAACGACCGCTGCGGCCATCTGGTCGGCGACCAGGTGCTGCGCGCAATCGCCGAGGAAGTCCAGAATGCGGCCTCGTCGGCCGATGTGCCGTGCCGCCTTGGCGGCGACGAGTTCGCACTGCTGATGCAGATCACCGGCGAGGAAGAACTGCGTGCCCGCGCGACCCAGATCATCAGCGCGGTGCGTGCGTTGCGCTTTCCCGGCTGCAACGACGGGCTCGCGGTCACGGTCAGCATCGGCGGCAGCCTTTGTACGGACGGTTCCGACTGGGCGATCTGGTACAGCGACACCGACGCCGCGCTCTACGAAGCCAAAGGCCGTGGCGGCGACGGCTACCACGTAGGCCCGCAGAGTGGCAATGGTCACGGCGGCCTGCACGCAGTGCTCTGAGTATTTCCGGCACGCGGAGAACCGCGGTCGTTGACTATCGGCGCGAGCGGGGTACGAGCCAGTCCCGCTGGCGCCGGCATCCAGTCCGGTCGTTGCGTTTCGGGCGCTGCACGGATCAGAAGGACACGCGGCCGCCAAGGCGCGCAGACAGGCGATCAGGCATGAACGCACTCGCACAACCGGCCACGCCGATTCCACAGTCCGCTGCGGTGCCGCTGCTGCGCACGCTCGTGCTGTGCGACCTCGTCGACTCGACAGCGCTCATTGAGCGTCTTGGCGATCAGCGCGCCGCAGAGTTGTTCCGCAAGCACGATCGCCTGGCACGCAGCCTGCTGCAGACCCATGGCGGTCATGAGATCGACAAGACCGACGGTTTCCTGGTCATGTTCGACCGGCCGGTGCAGGGCACCGCGTTCGCGCTCGACTACCTGCGCAGCCTGCGAGAACTCAACGTGGCCGAGAGCACACGGCTCGCCGCCCGCGTCGGCATCCACGTCGGCGACATCGTGTCCTGGGACAATGCGGCAGACGACATCGCAAAGGGTGCCAAGCCGGTCGAGGTCGAAGGCCTGGTCAAACCGATCGCGTCGCGCCTGATGCAACTGGCTTTGCCGAACCAGATCCTGTTGTCCGGCGTCGCCTATGCGCTCACCCACCGGGCACAGGGCGAACTCGGTGCAAAGCTCGCCCACGTGCGCTGGCGCACCCACGGACGCTATCGCTTCAAGGGCATTCCGGACCCGATTCCGGTGTTCGAGGTCGGCGACGAGGGACTCGCACCTCTCAAGCCGCCGCCCTGGTCCGGCAAGGCGCACCGCGAGGTTCCGTTCTGGCGACGCCCGGCGACGCTCGGCATCGAACTGTTCGTGCTGTTCGTACTGCTGGCGGTGCCGGCCTGGTATCTGCTCAAGCCCGAACCCGCAATCGCATTTGCGAACCGCGACTGGGTCGTGGTCGGCGATCTCAGGAACCTGACCGGCGAGGCGGCTTTCGACGACTCGATCGCAACCGCTTTCCGGATCGGTCTCGAGCAGTCGCGCTACGTGAACGTACTGTCCGACCTCAAGACGCGCGAGACCGTGCAGCTGATGCAGAAGGATCCGGACAGGACCCCGATCGATCGCGCGGTCGGCTCCGAGGTCGCGATCCGCGACGGCGCGCGCGCGCTGATCCTGCCGACGATCGCGGAGATCGGCGGACGCGTGCGCGTGACCGCCGAGGTCGTCGATCCGAAGACGCAGACGACGGTCTGGTCCGAATCGGCGGATGGCGCGGGCGCGTCGTCGGTGTTGCCTTCACTGGATGCGGTCAACCAGAAACTGCGCGTGCGCCTCGGCGAGGCACTCGCGACGGTATCGCGGGAGTCGAAACCTCTGGACAAGGTCGCGACGAAGAATCTCGATGCGCTGCGCGCCTACTCGCTCGGCGTGTCGGAGTACGTGAAGGGCAATTTCAAGGATGCGATCGCGCTTTATCGCCAGGCGATAGCGCTGGATCAGGACTTCGCGCTCGCGCGAATCGATCTCGGCATCGTTCTCAGTGATACGAGCGGAGGAGACGACCGCGAAGCGATCAGCGAGTTTCGCAAGGCGGCCCAGCTCGGCGATCGGTTGTCGCCGCGCGACGCGCTGTATGCGCAGGCGTCGCTCGCGAACTACGAGGCTCCCGGGCCGGCAATGGAAAAATGGCGCCTGCTGGCCCAGCTTTATCCGGACTTTGCGCGCGCAACGGGCGCGCTCGGCTGGCGTTCCTACGTCGTTCTGAACGACTTCGATGCGGCGATCGCCGCGACCGAGAAAAATGCCGTCGCGACGAATCCGCACAGGGCGGCCGGCGATTATCTGCTGGCAACCCTGTACCTCGGCAACGAACGCTTCGCGGACTCGCGCAGCCGGTTTGGCGAGGCCGCGGCCAACGGGTTTTCGAGTCATGGCACCTACAACGCATACCTGTTCGCCGCCCAGCGCGACTTCGAACGTGCGCAGGATCTGCTGTCGCGTGGCAAGCCGAGCGGAATCCCGGCCGAGGACGCGCAAGCATGGGGCTCGCGCATAGTGCTCGCAGCCGACCGGGGCCGCTGGCCGGAAGCCCGGATGTGGGTTCGGCGCGCCCTCGATGCGACGACCGTTCTGGGTGGCGATGTCCACGCGGATTTCGAACTCGTCGAACTCGGCCTGCGCACGCTCGAGGAGCCCTACACATCGGTGAAAGGTTCCGTCGAGGGCTTTCTGAAGTCCGCGCTTGCACAATCGCCGAGCACGTACCAGCAGCAATTCAGGGTCTTGTTCGCGGCCTATCTGGCCGCCCGGGGCGGTGATCCGGAGTTGGCGCAGTCAGCGGTGCAGCACGCGGCTGCCACCAACGATGCGGCGCAGGCGCCCTACGTGGTTGCGCTGCGCGGTATCGTGCAAGCGCAATTGCAGCTCGCAGCCGGCAAGCCACAGGCGGCGATCTCCATGCTGAAATCGCAGCTCAATGGCCGCGAGTACTACTTCAGCCATCAGGTGCTGATGGAGGCGTGCGTCGCGGCCGGGGATCATGCCGGCGCCCTGTCGGAAGCGCGCTGGATGGCCGCCCACCGCGGGCGCGCATTCGCCGAACAATTCGGACAGGACCTGCTGGCGCCGTTCAACGTGGTCCAGTCGGATCTGGCGCTGCTGCAGATTGCCGAACATTCGCTTGCGCTCGGCAAGAAGAAGGAGGCCGGCGCTGCCCTGGCCGACTTCCGCAAGGCCTGGCCGCAAGCCGGCGACGCTGCTTTCGTTTCCCTTCGTATCAAGCAGATCGAGGCGCGCCTCTGAACCTCCCGGCGACCCGTGACCTGTAACAGGTCAAGTGCAAGAGGAGTCGAAACCAAAGCGAGTTGCGTTCGACTCCCCTGCTGCAGACCGCTAGCTGCGGTCGAACCTCAGATGGGGAGTCACCATCGACAGGCACGGGTTCGCGCCGCTCTTGGAAAACTCCTCGGCGGCCGCGCTGAACGCGGTCTTCGGCGCCAGTTTCATCGGCGCCAGGCATGCCGCGTTCAAGTTCACCACGGTTTCCTCAGGCACCCCGAGTTCCAGCAGGGCCGCCGCGGGCTTGTCCTCGTAGCGCTCCCGGAAGCCGTCGTTCGAGGAGAGCTCGTGCAGCAGCTTGCGCGCCTGTTCATTCGTCAGTACGGCGTCACTCATCGGTTTTCCCCCGCAAGAATGTCCGTGGACGCGTCCGCGGATTCCTTCGGTCGCGCTTCGGGCAGATGGCGATCGCAGCGCACCCAATCCGTCGCTGCCGCGTCGGGACCTGGCCGGCACCCGACTGCGCGCGCAAAGTGTAGCCGTTGCGCGGCGATTGCGGCAACGAAATACCCTCGATGGCTCCGCCGGAAACGACCATGCGCGTACGTCGCTGCGCAATCCTGATGATCGAGGCGCGCGAGCGCCTCGAGTTCGACCTCGACCTGCTTGCAGGCGGCGGTACCGGCCTGCGCGCAACCGTCGAGTGGGTCGCGACGGCCCCGCATCTTGTCGGCGAAGTCATTCTGGACGGCGCCGAAGTCGCGGCGCTCGGTGCGCTGTCGCCCTCTTTGTGGAGCGAGAGCGACGACCTTGCGACGGTTCATCCGCGAGCGGTGATCGATACCCTGCTCGACAAGCGTGTACTCATCGCCGAGGGCGATGCCTCCGATACACGCGACCGGAAACTGCGCGACACGCACTGGCTCACGCCGTCGGCGGTCATGCACCATGCATCGCGCTGGCAGAACATCGACACCGACGCGGCCCAGCAGGAGTTCGCCGAGACCGCACAAGGTACGCTGCTCGAAGAACTCGGACCCGCTCCGCCGCCGGTGCGTGAGCGCGTGCCGCGTGCAACGCGGCGGGCCTTGCCGGCCGCCGCTGCGTCGGGGCTGGACGAGCTGCTCGATCGCCGCGTCACCTGCCGGAACTTCGACCGCGCGCGCGCGCTGAGTCTGGCCGGATTCTCGGCCGTTCTCTACCGCACGTACGGTGCGCGCGCGGTCGACGCTTACGCGCCCGGCGTGCAGTTGCTGAAGAAGGGCGTGCCGTCCGCAGGTGGTCTGCATCCGACCGAGGCCTATCTGCTGGTTCAACGCGTCGAGGGCGTCGCGCCGGGGCTCTACCACTACCATCCGGTCGAGCACGCGCTCGAGCCGCTGCGTGCCTTGACCTGCGACGAAGCGACCGCGATGGCACGGCGTTTCGTTGCCGCCCAGTCCTGGTTCGTCGACGCGCACGTGATCGTGCTGCCGACCAGTCGTTTCCTGCGCAACTTCTGGAAGTACCGCAATCACGCCAAGGCCTATCGCGCGCTGATCCTCGACGTCGGCCATCTTTCCCAGACCCTGTATCTCGCGGCGACCGAACTCGGTCTCGGCGCATTCATCACCGCCGCGATCAACGAGATCGACATCGAGCAGGCGTTCGGGCTCGATCCGCTCGAGGAGGGGCCGCTTGCGGCGTGCGGTTTCGGGATCCGCAGCGGCGAGCGCCACGAGGTCGAGTTCGACCCGCTCAACGCGGTCTGGCCGTCGTAGCGCAGCCGGATTGGCGGCGGGTCCCGCTTCGCCGCGGGAAAGCAGGCGCGAACGCCCGCGCGCTCCGTGTGCAGAACTGGCACTCGTAACCGTCCCGGCGCAGAATGCGTGCGCCCCAGGGGAACCACCAGGCGTGACCGCAGACGTTCAATCCGCGATCGAGGCAGACGCGAACAGTGCGACGTCCGTGCTGCGTACGGTCGTGCTGTGCGATCTCGTCGACTCGACCGCCCTGGTCGAGCGCCTCGGCGACCAGCGTGCCGCCGACCTGTTCCGCAAGCACGACAAGCTCGCGCGCGCGCTGATGCAGCGCCACGGCGGCACCGAAATCGACAAGACCGACGGCTTCCTGCTGATTTTCGAGCGCCCGATTCGCGCGGTCGCGTTCGCACTCGACTACCAGCGCGAACTGGCGGAACTTGGGCGCGAGGAGAGCGCGAGCCTGACCGCGCGCATCGGCATTCATGTCGGCGACATCGTGATCTGGGACAACACCGCGGCCGACGTGCACCGCGGTGCCAAGAAGACCGAAGTCGAAGGTCTCGTGAAACCCGTTGCGGCGCGCCTGATGGGCCTAGCGCTGCCGGGGCAGATCCTGTTGTCCGGCATTGCCTACGACATCGCGCACCGCGCGCAGGGTGAACTCGGCGCCCGCCTCGCCGACGTGCGCTGGCGTACTCACGGACGCTATCGCTTCAAGGGCGTACCGGACCTGGTTCCGGTGTTCGAGGTCGGCGAAGCCGGCCGCGCTCCGCTAAAGGCGCCGGCATGGTCGAGCAAGGCGCATCGCGAAATGCCGGTCTGGCGCCGGCCGCTTGCGATCGGCTTCGAGCTGCTCGCGCTCGTCATCGCGGTTGCGGTTCCGGCCTGGTACCTGACCCGGCCGGCGCCCGCGATCGCGTTCGCGAACCGCGACTGGGTGGTGGTCGGCGATCTCCACAATCTGACCGGCCGCAAGGTCTTCGATGATTCGCTGCAGACCGCGTTCCGGGTCGGTCTCGAGCAGTCCCGCTACGTCAATGTGATGCCGTCCCTGCAGGTGCGCGACGCGCTCAAGCGCATGGAGCGCGATCCGTCGACGACCCGCGTGGACCGCGCGACGGGGTCGGAGATTGCCCAGCGCGAAGGCGCGCGCGCGTTGATCCTGCCGACCATCGCCGAGATCGGCGGTCACGTGCGCATCACCGCCGAGGTCGTCGATCCGCGCACCCAGACTTCGGTCTACAGCGATTCCGTCGACGGGGCCGGCGAGGAATCCGTATTGCCCAGCATGGACGCGTTGCTCAGGAAGATGCGCGGCAGGCTCGGCGAATCGCTCGCGAGCGTCGGCGAGACCAGCGCGCCGCTCGCCGACGTGACGACCGGGAATCTCGATGCGCTGAAGGCATTCGCAAAGGCGGAGACCGCATTGAGCGCCGGAGAAGTCGCCGACGCCGTGTTGCTGCTCAAGGAGGCGCTGCGCATGGATCCGGGTTTCGCAATCGCGTTGGCTCGCCTTGCGACGATCCAGCTCGCGTTCCTGAATGATTCCGACGCGGCTTATGCGAGCCTGCAGGATGCCTGGAAGCATCGCGATCGGCTGACCACGCGCGAACGGCTCGCGGTCGAGGGCACGCTCGCGCGATTCGGCAATGTGTCGAAATGGATGGACGTCTGGAAGACCTATGCGGCGATGTACCCCGACTATCCGGCGGCGCAGCAAAATCTCGGCATCGGCTTGCTGTGGTACGAGCATCGCCTCGACGCGGCAGCGCCGCATTTCGAGGCGATCGCGAATTCGCGCCATCCGTACCGCGGCGTGAGCTGGTACGCCCTCGCGATGATCGAAACCGAACGCGGCAACGATCGCGTGGCGATGGCCGATATCGCGAAGGGTCGCGAACTCAATGCGCTTGCGCCGCATCTCGAGGATGTCGTTCCGGACCTCGCACAGCGTCGCTACGCGGCGGTGCTCGCGCGGCTGCATGCGATTCCGGAGCGGCTGCCGCCCGCGATCCAGGCGGAAAAGCAGCTCAAGTTCGCGGCCGTCGCGGTCGACCAGGGCAAGACCGATGAAGCACACGGGTACCTGAGCGCCGCGGCGAAGACTGCTGCGTCGGTTCCGGGCGAGGCGCAGCGCGCACGCATCCAGCTCGCGCGTACTGCGCTGGATCTGGCCGCGAAACAACCCGCCGCGATGGATGAGCTGAGGCAGTCGACGACTGCCGAGATGCATCGCGCGAAGGCCGCTTCGGCCGTGGATGGCAGCGTCGCGATCCATCTCGCGCTCGCGGCCATGCTCGCCGCGCGCGCCGACGACACCCGACTCGCGCGAGACGCGCTCGACGCGGCGCGCGCGCAGGCGCTGGATCATGGCTACTACGATCGCGCCGCGCTCTGGCGCAGCGCGGACTGCGAAGCGCGCCTTGCGAAAGTCGCGAAGGAACGAATCGCGTGTCTGAGCTCGCTCGTGGACGGCCGCGAGTATTACCAGACGCACGTGGCCCTGATGCTTGCCTACGAGGACGCGAAAGACCTGGGCAACGCGCGCGCGCAGGCATCCTGGCTGCAGCAGCATCGCGGCCAGGCCGTCGCCGAACTGGAGAACGAGCCTGCGTTGATACCTAACCTGATCGCCGCGAACCGTGCGCAGGCCTATCTGCAGGCTGCGCAGGTGCCGGCAACACCGGCGCGGGCGGACGCCGGATTACGTTGAGCGGGCCCCGTGCCGGCTCGTGCGCCGGCGCGCCAACCGTTATTTCAGCAGGAAGATGAACAGCCCGACCTTGCCCGCCGGATCCTCCAGCAGCTGGTTCTTCACGGTCGCGAGAGCATCCTTCGACGGCAGTTTTCGCACGGCCGGTACCTTCTGCGAATCGACCTCGATTCCGTACGGCTTCAGTGCGGCTGCGGGATCACCCAGCATCTGCTCGCGAAACGCCTGATCCGTAGCCAGTCGATCGAAAACCGTTGCGACCGTCTGCTTCGACGGCGTGCCCTTGATCATGGTGTCTTCCTCCTTCGGAGTATGGGAATTCCAGAATCGCCGACGCTGCAATGCCGTGCGATCATCATGGCTCGTCCGTCCAAACGCAAGAGTGCCCGACCTCATGTCTGCACGTTCCCGCAGGGTGCGCCGCTGCGTCTCGTTGTACATCGAAAAGCGCGAACGCCTGACCTTCGATCCGGTGCGCCTGCTTGAGGGCGACGATGGTCTGCTCGTGCAGTGCGAAAACGTCGCGCTGGTTCCCCACCGCGACAGGGGCATCGTGCTGACGCCGGACGAGCTGCTGGCACTGGATGCGGTCAGCCAGAGCGTGTGGAAAACCGCGGATGAAGTAGCAGTGGCGATCGGCGACGCGACCATGCGCGGATTGATTGCCAAGGGCATTCTCGTGCAGGAAGGAACCCGCGCCGGCATTCGCGACCAGCAGATCCGCGATGCCCACTGGCACCCGTTGATGGCCGTGGCGCATGCGCAGGGCCGTTGGTCGCGCACCGACAGCGCGGCTGCGCAGCGCGAGGCACGCCAGCAGTCGGTCGTGGACATGGTCGCGGCATGCGGGCCACCCCCCGCGCACTTCCACACCAGAACCGATGCGCGCTCGCGTTCGCCGTTGCCGCGTCCGTCGCGGGGCGATCTCGATACGCTGATGGCGCGGCGGGCAACCTGCCGCAATTTCGACACCCGCCGTTCGCTCGCGCCGGCCGACCTCTCCGTCATGCTGCACCGGTCGTTCGGTGTCCACGCGAGCGAAGAGCTGGCGCCCGGCGCAGTGGCCCTGAAGAAAAATCATCCATCCGGTGGCGCACTGCATCCGCTCGAGGCCTATCTCATCGTGCAGCGCGTGGACGGCCTGCAACCGGGGCTGTACCACTACCACGCCGAGACCCACGCACTCGACCTGTTGCGCGAGATGTCCGCCGATGCCGCGCACGCGTTTTCACTGCTGGCCGTCGCCGCGCAGGACTATTTCGCCGACGCACCAGTCATGCTCGTGATCGCCGCACGCTTCGCGCGGTCGTTCTGGAAATATCGTGGCCATCCCAAGATCTACCGGGCGATCCTGCTCGAGATCGGACACGTATCGCAAAACCTCTATCTCGCCGCGACGGAGCATGGGCTGGGTGCATACGTGACCGCCGCGATCAACGAGGTCGAGATCGAACAGGCCTTCGCCCTGGATCCGCTGCTCGAGGGACCGCTCGCGATCTGCGGGTTTGGTACGCGGTCGGCGCACAGGCGCACGGTCGAACTGGATCCGGGTGCGCGCGTCTGGGATCGCGCCGGGCGCCTGCTCGACGGGACGATTGCCGTGGGTTGAGCAGCCCGCAGCCGAACAGGTCGGTCGTCCGGCGCAGTCCGCGCGAATCCGCCAGGTCAGCCCGGGCAAGGCCCACCCGCAGTCGCCCAGCGTTTGAATGCGGCAACGAATTCGCTGTGTGCAATCGGCACGGGCGCGCGACCGCGGCCGGGATGCCAGCCCCACAGGACCAGTGCGTCGTGATCGACATGCTCGACCAGCGCCGCGAGGTCCTTGCCGTTGTTCTGCTGCGGATCCTTGAGGCGCGTGCACAGGTCGTGTCCATCGAGGCCGATGAACACCATCTTCTTGTCCGGCGGCGGCAGATGCCAGTTCGGCGCGCCCGGCGGTACATGGTCGCCATAGTTCGCCGGAAGGTTGTGGGTTCCATGACAGGTGCTGCAGGGCAGGCCGGGCACTCCCCTGCCGTCGGCGCCGCGCTGCACCGACATCGCGTGCGCGCGACCGATGTCGAACTGCAGCGGCTGGTTGCCCGGGATATGGCAATTCTGACAGCGCGGATGCTGCAGTACTTTCTGCACGACCGCGAAATCGTCGGCCGCGGACGCACCACAGACGCGGGGCAGCAGGGCTGCCGCGACCACGAGGGGGGCCAATGCAATGAGTGCCTTCATCCGTCATCTCCTGCGATCCGCCCACACAAAAGACCGTGTGCGGATTCGCTGCACACTGTGACCGACAACCACACCGCGCCAATGTCGACGCCGCGACGCGCTGCCTAGGCGAGCGTGAACGGCAGGCGGCGCAGGCGCTGGCCGGTCAGCGCGAACAGCGCGTTGCCGACCGCGGGCGCAATCGGCGGAGTACCCGGTTCGCCGCAGCCGCCCATCTTGTCCGTGCTCGGCACGATGTGGACCTCCATCTGCGGCGTCTCGGGCAGGCGCAACGCGGGATAGTCGTTGAAGTTGCCCTGCTCGACGCGGCCATTCCTGAGCGTCAGCTCGCCGTGCAGCGCGGCCGACAGCCCGAACACGATGCCCGACTGCATCTGCGCCTCGACGGTCAGCGGATTGACGACCGGACCGCAATCGATCGCGCAGACCACGCGATGCACGCGCGGCTTGCCGTCCTTGATCGATACCTCGGCGACCTGGGCGACATAGCTGCCGAACGACGCATGCACCGCGAGGCCCGCCGCGTGCCCCTTGGGCAACGGCTTGCCCCAGCCGAACTTCGCGGCCGCGAGATCGAGCGCGCGGCGTTCGCGCGAGGCGGGGGGCAACAGCGCGCGACGGTACTCGAGCGGATCCTGCCTGGCCGCATGGGCAAGTTCGTCGACGAAACTCTCGACCACGAACGCGGTATGCGAATGCCCGACCGAGCGCCACCACAGCACGGTGACCGGACTCGTCGTCGTGTGCAGGTCGACGCGATGCGCGGGAATCGCGTCGAGGTACGGCGAATCCGCGGCGCCCTCCACCGAGGTGCCGTCGATGCCATCCTTGATCATCATGCCGGCGAACGGTGTTCCGGCGATGATCGACTGGCCGACGATCGTGTGCGCCCATGCAGTGGGCCGGCCATTCCCGGCGAGCGTCGCGCGCAGGCGCGACCGCCACATCGGCCGGTACCAGCCCCCGCGAATATCGTCCTCGCGTGTCCATACCACTTTCACGGTCTTCTTCGAGGCCCTCGCGACCTGCACCGCCTCGACGATGAAGTCGGACTGCGGATTCGCGCGGCGGCCGAAGCCTCCGCCAAGGAACGTGGTATGCAGGCGCACCTGCTCGGGCTTCAGGCCGAGCAGCTTGGCGACCGTGGGCTGGTCGACACCCTGAAACTGCGTACCGGTCCAGATGTCGCAGCCGTCGTGACCGATCGCGACCGTGCAGTTCAGCGGTTCCATCGGGGCGTGCGCGAGGAACGGCACTTCGTAGTCGCCCTCGATCGCGGCCGGCGCGGCCTTGAACACCGCATCGACATCGCCGGCGACCTTGGCGGGCAGGCCGGGTGTCGTCGCGAGCCGCGCATACTCGTCGCGCAGGGAAGCAGTCGAGGCGTTCGCGAACGCACCCTCGTCCCACTCGAGCACGAGCGCATCGCGCGCCTGCTTGGCGGCCCAGAAGTGCTTGCCGAGCACGGCGACGCCGCTCGGCACCTCGACCACGTCGATCACGCCGGGCAGCGCCTTCGCCTTCGTCGCATCGAAGCCTTTCAGCTTCGCGCCGAATACCGGCGCGCGCGCAATCAGTGCGATGGCCATGTCCGGACGCTTCACGTCGAGACCGAACTCGGCACGTCCGGTGGTCTTGGCCAAGCTGTCGAGACGCCGCGTCGGCTTGCCGATGATCGTCCAGTCCTTCGCGTCCTTGAGCTTGACGTTCTGCGGCGCGGGCAACCGTGCGGCGGCGCCGGCCACTTCGCCAAAGCTCACCTTGTTCGCGCGATGCACCACGAAGCCGTTCTCGACGCGGCACTCGGCCGGCTGCGCGCCGAGCTTCGTCGCGGCCGCGCCGATCAGCATCTCGCGTGCCATTGCGCCCGCGGTGCGCAACTGGTCGAACGATTCCCACGTGCTGGTCGAGCCGCCGGTCATCTGGGTGCCGAATGCGGTATGCGCATATGCGGGCGCAGCGGGCGCGTTCTCGACCGCGACCTGGCGCCAGTCGCAACCGAGCTCCTCGGCGACGACCATCGGAATCGAGGTCCAGACGCCCTGACCCATCTCGGCATGCTTGAGCACGATCGTGACCGTGCTGTCCGGTGCGATGCGGATGAATGCGTTCGGCGTCACCGGCGGTTTGGCGGCCGCCGCCGCCGCATCTTCGGCCAATGCCCTGCGCAGCGTGGTCGGCACGAAGAACGCAATGACCAGACCCGCCGAAGCGCCAGCGGCGGCCTTCAGGAATGCGCGGCGCTCCAGGCCGTCGCCCGCACGCGAAGAGTCGGCCGGGGCGGACGCATCCCCACGCGCGGATGAAGCACGGTTCACGGGTTCACGCCACATGGCCGCTCTCCTTGCGCAATGCGGCTGCGCGATGCACCGCGGCGCGAATGCGCTGATAGGTGCCGCAGCGGCACAGATTGCCGGCCATCGCCGCATCGATTTCGGCATCGCTCGGGTCGGCCGTCTGCTCGAGCAGTGCGACCGCGGACATGACCTGGCCCGACTGGCAGTAGCCGCACTGCACGACGTCGATCTCCTGCCACGCGCGCTGCACCGGATGCGAGCCGTCCTTCGACAGCCCTTCGATCGTGGTGATCGCCTTGCCCGCGACGGCTGCGGCCGGCGTCACGCAGGACCGCACCGGGCTGCCGTCGACGTGCACCGTGCATGCGCCGCATTGCGCGATGCCGCAACCGAACTTCGTTCCGGTCAAGCCGACCAGATCGCGCAGCACCCAGAGCAGGGGCATGTCCGCCGGCGCATCGATCTCGTGCGAGTGACCGTTCACGACAAGATGCATGAGGGTCTCCGAAGCGGGAGAAAATCGCAGGCTACTCCTCGGCGCCGGCACGTACCAGCGCGTTCACGAAACCTTCACGGCGTCATCCGCGAAGATCGGCCGCGGTGTCGATGTCTCGCGCGAAAGCGGGTGCGGAAATCGCGGCGACTTCGCGGTGGCGCGCGCGCAGCAACGCACGCGCGCCGGTGTCTCCGCGCAACGCCGCGATGTCCGCAAACCATGCGCGCGGCAGCAGCGCAGGCACGCCGAGGATGTCCGCATAGGCGCTTGCGACCGCGCGCCACGGCGTCGCGCGCCACGCATCGCGCAGCGCCACGAGGTGGACCGAATCCAGCGCGGGCTGATCGGTCAGCGCGACGAGCGCGCCCGCGCAGCGTGCGTCGAGCGCAGCAATGCCCGCACGCAGCGCAGCCGACATCCCGTCGGCGTGATCCTGCGCGATTACCGTGCGTACGTGCAGATCGGCGATCGCGGCGCGCACGCGGGCCGCATCGTGACCGAGCACGACGATCACCTCGCAGGCGGCGCTCGCGAGCAGTGCGCGCGCCGCCCGATGCACGAGGGGTTCGCCGTCGATCTCGACCAGCTGCTTGGACTGGCCGAGGCGCACGGATGCACCCGCCGCGAGCAGGACCGCACCGAACGACGGCGGTTCTGCCGGCGAATGGGCATGCAGCGATGGCGGGTCAGCCGCAGGCACGGCGCGAAAACTCGGTCTGCAGCTGCGCGACGATCGAGAGCGCGATCGTTTGCGCGCCCTCGCCGCCGAGGTCCAGTCCAACCGGAGCATGCAGGCGGTCCTGCAGCAGGCTCGCCGATTCGCTGCCGATGTCCTCGAGCACGGCGTCGCGGCGCGCGGCCGGTCCGAGCAGACCGAGCCAGGCGATGTCGCTGTGCGCCAGTTCGGTCAGGCCACGTGCATCGAGATCGAAGTGATGGTTCATGACCAGGGCCGCGTCGAATCGGCTGCCTGCGAGCAGCGCGCGCAGCGCGGCGGGTCCTTCGCGATGGATCCGGTCGATGGCGCAGGCTTCGGCAAAGCGCAGCCAGCGCTCGCGGTGCTCGATCAGTTCGACCTGCCAGCCGAACATCGAGGTCAGATGCAGCAGCGCGCGTGTCTCCGGACCGGCGCCGAGCAGCAGCAGGCGCGGCGGCGCGCGGACCATGAGCTCGAGATCGGTCTGCAAGAGGGCCCGTGCGTCGCGCATCGTCCCAAAGCGATCGAAGCGGTACGTGCGGGTTCCGCGCCGCGGCGACCCGACCCATGCCTCGCCTGCACCGAGCGCGTCGCCGTCGCCCGCGAGCGCGAAGCGGATCGTCTCGGCGTGCGCGTCGGCATCGAGCAGCGCGTCGCGCACGGGCGCGGCCGGCACCGGCAATGGCAGCAGCAGGACCCGCGTCGAACCGCCACAGCCGGTACCCGATCCGAACACACGGTCCTCGTCGCCGTTGGTGTCGAAGCGGGCGGCGCTGGCGAAGCCGCTCGCGAGCACTTCGCGCGCACGGTTCTCGAGTTCGGCTTCGAGGCAACCCCCCGAGAGCGCGCCGATCAGCACGCCGGACCGGTCAAGCAGGATCAGTGCACCGGGCTTGCGATAGGTGGAGCCACGAGTCTCGACCACGATGGCGAGAACCGTGGCGATGCCGTTCGCTGCGCGCGCGCGCGCGGCCGCCGCGATCGCGCGCAGGCCACCCTGCAGCGCAGGCCTGTCGTCTTCGTGCAGCGATTGCGGATTCGGCGGATGCATGCGTCGGGCAGGCGGGGTCACGGTGCATGCGATGATAGGCCAGCGCGCTGCCCGGTTGCGGATCAACGCCGCGTGACGAGACGCGCAAGCCAGGGCCGGCGCACCAGCGCGTTGCCGAACTGTTCGAGCTTGAGACCGACCGTGGCAACGCCATCCTCGCCGAGTTCGCGCGCGATCAGGCTGACCGGACCGAGGCGTACGCGGTCGCCGATCTCGATCGTGTGTTCGAACTTGCGCGCGAAGTGTTCGGCCAGGGTCAGCGGCGCATCCTTCTCGCGTACCGGCAAGCCGTAGAATCCGGCCACGTCGGCAAGGCGCACGTTCGCATCGAAGCTGAACTCGCCGAACACCTCGCGCTCGACCTCGCGCGCCTCGTCCGACGGCGCGAACAGCCAGTCGAGGCGGTATACGCGGCCGGGCGGCGCGAGCAGGTACGCATAGTCGCCGGCGGCCACGCCGCCGATGCTTCCGGCCATCACGATCTCGCCATCGCGCACGATCATTGCGAGCTGTGCCCAGCCCGGCACCGCGGCGCCGCGCAGGATCGAGGCATCGGGTGCGACCGCGTAGCCGACCAGCTCGCGCGCGAGCGAACCGGGCAGGTCGAGTTCCACGCGGCGCACCTCGCGATCGCGGTGCGGCAGCGCGACGTCGAGCAGGCGAGCGGCGAGGCCTAGCGTCCAGCCCTGCACGAGCAGCGAAGCGAGCACGACGATGAACGCGACATTGAAGATCAGGCCCGCGCTCGGCAGTTTCATCAGCATCGGGATCGACGCGAGAAAGATGCCGACCGCGCCGCGCAGGCCGACCCAGGCGACGAAACCGATTTCGCGCTTGCCGTAGCGAAACGGCGCGAGACACGCGGCCACCGCGAGCGGGCGGCCGACCAGCATCAGGAACACCGCGACGCCGAGCGACGGCCACAGCACCATGAGCAGTTGATGCGGTGCGACTAGCAGCCCGAGTACGAGGAACATCACGATCTGGCACAGCCAGGTCCCCGCATCGAGCACCGACAGCAGGTTCACGAATCCGGGCACGTTGCGATTGCCGACGACGACCCCGGCGACGTACACCGCGAGGAACGCGCTGCCGTGCGCGGCGCCGGTCGCGCCGAACACGAAGATCGCGCCCGCGATCAGCGACAATGCGGCCAGGCCGCCGCTCAGCGGAAGTTTGCGCAGCGCGGCCGCGATTGCGAAACCGCCGAGTGCGCCGGCGACCGCGCCGATCGCGAATTCGGCCGCCAGTTGCGCGACGAACGCGCTGGGCCCGAGTCCCTGCGGCGTGGCCAGATAGGTCGCGAGCAGGGTCGTCAGCAGCACCGCGACCGGATCGTTCGCACTCGATTCGATCTCGAGGGTCGCCCCGACCCGCGAACGCAGTTGCAGGCCACCCGCGCGCAGCAGGAAGAACACCGCCGCGGCGTCGGTCGATGCGACGACCGTGCCGAGCAGCAGGGCCTGCACGGGGTCGAGGTCGAACAGCCAGCGCGCGGCGAGACTCGTCAGCCCCGCGGTGATCAGCACGCCCGCGGTCGCGAGCAGCAGGGTCGGTGCGAACACGCCGCGGAAACTTTCGCGGCGCGTGCGCAGGCCGCCGTCGAACAGGATGATCGCGAGCGCGAACGAGCCGATGCGATAGGTCAGCGCATAGTCGTCGAAGCGGAGCCCGCCCGGACCATCGACGCCCGCGAGCATGCCCACGCCGAGGAACACGAGCAGCAGCGGCGCGCCGAAACGACGGGCCACCAGACTCGAGCCGATGCCCGCGAGCACCAGCGCCGCCGCGCCGGCGAGCAACCAGTAGTTGTCGTGGATCGTGTTCATGGTCCGCTCCGGCTTCGATCATAGCCGCAGAACGGGCGCGAGCCGCGCAGGGTGGCCGACGGCAGCGCAGCGCATTCGCGAACGCCGGGACGCTGGGTCCCGGTGACCGTGCGAGCACACAGCACGACGCGGTCGCGCCACGCGCAAGATGACTTCGGCTCGGGCGCTCGGCCCCCGGTGCGGATCCGACCCGCCAATCCCAGCGCTCAGCCCTCGAACCGCCGGTACTGGATGGCCTCGGACAGATGCGCGGTGCCGATGCGATCCTCGCCCGCAAGATCCGCGATCGTGCGCGCGACCCGCAGCACGCGATGGTAGGCGCGTGCCGACAGGCCGAGACGCTCGACCGCACGATCGAGCAACGCATGCTGGCGCGCGTCGAGCGCGCAGTCGCGTTCGACTTCACGGTTGCCGAGCCACGCGTTCGGCTTGCCCGCGCGTTCGAGCTGGCGCGTGCGTGCCGCGGCGACGCGGCCGCGCACGGTCGCGCTGTCCTCTCCGCTTGCGCAGTCACGCAGCTCGGCGTGCGGCACCCGCGGCATCTCGATCTTGAGATCGATACGGTCGAGCAGCGGCCCTGACAGGCGCGCACGGTAGCGCGTGATCGCGTCGGGCGTGCAGCGGCAGCGACCTGAGGCATCGCCGGCGTAGCCGCACGGGCAGGGATTCATTGCCGCGACCAGTTGAAAGCGTGCCGGAAACTCGGCCTGGCGCGCCGCGCGCGAGATCGCGATACGCCCCGATTCGAGCGGCTCGCGCAGGACCTCGAGCACGTGCCGGTCGAACTCGACGATCTCGTCGAGGAACAGGACGCCGTGATGGGCGAGCGAGATTTCGCCCGGTCGCGGCTGCGAACCGCCGCCGACCAGCGCGACCGCCGATGCGGTGTGATGCGGCGCACGGAACGCGCGCTGCTTCCAGGTGGCCACATCGTTTTCCTGACCCGCGATCGAACGCACGGCCGCCAGTTCGAGCGCCTCCTGTTCATCGAGCACGGGCAGGATTCCGGGCAGGCGACTCGCGAGCATGGTCTTGCCGGTGCCTGGCGGCCCGACCAGCAGCAGGTTATGCGAGCCGGCCGCGGCAATCTCGAGTGCACGACGCGCCTGCTGCTGGCCGCGCACGTCGGCCAGCTCGGCCAGACCGTGACGGTTGCCGGCGGCGCTGCCCGGGGCCGCTGCGGCGGCGGGCAGTTCGACACGGCCGCACAGGTGCGCGCACACCTCGAGCAGGGATCCGGCGACGCGCACGTCCGCGGCGCCGGCCAGCGCCGCTTCGGCGCCGTTGCCGTGCGGGACGATCACGCAACGGCCACGCCGGGTCGCGTGCAGCACCGCCGGCAGCACGCCGTGCACCGCGCGCAGCTCGCCGGACAACGCGAGTTCGCCGAGAAATTCGTATCCGTGCAGCGCCTCTCGCGGCACGCCGCCGTTCGCGGCGAGAATGCCGAGTGCGATCGGCAGGTCGAAGCGTCCGCCATCCTTGGGCAGGTCGGCCGGCGCGAGGTTGACGGTAATCCGTCGCTGCGGGTAGTCGAGCTGCGCATTCAGGATCGCGGCGCGCACGCGGTCGCGCGCCTCCTTCACCGCGGTCTCCGCCAGACCGACGATCGACGTGCCGGGCAGGCCGCCCGAGAGATGGACCTCGCACGCGACCAGCGGTGCCGCAATGCCGTCCTGCGCGCGGCTGTAGACGACTGCGAGGCTCATGCGGCAGCACGCTTGCAGCGCTTGCGCGAGCGTGCGCGGCCACGCATTTCCCGCGCGCGGATCGGACTTGCATGCGATCGATCCGTGCGGCCCGGTCCCGACCCGTTGCAGACGCGTGCGCTGCCAGCCGAATCGGCGCCCACCTCGCGCTTATGTCCGGGAAAAGAACCCGCTGCCCCCGCCGTGGGGTGAACTGCGCGAGGCAACGGGCGTCCCGGGAAATCGTTGCAACCGATCTGGCGCATGCCGCGACCTCCCTGCCGCTCGCGCACGTGCGATGGTCCGTGCGGCCGCCCTGCCGCATCCGGCGCAGCTCCCGCGCCGGCTCGTCAGTGCCTGGGTTGCGCGTCGCTGCCGACGAAGCGTTCGAGCGCCGCGATCTGCTGTTCGAGCTGCTCGATCTTCTCGCGCGTGCGCAGCAGCACGCAGCGCTGCACGTCGAATTCCTCGCGGGTGACCAGGTCGAGTTCACGCAGGCCCGATTGCAGTGCACTGCGAAATGTCGAGGTCAGGTCCTCGCGTGCCGCGTGCAGTCCCGGCGGCACCAGTGCGGCGAGTCGCTGCGCGAGCAAGTCGATGGATTGGACGTTGATCATGGTTCATCCCGGCATCGTGGATGCGCAATTCTCGCGCGATTGCGCGTGCATCGGTATCGGAGCGTCCGTGCATCGGCGCGGATCCCTGGGGTCGACCGGTGGCGGGCGCAAGCGCCGCGCCACCGGTCGGGGCCTCCCTGCGCGTCGTTCCGTCGACTCGTCCCCCCTGTCGGCCACTCTAGTCCACGCGCGTCGCGGCGCCAGCGGCTGAATTCGGAACTGCACGTAGGAGAATTCCTACGCGCGTCGATCCGCTATAGTCCGCGCGAGGCGCGAACGCGCGCGTGCGGCCGATTTGCGCCGTTTGCGTTGCGGACCCAACAGGAGGCGGCCATGCAGATGGTCATGGCGATCATCAAGCCGTTCAAGCTCGACGACGTGCGCGAGGCGCTGGCCGAGGTCGGCGTGCAGGGCGTGACCGTGACCGAGGTCAAGGGCTTCGGGCGCCAGAAAGGCCACACCGAGCTCTATCGCGGCGCCGAGTACGTCGTCGATTTCCTGCCCAAGATCAAGCTAGAAGTCGCGGTCGCCGACGACCAGACCGAACAGGTCGTCGAGGCGATCGCGGCCGCCGCCAACACCGGCAAGATCGGCGACGGCAAGATCTTCGTCTGGCAGCTCGACCGGGTCATGCGCATCCGCACCGGCGAACTCGACGTGGATGCGCTGTAGCGGTCGCGGCGCCGCGCCGGCAACGATCGGACCAGCGCGCCGGATCGTCAGCGCGCGAGCATCCACAGCCCCAGCGCCGCGAACAGCAGCGCCGCGCCGATCCGCGCGGCGCGGAGCGGCAATTTCGCCGCGAAGCGCGCACCGAGCCAGACCACCGGCACGTTCGCGAGCAGCATGCCGAGCGTGGTGCCGGCGACGACCTGCCAGAGCGGGTGATACTGCGCGGCGAGCACGATCGTCGCGACCTGGGTCTTGTCGCCCATCTCGGCAAGGAAGAATGCGAGCACGGTTGCGAGCAGCACGCCGTGTCCGGCACCGCGCGCCGCATCCTCGTCGTCGGCCCCGTCCGGCAGCAGCGTCCACGCGGCGACCGCGAGGAAACCGAGCGCGACGATCCAGCGCAGGGTCTGCGGCGACAGCCATTCCGCGACCAGCGCGCCGACCGATCCGGCCAGCGCATGATTGACCAGGGTCGCGACGAGGATGCCGATGCAGATCGGCCATGGGCGCCGATATTTCGCGGCGAGAATCAGCGCGAGGAACTGGGTCTTGTCGCCGATCTCGGCGATCGCGACCGCGGTTGTCGCGATGAGCAGGGTCTGCACGCTGGCTCCGAAAGTCAGGAACGGCGGTGGCGGACGCGCCGCGCCGCGCGGTCGACCCCCCGAACCAAGCACGCGGCGGAGCGCGCACCTGCGACGATCCGCGTCCGCGCAATCGCGTCTACGCGCGCGACGGATCGTTTCAAGGGGAACGCAACTGGTCGTCGATCGTGCGCGTGCGCGCGGTCACCGTGTCGCCGGTGTGCAGGGTCGACTTGCGTTCGACCAGCATGACCAGGCATTCCCGCTCGGCGACCGGATTGTGGCGCACGCCCTTGGGCACGATGAACAGGTCGCCGCGGTCGAGCTCGACCGTGCCCTGCTCCATCTCGATGCGCAGGTGCCCGTCGAGGATCAGGAACAGTTCGTCCTCGCCGGCATGGCTGTGCCAGCCGAGCGTGCCGAGTACCTTGGCCACCTTGACGTAGGCATCGTCGACCTCGCCGATCACGCGTGGCGACCAGTGCTCGGCGAGCGCGGCGGCGATGCGTGCGGGTGAAACGGGTTCGGGCATCGCGGGGATCCTTGGCTTGCGGGCGTCTCGCGCGGCTGGGGCGCAGCGGCATCGTCGGGTTTCGGGTCAGCCGGTATTCTGCAACGCCTGGGCGACGCCGTGCACGCTCGACACGAGCGCACCGAACAGCGCATCGTCGGGGCGACCGGCCGCGCGCCAGCGCTGCAGCAGGTCGACCTGGATCAGGCTCATCGGATCGGCATACGGATTCCTGAGCCGGATCGACAGCGCGAGGCGCGGGTCGTCGGCCAGCAGTTCGTGCGTGCCGCGCACGCGCAGCACCGCGTCGACCGTGCGCGTGAACTCGGCCGACAGGCGCGGAAAGAATCGCGCATGCAGCGGACCTGCCAGTTTCGAGAAACGCTCGGCAATGTCGGGATCGCTCTTCGCGAGCACCATCTCGAGGTCCTCGACCAGGGTGCGGAAGAACGGCCAGTCGCGCGCCATTTCGGCCAGCGTGTCCGCCTCGCCGCGCGCGGCGGCGGCCTGCAGCGCGCTGCCGACCCCGTACCAGCTCGGCAGGTTCGAGCGGCACTGCGTCCATGCGAACACCCACGGGATCGCGCGCAGGCTGGTCACGCCGCCGCTGCTGCCGCGGCGCGGCGGTCGCGAGCCGAGCGTCATGCGCTCGATCACGTCGATTGGCGTCGCCGCGCGGAAATAGTCGACGAACTCGGGCGTGCCCGCGACGAGTTCGCGGTACGCGGCCTCGCCGTCGGCGGCGATGCGCGCCATCGTCTCGCGCCAGCGCGCCTCGCGCGGCTCGGGCGCGCGCGGGCGCAGCGTCGCCGCGAGCACCGCGCCGACGGTCTGCTCGAACGTGCGCAGCGCGAGCGCGCGCATGCCGTACTTGCGGTGGATCACCTCGCCTTGTTCTGTCACGCGCAGGTGGCCTGCGATCGCGCCGCGCGGCGCGGCCATGACCGCGCGCGAAGTCTTGCCGCCGCCGCGGCTCACCGAGCCGCCGCGGCCGTGGAAGAACACCAGCTCGACGCCGTGCGCGCGCGCGACCTCGAGCAATTCGACCTGGGCGCGCTGCAAGGTCCAGCGCGCGGCGAGGATGCCGCCGTCCTTCGCGCTGTCCGAATAGCCGAGCATGATCGTCTGCCGGTTGCCGCGCGCGGCGAGGTGCGCGCGGTAGGTCGGATCGGCGATCAACGCGGCGAACGTGCGCGGCGCGCCGTGCAGGTCGCCGATCGTCTCGAACAGCGGCGCGATGTCGAGCGGCACGCTCGCGTCGTCGGCGACCAGGCCGCCCGCGCGCGCGAGCGCGAGCACCGCGAGCACGTCCGCGGCGCTGCCGGCCATGCTGATGATGTAGACGCCGAGCGCGGCGTCGCCGTAGCGGCGGCGCGCCCTCGCAATCTCGCCGAACACCGCGGTGACCCTGCCGAACGTATCGGCATCGTCGGCCGCGATCGCGCCCGCAGCCGCGGCCGGGAACACGTCCAGTGGCGGCGCCGAGCGGCCGCCGGTCTCCGCTTCGTCTGCCGCGGCAGCGGAGCGTGCGGCCGCGTCGACATCGCGTCCCGCGCCCGCGAGCGCCTTCTGCCCGTCGGCAAATGGGGCAAGCGCGCGCGCGCGCGCCTCAGCGTCCGCGGGCAGTTCACCGAGTACTTCGACCAGCGCTGCGAGGTGCACGCGCGAGTCCTGGCGCTGATCGAGGCGTGCGAGGTGGAAGCCGAACGTCTCGATGCGGCGCTGCAGGCGGCGCACCGCGAACCATCCCGCATGCGCGCCCGCGTGTGCCCGCAGGCTGCTCGCGACCAGTTCGATATCGGCGGCAAACCCGGCCGCATCGCGATAGCCCGCCGGCGCGTCCTGATCGGTCGCAGCGAGGCGCGCGCTGATCAGTCGCAGCAGCACGCGATACGGCATGTTGGCGTGGCGCGGGCGTATTCGCGCCGCGGCTTCGGGCAGCTGCGCGCGGTAGTCGGCCACACGTTGCAGCACGGCCGGGTCCACGTCCACGCAATCGAGCGTCTGCGTGAGCGCGCGCGCGAGCTGCTCGCATTCACGCCGGTAGCAGACCAGGATGCGTCCGCGCTGGGTACGCAGCGCGGACGCGATCGTATCCGCGCCGACATTCGGGTTGCCGTCCATGTCGCCACCGACCCAGGACGCGAAGCGCAACACGCGCGGCACGTTGGCCGTGACGCCGTAGACCGCGTGCACGGCATCCTCGAGCGCTTCGGCGAATACCGGCAGCACGCGATAGATCGGATCGGCGAGGTAGAAGATCACGTGCTCGAGTTCATCGCCGACGGTCGGCCGCAGCCGCGAGATGTCCGCGGTCTGCCAGCTCGTGGTCAGCGCCATGCGCAGGCGCGCCCAGTCGGCCGCGCGCTCGCGCGGCGTGTGCGGGCCGCTGAGGTCGGCCATCAGCGCGCGCACGATGTCCTGTTCCTTCTCGAGCAGCGCGCGCCGCGAGGATTCGGTCGGGTGCGCGGTGAACACCGGTTCGACATCGATTCGCGCGAGTACCGCTAGCAGATCCTCCAGTCCGACGCCGGCGTCGCGCAGCTTCGCGAACACGTCGTGCAGCCCGTCGGGCTGTGGCGCCGCGCCCGCAATCTCGTACGCACGCCGCCGGCGCACCCGGTGCACGCGCTCGGCGATGTTGACGACCTGGAAATACGTCGCGAACGCGCGGCTCAGCGCGTCGGCGGTCGCGGCATCGAGCCCCTGCAGGCTGGTCGCGAGCGGATCCAGCGGCTGGTCGCGCTCGCGACGCGCGATCGCGGCCTTGCGTGCGGCCTCGACCCGCGCGAAGAACGCGTCGCCCTGCTGTTCGACGAGCAACTCGCCGACCAGCCGGCCGAGCCGGCCGACGTCGTCGCGCAGTCCCTGGTCGTGGGCTCCGAACTCAACCTCGCGCAGTCGCCGCACCGATGCCACTCCGATCATGAAACGGGCCTCGAGCTTAGCAGTCGCGTGCGTACAATCCGCAAAAGCGACGCGCTCGATCCATGGTCACGCGCGGCGACGCCCGGCTCAGCGCGTGCGCCGGCTGCCGCGCAGGCGCGCGACCGGAAAGCTCGCGATGTCGCCGTCCGGCGTGCGCCGCGGCTGCCCCGGGCCGGGCGCGAGCGCGTACGCATAGATCACCTCGTAGGTCGCCGGCAGCACGCCGTCGCGGCGGAACGTCTCGCAGGCGTCGATGACCCGCTGCCAATGCCCCTTGCCCGTCAGCGAACGCTGGCGTAGCGCGTCGGCGTTGGTCGCGCCGAGCGCGCGCAGCTCGCGCATCAGGCTCGGCGCATCGGCATAGGTCAGGATGAAGTCGTCGCGCTCGAGCACCGGGTCGCGAAAGCCGCTCGCGAGCAGCGCGTCGCCGATGTCGTGCATGTCGATGAAGCGGCTCACATGCGGCGTGCTGTCGACGCGCGCGAACGCCGCGCGCAGTTCCTTGAGCGTATCGGGCCCGAACGTGGAGAACAGCAAGCGGCCGTCCGGACGCAGCACGCGGCGGAACTCGGCTAGCGCGAGTCCCGGGTCCTCGCACCATTGCAGGCACAGGTTCGAATGCACGAGGTCCAGGCTTGCATCGGCGAGCGGCAGCGCCTGCACGTCCGCGCACACGCGCGAGAGACGGTGCGGATCGCCGGGCTCGCCCGCGTGAACCTGCAGCATCGGCAAGGCGAGATCCAGCGCGACGACGTGCGCCTGCGGATAGCGCGCCCGCAACGCCATGCTGCCGGAGCCCGGACCGCTGCCCGCGTCGAGCACGGTGGCTGGCGCGAAAGCGGTACCGCCGTCGAGGCGTTCGCGCAGTCGCGATCCGACCTCGGTCTGCAGCACCGCATGCGCCTCGTAGGTCGCGGCCGCGCGCGCGAATGCGCGACGGATATGCGCGCTATCGAGTCCGGCGCTCATGCGGGCAGCGTCGCCGCGAACGCGGCGATTACAGCCGCGATTGCATCGGCCTGTTCAAGAAACGGCGCGTGACCGCCGTCGAGTTCGAGGTACTGCGCACGCGGCGCCTGCTCGGATGCCCAGCGCATCGCCCCCGGTTGCACCAGCCGGTCGCGACGGCCTGCGATCCACAGGCTCGGCATCGTCAACAGCGCCAAGCCGGCGCGGTAGTCGCTCGCGTCGAGCGCGCCGAGTCCGTCGCGCAGCGCCTGCAGCTCCGGTTCGCCGCGTTCGAACACGCGCTTGCGCAGTTCACGCAGGTCTTGCTGGGCGTGCGGCGAGCCCATCGACTCGAGCGCGAGGAAGCGCTCGATCGCGTGCCGGTATCGTTGCTCCAGTTCCACGGCGAACTCGCCGAACACCGCTGCGTCGACGCCGTGCGGCCAGTCCGGCGCGCGGACGAAGCGCGCGCTCGATGCGATCATCGCGAGTCCGCGCACGTGGACCGCTTCGTCGCGCGCAGCCTGCAGCGCGACGAGTCCGCCGAGTGACCAGCCGAGCCAGAGCGCGCGCGGCGTCGCCGCCGCGATCCGGCGCGCGCAGTCGGCGACGGCGAACCGCGTGTCGTCGCGGCTGTAACCGTGACCGGGCAGGTCCACCACATGCACGCGGCAGTGCGTGGCGAGTCGCGCGGTGAGTGGCGCAAAGATGCCGCCATGCATCGCCCAGCCATGAATCAGAACGAGATCGGGTCCGGTGCCGTGTACATCGATGTGCATGCGTTCTCGTCGTTCGGGGCCGTCCCCTTCAGGGGGAGGGTCGGGATGGGAAGGGTGCGGACTGCATCGCGAGCGCAAGCGCATCGAGCAGACGTTCCACGTCGCGCTCCGTGTGCAGTGCCGACAGCGCAACGCGCAGTCGCGCGCGCTCTGGCGGCACGCTGGGCGGCCGGATCGCGGGCACGAAGAATCCAGCGTTCTCGAGGCGCGCGGAAACCGCGAGCGCGTGCGCGCTGTCGCCGATCGGTACGGGCTGGATCGGCGTGTCCGAGGCGAGCAGATCGATGCCGCGCGCGGACGCGCCGGCACGAAAGTGCGTGATCAGACGCGCCAGCCGGTCGCGGCGCCAGTCCTCGAAACGCGCGATGCCGATCGCCTCGCGCGCCGCCGCGGCCAGAGCGGGCGGCAATGCGGTCGTATACACGAACGTGCGTGCGGCCTGCACGAGGCCGTCGACCAGCGCGGCGCGGCCGGCAACGAACGCGCCGGCGACACCGAGTGCCTTGCCGAGGGTGCCCATCAGGATCGGTACATCGTTCTCGTCGAGGCCGGCCGCGGCGACGCTGCCCGCGCCCTGTGGGCCGCGCACGCCGAGGCCATGCGCGTCGTCGACCATCAGCGTCGCGCGCTGCACGTTGCACAGCGCAGCAAGTGGCTGCAGCGGCGCGACGTCGCCATCCATGCTGAATACGCCATCGGTCGCGAGCAGTGCGGCCGCCGCGGGTCGCGCTTCGAGGCGGCGCGCGGCGCTGCCGGGATCCGCATGCACGTAACGCTTCAGCGCGCAACCCGCGAGGCGCGCGGCATCGAGCAGGCTCGCATGGTTGAGCTTGTCCTGCACGCACAGGTCGTCCGCGCCGAGCAACGCCGACAGCACGCCGAGATTGGCCATGTAACCGGTCGAGAACAGCAGCGCGCGTTCGCGGCCGGTCCATTGCGCGAGCGCCTCCTCCAGCCGCGCATGCTCGTCGCGGTGGCCGCCGAGCAGGTGCGCCGCACCGGCGCCGACACCCCAACGCGCGAGCGCACGCGCTACCGCCTCGCGCAGCGCGGGATGCTGGGCGAGGCCGAGATAGTCGTTGCTCGCGAAGTTCAGCAGGCAGCGGCCGTCGATCCGGATCGCCGCGCCGTCGACATGCTCGACCGTACGCACGCGCCTCACGAGCGCTGCGCGAACGCGCGCTGCCTGCGCATCCGCAAGGCGCTGCAACAGGGACGGCCGGACCACTGCGACGCCCATCAGTGCCGCGCGCGCAGCGGCAGCGCGACGCGCGCGATCGCCTCGCGGCCGACCTCGCCGGGCAGGCACGAGTCGTGCGGGCACGGCAATCCCTGCGCGCGCGCCCTCGCGGCCTGCGTGCGGCGACGCCGGCGCAGGTCGGCGAGTTTGCCGCGCGTGACCGCGCGGTCGATCGCCGGCGCCTCCTCGTGAGACGACGCGAGCGCGAGTTCCGATTGCGCGGCGGCCGGATCGTGGCGCATGACCGCGAGTTCGGCACGACGAAGGTGCACATCGGCGAAGATCGGGTGAGCCGCGGGCACGCGCTCGGCCCACCGGCACCCCGCGTCGTCCGGCAAACCCGGACCTGCATCGGCGCGCTGCATGCTGCGTGCGACGAGCGCGAACTGCGAGATCACCATTGCGTCCTGGACCGGGTCGGCGCCGTCGATACGCGCTGCGCGTTCACGCGAATCCTCGAGTTCCTTCATGCGTTCTCGCGCCATTGCCGCATCGATGCCGGAGCCGGTTCCGCCACGGCCGCGCCCTGCTGCGCGCTCAGGCGGTCGCGCGCTCGGCGGGAGCGGTTTCGACGATCCGCGCATGCACGCCGGGCGCGGTCGCCTCGACCGGCAGCGCGTGAATGCCGAGCCGCGCGAACAGGCGCTCGTCGGCCGCGACATCCGGGTTGCCGGTGGTCAGCAGTTTCTCGCCGTGAAAGATCGAGTTCGCGCCCGCGAAGAAACACAGCGCCTGCAGTTCGTCGCTCATCTGCGCGCGGCCCGCGGACAGGCGCACCATCGACGCCGGCATCAGGATGCGCGCGACCGCGATCGTGCGCACGAACTCGAACGGATCGAGTTCCGCGGCGGCAGCCAGCGGGGTGCCTTCGACCCGCACCAGACGATTGATCGGAACCGACTGCGGATGCGCGGGCAGGTTCGCGAGCGCGTGCAGCAGGCCGGCGCGCTGCGCTCGCGACTCGCCCATGCCGACGATGCCGCCGCAGCAGGTCTTCAGGCCCGCATCGCGCACGTGTTCGAGGGTGTCGAGACGATCCTGGTATTCGCGGGTATGGATGATCTCGCCGTAGAACTCGGGCGCGCTGTCGAGGTTGTGGTTGTAATAGTCGAGGCCGGCCTCGCTGAGTGCCTCGGCCTGGCGGCCGCTCAGCATGCCGAGTGTCGCGCAGGTCTCGAGACCGAGTGCCTTGACCGCGCCGATCATCGCGGCGACTTTCGGGATGTCGCGATCCTTGGGCGAACGCCAGGCCGCGCCCATGCAGAACCGCGTCGCGCCGGCCGCCTTGGCCTGACGGGCCTTGGCGAGCACCGCATCGAGACTCATCAGCTTCTCGGCCGCGACTCCGGTGCTGTAGCGCGCGGCCTGCGGACAGTACGCGCAATCCTCGGGGCAGCCACCGGTCTTGATCGAGAGCAGGGTCGAAACCTGCACCGCATTCGGATCGTGATGCGCACGATGCACGTCGTGCGCACGCGCGAGCAGATCCGCGAACGGCTGCTCGAGCAGGGTGAGGACCTCGGCGCGGGTCCAGTCGTGGCGGAGCGGGATCGCAGGCATCGTGATATCCGGCAAGCGGGATCTGGGGCGGAGGCCTGACACGCGGCGTCCTCGTCGGAACCGCCAGGGCCGCACTTGCGACTAGGCGGCTGCGGCGCTCCTACAATGGGCGGGAAGTCTCGGCCGGCGCCGCGGCGCTGTCAACTTGGGAGGGACACGAATGGTTGACGGTCCTGCGGCGCGTGCCCTGCGCGTCCTGCTGCCGCCACGTTGCGTGCTCTGCGGCGCGGCCGGCGCCGGCGATCGCGACCTGTGCGCGGGATGCGCGGGCGACTTCGAGCTGAACGCGTGCTGCTGCCCGCGCTGCGCGGAGCCCTTGTCCGCGCCCGCCCCGCTGTGCGCGCAATGCATGGCGGCCGAGCCGCCATTCGCCGCGGCGTGGGCGCCATTCCGCTATGCCCATCCGCTCGATCTGCTCGAGGCGCGATTCAAGTACCACGCCGACCTCGCGGCCGGGCGCGTGCTCGCCGATTGCCTGATCGAGCGGGCCGCGCACGACCGGCCGCCGCGACCCGACCTGATCGTCCCGATCCCGTTGCATCGCAGCCGCCTGCGCGAGCGCGGCTACAACCAGGCGCTGGAACTCGCGCGGCCGCTCGCGCGCGCACTGGGCATTCCGTGCGGACGCGAGGTGCTGGTCCGGCGCCGCGCGACGCCCGCGCAGACCGGTCTCGATGCGAAGGCGCGCCGGCGCAATCTGGCCGCGGCGTTCGAGGTCGCCTCTTCGGCGCCGTTGCCCGCTCATGTCGTCCTGTTCGACGACGTGATGACGACGGGCGCGACCCTGCGCGAAGCCGCACGCACGCTGCGGCGCGCGCGCGTGGCGCGCGTCGACGTCTGGGTCCTCGCGCGCGCGCCATTGCGCTGAAACGCCGTGACCGCGCGTCGTGCATCGCGTTTGCGGTGCTAATCTAGGCGCGCGTCGAGCCGCATTCGACGTTGGGAGCTGAGCATGGTCGCTCACGAAGCGGAGACCGGTTTCCGCTATCGCCCGGATGGACCGGCGTCCCGCGCCGAGCGGGTGCCGGTTCGATCCGACGGTGCGACCGTGCCGGGCGCGATCGCGGTTCCCATGCAGCCGCTGGTCATCGGCGTCACCAGCCACCGCAACCTCGTGCCGGGTGAGGTCGAGCGACTGCGCGCGCTGGTTCGCGAGTTCCTGCTGCGTCTGCAGACCGACTTTCCGACCTTGCCGCTGACCGTCGTCTCGGCACTCGCGGCCGGCGGCGACCAGCTCGTGGCCGAGGAGGCCCTCGCGGTGGGCGCGCACCTGGTCGCGCCGCTGCCGCTCGCGCGCGCGGACTATGCGCGCGATTTCGCCGATGCGGCCGAACGCGAGCGCTTCGATGCGTTGTGCGCGCGAGCGATCGTCGTCGAGGCCGCGCAGGTAGAGGACACCGACGATCGCACGCCGGTCGCCGCGCGCTCGCGCGAATGGCACTACACGCAGGCCGGGGTCTACGTCGCGAGTCATTGCCATGTGCTGCTCGCGTTGTGGGACGGGCGCACGTCCAACCAGCCGGGCGGCACGGCCGAGGTCGTGAACTACTACCTGACCGGCAACAAGCCCGTGCTCGTCGAGCGTCGCCGCAGTGGATGCGGAGAAAGCCTGATCGAAGACAACAACCAGCGCCTCGCGTACCACGTGGTCTGTTCGCGCGACAGCGCCGACGGCACCCCGGCCCCGTCGCTCGCGCCGCTGCAGACGTTCTGGCGCACCGGCGCCGGAACCGTTCCGGGTGCCGAGCCGATGCCGGCGTCGTTTGATGCAATGTTCGCGCGCATCGTGGAATTCAATGCCGATTGCGCACGCCATGCGATGCATATCGAAGCGGCCGCGCTCCATGTGTCGCGGCGCGCAGCGGCGCCGGCCGCGCTCACGCAGCGTTCGCCGATCGAACGAAGCTTTGCGGTAGCCGACTGGCTCGCGATCCACTACCAGCACCGCGTGCTCGGCACGATGCGCTCGATGTACGTGCTGGCCGCGCTGATGGGCTGGGCGTTCGTGCTCTACGACGGTCTCGATCAGGAATGGATGATCTTCGTGTTTCTCGCCCTGTTCGCGGTCGGCGTGACTCTCGATCGCGTCGCCAACCGGCGCGACTGGCATCGCAAGTACCTGGACTATCGCGCCCTTGCCGAAGGTTTGCGCGTGCAGGCGTACTGGCGTCGCGCGGGCCTGTCGATGACCGGCGATGCGGAGTTCGCGCACGACAACTTCCTGCAGAAGCAGGACATCGACCTGGCCTGGATCCGCAACGTGATGCGCGCGGCCGGACTCGCCGCGGCGTCCAGTCAGCGCGATACCGACCTGCGCGGCGTGATCGACGAATGGGTGGGCGAGTCGGGCAAGGCCGGCCAGCTCCACTACTACGAGCGTCGCCTCGTCGAGCGCACGCGCACGCACCGCTTCACGAGCCGCCTCGGAACGCTGAGCCTGTGGACCAGTATCGCGATCAGCGCGTTCCTGGCCCTGTTCGTGTTCCGGCTTTCGCACAGCGTGCAGGAACTGCTGGTATCGGCGATGGCCATGCTGTCGATCGTGGCCGCGGTCCGCGAAGCTTATGCGTATCGCAAGGCCGACAAGGAACTGATCAAGCAATACCGCTTCATGCGCCGCATCTTCGCCAATGCGCGGACCGCGCTCGACCGCACCGAAGATCCGGACCGCCAGCGCGACATCCTGCGCGCACTCGGCGAAGCCGCGCTCGCCGAACATGCGGAATGGACCCTGATGCATCGCGAGCGCCCGCTCGAGCGCGCGCGCATGTAGCCGCGCCAACAGCTCGATCCAGAACTCTGCATTGCCACCGCGTGATCACGGGATCAGATCCTGAGCCCGCGCTGCAGCCTTGCGTCGCGATGCCCTCGCGCGGGGCCATGGAAACCCGAGCACGGCGGCACGCGCTCATGCGCAGCGACGTTGCCGCCGGTCCGGTCGCGCGGCAGCTCTCTCGTGCACGCCGCCGGATCGCCTTCAGCGCAGCGCCAGCGCGAACACGAGACCGACCCACAGCGCGAGCCCGACCCAGTTGTTGTTGCGGAACGCGGCAAAACAATGCGCGCGTGAGCGGTCGCGGATCAGCCATTGCTGATACGCGAGCAAGCCGGCCGCGATCGCGAGTCCCGCGAAGTACGGCCAGTGCAGCAGCGCGCGCGTGCCGGCCAGCAGCATCGCGAGCAGGAACGTGGCCATCAGCACGCCGATCGCCGCGCGATCCGCATCGCCGAACAGGATTGCGGTCGACTTCGCGCCGACGCGCAGATCGTCGTCGCGATCGACCATCGCGTACTCGGTATCGTAGATCGTCGAGAACAGCACGTTGGCGAGGAACAGCAGCCAGCACAGCGGCGGCAGCGTGCCGGTGACTGCCGCGAACGCCATCGGGATCGACCAGCCGAACGCGGCGCCGAGCACGACCTGGGCGAGATGGGTGAAGCGCTTGCTGAACGGATACACCGCGGCGAGTGCGGCGCCGACGAACGACAACTTGATCGTCAGCGCGTTGGTGAACAGCACGAGCACGAACGCGAACGCGAGCAGACCGGCGAACAGCAGCAGGGCCTCGCGTTTCGACACCCGCCCCGCGGCCATCGGGCGGCCGCGCGTGCGTTCGACGTTGGCGTCGAGCCAGCCGTGATCGGCATAGTCGTTGATCACGCAGCCCGCACTGCGCATCACGAACACGCCGAGCGTGAAGATCGTCAACGCGCCGAGCGGCGGGAAATCATTGGCCGCAAACCACAGCGCCCACCAGGTCGGCCAGAGCAGCAGCAATGCGCCGACCGGGCGGTCCATGCGCATCAGCACGAGATACTCGCGGATGCGTGCGCGGTGCTGCGCGGGCGCATAGCCGAGCAGCCAGCCGATCACGCGCGTCGATCGCGGCGAGGTGTCGGCCGGCCGAGCGTTCGCGGCGCCGCGCGGCGGCGGCGCGGGCTTGCGCGCAAACGACGGGACCATCGGTTCGGTGCGCGGTGCAGGCGCCGGCCGCGTACTCGGTGCAGCGGCGGCTGCGGTCCGCGCGGTGGACGCGTGTGCCGCGGGCGGTGTGACGGCCGCTCGCGTTTGCGATGACGGCGCGGGCGCGGATGCACGCGGCGGCGCGCGAACGCGGGGCGCTGTCGCGCTCGCAGCAGGCGCCGCAGCAGGGCGCACCGCTGGCGGCGCCCGCTGCACTGGTGCCGCGGCGGGGGATTCCGATGCGTTCGCGCGTGATGTCGTCTGCGCGGCCGACGTGTGCACAGTCGGATTCGATGCATGCGAAGTGGGCGTCGATGGCGGCGCGGCGTGTGCTGCGGCCGACGTGGCGTTCGCGGGCCGCGGCGGGTCAGCGCGCGGCACGGAGCCCGATACGCGGGCTGCGGGCGTCGTTGCCGGTTGCGTCGGTGCGGTCGGTGTCGAGGCGCTGGATCTCGCCGGCATGTCCGCGACCGGTCTCGGTGCGGGCGCAGATGCAGCCGGTGCGCTCGGCCGCGCGGGGGGCGCGGCGGCCGCTCGCGGCGCGGCCGCGGCCGGTGTCGGCGCGGGCGTCGCGACCGGAGCTGCCGGCGGCGGCACCCGTGAAGCCGATGCGGGCGCTCGCGATGCCTCCGTGGATCCCGCGGCCGCCTCGGCAGCGCTCTTGCGCGTGCGCTGCGTCGTGGCCGTGTCCGCAGGCGGACTCGCCTTCGGCTTGACCGCGCGTCGTGGCGCCACCGGGGCGGCGCTCTTCGCTGCGGTCTTGGCGGGTGCGGCACGTCGTCGTGGCGGATTCCGCGCAGCGGGCGCCGCTGCGTCGCCGCCGGGATCGGCCGGCTTGCGGCGCCGCGGCGGTTTCGCTGGTTCGCGTTCGTCCATGTCCGGAGTTTAGCTGCCAACGCGTGTCGCGGAACGTTGGTTCGGTTCGGATTCGAACAGGTGCCGGCATGCTGCGCGCAGCGAATCGCGTGAGCGTCCTGCCTGCACGAGCCACCGATTCCGGGCCGGCGCCATGCTGGCAAAGATCGGGCGTTCATGGTGAGGTATCGGGCGCCCAACCACCCGACGAGCCGCGTCACCGCGCACCCTGGAGAATTCCGCGATGCCCAGAAACCTGCCGACCCGCTATCTCGCGTTCGCGCTCTGCGTGCTGGTCCTCGTGCTTGCGGCCGCGGGATGGAACCACGGCATCGCGGTGCGCGCGGTCGCGGTGGCTGCCGCCGCACTCGTCGCATGGGGTCTCGTCGATCTGCTGCAGAAGCATTCCACGCTGCGGCGCAACTATCCGCTGCTCGCGCACATCCGCTATTTCTTCGAGACGATCCGGCCGATGCTGCGTCAGTACATCGTCGAGTCGGACAACGAGGAAGTGCCGTTCTCGAACGTGCAGCGCAGGATCGTCAAGCAGCGTGCGAAGGACGCGCTCGACGTACGCCCGTTCGGCACCGAACTCGATACCTATGCCGAACGCTACGAGTGGCTGAACCATTCGGTCACGCCGACGAAGATCGACGATCACGACTTCCGCATCACGATCGGCGGCGCGCAGTGCTCCAAACCCTATTCGGCGAGCGTGTTCAACATCTCGGCGATGAGTTTCGGCGCGATCTCGCCGAATGCGATCCGCGCGCTCAACGAAGGCGCGCGGCGCGGGCGTTTCTACCACGACACCGGCGAAGGTTCGCTGTCGCCGTATCACCGCGAGAACGGCGGCGACATCTGCTGGGAGCTCGGCTCGGGTTATTTCGGCGCCTGCGAACGCGCAGGCATGTTCAGTGAAGCGCGGTTCGCCGAGAAGGCCGTGCTCGAGCAGGTCAAGCTGATCGAACTCAAGCTCTCGCAGGGCGCCAAGCCCGGTCACGGCGGCGTGTTGCCCGCGCCGAAAGTCACGCAGGAAATCGCCGAGACGCGCGGCGTGCCCGCGGGCGAGGACTGCATCTCGCCCGCGCGCCACTCGACGTTCGACACGCCCGAAGGCCTGCTGCGCTTCATCGCACGACTGCGTGAACTCTCGGGCGGCAAGCCGACCGGTTTCAAGCTCGCGGTCGGCCATCCCTGGGAGTGGTTCGGCATCGCCAAGGCAATGACCACGACCGGCATCCTGCCCGACTTCATCGTCGTCGACGGCGGCGAGGGCGGCACCGGCGCGGCGCCGCTCGAGTTCGTCGACCATGTCGGCGCACCGCTGCGCGAGGCACTGATGCTCGTGCACAACACGCTGGTCGGCCTCGACCTGCGCAACCGCATCCACATCGGCGCGAGCGGCAAGGTGATCACCGCGATCGACCTCGCGCGCACGCTCAGCATCGGCGCGGACTGGTGCAACTCGGCGCGCGGTTTCATGTTCGCGCTCGGCTGCATCCAGTCGCGCACCTGCCACACCGACCGCTGCCCGACCGGCATCACCACGCAGAACCCGCGGCGCTGGAAGAACCTCGACGTGCCCGACAAGTCGTCGCGCGTCGCGACGTTCCACGAAAACACGCTCAAGGCATTCAGGGAACTGCTGCAGGCCGCGGGCCTCAACCACCCGAGCGAACTCGGCCCCGAGAACGTGATCCGCCGCGTGTCCGCGAACGAGGTGCGCTCGATCGGCGCGCTCTACCGCTTCCTCGAACCCGGCGAACTCCTCGGTGGCGTGCCCGAGCACGCGGTGTTCCAGCGCTTCTGGCATGCCGCGCGAGCCGACACGTTCGCGCCGCCGCCGGAACTCAGTGCGCGCAGGGCGACGAAGGTGAGGTGATGCGAACTCGACTGCTCGCGACTCCTTGGCGGGACAAGTGGGTCTTGGGGATTTCAATCCGATCTGCCGAAGTTGCGGGCAGCTCGGCTGACTTGCTTGACCGACTTTGATATAGAGGAAGCAGGGGCTCTGGGGGGAGCAGTTTCTGTCGACGGGATACACGGCTTGTTCGCGTGATGGACCGAGCGCGTCCAGACGGGCCGCTTTTCAAGATATGGCGTTGGCGCGCGAAGGAGCCAATTGGGCAGTCGACACGTCGCCTTCACCGAGTTCGCCCCACCCTCCATAGGAGCATGCCGCCTGTTCCCCTGACGCGCGTCGTTGCAACGAAATGTAAGTCTCGCTTACGGACAAGTGAAACTATATGAAAACGCATAGTGTTGCTAATGGATCGTCTGCTGGAACACTCGGTGATCGCGTCCGGTCGGCACGGCGCCGCGCATCCATCTCGCAAAGCGAACTCGCGCGGAGCATTGGTGTGAGCGCCAGTGCGGTCGCCCAGTGGGAGCACCCCCACGGGACACAGCCATCTCTCCACAGCCTCGTTCGGATCGTCGAAGTGACGGGCGTGTCGATTGAATGGCTTATCACGGGCAGATCCAGACGTGCAGGACCTGCGCATCCGGCGACATCCGAAGTGCCCGCGATCTCTCTTGAGGTCTATGCGCGCTCGATCCATGAGGAAACGCTGCTCGAACGATTTCGCCAGATACCGCTGCAGAGGCGGCCATTGCTCATCGCGCTTGCCGAAGAGTTTGCGGCGCCACGAACGATCAAGACGCGTAAGCCCCGCTAACTGTTGCCCTCTCTCGCGAACGGGGTTTGGTGATCCGTATGCTCGTCCACGCGTGTTCGGGGCACAGGGAGAGGGGCGATGCTGTTCATTCAGTTCGGACGCAGTTGCGCGGGTTCGTTCATTGGCGCAGTGATCTGCACCTTGGTCGCAGGGATGGCTAGCGCCAGTCTGCCGCCAAGAGGCGATCTGGCGAGTTCGCTCATGAGCCCTGAAGTGTTGTTGGACTCCGCACCGGCACACGACCCGACGACGGGAACCCTGGCAGGACAAGCCGATACCGATGGCGGCGCCGCGACCTACACAGTGCCGATCGACGTGCCGCCCGGCCGCGCCGGCATGCAGCCTTCGCTCGCTCTGAACTACAACAGTCGCGGCGGGGACGGAATTGCGGGAATGGGCTGGTCGCTGTCCGGGACGAGCTCGATTCATCGCTGCCCACAGACGCCCGAACAGGACGGCGCTTCGGTAGGCGTGTCCTATTCAAACAACGACAGGCTTTGCCTGGACGGGCAGCGGCTGGTCAAGGTCAGCAGCGGAGCCTATGGGCAATCCGGTTCCGAGTACCGAACCGAAGTCGACAGCCACGCACGCATCTATCAGGCGGGCGGTGACCTGACTGCTGCAGCGAGCTGCTTTCGCGTGGAACAGAAAGATGGCCGGATCCTCCACTACGGAGCGGTCGTCAGCCCTGCAATGACCTGCCTCGCCTCGACAGCGCACGCACGTGTCGTACCGGCGGGCGTGACTCAACCGCTGAGCTGGCAGATCGAGAAGATCGAGGATCGCGTCGGCAACAATCAGCTTTATTCCTATGCCGACATGGGCAACGGCGAAGTCCTTTTGAGCTCGATCAGCTATACGGGATCGGGGGCATCGGCCGGCGATCGACGGGTCGAATTTGCGTATTTGGCCCGCTCGAGCGCAGCGAGCGGAGTCAAGGACATCGCATCGAGCTATCTCACGGGCGGCCTGTCGATGCAAACGCGTGCCCTGCAGTCGATCTCGACCAAGTCAGGGGCCAGCCTGGTCCGAACGGTCAAGCCTACGTACGTCGCGTCGCCTTACAGCGGCCGCCTTCTCCTGAAGTCCCTCACGGAATGTGGATACGCGGGCTCGACGCCGCAGTGTCATCCAGCCACCCAGTTCAGCATGGCCACGAGCGCACTCAACCATACGCTGACTTCACTGGCCGGCTTGGGCCTGCCGGGGCTGGACACTTCGGCGAACCACATCGAATCGCTGCGCGTTGTCGCCGACCTCGATGGAGACGGGACGCGCGAGACGGCCGTGGTGCTCGTGCAGCCGGATGGCACGAAGAAGATATTTCTCGCGCAGTTGACGGCCGATCACGTCGTGCATGGCGCCGTCGATCTGACCGGCGTGCTGTCGCTTTCGCAGGAGGACTATGCGGACTTCGACAACGATGGCCGCGCGGAACTGATCAAGGGGCCGGCTTCAGCCGGTGACTATCAGAACTTGCGTCTGGAAGTCTGGAACCTCGGGCGCGGGGACATTGCCCGGTCCAATCCGTTTCGGAGCGTTGATACGAACATTCCGTTTCCGTGGGTCGATTCCGTCAGTCGGACCACCGCAGATGTAAATGGCGACGGTCGGACCGACGTAGTCGTCACGAAGCGCAGCAGTGCCTGCGGTTCAGACGCCGGAAGCTTGAACTACGGTGTGTTTGCCTATCTCAATGCAAACCCGCCAGGCGTGCTTGGCACAGCGGCCACGTTTGCGGTGCCGACTCAACCGCTGTTCTGCCTCGCTCGTACCGGGTCCGGTTTTTCCCTCGCCCAGGAAACCATCGATCACATCGGCGATTTTGACGGCGATGGACTTCCCGACTTCTACATTCACAAGACCGTGGCGTTCAACGGCAACACGGTACTGAGCGGCGTGCGGCTGGTCCAGCGCACCGGCACTTCGCTCACCGTGTCCGCGAAGACCTGCAGCCAGATGGGATTGAGGGATGCGCCCGGTTCCACAAACGACGATTGCAACTGGTACCAGGGCTACGCGACGCGATGGATGGACGTGAATGGCGACGGATTGGAAGATTTCGTCATCGCGAGGCCGACGCAAAGCTGGCGGGTGCACCTGAATCAAGGGGGTGCGTTCGGCCAGGAAATCGATACCAATTCCATGGATGGTCTGGATGCCGAAGCCAGCACCAACGCACCGTTCTTCAAGAGTTTTCGCTACGCAGATCGTTTGCCGGAAATGGACGTGGACGGCGATGGCAAGTCGGATCCGCTGGTCGTATCGGCAAGTCAGGGATTCGCTCTCAAGATGTGCGGATTTGCCAAGGTTCAACAACTGGCGGCAGGCGAGTGCCCCAATGGTGCGCCGGCCATCACCGGTCCGGACAACATCGCGTACTGCCCCGCATACGCGTGCCCGGAAGACCCAGGCGGTGCGCTGCGGATGCCGCCCAATAATGGCGCGCCTGCGATCGGTTATCCGGCCACCTGGCACGACCTGGAGCAACCGGGAACCTATTACCCGGTATTCGGTACCTACAAGGGCGGCCCATCCAGCTCCGGCGTTCCGAGTCAGGGGTTTGCAGATCAGAGCGTCTACCACCTCGCCATGCTCAAGTTCGAGCAGACTGGCGTGGCGACAATCAAGGCTTCCCGTATCGAGACGGCGCTCGTCTCCAATTTGCAAGGGGCCGCCGCGCAGGACCTCTATGGTGACGGTCTTTCCGACTTGACGACCTACGTGGGCGCGCCGTCCGCGGAAGGTCAGATTGGAGTGCAGCGGTTCCCCGGCCATCTCGTCGTTGCGGACGGCATCTGGGGACCCGCAAACCTTCCCGATGGCACTCTGATCTGTTCGGCGTCTGCGTTCGGCACGAGTTGCCCGTTGCAGAACCAGACCGTGCCGTATGCCAATGTGAATACCGGCGCGAACGCGTTCAATCTGACGCTTGCGAATCTACCTTCGGACGATCCGCCACGAAACCTGTCGTCCGCGGCGACTGCTTCGTATCTGCCTGAGCTCTTGCGTGCAGTGTCCGACGGCGTGGGTGACTACGCGCTATGGGCATATGCACCGCTTGCGCAGCCGATCAATCAAGGGGGCATACCGCTCTACACGGTCCCATCGGAAACAGGCTACGAGGACAGCCACCATTACTACTTTTCCAGCTCGATGCCGGTCGTCACCGGCATGACCCGAAACAACGGTGCCGGCAGCGAGTTCGGATTCCGGGCTGCCGTCTATGGCTACACGGAGGCCATGTACAACCACCTCGGGCGTGGATTCCAGGGGTTTCATGCAATCACGAGTCTCACCAGTACGTTCAATTTGAGCCGGCGCATCAAGACCACGTCGACGTATCACCAGAAATTTCCGCTCACGGGCAAGGTCGCGTCCATCGTTTCCAGCAATCCCGACTCGCGATCGGGTGCAGCATTCCTGTCCGAAATCGACACATGGATTTGCGGACTCTCGAACCGCTCGGCATGCCCCACCGGCAACGCGCTGCCGCCGACGACCGGATCGACCATTTACGCGCCTGTGTTGGACAAGCAGCGCGTGGATCGTCTGGATCTCGCCAGCGGCGCTGCGGTCAGCCATGTCGAAACCATCAATGCGTCCAGTGCGGTCGCGACCTCCTCAGGCTGGGACCAGTACGGCAACCTGCGCAACCAGCGCGTGATCAGCAGCGATGACGGTGCTGGCGGACGGTTCATCGGAAGCCATACGGTTTCGACAACGAATACCTACGCTGCTGCGGATCTCGCTAATTGGTGGCTCGATCGCCTTCAGGGCAGCACGATGACCGGTTCGATCGCGTATGACGTAACGCATGCGCTGCCCACTGGTGCAAGCGCACCTGATCGCTCGGTCACGACGACCTACCAATGGAACAACGATCGCACCCCGCTCTCGCAGACCCTGCAACCGGGTGTGTCGAACCAGGAAAGGACGACAACGTACAGCTACCCCACACCCAGCTATGGCTTGCCGCGCCAAGTATCGATCACGGGCTCCGGCATCACGGTGCCACGTACGACGAACTTCACCTATACCAAGGACGGCACGACGGAAGCCATGGACGGCTATTTCGTTTTCGGCACGACCAATGCGTTGGGGTATCGGACGACCACCGAGCGCTCGACGCGCGATGGACAGGTCGCGGTCCTGACCGATCCGAACAGCCTCAAGATGATCAACACCTACGACGAGTTCGGGCGTTTGAAACAGATTGCCTATCGGGATGCGAGCGGCGGCGTGCTGTTGCCGAATCTGTCCATCAGCCAATCGCGCTGCAGCGGCGGCGCGCACAGTAGCTGTCCTGGCGGCTATGCCGAAGACGGCAATCAGGACTGGGCGGCGTGGCGCGTTACCCGCGTGCAGAACGGTTATCCGACGATAGTCGATTGGTTCGATGCGCTCGGCAGACGCATCAAGCATGCCGAGCGTGGACTCGACGGCAGGTTCGCGCAAACCGTGACCAGCTACGATGACATGAATACCATCGCCGAGCAGAGCACGCCCTTCTTCTCCGGCAGTGTGCCTTACTTCACGGCGTGGAACTACGACCGCCTCGGGCGGCCGACGGCAAAGCAGTCGCCCGGTGGGGAGCTCGATCCGGCGCACGGCGACATCGTGACGACCTACGCGTACAACGGCAGCAAGACCACGATCAAGGTGCGCGCATCCGGGGTGTCGTCGAACTGCTCCAGCGGAACCAACCTGTGCATGAACATGACCCGGTCGTACGACGTGCTCGGCCGCCTCGAACAAACCAGCCAGGACAATGGGGGCACAGCGAATTATGCGGTCACGAACTACTGGTACGACGGCACCGGCAACCCGGTCGCGGCAAGGGATGCCGAGGCCAATGTGATCCGCGCGAGTTACGACGATGTGGGACACCGCACCGACCTGTACGATCCGGACGCGGGGCATTCAAGCTTCTCGTATGACGCGTTGGGCGAAGTGCTGCGTCAGACCGATGCGCGAGGTGTCTATACCGATCATGTCTACGATGCGCTGGGACGCCTCACCCAGCGCACGGCCACGAACGCCGGCGCGATCGAACCGAATCCGAAGGTGTTGCGCGACAGTTGGAGCTACGACCCGTTCGGCGGAATCGGGCTGCTCGACTATGCGCAACGTCGCAAGGGCGCCAGCGTGGCTTCGCTCGCGCAGATCTGGAAGCAGGCCAACAGCTACGAATCGGCCACGAAGCGCCTGTCCAGTCAAAGCACCACGCTGGACGGACAGTCCACCGCCTGGAGTACCGGTTACAGCTACGACAGCTACGGGCGCGAACAGACGACGACGTATCCGGCATCAAGCGGTGTGGCCGTGCGCAAGGGGTACAGCGCCTCGGGACACGTGAACCTGCTAGCCAACGACGTAACCGACACGGTGTACTGGACCGGAACCAGCGCAGACGCCTGGGGCAACATCACCGCCGAAACCTATGCGGGCAACATCAATGGCAGCCATCAGAGCTATGCCAGCACTGGACAAAGCAAGCAGAGGAAATGGACCAGCGGGTCGGCGCTGCTCAACCAGCTCGACTACATTTACGACAGCTTCGGCAACCTCAAGAGTCAGGGCACCCAGGCGACTGGTGTCGATGCCAGCGAATCCTATGTGTACGACGGCTTGCAACGCCTGACTCGCGCCGATCGAAGCGGCGTCGCCGGCAATCCATCGGCGGTGACCTATCAATACCGACCCTCGGGCAACCTGTCCGCCAAGAGCGACTACAGTTTCGCAGTTGCCGGTTCGTACCAGTACGGTGGCAACGGGTGCGGTCCGCACGGCGTCAGCCAGGTTGCACGCAGCGGCGGTTCGTGGACCTACAACTGTGACGCCGCCGGCAACGTGGTCGGCGGCAACGCGCTGACGGCCGGCTATGACTTCAACAACCAGCCGTGGTCGGTCAGTCGCTCCGGTTCGGGCGTTGCGCAGTTCGCGTACGACACCGACGGCGAAGTGTACGAACGCCAGACGTCGGACGAGACGACTTGGTTCGGCCCGCGCGGCTATGAGCTGAGCCTGGTGGGTAGCCAGTCCATCCAGCGCCATGAACTGGGCCCGGTCGTCGTGTTGCGTCAGAACGGCACGGAGACAGTCAAGGCGGTGCTGCGCGATCGCCTGGGATCGCAGGTCATGTTGTCGAGTGGCGGAAGCGGTCCAGGCGGGCTGCCCGCACCGACTCTGAGCGCGACCCCCAATCCGAGCCTGGACGGCCACTACACCGTGAGCTGGGGTGAAGTTGCAGGTGCGACCAGTTACGTGCTCAAGGAACAGACTGCGGGCGGCGAGGCGACCACGGTGTATTCGGGCGTTGGCCCGAGCTGGTCGCCGCCTTCCGCGCGGCCGCCAGGCAGCTACGTCTACACCGCGCAGGCCTGCGCGAGCGCCTGCGGTGCGGTCAGTGCCGCACTGATCGAAGACGTGGCCCTGCCTCCGCCGACCTCGATCAGCGCAAGCCCGAACCCGAGCGCCAACGGCAGCTACACAGTGAGCTGGAGCAACGTTCCCGGTGCGCTCAGCTACACACTGGAGGAACTGGTCAGCGGTGGCAATTGGGCGCCAGTGTGCGTCGGCAGCCCGGCCATCAGTTGCTCGATCACTGGACGACCGGGCGGCACCTACAGCTACCGCGCACGCGCATGCACGAACGTATGCGGCGCGCCGAGCCCCACGGTCACCGAGACCGTGCAAGGCGGCGCCACCCTGCCGCCTCCGGCCACGATCAGCGCGAGCCCGAACCCGAGCACGACCGGCAGCTACACGGTGATCTGGAGCGCGGTCAGCGGCGCGGCGAACTACTGCATCCAGGAGAAGATCGGCAGCGGCGGCTGGTCGGCCTGCGAGATGGTGACGAGCACCTCGCGCGCCTACACGGCCCGCCCGAGCGGAAGCTACAGCTACCGCGTGCAGGCGTGCAATGCCAATGGCTGCAGCGCCTATAGCGCCACGGTCATCGAGACCGTGAACATCGCCGCTCCCCCGCAGACCCCGCAGCAGCCGACGGCGAGCCCGTACTACAGCCTCGATGGCGACTTCACGGTGAGCTGGAACGCGGTGCCGGTGGTGCCCGGTGGCGGCAGCAACAGCTATCGCCTGGAAGAATCGACGCTCGATCCGAACACCTGGACCGAGCGCTACAACGGAGCGGGCACGAGCTGGGCCACGACTAACCGGCCGGATGGTCAATACCGCTACCGCGTGCGTGCGTGCAACAGCCAGGGCTGCAGCCCCTACAGTCCCATCGGGTTTGAAGTCGTGCGCCACGTGCCGGATATCCCGACCGGTCTGATCGGTTCACCGAACCCGAGCACGGGCACGTTCACACTGAGCTGGTCGGCCTCGGCCACGGCGACCTACTACGAGGTCCAGGAGCAGCTCAACGGCGGCGCATGGACCGCAGTGCTCGATGGCGGCACGCTGCATGGCACGAGCGTCACCCTGACGCGTGGCAACGGCAGCTACCAGTATCACGTGCGTGCGTGCTTCTTCGGCGACCAGGTGCGCTGCAGTGTCTACTCGGCGAGCTGGGCGCAGACCGTGGAGGGCAGCACGACACCGCCGGCGCCGGCCTCGATCAGTGGCCCGAGTGGCTGTACAGCCTCGCCGCGCACGTACACGATCAGCTGGGACGGCGTCAGCCAGGCGACCAGCTACGACTTGCACGAGACCAATACGAGCTCGCCGGCCGAACAGATTCTCGTCACCAGTGCGACCAGTCAGAGCCTGACCCGCAGCCGCATCCTGCCCGAGGACTCGACCACCTACGACTACGAGGTGCGCGCCTGCGCCGGCAGCGGATCCAGCCGGCAATGCTCACCCTACCGCGGCACCGCGCACGCCTGCGTCGGCATCCCGAACCTGATCGGCGCGCCCGACAGCCAGACCGGCTCGGCCTACGACGCGTTCGGCAAAGTGCGCAACGGCGACTACTCGGACCGCCCCAACGGCACCCTGGACCTGCTGCCCGACACGCTGCGCGGATTCACCGCCCACCAGCATGTCGATGCAGTGCAACTGATCCACATGAACGGACGCATCTACGACTACCAGCTCGGAAGGTTCCTCAGTGTCGACCCGGTCATCCAGTTCCCGAGCAATACCCAGAGCCTCAATCCCTATAGCTACATCCTCAACAACCCACTCGCCGGACGAGACCCGACGGGCTACGAGGCGTGCACCGGATCGCATATCGATCGCAACGACGGATCGAGCTGTGCGGGACAAGGGGTCAGCGGTGGCGGGTCCAACAGCCCGAGCAAGGAGCAGCAAGCGCAGGCGCGCGGTTCGAGTCGTTCGAACGGCGCGGTCGCGTCGGGCGGGTTCAAGGGACCAGGCACGCAACGATCGCAGAACGTTGACACACCGAATATTGGAAGCCCCACGGGCAACACGGCGAGCAGCTCGGGCAGCATACCGACGCTAGAAACCGTCAGCGTGGGCGCGCGCTATCCTGGGGGCGAGTCGGTCGTTCCGGGTGACTGGTCGACTTCGATGAACGGGCGCGTCCTCAACGCGGAATGGGGACAGTATCTGGGCGAGGAAGAAAGCCGCATCGCCAACGGCATGATTACAGGCTTCTACAGCTTCCAGCTGCAACTGGTATTGTCGCAGTTCAGTGGAGATGCGCCCGCCGCTGGACTGGCTGGGGGCCTTGGTGCTCTCAGAACGGCCGGTGGCATAGCGGAGGAAGGAGCTTTAGGCTACCGATCGTTTTCTGCATTAAAAAGGGCAGAGGGAGCCGCGGGACCCGGGGTGGTTGTCATTGGAGAAGACATGCAGGGGCGAGTGATTCCGGCAGCTAAATCAATCGGTGCGGAATGGTACAAGCCCCGAGGGAAGAATCCGGAGAGCTGGATGGAAAACAACCGCAGGTGGATCAATAAAAAAATGAACGAGGGGTGTCGCGTTCTGGATTGTGGGGCTGCGCCTGGACGCTCGAACTATCCAGGGCCGACAAGCCCATACTACAAAATGGAACTTAACCAAATGCAGAAGCGTAGCTATCCATCTGAGCGCCTCGATATCGACGGTGGAGGTTGACGGTGCCCATTCGAATCTCAAAGACCATGGAGGGATATAGTGCTGAAGTAACGCCTCCGCACGGCAATGGAAGCGCTTGGAAGACAGAACATCCGATGCAGCTTCAAGGGTTGATTGATGCCTTGCTCGCTCGGGGATGTCACCAAACTGACGTTGGCGATGCTCTTTACGAGGCAGATCCCAATTGGCGAGTGAGCCTGCGCGCAAACGAGTGACGGGCCACAACGGGGTCCCACAACGGGGTCTCTCACAACGGGGTCAAGTTCACTTTATTCCGATCTCGGTCGGCAGCCCGGCCACCAGCTGCTCGATCACGGGCCGACCCGGCAGGCACCTACAGCTACCGCGCACGCGCATGCACGAACGTGTGCGGCGCCCCGAGCGGGACGGTTACCGAAACCGTCCAGGGCGGAAGCATTGCACCACCCGGGACCATCTATGCGAGTCCTAACCCGAGCACGACCGGCACATACACGGTGAGCTGGGGCCCGGTTAACGGTGCAACGAGCTATCGAATCGAGGAACAGGTCAACGGCGGTAGCTGGTCGGCTGGCGAGGTGATCGGTGGGCCCTCGCGTGTCTACACGGGCCGCCCGAGCGGCACGTATACCTACCGCGTGCAGGCCTGCAACGCGAGCGGATGCAGCGGCTACAGTCCGACGGTTACCGAGACGGTAAGCATCATCTCGCCACCGGGTATTCCACAAGGCTTGTTCGCGAGCCCGTACTACAGCCTCAACGGCAGCTTCACGATGAGCTGGCAGCCGGTCGCGACGGTGCCGGGGGCAGGCGGCAACACCTATCGGCTCGAAGAGTCGACGACGCCCAATACGTGGACGGAGGTCTATGACGCAAGCGCTACGAGCTGGAGCACAAGCAATCGAGTGGACGGGCTGTACTCCTACCGGGTGCGCGCGTGCAACAACCAAGGGTGCAGCGGCTACAGCGCAACCGGCTATGAAGTCGTGCGCCACGTGCCGGATATCCCGACCGGGCTGAACGGAGATCCGAACCCGAGCACGGGCACGTTCACGCTGAGCTGGTCGGCCTCGGCGACCGCGACCTACTACGAGGTCCAGGAGCAGCTCAATGGCGGCGCATGGACCGCGGTGCTCGATGGCGGCACGCTGCATGGCACGAGCGTCACCCTGACGCGTGGCAACGGCAGTTACCAGTATCACGTGCGTGCGTGCTTCTTCGGCGACCAGGTGCGCTGCAGTGTCTACTCGGCGAGCTGGGCGCAGACCGTGGAGGGCAGCACGACACCGCCGGCGCCGGCCTCGATCAGTGGCCCGAGTGGCTGTACAGCCTCGCCGCGCACGTACACGATCAGCTGGGACGGCGTCAGCCAGGCGACCAGCTACGACTTGCACGAGACCAATACGAGCTCGCCGGCCGAACAGATTCTCGTCACCAGTGCGACCAGTCAGAGCCTGACCCGCAGCCGCATCCTGCCCGAGGACTCGACCACCTACGACTACGAGGTGCGCGCCTGTGCCGGCAGTGGCGCGAGCCGGCAATGCTCGCCCTACCGCGGCACCGCCCACGCGTGCGTGGGCATCCCGAACGCGGTCAACGGACCGCAAAGCGCGACCGGCTCGGCCTACGACGCGTTCGGCAAGGCGCGCAACGGCGACTACTCGGATCGACCCAACGGCACCCTGGACCGGCTGCCCGACACCCTGCGCGGGTTCACCGCTCATCAGCACGTCGATGCGGTGCAGCTGATCCACATGAACGGGCGCATCTACGACTACCAGCTCGGAAGGTTCCTCAGTGTCGACCCGGTCATCCAGTTCCCGAACAATACCCAGAGCCTCAATCCGTACAGCTACATCATGAACAACCCGCTTAGCGGAAGGGATCCGAGCGGGTACGAAGTCGACAGCCGCTCAATCTGTGCTCATTCCCCCGGAGCGTGCGGCGAGATTTACAAGACCGACTCCGTGTCCGCTCTTGCAGCGATCAGCACGAACAGCTCGCATGAGCAGCCGCATGACAGCATGGAGACAACAGGCCCCTCTTCGGCACCGAGGAGTGGAAACAGCGCAGCGGACATCGGTAATCTATCGCTCGCCAAAGGAACAATTGTTGCGCAGAATACGAATTCACACGATCTCGATCCGAGCGTGTGCGCCGAAATGGGAGGGGGCTACTGCGAGAAGGAGACCGCGCGCCGCGACAGCGCAAGGAACATAGCGGATGTTGCGAGCAAGACGGCGGATGTTGTCGATGAAGTAGCCGTCACTGCCGTGGAAACGGCGGTAATCCCGGGAGGGGCTGCCGCAAAAGGCGCGTTGAAGGCTATTGAGAAAGGAGCGGCGGTCCTAAACAATGTCAGGCGCGCTTCATCGGCCGCGAAGGAAACAGTCGCGGCCGAAGAGGCTTTCCATTACACGTTCAGCAAAGCGGTAGTTTCGATTGAACGCGAGGGGCTTCGCGCTGGTTCGTATGCAACGCCGAACGGAGCTCTAAGACCGTTGCAGGCGCATATCGATCTTGCGCTTTCTCCAAACCGAGGGCTGCCTGGCGCGCTCCTTCGCGTCGATCTTGCTGGATTACGGCAGGCGGGGTACGAGATCCCCGAAATCTCCCAGGTCGCAAGGAGCTATGGAATGCCAGGTGGCGGGTTCGAAATGCAGTTCCCATATCGAATTCCACCTGAGTTCATCAGTGTGGTGCGGCCATGAATCTTGATGAGTTTCGGAAAGAGATGTGGGCATACCGGCAAGCGTCTGACAGAGACGCCAACGCCCTCAAAGAATCAAACATCGCGTGGGAATGGCTGCGCAATCTTTACCGGAAGTTCGACGTCGAAGAGCGAAAGTTGGCTGATCAGGTGCTGGAGGAGTGGCTTCTGTCGGATGACGAGAATGTGCGTTACGACGCATTAGTGCTGATAGGCGATTTCAGGATCAGCAGAGCGGTGCCGGTGCTTCAGGAGTTGGCAATTCGCCTCAGACACAGCAAGGTGCCAGGTGCGCCCTATGAACTGAAGAAAGTAGATCGCATTCTCCAAGATCTCGGCCATACTTGAAATTGATGGGAGTGCTGTTCTGACAAGCGTGCAGGATAGACCAGCGTCCACTCGTGCTTGATGCGACTCGGCGGGCTGATTGGACAGTTCAAAAGAGCGCGGCGTGACGTCCCGGTTTGGCGAGGGGAGTATGTACCCTCGTGCCCACGGGTCACTGTGAGATCAGTAGCAGCTCGCCGGCCGAGCAGATCCTCGTCACGAGTGCGACCAGTCAGTCGCTGACGCGCAGCCGCATCCTGCCCGAGGACTCGACCACGTATCAGTACGAGGTGCGTGCCTGCGCCGGCAGCGGCGCGAGCCGACAGTGTTCGCCCTACCGCGGCACCGCGCACGCCTGCGTGGGCATCCCGAACGCGATCAACGGACCGCAGAGCGCGAGCGGCTCGGCCTACGACGCGTTCGGCAAGGCGCGCAACGGCGACTACTCCGACCGACCTAACGGCACCCTGGACCGGCTGCCCGACACGCTCCGGGGGTTCACCGGCCACCCGCATGTCGATGCGGTGCAGCTGATCCACATGGGCGGGCGCCTCTACGACTACCAGCTCGGCCGGTTCCTCAGTGTCGATCCGGTCATCCAGTTCCCGACCAATACCCAGAGCCTCAATCCCTATAGCTACATCCTCAACAACCCGCTCAGCGGGCGGGATCCGAGCGGGTATTGCAGCACCGGAACGCACATCACCGGCGGCAGCGGGCCGAGTTGTGAAGGTCTCGGTGTCAGCGTGATGCAGATCGCATCGCCGAGTGTGAGCGAGATGAAGGCAATGTCCGATCGTGCGATGTCGCGCTCATACATGCAGTCGATCTTCAATGGCAATGGTTCGGATGCGCAGACCTCCAAAGGTGCGTCGTCGACGCCGCTGAACGGTCAAGCGTCGAACATCGGCGCACAGTCGGGCACGGTCGGCAGCGCCAGTGCCACGGACCAATCGACGGCGCAGACTACCTACGAGAGGATGTCGCAAGGAAACATATTCGAGCGTGCGGATGCTGCATTTGTCGCCGGCTTTGGTCAAACCTACGCGGCTTGGCAATCGCTATTTACAGGGCAACCCGGGCGCAATCCCTTCTCTGGCGCGACGGTCGAAGGCGTTGAGGCGTGGAACGAGCGGTTCCTTTCTGCTGCCACGCTTGCTATTCCCGAAGGGAAGATCGGCGAAGCTTTGAAGGGCGTGCGGGGAGCTTCTGCGGTAAAAAGTATTGCGACGCCGCGAGGCCCAGCACTGCAGGAGACAACTTCGGAAGCCCTGACTGCATTGGGACAAGTACAGAATGGGGCGACGGTCTACAGAGCGGGTAGCTTCGGAATTCAAAATGCGGCCGAAGGACAATTTTGGTCTCTGCAAAATCCGGCGATCACTCCCGGCTACGCCGGGCGTATGGGTATGCCAGGCTCAACAGCGCCAAAGTTTAACTGGATCATGGGTGGACGAGTTTCCAACAGTTCAGATGTAATCACTCGTTCTGCGCCAGGTATCGGGGCAAACAAGGGCGGCGCAATCGAAGCAGTCGTAGCGCCCGGTGATGTAAGAGCGGACTGGTTCCACATGCTAGATCGAAATCCATGAACATACAGCGCATCGCAAACAACGAGGATCTTGCACAATACCTGCTTCAGCTCGGTGCGGAACTGCACTCGCATGGTTGCATTGACGTAGCGGAGGACGTCCATCGTGCTAGTCGGTTTGCTGGCGGGTCTTCGTCGGAGTTCCTATATGAAGCCGAAGAAGCACTGAAAAAAGTCGCGGGTTCCTGTGCTGATGTACTCCCGCAAATCGAGATCGCACAAGTCGTGCGAGTGCTGAAGCAAATCCGTGAGGCATTCGATCAAGTTGGTGGGGCTTAAAGACTCAGGCAGCCCGGCCATCAGTTGCTCGATCACTGGACGACCGGGCGGCACCTACAGCTACCGCGCACGCGCATGCACGAACGTGTGCGGCGCCCCGAGCGGGACGGTTACCGAAACCGTCCAGGGCGGAAGCATTGCACCACCCGGGACCATCTATGCGAGTCCTAACCCGAGCACGACCGGCACATACACGGTGAGCTGGGGCCCGGTTAACGGTGCAACGAGCTATCGAATCGAGGAACAGGTCAACGGCGGTAGCTGGTCGGCTGGCGAGGTGATCGGTGGGCCCTCGCGTGTCTACACGGGCCGCCCGAGCGGCACGTATACCTACCGCGTGCAGGCCTGCAACGCGAGCGGATGCAGCGGCTACAGTCCGACGGTTACCGAGACGGTAAGCATCATCTCGCCACCGGGTATTCCACAAGGCTTGTTCGCGAGCCCGTACTACAGCCTCAACGGCAGCTTCACGATGAGCTGGCAGCCGGTCGCGACGGTGCCGGGGGCAGGCGGCAACACCTATCGGCTCGAAGAGTCGACGACGCCCAATACGTGGACGGAGGTCTATGACGCAAGCGCTACGAGCTGGAGCACAAGCAATCGAGTGGACGGGCTGTACTCCTACCGGGTGCGCGCGTGCAACAACCAAGGGTGCAGCGGCTACAGCGCAACCGGCTATGAAGTCGTGCGCCACGTGCCGGATATCCCGACCGGGCTGAACGGAGATCCGAACCCGAGCACGGGCACGTTCACGCTGAGCTGGTCGGCCTCGGCGACCGCGACCTACTACGAGGTCCAGGAGCAGCTCAATGGCGGCGCATGGACCGCGGTGCTCGATGGCGGCACGCTGCATGGCACGAGCGTCACCCTGACGCGTGGCAACGGCAGTTACCAGTATCACGTGCGTGCGTGCTTCTTCGGCGACCAGGTGCGCTGCAGTGTCTACTCGGCGAGCTGGGCGCAGACCGTGGAGGGCAGCACGACACCGCCGGCGCCGGCCTCGATCAGTGGCCCGAGTGGCTGTACAGCCTCGCCGCGCACGTACACGATCAGCTGGGACGGCGTCAGCCAGGCGACCAGCTACGACTTGCACGAGACCAATACGAGCTCGCCGGCCGAACAGATTCTCGTCACCAGTGCGACCAGTCAGAGCCTGACCCGCAGCCGCATCCTGCCCGAGGACTCGACCACCTACGACTACGAGGTGCGCGCCTGTGCCGGCAGTGGCGCGAGCCGGCAATGCTCGCCCTACCGCGGCACCGCCCACGCGTGCGTGGGCATCCCGAACGCGGTCAACGGACCGCAAAGCGCGACCGGCTCGGCCTACGACGCGTTCGGCAAGGCGCGCAACGGCGACTACTCGGATCGACCCAACGGCACCCTGGACCGGCTGCCCGACACCCTGCGCGGGTTCACCGCTCATCAGCACGTCGATGCGGTGCAGCTGATCCACATGAACGGGCGCATCTACGACTACCAGCTCGGAAGGTTCCTCAGTGTCGATCCGATCATCCAGTTCCCGAACAATACCCAGAGCCTCAATCCGTACAGCTACATCCTCAACAACCCGCTCAGCGGGCGGGATCCGAGTGGGTACGAAGCCTGCACCGGCTCGCATATCGACCGCAATGATGGATCAAGCTGCGCGGGCCAAGGCGTCAGTGGTGGTGGGTCCAATAGTCCTAGCCAGGACCAGCAGGCGCGAGCGCTCGGCGCGAAGATCGCGAACATAGGCGCGAGCCACTGGAACCAGCGCGTCGATGCGATGACGGCGAAGGGAGCGTCGTCGACGCCGACCAGCGGCAATGCGGCCGACATCGGAGCGAATGGCAAGACGATCGGCAGCGAGCCGGGAATGCCGACGCTGGAAACTGTCAGTGTCGGCGCGCGCTACCCCGGCGGCGAATCAGTCGTTCCCGGCGACTGGTCGACCTCGATGAATGGGCGCGTCCTCACCGCGGAATGGGGGCAGTACCTGGGCGAGGAAGAAAGCCGCATTGCCAACGGCATGATCAGGGGGTTCTACAGCTTCCAGTTGCAACTGGTACTGTCCCAGTTCAGCGGCGACGTACCTGTGGTGGGATTAGCTGGAGGTGTTGGTATCCTCAGAACGGCGGGAGGCATCGCTGCGAGAGAGACAACGACAGCTCTGAGTGAGATCAGATACACACAAGCTGGCGAGAAATTTATTCGGTACGAATCAGCTAACCCCGCGTTCAGCCGCATAACTCCAAGAGGAGGAGTAACGCCGGGAACGTATGCGGCGCCGGCCAGCGATGGCCTTGTTCCGGTTGGGCAGCGCATTTCTACTTACAATCTTCCGAGTCCGAACATCCCGCGAACAAACTACGTGATGCTGGAGCCGCCGGCAAGAACGGCAGTAATCGGTCCACGGACCGTCGCTGGCTGAACAGGCAACGAAGTCATCTTCCCGTTTGGGTATTAGGCCATGTTGCAGCTATCGGATAAGTGGGGACCGAGATTGGTGTCACAACCGGAGACGGGTATGGGCTATCAAGTAGCCTCAATCATTTTGAAGGATGGTTCTCGCTACGATCAGGCGTTGATCGAGGCGGGCTATGTCACGCGCATTAGGGGCTTGAAGATGATTCCCTTTAGCGAAGATCAGATCGCCGACATAGTCGTCACGCATGAGAAGTGGGAGTTTGCAGGCGAACACTGACATCGATTCCGAACGCGATTGCCCGTTGTAGCAACCGTTGTTGAGCTTGCGCGATGAGCTTCGCTAACTCGCCCGTGGGTTCCGGTGATCCAGTTCCCGAGCAATACGCAATTCCTCAACCCGTACGGCTACCTCCTCAACAATCCGCTCAGCAGGAGGGATCCGGTTCGAACATCAGTCGCGGCGACAGCAAGGAAGATTGCGAGAACATGGGCGTCAAGGTTACCGGCCTACAACCATCAACGAGGGCAGAACAAGCGCAGGCGCTTGGCGCGGAGATCACAAACATCGGTGTGTCCACTGGAATGGTGAAAACAGGTGAAAATAGGGGTCAGAGTCGACTTTCAGAGGCAGTGACCCAACCGATCGCGCGCAGCACTGCCGACCGCGGTGCTCGATGGCGGCCCGCTGCGTGGCACGAGCGTCATGCTGACGCGTGGCAACGGTAGTTGCCGGTATCGCGTGCGCGCGCATGCAATGACCCAGCAGGGCAGCCAGTCCACCCGCCTCGCCTGACTCCACGTTTGTCACCGGCCCGACCCGAATGTCAGGTGTTGACATGCCGGCGCGGCGTGCCGGCGCCGGGCCGGGCGCCCGGATGCCAGGCTCCGCGCCCCGCGATCCCGCGCAAAAACATCCCTGCCGCGGCGCGATTTCCTGCAGACAGCCGATTCGGCCCGCGCCAGAGCGGGCCGCAGGGTCGCCGCAGGCACGATTCTGGCATGTCCTCGTGTGATCCGAACCGCCGCGGCTGGACTGCCACCCCCTCGGGGTGGCTTTCGAGCCGGTGGACCATGGCCGCCCGCGGGGTCGGGCCCGAACGAAATGGGAAAAGAACATGCGGTCCTGTCTGCGCAGTTTCGTTCTTGTGCTCGCGTGCGCGGCCGCCGGCCTTTTCGCGAGCGAAGCCGCGGCCACGGTCGTGGTCACCATCGATGGCAACACCGCGCATGCGCAGGTGTCGCTCGACAACGGCATCGGCACGACCTATGAGGCCGAGGTCACGATCGTGTTCGAGACGGTCGAGAATCTCAGCGCCGCGAGCCTCAACCTGACTGCGGAACTGGTCGATCCGAACAATGCCGCGCTGCGCGCGCGGCTGCCGCCCGGGATCACGGTGCCGGGCGAATTTCCGGTCCTGATCACGGTCGAGCCGCCCGCCTACCCGTGGCTGTTCGCGAGCAACTTCGACGGGGACGACAACAACGGCGCGGACCTCGCGTTCCTCAACACCTACGACATCGAAGTGCATACCGATGCGCTGCAGTACGTGGTCGACAGCCCGTATCGCCTGATCAAGGCGCCGATAGGCGGAGCGTTCGCGGACATCACCAGTGACGTGCTGCCGGGCAGCGTGCGCGACCGCGGACGCGGTGGCGCGTTCTCGCAGTTCCTGGTCGGCCGCGACAGCAATACGAACTTCGTGCAGTTGCTGGTCATCGCCACCGGCAAGCTGGTCGTGCTCGAATTGCGCGTCGTCGCGGCCGCGATCGGCAGCGTGTTGCGCGGCGACCTGCTGGGTCTGCTCGGCAACGTCAACACGGCGCTGGTTGCGCTCGACATCACCGGCGCGATCGATGCGCTCGACCAGTTCGCCGCGAACGTGACCGCGCATGCGGGCACCGACATTCCGAACGTCTGGAATTCCCGCCACGATGTGGCCAACGATGCCGGCGAAATGCTCGGCCTCGCGCAGACACTGCGCTTCACCCTGGTGCGCATGCTGACCGCGCCGCTGCTCTGAGAAGCGCTGCTCCGGGAGTCCCTGCTCGAAAATCCCTGCTCCGAAAACCCCTGCCCTGAGGACCGTATGCCCGCTCGCTTCACCGCCTATCCACCGGAGGCCCCGGCCATCGTGCGCGTCCTCGACGACGGCGCGCTCTACCGGATCGGCCGCTCGGGCGACTGCGAAGTACGCATCGAACATGGTTCGATTTCGCGCTTCCACGCGGAACTGACCTGCACGGGCCGCAACTGGCGCCTCGACGACACCGGCAGCAAGAATGGCATCAGCGTCGATGGACGCCTGACCGTGCGCGCCGAACTGGGCGAGGCAACCTGGTTCCTGATCGGCGATGTGTACTGCTCGTTCGAGCCGCTCGACGGCGCTGCCGGTCTCGCCCACCGCGCTGCGAGCGAAACGCGGCGCGCGGCATCGCTCGCGCTGTCCGCGCAACTCAGTCCGAACCTCGGCGCGGGCACGCTGATACCGCAGGCACTCGATACCGTGCTGCAACTGTCCGGCCTCGAACGCGGTTTCGTCCTCTACGCAACGGCCGGCGAGCCGCTGCGCGTGCACGCGACGCGCGGACTGCATCCCGAGGATCTCGCCAGTGCGAGTTTTGCGGGCAGCGCGACCGCGGTCGAGCGCGCGCTCGCCGACGGCAAGCCCGTGGTCTGCAGCGATACCGGCGACGCGCCCTGGCTCGGCGCGCGTCCGAGCATCCAGCTCGGCGGCATCCGTTCCCTGCTTTGCGTCCCGCTGATGCGTACCGGCGCATCGAGCGGAGTGATCTATGCCGACAGCCGTACTCCCGGATTGCCGATCACCGAGCTCGATCTCGAACTCGTCGAGAACGTCGCGCGGCAGACCGAAACCGCGCTCGAGATCGCGCGTGCGGACGGCAATGCGCGCCACGTCGTGAACGCGGGTCCGGGTTCGCGTTCGATGACCTGGCGCGAACTGAGAAAGCCCGCGTTCGCCTGAGCCGTGCGCGCGCGCTCCGGCGCGTGATCGGGCGGGCCCGCGCGATCTGGTCGCCGCCGCGGCGACACGCTACTGTGCGCGGGTGAGCGCCCCGACCGCCGATGCCAACGACCCCGCAACGCTGACCGGGCACATCATCGGCAGCGAGCTGCGCGTCGGCGACGTGCTCGGCAACCGCTTTCGCATCGACGCACTGCTCGGCATCGGCGGCATGGGCGTGGTCTACCGTGCGCACGACCTGTCGCTCGGAATCGATGTCGCGATCAAGCTGCTGCGCCCGGAACTCGCGCGCCGACCCGAGGCGTTCGCGAGCTTCCGTCAGGAACTGCTGCTCGCGCGCCAGGTTTCGAGCCCGCATGTCGTGCGCATCCACGACATCGCCGAACACGATGGACGCTGGTTCATCAGCATGGACTTCATCGCCGGCGATTCGCTCGAGCGCAAGTGCGGGCAGGCGCAGCGCTTGCCGACCGCCGAGGCCCTCGCGATCACGCGCGGACTGCTCGAGGGACTGTCCGCCGCGCATCAGCGCGGGGTCGTGCATCGCGACCTGAAACCGGCCAACGTGCTGATCGACGAATCCGGTCATGCCTACATCACCGACTTCGGTATCGCGCGCAGCCTCGGCGCGACCGGACTGACCCAGACCGGCGTGATCGTCGGCACGCCGGAATACCTGTCGCCGGAGCAGGCACGCGGACTCGGCGTCGATGCGCGCAGCGACCTCTATGCGGTCGGCCTGATCCTTTACGAGATGCTGACCGGCGACCTGCCGTTCGCGGGCGGTACGCCTGCGGAGATCGTGATCCAGCGCATCCTGCGCGAGCCGCCTTCGCTCGCGCGGGCGCGTCCGGACCTGCCCCGCTGGCTGCATGCATTCTCGGACCGGTTGCTCAAGGTCAATCCCGCGCACCGCTTCGCCTCGGCGAAGGACGCGCTGCGCGCGCTCGATACGCAGCGCGTGCCGCGCCCGCCGCTGAGTCGGCGCATGCTGGCCGCGGCGGCGCTCGTCGTACTGGCTTTGACGGCAGGCGCGTGGACCTGGCGGCAGCACCCGACCGTGATCTCGCGCCTGTTCGCGCCTGCGGTCGTGGCGACGCCGCGCATTGCGCTGCTGCCGCTGCGCGCGCCAGCCGACGATGCCGAACTCGGCGCGCTCGCGCGCGCGCTCGACGACCATCTGCGCGCATGGCTGCGCGGCGATCCCCGGATCGCCGTGGTGTTGCGGCGGCGCGTGGTCGATGCGCTAGCGCGGGTCGCGCCGGACGCGCAGGAGGACGCGCTGCGTCGCCAGCTCGCGGACGTCGCCCAGGCCGCAAACGCGACGCGCCTGTGGCGCGGCCAGTTGCGCCGCGCCAAACCGGACCAGCTCGAGCTGGCCCTGACCGAGCCGGGCGCGACCACGGCCAAGACCGTGCTGAGCGTGCATGCGGCGACGCCCGCGGAGCTTTTCGCGGCCTATCTGAAAGCGATGCCCGCGGTTCTCGCGGCGCAGAACCTGCGTGCAGGGCGCGCACCGGACCTCGCCGCCGACGCGGTATTGCCGCTCGGCCGCGCACTGCTCGCGACGGACGCCGATCATGCGAATGCCGCGGCAGCGGAACTCGCGGCGACGACTGCCGCGAGTGCGCTGGTCCTCGAAGCACGCCTCGACGCGCAGGAAGCCGACCACCAGTCGCTGCCGGCGCAGAACACGCGCGAGGCGATCATCGCGCGCTTCGCGCACGACCCGAGTCCGGATGGCCGCGAACTCTATGCGCGCGCGCTGGCCGACCACGACGAAGGCCCGAAGGCGTTGCAGGTGCTGGCCGATGCCACCCGCGATTTTCCCAACGACGCGCGTCTTGCGCTGCTCGATGCCGAGACCCTCGGCGCGAACGGCAAGGGCGCCGAGGCGATTGACGTGCTCAAGCAGGCCGTGAAGCGCGACGACCAGGACGCACGCGCATGGTTCCTGCTCGGCCGGCGCTCGATCCTGCAGGGCGAACCGCGTCCCGCGGTCGACGACTATCTGGTGCGCGCGCTCGTGCTCTATACGCGCGCAGGCAACGCGCCGGGCGAGGCGGAAACACGCAACGCGATGGGCATCGGCTACGAGCGTCTCGGCCAGCTCGACGCCGCTGCCGAGCAATACACGCGTGCGGTCGCGATGCGCGAGCAACTGGGCGACAAGTTCGGTCTCAGCAAGTCGCTGCGCAACCTCGCGATCGTGCAGGCGGTGCGTGGCGATCGCGATCTCGCGGAGAAAACCCTGGACCGCGCCAAGACGCTGCTCGAAGAGCTCGGCGACCAGGCCAGCCTCGCCGACCTCTACAACGACCGCGGCGTGGTCGCCGAGGAGCGCGGCGATTTCGCGACCGCGCAGGACGCCTACCGCAAGGCGCTGGTCCTGCGCCAGCGCCTCGACGTGCCGGACCTGGTCGCGGAAAGTCTCGACAATGTCGGCTTCAGCTCCTATCAGCTCGGCCGCTTCGACGATGCGCTGGTGTACTGGCAACAGGCGCTCGCGATGTACAAGACTCTCGATGACCGCGGACGCATGCTGCATGTCGAACAGAGCATGGGCCTGCTCGATACCGCACGCGGGCACTTCGCGGCGGCGCGCGAGCGGCTCGAGTCGACCCTGTCCGCCGCGCAGGACAGCCAGCTCTCGGGCCAGGCCGCGGCCGGACATGTCGATCTCGCCGAACTCGGTCTGGTCGAGGGCCGCTACGCGGAGGCGCTCATGCACGCCCAGCGCGCGCGGCAGATCTTCACACGGCGCTCGGATCAACGCGGCGAAACCGAAGCGGGACTGCTCGAAGCGCGTGTCGCGGTTGCGCTCGGCGATACCGGACAGGCCGAGGCCGCGCTGAAGCAGATTCCGGGCGAGCGCGTGGGTGCCGAACAGCGGGCCGCACTCCTGCTCGCGCAGGCGCGCGTCGCTGGCCTGCGCAACGACCCGCGCGCCGCGACCGCCGATCTCGAGCGGGCCGCGGCCGCCGCCGCGGAAGCGCACAGCGGCGCGCTCGACATGCAGATTCGCCTCGAGCAGGCGCGCCTCGCGCTGGCCGAAGGCCGGCGCGCCGATGCCGCGCGCGTACTGACCGCGCTCGCGGCCGAGACCAGCCGTCTCAACGAAGTGCCGCTGCGCCTGCAGTGGCTCGAACTCGAGATCGCCGCAGCGCTCGGTGCCGAGGACCGTCGACTCGCAGTCAGCCAGTACCGCCAGGCCCTGGCCATGCTCAAGGATGTCGGCGACTACGCGCACGCGGATGCGATTCATGAACTCGGCGCGCGCGCCCTGCCCGCGGGCGCCGAAGCCGACGCCGCGCTTGCCGCGGCGAAGGCCGCACGCACGCGACTGCTCGCGAGCGCGCCCGCCGACGCGCGGGAGCGGTTCGGCGCGGCACTCGAGCGTCGCCTGCACGACGAACTGCCCCGCGCCGCGGCCCGCTAGCGCGCAGGATCTGCGCGGGTTCGCGCGCTGGCCCCGGCGCGTTCGGGGCGGACGACCCGGGCCCCGTGTTGCGCTGCCGCTGAGCCGAAGCGCGCCAAGCCGCTATGATCGACGCTTCGACCACAGGGGAGCGCCGCATGAGTCTCATCGCGCAACTGACGCGTCACAAGACGATCGAACAACTGCAGGCCGAGGTCGGCACGCGACACGATTTCCGGCGCGTGCTCGGCGTCTGGCAGCTCACCGCGATCGGCGTCGGCGCGATCATCGGCGTCGGCATATTCGTGCTGGCCGGCCAACAGGCCGCTCTCAACGCCGGTCCGGCGGTCGTATTGAGTTTCGTCATCGCCGGTCTCGGCAGCGCCTGCGCGGCACTCGCCTACGCGGAGTTCGCGGGCCTGATTCCGGTCACCGGCAGTGCGTACACCTACAGCTACGCGGTGCTCGGAGAACTGCTCGCGTGGATCATCGGCTGGGATCTGCTGGTCGAGTACGCGCTGATCGTCGGCGTGGTCGCGATCGGCTGGTCCGGCTATGTGCAGGCGCTGATCGAGCAGGTCTTCGGCTGGCAGCTGCCGCTGTGGGCACGCGGCGCGTGGAATCCCGCGGCGCCCGAGGCCGGTGGCGTGTTCAACGTGATCGCGGCCGCGGTAGTGCTGCTGATCACCTGGATGCTCGTGGTCAAGACCGAATGGGGCGCGCGTGCGAACACCGTGATCGTTGCGATCAAGGTGATCGGCGTCGCACTCGTGATCGGCGTCGGTGCGATGTACGTGAGCAGCGCGAACTGGCACCCGTTCATCCCGCAGCTGACCATCGACGCCGACGGCGCCACGCATTTCGGCTGGGGCGGCGTGCTGGCCGCATCGAGCATCGTGTTCTTCGCGGTGTTCGGATACGACACGCTGACCACCGCGGCCGAGGAATCGCGCAATCCGCAGCGCGACCTGCCGCGCGCCGTGCTGCTGTCGCTCGCGGTATCGATGACCCTGTATCTGGCCGTGTCGCTGGTGCTGACCGGCATGGTGCCCTATACCGAGCTCAACAGCCCGGCGCCGGTCGACGCCGCGTTCAAGTCGCTCGGACTGGACTGGGTGCGCGGCATCATCAACGTCGCCGCGATCGCGGGCATCACCAGCGTGATGTTCGCGTTCCTGCTCGGCGCCGCGCGCATCACGTTCGCTCTCGGCCGCGACGGCCTGCTGCCGAAGTGGATCGCGCACGTGCATCCGCGCTACAACACACCGGCGCGTCCGACCGTGATCCTCGGCGTGTTCACTGCGCTGGTCGCGGGCCTGTTGCCGATCAATGAAGTCGCCGAACTGGTCAACATTGGCACGCTCTCCGCGTTCATCGTGATCTGCGCCTCGGTGCTGATCCTGCGCGTGCGCCGCCCGGAGCTGGTGCGCCGCTTCCGTACCCCGGCGCTGTGGCTGTTCGCGCCGCTCGGCATCGTGTTCTCGCTGTGCCTGATCATCGGCTGGCCGTGGATGGTCGGCGGCGAGTTCCGCCTGCTCGGCGGCCTGCCGATGATCACGATCGAACGCTTCATCATCTGGATGGCGATCGGCCTCGCGATCTATTTCGGCTACGGCATGCGGCACAGCAAACTGTCACAGCGCGCATGATCGTCAGGCTTCGGGGTTCCGTGCGAAAATAGCCGCCACGCGCTCGTAGCTCAGCTGGATAGAGTACTGCCCTCCGAAGGCAGGGGTCGTGGGTTCGAATCCCGCCGAGCGCGCCAGTTCCCGTGTTCAAGTGTGATGCGGGCAACCATTCCTGGTGCGGTGACTTGCCCGGGCCTCCGGCCCGGTCTGTGGCAGCGCGCATGTCCGCAGGCAGCGCCCCGACGCTCGGCGAGCCGGTCGGGCGTGCGCGGTCCGCTGCAACCCTCACGCCTTCCGCGCCCCGCAGAGCGCCGCTATACTCCCCGGACTTTTTGCGCGGCCGCCTTGCGTTGCCCGGCACGCCCGCTTTCATCAAGGTGGTCCTGTGAGCAACCCTATTACTCCGACCGATTCGGTGTTCCTGAAGCATTTCGCGATGCTGATCGGGTTTCTGGTCGTCGTCGCGATCCTGCTCGGCGCGCTGGCGATGTGGATCTATGACCGCAACCCGCCGCCGCAGAATCCGAATCGCGCCAAGGTCGTCGAGCAGCGCATCGCTCCGGTCGGCGGCGTCTACGCTGGCGATACCGGTCGCGCCGCGATGCAGGCCGCGCAGGAAGCCGCGGCCAAGGCCGCTGCGTCGCAGGTCGCTTACGGCGGCACCACCGACGGTCATGCGATCTACGGGCAGCTCTGCCACAGCTGCCATGAGGCCGGCGTCGGCGGCGCGCCGAAGATCAGCGACAAGGCGGCCTGGGCACCGCGCGTCGCCGAGGGTATCGACACCCTGGTCAAGCATGCGCTCGAGGGATACACCGGCAAATCGGGCGTGATGCCCGCGCGCGGCGGCAATCCGTCGCTGAGCGACGCGCAGGTCAAGGCCACGGTCGAATGGATGGTCAGCCAGGTCAAGTAAGCCGCGCTGGCGCGCCGCGCTCAGGCATCGCGCGCGGATTGTCTGTGTCGGTTCACGGGTGAACACCTGGCAGGAATGGCGCCCGCGCCCGCGCAACCTATCTTTTCGCCGCCGGAAGACGTCAGGGTGAGGGTCGGCGACTCGCGTTTCCCGCGCATCACCGGTTCGTTGCGTCGAGCAGACGCGCACGCTCGCGCGACGCATAGCTGATCAGATCGGGAAAGAATGCGCCAAAGCATCCGGCGAGTGCGCGCTCGTGCCGGATCAGGGTCGGCATCGCATCGGCAAGCGGATTGGCACGGCGCAAGCGCCGAGAAAGTCCATGCAGGACCCGGTCGATCGCTTCACGCTCGCGATAAGCTTCGGGTAGATCGTTCGTGCGCAGATAGCGCGCGAAACCGAGCATACGCGGGGGCAATTCATCCGAGCGCGCGACGAGCAGTCCCTGCACGAGCCGCGAGAACGCGTGCAGGGACTCATCGGCGTAGCGCGACCAGTCGCGCGCGAGCAGATGATCGAACCACACATCGATCAGGATACCCGCGTAACGGCGCAACGGCGGCGCGAACAGCGCGCGCGCCGCTGCCGTCTGCGCATGCGCGTCGGTGTAGACGTCGATACTGCGATGCAGCGCGATGCCCGCGCTCACGCCGCGGGGCAGCGCAGGATCGATGCGTCCGCGCACAAAATCACCGATCAGGCTGCCGAACATCAGATCCGGATCGGGCGCGGCGAGCCATGCATGAGCGAGGTGATTCATCGCGGCGAAGCATATCGCTCACGGCGGTTGAATGTTCCAGCAGACCAGGCGCCGATAGGTGTTCTGCGCAATCGCCGTGCCGCTGACATGTTCATACATCAGATCGTACGAACCGGCGACGAGATCGACCGACAGCGAACCGGCACTGCTGTCGCCCCAATAGGCGTAGTCATCACCGTAGCCGGAGCGATGGCGCCAGTGAAAACGCGCATTGTTGCCAGCCGGGAACGCGGCGCCGTCGAGGGTGGCGACGCCGGCCATCTGCAGCGATTCCACATCGATCGCATCGGGCGGTTCGCCGGCGGAGCCGGCGGCGATCGCGCGCACGCCGGGAATCGGTGCGTATTGATTGCGAGGAACAATCGTGCCTGAATCATGGCGGTAGACCGCGACATAGCTGCCCGGGAGCAGGCGACGATCGAAGGCGCCGAGGTAGGTGCCTCCGAGAATCGTCGGCGGCCCTCCGGCCACCGGCTGCAGAAAAATGCTGCCGCTTTCGTAGGCGCTGCCCGAGAACGCAGCGCCATTCAGCGTCGGGATCGCGTGATAGGTGCCAACCGGAATGTCGATGTCACGCTGAGGTGCACCCGGCGCATTCCAGCCTGCCGCGATGATCGTGTCCGGGTTGGACGGCAGTATCGTCGAGCCATTGACGTGTCGATAGCCGATTGCATACGGTTGCGCGACCAGTCGAGCCGCATATTGTTGTTGGTACGTCGCGCCGATCGTGGTCCTGGCGCCGGTCAACGGATCGACGACGAATACCTCGCCGCTCTCGTACGCAGTCGCGGGGGCGGGACTGCCGTTCACGCTGAACTCTCCGGAGACGTCGACCGTCGCGACGTCGGCGGCGATGCTGGCATCGTCGGTCAGATCGACCTGCGCGAACACGATCGCGTCGTCGTTGATCGGCACCACCCCGCCGCCGGCGGCGCGTTGCCAATGCACGTCGTAGACATTCGGTACGATGCGTCGTTGCACGGTCGTGACCAGGCTGTCGGCGAGATCGACGACGTCGCCCTGCGGCCCGCCAAGCGAGAATACGCCGCGTTCGTAGGCCGTCCCGGGAAATGCACCGCCATTGAGGCTGAACGTCACGTTCACGAGCACGCTGGGCACGTCGAACACGTGAGTAGCGGATGCGTCGAGATCATGACGATCGAGCCGGGCATGCAGGTTCTCCGGGATGCCGGAGCCTGCATCGTGACGGTAGATCAAACGATACGCGCCCGGCAGCAATGCGAACTGCGGCTGCTGCTGCGAGGTCGAACCAAGGCTCGCGATGCCGCCGTAGTAGATGCCTTCGAGTTCGAGCTGGGCGGTCGCGTTGCCGGGAAACGTCGCACCGTTGTGGCGGAAGTCGCCGGTCAGCTCGATGCTCGCCACGTCGACGGGCAGGCTGCCATCGCTGCCGAGCCAGAGATTGCGCCTCAGGCGCGCGCCGCGATTGATCGGGATGCCGGCGCCCGTAACGTACTCGTAGACCACGTCATACACGCCGGGGACCAGCCGCACGCCCGGTGGAGCCGGGTTGTAGGTCGAGCCGAGCAGTACCTGATAACCGTCGGAATCGGCGAGATAGATGCGCGCGTACCGCGTGTTGTCGTTCGGAAACAACGCTCCGTTCAGACGGAACTGCGGCGTGATCAACACGCTCGGCACGTCGACGTTCACTTCTCCGGTAGCGGCCGCAGCCATGCACGGGCCGTCTCCTTCGAAACCGCTCTGGAACATCGGCTCGGCCTGCACACCGGCTGCGAGCAGGCCGGGCAAGATCAGATGCCACCTTCGTGGACGCATGTTGTCCATCCTTTCGTTGTCGACGGACGTCTCGATCGCGCGCGCAACATGCGGCGGCGGTCAGGGCGGCTCACCGAGAAATACGAGCAGTTGTTCGTCGGAAACCTCATCTGGATCGGAAAAATCGGCACCGATCAGCTCGCCCGGAATCTGCGGACGGGCATAGCGGAACCAGTCGAACTGCGCGCGCAGATCCGGATCGGCGGGCCTACCCGGATCGAGATATCCATGTTCGATCAGGGTGTCGTTGTGCTCGGCATACGGATAGGTGGATGCAATCGCCCAGTCGGTGTAGACGGTGATGCCGACCTGCAGTTGCGACGGAAGATCGCTGCGGGCATAGCGTCGATGCACGCGCCATGTCCCGGCCGGTTCGCGCAGCAGCGTGATGCAGTACGGACCCAGCCGGGCAATGCGTAATTCGGCTTCGCTGACGCCGGCATCGACGATCTCCAGTTGCGAGATGCTGTGGGTTTCCGGGGCGATCGCGGCGCGGGTCGTCTTGACCTCGAACTGATACGCGCCGGCCACGTTCGCGGCACCGAAAGACAGGAACACATAGCGTTCCAGACCTGCCTGCCACCAGCTCGAGTCGCAACACACGACGTCTTCGCGCGGCGCGCGTACGAGGATGCCGGCCAGTGAAAACTCCGAACCATCCGGACCGCCGGACGTGCTGCCGGGCGCGCCGTCACCACCGCGGTTGCGCGCCTGGACACGCGTTGTCGCGATGAAATCTCCGGCGACGAACTTGAACGCGAACGCGGCCCGATAGTCCTCGTACCAGGTGCTCGTATGCGGAACCAGCGTCATCCAGCCCGCACGCGTTGCGCCGATGTCGAACACTTCCAGCGAGTCGTACGGCCAGTATTCCTCGCGCCAGACCCGGCGCCAGTCGCCGAGTGTCGCCGGTGCCTCGAACTCGTCGGACAGCGGGCGGATATCGGCAAATTGCGGCAGCTCGAATCCGTCGCGCACAAGCAGATCGGCCGCCGGCGGATTTCCGCCGTGGCCAGGACCGGGCCAGAGCGCCGCAGTCAGCATGAGCGGCAGGAATCCACGGAAGTCGCACGCAAGCAGGGTCATATCCGCAAATCACGTAAAACGGTGGCCAAAACGTCATCGGCGGACGGGCGGTGCGGCCAGCGCGCGCTGCACGCGCAGCGCCGCAAGGCCAACTGCCTGAGCGCGCGCCGGCTCTGGCGCGCTCGCGACCGCGAGTGCATCGAACAGCGGATGCCCCGGCGCGAGTTGCTCTCTGGCTTGCACGGTGGCCGCAGCGAGCAGTCGCTGCGCGGACACCGCGTCGCCTTTCTTCCTTGCGATCAACGCCCTGCCGAGTCGGGTTTCGATGCGGCGAGGATGGCCTTGCGGCTGAATCGCATCGAAAATCCGCTCGGCGCTCGCGAATTGTCGTTGCGAGCCATCGACGTCGCCGCGCGCGAGCGCAACATAGCCGGCATCGAGCGCGTAGTAGGCGAGGATCAGGTGGCCGGGCGGCAGCATTGCGCGCATCGCGGCGTCGAGACGGTCCAGGCGCTCTGCGGCGGCGACGAAGTCGCCACGCGCTTCCTCCAGTTCGGCGAGATTGCGTTCCCAGTACGCGCTGGCCGGCGTCATGCTGCCGCCCTGGGTCTGCCGGTAGGCGGCCAGTCCCGGCTCGATCTGCGTCGCGGCCGCGTCGAAGCGACCCTCGTCGAGCAGCAGGCGGCCGTAGCTGAGTCGCGTCGCGGCGGTGTTCGGATGGATTTCGCCGTGCGCGGAAAGCTGGGTGCGCAGAGCATGTCGGTACAATGCTTCTGCTTGCGTCTCGCGGCCGCTGTCGCGATAGACGTCGGCCAGATAGCGCTCGAGATTTGCAGTCAGTGACGCCTCCTCGCCCAAGTCCATGCGCGCGCCGGCAACTGCCGGTTCGAGTTCGGCGCGCGCCTCGGCGTAGAGGCCCCGACTGTGCAGCACGTCGGCCAGCTGCAGGCGCACCGCCAACGTGCGGAACGCATTCTCGCCGAGCGCCGCGGTCTGCTCTGCAACTGCTTCGCGCAACAATGTTTCCGCTTCCGCGTAGCGTGCGGTGTAGTGCAGCAGCATGCCGAGTCCATTCGCGCTTTCTCCGCGATGGCCGGTGTGCGTATCCGGCAGGTCGCGATACAGCGCATAGGCTTCGCGAAGCACCGGTTCGGCGCGCACGTAGTCGCCGCGCGCGACATACACCTCACCGACGATCGACAGGATCTCGGCTTGAAGATCCGGTTGCGCGGTCAGTTCCCGGCGCGCCTTGGCCAGGCCGCTGGCGAGCATGTCGCTGGCCGTGGGATCGCGGCCCTGGGTGCCGCCGGGATCGCCGGCCTGGAACCAGCCGACCAGGTAATCGCGCACCGCGCGGTTGATCGCGGCCTCACGCTCGATCGCATGCGCCTGCCGCAGCGTGGTGATCGCATAGATCGCGCCGATGGCGACGAACGCGACCACGCCCGCCGCGAACCAGCGGTGTCGGTTCAGCCACTTGTGGCTGCGCCGCAGCGGGCCGCTGCGCCGCGCGTGCACCGGCAGACCGCGCTGCCAGCGGATCACGTCTTCGCGCAACGCGTCGGCCGATACGTAGCGCGCGGCAGGCGAGGTGGCGAGTGCATGCAGCACGATCGCGTCGAAATCGCCGCGCAGGCGCCGCACGAGACGGCGTGGCATGGTCGCGCGCAGCACCGCATGTGCGGCGGCGTCTGCATCGTGCTGGATTGCACTCGAAGGCGCGGCGACCTCGTCGTCGGCCGAGCGCGGGCGACCGCGGACGCGCCGGAATGGGCGCGCCCCCGTCGCCAGCTCGTACAGCAGCAGGCCGAGCTGAAAAACGTCGCTTGCGGTGGTGACCGGGTCGCCGCGAACTTGTTCGGGACTCGCATATTCGAGCGTGAGCGCGCGGCCGTCGAGTTGCGTCGCCGGCGCCGCATTCGGGAACCCCTCGGGTTCGAGCAGTTTGGCGATGCCGAAATCGAGCAGCTTGACCGCGCCGCTGTCGTTGACCATCACGTTGGCCGGTTTGAGGTCGCGGTGCACGACGAGCTGACGGTGCGCGGTCGCGACCGCCGCGGCGACCTCGTGCCACAGAGCGATGCGTTGATCCAGGTCGAGGCGTCTGCGATCGCAGTGCACGCCGATCGTCGAGCCGGACACGTACTCGAGGGCAAGCCATGGCACGCCATCGGCGCGCACGCCGCCATCGATCAGGCGCGCGATGCGCGGATCGTCGAGACGCGCAAGAATCTGTCGCTCCTGCTCGAAGCGCGCGACCAGCGGCTCGCTGGCCAGCCCCGACCACAGACACTTGATCGCGGCGCCCTGCTCGAACGAACCGTCGGCACGCTCCGCATACAGCACGCGCGCCATGCCGCCGTGGGCCAGCGTGCCGCGCGCCCGCCACGGACCGAAACGCTGACCGGCAGCGCGGTCGTCCGCAAGCATCGCCCACAGGCGCGGGTCGAGCAGCCCGCTGAGCACATCGCCTTCGGCATCGGCCGCCGCGATCATCGCGCGCAGGTGCGGCGCCACTTCGGGTTGCTCGCGATCGATGCGGGCCAGAAACGCCTCGCGCTCCGCATCTTCGCGATCGAGCGCCTGCCGCAGCAGCGCATCGAGTGCGGCGAAGCGCCGTGCGTCGAAGCTCGGGCTCATGGCACAAGCAACTCGCCGATCCATGCGCGTGCGCGCTTGAGTCCGCGCTGCACAGTGCGCAGCGTGACCTCGTGCAGATCCGCAAGTTCGTCGGGTTCCAGGCCCAGGAACCAGTGTTCCTCGATCAACTGTGCCAGTCGCGGGTCGGACGTGGCGAGCGCTTCGAGCGCTTCAGTGAAGTCGAGCAAAGCGTGGATTTGCGACGGATCGACCGCATCCTTGTCGAGCAGTTCCAGAGCGGCTTCACCGCCGCCGCGCTTCATGGCCGACCGCACACGCGCATGGTCGACGATGATCTGACGCATCACGCGCGCGCACAGCGCGATGAAGTGTCCACGGCTGGAGAGCGCACGATCCGGATCCCGGCCGAGGCGCGCGTAGGCTTCATGGACCAGCACGGTCGTCGACAGCGTGGCGCCGGGCACCTGACGGAACAACTGGCGATGCGCGATGCGTTTGAGGTCGCTGTAGACAGTCGGCAGCAACTCGCGCAGGTCGGTAGCGTCTCCATAGCCTTCGTCGGCAAGCCGTTCGGCGAGGTCCGCTGGTTCGACAGGCATGCGCGACTCTCCCACCACCCGGCAGCGCTGACGGGTCGCAAGGCGATTATCGCGCCATTTCACGCATCGCGCGTGGAGAGGGAAGATCGTGCTGCGCCCGAGCGCATGAAAACGCACGGTGGCAAGCCCTGCGCACGGTATCGTCATGGAGTCGTCGACGGCGGCATTCGATCATCGCGCTACAACAGCTCATAGGGGTCGAAGAAGATCACGTCGTCGCTCAGCTCGACCGCGCCGATGTCGCAGCGCGCGTTGCCGTTGCCGTCGAAATCGATGGGCCGGTCAGTGAAGTGCTGGTCGTCCTCCTCGCAGCCGAGTCCGCCAATCAGAAAGTGACCGTTCTCGAGCAGCGGGCTGATCGACAGCGGCCAGCTCACCTGGGTGACTCCGCCGTGGTACGCGAGGGGAGTCAGGTACGGTTCGACGCCGGGATAATTCGAGAAGCCGGCGTCCAGTTCGCATGTATTGTCGGAATCCATGTTGTAGCCGTCCAGGTTCAGCGTCGCATCGGTCGACAGCGAGCAATCGGCGCTGCCGTTTCCTGCCACGACGCTGTTGCGCATCTGGAAGTGACCGCCCATGCCGGTCACCTGGATGCCGAATTGGCTGTTGCCGGCGATCGTCGCGTTGCGCACGAACAAGGGAGACGCCTGGGCACTGGACACGCCGATGCGGTTGGCGCTTATCGTGCTGTTCACTATCGTCAGGGTGCGGGCCTCGCTCGTGAGGCTGGTGATGGCGGTTGCCGCGTCGCCACTGACGGTCGTGTTTTGCCGTATCGAAGAGTGATCGACGATCAGGTTGCCGCGGTTGTAGATTGCTGCTCCGCCGCTGACGACGAAAGGATCGGAGACGCGGTTGGCATAGATCTCCGAACCGCTGACTGCGGTGTCGTCACCATCGTTGTAGATGGCGCCGCCCGCATCGGCCCTATTGTCGTGCAGATGCAGCAGCGAAAGCTGTACCAATCCGGCCATGGGTCCGACAAGCAGCGCACCGCCGATCGGCGAGACTTCGCCCACTGCGTCGCCTTCGGTGATGTCGAAGCCGAACAGGGTGGCGTTGCCGGACACGATGTGGAACGCGCGTCCGACTCCGTTGGCGTCGACGACCGGCCGCTCGCCGGATGCGAAGAAGATGATCGTCACATCATCGGTGATGTCGAGATCGCCGACGAGCGCGGCATCGTCATTGCCGCTGCGAGTCAATGCGTAGGTCTGGCCGGCGGTGAGGAAAATCGTATCCGCGCCGGGCAGCGCATTGGCCTCGATGATCGCGGCACGCAAGGCGCATGGGCCGGGACCGGGCTGGTTGAGCACGCTGCAGAAGCCGTTGCCGGGCAACGGGTCGATGGTGTCGCCCTCTATGTCGACCGTGAACGTTGCCGCGCCGGCGCTGCCGGTAATGGCGATGAGTCCGGCCCAGAACAGTCCGATCGCAGTCTTCATTGGGTTCGTTCCTCGGAATCGCACCGTATTACGCACAAGGGCAACCAAAACGACATATGTGGCCCGCAATCCAATGCCCCCGCTCTCCAGCTGTGCGGCCGCAATCACGCGGGTCGGCGACCGCATTCCCGTATCATTCCCGGCATGACCCGAAAATCATTGCCTGAGGCGCTCCCGGCGTTTCCCACCAGCGCGGCCAGCATTCTGCTGCCCGGACCCGTGGGTGCCATCGAAATCTCCTGTTCCGTGCCGGAATCCGACGCGCGCGCCGGTGTGGCGATCATTTGCCACCCAAACCCGGTGCAGGGCGGGACCATGCACAACAAGGTCGTCACGATCATCGAGCGTTCGCTGCTCGAGCTCGGTCTGGCCGCATTGACCTTCAATTTCCGCGGCGTGGGCAAGTCCGAGGGCGTACATGACAACGGCGTCGGTGAAACCGATGATGTGGTGGTGATCGCCAACTGGTTGCGGGCAGTGCGGCCGCACGACGCACTGTGGTTGGCCGGGTTCTCGTTCGGCAGCTACGTCGCGCTGCGTGCCGCTCCGCGAGTTGAACCGGCACAGATGATTCTGATCGCCCCGCCGGTCGGGAGCTGGGACTTCAGTGGCATTGCGGCTCCGGCTTGCCCGTGGCTGGTCGTACAGGGCGAGGACGACGAAGTCGTGGATGCGAAAGCGGTGTTCGACTGGGTCGCGGAGGTCGCGCCGCCGCCGCACCTGATCCGCATGCCGGATACCGGACATTTCTTCCATCGCCGCCTGATGGATCTGCGCGGCGCTTTGAAGAACGCGCTCGGCGCGAACCTGCCGCCGCACCGCGAGGCATGACCGCAACGACCGCGGACGCGGCCGCGCCGTCGCCGCGGCAGCGCTACGACGCCGGGGTTGCCGCGGGCGAGTGGCAGGACGACGCGGCCCAGAGGCCGCCGCTGGCGATGCTCGACCGGCTCTGGACGACGCTCGAGGAATTGCCGCCGCCGGGTTCGTGGCGGCGTCTGCTCGGGCGGTCCGCGGCGGCGCCGCGCGGTCTCTATCTTTGGGGTCCGGTCGGGCGCGGCAAGACGTTTCTCTGTGACCTCTTCTACGAAGCGCTGCAGATCCGGCAGAAGCGACGCGTGCATTTCCATCGTTTCATGCGGGACGTGCATGCCGCGTTGCGTGAACTCGAAGGCCGCAGCGAGCCGCTCGATGAAGTCGCCGCGCGAATCGCCGCGGACGTGCGCGTGCTGTGCCTGGACGAATTCCACGTCGGCGACATCGGCGATGCAATGATCCTGGGCCACCTGCTGCGCGCATTGTTCGCGCGCGCAGTCGTGTTGGTCACGACTTCGAACTTGCCGCCTCAGCAACTCTATCGCGACGGTCTTCAGCGCGAACGGTTCCTGCCCGCGATCGCGCTGATCGAGCGGCATTGCGAGATCGTCGAACTGACGTCGGACCGAGACTGGCGCCTGCGCGCGCTCAGGCAGGCGCCGGTGTTCCACACTCCGCCCGGCGCGGAGGCGGAGCGCCGGCTGCTGGCGACGTTCAACCGTGTTGCGCGCAGCGCGGCGCGCAGGGATTTCACGATGAGCGTGAACGGTCGCGACATCGCGGTGCGTCGCGAGGCCGACGGCGCGATCTGGTTCGAATTCGGCGCGCTCTGCGACGGTCCGCGCGCGGTCGCCGACTACATCGAACTGGCCAGGGCGTACCACACCATCCTGATCTCGAACGTTCCCGAGTTCACGCCGCAGACCGAGGATCCCGCACGCCGTTTCATCGAGCTGGTGGACGAGTTCTACGATCGCGGGGTGAAGCTCGTGCTGTCTGCCGCGGTGCCGGTGGTCGAACTCTACGACGGCGAGCGCCTGCGCGCGGAGTTCGCGCGTACCGAATCGCGCCTGATCGAAATGCAGAGCGCGGACTATCTCGCGCGTGCCCACTGCCCCTGAGCGCGTGATCGACTTGCGCGTGACGGCCGGTGCCCATGTTGCACAAGTTGCCTTGATGCAACGGCGGCACTCGCGGGGACTTGAAGCCGGCATCCGATGGCTCCACCCATGCATCGGCGGGCGGCGCGGCGTGTGGTCGCGTGCCGTGCGTGACGATCGGCAGACGCGTTGCGGGGCGCCCGCATGTCGAAATGGGCGAAGTCCGCTCGTCTTGTATTGAGCGGACCGGCTGGGTTATTATTAAACCAGTGAGTCTAGTAATTGTGCGGCCACCGTGGCCCGCGATCCGGAGCGAACACGATATGCACGAGGTCGGTGCGGGGAACTTGCGCCCAGCGAAGAGCGCGCTGGCGCTGGCACTGGCGTGCGCGGCGCTTCTCGGCGGCTGCGCCGCGGGTCCCGATTTTCATGAACCGCGGGCCCCGCAGGTCGACGGCTATCGCCCCGATGCGCTGCCCGAAGCGACAGTCGATGCGCCGGTGCCGACCGGCGACGCGCAGCATTTCGTCGAAGGCGCCGCTGTACCGGCGCACTGGTGGACCGGCTTCGGCAGTGACGCGCTCGACCTGCGCATCGGCCAGGCGCTCGCGCACAGCCCGACGATCGCTTCCGCGCAGGCTGCGCTGCGCCAGGCGCAGGAGAACGTGAATGCCGCGCGCGGTTCGCTGTTCCCCGCGGTCGACGCGCAGGCCGGCGCGACGCGCGGCAACACGAACGGGCTCGGCGTCGCCGCAGCGAATCAGGACAGCACGTTCACGCTCTACAACGCGGGGGTCGGCGTTTCCTACACGTTGGATCTGTTCGGCGGCGTGCGGCGTGGCATCGAAGCGCAGGCCGCGCTCGCGGACCTGCAGCAATACCAATTGCAGGGCACCTATCTGACCCTCGCAGCGAACGTCGCCACCGCGACGTTCCGCGAGGCTTCGCTGCGCGCGCAGATCGGTGCGATCGAAGAGATCCTCGATGCGTACACGAAGCAACTGGAGGTCGTCGAGCGCCAGCACGAGATCGGCGCCAAATCGCTCGCCGATACGCTGGTCATCCGTACCCAGGTGGCGACGACGCGCGCGCAGTTGCCCGCACTGCGCCAGGATCTCGCGCGCACGCAGACCCAGCTGGCGGTCTATCTCGGGCGCTTCCCTTCGCAGGCCGACTTCGCGGCGATCGAACTCGACGCGCTGGTCCTGCCGCGCGACGTCCCGGTCAGCCTGCCCTCGACACTGGTGCGTCAGCGCCCAGACATCCGCGCCGCGGAGGCACAGCTGCATCAGGCGACCGCCGCGGTCGGGATAGCAACCGCGAACCTGTATCCGCAGATCACATTGAGCGGCAACCTCGGCTCGCAGGCCCTGCATGCGGACGACCTGTTCTCGGCCGGGACCAAGGCCTGGAGTCTCGGCGCGAATCTCCTGCAGCCGTTGTTCCACGGCGGCAGCCTGCGCGCGAGCCAGCGTGCGGCACAGGCCGGTCTGGACAAGGCCGCGGCCGACTACCGGCAGACCGTATTGACCGCATTCCAGAATGTCGCCGACAGCCTGCGCGCGCTCGAGCTCGACGCCGAAAACCTCAAGGCCCAGGCCGCGGCCGAGCAATCGGCGCAGCACAGCCTCGAGCTCGTGCGTAGCCAGTATCGGGATGGCGCGGCCAGCTATCTGCAGGTGCTCGACGCGACGCGTCAGTATCAGCAGGCGCGTATCGGCCTGGTCCAGGCGCGCGCCGCGCGCCTGTCCGATACGGCCGCGCTGTACGCCGCGCTTGGCGGCGACTGGCACGACACCGAAGTCGCGATGCGCAAGGACCCTTCGCATTGAACTGCGCAGCCGTGGATGCCTGCATGGCCCTCGCAATCGCCAATCGCAAACAATCATCTGGACCTGTGGGCAGGACGTCCGCTGGCTGACCCTCGCGATCACGGACGATCGCAAAAACAACCATCTGGAAGTGCGGGCAGGACGCCCGCTCGTTGACTCTAAGCGATCACGGACGATCGCAAACAACAACGGAGAGGACGCATGCCCGCGCGCGCCGAAAAGAAACCCAAGACATGGAAACGCATGCTGATCATGATCGGCCTCGTGCTGTTGCTGATCGCGATCATCGCCGGCATCAAGGCGCTGATGATCTACAAGATGATTTCCGGCATGAAACCCCCACCGCCCGCGGTCGTGAGCACGGCCAAGGCGAGCTTTCAGGAATGGCAGCCCGCGCTGTCCGCGGTCGGCACGATGCGTGCGGTGCGCGGCGCCGACCTCGCCCTCGACATTGCCGGTCTCGTGACCGAAGTCAACCTCAAGTCGGGGGACGAAGTCGAAAAGGGCCAGGTGCTGCTGCAGCTGCGTGACAGCGAGGATGTCGCGCAACTGCGCCAACTCGAAGCCGCGGCGGAACTCGCACAGGTCACGTTCGAGCGCGCCAGGAAACAGCTCGCCGTGCAGGCCATCAGCAAAGCCGACTTCGACAGCGCGTCATCCGACCTCAAGGCCAAGCGCGCCGCGGTCGCGCAGCAGCGGGTCAATGTCGCACGCAAGCAATTGCGCGCGCCATTCGCGGGCCACGCGGGCATCATCACGGTCAGTCCCGGTGCCTATCTAAACTCCGGAAACACGATCGTCACCGTGCAGCAGCTCGACCCGATCTACGTCGACTTCTTCGCGCCGCAGCGCAATCTGGGCGAACTCAAGGTCGGACAGCAGGTCAATCTCGCGCTCGACGCGTTCGCGGGCAAGACATTCGCAGGCACGCTCAGCGCGATCAGCCCGAAGGTCGACAGCGACACGCGCAACGTGCAACTGGAGGCGAGCGTGCCCAATCCCGAGCACATGCTGATGCCGGGCATGTTCGCCGACGTGAGTGTCGACGTCGGCTCGAAAAAGCGCTATCTGACCCTTCCGCAGACCGCGATCGTCTACAACCCGTACGGCGATACGGTCTATGTCGTCAAGCATCGCAGCGAGATGCCGGCAACCGCGGCCACCGACAAGACCAGGCAGCAGGACACCAAAGCGGCTCCGCCAGCCGGCAAGGACGGCGGCAAGGACAAGGCCGCGTCGGCGAACGACCTCGTCGTGCAGCAGACGTTCGTCACGACCGGACCGACGCGGGGCGACCAGGTCGCGATCGTCAAGGGTCTCGACGAGGGCGCCGAAGTCGTGACCAGCGGCCAGATCAAGCTCAAGAACGGTGCGCCGATCACGATCGACAACAGCGTGCAACCCGCCGACGCCGCGCACCCGACACCACAGGAAGATTGAGCGGACCATGCATCGCGCGGTCCACCCGCAGATGGCCGTTGCGAGTCCCTTCCATTGAAAGGGGACGGAAGTTGCGGCACTCCCATGCGCGCTCGCGATGAACCGACGGTCCAGAGAACCTACTCATGAACTTTACCGACACCTTCATCAAGAAACCGGTCCTCGCGATCGTCGTCAGCCTGCTGATCCTCGTGCTCGGCCTGCGCGCGCTCAGCGACCTCGGCGTGCGCCAGTATCCGAAGACCGAGAACGCGACGGTCACCGTGACCACCGCCTACTACGGTGCCGACGCGCAGACGGTGGCCGGCTTCATCACCCAGCCGCTCGAACAGGCGATCTCGCAGGCGCAGGGCATCGATTACCTGTCCTCGACCAGTGTCAGTGGCGTGTCGACGGTCACCGCGACGCTGCGCCTGAACTATGACGCGAACAAGGCCCTGACCCAGATCCAGACCCAGGTCACCTCGGTGCGCAACCAGCTGCCGCCGCAGGCGCAGCAGCCGGTGCTCAACGTGCAGACCGGCGAAACCATCGATGCGATGTACATGGGTTTCCGCAGCGACGTGCTGGCATCGAACAACATCACCGACTATCTCGTGCGCGTGGTCAAGCCAAAGCTCGACGCGGTCGAGGGCGTGCAGACCGCAGAGATCCTCGGCGGCCGCCAGTTCGCGTTGCGCGCGTGGCTGGATCCCGCACGCCTGGCCGCGCACGGGGTCACCGCGAGCGATGTCTATCAGGCCCTTTCCGCGAACAACTACCTCGCCGCGGTGGGTACCACCAAGGGCCAGATGATCAGCGTCGATCTGACCGCCGGCACGGATCTGCACTCGGTCGAGGAGTTCAAGCGACTCGCCGTGCGGCAGCAGGGCGGCGCGATCGTGCGGCTCGAGGACGTCGCGAACGTCGTCCTCGGCGCCGAGGACTACAACGCGAATGTCTCGTTCAGCGGCAAGCTCGCGGTGTTCATCGGCATCAAGGTCGCGCCCGACGCGAATGTGCTCGACGTCGCCCAGCGCGTGCGCGAAGTGATGCCCGATATCCAGGCGCAGTTGCCGAGTGGTTTGACCGGCGAAATCGTCTACGACGGCACCAAGTTCGTCACCTCGTCGATCCACGAGGTCGTCAAGACCCTCGTCGAAGCACTGCTGATCGTGACCCTGGTGATCTTCCTGTTCCTCGGCAGTCTGCGCGCGGTGATCATTCCGGTGATCGCAATGCCGCTGTCGCTGATCGGCACGTTCTTCGTGATGCTCGCGCTCGGCTATTCGATGAACCTGCTGACGCTGCTCGCGCTCGTGCTCGCAATCGGTCTGGTTGTCGACGACGCGATCATCGTGGTCGAGAACGTCGACCGCCACATGAAGGAGGAGGGCAAGTCGCCACTGCAGGCGTCGTTGCTCGCTGCGCGGGAACTTGGCGGTCCGATTCTCGCAATGACCATCGTGCTGATCGCGGTGTACGTGCCGATCGGCTTTCAGAAAGGCCTCACCGGCGCGCTGTTTACCGAATTCGCATTCACGCTGGCCGGCGCCGTGACCGTGTCGGCCGTGATCGCCCTGACCCTGTCGCCGATGATGTGCGCGCGGTTTTTCCGCAGCGAGCAGGAAAGCGGCCGCTTCGTGCAGTTCATCGACCACCAGTTCGAACGCGTGCGCCACGGCTATCAGCGCGTGTTGCACGGCACGCTCGAAACCTGGAAGGTCATCGTGGTCATGGGTGGCCTGCTGTTCGGTGCAACGGTTCTGCTCGGCATGACCGCGCAATCCCAGCTCGCCCCCGAAGAGGACCAGGGCTTCCTGTTCTATCAGCTCAACGGTGCGCCGAACGCGACCACGCAGCAGATGCTGGGCTACTCGCAACAGATGTTCGAGATCGGCAAGAAGCTGCCCGAGTACGACCAGATGTTCCAGATCATCTCGCCCGGGACCGGCTTCGGCGGCATCATGTTCAAGCCCTGGGACCAGCGCAGCAAGGGCGCGCAGGCGCTGCAGCAGGAACTGCAGCAGAAATGGTCTTCGATCGCGGGCGGTCAGGTGTTCGTGTTCCAGCTGCCGCCGTTGCCCGGTGCGCAGGGCGCCCCGGTGCAGATGGTGATCAACACCACCGAACCGTTCCAGAACCTCAACGAAGTCGTGCAGAAGGTTCTGCAGAAGGCCAAGGACAGCGGCAAATTCTGGTTCGTCGACGCCGACCTCAAGATCGATCGTCCGCAAAGCACGGTAGTGGTCGACCGCGACCTCGTGTCGACGTTGGGCCTGACCCAGCAGGATGTCGGCAGCGCGCTCGGCGCCGCGCTCGGCGGGGGCTACGTGAACTACTTCTCGATCGCGGGCCGTTCGTACAAGGTGATCCCGCAGGTGGCCCAGGTCGATCGCCTGAATCCCGACCAGGTACTCGACTACTACATCCGTGCGCCCGACGGATCGGTGATTTCGGCTGCGACCGTGGCGACGCTGAAGAACGAGGTCGTGCCGCGATCGATCAACCGCTTCCAGCAGCTCAACTCGGCGACCATCTCCGGCGCGAGCGGCATGTCGCAGGGCGAGGCACTGCAATTCCTGCGCGACGCGCTCGCGGAAGCGGCCCCGACCGGCTATCACGTGGATTACGCGGGACAATCGCGCCAGTTCGTGCAGGAGTCGGGCGGCTTCGGCACGACGCTGCTGTTCGCGGTGATCATCGTGTTCCTGGCCCTCGCGGCGCAGTTCAACTCGCTGCGTGATCCGATCGTGATCCTGGTCTCGGTTCCGCTCGCGTTGTTCGGCGCGTTGATCTTCGTCAACCTGATTTCGAGCCTCAACATCTACACCCAGGTCGGTCTGGTCACGCTGATGGGACTGATCTCCAAGCACGGCATCCTGATCGTGCAGTTCGCGAACGAGTCGCAGCATGCGGGCATGGCCAAGCGCGAGGCGATCGAACACGCGGCGGGTGTGCGCCTGCGGCCGATCCTGATGACGACCGCGGCGATGGTGCTCGGCGTGATTCCACTGGTCGTCGCCTCGGGTGCGGGCGCGTCGGGTCGCTTCGCGATGGGCCTGGTGATCTCGACCGGACTCGCGATCGGCACCTTGTTCACGCTGTTCGTGGTGCCCGCGTTCTACATGCTGCTCGCGGCCGACCATCGCGCGCAGCCGGCGCGCGAGGAAGAAACGGAGCTCGCCGGACCGCTCGTCCAGCATTGAGTGCCATCGGCGAGGCCCGCCGCCCGGCGGGCCTCGCCGATCCCGTGCCGCCCGCATGCCCGGCGGCGCGAACATCCGATGCCCGCGGTCCGCGGCAAGGGCGCATGGCTGCTTCGAACCAGCCTCGCTCGACGCGTGCCGGACGGCGTCATTGCGCTCATGCTCCCGGGGGCTTCGCGCCGCCACGACGATCCGCGTCGCCATCCACTTCCCAAGTTCCGGTTGCAGTTCACTAGAATGGTCCGGCCGGCGGGCCCGCGACGCGCAACAGGCTGCGCACCTCCGCAAGGGTCCGCCGACAACCCGCTGCCGATCCGCGCACCGAGCGCGCCGCCGAGCACAATCCAGCATGCCCGACGAAAACGCCAACGCACGCTCGTCGCCGCGCGTATCCGCGGCCCGCGTACGCTGGCTGCTGGTCGCTGCGGTGCTGCTCTATGCGCTCGCGTTGCAGGGGGCGCGGCCGCTGTATTCGCCCGATGAAGGCCGCTACACGAATGTCGCACTGGTCATGCTCGCCACAGGCGACTGGCTTCATCCGAAACTGCACCACGAGGTCGAGCACTGGTCGAAACCGCCGCTGACCTACTGGAGCATCGCGGCGAGCTTCGCGGTGTTCGGTCATCACGCATTCGCGGCGCGCCTGCCTGGCGCGCTCGCGTTCGCGTGCACGATCCTGCTGCTGATGCGTCTCGGGCGGCATTTCGTGCCGGAGCAGCCTTGGCTGCCCGCCATCGTCTATGCGAGTTTCGCGTTCCCGACCTTCGCATCGAACCTGGTCACCACCGATACCCTGCTTGCGCTCTGGGAAGTCCTCGAAGTGGCCGCGTTCGTCGAACTCTGGTGGGCGGCGACGCCGCGGGCGGCGCGACGCGCACGCCTGTTGCTCGGTCTCGCCGCCGGGCTCGCGTTCATGACCAAGGGTCCGCCCGGTCTGCTGGCGCTCGCTGCGTGCCTCGTGTTCGCGATCTGGAGCGATGGCTGGAGCGGGCTGCGGCGCGCGTTCGGCTGGGACGCGCTGCTCGTGTTTCTCGTCGTCGGAGGCGCCTGGTATGCGGTGGTCACCGTGCAGGATCCGCGCGTGATGCATTACTTCCTCGTCGAGGAAGTCGTCAATCGCGTCGCCAGCGACAAGATGCATCGCAACGGCGAGTGGTACGGCGCGCTGAAGATCTATCTGCCGACGCTTCTGCTCGGCAGCCTGCCGTGGCTGCCGGTCATCGCGGTCGCCGTGTGGCGGCATCGGCGCGATGCGCTCACGCGCATCGGTGCGAATCCACACCTGCGTCTGCTCGCATGCTGGTGCGTGCTGCCGCTGATCGTGTTCACACTCGCGCGTTCGCGCCTGCCGCTGTATCTGATACCGCTGTTCGCGCCGCTCGCGCTTCTGGTGGCGCGGCAGCTGGTGCCGTTCGCGCTGGTGCCGCGCTGGCGCTGGATCGCGCTGGTCGCGTGGTGCGCGTTGCTCGTGCTGGTCCGGGCCGCACCTGCGTGGTTCGATATCGACGACGACGACCGCGCGCTCGCGGCCGCGATCGGGCAGCAGTTGCCGACTGCCCCCGACGAGATCGCGTTCGTGGAAACCGCGCCGCGTTACGGCCTGCGCTTCTATCTCGGCAGCGAGATCGAGCGCCTGGACCTGGCCGACCAGCCGCCGACCGCGCAGGCGCAGGACCTGGCCAGCGAGGTGATCGAGAACGAGGGCTGCCGTCTGTACCTCGCGCGTCCGCATCAGGCAGATGCGCTCGAGCGGGAGCTCGACAAGCATCGCATCGTGTGGTCGCGTCTGCGCGATGTGCGCGGCTACGCGGTACTCGCCGAGGTCGATCGCGATTGCCGCTGGCGCGCGGACGCCAGCGGAAACCTGCGCACGCCATGACCGGCCACGAGGCTCCATTGGGCAGGATTGTCGCGTACGCGAGTCGCTACGATGCGGGACTGCTGCATCCGATCGCGCGCGCAGCGGGTCGCGCGGAACTCGGTCTCGGCGCCACGTTGCCGTTCACGGGCGTCGATGTCTGGAATGCATACGAGCTGTCGTGGCTCGATCTGCGCGGCAAGCCCGAAGTGGCCATCGCGGAGTTCCGGATTCCGGCGACTTCACCGAATCTGGTCGAATCGAAATCGTTCAAGCTCTATCTCAACAGCTTCAACCAGGAGCGGCTGGCCTCGATCGATCTGCTGCGGGCAACGCTCGAACGCGATCTGTCGATGGCCGCGGGCGCGCCGGTCGAAACCATCCTGGTCCGCGCGGACCGGTTCGTGCGCGCACGCGACGACCCGTTCGATGGCACTGCAATCGACGACCTCGCAATCGACATCGACCGGTACGGCCCACCCGATCCGGATTGCCTGGCGAGTACGCAAGATGCGGCAGAGGAAACCCTGGTCTCGCACCTGCTCAAGTCGAACTGCCCGGTCACCGGGCAGCCGGATTGGGCCAGCGTGCAGATCCGCTACGCGGGCCCGCGCATCGATCGCTCGGGACTGCTGCGCTACCTGGTTTCGTTCCGCGAGCACGCGGGCTTCCACGAGCAATGTGTGGAGCGCATCTTCGTCGATCTGCTGCAGCGCTGCGCCCCGGAGCGGCTTGCGGTATATGCGCGCTATACGCGTCGCGGCGGGCTCGATATCAACCCCTGGCGCAGCACCGACGCGGCAACGCCGCCGAATCCGCGCACGCCTCGCCAGTAGGCCGCCTGGCGTTGGTTTGGCCGCAGCCGGACCGCATCGGCTGCGCCGGGGCGACCGCGCATCGTTCCGCAATCAGTGCCGCGCAGCACTCATACGCGGTTAAGCGGGGGTGAGTCTAATGTTGATTCCCGCAATGGACAGGAGAGTGCTGGATGGCAAACGATCCCAAGAAGCCGGACTTTTCCAACGTGCAGGGCGGCAGCCGCTCGAATGCGCCGCCCGGCGCGGCGAAGGTCGATTTCGGCAACGTCCGTGCAGGCGCCGCATCGACTGCGGCGGCCGGCACGGACGCCGGGGCGAATACCTACACGGTCGCCAAGGGCGACAGCCTGTCGAAGATCGCCAAGCAGATGTACGGCAATGCCAATCACTGGCGCAGGATCTTCGACGCCAATCGTGACCAGCTCGACAATCCGGACCTGATTCATCCAGGCCAGGTACTGAAGATTCCTGCCGATACGGATTCCAACCCCTGATCCCAGTGGAGACCACACCATGAACAAGCAACGCAAGCAGCATCTCGTCCTGATCGCGGGCTTGGCCGGCGCGCTCGCGCTCGGCGCCTGTGGCAAGAAGGAGGAGCCCGCTCCGGCACCGCCGGCCGCGGAAACCGCACCGATGCCGGCCACTCCGGCACCCGCCGCGCCTGAGCCCGCGTCGGTCGCGGTGTCTTCGATCGATCTGGGCACCGAGGTCGGTCCCGACCAGCGTGTCACCGCACCGACCACGGAGTTCACGCCCAAGGACACGATCTATGCGGCCGTGTCGACCACGGGAACGGCCGCCAATGCGGTCCTCGACGCGAAGTGGACCTATCAGGATGGCCAGACCGTCAACGAGTCGAGCCAGACCATCGCCCCCAACGGGCCGGCGGTGACGACGTTCCACATCAGCAAACCCGATGGCTGGCCGGCCGGCAACTACAAGGTCGAGATCTCGCTCGACGGCAGCTCGGTCGCGAGCAAGGATTTCAGCGTCAAGTAGTGCGAGGTTGAGCGATGCGAACGGGCGCGCGGTGCGCGCCCGTTTTCATGTGCGCGGATGCGTGTCTCCCGAGGCGCGCCGACCGCAGCAGTGCGGGACGGGGACGCTCATCCGAAATCGTGCTCCGCCGCGGCGAACCCGAGCGTCACCGCGCCGGTGCCGACGTTGACCATGCCGGTCATGCTCATCGGACTCTCGAAAATTTCCACGCCGCGCTCCGTGCAGGCGTCCTGCAAGGCCGCGTAACCCGGCAGCGTCGCGAGTTCGCGGGCATCGCCGCCATAGCTGACGCAAAGCGTCGGCGTGAGCAGGCCTGCGCGAACCCGCCGGGCCGCATATCCGAACAGCGTCGCGGCGCCGTGCTCGAACCCGCGCACCTTGCCGACCGGGCCGGTGGCGCCGCGGTATCCGCGCAGCAGCGGCTTGATGTCGAGCGCGGTGCCGAGCGCGGCGCTGAGCCAGCCGACACTGCGGTCGCCTTTCTTCTGCGCGCGTGCGCGCAGGTAATATAGGTCGCGCGGCAGCATGTAGCCGAAGGTGTTCTGCGCGATCATCTCGAGGCGCTCGCGCATGCGCCCCGGACTTTCCCCGGCCGCACGCAGTCGCACCGCCTCGACCGCGCTCACGCCCTGCGCCGCGAACAGCGTTTCGGTGTCGATCACGCGCAGCAGGAACGGACCCGGCACGTTCGCGGCGCGGCGGATCGGCCGGTAGTCCTTGAGAATCGCGAAGCTCGCGCGCGCCGCGTTGGCGTGGATCGGGCTGCGCGTCGAGGTGATGGTCAGGCAGAACACGCAGTCGTAATCGATCACGAGGCGACTCAGGAACAGTTCGCGAATCTGTTCGACCGTGAATGGTTCGGTCTCCGCGGCGTGGCCGCGCGCACCGAGATTTCCGGCGAGGAAATGGCGGGTCAGCTCCGGATCGCGGTCGTCGACCAGGGTCTCGTCGTCCACGTGCAGGGTGATCGGCAGGATCGTGATCCGGTTCCGGCGCAGAAAGTCGTCCGGGAGGTCACAGGCCGAATCCACGACGATGCCGATGCGCATGGGATCTCCTCCTGACCGGTAACACCCGTGTTGCCGGAATCGCTTCGCCGCCGGCGGAACTCCCGGCCTCGGCGGCGCAGGTGCCGGCAGCGCGGTCGCACCCCGGACTGCGCGGAGTCTGAACTTAGCATGTCGCGCCTGCGTGTCGATCGTGCGCCGCAGCGTGAAGCGTCACCCGCGCTTCATTGATCGACACGAACGCGCGACAATGCACGGCAGCTTTCGCCGCGTGCCCGCCCGGGCTGTCGCGGCGCCATTCCCTCCCGGAGAATCTCAATGACGGAATCCGTATCAACGCCGCCCGCGGGCGGCGCCAAGATCACCATCGCCGACGGCATTCTCAAGGTGCCCGACCGGCCGATCGTTCCCTTCATCGAAGGCGACGGCACCGGACCGGACATCTGGCGCGCCACCGTGCGCGTGCTCGACGCCGCGGTCGCCAAGGCGTATGGCGGCAAGCGCCGGATCCACTGGATGGAAGTACTCGCGGGCGAGAAGGCGTTCAACGAGGTCGGCAGCTGGCTGCCGGACGCGACGGTCGCCGCGTGCCGGGAATACCTGGTGTCGATCAAGGGGCCGCTGACCACTCCGGTCGGCGGCGGCATCCGCTCGCTCAACGTCGCGCTGCGCCAGATGCTGGACCTGTACTGCTGCCTGCGTCCGGTGCGCTGGTTCAAGGGCGTACCCTCGCCGGTGCGCGATCCGTCCAAGGTCGACATGACGATCTTCCGCGAGAACACCGAGGACATCTACGCGGGCATCGAGTTCCAGGAGGGCAGCGAAGACGCGAAGAAGTTCGTGGCCCTGCTCAAGGAGCATTTTCCGGACCGCTATCGCAAGGTGCGTTTCCCCGGCAGCTCGGGTTTCGGCATCAAGCCGGTGTCGCGCGAAGGCACCGAACGCCTCGTGCGCGCGGCGTTGAAATACGCGCTCGACAACGACCGCTCTTCGGTGACCCTCGTGCACAAGGGCAACATCATGAAGTTCACCGAGGGCGCGTTTCGCGACTGGGGCTACGCGCTCGCGCAAAACGAATTCGGTGCGACCGAACTCGACGGTGGCCCGTGGATGACGTTGCGCAATCCTGCGACGGGAAAGACGATCACGGTCAAGGACGTGATTGCCGACGCGTTCCTGCAGCAGATCCTGCTGCGTCCGGCCGAGTACGACGTGGTCGCGACACTCAATCTCAACGGCGACTATCTTTCCGATGCGCTCGCCGCCGAAGTCGGCGGCATCGGCATTGCGCCGGGCGGCAACATCAACTACGTGACCGGCCATGCGGTGTTCGAGGCGACCCACGGCACCGCGCCGAAGTACGCGGGCCTGGACAAGGTCAACCCGGGCTCGGAAATCCTCTCCGGCGAGATGATGCTGCGCTACATGGGCTGGACCGAAGCCGCCGACGCGATCATCAAGGCGATGGACAAGGCGATCGCGGGCAAGCACGTGACCTACGACTTCGCGCGGCTCATGGACGGCGCGACCGAGGTCAAGTGTTCGGAGTTTGGCGACCGCCTGATCGCCGCAATGTAGATGCGCCGCGGATTGATCGACGCGATGCAACGGCCCGCTGCGGCGGGTCGTTGCGTTTCGCTGCGGGCACGCTCAGCCGATATGAAACCGTTCGTGTCCGAGACGGCTGTCGATGTAGTGATCCAGACCGCCGACTTCGAGATTGACATGGCGAATGGCCGACTCGGCGCCGGGCGCCACGACGCAGACCTCCGCGACCACCGCGGCGGCATCCGCGGGTCGTGGCGCAAATGGCTTCCGCGGCTGCGGATGCGGCAGCAATGACTGCTTGACGAGCAACATGGCGGCTTTCCTCGATTTCAACCCGATGCAGGGTCATCGCGACGATAGGCCCCGGAAGGACTCGTGCAAAGCGACATGTTTGCGAAGCAGCATTGAGGTTTGCTCAAGATGAGGCGTCGGGCCGCGCAGGTGCCGCCAGGGCCGCTGCGTAGCGCGTCACGCCGAACGAGAATCCGCGCGCGGGCTGCATGGAGCGGCGCGGCCGAACGCAACCGTCGCGAAGACCGCGCGCGCCGAATCGCGGGCGGTCGCGCAGGCCTCAGAGCGGAGGCAGTTCGAATCCGTCGCTGAAGATGCGGTCGCCGCCCGGCGCCGCCACGCAGGCGTTGGCCTCGAACTGCAGCGCGTAGCTTGGGCAACCGGCGCCGGGCACGGTCTCGTGGACCACCGCACTGAACGGCTGGTTTGCCTCGAGCCGGGTCGAGAACTGGATCCTTCCGGTCGAGCTGTAGCCGGAATCACCGATCACGCCCTGCTCGGGATGCGCAGGATCGAAGGTGTCGTACAGGACGACCGCGGTGGAGTTGCCGCCGCAGCCCGTGAAATCGGCACTGACGCTGACGCAGATCGGCATGTTGATCGGATTGGCGAAGTCGTACTGGTCGTAGTGCACGGGCGTGGAATTCTGCAGCGCCGAACCCTTCGGATTCGTGCACAGCGACGGCACGCCGTCGCGGACGATGCGTCCGGTCTGCAGCGGGTCACCGGTGTCGATGCTGCCCTTTTCGGTGCCGACCAGGTAGCAGTTGCCGACCTTGGTCGCGGTCGTGACATCCAGGCACCAGCCACCGGCGATCATCCCGGTCGGCTGGACCGTGAGCGCATCCTGGGCCGCCCACAGAGACCAGGCTCCGTTGGCGCTCGCGGCGGCCACGCTGGCCAGCACGAGTTGCGGCACCTCGGCGGGTGCCGGGGCGGGCAGTTCGACTGCGGCAAAGATCCGCGGCAGGTAACGCACCGGTGCGGTCGGCGCCGTGACGTTGAGTACGGGCGGACTGCCGAACAATGCGTAGATCGGCGCATCGTCGGCAAACGTCCAGTCGACGCCCGCGACGGCGGGTAGCGGATCGCCCGTCGCGAGGAAACCCGAACCGTTGAGGCCGATCACGTGGCCGTCGGGCGACTGCAGACGCAGTTCGATCGTCGACGTGTTGTCATGGCTTACGCCGAGCAGCCGCACCTGGACCTCGCTGACCAGGCCGCTGCTGCCGGCCACCGTGACGATGCTCGGATAGAGCGACGCGGCACCCGCGGCATCGAGCGCGATGGGCATGGTGTTGCAGTAACTGGTCGTGCTCCCCGCCGGGACCGGAATCGCCTGGCAGGCTGCGCCGGGCGAAAAATCCTGCGCCGCTGCGCACCAGGTGGCTGCAATCGGCAGTACGAGGCCGGCGACAAATGTTGGCACCTGACAACCGGAATGCCTGTTCATGACTCCCTCCCGAGGTGAGTGGCAACCGTCAGCCGGGCCAACATACCCGACCTTCACGCGATCCGCATCCCGCGGTGCCGGTGCCGCGTGTGCAGGGTACGGCGCGATGTACACGCTACACTCGGCGTGTGTCGCTTCCCGCCAGGCCGCCTTCCGCTGCTTCGACACCGATGCGCACGCGCGCGGCGGCCCTGATCCTCGACGCATTCCTCGACTACAACGGGCGCTTCTCCGACATCACGCGGCGCGCGAAACGCCATTTCGAACGCCGCGACTGGCGCCATTCCGAGCGCGACGCGGTGGCGCGCATCGATCTGTACGACGCGTGCATCGCCGAGACCCTGGCCCGGCTCGAACTTCTGCTCGACGACCGCGTGCGTTCGCGGCCGCTGTGGACGCAGATCCGCGACGACTATGCGCGGCTGATCGATTCCCAGCTCGACCGGGAACTGTTCAAGACGTTCTTCAACACGCTGTCGCGGCGTTTTTTCCGCACCCGTGGCGTCGACGCGGGGGTGGAGTTCGTCGAGCTGGAACTCGATCCGGGTGCCGCGATTGCGAAACCGGTCGAACGCGACCGCTACGCGCTCGACGGCGACCTGGTTCGTGCGTGCACGCGGATGCTCGCCGACCACCCGTTCGCGATCGGCTACATCGACCTCGCGCGCAGCGCCGCCGCGATCGCGGCCGAAATCGCCGAACACGCAATCGAGAAGGGCGCGCGGCTGCTGTGCATCGAACTGCTGCGCACGGTGTTCTATCGCGAGCGCCGCGCCTACCTGGTCGGCCACATCGTCGACGAAGGCGACGGCACGCCGCTGGTCGTTGCCCTGGTCAGCACGCCCGCGGGCGTGCGTGCGGACGCGATCCTGACCAACCTCAACCAGGTATCGCAGTTGTTCGGCTACGCGCGCAACGCGTTCCATGCCGACCTGCCGGGCGTCGGCGACGTGGTCGTGTTCCTCGAGGCGTTGATGCCGCACAAGCCGGTCGGCGAACTCTACAGCGTGCTCGGCCGCATGAAACAGGGCAAGACCGAACGCTACCGGCACCTGTTCCGATACCTCGGCAGTCACCCCGACGAGCGCATGGTCCATGCCGATGGCGAGCGCGGCATGGTCATGGCGGTGTTCACGCCGCGCGGCTACCCGATCGTGATCAAGGTGATCCGCGACCACTTCGCCTACCCCAAACAGATCGCGCGGTACGAAGTGGAGGAGAAATACCGCCAGGTGTTCCGCCACGATCGCGTCGGTCGGCTCGTCGATGCGCAGGAATTCCATGATCTGCGCTTTCCGCTCGCCCTGTTCGAACCGGGCCTGCTCGAGGAACTTGCGCGCGAGTGCGCGCTCAGCGTGGAACGGGACGAATCATCGCTGACATTGCGGCACTGCTACCTCGAGCGTCGCCTGCGTCCGCTCAACCTGTTTGCGCGCGAGAGTCCCGCCGATGTCGCACGCGCGGCCGTGCTCGACTATGGCCAGGCGATCAAGGACCTCGCGCGCAGCAACATCTTCCCCGGCGATCTGCTGCTGAAGAATTTCGGTGTCTCGCGTATCGGGCGCACGATCTTCTACGACTACGACGAACTCAGTCTCGTTTCGCAGTGCCGGTTTCGGGAGCTGCCCGAACCCCGCGAAGGCGACGAGACGCGCCCGCTCGAAGACTGGCTGAGCATTCGTGAGCACGATGTGTTTCCCGCGCAGTTCGAACGCTTTCTCGGGCTGCCGCAGGCGCTGCGCGACGATCTCGTGCGTTCGCATCCGGAGATCTTCGATGCTGCATGGTGGAGCGCGCTTCGTGAGCGCCTGGTTGCCGGTGAACAGATCGAGGTCGCGCCCTATCCGGCGAGTTCACGGCTCCCCGAGGAGTAGCCTGCGGCGCGCGGCCCGGCGGCCGCGCGCCGCAGGCGGATCACAAGCGCCCGCGTCGGCCCATGACCAAAGAGACGACGAACAGGATCAGGAAGATCACGAACAGGATCTTCGCGATCGACGCGGCTCCGGCGGCGATGCCGGTGAACCCGAACACGGCAGCGATCAACGCGATGACCAGAAAGACGATCGTGTAGTGAAGCATGGCCCGGCTCTCCTTGGATTGTGGAACCCGCGCGGCGGATTCGTGACCGCACACACCCCGTGGGCTCATATGACACTCACCGCGGTGAATCGAGCGTGAGCCGACGCCTGCCGGAGCGTGAACGCGCGGCCGCGACCCGCGCGCGATGGTCGACTCCGGTTCAGGACCGTGAGTCGTCCGGCGCGCGCGGGTGAGCAGACGCGGGCGTCGCTTCGAGACGGCAAGACAGAGCGTGTCGTCGAACGCCCGTGCAGGGTGCTCTCCGCGGCTGCTGCCGTGGAGCTGGCAGCAACCGCAAGCCACGGCATCACCCGTAGCGCGGTCCGTTCACGGCAGCGTCGATTGCGGCACGGCCGCGAGCTCGGCCAGCGTTTCGCGGTAGCGTTCGGGATACGGCGAAGGCTGGGCGAGCAGGACCGGCCCCGCACGTCGCAGCAGGGCCAGCGCATCGCGGGTACGGCCCTGCCGCTGCCACGCGCGGGCCTGGATCCGCCGCGCCTCGGCGATACGCCAGTCGTCGTCGCTGAAGTGTCCACCGAGAATCGAGATGGCTTCGGCGATGTGCGACGCGGCCGCGTCGGCGCGGCCGACGCCGATCAGGGTCTCGGCGTAGCCCATGAGATTTTCGGCGATGCGCTTGTGGTCGGCCGGCAAGGTCGCGCGCAGTGTCGCCAGCGCCGTCTCGAAATTGCGTTCTGCGCGCGCGTAGTGGCCGCGCTCGCCCTGCACATAGGCCAGGCGCGTGCGGTCGATTGCGACGTCCGGGTGTCCTGCTCCGAGCACCCCGGATTCCGCCGCGAGCACGCGCTCGAAGTGCGCCTCGGCGTCGGCGAGCTTGCCGCGGCGCTCCTCGAGCCGGGCGAGGTTGTAGAGCAGCGCGGTGACCTCCGGATGGCGATCGCCGAGGCGCGGTGCGAGCACGTCGAGCGCCTCGACAAATCCGGATTCCGCGGCATCGAGCTTGCCTTCGCCGAGGTCGATCGCGGCGCGATTGCCCTGCGCGATCGCAATGCGCTGCGGATCCGGGTCCGGCCACTGCCGATAGGTTGCGAGCGCCGCGTCGAGTGCGCGCCGCGCTGCGCCGAGGTCCTGGTCGCGCATGAGCAGGCCGACGCCGAGCTCGTTTTCGGCGCGCGCGCGCGCGTGCATGTCGCTGCCGGCCGCTTCGATCGCCTCGCGCGCAAGCGCGATGGCCCGGTCGAGATGGCTGTCGTCGCGCTCGACCGCGGCGAGTTCGGTCAGGCTGCGTGCGAGATCGGCGCGCGCATCGGGCCACTCCCGTCGCAGCGCGATCGCCTGCTCGAGCAGCCCGCGCGCACGCGCGTAGTTGCCGAGCGCATGGTAGGCCGTGCCGATCGTCTGCAGCATCTCCGCGTGCACGCGCGGCTGCCGCGCAAAGCCCGCGGCGATGCGCGAGCTGCCGGTGTCGAGCACGGCACCCACGCTGAGTTTCTCGCCGAGCGCCCTGGCCGGGTCCGCGGCGCTGAACAGGTCGAGGAGAAAATCCCTGACCGCACTCGCCTGCGCGGCCGATGCGCGCGCATGATCGCGCTGCTCGGCGAGCAGGCGGTTCTGGTGCACGAGCAGCAGTGCGTACAGGGTCGACGTGAGCAGCGCGCCGGCCAGCGCGGCGGCGCTGAGCCGGTGCCGGAGCAGCCACTTGCGTATCCGGTAGCCGGCGGACGCGCCGCGTGCGGCGACCGGCCTGCCGCTCATGAAACATTCCACGTCCTCATCGAGCCGCTCGACCGAGGAGTAGCGCGTCGCCGGGTCCTTGCGCAATGCGCACAGCACGATGTCGTCGAGGTCGCCGCGCAGGTCGCGCGGCCGGATCGCAAATTCATCGCCGCGACTGCGCCGCCGTGCGAGAGCCATGCTCGGTGGCGCGGGGTCGTCGTCGCGCAGCGCCTGTTCGAGCAGGAACGGATCCCCTTCGCGGTCGGCGAACGGACGCCGGCCGACGAGCATCTCGTAGAGCAGCAGACCGAGCAGGAACACATCCGTCGTCGTGCTTGCGGGCTCGCCACGCAGCTGCTCGGGACTTGCGTAGCGCGGGGTAAGCACGCGTGCCGTCGAGCGCGTCGCGGCATCGTTTCTGGCTCCAAGCGGTTTGGCAATGCCGAAATCGAGCAGCTTGACCTGGCCCTCGCGGCTGACCAGCACGTTCGACGGCTTGATGTCCCGGTGCACGACGAGCTGACGATGCGCATGCGCGACCGCGCCACAGACATCGCGAAACAGCGCAAGACGGTCCCGCAGCGCGAGTTGAAGCTCGCTGCAGTGACGGTCGATCGGCAATCCTTCGACATATTCCATCGCAAGCCAGGGGCGTCCATCGTCGGCGATGCCGCCATCGAAGTAGCGTGCGATGCGCGCATCGGACAGGCGCGCGAGGATGTCGCGCTCGCGCAGGAAGCGCAGTCGCAATTCGGCCGAACCGATGCCGCTCGCCATGAGTTTCAGGGCCGCGTGCTGGGATACGCCGCCGCTGTCGCGTTCGGCCAGAAAGACTTCGGCCATGCCGCCGGCACCGATGCGGCGCCGCAGGTGCCATCCGCCGACGCTCGCACCAGCGGACAGGGTATCGAGCGCGTCCGCGAGCGCGGCCGACTCGCCGACGCGTTCGAGCGGACCGGCCTGATCCGCATAGGCGACCAGACGCCGCAGCTCGGCCGCGGTTGCGGGGTCGTCGGCGAAGTGTCCGGCAATCCAGCGTGCGCGCGCGGCGCCGTCGAGATCGAGCAGTTCGCGCAGCGCGGCGTCGAGGCGACTCCACTGCGGAGGGTCCGGCAGGCGGTTCATGCGCGGCCCTCGCGTTCGGGCTCTCCGGCCAGCGCGCAGCCGATCCATGCGCGCGCGCGCAGCCATTCGCGCTGCACGCTGCGCGGGGTCAGACCGAGCAGCTCTGCGATCGCGCTGCTGTCGAGCCCGCCGAAGACGCGGTACTCGATCAGTCGGACCAGACGCGGATCGCGTTCGGCGAGAGCGGTCAGCGCCTCGTCGAGCGCGACGATCGCTTCCGGACGGTCCGCGCTGTCGGCTTCGACGCCGCTCAGCGACAGCACGGTGCGGTCGCCGCCGCGCTTGTCCGCCTGGCGCTTGCGCGCATGATCGACCACGATCTGGCGCATCGCACGCGCGCAAAGCGCAAACAGATGACCGCGATCACTGACGCCCAGATGCGCATGTCCGGCCAGTTTCAGATAGGCCTCGTTGACCAGCGCGGTGGTCGACAGCGTCGCGGCACCGCTCGCGCGCAGCAGCGCGCGGTGCGCGATCCCCTTGAGTTCGCCGTAGACGAGCGGAAACACGCGCGCGAGCAGGGTCTCCTCGTCGCCGCTGCAGGCGACGATCAGGCGGGTCACGCTGTCGTCGATGGACTCGTGCACGGCCTGCCGCCCCGCTGGCCCGACGATCGGACCCACAGGCTCGCGCGGCGCGGTCGCGAATGCAACCCCGCCGCGCCCGCCGTGTGCGCGTGCGCACATGAATGCCGCGCTAGAGCGTTTCGAGAGGATCGAAAAAAATCACGTCGTCGCTGAGTTCGATCGCGCCGACATCGCAGCGCGCGTTGCCGTTGCCGTCGAAATCGACCGGTCGCTCGAGGAAGTGCTGGTCATCCTCCTCGCAGCCGATTGGACCACCGGTGACCGGATGGCCAAGGTCGATCAGCGCGCTGATCGTGAGTGGCCAACTCGCATGGGTGAAGCCGCCGTGGCGCTGCAGCGGAGTCAGCCTGGGGTCGACGCCCGGGTAGTTCGACGAGCCCGCCGCCAGCTCGCAGGTATCGTCCGAATCCATGTTGTAGTTGTTGAGGTTGAGGCTGGCGACGCCCGAGATCACGCAGTCCATGTTGCCCTGCCGTGCGACGACGCTGTTGCGCATCTGGAAGACGCCGTCGGCGCCGCCGATGCGGATGCCGACGCCGGTATTGGCGACGATCGTCGAGTTGCGCACAAGCAGGGTGCTGTCGTCCTGGCTGTTGATGCCGTTGCCGATGTTGGACGCGATCGTCGAGTCGAGAACCGTCATGAACGGCGAGCCGCTGAACGGCGGCGTGTTCTCGATCGCGATCGCATTGAAGCCGCCGACGCCGGAGTTTGCGAACACGCTTGCGTGATCGATCGTGAGCGTGCCGCGATTGAAGATCGCGCTGCCGCTGCTGTCGACGAAGTCGTCCTGGCGCTCGTTGTCGAAAAATTCGGACGCGGAGACAGTCGTCTGCGCGCCGTCGTTGTAGAGGCCGCCGCCGAAGTTGGCGCGGTTGCCGTAGATGCGCAGGAACGAGAGCTGCACGATTCCGGCGCCGAAGTTGACCGCGACACCACCGCCTCCCGAATCGCCGGGAATCGTCGCGTCGCCGCCGGTGATGTCGAAGTTGAACATCAGAACGTTGCCGCCGTGTATCTCGAACGCGCGCTCCTGGCCGTTCGCATCGACCACCGGTCGCTCGCCGGTGGCGAAGAACATGATCGTCACGTCGTCGTTGATATCGAGGTCGCCATTGAACGCGTTGTCTTCCTGGGCCGTGCGCGTCAGCGTATAGACCTGACCGGCGCTCAGCGAGATCGTGTCGGGTCCGGCATGGGCATTGGCTTCCTGGATCGCCGCGCGCAACGTGCAGGTTCCCGGGATGCCCATCTCGGCATGGCACACGCCATCGCCGGTGTTGTCGTCGGGCACGTCGGCCTCGCTGTTGACCGTGAATGTCGTGGCATGCGCTGGCAGCGCGGTGAACGCTGCGAACAGCAGGATCGCAAGAGGGCGCATCGTCGTCTCCGTCGGGTGTGGGCCTGCAAGAAAGAACGCGAACCGGCACGGGAAACGACACGCGGCCGCCGGATCACCGGCGCGCAACGCGCCCTGTGCTAGGCTGCCGGCCCCATACGGCGCGCCACGCGCCATCGCCGGTCCGGAGGATGAAGTCGATGAACAAGCTCGCATGCCTGTTGCCCTTCGCGATTGCCCTGGTCGCCTGCGGTTCGCCGGAACAGACGCCGCCCGGCGAATCGTCCGCCGCACCCGCGGCCGTGGATCAACCGGCCGAGCCGGCCCCGCCACGCAGCGCCGCGGAGCTCGCCGAAGGCAAGCTCGATGATGCGATCGCCGGCGAGTGGCGTTCGGCGGAAAACCGCGCGCGTGACCAGTACCGGCATCCGAAGGAGACGCTCGAGTTCTTCGACGTCACGCCGGATCAGACCCTGATCGAGATCACGCCGGGCGCGGGCTGGTACACCGAGATTCTCGCGCCGCTGCTCAAGGGATCGGGAACCTACATCGCCGCGCTGTTCGTCGACTCCAGCTCCGACTACGCAAAGAAGAACAACGACAAGTACCGCGACCTGCTCAAGGCCGATGCGGCCGCGTTCGGTGATGTCAAGGTAATCGAGATGGATCCGAAGACGCCGAACCTCGGCGCGCCCGGATCGGCCGATACCGTGCTGACTTTCCGCAACGTGCACAACTGGGCGGGCAGCGGCAATGCGCCGGCGATGTTCAAGGCGTTCTTCGACGTGCTCAAGCCGGGCGGCGTGCTCGGGGTCGTCGATCATCGTGCCTCCGCGAGCGCCCCTGCCGACAAGATCGGCGACTCGGGCTATCTGCCGCAGGACTACGTGATCAAGCTCGCGACCGATGCCGGGTTCCGGCTCGCCGGACAGAGCGACATCAATGCCAATCCGAAGGACACCAAGGATTACGAAAAGGGCGTGTGGACCCTGCCGCCCACGCTGCGCCTCGGCGACACGGATCGCGACAAGTACCTCGCGATCGGCGAGTCGGATCGCATGACCCTGAAGTTCGTCAAGCCCAAGGCCGACACGATCTTCCAGCAGGAAGAACCTGCACCCGAACCCGCGAAGGGCTGACCGGATCGCGACGGCAGCGATCCGCGGAGTTGCCGCACGCCGCGCGCGGGCTGCTGACCCGGCAAGCGCGGCGCGACGCCGCGGCGACCGCGCAGGAATGCCCGGTGTCGCGACTGGATGCGGGCCGCCCAGGCCCGTATCGCCGATCCTGCGCCGGCGATGCTGATCCTGCTCAACAAGCCGTACGGCGTGCTTTGCCAGTTCACCGACCACGGCGTGCCGCCGCGCCGCACGCTGGCCGAGTTCGTGCGCGAGCAGGGCGTCTATGCGGCCGGACGGCTCGACCGTGACAGCGAGGGCCTGCTCCTGCTCACCGACGACGGCGCGCTCGCGCATCGGCTCACCGATCCGCATCACAAGGTGGCCAAGACCTATCTCGCGCAGGTCGAAGGCACGCCGAACGCAAGCCGGCTCGACGCGCTGCGCAACGGCGTATCGCTGCGCGACGGCCCGACCCTGCCCGCCGACGTCGCCGTACTCGATCGCGCGCCGACCTGGCTGTGGCCGCGCGATCCGCCGGTGCGCTTTCGCAAGACCGTGCCCGATGCATGGATCGAGCTGACCCTGCGCGAGGGCCGCAACCGGCAGGTGCGCCGGATGACCGCCGCGGTCGGCCTGCCGACCCTGCGCCTGATCCGTGTGCGGGTCGGCGCGCATGCGCTCGGGGCGCTCGGCCCGGGCGAATCGCGGCGCGTCGAGCGCTGAGCGACTGCGCGGGCCATGCACCGGTCTGCCGGTACAACGCATCCGTGCGCGGAGACCCCGTGGCGTGCGCGCGACACGCATGCAGCGTCGCGCGCGCATGTTGTAAGGTTTCTCGGCCGCTGCGATGCGAGTCCCGCGCATGACATTCAAGGATCATTTTTCGGGCCACGCACGCGGCTACCGCGACGCACGACCCGCCTATCCGGACGCGCTGTTCGACTGGCTCGCCGATCGCGCGCCGGATCGGACCCTTGCGTGGGACTGCGGCTGCGGTAACGGCCAGGCCAGCGTCGCGCTCGCGGGTCGCTTCGCGCGCGTGCTCGCGAGCGATCCGAGCGCGAACCAGATCGCGAACGCCGAACCACGCGCGAACATCGACTACCGCGTCGAAGCGGCCGAACGCTGTTCGCTCGCGGAGCAGGCGGCCGACCTGGTGACGGTCGCCCAGGCGCTGCACTGGTTCGACTTCGACGCGTTCTGGCCCGAAGTGCGGCGTGTACTCAAGCCCGGTGGCCTGTTCGCGGCATGGGCCTATGCGGACTGCCGGGTCGAGCCGGCTATCGACGCAATCAAGGACCGGCTCTATGTCGACCTGGTCGGCGCGTACTGGCCGGCCGAACGTGCACTCGTCGACGCGGGCTATCGCACGATCCCGTTCCCGCTCGAGCCGATCGACGCACCCGCGTTCGCGATGACCGCGCAGTGGGACGTCGCGCGGTTCCTCGCGTATCTGCGTTCGTGGTCGGCCACGCAGCGCTACGTGAACGAAAACCGCGCCGACCCGGTCGCGATCGTCGAAGACGAACTGCGTGCCGCGTGGGGTGCACACGTGCGGCGCAGCGTGCGCTGGGACTTTCACCTGCGCTGCGGCCGGGTCTGAGCGGCCGCAGCGCTCGATCCCGATCGGCCCCGCCACGCTTCGTCGCACGACGAAGCGTGGCGCCATTGGAAAGCCCGAAAATGGCGCCAGATGAGGCCTGCGCCGCGCGACCGTGCGCGCAGGGCCCCAGGGAGGGCAACCGTGAACCAGCCGCAACCCGATGTGCTCGCCGCGCCGCCCGTGCCGCTCGCGCAATGGACCCGGCACGACTGGTGGACGCCGTTCGAGCTGCTCATGCTCGGTGCGATCTGGGGCGGCTCGTTCCTGTTCATGCGCGTGGCCGCGGTCGACTTCGGAGCGTTCGCACTGGTCGAGGTGCGCATCGTGCTCGGCGCGCTGATCCTGTTACCGTTCCTGTGGCGCGTGCGGTCGCGGCTCACATCCGCACACTGGCGTCGCTTCGCGATCATCGGCGCGCTGAACTCGGCGATTCCGTTTTCGCTGTTCGCGTGGGGCGCGGAACGCGCACCGGCCGGCATCGGCGCGATCGCGAACAGCATGACCGTGTTGTTCACCGCGCTGGTCGCGCTGGTCGTCTACGGCGAACGCATCGGCACGCGTCGTGCAATGGCCCTGCTCGCGGGATTCATCGGCGTGGTCGTGCTGACCCGGGGCAAGACCGACGGCGCGAACATTGCCGCGGCCGCGCTGGCCGGCACCGCCGCCTCGCTGAGCTATGGATTCGCGTCCAACTTCACGCGGCGCTGGCTTGCCGATGTGCCGCCGCTCGCCGCGGTTGCCGGCACCCTCGGCTGCGGCGCACTGCTGCTCGCACCGTTCGCGATCGCGACCTGGCCCGCAACGCCGCCGCCGCCACATTCCTGGATCAGCGCCGGCCTGCTCGGCGTACTCTGTACCGGCATCGCCTACGCATTCTTCTTCCGCCTGATCCAGCGCGTCGGCGCGCCGCGCGCGGCCACCTGCACCTACCTCGTGCCGCTGTTCGGTGTCGGCTGGGGCTGGTTGCTGCTCGGCGAGGCGCCGACGCCGACCATGCTGCTCGCGGGCGCGCTGATCCTCGGCGGGGTGGTCGCGAGTCAGCACAGCCGCGCATAGCGGCCGTCCACCTGCATCCGGCCCGACCCGCGACTGCGCATCCGTAGCGCATCGCGAGGCGCGCAGGAAATCGATGCCGGGGCGCGCGATGCTTCCCGTTTGCCGCCGCATCGGTGGCGGCCTGTAGTATGGCGCGTCCCACATCCATGCCGCCCTCGGCACGCAAGCGAGCCGCCATGTCGCAGGAACTCATCTACACGACGCTGTATGCGGCGCTGAGTCTCACCGATTCGATCCTGCAGATCTGGATCACGCTCACATTCGCCGTCATCGTTTCGACCTACGTCGCGGGCGCACGTTTCGACCGCTTCGTCTACTTCCTGCTGTCGGGCCTGTACCTGCTCGCGTCGGGCGTGCTGCTGCTGAGGTTCATGAGCGCGGCCTATCAGGCGTTCCATTACAAGCACCTGCTCGTCGAGCGTGGCTACGAGGCATGGCCCGTTCCCAATTTCGTATCGGTCGCGATCGGCGGCGGCACGCTGGTATTGCTGTTTGCGGGCACCATCGGCACGCTCTGGTTCGTGCGCGTGACCTGGAAGCAGGTCGAGGCGCTGCGGGTCTCCTAGACACGCAGGCACGCGGGCCGGGCGCCTGAATGCGACGCCGCGAGCGGGCTCGCTAGCGGTTGGTCAACTGGATTTCGATGCGCCGGTTCTTCGCCCAGGCCTCTGCGGTGTCGGCGCGGTCGAGCGGCTGGAACTCGCCGAATCCGTTCGCGGACAGGCGGTTGGCCGGGATGCCCTGCACGACCAGATACTTGACGATCGCGACCGCACGCGCGGTCGACAGCTCCCAGTTCGACGCAAACTGCGCGGTGTGGATCGGCCGCCTGTCGGTGTGGCCGTCGATGCGCAGCACCCAGTCGAGGCTCGACGGGATCTCCGCGGCCACCTCGCGCACGGTCAGGGCAAGCGCGGCGAGACGCTGCTGCGCGTCGGGTCCGAGTTCAGCCGAGCCCGAATCGAACAGGATGTCGGTCGGCACGACGAAACGGTCGCCGACCACCTTGACGTCGCTGCGGTCGCCGAGCGCCTGGCGCAGCTTGCCGAAGAACTCGGAGCGGTACTTCTCGAGTTCGCCGACGCGGTTCGCGAGCGCGATGTTGAGCTGCCTGCCGAGGTCGGCGATCTTCGCGTCCTTCGCATCGACCTGCTTGTTCGCGATGTCGAGCGCGGCCTGGATCCTGCCGAGCTGCTCGTTGAGCGCGGCGAGCTGACGGTTCAGCAGTTCGACCTGGGCCGCGGCGGCCGAAGTCAGGTCGGTCTGCCTGACCAGATCCTGCTTCGAGGTGTCGAGTGCCGCGGACAGGCTCGCGACCTGCGTTTCCAGCTGCTGCTTGAGTGCGCTCAGCGCGGCGATGTCGGCGTTGAGCTTCGCGGCCTCGGCGGTCGCGGCGTCGAGCGCGCCGCGCGCGCTGTCACGCTCGCGCGTGCTCTGGCCGAGCGAGGCCGTGAGTTCGGCGACCCTGGCGTCGAGGTTGCGCTTCTGGCCCTCGCTCAGCGACAGGTTTCTGGCCAGCTCCGCGACCCGCGCGTTCAGCGTGTCGAGCGCGCGGTTCTTGCCAGCGAGTGTGTCGGACAGCACGAACTGGCCGATTGCGAACAGCAGCAGCACGAAGATCATGACCATGATCAGCGAGCTCAGCGCATCGACGAAGCCGGGCCAGATGTCGAACACGCGGCGGCGGCGCAGCACGCTCATCGGAACAAATCCCGCGCGCCAGGGGGCGGCCGACCCGACCGCATCGCGTTCGCTGCCTTCACTTTCACCGGCGCGGCTCGCGCTCGGCGACCATCGGCGCGGGGGCCGCACGTGGCCGTTGTGCATCGAGTGCGGCCGCGATCGTGCGCGAGAGCAGACGCAGTTCGGCACGCAATTCGTCGGAGAACCGCGCGTCGGGTCGATCCTGGTTCGCGAGCTGGCGCAACACGTTTTTGAGTTCGTCCTGCACGTCGGCCGCGGCCTGGCGTTCGCGCGCGTCGCGGCCGAGCAGGTCGGTGAGCCGGCCGAGTTGCGCGCCGAGTTCGCCGAGCTGCTGGTTGGTGCCATGGCGCTCGCGTTCGTTCTCGACGATCGCGCGCTGCATGCGGTCGAGACCATCCGCGGTCTGCTCGAGCAGCGCCTGCACGTAGGCCGGCACCGAAGCATCGGCTTCGAGCGCCGCGCCCGAGGACAGCCGCGTCATCCCGGACAGCCATTCCTCGAGCTCGCTGTGGAAGCGGTTCTGCGCGTGCCCGGCCTGCAGGTCGAGGAAACCGATCACGAGGGAACTGGCGAGACCGAACAGCGAGGTGGAAAAACTCGTTGACATGCCGCCGAGCGGCTCCTTGAGGTTCGCCTTGAGCGCGCCGAACATCGAGACCGCGTCGTTGCCGACATTCAGTGTGCCGATGATGTCGGCGACCGAGCGGATCGTGACCAAGAGGCCCCAGAACGTGCCGAGCAGGCCGAGAAAGATCGCGAGACCGATCAGGTAGCGCGACAGGTCGCGCGATTCCTCGAGACGCAACTGCACGCTGTCGAGGATCGTGCGCATCGACGGCGCCGACAGCGCGGCGCGGCCGCGTTCGCGGCCGTCGAGCATGCGCGCCATCGGCGCGAGCAGGCGCGGGCGGCCCGCGGGTTTGTGTTGCGGATTCGAGCGCCGGAACGCCTCGATCCAGGCCACCTCGCGCGAGAGCACGAAAACCTGGCGCAGATTGACCACGATGCCGGCCGCGAGCACGAGCAGGATCACGCCGTTGAAGAATGGATTCGCGGCGAAGATCGCTCCGAGACGCGTTGCGAGCAGCGCGCCGAGTGCGCCGACCGCTAACAGGAATGCGGCCATCCAGGGAAGTACGCGTTGCGGGTTGCTCATGGGCGTCTCGCTGGCGGAAATGGAATCAGATGCATTCTGACTCCGACAGGTTGCACGACGGTTGGTTCCGGTCAGGTCGAGCGCGCGGTCTCGCGCACCGCGGCAATCCCGCAACGCGCGTGCTCATGGAGCGCTTCGGGCGTGCCGGGACCCGCGCGCAGCACGGTGCGCGCGCATGTCCTCGTGGCAGCCATGAGTCGACGCATCGCTTTCGCGCGCGCATCAGCGCCGTGGCCTGGCGCGATGCGTCGGCGTCGCGGTCCACGGATCCTCGGGCCATGGATGTTTCGGGTAGCGGCCCTTGAGTTCCTTGCGCACGTCAGGATACGTGCGTTGCCAGAAACTGCGCAGATCCTGGGTGACCTGTATCGGCTTGCCTGCGGGCGACAGCAGATGCAGGGTCAGCGCGACGCGACCGTTGGCGATGCGTGGCGTGTCGGCAAGGCCGAACAGTTCCTGCAACTTGACCGCGAGCACCGGCGGTGCATCGACTGCATAGGCGATACGCCGCTCGAGTCCGCTCGGCACGCGGATTGCGGCCGGTGCCTGCTCATCGAGGGCGCGCCGCATCGCGTAATCGAGCCGCGCCGCAAGCGCATCGGTCAATTCGGTCGCCTGCAGCGCGTCGAGGCGGCGCTTGTCGGCGAGCACCGGCGCCAGCCAGTCCTCGAGCGAGTCGAGCAGCGCCGCATCGGAAAAATCCGGCAGACCGAGCTCGGGGCACCAGCCGCGCAACGCAGCCACGCGCATGCGCAGGTCGCGCGCGCGGTCGCTCCACGGCAGCACCTCGAGACCGAGATCGCGCACCGCGGCAAGCAGCGCGGGCACCGCTTCCGCGGGGCGCGCCGCGACCGCGCGGCGCTCGAGCACGATCGCGTCGAAGCGTCGCTCCTCGAACGCGTCGACACGCCGCGACTCGCGGTTCCAGCACACGTTGCGCGCGTCAGTGAAGCGCTGCGGAAAATCCTGCTCGAGCCGATCCGGATCGAACGGTGCCGCGGCGAGGATCAGGCTGTCACGCGAGTCGAAGCGCAGATCGAGGACCACGAGCCACGGCTCGCCGTAGAGCGCGCTCTCGTCGAGCAGGCGCGCACCGCGCCCGTTGGCGAGCTGGTAGCGGCGCGGATTGGCCGGGTCCTGGCGCGCGATGCGATCCGGAAACGCATGGATCAGCAGATCGCCGGCAACCGTGGCCTGACCTGCAACGGCTGCGGTTCGACGGCGCCCGGAACCCGCTTCGGCTGCGATCGCAGCGGCGGCGCGCCCGCCACCATTTCCACCCGGGCCTGCGCTCGAATGCACGAACCCGGCCACGCCGCGGGCGTTTCGGCTTCCGCCTTGATCGCGGACGCGCCGCCGCCACGCGTCCGCGGCCTGCGCGATCGCCGCGAGCGCGCCTGCATGCGCGGCAGGCTCGCGCGCGCTGCCGCGCGTACGCGCGCGCCAGGCCTGCAGCGCGGCGACACGCGCGCGGAAATCGTCGTTGCGTGCCGCGTCGCCGCGCAGCGGGTTGCGCGCCTCGACCAATGCCGCGAGATCGCATGCGAGTGCACGCGCTGCGGACGGCGCGCACAGCACCGCGGCCGCGAGCCGCGGGTGCGCGCCGAGGTCGAGCATCTGTCGGCCTACCGCGGTTATGCGCGCGTCCGCGTCGAGTGCGCCGAGCGCAGCCAGCAGGCCGCGCGCCTGGGCCAGCGCGCCGGGCGGCGGCGCGTCGAGCCAGCGCAGCGCAGCCGAGCCCCAGGCAGCAAGTTCGAGCGCGAGCTGCGCGAGTTCGCCCTGCGCGATCTCGGGCGTGCGTTCGCTGTCGAGGCGCCGGCTCTGCGGCCACAATCGGTAGCAGGTTCCGGGTCCGAGCCGGCCGGCGCGCCCCGCGCGCTGGTCGGCCGAGTCCTGCGCGATCGCGACCGTATCGAGCCGGCTGAAGCCCGAGTTGGGATCGAAACGCGGCTCGCGCGCGAGACCGAGATCGACGACCGCGCGCACGCCGGGCAGGGTCAGGCTCGATTCGGCGACATTGGTCGCGAGTACGACACGGCGCGTGCCGGGCGCCGCGGCCGCGAGCGCGGCCTGCTGCGCGGCGAGCGACAATTCGCCGTGCAGCGGCACGAGTTCGATGCGGTCCGCGGCTTGCGCCGAATGCGGCGGTCGCGACAGCGGCTCCGGCGGCGAGGTGCGATCCGGCGCGGCCGGACCGCTCGCGTCGCGGTTGCCAGCGCTGCTCGCGAATCCGGCGAGGTCCTGCAGCGTCGCACGTGCACGTTCGATCTCGCGCTTGCCGGGCAGAAACACGAGCACGTCGCCCGTATTCTCCGCTAGCGCGTCTGCGACCGCGCGGCGCAGATGAAACGGCCAGCCGCCTGCGGGCCACGCCTCGTCGGCACGCGCGGGCGGATGCGCGATCCGGACCGGGAAACTGCGCCCGGCGCTGCTCAGGCGCGGCGCGTCGAACCAGCGCGCGACGCGCTCGCCGTCGAGCGTCGCCGACATCACGACGAGGCGCAGGTCCGCGCGCAGATTCGCCTGCACATCGAGCGCGAGCGCGGCGCCGAGATCGCCGTGCAGGTGGCGTTCGTGAAACTCGTCGAACAGGATCGCGCCGACCCCGGGCAGCTCGGGATCGTCCTGGATCATCCGGGTCAGGATGCCCTCGGTGACCACCTCGATGCGCGTCGCCGCCGATACCCTGGTTTCGAAACGGATGCGGTAACCCACGGTTTCGCCGACCGCTTCGCCGCGTTGTGCGGCCATGAATCCGGCAGCGGCACGCGCCGCGATGCGGCGTGGCTCGAGCAGCAGGATCCTGCGTCCGTCGAGCCACGCGGCGTCGAGCAGCGCTGGCGGCACGCGCGTGGTCTTGCCCGCGCCGGGCGGCGCTTCGAGTACGAGCCGCGGCGCGCTCGCGAGCGCGGCCAGAATTTCCGCGAGGATCGCGTGGATGGGCAGGGTGACGGCGTGCATGCGCGGGCATTGTAGGGGTGGTGCCCGCGCGGACGCGCACCGCGGATGCGGTGTGATGGAGCCGGCGTCGGAGTGAGCGTGAGTGTCACCGTGAGCGTCAGGTCGGGGGCGACCTGACCTGCGAACGTCGCGAACCGTGTCGTCGCAAAAGCGGTCGTCGGAACCGGGCAGGTCAGGTCGCCGATGCCGACCTGACGCCCGCGTCACGTCGACCACGGCGCGCGCCGCAAAAAAAAAGGCGCGGTCGAGACCGACCGCGCCGAAATGCAGGGGACAGGTCAGGCCGGCCGGGCCGGCCCGACACCCGCACTATTCGCAGACCATGCCGTTCGCATTGAACAGGCGGAAATACGTGGTCAGTCCGTTGATCGTCGGAATCGGCGCGGGCAGATTCGAATTCGCGGCGTAGGTCACGTCAAGGTGGTTGCAGTCGCTGACTTCGATCGTCGCGGTTCCGTACGGCACCTGCGCCAGGCCGTTGCCGAGATACGCGAGATCGATCGGCAGCGTGGTCTGTCCGACCGGGAACGCGGCGTTGCCGACCAGCCACAGCGGATCGCCGTTGAGATCCTCGGTCAGCAGGTCGAACACGACCTGGCGCACGGTCGACCCATCCGACTGCAGCTGCTCGGTGATCTGCAGGAGCAGGCCCTCGTTGTACTGGGTATTGATCCATTGTGCGGCGGAATAGCCGTCGAACGGCAGCGGCGCAAACGCATACGGATAGCTGCTCGGGGTCGGCGTGTAGTCGCCGATCTGGAAATCGACCGGATCGACGCCGCTGATGAACGGATCGATGCGCAGCGTGAACGCATAGCTGTACAGATGGTTGAAATCGGGACCGTCGTTGTAGTTCTCGAGCACGTAGGTCGTGCTTGAATAGATCGGTGCGTCGTACGGCGCATCGACCACGACCGTGTTCGGTTCGGTCGCCGCGCGCGCGAGGCTCGCGACACCCGAGAAGCCGACGCCGCCCTGCGCGACCTGCAGGTTCGGGAAGGTCGGGAAGAAGTCGGTGTGGCCGTCGTTGCCCGGATCGCGATCGATACGCATCAGGGTCATCGCGTTGAATCCGCCGTCGGCATTGTATGGCGTGAGGCTGCCGCTGCTGCTGCACGCGATGCGCCAGATCGTGACCGTGACCGTCTCGGGGCTTATTCCGCTGCCGTTGCTGTCGCGCGAGTAGAGCGGCATGCGCGCGGTCGTGACCACGCCGCCGCTCGCCGCGTCGGGCAGCGGGTATGCCGCGCAGCTCGGCGGATAGGCACGGTAGGGATTCGCGAGCGGAGTACCGGGAAACGTGTTGCTTCCCATCGCCTTGCCGCCGTGGGTGTCGATCGGATGTGCCAGCGCGGCCGCCGCAAGTTTGGCGCGCACCCCGTCCATGCGCGCCTGGTGCGCCGCAACGTCGGCGGGGGTGATCGGCGCGGCACTGGCCGCGATAGCCGGCCCCGCAAAGCCGCCGGCCAGCAGGGTGAGCGTCAGGAGCTTTGCGTTCATCGGTGTTTCCCCTTGGTCTGGACAGGCGCGAGCATGGCCATGCGGCAATGAATTCCCTGTGAATCGCTTGCCGCGGCAACGCGGTCGAATCGGGTGTGGGTGCACAGCGTACACCGACTGCGCATAATTGCGCGTTGAAACGCGCAGGATTCGAGCAATGAACGCTGCAATGGCGGGTCTGGTCGACATCGGCGCCAATCTCGGCCACGAGTCTTTCCGCGCCGACTTTGCGGCGGTCCTCGAGCGCGCGCGCGCGCATGGTGTCGAGCGGATCGTCGTCACCGGCGCGAGCGCGGGCGGCAGTCGTGCCGCGCGCGAGCTCGCGCGCGCGCACCCGCAATTCCTGTATGCGACCGCGGGTGTGCATCCGCATCATGCGCTCGATTACGACGATGCGACCGACCGCCTGCTGCGCGAACTGGTCGCGACGCCCGAGGTCAGGGCGGTCGGCGAGACCGGCCTCGACTATTTCCGCGACCTGTCGCCGCGCGAGGTGCAGGTCGACGCGTTCGAGCGCCAGCTTGCGATCGCGGTCGACTGCGGCAAGCCGCTGTTTCTGCATCAGCGCGACGCGCATGCGGACTTCATCGCGTGCATGGACCGCTTGCGCGGACGCCTCGGGCCCGCGGTCGTGCATTGCTTCACCGGCGAGCGCGCCGACCTCGTCGACTATCTGGACCGCGGCTTCCATGTCGGCATCACCGGCTGGATTTGCGACGAGCGCCGCGGCCGTCACCTGCGCGAGCTGGTCAGGCTGATCCCGGCCGATCGTCTGCTGATCGAGACCGATGCGCCGTACCTGCTGCCGCGCGACCTGCATCCGAAGCCTTCGCACCGGCGCAACGAGCCGATGTACCTCGCGCACATCTGCGCGGCAGTGGCCGCTGCGCGCGGCGAAGCCGCCGCGACGACCGCGGCACGGACAGCCGCCAACGCACGCGATTTTTTCGGCCTGGCCTGAGGCACGGGCGACGGATGCGGTCATGCATGACGTCCGGGTCAGGTCGGGGCGACCTGACCTACCGGGTCCGACCCGGCATTGCGCAGGTCAGGTCGGCGGCGCCGACGCTGCGCTGGCAATCGCACGCGGCCATCGTAGGTCAGGCCGTCCCGGCCTGACGCTCCGCGCTGTCCACCCGTCTCGAGTGGCGCCACCGCGGTCCGCGGCGCCGGGTTGCTCGAACGGTCTGCGCTCGATCATCCACCCTCTGCACGCCGGTGCACCGGCTCGGCAGGTGCGCTCGCGTAGCGGGAATCTGCATCGTTGAAATGCGCGAGGCACCCGAGGCGCTTCGCTCAGGTGCGCAACCCGATGCCGCGGTCGAGCAGGATCAGGGCGATCGTCGCGAGCGCGGTCGCGAACCCGAGCATCACTGCGAACGCGACGCCGAGCGGAACGTCGCTGATGCCGAGCAGGCCCCAGCGGAACGCGTTGACCATGTACAGGATCGGGTTTGCGTACGAGATCTCGCGCCACGGCGTCGGCAACTGGCTGACCGAGTAGAACACCCCGCCGAGGTAGGTCAGCGGGGTCAGTACGAAGGTCGGCACGAGCGCGATGTCGTCGAACTTCTTTGCGAATACCGCGTTGACGAATCCGGCCAGGGAAAACACGCCCGACGTCAGCAGCACGGTCGCGAGGGTGACCCACGGGTGGAACAGATGGATGCGCGTGAAGAACAGCGAGATCAGCAGCACGATGACCGCGACGATCAGGCCGCGCAACATTGCGCCGGCGACATAGCCGGTCAGGATCACCCAGCTCGGCATCGGCGAGGCGAGCATCTCCTCGACATAGCGGCCGAACTTGGAACCGAAGAACGACGATGAGATGTTGCCGTAACTGTTGGTGATCACCGCCATCATGATCAGACCGGGCACGATGTAGTCGATGTACTGGATGCCCGGCGCGATCTCGCCGATGCGGCTGCCGACCATGCGCCCGAAGATCACGAAGTAGAGGGTCATCGTGATCGCCGACGGCAGCAGGGTCTGGGTCCAGATGCGCAGGATGCGCATCACCTCGCGGCGTGTGATCGTGCCGAGCGCTACCAGGTTGGCGCGCGCATTCATGCGGCCTCCTTGCCGGTTTCGACCAGGCGCACGAACAGTTCCTCGAGGCGGTTTGCCTTGTTGCGCATCGAGCGCACCGTGATCCCGCGCGCGCTGAGTGCCGCGAACAGCGAGTTGAGGTCGTGTTCGCGCGGCATCTCGGCCTCCACCGTGACCTCGTCGACGCGACGGAACTGCACGCCGGCAACCTCGGGCAGCGCGTCGACCGGCTCGGTGAGGTCGAGCACGAAGCTCTCGACGTCGAGCTTGGTAAGCAGGTGCTTCATCGACGTGTTCTCGATGATGCGCCCGTGATCGATGATCGCGATCGTGCGGCAGAGCTGCTCGGCCTCCTCCAGGTAGTGGGTTGTCAGGATCACCGTCGTGCCCGCTGCGTTGATCGCGGTGATGAACTTCCACATCGAGCGGCGGATCTCGATGTCGACGCCGGCGGTCGGCTCGTCGAGGATCAGCAGGCGCGGCTCGCTCATCATCGCGCGCGCGATCATCAGGCGGCGCTTCATGCCGCCCGACATCGCGCGCGCCGGATCGAACGCCTTGTCCCAGAGCACGAGCTGCTTGAGGTATTTTTCCGCGCGCACACACGCCTCCGCGCGCGGGATGCCATAGAAGCCGGCCTGATTCACGCAGATGTCGAACGGCTTCTCGAACATGTTGAAGTTCAGTTCCTGCGGCACCAGGCCGATCATGCGCATGACTTCGTTGCGCGCCTCGCGGATCGACACGCCGAATACGCGCGCATCGCCGCCGCTCGGATTGACCAGTGACGAGAGGATGCCGATCAGGGTCGACTTGCCGGCGCCGTTCGGACCGAGCAAGGCGAAGAAGTCGCCCGGTTGCACGGTCAGCGATACGCCCTTGAGCGCTTCGACGCCGTTTGCGTAGGTTTTCTTGAGCTCGAGGACATCGAGCGCGGGGACATTCGTCATGCGTCGGGGGACTTGCGTGGGGAAGCCGTGCTGCGGCAGCCTGTTATTATAGCGGGCCGGCCGCGCGGCTGGCCCGCGAGCAGCAGCGCGGGGTGTCGACCCGCGGGCGCGCGCACTCCGTTGCCGGGGCGCGAATCCGCCACGAACTGCCGACAGGTCCCGAGCATCGATGGAACACTTCAGCCTCCGGCTCGTAGCGAGCCACATGCTCGCCCCCGCCGTGCGTCACCTTGCGTTCGAACGCGCCGACGGCCAGCCGTTCGCGTTCGTGCCCGGTCAGTTCATCCAGATCCATTTCCACTATGCGGACGGCAAGCCGACCCGGCGCAGCTATTCGGTCGCGACGGTCGGCGACGGCAGCGGACCCGTGCAGCGCATCGAGATCGCGGTGTCCTATGTCGACGGCGGCGCCGCCACCGAGCTGCTGTCGAAACTCGACGAGGGCGACACGGTCGAGGCGAGCGGGCCCTACGGGCGCTTCTGCCTGATGGATGCGGACACCAATCAGCGGTACCTGCTGGTCGCGACCGGCACCGGGGTCACGCCGTACCGCGCGATGCTGCCGCGCATGCGCCGGCTGATCGCCGAACGCGGCTGCCGTTTCGCGCTCGTGTATGGCGCACGCAACGAATCGGAACTGCTCTACGGCGAAGAGTTCGAGGCGTTCGCGCGCGAACAACCCGGCTTCACATTCCATCCGTGCTTCAGCCGCGTGCCGCGCGCGGTACCGCGCGCGAACGACCGCAACGGCCGTGCCCAGGTCGCGCTCGGCGAGCTCGGTCCGAATGCGGATACCGACATCGCCTACCTGTGCGGCAATCCCGACATGGTCGACGAGACGTTCGCGATGCTCAAGGAAGCCGGCCTCGCGGTACCGCATGTGCGGCGCGAGAAGTACGTGTCCTCGCGCTGACCGCGCGCGGGATGCACCCGCCCCGAGGTTCAGCGCAGGCGTGTCGCCGCGATCACGACCGTCGTGGTTTCGCGGGTGCGCACGCTGATCGCGCGGCGTCCGTCGCGGTCGACCGACCACGGCAGCGGCAGGTTGTCGGCGATGATCTGGACGACGTGCTCGCCGGCTGCGACCGGTGCGAATTCGAAGCGCCCGCGCGGATCGGTGCGCGTCGAGTAGCGGCCGTCGAGGAGCACGGTGACATTCGCCGCGGCCGCTTCGTCCGCATCCTGCACGCCGTTGTCGTTGGCGTCGAGGAACAGACGGCCGGCGATCGCGCCCGCGGGAGCGCCGCGCGCGCCGCCGATCGGCGCGCTCGCGGTTCCCGCGCGGACTTCGTAGCGAAGTGTCAGGAACACCGCACGATTGCGCTGCACGGTCGACTCTGGCGGCGGGATCAGCGAGGTCGCGAACAGATCCGGATTCTCGTTGCGGTTGTCGAAGTAGGTGGCTGCGAGCGACCAGTGCCGGCCGAGTTGCGCGGTGGCGCCGATATTGGCGCCCACCGAATTCGCGCTGCCCGTATGGTCGATGCTGAGACTGCCGTCCCAGGAAAAGTTGCCGAACAGATCGCCGCCGCCCGCGAGCGAGCCGCCCGCATGCGTGCGGCGCGTGCCGTCGATGGTCTCGCGTCCCGCGAACGCGGTCGTGGTCAGGCGCATGCCGACCGGGGTGTTCCAGGTCTGGCTCACGCTCAGGCGGTCGTAGCGGTCGTTATCGCCGGCACTGGAATCGAGTTGCACGCGACCCGCACCCAGCGCATTGAGTTTCTCGGCGAACAGGTAGCCACTGCGCGCATCGGTCGTGGCGTCGCGCCAGGTCAGGCTCGCGCCGACGCCGAGATCGCGACTGATCTGGTAGCGCGCACTGCCGGTATACAGGCGCCCGGCGATGCCGTTGCCCGAAATCGACTGCACGCTGTCGATGCCGCCATCGAACAGCCAGCGCCGGCTCTGGTAGCTGCCGCGGTAATAGGCGCCTTCGAGATCGCTGCTGACCGGGCTGTAACCCCAGCTCAAGCCGGGATCGAAACGGAACACGCCGTAATGATGGGTGATGCGGCCGTCGCGGGTGACCCCGTCGAGCCACGCGCCGGTCGCCGCGCCGGCGCCGGTGTCGATGTCGCTCTGCAGCAGGTTCGCCTGCAGGCGCGTCGCGTCGCCCTGCCAGGCCGCGGTCGCGTAGAACGACTGCGCGCTGACCGGGCCGCCGGTTGCGGTCGCGCCGTCGAAGCGCGTGACCGCATCGACCGCGTTCGCGTCGACCGCCTGGACGCCGGCCTGCCACTGCGAGGACAGGTTCCATTGCGCCCCGGCGCTGACCAGCGAGCCGCCGAGACCGTCGAAGCCGTTCATGCGCAGGCCATCGAAGATGCCGGGTTCGCCCGCCGCGGCCTGCAGTTGCAGCTGGCCGTCGCGGATCCATTCGCTGGTCGCTCCGGCGATCGGGAATGTCGGCAGGTAGAAGCGGTACTGGCTGCGCGCGAGATCGATCGACGGCGTATACAGCGTGCCGACGCCATTGTTCGCGAACCAGCCGCCATCGAACGGCATGCCGCGCTGGATGATCGAGATCGCGCCGCCGCCCGGTTCGTTGCGCAGCACGCCGTCGATCGACAGCGCGCCGAAGTTCATGGTATCGAGCTGGGCGCCGAACGCGAGGCCGTTCTCGCGCTGGAACGGACCGTCGCCGCTGGCCACGCTCGCGATCGCCTCGATGCGGAACGCGCGCGGCAGGCCGCTCGCGTCGTCCTCGGCGCCGTCGTCGGCGACGATCAGCGGCGCGAGCGCGCCGCCATCGATGAGGCGATCGACATACGCGGAAGCATCGGCATCGCCCGCTGCATCGTTCGGAACTGGCGGTGTGGTCTGCGCCAGGAGCGCGCGAGCCATGCCCAGGCCCGCGATGCAGGCGCCGATCGCGAGCGTGGACCGTTTCACGGCTCGAAGCGGTGCTCGAACGGAGTGGTCTGGTCAGCCCACTCGAGCTTGCCGCTGATCGACACCGGCCACACCGGTTGCGGTGCCGGTGCGTCGCCTTCGTGATCGACCACGAGCGCGATGTCGCGGGTTTCACCGGGCAGGATCGGCAGCGCGTTCGGTGCGAAGTCGAGATGCTTGCCGCTCGCATCGGTTCCGGACAGGAAGCCGCCGAGACGCGTGTGCGCGTCGCCGGCGTTGTGCACCTGCACGACCGCGGTGGCGACGCCGCGGATCTCGGCGACGCGGCTGCCGACGACTTCGATGCGCGGGGTCGGATCGCCGATCCCGACATAGACGATCACGGCGAGGCGCGCGCTGATCGGAAAGTCGACGCCGGAAGGCGTCTTCGCGATCTGTTCCTCGCCTTCGACGAGCAGCGCGAAACGGCATTCCTGGCGCGGCGCATCGGCCGGCGGATCGATCTCGAAGCGGAAGCGGTATTTTCCGCGCGACGGCACTTCGATCTGGCGGCGCTCGATGGCGACCCATGGCCGGCAGCTGCCGGGCAGCAGCGCATCGGAGATCGCGACGCCGGCGTTCGCGTCCAGGGTCCAGTCCGCGGTTCGTACCGAATATTTCCCCGACGTCGCCGCCGCGTTGGTGATTTCGACGACCGCGCGTAGCGGCGTTCCGGCCTTGCCCTCGAGCTCGAAGCGCGGCGGCGACGCGATCGCCGCGAAATCGCCCGCGTGCAGCGGTGCCGCGAACAGCGAAGACACGGCGAGGGCGAACAGGAAGCAGGCGTTGCGAGGCAGGTTCATCGATTACTCCACGTCGATCTCGAAATGGAACTCGAGGCGCTGCGCGGCGGCGAGGCGGCGGCCATCGGTGTGTACGCGCACCTGGATCGTGTCCTCGAGCATCGGCTGGCTGATCACGCCTGCATAGACGAGTCCGCGATCGCCCGACACGAGCGACCCCGCCAGCATGCGTCCCTGCGTGGTCCAGTCGACGCTGACCGGCGCGCTCGGCTGCGGCGGCAGCACCATATAGATGCGCGCGCTGCGGTTGACCCAGCGCGACGTGTCCAGGCGCAGGGTGACGGTTGCCGCGCCATCGACGATGTCGCCGCCGCTGCGGCTCGGTCCCGTGGTGCGCCAGCGCATCTTTGTCTGCGCCTGCCCCGGCAGGCTCGCCGAATCGTCGACGCGAAAGGTCGCCGCACTCGCGAGGGATGCCGCGAGCAGCAGGGATGCGAGAAGGCAGGCGCGCGTGAGGGTCATGGCAGACTCAGCGTGTAGGTCGCGCGGCCGGTGTAGACGCCCGCGGCAACCAGGTTCGTGTTCTTGTACGAGAACGTGAGGCAATCCTCGACCCAGGTGTTCGCGGCGATCGTCGCGAGCGTGACCGTGCCGCCGAACGTGCCTGCGGCGATGTCCGGATTGGTGTTGCCGTTCGCGGTGCTGGTCCAGTAGATCTGCGAGAACGGAATCGTCGTTCCGCCGCTCGCGGTGAGATTGGTCGGCGTCGATACGGTGAGTACCGCTGCGCCATTGCCGCTGCCGGGGCGCGCCCAGCCGCCGACATAGACCTGGTTGGGCGGATTGCACACCGCGTAGCCGTCGTAGAAGCTGTTGGCGGCCGTGCTGTTGCTGGTCATGCCCTGGGCGACGCCGTTGCCGAGCGCGGCCGGCGCGACGCTGACCGAGACCAGGTTGATCGTCGCGTTGTTGGCCGGGGTGCCACCCTGGTTGTAGTTGCCGCCCGTGTACGAACCGTTGCCGACCTGCAGATAGATCGTGCGTGCACCGGGCGTCATGGTCAGGATCCACGCCTGCGCCGCGGGCGCGGCGAGCAGCAGGCACAGCGCCACGATGCTGCGCGTGCAACTTCGTGCGGGCGCAGCGGCGGGTACGGGGTTTCGTCTGGGCGAGCGCTTCACGGTTCGTGCCTTTCGAGTGCGGCGGAAATCGCGTGCGGCAACGATAACGCGCGTTGCCGCCTGCCTGCTGCGACGTGCTGCACCGGCCCACGCCGGCGCAGCCTGTCGCCGTGACGCGCCGATCAGGGCATCGCTGCCGTGTAGGTAACGCGGCCAGCGTTGGTATTGACGCCGCCGTACGTGCCCGGCGGGACCACCGCCTGGTTCTTGTACGTATAGGTCCACTTCGCGTCGAGGTTGGTGACCTTGGTACCGATGTTCGGCGTCAGGGTCGTCGACGTGGTTGCGCCGTCGGCCAGCGCGGGCGCGGGCAGAGGGGTCGCCGAGGTGTTGGCGGCGACCGCGGTCGCGATCTGCGCATAGGAAATCGTGTCGCCGCTGCCGTTGCTGAGCGGGCCGGTGGTGGTCGAGCTGAACGTGATCGCGCCGTTGTTGCCGATCACGCGCGCGGTCACCGTGCCGTTGCCGAGGTCGCCGCTTCCGGCGCTCGCGTTGACTGCGGTGCCGTTGCCAATGCTCGCGGCCGGGACCGCGAAGCTGATCAGGTCGACGGTCGTATTGCTGGCCATGTCCGTGCCGGTGCCGACGCGGATGTAGAGGATCTTCGGGATCGTGATCTGGAAGTCGAGGCGGGCGGTCGCGTTGAGCGCGCCGGCGCCGGTCTGGAAGTTCGATTCGGCATGCGCGGCAGTAGCGAACAGGCCGAGGATGGCGAGCGCGAGCGCGCCGCGAGTGATGGTCTTCATTGCGTCAGTACCCTTGTGCAAGTGTCCATGTGGACGGAGTACCCGCATCAGGCGAAATCGAAGCCGAGGCGTCGTCGACAAGCGCAGGCGAGACGTATGAGCAAGCGGCGTGCCAACCGGCAAGACGACGCCTGCATGCGGTTTTTCATACGAAGGCTGTCGATTTGTGACGCAGTAGGCGAAACGCGAGCGTGCGCGGGCTTGCCAAACCGCGCGAAAGCGCAGTGGCGTCGCCGCGCGCGCGTGCCGCGCATCGTTCGATCTGGACGCACGCGGGCTCGCAGCGTATCGTCGTGTCAAGAAGGCTTTACAGGGGAGCGCGATGTCCGGTGTATTCGCTTGCGTCGCGGCGACGTGTGCTCGCGCGTCGCCAGCGGAGTAACGGGCCGGTGAAGAACCACGTGCGCCAGCTGCGTGGCGGCCACGGCTGGTCGCAGGCCGACCTCGCGGCGCGGCTGGACGTTTCACGCCAGACCGTGAACGCGATCGAGAGCGGAAAGCACCTTCCGGGTCTGCCGCTTGCGTTCCGCATCGCGCGGCTGTTCGGCGCTCCGATCGAGGCGATCTTCGTGCCGGTCAGCGGCCGCAGGCGATGACCCGGCGCGTGGCCAGGGCGCTGCTCGCGTCGCTCTTGCTCGGCCTTGCGGCGTACCTGGCCCTGCGCAGCGGCGACCACGCACACGTCGCGCCCGCGCCGGTCGCGATCCGCGCGACTACCGACGGGTTCACCTGGGGCAGCCTGCGCTTCCGGCGCTGCGAACTGCCGCAGCCGCGCTCGGCCGCGACCACGGCCGCGTTCTGCGCGCCGTTCCAGGTGCCGGAGAACTGGGACGCACCGGCACCGGGCAGGCGCATCGACCTGCGCCTCGCGTTGATTCCGAGCGATGCGGAACTGGCCGCTGGCGATCTCGTCGTGCTGCTCGCGGGCGGACCGGGTCAGTCGGCGATCGACAGCTGGCCACGCGTCGCGGCCGCGTTCGCCCCGCTGCTTCGGCATCGTCACGTGCTGCTGCTCGACCAGCGCGGCACCGGCGGCTCGAACAAGCTCGCCTGCGCGCTCGAGGACGACCCGCTCGACCAGTCGTTCGATCTCCGGCGCATCCGCGAGCGCACCGGCGACTGCCTCGCCGAAGTCCGTGCGCATGCCGACCCGCGCTACTACACCACTAGCATGAGTCTGCGCGATCTCGAAGCGGTCCGGCAGGCGCTCGGATCACCGCCGCTCGACCTGGTCGGCGTTTCCTACGGAACGCGCGTCGCCCAGCAGTATCTGCGTCGCTACCCGGGCGCGGTGCGCAGCGTCGTGCTCGACAGCGCGGTGCCGAACACGCAGGCGGTGGGTTCGGAATTCGCGAGCAACCTCGACGCGTCGCTGCGCGCGCAGTTCGCGCAGTGCACGCGCACGCCTTCCTGCGCGGCCGCGTTCGGCGATCCCTGGGTCAGCCTGCATCGCCTCGCCGAGCGGCTGCAGGCCGCGCCGCAGCAGATCGCCTATCGTGATCCGGTCGACAACACGCGCAAGAGTGCGCGTGTGGACCGCTATGCACTCGCAATGCTCGCGCGCATGTACGCCTACACGCCCGAAACCGCGGCGTTGCTGCCGCTGTCGATCGCACAGGCGCTGCACGGCGATGCGGTACCGCTGATCAGCCAGGTCGCGTTGCTGGGCGGTGAACTCGAGGGACTCGCCGACAACGCGCTGCAGCTCTCGGTGCTGTGTGCCGAGGACGCCGATCGCCTCGAGCCTCGCGCGGCCGATGCCGAATCGCTGCTCGGCAACGACCTCGTGCAGGCGCTGCAGGCGCAATGCGCGATCTGGCCGCATGCGACGCGCCCGCCCGGCTTCAACGAGCCGGCGACCGGCGCGACGCCGGTGCTGCTGCTGGCCGGCGAGTACGACCCGGTCACGCCGCCGCGCTACGCACGCCAGATCGCGAGTCACCTTGCCAACGCGCGCGTGCTCGTGGCCAAGGGGCAGGGCCATGCGGTCATGGGCCGCGGTTGCTTTCCGAAGCTCGTCGCCGACTTTGTCGGGACCCTCGCCACCGCGAACCTCGATGCGGGCTGCATCGCCGACTTCGCGGCAATCCCCGCGTTCATCGATTTCAATGGGGCCGCACCGTGAACACGACGACGCTCGATCCGTGTGCTGCCCGCGGCACCGCGCGCAGGGGATGGCGCGTCGCGCGGCCGCAACCGCGGCAGGTTGTGGCGGACCGGCCTTCCATGGCTACCGCGCGATGATCGAGGTCAGCGACCTGCGCAAGGCGTTCGGGGCGGTCAAGGCCGTCGACGGCATCTCGTTCAGCGCGGCCGACGGCCACATCACCGGTCTGCTCGGTCCCAACGGGGCGGGCAAGACCACGACCCTGCGCATGCTCTACACGCTGATGAAGCCCGACGGCGGCAGCGTGCGTGTCGATGGTATCGACGCGGCCGCGGATCCGATCGCGGTGCGCCGGCGTCTCGGCGTGCTGCCCGATGCACGAGGGCTCTACAAGCGCCTGAGCGCACGCGAGAACATCGAGTATTTCGCGCGCCTGCAGGGCCTCGACGCGGCGACGCGGCGGCAGCGCATCGATACGCTGATTGCCGCGCTCGAGATGGCCGACATCGCCGCGCGCCGCACCGAGGGCTTCTCCCAGGGGCAGCGCGTGAAGACCGCGATCGCGCGCGCGCTGGTCCACGATCCGCGCAACGTGATCCTCGACGAACCGACCAACGGCCTCGATGTGATGGCGACCCGCGCGATGCGCGCGTTCATGCGCAAGCTCAGGGACGAGGGCCGCTGCGTGCTGTTCTCGAGCCACATCATGCAGGAGGTCGGCGCGCTCTGCGATCGCATCGTCGTGATCGCGCGGGGTCGCGTCGTCGCCGATGCCGCGCCGGACGAGTTGCGCGCGCGAACCGGCGCGGACAGTCTCGAAGAGGCGTTCGTGCGCATCATCGGCTCCAGCGAGGGACTCGCGGCATGAGCGGTGCACGCGTGGTTTCCGGGAGCAGGCCAGCGAGCGCGCGCACAATCGCATTCCCGCGGCCGGGGCGCGCGGCATGAATGCGTCGCTGATCGTGTTTCTCAAGGAGATCCGCGAGAACCTGCGCGACCGCCGCACCGTTCTCAATACGCTGCTGACCGGTCCGCTGTTCGCACCGCTCGTGTTCGTGCTCGTGATCAATGCCGCGGTCAGCCGCCAGATCGACAAGGCAGAGCAGCCGCTGCGCGTGCCGGTGGCCGGCGCCGCGCATGCGCCGAACCTGATTGACGCACTGAAACGGCAAGGCGCCGAGATCGTCGACGCGCCGGCCGATCCCGAGCGCGCGGTGCGCGAGAGCGAGGCGGATCTGGTTCTGCGCATTCCGGCCGCCTACGCGAAAGCCTGGAACAAGGGCGAACCGGTCCAGGTCGAGCTGATCTACGACCAATCGCAGCGCGACGCGCAGGGGTCGGTCGCGCGCCTGCGCGCACTGCTGCAGTCATACGCGCAGCAGACCGGCGCGCTGCGCCTGGTCGCACGTGGGGTGGCACCGACCTTGCTGCGCCCGCTCGTGGTTGCCGATCGCGATCAGTCGACCGCGCAGTCGCGCAGCGGAACCTTGTTCGGCATGCTGCCGTACTTCTTCATCCTCGGCGTGTTCGTCGGCGGCATGGCGCTCGCGATCGACACCACCGCGGGCGAGCGTGAGCGCCAGTCGCTGGAACCACTGTTCGCCAATCCGGTCGCGCGCGGGCGCATCCTGCTCGGCAAGCTCGGCGCAACATGCGTCTTTGCGCTGACCACACTGCTGTTGAGCATCGTCGCGTTCTCGATCGCGGGCCAGTTCCTGCCGACCGAAAAGCTCGGCATGCATCTCGAGATCGGCCCGCGTTTCGCGCTGCTGACCCTCGTGGTGATGCTGCCGCTGGTCGCGGTGCTCGCGACGCTGCAGACGCTCGCGGCCGCGTTCGCGAAGAGTTATCGGGAAGCGCAGACCTACCTGTCGCTGCTGATGTTCGTACCGGTGATCCCGACGTTGCTGCTGTCGGTTTTTCCATTGCAGCCCCGGACCTGGATGTACGCGGTGCCGCTGATGGGGCAGCAGGTCGCGATCACGCGGCTGCTGCGCGGCGACGCGGTCGCGCCGGCCCAGTTTGCGCTGTGCTTCGCGTGTACCGCGCTCGCGGCTGTGCTCGTGTACCTGGTCACCGCACGGGTCTATCGCAGCGAACGGCTCGCGATCTCGGCCTGACCGCACCGGTTGCGCGGACCCGCGCGCGCTCAGCCGGCGCCGCCGGGAATCAGTTCCGCGATCCACTGATCCTCGATCCAGCCGCGGAAAAGACTCGCCGCACGTGCGGCCACCGCGTCGACCGGATGGAACGCGCACAGCAACTCGCAGACCTGTGCGAACGAAGCGCCGTCGGCGATTGCCGCGAACGCGGCCGCCTCGTCGTCCTCGAGGCGCCGGTAGCGCACGCCCGATTGGCGGCGCCAGACCATCCACGGCTGCGCGGGCTGCCACGCGCAGAGCGCAGGCGGCACCGTGTCGTGGTCGACCGCACGGCGGATGTCGGGCACGTTCCATGCGAACGCGACGCGCTGCAGCGAGGGGTGCGGGCGCAGCCCCATCCCGGGCCAGTGCGCGGGCGCGACCGCGGCCATCGCAGCCGCATCGACGGTGCGGTCCATCGCGGCGTCGAAGGCGAGCCCCATCGCCCATTCCAGTTCGGCCATCGCCGCGAACGCGGGCTGCGCCGACGCGTCCGGCGCTTCGCGCAGGAAACCCGCGAGCGCGCCGCCGTACCAGCGCACGTTGTAGTGTGTCGAGGGGTTCGCGTCGATGTAGGCGAGCGCAAGATGTTCGAATGCGTCGGCACCCGCGAGCTTGCGCAATCCGGGGTAGTCGTTGCCGAGCACCTCGAGCAGCCGTGCGCGGTAGGCCTGCAGATAGACGCCCAGACGCGCGTTGGCGTCCGCGCCAGGACTCGCGACGATGCGCTCGATGACGTCGCCGCGAGCGATACCCTGCAGCAGACTGGACTGCATGCCGCGCTGCAGCTCGGCCAGCGTGCTCACGCGGCGGCCCTGAGGATCGGCGCCGCGATCGAACGCGCGTGCGCCAGTTCGGCCAGCAGATCGGCGAGCGGCGGGATGTGGTCGTCGCGTTCGATCATCGTCGTGACCGGACCGAACCGACGCAGCGCGTCGGCGTACAGCTCCCAGACCGGGTCGACGATCGGCGCATCGTGGGTATCGATGATCAGGCCGCCCTGGTTTTCGTGGCCGGCAAGATGAAACTGCTGCACGCGCTCGACCGGAATGTCCTCGATGTACGCGCGCGCATCGAAATCGTGGTTGCGGCTGCTGACGTGGATGTTGTTGATGTCGAGCAGGATCAGGCAGTCGGCGCGGCGTGCGATCTCGGCCAGGAACTCCGATTCGGACAGCTGCGAGTCGTGGAATGCGGCGTAGCTCGATACGTTCTCGAGCAGGATGCGGCGACCCAGCACGTCCTGCACTTCGCGCACGCGGCCGGCGACATGCTCGAGCGCCTCTTCGGTGTATGGCAGCGGCATCAGATCATGCAGGTTGGTGCCATCCACGCCGGTCCAGCACAGATGATCGGAGATCCAGGCCGGTTCCACCGACGCGGCAAGCTGCCTGAGGCGCGCGAGATAGTCGCGGTCGAGCGGGTCGCTGCTGCCGATCGACATCGACACGCCATGCAGGACCAGGGGATAGCGTTCGCGAAAGCGCGCGAGGAATTCCAGCGGGCGGCCACCGGGCACCATGTAGTTTTCCGACAGCACCTCGAACCAGTCGATCGGCGGATCGCCGGCTAGAATCTCCTGATAGTGGTTGACGCGCAGACCTAGCCCATAGCCCAGCGCCGGGTAGCGAGGATCGGCGGTCGTGTTCATGTGCGCGCAGCCGGCAACCGCGACCCGGCCCGATCGGGACGGGTCGCGGAAATACAGCGACCGGTTACTCGGCCTTCTTCGCAGCTTCCTGTGCCGCAGTGCAGGCGGCCTTGCTGTCCTGCATCGTCATGCCCTGACCCTTGCACGCGTTCTGGCCCTTGCACGCATTCTGCGCGGTCTTGCACGCACCCTGACCCTTGCAGGACGAGGAATGCTGGCATTCCATCTTGCCCTCGTGTCCCGAGCCGGCGAACGCCGGCACGCTGGCGACCGTGAAGAGGCCCGCGACGGCCGTGGCGAGCGCGATACCGGTCAGCTTCGAAACATTCATTTCCATGTCGGACTCCGTGGTGATTAATGAAAGTAGGGGACTTGCGCCCGATCAGGAAGATCGCACTCGACCCGGGGCGCGCGGGTCTCGCGAAACAGGAACAGGGGTGGGCGGAAGTTCTTTCATCCGTCCCGTGGCGGATGATCCGCCCTCGAGGCTAGATCGAGAATGAACGGGCGATGAAAGCCACCCTCCCTGGTCGCGGTCTACTGGGCCGCCGCGTCGTTTGCGCCCGTCGCCTTCGACCTGTATTACGCAGCAGGGTTCGATCCGGATGCACAAGCAGACGGTGGTGCCCTGCACCACAGGCCTTCCCCATCATCGGAGATTTCCACGTGAGTCAATCCGTCGCCAGCTTCTGCAGCGCAGCATCACGCGTACTCAACCGCTACGCGTGGCTGGGCCCGCTTGTGGTGCGCCTCGTGTTCGGCTACTTCTGGCTCGAGACCGGCTGGGCCAAGCTGCACAACCTCGACGGATTCGCGGCCCGCTTCGTCGACTGGGGAATCCCGTTCCCGGCCTTCAGTGCCGCGTTGTCGGCATGGGCCGAATTCCTCGGTGGCGCCCTGCTCATGCTCGGCCTGCTCACGCGTCTGACCGCGTTCGCGCTGCTCGTCAACATGGTCGTCGCGATCGCGTTCGTCGTGATCAAGAACGTCAGCGGAATCGACACCCTGGTCGAACTCGACGAAGTGGTTTACATCCTGATCTTCTTCTGGCTGATCATGGCCGGACCCGGCAAGGCGAGCCTGGACACGCTGCTGGCACGCGCGCTCGGCATCGACAGTGCAGACCGCGCGCAAGACCGCACGATGCGCGCCGCGCGGTCCGGGTGAAGCGGCAGAAGCGGCGCCGGTCGTCCCGCCGCACGGTTTGCGGATGAGGCGGTCGGGATGCGGTGCAGGGTCTGCCCTGCAACGCGTCAGAACAGATCGCCTTGCGGGGTGCGCTCGCGCGGAGGGACGAAGCGGCTGCAGTCGAGTGCGAGGTCGCGCACTTCGTTGATCCGGTTTCTGCGGCAGGCGAGACGGAAGCGCTGGCGGATCAGTTCGGCGAGTTCGCCCTCGCCGCGCATGCGCGCGCCAAAGCGTGCGTCGTTTTCCTTGCCGCCGCGCATCTGCCGGATCAGGCTCATCACGTGTTCGGCGCGATCGGGCACGTTGAGCGTGAGCCAGTCGCGGAACAGATCCTTGAGTTCCCAGGGCAGGCGCAGCACGGTATAGCCCGCGCGTGTCGCGCCCGCGGCGGCCGCGCGTTCGAGGATCTGTTCGATGTAGCGGTCGGTGACCATCGGAATGATCGGCGCGACCATGACTCCGCAGGGCACGCCGGCCGCGTTGAGGTTCGCGACCGCTTCGAGGCGACGGTGCGGTGCGCTCGCGCGTGGTTCGAGCGTGCTTGCGAGGCGGTTGTCGAGCGAGGTCACCGACACGAACGCATGCACGAGTCCAGCGCGCGCCATCGGCGCGAGCAGGTCGAGGTCGCGTTCGATCAGCGCGTTCTTGGTGATCACGGTGCACGGGTGCCGGTATTCGGCGAGCACTTCGAGCAGCGCACGCGTGATCCGGTAGCGCTTCTCGATCGGCTGATACGGATCGGTGTTGGCGCCGAGGTTGATCGGTGAGCACACATAGCCGCTCCTGCCGAGTTCGCTGCGCAGCAGTTCGGCCGCATTGGTCTTCGCGAACAGCCGGGTCTCGAAGTCGAGGCCGGCCGACAGGTTCAGGTAACCGTGCGAAGGACGCGCGTAACAGTACACGCAGCCGTGCTCGCAGCCGCGGTACGGATTGATCGACTGTTCGAAGCGGATATCCGGCGAATCGTTGCGGCTGATGATCGAACGCGCGCGCTCCTCGCTGACCCGGGTCGGCGGTCGCGGCGCAGATTCCTCCTCGCGGTGCCAGCCGTCGTCCGTGCGCACCTTGTCGAGCGTTTCGAAGCGACCGTGCGGATTCGACGCGGCGCCGCGTCCCTTGATGCGCTGCGGCGCGTCGAGGCGGCGTGGAGCCGAAGGGTCGGTATCGCGTTTCATCGGGTGCGCGCAAGTATGCGCGGCCGCGTCTCAGTCCGCGCGACGACGGACCGCTGAGCCACCACCGACCGCCGACCGCGGACGCGGCTACGCGGTCCCGGACAACGTGCCATGCCGGCCGAGATCGGCCGGTTCGTCGCCGAGCATCCCGTGCGCGAAATCCAGCGCGCGTGCGACGAAGTTGCCCGCGGGCTCCCAGTACGCGGCATCGCGGACGCGCACGCGCAGGACCATGAGGTTCGGATCGTCCTTCCCGGACGGGAAGAAGATTCTCTGGGTCGCGGACCACAGCGCATCGATGGTCGTGCGGTCGCGATCGAGGCGCGCGCGTCCGCGGATCGATACGTAGCGGTGCCCGCGCGGGTCGGCGTAGGCGAGGTTGACGTCGGGATCGGCGTTCAGTTCGGCGAGCTTGCGGCTGTCGGCGGCGGTGAAGAACACGAGTTCGCCGTTCGCATCGAACGCAAGCGTCTGCAACGGCCGGCTGACCATCGATCCGTCGGCCGCATGCGTGGTCAGCATCGCGACTTCGATGCCCGCGATCAGTTCACCGAGCGCGCGCAGGTCGGCGCTGTGCTGGGCATCGATCTTCATCGGGGTGCTCGCAGGGGGACGAAAACCAACATTCCCATCGTGCCGGTTAACAGGCGCTGAAAAAGTCCGTTGGCCGGTTGCGGCGCGCATGCGCGCCGCGCCGGCTTCGGCTGCCTTGACCCTATCGCTCGCTCGCGCGTGCATTGACGCGGCGCTCGAGGTCGATCAGCGTGCGCTTGCGCGCGAGGCCCCAGCGGTAGCCGCCAAGTTCGCCGTCGCCGCGGATCACGCGGTGACAGGGCACGGCGATCGCGACCGGATTGCGCGCGCAGGCCGAAGCCAGTGCGCGTACTGCGCGCGGTGCGCCGATCGCGGCGGCGGCTTCGCCGTACGAGACGACCTCACCGTACGGGATCGAGCGCAGATAGGTCCATACGCGTACCTGGAATGCGGTGCCGCGGATATCGAGCGGCAGCGCCGGGTCCGGTGCGCGACCCTCAAGGTGGCGATTCAGCGCCTCCATCCATGCATCGAACGCGGGCTGCGCGGCCGCATCCATCGGCGCGACGCGCGCGCGCGGATATTCCGCGGCCAGTTGCGTGCGCAACGCTTCACGGTCGTCGCCGAACTGCAGATGGCAGATGCCGCGATCGGTGGCGCCGATGCAGACCAGACCAAGCGGCGTCGTGCCGATCGCCCAGGAGATGTCGAGACCGGCTGCGCCGCTGCGGTATTGGCGTGGGGTCATGCCGAGCGCGCGCGGTGCGCGCTCGTAGAGGCCGCGGCTCGAACCGAGTCCGGCGTCGTAGACCGCATCGGTCACCGACCGCGACTGACGCAACGCATGCTTGATGCGGCGCACGCGCACGCTTTCGACATAGTCGCCCGGCGTGATTGCGAGATAACGCTGGAACAGGCGGTTGAGCTGGAACACATCCTTGCCCGCAAGCGCTGCGAGCGCCGCGCCATCGGGCATTGGATCGGTCTGCGCATCGACATGGCGGCAGATGTCGAGCAGCGCGGCGATATCCGGATCGCCCTGCCAATGCTCGAGTGGCCGGCAGCGCCGGCATGGGCGCAATCCGGCCGCGCCCGCTTCCGCGGGTGTCGCAAAGAAGCGCACGTTCCTGCGCAGCGGGCGCCGCGCCGCGCAGGCGGGGCGACAGTACACACCGGTGGTCAGCACACCGTAGACGAAACGCCCGTCGCAACCGCGGTCGCGATCCTGCACGGCTTGCCACATGTCCTGGTCGTTCATGGCGGTCTCCAATCCCATTCGATGCGGTCATGCTCGCGCTTTCGCAAGCGCCGGACCATCCGCATCCTGCGCGCAATGTTCGCGCCAAGAAGCGGATAGTCCGTGCCCGCCGCTGCGGTGACAGTGCGCATCCCCGAGACCGGAGCGCGCGCATGATCACGCTGTACGACTATCTGCCCTCGCAGAACGCCTGGAAGGTGCGTCTGCTGCTCAACCATTTGGGAACGCCCTACCGGAGCGAACTCGTCGCGATCTTCGAAGGCGCGGGCCAGCGGCCGGAATACCTGCAGATCAGCCCGACCGGCACGGTTCCCGCGCTACGGCTCGACGACGGCCGCGTGCTCGCCGAGTCGAACGCGATCCTCGTCTATCTCGCCGACGCCACGCCGTATCTGCCTGCCGACGCATTCGGGCGCGCCAAGGTGGTGCAGTGGCTGTCGTTCGAGCAGGAACGCATCGAGTCGACGATCGGCGCGCTGCGTCACTGGACCCAGACCGGCAAGCTCGCGCGGCGTGCGCCGCAACTGATCGAGCAGAAACGTGCGGCGGCGCTGCACGCGCTGGCCATGCTCGATGCGCAACTCGCGTCGCGGCCCTTCCTGAGCGGCGATCGCTACACGATCGCCGACATGTCGGTATTCGCGTACGCGAGCCGCGCGGCCGAGGCCGGACTCGCGCTGGACGCATACCCGCATGTCCGCGCCTGGATCGCGCGGGTTCGCGCGCAACCGGGATTCCTCGAGCGCATGTACCCGTATTCGATCGATCCGTGGTCGTGCCGGGAGTTGCCGCAGGTCGCCGCGACCATCGGCGACGTCTCGCCGCCCGCACCCGCTACCGTGCTGCCCGCGTGAGCAGCCGATCGAGCTGATTCGCGAATGCGCGGGCGCAGCGCTGGTCGAACGCGGGCGGTCCGCCGGTCTGCACGCCGGCGCCACGCAGCGCATCCATGAAATCACGCATCGACAGCTGCTGGCGCACGTTTTCGCTCGAGTACAGTTCGCCGCGCGGATTGATCGCGGTCACGCCTTTCTCGACGAGTGCCGCGGCGAGCGGAATATCCGCGGTCACGACGAGGTCGCCGGGCGCGCTCCAGCCCACGATCGCCTGGTCGGCGACATCGAAGCCCTGGGCGACGGTGCGACTGCTGACATACGCCGAGCGCGGCACGGCCAGGGTCTGATTGGCGACCAGGATCAGCTCGGTGCGCGTGCGCTCGGCGGCACGGTAGAGGATTTCCTTGATCGCCTTCGGACAGGCGTCGGCATCGACCCAGATCTTCATGGCCGGTCGGCGGATACGGACATCGTCGCAGTATGCGCGCGCATGAATGCCGGTGCCGCCGCTGGCGGATACCCGGTCCGTGCGCTTAGGATGGGTAAAGCTTCGGCTTGCTAGTTATGACGTTCGGCGCTGCGCGTCGCGTGTGGCTCCGGCTCCACCACCCAGACGAGGTATCGGACATGAAGAGCGCTTCGAAGAAGTCGGCGAAGAAGGCAGCGTCGAAGAAAACCGCGAAGAAAACCGCGAAGAAGAAAGTTGCGCGCGCTACGGCAGGTCGCAAGGCGGCCGCGAAGAGGCCGAAGGCGAAGAAGTCGACCGCGCGGAAATCGGCTGCGCGCAAGGCGCCCGCGAAACGCAAGCCGGCGAAGACCGCAAAACGCGCGACTGCGAAGAAGCCGGCCGCGAAGAAGACCGCAAGCAAGCGCGCGACCGCGAAAAAGGCGGCCCGCAAGGCGCCGGCGCGCCAGGCGGCTGCGCGCGCGAAGCGCAGCGCGGCGCCGCGCAAGGGCACGGCGCGCAAAGTCGCCGCGAGCAAGCCGGCAGCGCCCAAACCCGCGGCGAAGGCACCCGCAACGGCAAGCGCCTTGCCGCGCAGCGTCGCCACCAGGCCCGCAGCGAAGCCCGCGGCCAAGTCCGCTCCGGCGCGCAACACCGCGCCGCCGCCTGCGCGGCCCGCCGGCGCACGCGCGTCGGGCCCGGTCAGCCCCGAAGTCGCGATCGAGCATTTCCGCGAACTGTTGCGGGCCAAGCAGGAACGCATTCGCCAGGGGCCGGCCTATCCCGCGCCGAGTCCGTATACCGGGCGCCATGAGGCCGCTACGCCGGACGATTCGACGACCGCGGACGAAACGGGCGGGGCATCGCGCAGCGGCGATTCCGACAAGTAACGCGATCCGCGACGGACCTCGGCAGGCGCGTCGCGCCGCGGCGCGATGCCGCTTGCGTGGTCAGTGCGCGGCGTAGACGCGCATCACGTCCTTGCGCAACGCGGACTGGCTGCTGCCGCGGCTGTAGAACATGTGTCCGCCCGGATACTCCCTGACCTGCACGCGGTTCGGATCGCCCATGATCGGCATCTGGTCGACGATCAGCACGGAGGCCATGAACGGGCAGGACAGATCGTCCCAACCGTGCGCGATCAACACCTGCAACTTCGGATCGACTGCGACCGACTGGCGCAGTTCCTTGACCGAGCCGCGCTGCTCGTCGTCGCCACGGTCCCAGGCGCGGTTCACCTCGTAGCTCAGTGCGTTGTAGCGGCCGTCGTATTTCCAGCCGACCGTACGCGTGATGAAGTCGACCATCGCGGTCGTGGTCGGCGCGATGATCGCGTCGAGAATCGGGTCGTTGGTGCGCTGCTCGGGAGCGAACGGGAACGGGTCCCAAGCGCTGACGTTGGAATCGTAGCGACTGCCGAGCCGCCCTTCGTCGCGGTACACCTCGCGCAGATAGGCCTGGGTCTCGAGGCGGCCGCCGGAACGGCGCACGAAGTCCGCGCTGAGGCCGGACAGCGCGGTCACGCGCTTGACGATGCGTTCGAGTGCCTGCGGATCGGAACGGCCCTTGAGCAGGTCGGTCACGTAGTCGCCGCGCGTATAGGCGACGATGTCGGCCATCGCCGCATCGTCGAGTTTGCCGCTGCGCTCGAGATTCGCCGCGGCGATGCTCGGCAGGGTCAGCATCCACGGCAGGGGCGACAGGTCCTCGTTGCTGGAAGCACCCGGATCCAGATAGGGCGAGACCAGCACGAGTCCGTTCATCGCGACGCCGAGCCGCGTCTGCAGGTAGTGGGTGATGCGCGGGCCACGGAAGCCGCCGTAGCTTTCGCCGACCAGAAACTTGCGCGAGGTCAGGCGGCCGTTCTTGACCAGCCAGTCGTAGATGATCCGCGACAGGTAGTCGATGTCGGTCTGCGTCGTGTAGAACTTCTTCTTCGCCTCGTCAGCGGGAATCCGCGCGCGGCTGAAGCCGGTGCCGACCGGATCGATGAACACCAGATCGGTGAAATTGAGCCAACTGCCCGGATTGTCGACCGGCGTGGCCGGATCGGACGGGCTGTCGCCTTCGGCGCCGAACTGCACGCGCTTGGGTCCGAGCGCGCCGAGGTTCAGATAGACCGAGGAGGCGCCCGGTCCGCCGTTGAGCGCAAACGTGACCGGCCGGTCCTTGCCGGGCACCGTGTACGCGATGAACATCACGTCGGCGATCGTTTCGCCCTTGTCGTCGAGCACCGGCAGCGAGCCGACCGTTGCGGTGTAGCCGAGCTTGCGGCCCTCGATTGTGGTCGATTCGCGCACGCTCTTGTCGGCCGGGAATGGCGGCAGCTTGAGCAGTTTGTCCTTGCTTGCGTCCTTGGCCATGTCGCGGGCCGGGTCGCTGCCCGCATCGGCGGAATCCGCGGGCCGCGCGTTGCCCGACCAGCCGCCCACGACCAGAACGAAAGCGCCCAGCAGCGCGGCCAGTGGATATTTCGACATCTTGGCGCCTCGTCGGCAGGAATCGATCCGACAGGGTAGCGCGACCCGGCGCTGCGGCGATGTGCCGGAAGGGACGGGCGCACGTGCGCGCGCATCGAGGCGCCACGCGTCGACCGGCGCGCCACGCCTTGCGCTGCCGGTCGCGTACGGGGAGCCGCGGGACGCGGTCGCGACAAGGCAGGCCGGGGCCGGGACGGCCTTGTTTGGCGCCCTCGCGCCACCACGTGCATCCAGCATCGTCGCGCGGTCAGCGGCGGCGAGATCGTTCCCACCAGGAGACACCGCATGGCTCTGTCGATGTATCAGGCTTCGGTTCCGGTATTCATCCGTGAACTGCACCATCTGTCCGCGATCCTCAAGAAGGCTGCGACGCACGCCGAGGCGAAGAAGATCGATCCCGCAGTGCTGGTCAACGCGCGCCTTTATCCGGACATGTTTCCGCTCTCGCGGCAGATCCAGATCGCCACCGATCACGCGCGCGGCGCGGGGGCGCGCCTGGCCGGCCTTGAGCGCCCGGCCTATGCGGACGACGAAACCACGTTCGACGAACTGCAGGCGCGCATCGCGAACACCATTGCCTATCTGCAGGCCCTCAAGCCCGCACAGGTCGATGGCAGCGAGGAACGCGCGGTCACGATCCCGATCCGCGGCAAGGACACCACGTTCAAGGGCCAGGCGTATCTGTTCGACTTCGCGTGGCCGAACTTCTATTTCCACAGCGTGACCACGTACGCGATCCTGCGCCACAACGGCGTGGAGCTCGGCAAGTCCGACTTCATCGCCGCGTTGCCGGGCTGACGCAAGGGTTCCCCGTGCGGAAAAAAAGCGGCCCGTGGCGGGCCGCTTTCGTGTCGCGTTCGCGAACGGACCTCAGTGCGTGAGTGCTTCGGCCGCGGTCTTGGCGTCGTCCAGTTCCTTCTTGGCCCGCGCCTTGGTCGTGGCCAGGTCCGCATCGGCGGCATCCTTGCAAGCGGACTGCCGGCCTTTCGGCAGCGCTTCGCATTTTTCGGCCGCGACCTTGTGGTCCGCTTCGGCCTTGGCGACCGCGAGGTCGTAGCGTGCCTTGGCGTCCTTCTGGTACGCGTCGGACTGTACGTCGGCAAGATCCTGATTGGCCTCGCGCTCGGCATCGCTCGCGTTGGCGCTCGCATCGTTGATCTTTTCGCCGGCCTTCGCATTCGCTTCGGCGGCCTCGGCTTGCGCCTTGGCCTGCGCCGCGTCGACGTCGCTGCGGGCTTCGTTGACCTGTTCGGCGGCCTTGCTGCGTGCCTCGGCCACGTCCTGCGCCGCCTTCTGTTGCGCCTCGGTGATGTCCTGGTTGGCCTGTTCGGGCGATTTCTCCGAGCAGGCGCTCAGGGCGAACGCGAGGCCGAGTCCGAACAATGCAAGTGCATGAGAGTGTTTCATCGATGTTCCCCGTGTTGGCCGCGTTGCGGCATCGGGAGCGAAGCCTAGGCAACTGCGATTTATGTCAGATGAACGAACGTCCGGATGCGGCCGCCGCGGCGGCAGGACTGCGAGTCCTGTCCTTTGCACCGCGAATCAATAGAATCGTCGCCATGAACGAATGGTGGTTCGGAGCCGTGCACTGGATGACCTCACATGTCGTCGCGCCGTTTCTCGCGCTGACGCATCTTGCGGGCGTTTCCGGCAATCCCGACGACATCTCGGCGGCGCTGCTGATCGCGGCCATCCAGGTCGCGGTGATCGGCTTCGTGTTCCGGCCGCTCGAAACGCTCGCCCCTGCCGAAGCCTGGAATGACCGCCGCCACACGCGCATCGATCGCACCTACACCCTGGTCATGCTGCTCGGCCTGAATCCGCTGTTCGCGTATCTGGTGCTGATGCCGCTCGCGCATCTGTTCGGCGCGGGTGCTTTCGACGCAGGCACCAGCGAGGCAGGCGGCCTGACCCGGTGGATTCCATGGTTCGGGCATCACCCGCTGGTGCTGTTTCTGACCTATTACCTGGTCTACGACTTCGTCTACTACTGGATGCACCGCACCCAGCATGCGATCCCGTGGTGGTGGGCGCTGCACAGCATGCATCACAGCCAGCGCCAGATGAGCTGCTGGACCAACGATCGCGGCAGTTACGTCGACGGCTTCCTGCAGTCGATCGTGCTGGCCACGGTCGGACTCGTCGTCGGCGTCGAACCCGACCAGTTCTCGTTGCTCATGTTCATCGGCGAACTCGCGCAGAACTTCTCGCACACCAATGTCCGCCTCGGATTCGGCCGCGTGTTCGAGCGCGTGTTCGTGGATCCCAAGTTTCATCGTCTGCATCACATGGTGGTCGATCCGGACCGGCCGCGCCTGCACGACTGCAACTATGGGCAGGTGTTCTCGATCTGGGACGTGCTGTTCGGTACCGCGCTGTACGGTGAACCGCCGCGACGTACCGGGGTCGCCGACCCGATGGTCGATATCGACAACGAACGTGGCCTGATCTCGATGCAGTGGGGCGCGTTCCGGCGCTTCTGGGGCGCACTGCGCACACCGGCTGGCTGGAAACCCGGGGATGTCGCATTCGGCGAGGACTACGTGCCGATGCCGACCCGCCATGTCGATCTGCACCGCTTCACGGACGCGCGTGATCGCGCCCCGGCGCACGGTATTCCCTCGAATTGAGTGCGTGACGAGTCGATGCGGCGTATGTTGGCCGCAGGCCGGCCGGCCTGCGCAGGGGGATGCCGCGGGATCAACATGATCGACACCGCCGCCAGCGATGCGCTGCAACGATTGCAGGGCGAGATTCTCGAGTCGATTGCCCGCGGCGAAGAGCTCGCCGAGGTGGCCCGGCAGATCTGCCTCGGCGCGGAGCGCCTCGCGCCGCAAGCGCTCTGCACGATCCTGACCGTCGACGCGGAGCGCGCCCTGCATCCGCTCGCGGCGCCGGGTCTGCCCGAAGCCTATTCGCGCGCACTCGACGGCGTGCGTGTCGGCCCCGCCGTGGGCTCCTGCGGCACCGCGATCTGGCGCGGCGAGGCGGTCGAAGTCACCGACATCGCGAACGATCCGCTATGGAACGACTATCGCGCGCTCGCCATTCCGCTCGGCATCCAGGCTTGCTGGTCGAGTCCGATCCAAACCCGCGATGGTCAGGTCGTCGGCGCGTTCGCGTTCTACTACCGCACGCGGCGAGGACCGGCCGACCTCGAGCGTCGGATCGTCGCCGCCTGCGTGCACCTGTGCGCGATCGCGATCGAGCGCGAGGAGTACCAGTCGCGCATCCGGCGCCTCGCATACTTCGATGCGCTGACCGGCCTTCCCAACCGCGTCGAGTTTCGCGAGCGCGCGGGGCGGCTGCTCGCGACGCTGGATCCCGCGCATCGCGTCGCCCTGCTTTGCGTGAACCTCGACGATTTCAAGAGCGTGAACGATTCGCTCGGCCAGGCCAGCGGCGACAAGCTGCTGCAGGAGGTGGCACGGCGCCTCGTCGCGGGCGTCGCGAGCGACACGATCGTCGCGCGCAGCGGAGGCGACGAGTTCCGGATTCTTGACCCCTGTTCCGAGGCATCGGCCAGGGACACCTGGCTCGCGCAGCACATCATCGCCGCGCTGGATGCGCCGTTCGACATCGACGATGCGCAGATCTCGATCAAGGCGAGCATCGGCATTGCGCTCGCGCCGGCAGCCACGCCGATGCCCGAACTCGGCAAGCGCGCGGACATGGCCCTGTCCGAAGCGAAACGGGACAACCACGGCAGCTGGCGTGTATTCGAGCCGGCGATGGAGAGCGCGGCGCAGTCGCGCAGTTCGCTCAAGCAGGACCTGCGCCGCGCGTTCGACGCCGAGGCATTCAGCTTGGTCTACCAACCTATCCTGACCCTGGAAACCAACGCGCTGTGCGGCGTCGAAACGCTGCTGCGCTGGCAGCATCCACGTCACGGCGCGATCTCGCCGGGAATATTCATTCCGATCGCCGAGGAAATGGGGATGATCGGCGCGCTCGGCGACTGGGTTCTGCGCGAAGCCTGTCGCGCGGCCGCGCGCTGGCCACGCGCGATCAAGGTCGGGGTCAACCTGTCGCCGCTGCAGCTCCGAAAAACCGGCTTCATCCTCGACGTGGTCAGTGCGATGCACCAGGCTGGCCTGCCCGCGGAGCGGCTCGACCTCGAAGTCACCGAGAGCGCCCTGCTCGCGCGTGACGTGGCGACGCGCACGAGCCTGCACGAACTGCATGACCTCGGTGTGCGTCTTTCGCTCGACGACTTCGGCACCGGCTACTCTTCCCTGCAGTCGCTGCGCTCGTTTCCGTTCGACAGGCTGAAGATCGACATGTCGTTCGTGCGCGACATCGGCATCGATGCCGATTCGACCGCGATCATCCGCGCGATCATCGGCCTGGCGCGCGATCTCGGGCTGAAGACGACGGCCGAAGGCGTCGAGGAACCCGTGCAATTGGCCTGGCTGGTCAAGCACGGTTGTGACGAGGGTCAGGGACATTACTTCAGCCTGCCGCTCGATGGCGCGGCGCTGCAGGCGCTGCTCGAGCGCGCCGAGCGCGACGAGGAACTGATCGTGCCCGGTCTCGAGCAGGCCACCATCGCGGACGCAGCCAACTAGACCAACGAGGAGTCCGCCGACTCTGCCATACCCGGTGCAACGCACGACATCCAGGAGCAGCGATCGGATGCGATTGTCAGTGCTGTCCGGCGGGTCAGCGCGCGCGCTTCGTCGCAACGCAGCGGGCACGGACGATCGCGCGCATGTTCAGTTTGACGCGCAAACGACCCGGTGCCGCCACACAACGCCCGGATTCCCGGCCTGATGGATTGCGGCGAAGCCTCGTGGGTCAGATCATGCCGGTCAGATAGAACACGGCGATCACGAAAAACACCGCGAGCGTCTTGATCACGGTAACCGCGAAAATGTCGCGGTAGGCTTGCCGATGCGTCAGTCCGGTCACCGCGAGCAGGGTGATCACGGCGCCGTTGTGCGGTAGCGTGTCCATGCCGCCGGAGGCCATCGCGGCGATCCGGTGCAACACCTCCATCGGAATCCCCGCGGCTTGGGCATTGCGGATGAAGGTGTCCGCCATCGCGGCGAGCGCGATGCTCATGCCGCCCGAGGCGGAACCCGTGATGCCGGCGAGCACGGTCACCGAGACGGCTTCGTTGACCAGCGGATTGGGGATCGCTTGCAGGGCGTCGGCGACCACGCGAAAGCCGGGCAGGGCCGCGATGACGGCGCCGAAACCGTACTCCGACGCGGTGTTCATCGATGCTAGCAGGGCACCGCCGACGGCCGTTTTGGTACCGACTACAAATCCGTGTGTGACCGGGCGCCAGGCGAACACGAACACGCACAGGATGCCGACCAGCAGTGCACCCTCGACGGCCCAGATCGCGACCAGGCCCGAAACCTCTTGCACGACCGGTGGTGCATTGCCGACCACGGCCGGCGAAAAGCTCGTGCTCGCGCCGTACCACCCCGGAATCAGGCGCGTGAACGCGAAATTGGCGACGCCGACGAGGACCAACGGCAGCAGCGCGATCAGTGGATGCGCAAGACGATCGTCGCGAAAAGGTTCGGGTTCGTTGATCAGCGCTTCGCCGTACCCCTCGCCGGCAGCAGCGGCGCGGCGGCGGCGCGACTCGAGATACGCGAGTCCGAGCGTGACCACGAACAGCGCGCCAAGTGTTCCGAGCCAGGGCGCCGCCCATGCCGTGGTCTTGAAGAACGTGGTTGGAATGATGTTCTGGATCTGCGGTGTTCCGGGTAGCGCGTCCATCGTGAAGGTGAACGCGCCGAGCGCGATCGTGCCGGGGATCAGGCGCTTCGGGATGTCGCTGCGGCGGAACAGTTCGGCCGCGAATGGATACACGGCGAACACGACGACGAACAGCGAGACGCCGCCATAAGTCAGCACGGCGCAGACCAGCACGATCGACAGCATCGCGCGGCTGTGTCCGACCAGTCCGATCGTCGCCGCGACAATGGCCTTCGAGAATCCCGAAAGCTCGATCAGCTTGCCGAATACCGCGCCGAGCAGGAACACCGGGAAATACAGCTTGAGGAAGCCGACCATCTTCTCCATGAACAGGCCGGTGAACATCGGTGCGACCAGCGAGGGATCGGTCAGCAGCACCGCACCGAGCGCGGCGACCGGCGCGAACAGGATCACGCTGTGGCCCCGGTAGGCGACCAGCATCAGGAACGCGAGCGCGGCGAGCACGATCAGAAAGGCCATGCGAAAAATCCCTTGATCCGCAATGAACCGCTAGCCGGGGACGGCTCGCGCGATCGTTCCACCCGATGCGGCATGGGCTCGAGTATGCGCATCGCGCGCGCGTGGCCCACTGTACGAAGGTACAAGTGTCGTGCCGACCAGCGTCGACTAGCCTGCACCGGCAGACTGGCCACACGGCCGGTGCGACGCTGGAGGGGAACCATGCAACGCCGTCTATTGAGTCTCGCGATCGCCTGTGCTTTAGGCGCGTTTGCGCAAACCACGTTTGCCGTCGACACCGATGCAGCGGCAGCGGCCGACGATACGACCGCCCGGCCGCAGGACGCAGCCGCGGTCGAAGCTGCGACCGCGCCTCCGAATCCAGGGGATGCGAAAACGCTGGAATCGATCACCGTCACCGCGCGCCGACGTTCCGAGAATATCCAGAAGGTGCCAGTCGCCGTCAGCGCCTTCAGCGAGGAAGACCTCGAGGATCTGCAGGCGGACAACATCGACGGCCTGCAGGGCGCAGTGCCCGGACTCAACATCGTGCAGGGCCGCGGCTCCTCGTCCAGCGTCAACGTATTCATCCGCGGCATCGGCCAGCCGGACGCACTGCAGACCTTCGACCCCGGCGTCGGCATCTACGTCGACGACGTGTACTACTCGCGCATTCAGGGCGCATTGGTCAGCCTGTTCGACGTGGATCACGTCGAGGTGCTGCGCGGCCCGCAGGGCACGCTGTATGGCAAGAACTCGACCGGCGGCGCGATCAAGATCGTGACCAAGGATCCGAGCGAGGCGACGACCGGCGCGGTCGAGGCCACGGTCGGCGACTACGGTCGCGCCGAGGGCCGCTTCTATCTGGCGGGCGCGTTCAACGACATGTGGTCGGCCAGCATCGCCGGCGTCGTCAACGAGACCGATGGTTACGTCAAGGACCCGGTCACACATCGTGACTACAACGACGACGACACCAAGGCATTGCGCGCGAAACTGCAGTTCAAACCGTCGGAGAATTTCAGGGCGACGCTGGCGCTCGACTATACCCGGCAGAGCACGGCGCTGACGCTTGGCGAGCCGACGGCGCCATTGATCCAGACCGATTTCATCAACGGAGCGGTCGTGCTGCTCCCGGCGCCGATCGGCGAATATGACTTCCGGACACGGACATCATTCGGTCCCGACAAAGGCCAAAGCCTGACCCACAAGGGTGCGACACTGACCTTCGACTGGAAGCTTTCCGACGTATGGGCATTCAAGAGCATCAGCGCGTTCCGCAAGCTCGACAGCGCCTCCTTCATCGACATCGATGCTTCGCAGTTCCAGCTCGGCGATGTCTTCGTCGGCTTCGACCAGAAACAGGTGAGCCAGGAACTGCAGCTTCAGTACGACAACGGCAGCAACCTGCAGGCCGTGTACGGACTCTACTACCTGCGTGAGAACGTGCCCTCGCATCAGGAAGCCTACGCGAACGACCTGTTCGCGCTCGGGGGTGCGCCGATCGGCTTTGTGCGCACGATCGACGATGATCTGACCACCAAGAGCTATGCCGGCTTCGGTCACGTGAGCTGGGAGTTCGCGCCGAGCTGGACGCTTGCCGCCGGCCTGCGCTGGACGCGTGAGAGCAAGGACTATGCACGCAGCACCAGCATTTTCTGGACGCCGGAGATTCCACCGGCGCTGGTCGACAGCACGTTGGCCTTCACCGGCGACCAGAGCTGGACTGCATGGACACCGTCCTTGTCGCTGCAGAAGCAGTTCAGCGATCAGGTCATGGGCTATGTGTCGGCGAATCGCGGGTTCAAGTCGGGAGGCTTCAACGGCCGCGCCAACTCGGCAGCCGAAGTCGCCGATGCGAAATTCGATCCCGAATACGTCTGGACCTACGAGATCGGTCTCAAGATGCGTTCCGCCGACGGCCGCCTGCAGGCGAACATCGCCGCGTTCCACAGCGACTACAAGGATTTCCAGGCGCGTGTTTCCGAAGTGCTGAACCCGGGTTCGCCTGTACCGACATTCGCGTTTCCGGTGCTCAACGCGGCCAAGCTGAAGATGGACGGCATCGAATTCGAGGGGGCCGCGCTGTTCGGAACCGGCACGCGCCTGTCCGCACAGGTCGCCTATCTCGATGCGCGCTACGATGAGTTCAACGATCCGCGCGTGCAGATCGATCCGAATCTCGCCAGCCTGCATGACCATGTGCCGTTCTCGCCGGAATGGACCGCGCGTGTCGCGCTGACGCAGACCTTCAACCTGCCGAGCGGCGCCGCGATCACGGTCGGCGGCGACGTCTCGTACCGCGACGATACCTGGCTCAGCGTCGACAATCGCCCCAACCTGATGCAGCCGAGCTACGCGCTGGTCGGACTCATGGGCATCTTCGACTCGGCCGATGGCCACTGGCAGTTCCGCGCCGGTGTGCGCAACCTGACCGACAAGACCTACAAGACCGACGCCCAGGAGTTCTCCAGCGTCGCCAATATCCAGACTGCGTACTTCGGCTGGCCGCGCAACTACTATGTGTCGGCGCGCTACACGTTCTGAGCGCGTTCCATTGCGGAGATGGCATGAAGGATGATCAAAAGACACGAATGGCGACGCGTCTGATCCCGCTCGCACTATCGGCCTTGTGTGCGTTTGCCGTGGCCGGTGCATGGGCCGATGATGCTGCGTTGCCGAAGTTGAAACTCGATCCGGCGCGCACGACCGTCTCGGGTCTCTCGTCGGGCGCGTACATGGCGCATCAGGTACATCTTGCGTTTTCCGACCACATCGCGGGAGCGGCGATGATCGCCGGCGGTCCCTACCATTGCGCCGAGGGCACGCTGCAGACCGCTCTCGCGAGCTGCATGATGCCGGCGCCGGACAAGGGTCCCGACGTCGCCGAATTGGCCAGCGCAGCGACCGCCGCGGCAGGCGCGGGGCACATCGCGCCGCTGTCCGGTCTCGTCGGCGATCATGTGCTGATCCTGCACGGACAGGCCGACAAGACCGTTGACCGGTCGTTGAGCGCAGCGATCGGCGCACTGTATCGCACGCTGGTTCCCAGCGGGAAAATCGATGTGCGCGAAGACCTCGCGCGTGGCTTCACCCACACGTTCCCGACACTCGCTGCGGGCTCGAGCTGTACGACCGCGACCGCGCCGTACGTCGGCAAGTGCGGGTTCGACGCGGCCGCGGAAATCTTCTCGCGACTCTATGGCAAGGCGCCACGCAAGGCAGGCACGGCCGGGGGTGATCTGCGCAGCTTCGATCAGGACGCCTATCGCAGCGACGGCGCCGACGCGTACATGGCTGCGAAGGGTTATGTGTACGTACCGAAAGCCTGCGCGAGCGGCCAAACCTGCGCCCTGCATATCGCGTTCCACGGCTGCCAGCAGAACGCGGACACGGTCGGCGAAGCATTCGTGCGCGATGCCGGCTACAACCGCTGGGCCGACGCCTATGGCGTGGTCGTGCTATACCCGCAGGCGCGTGCAAGCATGGCGCCGTTGAATCCGAAAGGGTGCTGGGACTGGTGGGGCTACAGCGGCGAAAACTACGACACGCGCGACGGCCTGCAGATGCAGATGGTCGAGCGCATGAGCGCAGCGCTGGGAGCGCCGTTGCGCTAAGTCATGCGCGCGCGCAGCAAGTCGCCGGGCCGGGGCATGCGGCATCGGAACGGTGCTCCGCAGCTCGCAACGGTGTTGCTGCCATTGCGGAAATGGCGCCAGTTCGGCACGTGAGGCATCGCGCGCAAGGCCGAAGCGCGAGGTCCCTGACAGAACGCGCATCACAGCGACATGTATCTTTCTGAAGCCCTGATCGCATTCGCCGGCCTGGTCTGGCTCGTGCTGTTGTTCGCGATCGCGCTGTACGGCGAGCGCCATCCCGGCGTCCTCGCGAAACGCTGGAGCATCGTCTATGCGCTCTCGCTCGGCGTGCACTGCACGTCGTGGACGTTCTACGGCACGGTCACCCAGGCCGAGCGTTCCGGCTGGTGGTTGCCGCCGACCTTCGTCGGTCTGATCCTGCTGTATCTCGTCGCCGCCGGCATGCTCGTGCGTCTCGTGCGCATCGCGCGCGAGCACAACGCAAGTTCGCTCGCCGACATGGTTGCCGCGCGGCTCGGCCGGCATACGGGGCTGGCGGCGCTGATCACCCTGGTGACCGTGGTCGGCATCGTGCCGTATATCGCGCTGCAGCTGAAAGCGGTTGCGATGAGCTATGCGCTGTTCGGACATGGCGATGCCGCCGCACCGGCGTGGCAGGACAGCGCCTTGTATGTCGCCCTTGCGATGGCACTGTTCGCGATGCTGTTCGGAACGCGCCGCGCGCCGGCTGCCGCGCACAATCGCGGGCTCGTGCTCGCGCTCGCGTTCGAGTCGGTGTTCAAGCTGGTCGCGATGCTCGCGATCGGTGCCCTGGTGCTGCGCGTGCCCGATATCGCGGCCGCCGTGCACGCGACTCCGCGCGACAGCAGCGGATTCCCGCCATTGATCCTGCTCGGCGCGCTCGCGGCGTTCACCCTGCCCCATCAGTTTCATGCCGGTGTCGTCGAGTGTCGCGATCCCGCGCACGTGCGCACCGCGCGCTGGCTGTTCCCGTTGTATCTGTGCGCAATCGCATTGCCGATCCTCCCGCTCGCGCAGGCCGGTGCGGCGCGGTTCGGCGGCAGCGGTGTGTCTTCCGATTTGTATGTGCTCGCGCTGCCGCTCGCGCAGGGTCAGCAGGGACTCGCCGTGCTCGGTTTTCTCGGCGGACTCAGCGCGGCAACGAGCATGGTCATCGTCGCGACGCTCGCGTTGAGCCTGATGATCGGCAACCACTGGATCGCCCCGCTGCGTGTGCGCGCGGGCTGGGGCCGCAGCGACGCCGGCGATCTGCGCCCTTCCGTGTTGCGCCAGCGGCGCGTCGCGATTCTCTGTGTCGTGTTGTTGGCCTGGCTGTATTCGCGCGCGCTGGCCGGCAGCAACGCGCTGGCGGACATCGGCGCGCTCTCGTTCTCGGCGCTGGCCGGCTTGATGCCCGCCGTACTGGTCGCGCTGTATAGACCCGCGCTCGGTGCACGCGCGGTTGCGCTGGGTCTTGTCGCAGGCAGCCTGGTCTGGCTGTACGTGCTGGTGCCAACCTTGTTGCCTTCCGCTGAAGCAATGCTCGCTCGGGGTCCGCTTGGCATTGCCGCACTCGCGCCGACTACCCTGTTCGGTCTTGGCGCCTGGAGCGAACTCGCACGCGCCGTGATCGCGAGTCTCGCGGTCAATCTGATCGTGCTGGGCGTGGCCGCACGCACGCCGTGGGCGCGCGGCGGACGCGCGACGCAGGGCGGCGACCTCGCGTTGTCCGAACTCGCCGCGCTGGCCGCACGCTTCCTGCCGGCCGAGCGAGTCGCCGTCGCGCTCGGCGACGCATCCGGCAACGGACGCGCGACGACTGCGGTCATCGCCGCGGTCGAGCACGAACTTGCCGCGGTAATCGGCGCCTCGTCGGCGCGATTGCTGATCGAAGCCGCGCGCCGCGAGCGTCGCGGCCAGCTCGACGCGATCGCCGCGATTGTCGGCGAGGCGAGCCAGGATCTGCGTTTCAATCAGCGCGTGCTCGAAGCGGCGCTCGAGAACATGAGCCAGGGCATCTGCGTCGTTGACGCCGAATTGAACGTCGTCGCCTGGAACCGCCGCTACGAGCAGCTGTTCGCGTATCCGCCGGGCCTGCTCGACATCGGCCGGCCGATCGCCGCCCTCACGCAGCACAACATCGCCATCGGACTGCTCGGTGAAGGTCCGGTCGAGCCGCGCGTCGAGCGCCGTCTCGCGCAGATGCGCGCGGGCACACCGCATCTGGCCGAACGCACGTTTCCCGATGGAACCGTCGTCGAGATCCGCGGCAACCCGATGCCCGGCGGCGGCTTCGTCGCAACCTTCACCGACGTCACCGCGTTCCGCAAGGCCGAGCGCGCGCTGACCCGGGCGAACGAAACCCTGGAACAACGCGTCGCCGCACGCACCGGCGCACTCGCGCGCGCAAGCGCCGAAGCCGAACGCGCGAACCAGGCAAAGACGCGCTTCCTCGCCGCGGTCAGCCACGATCTCGCGCAGCCGCTGCACGCGGCGCACCTGTTCACCCACGCGCTCGCGCAGGATGTCGGCAACGCCGCGCAACGCGAAACCGTCCTGCATATCGACGGCGCACTGAGTTCGGCCGAATCCCTGCTCGGCGGCCTTCTCGATATCTCGCGCCTTGACGCCGGCGGCATGCCGATGCAGGTGCGCACGTTCGCGGCCGCGGACCTGCTGACCCATCTCGCCGCCGAATTCCGCATCCTGGCCGCGGACAAGAAGCTGGAACTCCACTGTGTGCCGACCCGCGCCTGGCTGCGCAGCGACCCGCAGTTGCTGCGGCGCGTGCTGCAGAACCTGCTGTCCAACGCGGTCAAGTACACGCGCGAGGGCCGCATCCTGCTCGGATGCCGGCAGCGCGGCCAATGCCTGCGCATCGAGGTCTGGGACAGCGGCGCCGGCGTTGCCGAAGGCGACCGTGCGCTGATCTTCGAGGAGTTCCGCCGCCTCGATCGCGGTGGCGCGGGTCTCGGTCTTGGCCTCGCCATCGCCGAACGCATCGCGCGCCTGCTCGACCATGCGCTGACACTGCGTTCGTGGCCCGGACGCGGCAGCGTGTTCGCGATCGAAGTGCCACTGGCCGAACGCGAGGATGCGACGCAGCGCGCCGCGGCGGACGAACCGGATCATGCTCCGCGCCATCGCGTGCTCGTCGTCGACAATGACGGCAGCGTGCTCGCCGCGATGCAGACCCTGCTGTCGAGCTGGAATTGCGAAGTGCTCGCGGCTACCGACTTCGAGGCCGCACGTGAGCACTGCGAACGCGTGCAACCGCATCTGCTCGTGCTCGACTACCACCTCGACGGCGGTGCGACCGGACTCGACCTGCGCGCGCGACTCGGCAATACCATCGCCGCACTGCCGTGCATCGTCATTACCGCCGACCACGGCGAGGAGGTACGCCGCGCGGCGCTCGCCGCGGGTTGCCAGCTTCTGCACAAGCCGTTGAAGCCGCTGGCGCTGAAGTCACTGATGGGGCGTCTGTTGGCTGCCACCGACGCGATCGCCTGAGGTCAGGGATCTTGTAGCAACGTCGTCGCGATCAGAGCTCGCGGGTCATGAACATACTGTAGGGATCCGGCATGTAGTCCGCGAACGGGGCGCAAAAACTGAAGCCGAACTTCGAGTACATCGTGCGCGCCGGTTCGAATGCAGCCATCGATCCGGTTTCCAGGCTCAGCCGGCGATACGGCGATACCCGCGCAGGCTGGCCTGTTCGACGAGGTGCGCAAGCAACGCCGCCGCGACACCCTTGCGCCGATGCAATGTCGACGTGCGCATCGACTTGACTTCGCCATGTCCCGCATCGAGTTGCTTGAGCGCCGCTCAGCCGAGCAGGGAATCGCCGTCCCACGCCGTCCAGAACGTGATCCCAGGCTTGCGCAAGGCCTCGATATCCAGCGCGTGGATGCTCTCCGGCGGAGAGTGCAGCGCCATGTTGCGCAGGTGCTCGCCCAACAGCTCATGGATTTCCGGGCCGGCCAGATTATCGACTCGGATGTGCATGGCGCGTGGATTCGTCGCGTCGGATTGAATTATGGGTGAGGCGCGATCTGTCTGCACGATCAAGCTGTCGTCAACTTGGCCGGGGACTTTCATTCGAGGCTCCGGAACCCGGGACCGGCAGCAGTTGGGGCGCCATCGCCGGAAACTGCCTGCACGGGTCTTACCGCAGTACGGATGGATTGCTGCCTTCAGGCGCATGCGCAGGATCCGCAAGTTCCAGCGAGCGCAGCAGCACGCCCGCCTGCGTGCGATTGCGCACGTCAAGGCGTTCGAAGATCGCGGTCAGGTGCGCCTTCACCGTGCGCTCCTGCACGTCGAGGCGGTCGGCGATCTGCTTGTTGAGCAGGCCTTCCGCGACGAGGACGAGGACGCGCGTCTGTTGCGGACTGAGGGAAGCGAGACGCATGGCGAGTTCGCGGTCGCTGATGTCCGGTGCACTGGCAGCGACGGCGCCGCGCAGGGTCGGCGGCAACCAGGTCTGGCAGGTGAGCACCGCGCGCAGCGCTTCGGTCAGTTCCCCGAATGCGGCACGTTTGGAGATGAAACCGCTGGCGCCGTAGGCGAGTGCGCGGCGGATCGTGGCCGGGTCGTCGTGCGCGGAAATCATCGCGACCGCGATCGACGGATGTTCGCCGCGCAGCGTCGCCAGGCCCATCAGGCCGTGGCTGCCGGGCATGTGCAGGTCGAGCAGGACCAGATCGGTGTCGGCATGGACCGCAAGATCAGCGTGCGCGGCATCGAAGGTGCCGACCTCGACGATGGCCGCATCCGGAGCAACCGCACGCACGGCCTGCGCGAGCGCAAGGCGGAACAGCGGGTGATCGTCGGCGAGCAGGATGCGCATCGCCGCGCACTCTAGCAGCCGCACCGTGCAGGTCCCCCCCCCCCGGCGTCCCGCTACAGGTCCTTGACGCTCGGCGCCGTCCGTACTCGCAGACGCGCCTACTGCGGCCATGCGGCGCGATTTTCCCGTTCCATCGGTATCGCGAAACGGTTCTATGCCGCCGCGGGCGCCGTGCCTGCCTTGCCTCCGATGGTCCGTTCGCAGTCGTCATGCTGGCATTCGCACACCGTCGCATCCATTCCCTTCGCGACCTGTTCCTCGCATTGCGGTGAGCAAAAGGTCTCGTCGGATGCGACCATGCATTTGCAGGCGCGGTGTTGGCATTCGTGCTGTTCGACTTGCATGGGTTGATCCTCCTTCTGGAATACCGTCAGTTGTGCGGTCGGATGTGGCACGCACGCTACTTGGCGTGCCACTTGCCATCCGGGCCTTTCTTGTATTTTTCCTTCACCGCGGACCAGGCGACCATGTGCGCGACTTCCTCGCGCGATTCGTCGCCACGCCGCTTGCTCGCATCCTTGTATTCGTCCCAGGCATGGTTGAAGGCTTCCTTGTAGATGTCCTGCGCATGGGATGGAATGTTGTCACGAACCGAGGGCGGCAGTTCGCTGGTGTGTTCGTACGGCATGACGCTTTCTCCGCAGCCGGGAGGTCCGAGGATAGGCTTCGCGCATGAATCGGCGGCTAATGCGGCGCGGGTTCGTCAGGGACGGGACAGCCGGCGGGTCGGCCTGCGCGGGGGTCGCCGGGTACGCCCGGCACGACACACTCGCGTTGGACTTTCGTACGATGACGCGCGCAGGCACCGCGCGTTAGGCTGCGCGGATGCGCCAACTCGCGATGCTGTCCCTGTTCGTCCTGTTCGTCCTCGTGGCCTGCGCGCCACGCCCTTCGCCGCCGGAGGCTTCGATGATCGCCAGCGTCCTCGTCAGCGATGTCCGCGAGACCGCGCATCGCGAGCATGACGACCTGCTCAGCGCGGGACTGGGCCTCGACGGTTTGCGCGGACCCGCACCTGCTTTCAACGACGCGACCGCACCAACGCCGCAGGAGCTGCGTCGCCGCGCGATCTACACGAGCTGGCACGGCATCGCCGATCTCGGCCCGCTCGGCGGCTACGGCAGCGTGTATGGCGCTGTGCCCGAGGTACCGGGTCGCGAATACACGGCGTTTGCGCGCGTGCGCGGTGCGCAGTCGCCGCATCGCGTGCTGCTGCAGGCACCGGATCATTTCGATGCAAAACGGCGCTGCCTGCTGGCCGCACCATCGTCGGGCTCGCGCGGTGTCTATGGCGCGATCGCGCTGGCCGGCGCCTGGGGACTGCCGCGTGGTTGTGCGGTTGCGTATACGGACAAGGGCACCGGGTCCGGCTATTTCGATCTCGATACGCAAACCGGGGTGACCCTGGATGGCACACGAGCCGCGCGTGGCGACGCGCTGCTCGAATTCGAACCAGCGGCCGGCGCAGTCGCGCATGGCATCTCCGTGAAGCACGCGCATTCCGGCGACAACCCGGAGGCGGACTGGGGGCGCGACGTGGTGCAGGCCGCGCAGTTCGGCCTGGCGATGCTGGATCGCGCGTATCCTGCGCAGGCGCCGTTCACCACGGCGAACACGCGCGTGATCGCGGTCGGCGTCTCCAACGGCGGCGGTGCGGTGCTGCAGGCGGCGGGTCTCGACGACGATCACCTGTTCGCCGGCATCGTCGCGCTGGAGCCGAACGTGCACGTCGAAGGCCGCGGCCGTGCGCTCTACGACTACACGACCGAAGCCGCGCTGTATCTGCCCTGCGCGCTGGCCGATGCGCGCTTCGACGCGATTCCATTCGCGCGTGCGCAAGCTGCGGTTCCGCCGGCGTGGATCACGCGTTGTGCGCGACTGCACGAAGCCGGTCTGATCGCGGGCATTGACCACGCTGCGCAGGCGAAAAGCGCGCTCGATCATCTGTACGCGAGCGGCTGGAGCGAACGCGCGATCGAAGCTGCGGCGAGCACGACTGCGCTTGATCTCTGGCGTGCGGTCGGGGCGACCTATGCCTCCGCGTATCTGCGCAAACCGGCCGAGGCGATGCCTTGCGGTTTTCATTTCGGCGCGGTCGATGCGACGGGATCGCCCACAGCCGCGGATGCTGCAACGCGCGCGGCATGGTGGTCGGATGCGAGCGGCATTCCGCCGGGTGCCGGGGTGATGCTGCTCGGTGGTGTCGATGCGACGAATGACCCGACCGCAGCCAGTCTCGATTGCCTGCGCGCGTTGTGGAGCGATGACCGTGCGGATGCGCGGACGCTGCGCGCATCCGTCGCCGCAACCGCTGCGAAGATGCCGCGCGAGGACCTGCCGATCATCGTCGCGCAGGGCGAGGACGACGGCCTGTTGCCGATCGCGTTCGCGAGCACGCCCTACGTGGCGATGCTCGAGACCGCCGGTCGCGCGCCCGTGTTCTGGCGCGTGGCGTACGCGCAGCACTTCGATGCATTCCTTGTGATTCCCGGCTTCGGCGACCGCCACGTGCCCCTGCTGCCGTACGGCTACGCCGCACTCGACGCGATGTGGGCGCACGTTGCCTACGCGACCCCTTTGCCACCCTCGCGGCGCTTCGAAACGACGCCGCGCGGCGCGCGGACCCTCGAGCGCACGGCGCTCGCGATCGATCGGAATCGCTGACCCCCGCAGGGTCAGGCGAGCGGAATGCCCGCAGCCGTGCGCGCGCGCCGGGTGCCAGAGCTGCGGTCGCTGCGGATGACGCGGATCGTTTCGCCGTACGGGGCCGCGATCCCGATTGCTTTGCGGATGCCGTGCGACCGCTCGGCATGATCGGCGCGGTCGCGCGCGCGGGGAAGGCTTCGTGGCAGTATGGCGCCCTTCGATACGTGCACCGGACGAACATGATCGATCCCTCGGGGATACTCGGCACCATGGCCCAGGTGGCGGTGACCCTGGCGGGATTCGCCGGGGTTGTCGTCGTGTTCGGACCGCGACCCGTGCACGAATGGTCGACCGTCGACAAATTTCGCCTACGGCTGATGCTGGCGACGTCCACCCAGGCGCTCGCGTACTCCACGTTCGGGCTGCTGCTGCTCTCCACCGAGATGGCGCCGGTTACGGCCTGGCGATGGTCGAGCGTGCTGATCGTCGCGTTGCTGCTGCCGGCGACGTTCTCGGTGCTGTACCGGTACCGTTCCTTCAGCGCGGCCGAGCTCGCACGAGCGCGCGCGAGCTCATCACTCTTCTATCTGGTGAACGGCATCGGCATCGCAACGGTCGCGTTTCAGCTCGTGAACATCTTCCTCCTCAAGGCGATGTGGCCCGTGCTGTTGGTGATCGTCATATCGATTCTTTTCTCGCTGCTACAGTTCGTCCGCTTGATCATCCACCCGCACCGCGAATGAAGCGCGGCCGGCGACGCGCAGGCGCTGCGGCGGCTCTGCCGGGCAAGCCCGCCCCGCCTCGCGGGCCGCCGCGAACGACCTCGATGAATACTCCTTTGGCGACGTTTGTACGCGCTCGCATGGAAGCCGACAATGCGACACCTTCGCCGCGCCGACCGCCGTGACTGCCGCCGATCCATCCGCCACTTCTGCTGCCGGAGCGCCGCACGGGCGCGAGCGTGGCATGCATGCCGATGCGGTGCCGCTGTTTCGCCGGGCGCAACAGGCGTTGTTGGGCGGTGACCATCGGGCGGCGGCAAATCTGCTCGATGAAGCGCTGCGGCGGTCCCCCGAGCACCCCGAAGTGCAACGCCTGCGCGCGATCGCGATGCAGGTACAGGGGCAGATCGACAACGCAATCGCGTTGCTGCGCGACGCCGCGAGGGCGTGGCCCGAGGATGGCCTGATCGCCTCCAACCTCGGCGCCGCGCATGCGCAGGGCGGCGACCTTGCGGCGGCGCTGCCAGCGTTCGAACGCGCGGTGGCGCTGGACCCGAGCCTGCTCGATGCGTGGCTCAACCTCGCGCGCGCGCGCGACCTGCGCAGCGATGCGGCGGGCGCTTACACCGCGTACAGCGCGGTGTTGAAACTGGATTCCGCGCGCGCGCCGGTACGCATCCTGCGTGCGAAGACGCTGGAGACGCTCGGTCGCCTCGACGAGGCCGAGTCGGACCTGCGCAGCGCACTGCGCGACCTTGGCGATCCCGCGCGACCGCAGGGACCGCGCGAGCACGCGAATGCGGCCTCGGCATGGATCGCGCTGTTCAACCTCAAGGCACTGCGCACCGACGGTATCGACGGCGCGGCGCTCGCGCGGTTGCGTGCGAACCCGGCGATCACGCCGGCGCAACGCATCGGTCTCGGCTTCGCGCAGGCCAGCCTGCTCGAGTCCGAGGGACGTTATGCCGAAGCGTTTGCGCTGTTCGAGGAGACCAATGCTGCGCGCCGGCGCAGCGTGGACTGGGATGCGGCCGCGGCGAGTGCGCTGGTCGATGCGATCGGCGCGGCGTTCGCGCAGGCGCCGCCCGCGCAATCGGGAGGTCCGCCCGACGTCGTGTTCCTGGTCGGCATGCCACGCTCCGGGTCGACGCTCGCCGAACAGATCCTCGCCGCACATCCGCGGGTGAGCGGCGGCGGCGAGACGAATGCGGTCGCCCGGGTGCTGGAGCAGGAATCCAGGCGCCGCGGCCAGCGCTTTCCAGCCTGGGCCGTCGAGGCAAGCGCGCAGGACTGGGCGCGGCTCGGCGCGGATTACCGCGCGTGCATCGCGCCGCTGCGCGGAGCCGGTGCGCTGTTCACCGACAAGACCCTGCCGAACTGGCAGGTACTCGGCGCAATCGCGCGCATGCTGCCGACTGCGCGCTTCGTGCATTGCCTTCGCAACCCGCTGGAGACCTGCTGGAGCTGCTACAAGCATCATTTCGGCACGGCACAGTACTTCACCTACGATCTGGGCGAACTCGCCGCGTTTTATCGCGACTGCACGCGGGCGATGCATGCGTGGGCCGCGCAGATGCCCGAGCGCATCCACGCGCAGGTCTACGAAGACCTTGTCGCGCAACCGGACGCCTCGGTGCGCGCGTTGCTCGCCCACTGCGGCCTCGACTTCGATGCGGCCTGCTTGCGTTTCCACGAGGTGCGCCGCGAGGTGCGCACGACGAGTGCCGCGCAGGTGCGCCGCCCGTTGCGCGCCGACACCGCGGTCGCCGCGCGCTACGGCAACCTGCTCGATCCGTTGCGACGCGCGCTGGCCTGACCGGCGGAACGTCCGAGGCCAGCGCAGTCGAACCCGCATGCTGCGCCGACCGGCACGGGCAGCGCGCCGCCGCGCCGTCCGTGCAACTACGCGCGCGCGACCGCGAGCCGGCGTTGCGCGCGGCGCTCGCGCCGGCGCACCCCCGCGCGCGCGAACAGCAGGTAGATCGCGGGCGTCGAGAGCAGGGTCAGGCCTTGCGAGAACACGAGACCGCCGATCAGTGCGATGCCGAGCGGCCGGCGCAGCTCGGCGCCCGCGCCGAGGCCGATCGCGAGCGGCAGCGCGGCGAGGATCGCGACCATCGTGGTCATCATGATCGGGCGGAAGCGCGCTATGCAGGCCTCGCGGATCGCCTCGAGCGGGGTCAGTCCGTTGCGTTGCGCGACCAGCGCGAAGTCGACCATCATGATCGCGTTCTTCTTGACCAGTCCGATCAGCAGCACGAGCGCCATGTCGGCGACGATTGAAAGTTCGGTGTCGGTGAGCACGAGCGCGAGCAGTGCGCCGACACCGGCCGAGGGCAGCGTCGACAGGATCGTGACCGGGTGGATCAGGCTCTCGTAGAGCATGCCGAGCACGATGTAGACCGCGACGATCGCGCCGAGCAGCAGCCACGGCATCGACGATGCACTCTGCTGGAAGCGCCGGAATCCGCCGCCCAGACCCATGCGGATGTCGCCGGGCAGGCGCATGTTCGCGATTGTCTTCTGTATCTGTTCCGTCGCCTCGCTCATGCTCGCGCCCGGCGCGAGGTTGAAACTGAGATCCATCGTCGTGAACTGGTCCTCGTGCTGGATCTGCACCGGCGCGAGGCCGGCCTTCTGTTGGGTGACCGCGGTGATCGGCACCATCGTGCCGCTGTTCGTGCGCACGTAGATGCGGTTCAGAGCCTCGGGACTCTGGGTCTGCGCGGGCAGCGCGTTGACCACGACCTGGTACTCGTTGATATCGGAGTAGATGGTCGAGATCTGGCGCTGGCCGAACGCGTTGTAGAGCGCATCGTCGATTGCGGCGACACTGATGCCGAGCCGGCTCGCCGCATCGCGGTTGATCACGATGTTCTGGCGCAGGCCGGCCTCGTCGACGTCGCTGCCGACGTCGCGCAGGATCGGGTTCTTCTTGAGCTCCGCCTCGAGTCGCGGCAGCCACTCCTGCAGTTGCGCGGGATCGTTGCCCTTGAGCGAGACCTGGTATTCGGCGCCCTGGCTGGTGCCGCCGCCACCGCCGGTGGGCAGGTCCTGGTGCGCGCGCAGGCGCAGGCTTACGTCGGGAAAGTTTGCGGCCTTGGCCGAGAGTCGCGCGAGCACGTTCTGGGTCGACGCGTCGCGTCCCTGCGCGAGCGTCTTCAGCTGGATGCTGAATGCGCCGCTGGTGCCGTGCCGTCCGCTGCCTAGGCTCGCGCCGACGAACTCGACCGCAGGATCGGCGAGCAGCATCTGGGTCAGTCGCTGCTGGCGTTCCTGCATGTCTGCGAACGACAGCGCCGAGCCCGCGGTCGCTCGGCCCCAGATCAGGCCGCTGTCCTGCGGCGGAAACAGCCCGGCCTTGATCGTCGTGAACAGGAACACGGTCGCGACGATCAGCACGAGCGGCGTCAGCGCAAGCAGCCACGGGCGCCGCAGCGACCAGTCGAGCGAGCGCCGGTAGGTGGCGAGCATGCCCGCGTGGAAACGGTCGAGCCCGCGCCCGAACCACGACGGCCGCGCCGCGCCGAACGGCTTCAGGAACTGTGCGCACAGCGCCGGCGTCAGGGTCAGCGAGACGACCGCGGACACCACGATCGCCGCGATCAGGGTCACCGTGAACTCGCGGAAGAACAAGCCGATGATGCCCGGCGCGAACAGCAGCGGAATGAACACGACGATCAGCGACGCGGTAATCGAGACGATCGTGAAGCCGATCTCGCGTGCGCCCGCGAGTGCGGCCTGCAGGCGCGGCTGCCCCGCGTCGATGTGGCGGATGATGTTTTCGATGACCACGATCGCGTCGTCGACGACGAAGCCGATCGCGATCACGAGCGCGAGCAGGGACAGGTTGTCGAGCGTGTAACCGAACACGTACATCGCGGCGAACGCGCCGGCCAGCGACAGCGGCACCGCGAGCGCGGCGATCAGGGTCGGCGCGAGACGGCGCAGGAACAGCGCCATCGTCAGAATCACCATCGCGAGGCTGATCATCAGCGTGATCTGGACTTCGTTTACCGAGTCGCGCACGGTCGGCGTGCCGTCGAAGAACGGAGTCAGTTTCGTCGATGGCGGCAGCAGGGCCTCGAGGCGCGCGAGTTCGCCCTTGACCGCGTCGACCGTCGCGATCACGTTCGCCTCGGGACGCTTGTAGACGTCGATCTCGATCGAGCGCTTGCCGTTGAACCAGGCCGCCTGGAAGCTGTCCTGCGCGCCCTGGTAGACGTGGGCAACGTCGCGCAGGTAGATCGGTGTGCCGTTGCGGACCGCGATCACGAGGTTCGCGAAGTCATCCGCATCGTGCAGCTGGTCGTTCGCGGTGATTGCGAGCAGGGTCTTGCCATCGCTGAGGAAACCCTGCGGCGAGGTCACGTTGGCCGCGGTCAGCGCGTTGCGCAGGTCGTTGGAGGTCAGGCCCATCGAATTGAGTGCGTACAGGTTGACGTCCACGCGCACGGCCGGCTGCGCGCTGCCCGCGACATCGACCGTGGCGACGCCGGGCAGCTGGCTCAGGCGCGGCTTGAGCAGGGTATCGGCGCTGTCGAACAACGCCGACAGCGGCTGCGAGTCCGAGGTCAGCGCAAGCTGGATCACCGGATCGTCGTTCGGGTTCGCCTTCTGGTAGGTCGGCAGCGAAGTCAGCCCCGCGGGCAGGTCCGGCGCGGCCGCGTTGATCGCGGCCTCGACCTCGCGCGCGGCCGAATCGAGATTGACGCCGCCCGAAAAGATCATGAACACGAACGTGTTGCCCTCGGAGCTCGACGAACGCAGCGTGTCGATGCCCGGTACCTGGCCGAGGTGTCGCTCGAGCGGCGCGGCAACCGTCGACGCCATCGTGCTCGCGTCCGCGCCGGGCTGGCTTGCGGTGACGAAGATCGCCGGGAAGTTGATCTGCGGCAGCGCGCTGATGCCGAGCAGGAAATAACAGATCGTGCCGACCACGAGCAGGCCTGCGGCGAGCAGCGAAGTGCCGATCGGGCGGCGGATGAACGGCGCGGAGATATTCATGCGCGTTCCTGCCGCTCCCGTTCAAGGCGGACCCGGGCGCCGTCGAAGCGGGCGGGGATCGGAAGGGAACGGGAGGGGCCGGGAGGCGGTGCGCAGGAACGAACCGATCCGCATCCACGCGCCTTGCGGCTGCCCGGTACCTCCGGCGGACGTTCATTGGCGCGCGCATGCGTGCTCCGCGCGCGCACGGTCCGTGCCCGTGAACGGGAGAGCCTTGCAGAGCGGGCCGTCGCCTGGATCACCGCGCACTCCCGAGCGGCACGGATGTCGGTTCCGGTGGCACGCGCCACGCGCGCGCCCAGTCGGAGAAGCGCTCCATGTACAGGTAGATCACCGGCGTCGTGTACAGCGTGACCAGCTGCGACAGCAGCAAACCGCCGACGATCGCGACGCCGAGCGGGCGTCGCAGTTCCGAACCGATGCCGCTGCCGAGCGCGAGCGGCAGTGCGCCAAACAGCGCCGCGAACGTGGTCATCATGATCGGCCGGAAGCGCAGCAGGCAGGCGCGGCGGATCGCGTCGTGCGCGTTCATGCCCTTGCGCTGCGCCTCGATCGCGAAATCGATCATCATGATCGCGTTCTTCTTGACGATGCCGATCAGCAGCACGATGCCGACGATGCCGTCGACCGACAGGCTCATGCCGAACAGCATCAGCGCGAGCAGCGCGCCGACCCCGGCCGGCGGCAGGGTCGAAATGATCGTGAACGGGTGGATGTAGCTCTCGTAGAGCACGCCGAGAACGATGTAGATGACCACGATCGCGGCGAGCAGCAACAGCACCTCGTCGCCGACCGAGGCCGAGAACTCGGCGGCCTTGCCGACGAACTCGCCGCGCACCTGCGGCGGCAGGTTCATCTGCGCCTCGACCGTGCGGATCGCGTCGACCGCCTCGGACAGCGAATAGCCGGGCGCCAGATTGAACGCGATCGTGACTGCGGGCAGCTGGTTCTGGTGGCTGACCACGAGCGGCGCGTTGGTGACCTTCGCAGTCGCGAGCGTGGACAGCGGCAACGTGCTGCCGCCGCCGAGCAGGATACCGGTGTTGCCGAGACCGACGCCGGTCGCGGTCGATGAGTTCGACGACTTGACCTGGCCGTAACTCGTCGCATTGCTGCCGGTCAGCGCGCCGCTGCCGTTGCTGCGCACGTTGAGCTTGTCGAGCAGGCCGGTGCTGTCGCGGAACTCGGGAGCGACCTCGAGCACGACGCGATACTGGTTGAGCTGGGTGAAGATGGTCGAGATCTGACGCTGCCCGAACGCATCGTAGAGCGTGTCGTCGATGGTCTGGATCGGCACGCCGAGACGGCTTGCCTTGTCGCGGTCGATGGTCAACTGCAGCGCGTTGCCCTTGTCGGCGAGATTGTTGTCGACATCGGCAAGTTCGGGCCGCGCGCGCAGCGCCTCGGTCATGCGCTCGGCGTAGCCGGACAGCTCCGCGGCGTTCACGTCGGACAGCGCGTACTGGTACTCGGTCGCGGCAACCCGCGTGTCGAGGGTGATGTCCTGCACCGGCTTGAGGTACAGCGCGACCCCCGGAATCCCGGCGGCCGCCTTCTGCAGGCGCGGCAGCACGCGGTCGAGCCCGTCGCGCGCGGCGCGGTCCTTGAGCACGATGCTGAGCTGACCCTGGTTCAGGGTCGGATTGATCGTGCCCGCGCCGACGAATGCGGCGACACCGGCTACCGCGGGATCCTTGCCGAGCATCGCGGCGACCGTGCGCGTGCGTTCCTCCATCGCCGGGAACGCGATGTTGTCGTCGGCCTGGACCACGCCGGTGACGAGACCGGTGTCCTGTTCGGGCAGCAGGCCCTTCGGGATCGCGATGTAGAGCACGATCGTGACCACGACCGACACCGACGCGACGAGCATGGTCAGGCGCCGGTGCGCGAACACCCAGTCGAGGCTGCGCGCGTATGCATCCACGGTGCGTGACCACAAGGTGCGCTTGCCGCTCGCGGCATGGCGTTCGTGCGCATCGCCGCCCTCCGGCAATTGATCCGGTCGAAGCAGATAGGCGCACATCATCGGCGTCAGGGTCAGCGACACCAGCATCGAGATCGTGACCGCGATCGTCAGCACCCACGCGAACTCGTGGAACAGGCGCCCGGTGACGCCCGGCATCAGCAGCAGCGGCAGGAACACCGCGACCAGGGACACCGTCAGCGACAGCACCGTGAAGCCGATCTCGCGTGCGCCGATCTCGGCGGCTTCGGGTCCGTCCTTGCCCTGCTCGATGTAACGCACGATGTTCTCGATCATCACGATCGCGTCGTCGACGACGAAACCGGTGGCGACGGTCAGCGCCATCAGCGACAGGTTGTCCAGCGACATGCCCGCGAACGCCATCACCCCGAACGTGCCGAGCAGCGACAGCGGCACCGCGACAGACGGAATGATCGTCGCCCACAGGCGACGCAGGAACACGAAAATCACCGCGACCACGAGGAACACGGTCAGGATCAGCGTGAACTGCACGTCATGCACCGAAGCGCGGATCGTGATCGTGCGGTCGGAGAACACCCCGAGCCGGACGTCGGCCGGCAGCACGCTGCGCAGTTCGGGCAAGGTTGCGCGCACGCGCGCGACCGTGTCGACGATGTTCGCGCCGGGCTGGCGGCGGATGTCGAGCAGCACTGCGGGCTTGCCGTTCGCCCAGGCAGCGAGCTGGTCGTTCTCCACGCCGTCGACGACGCGCGCGACGTCGCCGAGCCGCACCGGCGCATTGTTGCTGTAGCTGATGATCGTGTTGCGGTACTCGAGCGCGTCGGAAAGCTGGTCGTTGGTGCCGATCGAGTAGGTCTGCACGGTGCCGTTGAGCGAACCCTTGGCCGCATTCACGTTGGCCTGGGTCAGCGCGCTGCGCACGTCCTCGAGGGTCAGGCCGAGGTTGCCGAGCTGGGCCGGATTGACCTGCACGCGCACCGCAGGCCGCACGTTGCCCGCGATCGAGACCAGGCCCACGCCACTGACCTGCGAGAGCTTCTGGGCGAGGATCGAGTCGGCGTAGTCGTTGATCTCGCGCAGCGGCAGCGTGTCCGATGTCATCACCAGGGTGATGATCGGTGCGTCGGCCGGATTCACGCGGTTGTAAACCGGCGGGTAGGGCAGGCTGCCGGGCAGGCGCGCCGCGCGCAGCGCCGCCTGCACGTCCTGCGCGGCGACGTCGATGTCGCGGTCCATCGCGAACTGCAGGATGATCGTCGACAGACCCGCGGAACTGTCCGAACTCATCATCGTGATGCCGGAGATCTGGCCGAGCTGGCGTTCCAGCGGCGTCGTCACCAGCGTTGCGACCGTGGTCGCGCTCGCGCCCGGATACTGCGTAGTCACGACCAGGCTCGGCGCATCGATCTCGGGCAGCGCCGACACCGGCAACTCGCGGTAACCGAGCACGCCGAGCAGCAGTACCGCGACCATCAGCAGCGAGGTCGCGATCGGGCGGCGAATGAAGATCGAGGAGAAGCCCATGAACTACCTATCGTTTGCGATGCCGGCGCGGCGCGCCGGAGCCGCTTGCGCGAAGAGCCGGGTTCGGCCCGGATGTGCCGGATCACGTCCGCGCCGGACCCTCATCGGCACCGTCTCCCGGCGCGAGAGAGCCTGATCAATGCCGACCGCCGCCACCGCGCTTGGACTGCGCGGCCGCCTTCTTGATCTCCTCGGCCGTCGGCGCCTTGGGCACCTCGCCCGGCGCAAGCGGCGTCACCTTCGCGCCGGGCTTGAGCCGGAACTGGCCCTCGGTGACCACCTTGTCGCCGGCCTGCAGGCCGCTGCCGATCAGCAGGTGCGTCGCATCGGCCTCACCCGCGCTCTGCACGGCCTGCATCTTCACGGTGTCGTCGGGTTGCAGCTGGTACACGAAATCGCCATCCGGACCGCGCTGCACGGCTTCGGTCGGCACCACGAGACCTCCCTTGACGATATTCAACTGCATGCGCACGTTGACGAACTGACCGGGCCAGAGCGCGCCGTTCGCATTCGGGAACTCCGACTTGAGCTTGAACGTCCCGGTCGTCACGTCGATCTGGTTGTCGATCACCTTGAGTACGCCGTCGCCGCTGAGCACGTGGCTGTCGCTGCGATCGAGCGCGGCAACCGGCAACGGCGCCTCGCCCTGAGCGCTGCGCACGCGTTCGAGATCCTGAGCGGGCAGGGTGAAGATCACGTTGATCGGATGGATCTGGGTCAGCACGACGATGCCGGTCGCGGCATTGGCCTGCACGAGGTTGCCGACATCGACCTGGCGAATACCCGCGATGCCGCTGATCGGTGCGACGATCCGGGTGTATCCGAGCTGCGTGCGCGCGCTCGAGATCGCCGCGTCGTCGGCCGCGACCAGGGCCTCCTGCTGACGCACGGTCTGACGCTGGTTCTCGAGGTCCTGCGCGGCGACGAAGTGCCTGACGATCAGGTCCTCGTAGCGCTTGAGCGTGCTCTGCGATGCCGACAACTGTGCGGCGTCCTGGTTCTTCTTCGCGACCGCCTGATCGAGTGCGGCCTGGTACGTGCGCGGGTCGATCTCCGCGATCAGCGCGCCTTTCCCGATTTCCTGCCCCTCGTCGAAATGCAGCGCGTTGAGCTGGCCGCTGACCTGTGCGTTCACGGTCACGGTGTTGAGCGCCTGCACGGTACCGAGCGCGTTGACGTAAACCGGAACGTCCCGCGTCGTGGCCGCGACCACGGTCACCGGCACCGGTCCGGCGTCGTTGCCGGCACGATCGCCGGCAGCAGGAGCGCCGCGATGCAGCCAGCGCCAGGCGAGCACGCCGATGATCAGCGCGGCGATGATCGCGAACAGCAGTTTCCAGCGGGACATGGCGATCCTTTGCGGTGCGTACGGGCGCGATGGTCATGGACCGTGGCGGGAAGGCTAGCAGCAGACCATGCAATGCGGCGTTTCCATGCCGTAAACGCGACTTTACATGGCAGCGCGGGAGCGCGGCCTTTGATCGCGCGCCTGCGGCCGAGTTCCTCGCGCTGCCGACCTTGTGCCGGGCGTCGGGCGCCGCCATCTGAAAGGGCCGGCCACGAATGCCGGTCCTGACCGCGGTGCGGGTCCGGCGATGGTCGATCCATGCGCAGGCCGCCCGATCGCCGAAGCGAGGAGTGCGATGAACAACGTCTGCGACATTCCGGGTGCGAATCTGGCCGTCGAACGCGCGGCGTTCCCGGATCCGCAATTCGATCCGCCCGTCGATGCGCGCGTGCGCGAGCAGCGCGCGGTGCTCGCCGGCGGCTGCTTCTGGTGCGTCGAGGCGGTCTATCGCGAACTCGACGGCGTGCTGTCGGTCAGGTCCGGATACAGCGGCGGCGAGGCCGCGAGCGCGAACTACGAGCGCGTCTGCAGCGGCGCGACCGATCATGCCGAAGCGGTCGCGATCGTGTTCGATCCGCAGCGGATCAGCTACGGCAGCCTGCTCAAGGTGTTTTTCGCGGTGGCCCACGATCCGACCCAGATCGACGCCCAGGGCAACGATCGCGGCCGTCAGTACCGCTCGGTCGTGTTCGCGGTCGACGAGCACCAGCGCGACGTCGCGCTCGCGTATATCCGCCAGCTAGACGCGGCCAGGGTTTTCAATGCGCCGATCGCGACCGAGGTGGTCGTGCTCGAGCGTTTCCACGAGGCCGAGGCGTACCACCAGGACTACGCCGCGCGCAATCCCGCGCAGCCGTACATCGCCGCGGTCGCCGCGCCCAAAGTCGCCAAGCTGCGCAAGCAGTTCGGCGACCTGCTCAACAAGGGCGACCGCGACTAGCGTCGTCGCCATACCGGCATCGCGCGTGCGCGCGCAACCCTTGCCGCCACTGCATACCGGAGTCCGCACATGACCGCACCCAGCGCTGATCCGGCCCGGCGAATATCCGCTTCCGGCCACGACATCACGCCGCTCGACGGCGCACAGCGCGAGCGCCTCGCGGCGAAACTGACGCCCGAGGAACGGCGCGTGATGATCGACCACGGCACCGAGCGGCCGTTCTGCGGCGGTCTGCTCGACGAACATGGCGACGGTGTCTTCGTATGCCGCCTGTGCGCGCTGCCGCTGTTCCGCTCCGCAGCCAAGTTCGAGTCGCACAGCGGCTGGCCGAGCTTCTTCCAGCCGTTCGATCCCGCGCACATCCGTTCGATCCGTGACGACAGCCACGGCATGGTCCGCACGGAAATCCGCTGCGCGCGTTGCGACAGCCATCTCGGGCATGTGTTCCCGGACGGCCCCGCGCCGACCGGCAACCGCTACTGCATGAACGGCGTCGCGCTCGCATTCGAGCCCGCCTAGCGTCCGCGCGGCCCTCGCGTGCAGGGGGCATGGATCGGCGCGGTCGCGCCCTGCGGGAGCGAAGCCCGTCGCGGTCCCGGCTCGCCCTTTCGACCCGCCCGGGACCGGCTTGGCGGTCAGGCCGCAGCGCCCTCGGGCCGGTGAACCGGAACGCGCGAGCCGTATCGGGACGGTGCCGTACCATGGTGCCCCTTGCAGCGTCCGGGGTCGGCATGCGCGCACGACGGAACCGCATCCCTGTGCGTGCCTGCCCACGCGCGGGTTTTCGCGTCGTGCTCGGTCTGGGTGCCGCTGCGCTGCCGCTCGCGGCGAGCGCGCAGGACGCGGAGTCCGGTACCGACCTGCCCACGGTCGTCGTGACCGCAACGCGCAGCGCGCAGGCCGCATCCGACGTGCCCGCGTCGATCGACGCGGTCGCGATCGATGCATATCCCGATACGGCCGGCGTGAATCCCTCCGAGTATCTGGCCGGCGTACCCGGACTGCTCGCGCGCGATCGCCAGAACTACGCGCAGGACGAGCAGATCTCGATCCGCGGCTTCGGCGCGCGCTCGACGTTCGGCGTGCGCGGTGTGCGCCTGTACACCGACGGCATTCCGGCGACGATGCCGGACGGGCAGGGCCAGGTCTCGCACTTCAACCTCGATTCGGCCGAGCGCATCGAAGTGCTGCGCGGGCCCTTCTCGGCGCTGTATGGCAATTCCTCTGGCGGCGTGATCCAGATCTTCACGGCCGACGGCAGCGATCCACCCGAAGTCGATCTCCGACTCAGCGACGGCAGTTACGACCCATTGCGCGTCAGCGCGAACGCGCGCGGTCGCGCAGGCGGGTTCGGCTACAACCTCGACGTGACGCGCTTGCAGACCGACGGCTACCGCGAGCACAGCGCGGCGACACGCAGCTCGGGCAACGCGAAACTGACCTGGAATACCGCAGTGGGCGCGCGCCTGACCCTGCTCGCGAATACGCTGTCGTTGCCCGGCGCGCAGGACCCGCTCGGCCTGACCCACGCCCAGTTCGACGCCGACCCGCGCCAGGCGGCTGCGGTCGCGACGCAGTACGACACACGCAAGAGCGTGCAGCAGAACCAGGGCGGCGCGATCTGGGACCAGGATCTCGGTGCGGGCCAGTCGCTGCGCGTGCTCGGCTATTTCGGTCAGCGGGACGTCGTCCAGTACCTGTCGGTGCCGGTGAGCGCGCAGGCGAGTCCTGCGAGTTCGGGCGGCGTGGTCGATCTGGCCAGCCGCTACGGCGGCGCCGACGCGCGCTGGACCTGTTCGGGCAGTCTTGTCGGGCGTCCGTTCGAGTTCACCGCCGGGCTCGCCTGGGATCGCCAGGCGCAGCATCGCCGCGGCTACGAGAACTTCGTCGGCGCGCTGCTCGGCGTGCGCGGCGCATTGCGCCGCGACGAGGACGACGCGGTCCGCGATTTCGATCAGTACGCGCAGGCGACCTGGGCTGTCGGCGAGCGCTGGTCGCTGAGCGCGGGACTGCGTCACAGCACGGTCGCGTTCACTGCGGCGGATCACTTCATCACCGCGGCCAATCCGGACGACAGCGGACGCGTCGGGTACGCGGCAACCACGCCGGTAGCGGGCCTGCTCTGGCGCGCGACCGATCGCGTGAACCTGTATGCCTCGTTCGGGCGTGGCTTCGAGACGCCGACGTTCAGCGAACTCGGCTACCGCAGCGACGGCGGCGCCGGACTCGCATTCGATCTACTGCCCGCACGCAGCGGCAACCGCGAGATCGGCGCGAAGCTGAGCCCCGGCGAACACCTCGAAGCGACGTTCGCGCTGTTTCGCGCCGACACCCGCGACGAGCTCGCGGTCGCGACCAGTTCCGGCGGACGCACGACCTACCAGAACATCGGCAGCGCGCGGCGCGACGGCGCCGAGGCCATGCTCGCGATGCGCTTCGCGCAGATCTGGAAGTTCGAGCTCGCGTGGACCTGGCTCGATGCGCGGTTCCGTTCCGGCTTTCTGACCTGCACGGCGGCGCCGTGCACGACGCCGGATACGCCGGTGGCCGCTGGTTCGCGCATTCCCGGGGTCCCGCGGACCGTCGTGCATGCCGCGTTGCAGCGTGGCGGCGACAGCGGCTGGCGCGCATCCGTGCAGGCCGACTTCGTCGGCGCGGTCGCGGTCGACGATCGGGACAGCGATCGCGCGCCGGCCTATCTCAGCGTGGCGTTCGACGTCGGCTACGGTGTTGCCCTCGGCAGCGACCGGCTGCGCGCGTTCGCGCGCATCGACAACCTGTTCGACCGCCGCTATGCGGGTTCGGTGATCGTCAACGATGCGAACGGCCGCTATTTCGAACCCGCGCCGGGTCGCACCGCGACCATCGGCGTCACCTGGCGCTGGCTGCGCTGAATGAGCCGGGCAGCGACTGAAATCGCTTCGCCGATGGCCCCGACGCGACCGTGGCGCCGTCGCACTATAGTCGGCACGTTCTCCTGTTGATCCGGAACGCCTTCGGTCATGCCGCCGAACGATGCCGACCATCGACTCGCGCTGCTGCACGCGCGCTACGCAGACTCGCTGCCCGCCAAGCGGGCCGCGCTGGACGGCGCCTGGCAGGCGCTCGCGGCGAACCCGGGCGACGCGGCGTCGTGGCGCGAGATGGGCGAGCACGTGCACCGCCTGTGCGGATCGGCCAGCGCGTACGGTTACGCCGAACTGGGCGAGCGTGCCTGTGCGGCCGACCGCCAGTTCACGGCCTCGCCCGTGCGGTCGCGTGCGGGCATCGCGCAGGTGGCGCGCGTAGTGGGCGCGCTGTTCGACGCGCTCGATGCGGCCTGTGCGATGCGCCCCGCGGCACCCGCGCAGGCCGCAACCCTGCGCGTGCTGCTGGCCGAAGATGATTCCGCACTGGCGCGGCAGATCGCGACGGAGCTCGAGGTGCGCGGCTGCACGGTGCGCGTCGAGTCCGCGAGCGCCGACCTCCGCCAGCACCTGACCGTGTGGCCGTGCCACGCGGTCGTGCTCGACTGTCGCGCGCATGCGCGCAGCGCCGCCGCGATCGCCGCATTCCTGCGCGCCGAACCCGCTCTCGCGGCGGTCTCGCTGGTGTGTTTCGGCCTCGAACACCAGACCGATGTGCGGCGTGCCGCGCTGGCCGCGGGTTGCGACGCGGTGGTCGCGCGCAACGACGGCATCGACCGCCTGCTCGACGTGATCCGCGGTTGCGTCGCGCGACCCGATCGCGGTGAAATGACGTTCCGCTGAGTGCGGCGGCGCAGCGCGGCGTCTCCGGCCGGTCGCGCGCGGCAACCGCGCAACCGGCTCGATCGCCGCGTGTTGCGGCCGCATTCCGTGACGTGGCCGCCGATTTCGTCGAAGATACGCAGTCATTCTCCGAGGAAACCGCGGTCCGCCCGGTTGACGCGCGCTTCGCGCGGCAGCCGCAACGCCGGGAACAGACCATGCAGACGATTCCACCGATTTCCCTGATAGGCGCGCCCACCGACATCGGCGCCGGCGACCGCGGCGCATCGATGGGACCCGAGGCCTTGCGCGTCGCGGGTCTGGCCGAGGCGTTGCGCGGGCGTGGCCTCGAGGTCGTCGACCGCGGCGACGTCAGCGGACCCTACAATCCGTGGCAGCCGCCCGAGAACGGCTATCGCCACCTGCCCGCGGTCACCGCGTGGAATCGTGCGGTCATGCAGGCGGTCGGCGCCGAGCTCGCGAAGCAGCGCCTGCCGGTGCTGATGGGCGGCGACCACTGCCTCGCGATCGGCTCGATCACCGCGGTCGCGCGGCATTGCCGCGAACAAGGCCAGCGCCTGACCGTGCTCTGGCTCGATGCGCATGCGGATTTCAATACCAGCAAGATCACCCCGTCGGGCAACACGCATGGCATGCCGGTCGCGTGCCTTTGCGGTTTCGGACCCAGCGAGCTGACCGAACTCGGCGGCGGTGCGCCGACCCTGACCCCGGACCGGATCCGCCAGATCGGCATTCGTTCGGTCGATCCGGCCGAGAAGAAACTCGTGCGCGACGTCGGCCTCGACATTTACGACATGCGCTACATCGACGAGGTCGGCATGAAGCGCGTGATGGAAGACGCGCTGACCAATATCGGACCCAAGGACCATCTGCACGTCAGCTTCGACGTCGACTTCCTCGATCCCGGCATTGCGCCCGGCGTCGGCACGACGATCGCGGGCGGTCCGAACTACCGCGAGGCGCAACTGTGCATGGAGATGATCGCCGACAGCGGACGCCTGCGTTCGCTCGACATCATGGAATTGAACCCCGCGCTCGACGTGCGCAACCAGACCGCGAAGGTCTCGGTCGATCTCGTCGAGAGCCTGTTCGGCAAGTCGACGCTGATGCGCGACTGAGCCGCGCTGCCCGCGGCAGCGGCGCGCAGGAAACTTTGCGAGGCGTGCGTCCGGTCGGCGCAGCCACCTGACCTGCGACTCGCCGCGCACCCGCTTCGCCCGTAGGTCAGGCCGCCCCGGCCTGACGCGCGCGCAAGCCCGGGTAGGTCAGGCCGCCCCGGCCCCGGCCTGACGCCCGCGCAAGCCCGCCATGAGCCCTGTAGGTCAGGCCCCCGGGGCCTGACGCGTGGGCTAATCGAATCCGTTAGCGAAGATCGGATCGCCGAGCGACACGCTCGGATCGATCACGATCACGTCGTAGCCGACGCTGGGCGGTGCGCCACCGCCGCTGATGCCGCTGATCGTGACGTGGTAGCTCACGTCGGCCGCCGGTTGCGCATAGGTCACGCCCTGCGGTTTCCAGACCAGCGTGTTGTCGCCGTAACCATTCTGGATCGGCTCGTAGGGCGGCACGCCGAGCGGCACGCCATTGCGGGTCATGCTCACGGTCGCATTCGCGAAGCTCGCGCCATTCCACGAGAACGACCAGCGGTTCGACTGGTCGGGCAGCAGCTGCCACGGCACGTAGCCGCGCGGTGGCCAGGCCACGCCGTTCGGCGTCGGCGGCCGCGCGCCCCAGCCCGAAAGCACCCAGAGCGCGTTCGCGGCCCACTGCGGGCTGTATGGAATCGAGCCCGAATCCATCTTTTTCTGCGGCGGATACAGGATCCAGCGCCGGTGTCCGGCCGCGGTGTTGCCGCCACCCGAGTCGTCCATGTAGAGGTCGACCGCACCGGTGCCCGCAGCCGCGTTGCTGCCGTAGCCGAGCGCGATGTTGGAACTGCCCGCGCCGTCGTACGCGGCCTGGGTCCAGCAGGTCCAGTTGTCCGGTGGCGCATGGCTGAGCTGCTGGTTCGCGCTGAACACGAGCGCGGCGGCCTGCGTGTCCGCGGCCTCGCTGCCGCCGAGCAGGATGATGTTGCCCGGAAGGCCCGCGAGCGCGCGATAGAAATTGACGCGTTCGATGCTGGCCTGCCGATACGCCGCGCTGGTCGTGCCTGCGATGCAGTTGCCGACGTTGCCGTTCCAGCCGCTCGGCACCGCCGCAAGCGGCACGAACACGCTGAGGTACGCACTCGCGACCTGGTTGCGGTTCTGCGGATCGATGACGACGCTCGCGGGCGCCTCGGGCCCGCCCAGCGTCGCGACCTCGGCGAACCCATCCAGACGCGGCGCGGGGCCGAGTTCGCCGGTGACGTCAGTCGCGTTTGCGCACGCGGCGAGCGCGGCGAGGGCAACTGGAAGCAGCTCGCGCATGCGGACGGGTCCGGTCGACGACGAATGGCGCGACCATCGCAGGTCAGTCGTTGGAATTCCGTGCGAGACGTCGAAAAAAACCGTTGGCATGGGACGCGCCTCGCGGTCGCCGCGGCTCAATCGAACCCGTTCGCGAAGATCAGGTCGGCGCTCGCACTGAGGCACGACGGCGTGTGCTGGGCGACCAGTGCGGACAGCGTGCCGACCTGGGTCGGATGGAACTGCAGCACGTTCTGGCCGCAGTTGGCGCCGTTGGGAGCGCCGGTGTTGCAGTAGCTCATCAGCGTGCCGAGCGGATGGCCGGGGCCCGCGACCGGACAGCTCACCGCGCCGCTGTAGCAGCCGCTCTCGGCGCGATAGCACTGGTCGATCGTGTTGCTCGCGGTCGGCGCGCCGCCGGTCGCGATGTTCGTGCAATGGGTATGGTACGCGCCGAAATTGTGGCCGAGTTCGTGGCCGACGATGCGCGCGGAGAACGCGACGCCGACCTGCGCGTTGGTGAAGATCTGGTTCACGCTGTAGCTGCCGCCCTGCGACTGGCTGTGGCAATAGGCATTGATCCAGGCGATGCCGGATGCCGAGTTGCCGCTCGAGGACTTGCCCGAGAGCAGCATCGCGAACGCGCGGGGCACCGCGGCATAGTGGGCCTGCCAGTAGCTGCCGAACTCGGTCAGGTCGGCCTGGCTCGCGGGCGAGTCGTTCTGCGTGTAGGGGTCGGAGCCGGTGCGCAGGTACGTCGCGCCCTGCACGAGCTGCACATCGAGGTCGTTCTCGTACATCACGTTCATCGTCGCGAACAGGTCCGCGATCCAGTTCGTCGCAGCGGTCGTGTCGTTGCCGAAGCGCACCGACATGAACTCGTTGTCGGTGTCGACCGCGACCGTCGCACCGCGCGGCGTCAGCACGGGGGCCGAGAGACTGCTCAAGTCGCCCCGCAGTTGCGGCAGCGCGCGCCCGCTCGGCAGGCCGTCCTCGTTCGCGACGACTTCGGGAACGACGCCCGCGGGCAGGGTTTCGTGCTCGGGCACGACGCGCACGACGAGGCTGCCGCGGTCGCGCGCGGCGACGATCGCGAATGCGCCCGACGTCGACGAACCGGCACCCGCGACACGGGTCCAGTCCGGGTCGAACGACAGGCTCGCGCGCACGTCGCGCGACGGATTCGCGCCGATCAGTTCGATGCGCGCGCTGCGCGGCAATTCGCGTTCGCCGGTCGCGGTCACCGCGACGACGCGCGCGCCGGCCGCGTACACGTCGATGCGTTCGAAACGCAGGTCCGCATGGCCGCCGAACCCGTCGGGAAAGTCGGCCACGACGGTGCTGGCGCCGACCGGCAGCGCGGCGAGGCGCTCGAGCTCGGCCGGCTGCAGAGTGAGCTGGTCGGCCGCGAGCGCGGGCGCGCCGGCGCCGATCAGCAGCAGGGCAAGCAGCGTGCGCATCGTCGCGTCCTCGGCAATCGGGCAGCGGCGACCATTGCAGAACCGGCCTCGCGATTCCACCGATCCGGCGTGAACGATCCGCGTCGTGAGACGCAGGTCACGCTACGCTGCGGCGCGGCCGCGAGGATCGCGCCGCGCCGCAGCGCAGGCTCAGAACTCCCAGGCCGCGCCGACGTAGAACGTGCGTCCGATCGCGGGCTCGAGGCCGCCACCGAACACGCGCGCGTAGTAGCTGCGGTCGGTCAGGTTCGACACGCCGCCGAGCAGGCGCAACTGCGGCACCACCCACCAGTCCGCGGAGAGGTCGGCGACGGTGTACGCGGGCACCTTGGCCGGGATGTAGTTCGGCGCATCCGGGGTCGCGAGCGGCAGGTTCGAGTCCTGCCAGTACTGGCTCGCGACCGACACCACCGACAGCGCAAGCTTGAGCACGCGTTCCTCGCGGTACGCAATGCCGACGCGCGCGAGGTAGTCCGGCGAGAATGCGGGCGTGTTGCCGACCGTGCCCTTGCTCGATGCGGTGAACTCGGAATTGAGCAGGCTCAGGTTCGCAAATACCGACAGATGCCGGCGCGTGTGCGGATCGCGTGCGGCGAGGAAGTCGTAGTCGAGCTGGCCTTCGAAGCCGCGATGGCGCGTGTCGCCGGTGTTCACGTTGATCGTGTTGCCGGGTGGCGCATTGGGAATCTGCTGCGATTCGATGCGGTCCCTCACGCTGACCCAGAACAGGCTCGCATCGTAGAACAGGCCGTCGACCGGCGTGCCGTGCACGCCGGCCTCCCACGACAGTACGTGGGTCGGGTCCGGGTCGTTGATCGGATCGGCCGAGGTGTTGCCGAACGGCGAGCCGATGTCGAAGTAGCGCACCGGGCGCCAGCCCTGCGAGACGTTGAAATAGGTTTCGTTGCCGCGTCCGAAGTCGTTGCCGAGGCCGAGTCCGAACAGCGGCACGGTGTGGCTCACGCTGCGGTCGACGAGGCCGCGCGACAGCGTCGGCGGCTTGATCGTCTCGTCGATGTCGACTTTCTCGCGCTCGAGGCGCACCGACGGCACGAAATGCCAGCCGCCCTCGAAACGGAACACGTTTTCGGCGAACAGCGCGGCGTAGTCGGTCGAGCGTGCCTGGCGCAGGCGCGCGCAGTCGACGTCGGCCGGGCTTGCGCACGGATTGCCGTGGCGGTCGTAGCGGTCTGGCGCGAGCGTGCCGTCGGTGAACTGGCGGAACGGCGCGTCCGAGTGGTAGATCGTGGTGCCGACCGTGAGCGCGTTGCCGCGGCCCCAGCGGTGCAGCAGGCGCTCGTCGAGGCCGAAGAAGCGGAACTGGTCGTCCTGCACGGTCGCGGTCGTCGGCGGATTGCCGCGATCCTGTGAGCGCGAGGCATTGTCCTGGTAGCCGCCCCAGAGTTTGCTGACCAGCTCGGTGTCCTCGTCGAAGGGGCGTTCGTCGGTCAGCACCAGCACGTAGCGATCCGTCCACAGGCGATTGAACGGTGTCGTCGTCTGCTGCGGATCGGCGACGAACTGCGGATAGCTGAGCTTGCCCGGATCGCCGGTGTCGAGCTGGTACACGTGCAGGTCGAGCGAAGTCGATGCGCCGTCGTCGGCGTGATAGCCGATGTGCAGGTCGGTGCCCTTGAGCGTCGAGTCGCCGTTGTCGCGCTCGCCGTCGCTCGTGCGGTAATGCGCGTCGACCAGGTAGTCCCAGTTTCCCGACGTGCCCGAGAGCTTGTTGAACGTTGCGAACAAGCCGTTGCTGCCGACCACGTTTTCGCTGTAGCCCGCGAGCTCGCGGTCCTCGACCGGCTTGCGGCTGATCATGTTGACCACCGGCGGCGGTTCGGGTCCGTACAGCAGCGAGCTGCCGCCGCGAATCAGCTGGACTTCGGCGATCTGCTGCGGCAGCGGGAACACGTAGATGGTCGGGTAGCCGATCCAGTCCGATTCGAGCGGGATGCCATCGAGCATCACGGTCACGAACTCGGATTCCTGCGGATTGCCGATGCCGCGGTAGCTCAGGTTCAACTGGCCCGGCGACTGCTGCTCGGACACGAACAGGCCCGGCGTCTGCGCGAACAACGCGCGCATGTTGTTGTCGACCACGGTCGGGATCGAGTCGAGCTTGGTGATCGAGGTCTTCTTGGTCACCGTGATCAGCGGGCCGTCGACCTCCTTCATGATGTGCTGCAGCTTGGGCCGCGTATCGTCGGGCGAGCGATGTTCGTGCACTTCGACCTTGGGCAGTTCGGTGCGGCTCTGCGTATCGGGCGCGTCTTGCGCGCGCGCGTTCGCGCCCGGGCAGTTGGCGACCGCGAGCGCAAGTGCGCCCGTGACGAGGGCTGTCGTTCTCATGGTGTTCCTTTGAGATTCGTCCAGGCGCCCCCTGCGGACGCCGTGCGGACCCGCTTTATCGCAGCTAGCCTGCGCCCGCGACAGTGCGCCGAGACCTAGGCCGCGAGGCTGAGCGCGGTCCGTCCCGCGACGCAGCCGCCGGCCCGGGCAGCGCGAGATCGCCCATCGTCAGGTCGGCACAGCCGACCTGACCTGCGGGTCGCGCGCCGGACCGCCTGCGTAGGCCGGGCCGCCCCGGCCTGACGTCGGCCGCATGCAACGGGACGGCAGGATCAGCGCCGCGGCGGGTCGGGCACGAAGCCGTTCGGGAACGGCTGCGGATCGGTGCGTGCGATCGGGCGCGCGATGATGCCCTGGGCGACCAGGTTCGCGTAGCTGTCGTACCAGATCGCCACGGTCTCGGCCGGCCGCCGCGACGCGCGCTCGAAGGTCGTGGTGTCGACGTGCGCGTACTCGCGCGCGCCATGGCCGGTGCCGAGGCGTTCCTCGCTGCGCGCGAATGCATCGGCACGCGACTTCGCGGACGGCTGTGCGGCGCCGGTTGCCGCGCCGGCATCGGCGTTGCGCGATTCCGGTTCCATCGGTGCCGATGCGGGCGACGCGGCGCTGTCGCGCGCGATCTCGTCGCGCTGGCGCCAGACCGGCGTGCGTTCGGTGAACACCGCGACACCGATCACGCCGACATTGGCGGGTCGGCCGGTACGCGCGGCGTAGCTGTTCGGCAGCGCGGTGAAGTTGAACTGCGCGATCTCGTCGAGGTTCTTGCGCCAGCCGCTGATCTCGGTAGACGCCCACGGATCGAGTACGTAGCCGGTCTGGTCGGGGCTCGCGGTCTCGCCGCTGACCGCGTTGATGCCGTCGACGCTGAGCACCGCGAGTACGCGACCGCCGCTGCGGTTGGACAGGCGCACCGAATAGCGATGTCCCGGGGTCCCCGCGACGTACAACTTGCCGCGGTCGGCATAGGTCGGCAGGGTCGCGCCGGTGTCGCGGTCGACGATCGCGAGATCGAGCAGGCTGCCGGCGTGGGCCGGGGCGCCGAATGCGGCGGCGAGCAGGGCGGTACAGAGCAGGGTACGCATGGTCGGGCTCCTGGATCGGTGATGGTGTCGGATCGACGAATCCATGCAACGCGCGGATGCGGCGCGCGGGGTTGCGGCCGCGGTCGTTTCGCGCGCGCCGGATGACTCCCGTAGGTCAGGCCGCCCCGGCCTGACGCCTGCGCGCCCCCAAATCCGCACGTCCTCATGTCTCGATACAAGCGGTGCAGCGGGTCGCGCGAAATTGGCAGTCGTCAGGTCGGCGCAGCCGACCTGACCTACGGATCATGCGCCGAGCCGACTCCCGTAGATCAGGCCGCCCCGGCCTGACGCTTGCGCTTGCCCGACGTGCGCAACGTGCACTAAAGTCGCGCGGCTTCCGACGCGGCGCTTCGATACCTATCGCAGCAGCGCGCGCGAGTGCACGCATCGTCCCCCTTCCCTGGGGCCGTGCCGTCCCGACTGCCGACGCGCGTCGTGGTGCCGATAGTCGTGCCGGGCGCACCCGGACGATTGCCGGTGCGGATGCTGGGAGCGGCGTTTGCGGACCCGGATCCGCACGGGGCCGTGCTCGCCCGGCAGCATGCCGGCGCCGCGGTGAAGCGCTCGACGTCGCAGGTGTGTAATCTCGAAGTGCGCGGCCACGATTTTCCCGGCACGCTCGATTTCCCGTTCCGCGGCATCTGATCCGAACCCATCGCCGACCATTCCATGTCCAAGCGCCGCATCCTCACCGGCATCACCACCTCGGGCACGCCGCACCTCGGCAACTACGTCGGCGCGATCCGCCCCGCGATCGCCGCGAGCCGGCGCGCCGATGCCGAGTCGTTCTATTTCCTCGCCGACTACCACGCGCTGGTCAAGACCGGCGAGCCGGGACGCGTGCAGCTGTCCACGCTCGAGATCGCGGCGAGCTGGCTCGCCTGCGGGCTCGACCCCGAACACGTGTTCTTCTATCGCCAATCCGATATCCCGGAGATTCCGGAGCTGACCTGGTTGTTGACCTGCGTGACCGCGAAGGGCCTGCTCAACCGCGCGCATGCGTACAAGGCCGCGGTGGATGAGAACACCGCGGGCGGCGAGGATGCCGACGCGGGCATCAGTGCGGGCCTGTACATGTATCCGGTGCTGATGGCCGCGGACATCCTCGTGTTCAACGCGCACGAAGTGCCGGTCGGGCGTGACCAGGTCCAGCACATCGAGATGGCGCGCGACATCGCGCAGCGCTTCAACCATCTCTACGGGTGGGAACTCAAACATCGCGGCGATGAAGGCCTGACGTTGCCCGAGGCGAGGATCGAGGAAAACGTCGCGACCCTGCCCGGCACCGACGGCCGCAAGATGTCCAAGAGCTACGACAACACGATCCCGCTGTGGCTGCCTGCCAGGGAACTCAAGAAAGCGATCCTTGGCATCGTCACCGATTCGCGCGCGCCGGGCGAGCCGAAGGATGCGGAAGGCTCGAACGTGTTCGCGATCTACCAGGCGTTCGCGAGCGTGCAGGAAACGGCGGAGATGCGCGCGGCGTTTGCCGATGGCATCGGCTGGGGCGAGGCGAAGCAGGAGCTGTTCGAGCGCGTCGACGCCGAACTCGCCGCGCCGCGCGCGCGCTACGAGGCACTGGTCGCGAAGCCGCAGGTGATCGAGGAGCTGCTGCTCGCGGGCGCCGCGAAAGCGCGCGAGCGCAGCCGCGCGCTGCTCGGCAAACTGCGCTGGGCGGTCGGCGTGCGTGACCTTTCCGATATCGATTATCGGTTGTCGAGTGGTACGCGGGTCGGTCAGGCGAAGCCCGCCAAGGCAGTCGGCAATGCGACGAACGTTGGGGTCCCTCAAATAAAGAGCTATCGCGACGCCGACGCGAAGTTCCGCTTCAAGCTGCTGGATGGCGATGGCACGCTGCTGTTGCAAAGCGGTGCGTTCGATTCTCCAATAGAAGCAGGGCGCCTCAGCGCCGCGCTGGTCGCGGCCGGCGGCGACGCAGCGGCGGTTTCAGCGCTGCTGCTGCAATGTGCGCCGGCCGAAGAGCTCGCGCTGCCGACCGCGGCGATCGTCGCCACGCTCGCGCAGCTCAAGGCCGACAAGCTCGCGAGGGACCGCGCGAAAGCGGGCTAGCCTGCAGGGCATGCGCCGCTGCCGATCGTCCGGGAACGGCAGCGGGACTGAACACCGCCTCGCAGCGTATTCTGTGCTTGTCCGAAACCGAATCCAGAATCCGTGCCGCACCTGTCCCTGCGCCTGATCCTCGTCCTCGCCGTCGCGCTGTACGTCGCGAGTGTGCTGTTCGTGCACCTGCGCGGGCGCGTGCGTCTGCGCTTCGGACGCCAGCTGCTCGACCACTCGGGCTTCTTCGCACCGTACAACGTGTTCATGTACGCGTTCTCGGCGGTGCGCGGCAAGCCGTTCGTCGAGCGCGCGCAGTTCGCCGCGCTCGATCCGTTGCGCGACGGCTGGCATTCAATCCGCGAGGAAGCGCTGCACCTGTTCGACGAGGGCTACATCCGCGCGGCCGAGAAGCACAACGACGCGAGCTTTGCCTCGTTTTTCAAGGAAGGGTGGAAGCGCTTCTACCTCAAGTGGTACGGCGAGCCGCTCGCTTCCGCGCACACGCTGTGCCCGAAGACGGTCGCGCTGCTCGAGTCGATCCCGCAGGTGCGTGCCGCGATGTTCGCGTTGCTGCCGCCGGGCGGCAAGCTCAACCCGCATCGTGATCCGTTCGCGGGTTCGCTGCGCTATCACCTCGGCCTGGTCACGCCGAACTCGGATGCCTGCCGCATCTTCGTCGACGGCGAGCCCTATGTATGGCGCGACGGCGAGGACGTGGTGTTCGACGAGACCCTCGTGCACTGGGCCGAGAACCGCACCGACCAGACGCGCGTGATCCTGTTCTGCGATATCGAACGTCCGCTGCGCACCGCGCCGATGCGCGCGCTGAACCGCGTGGTCAGCCGCGTGCTCGGGCACGCGACCGCGACGCAGAACGTCGCCAGCGAGCGCGTCGGCGCGGTCAACCGACTGTATGCGCTCGCACACCGCGTGGGCGTGGCGAAGAAACGCTTCAAGCGCGCCAATCCGCGTGCCTATCGCTATGCACGCATCGCGCTGATCGTTCTCGTGCTCGGCTGGCTGCTGCTGCCGTGGGTGCCGTTGCCGGCGTTTTCCTAGCGCCAGCGGAAAGCAAAGACAGGGACAGCCCGGTTCGCGGTCCGCGGTCGCCGCATCTTCTGCCACGAATCGGCGGCGCCGAGGCCAGCCCGGTGCGCCGTGTCGCCGCAGGTTGCCTACGCCGCCGCCGCGAATTCCGTCGCGACGCCGGCTCCGAGCGCATCGAAATAGTCCCGGGTGAGACGCATCTGCTCGCGCGCGCTCTCCGCACGATTGGCCACGACTCGGAACGCGGCGTTTTCCGCGCGATCCTTCGCATACCAGCCGAGGTGCTTGCGCGCGATGCGTACACCTTGCGCTTCGCCGTAGAACGCGTACAGGTCCTCGAGGTGGCCGAGCAGGATGTCGCGCACCTCGACCGCGTCGGGTGGATCGATGGTTGCGCCGGTCGCGAGGTGTTGCGCGATCTCGCGAAAGATCCAGGGCTGCCCCTGCGCGGCGCGTCCTATCATCACCGCGTCGGCGCGCGTGTGGTCGAGTACCGCGCGCGCGCGTTCGGGCGAGTCGATGTCGCCGTTGGCGAACACCGGGATCCGTATCGCCGCCTTGATGGCCGCGATCGTGTCGTATTCGGCGTCGCCCTGATAGAGATCGGCGCGCGTTCGCCCATGCACCGCGAGCGCCGCAATGCCGGCGGCCTCGGCGATCCTCGCGATCGTCACGCCATTTCTGTGGTCGCGATCCCAGCCGGTGCGGATCTTCAGCGTCACCGGCACCGCGACCGCCGCGACCACGGCCTCGACGATGCGCGCGACCAGCGCCTCGTTCTGCAGCAGCGCGCTGCCCGACCAGACATTGCAGACCTTCTTGGCCGGACAGCCCATGTTGATATCGATGATCTGCGCGCCCTGGTCGACGTTGTATCGGGCCGCATCGGCGAGCATTGCCGGATCATGCCCGGCGATCTGCACACCAACCGGAGCGGGCTCGCCGACATGATCCATGCGCTGCAGCGACTTGCGCGTCTGCCACAGGCGCGGGTCCGCGGTGGTCATTTCGGACATGGCGAGGCCCGCGCCGAGCCGCTTGCAGAGCTGGCGGAACGGCTTGTCGGTCACGCCGGCCATCGGCGCGAGCACGACCGGCGGGTCGATCAGGTAGGGGCCGATGCGCATCGATGCATTCTACAAAACCGGGGTCAGAGTGCACTTTCCATTCGCGACGACGCGCATTTTCCGCCCCGAACGCGAGCTCGAACGCGAACTGCACGACGCACACGCGGGTTCCGTTGCGCGACGGATCGATTCTCGCGGCGCACCCCCCAGCGCGTCGCGCAGCGGGTACTTCGGTGGCGACAGCCACGCGAGCGAGCGGACCGGGGTCCGTCGTTGCAGGAAAGTGCACTCTGACCCCGGTTAGACTGGGCCGGTCCAGCCCGATGCTGCCGATGGCCTTTCTCGACCAACTGATCCGCCTGTTCGCCGAGAACGGCTATCTCGCCGTGTTTCTCGTGCTGCTGGTCAGCGGCTTCGGCATTCCGATACCCGAGGACATCTCGCTGGTCGCGGGCGGCATCATCGCGGGACTCGGCTATGCCGACGTGCGCGTGATGTGCGCGGTCGGACTCGCGGGCGTGCTGGTCGGCGATTCGGTGATGTTCCTGATCGGTCACCATCTCGGCGTGCGCGCAATGCGCCTGCGCTGGGTCGCACACCTGATGACACCGCGGCGCTATGCGCGCGTGCAGGAGAAATTCGAGCGCTTCGGCAACCGCCTGATGTTCGTCGCACGCTTCCTGCCGGGCCTGCGCACCGCGGTATTCCTGACCGCCGGGATGACCCACCGGGTTTCGTTCCTGCGCTTTCTCGTGCTCGATGGCCTCGCGGCGCTGATCTCGGTGCCGGCCTGGGTGTACCTCGGCTACTACGGTGCCGAAAATCGCGCGTGGCTGCTGGCCTGGGTCGAACGCGGCCATGGCCTGATCACGATCGCGGTCATCGCAACGATTGCGCTTGTCGCGTGGCTGCTGTGGTGGCGGGCGATGCGGCGCCAGCAGCGCCTGCGTCGGCACCGCGAACGACGCGCCGGGCGCAACCGTCCGGCGCGCGCGACGCGCAACTGATGCAATCGGCGGGCGACGACCGGTTTCAGCCGAAGCGGCGCAACACCTCTTCGATGCGCGGCATGGCCTCCGCGGCACCGGCACGCTCTGTCGACAGCGCGGCCGCACGATTCGCATGCGCGACGGCCTCGCAGAACGGACGCGCGCCGAACCGCACGCGCGCGGCGGCGAGGGCACCGCAGAACGCGTCGCCGGCGCCGGTCGTGTCGATTGCGTGCGCCGGTTCCGCACCGATGCGGTAATGCTGCTGCGGGTCGGCAAGGCGATCCGGATCGGCGTGCGACACGAAACAGCCCTGTCCGCCGAGCGTCACCACGACGGTCGCCACGCCGAGCCCGCGCGCGAGCCGGTGCAGTTCCCGATCGTCGCGCGCGGCCAGCGTCGCCGCATCGACCTGCAGGCCCGCGCAGCGCTCGAGCAGCAGCGCGAACTCGGTTTCATTCGGCACGAGGACCTCGCAGTGCGCAAGCAGCGCCGTGTCGATATCCGCGCGCATCGGCGCGGGATTCAGCACGCGCAGCAGGCCGTGGCGTCCGGCGATCTCGAACGCGGCACAGGTCGCATCGGGATTGTTCTCGAGCTGCGCGAGCAGCACGCGCGCCGACGCGAACACCGCGCTCTGCGCGCGCACGAAATCGGGATCCAGATGTTCGTTCGCGCCGAGCGCGACGACGATACGGTTCTGGCCGCTTTCCTCGACCACGATGCAGGCACTGCCGGTTGCACGGTCGTCGCGGACCTGCCAGCGCGCATCGAGGTCTTCGGCGTCGGCGAGCTGCTGCGCGGCGGCGCCGCTCGCGTCCGCACCGATCGCGCCGATGAACGCAGTCGGCGCGCCCTGGCGCGCGCATGCGATCGCCTGGTTGAGACCCTTGCCGCCGTGCGCACTGCGGAAATCATCGCCGCGCACGGTTTCGCCGGCACCCGGTGCGCGCGCGACGCGCCAGGCGTGATCCCGGTTGTAGCTGCCGACGACGATGACCTGGGCGGATGGCGGCATGGCGCTGCAGCAGGGCGTTTCAGATGCCGATTTCGTGCTCGAGCGCATCGCCCGGGTCGATCCGGCGCATCGCGCGCGGGTCGTGCTTGTGTTTGAACAGCAGAGCAAACAGGATCGCGACGACCAGCGCGTACAGCGCGAACGAAATCCAGATGCCGTGCCAGTCCTTGCTGCCGTCGGCACGCGTGAAGTAGCGGTCAATCACGATTCCGCTGATCGAACTGCCGAGGATCGCGCCGACGCCGTTCGTCATCAGCATGAACATGCCCTGCGCGCTCGCGCGGATCGAGGCGACGCAGCGCGTCTCGACGAACAGCGATCCGGAAATGTTGAAGAAATCGAACGCCATGCCGTAGACGATGCACGAGAGCACGATCATCCACAGGCCGCTACCGGGATCGCCGTAGGCGAACAGGCCGAAGCGCAGGAACCATGCGAGCATGCTGATGATCATGACCCTCTTGATGCCGAAGTTGCGCAGGAAAAACGGAATCGCGAGGATGAACAACGTCTCCGATATCTGCGAGATCGACATGATGATCGCGGGATAGCGCACCGCGACGAGGCCCTGGTACGCCTCGACTTTCGCAAAGTCGTGCAGGAACGTGTCGCCGTACGCATTGGTCAGCTGCAGTGCGGCGCCGAGCAGCATCGCGAAGACGAGAAACACCGCCATCTGCGCGTCCTTGAACAGCGAGAACGAGGTCAGGCCGAGCACGTCGAGCAGCGAGGCGTTCTCGCTGCGCTTGAACAGCGGCGGACAGCGCGGCAGCGTGAACGCGTAGAGGCCGAGCACGAGCGCCGCGCCCGCCGCGACGCGGAACTGCATGCCCGACGTTTCGAGATGCAGCAGGCTCACCGTCCACAGCGCGACAATGAAGCCGATCGTTCCCCACACGCGGATCGGCGGGTAGTCGGTGACGACATCCCTGCCTTCGCTCTTGAGCGAGGAATAGGCGACCGCGATCGCGAGCGAGATCGTCGGCATGTAGAACAGCATGCACAGCAGCATGACCCAGAACATCGTGGTCGGATCGTCGACCAGCGGCAGCGAGAACAGCACGAGGGCGCCGAGCAGGTGAAGCACGCCGTAGAGGCGTTCCGCATTCACCCAGCGGTCCGCGACCAGGCCCGCGATCGACGGCATGAACAACGCCGAGATGCCCATCGTCGAGAAGATCGCGCCGAACTGCGCGCCGGACCAGTGGCGGGTCTGGAACCACCAGGCACCGATCGTGAGCAGCCACGAACCCCAGATGAAGAACTGCAGGAAGTTCATCGCGATGAGGCGCAGCTTGATGCTCATGAGCGGCGGGTCCTGACGGGCGGTCGGTGCGGCAAGGGTCCGGTCGGGCCCGGGGCACGGAATCGAGAATACGCGGGCGCGGCCGGGTCACCGCAGATAAAAGCGGATTCGTCCGGTGGTGGCCGCGCGAGCGTGGCGGTGCACACGCGCTGCAAGCCGATACGGCCCTGCAGTTCGCAGCGACGAGGGCCGCGCGGACGCGGGCGCCAGAGCGCTTTCGGCATCGGTCGATCTCCTCGCGCGAGCGCATCCGCGCACGCGGCGCAGCCTAGTTCAGCAGCAAAGCACCGCGCAAGGCAGCGTGCCGCACGTCCGCCGCGCACGCGATGACGCATGGCGGTCCATCGCGTCGCGTCCTATATGCTTGCGGAGGGACGTCGGCCGGAAACACGCGGTCGCTCGCGTCGGCACACATCGGAGGCCTCGACTCATGTCGGATCAACACAAGACAGGCGCCGGTTCGCGAGGCCCCGGATGGGCGGTCGCGCTGCTCGCCTACGTGATCGTGGTGTTCGTGCTGTCGGCCGGCGTCGTGGCCCGCTACGACCCGGCGTTTGCGGCAGCCGGTGCGAGCGTTGCGGCACCGGGCACGCTGGCGCTCAACGCGATTCCGCTCACGATCTTCGTGGTCCTGCTGCTCGGCCTGACCCGCCGGCCGCTGTTCTCGCTCGGATTGGGCCTGCTCGTCGCCTATGCGCTGTATGCGATCAACGCGATCAAGCTCGATCTGCTGGATACGCCGGTGCTGCCCGCGGACATCGTCCTGCTCGCCCACCTCGGCGACGGCGGCAAGCTGCTCGCGCACTATCTGCCGCGTTCGGGGTGGATCAAGCCGGTCATTGCGCTGGCGGTGCTGCTGGTCGCGCTGGTCGTCGAGCGTCCGTGGCGCCGCCTGCGCGGCTCGCGCCGGGCCCTGCTGCTCGCAGCGACGCTCGCGCTCGGCGCGAGTCTCGTCGCGGGCACGCGTCCGTGGCCGCATGTCTACTCGGCGGACGCGGCCGACTTCGAGACCTGGTCGCCGACCAAGTCCGCCCGCAAGGGCGGACTGACCGTGACCATGCTGCGCTATGCCTGGAGCATGAACTTCGCCCTGCCCGAGGCGGACCACGCAGCGGCGTTGCGTGTCGTGAGCAGTCATCCGATGGCGCCGGTGAAGGACGACCCGAACGCGACGCTGCCCGACATCATCGTGCTGCAAAGCGAGTCGTTCTTCGATCCGGCACGCCTGCGCGGCCTGCAGCCCGACCAGCTCCTGCCCGATTTCCGGCGCCTCGCGGCGGTGTCGCGCCACGGCGATCTGTGGGTCCCGACCTACGGCGGCGGCACGATCCGCACCGAGTTCGAGGTCCTGACCGGCATCGCGATGCGCTATTTCATGCCGGTGCAGTACCCGTATTTCCGCCTCACCGCGAAAGCGATTCCGAGCCTGGCCAGCGTGCTGGCGGACAAGGGCTACCAGACCATCGCGGTGCACCCGCACGCGCGCGCTTTCTGGAATCGCGCGAGTGCACTCGCGCACATGGGTTTTGCGAGTTTCGACGCGGTCGAGGATTTCGGCAAGGCGGAGCGCGTCGGCTACTACATCAGCGACGATGCGCTCGTCGACCATATGCTCGCGCGGCTCGATGCGGCGCACGGCCCGGTCTTCCTGTTCGCGATCAGCATGGAGAATCACGGGCCGTACGCGAACTTTCCGAACGCGGATGCGTCGCGCCTCGCCGGGCAGCCGTTGCCGGCTGGACTGAGCAGCGACGAGGCGGATCGCCTGCGCGGCTATCTCTATCACCTCGAGGATGCCGATCGCGCGCTGGGGCGCCTCGCCGACGCGCTGCAGAAGCGCCCGCGTCGCAGCCTGCTGCTGTTCTACGGCGATCACCTGCCCGCGCTGCCGCGGATCTATGACCGGGTCGGCTTCGACGATGCGGCGACCCCGTACGAGGAGCCGGTGCCGTGGCTGCTGTTCGATACCGCGCACGCGGCAGTGGCGCCGGCCAGCGAAGCGACCGCGGCGTTCTATCTGCCGGCCCTGCTGCTCGACAGTGCCGGCATCGACGACGACGGCTACTTCCATCTGCTCGAAAGCCTGCGCCGCGAGGACCGCCCGGCGCGCAACTGGACTCCAGCCGACGATGATGGCCTGCGCGCAATCATGCTGCTGCGTCAGCAGGGAGCGTTCGGCGCCCTGCAGAAGAAGTAGCGGCGCTGCAGGCCGGTCCTTGCACGGCGGCTGCAGCGCCGTGCCTCGATGGACGAGGTGGGCCTCGGCCCGCCGAGGCCCCTGCGATCGTGTGGCGTTCCGAAGCGGCCCGGTCCGCACGAAAACGTCGCGCGTCCGCCGCGGCGCGGCGCCGCGATCGGCAAGCACGCGGGCTTGCGGGTAAAGTCGCGGCAACCGACGCCATCATCGAACGCCATGCTGCAGATCAAGGGCCTGTTCCCGGTTCCGTTCGGCTACGACCAGCACCCCGAACCCGAGCGCCTGAACGACGCGCTGCGCGTGCTGTTCCTCGCGCGCGAGCGCGAGGGTGCGCGCCACGCGAACCCCGGCCCGATCACGTTGCGCAACCGCGAAGTATTCGAGAGCCACTTCCACCTGTTTGCATGGCCCGAGCCCGAGGTCGTCGAGCTGCGCGACTTCTGCCTGTCGCGCGTCGTGCAGATCGTTGCCGAACTCAACAGTTACGACGCGGCCACGCGCGCGCGCCTGCAAGCGCGCACCGACGCGTGGTTCCACGTGACCCGCCGCGGCGGCTTCTTCGGCGTGCACAACCATCCGCTCGCGAGCTGGTCGGGCGTCTACTGCGTGACGCCCGGCCGGCACGACGCGGACCAGCCCGACAGCGGGCTGCTCAACTTCATCCATCCGCATGTCGGCCAGGCGATGTACGTCGATGCCGGCAACGAACGCCTCAAGCAGCCGTTCGGGATCCAGAACTACGGGTTGTCGCTGCTGCCGGGTCAGCTCGTACTGTTCCCGTCGTGGCTGCTGCATCAGGTGCTGCCGTTCTACGGCGAGGGCGAGCGCATCACGGTCGCGTTCAACTGCGCGGTCAGCCTGCGCTGAGACGGCGCTCGCCGCACCGCGCCGGACACGCCGAGGTCGTCCGGTCAGCCCAGCGGCTGCCGCTCGAGCGCCCCGCAGTCGGCATCCAGACGGTTCCGCGACGCGATCGTGCAGCGGACCCGCCTGCTACAATTCCGCTCTTCCCTTGAGCCTCTCGAGCGGTATCCGCCATGTCCGTTCCCGCCAGCGCGCACGTGCCCGTCCTCGACCGCCCGCCGTTCGACGATACGTACACGCTCGAACACAAGTACACGCGCGCGCAAGGCCGCATCTACCTGTCCGGCGTGCAGGCGCTGGTGCGGTTGCCGCTGATGCAGCAGATGCGCGATCGCGCGGCCGGCCTCGATACCGCGGGATTCATCTCCGGCTATCGCGGATCGCCGCTCGGCGGCTTCGATCTGGAATTGTGGAAGGCGAAGAAACACCTCGAGGCCGCGAACATCGAGTTCCAGCCCGGCCTCAACGAAGACCTCGGCGCGACCATGGTCTGGGGCACGCAGCAGGCGAACCTGTTCCCGGGCGCGAAGTACGACGGCGTGTTCGCGATGTGGTACGGCAAGGGCCCCGGCGTGGACCGCTGCGGCGACGTTTTCAAGCACGCCAATGCGGCTGGCAGCGGCCGGCATGGCGGCGTGCTCGCGCTCGCGGCCGACGACCATGCGTGTCGTTCATCGACGCTGCCGCATGGCAGCGAACTCGAATTCGTCTCGGCGATGATGCCCGTGCTCAACCCCGCGGGCGTCCAGGACATCCTCGACATGGGCCTGCTCGGCTGGGCGATGTCGCGCTTCACCGGGCGCTGGGTCGGTTTCAAGACGATCGCCGAGACCGTCGAATCGTCGGCCAGCGTCAACGTCGATCCGCACCAGCTCGAGATCGTGCTGCCCGAAGACTTCGCGTTGCCGCCGGGCGGACTCAACATCCGCTGGCCGGATCCGCCGCTGGACCAGGAAATGCGCCTGCACCAGTACGCGGTGCTGGCCGCGACCGCGTTCGCACGCGCGAACCGCATCGACAGGGTCGTGATCGACTCGCCGCGCGCGCGGCTTGGCATCGTGACCACGGGCAAGAGCTACCTCGACGTTCTGCAGGCACTCGAATATCTCGGCATCAGCGCGCGCGACGCGCGCGAGATCGGCATCCGCGTGTACAAGGTCGGCATGAGCTGGCCGCTCGAGCCGGTCGGCATCCGCGAGTTCGCGCGCGGCCTCGAGGACATCATCGTGGTCGAGGAGAAGCGCTCGTTCATCGAGTCGCAGATGAAGGAGTCGATGTACAACTGGCCCGAACAGCGGCGCCCGCACATCGTCGGCAAGTACGACGAAGCCGGCCACTGGATCCTGCCGAGCACGAACGAACTGACCCCGGCGATGATCGCGCTGGTGATCGCCAAGCGGCTCGCGCGCTTCTTCACCAGCGAGGCGATCACCTCGCGCGTGGCCTGGATCGAGGCCAAGGAACACGAACTGACCCTGCCACGTGCGAACTTCCCGCGCGCCGCGCATTACTGTTCGGGTTGCCCGCACAATACCTCGACCGCGGTGCCCGAGGGCTCGCGCGCGCTCGCCGGCATCGGCTGCCATTACATGGTCACCTGGATGGACCGGCGCACCGAGACGTTCACGCAGATGGGCGGCGAGGGTGCGACCTGGTGCGGCCAGGCGCCGTTCACCGAGACGCCGCACGTGTTCCAGAACCTCGGCGACGGCACCTATTTCCACTCCGGTTCGCTCGCGGTGCGCCAGGCGATCGCCGCGAAGGTCAACATCACCTACAAGATCCTCTACAACGACGCGGTCGCGATGACCGGCGGCCAGCCCGTCGACGGCACCCTGACCGTGCCCGACATCGCCGCGCAGATGCGCGCGGAAGGCGTCGAGACGATTGTCGTGATGAGCGACGACATCGAGAAATGGAACAGGCCGGAAATTTTCCCGGCCGGCGTCGAGTTCATCCACCGCGACGAGCTCGACGCGGTGCAGAAACGCCTGCGTGAGGTCAAGGGCACCAGCGTGCTGATCTACGACCAGACCTGCGCGACCGAAAAGCGGCGCCGGCGCAAGCGCGGCAAGCTCGCCGATCCCGCCAAGCGCATCTTCATCAACTCGCTGGTCTGCGAAGGCTGCGGCGACTGCGGCGAGAAATCGTTCTGCGTGTCGGTGCTGCCCAAGGAAACCGAGTACGGACGCAAGCGCGAGATCGACCAGTCGAGCTGCAACAAGGACTATTCCTGCGTGAAGGGCTTCTGCCCGAGCTTCGTCACGGTCAAGGGCGGCGGCCTGAGGAAAAACAAGGGCAGGGTCGAAGTCGACTTCGCGAGCCTGCCGCCGCCCGTGGTCGCGACCGACCTCGCGCAGCCGTGGAACATCCTCGTGACCGGCATCGGCGGCACCGGCGTGGTCACGATCGGCGCGCTGATCGGCATGGCCGCGCATCTCGAAGGCAAGGGCAGCACCGTGCTCGACCAGACCGGCCTCGCGCAGAAGGGCGGCGCGGTGACCTGCCACCTGCGCATCGCGAAATCGCCCGACGCGATCCATGCGGTACGCATCGCGGCCGGCGAGGCCGATCTCGTGCTCGGCTGCGACATGGTCGTGGTCAACGACTATTGGGCGTTGTCGAAGATCCGCGCGCGCCGCTCGCATGTGCTGCTCAATACCTACGAGGCGATGCCCGGCACGTTCACGATGAAACCCGATCTCGCGTTTCCCGCGCGCGAGATCATCGACGCGGTGAAGACCGCGCTCGACGGCGAGTCGCCCGAACTCGTCGATGCGACTGCGCTCGCGACCGCGCTGCTCGGCGACACGATCGCGGCCAACCTGTTCATGCTCGGCCATGCATGGCAGAAAGGCTGGGTGCCGCTTTCGCTCGCTGCGCTGATGCGCGCGATCGAACTCAACGCGGCCGCGGTCGAGATGAACAAGACCGCGTTCAACTGGGGGCGCATGGCCGCGCATGACATCGACCGCGTGCGCGCCGCAGCGCGCGCGGCTTCCCCCGCGCACCGGACCCTCGCTCCGGGCTCCGTCACGCAGGGAGAGGAGTCCGCGGCGTTGCCGCTCGACGATGCGACGCTCAGCACAACGCTCGACGAACAGATCGCGCGTCGCATCGCGTTCCTGACCGACTACCAGAACGCCGCGTACGCGCAGCAGTACAGGATTCTGGTCGACCAGGTGCGCGCTGCCGAACAGCAGAAAGCGCCGGGCTTCTGCACGCTGACCGCGGCGGTCGCGCGCTATGCATTCAAGCTGATGGCGTACAAGGACGAATACGAGGTTGCACGGCTGTATACGACGGGCGACTTCGAGAAACGCATCCGCGACACCTTCGACGGCGACTTCAAGCTGCATTTCAACCTCGCCCCGCCCCTGTTCGCGAAGAAGGACGCCGATGGCCATCTCACCAAGGCCGAGTACGGACCGTGGGTGTTCAGGGCATTCGGCGTGCTCGCGAAGCTGCGCGGCCTGCGCGGCAGCGCGTTAGACGTGTTCGGCTACAGCGCCGAGCGCCGCATGGAGCGGCGCCTGATCAGCGACTATCGCGCGACGATCGACGAGCTGATCGCGGGACTCGACCACGACAACCACGCGCTCGCCGTCGAGATCGCAAGCGTGCCCGAACAGATCCGCGGCTACGGTCATGTCAAGGAACGCCATCTCGCCGCCGCGATGACCCGCGAGCAGGACCTGCTCGCGGCGTGGCGCAATCCGTCTCCCGCGCGCGCCGTCGCCTAGAGCCGCGCAGGATTTCGGCGCGCGGCGGCCACGCGGGCAATGCGCGCGCTGGACGCGACGCACCCTGGCGGGCACCATGAGAGGTTGCCCGCGAGCTTTCATTCCGCATGGACGAAGCTACCTTCCGCCAATTGCTGTCGCGCCACGTCAGCGAACTGCTCGATCCGAGGACGCTGAGCAAGGGCGCCGACTACATGCGTCACGGCCGCGTGCTCGAGACGCGCTACGCAGCGGGCGAAGACGAGGGTGCGCTGATCGGCACGGTCAAGGGCACCGCGCTCGATCCCTATGCGTCGGGCATCCGCATCGTTCGCAACGGCGAGCGGATCCGGCTCGACAGCTACTGCACCTGCCCGATGGAAACGGCGTGCAAGCATGTCGCCGCGACCGCGCTGCACGAGTTGCGCGGTGCACGAACCGGCGCAGCGGCGGTCACGCCCGCGGCGACACCGCAGCTCGGCGCATGGAAGAAGTGGCTCGACGCGTTGCAGGTACCGGCTGCGCCGCGCGGTGCGACGCGCGCACGCGAAGCCGGCGACCATGTCTGCGGCATCCTGCTGCGCAGCGGCGACGACGCATTGCCGTCGCTGCTGGCCCAGACCGTGCGCCTGCGGCGCGGCAAGCGCGGCGGATTCGTCGCGCCGCAGCCGCTGCAGCCGTCCTGGCAGGATCCATCGCCCTGGATCGGCCTGGATGCCGAGGAATTCCGGCTCGTCGCGACGCTGCGCATGCGCGCGGCTGCGCACGCGCGCGCAGGCGAGTGGTTCGAATTGCGCGGCAAGGACGACGAGGAACTTCTGCTCGAACTGCTCGCAGCGCTGCCGTGCTTCTTCGAAAAACCATCGCGCGGGCGGTTGCATGCGGGTCCCGCGCGTGCGTTGCGGATCGGCTGGGAGGCGCGCGACGACGGCACCCAGAAACTCGTGCTCAGCGTCGATGCCGCGGCAGCGACGGCGTGCCTGCTGCGGGTCGGCGGACTCTGGTACCACGATCCGGTCGCGCGCGAACTCGGCCGCGTCGACGGCGAGGCGCGCCTCGCCGAGGCCGTGCTGCGCGCGCCGCCGCTGCTGCCCGAACAGGTGCCCCTGCTGCTCGAACGCTGGAAGGATGCGCCGCTGCTCGCGGCATTGCCCAAACCGACGCCCGCGGGCGAGATCGAGCGCCGCGAAGTGCGTCCGCAACCGCTGCTGACCCTGCGTGCATTCCCGGCCCTCGCAGGCAGCGGCGCGCGCTACCAGGCCGGTTGCGTGCGGCTTGCGTTCGACTATGCGGGGGTTCGCCTGCCCGCGTTTCCGGCGCCGCCGAGCGAACGCCGTCGTCAGCGCGACCGCGTGATCGAGATCGTGCGCGACCGCGCCAGCGAGATCGCCGCGGTGGAACGCCTCGAAGGTGCGGGCCTGGTGCCGGCCGAGATGTTCGGACGCCTGCCCGGCGTCGCGCGCGACAATTTCGACGACAACGACTTCGTGCTCGAGCATGGGCGCGGCCAGCTCACCGGCGCCGAGCAGTTGTTCGCACTGACGCCGCGTCTGCGCGACCTCGGTTTCCGGCTCGAGTCCGCGGAGGGTTTTCCGTTCGACCTGCTCGACGAACCGGACGCCGGCGCCTGGCATGCGGAAGTCGAGGAGTCGGGCAATCCATGGTTCGACCTGCGCCTGGGCATCGACATCGCGGGTGAGCGCATCGATCTGCTGCCGGTCCTGCACCGGTTGCTGTCGGACCCCGCGTTTCCGCTCGATGCGCGCAAGGGCGAGGCCGACGACGCGGTCTGGCTGGTGCCGATCGATGCGCGGCGCCGCGTTCCGCTGCCGCTCGCGAAACTGCGCGAGCTGATCGCGCCGCTGCTCGAATGGCTGCAGGGTCCGCTGCACGAACACGCCGGAGCGTTGCGCCTGCGCCGCGCCCAGGCCGATGTGCTGGACGCGCTCGCCACGGGCATGCAGCAGCCCTGGCTCGGCGGCGAGCGCCTGCGCGCCGAACTCGCGCGCCAGCGCGCGCCGCGCGAACCCGCGCGTGAACCCGAAGGCTTTCGCGCGACCTTGCGCGGTTATCAGCGCGACGGCCTGGCCTGGCTCGGCTTTCTCGCCGACGCGGGCCTCGGCGGCATCCTTGCCGACGACATGGGCCTCGGCAAGACCGTGCAGGTGCTCGCGCACCTGTTGCGCGAAAAGCAGCGCGGGCGTCTCGACCGGCCCGCGCTCGTGATTGCGCCGACCAGCCTGGTCGCGAACTGGCACGACGAGGCCGCGCGCTTCACGCCGGACCTGTCGGTGCTGGTCGTGCACGGTCCCGAGCGCGGCGGTCTGCATGGGGAGATTCCAGGCCACGATCTGGTCATCACGACCTATCCGCTGCTGCTGCGCGACCACGAGGCGCTCGCCGCGCACGACTATTCGGTGCTCGTGCTCGACGAGGCGCAAACGATCAAGAACGCGAAGAGCCAGGCCGCGAAGATCGTGCGCACTCTCGACGCGCGCCAGCGCATCGCGATGACCGGTACGCCGCTCGAGAACCACCTCGGCGAACTCTGGGCCGAGTTCGATGCAGTCGAACCGGGCCTGCTCGGCAACGAGCGCCACTTCACGCGTTTCTTCCGCACCCCGATCGAGAAACACGGCGATGTCGAGCGACGCGAACGCCTCGGCCGACGCATCGCGCCGCTGCTGCTGCGCCGGCGCAAGGAGGACGTGCTGAGCGAGTTGCCGCCGAAGACCGAGATCGTGCGTCGCATCGACCTCGAGGGCGCGCAACGCGAACTCTACGAATCGCTGCGCCTGACCCAGCACGAACGCGTGCTCGAGGAGGTGCGCAAGCGCGGCATTGCGCAGAGCGGGATCGTCGTGCTCGACGCGCTGCTGAAATTGCGCCAGGCGTGCTGCGATCCCCGGCTCGTGAAGCTCGATGGCGCGCGCCGCGTTCGGGAATCGGCCAAGCTCGACTATCTGCTCGAGCTGCTCGCCAGCCTCGTCGACGAAGGCCGCCGCGTGCTCGTGTTCAGCCAGTTCGCCGAGATGCTCGCGTTGATCGCCACGGCGCTCGATGCGCGCAAACTCGCCTACCAGAGCCTGACCGGCGCGACGCCGGGAACCCAGCGTGCGGCGCTGGTCGAGCGCTTCCAGGCCGGCGCGGTGCCGCTGTTCCTGGTCAGCCTCAAGGCCGGCGGCGTCGGCCTCAATCTCACCGCGGCCGACACCGTGATCCACTACGACCCGTGGTGGAATCCCGCGGTCGAGGCGCAGGCGACCGATCGCGCGCATCGCATCGGCCAGGACAAGCCGGTGTTCGTCTACAAGCTGATTTGCGCGGGCACGGTCGAGGAGAAGATCCAGGCGTTGCAGGAGCGCAAGGCCGAACTCGCGCGCGCGGTGCTCGACAGCGGCGACGCGCAGGGCGCGAAATTCGAAGAGGCGGATCTCGCAGAACTGTTCGCGCCGTTGTAGCGTTTCGACGCTGTGCCGATCGACCCTGCACTACTGAGGCAGATTCGAACGAATCAGGTTCGCGGGAATCGTTCGTCAGCCGCCATGTTCTTCGCGATTCACCCGCGGTCGATGTCGGGGTACGGCGCCGGACGATCTTTGCAACCGCCGCGCTGATGTGGCGTGGCCCCTCGGCCGTGCCGTCACGGTCGCCTGCGGCGAAGACGGTAGAACCGGGGGTGTGCCTTCTGCACAAACCGGGGTGCTCCGCTCAAATCGAATGCTTCCTCGTCGGTGATCGTCCACCCGCCATACGCTTGTTCGATCTCCTCTCTACTGATGCCTCTCGGCAGGGGTCCTCTGCGACCCGGTGAGAACGCGTACATCAGGAGCGTGGCGTCGTCGGAGGCCACCGCCGTCACCTCACGGCTCACCGTCCGCACCTGCTCGGGTCGGAGACCATGTACGACACCAAAGTCCAGAACGAGGTGAAATCCAGAGCCGATGCCCGCGACTGTGAGCGTCGTTACGCTCCCTTCCACGAATAGAACCTCCACGCCGGCTCCACTTGCGCGCTTGCGGGCGGCACGCACCGCTTTTGGCACGATGTCGACGCCGGTTACCGTCCACCCGCGTTGAGCCAGGCGAACCGACCAGAATCCGGTGCCGCATCCGAGATCGAGCGCGCGCCCGTAGGGTGATTCTCTATCGCGCTCCTCGCGGGCAAGGAGCGCGACGGCCTGTTCGCCAATGGGAAGTGACGGCATCCGTTCCCATGGCGTCATGCCGACCAGATACTGGAATTTGTAGAATAAGCTCATTCAACCTCCCGGTATGCCTTCGCGGCCAACGCTCGAGGCAAGTGACTGCTGCCAATGTGGCTGTCAGGTTACCGCGGCCTCGCCGCAGCGGTCCGCTTGACTGTTCGAATGGACTCCACTCCGCGTCACCACACGGCTTCGATGGGCCGGACTGATGTTTCCATCAGGACACGGGTTCACGATAGGAGTCCGCCCTGCAAGCTACGCCCAGATCCGCCGCCGCTTCCACTGTCGCGATCGACCTGGCCAAGGATGTGTTTGAACTGGCGTTCGCCGGTGTCGACGCGCGCATTGTCGAGCGCCGACGGCTCAGTTGCACGGCATTTGCCGGGCACTCGACAACCGACCTGCGCTTCGCGTGATCATGGAAGCGTGGTCATGGCGACGGCGTTGAGCGCCTCGGTCGACGACTTCGACCGCTTCCCGTCCGGCCGCCACTTCGCCAGTTCGCTCGGCCTCACGCCGCGCGAGCACTCCAGCGGATCCACGCGCCGACTCGGCCGCGTGACCAAACGCGGCGATGTCTATCTGCGCCTGCTGCTGATCCACGGTGCGCGCGCCGTGCTGCGCAGTGCGAAGGTCGCAGCGAAGAACCAGCAACCGCTCGATCGCAGCCGCGCCTGGGCGCTCGCGCTATCGGACCGCGTGGGGCACAACAAGGCCGCCGTCGCGCTCGCCAACAAGCAGGCCCGACGACTGTGGGCCGCCGAGCATCACCGTGAACACTTCGATCCCGATCACGTCAGCGTGCAACCCGCGCCGACCTCTCTTCATTAACGTTCCCACCCCGCGTTGCACCGAGCATCCATCGATGGCAAACGAATCGGTCCCCGGGACGAGCAAGCCGATAACTCTTCTGGCCCTGCGTGGCCGATTGAACGTGTGGCGTCGTCGCGGCGGATTCCATCCTGGCCCGAGCACCCGCTGCTTACCCCAAGGCTGTATACCTGCAACCGCACCGCTTGCCAAAGATGATTTACTCGTTCACTTGCAAGGGGAGTCCATACATGAATTGTTAGCCATCTGCCTGAAGAAGGGAACCGTTGACAAGATAGTGGTTAAGCCGGGACTCCCAGTCGCGCATGAACTGCACGTATGACTCCGCGGTGAAGGCTGCCACAACAGTATCTCCTTCCGGGCCAAGGCTAGTATGAGAGTAAGTAATTATTGCTTCTGTGCCCACAGGTGCTGGACGTAGTTGAATACTCAGCTTACAAGCGGTTACTGCGGGGGTAATTTTTAGCATTTCCACAAAGCCATTTTCTGGCTCATGTCTGGTGATGTACCAAATGGCATCATTTTGGCTAGCAGAAGTGATAAAAACGCAATCAGGTTCTGCGACCCCGGATTCGCTGATGACGAAAATAGGATCCCAGCCTTTGATCCAGTCCTGTTCACGCACTGGGCACAGGAGAGGAAAAACGTCCGAGGGTGGCGCGGCTAGAAATTGCTTGTAGGTATGAGTGGCGCGACTTGGTTTTTTAATCTTCATGACGTGAGCGAGGGACTAAGTTAGCCAACGGTGTGGTTGGGGTGTGTTGTGAGTATGCAGCGCCGTGCAACCCCACAAACGCCACGCCCGCCCCATATACCAGCAATGCGCTCGGGAATTCGCCGCTGAGCAGGTGGAGAATGCTTGCGACCATAAATACCGCCATCAAGCCTGCAGCACCAGTACGAACGGTTCTTGGCAGAGCAAACATAACAGCGAGAACGGCCTCGATACTTCCGAGTAGTATGAGGTGGAGGTTCATTGCTCGTTCCGCGAAATAGCCGGAGGCAGTGAGTGCGGTTGTTACGCTTTGGACAAAGATGACTACAGCGAGCATGAGGTGAAAAAATACAAAAGCGCGACGGAGCTTAATGTGCTTGTCCATGATGCCCCTGATGGCTAACGTAGAGCTAACCGGCGCCGCGCGGCTTTATCGCGCAGCGTCCAGCGACTGAAAGGAGCGAGGTTGAGCGCCGGATTAGCCCGAAAATACATACTGTCCTTTGACCTTCTTTGGAGTGATGAAGGCAAAATCTGGAAATATCTTTCCACGCACATACCATATAAAGGCTACCAATAAAATTCCTATGGCAAGACCAATAGTGGTTGCGATAGGACTCGAACTGAAGCCTTCGAGTTGCCTTGGCAACTGAATGATGCTGAGAAAAATGTACGCATTGTAGGCACCGGCAGAGTGCTTATAGAACCCCCAAGCAAACAAGAGAGGAATAAGCGCAATTAGTCCGCCAATTATCCATCTGGCGTTTGGCCCAATCTTTGCGCCGATGCCAAAACCCAAGAGAAAAACGATAGCGGCTTGGATGAACATGAGCGTAATGATGACGTTAACCTTCCAATCATTTTCTTCGCATAGACGGGGATCTGCGTATGACGCAATCCAATGGGCAAGCTGACTATCTTTGACTCCCTGACCAGAAAGCTGGGCAAATACCGAAGACTTTTCAACGCCTGATGAAATCAGGGTAGATACTTTCTCTTTTATTTCTTTTTTTCCCATAGCGGTGAAGATTCCTTAGTTGAGGTCAAAGGGCTAACGTTCGAGGTGAGGCGGGGCCAACGGTGGGACGCCAGGCCCGGGCTGGCGAAAATGTACCGCGTACCGCCAGGCCGGGCCTGGTGGCCTGCCGTTGGGCCTCGGCTCGACCGAGGGGTTAGGCCTCATTTGTGCCTCGGTGCCAGACGGTTGTCTTGGGGTGACTACCAAAGCTGCTCCGCGAGCGTTGCTTTGAAGGGGTGATCAAGGAGCGGCTCAACGGCCTCGACAAAGCGAATCGTGTGCGGCAGTTCAGCGTGACGCTCAAACGCAGCCATGTCTTGCCAACGCGTGTGAATGTAGAACTCGTCGGGGTCCCGAATCGAGTGAAAGCCGCCATAGCTCAGGCACCCGGGCTCGAGGCGTGTAGGACCTTGAACTTCAAACATGGCCTGTCGGACCTCGGCTTGCTTGCCTGGGCGGGCATGCAGACGGGCAAAGACAAAAATCTCCATCGTCAACTCCCCATAGACCTACGATCCCAGCAAACGGCGAGCTCGGATTGTGCCGGGCCGAAACCGCGCCCTTGCCGGCGACATTCGCGGGGT
>CAVWVB010000002.1:0-60895 GCA_963758365.1 uncultured Gammaproteobacteria bacterium
GCACCCATCGATGGCAAACGAGTCGGTCCCCGGGACGAGCAAGCCGATAACTCTTCTGGCCCTGCGTGGCCGATTGAACGTGTGGCTTCGTCCCGGCGGATTCCATCCTGGCCCGAGCGCATCCCGCTCACCCCAAGGCCGCATACACGACTGCAACCGCACCGCTTGCCAAAGATGATTTACTCGTTCACTTGCAAGGGGAGTCCATACACGCATAGTTAGCCACTGGCGATGCCGAGCTGAGAATTCAGTGCTCGACCGCAATAGACAATTGCATTTTTTACCTCAACGACGCCGCGCAATACGTTTTCGAGCGTGTAAGACGCAAATGACCGATCTCTATACTCGAATGCGGGAATTTCCATTCGAGCCGACGCATCCTCGAATGACACCTGGAAAAGCTGCCCAACCAAACGTCGGTGCTTCGCTGTGTTGACGAAAGCGGATATGTAGGCGAACCACTGCGAGTTGAGAAGTTCAGTGAGAATCTTTTTGACTTCAGACTCGGGCAGTCGCTTTGCGACGATCGCTATCTCGCACTCTCCTTCGCCTAGTGCGCCCGATAAAAGGAGGTCGTTCAGCAACTGCGAGAACACGTCATAGATCGCTCGAGTTGCATGGATACAACCGAGCGTGTTTGCTTCCGTTACCGTCATTGCTTTGTCGTAATCACTCCGACGCTCTGAAGCGCCGAAAATGTACTTCGAATTTTCCATGCCATAAGGATCGACCGTGTGAATGATGCCCTTCATCGCGTCCCGTGCGTTGAACAAGTGGTACAGGAAGATTTGGACGTATCTATCCAAGGAGTTCAAAACATCCAACGAAGTGCTGGTGCGCCCAGGCGCATTCGAGATGTAAGTGCGAAGAGCGCGAATGTCCCAAGAATCACTCATGAGTAGTGGCTAACGTTCGAGGTGAGGCGGGGCCAACGGTGGCCCGCCGTTGGGCCTCGGCTCGACCGAGGGGTTAGGCCTCATTTGTGCCTCGGTGCCAGACGGTTGTCTTGGGGTGACTACCAAAGCTGCTCCGCGAGCGTTGCTTTGAAGGGGTGATCAAGGAGCGGCTCAACGGCCTCGACAAAGCGAATCGTGTGCGGCAGTTCAGCGTGACGCTCAAACGCAGCCATGTCTTGCCAACGCGTGTGAATGTAGAACTCGTCGGGGTCCCGAATCGAGTGAAAGCCGCCATAGCTCAGGCACCCGGGCTCGAGGCGTGTAGGACCTTGAACTTCAAACATGGCCTGTCGGACCTCGGCTTGCTTGCCTGGGCGGGCATGCAGACGGGCAAAGACAAAAACCTCCATCGTCAACTCCCCATAGACCTACGATCCCAGCAAACGGCGAGCTCGGATTGTGCCGGGCCGAAACCGCGCCCTTGCCGGCGACATTCGCGGGGTCTGTTTGTGAGGCCTAACGTAGAGCTAACCGGCGCTGCGCGGCTTTATCGCGCAGCGTCCAGCGACCAAAGGGAGCGAGGTTGAGCGCCGGGTTAGGCGGCGTCATGTATTCGCCTCGTAGTTTGCGACAACAGATCGTTGTTGTTCAATAGCATCAGCGAGCATCTTGCGTGCTTGCCTTGCTTGGCCGGGAAAGCGACCAGTTAGCAGCTTACAGGTTAGTGCGAAAAGCACCGACGAAATCCAGAAGAAGAACGCCACTGCGATGATCCACCATGCGTGGACGCTATTGGATAGGTCGTCTGTGATGGTGTACCAAATGACTCCGAGTAAAACGCCGACCTGAAGAAGCGTACCCAACCATCCCCAGCCCGTCTGTACCCACCCACATAGATCTGACAATCGATTGCGAAGGAGTTCGGAACTAAACCTGGTGGCAGCAAACTGAACTACCTTCGCCAGATGCTCATCGTTGTCTAGCTCGCCGACAGGAATGCCAAGATCAAGAGACATTTCTTCAAGTGCTGACTTGCGATTGCGCTCGATCTCCCAGCCAGAAAGCATCAGGATACCGAGGCCAAACGCCACAAGCGCAATGAGTGCGCCGACAATGTGACCAATTGCAATGAGAGTAGACATATAGACGCCTAACGCCTAAGTTAAGCCGAAACGCGTAGTGCAGCCAAACACATGGCAAGCTTTACCTGCCATGTGTTTGGTGGAACGAAGCGGTTTCGGCTTGAACGCATTTGTTAGGCATCACCAGTCCTCGCCCGTTTCCCCGTAGTGCTTCTTGGCGCGCCAGCGGTCAAACTCCTCATACATTCCGTCGTTGGCAAAAGAGGAGTAATTGTCGCCGTATTTCTTGGATAGGAACGAATGGCACGCTGCATCAGTTTGGCGTTGCTCGCCGCGAACAGCAACTTGTTCGACTCTGTGTGCATCAGCTGCTGAATGGCATGAGCGACATAGAACTTGGAGATCGCTCATTCGTTCGTTGCCGAAGCTGTCGTAGTTGCGGTGGTGAACGTCCAATTGGCCTGAGTGGAATTTCGCTTTACAGCCTTGGCAGGTGTAGTTGGCATATTTCTTCATTGCGGCCGAAATATTACGCCACTTGGTAGAGCTAATGTGCTTTTCATAATTTGTAGGACGCGGAGATGTCACGTGTGATGCCTAACGCCTGAATTAAGCCGCGCCGCGAAGCGGCGTCGGCTTGAATGAATTGTTAGCTGAACGAGTCCTTCGCCAGTACAAATCCTTTCGGCGCTCTGCTGGAGATCCTATTTTGATATGGCGATATATATACAGTACCCAACGACTCGCCATTAGGATGCGTAATGGCGTATCCGTCAATAGGGTGCGGTGATACTTCTGAGTTGAACGAACCGATACGTTCGTACGCGACTTTGACGCCGTCGCATGTACGAAGTCGGCCCAAGTATGCCGTGCTTCCAAAGATCGTTTTGCATGGCACAGGATTCGATGGATCCATTCCGAACTCCCCATGTCCTTGCGGCATTTCGTCAGCATCCACCCCATCTGCGCACATGGCGCTCATCGCCTCAAACAGCTCCTTCTGCTGTTGAAACAATGGATTCGCTTCAAGTACGTCGAGTAGAGATTTCGGCTTTCTGCGAAAGAGATCAAATAGACTCATGTCGAACTCCTAAGTCAGCAACGCCTCAATTGAGCGGCTTCGCTGGAATGACTGGTTGGGCCTCACTATTCCTCCTCAGGAAGTTTGTTTCGCTCGATGAGTCCCCATATAGGCTTGCCATTTTCAGATGCACGGGCACCCAGTTCGAGCAGGAGTCTTTTCGTAGTTTCTTCGTTAGCGCCAATTACATGCATGAGCGTTTCGAAGTTGCGCCACGTATGCTTTGGGGACTTCAGCATGTTGAGCAATAGTTCCTTCCTAGGCTTGTCGCGCTTCGCAGCGGCACGCTCTTGCAAATGATGAGACAGCCACTGAACTGCAACCGTGGCAATCGAACCAATGACAGCCCCGGAAACACCTATTAACGCGATAACGATGGATTCGCTCATTGTGGTGTGACACAACCATAAGCTAAGGCGCCGCCAGCATCAGCGCGTGGTGAAAAGGGAGTAGTTCGTATTGGACCTCTTTAATCTGCATCTTGACTGCAATGCAGCATATTCTCAGATCAGTGCGTGGCGAGTTGCGGCGCGAGGTATGCTGCGTACATAAATGTTGGAAGGAACATTACTGCGGCAGAAACAGGCAGTATTAAGAGCATAAATCCACCTTCGTTCTCTTCTGGGTCAATTCGTAGCAAGGAGGCAACAACGGACAAAAATGCGGTAACGGCGAATTGCATCACTGCAGCGACGATCAAGAATCCAATTACCATCAAGAAGCCCGGCCAAAGCTCAAGATCACTGGCTTTGAGGTTTTGAGAAACACCAGCCAACAAGGAAGCGGTACTGGCGGTTACCAAAGCTCCTGTGGCGAATTGCGTTACACCAGGCATGCGCCCTAGCCCAACTGCGCCCAGCATCGCGAGAACCAGAACAACCGCACTAACGAACTTAACCGTCGGCCAAGGGCGCTCCCCGATAACAAACCAGGGCAACCCCCAAGCCGCAGATTCACCCAATGAAAAAATAATTGGAGCGAGGCTCGTGACAGCCACAAGAGTTGCGAGAATTTGGATTAACGGGGCTAGCAAGAACATCCACGTTATACCGAGTGCTGCTCGCTCCTTCGCAAGCAGCAACCCCCCGATCACTGTGACCCCAAACATTGCAATCATGTATCCAAAAAGTACGGCCCATACTTCCCAGTGAGATAGGACAGAAAGCCCGCTCCACACGCTGTTCCAAAACATCGCAACTCCCCCCATGTATCAGCTAACACCGGAATTGAGCCGCGTGCGTTAGCACGTCGGCTCGAATGAAAAGTTAGAGCGCTTACGGGGCATCCGCGAGCTCTGCTGGCGAAGCGGATTCGCCCCCACGCTCCCAGTAGAAACGCCTGCCATCCTCCGCGAACTGCCCGACGCTCGAAGCCGCAAAGCGCATTGCTAGGCTGACAGCTTGCCAAGCATCAATGCCAGCTATTTTGTAAGTGCGCGACTGTAGCGCACCTAGGGAAACCGGAGCACTCCATTCACCACCAGGTTGAAGTGTGGGTACGCCAATGCGAAGGACGACAACATGTTCCGATCCGTCGGGCGCTACGGCGAACCATGTTCTTTCGGCGGCAATTGCGATCTCTGACATAAGGCTCTAACTACAAATAGACCCCGCATCCGGGGCGTTGCACGCCATCGTTCAGCATGTTGGCTGCGCGGTCAAGCCGCTTTCCGGCCGCGATCAAGACCTTCGCGAACACCCATGCGTCCGCCACGCAGGCCGGCGCCGTGCAACACCTCGTATTCGCAGGCGTATGAGTTACGCACCTGAAACCGAGGGTGTAAAAGGCATGTCCGCTACGCGCTTTTGGTGCAACTGTTCGCCGACGTTCGCGGACGAATCCATCGCGAACCCGACTGCGCGCATGCGGCGTGCGCTTCCTGGGTCCGGTTCGGCTGTTCAGTCTGGAACTCGTCGTCGACCGCCGCGTCGTGCGACATCGGTCGCGCGCTGCGGTCGGCCGTAATGCGCCGGGCAGCGAACGCGGCCTCTCGCGACACTACGCGATGCGGCCGGCGGCGAGTCGCGCGCGATTCGGCGCCGAGACCAAAACGCGCGATCATGTGGCCGCCTTCGTAGTCGGGACGACGCCATGCCTACGCCCAACCCCACGCCCTGCAATCCGGTCATCCTCGTCCCCGGCATCAAGGGCTCGGAACTGACCGACGAATATCCGACCGATCGCGAGGCGGTGTGGTCGGTGCTCGCGAGCGTGAAGGGCGACTACAAGCGGCTCGCGTTGCATCCGGACGACCGTCGCTACGAGCGCATCGAGCCTGCGCGGATCGCGCCGGGCCCGCTGTTTAATCTGATCTACGAGCAGTTCGTCACTTCGCTGCGCCACGAACTTTCGCCGCAGGAGGACCGGCCGACGCCGGTGTACGCATTCCCGTACGACTGGCGGCGCGGCCTCGCCGACGTGCAGGCGCAACTCGCGGACTTCATCGACGAGGTGCTCGCGCGCACCGCGCTGCTGCGCCACTACTGGCAGTCGGACTGGCGCAAGGCGCCGCGCGTGAACCTGGTCGGCCATTCGATGGGCGGGCTCGTCGTCGCCGGCTACCTCGCGCAGCACGGCGGCGCGCAGGTCGGCAAGGTCGCGACGCTCGCGGCGCCGTTCCAGGGCTCGGCCAATGCGGTGCTCACGATCGCGACCGGGCAGTCGTCGCTGACCTCGTTCGCGGCGAGCCCGGCCGAGCGCGAGGTCGCGCGATTGATGCCTGCGGTCTACCACCTGCTGCCCAGTTACGCCGCGGCGCTCGCGTGGCCGGGCGGGCTCGCACGCAGTTTCTACAAGCCGCTCGCGTGGCAGCCGTCGGTGTACGAGACGATCGCCGAGTACATCCGCCTGTATTCGCGCCGCGAGGCGAGCGAACTGGCGAAGCTGCCGGACCGCATCGCCGACGCGGTCGGCATCCTGCGCTCGATCCTCAACGCGGCGCAGGCGCACCGCGCGAGCGTCGACACGCTCGACCTGAAAAAGGCGGGACTGTCCGCTGCCGACTGGCTGTGCATCGCGGGCATCGGCGAGGCGACCGTCGATCGCATCGTCGCGACCACGCAGCCGTTGCGCGATCCGAAGGAGTTCGCGAAGGCCGCGCTGTTCGAGGACGGCCTCGGCATGCAGATCGATCTCGCGGCGTCGGCGCCGGTCGACACCTGGAACGCGGACCATCCGGACGTGGCGGCGCCGCGCACCGGCGACTCGACCGTGCCGCTGGCCGGCGCGACGCCTGCGTTCCTGCCGTACGAGTCGCTGGTCGCGGTCACCAGCGGGCATTTCGCGTGGTGGGAACTCGCCGACCGCCTGGTCAACGGCATCGTCGACCTGCACGCATCGCTGCCGCGCATGAACGCGGTGCAGTCGATGGTCGTCGCGCATTTCCTCGATCGCGACGTGCGCTCGGTCAAGGCATTGCCCGCGCCCGGCGTGAAGAGCGCGGACTGGTCGCCGCCGGTCGGCGGGTTGGTCGCGGGGTGAGCGCGCGTCGCAACGGCTTTCGCGCATGCAACGGCGGCAGGGGCTGTTCGGCGCGTGCGTCAGGTCGGCGAGCCGACCTGACCTACGGGGTCGAACGCAACCACGTTAGGCACGTAGGTCAGGCCGCCCCGGCCTGACATCCCCTGGATCGGGGGCGTACCGCACCAGCCGGGACGGCGCGATGTGTCGCTTCGCCGCGGATTTCATCGCAATGCCTCCGCGACATTTCTGCGCGTGCGTCAGGTCGGCGCAGCCGACCTGACCTACGGTGTCGAACGCACGACGCCCGCATGTAGGTCAGGCCGCCCCGGCCTGACACCGCGCGGATCAGGCGCGACGTAGCGCGGCAGGAACGCGGGTGGTGCAGCGGCGGCGGCGCTGGCCCATTCGCGCGCAGGCGTGGTCGCGAGATCGAAGTGCAGGTGGCCGCCGCGTTCGACGAAGCCCGCGGGCAGCCACGCCTTGCCGCTCGCGTTGCCGTCCACGCGCAGCGCGCGCACGTAGGGTGCGTCGGCGCTTGCATCGGGCGCATCGATCACGATATCGCCGGCCGCGCGATGCACGGTCGCCTGCGCAAACAGCGGGCTTGCGACGACGAGTTCGGCGCGACCGGGAAACAGCGGATACAGGCCGAGCGCGGACCACACGTACCACGCCGACATCGCGCCGAGGTCGTCGTTTCCGGGAATGCCGTCGGGCGCCGGCTGCCAGAGCCGGGTGACGACTTCGCGCACGCTCGCCTGCGTTTTCCAGGCCTGACCCGCGTAGACGTACAACCACGGCGTGGCGATCGAGGGTTCGTTGTCCATTTCGACGTGCAGGCCGCCGAGGCCGGTCAGTGCCCAAGCGCCATCCTCGTCGTGGAACAGCGCATCGAGCCGCGCGCTCGCGGTCGCGTCGCCGCCGAGCGCGTCGAACAGGCCGCGCACGTCGAACGGCACCATCCACAGGTACTGCGCCGCGCTGCCTTCGGCGAAGCCGTCGTCGGACGCGGGATCGAATGCAGGCCAGCTGCGGTCCGCGTTGCGGTTCTGGATGTAGCCACCCTGCGCGGTCGCGTTCGGGTTGAACAGGTTGCGCCAGTTTCCGGCACGCGCGAGGAAGCGTGCGTCGGTGCCCGCGTCACCGAGTCGTCCCGCAAATGCGGCGAGCGCGAAATCCGCACTCGCCTGCTCGAGCGTCTCGGCCGCGCCGCCCCAGGCCTGGGTGTCGGCCGGCGTGTAGCCGAGTTGCAGCGAACGCGCGAGGTCCGGCCGCTGGCCGACGCACATGATCGGACAGCCGCGCTTTTCGCGATCGTGCGCGCTCGGCACCCCGGCCGCGCGCACGAGCGAGGCCAGCGCGGCTTTTGCATCGAACCGCGTGCCGCCGAACGCATGGATCGCCGCGACCGCGGCCGCTGCGGGATCGCCGTTCATCACGTGGGTACCGCCGTTGTTGTGGCTCCAGCGGTCCCACTCGCCGTCGTTCTGGTTCGCCTGGTTGAGCAGCGATTGGGCGATGTCGCTGCCGACGCCGGGATCGAGCAGGGTCACCAGTTGCAGTTGCGAGCGGTACACGTCCCAGCCCGAGAAGTTCGCGTACTGCGCCTGCTGTGGCGACGCGACGCGGTGCACCTTGCGATCGAATCCCGCGTAGTCGCCGTTGCCGTCGCTGAACAGGTTCGGATGCAGCAGCGCATGGTAGAGCGCGGTACGGAACACGCGGCGCTGGCCCGGCGTGCCGCCATCGATGGCGATGCGCGACAGCCAGTCGTTCCATGCGGCGCGCGCGTCGGAGCGCACGCTCGCAAAACCGGTGCCGGCCGGATTCTCGGCGTCAAGATTCGCCTGCGCATTGGCCTGGCTCACGTAGGAAATACCGACGCGCACGCCAATCGTGCGCGCGTGCGAGGTATCGAAGCGCAGCGACGCGCCCGACCCCTTGCCGGGTTCGGGATAGCCGTCGTTGCCGTAGCCGGTGCCGCCGTGTGCATGGGTCGCGCCCGCATGCAGCGTCGCGTCCTCCCAGGTGCCATATGCCGCGAACGGCGCGTCGAACTGCGCGACGAAGTACAGCGTGTAGTAGCTGCGGCGGTCCTCGCCGTCGAGGTACCCGCAGAAATTGCCGCTGGTCACCGAGCCGCGCACCGCATGTACGGCCGCATCGATTTCGACTTCGGCGGCGCTGCTGCCGACCTCCGAATCCGAAGTGCGTACCAGCAACGTCGCGGGCGTGCCGGACGGATACGCAAAGCGCGCCGAACCGCTGCGCGCGGTCGCCGCGAGTTCGACCTTGACTCCGTTGGCCAGGCGCACCGCGTAGTAGCCGGGTTCGGCGATTTCATTGACATGCGAATAGGCGCTTGCAAAGGTCTCGTCCTTCGCGTCGGCCGACGGCGACGTCGCCGGCTCGCCGATCACCGGCATGAACGGAATGTCGCCGCTCGCGCCGCGGCAACCGGTGCCCGACAAATGGGTCAGGCCGAAGCCGCGGATGCGCGGCGCGTCATACGCGTAGCCGCCCGGCGCGGCGACGCGGCCGTGGTCGCCGCGCGTGGTTTCCGGGCTCCAGGCGAGCATGCCGAACGGCACGACCGCGCCCGGGAACACGTTGCCACCGTGCGCGGTACCGATGCGCGGATCGACGTCGGCGGCCGCGTCGGTCGGCGCCGCGGGAGCTGCGGCGTCGGCCGGCGCGGCGCCGGCCCAGGTCGCGCGCAGTGGATGCGCCTCGGTGTTGAACGTGACCGCATCGAAGTCGAGCGCGCCCGGATCGAACAGCAGGTAGAAATACTTGAAGGTTTCGGCGAACACGAAACTCTCCATGCGGTCCTTCTGCTGCTTGGTCACGACGCTCTGCAACGCGGCATACGCGGTGTCGGTGCGGCAGTACCTGACGAAGTCGCGCAGCAGCGTGCGTCCCATCGCGAGGTACTTCGGATCGCGCGTGGCGTGGCTCAGGTAGTACGTCGACTCCACGATCTCGGGACGCAGCGCGTAGCCCGGATACGGGATCGCACCGCTGCGGTAATCGAGCACCTCCGGTTCGATCCCGTGCAGCTGCCACATGTAAAACGAGGAATCCTGCAGGCGGCGCGCGCGCGGCACATCGCCGGACAGCGCGAGCAGGGCCGGGAAGAATGCATCGAGCGCGCCGTAGTACGAATGCGTGCGCCTGCCCGTGTCCATGTCCGCGTAGCCGTACCAGAGCGCACCGTCGACCTCGTCGGCGAGATAGCGGTTCACGGCCGGGATCGCGGTCTTCCACATCGCGAGGCAATCCTGGTCACCGAACAGGCGCCAGCATTTCCACAGGTACTCGTAGTAGGAATCGATGCCGCCCGACACGTGCGATTCGCGGTCGAGCCAGCGGCCGGTCTCGACGTCGATCGAGGAGCCGACCAGGCCGATCGGCGAGCGGCGTTTCCAGGTCTCGACCAGCGCGCGCTTGGCCTTCGCGTAGAACACCGGCTTGTGCGTGAGTTTCGCAAGCGTGCCGAACTCGAGCAGCAAGGTGCCGGTCTCGGCCGGGTTGGTCGCCGTGCCGCGGGTCTTGCCGCTGCGCAGGTTGACCTCGACGTAGGGCAGGCCGGTCGGCGAGTCGAACACCGGCAGCAGGCGCGTGCCGAGGTCCTCGGCCTTCGCGAGCAGGCGCGCGTCGCCGGTCGCCTGGTAGCCGGACAGGAGTCCGCCGAGCAGGCGGATCGTGACCTCGAAATTCTTGACGTAGATGTCCCTTTCGAAATCGAGCTGCGTCGCGATCAGCTCGCGTGCGGCATCGGCCTCGTCGGTCAGGCCCATCAGGACCAGCGTGTCGAGCGCATCGACCGGTGTCATCAACAGCGACTGGCCGTACCAGTCGTAGGGCTTGCGGCTCAGCGGCGCGAGATCGTCGTGGCCCCACGCGTAGCGCTTGTAGCCGTTCCACGCATGCAGGAACTCGGTCCTGACTTCGTTCGCGAGTTGTGCGGACGCGTGCGCGTCGATGCGGTCCGGCGGCGTCGGCGACGCTGCAGCCAGGCAGCGTCCGCCGGCGAGCACGAGCAGCATGAGCGCGGCGTGCAGAACGGGTTTCAGCATCGGCTGCCCGCATGCGCAGCGCCGATTGCGCGCGCCGATACGCGCGTTCCGGTTCATGGTTGCCGGCCCGGCAGGGCCGCGGCGACCGGCAGCGGTGCCGCGGCGGGCATCGGCGTATCGCCGCGAATGCGCGAGCCGGCGAATCCGTAGTAGACGATGAACGCATAGCACGCGAGCGGAAGCACAAACGCGTGCTGCACGCCGATGCGGTCGGCGAGCACGCCCTGCAGCAGCGGCACCAGTGCGCCGCCGACGATTGCCATGATCAGCAGGCTCGATGCCTTGTCGGTCATCGCGCCCATGCGCTCGATGCCGAGTGTGAAGATGGTCGGGAACATGATCGAGTTGAACAGTCCGATCGCGACCACGCTCCAGAACGCGACCTGGCCGCGGCCGAGCATCGTGGTCAGCACGAGCAGCGCCGCAATACATGCGAACAGACCGAGCAGGCGGCGCGGATCGAGGCGGCGCATCAGCAGGGAACCGACGAAGCGCCCGACCATCGCGCCGCCCCAGTACAGCGACACGTAGCCGGCGGCCGAGGCTTCGCTGATACCGCCGATCTGCGCCATCGAAAGGTAGTTGATCATGAAGCTGCCGATCGCGACCTCGGCGCCGACGTAGAGAAAGATCGCGACCACGCCGAGTCGCACGTGGCGATAGCCGAGCACGTCGGAAAAGCGATGGTGCTGCGCGTCGGCGCGCTCGGTCGCCTCGGTCAACGGCGGCAGACGGAACAGCCAGACCACGAACGCGAGCACGAACAGGGTCGCGGCGACCCCGATGTACGGCCCGGTCACCAGCGCGGCCTGCTGGCTGCGATAGGCGAGCAGTTCGGCTGGCGCGAGGCGTGCGAGTTCCGCGCTGCCGAGGACCACGCCGGAAAGGATCAGCGCACCGCCGAACGCGGGCGCGATCGTGGTGCCGAGCGAGTTCAGCGCTTGCGCCAGATTCAGGCGGCTCGACGCATAACGCGGTTCGCCCATCAGGCTCACGTACGGGTTCGCGGCGACCTGGAGCAGGGTGATGCCGCTCGCGAGCACGAAGAACGCGCCGAGAAACAGCGCATACGACACGCTGCGCGCAGCCGGAATGAACAGCAGCGCGCCAACTCCGGTAACCACGAGGCCGATCATGATGCCGGCGCGATAACCGACACGCGCGATCACCTTGCCGGCGGGCAGCGACATCACGAAGTACGCGCCGAAGAAAATGAACTGCACGAGCATGACCTGCGCGTAGTTCAGCGTGAACACCGACTTCAGATGCGGAATCAGCACGTCGTTGAGCACGGTGATGAATCCCCACATGAAGAAGATCGTGGTCGCGACACTCAGGGCGACGCGTGGACTCGCGGTGCGTTCATTCATCGGGGCAGGGCCTTTTGGTCAGGCAACGGTGCACGCGCGCGTGGACCACGCGGCATCGCAGGCTCGCGCGCACGTCACCGCGATGTCCGCAGGCGAGGTTTCCGGGGTCAGCTTGCGTGCGCTGGATCGGCGTACGGGCATCGGTTCGCATCGTTCGAGGTCGCGCAGTGTGCCTGCCCCGGCTCGGTGTGCGCACCCTGCGTCGCAACATCGAACGCTGTGCTAGCGTGCCCGCTCCGGAACGACCCGCGGAACGATCCTGTGTTCGCGGTGCGTTCCGGCAACTCACACAGGTCGCCAGAATGCACATGTCACCAAGGATTCCGGCAGCGCGCCGCGACGCGCGGGCTTTTGCGTTCACGGCGGCCCTGATCGCCGTCGCCTTCGCCGCGCCGTCGCTGGCCGCGCCGGGCGCCGCAGCCGATCGCGCCTATGCCGCGGTCGATCCGTTCATCGGCACCGGCGGCGAAGGTCATACCTTTCCGGGCGCCGTGGTGCCGTTCGGCATGATCCAGCTCAGCCCGGACACCCAGCTCAAGTCACGCAAGGACGGCTACGGCTGGGCCGCCGGCTATCGTCACGAGGACACGACGATCTTCGGCTTCTCGCACACCCATTTCTCGGGCACCGGTCATTCCGATCTCGGCGACGTGCTGGTCATGCCGATCGCGGGCGAGGTCCGGCTCGAGCCCGGCACCGTGGAAAAACCCGGCAGCGGCTATCACGCGCAGTTCAGTCACGCCGACGAGAAAGCCGAACCGGGCTACTACGCGGTCACGCTGTCCGACTACGGCGTGCGCGCCGAACTGACCGCGAACGAGCGTGTCGGCGTGCACCGCTACACGTTCCCGCGAGACCGGCCCGCGCACCTGCTCGTCGACCTGCGCACGAGCATGTACGACTATCCGGGCAAGATCTCGTGGTCGCGCCTGCGCCTGCGCGACGACGGCACGCTGACCGGATTTCGCGAGACGCGCGGCTGGGCCGCGGGGCGCCAGCTCTATTTCGCGATGCGGTTTTCGCAGCCGTCCAGCGGGCATGCGTTGCACGACACCGAGCAGGACATCGTCTACAAGGGCTTCGCGCCGCCCGCGGCCGACGCGCCGCGCGCGCGCGCGCAGATCGAAGGCCGCGCACTGGTCGGCGTCGTCGACTTCGGCATGCTCACACGTGCGCTGATCGTCAAGGTGGCGATCTCGCCGGTCAGCGAGGACAACGCGATCGCGAACCTCGATGCCGACCTGCCGGGTTGGGATTTCGACGCGGTACGCACGGCCGCGCGCGGCGCATGGACGACGGCGCTCTCGGTATTCGACGTCGATGCGCCGGCGGCGATGCGCACGAGCTTCTACACCGCGGCCTATCACGCGCTGATGGCGCCGAGCCTGTTCATGGACAGCGACGGCCGCTACCGCGGGCCCGACAACGCGGTGCACCACGCCGAGGGCTTCCGCAACGTGTCCACGTTCTCGCTGTGGGACACTTATCGCGCGCTGCATCCGCTGCTGACGATCATCCAGCCCGCACAGCGCACCAGCGACATCGTGCGGTCGCTGCTCGCGTCGCGCGCCGAGAGTCCGTGGGGAATCCTGCCGGTATGGGCATTCCATGGACTGGAAACCTGGACGATGATCGGCTACCACGCGGTGCCGGTAATTGCCGATGCGTACATGAAGGGCATTCGCGGCTACGACACCGCGGCCGCGCTCGATGCGATGGTCGCGAGCGCGACCTACGCTCCGTACGGCGATCTCGGCGACTACATGAAACTCGGCTACGTGCCGATCGACCGCGAAGGTGAAGCCGCGTCGAAGACCCTCGAATACGCGTTCGACGACTGGAGCATCGCGCGTACCGCGGCCGCGATGGGGCGGGCCGACATCGCGAAACAGTTCCGCAAGCGCGCTGCGAACTGGCGCAATGCCTATGATCCCGATACCGGCTTCATGCGCGCACGCGTTTCCGGCGGCGCGTTCCGCGAGCCGTTCGACCCGGCAGCGAGCGGCTACGGCAGCGACTACACCGAAGGCAACGCGTGGCAGTATTCCTGGTACGTGCCGCAGGACGTCGCCGGACTCATCGCCGCGCACGGCGGCGACGCGCGCTTCGCCGCAATGCTCGATCGGGTGTTCGATGCGAAGGTCGATCCGAAACTGTTCGCGCACATGGAGGACATTACCGGCCTGATCGGCTGGTACGCGCACGGCAACGAGCCGAGTCATCACGTCGCCTACCTCTACGATTACGCGGGTCGGCCCTGGCGCACGCAGGAACGCCTGAGGCAGATCATGGACACGCAATACGCCGCGCGCGCCGACGGTCTCGCCGGCAACGACGACCTCGGCCAGATGTCGGCCTGGTTCGTCTTCACCGCGCTCGGCTTCTATCCGGTCGCGCCCGCGAGCAACGAATACGTGATCGGCCGCCCGTTCGTCGAGCGCGCGACACTGAACCTGCCGAACGGGAAGCGCTTCACGATCGTCGCCGAACATCTCGACGACGCGCATCCCTACGTCGGCGCGGTCACGCTCGACGGCAGGCCGCTCGAGCGCAGCTTCATCCGCCACGCCGAGATCATGGCCGGCGGAGAGCTGCGTTTCACGATGCAGGCGACGCCGAACACGATCTGGGCGACGGGCCGGGCCGCGCGACCCTATTCGATGAGTGCGTATTGACCGTGCGCGCCTCCGCGGGGCCGCGCCGCGGCAGGCGGACGCGCCGTCGCCGCCACAATTGCACGGGCGCCCTTGACGCACGCATGCCCGGCGACCCGGCGCGCGCCGCGGACGCTGCGCGCAGGTTCACCGCAAGGCCGCGAACTTCAACGACCACAGGTAGGGATCGTTGCTGTCGCGGTCATGGAAGGACACGCGGACGCGCCCTTCGGTCAGGTCGATCCGGAAGCGTTGCAGGAAGTGGTCCGACTCGGTGAAGCGCATCTTGAAAGCCTGCAGCAGCGCTTCGCCGCCGCGCCGGGTCGCCGTCTGCGAGCCGCGGATCGGCGTCGTCGCGCCTGCGGACTCGTTCTGGAATGCCACCGCGCTCGCAGGAAGAATCGCGAAGTCGACCTGCGCGAAGTAGGGCTGCGTTGCCGCCGAATCGCCGAAAAATACCTCGACGTAGGCATTCTGCGGCCATGGTTCGACGGAAATCTCGCGGATGTTCGTGTCCGGTCCGCCGCCGCGCAGGGAATAGTGGAAATCGAAACCGAGCAGTACGAGCGCGTGGTCGCGGGGCACTACGGCCGGAAGACGGATGCGGCAGCGACCCACGCAACCGGATCGCGCAATCCGCTGCGCACTCGCCCCGGTCGCGCGTACGTCCATCAGCTTGATGAAACCCGCGATCGGGTCGAAGCCCGAGCTGTCCCTGACCAGCACCAGGTAGCTCGTCCCGGCCAGCGGCGCGATGTTCATGTCGCGGATCTTGTGGTCGCCGTTCGTGTAGGCGACGTCGAATCCGCGCAGCGCGGGTACGGCGCTGCCGGTCACCAGCCCGAACGCACCGGACTCCGAACTGAAGTGCCGCTCGATCGGTGTCTGCGCACGCGCGAACGCCGCAAACGAGGCAAGCATTGCGCAAGTGACGAGCTGTCGACGTTGCATGCGGTCCCCTCGTGCAGAACGCGCGCCCGGGCGCGGAGCGCTGGCGGCAAACTCCCGAAAGACTACCCGCAATCATCTGCGGGTGCGGACACAAGCACGATGCGATGCGGAAATGCGGGATCGCGGCCGGCCAGTGCCGCGTGTGCGGGACCGCGAGACGGCCGCGGCCGGGAGCGCTACTGCCGCATCATCTTTGCCTCGTGCGTGACAGCGAACGCAATGCCGGTTGTGCCTGCCGCGTCGCCGGTTGCGCATGCCGCGAGTGTCCACGCTGCAACAATACATCGACCGCCACCGGCGCGGACGCGATCCCGTTCGCGACCACGACGAGGTGGCTTGCACCCCACTCGATGTCGACGGGCACGTCGAAGTTCGTCGACACCGGCAGGTCGCCCGTCGCGACGCCCATGCTGCTGTGGTCGTGGGTGCGCGCGTAAGTCACATGACCGGAAAAGTCGTTGCGGATGCGCACGAGCGGATAGTTCGTGGGCGCCTGCAGTTCGTCGCCGAACGCCTGTGCCTGCGAGAGGCCGTTGAACTGGGTCCCCGAGATCGAATAGGTCGCTCCGGGAACGAGTGCGGCCGGCCAGTCGGTCAGCGTTGGTGCCCAGGCCGGATTGGACGCGGGCGCGGCGGCGGGCCTGTAGATGCGCACGGTGGTGCCGTTGACCAGTACCTCGCCGGTCGGCAGCGCGACCAGCAGACCGCCGCCGAACGGACCCGGAACCAGCGTCGAACCGTCGAATTCGTAAAGCCGCCGCTGCACGCTCGATACCAGCACATGGCCGCTCGGCAGCAACACCGCGCTGGTGTCGCTCGCATCGTCGCCGGGCGGAAAATCGGGTCCCGCGGACCAGGACATCGTGTCGATCGCGAATACCGCGGTGTGCGCGATGTTCGCCGGCATGTCGTCCGACGCGCCGGTACAGAACACCGTGCGGTTCGGGCGCAGCATGCACTGGCCGGTTTCACCCGGCGGCAAATAGATGCCGCCGGGATAGGGGGCCGGGTCGAGATGGAAGTTCCATGCGAGCGACTGCGGCGTGTCGCCCAGGCTCGTCCATTGTCCCGCGCCGGGCGCGTCGACATACAGGTAGCGCTCGGTGTGCGGCGCATTGAGCACGTCGACGGTGATGAACGTGCCGTCGGGCAGCAGGGTCCAGCCTTCCTCGGAATTGAAGCCGGTCTTGCCGGTCGAGGCGAGATCGGTCCAGGTCAGCGTCGCAGGATCGAGCTGGGCGATGCGCATGGTCAGCTTGTCGCCGAGCAGGAACTTGCCGTTCGGCATCACGATCGAGCCGGAGTCGCCGATGTGATCCCAGCCCGGCGGTGGCGCGACCTGCTGCCAGCGGTCGGCGACGGGATCGTAGATCGCGCCCATGTTGCCCAGCGTGAACATGCCGAAGTTGTATTCGCCCCCTTCGAACAGCACGCGGCCGTCGGCGAGCACGGCCGTGGCGGCTGCATACGGAGCGTACGACCATGCGATCGGGAACCCCGCGATCGCGGACCAGCTGCCGTGCAGATAGCTGCCGTCGGGGTCCGGCGAAAGTTTCCACCAGCCCGTCAACGTGTCGTCCTGAATGATCACGCTGCCGTCGGTGAGCAGGATCGGCTGCCCGAGATCGAGCGCGACCGGCGGTTGCCGGGTCAGATCCTGCAGCGTCGCCGCGGATGCGGCGGCACAGACCGCGAGCAGCGCCGCAGTAGCGAACAAGCGCATGGCCATGGTTCCGCCCTCCCGCGATCGCCGGCTCGCCCGGCCGCGTGCCCATGGTGCCACCGGCGCCTGCGTGGCGCAGCGATTTGCGCGGATTTCGCAATTTCTGCATGGTGCGGGCGACTTGGGCAGCGCTGCGGCATCGACGGCACAGCAGACGCATCCTGCAGCGGGTGTCGCGCCTTGCGCGCCGATGCGCGGCCGAACGCATCGACGAGGCGGCGGTCGGCGACGCCGGCGGCGCGGCGTATCATGGCCGCGCAGCGCAAGGGTGCGCGCGGCAGACTTCCCTGAACCTGCTCAAGATGCTGCGGAGATCGTCGTCGATGGCAAGCAAGCGTTCGCGCGTCGAAGCGTTCATCGCGATGGTCCTGTGTCTCGCTCTGACCAGTCCGTCGCTGTGGGCATCGCCGCGGCAGATCGACGCGTACCACTGGGATCACCTCGACCGGATCGTCGCGATCGGCGACATCCACGGCGACTACGCGAGTTACATCGCGACGCTCGAAGCGGCCGGCGTGGTCGACCGTCGCGGCAAGTGGGCAGCGGGTCAAACCCACCTCGTGCAGCTGGGGGACGTTCCGGATCGCGGGCCCGATACCGCGAAGATCATCGCCCACCTGCAGAAGCTGGCCGACCAGGCGATCCGGCAGGGCGGCCGCGTGCACCACCTGATGGGCAATCACGAGGCGATGAACGTCTATGGCGACCTGCGCTATGTATCCGCGGGCGAATACGCTGCGCTTGCCGGCCGGGATTCCAGGGCATTGCGCGATCGCTACTACGCGAACGTTCTGAGCGATCTCAAGGCGCGCGATCCCGAACGCTTCGCGGCGTTGCCGCAGGATTTCCGACAGGTCTGGGACGCGAGCCACCCGCTCGGCTGGGTCGAGCACCAGCAGGCATGGAACCCGCGCTGGAATCCGCAAGGCCGCTATTTTCTGTGGGTCATGCAGACCCCGGTGGCAATCCAGCTCAACGACATGGTTTTCGTGCACGGCGGCATCAGCGGCGCGTATTGCGCGAACAGTCTGGCCTCGCTGACGGACAAGGCACGCGAGGCACTGCGTGCGAATGATCCGCTTGCGCAGACCATATTGAACGACCCGAACGGGCCACTCTGGTATCGCGGCCTATCCGGGGTGGCTCCGGACGCGTCGGCGGAGACCGTGCAGGCGATTCTCGAGCATCACCACGCGCACTACCTCGTGGTCGGGCACACGCCGACCGCAGGTGCGATCTGGCCGCGCTATGCGGGACGCGTAATCCAGGTCGATGTCGGCATGAGTGCGTTCTATGGCAGCCATGTCGGCTACCTCGAAGCGACTTCGCACGGGCTCTTTGCGGGCTATCCATCGGGCAAGGTCAAGTTGCCCGCCGATGCGGCCGGCCGATTGAAGTATCTGGATCAGGTGATCGCGCTGCAGGGCGACAACGCGGGCCTCAGGCAGCAACGCGCGGCGCTGCAGGCGACGCCGGCCGCAGAAGGCGGCGGTCCCGTGCCCGAGCCGCAAACCGCGCACCCAGAAGCGGCATCCGCTGGCGCGGATGCCGCCGCGTCCGTTCCTACTTGCGGCATTTCGCGGTGACGTTGCGCGCGAATCTTTCCTGGTCGCGCAGGATCTCGAAGAATTTCGCGAGATAGGCCTGCGCGGCTTCCCTGACGCGCGGCGTCAGTCGACTCTCGTTGCGCACGAGGTCGTTTATCTGCGACTCGCGCTGCAGATACTCGCGGCGCGTGGACTCGAGCGTCGCGTTGTTGACGCAGAATCCGCGAAATACCCGCTCGGTGACGCTGGCGGTCGAGAGCGTCGCGCTCGGTGATGCGTAGTGGGCGTTGACCAGGCCGGATGAGTCGAAGTCGTACGGGACCGCGTACAGGCTGTCCTTCGCCGCAGCGCCGATCAGCACGCTGTTGTGACAGCAGCGATCGTTCGATGGACCGCTGAGCACGGCCCAGTCGGTATTGCCGATCAGGTATTGGAACAGCGCAAACCGGCTGCTCTCGAGCGGCTCGAACTGGTCGAGCGCGGGTCTTGCGACAGGGACTTTGCGAAGGCCGGTGCGCTTCGCGAGCGTGGCATCGTCCTCGATCAGGAACGCGAAGTGCGGACCGTCGGCGGAGCGGTCCTGGCTGTCGAGATAGGTCATCAACACGGGCCGCACCCTGAAGCTGCGATCGGTCATCAGGTTGTAGAAGCGGTAAGCGAGCATCTCCTTGACGTAGTACTGCTCCCAGCGCTCGCCGTCGGCGCAGTGGGTGACCATCTTGATCGACCGGCTGCCGTGAAACACGGTGCCCCGGGCCGCTCCCTTGGCGAACCGCAACTTGATCGGCGGGAAACTGCAGACCCGCTGGCGGGTCAGTCCGCGGCGCTCGACAGTCAGCGGCACGACCTGCCTGGATCCCGACGCGTCCACGTACTCGAGCGTCGCCGGGTAGGCGGCCTGCTCCTTCTTGTTGCGCGTGATGTCCCGCCACGGCGCCCGGATCGCGAGCACGAGAGGTTGCGCGGATCCGAACAATCCGGGCGATCGGGATCGCACGGGCGCCGGCTGCTGTGCGCGCGCGGGCGGCATTGCGCCGGCCATGAGCAGCAGGCCGAACAGGCTCGCCAGCATCCGCTCGATCGATGCCTTGCGTACGCTGCCGGATCGATTCATGGCTGCCTCCGCGACCCGATCGCGAATCCCCGGGCCGATGATCCGTTTCTAGTCGGCGTCATCCTTTGCGGACGCCTGCGCGTCCTCTACGCGTTTGCGTTTTTTCTTCTTTTCTTTCTTGCGCGCGAGGAAATCCGATTCGAAGCCGTCGCCGAAGTAATGGACATAGAGCGTCGAGTAGGTGAAGAACACGGTCAGCACCGCGGCAATCTCCAGCGCTCTGACCCCGGCCGCGATGCCGGTGCCGATCGCAACCAGAATGAACAACGCATCGAACGTATCCTGCAGCGCGCGACGAAACTGCACCCCGGCAACGATGCCCGCGAGGCTGAACGCGAGCGCGAGGCTGTGCTGAACGACGAGTACGATCGCGGCAACGATGCCGGGCAGGATCAGGACGGTTTCATCGAGGGAATGATCCCAGGTACTCGCGCGGTGAATGCCCTTCTGCACCCATGAGATCGGCAGCATCAGCAACCACGTGCCGATCAATACGATGATCAACTGGCGCGCATAGCCCAGACGATCGAAATCACCGGTCGCCCTGAGGACGTTGCCGACCATTTCGGTGTTTTCCGCGGATGCCGCCTGTTCGACTCTGCTGACGCTCAACTCGCCGCCCTCGACGAGTTCCCTGACGCCGCCGATAGGAAGGTAGTGGGTGAAATGCGGAAACACCGCTGCGGCCAGCAGCAGGCAGGCGGCGATGATCGTGTGATAGATGAGCAGGCGGCGAAACAGGCGCCCGCCGATGCGTCGGAACGCGCGCTGCGGATCCGCATCTGGCGTTTGGTCGTCGTGCTCCTGCGCCGCTTCAGTCACCGCAATCCCTCCCGCTTGCGCACCGAACCGCATGTTCCCCTGCCGCCGACGCGCGGCCCGCCCACCGCGGGACCTTGTCTACCCTCGCATCGCGTCCGGCTCCATCCCGGAACGCCCGAAATCCTACGCCCTTTGCCCGCTACCCGCGCCCGGTGGCGTCGCGCCGGGGCCATTCTCCGCACCCGTCATTGCTGGCATGCTCTGCCGGTGCGCAGCTTGCGCCCCGGGGCAGGGCCATGTCGCTGATTTCGGAATTCAGGCGCCGACGGGTGTTCCGGCTTGGCGCCGCTTACGCGGTTGGAGCGTGGCTGGCGGTGCAGGTGGCTTCGATCGCGCTGCCGGCATTCGACGCGCCGCCTTCGGCCATGCGCATCTTCATCCTGCTTGCGCTGCTGGGTCTGCCCGCGACGCTCGCGTTGGCCTGGCTCGTGGTGCTGACCCCGTCCGGCATGCGCCTGGACCCGTCGACGAAGGGCAACAAGCGCTTCTTCTCGATTGCGGCGCTGCTCGTCGTGCTCGCGCTCGGTTGGTACTTTCAGGGCCTGCCCGCATTCCGCGGCCAGACGGCGCCGGTGGCGACCGCCGCGGTCGCTGGGGAGCGCTCCATCGCGGTCCTGCCTTTCGTGAACATGAGTTCGGACAAGGAACAGGAATACTTTTCCGACGGCCTCGCCGAGGAACTGCTGAACCAGCTCGGACAGCTGCCGCAACTGCGTGTCGTCGCGCGCGCTTCATCGTTCTCGTTCAAGGGCAGGAATGCCGATGTCGGCACGATTGCGCGTGCCCTCAACGTCGCCAACCTGCTCGAGGGCAGCGTGCGCAGGTCCGGTACGCGGTTGCGCATCACCGCGCAACTGGTGCGGGCGCTGGACAGTTCGCAGGTCTGGTCGGCGACCTACGATCGCGAACTGGCCGACGTGCTCAGGATCCAGGACGAAATCGCGACTGCGGTGGTGGCGGCGCTGAAGATACGTCTGTTGCCCGAGCAACAGGTGGCCAGTCGTCATGCGTCGGCCAATCCCGAGGCCTACAACGCCTATCTGCTCGGCAGCCAGCTTTCCAATCGCGCCAGCGAAGAAGGCTATCGTGGTGCGCTGGCGGCATTTCGGCGAGCGATCGAACTCGATCCGCGCTTTGCCGCAGCGTACGCGGGCGTGGGCTATGCCGAGGTGTACATGGCCGACTACGCGACCACGCCGGCACAGACCGCTGCCGCCGAAACGCGGGCGCTGGCCGCTGCGGACCGCGCGATCGAACTCGCGCCGGATCTTGCCGACGGCTATGCGGTGCGCGGCTGGATGCGTTCCAACTTCACCTGGGACTGGAGTGGTGCGCGCGCGGATCTGGAGCGCGCACGGGCGCTCGACCCGGCCAACAGCACGATCCATCGCCGTTACGGACAATTGCTCGGCAGCCTCGGGCAGTTGCCCGAAGCGATCGCCGAGATCCGCAAGGCAGTCTCCCTGGATCCGTTGGCGGCCGCGGCCTGGAGCAACCTCGGCTACTACCTCATGGTGTCCGGCAACCAGCCCGAGGCGCGCACCGCACTGGAGCGTGCATTGGCGATCAACCCGGACAGCGTCTTCGCGCAATCGAACCTCGCATTTTCGGAGTTGTTCTCCGGCCATGCGCAAGCCGCGCTCGCGCGCTTCCGCACGGTCGACGAGGGCTATGGCCTGTATGGCGTGGCGATCGCGGAACACACGCTCGGTGACGCCGCGGCGTCACGGCGTACCCTGGATGCGCTGGTCTCGCGATATGGCCTGCACTACGTCCAGGTCGCCGAGGTCCACGCCTGGCGCGGTGAAACCGATGCCGCATTCGCGTGGCTCGAACGCGCCTACCACGAACGCGATGGCGGTCTCGCGGACATCAAGTTCGATCCGCTGCTGGTGTCGCTGCGCGCCGATCCGCGTTTTCGCGCAGTGCTCGTGAAAATGGGCCTGCCCGACTAGCCGCGATGCGAGGCGCGCGGAAATGCGCGCCTGGACCCGTGCGTCGGCGCGCGCGGAGGTCCCCGCCGGCCGCGATCGCGTCAGTTGCCCGCCGCGGCGACCGCGAGCCGCGTGCGCATCTGCGCGACCGTCGTCGGTTCGCCCGCGGGGTCGACGCGAAGCGAGCGCGTGCCGGGCGGCAGCACGCGCAGCGACTTGAGGAATTCGACGACCTCGTCGCGCTCGTTGCGTAGCAGCGCGAAGAACGCGTCGCGCGATGCACGTGCCTCGCCGCCATGCGCGTCGATCGCCTCGGTGATCGTGGTCAGGTCGCCACGATGCCCGTACGGCGCGCTGTTGCCGACATCCCAGAGCTTGCGCGTGAGGAACCATTCGGTGCCGACGCCGGCCTGCACGACGCGCTCGTTGCAGAAATGCCGGATCTCGTCGTCGCACAGGTCGTGACGCTTGAGATCGGTGTAGGCGCGCACCTCGGCGCCGCCGTCGGCGTCGGCTTCCAGCAAGGGCCGCTGTCCCTGCCGCGTCATGTCGAAACTGACCAGGTGCCGTACGTCCGCCGGGCGCAGGTTGCCAGGTGGATTGTAGGGATTGGGTTCCTCGAACACGCGCCGCTCCAGGTGCAGCGACGGCACGTGGCAGCTCGTGCAACCGAGGTCCGCGAAGCGGTGTTCGCCGGCGACCACCGCATTCAGTGCAGCGAGGTCCTCGGGCAGTACCTGTCCCGGCACGCCGAGCGCGGCCTGGAATACCGTCACCGCGGTCATGTCGCCGACGCTGAGTTCGTCGACGACGCCGTCGCCGTCGAAATCGTCCGTATGTGTGCGCGCCATGCCGAAGCGCTCGACCGATTGCATGCCGTGGTGGTGGTTCATCGCGTTGTTGCTGAATTCGCGCAGCGAGACGACGACCCCCTTCTGGTGGAATGGGCGCACGACCAGGTCCGCGTCGACGCCAACGACGCCGGTCGCGTCCAGCTGCCCGGATTCGGTGACCGCAAGCTCGCCGAACGCAACGTTCTTGGCGATGAGCGTCGCGGTGCTGCGGCGCCCGGCCACGGCCTGGGCTAGCAACGCGTCGCGCTGCGCATGCAGCGCGGCGGTCATTTCGCGCGCGAGCATCTCGATCGCGCCAGAACCGTTCATGCCGAGCGTGTTGCGCTCGTTGCTGAACTCCGGATCCACCGATTCGGTGACCGGGTCGAGCGTCTGCGCGAGCACGAATACGTTGGCGACGATGTCGCCCGCACCACCGACGAACGGGTCGTTGTGGCAGCCCGAACAGGCATTCGCCTCGGGGCCCGAGGTACGCACGAACATTGGCGCGGAGCCGGCGACACGCGCTGCGCCACCGCCCGTGGTGCCGGGCCGCCCCTGGCCGTCGTACTGGTTGAACTTGGCGGTGAACAGGTGTTCGCCCGCCCGCATCAACGCCGCGAGATCGACCTGTCCGCTCTCGATCGCAGCCTCGTCCATGTGCGATTCGATGGTCGGGCCATCGCCGATCCGCGCCGCGACGACCGGCACCGCGACCGCCACGAGCAGCCACGCGAATTTGCTGGGCTTCATCGATGTTCCCCCATTGCCGAGCGGTCGCTGCGTCGTGGCGGCGGGCCCCTCGCGGGCGTCGCTGATGCCGGCAGGCGCAGCACATCGGCTTATACCGCAATGCCGGGCAGCCGTGCTCGGCACGCGCGCGCAAAATGGCAACCCGAGGTGCGTCAGCGCGGTTCGCGCTCGTCCGCGGCCGGATCGCGCGTGCGCGGGGCGGCTTCGACGCGGCGGCGCGCGCGCGCGAGCTGGCGTTCGGCCCAGCGCTTGAGTACGCGCGCCCGGCGCGCGCCCGTCTGCGGATCGCGCACGACTTCCTCGACGCGCAGCAGCAGCGCATCGACGTTCTCGCGCTGCGGGGATTGCGTATCGCGCGCACCGGACCAGAGGTCGATCCATTCATCGGTGCGTTCTCCCAGGCGCAGCACCGCGTGGAAAAAACGCGGCTTCTGCCGCCAGGCGAGCACGAAATCAAGCAGCGCGGCGGCGAGCGCAAGCGGGCTCAGCACGAAATCGCGCAGCGCGTCGAGCAGCAACTTGAGCTGCAACATCGCGACCGCGCGCGCGAGCGCTCGTGGCGTGCGGGCAGGATCGGGATTCATGCAGCAAGCCTAGGCCAGATTGCGTCAAAGGGAAAACAGGGATTGGACGCAACGCGGGCATCGGGCGCGGGTTCGCGCCGCGACTCGATCAACGCACGCTCACGCTGCGCACCTCGAGCACGCTGAAACTGCCCTCGATCATCGGCGGCCTTGCGCTGGAACCCGCTACCTGCGTCTCGAAGCGCGCCGCCGGCAGATAGAGCCGGTGGCTCGCGGAGTCGAGGGCAATCGTGCGCGCGCCCGCTTGCGTGACGAGAGTCTGCGCGACACGGAAGTGATCGGGATCGTCCTCGTGCACGATGCCGAGCGTGCCATCGCGTCCGGCCGGAATGAATGCCAGTTGCCGCTTCGCATCGAACACCGCGCCATCGGGACCGGCGCCGATCGGCACGCGCGCAACCTGGCGACCGTTGCGCGCATCGGTGACGACCATGACGCGGTTCTGGCACGCCGAGAACAGGCGCGCGTGGGCCGCATCCATCGCAAGGCCGGTCGGCTCCGTGCATCCGGTCAGCGGCCAGGTCCGCAGGACCTGCATGCGCGCTGCGTCGATTTCGACGAGTTCGGCCTTGTCCTCGATATTGACGAACACATGGCCCCGGCCGTCGCTCGTGCCGAGCTCGGGATTTCCCGCAAACGCGATCGTTGCGATTTCGCTGCCGCCGCGCGCGTCGATCACCGAGGCGTTGTTGCTATGCGCATTGAACACGAACACGCGGTGCGTGCCCGCGTCGTAGGCGATCGCATCGGGCGCGTGCCCGCCGACCTTGATGTCGCGGACGCGCGTGAGCGAGGCGAGGTCGAACTCGGTGACCGTATCCGCATGGCCGGCGGTCGCGAATCCGCGCCGCAGGTCGGGCGCGATCGCGATCCCGTGCGCGCCGTCGATGCCGAAAATGCTCGCGACTGGCCGTCCGTCGCGCGTGTCGACGACATCGACGCGATCGCTGCGAGTCAGAAACAGATGGTGGCGCGCGGAATCGACCGCGAGCAGATCCCAGCGGCCGGTTCCGCCGACGGACAACCGTGCGCCGACGGCGTAGCGTGTCGCATCGACGGATCGATGCGATGGCTGCGCGCATGCGCAGAGGAAAAGAACGAGGCCCAGGGACGCCGCGCCGCCAGGTCGCTTCATGTCCGGACTCTCTCTGTCGCGGGATGGAGCGCCGCACCGGCAGGCCGGCACGGCGCGCCGCCGATCACTTCTTGCTGTCGTCTCCGCCGGCCCACGCGATGAACTTCCAGTTGCCGCCGTCCTTGATCAGCACGTCGGTGTAGTGGCCGGTCACCATCTCGCGTTCCTTCTTGGTGTTCTCGCGCGCGACCATGTAGTTGTACTGGACCACCGCGACGTTGCCGGTGACGGTGGCCGAGATCGGAAACAGTTCCTGTTCGAGAACCGCTCCACTGTCGGCCTCAAAGCGGCTCCAGTGACGGAGCGACGCGGCGTCGCGGGGCATCGGCTGGCCCGTCTCCCACCATCTGAGGTTGGGATGCACCATCGTGTCGATCCAGCTCAGGTCCTTGGCCGCATTCATCTTCCACTGCTGCTGCTCCATCTTCCAGATGTCCTGCTGCTCCGCGCTCCAGGTCTGTGCGGATGCGGCGCCGGCAATTCCGAAGAGCGCAAGCGAGAACGCGGTCGTGCATGCGAGTCGATTGAACATGGATCATGTCTCCTTGTTCACGGGGGATGCGCGCGTGACCCAAGGGCCGCGCGGCGCTCGGCCAGCGTACTCCGATGCGTGCATGCGCATGGCCCTATGCGGCTGCGTCGCATTCGCGCAACCGATGCGGCAGTGCGGCAATCGCTCGCGTCAGGCCTCGATCAGATCGACGTACTCGAAGCGTGCGTCGCGCAGCACGCGTTCGCCGCGCGCGAGCGTCAGCGGCGTCCGCCACATCGGTCCGGCATGCACGCAGGTATGGAACTCGCCGTTCTCTCCGCACGGATCGCAGGATGCGGGCAGGTCGGCGAGCAGGTCGGCGTCGAAATCGCGGCCGCAGAACTCCGCGGCGAGCTGGGTGGTGTCGACGCAGCACAGGATCGCGCGATGGCCATCGGCAATGAAACGGCGCGCGAGGCGCGCGGTGTCCGCGCCCCACAGCGGAAATTCGGCACGCCAGCCGCAGCGCCCGAGTTGCTGTTCGCGATAGCTGCGCACGTCGGCAAGGAACAGGTCGCCGAACGCGATCGTGGCGATGCCCGGCCAGCGCCCGCGTGCCTCGTCGAGAGCGTGCACGAACGCCGCCTCGTAGACCTCGTTCGAGGCGCGCGGCGGAATACGTGCCTCGATCAGCGGCAGTCCGAGGCGCTGCGCCTGCGCGTGCAGGATCGAGCGGCGCACGCCGTGGATCGCGATGCGGTCGTATTCCGCGGTGATCGTGGTCAGCAGGCCGGCAACCTGCCGGTTCGCGTCGGCGCGCAGCGCCTGCAATGCGAGCGCGGAATCCTTGCCGCCACTCCACGCGAGCAGCAGCGGCGTACTCACCGCATGCCGCGCCGGCACGCGCGCGCGCGGCCGTTCATGCCGTTTCGCGTGCCGGCTGCGCGCGCCGCAGCGCGGGCAGTCCCTGCGCAAGCACGCCGCAGCCTGCGAGCGTCCACACGATCATCGCGCCGCTCGGCAGGTCGAGGACCGCCGACAGCACGAGGCCGAGCACGTAGCCGGCAACGCCGATCGCGTAGGCGGTCGCTAGACGGATCCGGCCGTGCAGCATCGAGGTCGCGAGCGCGGGCACGATCAGGCTCGCGAACACGAGATAGACGCCGACCAGTTGCACCGACACCGTGATCGCGATCGCGAACAGTGCGTAGAACGGCAGCCCGCTGATGCGGCCGCGCCGCCACCAGAGCAGCCCAAGCAACCCGATCGAAACCAGCGCCGAAGGAATCAGCTGCGAGAAACTGACCCAGAGGATCTGCCCGACCAGCAGGTCCTTCAGGTGCTCGCCGCCGTGCGGGTTGTGCGCGAGCAGCAGCAGCGCGCCGGTCGCGGCGAGCACGAACAGGGTGCCGATCAGCGGCTCCTGCAGGCGCGGCCAGCGCCGGTCGGTGAAGCTGAGCACGCCCGCGCCGATCAGGGCGGCGCCGGCTGCCGCGAACTGCACGACGAGGCCGTTCTGGTCGACTTCGAAAAACTGCGCGCCGATCACGCCGAGCGCGGCGACCTGGGCGATCGCGAGGTCGATGAAGATGATCCCGCGCTTGAGCACCTGATGGCCGAGCGGCACGTGCGTCGCGAGCACGATCAGGCCGGCCAGGCAGGCCGGACCGAGAATGCCGATGTCGAGACCGTTGAGGTTCATGGCGCGGCCGGCTTGCGCGCGGCGAGCAGGCGGTCGATCGAATCCTGGTACAGGCCGAACAGATCCTTGGCCTTGTCGTCGCCACCGACCGTGAACGGCAGGACCACGGCCGGCACGCCGGTGCGTTCGGCCAGCCAGTCGCCGGCCTTCGGGTCCTGGTAGGCCGCGCTGATGATCGCGAGCGTATGGGAATTCCTGGTCACGTCGATCAGCGTGGCCAGATGCGAACTGGTCGGCGGCACCCCGGGCTTGGGTTCGAGCGCGCCGACCTGGTTCATGCCGAGCCACTGCGTGAAATACACCCACGCGTCGTGGTGCACGATCACGTTGCGGCCCTTGAGCGGCGCGGCTTCGGTCTCCCAACGCTTCGTCGCGGCGGTCCAGCGCGTGCTGAAATCGGCGAGTCGCTGCTGGTAGGTCGCCGCGTTCGCGGGATCCAGTGCGCTGAGGCGCGCGCTCAACGCCTTGGCGATCGCGAGCATCCGGTAGGGATCCATCTGCACGTGCGGATTGCCGTCGGGATGGATGTCGCCATTGGCGCGGTCGAGCTGGCTCGGCTTGTTGAGCGTGGTCACCTGCGAGTCGGCCATGAAATAGCCCTGACCCGAGGTGATCTTGTTGTTGCCGGCCTGGCGCAGCAGTTGCGGCAGCCAGCCGATCTCGAGTTCGGCGCCGGTGCAGACCACGAGGTCGGCGCGGCGCACCTTCGCGATCAGACTCGGCCGCGCCTCCACGACGTGTGGATCCTGCAGCGCATTGGTGCCGACGTCGACCTGGATCGTCTTGCCCGCGAGTTCGTCGAGCAGCGAACCCCACTCGGGCTCGCACGCGAACACGCGCAGCTCGGCGCGGGCCGGCATCGCGACCGACGCGGCGCAGACCGCAAGGCAGAAAAGGAGGATTCGGTTCATTGCATTGTCCTGTGGACGATCATGTTCGTTGCGGTGCTCGATGCTGTCGCCTGTCGCGCGCTTGCGCTAGAACTTGTGTGCACCGTGCGCACCGAGCGCGGTCTGGTACTGCAGGGTCACGGTATTGTCGCTCGGGTCGTCGTGGCTGAATTGCAGCCGCGCGAGGCTGAACTCGCTGTTGTGCCAGGTCAGCATCAGGCTGTTGCGGGTCGGCGACAGCGTGCTCGCATACGGCCCCTGATCGGCCGACCACAGCTTGTCGAAGCGGTAGCCCATGTCCCAGGTACGATTGAACGCATACACGCCCTCGACGTAGCCGCCGCGGCGCGTACCGGTCCACGGTTGGGCGATCGCCGGATCGCCGAAATCGAACACCGAGCCGTCCGTGGTCGCGGCGGCCGGATCGTAGCTGCCGTCGCGCTGGTCGACCAGGTATTCGGCGCGCAGCAGCAGCCCGCCGTCCTTGAAGTTGCCGTGTGGCGACCATTTCCAGGTGCCGTCGGCGATATAGATGCGGTCGTGGCCGCTGAAGCCGTCGTCGGCGCCGCGCGTATTCGTGCTCAGCATCGACAGGCCTGCGAACCATGCGTTCTGGATGCCGACATCGCCGCCTGCGTGCACGTAGAGCGTGTGCGCGCCGACGCCGCCGTTGGCTGCGCCGCCGGTCGGATAGTTCTGGCCGCGAAACGCTTCGCTGCCGAACTGCAGGAAGATGTCGGTCGGCGCGACCCACTGCACCCGCACGCCGTCGTCGCCGTACTGGCCGCCGAGGAACGCCTGATAGGCGAGCGGCCGCACGCTGAAGAAGTCGGTATGCGTGTGATGGCTGTTGAGATAGCCGATGTCGGAATAGAAGCGTCCGGCGCGCGCGCCGAATCCGCCCGGCAGCGCGGTCGTGTCCACGTAGGCTTCCTCGACACCGATGTGGTCGCTGCCGTTCTCGCTCTCCGCGGTCACCGTGAGCTGGCCGTAGAACTTGTCATCGATATTGGAAGCGAGCGAGATTTCGCTCTCGCCGAGTGACAGGCCCTGCGGCAGGGGACCCGCGCCGACGATCGGGAAACCGGGGCGCTGGTCCGCGTTCGCCTGGTTCGAATGATCGGTGTAGAAGCCGTTGAGGATCACCGAGATCGCCGGATTGAAGGCGTTGCCGGTGGCGATGCCTGCGCCGCCCTGGGGCGCGGATTCGACTGGCGCGGACACCGCTGCGACCTGCGCCTCGCCGCGCGCCGCCTTGAGTTCGGCGAGTTCCTTCTGCGCGGCCTGCGCGGCCTCGAGCGCCGCCGCAGCCTGCGCGCGCAGTTGTTCGCTGCTCGCCTCGAGCGCCTTGATGCGCGCGGCCAGCGCCGCGAGCGAAGCATCGTCCGCTGCGTCGGCGGCGATCGCGAGCGCAGGGGCCGCAAACAGGAAGGCCGCGAGGGCCACGCGCAGGCACGGGCGGGAGACAGATCGCTGCATGAGGGTAGCGCCGGCAGAATGGGATCGAGAAACGCGCAAGACGAAACGCGCAAGAGGGGAAACGCTATAACGTTCCATTGTCGGCCGTCAATAGCCCGGATGGCGGGGGTCGTCGCACGCCGCGCGCGGGCGCGGGCTGGTCGTGTCACCCCGCGCGGCGCCACCACAGGCGCAGGCGATTGTTGGCGGGCATCGCGACGTCGTCGACGAGCGCGAATCCCGCGGCGCGGGCAAGGCCGTCGATCTGGCCGGCATCGCGAATACCCATCTGCGCAGCACGTGCCTTCAGCGCGGCATCGAATGCCGCGTTGCTGGGACTGCTGAAATGCCCGTCGACATTGAACGGACCATAGATCGCGAGCTTTGCATCGGCGCCGGTGACGGCGGCCACGCCCGCAAACATCGCCTCGACCTCGGGCCAGGCCATGATGTGCAGCGTGTTGGCGCTGAACACCGCGTCGAACGGACCGGCCGGCCACGGCCCGGTCGCGACATCGAGTCCGAGCGGCGCGCGCGCGTTCGCGAGTGCGGCTTCGTCGAGCCAGGCGCGGATGCCGGCGTGGTTCTCCTCGCGATCGGAGGTCTGCCAGGTCAGGTGCGCAAGCGCGGCCGCGAAATGCACCGCGTGCTGACCGGTGCCGCTGCCGATCTCGAGCACGTCGCGACGATCGGCGAAGAACGTGCGCAGCACCGCGAGGATCGGATCGCGATTGCGCTCGCAGGCGGCGGAGAACGGCTTGTCGTCGGTCATGCCGCGAGTGTGCCGCAACTTCGCGTGCCCGTGCGTCGCCGCCGCGCGCCGCCAGTGTGCGATGCTTGCGCGACTCCCGGCGGCGGATCGGCATGCTCAACCGGCTCTGGCTCGGCTTCTTCCTGACCGCGGCGGTCGCGGGTCTCGCGCAATGGCTGGCTGCAGGCAACGCGGGCGTGTTCGCGGCGATGGTCGCGAGCCTGTTCGACATGGCCCGGCTCTCGGTCGAAGTGATGATCCTGCTGTTCGGCACGCTGACGCTCTGGCTCGGCTTCCTGCGCATCGCCGAACGCGCCGGTCTGATCGACCTGCTCGCGCGCGCACTCGGCCCGCTGTTCGCGCGGCTGATGCCCGAGGTGCCGCGCGGACATCCGGCGCTCGGCCTGATCACGTTGAACTTCGGCGCCAACGTGCTCGGCCTCGACAACGCGGCGACGCCGATCGGACTGCGCGCGATGCGCGAGCTGCAGACCCTGAATCCGAGCACGACGACAGCCAGCAACGCGCAGATCCTGTTCCTCGTGCTCAATGCGTCGTCGCTGACCCTGTTGCCGGTCTCGATCTTCATGTACCGCATCCAGCAGGGTGCGCACGATCCGACCCTGGTGTTCGTGCCCATCCTGCTCGCGACCAGCGCGTCGACGCTGACCGGGCTGCTCTCGGTTGCATGGATGCAGAAGCTCCGGTTGCACGACCCGGTGGTTCTGGCCTGGCTCGGCGGCGGGGCCTTGCTGCTCGGAGGTTTCATCGCGGTGCTGTCGACGCTGTCGGCGGCCGCGCTCGCACCGCTGTCTTCGCTGCTCGGCAACCTGACCCTGTTCGCGGTCGTGCTCGGCTTCCTGATCGCCGGCGCGTGGCGGCGCGTGCCGGTCTACGAGAGTTTCGTCGAAGGCGCGCGCGACGGCTTCATGGTCGCGAAGGATCTGCTGCCTTACCTGGTCGCGATGCTGTGTGCGGTCGGCGTGCTGCGCGCTTCCGGAGCACTGGATTTCGCTCTCGACGGCGTGCGTTGGCTGGTCGGCGCGGCCGGACTCGACACGCGCTTCGTCGATGCGCTGCCGACCGCCCTGGTCAAGCCGCTGTCGGGCAGCGCCGCGCGCGCGATGTTGATCGAGACCATGCAGACGCACGGTGTCGACAGTTTCCCGGCGCTGCTTGCGGCGACCATGCAGGGCAGCACCGAAACCACGTTCTTCGTGCTCGCGGTGTACTTCGGCGCGGTCGGCATCCAGCGTGCGCGCCACGCGGTCGGCTGCGCGCTGCTGGCCGAGCTTGCCGGCGTGCTCGCTTCGATTGCGGTGTGCTACTGGTTCTTCGGCTAGATCCGTGGCGTTGCCTGCGGAGGGCGCGCGGTGGAAGCGTTCCACCCGTGAGCCCCTCGATGCAAATGCAATCAAGTGCTATTATTATTGCAAGTGACCATGGGAGCCGGACTGATGACCGCCGCCTCGGAAGCCCGCAAGCCGGTTGCGGTGCAAGCGACGCCCGACCGCGTGTTGACCAAGGCCGCGCTGCGCGCCGCGGAAGTGCTCGAGATCCCGCAACGCACCCTCGCCGAGATCATCGGCGTCAGCCCCTCGACGATTTCGCGCGCGCGCAATACGCCGATCGACCCGGACAGCAAGGCCGGCGAACTCGCGCGGCTCTGGGTGCGCGTATTCCGCTCGCTCGACGCAATCGTCGGTTCCAACGACGCAGCCGCGCGCGCCTGGATGAGTTCGCCGAACGCGGCGTTTGCGGGTGCCAAGCCGCTGGATCGCCTGCGCAGCGCCGAAGGTCTCGTGCACGTGCTGCACTACCTCGACAGCGCGCGGGCGCGGCTTTGAGATCCGCGGCGTGATCGTGCGACGCCCGCTGCGTGCTGGACCGGTGCGGTCCTGAGCAGCCGCGCCATGATCTCCTCCGAACTCATGCGCGAGGCCGTGCGCCGCAGCAGGGCCAGGGCCTGGCGCGTCGTCGAGGCGCAACATCGGGCGTCGACGATGCGCCTGGTCGACACCCTGGACGAACAGCGCGTGCTCGAGGAGGTCCTCGAGGCGAGCAAACCGCCGTTGCCGGCCGCGGCGATGCCGCTGCATTATCTGCTCGCGACGCCGTTTCGGTATCCGGCGCCGCCGCCGGACGGATCGCGTTTTCGCGGGCCCGGCGATCCCGGTGTCTGGTACGGCGCCGACCATGTGCAGACCGCGCTCGCGGAAGTCGCCTACTGGCGCCTGCGCTTCCTCGCCGACTCGCCGGCGACACCGGATCTGCCGCCGGTGCCGCACACCGCGTTTCGCGCCGCCGTTGCCGGCTCCGCGATCGCGTTGACCCTCGCGCCTTTCGATCGCGCGCGCGCCTCCTGGGAAGATCCGTACAGCTATCGCGAGACCCAGGCGCTCGCACGCGCGGCACGCGAGCTGTCGATCGCATTGATCTACTACCGTTCGGTACGCGATCCGTTGCACCGACGTTGCGTCGCGGTGCTCACGCCGCGCGCATTCCGCGGCCGTGAACCGCTCGAGCAGCAGACCTGGTTGATCAAGGTCACGCGCACGCGGGTACTCGCTGAAGCCGGACTCGGTGCCGAGCGCATCGCGTTCGAGCCCGATGCGCTCGGAGTGTCCGTGCAGTCCGCGAGCCGGCGCGGCGGAGGTTCGCAGCGCGCAACCTGACGCCGGCGAGGCGCGTCGCGGCCAGCCGGCTGCGCATCGTGCGGTCACTCGGTGGCCGTCGTCGCCCGCAGCGTCGCCCGCTTCGGCCGCCTTGTGCTTGGCGGCGCCAGTGCCGCCGACATCGCGTCGGCGGTTTGTTCCTACACATGTGCCGGCGCGCCATGCATCGCCACGCCGGCGACCCGGGCATCACGTAATGGCATGTCTCATGGCGCGCTCCCGTTCGCGTCCTTGGGCATGCGACGCTATGCCAGGTCGACCAGCGGGATGCCAATGTTCCGTGTATGTGGCGCTGCTGCGCGCTGGCAACGCGATGGAATCGTGTCCTGTGCGGGCTCAGCGTCGTCCCGTGGCCGGATGTCCACCGAGAACGCGCGCGGGCAGCAGGATCAGCGCGCGCAGCAGTTCGAACACGCCCTCGACCGCGAAGCCGAGCAGGCGGAACGGCAGCAGCACGAGCCATACGAGCGGATACAGGATCAGTGCGAGCAGCGCGAGCGGCCAGCAGAACAACAGCAGCAGCAACCAGAGCACGAAGGTGAGCATGGACCTCTCCGTAAGGCGTCGGGCAGCGCGCCCGCATGGCCGGATGCTCATGCAGATGGGGTCGGCGTGCCAGTGCCAAAAGGACTCGCCGCGCGCGGCCGGCCGGTCGGCCGCAGGCCACAGCCGGGGTTAAGCCAGCCGTTCCTAGCATCGGCCTCCCTGCCGCGGAGCGACTGCCATGCCGAGACCGATCTGGACCGGAACCCTCTCCTTCGGCCTGCTCAACGTGCCGATCCAGCTCATGTCGGGCGAGCGCCGCACCGACCTGAGCTTCCGCATGCTCGACAGCCGCGACAACAAGCCGGTGCGCTACGAGCGGGTGAACAGCGAGAGCGGCGCGGAGGTGCCATGGAAGGATGTCGTCAAGGCCTACGAGTACGACAAGGACAGTTACGTCGTGCTCGATGACACCGACATCCGCGCCGCGGCGCCCGAGAGCCACGAGGCGGTCGAAATCGAGACCTTCGTCGACGCCGACGCGATCAGTCCCGTGTACTTCGAGAAACCCTACGTGCTCGTGCCTGCGAAGAAGGCGGAGAAGGGTTACGTGCTGCTGCGCGAAACGCTTGCCGAGACCGGTCGCATCGGCATCGCGCGCGTCGTCATCCGCACGCGCGAATACCTCGCCGCGGTGATGCCGTGCGGGCACGCGCTCATGTTGATCCTGCTGCGCTACCCGCAGGAACTCGTCGACGTCGACGAATTCCGCATTCCGGACAAGCGAGCAGCGGACTACCGGGTAACGGCGAAGGAACTGACCATGGCGCGCCAGCTCATCGATTCGATGTCGGGCAAGTGGAAACCGGCGGACTATCGCGACGAATACCGCGAGCGCCTGCACAAGGTGATCGAGAAACGCCTCAAGCAGAAGGGCGTGGTCGAGGCGCGCGACGAATCCGAGGCGGACGTGCCGGAGGATGCGACCACCAACGTCGTCGATTTCATGGCCCTGCTCAGGAAGAGCATCGAGTCGAACAAGCGCACGCCGGCCGGGCGCAAGACGGCCGCCACCAAGCGTGGCGCGAAGAAGGCGCGCGCCAAGCCCGCGACCAGCAAGGCGCCCGCCAAGCGCGCCGCGCGCAAGCGGCGCAAGTCGGCCTGAGCGCGCCGCGATGAGCCTGCGCGAATACGCGCGCAAGCGCCGCTTCGCGCGCACGCCGGAGCCCGACCAGGATCGCGCGCGCCGTCGCCGCGGCGGCCCGGGCGGGCCGATCTTCGTGGTCCAGCTGCACGATGCGCGCGCGCGCCACTACGACTTCCGGCTCGAGGTCGACGGCGCGCTCAGGAGCTGGGCCGTGCCCAAGGGCCCGTCGCTGCGCGCGGGCGAGAAACGGCTCGCGGTCGAGGTCGAAGACCATCCGCTCGCCTATGCCGATTTCTCCGGCGACATCCCCGCGGGCGAGTACGGCGCGGGCCACGTCGACGTGTTCGACCGCGGCACCTGGAGCACGCCGGACGAACCACTGGCCGCGCTCGCGCGCGGCCACCTCGATTTCGAGCTGCACGGAAAGCGCCTGCGCGGCCGCTGGACCCTGGTGCGCACGCGCAGCCAGCGCGGCCGCAACCAGTGGCTGCTGATCAAGCGCACCGATGCCGAAGTCCGCGACGCCGAAGCCGACGACCTGCTCGACGAGCGCGCGCCCGCGCGCAAGCGCCGCACGCGCACCGCGCCACGGCGTGCGCGCGGCCGCGGCAACTGGCGCGCACGCGCGCTCGCGCTGCCCGGCGCGCGCGACCAGCGCGTCCCGCCGGGTTTCGCGCCGCAGTTGTGCACCCTGCGCAAGTCGCCGCCGGCCGGCGACGACTGGCTGCACGAGACCAAGTGGGATGGCTACCGCCTGCTCGTCGACCTCGTCGAGGGCCACGCGCGGCTACGCTCGCGCAACGACATCGACTGGACCGCGCGGTTCCCCTCGATCGCGCAGGCGGTCGAGGCGCTGCCGGTCGACGATGCGCGCCTCGATGGCGAGCTGGTCGCGCTCGACGCGGACGGCCATGCCGATTTCGCGGCGCTGCAGGGCGCGCTCGACGATGGTGCGGGCGCACGCCTGCGCTACGTCGTGTTCGACCTGCCCGGCGTCGCGCGCGTCGACCTGCGCAAGGTCGCGCTGGCCGCGCGCAAGGCGTTGCTCGCCGACCTGCTCGAGGCCGCGCCCGACGCACGCCTCGCGTTCAGCAGCGACGTGCGCGGCCATGGCGGGCGCGTGTTCGCGGCGGCCAGCGCGCAGGGACTCGAGGGCATCGTCAGCAAGGCCGCCGACGCGGCCTACGTGGCCGGCCGCTCGCACACCTGGGTCAAGGTCAAGCGCGCCGACAGCGACGAGTTCGTCGTCGTCGGATTCACCGACCCGAAAGGCGCGCGGCGCGGATTCGGCTCGCTGTTGCTGGCCGGCGTGCGCGACGGCGCGCTCGTGTACGCGGGGCGCGTCGGCAGCGGGTTCGGCGACGAGCGCCTGCAACGCCTCGCGCGCCGCCTGCAGGGGCTGGAGCGCCGCCGTGCGGTGCTCGAACTGCCCGCGCACGTGCCGTTGCGCGCGAGCGCGGTGCACTGGGTCGAGCCGCGCATCGTGGTCGAGGTCGCATTCCGCGGCCGCGCCAGCGAAGGGCTGCTGCGCCAGGCGACGTTCCTGCGCGTGCGCGACGACAAGAACGTGGAGGACCTCGGCATGCCTGATCGCAAGCGAATGGACAAGGCCACCGGCGCCAGCCGCCTGACGCACGCGGACCGCGTCGTGTTCGCGGATGGCCGCGTCACCAAGCAGGACATCGCGGACTACTACCGCGAAGTCGCCCCGCGCATGCTGCCGGAACTCGTCGCGCGCCCGCTGTCGATCCTGCGCTGCCCGGATGGCGCCGACGGCACCTGCTTCTTCCAGAAGCACCATGCGGCCGCGCTCGGCGCGCACGTCGCGTCGATCCCGCTGGCCGAGAAGGGCGGCGCGCGCGACGACTACCTGTACGTGAAGGACCTGCGCGGCGTGCTCGAACTGGTGCAGATGAACGTGATCGAGTTCCACCCGTGGGGCGCGCGCATCGATGCACCCGACCAGCCCGACCGGCTCGTCTTCGACCTCGACCCGGCGCCGGGCATCGAATGGAAAGCGGTCGTGCGCGGCGCGCGCGACGTGCGCGACCGGCTCGCCGAGACCGGCCTCGAGAGCTTCGTGCGCCTCTCGGGCGGCAAGGGCGTGCATGTCGTCGTGCCGATCCGGCGCGGCCCGGACTGGGCGCAGGCGAAGGCGTTCTGCGAGGCGTTCGCGCAGGCGCTGGCGACGCGCCATCCCGAGCGCTACATCGCGACCGCGAGCAAGCGCCGGCGCGAAGGACGCATCTTCATCGACTGGCTGCGCAATGCGCGCGGCGCGACCAGCGTCGCGAGCTGGTCGCTGCGCGCGCGTGCGGGTGCACCGGTCGCGATGCCGATCCGCTGGGACGAACTCGGGCGCATGAAGTCGGCCGCGCGCTTCGACCTCGGCACGGCGCTGCGCCGCGCGCGCAGCCTAGGATCGGATCCGTGGGACGGATTCGCCAAGCTGCGCCAGCGGCTGCCGACGTTCTAGGCGCGATCGCGCGCCCGGCAGATCGTCAGGGGCGCAGTGCCGAACTCGCGGCCCGGGTCGGCACCTCGGCGATCGGCAGCGTGTCCTCGTTGCCGCCCGCCGGCCGTGCGCCGGCCGTTGCGCGTGTCGCGCGCCACGCCACCAGCGTGCCGATCGCGACCAACCCGGCGGCGACCACGAACGCGACGCCGGGCAGGTGCACCGGCGCGTGCGTGCCGATGAACAGCGCGAACAGGTTCGCGAACAGCGCGGGTCCGAAGATGCCGGCGAAACTCGACAGGCTGCTCAGCGCGCCTTGCAGCCGTCCCTGTTCGTGTGGATCGACCTGGCGCGTCATCAGCGACTGCGCGGGCGGCCCGCCGAGGCCGCCGAGGCAGAACACCGGGATGCCGACCAGGAACAGCAGCGCGGTCGGCGCGAATCCGAACCAGAGGTAGCCCGTGCTCGCGAGCACGAGGCCGACCAGCATGAGCCGGCGCTCGCCGAAGCGCGGCACGAGCTTGCGTACGAGTACCGCCTGCACGAGCCCGCTGCACAGTCCGACCAGCGCGAGCGTGTAGCCGACGATCTGCGGCCCCCAGCCGTAGACGTAGTCGGTGTAGAGTACGTACGTCGAATTGAGCGAGTACTGGGCGAGGCTGAGCAGGAAGAACGCGACCGCGAGGCCGCCCACCTGCGGATAGCGCCGCAGCAGCAGCAGCGCGCCGAACGGGTTCGCGTGGCGCCAGTCGAAGCGCGCACTGCGGCGCTCGGGCGGCAGCGATTCGGGCAGCACGAACAGGCCGTAGCAGAAGTTGACCAGTGCGAGCGTGGCCGCGGTCCAGAATGGCAGGCGCACGTCGAAGTGGCCGAGCAGTCCGCCGAGTGCGGGGCCGACGATGAAGCCGATGCCGAACGCGGCGCCGAGCAGGCCGAACGCGCTCGCGCGCTGATCCTTCGAAGTAACGTCGGCGACATACGCGTTGGCGGTCGTGAAACTCGCCGCACAGATGCCCGACACCGCGCGACCCACGAACAGCAGCCACAACGTCGGTGCGACCGCCATCACGATGAAGTCGACGCCGAGACCGAAACTCGAGATCAGGATCACCGCGCGACGCCCGTAGCGGTCCGACAGCGCACCCTGGATCGGGGAGAACACGAACTGGGTCAGCGCGAACAGCGTGCCGAATGCGCCGACCCAGGTCGCCGCTTCGGCGATGCCGCCGCCCGCGAGTTCCTCGACCAGATGCGGCAGCACCGGGATGATGATGCCGAACGAGAGAATGTCGATCAGCACGGTGATGAAGATGAAGACGACCGCGGCGCGTCGGGGGGTGCTGGCGGCGGATGGGATCACGCGCGGAACTGACCGGGTCGGACGAGGCTCAGCGCCCGTTGTCGATATCGATGAAACGCAGGAACTCCGAGCGTGTCCGCGCATCCTCGCGGAACGTGCCGCGCATCTGGCTGGTGATCATCGAAACGCCGCGCTTGTGCACCCCGCGCGTGGTCATGCATTGATGCACCGCATCGATGACGACGCCGACGCCGCGTGGCTTGAGCACATCCTCGATGCATTGGGCAATCTGCGCGGTGAGCTTCTCCTGCACCTGGAAGCGGCGCGCATAACCCTCGACCACGCGCGCGAGCTTGGAAATGCCGACGACCTTGTCGGTCGGCAGGTAGCCGACGTGCGCGCGGCCGATGATCGGAGCCATGTGGTGTTCGCAGAACGATTCGAACGGGATGTCGCGCAATACGACCATCTCGTCATAGCCGGCCACTTCCTCGAACGTGCGGCCGAGGTACTCCGCCGGGTCGATCTGGTAGCCGGAAAACCAGTCGCGGTACGCGTTGACCACGCGCTTGGGTGTTTCCAGCAGGCCTTCGCGCCGCGGGTCTTCGCCGGCCCAGCGCAGCAGCGTGCGCACGGCCTCCTCGGCCTCGGCAGCGGTCACCGCGGCGGACTTCTTGATCGGCTTCATGTCCGGCTCCGGTCGGTGATCGCCTGATGGACTGCAACGCCTACTAGTGTAGCCGCAGCGTCGATCGCGCGCGGCGCGCGTCCCGGGAATGTTCCGCACCGACTGCCAGGTGCAACGCGGATCGTGCCGCGAGACCAGGCGAGGCGTTCCAATGCGCGTGGCCGTTCACTGGAGGACACGACAGAGCGCGGCCTTGAGATAGCGTGATTCGGGTACATGCGCCTGCCACGGGTGGTCGGGTCCCGCACCGGTCACCGCGAGCACCTGCAGCGTGCGGTTCGCGTAGAACGCGGCACGGCGCAGCATGTCGAGGAACTGCGCCTCGCTGACCAGGCCCGTGCACGAACAGGTCAGCAGCAGCCCGCCCGGCTTCACCGCACCAAGCGCGAGCTTGTTCATGTCGAGGTACTTCTTCAGCGCCGGAATCACCTGTTCGCGGTCCCGGGTCATCTTCGCCGGATCGAGGACGACCACGTCGAAGCCGCCGTCCGCGCTGCCGGACACGTCGCGCAGCCAGTGGAAGATGTCGGCCTGCACGAAACGCACGCGGGCCTTGTTGAGACGCGCATTCTGCTCCGCGATCGCGAGAATCTCCTCGTCCAGATCCACGCCGACCACTTCGTCGGCGCCACCGATCGTCTTCGCGGTGATGCCGAAGCCGCCGGAGTTGCAGCACAGGTCGAGCACGCGTCGTCCACCACAGAACCCGGCAAGTAGTCTGCGGTTGTCGCGCTGGTCGGTGAAGAAGCCGGTCTTGTGGCGGGTGCCGGGTGCGGCGTGGAATCGCACGCCGTGCTCGTGGATAACCGTCGGCGCAGGCGTCGGCGGAACCGCGCAATCGAAACTCTCCTGTTTCTGCACGTGCTCCTCGGCGAACGCATAGATGCTCGCGTCCGGATAGTGCTCGAGCAGGCAGCGCCGGATCAGATTCGCGCTGCTTGAACATGCCGGCCGAGAAGAACTCGACGACGAGGGTATCGGCGAAGCGGTCGACGATCAGTCCCGACAGGCCGTCGCCTTCGGAATGGACGAGACGGTAGGCGTCGGTTACCGCGTCGAGTCCGAGCAGTTCGCGGCGCAGCGCGATCGCCGCGCCGATCTTGCGCGCGAAGAAGGTTTCGTCGACGGTCTCGTCGGGATCGGCGGTAAGCACGCGCAGCGCGATCCGCGAATGGCCGTTGTAGAAACCACGACCCGCAAATCGTCCGTCGCGATCGACGATGTCGACGAGGGTGCCCGGCGCGGGCCTGGTCGCCGGTTTCTCGACCATCTTCTGGAAGATCCAGGGATGTCCGGAGCGGCGTTCGATCTTGAGACGGATCAGGGGCAGGGCGCCCGCGGCTTTGCGTTCCATCGGCGAATGATAGCGGTCGCGGCCGGCCGGCTGCGCCGGACCGTTCGCCGCCGCGGCTCGCCGCGCGTGTTCCGCAACACGCGCGGCGCGTGGGCACTGCACGAGCCGGCTCCCGTCTCGCCGGGGCCGCGCAGTTCCCGACAGCGTGCGCCGAGCATCGCGTGAACCCGGCGCACGGCGGGCGCCTTCACTTGCCAGATGCGGCCCGGCGCGGCTAGTCTCGCCACAGCAGAAGGGGAGTAGCTCCCGCTGCCGCGATCGTCAGCACGAGCCGAAAGGCTCCGGTCCGGTGGGTGGACAAGCCGATTCGGCCTGTTCGCGAGCAAGACCTTCGCCACGACGGCGAAGGTGTGTCCCGTGAAAACGAGGCCCCGTGCGCCAGCGGCCCACGGGGCCTGTTGTTTTTGCGGATCGGATCATGCACAGCATCGCGACACCGGGTCTGTGGACCGCGTTCACCGTGGTGGTCGGCGGCGCGCTGGCCGTCGATTTCCTCGTTCTGCGCAGCAGTGGAGCGCACCGCGTCGCGTTTCGCGAGGCGTTGCTGTGGAGCGTGGCCTGGATCGGACTCGCGCTCACGTTCAACGCGGGCCTGTGGTGGTGGCTCGACGTCCACGCCGGCCGCGACATCGCGAACGAAATCGGGCTCGAATTCCTGACCGGCTACGTGCTCGAGAAGTCGCTCGCGGTCGACAACATCTTCGTGTTCCTGATGGTGTTCAACTATTTCGCGGTGCCGGCCGAGCAACGCCAGCGCGCGCTGATGCTAGGCGTGCTCGGTGCGATCGTGCTGCGTGCCCTGATGATTTTCGTCGGCGCGGCGCTGGTCGCGCGCTTCCACTGGATCCTCTATCTGTTCGGCCTGTTCCTGCTCGTCACCGGAATCCGGATGCTGCTCTCGACCGGCCGCACGCCCGACCTCGAAGCCAATCCGGTGCTGCGCTGGATGCGCCGTCACCTGCCGGTCACCGAGACTTTCCGCGGTGCTGCGCTGCGCGTGGTCGAGAACGGCAGGCATCGCTACACGCCGATGTTCGTGGTGCTGGTGCTGATCGCGGTGACCGACGTGATTTTCGCGGTGGATTCGATCCCGGCGATCTTCGCGGTGACTCTGGATCCATTCGTGGTGCTGACCTCGAACGTGTTCGCCGTGCTCGGTCTGCGCGCGATATTCTTCATGCTCGCGGGCATGGCCGACCGCTTCCATCTGCTCGGGCACGGCCTCGCCGCGGTCCTGCTGTTCGTCGGCACGAAAATGCTGATCGCGGGGTTCTACAAGATTCCGGTCGGCATCGCGCTGCTCGTGGTCGCGGTGCTGATTGCGATCTCGATCGTCGCAAGCCTCTGGTTTCCACGCCGCGGAAATGCTGCGCCGGGCGCGCCCTGACTACCGCTGCGCGCGTCCGCCGCGGGCGCTCAGCGGATCGACTCGGCGATGCGGTAGTGGCGCGGGGAGCGCGCCATCGACGAGCGCAGCACGCAGCGATTGCGTCCGGACTTCTTGGCCGCGTACAGCGCGCGGTCAGCTTCGCGCAACAGGTCATGCAGCGTTCTCGGGCCATCGGCAAGGGTCGCGATGCCGATCGATACATTGAGGCTCAGCACGTTTCCGTCGAGGAAGAATGGCGCGTCGCCGATGTGCTCGCGCAGGCGCTCGGCGACGACACTGGCCTCGTCCTCGTTCATGCCCGGCAGAAGCACCGCGAACTCCTCGCCGCCGATCCGGCTCAGCACGTGTCCCGGATCGAGCGCTTCGCGCATGCGCGCGACGAGACCGATCAGCGCGGCGTCGCCGATGTCGTGCCCGAAGCCGTCGTTGATCTGCTTGAAGTGGTCGACGTCGATCGCGAGCAGGGCCAGCGGCAGATGCACGCGGTTGACTTCGGCGATCGCGGATGCGGCGAACCCGGCCAGGGTGCGGCGATCGTAGACACCGGTCAGCGGATCGACCATCGCGAGCCTGGACAGGTCGTCGCTGAGGCGGTCTCCGCACATGAGTACGAACGCGATCGTGCCGAGCGCGGGCAGCAGCGAGTTGCTCAGGAACACGATGCTGTTCAATCCGTCGTAGAGGTCGAGCGGCACGTGCTCGGGTCCGAGCGCGGCGCTGACCCCGCGGATCAGCGCGAGAATCGCGCAGGCGTTGAACAGGGTGCGCGTCAGGCGCTCGGCGGGGCGCTGCGGCCTGCCGCCGCTCGCGAGCGGGCGCGCGACCGCGACCTGCAGCAGCGCGATCGGAACCGAGTTCAGCGCGATGCGTGTTCCGGTATCCGGCCAGATCATTCCGAACAGCACCGAAATCACGCCGACGACGAGGATCAGGAACAGCGGCCATCCGCTGCCGCGCTGGCCCATGAAGCCGCGCATCGCGCGGCCCATTTCCGCATACGCGAGCACATAGACGAGATTGGCCGCGACCACGATCGGCCCGCTCGGCGCATGGCCGAGCCAGCCCGGCGTGAGCAACGCGACCGCCTGCAGGAACAATCCGCCGATCCATACGTGCATGGGCCGGCGCAATTCGACCGGGTAGCGCAAGGTCGCGAAGGCCAGGCTCAGGCCGACGCCGAGGGTCAGCAGTGCGTTGACCGCGAGCGCGGTAGTGACATCGAAATGCATGCGACGCGACGAACCCCTCGTTTCCCGTCGATCCGGGCATGACGCCCGATGTCGGCCCGATCCGGCGCCCCTGTCGGAACCCTGTGGCACGCAGTTCCGCGCCGATTATAGGTTGCGCCGCGGCCTGCGCCAGCGGCACCGAGGGTCGCGGGACGCGGCCCGGCCCTTGCGGGTGGCGCGCGCGGCCCCCACCGTCGGTAGATGGATCTGGCGCGCCCGCTTCCTGAACCGACACCGGTCGCAGTCGCTCGCGACCGCGACCGTATCCGCTATGCGCTGATCGGTGCCGGTGCATTGCTGGCCGGAATCTGGATCGCATGGCTCGCGGCCTGGGGACTCGGCTGGTCGGTGCGCGATCTCGGCGTGCAGCCGCGTCACCTGCGTGGGCTGATCGGCATCCTGACCGCGCCGTTCGCGCACGCGACGTTCCAGCACCTGATGTCGAACACGCTGCCGCTCGGGCTGCTCAGCGCATTGACCCTGTACTGCTATCCGCGCGCGGTTCGGATCGCATTGCCGCTGATCTGGGTGCTTTCCGGTGCCGGAGTCTGGCTGTTCGCGCGCGGCACGGTGCATGTCGGAGCCAGCGGCATCGCGCATGGACTGATGTTCTTCCTGTTCGTGATGGGCCTGATCCGGCGCGACCGTCTGGCCGTGGTGACCTCGCTCGTTGTGTTCTTCCTGTACGGCGGCATGCTGCTGTCGGTATTGCCGGGCGAAGAGCACGTGAGTTTCGAGTACCACCTCGCGGGCGCGCTGGCCGGCGTGCTCGCGGCGTTTCTGCTGCATGCGCGCGACCCGCTGCCCGCGCGCAAGCGCTACAGCTGGGAGGACGAGGAAGAGCCGGCCGGCGACGACGAACTCGAACTGCCGCGCGCGCAGGACGTGCCGGTGCTCTGGCATCGCGCCGGGTCCGACGCCGATACCGACCGCGTGATTGCGTTTCCACATGAACGCAACGGCGGCACGCCGCCGCGCACGCTGCACTGAGCGCGTGCGCGGCGCGACCGCCGCGACGGGCTCGGCTCGGCGCCGGCCGTCATGCGGTCCGCGAGGGTCCGCCGCGGACCGGTCAGCGCCGAGTCCGCTCAACCGCGCTAAGCTGTCGGCTGCATCGCCTGCAGGAGTCCGCAATGACCTCGTCCGAGCCGCGCCGTGTCGAACGCCAGCAGACCGACAAGGGCTATGTGCCGGTCTATACGACCGCGGTCGTCGAGCAGCCGTGGTCGAGCTATTCGCAGGCCGACCACCGCACCTGGGCGACCCTGTTCGAACGCCAGCGCGAAGTCCTGCGCGACCGCGCCTGCGCGGAGTTCATCGACAACCAGCAGCGCTTCGGCATGACCCCGGACGCGATCCCGCGTTTCGGGGAACTCAACGAAGTGCTCGCAAAGTCGACCGGCTGGCAGCTGATCGGCGTCGAGGGACTGTTGCCCGAGCTCACGTTCTTCGACCATCTTGCGAACCGGCGCTTTCCGGTGACCTGGTGGATCCGCAAACCCGACCAGATCGACTACATCGCCGAACCGGACCTGTTCCATGACCTGTTCGGCCATGTACCGCTGCTGCTCAACCCGGTGTTCGCCGACTACATGGCCGCGTACGGCCGTGGCGGCGTGAAGGCGCACGGGATCGGCACCGAGGCGCTGGTCAACCTGACCCGGCTGTACTGGTACACGGTCGAGTTCGGACTGATCCGCCAGCACGGCAGGTTGCGCATCTACGGTTCGGGGATCGTCTCCTCGAAAGGCGAATCGATCCACTGTCTCGAGTCGCCCGCGCCGAACCGCATCGGCTTCGATCTCGAGCGCATCATGCGCACGCGCTACCGGATCGACACGTTCCAGAAGACCTATTTCGTGATCGACAGCTTCGAACAGTTGATGGATGCGACGCGTCCGGACTTCCGGCCGATCTATGCCGGACTCGCCGAGCAGCCATCCGTTCCGGCCGGCGACTTGCTCGCGGGCGACGCGGTGTTTCACCACGGCACCGGCGAAGGCTGGGCCCGGGACGGCGACGTATGACGCCGGCCATGTCGACGCTGCCGATGATCGGCAGCGTGGCCGGCATCGTCGGCATCCTCGCGCCCGCGCTGCTCGTGGCCAGCCTGCCTGCATGGCATTGGCGCCTCGTCCCGCAACGCGTGCTGCATGTCGTCGTTGCGCTGCTCGTTGCATACGGGCTGCAGAGCATCGCGTTCGCACTGCTCGCGTCGTACCTGTACGCGAATGCGCCTTCGATCGCGAACGCGCTCGTGGTGCCCGGCTATGCGCTGGCGCTCTCCGCCGCCGTCGGCATCGCGATCGCGCTGCCGCTGCTGCGCGCACTCGCGCTCGCGCTCGCGTTGCAGCGGAGTGCAGCCACGCCATGAAGTCCGCTGTTTTCGCGGCCTGTCTTCTGCTGCTCGCAGTCCGCGCCCACGCCGAGGTAAAGCAGGCCGCTGCCGACGGATTCCTGGTGTCGATCTCCGCGCCGCTCGCAGTAACGCCGGCCAGGGTGTATGCCGCGCTCGCGCAGCCCGCGCGCTGGTGGAGCGGCGAGCACACCTGGTCGGGGAAGGCGACGAACCTGCGCCTCGACGCGACCGCGGGCGGCTGCTTCTGCGAGCGCTGGAAGGGCGGTAGTGCGGAGCACGGCCGCGTGATCATGGCGATGCCGGACCAGCTGCTGCGTCTCGATGCGGCGCTCGGCCCGCTGCAGGAATTTGCGCTCAAGGGAACCTTGAGCTTCTGGATCCGCGTCGGCGACGACGGCGCGACGCGGCTCGACGTCGAGTACCGCGTCAACGGCGCGAGCGCGAGTGGTCTCGACCAGTTCGCGCCGGCCGTCGATCAGGTGCTCGACACCCAGGTCGCGCGCCTCAAGCGCTATCTCGAGACCGGCAATCCCGAGCCGCCACCGCCCGCGCCGGCCGTGGACGATGCGAGTTCGCGCGCGGCGATCCTGAAGGCCTGGGAGAAGGACGCGACCAACGCCCAGCGCGAAAAACCGCCCGCGCCGGGCAAACCCGCAGCCGACCCGTCCAGGCGCTGACTCGCGCGCGACCCTGCGGCGGGCCGGATCGGGGCGGCCCGACCTACGAGGGCTGCGCGCGCGTCAGGCCGAGGGCGGCCTGACCTACAGGTGCGGCTCGAAAGTCGCAGGTCAGGTCGGCTGAGCGGACCTGACGACGGCGGGCCGAGAATCGCCACGCGTCAGACCGATCCGGTCCGCATGTCTCAATCGGCCGCGATTCCGCGTTCCTCAATGATCGAGGGCGAAGCGGATCGCCTCGCACCCGGCGTCCGTCTCGGACAGCCAAGCATCGCGACCCGCTTCGGCCGGCATGCACGCGCACGCACCGATGGAGGGGATTTCGATGAATACCCGCGGCGACACCCTATCGCGGCAGGACGCGGCGAAACCGGCCGTGCGCAAACACACTCGCGCCGGCTTCGCGCTGGTGGCTTTGGTCGTCGCAACCGCGGCGAGCGGCGCCGCGATCGCACCGGATCAACCGCCATATCACGGCGACGCCCTGACCACGCGCGACGACAGCGGCTGGCTGCGCACGTTCACCGCGTCCGGCACGATCGATGTCGGCAACCCGTTCTTCCAGAGCCTGGGCAGCAACGGCCGCTCCTGCAACACCTGCCATCAGCAACAGGATGCCTGGACGCTCACGCCGCGCACCGTCCGCGCGCGCTTCGATGCGACCGGCGGCACCGATCCGCTGTTCCGTACCAACGATGGATCCAATTCTCCGCTTGCCGACGTGTCCACCGTGACCAAACGCCGGCGTGCCTACAGCATGCTGCTGAGCCGCGGCGTGCTGCGCATCGGCATCGGCATTCCGGCCAACGCCGAATTCAGCCTCGATGCGGTCGATGATCCGTACGGCTACGCAAGCGCCGCGGAGCTGTCACTGTTCCGGCGTCCGCTGCCGGCGACGAACCTCGGCTTCCTGACCGGGATCATGTGGGACGTGCGCGAGACCGTGGCGCCGTTCCTGCCGCCGATGGATGCGGGCATGTACGACGCGGACCTGGTCGCGAGTCTCAAGCACCAGGCGATCGATGCGACGCTTGGCCACGCGCAGGGCGCCGCATCGCCGAGCGACGACCAGCTCGCGCAGATCGTCCAGTTCGAGATGGGCCTGACCACGGCGCAGGTGAGCGACGACCGCGCCGGCTTTCTCAACGAAGACGATGCACTCGGCGGTCCGCGCATCCTCGCCAACCAGCGCTTCTACATCGGCATCAACGATACGCTCGGCGCCGATCCGACCGGCGCCGCATTCGACCCCGTGTCGATGACCCTGTTCGCGGCCTGGGCCGATGCCCGATCACTCGGCAATCCCGGCGGCAGCGAGCGCGAATCGATCGCGCGCGGCGAGGAACTGTTCAACAGCAAGCCAATCGAGATCACCGGCGTCGGCGGACTCAACGACGCGCTGGGCCAGAGCGTCATCCCGGGCACCTGCACGACCTGCCACAACGCGCCGAACGCGGGCGATCATTCGGTCGGATTGCCGCTCAACATCGGCGTCGCCGATGCTGCGCGTCGCTCGCTCGACATGCCGCTGTACACGCTGCGCAACACGGCGAGCGGCGAGACCGTGCAGACCACCGACCCCGGCCGCGCGCTGCTGACCGGCAAATGGAAGGACATCGGCAAGTTCAAGGGACCGGTCCTGCGTGGCGTCGTGGCGCACGCGCCGTACTTCCATAATGGGTCCGCCGCAACGCTCGAGGACGTGATCGAGTTCTACAACACGCGTTTTGCGATCGGTTTCAGCGCCGCGGAAAAGGCCGACCTCGTCGCGTTCCTGCGCTCATTGTAGGAAGAGGTGTCGCCAACACGCGCGGGCGGGGATCGGCGATGCGCACGTCCGCGCATGCGCGGATTTGCGCGCGCGTCAGGCCGGGGGCGGCCTGACCTACGGTGATGCGGTTCGAAACCGGAAACCGACCCTCTCGCGCTGTCGTAGGTCAGGTCGGCTGAGCCGACCTGACGACCGACGATGCCGCGCGACCCGCGGCACCGCTGGTATCGAAACACGAGGACGTGGGGATGAGGGATGCGTGCGCGTCAGGCCGAGGGCGGCCTGACCTACGGTCATCGCGCGACCGCTTTTGCGGCGGCGCCCGGCGCTGCCGCGCTGCGCGCGGCGATCCACGCGTCGATGCGGCGCTCGAGCAGCGGCAGCGGCACCGAGCCTTCGGCGAGCACCGCATCGTGGAATGCGCGCAGGTCGAACTTCGTGCCGAGCCGCTTCTCGGCGCGCGCGCGCAGCTCGAGGATCTTCATCTCGCCGAGCTTGTAGCTGAGCGCCTGCCCCGGCCACGAGATGTAGCGATCGACCTCGGTCTCGACCTCGTGCCGGCTCAGCGCCGCATGCCCGGCCAGATACGCGATCGCCTGCTCGCGGGTCCAGCCCTTGTGGTGGATGCCGGTGTCGATCACGAGGCGCGCGGCGCGCCACATTTCGTAGGTCTCGCGTCCGAACTCCTCGTAGGGCGTGTGATAGATGCCCATCTCCTTGCCGAGCTTCTCGCAGTACAGCGCCCAGCCTTCGCCGTACGCGGAGATGTAGCTCTTGCGGCGGAACTCGGGCTGGTTCTTCTGTTCCTCGGCCAGTTCGCCCTGCAACGCGTGCCCGGGCGCCGACTCGTGCAGGGTCAGCGCGGGCAGGTTGTAGAGCGGCCGCGAGGGCAGGTCATAGGTGTTGAGCCAGTAGGTATGCGCGCTGCCGCGGCCCGCGGTCCAGAACGGCGCGATCGCGGCCGGCACCGGTTCGATGCCGAAGCGTCCGCGCGGCAGCAGGCCGAAGAACTGGCCGAGCTTGGCGTCGACCTGCTTGGCGATCCATGCGCCGCGCATCAGCAGTTCCTCGCCGGTCTTCGGGTAGAACTGCGGATCGCTGCGCAGGAATGCGAGGAACGCGGGGAAATCGCCCTTGAATCCGGTCGCCTTCATCGTCGCCTGCATCTCCGCATCGATGCGTTTGACCTCGGCCAGACCGATCTTGTGGATCGCCTCGGGGTCGAGATCCAGCGTCGTGTATTCGCGGATCTGCTGGCGGTAATACGCCTTGCCGTCCGGCAGTGCCTCGGCCGCGAGCGTGCGGCGCGCATGCGGCATGTAGTCGTTGCGGAAGAACTTCAGCAGCTTCGCGTAGGCGGGAATCAGGTGTTCGCGGATCGCGCGCCGCGCGTCCTCGCGCAGCAGCGTCTGCTGCGCGGCTGGAATCGTCGCAGGCAGATTCTTGAGCGGCGCATAAAACGGGCTCGCCTCGGGCGCCGCAACGTCCGCATAGCTTTCGATCGACACGTCGCGGCCGTCGAGCACCGCGCGCGGCACGCTGAAACCGCGCGCAAGGCCCGCGCGCATGTTCGCGGTCTGTTCGTCGAAGTAGCGCGGCACGTCGTCGAGCCGCGCGATGTAGTTGCGCACGTCGGTTTCGTTGCGCAATGGCCGGCGGGTCATGAACGCGAGGTCGGACCAGAACTGCGAGTCGCTGTTGAACGGCATCTCGTAGCCGCGAAAGCGGACTTCCGCGGCGAGGTTCTCGATCTGCGGGCGGTACACCGCGTAGTTGACCTGGTTCTCGGGCGAGAGCTCGGCAGGCGTGATCGCGTCGAGTTGCCCGAGCACGTCGTTCCAGTATGCGAGACGCGCCTTCTGCGCGGCCGCGTTCACCGCGGGCAGGCGGTTGTCGCCCGCGTTCGACTCGCGGTCCTCGTCGTCGAGACCCGGGAACTGGTCCTGGCGCCACGCCCATTCCTTCTCGTACAGCGCGTGGAAGCGGTCGTCGCTCGGCCCCGCGTACGCGAAAGCGCTCAGCGCGAGACAGGCATACAGCAGACAGAACAGGCGGGCCACGGCAGGCTCCATCGGGACGAAAGCGCGATCATCGCATCGAATCGGGTGCGCGGCAGTGCCGATGGTCAGGCAAGCGCGGCGACGCAGCGGACGCATGGACGGCGGCCGCGCAGATCGCGCGAACGGGCCCGGGCCCGCCAACGCCGACAATCCGGTAGCCGTGCCCGTGCCCGCCGCGATCCGCATTCGCAGCGTGTGGTCAGCCGTCGATCGCTTCGGGATCCGCGCCGGCCGCGCGCAGGTAGGCGGCGAGGCCGCGCTCGGCGGTCTCGGCGAAGGCCTCGCCGGTCGGCTCGAACGCGACGATGCGATCGGGCCGGAAATTGCGGAAGTCCTGGCGCAGCCGGCACCAGCCGCCGAGCGTCCACACGCCGCCCCAGAACGCGAGGCACAGCGGTTCGACTTCGCGCAAGCTCGCGCGCGCAATCCCGTCGCGATAATCGAGGCGCAGCACGCGGCGATGCTCGATCGCGTCGTGCAGGCGGTCGATGAGCCCGCTCCTGGCCTCGTTCCAGTCGGCCGGCGCGAAGATGCGCGAGCGCTTAGCACGTTCACGCAACTGTGCCGGCAGCACCGCTTCGATCTTGAGCAGCGCGGCCTGGGCCGCACCGCTGAGCCGCTTTCCAGCGAACGCTTTCACGAAGCGCGAGCCGACCACGAGGGCTTCGAGTTCTTCCGCGTTGAACATCAGCGGCGGAATGTCCGAACCCTTGCGCAGCATGTAGCCGACGCCCGGCTCGCCTTCGATCGGCACGCCGGACAGTTGCAGGTCGGCGACATCGCGGTAGATCGTGCGTGGCGAAACCGCGAGCGTTTCCGCGAGCCTGCGTGCGGGCAGCGCGGTGCGCCGTCCGCGCAACGCGTTGACGATGAGAAACAGGCGGTCGGCTCGGCGCATGCGCGAATGATCGCGCGTCGCCGGCGCGTCCGCCATGCCGCGCGCGAATGCCGCGCCGCCGTGATCGAGTATCGCCGCAGTCGATCGCGCGGCAGCAGCGGCCGGTCCGCGTGCCGGGACCGGCCCGACAGGCCCGCACAGCGGTCGGCCCGCACGATGGCGCGCTCGGCCACCGCGGACGCTCAGCGCAACCGCGAGCGCGGTGTCGGCGCGAGGCGCAGCACTTCAGGCTCGGCCGCGAGCCGCTCGCGCAGCTGCGCGCTCAGCGCTGTCCACGCGGGCATCTGCGCGAGGCGCGCGACGTGCGCCGAATGCGCGTGCGCATCGGCGAACGCGCACACGCACACGAATGCGTTCTCGCCCTCGCGCACCGGCAGTGCCGGAAACGTGTTGGCGCCGTGTTCGCTCGCGAGACGCGCAAGCAGCGTGGCGCCCGCGGTCCTCCAGAGCGGCGCGATGCGCCGTTCGAACCAGTCGACGAAGCGCGCATCGGCCGCGGTGTGCAGGTACCAGATCGTTGCGGTCAGCAGGCCGGACGGCGCGGGCGTCGCACCGATCGCGGCGCGTTCGCGCATATCGACCGCGAATCCGCAATCCGCACGCGCGGGCCGCAGCAGCAGCACGTTGTCGGAATCGAGCATGGTCGCGTTCGCGGCTTCGCGATGCGCCTTCCAGACCGCGCCGCCGTAGAACGCGGCCAGCGCGTGCGCACGCGCGGGCATGTCGCGGAAACCGCGCAGCCAGACGAACCGGTCCGCGTCGTCGAGATCGCGGAACTGCCCGATCACGCGCATTCCGCACGCCTCCTGGGTTTCGACGAACTCGCGTTCGAACAGGTCGATCAGGCTGTCGCGCCGGCCCGGCCGCAGCGTGTACTGACGCAGCTCGACGATCCGGTCCGGCACCACATCGGTTGCCGCGATCGCCTGCGCCGGCGCGGTCACGACGCGCTCCCGGCGCCATCGCGTCGCGTCATCCGCATGATCCAGTTGGTTTCCCAGGTCGCGCCCTCGTCGGTCGAGAATGCCTGTTCCCACTTCGCACTGCGCGGCGTGATCGCGGACCAGATGAAGCGCGCGAGTACCGGCGTGCCCTCGTGCCGGTCGCGGCCGAGGAACGTGCCGATGCCGTTCTCGAAGCGGCCGGTCACGGGCGGCTCGAGCACGCCCGTGCGGTTGCTCGACCAGTACAGGCTCCATTCGCGCGTGGCCGGATCGAACAGGCGCAGGGTCATGCCGATGAAGCGGCCGTTCGCGGCGCCGTTCCAGTCGCTCACGAAGTCGTCGATGTTGCCGAGTCCGCCGAGAATCGGCCGGCATTGCTGGATCGCGGCGAACTGCTCCCAGTCCTCGCAACCCGCGAGGCGTTGTTTCAGGCGTTCGTTGCGCACGTCCCACCGGCCGAAATAGAAATCGAAATCGTGACGCCCGTCCTGCGGGTCGGGTGTATCCATCGTCGTTGTCCTCGAAGGGGGGCGGGAGCGCGTGCCGGGTGCAGCGCGTTGCACGCGGCGGCCGTTCACGCGGGCGACCACAGGCCGACGCGGTTGCCTTCGCAGTCGCGGAACTGGGCGAAGAAACCCATGCCGCCGGGCAGTTCGGTGCGCGGAACGAACACGTCGCCGCCTTGCGCATCGACGCGGTCGAGCGCGGGACGGATGTCGCTCAGGCTCAGATAGACCGTGCTGCCCTGCACCGACGGTTCGCAATCGGGCATGCGGATCAGCGCGCCGCTCGCATGCGGATTGCCGCCGTAGGGAAATACCGCGATCTCTCCGCCGCCGAGGTTGCCGCGGGTCAGCTGCACCTCGAGCACGGACTCGTAGAAGCGCTGCGCGCGGTCGAGATCGTGGGTCGGAATCTCGAACCAGGCCGGAACATTGGGATTGAGCATGACGATCTCCGCGAGTGGATGGCCGTGCCGGTCGGCACGTCGCGGATCATTGACCCGGCCCACTGACAGCGTGGTGTCAGCAGTCCGTGGCCGGCTGGGGTCGTGCGGGCGACTGCGGACCCTGCGCCTCGGCACGCGAGCGGAGCGCGCATTCGATGAAGTCGATCGCGCTGACCCGGTTGCTGCCCGCGGAACAGCGCGGCGCCTACCGCGACGCCGGTCTGCGCCGGCCGATCGAGGTCGTCGCGCGCGCCGCGCCGCACGCGCGAGCGCGTATCATCGTGCGCTGGCAGCCGGATGGTCGGTTTCCCGTTTCTGGCCGCATCATCGTAGGTCAGGCCGCCCCGGCCTGACGCCCGCGCAAGTGCGCGCATGCGCAGCTCGCATCCGACGCGCGCGCACCTCTCATCCGCACGTCCGGATGTTCGATACAAGCGGTGCCGCGGATCGCGCGGGATCGTCGGTCGTCAGGTCGGCACAGCCGACCTGACCTACCATGATTCGGCCCGGGAGCTATTCGGCCGGGTCGCGGCGCCGCGTATGGGTGACCGCGCCGAGGATGCCGGCGCCGAGCAGCACGATCGCGCCGACCGCGATCCACTGGCTCGGCACATGGGCCAGCCAGGCCCCGTAGATCAGGCCGCCGATCAGCACGAGGGCGCCGATGAGATACAGTCCGAACGAGGACATCGCGGGTCTCCTTGAGCCGGGGTCGGCCTGCATGCTCGGTCGCGGCACCTGAACGTAACCATCACGACGATCTCCCATGGCCGACAACGATTTCATCGAGGTCTACGAGAATGCGCTCGATGCCGCGGTGTGTGCCGAACTGGTCGCTGCCTACGCGGCGAGCGAGAGCAAGATCACGCGCGGCGCGACCGGCGGCGGCGTCAATACCCGGCTCAAGGACAGCTGGGACCTGTGCATCAGCCGCCATGCCGAGTGGAAGCGCGGCGAAAACCTGCTCAACGTCGCGGTCATGCGCGGCCTGCTCGCGTACGTGCGCAAGTACACCTATCTCGCGCTCGCGCCGGTCACGCTGAGCAAGCCCGACCCGAAAACCGGCGCGCTCGACATGCTCGACGTCGACAGCGTGCGCGCGATGTCCGACGAGCAGTTGCAGAAGATGCTCGTGCACCTGTTCCGCCCGGGCGACATCAACATCCAGCGCTACATCGGCGACGTCGGCGGCTATCCGTACTGGCACAGCGAGATCTCGCCGAAGCGCGAGTCGGACGACCACCTGCATCGCGTCGTGCTGTGGACGATCTATCTCAACGAAGGTTTCGCCGACGGCGAGACCGAGTTTCTCTACCAGGGCCGGCGCATCGTGCCGAAAACCGGTTCGCTGCTGATCGCGCCGGGCGGTTTCACCCACACCCATCGCGGCAACCGGCCCAGCGGCGGCGACAAGTACATCGCGACCTCGTGGATCCTGTTCCAGCGCGCCGAACAGTTGTACGCGCAGCCCGGAACGCCCGCATGAAGCCCTCGTGCAATCACGTGGCAGCGCGAGGCGTGGATCATGGCGCTGCTGCTGCCGCGCATCATGATCATCGGAATCGTCGCCGGGCTGATCGTGCAATGGCTGCATTGAACGCACGACTGGCCGCAACCCGCCGACCGGATGCCGGCCGGATCGGCCGCGAGCCATCGGGAGCAATGCAATGAACCGTATCCTGATCTACGGCGCGAACGGCTACACGGGCGCGCTGATCGCCGACGAAGCCGCGCGGCGTGGCCTCAAGCCGGTCCTCGCGGGACGCAACCGCGATGCGCTCGAGGCGCTCGCACGGCGTCTGCACCTGACCCGCCGCGTATTCGAGCTGAACCATTCCACCGAAGTCGAGCGCAACCTCGAGGGCGTCGAGCTGCTGCTCAATTGCGCGGGTCCGTTCTCGCGCACCTGCGAGCCGCTGCTCGAAGCCTGTCTCGAGTGCCGCGTGCATTATCTGGACATCACCGGCGAGATCGACGTGTTCGCGCTGTGCCATCACCGCCACGTGCGCGGCCAGCACCAGGGTGTCGTGATCGCGCCCGGCGTCGGTTTCGACGTGGTGCCGACCGACTGCGTCGCCGCGCTGCTGAAGCGCGAACTGGCCGACGCGGACACGCTCGTGCTCGCGTTCGAGGCCGGCGGCGGCTCGAGCCCGGGCACCGCGCGCACCAGCGTCGAAGGACTCGCGCGCGGCGGACGCGCGCGCATCGGCGGCGAGGTCGTCGAGGTGCCGCTCGCGTGGAAGACGCGCACGTTCGAGCGCGACGGCGTCGTGCGCAGCGCAGTCACGATCCCGTGGGGCGACGTCTACACCGCGTTCGTGTCGACCGGAATCCCGAACATCGAGACCTACATGACGATGTCGCCGCGCGCGATCGCGGGCATGCGCCGCACGCGCTGGCTCAAGCCCCTGCTCGGGCTCGCGCCGGTGCAGCGATTCCTCAAGCGGCGCGCCGCCGCGATGTCGCCGGGCCCGGACGCGCAACGCCGCGCAGCCACGCATTGCCATGTTTGGGGCGAGGCACGCGATGCGCGCGGCGCCGAGGCGCACATCGAGATCACCACCCCGAACGGCTACGCGCTGACCGTCGACTCCGCGCTCGGCATCGCGGCACACGTGCTCGACGCGAAGCCCGCGGGCGGCTACTACACGCCCTCGCAACTGATGGGCGCCGACTACGTCATGAAACTGAACGGCGTGCGCCGCATCGCGTGATCCGCGGCGCCGTACGCGCGAAGCAGGCTAGAATCGGGCGACTTCACCAAAGGGGCAAGCGCATGCGCATCGGACTCATCCTCGCGGGCATCATCCTCGTCGCGGTCGGCATTGCCGCATTCATGGGCAAGCTCAACTTCACCCACGACAAGGAGGTCATGAAAGTGGGCGACCTGTCCGCATCGGTCAAGGAAGACAAGAGCGTGCCCGAATGGCTCGGTGGCCTCGGCGTGCTGGTCGGCCTCGGCTTCGTAGCCGCCGGCGCGATGCGCAAGTAGGATCCGCCTGCGCGCGGCGCGGCGCGTTACGAATCTGCTGCGCGCGCGCTGCGAAACGAAGGGGACCGAGGGAATCGATTCGACGGATTCCCTCCGTTCCGTTGCGGATTCCTACGGGCCCGCGGGCAGGTTGATGCCGAACGTCCATTTCCACGCGCCGCCTTGCCTGACGTACACCGAAGTGCCCCGGATCGGTCCGATCTTCTGGCCGAAACAGGTGCCGTCCGCAGCACCATTGAACGTGAGGATGCCGACGGTCGGCGAGAGCATCGTGCCGACGCCGTCGGTGACGCTGACGCTGCTGACTTCGCATCCGTTGCCGGTCCAGTCCTGCAACGCATCGGCCTTGTTCGCGAGGTAGGTGCCGAAGATGTTGATGAACGAGAGGTCGGTTGCGGTCAGCGCCGCGATCTTTTTTCCGTCGTGGTCCTTCCAGGCTTCCCAGACCGCTTTTTCGGCCGCGATCAGCGCAGCGGTGCCCGCATCCGCAGCGGCCTGGGTAGCCTCGTTCTTCGCGGGTGCTTCCTTCCTTGCGACCCGCGCCGCGGCAGCGTCCTTCGGATCGACGATCGGCGCCTCGGCGTGGAAGGCTGCGCGCCATGCATCGTGTTCGCGAACGTAGATGCTCGCGGCGCGGTTGGTGGCGGGGACCTTTTTTCCGCCGCACGAACCGTCGACGGCCACCTTGTACGTGAGCAGTACGACACCCTTGCCGAGCGGTCTTGCGTGCTCGTCGGACAGCGCATAACGCGCGATCTCGCAATCGGCGCCCGCGTATTGCTTCTGCGCCGATGCCTTGTCGAGCTTGCCCGACGAGCCATAGCCGACGAACTTGTCCGCGAGGAACGCATCCCAGAACTTCGCGTCTTTCGACTTCCACGCCTCGTATGCGCTCTTTTCGCGCGCGAAGAGGGCGTCCTTTGCAGGGGGCACCGAAGCGGTCTTCGCCGCCGCGTGCGCGGCGTCCGCATTGTTCGCGAGTGCATTTCCGGCACAGGCCGCGAAAACGAGAGCGGCTGCTGCGGTTGCAACGACTTGCTTGGCGCTGGTCATCGGAATCACTCCTCGAAAATTCGCTGGTTCACGGCGAAGGCCGTGCCGGGCTATGGCGCGTATCGGCGCAGCGTACAAACCGGATGCAGCGAACCCTGCAACCGGTTGTCCTCCGTCCCGCGCATCCGTCGCGGCCTGTGCCGCCGGCAGGGCCGGCTCGCGTGCGGCGCGGCGCCTGCGCGAACCGGTCATTTCCAGTATTCGACGATCCGCGAGACCTTGGTACCCGCGAACTCGAAGACGGTCAGGTGAATCGCTCCGCCGCGCTCGCGCCGCTCCACCGCGATCGCATTGCGGCCTGCGATCGTGCGCAGGATCGTGTATCGATCCTCGTCGAGCGTGTAGCGTCCCGCCTCGAGATTCCTGAGCGTGTTCTCGTAGAGCTGCTGTCGCGTATACGTGCCGCCGTACGCTTCGTGCACGTACGTAAAATCGTCCGCGTAGTAGGCGAACAGGCGATCGACATCCGCTGCGGTCGAGCCGCGCATCGTCACCGCATTCTGCGCGGCATTGATTTCTGCAACCCGGTTGCGCAACTCGACCGACGTCAGCGCGCTTCCATCCGCCGCATGGACAGACAGCGCCAGAAAGGAAGCGAGCAGCAGGGCCATGAACCTCATGGATGATCCTCCATGCGAATCTTGCGGGCCGGCCTCGATTTCGTCTCGGCCGGTTACGATGCGGGCAGCACACGCCGGCGTGCGTCGCGGCGTGCTCACGCTCCTGCCGCGACGTAGTCGCGTGCTTCCCTGAGCGCGGGTTCGCGCGTGCCGCCGCTCGCAACCTCGAGCAGCGTCCGGTAATACGAGCGCGCGGCCGCGCGGTCGCCATTCGCGTGCGCCGCACGTGCGGCGCCGAGCAGGCTGTTGAAGCGCCGCGGATAGAGTTCCAGCGAACGCCGGTACGCGGCGAGCGCGGGCGCGGGCTCGCGCTGTTCGGCGAGCAGGTCGCCGAGCAGCTCGTAGGCCGGCAGCGTCGGCGCGGGTGTCACCGCGGCCTTCGGCGTCGAGGCCTCGAGTTCGGCCGCCTCGCGCATCAGCGCGATGCCCGCATCGTGCCGGCCCTGGACATGCGCGTTCCACGCCGCGAGCTCGAGGCGCAGCACGTGGATGTTGCGCGTGAACAGTTCCTCGCCGCTCGCGCGCGCTGCCGCTTCGAGTGCATCGAGGCGGCCGGTTGCCGCGTCGGCTTCGGCGGTCTTGCCGCGATGCGCCGCGCCGAGCCCGCGCGCGAACGTGGTGATCGCCTCGGGCCACGCGAAGTGGTCCCAGTCGAGCGCAGCCGGGTCGCGCAGCGCGAGCACCGAGGCCTCGTCCCACGCGCGGCGCTCGAGCGCGTAGCGCGCGGGTATCGAGGAGAAGTGGAACGCGGTCTTGAATGTCGGTTCCAGCCGCGCCGTCGCATGCAGGCGCTGCCACTGCTTCGCGGCATCGCGATCCGCGCCCTTCTGCAGGTAGGCGTAGACGAGGTATTCGATCGTGTGCGGAAACTCGTCGGAGACCAACTCCCCATGCTCGCCTGCGGGCTGCTCCAGTGCAGCCGCCGCCGCGCGCAGGTTGCCGCGGATCACGCCGTCCCAGTCGCCGAGGCGCGTGTAGATGTGGGTCGGCATGTGCAGTGCGTGCGCATTGTGCGGCGCGAGCGACTCGTACTTGCGCGTGATCTCCAGCGATTCGTGCTCGCGCCCGGGCACGTCGTTCGCGTGCACGAGATAGTGCATCGCGCCCGGATGGTCCGGATGCAGCGCATGGATGCGCAGCAGGATCGCGGCGGCCTGGTCCGCGTGCTCGCGCGAGATCGTGTTCGCCGGAGCGGTCGCGAGCAGCGCCAGCGCGTAGAACGCCGAGGCTTCGGTTTCGTCCGGAAACGCGGCGTGCACGTTCGCCGTCGCCTGCGCCCAGCGACGGATGCGCAGCCAGTAGTCCGTCGACGCGGGATCGACGAAGAACGCATGCGCCGCGGCGACGAACAGGCGTTCGCGCTCGGTCGGTGGCGCGAGCGTTTCCGCCTGCCGCACCTCGTCCCAGCCGCGCCGCAGCGCATCGGGCCGCGGCCGCGTCGGCCACAGCGGCTGGAACAGCGTCATCGCGATGCCCCAGTGCGCCATCGCGCAGTGCGGGTCGGTCGTGGCCACCTGCCCGAACGCCTCGCGCGCGGGCGTGTAGGTCATGTGGTGCAGCAGCGCGACCGCGCGATTGAACCCGGCCTGCGCGCGCGGCGAACAACTCACAGGAAAGTCGACCGTGCCGAGCGCGTGGTCGTCGTGCGTCGCCGCCGCAGCGCGTGCGTCGCTGCCGACGCATGCGCCAGCGAGCGCGAGCAGGAGGCCGACAACCCGGCCGAGCAGGGTGCCGCGAAACGCGCGCGTGGGCGGCGTGCGCGGGTCCCGCGTGGACAGTCGGCGGCGCGTCATGGGCGTTCCCCCGTTCGCTGAGTCGCGAAGGCAGGTGACTTTACTGGATGGAAGGCGGCGCCGCTGAATATGGGCGAGTCGTGCCGCCGACGGGGTTCCTACGCGGCGGTGCACCTGGCGCACGTTGATGGCACACGACTGGGTCCCGGGATGAGCGAGCCGATAGTTCCGTCGGATTCCGTCCTGGCCCGAGCACCCGCTGCTCACCCCAAGGCCGCATACACGACTGCAACCGCACCGCTTGCCAAAGATGATTTACTCATTCACTTGCAAGGGAAGTCCATACACGAATTGTTAGGCCTCACGCCGGACGCTGAGCTCCAAGGTGGGCCGGGTTGAAGAGTGGAACGCCAAGGTAATGATTGTTGGGAATATGAAGCCCTTTAGGTAGGAAAGCGGGTGCCTACCCTCAGTGAAATCGACGGGCAAATTTCCAAAATGCGCCCAATACTGCGTAGCCACAAGCCCGCTGATACTGAACCACATTCCCCACAATGCCCAGCGCACACCAAAGACAACGAGCAGCAAACTAATGGTAATAAGCACTCGAAAGACGGATTGCACATAGTCAAAGAGTGTATGCGCACCGTTGCTTGTGCCTAGATACATTTCGTAGAGCGTGAGGCTGTGGTAGAAGATCAGCAGCCCCGCGAGAACAAAAATGATCAAGCGTCGGAACAATAGGAGCACCTTCGTTTGAAGTGCAGCTGATATGGTCATTTTGGCTCTCTACTACATGCTTGATGATGTTTCGAATGAGACCTA